>CAWBSZ010000007.1:0-105211 GCA_963791655.1 uncultured Chloroflexia bacterium | reverse complement strand
AAGTGGGAGCCATCACAGGCTGATCCGTCATTGTGGGTATATGAGATTGGTACGAACAATGACTGCTCCGTCGATGCCACGATTAGCAACAATGTGCGCGACCTTGTAGGCTTGTTTCGCGGCTTACCGAACGCGAAGCTGACGTTCGCGACCAAGTATGTGAACCCAGAGATGCTGACATACGACCCACAAGGCAAAGCACGGATTTGTTTTAGCCTCATGCCACAATCTATCGCGAAAGTGGTGGATGTGCGTACCGCGCCTATCGCCGACCGCATCAGGGCGATGAATGATTTCTTTGAGGCTGGCTACGAAGTCAACATCAACTTTGGTCCCATTATCTATTACGATACGTGGCTAGAAGACTATAAGAAGCTTTTCGAGGAGCTAGATGATGTGTTGTCGCCTGGATTAAAAGCACAGTTACAGGCTGAGGTGATCTTCCTGACCCACAACGAACAGTTGCACGAGATCAACCTGCAATGGCATCCAAAGGCGGAAGAGTTTCTGTGGCGACCAGACCTGCAAGAGCAAAAGGTGTCACAAGCTGGGGGCGATAACCTGCGTTACAAGCTCTCGATCAAACGCGGTCTTGTGGATAATTTTTGTGCGTTGTTACGCAAAGAACTCCCCTATTGCATCATTCGGTATGCATTTTAGGTATTTGATTTGCTTACAAACGAAGTCAAAAAATGCTTGACATGGGTATTGCTTTTCTGTATACTAGGCACATCAGATCGTAAATAGTCTGAGAACCATGTGGAGGAGTCGCATAGTGGCCTAGTGCGCTCGTTTGCTAAATGAGTGAGGCATCCCCTCCGTGAGTTCGAATCTCACCTCCTCCGCCACTTACTTACATGTAGTGTAAACTATATGCACGTAAGGAACCATAGGGGAGTAGCTCAATGGTAGAGTCCTCGTCTCCAAAGTTAGACTTGCGCCTATGTGTTCTTTTTACTCTTGCTGTAAATGTATAGCGTCATTGAAACGGCTATGGCTAAAGCACAACCTTACCTGACTCCGAAAGGGGATAGGGGACAACAGCATGGTTGAAAAGTCTGATAAAACTCATTCTATGAATGAATGCGTCAGGCAGCTAGGCCGAATATGGTTAAAGCTGGATTGCTTGAACCTTAGTCTTATCGCACACGGGATTGACAATCGTTATTTGGAGGGTTGTCAAACGTTTCTCCTGGCGCGGCTTGCCTCTCGCAGGTAAGAAAGACGAACAAGGAACCTACGTTCGGACCAGAGTGGAAAGAGAACTTAGGGATCGCCTAAGCGCCGTGAGGTGTATGGTGACGGAGTATCCATAGTACTCGAACGATTGGAGTAATGTCCAATACATGGGGAAGGGATACAGAGAGGCAAATCTTGAAGAAGGATATGTCTCTTGGAGAGCCGAATGCATTGAAAGATGCCCGTTCGGTTCGGTGGTAGGTGATTAGAAACGTGCTACAGCACGAACTGATTACAAGCCAGCACGAGTTGTTGGAGGTTCGAATCCTCTCTCCCCTGTTGAAAAGCTCCTGAACTTTACAAAGTTCAGGAGCTTTTTATATTTTATTCACCAAATCTATACACTCTAACTTTCTGTTTCCTCAAACAGATCATTAAATTTTATCGGGTACTAGCAATAAGCCTATATCTATCTATAGATTCTATGGTAGTTTACATAGTAGAAAGGACAGGAGAGTTCTTTTTATGAAAAAGATATGTACGAAGTGCAAGCAAGAACGAGATGCTGAACTTGATTTTAGTTGGAAGTATAAAGAGCGTGGCATTCGTCATTCACGATGTAAGTACTGTCAGTCTCAAATCAGCGAGAACCACTATGAAAATAATAAACAGGCATACGTTGCGCGTGCTCGTGTGAGTGGTTCTATAGTTATCGCAGACAATCGGAAAAAGCTCATTGAGTATCTAGCATGTCATCCTTGTGTGGATTGCGGTCAACAAGATGTACATGTTCTTGACTTTGACCATGTGAGAGGCGAAAAATCAGAGCACATTGCGAGGATGCAGGTGTAGGTTGCTCCTGGTCTATCATCGAAGCTGAAATTGCAAAATGTGAAGTGCGGTGTGCTAACTGTCATCGTATTAAGACGGGTGAAAATATAAGTTCGTGGCGTCATTCTTAAATCTCCGCAAGTGAAGGATATATGACGGTGAACAAGATTTGTTCTTTTTGCAGAACTCAATACCTCGATAAAGTTCGCGTTGAAAAATAAGATAAAAGATACACGTCAACGATGGTGTAAGTCTTGCCAAGCAGAGGGTACCGATACCCGTTATGCTAAGCACAAATTTATCTTAAGCGTGCGCTTACTCGCAACAATGTAGTTAACACCAAAAATAAGCAATGGTTACGTGACTACTTACTGCACATCCTTGTGTGGATTGTGGTTTAGCAGATATTCGCTGTCTTGAGTTTGACCATGTGCGCGGTGATAAATCTGCACCAATCACCAAGCTAATCAATAGACCTACTCCTTTGGAAATTTTAGAAGTCGAAATCGCAAAATGCGATGTGAGATGTGCCAGTTGCCATCGCTTAAAAACTCTTGAACGTGGGAATTGGTGGCGTTACCTGATTTAGGTAGCCCTTCCTCCTTCACCTCCTACTTCTTCGGCAGTTCCACAGAGAAAGTGCTGCCCTTGCCTGATTTGGACTGGACCCAGATGCGACCGCCGTGTCGCTCGACGATATCTTTGCAGATGGCAAGCCCCAGACCCAGCCCGAATTTTGAGGATGCTTGAGCGTCAGGCGTACGATAGAAGGTGTCGAAGATGTGAGGCAGTTGCTTGTCCGCGATGCCTTTACCGAAATCTTGTACTTCAAGACACACATGTTTATCGCTTTGACTGAGGCGTAGAAGGACCTCACTTGCATCAGGCGAGTATTTCACCGCGTTCGTTATCAAGTTCGTCACTACCTGTGATAAACGATCACGATCAGCGATAATTGGCATAGTCGGCGTTTCCGATGTAAGGGTAATAGTACGTCCTGTGAGGAGTTGCTGGTCTTCGACAATTCCTTGACAAAGAGCAACAAACTCGAACTCGCGCTTGTGAAGTTCAACCTTCCCGGCCCGCATACTACTTACATCGAGCAGTTCGTCAATCAGAGTTGTCAAGCGTGTCGTTTGCTCGTTGATTTTTTCTAATGTTGTACTGATACCTGCTATTTCCGGGGAAGTGTTTTTCTGTTTGGCGAGACGGCGTATAGCGAATTGTGCTTGTCCACGAATGCTTGTAATTGGTGTTTTCAATTCATGTGAGGCAATCGAGAGGAAACGATCTTTGAGTTGATCGGTATCTTTGAGTTGATGATTTGCCTCTTCTAACTCTTCCGCGTATGCCTGCAACTCTTGCTCGGTCGCCAGCGATCGCCAGCGTGCCTGCTCACGCTGCCCTGTAATCAAAGCGATTACTAAACCTGCAATTACATAGGGGATAACTTGCGTAATACCATTCCAGTTAAAAAGGTCGAGTTGTCCAACGGGTAGTACAAAAAAATAGTCAAGGACAAATGTACTCAGGATAAGCGAAAAGATAGCCGGACCCACTCCCCAGAAGAGCGCGGTAAGCAACACGGATAGAATGAAAAGCGCATCTGAAAAAGATAACGAGATCAGTACCATGCGAAGAAACCATGTTCCGAGTAAAGCACTCCCGACAAGTACAATGCTCGCAAAGTAGCCGATAAGTGGACGCCGCCAACGAGGAATCGTGGCAACATACTGTTTACGTAATACGACACTTTTCTGCAAGCGAACACGAACAAATCTTCTACCTTGTGCATTTGTTGTATGGGCAGTTTTCATGGCATCCTTGCTAAAATACTGTTGTATTTCATGCTCTCTCTAGCAAGTGTAGCATATGCTTTTTATGTGAACAAGAGGAATAGGGAAACCACGAGTATCTCCTGTACATTTCTTCATGATTGCTCTATTTGTAGGGGAGGTCCTGACGGTCTCTCTGTGATTTGACCTGTTCTCCACGTGTGAATGTCTCCTGTGCCTGAGCATCATGCATTGCGATAAGTGAGATTTCGGGGTGACGACGCGAAAAGTGATGCAAGTTGATCAGCGTCTGACAAGCTGTCGCATCATCGCTGGTAACGCCATTCCAGATAAATGGGTGCATTGTCGCGGGTCGCAGATAGTTTTCATCAACCCATGCAGCATCACCCAGCAGGAACAGGGGCGAACCGTTGGCACGACGGATAAGCAAACCCGTGTTGCCAGCAGTATGTCCTGGAAGTGGTACGAGCAAAACAGAACCGTCTCCAAACAGATCATGACTGCTATTAAAGCTCTCGTATGCTGGCCCCTCACAATCGAATAGCTCAATCGGGTTATCGCACAAAAGCGAGCGCACAAGCCCTTTATGAATATCTAAAAGACCATACTGAGCCGCATCATACTCAACACGGTTGACTCGTAATGGCACACCTGGTAGATCGGGTATACCACTTACATGATCCCAGTGCAAATGCGACAGTACCACAAAATCCAGGTCACGCGGCTTCATAGAAAGATGCTGTAAGTGGCTGGCGATAGATTGCTCGAAAGTAAATTTTCCAAGTACATTTTTGAAAAGAAAGGATTGGTGTTGCAGATAGAGATAAATATCACTTGAGATACCAGTATCGTACAAGAATGCCGCTTTTGGATGACGTATCAATACGGCACTATGTGAAATGAGACGCGGCGCGAGTGAAAACGCACCACGGACCGCGACCAGTTCAGGCACAGCGACACTGGCACAACGCAAAAATGTAATATCTATGTTTGGGAAAGACGCATGAGTCTTCTGTATAGTATTCTCTTTTGGTTCATACCAGGTGGAAAAGCGACGTGGGAGAAAACTATTAACTGCAATTCCTGCTCCTAGCGCACCGAGCGAGAGTGTAGCAAGGGTCGCGACACGACGAACCGAATTATTCATGTAGTTAGTACTCCTCTTTATCAGCAGTATAGTTCTGCTGTACTAGAGGTAGTGTAAACCAGAATGTAGAGCCAACGCCAGGGGTACTATCTACACCAATTTGTCCATGATGGCGTTCAATAATCGTCTGGCTGATGTATAAACCAAGCCCCAGACCGACACCCGAGCCACTCACAACCTTGACACGATCAGCTTGATAAAAGCACTCCCAGATACGCTTTTGTTCATCAGGATATAAGCCCGGTCCCTCATCTCGTACAGCTACGCGAACGTATTTTTCTCCGTCCATAGCTTGTTCCTGAGTTAAAGAGACCATCACAGGTTTATCGGCCTCGGAATACTTTAACGCATTGGTCAGATAATTTATCAAGACCTGTGCGACACGATCAGCATCGGCGATGACTGGTAAGACTTCATTGGATGCAGAAGATGAAAGAACTATAGTACGATGCGGAAATGCCTTTTGCTGCTCTTGTACAACCTCAGAAACTATCTGGATAAGATCACTTGGCTCTTTACGCAGATGTAGTTGCAGTTTTCCGGTCTGGATACGCGAAATATCTATCAAGTCTCCGACAAGACGATTGAGCACGCCGACCTGCCGTTCAGCACGCGAAAGCATATCGTACGAAGTATCGACCTTGTTTGCCGTTGTCTCAGACACAGGTTCAGCCGCAACGGTTTTCAAACGCCGCTTCGCCAATTGGACATTGGCTTTAATCGTCGTCAGCGGTGTTCTCAATTCATGACTGGCAATACCCAGAAATTCTTCCATTCTGCGGTTTGCTTCTTGCAGCGCAACTTCGCGTCCACGCGCCTCTGCTTGCTCCGTCAGGAGTCGTTGACGTTCAATAACCAACGCCGAAAGTGTTGCGACAGCACTGGCAAGGGCAACCTCGCTCTGCGTATAGACATGTTCTGTAGTACCATAATCCAATGTAAGTAGACCAACGATACGGTCCCCGATGCACATGGGAGCAAGTAACATAACTTTTATGTTGTAGGGATTGGGCATAGTGCTATGAGACGGTTGTGTCATGTCAAAAACAATAACTTCATTTGAGCGCAAGCGTTCAAGTAACTCAGGTGGCGTCGTATCCAAAGAATTCGATTGTTGTTCTTGCTCTTGCCACCACTCGACTTCCTGTTCAGGCGAAAGACCAACAACACTCAGAGGACGCAGGATAGTAGTTTGTGACTCGACCGCAAATATACCAACACGCTGGCAGTCAAGGATATTGCACGTGAGTGCTGCAAGCCTGTGCCCAATCGCACGCATTTCTTCTTGTTCATCGTTGGAGGCTCCCGGAAGTTGAACAAGTGCCTCTGCCATTGCCAGCAAACCAGTAAGTGACGCATGAGTACGCTGTTCCAGGCGACGACGCGCTGTCACATCACGTACCACCATAACACCACCAGTGATCTGTCCTTGTTGGTCACGGAAAGGCGCACCGCTAATATTTATCTGGACAAGACGCCCATCTAAGTTGCGTATCGTCGCATCCGCTGCCGTCACCCCTTTTAGAATCTCGCCTCGCAAAATACGCTTTGTAGGTTGCATCTCATCTGACAATAGCTCACCTTGCTCACTACGTATCTCGATAAGCTGAATGCGTTGCTCTACAGAAAGATTGGCGTATTCAGGGTAGGCATCGAGTGCGAGTAGTTCACGTACAGCATCATTCGTTTGTATAAGATTGCCCTCCTGATCATATACAAACACAGCATCAACCATAGAGGCAAAAACTGTTTCTAATTGATTGACATGCATAGCTATCGAGCGTGAAGCTTGTTCGACTTGGTGTCTACTCGCTTGCTCCTGTCGGGTTATCAAGTCTCGCTCAACTTCAATTTTCTTGCGCTCATTGATATCTACAATCACCGCCATGAAGTGTAAAGGGGCATCTTGTGCATCCCGAATGAGAGAGGTGGAAGCACTCACCCATGAGAGAGAACCGTCCCGACGAATGTAACGCTTCTCTACAGGAAGTGGAAATGATTTGCGGTCTAGCAGGCATTGAAACACTTCTTCTTGTTTCGCAACATCCTCTTGATAGGTGATTGAGGCTACTGAACGGTGAAGCAATTCTTCTCTCGTATATCCAGTGATCTCACAATAACTTTGATTCACTTGAATAAGATATCCTTCTAATGATGCAAAAGCCATGCCAACACTTGCTTGCTCGAACATGAGGCGAAAGCGTTCCTCGCTTTCGCGCAACTTATGCTCCATGTCCTGTTTATCTGTGTTCTTCCTCTTCTCATGCACACCATTTTTCGCAGCTTTATGCTGCTCAACATCACCTGCTACTTTATGTAAATTCTCATTATAAGGCATAACTTTCCCTTGTAGTACAATCTCATGTAATAGTAGTAGTACGAACAAGATGACGTGAACGGATACAAGGAGGGACTAGTGGAAGACACACAGAGCATAAAAATGTATACAGCAGAGCTTGCGGAATTTGTGGCAACGTCACATATATGTACACTTCCCGCAGAGGTACAAGAACGAGTGCGCTATCTGCTCCTCGATTATCTCGCGGTAACGTTACGAGGTTCACGCTTACCGTCGAGCCTTGCCACCTATACAATGCTTGATACCTTGCCAGGAGCATATCTGCCAGAAGGCGTCACACTGCTTGGGAGAGAGCCGAGAGTGGAGGCATCATGGGCGGCATTTGCCAATGGAGTAGCCGCCCATGGTTTAGAAATGGATGATGTAGAAAACCGCTCATCCCTGCATCCTGCTGTCGTCGTCTTCCCTGCTACCCTTGCTCTTGCCGAACAATTGCACTCTTCACTTGATGATTTTTATGCCGCAGTTGTCGCTGGATACGAGGTGACACTTCGAGTTGGGGCCGCACTCAACCCGGCGTCGGCTTATGAACGTGGCTTTCACCCGACTGCGATTTGTGGAGCGTTAGGCTCTGCTGCGGCGTGTGCACGTCTCCTCCATCTCACACCTGAGCAGACAAACATGGCATTGGGCATCGCGGGCAGCATGGCATCGGGTTCGATGGCCTACCTTGATGATGGTGCATGGACAAAACGACTTCATCCTGGCTGGTCCTCACATGCAGGCATAACCGCTGCACGTCTGGCCGCAACAGGATTTGTTGGACCAACCAATATTCTTGAAAGTCGCTATGGTCTGCTACATGCCTACTCTTCGGCAAGCAATGTGCAGCAGTTAGAGCGCACTTCCGCATCAGATTTTGCGATTATGGATGTATCGCTTAAACCGTATGCCTGTTGCCGTTATATGCATGGCCCAATTGATTGTCTGTTGCACATCTACAACACGGAACATCCTACAATCCAGGATATCAAACACATTCGCTGTGGTGTTGTCACTGGTGGTCATGGTCTGGTGGTTGACCCAATCGAGCAGAAGCGCCTGCTGAGTACGATTGTTGAAGCCCAGTTTAGCATGCCTTTCGGTGCTGCAATCGCTCTAATCACCGGGCAAGCTGGACTCTCCGTCTTTACGGAGGAGTGGATACAGGATACTAGAGTAAAAGCACTGATGCAACGCGTAGAATGTTGTGCACAGCTCGAACTCGATGAGTACTATCCTGATGAGTGGAGGGCATCTGCGACAGTTGAAATGCTTGATGGCAGCGTATTTGAGGCAACCACACGCTTTGCATTAGGAGACCCGCACAATCCGCTGACATGGGAACAGCTCATAGCTCGCTTTCACGAACTGGTACACCCCATTGTTATAGATGAGAGGAAACGACAGGCCATTATTACGGGTGTGCAACACTTGAATAACCTCTCTTCTGTAATAGCGACACTCAGAGAGAGTGTCACTTTTTGAGGAAACTAGACGTAGTAGTAGTGTATAAAATACGTCTTTACAGTAGTACAAGGAGCATTTTCATGGCTATGCACAGTCCAAAGGACCTTTTCATACACGAACTCAGTGATATCTTTGATGCGGAGCAGAAGCTTTCAAAGATGCTCCCCATTTTGGCACAACAAAGTAACCACGATGAAGTCAAAACGGCCTTTGAGCAACATGAGGCCGAAACACTCCAGCAGATCAGTAACCTGGAACAGTGTTTTCACGCATTAGGTGTGACACCTGAGACCTCTCCGTGTCAAGCCGTCGCAGGCATGAAAGCTGAACACGATAGCTTTATGAAAGAGAAGCCTTCCGCCGACATCCTGACACTCTATAACCTTGGCGCGGGTGCCAAAAGTGAGCATTATGAGATTGCTTCGTATAAGGGTCTGATTGAACAGGCAACGCTCATGGGTCAAATGCAATGCGTTCAATTGCTTGAACAAAATCTCAAGCAAGAAGAGGCAATGGCAGAGAAAGTGACACAGCTTTCGCATAAAATAGGTCTGGAACTGGCAGCCCACAAGAAATAAAAATATCGTCAGATAGAAAAACGCAGTGACGCTTCCGACTTGCAAGTCGGAAGCGTCACTGCGTTTTTCTATCTGACGAACTACATGTTACGCAGCCTGTGCAACTTCCTGCGGGACGATGGCGATGTTGCCATCGCTCACCGTCAACAGGGCTGTCATACCACTGGCGATCTCGCCAGAGAGTAGAGCATCAGCTAACGCATCATCGACATAAGTCTGGATAGCGCGGCGCAATGGACGTGCCCCATACTCTTCGTCGAAACCCTCACGCAATAGTAAGTCGCGTGCATCGTCGCTCACCTCTAGCCCAATACCTTGCTCACTCAAACGGGTGCGCACCTGAGCCAACAGAAGGTCAACGATACGATACAGCTCGCTCTTACCAAGTGAATGGAAGACCACAATCTGGTCGATACGGTTGATGAACTCTGGACGGAACATCTGCCTGAGACCCTCAATCGCCTTCGAGCGCATCACTTCGTGCTTCTCGTCGCTGCTCTCCTCGGCGGTCTTCTTGGTCGAGAAACCAATGCGGATCGCACGTTTCAAGTCAGCACTTCCAGCGTTACTGGTCATAATCACAACGGTATTCTTGAAGTCAACCGTACGTCCCTGACCATCCGTCAAGCGACCATCGTCCATGATCTGCAACAGCGCGTTGAAGACCTGGGGATGTGCCTTCTCGATCTCATCGAGCAGGATAATGCTGTACGGATGACGACGTACCTGCTCGGTCAACTGTCCACCTTCGTCATAGCCAACGTATCCCGGAGGGCTACCGAACAGACGCGCAACGGTATGTGGCTCCATGTACTCTGACATATCGAGACGGATCAAGTTGTCCACGCCACCGAACATCTCGGAAGACAGAGCCTTTGCCAACTCGGTCTTACCAACACCAGTTGGTCCCAGGAATAGGAATGAACCAATCGGACGCTTGGGGTCCTTTAAGCCAGCACGAGAGCGACGAATGGCACGGGCCACAGAGGTGATTGCCTCATCCTGACCGATAACATGCTTACGCAGATCGTCTTCCAGGTTACGCAGGTTCACACGCTCGCTTTCGAGCATCTGACTGACAGGAACACCAGTCCAAGTCTCAACCACCTTCGCAATTTGCTCCGGTGTGACAAGCAAAGCTGTCGCGCCCTGGGCCTCTGAACGAGCCTTGTCAAGATTTTGAATAACAATCAGCTCTTGCTGACGCAATTTTGCAGCTTGCTCGTAGTCCTCAGCAGTTGCGGCGGCCTCTTTCTTGTTCTGGATATCGGATAACTCGTTTTCCAGGTCTGACACAAGGGTTGGGCTGATAATGCCCTGCTCCATTGCATCCAAGCGAAGAGAAGAACCAGCCTCGTCAATCACGTCGATAGCCTTGTCAGGCAAGAAGCGGTCATTGATGTAACGGTCCGAAAGTTTGACCGCTGCCTCAAGAGCCGCGTCAGTAATGCCGACTCCATGGTGAGCTTCGTAATTAGCTCGTACTGAGTGCAACATCTCGATAGCTTCCTCAACGGAAGGCTCATCGACCATGACAGGTTGGAAACGACGCTCTAACGCGGCATCCTTCTCAACATGCTTGCGATATTCGTCGAGGGTGGTAGCACCGATACAGCGCAGTTCACCGCGTGCTAACGCTGGCTTAATCATATCGCTCGCACCAACAGCACCCTCAGCAGCACCTGCACCAACAACTGTATGCAACTCGTCTATGAAAACTATAATCTCAGGCGCGTTGCGCAACTCTTCAAGAATTGACTTGATGCGCTGCTCGAACTGGCCACGGAACATCGCACCCGCAACCATGCCACCGATATTAAGTGAAATGATACGCTTGCCGCGCAGTGTTGCAGGGACATTGCCCTCTTGAATGCGACGAGCCAAGCCTTCGACAATAGCGGTCTTGCCTACACCCGGCTCACCAATCAGAACAGGATTATTCTTCTGACGACGACCAAGAACAGTAATCATACGGCGCAATTCACGCTGACGGCCAGCGGCAGGGTCAAGTTTGCCCTCGGCGGCCTCGGCGGTCAAGTCACGCCCAAATTCATCAAGTGTTGGAGTTTTACTATTTTTAGCCTTTCGGTCAGCCGTAGCGGTATTCACACCACTGGCACCGTTGGCGGATTTGTTGTTAGGAGAGAAACCTAAGGGAGCACCGGCATCAGGCTGGCCTTCGAGGTCGCCCATCGAATTCATAGCACCCATAAGCTCAGTGACACATTGCTGGCAGAGATAGTGTTGCTCTCTGCGCCCATTGACAATCTGGTCAACACGGACACTCGCGGGGTTCTTTTGACAACGTTCACATTTCATAGTTTTGAATGCTCCTCAATCTATAGGAATGGATGTCATACATCCGGTTTAGCAAACGAACCAGGTGACTGCTAAATTATACCATACTACGTTTTATTTGTCTAGCACTCATTGTTCGAGATTGCTAATTCACTTACTATAACGTCGCTCCTCGGGAAGTTATTCCCAGATTGCCAAAAGATTTGCAAGCAATTTAGCACTCTTTTTTACATATTGCTAACTGCACTAAATAACAGCATTGAATATGGTATTATTCCAATGGGTTTGATTTTCTCTATCGGCAGAAAATGAATGAGACTTATGTTGTATAAGGAGCACCTTTTTACGTTCTAATAGGTAGAGAGAACGTACGAGGAATAAAACTAAAATAGGATGCTTACTGTATCCGTGAGAGATTTTATAAGAAACCTCTATCTTCTGTCGATTTTATAAAAAGAGGTCTTTGTCTTTTAGTGTTAAGGAGTTTTTTATGCAAGCGAATCCTCGAAGAGGTAATCCTGGGATACAGCAAGGTCTTATTGTTGGTGTTGCCCTTGGCGTAATCTCAGTGATCGGAAATCTGATAAACAGCCTTGCCCGTCCCGCAACCGGAATAGCAGCTCTCATCAGCATAGTCTTTTTCATCATCGCATTACTGGGCTATGCATATGCGGGCTACAGAGCTTCGGCAATCACGGGTCGCGTTGGAACGGGGGCGATAGCGGGACTAATCGCTGGTCTGGTTGCTGGCGTCATTGGATCGATTGTCTCAATTATCCTGATTGTGAGTGGTGTGACGGCACTGGCAGCAAGTACAAGTACTGTAAATCGCTCAGTTCTTCTTGTCGCCGGCATTATTGGTGCTATCATCGGTCTTGCGATAGCACTTGGTATTGGTGCTGGAATGGGTGCCATTGGTGGTCTAATTGGAAGGCGTCGTGCTCCCCAGGCGCAACAATACCAGGAAGTGATGTACCAGGGTATGCCGCCAGCACAAGGACCCTATCAACAGGGACCCTATCAACAAGGTCCTTATCAAAGTACGCAACCCGCACAAGGGCAATATCAGCAAGGCCCATATCAAAGTACGCCGCCCGCACAAGGGCAATACCAGCAAGATGCATCATATCCTCAAAACCCATATCAACAAGGTACGCCACCACCTAACCAGGATCAGACTCCACCAAACAATTATCCCGGAAATTACCAATAGAAGCTTACGAAAAAACGTGACGCATGTACTCTCAGCCTTATAGAGCGTACATGCGTCACGTTTTGTAGAAGCACTAAAAAGGTAAGATGTGGTATAGTCAAAGGAGAAAGTGAACAGCACCAACGAAGGAGCCTGAACACATGGATTTTGCTTATTCTGAGAAGGTCAACGATTTACGCAAACGTGTGAGTGCGTTTATGGACGAGTATATTTATCCTAACGAGTCTACGTACAATGAGCAAATTGAGAAGTCTGGCAATCCACATCATCATGCTGAAATTGTCGATGAGTTGAAGGTAAAAGCGAGAGCAGCAGGGCTATGGAATCTTTTTCTTCCCGACAAAGAACATGGTGCTGGTCTAACAAACCTGGAATACGCACCACTCGCGGAAATAATGGGACGTATCGGCTGGGCGTCTGAGGTGTTTAATTGCGCGGCGCCCGATACAGGCAACATGGAGATTTTGGCTCAATTTGGCACAGAAGAGCAGAAGCAACGCTGGCTTCAGCCTCTGCTTGAGGGAGAAATACGCTCGGCCTTTTCTATGACGGAACCGGATGTAGCAAGTTCAGACGCCACGAATATTCAGCTTTCGATTACACGTGATGGGAACGAATATGTTCTTAACGGACGCAAATGGTGGTCCTCTGGAGCTGGCCGTGAACGCTGCAAGATTTTTATCGTGATGGGCAAGACCGACCCAAATACACCTGATAGACATAAACAGCAAAGTATGGTACTAGTACCCAAGAATACCCCTGGCGTAACCGTTGTACGCAACATTAAAGTCATGGGTTATGTCGATAACGAAAGCCATTGCGAAGTCACTTTCGACAACGTGCGTGTTCCCACGAGCAACCTCCTCGGTGAAGAAGGCTCAGGCTTTGCTATCGCACAGGCACGCCTGGGACCCGGGCGTATCCACCACTGTATGCGCTCGATAGGAACCGCTGAACGCGCACTCGAACTAATGTGTCACCGTGTCGCGTCACGTGTTGCGTTTGGTAAACCACTTTCCGAGCAAGGCATCGTGCAGGATTGGATTGCGCTCTCGCGCATCGAAATAGACCAGGCACGTTTATTGACGCTCAAGACCGCATGGATGATTGACACGCTTGGTAAAAAAGCCGCACAAAATGAGATCGCGATGATTAAGATTGCCGTTCCTCAGATGCATACGAATGTTGTAGATCGCGCGATACAAGCGTTCGGCGGCGCGGGCGTAAGTGACGACTTTCCACTCGCCTCGATGTGGGCACATGGACGCACCATGCACATTGTCGATGGGCCTGACGAGGTACATAAACGTTCGCTGGCACGATCGGTAATTAAGCAGTTAAATTCGTAAAATTTTACATGATAAATAAACCAGGGCACCCGCAAGGGGATGCCCCTCCCATATCACATGACGCATGAGAAGTGTATTCGCTGTATGGGCAGGGGCATCCCCTTGCCAGTGCACTGCCCAATCGATGACGATTAAGGGTGATAAGGAAAACATATGAATACAAATGACCCATTTCTATTGCGACGCGCGAACGCCACGGAACTGCTTCTTATTCGACATGGCGATGCGTTGCCTGATGCCGACGAGATTATCCCAAGTGGCATCTATGATAACCTGCCTCTAAGTAAGACTGGACGCGAACAGGCAAGAGCACTTGCTGAACGGCTCAAAGATGTACATTTCGATGCCGCTTATAGTAGTCCATTGTTACGCTGCCAACAAACGGCAGCCCCACTCCTTGAATATAGCAAGTTGCCACTTACAATTGTGGAAGATATCAAAGAGGTGCGTCTAGGCAATGTCTGGCCTCTCCCAGCAGTCAAAGAAGGCGAGGACCGTACTGGCCTAAGCAAAGCATTGCAGGAACGTCAGATCGAGATTGTGCGCCGAGTGGCTACTAATGGGAGTTGGGATAGTATACCCGACAGCGAATCATCGGCAGCGTTTCGCGCCCGCGTCATTCAAGCCATCGATGAAATTGCCAGCAAGCACATTGGCGAACGCGTGCTTGTCTTCGCACATGGTGGTACGATCAACGCCTACGCATCTGAGACAATTGGGCTGGAGCGTGACTTCTTTTTCCCGTGCGCGAATACCTCGATTACAATGCTTCATGTCAATGGTGCGCACCGCGTGATTTTTGTGCTGAATGATGTTGCCCATCTGAAACTGCAATAGCATATACACCGTTCATCGAAAACGCTGTTTTTCTATGGACGGTGTATCTTATTACCTGCACTTTTGGGGGGAGGTTAGTCTAGCCCTGATGCCTCCCACCTAAAGGAAACCGATCCCAGGGGTTCTCGTTGATCGTGAGCCGATACCCATCGGGATCAGCAAAGACGAAGGTACGCCCAAACGGACCATCATAGGGTGGAGTCAGAATTGGAATCCCTTTCGCCTCCAACTCGGTATGCAACTCATTGACAGCATCGCAGTCTATCCAGAGCGTCATACCCAATCCTGGTTGCGTCGCTTCATCCAGATTCACTTTTGCCTGGCTGAGAGCAAAGGGGATTGAGTTAGAGTCAAAGAGGACAAAATCGGGCGCATCAAAGCGCGAATCGACTTCCAAGCCCAATATCTCGGTGTAGAACGTGCGTGAGGCGGAGAGGTTACGTACCTGTAAACTGATAAAATCGGGTCCGAGGAGCTTCGCCATGAGTATCTCTTCCTTTCTAAGCTGAGGAACAATCTTCTCAGCAGCCTTTGATTTCTTTCATATCAATATTTTACTCTATGCGAGTGACAACAGTATGTCAGTAGCGCAACACCACTTTGAACGATTAGTAAACTACATTTTTTAACCTTGACGAATGAACGTTCATTCAGTATACTTCCATTATGAGTGAACGTTCATTCATAATGGAAGTATTGAAAGCAGATCAAGATGGATACGAGACAGCAAATTCTTGATGCGGCTGAACGGGCCGTAAAAAGGAGAGGGCTTGCGAGAGTTACAGCAAGAGATATTGCACGTGAGGCTGGATATGCCGACGGCACACTCTACACCCATTTTATGCACAAGGAGGACATTTTTCTGGCGATCATTGTAGAGAACCTTCCTCAGCTTGTTGCATCTTTAGAAGAGAATGTTGGTAAGAGAACCGTCAATACTAATTTAGAAGAGTTAGTATATTCCGCACTCAGCTTTTACGAGGAAATTATTCCTCTTACAGCCTCTTTCTTCGCGGAGCCTCAGCTTATGGTTCGCTACCGTGAAAAGGTTCATGAGCAAAACGGCGGACCTCAGCGTAGCTATGATTTTCTCATACGCTATATACAGGAAGAGCAGCGTCTTGGACGTGTTAATGAACATATCGATCCTATGAGTGTCGCGGTACTGCTCTTAGGGGCAAGTTTCCAGTATGTCTTCTTTCAGCTTTTCATGGGAGAAAATCCGCTACCAGTAGCAAAACAGGTGTTTGTGAAAAACTTGGTACAGACACTCTTGCAAGGAATTTCTCCTGGTACAGAGTAGTTTAAAAGGGAAAAGAATATGATAATAGTAACAGGGGCAACAGGTAATATCGGCGGTGAAATTGTACGACTACTTTCTCTTAAAGGGGCGCAAGTACGTGCCCTTGTACGCGACCCACAAAAGGCGCAGGAACTAGCACAGAAGGGTATAGAGCTTGCTCAGGGTGATTTTGACAACACGGATTCAATGGATAAAGCCTTATCAGGTGTAGAGAGCGCATTCTTACTTTCACCATCGACACCGCAACAGGTAGAGCAACAAGGAAATTTTGTTGAAGCCGCGAAACGTGCGGGCGTGCGTCATATTGTGAAGCTCTCTGGAGCAGGTGCCTCCGAAAACAACCCACAGCAATTTGCCCGGTGGCACTGGCAAGTCGAGCAACATATCAGGAATAGTGGTATCCCATTTACATTTGTACAGCCAATCTACTTCATGCAGAATTTTTTAGGGAAAGATACCGCACAGATGATCGCAAAACAGGGACGGTTCGCGGCACCTATCGATCCTGATCTAAAGTTCAACGTTGTAGACTCACGCGATATCGCGGCTGTTGCAGCAAATGTGCTTGCGGAAACAGGACATGAAGGCAAAACCTATGTCGTCACAGGGCCAGAATTGCTTTCTTCCAATGAGCATGCCGAGAAATTTTCTGCCGCGCTTGGCAAGCATGTCTCTTTCATAAACGTGCCTGCTGAGGCATTCAAGAACATTCTGCTTGGTGCTGGTCAGCCACAATGGTTGGCGTCAAGTGTTGTTGAGTTGTTTGAAAACCTGGACACATATATAACGAATATAGTGAACGAAGTCACAAAGAGAGAGCCTATTACGTTCGATCAGTTCATTCAAGACAACGTGCATGCATTTAAAGAATAGTTCATATGGGTACCAACAAAGCAACGATGCATCATTGCACTGTTGATACCCATATTTTGTCTTTCTCATTCCCGTAAACCGTGATATACTATCAGCATGAAACGATCCCTTTTCGCAACAATACATGTGCAACGCACTTCCACCGAACCCTACCTGCTTGCCGCCGGGTAGCGACGCCTCTTTATACCCTCTGCAATTACCCTTACATTCATTATTCATGCAATATTTAGCCGCTCCGCTGTGTTTTACTATGTGAGAGTACACAAAGACCAGGACCGAGAACACACATTACGATGTACTTTCCACTACACGTGCTGTCGGGCGGAATTTTGGGAGGACTACAATGGACTTAATGGCAAAGCTAGCTAGCCTGGCACAACGATACGAAGAACTCAACAATCTCATGGCACAGCCAGAGGTGCTCAACGACCTCGAACAACTACAACGCTATGGGCGCGAACACTCGGACTTAGAGGATGTAGCAAACAAATACCATGAACTGCTCGCCACTGACAAACAAATTGCTGAGATGCAAGAACTATACAACAGCGAAGATGGCGAGATGCGCAATATGGCGTATGAAGAAATGCAACAGTTCAAGGAACATAAAGAGCAATTGCTTGAGGATGTCAAAGTGATGCTGTTGCCAAAAGATATCCTGGATGAGAAAAACGCAATTGTCACAATTCAAGGTGGTGCTGGTGGTGATGAAGCTGCTCTC
The DNA here is from genome assembly GCA_963791655.1 of uncultured Chloroflexia bacterium. Classification (GTDB taxonomy): domain Bacteria; phylum Chloroflexota; class Ktedonobacteria; order Ktedonobacterales; family Ktedonobacteraceae; genus JBBQVS01. Next base: position 87,278 of record CAWBSZ010000007.1, on the reverse strand, counting down.
TTCGCGGGCGAACTCTTCCGCATGTATTCGCGCTATGCGGATACGAAGCGTTGGAAGATTGAAATTCTCGATATCAACGATACCGAGCAGGGGGGCATCAAAGACGTAACCTTTGTCGTCAAAGGGAAGGGCGCATATAGTCGTATGAAATATGAAGGCGGCACACATCGTGTACAGCGTGTGCCTGCAACAGAGGCCAATGGGCGTATTCATACCTCTACAGCGAAGGTGATTGTGTTGCCAGAAGCGGACGATGACATACAGATCGAGGTCAAAGAGAGCGATCTACGCGTCGATGTCTATCGCTCGACGGGCCATGGCGGTCAAAGCGTGAATACGACTGACTCCGCGGTGCGTCTAACACACTTGCCATCGGGTCTTGTTGTAACTTGTCAAGATGAAAAATCGCAGCTTAAAAATAAGCTTAAAGCAATGACGGTCCTGAAATCGCGCCTCTGGGATTTGGAGGAAGCCAAACGCCAGGACGAACTACGCAAAACGCGACAGTCACAGGTGCAAACAGGAGATCGTAGCGAGAAGATTCGTACCTATAACTTCCCACAAGATCGCGTCACTGATCATCGCATTGGATTGTCACGTCACAATCTACCCGGTGTGATGAACGGTGAGCTTGATGGCTTTATCGATAATCTGATTACCGTCGATCAGGCGGACAAAATGCAGCACTTGTTTGAAGAGGTCAAAAAGTAATTTCAAAGAAAAGCAGCAAAATAATGGTGGAACCGATATTTTGCTGCTTTTCTTAAAAGACTTAAAGAGGGTCGCATGCCGTTCGATCAACCACAATCAATTCGTACCGTCTTTTTTGATGCAGGCTTCACGCTCCTCCGCCCGAAGCCATCGGACGCGGAAATATGTCTCGAAGTTTGCAAAACCCTTGGTCTACATATACAGTTAGAGGCAATGCAACAGCGTATGCATGACACCGAGGACTACTATTTCCGTCAAATGAGCCTGAACCGATATATTTGGAGTGATGAACAAGCTATTAACACTATGTGGATTAGCTATTTTATGAACCTCCTACGCCCACTGGTTGAGGAAGATGATGAAACACGTCTTCGTAAGCTTGCTAGCGCGATTGCTGATGAATACGGCAACCCCAGGCGTTGGGAAACTTATCCCGATGTGCTTTCGACATTAGAGGCTTTACGCAAACACGGATATACAATGGGCGTTATCTCCGATTGGGGTATCGTACTTGGTGCCATTCTCCGTCACCTACACCTCATCCAATACTTCGACGCCCTGCTGGTCTCGTCGGTCACGCGTTATGGTAAACCTTCGCCACATCTCTACGACCTCGCCTTACAGCGCACCAATAGTATAGCCGATTATTCCTTGCATATCGGCGACTCCTATGTCTACGATGTGCTGGGAGCACGTTCCGTTGGCATAACGCCTGTGCTGCTTGATCGTCCACATCGCGTTGAAGAAAACATGGTTGATTGCCTCCTAGTACATTCGTTAGAGGAACTGTTGGATTTGTTAGAAGTGCCGAAAGTGTAAAAAAACAAAGAATAAACACACGCCCACACAGTGTGGGCGTGTGTTTATTCTTTGTTTGAAAGTCTCATCAAGCTCTAATTTCGCGCACAACCTCAACCCCGTTGAGACTCATGTGATATAGGAACAACAGGTGCATCACATCGGCACTATGCGGTAGTATCCCCAGTTGCCTGGCTGTCTCGATTGGTGTGTCGAAGGTCTGTACTGCGTTCGTCGGCACAATGACACGCATCCTTCGGTTATGTGCATTCGCATAAAGTTTAAGATGCATTGCCATCTCATGTACACATAGGTCTGTACAATCGCCAACAACGACCGCCACACTTAGGTCGCGGTGAATATCTTGCCACGCCAGCAGCTCGGTCCCATGAAAAGGGTTGAGCGAGTTTTTGGGTACAATTGTAAAGCTATCGGCGAATGGTAGTTGCACCAATTCTGGGATAGTCTCGGCCTCGCTGGTGCCCTCTATACAATGTGGAGGATAGCTGGCAAATTCGACTGCATCAGGCGTATGGGCATCCTGTGCTAGCAGAAAATCACGCACTCCAGCTGTATATGCACTTTCAAAGGTTGCAACGACCGAGGGCACAATGCCTTGCACACGAGGACTGGATAGCGGACCTTCCGTACAAAAGCCCTTAATCATATCCACGCTAAAAAGCGCGACACATTCCGCCTCGATATCTTCATGTAGTTCGTGCCAGGAGACACTAGGCAACTGTTGCTCCCATTCGACAAGTGCTTGCAAAAACGCGGTGCCTTGCTCGATGATGGATGATGGATGGATAGGTATCGTCATGAGAGAATTTTCCTTCCTGTAGGGACCGATTTATCACGTCCTTCTCACCAATCGAAATGCTCACAGGACGTGATAAATCGGTCCCTACACATATTCATGTATAAAAAATTTTAACAACCAACCTTACAATTTCGCTTCGGCTTCTGGATCGAAACGATATAAACGCGCGGGACGATGCGTACCCTCCATTTTCTTCTCACCCGTGTCTTCAAGAATGCCTGTCGATAGAATTTTCTTACGGAAGTTGCGTTTATCAAGTCTTTTGTGTTGAATAATCTCATATACGCGCTGCAATTCGCGTAAAGTAAATTGCTCAGGCAGCAGGCTGAACGCGATTGTAGTATAATCGAGTTTGCCACGTAAACGGTTCAACGTATAATCAAGTATCTGGTCATGGTCGAAGGCGAGTGGCGGCAGACTATAGACGGAGAACCAACCAACATCAGCCGCATCGCTAGCGGCCCGAACCTGTAGACGTTCCGAGTCTAAGAGTGCAAAGTAGACAACGGTAATCACGCGTGTACGTGGATCGCGTCCAGGATCACCAAAGGTATAAAGTTGTTCCAAGTATACATCCTGTAGTCCCGTCTCCTCTTGCAATTCACGCTTGGCCGCGTTCTCCAATGACTCATCCATATTGACAAAGCCACCAGGAACCGCCCACATCCCCTCGTATGGCCACGAACGACGCTTCACTAGAAGCACTTGCAAATCGCGCTGGCGCAGGCTCATCATCACTACATCCACCGTCACTGAGGGCCGCTCGTACTTGCTGACATCGTATCTGTGTTCCTGTGCCTCCGTTAGCCTCGCCTGTACATGGTTATCAGTTTGTTTCTCTGTAGTTACTATATGCTCTTCCATACTAGAACCTCCTACCCTCGACAAATTCAGTACAACACTCTATACTAGTGTTTGTGATCTTTCTATATCTACCTACTTAGTGTACTATATACACTAATATACCCTATGTATAGGTATGTGTCAAGTGAAGATGCAGGGAGACTCACCACGTTTACGGCGTCCACGGCGCGATTTATCGCCTATATTTTTAAGATTGTTCATGGAACAGGTCTCGCGCAATGAATTGCGCCGTGGACGCCATAAATCTGGTCCCTACGAAAACCTTCCGGTGACGCTTAGGCAGCAAGGAATGAGGATAAATCTTGGAATCATCAACAACCAACCTCGTGCTCACACCTGATACTCCTATTGATCTTCAAATGCACACAACCTATAGTGATGGGGAATGGACTCCTGAGCAGTTAATTGACCACCTCGTACATGAACGGTTTGGGTTAGTAGCCATAACAGACCATGATCGCGTGGATACGGTTCCGGCCTTACAACAGCTCGCCTTTCAAAAAGGGTTGCCCATCCTTGTGGCTGCGGAAATGAGTACATCGTGGAAAGGCGAGGCTACAGATGTTCTTTGCTATGGTTTTAACCCGGAACAAAAAGAGTTGCGCGAACTAGCTCAAGGTGTACTACGTCGCCAGCAAGAGATTGTGCAGGAAACGTATGCGAACTTAGTACGAAAAGGGTATACATTTCCAAATCAGGACGAGGCACCACGCAAACCGATGGAGCTTTTTACGCTGCTGGTGAACCATGGGTATTGGGTTGATGAAGAAACATCGTGGAAAAATGTGGTTGACGCTGGTTTCTCTTTTGCAGCCAACGATATTGCAGTTGTGGTCGAAGCCGTTCATATGAGTGGAGGTGTTTGTCTCATCGCGCATCCTGGACGAGGAACCAGTGAAATGCGTTATGATGTCGCCTTGCTAGACCAACTCCGTCAAGAAGTTCCCATTGACGGCTTTGAGGCCCATTATCCCACTCATACAAAAGCACAAACTGCCATGTATGTAGAGTATGCTGAGAAGCATAACTTACTTGTCAGTTCAGGCTCCGACTCACATAGGCCAGAACATGCACCCATTAAATATCGAGCAGAACTAAGCCGACGCCTTTTAGAACGACTCGGTATTCGGGTTAGTTGAGAGAGCATTGTTCCCTCTATCATGCTATGCTATACTGCAAAGACAAACATGTGTTCGTATTTTGGGGAATGAGGAGATCGAGAAGAGCATGCCAGAGGTAGAGCTTGAGCGTATTGGCCCTTATACTATTTCTGATTTGGTAAGCAGAAGTTCTACAAGTAGCTTTTACCTGAGTAAACGTGGCAAAAAAGATGTCACGATTAAACGTATCAACATTCCATTATCGTCGCTAGAGGCTAAAGAAGCCTTTCAAAAACGTGCGACTCAACTCAAGAAGCTCAAGCATCGTAGTATCCTCGATACGCAGACCTTTGATTTCGATGGCGACTTTGGCTATCTCGTGCTGGAACGGCGCGAAGGTGAGACCTTACGTCAACATTTCGCAAGCGATACACTCCATGCTCCCGCCGATATACGACCAATCCTCTCTCCGGTCGCGGATGCCCTACATTATGCGCATGTGCAAAACACGCTCCATGCTAACCTGCATCCAGGCAGTTTAAGCGTCGATGCTCGCAACAACCCGTTTATTACCGAGTTCTCGCTGAGCACACCCGAAATCACGCTCGACGATGAAGCATTTGCTATTCCATACATGGCACCGGAACACCTGCAAGGTCTACCAGTCGCTGCAAGCGACCAATACGCACTCGCAGTCATGGTCTACGAGTGGTTGTGTGGACGGCGCCCATTCGAGGCAACCGAACGCGAGCTTTTGTTAGAGCAACAAGAAAAAACCACGTTTCCTGCTCCTAGCAGTATCAATACCGCCATCTCGCCGCTTGTAGAACGTGTTCTCACGCAAGCACTCGCTTATAAACCGGAAGAACGCTTCCCCACGGTACAGGCATTCGCCGATGCATATTTAAAAGCTCTGCTAGGTGTCGCCATCACGTCCAGTCCTAAAGCACGTCCTATCGCACCAATTGTTCACAAAATAGTAACGCCTCCGTCACCTGTGGCAAATGAAGATGCAACGGCGGTAGGGGCACAATTTATTGCACCCGTTGAACATATACAACATCATGATATCCCCTCTTCATCCGATAAACAGAATGGCGCAACCACTGTAGGGGCACAATTCATTGCGCCCATTGAACCCACTCAGGACGACGATGAAACACCGATAGAGGCACAATCTACTACGCTCAACCAACCCAAAAAACTTGTTGCTCCTTTCAACAATTCACGTCTACAAAGCATTGTCTCCGCCGACCTCGTTCAAGGGGGTGTGCTTTCGCAACAACTTTCGGGTTATGAAGAGCGACCAGCACAAGTCGAGATGGCAATAGTGGTTGCACGCTCCCTTAACGAGAATGTACCAGCCCTTCTCGAAGCCTCAACTGGGACGGGGAAGTCGTTAGCCTACCTGGTCCCTGTCGTGCGCTCCGGCAAAGTCGCTATTATCAGTACGGCGAACAAGGCGTTACAGGAGCAGCTTTTTTATAAAGATATTCCCTTTGTGCAGAAGCATATCAAGGACTTTGGCGCGGCACTGGTCAAGGGTGTCGGCAATTATGTCTGCCTCGACCGTTTAGAGAACGAACGGACGGGTATGCAATACTACGCAAAAAACGCTGACTTCAAACGATTGGTAGATATCACGAACGATCCTGACTCGGACTTCATGGGCGATTTTGAGACGCTCGGCTTCCAGCTCCCCAACGATATCCGCAGCAAGGTCGCGACGGACAGCGATCAGTGTGCATGGAGCAAGTGTGGCTACTTTTCGGATTGCTATGTACGCCAGATGCGCGAACAGGCAATGTTAGCACAGGTTATCGTTGTCAATCATACGCTGCTATTGCTCGATGCAGCGATCGGTGGTTTCCTGTTACCAGAACGTGATGTTATCATTCTTGACGAGGCACATCATTTAGAGGAAGAGGCAACACGCTCGTTTACTATTACCATCGGGCCAGCACAGATACAAACACTGCTCAACCAGCGCACGCTACGCAACCACAGCCAACTAAGCCTACAACATGATGCGATGGAGCAATCGACGCACACATGGGAGCGACTGGCACAGGTTGCGAACCCAGGCTTCAAGGGACGTATCAACCTCGATGCACCACTGGAAGAGGGACTCAAGTTGGCAACGGTTATCTCTGACCTCGCAGACTCGCTACGTAAGCAACGCCCAAAAGACTTACCTGACAAAGAGGGCCAATTGTACGATAAGTTGCTCAAGCGTACACAGAATCTAGGCGAAAACATTCGTACCGTCTTTTCGGTAGCCCAGCCAACGAAGTTTGTGTATTATGTCGAGCGTGTCCAAACATCGGGATTGCGAGGTGGTATTCAGTTACAAGTTTCCGCCGCCCCACTTGATGTCACGAGTTGGCTACAAGAAAAGCTGTTTAAGAAATGCAATGTCATCTGCACCTCCGCGACACTCGCGACAATCGGCCCAAACCCAATGCATCCAGAGGAAAAGGGGCCTAATTTCGGCTACTTTCGTAAACGCGTTGGACTCGATCAAACCGATGAGCCAGACGAAGTGTTGGAGCGTATTCTGCCGCTTACATTTGATTATGAAAGCAATGCGCTGCTTTATATGCCGCGTGACCTACCCGAACCAACCTATGGAGCTGGTTCCGATGATTATATGAAGGCGATAGCGCGTGAGATGTACAAGTTGGTCAAGGCATCACACGGACGTGCCTTCTTGCTTTTTTCTAGTAAGCGCATGTTAGAGCGTGCTTACGAACTCATGTCGCCCCACTTGCCCTACCCATTACTCAAACAAGGTGACATGACGCGGCTTGAACTCACACGGCGGTTTCGCGAGGAAGAGGGATCAGTTCTGTTCGGTCTCAAAAGTTTCTGGGAAGGGGTTGATATCGCGGGTGAAGCCTTATCACTCGTAGTGATTGACAAACTTCCTTTTGATCCACCCGATGATCCCGTACATGAGGCACGTGTCGCCCAGATGAAGGCGGCAGGCGAAAACTGGTTTGGTATCTATGTCCTGCCACAAGCCGTACTACGTCTCAAGCAAGGGCTTGGTCGCCTGCTACGTACTCGTGAGGATCGTGGTGTGATGGCGATACTTGACACTCGTCTGCACACAAAGGGCTACGGCAAGATGGTATTGAACGCGCTCCCCCCTGCTCGCAGAACATCAAGCATCCGCGATGTCGAACATTTCTTTGTTGATTAAACTTCCGTTGGAAACATGACAGGGGCAGAGCCGCTGTCACTACTATGATACGATTGCGTGGCAAGCCACTACGTAGCGCGAAGTATAGTAGTGACAGCGGCTCTGCCCCTGTCATGCTCCACAGCAATATACATTACCAATACCTTTACCACCTCTTAGTACTTTTCTGTCATTTTCCGCGAATTTCTCTATACAGGTGATGAAAGAGATGTATACTCACACCATCGAGGATAAATAGGTATCTATATATTCCAAGCTGTTCCAGCATAGATACCTCTCAATCAGTAATACATCCATATATTTAAGAGGTAACATGTTATCCTCGCATGTTGGAAGGACGGCCCTATATTAGGATGTCAAGATGTCTTACTCTTAAAAGAGCATTTTGTCATTCGCACGTACATTTTTTCGGTAGACTAGAACTTTCTAACTATTACCAACTCACAGTGGAGTTGCAGGTGCATGGAGACAATAGGTCCCCCACCATTTCTTCGTCAAGCACCATTTTTAAAGAAAAAGGAAAAGACTCAGCATGCAAACATTAACTCGACCTCACTTACCAAATAGGTCTCAGTCTGGACTCCGCCCCCCAAGAGCACGGCGTCCACGTTTTTCACCGTTGATGCTCATTAGTGTATGCGTCACTTTACTCGTTGTAGTAGGGGCTGGAGTATTTATCGCCGCTCAGAAAGGTCTCTTTACCCATGCGGCAGGCGTGTTGAATGCGAATTGTTCGTTACAAGTTCCCAATCAGCCGTTGAGTGCACAAGGGTTAGCAACACCTTATCAATTTTTTGCCACTGATGCCGCACAGGGGCCATGTAACGAGGCCAATACAGGTCAATCAGCATTTGTGCAGGCAGTAATCTATGATCCAGCGGCAAACACCCTCTCTGCCTATGAGCCATTAGTTGTCGATCAGGGAACACAACCAGCAGTTGCCCCGGTCGTCCCTCAAATTCCTCGCGGTGCCATCGTTGCCCTCTGGTTCGGGTTCAACGGCACTGATCTCCACTTGACGGGCGATACGGCTGGTGGACGTTGTGTCAACGGAGTCGGCGGTACAGACTTTGGACAGTTTGCCCATTGTAATGCTCCACGCTTCTTCCGCATTGTGAACGCGGCAGTCCAGGCACAAAAAATCACAGTACCACCGATTGGCACTGGAAACGATGGACAGGCATGCCCCACAACACGGAGTTTTGGTGTCGTCGATATGGACCAGAGCGACAACGTACAGACACGCTATCTTGCGAATGCAACTGGTCAAACAGCTCAACTCTCTGCCGCGAATATGGCACAAATACAGAATCCAGTTACACTTGGCAATCCAAGTGATAATGCGCTAGTCTCCCGAGTCCTTGATCCGGCACTTGGTTGTCAGGCATGGCAAATCCCGGACCTGGCAAATAACGGTGTGACAACCGCAACACTACCTACCGACGAGCTACAGGCCGCCGCCAATCAGAAAGCACCTATTGCACTGGTTCCCTCTGGCGATGAAATGGTGCTTATCAACAACCAGCCAAGCCTTGCGAAGGTCAATGCATACCGTGCTGGCGTCAATCAGATGCCCGCAGCGACAGGAGCCGATGCAAATAAATGACGTACTGCACCAATCTTGTGGCCACGGCTCTGCCAAAGTTACAATTGGATATGCAAACATTCCTAAATCGTCCATCCCCCATTCCGACGGTCGCGAACTCACTCTTCACCTTCATGGCAGGTCGTCTCAATGCGACATTGGGTGCGGGTGGTTTGAACTGTGTTGGCCTGCTCAACATCCAGAACCCGGTCACACTCACTACTGATGGGGGTGGAGTGGTTACAGCCGCACAACTGACGGTCACAGGTACGGGTGGCACAGGACGGGTGGCACAGGTACGGGTGGCACAGGCACGGGTGGCACAGGTACGGGTGGCACAGGCACGGGTGGCACAGGCACAGCACCTAACTGCGTTATTAACGGAACAACAATAACTGGGTGCATGGGAACAACAACAATCAACGGACAATCTTGCACAATTGCGTTCGCAAATGGGACTGTTACCGAGACCTGTACAGCCGCGCAAGGCGGTGGCACGGGTACAGGTGGTACGGGCGGTACGGGTACGGGTGGTACAGGTGTCGGTACAGGTGGCACGGGTACGGGTGGTACAGGGACATCAGCTGTGCTCCCATTCAACAACACTGCGACCAGCAGTGATGCGAATATGGGAACAGGCAATTTTGATGGTGTTGGCTTCAGCTACTCTTCACAGGCGTTGCAAAACGCAGGAATCGCACCCGGAAAGGTCGTTACCTTTAACGGTGTCTCCTTCACATGGCCCGCATCAGCAGTTGGCACACCCGACAATGTGCTGGCACAAGGCCAGAAAATTCCTGTGACCCCAGTCAAAGGAGCAACCACACTTGCATTCCTGGGTGCGGCAGGTTTCGGCCCCTCGATGGGCGCGGCAACCGTAACATATACCGATGGCACGACACAGCCCTTCATGCTTGCCTTCAGCGATTGGACACTTAGTGGAGGAGCGGCTGCACCATTCAGTGGAGAGCAGGTCGTAGCTAATACGATGTACCGCGACTCAGCTGGTGGAATGCAGATGAACCAGATGCCCAATGTGTTCTACGTTGGAATTACGCTACAAGCTGGGAAGACGATTCAAAGCGTTACCCTACCCACAACAGTTGATCGCGGAAACCTTCATGTCTTCGCGATAAGCACAAAGTAGCAAAGACAAGGGCGCCCGCAAGGGAACGCCCCTCCCATACAACGATTGCTCGTTGTGTGGGAGGGGCGTTCCCTTGCGGGCGCCCTTGTCACTAGGGTAACTTCAAGATACGCTTTAGAGGCGTCTCAAACTCTGTCGAGAGGCAATCCATAATAATTTCGTCATAGAATTTACCGCCCCAAAGATTTACTTCGCGGCGACGGCCCATAATGCGAAAGCCCGCACGCTGGTAAGCCTTGATTGCCCGCTCGTTGTAGGCATACGTCTCGAGCGTAATATTATGTAAGCCGAGGATCGAGAAGCCGTAATCGAGCATAAGCAGAGTTGTTTCAGTCCCATAGCCTTTGCTCCAACAATCTTTTTCACCAATAAGAATGCCATAATCAGCGGTACGTGCTTTATAACTGATACGACGTAATTCAGTCATGCCTATTGGTCGCAAGGTCTCCTTCTCATAGATAATATAGTCTACACGGTCACGCGAAATCTCGCGGTTGCTCTGCTCAAATCGTGACTCCGTTGTCTCTCTTGGGACTGAGCGCAAAGGGTCGCCCGAAAAGAAAGACACTTCAAAGTCGTTATCCCATTTCGAGAGTAAGGATACCACGCCACGATGAAATGGTCCTAATGCTACCTTTTCGCCATAAATATTGATGATTGGTTCCTCTTCTGTACGTGCCATCTATAAGTTCCTACCTTTTTTATGAGTTGTCAAATGTGCATACGTGATTGTCTCATACTCATAGAAAAGACGCAACCAGAAACAAGTTCCACTAACCATAGCCATAGGAAAAGTTCTATGGTATTATCCTGTCTGAAGCCTTTGTACCCCAGGGAGACAAATATACATGGCAAAACATATTTTAGTTGTCAATGATACGCAGGACATCTTAGAAATATTCCGTATGCTTTTGGAAAGTGAGGGTTACAGAGTTACGTTGTCCTCGTTTCCACTTCAAAAAGCGGCTGATATTGAGCAGCTTAATCCAGACCTCATTATTCTAGATGTAGTATTTGGAGAGGAAAAACTTGGCTGGCAAATGTTGCAATTGCTTAAAATGCAACCTGTAACCGCATCCATTCCCGTGATTATTTGTACTGCGTCAGAGAAGTCGGTACGTGAGATGGAAGGATATCTTGTCTCAAAAAATGTCCTGGTTGTCTACAAGCCATTCGAGCTTGACGATCTCCTAACAGCCGTAACACAGGCCCTACAATCCGTGGGTAAAACGTTGTCACACAAAAACCAGGAGGGTGATGCAAAAGAGTAAAAGTATAGACAAAGAGCAAACATAGAGTATAATAGTAGGGCATTCCGACGCTTCGAGGACATCTATCCATTTTTATAGTGGAACAGGGGAGTTTGCATATGGCAAGTAAGACCAAAATGCGCTGCGCTACCTGTGGCAAGTGGTTTCAGTCGGCAAATGCTAAAGATACCATTTGCCCAGATTGTGCGCAGAAAGCCAGAAAAGAAAAGTTGGCGGCGAAAGCAGCCCCACCAACACCAGTAAAGACAACGGTGGCACAAAACACACCTCCACCACCGAAACCAAAGCCGCAGCATGTTCAGAGCGGCACTAGCTCATGGCTTGATAAGATCAGTGATGTGAAAGTGGCGGAACCCGAGCCGCCACGTTCAAAAGTTCCTTCCTCCCCGACACCACGAGTACCACGTGATCCTGGCGACACACGTGATAGGGAAGATTCGGGCAATACACGCGAGGGACCTGGAAACTATCGTGACCGTGAGGGCGGCAATCGTAATCCTAACTATCGTCCTCCATCCAGTCCGTACCGGGTCGGTGGCGGTTCTGGCTTGCCTGATGCTGGCCCACGCCCGCGCCAGCCAATGGATGGCGGTTTTAATCGAGGTCCGCGTCCAGGTACAGATCTTCCTGATCGACCATCCCGACCTGCTAGCCCTGGTGGGCCAAAAGGTGGCAAACCAAAGGTAAAGGTTCCAAAGCCACCACCACCACCAAAGCCAAAACGCGAGAAGATAGAGCCACCAAAGCCTTTTGAGCCAACGGTTGAGCAAATTACACAGGTCGAGACGCGTTATATGGAACTGGCCACACCTATCGAATTCGACGGCATCCGTACACAAATCGCGCAAGAACTTGAGATACCCAAGACGGCGGTCAAGAAGATCATTAAAGACCTGCGAGATCGTCAGAATATTCCAAGCTGGTGGGAGGCGCAGAGCTACAAAGGCAGCGAAGAGGAACTGGCAAAGATCAAAACAGCTTATGAGCCTTACCTACCCTTGCCAGATGTGGGTATTCACAAGAAAATTGCAGAAGAACTCTCACTTAAACCAGGAGATGTATATCAGGCAATCAAAAAGATACGTACTGATATGGGCTTACCGCAGTACAACGACCCAGAACTGCATCCTGAACTAAAAGAGATAGAACTGCAACGTCAAAAGGCTAAAGAAGCAGCAAGTAAAACCGCTTCTGAAACAGAGACACCATCTGCTACAAGCGAAACAGCACCTGAAGCAGAGGCACAACCTGCTACTGAAACCTCATCTGCACCTGTGCCAACTGACACAACAAGTGGTACAGATACAGAGGCTGTGATAGACGCGGTAAAGGAAGAGGTCAAGCCAGTAGAAGTACCAGCCGAACCGACGACAACGGAGAAAACTGAAACTAACACAACTGCCGAGACTGAAGCATAGGACTGTAGTTTTACAAACCAGCTTAAAATTACAGGGAGGGGCGCATGACAGGGGCAAGCCCTGTCACTACTATACTTATCACCCCTTGCGGGGCGAAGCCCTGCGGTCCCGTGTATAGTAGTGACAGGGCTTGCCCCTGTCATGCCTCGTTATTGTCTACTCAATCGGTATAAATCTAGGAGGCATATCTTTATGGACCCAAACTGCATATTTTGTAAGATTGTGGCGAGACAGATACCCGCAACACTTGTATTTCAAGATGAGGATGTTATCGCTTTTCGCGACCTGCACCCACAGGCGAAAGATCATATTCTGCTCATACCACGACAACATATTGTGTCTATGGCCGAATTGACAAAGGAGCATGGTCCGCTATTGGCAAATATGTATATAGCCGCACAAACTATTGCCCGTCAAATAGGCATTGAGCAAAGCGGCTATCGCGTTGTAACCAATGTTGGTCCTGATTCAGGACAATCCGTCTTCCATCTACATTTTCACCTGCTTGGCGGTGAGCAACTTGGCTTGTTTGGGAAGCCTACCTCCGTGTCACAATCTGAATAAAAGGAACCTTCATGCATATCGCCCTTGACTATACAGCAGCTATTCGCCAGGGTGCCGGCATTGGCACCTATGTGCGCAATTTGTGTGCGGCTATGCTACAACAAGACACCCAAACACGCTACACCTTACTTACCAGTGGACGCCCAACAGCGGAACACCCATTTCCTGAAGCGGAGAACGTTGTTGGGCGCAGTGTCTTGATTCCAGATCGTTACCTCAATATCCTCTGGTATCGTTGGCGCACGCCACTCTTGCCAGCAACATTATTTACAGGACCGATTGATATCTATCACGGTCCTGATTTTACACTTCCACCACTCAGCAAAAAAGTGCGTAAGATCGTCACCATTCACGATCTGGCATTCCTGGAACACCCCGAATATGCTGTCCCTTCACTTGCTGCGTATCTCAATAAAGTCGTTCCCGAAGCGGTTGCCGCTGCCGATGTCGTCGCCACCGTTTCACATGAGGTTGGGCGTACCCTCGTCAAGCATTTCCAGACGCCGCAAGAAAAGCTAACCGTCATTCCAAATGGTGTAGGGACGCACTTTCGACGCATTACAGACCCTGTACTACTTGGTGCCACACAGCATAAGTTCAATCTGAAAACCCCACTGGTGTTAGCGGTAGGCACCCTTGAGCCGCGCAAGAATCATACTGGACTCATTAAAGCTTTTTACAAGGCACAACAAAAAAAGCATGGGCCAGCGATGCTCGCCATTGCAGGTGGGCAAGGCTGGATGTATGAAGAGACAAAACAGCTTGTCTCTGAACTCAAATTGGACAAAAAGGTACGTTTTCTAGGCCGTGTTACCGACCTCGAACTTGTAACGCTATACAGTATGGCTGATATATTTGCGTTTCCCTCGTTTTTTGAGGGCTTTGGCGTTCCTCCTATAGAGGCGATGGCGTGCGGGGCACCGGTCATCACCTCGAATATATCTGCGTTGCCAGAGGTTGCTGAAGACGCTGCGCTCCTCGTTGACCCCTACGACATCGACGCGCTTGCTGACGCATTGACACGCTTGACGGAAGACGCGTCTCTGCGTGAAGCACTACGACAAAAGGGCTATTTACGCGCCAAGCAGTACACATGGGCTATATCGGCGCGAAAGATGCTTACAGTGTATCAAAAGCTGTACAATGGGGAGAAAAATTTCGAGGATTTGTAAACAATGAAAATCGGTATTAACGCTCTCTTTTTCCAATATCCCGCCACGGGCAGTGGACAATATATGCTTCATCTACTTTCCGCCCTCGCGCAAGCAGATACACAAAATGAATATGTCTTGCTTGGCCCACAACCTGTAGATGGGAAAAATGTACCTACATTTCCTTATCAGGTGCAGGCGGTCCCGGGCATTCTTGGTGGCAATGAGAATATCCAGAAGGTGATGTGGGAACAAGTAACGGGGCCAGCCGCCGCACGTAAGGCAGGCGTAGATATCTTTCATGTACCCTATTTCGCGCCCCCTTTGCTGCCACGTACCCCAACCGTTGTGACGATTCACGATGTTATTCCAATGCGTTTACCTGCCTATCAACCAGATGCGAAAGTCAAAGCATATATGCAACTGGTGGCAAGCGCGGCCCACAGAGCCACCATGATTATCACCGTCTCGCAACATGCGAAGCAAGATATGGTTGACGCGCTGAAACTCCCTGCCGAACGCATTCGCGTCATCTATGAAGCCGCTGGTGACGAATATCATCCCGTGACCGACCCCGAAACACTCGCGAAAGCACGAGCCAAGTATGGCTTAGGAGAGCGGTATGTGTTCTATCTTGGTGGGCTAGACCAGCGTAAGAACGTGCCGCAGCTTGTACGTGCCTTTGCGCACCTGTATGGTCAGATTGGCGACCCAAAACTACAACTGCTCATCGCGGGCAATCCCGATAAGCAGAAGGGACCACTCTTTCCAGACCCGCGTCCCGTTGCCGCTGACTTAGGTATGACAGGGCAAATTGTGTATCGCTTTATAGATGAAGAGGATAAGCCCGCCATGTATAGTGCCGCCAGTCTCTTTGTCTTCCCTTCGCTCTATGAAGGCTTTGGTTTAGACCCACTTGAGGCGATGAGTTGTGGCGCACCCGTTGTATGCTCGAACCGCACATCGTTGCCAGAGGTCGTTGGTGATGCCGCGATTATGGTTGATCCCGAAGATACGCGAGCATTGGTTGATGCGATGAGGCGTGTCCTGACAAATGAAGAGCTACAAGGGGACCTGCGTGCGCGTTCCTTACAACGCGCGGCACAATTTCACTGGAGCAAAACGGCGGACGAAACCATCACAGTGTATGAGGAAACATTCATACGCGGCTCAAATCCACGCAAGACGGCCCCATTAGGAAAGATATAGACGAACAATGCGTACACTTATGATTTCAAAGGCCCTTGTCGCAGGGACCTCACAGCGTAAACTCGAAGAGATCGCGAAGCTGCCTGACATGGAACTGACGGTTGTCACACCGGAATACTGGCAAAGCGATGATGGTAGCAAGCAGGTCCTCGAACGACTTTATACCACTGGTTATCGCATGATTGTCACGCCAATGACGCTCAATGGCAACTTTCACCTGCACTACTATCCACAACTGGGCAAAATTATGCGCGAGGTGCGACCAGAGGTGGTGCATATCGACGAAGAGCCATACAATGTCGCCACGGCACACGCCATGTTTTTAGCGCAACAACACAAAGCACGCGCCCTTTTTTTCACATGGCAGAATCTGTATCGCAGCTATCCGCCACCATTCCGCCAGCTAGAACTCTATAACTATAGATACGCAGCCTCCGCACTTGCTGGAAACCGCGATGCAGAGAGCGTATTACGACGCAAGGGCTACAAGGGACCAGTACACGTCATTCCACAATTCGGATTCGACACCGATATCTATAAACGTAGTGCACCACGTGTACCCCGCAAACCCGACGACCCTTTCACACTTGGCTTTATAGGTCGTCTAAAAGAAGAAAAAGGTCTGACGTTGATGGTTGAGGCTCTTAGCTACCTACCTGACTATTGTCGCGTCGTCTTCATCGGCAATGGTCCCATGAAAAGCGTATTGCAAGAACTTGCTGAACGCTTGGGCGTGACAGAGCGTGTTACCTTTAAAGGTGGCGTCCCGACTTACGAGGTGCCGCACGAAATGGAAATGCTCGATACATTCGTTCTGCCCTCGCTCTCAAAACCGAACTGGATCGAGCAGTTCGGGCGTGTGCTGCCCGAAGCTATGGCCTGCGAAACTCCTGTAATTGGCTCCTCAAGCGGCGAGATCCCGCACGTCATCGGCGATGCAGGACTCGTCTTCCAAGAGGGCGACGCACAAGATTTAGCACGATGCATGCAAAAATTGCTCGACGACCCTGCTTTCTACGCCGATCTCGCCACAAGAGGCCGACAACGCGTATTGGACAACTACACACAGGAACAGATTGCACGGCAGACGTATGATGTGTATATGGAGATATTAGGTATTCGGGCATAACTATAAATTGCCTGTAGGGACCGATATGGGCATCGTGGTCGGTAGGGGCAGCAATTCATTGCGCCCCTACTGAGAGGAATGACCGTGATAGATTGTCTACGTTTATCAAGCGACACATCCGTATCAATTTGTGAAACTGCATTATCATGTCCTTCTTAGGTCTCGAGTGCCAGAAGGACGTGATAAATCGGTCCCTACAGACGTTTCTTCTCATCCATTCATTATCGCTGAAAAAGACTCTTGTGGTCTTCTTGCCCTCTATACAATACAATAGCTAAGAGTATTCGTTAAAGGTTGAGAGTATGAATGAAAATCATGAAGATAAACTAAACGATTCGAGTTTACTTCCTGGATATGGAGCAATCAAACCTAGAAACATTCCAGAAGAGTTTGAAAAGTTGCGTAAGGAATTTGAAATTGGAGTCGTAGAAGAGGCTATGGCAAAAGATAGAAACTCTAATATTTCCACGCATATTATGGACAAAAAAGGAGCAACAATGACTACACCAACCGTTGAACTTATTCCCAGAAGGGTGCTGTTTGGCAATCCAGTCAATACCAGCCCGAGGATTTCGCCGGATGGCAAGCGTATGGCGTATATCGCGCCAGTGAATGACGTGCTGAATGTCTGGGTCGGCACAGTTGGCGCGAACGATGCGAAGCCTGTCACAAAAGATACGGAGCGCGGGATTTGTTCCTATTTTTGGGCTGCGGACAACAAGCACATTTTGTATGTTCAGGACTTTGGTGGCAACGAAAATTTTCGCTTGTATGCAACCGATTTGGACACACAGGAGACACGTGACCTGACTCCGTTCGAGGATGTGCTGGTAGAGGTTATCGAGCGCGACAAACATTTCCCCAACGAGCTTATCATTGGCTTGAACAAGGATAATCCACAAATTCATGATGCCTATCGTCTCAACCTGACCACAGGCGAACTGACACAGGTCGCGAAAAATCCTGGCAATGTCGCAGGTTGGGTTGTCGATACGCACTTTACCATCCGTGGTGCGCTAGCAACGACACCTGATGGGGGTAGCGAACTGCTTGTACGTGACAATGAGCAAAGCGAGTGGCGCAAACTGCTGGTGTGGAGTCCAAATGACCTGCTCACCAGTAGTCCGCTTGGCTTTACAAGCGACGGACAATCGCTTTACCTGCTTGATTCACGCGATGGGAACACAGGTCGCCTTGTTACATTCAATATTGCGACCCAGGAAATAAAGGTGATAGCGGAAGACCCACAGTATGACGTAAGCGATGTCATGATGCATCCTGACACGCACGAAGTACAAGCGGTAGCCTTTAATAGAGATCGCGTCGAATGGACTCTCCTGGACGATTCGATACGACTGGATTTTGATCGGATCAAGGAAATTCACCAGGGCGATCCTATCATCACAAGTCGTAACGATGCCGATGATACCTGGATTATCGCCTTTACCGTTGATAATGGACCCGTTCCCTATTATGCATACGACCGCAAAGAGCAAAGCGCGACCTTCCTTTTTGACAATCAACCTGAACTCAGCAAGTATACGCTCGCGCATATTGAACCAATCAGTTTTAGCTCACGCGATGGCTTGACCATCCATGGCTATCTGACATTGCCAGTGGGAGAGAACCAGAAGCAGTTACCGATGGTGCTGAACGTACATGGCGGGCCGTGGGTACGTGATGCATGGGGTTATAACCCAGAGGCGCAGTGGTTCGCCAACCGTGGCTATGCCTGTCTACAAGTGAACTACCGTGGCTCGACTGGGTATGGCAAAAAGTTTTTGAACGCGGGCAACAAGGAGTGGGGCGGCAAGATGCATGACGATCTTGTCGATGCCGTCCAGTGGGCCGTGCAACAAGGCACAGCAGACCCGAAAAAGGTGGCGATCTATGGCGGTTCGTATGGTGGCTATGCGGCACTGGTGGGAGCAACATTTACGCCCGACCTCTTCTGCTGCGCTGTTGACATCGTTGGACCAAGCAACTTGCTCACACTTATCAAAAGTTTTCCACCATACTGGTCTGCCTTCCTTGCGCAATTTTACAATCAAGTTGGCAATCCAGAGACTGAAGAGGAGTTTTTGAAGTCGCGTTCACCTCTCTTCAAAGTAGACCAGATTCAAATTCCCATGCTCATCGCACAGGGAGCAAACGATCCACGCGTCAAGCAAGCGGAGTCGGAGCAGATTGTCGAGGCAATGAAAAGCAAGGGTATCAGCTACGAATACCTGCTCTTCCCCGATGAAGGACATGGTTTCGCCAAACCTGAGAACCGCATCAAATTCTATGCCGCCGCGGAGAAGTTTCTTGCAACGCATCTGGGCGGACGGTACGAAGAGTAACAAACGCCTCTACCAGGAAGCGGTAGGGGCACCAATTCATTGCGCCCACGGGGACGGGTTGCGGGGCAAATGTTTCCACTTCGCATCTCACGGCTACACGAATCCTGATGCCCACCATAGGCACCATCATTGGCTTATCCAACGCTTCGTAGGAGACGTGCACATTGCTTCGCTCGTGCGCGGGCGTGATGAATTGACGCCCCTGCCGCTTCCTGGTAAATGAATTAGTGTTCTCCCCTACCGCAAAAATTACTAAACCGCAAAAAAATACCATCGTGTACAATATGGTAACATACATTAACCTCTATCAGTCTTAACGTCGCGTCATTCGGGGAATACATGTCATGAGCAAAGCATCAATACATGAGGCTCAACACCAACAATGAGAAGTTACTAGAGTCTTCTAGCGTGACACTTGCCCTGTGGCAACTTCGTAAGACGTGGCGACTCCTCTTATTAGTAGGTTTAGGCATGCTCGCTGCCGTCGTCCTTGTATGTGCAGTGCCTTTGTACACACATGTTGCAACAACTCTAGGTGTACGCCAGATACTCGCTTCTCCACAGAGTAACAGTACCGTTCTCATCTCTAGTCGCTCACAACAAATATCTCCACAGACCGTTCAGACTGCCACTCAGGATATCGACGCCTCAGTACGGCATGATTTAAGTCCTTATCTTACTTCCTCCTCCGAATTCTCTCTGGAAATGCTGGGCGGACTCTCTCGCACACCTGTTCCCTCAGAAAACACAGATCAAGTTCAACTGCTTGGCTCTTCTATGACGCAAGCCTCCTCTCAAGTACAACTTATTCAAGGTCGCTTACCGTCCGCGACAAGCACGACCATCGAAATTGCGCTTACTCCTCAAGAGGCTGAAAGAATGCATGCGAAAATCGGAGATGTGTTTACAACAAGTGTTTCCTATGGAAATACGTCACAAGGGGATATTCAGCGCAATCTCACGCTTACACTTGTCGGTCTTTTTCTTCCTCATAGCAACGATGTCTTCTGGCATCAGCAAGACTTTCAAAGTACGCCTCTTATCACGCAAACAGGAACCTTCACCCTGTACAAAGCATTAGTGTCGAACGAAAACGTCCTTTCGGTGCTTGCTCACATTGCAAATGAGCCTAGCTTTCCAGGACCTGCGAACAAAACTCTGCCAGGACCAGCACTGCAAAATGAACTGCATTTCTACTGGTACTATTCGCTGGACCCGGCTCGCATCGACGTTGACAACCTGGACGATGTGGTCAATAAGCTGCAAACTGTGCTCCTAGGCATCACTCCCTTTGCCAATTCCTTTACCTATGGCGCATATGTGCAACAAACTGTATCCTCATCCTATGCCCCTACGGTCCTGACAGATTATAGTCGCCGACTCACTGTCGCCAACATACCAATTTTGAGTCTCACCCTCCTCGTCATCGGTCTCATGCTCTTCTTTATCAGTATTATGACAGACATTCTCGTTGAGGCTCATACCAGTGAACTCGCAGTCTTGCGCAGTCGTGGGGCAAGCTCACAACAACTGTTTAGCTCGTTACTCCTACAAGGTATTGGCGTAGGAATTGTTGCCTTTGTACTTGGCTTGCCTCTTGCCCTTGTTGTTGTCTTTCTGCTCACTCAAATAACGCTGTTGCCTGCTGTTAGCAGTGCGTTTTCTCTCGTGACACAGCATCTTTGGAGTACATTACATGCTGAAAGTCTCTCTGCCGCTAGCGTAGTGGGAGCCGCACTCCTTGCTATGCTTGTTTCGCTTCTGCGCGTTGTACAGTTAAATGTGCTTGTCCTCCGTCGAGAGACGAGCCGTTCGGCGCGTCGCCCGTTGTGGACGCGCCTCTACCTGGATGTAGTTGCAGCACTGGTTGCCTTCCTTGGTTTTCTCTATGCACAATACCTGACTTCTTCAAATGTGCTGGATACCCAGACGCGTATCTTGATTTTGTCTCCGCTCACTCTGCTTAGCTCTCTCTTTTTCCTCGTCGGCTGTGTTTTCTTACTGCTGCGTTTCTTTCCTCTCCTTCTAAAAGGCATCGTATGGCTGGCTGAACAATGTCAAAGTACGCCACTGCTGCTTGCAGTGACACAAATGGTACGGACTCCACGGCACGTATTGCGTCAAGCCCTCCTGCTTTCGCTCTCGCTTGCCTTTGCGCTTTTCGCGCTGATCTTCACAACCTCACAAACGCAACGAGTAGGAGATGTAGCGGCTCATCAGGTCGGGGCCGATTTTAGTGGAACACTTCCTGCTCATACAGCAACTTCTTTCAAAAGCCAGAGTGCCGCATATGCGCATATACCTGGAGTTATCTCAGCAACTCTAGGTTACACGAACACAACCAGCACAGAGGCAAATGGTTCATCCATTGCCGTCAGTCTGCTTGCCATTGATACCGATACCTATGCTCGTACAGCCATTTGGACACATCAGAATTCAAGTCAGCCACTTCCTGAATTGCTGCAACAACTCGCTGGCCAACGTCAAACGATGATAGAGAACGTTGCTGTTCCTGCTCTCGTCGATGCAACGACATGGAAAGTCCTTCACCTCCAACGCGGTATTGCCTTCTCAATCACTGACACCTTGACCTCAATACAGATTCTTCCTATTGCTGAGTTTGCGCATCTTCCAACTGTTAACGATGTCCCAGAAGCAACCAACGGCTTCTTTTCGGCGGCGGGAGGCATTCTAGTAGATTACCAGACCTATGCTACGGTATTCACGACCGTTGCTCAGCGAGACCCAATGAATTTCACAACTGATCTAGGCACGAATAAAACAACCTATGTTGGACCAACTATGCAACCAAACCACGTCTGGTTACGAACGTCTGACGATCTCTCAGCACTCACAACCGTACGTCGTGCGCTTCAACAAGGAAACGTACAACTTGATGCGGTCGCGGATCGACGTGAACTCATGGACGTTTTGCGCAACGACCCACTCTATCGCGGCCTACTTGGAGTTTTAATACTAGGCGTCCTCGCGACACTCCTATTTTCCCTTATAGAAGATATCGCAACGTCCTGGCTAGGAGCACGGCAACGCCTCCTCAACGTCACTGTGTTACGTGCGCTAGGAACTGCACCACGACAGATTGCGAGCATGAGGCTCTGGGAGCAAATTATTGTGTACAGTATCGCGCTTGGATTAGGTACTGGCTTCGGCATACTCTTCTCAGCCTTCGCGTTACCATCGCTCATTCTGACCAGCGTCAACGCTTCTCAGTTACCTGTTTCTGGAGCAAGTACCGATCTGTACGCACTGCAAAGCGTTCCTCCAGTGCAAATAATAATTCCTGGCACGTTGCTCTTCGGACTATGTGGAGTCGTAATCCTGTATATGATCGTGTCAGGTCTCATAACGCGCATCGTTTCAAGGTCTTCTATGAGTCAGATATTGCGACTAAATGAGGATTAAGATTTCGATAACTTATGCGCCATGACAGAGCACAAAGAAAAAATGATATGATACAAGAGACCGAGGGCGGTAGTTACCCTCGGTCTTGTTATCATGCTCTTTATGACTGTAAAAAGAGGATTTTTTATCATGGAACCCGATGGCATGGCGATCTTCGCGGGCAGTGGTAGCCGCAAACTGACTGCTCGCATCTGCGAATACTTGAATATTCCACAAGGCAATAATGAAACTCTCCGCTTCTCAGATGGCAACATTTTTGTACGTATCGAGGATAATGTACGTGGAAGACGCGTCTACATCATTCAGACGACTGTATTTCCAGCGAATGATAATTTTATGGAATTACTCTTCTGGATCGACGCCTTCAAGCGTGCGGGTGCGGCAGAGGTTACAGTGCTTATTCCCTATTTTAGCTATGCGAAGGGCGACAAGAAAGATGAGCCACGTGTCTCTATTCGCGCCCGCGTGTGTGCTGATGCTATCGAGGTCGCGGGAGCTGATCGCGTAGTCACAATGGACCTGCATGCACCACAAATTCAAGGATTTTTCCATAAACCTGTCGATAATCTCTACGCCCTACCACTTTTGTGTGAGCGCATCAAAGCGTTAAACCTGGATGATCTCGTAATTGTCTCGCCCGATGTTGGTTTCGCGAAACAGGCACGTCGCTTCGCCTCTAGCCTCGGCGTCTCTATCGCTATCGCTGATAAAGAGCGGCTTGCCCATGATGAGAAGGCGTCCATTCTGCATATCATCGGTGAGGTCAAAGACAAAAACGTTGTGATTGTCGATGATTTCACCATTTCTGGCGGCACCCTGGTTGATGCCTCAATCAAGTTGCTTGAACGAGGGGCACGCGATGTCCATGCAGTCGTCACACATGGTGTACTGGCGCAAGGCTCTATCGAGCGCATCGACAATAGTCCACTCAAAAGTCTAATTATGACCGATACAGTTGAGAACCAGCCAGTCGAGTTCTCCAGGAAAATCGAGGTGGTATCAGTTGCCTCGCTCTTCGGTGAGGCCATTCGGCGCATTCACGACCGCGAGAGTATCAGCGAGATGTTTGGATAGAAACAATGTGTTTGGTGACGTGGCAAGCCACGTCACCAAACACATTGTTTCTATAATGTAGTGAGATACGCAGGTAATTCAGCAATCGAGGGCAATGTAGCATCGGGATGTATCTTCTGTAACAAGGGCGAGTCAGCTTTATGCTTGCCAGTATAAACAAGGATGCTACGTATTCCTGCGTGTTGTGCCCCCGCGACATCGTTCTCGATATCATCACCGACCATAAGGGCTTCTTCTGGTTGCACACCTATTGAGAGCAGTGCTTGCTCGAAGAAAGCTTTGTCGGGTTTGCCTAACACGACCGCTTGCCTCCCTGTCGCGATCTCTAAAGCTCGCACAAAGGGACCGCTATCTAACTGCAAGCCGTTAGCAGTACGCCAGTACAGATTTGTATGCATGGCAAGTAATGCCGCGCCGTTCATAAGCAGGCGGAATGCGTTGTTCATTGCCTCGTAGGTGAGCAACTCTTCCGCGCCACCGATCACGACTACACCGATATTCTCATCGCTTGGCCCGACCAGTTCAATACCTGCAAAATCGGCGGCAGTATCTCCCTTTGTGAGGACCCAACAGCGTTTATCTGAGAAATGCTGACGAATATAGTTTGCCGTCGCGACAGGTGCCGTAAGCAGACGTTCTTCCGTGATGGGAAGACCAATGTGTTGCAGGCGCTGTGCCAGTGTCGCGCGGTTCATCGTCGTTGTATTTGTGACAAAGCACGTCTGATAGCCCTTTTGGTCAAGCCAATGGAGCGTTTCAGCCGCGCCCTCGATTGGTTGCATACTGACATGCAATACCCCGTCGATATCGAGTAGGATGCCACGAAGCATAGCTTCACCTCCATATTGGTATACTATACGATGTATTCGGCGTTCTGCAACGTTGATATTAGAAAGACGTACAAGGTTATATGAAGAACAGAAAGTCAGCATGACACAAGCGTGGAGATAGTGTATAATAAAGCCGCTAGCCATTCCTTGTTGAAGAGTAGGCTGGAAGATTTGAGGGAGGAGTTTCCTTTATGAATGGTGACATGACCGGACGTGTCATCAAGGGTCGCTATAAGCTGATCGACGAGCGTGGACGGGGCAGTTTTGCTACCGTCTATATTGCGCGCGATCTGGAAGATAATCATATTTACGCCATTAAAATGATGCATGTCGAACTGTCAAACGATGGTGAACTCCTCGCACGTTTTCAGCGTGAAGCCCACATTCTCTTAAATCTAAGCGATCCCCATATCGTACGTATTGTTGACTATGGCAACGATGACAACATGCACTATATCGTGATGGACTACATCGATGGACAGAACCTAAAGTACCATATGCTCACTGATGGGCAGATGGATACGTTACATGCATTGAACTATGCTCGTCAAATAGCCGAGGGCTTGGACACAGCATATAATCAGGGGGTTGTGCATAGAGATATCAAGCCGCAAAATATCCTTATCAACAGTAAGGATATGGTCAAGATTGCTGATTTTGGCTTGGCGCGTGGTCGCGAGACGGTGACGCTGACACAATCCAATGTGTTTATGGGTACAGCCTATTATATTTCGCCCGAACAGGCCGAGAGTGGTCGGTCCGCCGATACACGTTCCGATCTGTATTCGGTTGCAACCGTTTTGTTTGAGATGTTAGCAGGCACGCCTCCTTTTCAAGGTGAAACGGCGGTTGATATCGTGATCAAACATATGAATGATAAGGTCCCATCTATCTGCCGCATTCGTCATGATCTGCCAATGGAGATGGACCTGTTCATGCAAAAAGCACTCGCTAAATCGCCGATGGATCGTTACGCGACTCCGCAAGAGTTCATTGCAGCGTTGGAGCAGATTCATGAGCGTGTCCTGGCAATGCCGACAGACAAGCGACATGCCCAACATCCTGCTGGTTTCGTGCATGAGCAACATCCAAGTGGTGGCATGGGCAATAGTGCTGAGAATGCATATGCAATCAAGCCTATACCACAAAAAGAGGCAAGGATTATTGTACTCTCGAATGGGCAAACGATAGCGTTAAAAGGAGAACTGATGGTTGTGGGCCGACAGGACCCAACTCTTGGTATCTTCCCAGAAATTACTCTGGCGGACAAGACAGTTGGCAGAAGGCACGCATACCTGCGTAACCAGCAGGGAACGTTTACCGTCGAAGACTTGAACGCTTTAAATAAGACACGTTTGAATGGAGTCATCTTGACGCCACACGAGGAACGTACACTCAAGGATGGTGATGTACTTCGTTTTGGTAGTGTCGAGGTACGTTTTGAAATGCGATAAGTGGAGTGTTAACAAGCACTGATAGGCATTGACAGGTTTTCTTTTGTAAGTCCTGATATGCATGTACATGTTCTGACACGTACTGCGTCGCAGTTGTAGGGGTACCACTCCGTGATACCCGATTGAGATCGGGTGGTAGAGAGACACTCTACCGCCCCTACGAGCAGAGGGGTAATTATTATGTTTGAACAACTTACGCTCTTAGTTGTCGCTATTGCTGGGCTTCCAGTTTCCGGTACAGTCATAGCAGTTGCAGGTATCGTTCTGGCGTTGGTTGTTGCTATCGGCGGTTTCCTGGTCTACCGCAGCGGTGGCAAGAAGGGTACAAAGGCCGCGGCGAGTACAGGAAACAATGATTGGCAACGACAACCACAGCAACCCGGTGCTGTCGCTGGTGCCTGGAATCCGCAAGGCCCAGGCAATGATGGACAGCAGCAGTGGGCACAACAACAGGCTCAAGGTCAGCAAGCTGGCTGGGGAGGGCCACAAAACAACGCACCGCAGCAGGGCTGGGGGGCACCACCAAACGTGCCAACGCAGCAGCAGGGCGTAAACTCCTGGGGCACACAAAACGGCGTACCACAGGGGCCAAACACTCCCTGGGCCGACGGGCAAGGCAACCCCGGTGCTCAACCTGCCTGGGGCGGTGGCATGCAAAACGGACAGCAAGGTGCTAGCCCGTGGGCCGCTTCTGGCAATCCTGGTGCTCAACCTGTTCCTACGAATCAATGGGATGGGCCTGGCAACCCGGGCACACAGCCAGCTTCCGCGAACCAATGGGATGCACAAGGGGCAGGACAGGGTGGTCGGCCAGCCTGGGATGCGCCGCAGCCTGCTCCTGTCGCACAGGAGCCATGGGGACAACCCGCGCAACAACAATGGGGTGGACCAACAAATAGTGCTCCTCAAGCACCCGCCGCTCTTGGTGGAATGGGGTCTGGACCTTCGTGGAATCAGCAAGGCTTTGGTCAAAATGGACAAAACGCACAGGGGGCTGATGCATGGGGTACGCCACAACCACAGCAACCTGCTCCTCAGAACGCGAACAACGCAATGGGGGGCTTTGCGGGTATAGGCAGTGTGCCTCAAGCTCCGGCATGGCAACAACAGGGTGCCCCTGGTGTACAGCAAAATCAAGGTGCTCCCTTCAATGGTATGGATAACGGCTTTGGTGCAAATGATGGTGATAGAACCATCATGCGTTCAACTGGCGGGCTTGGACTTGTTCGTGTAGAGGAAGGCAAAGAGCCTGGACGCGAATACAAGATTGTCAAGGAGTCACTCAGTATCGGTCGTAGCCGTGAGAGCGATATCTTCCTGGAGGATCTGGCTGTTTCACGCCTTCATGCATCCGTTGTCAACCTGGGTAATGGGCAATATGCTCTTAAGGACGAAGGTAGCGCGAACGGCACAAAGGTCAATGGACAGTTAGTGAGCAAGTTCCAGACCTTCCCGTTGCAAGAGGGTGATCGTATTCAACTCGGTCAAACTGTGCTCGTATTCGCTCGTGGCTAGAGCATATATAATGTGTATGGACCGTTTATACTTTTTGAGAAGATAGTACGAGCACCTGTAGGGACCGATTGATCGCGTTCTGGTCAGAAGTTCAATGGCCAGAAGGACGCGATCAATCGGTCCCTACAGGTGCCATACCCCGATAAATTGATCAAAAAGCAATATCGGTCTATACAGCGAGAGGGAAGTTCTGCTGCATCATGCAACGAGACGATTTAATAGGTACAGCATTAGGTAACTATCGTATTCTTGCACCGCTGGGTCAGGGAGGCATGGCTCGCGTATATCGCGCCTACCAGGAAAGCCTTGACCGTGAAGTCGCCGTAAAAGTGCTTCCTCCATGGTATGCCGCAGACCGCAACTTCGTGGAACGTTTCAATCTTGAAGCAAAACTCGTTGCTCGTCTTTCACATCCAAATATCGTCACTGTCCATGACGCAAGTGAACAAAATGGACACCTATATATAGTGATGCAACTCGTGGATAGCGGGACACTCAAACATCGCTTAGATCAGCTTCATGTGCAGGGCTATCCGATGGATGCGGTAGAAGCGGTTCCCATTTTTGCACAGCTTGCTGGCGCACTGCATTACGCACATGAACAAGGGGTTGTACATCGCGATGTGAAGCCAGTTAATGTCTTAATGGATCGCTCGGGACGCCCAATTCTTTCAGACTTTGGGATCGCAAAGGTCCTGGCAAGCACAAAAGATCACCTCACACGGCCTGGTGCAGGGGTTGGCACGCCTGAATACATGTCACCAGAGCAGTGCCTCGGTGGAGCAGTTGATGGACGCGCAGACATTTATGCGTTGGGGGCGATGCTATTTGAGGCGTTAACAGGTCAGACACCGTTTCTGGGCGAAAACTATCCCGCACTCGCGCATAGTCATATTTATGAGATACCACCTCGTCCCTCGCGACTTAATCCTGCCATTTCACCCATCCTGGAGCAAATCATTCTCAGGTCGCTTATGAAGAACCCAGTGCAACGCTATCAATATGCCAGTGATATGGCGGAAGCACTCGAACAAACACAGCCGAGGCTTTCTACAGGGTATCATACAGCGATAGGTCCACAGTCCTTTACCACGCGCGTTACACCGTTAAATGGGGACAATAGACCACCAGAATACCCATTGTTGCCACAATCTGGACAGACGGTACCATATCAAACAGGCATGTATCCTTGCCCGACCTGTCGTCAGCTCAACAAAGCACAGATGCGGTTTTGTACAAAGTGTGGACTTCCACTCAATCAATGTAGCACATGTGGAAGTCAAAACCTGGCGAACAATCGTTTCTGTACACGATGTGGCGGTTCGCTTATCAGTTCGCAGGGTTAGTAGTTAAAATCATCCTCTTTCGCCGCCGAAAGCCGTGCCAGCATCTTTTTCTGGTCGTCGATGCGCTTTCGTTGACGAAGGAGACGTTGCTCCGCTGTCAGCGAAAGGAGTAATCGGACACGCTCAACCACTTTCATTGGTTGCATAGGTTTCGTGATGTACTCAACTGCCCCTTCTTCAAAACCACGTATCTGGTCAGAGAATTGTACGAGCGCGGTCAGAAGCACGACGGGCAGCATTGGCTGATGGTATACCTCATGGAGCCAATGAAGAACCTCCCATCCCGACTTGCCTGGCATCATAATATCTAAAACGAGCAAATCAGGTTGGTACTCGGGAATAATATTCATAGCGTCTTCTCCACTTGCCACATCAAGTACATCAAAGCCAGAATGTCGTAAGAAAAAACACAACACCTGACGAATATCTGCTTCGTCCTCAATAATAAGAATTTTATATATTTTATCAACTGCTTGCATATATAGTACCTACCTCTACAACAAAACCGCCAGTTAACATTCCTAAATAGCTGAGCGGCTCCGACGTTTCAGCGGAAAACGCACCTCAGCAACCGTGTGTTCTACAGGAGTGGTCTCCATAGAGGAGTGTTCTAGCCCTTGAAGATGCTCACGTCGTAATGAAAATTCTCCGTCGAGATCGCCAATCAGATGCTTGATAAGGGAGAGGCCCAGCCCCTCGAAATTTCCACCCTCGGTATTGTCCTCAAGGGGAAGCGCGAAGTGAGGACCACTTCCAGTATCACACACCTGCACAATAACGGTACCATCCTCTTCACGTCCTGTGATAGTAATAGTACCCTCTGTCTGATCCGCCATTCCATGTTTGAGCGCGTTAGAAACCATCTCGTTAAGCACTAATGCCAAAATGGTCACAGCACGCGAGGGGATAACAATGGCACTTGGTTCGACCTCGAACACGATATGTTTATCGGGAGGACGCAAATTAGCATTGGCGACCCCTACAATCTTACGTGCGATATCGTCGATACGTGCCTCGCTCACATCTTCATGCGCCAACAAATCATGTGTCGCGGCAAGGCCCTGTACGCGGTTCACGCTCTCCGCGAGTGTGTTGCTCACCTCAACTGATTTTGAACGTCGGCGTTGCAGCGAGAGAATTCCTGCGACCGTTGCGAGATTGTTCTTGACACGATGATGCAGTTCCCGTAACAGGGCTGATTTCAGTTCGAGACCACGACGCGTCTCTTCATAGAGACGGGCGTTGTCAATAGCAATTGCAGCTTCATTGGCGAAGGTGATGACCAGTTGCATCTGCTCAGGACTAAGCATATGGCGATGGCTACTATAAATGCAGATACATCCAAGAATCTTCTGTTTCACTTGCAATGGAACACACAGTACGGCATGTATCTCGGCTGAGACAAAGGGATCGCTATGCAGGATACAATGCTCATCGGCATGGAAGCAATCAACCGCCATGCTTGGTCTACCAGTTTGCACTGTGCGCCCCGCACAACATTGTCCCAGGTTTATCTGCATACGACGTGCTAGTGCCGAGTTTAAACCATAGTGCGCCAGGACATGAAGAGTTTGTGTATCAGGATCAAGTGAGAAAATGCAGGAACGCTCAGCCCCGGAAAGATGTACGGCCTGAGTCGTGATGATTTGCAGCACTTCGTCAAGATTGAGCGTTGAAGCGATAATCGAGGAGACGCGATGAATGGTTGCCAGTTCATGCACCTTACGACGCAACTGCTCATCTGTCTGCTCGTAGAGACGCCCATTCTCAATATTGATTGCAACGATGCCTGCGACAACCTCCACAAAACTCATCTCCTCGCGCGTGAAATCGCGTCCATCAGTTGCCTGTACACTGATGACACCAATCAGCCGTTCGGAATTGCCAAAGAAGATGATCGGTAGAGCCATAAGGCCGTGGTAATTATCACTATACGCATTTGACTCATGTGCGAAATTAGGGTTTGTATGAGCATCGTGTTCAAGTAGTGGACGGCCCTTATCGGCAACCCATCCACTATAGCCTTCTCCAAGACGCAATGTGAAATGCATACCACCCAAGGGTCGTGGACCATTGGTAGCTCGCAATGTTAAAACACGTTGTAGGTCGTCGTAAAAGAAAATAGAACAGAGATCAACATGTAGTTCTTCAGCAACCACCTGTGCCGTTACTTCGAGCGTCTGATCCAGGTCCATTGAGGAATTACTAAAGCCGTTAATGCGTTGTAGTGCAAGGAGGCGATCCTCCAGCCGTTGGGAAGCTTGCGCCCTCTCCAGAGAGAAGCGGTCAGATACACTTTGATAGCCCGTTGTCAGTGCAAGCATACCCTCAGATTGAAGGGCATACAGATGTTTTGTAGCTTCCAACAGGAGAGGTAGGTTTTCAGCAAAGATATCTTGAAGCTCATGTACTAATGCATCGACATATCGTTGAAAGCCACCTAAACGAACATCGAGCTTCCCACCTTGCTCAGCCAGCCACCGACCTGATTGCTCGAGACGTGTTGCTAAAAGAGAACTACTCGATGGCACATCACCAACCAGCGCATTGAGGAGCAATGATGCATCACTTCCCTCTTCTGGCCCATAACTCGTGCCAGAGGCATGCTGAAGTCGTACTCGTAGACGTGCAATGTGTTGAGACAGCATCTGCTCTACTTCGGCGCTCTGCGTCACTTCCTACTACCTCTTCCGCTACAGCATGGTTTCATTACCATACATATTTCTATTTTTGTATTGTAAGTGTGCCAAGGTATAGTGTCAAGAGTGTAGGCTATAATTCATTACGCCTCGCCACAAGAGACAATCGGGACGAGGGTGTAATGAATTATAGTCCCTACAGAATATTTCTTTAAAATTCGCGTAAAGGGGGACAAATTTCCTATATGGATGGCATTTCTTTACTATCAAATGGATGACTCGTCGTAAAGAGCAAGTAAACATATAAGGCAAAATAGATTTTAGATAGCACACAGGGGGAATGTTTGCGATGAGATGCTCACGTTGTGATATGCCACTCTCGCCTACAAAAACAAGTTGTCCACGTTGCGGCACTGCTGTGGGGGCAGTATCGGGCGGTTTCAAGGGACAAGGAGAACTACCTTTTGCGGTTGCGCAAGTTCCGTTTGGGCAGAGACAGCAGAATAGTTCTGGTTTTGTAGGCACAGCAGTTGAAGTAGCACCGATACAATACAATTGGGGACCACGACAAGACACTCCATTGGTAGCGGTATCAGGTTCTCCAATGACGCCATTAACACCTGAACTTGCATCGTCCAACGTACAAGAAGTATTGGCTACTCCCACCCAATTTCCTTTGCCTGATGTGGGCAATCACTCAACAGTTATTGGTTTTAGCCTTGCAGGTCTCTGTATTGGCGTAGCCTGCTTGCTCCTACTCTTTGTCTATGTTATAGCACAAACCTTGCCACTAACAAGCAATGGCTCCCCTGCCCGTTTAGGAGGGTCTTCGCTGGTAACACAAAACACGCCGACTATAGCCCCAAGTCCAAAAGCTACCTCCCCAATTGCCTCACCAACTGCCACATATCCTGGACAACAATACATCGTGAACGCACAAACGTCAACAACAATAAATTTCGCAACAGCACAGCCAACATTTCCAACCAGTACGTTCAAAGCTGGACAAACAATATATATAACTTTCAACGTACGCCCGAATGGTCAAACAAGAGCAGTCTGTCTGCTCTGGTATATTAACGCAACGCAATTTGCTAGCTATCCTTTTTCGATTAGCTCAACTAGTGCTACCGTTGCATACTCATACGCAAATACCAGCAATGTTGGTCCTGGATATGTAGAGATTTACCTGGAGAACGCTCCCTCGTGTATAGACCCGAATAAAATTCTTGGTGGTCATGTTGATTTTACCGTGACAGCATAGCAATGGTGGTATCATCAATTGTGGAGATACGTATTTGAAATGTATGGCATGTGGTCAAGCTCTTTCACTTCGCATGACACATTGTTCAGTGTGTCAAACACCGACATCATATAGTGCTGTACCGCACCAAACTTCATTTGAGCAACGGAAAAAAACTCAGTCATCACAACAACATAGTCAAAATGATGAAATCAGCTATACAAATGGAGTGTTTTCGGCTCCACAGGCCATTCATACTATATCTACTCCACTTCAACAATCACATCCATTAGGTCATCCACTGACACACACTTTTTCACCTCATGCTGCTGCCCCCATCTATAGTGCGATGCACCATACAAAAAAGAGCCGAGGAGAACACTTCTTTTTATTCGTAATAATTGTGTGTGTTGTCCTACTTGCTAGCATTAGCGTGTATAAGCTAATACAAAAAGTAAACACTACAAGTACCGTAAAACAAGCAAGTACACCGTCGGGTAATGCACTGGTCTCATCCGCTTCTACTATTCTCAAAAATGCTCAAACAAGTAGTGATATTGATAACACACTCGAACCAGTACAGATCACCAGAACGTTCACGGCAAACCAAAAGGTATACGTGACTTTCACAGTCACATCGGGAAAGCAAGATGGGTCAATTGAAGCAAAATGGTACGCAGAAGGGCGAGTAGTTGCTAGCACCATACTTCATCACACGCATGAGAACACACATGGAGTATTCTCAAGTATATATATCACCGCCACCCCGGATGGAGCAGTCGAACTCTACTGGTGTACACAACTCGATTGCAAGGATGCTCAACTAGCACAAGTTGTTCATTTTGTAGTCACCTAACGGGTCAGAAGGCCCCTGTCTTTCAAGCATGGGAATGAATGGCCCTCCCTTTGGGGCGAGATGGGCTAGGTACTCATCCCTTGTCTAACATTTAAGCAATTGTTGATATTTTCCTTAAACTGTGCTACAATCACCACATGAATAAGAATTTTCAGTATCGGATTTTTCCGACCAAGAAACAACTCACGGCGCTGGAAACCACCTTGGAAGAGTGCCGATGGCTCTACAACCACTTGCTTGAAAACCGCAAAACAGCGTATGAGCAAGAGGGCAAGAGCCTGAGTTGCTATGGTCAACAAGCCACCTATCCGATCCTGAAAGAGCAACGCCCCTCGCTCACTACTGTCCATTCCCAGGTCCTGCAAAATGTGGCGGTTCGCATTGACCTTGCCATGAAAGCCTTTTTCCGTCGCGTGAAGGCAGGTGAGAAACCAGGCTCTCCCCGTTTCAAAGGCTATGGACGCTACGACTCCTTCACCTATCCACAATCTGGCTTTAGCATTCCGCATGATAGCCGCGTCTCTCTTTCCAAGATTGGCTCTGTCAAGATGGTGTATCATCGTCCTGTACGTGGCACTATCAAAACGGCAACCATTCACAAGAGTAGTACTAACAAGTGGTACATCACCTTTTCGTGTGAGTGTGAACCCGAACGCCTGCCCGAATGCACTCAACAGGTTGGTATTGACGTTGGACTCAAAACGTTCGCTACCCTGTCTACCAGTGAAGAGATTGCCAATCCCCGTTTCTTCCGTCAAGAAGAGAAGGCTCTGGCACGAGTCCAACGCAAGCAGAGTAAACTGGCAAAGGGAACCTTCCTTTCCGAGTCGCTGACCGAAGGCTTCCGCTCCGCAGCCCTGACCGAAGGTAGAACATTGTTCGTTGGGCTGCGGAATGAGGAGTCTGGAACGACGTTCGTTGCGACTCGGAATACAGAGTCTCCAGAACGCCGCAAGCATCGTAAGGTAGTAGCGCGTGTTCATGAACGAGCAAAGTTCAAGCGACAGAACTTTACCCATCAACAGTCCAGACAGATTGTAGACCGATACGGCGTCATCTGTGTGGAAGACCTGAACGTCAACAGGATGCTGCACAATCATTGTCTTGCCAAGTCGATAAGCGATGCCAGCTGGTCGGCCTTTTTCTCTCAACTGAGTGCCAAAGCGGAAGAAGCTGGGCGTCAGTTCCTCAAGGTCAACCCTGCCTATACATCGCAAACCTGTAGCAGATGTGGACATCGGCAAAAGATGCCGCTTTCCGAACGTGTGTATCAGTGTCCGTGTTGCCTCCTTTCGATAGATCGTGATCTGAACGCAAGTACAAACATTTTGAGACTTGGATTAGAGTCTCTGGGTATCCAACCCCTAGAAGCCCCTTGTCTTTAGACATGGGGAGTAATCACAGAATTTATGGTATAGTAATGTCTGCTTATTAGCTTGCTTTATAAAGCAATGGTATAAACTGATCTGCAATTATTAGGAGGCATATCTTGCACTGTACAAATTGTGGTACGACTCTTCAGCCTGGAATGGCTACGTGCCCAACATGTGGAACACCTGTAGCAAATAATCCCGTTCAACAACCTTCATATGATCCTACGATTGTTGCCTCACCATATGGCACCCCTCAAAACGCACAGACGGAGTACGGTGCAAATCCTTATGGTGCTTCGCAGTCAAGTGGGGCACAGTATAACCCGTATGGCAGCGTACCACAGACACAAAACCCTTATGGATATAATCAGCCGGTACAACCACCACCATACTACGGCTATCCACAGGGGCAACCTCAAGGAGGTTATATTCCTGGTGCGGTTCCAGGCATGCCTGGGAGCTATGGTGTACCGCCTGCACAACTTCCGAAAAAGCGAAGTCGTGTTAGACTCATTATTGGTATAGTTGTTGGTGTAGCACTACTACTCTGCGTAGGCATTGCTGCTCTCGTAGCTATTATTGGTAGTCAGGCAGCAAAAACAACGGTTTCAAGCACCAAAAGCACAAGTCAAACGGGTGCTCCATCGGGCAAGAGTATTGTATCTTCCGCCGCCGCAATTTTACATAATCCACAGACAAGTACGGATGTTGACAAGGATTACAACCCAACCCATATAACCAGTACGTTCACGACAAACCAGTATGTATATGTAACCTTTGATATTGACTCGGGTAATAATGATGGCTATATTCAAGCCAAATGGTATGCAGATGGACAGCTAGTTAGCACAAGATCGTTCGCCCATTCGCACACACATAACGTTGGTCTTTTCTCGCGTTCATACACATCGCCTACAACGAACGGAGTAGCGGAGCTTTACTGGTGTACAAAGGCCGATTGCGGTGATGCTCAATTGGCACAAGTCGTTCATTTTACAGTAAACGCGACTAGCCTCGTTCCAACCAATCCAAAGCTTGCAAACATACAAGACGCATATCGTCGCTTCATATAAGTAGCATTTCGGAGAGTTTTTCACGCTCTTGAATGGTTAAAGGCAACAACGGCATACGTGGTGCTCCACCATAACCAGCAGTTAGTTCGAGCGCGGCTTTCAGTCCTGGCACATTGTAGACCGTGGTCACAGCATTGTTAGCTGGAATGAGTCGCGCTTGCAAACTACGTGCTTCGTCGAGCTGTCCAGCATCGAAGAGTGCTTGCACATCGCATACCTCGTGCGGATAGACATTCGCCAACGCGCTTACAGCTCCTGCTGCTCCCACTGCAAGAGCGGGCAATAAATAGCTAGCACTGCCAGCGAAGACCTTGAAGGTATCAGGCACCTCTGCGATAATCTGCGCGAGCTTGGCAATATTGCCAGCACTATCCTTTACACCAATAATATTCTTATGCTTCGCAAGTGTACAAATGGTCGTGGCATCGAGATCAAGTCCGCCAGTATTTGCTGGCATATTGTAGATCAGAATAGGCAATGGACTATTATCAGCAACTGCACGAAAATGAGCAATCATTGCCTGCGTAGTCATGCTACCTCTATAGTAAAAAGGGGGAAGCACAAGTGCGATATCAGCACCATATTTTGCTGAGGAAAGACAGTTAGAAATGGTGCTACGTGTTGATGCAGCTCCGCAACCCACAATGAGAGGTGATGCATGAGACTCATCCCCTATCACCTCTCGTGCAGCCTGGATCAGTCTCACACGTTCATCGTCCGTCAGATGAACAGCCTCGCCATTGCTACCCATTAACACATACCCTGCAATGCCGCTATCAACGAGTTTGTGCATATGGCGTTGTAATGTTGCAATATCAAGTTCATCATTCGCATCAAAGAAAGTGGGGAGAGGTGGATATATTCCATTGGCTAAGAGTGGATTTATGTTAGGCTATCTCCTATCAAACAGTATCAAGGAAATTATAGCATACATAACCCTTCAGGCTTATCTCATTACATTGAGGGCGAGAACGCCAAGGATGATAATAGCAAGTAGGGTAACACCTATCCACACCATATGCATCATCGCATCTCGTTTAGCCTGTCTTTGTCGCAAGTCGTCAACACGTGCATTCTCAGCGGGACACCAGCGAGCCGTGCCACAATAGGGGCAGAGCGGGAACAACTCATAAGGCGGACAAAGACCAGCATTGTTACCAGCTTTACCATACGTATGCAACCCCACCTCATAGCGTATCTGTTCGCTTTCGAACACCGCGGTACAATGTACACATCGTAGCAACAGGTATTCTGGCCAGTCACTAGCCTGGCATTTGGGACAGAATAGCGGAAGGCCAGTACTTTGGGCACTGCTTAATGCATTATGCCAGTGATGATGGCAACGATGGCAGTAAAAGTCGTGTTCATGAGTTTCTGGTACAATACCACGTAACAAGCCTTCATGTTGTAAGGTATGCGCCTCATTTGGTGAAAGATCGTAGGAGATATCAATCAGATCAATATGCGTGGCACGTTTTTCTTGCAAGACAGGGAAGTCGTAATGACGTTGACGATCTCGACGCGCCGATGGTGAAACTTCTGAAGCCACTGACGAACGCCTTGTATAAGGATGGTCTGTATGTGCTGCATAGGTAGTGCCATTTCCAGTAGCATGAAAGGTTCGATCAGTACGATGCTGATCGTAGTCTCGACGTGCATTCGGATCATTCAGCGTCTGATACGCTTGCAGCAAAACTCGCATGCGTTCATGTGCATCCTCGCCTTTATATACATCGGGATGATATTGCAATGCAAGCTTTTTGAATGCAGCTTTAATGTCGCTGGTGGGAGCGTCAACCGCAACACCAAGCAATGCGTAATAATCAGTAGTAGCGTCCAAGTATCTGTAATCCAAAGTCACTAGCAGCAAAACTGGTATGGATACCAATATACTGTCAATTGCCTGAAAAATGTTGTTATCTATTTCATAGACGAACAAAAAGGGAAAAGGTTGTAGTATGGAGCATACACGAGAATATCAAGTACTCCTGGAGGCGTGTAAACAAGAAGGATGTGCGCTCTGTCGCCTCTCATATGAGAGTACCTATCGTTATCTCGATGCCTGGAAATACGAACTCTTTACAGATGTCGATTTACAAAAAGAGTTACGCCGTTCATTAGGTTTCTGTCATACGCATACATGGCAACTGGCACAGATGGGAGCCTCGCTACAACTGGCACAAAACTACCGATCTATTTTGTCTGACACTATAAGTCAGTTGCAAGGGACTGAGGGGACAAATTCAAACGGTCTTTTCCGGCGTTTCTTCGATGCGAAACAAGAACCACAACGGCCACCTTGCCCAGCCTGTCGTCAGCAAGAGGAGGCTGAAGTACACCTCGTACATACCTTGCGTCACTCCATCCTCAATTCAACATTCTACACGACATTTGCTAACTCACGTGGTCTCTGTCTGCATCACCTCCACCTCGCGAGTGAACTCAAAATGTCCGATACTCCAGGCGATTGGCTTGCACAATTGCGTAAAGGACAAATTGAGTGCCTACAACGCCTCGATGCACAACTCGCCGAGATGATACGCAAGCACGATTATCGCTTCAAAGAAGAGGAGCGAGGGCCTGAAATGGTCTCCTGGCTACACGCCGCAGGCTTGGTTGCCGGGGAGAAAGATGAGATACAACGAAAGTAAACTTAAACGAATATATTGCATAGAAGGGAGGAAAAGACGAGCGTCTTTTCCTCCCTTCTATGCTAACTACTGTAGGACACTCACAGGGACTGCATCATGCTCACCCACATGCACGAAATCGAGGGCAGAGACATTAGCACCTCGTGGTTGCACACGCCAGAAGGAGTGTTGTAAGTGCTCCCACTGGTTGAGGAGAGACAGCGCATGTTTACTGCGCGTCCTCTTTGCATGAAGGCTAATAACAATACGGAGAGCCTCGCGCTCGCCTTCGTCATCCATGCGCTCAAGGTCCACGAGGTCGTTATTGTAACGACTCGGTAAGACATTTTCAGGATCGTAGACGTAGGCAACGCCCGATGACATACCAGCACCGAAGTTTCGTCCCGTTTCGCCCAACACGACAACCATACCGCCAGTCATATACTCGCAAGCATGATCTCCGACACCCTCCACAACAGCAAGTGCTCCACTATTACGTACTGCGAAACGTTCGCCTGCGCGTCCAGCCGCGAATAGTTGTCCACCTGTTGCACCATAGAGGACGGTGTTGCCCATAATGGTGTTTTTGTGAGTCTCAAAGGTCGTACTACTCGCTGGCGCGATAATAATTTGTCCACCAGTCATGCTCTTGCCAACGTAATCGTTCGCCTCTCCGTTAAGAATGAGGCGCATCCCCGGCACGTTGAACGCGCCAAAGCTTTGCCCAGCCGATCCCTGGAAGGTACAGGTGATGCTCACCCCAGGTAGACCTGTATTGCCATAGCGACGAGCGATTTCGCCCGCGAGTCCCGCGCCAATTGAACGATCTCCGTTACGTATAGTATGTTGTACGAGAATACTTTGCCGACCAGATAAAGCCTCCTCAGCCTCTTGCAGCAACTGCTCGGCGACAGGAGATTGTGGCAACGTAGTGTGCGTTCCAGGCACGGAATGTACTGGTAATGTGGCAAGCAGTAGCGACATATCAACATTCGCTTCTGGTGAAGCTTGCAGTAGATCAGCATGCCCGACCAGATCGTCAAAACGAGCAACGCCCAAACTTGCCATCAATTCGCGCACCTCCTCCGCTACTAGTGTGAGATAGTTGATGAGATGTTGTGATTGACCAGAAAACTTGGCGCGTAAGTCTTCACGCTGTGTTGCAATACCTGTTGGACAAGTATTGAGGTGACATTGACGTGCCATATCGCACCCAAGCGAGACAAGGGCCGCTGTGCCAAAGGCGAACTCTTCCGCCCCCAGAAGCGCACCCACGATTACATCACGCCCGGTTTTGAACCCGCCATCGACACGCACCTTGACACGTTGTCGTAGCCCATTGCGGACCAAAACTTGCTGAGCTTCAGCGAGTCCACGTTCCCACGGCATGCCTGCGTGCTTGATAGATTGAAGTGGTGAGGCCCCCGTGCCACCATCGTGCCCACTTATCAGTACATAGTCAGCATGCGCTTTCGCAACGCCTGCCGCGATGGTGCCAACGCCAATACTCGCAACGAGTTTGACGCCGACCTTCGCGGTCGGATTCACCTGATGCAAGTCGTAGATCAACTGTGCTATGTCCTCGATGCTATAGATGTCATGATGCGGTGGTGGCGAGATGAGCGCAACACCGGGTGCGGTATGACGTAGCTTAGCGATAAAGGGCGTGACCTTGAACGGTGGCAGTTGTCCACCTTCCCCTGGTTTTGAGCCTTGCGCCATCTTGATCTCGATTTCTTCGGCTCGCACAAGGTATTCGGTCGTCACACCGAAACGCGCGGAGGCAACCTGCTTGATTTTGCTACTGACAGGAAACCCATTGAGCGTTTCATGATACCACGCCGGGTCTTCACCACCCTCACCAGTATTATTTCGACCACCAATGCTGTTCATAGCAGCGGCAATCGTGCGGTGCGTCTCCGGGCTAAGCGCACCAACAGACATAGCCGAAACAACGAAGCGCGAACGAATTGACTCCATCGACTCCACTTCTTCCAGTGGGATCGGCGTTGTAGGAGTAAAGGTGAGCAGGTCGCGCAACGCCGTCGCGGGACGATGATAGACAAGCGACGTGAACTGCTGATAATCCTCTTTATTGCCACTAAGTGCCGCTTTTTGTAGTGCCCGTATGATCAGAGGATTATATGCATGGTATTCTGCGTCACGTCTAAAGCGATAGCGTCCGAGATCAGTCAGTTTACGTCGGCGTCCACTTGTATCAGGAGCTTTTTCTTGTTGTTCCTGTGCAGCTTGAGCCTGAGCAACGATCTGGGTTGCTACAAGTGACAAGCTTATAGTACCAGGATGAGCTGCGGAGCCAGTAAAGCAGCGATCAACAAAACTCTGCTCAAGGCCAACCACCTCGAATTGACCCGCGCCAATGATGTTGCGGATGTTCGAAATGCCCATACGCGCCATGACCTTGCGTAACCCATCCTCGATCACATGAAAGTAACGATCTACGGCTTCGTCTTGTGTGAGTTGCTCGAGCTTACGCTCACCCGCGAGTGCTCGTACGCTAGCGAGGGCAAGTGAAGGCGTTACGGTTTCAGCACCATACCCAAGGAGCAAGGCGATCTGGTGAATATCCCACGCAGTCCCGGTTTCACACACGATTGTGACGATAGCACGAATACCACGCCGAACCAGAGCATGATGGATGTTGCCAATGGCAATAAGCATTGGTATAGGTGCCTGAGATGGCGACGCGTTGCGGTCACTCAAAACAAGCAGGGTTGTACCTTGCTCAACAGCAGTGATAGCCTGTTGTTGCAGAGTATCGAGTGTTGCCTCTAACGCAGCATGACCAGCGTTCACCGCAAAGGTTGTTTCTAATGTCGTCGTAGTAAAGTGTGGACTGGTACGTAAAAGTGTTAACTGTGCTTCAGTCAAGAGTGGTGTGTTGATATGAAGCAAGCGTGCGTGAAGCGGTGTTTCAGTCAACAGGCTTTGACGATAACCAAGATAGGAGCCAAGCGACATCACGATGCGCTCGCGTAATGGGTCG
The DNA here is from genome assembly GCA_963791655.1 of uncultured Chloroflexia bacterium. Classification (GTDB taxonomy): domain Bacteria; phylum Chloroflexota; class Ktedonobacteria; order Ktedonobacterales; family Ktedonobacteraceae; genus JBBQVS01. Next base: position 45,501 of record CAWBSZ010000007.1, on the reverse strand, counting down.
ATAGGTGGGTTTGTTACCTGTGCGAAACGTTGGTGAAAGTGATCGTAGAACGAGCGCACCTGACCGGACAGAGCCGCGAGTGGTGCATCATCACCCATGCTCCATACAGGCTCTTTGTTATCAGTCAGGATGGGCCGCAATACCATTTCGACATCTTCATGTGTGTACCCAAAGAGTTGCTGCCGTGCAAAGAGAGCATCGCTTGAAAGCGTGTCCTCCTCTGGTAACGAAGTATCATGCGGCAACGGCATTAAGCGTTGGCTCGCGACCCATTCCTGATATGGCTGTTTCTGTGCAAGAGTTGTTTTGATTTGTGCATCGTGCAAGACAATATGCTGCTCTACATCAACAGCAATCATTTCTCCAGGCCCCAGGCGTCCCTTCTCGACAACATCGTGTTCATCAAGCGAAACGACTCCTGCCTCGGATGCAACGATGAGCAATCCTTGCGCGGTCAATGTATAACGTGAGGGTCGTAGACCATTACGATCAAGGGCAGCTCCCACGAAACGTCCATCGCTAAAGACAAGGGCGGCGGGACCATCCCACGGCTCGATCATACCTGCGTGAAAGGCACACCATGAACGCTGTTCATCATTCAATGTCTCGTCTTGCTCCCACGCTGGTGGAACAAGCATTTGCATCGCCTGCAAGAGGTCACGTCCAGAACAGGTAAGCAGTTCTAGCACATTGTCTAGTTGGGCCGAGTCGCTCACTGTCCCTGGTTGAATCACTGGTAAGAGGTCGCGTACTCGCTCTCCCCAAATAGGTGATGTCAGGGAGCCTTCGCTTGCGGCCATCCAGTTACGATTGCCCTGTACCGTGTTGACCTCTCCATTATGCGCAAGTAGCCGTAGTGGTTGCGCCAGAGGCCATGAGGGAAAGGTATTTGTGCTATAACGCTGATGAAATACAGCTATTGCGCTAGCATAGCGTGGATCAGCGAGGTCAAGATAAAAGTGTGCTAATTCGCTCGGCGCAAGTAGGCCCTTGTAGATGAGTGTACGATGCGAAAACGAGACAATATAGCACTCGGAAATAGATGCGGCGCGAAGCCGTTGTTCCATGAGCCGACGTGCATAATACAGTTCGCGTTCATAGTGTGTGATTTCAACATGTCCTGGTCTTGTCACCAGTATTTGCTCAATTGAAGGAGCCGTTTCGCGTGCGCGAGTGCTGAGCACATCGTAGTTAATCGGTGGAGTTCGCCAACTCAGAAACGGTAGCTGAACTTCCGAGAGCACTTGTTCGATAATGATGCGACTCTTTGCATATGCCTCAGGAGCATATTTCTGTGATGGGAGAAAGACCATACCCACTGCAAGGTCGTCAAGCTTTGTAGATGACTGTTTTTGTAACTCGGCTTCCAACAATGCAGTCGGAATTTGTGTAAGAATACCTGCTCCATCACTTGTTTCCGCGTCCGCATCCTGCGCACCGCGATGTGTGAGACGTGCGAGTGCTTCAAGTGCTGTCTGTACGAGATGATGACTGGCTTCGCCGGATACCTGGGCAAGAAAACCTGTACCACAGGCATCGTGTTCCCAACGATCTTCATACAAAGGATATAAGGAGTCGGTAAAGGAAGAATGCATGGATAGTCCTCCAGAAAACATACTCGTCTGCTCTCATCCGATAGGCACCTTCGTTGGGGCCGGAGGATTTGATAATTCCGTATCATCGTTCATGGATATGTGCAAATGGTACAAACACTTAGCGGTTCTACCAATGCATGGGTTTCACAATCGCGGGTATGTTGCGCGGGGAGCGCACGTAGAAACGACATTGAGTCCTGGGGAGCGGCATAGCTCAAAATCGAACAAGCATCATCACCTGTGAAGAAAATCATAACATACTCTTATAAATGTACACAAGCTATTGCTGTATGCAAATTGTACACAAGTATCAAGCAGTCTGTGTGATTATTGTCAAGCAAAAATTTTTAGGGAGTCGCATGGTGCGCGAATTGTGCAAGAACACCAAGAGCGATGACTAAGAGCGAGAGACAGATGATGATAAGCGCGGCCCATTTTGCTTGTTGTACCCAATTACTCGCTTGCGGCTTCTCAGGATTGTAGAGAACAGGCTTTACTTCCTGGAGGTTTTGTAGGTCATGAATCATGTCGCGCATCGACTGATAACGCTTTTCAGCGTCACGGCGAATAGCTTTCATGACTACAGTTGCTAACGTGGGTAGAATGTTTGGATTGTAGTCAAGAATAGAGGGTGGGTCTTGCGAAACGTGCTGGTTCATAACCGCGAACACGTTTTCGCCTTCAAAAGGCGTTTTACCGCATAACATTTCATACAACATCACACCAACCGCATAGATGTCGGAGGCGGCGGTCCCACGTTCACCTTTTAGCTGCTCAGGCGACATATAATCAGGTGTGCCAACGGTACCCGAGAGACCGCGCCAGGTCACACGTCTCGCTCCTTCGAGTAACGCGATGCCAAAATCAATGATTTTCACGTTACCATCTTCTTCAATCATAATGTTTTCAGGCTTGATGTCGCGATGAAAAACACCATGATCGTGACAATAAGCTAGTGCATCACAAATCTGCATTGTGATGCGTAGGGCTTCTTCGGGAGGTAAGAGTTGAGGTGCGCGATCTTCTAAAACAGCACGTAACGTGCGACCCTTGATGTATTCTACGACAAGATATTCCTGGCTGCGCTGCTCGTTGACATTGAAGAGATGCTGCACATTAGGATGATTGATACGATTGCCAATTTCGGCTTCACGTTTGTAGCGTTCGAAGACAGCGACATTCCCAAGAATATCATCATTGGGAATTTTGAGAACAACCTCTTGCTGGTTATGCGTATCCTTGGCAAGGTACACACGATTCATCCCACCATGGCCAAGCATACGAATAATCTGGTAATGATCGATGTGCGTGCCAGGTGTGTTCGTCATGGGCATCGCTGTCTCTTCTCTTTTTCGCTACAATATCCATCCATAGCTTCAGTATAGCATACGAAAATTAGAACACCAAGTACAAAATATACAAAGAAATGTGGTATGTTTGATTGTTGTGTCAGGCTATGCTACAGTGTAGCAAGTAAGTAAAGCACCTGTTTGCGAAAGGATACGTTGTCGTGTCAGAAGACGCTCTTTCACATATAGCTACGGTAGAGTCACAGGGAGATGAGCACAGTCATGGTGGGACACTATTAGGACCATTACTTTGCTGGGCAGTGGTTTTCGCAGATATTGGAACATCAGTCTACTATGTTCCTGGCATCCTCTACGGCAACGTTGGAAATCTCGCGGGGTTCTTTGTCTTATTAACGATGTCTGTCTTTGTCCTGCTTACACTCAAGTATGCAGAGGTCACGCATCGCTTCCCACAGGGTGGAGGCGTGGTGACTGTAGCTGCTTCGGCCATCAACAAATGGGTGGGGGCATTAGGGGGCATGTTTATCCTTGTTGATTATTTCCTTACAGCTGCTATTAGCTGCCTATCAGGAATGCAATATCTGAGCGTTGTACTTCCAGCGATTGGTATAAGTCTTGCTATACCATTTTTCGGGTCAATCCAACTGCCATTACTTGTGATCACAATTGGTGTCTTGATTCTACTTGGTCTCCTCAACTGGGTCGGTATTAGTGAGAGCGCAAGGGTTAGTTTCGTTGGGGCAATCATCGCATTTGTAAGTGATATAGCGATCCTCTTCACCGTCTTTACACACCTGTCTTTCGCTACTTTTATGAGACTCTTTTCGGAAACGTTCGCATCGAATGCCCTTACACCTCAATCATTGCTCATTGGCTTCGCGGGTTCCTTTCTCGCCTTTTCCGGCTTAGAGAGCATTTCCCAGCTATCACCAGTGATGCGAACACCACGCAAGAGAGTCGCGGGCATTGCCCTCTTGCTCGTTGTCCTCACAATAGGCATCACCAGCCCTTTACTTACCATGTTTTCAACACTGTTACAGCCCACTGCTGCCAAGGACCATGTTCTTCGGAGTCAACTCATCTCTTTGCTCGCAGGACACTGGGGAAGTGGTTTTTTACAAACGGAAGTGGCTATCAGTGCCAGTGCATTGCTGGTCTTTGCCAGCAATACCGCCATCATTGGTGCCTACCATGTGTTTATGGCCTTGTCACGTCTGGGCTTTTTCCCCGCCTTCATCTTGAAACGTAACAAAATACGAGGTACCCCACATTACTCCATTATGCTTGCGACAGGCATTCCAATTGTGGTGCTGCTCCTGGTACTAGGCAATATAGATGTTCTTGGAGACATGTACGCCTTTGGCTTATTAGGAGCGTTCACACTGACGTGCTTGGGACTGGACATTGTACGCTATAAAGATAGACGAGCAGGCCGTACACGTCCCCATATTCATACACATCGTATAGAGGAAGACGGTGCGAAGATAACGATCGCACTGACCGCATTAGATACGTCAAAGGATCACGGATTACACGATGCCGTCCCTTCTACAAATGGTACAAACGGAACATACAAAGTTCCCGCACGCGTTTCACTGCGTGACAGGCTTCATAGTGCCTGGGGATCGCTTGATTTCGGTCTGGGTATTCTTACTACATTCCTAGTCATGGTTGCGTGGTCCACAAATCTCGTCGCTAAACCGCTTGCGACACTATTTGGCGGCTCAGTCACAATCATAGGCATGGTCATTGCATACTTTAACTATAAATATCAAGAGGCACAGGGTCAGACACCAATTCATGTTGTTTCCTTAAGTAGCGTTGAGCAGTTATCGCACGCAACGCTTGCAGTTCTACTTACGGGTAAAGAGAAACATAATGATCTCGTGGTGCAGGCCGCGACAAAGCACCTCAATGGCAAACCACTCACGTTCCTCTACATTGGTGAACCCAAGAACGCGCCACCCCTACAACCATTTGAATACTATGAACCCTATTTGTATGATGAGTCAGCTATCCAAACCCTGAGAACCGCTGAAACAATGATGCTTGCCACCAATGCTAACGCGGACCCTCAATTTCTTTACCGACCAATTCAGCAGGTTTCCGAGGCCCAAGAAGCTGAGATCGTGACTCGTATCTGGCAGACAATGCGCCCACATGAAATACTCATTGCGGCTGAAGATGTACCAATGCTAGGGAACATTAGTCCCAATCGTATCCGTTATGAAACCTTGTTAGGAGGGAAGGTAGCTCATCTCGTCTCACAATGGTAATGAGAATTTCCTATTTCTTTAGGGTTTCGTCGCTTCGCTTGAGAGTTTTTTGACGGTTTCTCTATTACACTTAGGGCAGCAAGTTAATGTTGCTGCCCCACTTATTTCATTTCAGATGAAAAGGGAATTGTGTAATGGAACAAAAACGATTTCTTCTGCCATTTACAAATGACGTAGATGTGAAAGCACTTCACTCCGTTTTGCAATTGGCAAAAATTCATAACGCGACCCTTGTTGCGCTTGCGCTTGTTCCACTTTCAGCACAGCAACGACCAGAGGATGTACGGCTTGAATATATTCAGCAAGTGCAGGATTTTCTTGCTGTTCTTCATACGCAAGCAGATATCCATTCCGTTCGCATAGAAGAATACGAACTTTACAGCCATGATGTTCTTGCAAGCATCAGTTGTTATACTCAGAGGTTGCGCTGCCAACGAGTCTTGCTTTCGTATGAAGGCGAAAAGGTTCACTTCTTGCAACCACATGAGGCCCAGCAACTACGTCAGGAAAACCACAGTCAACTTCATGTGTTATATACAGAGCCAAAGAAGCAAGAGCGAATGGGTTTTCTGCATGCGCTCGCCTCACAGATGGTAGCGAGCCTCTAACAAGAAAGCGCGGTCACAAGGCCACCTGAACATGACAGGGCTAACCCTGTCATGTTCAGGTGGCCTTGTGACCGCGCTTTCTAAAACCCTTATCTCCCGCCACCTGCAATAGAGATATTGTTTTTCTCTTTGTGATCCTCTTCATGCAACACTGGCACACCAGTAACAGCCTGACGGATATAGAGATAGGCAAAACCAATCACAAGCCATGCGACACTAAAGACGCCTGCGATAATTGTATTCACCTGTGAAGCTCCACCAGCTGTAATCGCATAATAGAGAACGGCGAAAAGCATACCCACGTTGAGAATAGCTCCTAAAATAGGTGCTACCAACGTTCCAAGCACGTTGCGTCCTGCGACACCTGCAAAAGCAACTACGCAAATGATACAGGTCATGCCATACAAGACGAACGTCCCGATGTTGGAGATCAGCGTGATCTGTGTCAAGTTATTGACGTTCAACACACCATACCCACCAAGGATAGCAGAAATGATCGTGAGCACGATGACACCGATATGTGGTGTGCGATAGCGACCATGCAAGAAGCCGAATACAGTAGGAAGTTCTGTATCTTTACCCATTGCATAGGTTACGCGTACACCTGTGTTGAGACATGAGAGCGAAGTGCCAACAAGTGCGATAACTACCGTTGCAGCTAGGATGATCGCGAACGCGACACCATTACCACCCAGCATTGCATCGCCAATAATCTTTGCCATATCACCAATTGGTGCTGCCGAAGGAGTTGTCGATGCAGCGTCAAGACCACTTACGAGAGCTTTTCCGGTTCCCACCGTGTAGCCACTGTTGATGAAGAAGTTGGCGGCAAAGTACTCGAAAAAGTAGAAAATGACCGCCTGGATAATCAACGACAGAATCACACCACGCGGAATATCTCGGCCAGGGTTTTTCGTCTCGGCAGCAAGCGCGGTCGCCGACTCGAAACCGACCACAAGCAGAATCGCGATACTTACCTGGAAGATAAGGCCGTTCAAGTCATGGGGCGTGATAACACTCAAAGCACTTGGATGGACGTAATGCACATTCGGGTGTGACACACGATATGCGATAGCGAGAATGGAAAATATTACAAGGGACAAAATCTGAATGACGTTAATGATAATATTGGCGACTGTGGCACCCGACACACCAATGTACGCAATTGCACCGACAAGCGCGGCAAATAGAATGCAGACAAGTACTTCTTGCCATGGTGCCCCAAAACCAGGGTTGAATGTCTGAATGATGTAAGTAATGACGAGGCCCATGAAGGCAACCATGATACCTGGATAGACCCAGTAGTAGAGGTGCGAAGCCCAACCAACTATAAATTTCGCTAAACGAGCGAATTTGAAGTGACGATGCTCTTCTTTATGTAGAATAGCAGCTTCCGCGAAATAGTACGAACTGCCCGCACCTGCTTCGGGATAACGTTGTGCTAGTGCCGCATACGCGATTGCTGTTAGGAGCGCAATGGCGGTCGCGACGAAGACGGAGAACCACATATTCAATGCAGAGCTGGATGGAGCTTGCAGTTGATATGTCGTCCAGAGGAAGGCACCCGGTGCAATCAACGCCATCGCGTTAATTGTCACACCTGTTAGGCCAAGAGTTGGCACCATTTTGACTTCGGAGGATGCATCAGTAGCCATGTAGTAGTCCCCTTCTTGTGTTTCACATGAAAGAATGTCAACACTTGCGGCGTCATTACCACACGGAAAGCACACATGGCTTTGGGTATGAGGAAGAAACGCAATCAACGCGCTCTCTATCCTTCTTTGCTGTCTAAAGTATATGGTTATATAGACAATAATTCATATGGACAAAATGAAAGAAGCTCATGGGGAGATATTTGTACATATTGCACAAATATCTCCTCTTGAGCTTGAAGATTTGGAAAGGGAGGTAAGAAATACTGCAATTTCGCGTATTTGAGATGTGATAGATATAGGCAAAATAGACATGTAGGAGTCTCATTCGTTACACCCTCGCCCCGCTGATCTTTCGCGCAAGGGTGCAATGAATTATTGCTCCTATTCTTCTACTATAGGAAGCACGTAAGTTCCTGTTGAAGCCGCGAGCGTCCCTCCCATCGGCGTCTCTTCCTGTTTGGCCATCTTGCTCTGAGTCATTTGTGTATCCTTCAGGAACAGTGTGATAACTACAATTGCCAGGCATAGGCAGAAAGCTACGACAAACGCTTGATGAATACCAATTGCTAATGCCTGACGCACAACTTCAAAAAGATGGTTGAGCAACGACGTGGTTTGTTGTGTGAGAGATGCTATTGTACTGCCATGCTGAGGACCAGCAGGAATATGAGCCGTCTTTACGGTGGACGAAATGCCTTGTTGAATAATACTGTGGCGATACGTCGCACTTGTGAGTACTTGCTTCTCGGTAGCTGCCCTCAAATAGGCGTCCGGGAAGCGATGTGCGGTTGAAGGCAAGCGAGAATTGATTTCTCTCTGAGAGATGGTATTGACGATGGTTCCCAGGACCGCAGTCGCCACGGTAGATCCCATAGAGCGTAAAAAGCTGACTGCACCAGTACCAACGCCCAGCCGATTCTTTGGAAGCACATTCTGGGTTGCTACGTTAACCAACGGCATGAGTATACCCAGTCCAACCCCAATAAGAAACACATTGAAGGTGATCTCTAGCGAGGATGTTGTGGCGTTCAACCGCGTCATGAGAAACACCCCCCCGGCAAGAATAACGGCCCCAACAATTGCAATAATCTGATAGCGGCCAAGTTTGGAGACGACAGCTCCGGTTATGATTGAGAGGATAGCAATCGTAAAGGTTAAGGGAGTCATAATCGCACCAGAACTGGTCGGGCTTTGACCCTGTACAGCCTGTACAAAAAGAGGCAAGTACACAATGATAGAGAAGAGAACCATGCCTAACAGAAGAGAAAGCAACGCCCCGGCAGAAAACACTTGATTCTTAAAGAGGTCAAGTGGCAGGATAGGCTCTTGCACATGAGTCTCGATATAGAAGAAGAGCAGAAACAGCAGTACTGTAGCGACGAAAAGCCCGATAATCAGTGGTGATGTCCATGGATAGGTCTGTCCGCCCCAGGTCAAACCGAGTAGAAGACAAATGGTGCCGCCAACAATCGTAATAGCACCCGCACCATCTATCTGCCGCAATGTTGTCCAACTGAGTCGCGCGGGTGTGCCAGCCGAGAGTGTTGTTGGGAGCCACACAATAAACATAATAAGGGCACTCAACCCTAAAGGTATGTTGATATAGAATATCCACCGCCAACCAAAGTGATCTGTTATCCATCCTCCAACCAGTGGTCCGATAATGCTCGCCAAGATAATGACAGCGGAGAATGTGCCAAGCCAGCGTGCCCGATCCTTGGGTGGAAAAAGGTCAGCGATCAGGACCAGCGCCAATGTTTGCAAGATACCAGACCCTAGACCCTGCACGCCACGAAAAATGATGAGCTGGACCATAGTCTGAGACGTACCTGCAAGGATCGAGCCAATGAGAAAGACGACCACTCCTCCTATGAGAAACCACTTGCGCCCTAGCAGATCGGACAGCTTTCCCACAAGTGGGATGGTGGTGGTAGAAGCAAGCAGGTAGATTGTCACCAGCCAACTATAGAGACTAAAACCGTGCAGGTCTCCAATAATACGCGGTGTTGCGGTATCAACAATGGTACCATCGAGGGCAGCCATAAGGAGTGCCAGGAAGAGGGCTGCAACTACCCCGGCAAGCGGTAAACCACGCAAGCGATATTGTGCCTCATCGCTACCTTCATCAATGCTGGTCTGAGATGTGTTCATAATATGTTCTCCAAAGCCTTTTCTGCTAATCCTCACAAGAGATATGCAGCTATTCCAGTACTACCTCTAGTTAAGCGATAACAAAAACTCTTATCTTCCACCCTGCTCAATAATTGCTACCGCCTGAGCAACACCATTTTCGGCTTGAATGCGTGCACCTAGAGAGGCTGCTTTCTTCCTCATCTCTCCGTCTGAGACCGCGTGCCTAATAGCCTCCGTCAGATTATCGACAGTTAGACGTTTGCGTGGAATGGGCTTAGGGCCGACACCCAATTCATACACACGCTGTCCCCAAAATGGCTGGTCAGCGAAAAAGGGCGTGATAATCGATGGAACTCCTGACGCAAGACCTGCTGCGGTCGTCCCAACGCCTCCATGGTGTACCACCGCAGCCATACGAGGGAACAGCCACGTATGGGGTATGGAGTCAGTCATAAACACATGGTCCGGCAATTGCTCTTTCTTTAAACCTCCCCAACCCTCATACAGCACACCACGCTGACCAGTCTGTGCCAGGGCCAGCAAGACCATATCAGCAGTCTCCTCTGGTTTACTACTGGTCATACTTCCAAAGCCAATATAGACAGGTGGAGGACCTGACTGGAGAAAATGCAGCAAATCCGCAGGTGGTTCCCATCCTTGAGGTGGTTCCAGAAACCAGTACCCAGTCACATGCTGTGAGTCATTCCAATCTCTAGGGTGAGGCAAAACATGCGAACTGTAACCATAGAGGACTGGTCGATTATGCCGCTTTAGAGAGGAGAATGGCCCCCAGAAAGATGACGCAGACATATGTAAAATCTCGGATCGTGCTTTATTATCCGCTGAACGGAACGATTGCCACATGATTTGTTGTGCCAGGCGATGTGATGGCTTATTCATCCATTGAGTCAGAGATGTTTTTGGTATTGGTGTTAAAGCACTAGGAAAGGCACTCGTAGGCGTAAATGGAACGAGATAGGCTAGTAGCAAGGGAATGCCCAATTTTTCCGAGAGTGCTTGTCCGCTAAAGAGTCCACTCAATCCACCGAGAATGAGATCGGAACCTTGACAGGCGACCAATCCCATTTCGGCTGTTTGAACCGCCTGCTTTTCGGAGGCGTGTCTCATCTGAGAGAAAATTTCGAGTGTTTTGCCTTGCTCTATGAGGCCTTGTAGCTTTTGGGCCACTACTTGTGCATTGCCCCCTGTAGAAAAGAATTCTAACTCATGGTCCGTCACAAAATCACGAAAATCATCAGTAGACAGAACACGTACTGTATGTCCCGCCTCTTTTAACCCCTTGCCTAGAGCCACGTAAGGCTGAACATCTCCACGACTTCCGCCAGCAATAATTGTTATTTGCATGTTATATATCCTCTTAAAAACTTACTTATAATAATGACAGGTAGTCAGTATGACAGGTGGATACTACCTCTATGAAATCAGCGTTGCGCTCTTTACAGGAGTGAAGGCAGGCTTGTTTATACCTACTTTTATACTGTACTGCGCGATCATATACCATAAAGCCAGTGAGGAGATCACAAAAACGAACAATCCCGGCAAGATGAACAGCACTATCCCTACGGTTGTAGCGATAACTGCAATAACATCCAGTAGAATGACATTGAGAAAAAACACGCCTGTGAGTGCATGATCCTTGAGAAGCAGCTTGGCATTGGTCATTGGGGCAAGGAAACCCTTGCTTTCTATAGCATAGCGAACTCCTCCTACATACAACACCATCCCTATCAAAAAGAGGACCAGCGCGAGCACAAAGAACACCATTATGCTGAGTCCATTCGGCTTCCCAGTATCAATGCCAGAGCTAGATACGAGAGTCCTCAGTATAAGAATCACCACGATGGTCACGATTATCGGCAAAAGCCCGTTTAGGAAAGCTCGAAGGCCTCCTCCACGTGTCTGAGGTTGTCGAACAGAAGGTGAACTGGTTCGTCTAACAAAGACTGTTCGTATCAACAAGAGAAGAAGAGGTAGGCCAATCGCCAGCAGAAGGCCAATGGCTCCAAAGTTGTTGAAGCTACTTCTACTTCTCGAACCAATGCTAGCTCCCACTATTCCAATCGTTATAAGGATTGGTATGAGATAGAAGAATCCAGCAAATAGGAAGCGGAGACCATTACCAAGTGCCGGTAGCCATCGAATAGGGGGCAGACTGGTTTGTCCAACGTACACCGCACGCACAATGTCGAGTCCATATCCGAGTAGAATCAACTGACCGACAACTGGAAGAAATTGCACCAATGTCAGTATAAGAGTACGACGAAACCATCCTTTTTCTTGAAAGGGATATCGCAATGCTTGAGAAAGCATCATATTCTCATTCTCCTCAAGAATACATTCGATAAAACTGTCGAGATCGATATGTATTTGTTGTTACACTTTATCATCCTGAAGTCCATGTAAAATCAAATCAGTAAGAAAATCTGGGAGTTCTTCCCATTGTGCTGCAAGGGTGCTGTCACCCATGATGTATTCTATCGTGAGACCCATTACCATACCGGAGATAGCACGAATAGTTAGCCTGGCATCCGCTGGATTCAGTCCTCGTTTCGCAGCCTGTTCTTGAAAATATGGTTCCGCTAGAAGCAGAGTCGGTTCCAAGATTTGTTTGTAGTACAGCGTTCTGAGTTCTTCGTTGACCATCATTTCCGAAACAATAATGCGAAACAGAGCAAAATTATCTTTTTTCAGGCCCATCAATGGAAGGTATATAAATGTGCGTATGAACGTGCGTAAGTCGATTGTATCAAGAGCAGGTGGAGTATTTTCCTGGATAATTGTAGCTTTCATCCTGTCAAAAATCCCGAGTAACAAGGCGGTTTTGTTCTCAAAGTACGTATAAATGGTACCGTGTGCAATACCTGCCTCGGTTGCAATATCCTTAATCGTAGTGGGATGAAAGCCTTTTTCGGCAAACACTTTTGCTGCTGCGTCAAGAATTTGGTTACGACGTGCGGCAATAAGCTGTGTCTGAATGGGATCAGGTGAGCTGGTCATGTTCTTTTCCTTTTGACTGACTAAACGTTCACATGATTGACTATACAGTCATTATAATGAATAGCGAGTCAAAAGTCAAGTGTGACACGTTTTCTCGTGAGGTTGAAGGGAGAGAGATATGATACAATTGTGCCAGGAAACACAACGGCGTGTCGCTTGCTCTTACATAGAATTACAAAGGACGATATTTATGGCAGAACGGCACGACCGCGCAGAAAAAGATGCGCCTTTACGACATGACATTCGCACCCTGGGTGATGCACTAGGTCAGGCCATACGTAGACACGGTGGTGACACTATGTATAATACTGTTGAACAAATGCGCCATGCCTGCAAACGCCTTCGTGATGACCGCTTCAGATTAAACCAGGATAGCTCGAACGCACACTTGAAGGATGAGATAGCCACACTCGATCAAGAGATCACTCACCTTGTACAAAATTGTAGCCTGGATACCGCTATCGGCGTCATTCGCGCTTTTACCGTATATTTTCATCTCGTCAATACAGCGGAACAGTACCATCGCATTCGTCGTCTCCGTATGCACGAATTACAAGCAACCTATACATCACCACGTGGCTCACTCTCTGGCTTGACGGCCTTTCTCAAGCAAAACGCCCTCGATGAACCCGCCGTCCAACAGCTACTGGACTCACTTTCCATTGATCTTGTCTTCACCGCACATCCCACCGAGGCCACCCGCCGTAGTTTGATTACCAAGTCGCGTCGCATCACTGAACTACTGGAAGAGCGTGATTTTAAGAGAATGACACCACGTCAACAGGCACAGTGGCAACGTGAGTTGGAAAGCATCGTCGCGTTATTGTGGCGAACCGATGCTGTACGACATGTGCGACCAACACCAATTGATGAAATCAAAATGGGCATTTATTACCTTGATGAGGTGTTGTACAATGCCCTGCCAGACTTGTACGAGGAATTTGAAGAAATATTGCATACAACCTACCCCTCCGTGCAGGTGCCATCGTTCCTACATATGGGGTCCTGGATTGGGGGCGACCAGGATGGCAACCCATTTGTTGGGCCAGATACGCTGCTTGAAGCTCTGGCACTGCAACGCACCTACATCATCGAACACTACCGCGCCACCATCAAGAATCTCGCACAAGAGTATTCGCAGTCGCTGAACCATTTACAAATTACAGATGAACTTCGACATTCGCTCCAGGAGGACATGCAACGCTTGCCCGAGTATGAGAAGGTCTATGGGCCTCCGATGGCGTTGGAGCCATATCGTCACAAATTCTCATTTATGTGGAACCGCCTGGAAGCTTCAAAATCCTACACGCCTACACGCACAACAGAGGGGTTTCAGGGAGACCGCAAGCGTCTCCCCTACAGCTCTCCCTCATCCCAAAATGTAGGGGAGACGCTTGCGGTCTCCCCATCCACCACTGTAGCATACGCAAATGCTGAAGAGTTACTAACTGATTTACGTCTTGTCCAAAGAAGCCTGCTCCACGATCACGAAGACGATCTAGCCTATGGACAACTTACGAAGTTGATACGACAAGTCGAAGTTTTCGGTTTCCACTTTGTTGCCCTCGACACACGACAACATAGCGAACGTCACTCTACGGCCCTAGCCGAAATTTTACGAGTCACAGGATTAAGGCCAGAAGACTATACGAAGCTCGATGAAGACGAGCGTGTTGGAGTCCTTGAGTATTTGCTACGCGATCCACGCTTGCTTACGCATGCCGACGTACCGTTAAGCAAGGCGACGCGTCACATTCTGAATACGTTCCATGCTATTCGGCAGGCACGAGAAATATATGGAGAACAGGCCGTTACCTGCTATATCATCAGTATGGCTACTAGCCTGAGCGACCTGCTAGAGGTACAGTTCTTCTGCAAAGAAGCTGGCATACACAACCTACCAATTGTGCCATTGTTCGAGACCATCAACGATTTGCGCTCTTGCACCGCAATGCTGGAACGTGCCTTTACTCATCCAGACTACAAACGCTATCTCAATCAATGTCATAACCGTCAACAGGTGATGCTAGGTTATTCCGACAGTAGCAAAGATGGTGGCATTCTGACCTCGGGCTGGGAACTATACAAAGCACAAGAGCGTCTTGCGGCTCTGGGAAGACGGTTTGACATTGGTATCACCATGTTTCACGGACGTGGCGGCGCAATTGGGCGCGGTGGTGGCCCTATCTATGAAGCAATTCTCGGTCAACCCCCTCAGACGGTCAATGGACGCATACGCATCACAGAGCAGGGCGAAATGCTTTCGTTCAAATATGGACTACACGAAATAGCCATCCGTAACATGGAGCTGGTCGTTGCGGGTGTTGTGCAATCCAGTATTCCCGAGTCGTTGCTTACAACAGTTCAAGTTGCGACCCCAAAGGCATGGATACAAACACTTGATACACTTTCAGAAAAAGCTCATGCCCAGTATCGTAAGTTTATTTACGAGGACCCTGAGTTCGTGCACTTTTTTGAGCAAGCGACACCCATTCTTGAGCTAGGTTGGCTCAACATTGGCTCTCGACCTGCGCGTAGAACAACAGGTCATAGCATAGAAGAGTTACGCGCCATTCCATGGGTCTTCTCATGGATGCAAAGTCGTTACGTCTTACCAAGTTGGTACGGAGTTGGTAGTGCCTTAGAGTCGTATATAGCAGAAAATCCATCTGTACATCTTGCTCAACTGCAAGAGATGTATCAAAAGTGGCCCTTTTTGCGTGCTTTCCTGGACAATCTGCAAATGACCCTCTCGAAAGCTGACATGCATATCGCGCATCATTACGCCATGCTTGTCGATGATGAGGAACTGCGACAGCACATGGCTACAGCGATTCAGCAGGAATACGAGCGTACCGAAAATGCTATTCTCCGCATTATTGAGAGTCACGCCCTACTTGACCGTACGCCCGTCTTACAAGAGTCCATTCGGCGGCGCAATCCCTACGTTGACCCATTGAGCTACTTCCAGATCATGCTTTTACAGCGTCTACGCAAGCTTGGTGGTCCACTCGCTCTTACCCCAGAGCAAGAGCAACAAGCGAGCAGTGACGAACAAGAACGTGCCAGGCTGACACACGCAGTTCTGCTCACCATCAATGGCATAGCCGCAGGGGTGAGGAATACCGGGTAAAATCTGTAGGGACCGATGTATCACGTCCTCGTCGCGTCTCGATTGCTCATAAGGACGTGATACATCGGTCCCTACAGTTACTCTCTCTACAAGTAGACGTTACTGCAATATAGCCCCTAAATAGACAGGGGCTACTCGTTGTGTTGATAGTAGAGGTACTTTTTCTATTCAAAGGCATCATCTGAGGAGTTTTTTTACCGTGAACGATAGAGAGCTTAACAAAACGGACGAACTTGCATGGGGACGTAGCTATTTAATGTGTCCGCCAGACTATTTTGGCGTGTTTTATGAAATCAATCCCTGGATGCACACTGAGGTTGCGCCCGATAGAGACCTTGCACAAAAGCAGTGGCACGACCTTGTGGCGAATTTGAGACAGGCAGGCGCGACGGTCCACACAATGGAAGCGGTTGACGGCTTGCCCGACCTTGTGTTTACCGCCAATGCTGGACTTGTGAACGGGAGTACATTTATTCCAAGCAGGTTTACGTGTCCAGAACGGCAACCAGAGGTGCAATACAACAACGCATGGTTTCAGGCGCACGACTTTGAGGTGTCGGACTTCTCTGAAGACACGAAGCTCTATTTCGAGGGTTGTGGTGATGCCTTTATTGTGCGCAACACTCTAGTAGCAGGTTACGGCTTCCGCTCTGACCAGGCCTCACACGCGGTCCTCGCGAAAAAATTAGGTGTCGAGTACTACTCGGTCAAACTCATTGATCCACGGCTCTACCACCTTGATATCAGCTTTTGTCCACTGGATGACCGCCACGCAATTGTCGCACCCGACGTGTGGGACCGCGCGAGTTTCCAGGGACTTACACGACTCGTACCGGAGCCACTTGTACTCGAACCAGACGAAGCATTGACATTCTGCGCTAACTCAGTTGTTGTCGGCAAAACGATCATCATGCCACATTGCCCACCACGTGTTGGTCGCATCCTACAAAAATGGGGCTACGACGTATGCGTATCCCCTGTAACAGAATTTCTTAAAGCGGGCGGTGGTGCCCGTTGTCTTACCTTAGCCCTTGATGTTTCCTATCAGAAAAATCATGGAGAAACTTCGGGAGCAGTATAGCATGTGACGAGAGGGCAATAATCCAGAGTGCAATCGTCACACGGTTGCTGAACTTGTTCGAGAGAACCCCCTTATGTGCAACACCATTTGTATGTGGCATATCCGTCATTATTGTATTTTATCCTATCTTTGTATCAACTTTATTGCGAGAACAAGGAAGCAAACTAGTTTCAGCTAATCAAAAAGTTTTAGTGTGCATTTGACACTAATATCTTCTACAGATTGTAACGTGTCAGATGTTACAAAGACTAGAGGGAATACAAAAGGGTTTCACCAAGCGCGGCGGTCAGTTAAACTGACCGCCGCGCTTGGTGAAACCCTTTTGTGTATGTCTATCCAAACAAAGAGGACTTGTCTTTGTTTAAAAGAACTTGGCGTACAAACAATGGAATAAGGACGGCATGTGAGCCTAGCGCGATAGCCCATAGCACAAGTGTCGTAATATTTGCTGGATGGTTATAAATGTGTTTGTTGTCATTTACATGAGAGACAACTTTGTCAAGAACTGCAGCCATTATTGTATTCTCCTTCGCATTATCATGCTGAATAACCGTATTTTTATTAAGTGTGGTCTACCATATATTTATGCAAGTATCCCTATCATCACGGAAAAAGCAAGCCTAAGGTTTCATTTTCATATTCGGTTGTAAGGTTGACAAACGAATAAGTAACCTGTTATGCTTATTGCATCATAAAAATGATGATAAAGACTGACCCGCGTTGAACGAAAAAAGTATGCCTGAGGCTCTCGACAGCGATCCGAAGTTGGTGAAAGTTCGGAATGAGTATGCACACGCAGAACGCCTTCGGAAGCGGCTGACCGAAGAAAGCTCTCATCCTTGATGGCAGCAAGTAGGGCAGATGGGTGGTTCCCATACAGCAAAGCACCAGGAAAAGTGGTCTTCCCACCTGCGCTCCTATGCTGTAGCCACGGTGGTTCACAAACGCGGTGAACGCTCATTCGAGTTGCGAAGACAAGTAGGGTGGCACCACGGGTGTGTTCAGGGCCAACAAGCCTCTTGCACTCTCGTCCCTTCAATGTTCAGGAAGGGTCGGGAGTTTTTTGTTGCCCGCCTCCTTCCCATGTTCATTTCGTTGAAGGAGTACAAACACATGGCGACTCACACAACAACCAGTCAGACAGCCACTGAAGCTAGCGCACTCGACCTCGCGCTGCAAAAAGTCAATTCCGTCGATGTCCCTCAAGGCAACAATATCGCTATCGCCTACTCGGGCGGTCTCGACTCGACCCTCTGCGTCAAGCTTTCCGAGGAGAAGTACCACGCGAAAAGCATCACCGCGATTAGCGTGGATGTTGGACAGGGCGAGGAAGAGATTCAGCAGGGTATCGAACGTGCTGAGAAACTTGGCATCACACCTATCATCCTTAACGCGAAACAAGAGTTTACACAGAACTGGCTCACCAAAGCGATTTGGGCCAACTCTGACTACAACGGCTATCCCGTCTCCACATCCATGACACGTCAGCTTATTGCTAGCAAAATTGCCAGCAAAGCACTTGAGCTTGGATGCGATGCCTTGATGGAAGGTTCCACTGGTAAAGGCAACGACCAGTATCGTATGCATAATGTCTTTAGCCTGTTCGCTCCCGGTGTCTCCGTCTTCGTGCCCGTTCGTGACTTCGATCTGACCCGCGGTGAAGAGCAATTGCTGATGGAACATTTCGGCATTCCCGTTGAGGAACTGATTGCTGGTGGTGACGACAAAACGATGTGGTGCCGCTCTATCGCGAGTGGTGGTATTGGCCTCGATACAGAATTACCCGACTCTATATGGATGTGGTTGACGCCACCTACAAAAGCACCGAACACCCCCACAACCATCAAGCTGACATGGCAAAATGGTCTGCCTGTCGCACTAAATGGACAAGAACTGCCACTCGACCAGATTATCGAGCAACTCAATGTTGTTGGAGGTGCCAACGGCATCGGCAAAATCGACATCTTCGAGGATGGCATTATGGGTCTCAAATCACGTGAGATTTATGAAGCACCCGCCGCGCATATCCTGCTCAAGGTGCATCGTGACCTGGAAAAATATTGTTTGACCAAAGAAGAGACTCAACTCAAGCAACAAATGGATGCACAGTGGTCGCGTATGGTCTATCATGGCGAATGGTTCCACCCGTTGAAGAATGCCATCGATGCCTTTATCGCCAGCACGCAGACGGCGGTCAATGGTGAGTACGTTGTCGATTTATATAAGGGCAATATCGACATCATTTCCCGTGCCTCGACCAGTGGCCTCTTCTTCCCAGACGTGCGCTCCATCAATAGTTCAAGCTTCAACCAGAAGGAGTGTGCTCCGGCGGCACATCTACGAGGCTTACCTTACGAACTGATCGCACGGCGCAATAAAACGGCAGGTCTCGAACAGGAAGGAATGTAACCACTCATGACCAAACTGTGGCAAAAAGGCTACCGTTTGAATGAGCAGATCGAGCGTTTCGAGGCGGCACAAAATAGCCTCCTCGACGCTCGGCTGGTGCGGCATGACGTATGGGGATCACTTGCCCATATCGCCATGCTCGCACATATCGGCATTCTAACGGAAAACGAACACTCTACATTGAAAAAAGCCTTACAGGACATTTTAGAGTTAGAGGCACAGCAAGAGTTCATCATTCGTCCTTCAGATGAAGATGTACATACGAGCGTTGAAAATCATCTTGCCGCGACAACCGGTGCGGCAGGCAAAAAAATTCATATGGCTCGTTCGCGCAATGATCAGGTCCTGGTTGACTTACGTCTCTATGGCAAAGAGCAATTGCATATCGTCGCTTCAAAACTTTGTGAATGTGCCCATGCGCTCCTGGCATTCGCGGAACAGCATGCACAGGTTCCGATGCCGGGTTATACACATATGCAACGCGCGATGCTCTCATCTGTTGGTCTTTGGGCCGCAAGCTTTGCCGAGGGACTGCTGGATGATGAGCAGCTACTGACGGCGGCCTATACCATCAATGATCAGTCGCCGCTAGGCTCTGCGGCTGGCTATGGTGTCCCTATCGCGATTGATCGCCAATATTCCTCTGATCTGCTCGGCTTTGCGCATGTGCAAAACAACGTCATCTATGCACAGAATAGCCGTGGCAAGGTCGAAGGCGCGATTGTGCAGGCATTGACCCAAATCATGCTCGACCTGAGCAAATTCGCCCAGGATGTGCTGTTGTTTTCAACAGTTGAATATGGCTTCTTCCATATTCCGCAAGAACTTTGTACGGGCAGCAGTATCATGCCACAGAAGCGCAATTTAGGCGTGATGGAGTTGGTTCGCGCCCGAACGCAAACGATGCTCGCGCTACAACAACAAATACTCGGCATCGTGACTGGTCTACCCACGGGCTATAATATGGACTATCAAGAAACAAAACGTCCGTTTATGGAGGCTCTTGACCTTGTACAAGAAAGCCTGGATATTTGTACACTTGTGATAAGTAGTATTGGCATCAATGCCGAACGTTTAATTGCTGCTTGTACCTTTGAGTTGTTCGCGGCTGACCGAGCGTATAAACTCGCGATTGACGCCAACATGCCTTTCCGCGACGCATACCGGATTGTGGGAGCAGAGGTCACAGCCCAGCTTGATCGACATAACACACTTCCGGTTGAAAGCCGGGAGCAACTTGTCGAACGCTTACAGGCACGCAGCCATCTCGGCGGTGCTGGCAATATTGGCATAGAGCAAGCGATGCAGCGTGTGCAACAGGCACAGGCACAATGGCAACAGCGCACAGGCACCTTTGAAATGACGATAGAGCAGCTCGTTGGTATCCCAACGGCACAACTTGCGAAGGAGTAATCATGGCAACAGTGGTACTTGCCTATTCGGGTGGTCTGGACACATCGGTTGCCATCCGTTGGATAAAAGAAAAATATGACCTGGACGTGATCGCGTTGACAATTGATGTGGGCAATGAACGTGACCTGCCAGCCATCGCGGAACGGGCACGTACCATCGGCGCGGTTAAAGCCCTTGTTGTCGATGGGCGCGAGGATTTTGTGCGCTACTTCGTCTGGCCCGCGCTACAAGCCGGAGCCATCTACGAGGGGCAGTATCCTTTAGCAACTGCGTTAGCCCGTCCCCTTATCGCACGCTTACTGGTAGAGGTTGCTCGTGCGGAAGGTGCTGTGGCCGTGGCCCATGGGTGCACAGGCAAGGGCAACGATCAGGTACGCTTCGACGTGTCGATAAATACGCTTGCACCTGACCTGAAAATTATCGCGCCTGTTCGTGAATGGAGCATGACACGCGATAACGAAATCGCATACGCGGCAGAGCATAAATTCCGATTTCAGCGACCAATGCCAGCCCATACTCGGTTGACCAGAACCTCTGGGGCCGTAGTGTCGAATGTGGCATCCTGGAAGACCCATGGGCAGAGCCACCAGAGGATGTCTACGCATGGACGGTCAACCCCGATAGCGTCGCACAATCTGAACCCACCTATGTTGAGATCACCTTTCAACATGGTATTCCTACCGCGCTCAATGGAGAAGAAATCGAAGGCTATACACTCGTTGAGTCGTTGAATAAGACGGCAGGTCAGTACGGTATTGGGCGCATTGACCATATCGAGAACCGTCTTGTCGGCATCAAATCGCGTGAAATCTACGAAGCCCCCGGTGCCGTTGTGTTGCATGCCGCACACAAGGCATTGGAGAGCCTCACACTAAGCCGCGACCAGATACGCTTCAAAGAAAGTGTCGTCACTGAATATTCGCGCCTGATCTACAATGGTCAGTGGTATAGTGCCATACACCAGGATTTAGCAGCATACGTACAAAGCACACAACGTTTTGTGAGCGGCGTGGTTCGCATGAAATTTTCGCGCGGCAACTGCTCCGTTGTCGGACGCAAATCCGAATACTCGCTCTACGATCACGGCCTTGCAACCTACGATAGTGGCGACCAATTCGACCACAACGCCGCCCTTGGCTTCATCAAACTGTGGGGCCTACCACTTACAACGCAAGCACAAGCACAGTTATTGCCCTCACTCGGCGTCGAGGAAAACCTGTTGAGTGGTGGCCGCAAGATTGTGAAATCTATTGGCAACGAATAAATTGTAAGGGTCTGCATTCCATCACACCCTGTTGGCAAATCACAATTTCGAAAGCACTATCGAAACGTTGCATATAATCTTGCATGATTCTCGATGGGCTAGAGGGTGTGATGGAATGCAAACCCCTACAGTCGTATCAAATCGTATGGTATCATCTATATAGACAGAAACGACACAACAATAAAGATATTGCCCAATGGAAAACAACAATAATGCTCAGCATATCGTTGGTTCAGCAGAGCCACTTACACCTGAACAAACTCGCATACGCTTGAATGAATTGGAAGCCTGGGGAGTTGGCCTATCGCTGGTGTGGTCTAGCCTACAACTTACACCAACAGAGCGTATTGAACGAATGATTGAGGTGCTTGAGTTGACAGAAGAGCTACAGCGAGGATACGCCTCCCGATTGTCTTCATTTAGTGTCGATAGGTAGGGCCACCATACAAGAATAACTTATGCCTGTATGAGAGGAGAGCAATGAGCAGTTTGACAACTCGTCTGCAACAAGCGATAGAACGATTAAAAGATATTCCTCCATTCCAACAGGATGAGATTGCTCGGATGATTGAAGGGCAATTTGTTCCTGCAACCATTCTACCTTCTTATGCAGGTTCGATGCCTGACCTTCCAGACGATTTTGAAGAGGAGTTGATGCGAAGACGACACGAAGTTCCACCCACACCTCTAATGGATGAACAACTTCGAGACTTATTGGGAGATGATAGTGAATGAAGTATTTGCTTGACACTGCTCCCTTAGCCGCTTACATTCGAGGGCGAAAAGAAAAGGAGCAGTTGCTCGCCTTGATGCCCTAATTCATTCTCAAGAAGCCGCAACGAGTATTCTCAACTATGGAGAAGTAGTTGAAGGGCTTCTTTCGTTCCCCGCTTAGTATGCTCAATATCAAAGTATTCTTTTTGGCTTGTTGCAAACACAAGTTACTGTTTTAGTACCTGATTATCGTACAGTAGAACGCAATGCTGATATTCGTCGGACCATGCGAAGGTTACGCACTCCTACGGGGCAAATGGTTGGACTAATCGGTGACATAGACACTTTGATAGCAGCAGCCTCTCTCGAACATAACCTTACTGTGATCACGACTGATACAGACTACACTCGTGTTCCAGGTCTTTCTGTCCAGTTACTGACGATAGCTCAACTTCGTGAAGCATAACTTGTCATTGGAACGTAGATTAGTTCGCAATATCCTTCTGAAACAGCACATGCGTCAACGTCACGCGCACAAGCAATTCGCCTTCCACGCTGTTGCGATTGCCATACGCTTCGGCTTGCTCGCTTCCCATGTATCGACCACCAAAGCGTGTCGCCCAGTAGAGTGAGGCTTTGGCGTCGTCTATAAATTCGGCGGTTCCTTCGAGCATGGCGAACGTAAAAGGTGGTCGCTCATCATCGACACAGATGCAGACACGTGGGTCACGGCGCATATTTTTCCCTTTGACCGATGCGTGCCACGTATTGAAATACAGCCTGTTCTCGTCATCCAAATCGAACCAGATTGGTACAACGTGAGGGCGTCCATCGGCCCGGACGGTTGCTAGTTTGCCCGTGTGTACCGTATCTAAAAGAAATGCGCGACATTCGGGTGTCATTATATCCATGTTGTTTTCCTCCTATACCTTTTTCAAATCGCTTAATTTTATCACATAACTTATCTAAGTATTCGAAAATTTTTACTATAGTAAAACTTTTACTTGATTACAATAAAATAAATATGTTATTATACTTTCAAAATAATCATAATAACCTAAAATTAAAAGTAAAAGGAGTTTCCAGATGACCTCAACTCTATACTCGCAGAAATATATTCTACGGACTACAGGTCTTCTAAGCATTTTTTTCGCGCTCTTGACCACGACAGCAGATGAGCTACTACAGTATTCGCCACAAGGATATGGAACATTTGCGTATGTTGGCGATTATCCGTTGTGGCGTTCACTATCTGGACACATACTAGGTGTCGTCGCTATTCCTTTACTTGCCGTTGGCTATTGGCATGTTTGTCACGCCTTAAAACTCAGTGGTGTAAAACATACGTCGATCTTCTTCTGGCTCATGGCCTACGGTTTAGCCATTGGTGCTGCGGCTCATGGAACATTTGCAGGTCTAATTGTGTTGGTGCAAACGAGGACGGTCTCGGCTACTACAATAGGGTACAACTACTTTCTGACCTATGGTGGCCCACTCTTCGCGGTAACGCTCTTCTGTTATGCCGTTGTATCTATCTGGTTTTGTATAGCTGTTTTGTCGAAGCGTACACTCTATCCAAAATGGATGGCATTTCTCAGTCCATTTTTTATTTCGCTACTTATTGCGCTATTTCAACAGAGTGGTGTCATTCCTGTCCTGGGTAACTTCTTGGCTCCCACATGGCTTAATTTCGCGCATGTGGTGTTCTTCACGCTTTCAACATGTATACTCTGGCATGCTGATGACAAATAGAAAACCACAAGACGAAAAAGCACTGGAGTTTAAGATTTAAACTCCAGTGCTTTTTCGTCTTGTTTACTCCTTGTTCCCAAGGTTACTTCTATGTGTTGTTCCCTAGAGCACGTAGACCATCTAGCAGGGCGGTAGGTTCCAGGCGCTGCGTATGATCTTCATGGACAAAAGCCAAGCGAATTGTCGAGTCCTGGGCAACGATAAACGTTCCAGGCATTGGAAGTTCCCACGACGCATCGCCATCAAACGTTGGGACATCCGAACCAATGCTTGTGTACATAGCTCGGAATTGCTCTGGCAAAGCGAAAACGAGTTTATACTGGCGAGCAACGGTATTGCCAACATCACTCAAAACCGTAAAGGTCAACTCTTTCTTCTCAACGGTTGATAAAGAATGATCGGGCGTTTGTGGTGAGATGGCTACTAATGATGCCCTTAATGCCTGTATCTGCGGCAGAATATCCTGGTAGGCATGAAGTTGAAGATTACAGAAGGGGCACCATTCTCCGCGATAGAAGGTGACAGCAACAGGACCGCGCTGAAGCAGTTCAGAAAGCCCCACCTGTTTGCCAAAGACATCGGGTAATGTGAAGTCAGGAGCCTTCTCGCCCACTTTCAAACTGTGTTTCGCGATATCTGTTTGAACGACAGCTTCAATACTGCTGTAAAAGTTTTTCATAAGCTCTGGTGGTAGTTGCTCGGCAGTTTGAGCTAGAAACACCTCTATTTGTTTCTGAAGAGTTTCGTTAGGATTTTGGTCTGTTGTCGTCATCGAGTTTCTCCTTGTTCTTATTTCATATATAAGGAGTTCTTTGCTCCTCACCCCCTTAGACCAGCACTTTGTCATATTGTGACAGTTGGAAACGGTTGTTACTCTCTATCCAAAAGCAGGGTATGACGGAATGAAGGTGTGTTGATGAGCTGGTGTAGCGCACTCGCCTGGTCAGGAGGAGCAAGAAAGGGCTGCTCTCGAAAAACAGTGGCATGTTGCTGTTCGATGAGAAAGTCGATTTCGTCAGCATGACTGGGAGCAAGTGCGGAAATCTGTCCAAGTCGTTCGCGCGTAAATTGGTGACGATTCGAATCAATGTAGCCCTGCTCCACAAACGAGCGGGTTTTGCGGGCACAGCGACAGGGGTTCGATGTGTTGATGAGGCCACATTTCTTATTCATGTAGTTGTAGAGATCGTGACGTGCGCGAGTGAGCAACTGACGAAAGTTGCTGGGCGAAAGGTCCATGAGTTCCGCGCCCAGTTCGCTCTTGACGCCAAACAACTCTCCTAGAATGTAGACCAGCCGTTGTCGCGAATCCAGACAGAGGAGCATGGCCTTCGTGCAACCAATTTTCGCTTCCTCAATCAGTACTGGTAGGGGAAGAGACACGTCTGCGGGATCAGGTAATGTCGCATCAGGAAGTTCATCCATCAATGTGCCAAGTTCGGAAAACGTAATTTCCGTGTGGCGTTGCTTGAGATTCAAAATATGGTTGACCACAATTCGATAGAGCCACGTTCTGAAACTGCTTTTGCCCTGAAATGTACTCAGTTTGGTAAGCATCTTGAGCAACACCTCTTGCGTAATATCTTCCGCCTCCTCACGCTTACGAACCATGCGAACAGCAATATTAAAAATCCATGCTTGATGCCGTTGGATAAGCTGTTCGAGGGCATCCCAGTTCCCATCACGGGCCTGATCTACAAGCGTCTCATCAGGAACATCAAAAGTAATTTCTTCAGTAAATGGGTTATACATAGCCTGTTCTTTCTTAACAAAAGGTTCTTATCTGACATTTTTTGCTATCATCACTAGAGACAGTTCCAGCTTCCATTTGTGACAGCTAATAGTTGTGTATTGTTGACGTGTCTCAGAACTTATCTTACAATCAAACCTTACCTTGATTATAATGTTTGAAAGACTTATGCAGAAAAAGGCAAAACAATATGAGCGTTTTTGATAGCATCAAGCGTCGGCGTAGTATCGGGAAGATGACGGAACAAAGTCCGACACGCGAACAGATAGAGCGGCTTTTAGAGGCTGCGATACACGCACCCAATCATCATAAAGTGGAACCATGGCGTTTCTTTGTATTGGCAGGGAAGGCCCGTAACGAGCTGGGCGAAATTATGGCTTCGTCACTAGCGACACGCTTACAAGAAACAGCAGGAGAGAAAACACAGGCGATGCTCGACAAAGAGCGCAACAAACCGCTGCGTTCCCCTATTGTGATCGTGGTGGCGGCAGAGCATCCTACGGTACCGAATGTGATGGATATCGAGAATGTCGAGGCAACGGCTGCCGCTGTCCAAAACATGTTACTTGTCGCTGAAGAGATGGATTTAGCCTGTATGTGGCGAACAGGTGATGCAGCCTATGATCCGCACACTAAGCAATGGTTAGGTCTTTCAACCGAAGATTCTATCGTTGCATTGCTCTATGTTGGCTATCCAGCCATTCCACATACGGAACGTCAACCAACACCTTTCGAGACCAAGACAACATGGCTCGGATGAGTGTAGGGACCGATTATGCGGTTTGACAAATTCATGCAGATATGAAAATGGCTGTACAGGTCTGATTTCATCACACCCTCGTGGCAATTGTTTCTTCCCCGAAGAGATGGAACGTTGCACATATCCTGCCAACATTGTGGTGTACTAACAGGGTGTGATGAAATTAGACCCGTACAGCCATTTTGTATTCTTTATTAATACTTAATCAGGGCAAAGACATCGTGTCCTTTGAGATGCTCACGGCCTTTGAGGAAGGTCAATTCCACTAGAAACGCGATGCCCGCGATATGACCACCGAGTTTCTCGACCAACTCCATTGCGGCTGACACAGTTCCTCCTGTGGCGAGGAGGTCATCGACGATCAAGACGCGCTCACCAGGCTTTATCGCGTCTTTATGAATCTCGACGACATTGGTACCGTACTCTAAAGCATACTCGACGCTCACAGTCTCGTCGGGCAGTTTTCCGAACTTGCGAACAGGCACAAAACCGCAGTTGAGTTGGTATGCGAGTGGTGCCCCGAAAATAAAGCCACGTGACTCCACACCCACAACAGTCTGAATACCTGCTCCGGCATAATGGGCCGCAAGACGATCTATAGACGCGTGGAATGCTGGTCCGTCTTGCAGCATAGGCGTGATATCCTTGAACAACACACCTTGTTGCGGAAAATCTTGTATGTCACGAATGAAATCTTCAAGACGGATATCAGGCATTGATGACATGAGTGGTGCTCTCCTCTACAGCTACTAAATAACACTTCGTAGGGACCGATTTATCACGTCCTCTGAACAATTGATTATCCGCAAGGACACAACAATACGGTTCAAAAAAATAATATATGTACCTGTAGGGACCGATTTATCGCGTCCTCGTAACTGTTGATATGCCGACAAGGACGCGATAAATCGGTCCCTACAGAATACTACTAATGTATCGTGTATGGGTTCCGTTGTAAAGTATACGCTAGCGCACTAGCGAGTGCAAGATAAATGTTATCTCCCCGTACCCGCAGTAGCCGTGTCCGCAGGTGGCAATTGCGCCGTACAATAGGCACAGCGCGTTGCCCCGAGCGGTACGGTACTCAAGCAGAACGGACATTCACGCGTCGTCGGCGTAGTATCTTGATGAGGTTTGAAACGTTCTTCCAATGCATTGACAGGTTTGACAACGAGAAAGTACACTACAGCAGCAGTAATCAAAAAGCTGATAATAGCATTGATGACTGCGCCCCATTTGAATGTGTTGTGGTTTACAGTTTGAGAGAGGTTAGAAAAATCACGAATACCAATTAAGCCGACTAAAGGTGTAATAAGGTCTGCTACAACAGCAGTTACAACCGCGGTAAAAGCAGCACCAATGACAATGCCAACGGCTAAATCAACAACATTACCACGCAGAATGAATTTTCTGAAATCGCCCAATTGGCTGAAGCCACCGCGTAGTCCACGGCCCCCAAGGTCTCTCATACGGTCCATAAAATAATACCTCCAACTATATGAAAAGCAAATGAACATAGCATTGAGTATACTGTACCCAATGCCTACTTCTTATAAAACGCATAGAAAACACAATATGGTTCTAAAGAGTTAGTAATTCATACATATGGGTAAGGCCAAATAAGGTAGCTAGGAGCGGAAGAAAATGTATATCTCTTCGCGTTGTAGTAGATGGCATAACAGACAAATGTGTATAAAACTTATCGCATCCTAATCCGTAGATAAAGATACCACTTTTTCAGAACGAAAGGATTATATTTCATGAATATTGGGATAATTGGTGCTGGAAATATCGGCGCGAACGCGGCACGACTCTTTGCTAAGGCAGGCCATCACGTCGCCATCAGCAATTCGCGCGGCCCGCAGTCGCTAACATCACTTGTTGCCACGCTTGGAGCAAATGTCACCGCAACAACGGTTGATGATGCCGCGAAATTTGGAGAAGTCGTCTTGTTAGCGGTCCCGTGGCGCACACCTGAAGCTTTGCCAACCGCGAAGCTGCTAGAAGGCAAAATTGTGATTGACGCTATGAACCACTATACCTCCACAGGGAATGTGCATGATCTAGGCAATAGCTCGTCAAGCGAGGAGGTGGCAAAGCGTCTCCCTGGCGTGCGATTGGTGAAGGCGTTCAACACGATGTACTTCGAGACGCTGCGTACTGGTGGTCGGCAAGAGCCAAAGGATCGGCTTGTGCTGTTCGTAGCTGGTGATGATGCCGAGGCAAAAGCGATTGTGTCAAAGTTGATCGAGGATATTGGTTTTGCGCCTGTCGATACAGGTTCCTTGCGCGAAGGTGGCCGCTTGCAACAACCTGGTTCCGTGATTTATAACAAGCCATTGACAACTGAACAAGCTCAAAAACTTCTGTCAGCTTCATAGCTTGCTGCATAACAAAAACGTACCTGGAAATATATCAGTATATTTCCAGGTACGTTTTTGTTATGCAGCAAGCTTTATCACGGTGACGCCATCGCCACCCTCTTGTGGAGTTGCGGAGGCGTATGATTTCACCAACGGATGATGTACAAGTTGCTCACGAATAGCAGCGCGTAACGCTCCTGTTCCCTTCCCATGCACAATGCGCACAGCCGACAGACCAGCCATCGCCGCGTTATTCAGATAGGTGTCGAGTTCTTCAAGGGCTTGCTCGACACGCCAGCCGCGTATATCCAGTTGCATATCCACAGCGGGCCGATCTTCGTAACGTGGAATATTAATGTCCGAGGAGACAATACGCACTGGTCGCTCCTCAGCCTGAGTAGCCGCCGCTTTCCGTTTGCTCAGACGCTCTATGTTGTCTACATTGACACGGAAGCGTAACGCTCCCATCTGGACTTCAGCCTCGCTATGGTCTGCCGAAAGACCAACCAGTTCCGCGTTTTGCCCAAAGTTTTGTACATAGACCGTATCACCAATTTGTAATGGTGCCTCAACAGAGTTGGTACCCGTCACCTGTGGGTCAGGTGCTACTACTTGCCGTTTTGGTTGTACAGGTTCAGGAACATTTGTGATTTTATCATCGAGGCGTCGTACTTGTTGACGTAATTCGCCCAGACGTTCACGCGTCATATTGACACGACTCACGTCGATCTTGACCTTCGACAACGATGATTGAACTTGCTCAAGCTCACGTCGCGCCTGTGCACGCGCCTCATTGAGAATACGTACACGATCCTGTTCAAGCCTGTACCGATCCTCCTCAAGTTGCTTGCGCTGATATTCGGCCTCGACACGCTCCATGTTCAAACGGAAACGCTCGTCTTCCGCCGTTTTGCGCTCGGTTTGCAGTCCTTCCAGCAGGTTCTCCATACGCACACCCTCGCTACCGAGGAACTCGCGTCCCTTGCTGATAATGCGCTCGTCCAGTCCAAGACGACTCGCAATAGCCAATGCATTACTACGTCCAGGCAAACCAATACTAAGTTTGTATGTTGGTGAAAGCGTCTCGATGTTGAATTCGACCGAGGCGTTGACGACTCCAGTTTGCTCATGGGCAAATGCCTTGAGTTCGGAATAGTGCGTTGTTGCGACGGTTGTTACATGGCGTTCTAACAAGAACGTCAGGATAGCACGTGCCAGTGCCGAACCCTCACTTGGGTCGGTACCTGCACCAAGTTCGTCGAGCAGAATCATCACGGATGCTGGACGTTGCGCTTTCTTTACTAGTGCCTCGGCCATCGCTCCACTAATCGCGGGCGTGCCACGTTTCTGCTCTTCATCGACACGACGCAGTATCTCGATAATACGGCTCAGGTGTGATGAGAACGTACTTAAACTTTGCTCGATACTCTGTTCATCGCCAATATCCGCGAAGATATCTTCAAAAATTGCAATTTCCGAGTCCTCGTCGGCTGGTATAAGCATGCCAGCTTGCGCCATCACTGTCAGTAGTCCGACGGTTTTGAGTGCAACCGTTTTACCGCCCGTATTTGGACCTGTGATGACAACCATAAAAAAGTCGCGTCCCAGGTGGAAGTTTGTCGGTACAACCTTTCCTGTCAGGAGTGGATGCCGTGCGTTCCGCAGGTCGATGCGACCCTGCTCGTTCAACTTTGGCGCGATAGCACGTGTCATACGTCCATACCGTGCCTTTGCAAGGTGCATATCGAATTCCGCGAGCAGTTCGACTGCAACCTTCAACGACTCGGCTTCACGTCCAATCTCGCCAGAAAGGACACGCAGTATACGCTCGATCTCCTGTCGCTCCTCGATCTGGAGTTGACGTACTCTATTATTGAGTTCGACGACAACCATTGGTTCGACAAAGACCGTCGCGCCACTCGATGATTGGTCATGCACAATACCACGGACCTGTCCTCGACTCTCAGAGCGTACGGGCACGACATAACGGTCGTTGCGAATGGTGATAATCGGCTCCTGTAATGCGCCACCAAATTCACCAACAAGAGTACGTAAGCGGTCCTGTAAACGTTGATTGGCACCGCGCAACTCAAAACGTACCTTACGTAGAGCAGGACTGGCGGTATCCAGTACCTCGCCCTCTTCGCTTACCGTCTCTTCAATACGCCGCACAATCTGCGGTCGCATAGGAATATCGCCACCGAGCATGTGCAATAATGGAAATGTCTCCACGTCTACCCGCTCAAGCATGCGTGCGACAACAATTGTACTGCGTACCGTTTCCATGACCTCAACCAGGTCCGTTGGGCTGAGAACACCGTCACGGGCAGCACGAGCCAAAAAAGGACGAATATCATGTGCTCCACCAACACCTGCATCCGCATGCAGATCGATCAAGCGTGAAGCTTCAGTTGTATAGGCAAGGCGACGCCGCGCCTCGTCCAGGTTCGGTATTGGCTCCAATGCCATCACCAGTTCTTTACTGGCAGAAAAGGCAGCCTCTCTTGCCACCTTTGTTAGTATCTTTGGGTACTCCAGCGTAAGTAAACTTTTCTCGTGCATGTGTGTCAATGAGTCCTCTACATGTATATACATGTGTGTTGCGCCCTACCTATATGTATGTAGAGCACACTGTAGGTCAGGGAGACCGCAAGGGTCTCCCCTACATTTCAAACCCTACGTGTAGGGGAGACCCTTGCGGTCTCCCTGATCGGGTGATGTGTTCTAAATGGTTATCTTCATGGTTATCTTCGCAAAAAATGTCATAGCCACAATATCATATTTGGGGAGGGAATGAAATAGAGTTCGGAAAAGCATCTACTCTCTATAACACTACGCAACGCTTTTTTGTTTCCTCACAGGCTCATTTGAAAATTTTGTGGTGAATACGTATGCTATAGTATAGTCAAAACTTACGAACACGAAGAGAAAGACCAGAAGGGAAACAGATTGTTATGATTCTCCATATAGGAGAGCGCGTCTTCTGGGGCGCACCCGAAGTGATTTATCTTGAAGGCACAATTACATCATTAAACGAAGAAACCCAAACTGTAACAGTACATATCGACCGGGCAACCGAGTATTCCGCGCACCTCATCGACACCGATATTCCCTTTGCCGCCGATGGTGTAACCCCGCTAAAAACCGATAGCCCACCAGGAACAACGTTGCAACGGAGCGTCGAACGCCACCCACCCCACTTGATGAGCGACAATGAGAAAGTACGTAGTGCCGCCGCAGTCGCTGTCCATCAGCAATACGGTTATACGCTGCCCCAAGAGCAAGAGACAGCTTTGATCGAGCAGGTTATGACCGTGCTTAACGCGAATGCCGAGATGCGTGCACAGATCATCACATCAATGAATGCTATTCTGCAACGCGAATTTTGAGAACTGCATACGCGGGAATCCGACCAATATACAACGTTTTACTCGTGGACATCTGTGCTGTATTGGCATATAATGCAGCATAGAACAACAATCTGAACATGATTGAAATGCTGGAGAGAATGATGAATTGTGTACGGTGTGGTGTACAGTTAGAAGCAAACGCACGCTTCTGCCGAAATTGTGGTCTACCTGTTGCAACTTCCCAACCACAACATGTCCTTGTATCTCCACCAGAGGATCAAACACCAGATAACACGATACCCATATCTTCCCTTGTACAACAACTCAATACGCCATCAGCTTCAGCACAATATCCCTATCAACAACAAGTCCCACTACCACAACAAGACGCAAACACCATCTCAACAGCATATTCGTCAGGACCCACATTTCAGCAATCAACCCCTCAAGCACAAGCACCACTTCGACTCTATCTGCCTCATGATACAGCTAAAGAAGTGCATTCAACAGTAGCCGATGCGCCGCGGCGTCGCAATCGTCTGGGTTGTGCTCTGGGATGTCTGGGAACGCTTTTTGTACTCATTCTTCTTTTAGGGGCAACATGGATTTTTGCCTTACGTCCATATCTTCATGACGTAGCAGTGACGCAAATGGATACGATGATGACGAATGTGGTCAACCAGATTCCCGAGGTAGGACTGCCCATTCCACCGGGTACAACTCTTCCTATATCAGAGGATACTGTCAATGCAGTTCTTTCCAATAACGCAGGTAGCCCTGATCCAGCTCAAAGCACGAACATACAGATTTCCGCGAACCAAATTCTGTTAGACTTCAAGCTTTATGGACAAGATTGCACGATTACAGGGATTCCTCAGATGCAAAACGGGAAATTGGTCGCGACGAATGTTGTAGTTTCGGGTATTATCGGTTTGGTTCTATCGCCCAAAGACATCACTACACTACTAAATTCGCACTTCGAGGACGCGCAGACACGCATCAATCATCAGGTTACGCAGGTTCAACTCAAAGATCATGAGATAGATGTTACTGTTTAATAGTAACTGCAGGCGCACGTTTCCGTTGTGAGTAAACCACAAACAGCCCGGGCATAATTAGCAATAGCACCATGTTCATATCTACTGACCCACCTACTGGCGAGGACACACTTGTAGCAGTGTTGTTGTTGGGGCTGATCTGGCAGATATCAGTCGAGGTAGTTTTGGGGGCAGCATGTACACCATTGAACACTGCTGCTTCATTGGGCAACAAACCATTATTATTTTGTCCAAGAGGCCAATAGACCAGAGCGGCCCTACCAATTACATTCGCACGGGGCAAACACCCCCAGTCCCGCGAATCCGAGCTACCATTGCGGTTGTCTCCCAGCACAAAGTACGTATTTGGCGGTATAATACGGTTCGTAAACGAAGGATAAGGATTGCCCTGATTGCTAGGCTGTACATAAGGTTCGGTGAGGGCTTGCCCATTGACATACACGGTTGTGTCTTTAATCGTAATAACGTCACCTGGCAAACCGACGACACGCTTGATATAGTCTAACGACGGATTTGGAGGTGCTTTAAAGACCACAACATCACCACGGGCAGGCGCATGAAATAGATAAGTCCATTTATCAACAAGAATAAGCTCTTGATCGTGCAGGTTTGGCTCCATACTATGACCGTCAATATTGAAGTTCTGCACCGCCAGACGGATAATTAGGAACATAAGCACGGTCAATACAAGTGTTTCTATGACCTCTCGTACCAACCGATATCGTTTCTCAAAATCAAGTTGCTGATTTACGCTTGCTGTTCCTCTTATTAATCAAATAATCAGGATACGTTCTCCATAGGGATCGATGTATCACGTCCTTCTCGCGTTTTGATGTGGTAGCAAGGACGTGATACATCGGTCCCTACAGGCATTGTATTATTGCATCCTACGCTTTCGATACCTAGAGAATATCACGAAAAGTCCCGGCATTGCCAATATAAGCATTTGATTATCTGAACCTCCATTACTATCGGATGGTGCAGAAGATACTGTTTGGGCCTGTGCCAATTGAGAAAACACAGGCGAGACGTTGGGCAATAAGCCATTATTATCTTGTCCAAACGGCCAGTAGACCAGGGCCGCACGTCCAATAATATTCTTTCTTGGTAAGAGACCCCATGTACGCGAATCCGAGCTACCAACGCGATTGTCACCAAGCACAAAATAATCATTAGGTGGCACAATCATTTTGTTAACGGCCATGTCATCCGGCGTCGCCCCCATGTTTGCGGGCCGCACATAGGTTTCTTTTAAGACCACACCATTAACGGTTGGCGCACCATTGTTAATGGTAATAACGTCACCAGGGATACCAATGATCCGCTTCACATAATCTTCGCTAGGAGCAGGGGGTGCCACAAATACAATCACATCACCACGCGCAGGCGCATGAAAAAGATAGGTCCATTTATCAACAAGAATAAGCTCTTTATCATGCAGGTTTGGTTCCATACTATGACCGTCAACATTGAAGTTTTGGACCGCCGAATGTATTACCAAAAACATAAGCAATGTCAAAACGGCTGTCTCGATGACCTCGCGCACCAGGCGATAGCGTTTCTCGAAGTTTAGCTCTATATCCATATATGTTCCTTATATCACCGTATGTTGTAGGGACCGATTTATCACGTCCTTGCTGGTATTCGATTCGTCAACGAGGACGTGATAAATCGGTCCCTACAATATATTTGTATTATTTGGTTAATCGACATCAATATACCGCTATCATTCCCCATCGTCCTACTCTCGATTTCTCTGTACCATTGTATACGATGTTCTTACAACTCTTGTTGCGTCTCTTTCCACTCAAGTACTTAATAGGAAATATTACTCTATAGCTACGTTGTTTTCTATAGAGAAGCAAAAACGCGTTGAGCTAGACATACATCTTAGTTTTGTGCATGTACACATGAATATATAGTCCTTATGTTACCCTTTTTCCTACATACTTACCTCTTGACGTTAGACGATTTGTATAGTAGTGTTGTATGGAACGTTTGTTTGTATTTCACTGCCTATGGACTTGTGCTGATAGCAATAGATTGATATATGCTTCTGCCTACTACAACGAAAATAGCTATAAAACGATGGGGATGGACGGTATAATACGATGCCATTAGATAAAATTGTGATTCGTGGTGCTCGTGAGCACAACCTGAAAAATATTAATGTGACCATCCCACGTGATAAATTGGTGGTCATCACAGGTCTCTCCGGCTCTGGCAAGAGTAGTCTTGCCTTTGACACTATCTTTGCCGAAGGGCAACGTCGTTATGTCGAGTCGCTCTCGGCCTATGCCCGCCAGTTCCTTGATAAAATGGAGAAACCTGACGTTGACCATATCGACGGCCTCTCACCTGCGATCTCCATCGACCAGAAGGGCGCAACGCACAACCCACGTTCAACAGTCGGGACCGTTACCGAGATTTATGACTATCTCCGCCTGCTCTATGCCCGTATCGGACACCAACATTGTCCCAAATGTGGACGTGAGGTCAGCAAACAGACGATTCAACAAATCGTTGACTCTGTGCTAAGTCTTACCGATGGGACACGTATTCTTCTCCTCGCACCACTTATCCAGGGGCGCAAGGGCGAATACAAAAATGTCTTCGAAGACATGCGACGTGCTGGCTATGTGCGTATCCGCGTTGATGGCACAATTTACGATTTGAGCGATGAGATCGAGCTAGACAAGCAGAAAAAACACACAATAGAAGTGGTTGTTGATCGTCTCGTCATCCGTAAAGGTCAAAAATCCGATGTCGCAACTATGGAAGCGCAAAATGCAGAACTCAAGCGTGTCGCAGAGCGACCAGCCCTCTATGATGTCAACGCTGCAAGAGAGGCTCATATCGACGAAGACGGTGAACAAGAACCCACGCTTGTCTCGGTGCTACATGACGATATCGACCCATCGTTTCGGCAACGAGTCGCGGACTCATTAGAGACCACTTTAAAACTGGGCAATGGTGTCGTCCTGGTCTCTATCGTCGATGGCGAAGAGATTTTATTCTCGGAACGCGCTGCCTGTGTCTACTGCGGTATCAGCTTGCCAGAAATCGCTCCCCGTACCTTTAGCTTCAATAGTCCACATGGTGCCTGTCCGACCTGTACAGGGCTTGGTATGCAACAGGAAATCGACCCTGAATTGATCGTTTCACATCCTAATCTTAGTATAGCAGATGGTGCTATCTCGCCTTATGCAAAGGTAGTCAATGGGAGCCAGTGGCATGGAGCGATTATCGAGGCACTGGCGGAACGCTATAGTTTCGACGTGAAAACTCCCTGGAACCAGTTAAGCCCTGATGTACAGCACAAAATTCTATATGGTATTCCAGAGAGTCTAAGTATTCGCTACACGCCACAACATGGACGCTCACGCACATACAACGTGCATTTCGAGGGCGTAATTGCTAATCTCGACAAGCGATACAAAGAAACAACGAGCGAGGGTGTACGCGAAGAGATCGAGCAGTACATGTCGATGCGCTTGTGTCCTGAATGTCATGGCGCACGTCTTAAACCCGAAACACTAGCTGTAACGGTTGGGGGCCGCAACATTGTACAGGTCACACAACTCTCGATCAACAAGGCACAACGCTTCTTCCAAGAGTTAGAACTAGATCATCAGGAAACACCTACCCCCCTACCAACTAGTGTGGTACAGGCGAATGGGCACGGCAAAAAGAAGAAAAACACGAGCACACCGGAGATCAGCTCACATCTCAGCCTACTTGGTGATCCCTTAGCCAGAATTGATATAGATGGGACGGCATTAGTGTTAGGCACCTTAACCGAGCGCGAACGCTTTATCGCACGGCAGATTTTGAAAGAAATTCGTGCGCGATTACAGTTCCTACTTGATGTTGGCCTGGACTACCTGACGTTGAATCGTGCCGCGATGAGTCTTTCGGGTGGCGAGGCACAGCGAATTCGCCTGGCAACACAAATCGGCTCAGGCTTGATGGGGGTGCTCTACATCCTAGATGAGCCGAGTATTGGACTACATCAGCGCGACAATGAGCGACTTATCAAAACGCTGACACGTCTACGCAATCTCGGCAATACACTTCTCGTAGTTGAACACGATGAAGACACGATGCGAGCCGCCGATTATATTATCGACATTGGACCAGGGGCTGGAGAGCATGGCGGCCATGTTGTCGCCGATGGCACCTATGAAGAGATTGTCGCCAACACAAATTCGTTAACCGGCGATTATCTCTCACATCGTAAAGGTATTAAAATCCCTAAAGAGCGACGTAAGGGCAACGGCAAATCGCTCATCATACGTGGCGCAAGTGAGAACAATCTGAAGAACGTGACGGCTGAGATTCCACTCGGCACATTTGTCGCTGTAACAGGCGTTTCGGGTTCAGGCAAGAGTACGCTTATCACTGATATCCTGTATCGCAAGTTGTCGCATACATTCTTCCGCTCTCACGACAAGCCAGGCGCACATGATGCTATCGAGGGCATGGAGCACCTCGATAAAGTTATCGACATTGACCAGTCGCCAATCGGACGCACACCACGTTCGAATCCAGCAACCTATACCAATGCCTTTACTGCAATTCGCGAAATCTTCGCGCAGGTGGCAGAGTCACGCATTCGTGGCTATACATCGGGTCGTTTTTCATTCAATGTCAAAGGTGGACGTTGTGAAGCCTGTAAAGGTGAGGGTATCGTCAAAATCGAGATGAACTTCTTGCCGGATGTGTATGTGCCATGTGAGATTTGCCAGGGCAAACGCTATAACCGTGAAGCACTAGAGATCCACTATAAAGGCAAAACTATCGCTGACGTACTTGATATGACGATTGAAGAGGCAACCAGCTTCTTTGCCAACGTGCCCAGCATTTACAATAAGATGAAGACACTCAACGATGTTGGTCTTGGCTATATGCGCCTTGGGCAACCAGCCACAACCCTTTCCGGGGGTGAGGCACAACGTGTCAAGCTTGCAACCGAGCTATCGAAACGCGCGACAGGGCGTACCGTGTACATCCTCGACGAACCAACCACAGGACTACACTTCGCAGACGTGGACCGTTTACTAGAGGTATTACAACGACTGGTAGATGCAGGAAACTCCCTGATTGTCATCGAGCACAACCTTGATGTAATTAAGAGTGCTGACTGGCTGATTGATCTTGGTCCCGAGGGTGGTGATGCTGGCGGTAATCTCGTCGCCACAGGCACCCCCGAAGATGTCGCGGAAAACGAGGCATCCTACACAGGTCACTTCCTCAAGCGCATGTTCATCGAAGAGGCCGCCCACAAGAGTACGAAGGAAAAAGAGATGAGCATGGTGAGTGAGAGCTAGATGAGATTTGGCAACGAGTAGGCCCAGGTTCGGCATATATGCCGAACCTGGGCCTACTCGTTGCCAAATCTCATCTAAAATATTCCTTCTAAGCGACTTTCTATTGCTCGTTACACATTTATTGTGTATGGAACGCAAGAATCTCCTGTGCGGCTTTTATAACTGCCGAAGAAAGTTCAGGTGGTTCTATGACTCTGGTGTGTTGTCCTGCGCGTAAAACAAATACGCATGCAGCCTCAAGCGAACTCAGCGTGAGATGGACGGTAAGCCACTCATCTTTTTCTTGTTCCAGGTTCTTCTCTATGCGAAACTGCCCTTGCGCGTACCATGTGAGGAAGTGGAGATATTTGGGATCAACCTTCAATGTAAAGGAAAACTGCGGAAGGTTCTTCTCGAACTCCTGACAATAGTCTTTCCAGTACGATGGGAGATCAAATGGTTCACACCGCTGAAAAAGCTGGTCCAAAGGTTTAATTTCATGGAAACGTGAGACGCGATAGGTACGGAACTCCCCTTCGCGTGTGGCAACCAGGTACCACGTGTCTCCTTTTGCCACAAGACCATATGGCTCGATAATTCGTTCGGTACGCTCTCCACCCCTTCCCTCATACACTACCTGAAGACGATGATTTTGAAAAACTGCGTTTTGCAAGAGTGAGAGAAAAGGGGTGATCTTCTCTTCTTGTTGCCACCAAACAGGATCAAAGTGAATATGCTGTTGAAACCGTTCCACCTCTTTCCTCTGACGTAGAGATAAGGCTGCAACTAACTTGAGCATGACATCTTCCGCGGCTTTTGTTAACCCCATATCTTTTAAGGGACCAGAAGGACCTGAAACAAATAGCGTTTGTACTTCTGCCGCATTCAATCCAGTGAGTGAGACATGATAGTTTTTGTCCAAGAAGATACCACCACCAGGCCCTCCTTCAGCAGTAATGGGAATGCCTGCAATGCTCAAAGCATCAATATCTCGTAAAATGGTTCTTCGAGAGACTTCTAGTTTTTCCGCGAGTGCCTGTGTGGTCATGTTTCCATACGCTTGTAAAAGGATCAGCATAGAAAGGAGTCTATCTGCACGCATCGTTCTTTTCCCTTATGTTTTGTATTCGCCGAACGGGTGACAGGAGATGTCACCCATTAGAGAGTACCATACTCATAAGGTCAGTGCACACTGTTCTTCATTGACATAATTCTCACCTTCTTTTTTAGTCTCATTACTGCGTATTAGGAGATTTCATGAGCATTTCGATATCCGAGCACCCGCAAGTTCTTATTGTTGGAGCTGGTCCAACGGGTCTAACGCTAGCAACCGTCCTGACAAAGTATGGCGTTCAAGTTCGTATCATTGAGAAAAAAGGGAGCCTCTCACGTTATACGAAGGCAACTAACCTCATGCAACGCAACCAGGAGGTACTATACGCGCTTAACCTGCTAGAGCCGATGAACGAGATCAGCGGTTTCAGTCATCGTATGATGCTTCATGCCTATGGAAAATCGTTTGGACCACGTACACTAAGACTACATGAAACACCTTTTCAGGATGTTATTCTTTGTGGTCAACACAACTTCGAAGCAGTGATGGCTCAGGGTCTTGAACACAAAGGGGTCACGGTTGAGTTCAACACAGAGCTAAAACAACTTGAACAAACGAAGGATGGAGTTGTTGCCATAGTACAAGTTTCTGGCGCAGAAGAGATCATCCATTGTAACTACGTTGTTGGCTGCGATGGGGCAACTGGCATCACTCGCAGTTTCACCAGACATGATTTCACGCCCCAGAAGACAGGTGTTGCCATTCGGCAGGCAGATTGTATATTGACATGGCGACGTTTAAACACCATGGATCAACTCTGGTTCTTCTACTTTGAGCATGGGTTTGCGGTCATTGTTCCCCTTCCTGGTGGTATTCATCGTGTTCTGTTGACTGAGCCAAAGGAAAATATGCCACAACGAGACCCAACACTTGAAGAGTTACAGGCGAAACTTCGTGAGGTCACAAACGACAAGACAGTAATCCTCAGCAACCCCGATTGGTTCAGTTACACAGATCTTTCAATGGGGATTGGCTCAGGCTTACGCGATGGTCGGATCATTTTAGCAGGAGATGTCGGCAATCCAATTCTTCCTAACGGTGGTCAAGGAATGAACACGGGCATCTCTGACTCATTTAACCTTGGATGGAAACTTGCCTGTGTACTGAACTCTAACGCTCCTGAAGCACTCCTCGATACCTACGAGCAAGAACGCCACAGTCTACGCCATAACCTTCAAAATGTTCAGTACAACAGTCTGAAGTATACAACCCTCATTACACCTAAGTGGACACAAGCATTGATTTGGTTATTGGGTAATCCTCTTTTAAAGCGAGGTGGTGAATATAAAATGGCGCAGGCATTTAGCGAGTTGCTCATCAACACTCGTACAAGTCCGCTCGCACTGGAACTGATGGGTAAAAAAGGGGTACGTGCGGGTGATCGTGTTCTCGATGCTGATCTTGCGAGAGAGACGGAGACAGTGAAACTCTTTGATCTTCTTTACGCTGGTGGCTGGACGTTGTTAGCCTTTACAGGGACGAAAGAGAGCCATATTCAGGAAACACTTGATGCTGTGAATACGTTTAAACGTGTCGATATCTCCCAGTACATCATTTCAACGAGCAGTCAGATTTCTTCTCAAATTTCAGTCCTCTACGATCTCGATGAAGTTGCACATCGTGCCTATAAAGTTATAAGACCCACACTCTACCTTATTCGTCCAGATGGATACATTGGAGCGCGTGTCTCCCCTCATAACGTCCAACAATTGAAGGACTATGCTGAAAAATGGATTCCACTAAATGCACTTGCACAAATAACTACATCAGTGAAGTGAATACATATTCCAGTAATTTAGCAAGATCAGAGAAGTTTTTCTTCTAACTTCGTTCTATACTGTTGATGCTTGAAGTTTACAGGCATCAACAGTATAGAGAGGTCGGAAAAAGATGAGAAAAGTTGTCGGCTATTTATTAACGACACTTGATGGTGTCGTCGAAGACCCGGGAGCATGGCTAGAGCACTTTGATGAAGATATGGGTGAGAACATGGTGGAAGTGATAAACGCGCAGGATGCCGTACTACTGGGACGCAAGATGTATCAGGAATGGGCTACGTACTGGCCCACTGCTACTGACGAACCATCATTTGCCGACTTCATTAACAATGCACCCAAGTACGTCGTCTCAACCACCTTGAGCAATGTGGATGTATGGCAGCCTGCAATACTGATCAAAGAGGATATCTCCCAAAAGATTGCTCAATTAAAACAACAACCAGGGAAGAACATTGGTGCACATGGAAGTATTACACTCGTTCGCTCCCTGCTTGAGCAGGAACTTCTGAATGAACTCGTACTTATAGTTTCTCCCGTCTTGAAGGGAAGTGGAAGGCGTCTGCTCAACGCAGAGAATAGCCTCAAGAGATTGAAGCTCGTCAGTTCAAAGCCAACCAGAACTGGTGCTCTGATCCTCACATACCAACCTATCCAACACTAGAAACTCAAGATGGAAAGTGTTTCTATACTTGTGAAAATCAAGGTATAGAAAATGTGATGAAACACAGAAGAAAGAGAACACTACATGAAGAAAATACTCTCAAAAGATGGCACCTCTCTCGCGTTCGACCAATCGGGGTCAGGACCAGCGGTTATCCTGGTCGGTGGCGCGTTTCAACACCGCGCGGTTGACTCCGGGACAGCTAAACTGGCCGCTCTGCTCGCACCACACTTTACAGTACTACACTACGACCGTCGTGGACGAGGCGATAGCGAAGATACGTTGCCCTATGCAGTTGAGCGCGAGATCGAAGACATTGACGCTCTTCTACAGGAAGTGGGGGGGTCGGCCTATGTCTTCGGTATGTCTTCCGGCGCGGTTCTGGCTCTACGCGCCGCAGCTCATGGCCTCGCGATCAAGAAATTGGCACTGTACGAGGCCCCATTCACTACTAGCAACGATGCCCATCAAATGGCCGCGAACTACACCTTGCAATTGACCACTCTGCTTGCGGATGGTCGTCGAGGTGATGCGGCAGCTTTCGCCATGCAATATTTCGGTACTCCCGCGGAGGTGGTTGCCGGAATGCGCCAGATGCCCATTTGGCCCCCCATCGAGTCTGTCGCGCCCACTCTCGCCTACGACAACGCCATCATGGGGGATGCTTCTGTCCCTGCTCAATTGCTCGCGTCCATTACGACACCGACCCTGGTTATGGATGGTGGTGCAAGTCCCACTTTCATGCATAATGCCGCCCAAGCGATAATGGATTGTCTGCCCAACGCCCAACATCGCCGTTTGCCAGGGCAGACCCACAATGTCGATCCCGAGGT
The DNA here is from genome assembly GCA_963791655.1 of uncultured Chloroflexia bacterium. Lineage (GTDB taxonomy): Bacteria > Chloroflexota > Ktedonobacteria > Ktedonobacterales > Ktedonobacteraceae > JBBQVS01. The sequence continues at coordinate 2,164 of CAWBSZ010000007.1, read as the reverse complement.
GCTTGCCCCTGTGCTAGCAGAGTTTTTCGCAGGCTGAATGGTTTAGGAGTTTACGGTTATCTGAACGCTCTTACGTATGTATCCACACCAGTGAAGTGAACATAGGATGTAAGAGCTAGATAACATACAACTTATCTGCCAGAAGAGAGTACAACGTTCATAATGCCGCCGCCAGAGCAGCTTTTGAGCTTATGATGCAGAGTGCGGCAGTACATACCCGTAGGGGAGTTGCACAGCAACTTGCGCAGGCAAATGGGCATTTCTACACGGTTGTTGCTGTCTCTGTGCCATAAGAATATGAGCGAGAAGCACTCGACTAGAAAAGCAAGTGTTTAGGTCTCATTAAACCACCGATTGTAAGATGCCGAGTAGATAGAGGACAGGGCTTTCCAATTCTAATAAACCAAACACTGACCCGTCAGTAACAAATCGAGAGCTTGCTCAAGGTGGGCATCGAAGTAGCGCATCTGCCGAGCCACATTACGAACCCCTAAGCGATCCATCAGACTCAACACGGTACTGTTGAGTTGAGCAAGCCGACTGGGAGTCGCTCCTGTGCGCGTTTGACACGCATCCTCTCCCAGCGTCACGTCTCGACGCCAGTGTAATCGGTTTTCAATGTGCCAGTGTTCTCTGACCAAAGCCAACATTCGTACTGCAGGAGCGTGGTGCAACGTCAGACTACTGAGTCCATACACGACCTCATGACGCACCTCCCCGCTTTTGAGCAGACGGACCGTGCGCTCGATGCGAAAAACTTGCTCGATGCCTTGCCAATCTTTGGCAAACCAGTCATTCAAGTCAGGACTACACACGATCTTCCGATGTTCCAGGCGTCCATGTCCCTTGTCCCAAGTTTCGGCTTCCTGCCATCGTCTCCGGTCAGGGCGAGAGTCTTCAAAGTAATCGACGATATCTTCTCGTAGCGTGGGTTGATTGTCTTTGGCAATCAAGAGATAGTCACCTTCCAGTTGGTGAACCTGCCGACACAACTCGCGTTGCGTATGCAGAGCATCCAAACTCAAAATGCGTCCTTTGACCAATTCGGTGGTCAAAAAGGGCTTAAGTTCGCTGATCTCATTGTGTTTCTCCTGTACATCGCAATGCCAGAGCACTCGGCCCGTCGTCACCTCATAGCAACTGAGTTGATGAACAGGATGCTCTTGTTTGCTCGTCGCACGCAGAGCTTTGCCGTCAATAGCAAGATGGGAATGATCGGCGTAGCCTTGAGGCGTCAGCAAGCGACTCGGTTCCTCTCCGCACCGACTTTGCGCTTCCCAACGCAGAAAGAAGGCGGAGAGAAGGTGGTCGAGTTGTACCCCGTCCACCTCTGCTAAGACATTGCAATAGGTCATGTGGCAAGGCAAGCGACGTCGGCGTAAGCCAAGCCGTTCAATCAAAGTGACTCTGCGATGATGAAGCCACTCGGTGGCTCCACGTAAGTTCTTCTGTCCTGCTAACTTCGCGAGAATGACTAGACAGAGGATTAACGCCACCGAGTAGCGTTTGCCTTGAGCGCGTCGGGCATCAGGAAGCTCTTGCAGGGCTTCGTACAGTGAGACCAATGGCAGACTTTCTTCTGTGGTTGTCAAGGGGATCTGTGAGAGCAATGTTGTATAGTCCATGTGAGAGATTTCCTTGTCGAGTGGTGAATTTTTTATATTCTACAAGAAAATCTCTTCTTTTTCACCTCCTCTCGGACGCCGTTCTATTTATTAGAATTGGAAAGCCCTGAGATAGAGGAAATGAAGCTTGACAGACAGAAACGCCCTATGATACGATTTACATAGCTTTTCAAACAGCAAATAGAACTATAACACAGCAAAAATATTGATGAAGCAAGGGTGAAACGTTGATGACACCCCGACGAACATCCATCGTCAGCGTTCTTGCTCATCGTGCGAATTGTGTTCACGCCCCATGTGGCGTAGGGCAAGGAGAAAGAGCAGCGAAGAGCTTCTCCCATTGTCCACTCTTGTTGGACATAAAACATCTCCTCTTCCTCATGAACGCAGTTCGTAAACCGGTGTGCAGCGTATCTACCGCGCGAGACAGCTGGAAGTTGTTTGAAAGGATTTATACTACTCCTTCGTGTGTGAAGGTGTAGGATAGAATTTCTTTAAAAAGGTAGAATATCTCCATGAACAAATCAACAAGCCCTACG
>CAWBSZ010000006.1:0-1250391 GCA_963791655.1 uncultured Chloroflexia bacterium | reverse complement strand
TTAGACCGTGTTTTGTTAATCACAGAGATGCCCTCACATGATAAACTGGAAGGATGAGCACCAGTTATCCCAGCAATTTGTCTGATGGGAGTGGGAGTATCTGCAACGCTATCTGCCTTTCCAGTCCAAGCGTGGCCGACCACCAATCCACTCCTTGCGTTCCATTTTTGATGCCATCTTCTATGTCCTGCGAACGGGCTGGCCTTGGCGCTACTTGCCAACCAACTTCCCGCCGTGGCAAACCGTGTTCTACCATTTCCGGTGCTTGCGACTCAAAGGCACTTGGACGCTTCTACTGCGGGCACTCCATCGCCCTGAGCGTGAACGACAAGGAAGGAACCCACACCCAAGTGCCGCCATCATGGATGCTCAAAGCGTCAAAACGGTCGAGGAATCGTCTGGAATCTGTGGCTATGATGCACACAAGCACGTCAAAGGCCGAAAACGGCACATTCTCGTGGATACGGCTTTTGCATCCCCATTTCCATCTACGTGACCCCTGCTGACACCCACGATACCAGGGGAGCCCGTTGTCTGCTCGCAGGGCTCAAGTTCTTTGTGCCGCGTCTGAAAAAGATCTGGGCTGATGCGGCCTATCGCGGGCAGGAGTTGGCTGCCTGGTGTCAAAGCACGGGAGATTGGGAACTGGAAGTTGTGGAACGGACACCAGGCACCCGTGGCTTTAGCGTGGTGCCACGCCGTTGGGTGGTGGAACGAACATTCAGTTGGATTTCTCGCAACAGGAGAATGAGTAAGGATTATGAACGGAAGGTGCAAACGAGCGAAACACTGATCCAGGTGGCGATGATTCGGCTGCTGGTGGCTCGTCTTGGGCAGAATACCTGACTAGTTCCTCAACGCTCCATCAATCAGGGTCGTGCTGATCAAGATGTTTCCACAAGTAAAAGACGGTTTCGCCTGGCGGACAGTTGTCGAGCGTTCCATAGAGGATATATCCCAGTTTTTGATAAAATGCGGGGGCTTGAAAGTCTGAGGTAGCAACGCGGGCGTAGTGGCACCCGCGCTGACGTGCTTCGCGCTCTGCTTCTTCCATTAACTGCCGACCAAGGCCATGTCGGCGAAAGGGCTCATCTAACCAGATGACGCTGATTTCAAGCCACTGGGCAATAGCATGCGTCCTTCCTACAAGCCCGCCAAGAACCGTTCCCGTTCGAGCAAGAAGAGAGATCTGTAATGGTGAAGGGTCAACGTGTTCAATGGGAAGCGCAGTGCTGTGGGTCTGATTAAAGGCGATGAGTTGGTTGGTGAGATAGTCATCTCGTTGCTCATTGATGGTATGGTCGAACACATACTGGTCCGAGGACGTTTCTTGAGTCATGATCTGCTTTCCTTTCCAAACTGATCGATACAGATCCATCTTACACGTTTCTCATCAGCTCAGCAAGGGGCACACTATTCCAGAGGTGGCGCGAAGAGGGCGTATTCCTACGCTCAATTTCTTGCATCCTGGTACCTCTGCGATTAACAAAACACGCTCTCACATTAGAGGCTCGTTCATGAGTTCGTTGAAGTCAATGAACTTGCCCCTGTCATGCCTTCTGCTCGGCTTTCGAAAAAACTTGAGATGAGTAAGCCAAATTTTACCTTCGCTTAACAAAAGGATAACGTTCAGCGTTTATTGTCTCTTTGGGGGCACGATGCTCCATTATTGTAGTGTTCCATAAATAAGCTTACATGGAGGTTCGATGAGACGCATTTTTAGCTTCGTACTAGCAATGACTTCGCTATTGTCGCTACTACTTATTGGCGATGTTTCTGTCGCGAGTGCAGCGGTTCGTCACGATAGCAATAGCAAATTCTCGCACATTTTTTACATCATGATGGAGAACCACGCTACGGAACAGGTCTTCGGCAATACCGCCGACGCTCCATACATCAATCAGTTGGCGAACAAGTACGCCATATCGACAAACTTCTACGGCGTAACACACCCTAGCCTCCCAAACTATCTCGCCGCTATTTCCGGCTCTTACCAGGGCATCTGGGACGATTGTAAAGCTGGTGCTACTGTCACTTGCGCACCACAAGAATTTATGTCTGGTGCGCCCTACAACAAACAGTTGCTCACACCAGCAGAAGTAGCCAGCTCAACGCAACAACCGCACTGGTTCAGTGGCAAAACGATTGTCGATCAGCTTGAGTCGAATGACGTAAGCTGGAAGGCATACATGCAGTCAGCACCAACCGTGGGCTTCACAGGTGAGTATTATCCTGTCGATCAGGTGAATGGGCAGAGTGTGCCACGCAAACTCTACGCGCAAAAACACAATCCATTCATGTACTTTAGCAATATTCGCGACAATTCAGCTCGGATGCAGAAGATTGTTCCGTTCACACAATTCGACAAAGACCTTGCATCAGGTCATGTGGCAAACTTTGTGTGGATTAGCCCCGATCAGTGCCATGATATGCATGGCCTTTCAACAGCTAACGCAAAAGCGGTAGGTATACCCAACTGTGCCTCACCTGCCTCTGGTCTCGACCATAAGGTGATTGCACTGGGCGATACATTCGTTCATGATACCGTCACGAAAATTATGAGTTCAAAAGCATGGAACTCGAAGTCTGCCATCGTCGTCAACTGGGACGAGAACGACTACGGTAGCTTCGAAGGCTGCTGCTATAGCCCAACAGGTATACATGGAGTCACGCTCGGCGGTGGTGATGCACCATTCATGGTAATTACCTCAAAGGACGCGCATCACTTCGTTGATAGCACCACACCCTACAATCACTACACCTTGCTCGCCACCATCGAGAAACTCTGGCATCTAGGGTGTATCGAAAATTCCTGCGACTTCAGCGACAAAGTCCTGATGACCAAGTTCTTCGAATAAACAGGAAAACTGTAGGGACCGCTTCAGCGCGTCCAAGGGGTGGGATGTGGGAGGGGAGCGTGTCGGCAATGCAATTCTTGCCCAGCGTGTTCCCCCCAACCCTACCCCTCGGACGCGCTGAAGCGGTCCCTACATCCTGATTATTTGTAAAACTACATATTATCTTGACATATAACTCCTCCTCATGGTATAACTTACCTATCGGTAGGTAACAAACTAGATAGAGGCGAATACCGTGGCAGAGCGACAGCAACATCGAGATGGACGGACAACGGATACACGGCAGCTCATTCTTAAAGAGGCCGAGAAACTGTATTACGCGGGTGGCTACGACCACATCAGCTTACAGGTTATCGCCGACTCCTTACAGATAAGCAAGGCCGCCCTGTTTCATCATTTCAAGAACAAGCGCGAATTGTTCCTCGAAATGCTGCTCCTAATTCTTGCCCATATGCGTGAGATGTTTGAGTCTGTTATCAACCAAGAGGGTTTGTCAACGCGCGAACGACTCTATCTCGCAATGCAACGCCTATCTCAGGAATCAATGTTTGATATGATGCGCTTTCAACGCGAGGAGTATCCACTTTTAGAACCAGAGCAGCAGAATAGAGTAGATAAACGCTGGCATACTGACATGTTTGACATCGTACAAAGAGTCTTTCGAGAAGGCATCGAGCAAGACGAGTTACTCACTCATGATGTCACGCTATCAACATACGTTTTTCTTAATATGTGCCTTATGCTACCATTCGCCAACAACTCAACGAGCATTCCTATGAGCGCGAACCATCGAGATCAGTACATTAACTCGCTCTTAGACATTTTGTTGAACGGACTCGGCAAGAAGTAACTTACTTCCATAGTCTTTGTAGCGTCTTTTTTATATCACAAACTTACCTATCGGTTGGTAACATAGTAAAATTACCAGGAGGAATTCCTTCGTGATTACACGCATTCTACACGCCATCACGGATGCCGCATCATCGCGTCGTGGCAAATATGTAACTATTGGTGCCTGGCTTATCGTCGCGGTTGTGTTAGTATTGGTAGCACCTAAGCTTGCCAGTGTTTATGACAACTCAGGAACAGGGAGTATTCCCTCTGATGCCCCTTCGACAGTGGCAGAGAAACTGCAACTCAAAGAGTTTCCGGGCAGTCGTGGCACACCCGCGATTTCTTGTCTTTTATGATCGCGCTGGCTTGAGTAGCGAGGACATGGCAAAGGCGAAACAGGTCAGCGATTGGCTCATCTCCTCGCAAAAGCCCAGCGCTATAACAACCGTCTTATCAAGTTATACAGTGCCACAAGCCGCCAAACAACTCACGTCAAAAGACAACACGACGTTGACTATGGTGGCTTCGCTCAAAGATTCGATCACGAATGATGTCGTTATGAGCAACGTCAAAGATATTCGTGACTATCTCGCTAATGTCACGAAGAATACGCCACTACAAGCCCATGTGACGGGTCCTGCTGGTATCTCCGTCGATGCGGGTCTCATCTTTGCGGGTACTGACCTGCCTTTGCTGCTTGGCACCGTGGGATTAGTGCTCGTCTTGCTGATCCTGCTGTATCGTTCGCCCATCCTGGCATTTCTGCCACTACTTGGTGTTGGGTGGGCATTGCAAATCGTGGACGCGCTGCTTGGCTTCGCGGGTAAGGCGGGTCTGTTTAGTATCAGCCAACAGGCAACGTCTATTATGACGGTGCTTCTCTTCGGTGCGGGAACAGACTATAGCATCTTTGTCGCGTCGCGTTTCCGCGAGGAACTTATGGTCACGCAAGACAAATATGCCGCGATGCGTACCACGATGCGGGCTGTTGGCGAAGCCATCACCTCAAGTGCTGGTACAGTCATCCTCGCTTTGCTCACCCTGATCTTTACCTTTATTGGTCTCTATAATTCGCTTGGGCCTACCCTTGCCATCGCGGTCGCGGTCATGCTGATAGCAGGCTTAACCCTTGTGCCTGCCCTACTTGTCTGGCTTGGACGAGCGGCCTACTGGCCCTTTGTGCCACGCTACAATCCACAGGCTGCCGCAGTGCCAGACGTTACATCATTGCATGGCTTCTGGGGTCGGCTTGGGGCATGGACCGCGAAACACCGCATTGCCGCTGTTGTCTCTAGTATCGCGCTACTTGGTATCTTCACGCTCGGCAATATTGGTTCGCTTCCCAGCTATAACTTTTTAACGGCATTTAGAAAACCGACTGACTCTGGTGCTGGCTTCAGTATTCTGCAAAACCACTTTCCCTCCGGTACACTCGCGCCCACTACGGTACTGGTAAAACTGCGCGGCGATACTCCTGATGCATACAAGCACCTTACACAAATTGATGCGATCAACGTCGCGTTACAAAAGGTCCCTGGTGTCGCAACCGTGCAAGGTCCAACGCGTCCCGATGGTAATACACCAAGCGTTGATCCCGCGACACTGCAAAGCGCGATAGCCTCGCTACCAGAGAATGTGCGTACAGCTATTCGCTCTGGCAAGGCACCTACGCCATGTGAGGGACCACGCTGTCCACCAACGAATACACAGCTAGGAGCAATCATTGGGGCCTATGCCGCGAGCACACAGAATGTCTCGCCCGATAATAGTACGGTGCAGTTTTCCGTCGTTTTGAAGGATGATCCTTACTCCGTCACTGCCATTGACCGTATCGCGCCTTTACATGACGCATTGACCAAGGCATTGAATGATAACCAGTTTGGTAGTAATGCAGCAACAAAAGGCGATGCATACTTCTCCGGCCAAACAGCATCGTTAGCGGACACAGCACAGTATAACCAGCATGACACACTATTGATTGTGCCAGTCGTGCTTATCCTTGTTGGCATTGTCCTGGCTCTGTTGTTGCGCAGCCTTATCGCACCGCTCTACTTGCTTGGCGCGGTCACGCTCAACTATTATGCATCGATCGGCTTGTGTGGTTTCATTTTCCAGCGTATTCAAGGGCAGGACGGTTTCAACTATGTTGTGCCGTTATACACCTTTATATTCCTGGTGGCGTTGGGTGCCGACTATACCATCTTCCTCATGACGAGAGTGCGCGAGGAGTCGCAACGGCATGGCCTTGAGCAAGGTGTACCCTATGCGGTCTCACGTACAGGTGGCGTCATCACCTCTGCTGGCCTGATTCTTGCTGGCACCTTCGCGGTATTGACAACACTCCCACTAACCATACTGTATCAGTTTGGCGTCTGTGTCGCCGTAGGAATTTTGCTTGACACGTTCATTGTGCGTGGTCTACTTGTACCAGGGCTTGTCCTACTACTCGGCAGGTGGAACTGGTGGCCCGGTCGTCTCGACTCCGTGCATCTCGCTGAGACAGAGACCAGACCAGAAGTTGCTCTTGCTGGCAAGGCTGATGTTTAAACTGTAGAAACAATGAAAATTGGACACATGCGGACGCATGTGTCCAATTTTCATTGTTTCTAAAAAATAGCTTTCTTTCCTTTGCATTTCTTTCTATAATATGTTATATTGCTTGCATGAGCAATCAAGAAAAATCATCGCAAAAAACTGAGGCGTCACAAGAGACGCGCAAACGCATCATTGACGCCGCATATCATGTGCTAGCCGAAAAGGGCTACGAGGCAACTACGCTCAAAGAAATTTCAAAGGCGGCTGACGCTGCTCCTGGCCTTGTACACTACTACTTCGGCGGCAAGGATCAGCTACTCGTTGAGGTTCTTAAAGCGGTTGGTGAACGTCGCACTCTAGCACTAGAACAATCAGTGCAACATACCAATACACAGAGTAGGCTTCAATCTGTGTTACAGCAACCCATAGATCAAATTACAGAGGGACCTGAATGGTATCGTCTCCGTCATGAATTGTTTGCCCTGGGATTACATAATGCGTTGATGGCTCCAAAAGTTCGTGAACTTCTTACAGAGGAACGAGAAAGGATCGCAGTGTCAATCAAAAATATGCTTGGTGAAACAACGGTTGAACCATCAATTCTCGCAACAATCCTACTCACGTTTTTCGATGGCCTAGCACTTCAAAAGATTATGGACCCCAACTTGGATATAAGTACGTTTGCGACAGTGTTGGCAAATATCTTGTGCTCCTTTAAGAAAGGGTAGTGTTCATTTTTTTTGAATAGCATTGCTTGCTCAAGCAATCACAAAGAAATACTCCTGCACGTAGAAAGTAGGAGTTCATAGCAAGTTGTTTTGATTAGGTGAGATTAGAAAGGCACAATACATGACAATTTCACTCATAGACGTGACAGACCCAAAATTCAAAGCCGACCCATTTCCATTTTATGCGCAACTACGGACCGAGGCTCCCGTTTTTCAGGTGGCTTTACCACGAAACCAACGCGGATGGCTGGTGACTCGCTATGACGACGTACTCGCCGTATTGAAGGATGACGAACATTTTGTCAAAAACCCTTCCAACGCGATGTCGCCTGAGCAATTGAAAAAAACACCTCAAATGCCTGCATTCTTAAAGACGTTTGACCAGAGCCTGCTGAGACAGGATGATCCTACCCATGCACATCTGCGCACACTCGTGCACAAGGCATTTACGCCACGTCGGATAGAGCAGATGCGGGACCAGATACAGGATGTGACAAACGACTTACTTGACAAGGTCGAGCTAAAGGGAAGTATGGACCTGATCTCCGATTTCGCTCTACAGGTACCGCTTGTGATGATTGGATGCATGCTGGGAATTCCTGCTAAAGACAATCCAAAGTTTCATCGCTGGACCAGAATTTTACTTTCGGGCGGCAACAATCCGAATCCCATCGTGCTTGTTCCCACTGCGATGAGCTTTATGCGCTATATGAGAAAACAGATCAAAGAGCGGCAAACTCATCTCCAGGACGATCTCATTAGCGCGTTGGTGCAAGCGAAAGAAGGGAGCGACTCGCTGAGTGAAGATGAAATTTTAGCGATGATTTTTATGCTGCTCAGTGCGGGACATGAAACAACCGTCAATCTGATCGGTAGTGGCACACTCGCTCTTTTGGAACATCCCGATCAACTGACAAAACTGCGAGACGACTCCACTCTCAGCAAAACTGCTGTTGAGGAATTGTTGCGCTTTGTCTGTCCGGCTGAAATGGCAACGGAACGCTATGCCAGTGAGGATATGACTATTGCCGGAACTACTATTCCACGCGGAGAGTTAGTCCTAGCCGTGATTGCATCGGCAAATCGTGACGCACAACACTTTAATAATCCTGAGTCCCTGGATATCACGCGCACAAACAACAAACATCTAGCCTTCGGTCAAGGAATACATTATTGCTTAGGTGCTCCCCTCGCTCGGCTCGAAGGTCAGATTGCTATAAGTACGCTAGTTCAACGTATGCCCAACCTACACCTGAATGTTAAGCAGGAGCAACTACACTGGCGTGGTGGCATGATTCTTCGTGGTTTAGAGGCTTTGCCCGTATCGTTTTAAGTTGATAATACTGGTTGAGAGGGATAATAATTCCCTCCAACACCTATTAGTGAGGCTTGCATCAGCATGAACATATTTCTTTGGATCATACAAGCACTATTAGCACTTATCTTTCTTCTTCATGGAGTATTGTTTCTAACTATGTCAGAGCGTGTGAAAGAAGAACTCAGAAAAGGCTCATTTTCTCCGGCCTTTGGACGTTTTATTGGTGCCGCCGAAATTCTGGCAGCATTCGGCCTACTCCTACCAGGCTGGACTCATATCCTTCCATGGCTAACACCACTAGCTGCTCTAGCACTACTACCAATTATGGTAGGAGCACTTGTATCTCATCTTCGTCGCAAAGAACAGTCTCAAGTAGTATTCTGCGCCCTGCTTATTGTGCTCCTTGTAGTTATGGTCATTTGGCGAGGGTTCATTATGTCGCTCTAAATTTATATCTATTCTGTCAAGACTATTGTATACTTGCGGCATATTACAGACGAGGAGAGACAATAGCGTGTCTAATGTAGTGCCGAGAAGAAGTGTTTTGGCGGTATTTGACCGTAAAGAATGGATTTTTGTTGTCGGTTCGCTTATAGCAAGTATTCTTGCAGGTCTGCTTATAGCAGTGCATGCAAACGCAGTGCTCACCTTTGTGGTATCAGGGGTCGCGCTTGCCCTGCTTGCCGAGCTTGTAGGATTAGCGACAGACCAACTTGGCTCACGCCTGAGTGCTGGTGCAACAGGGGTCTTGCAATCCGCGCTTGGCAATTTACCCGAATTATTTATTGGTATTTTCGCGTTACGCGCTGGACTGATCGAGGTTGTACAGGCGGCACTTGTCGGCTCCATTTTAGGCAACAGTTTGTTTGTCCTGGGTATCGCCTTTTTTGTGGGTGGCTTGCGACATGGGACGCAGAGTTTCTCGACGAATGCCCCAAAGGTGATCGCAACCCTGACATTGCTTGCGGTTTCCGCGCTTGCCGTACCAACACTTGTGCATGGGTTACATACACCAGCCTCGGGCCATGAAGAGGGGCTGAGTATTGCCACCGCTATCATCTTACTCGTTATCTTTATTGCGAGTATCCCCGTTTCACTGCAAGGTGGTACAAAACCGCTTGAGCAAGATACCTCTGGCAGCACGCACGCATGGCCGCTTATCCTTACACTTGTAGTTCTTATTGGCGCGGGTATAGGTGCAGCATTCGTCTCAGACTGGTTTGTATCTGCATTGACACCAGCTATCACAACATTACATATTTCCCAGGCATTCACGGGTCTTGTAATCGTAGCACTCGCGGGAAATGCAGTAGAGAATGTTGTGGGTGTTCAATTAGCGGCACGCAACCAGCAGGATTACGCGATCAGCGTGATTTTAAACAGTTCGCTACAAGTCGCGCTCGGTTTAACCCCCGTTTTGGTCTTGCTTAGTCTTTTCCTGGGTGGAGCACACCTGACACTCGTCCTGCCACCTTTGCTTGTTGCGGCATTAGGACTAACAGCTATTCTCACTACCGTTATCATTTATGACGGTGAGTCAACATGGCTAGAAGGACTGGCTTTGATCGGACTTTACTCTATTATCGCGGTCTCCTTCTGGTGGGGATAATATTGACACCTTTTTCTTGCCATTGCGTGTAACAGATAGGAAGGTTTTTTGCCTTTTGTAGACCCTCTTTTATATTTACACTCATTACACAACTGACTCATAGGAAGCAACACAATGGCTACAAATGCTCATCAACGAGGAAAAACACATAAAGAAGGGGCAAACGGCCCAATGGAAGCCTTTAGTAACGAGGTAAAGCCGTTACAAGGATTTCTTGTCAAGCTCAATAATGATTGGATACTCAATCTTGCGTGTATTATTGCCTATAATATGCTCATGGCGATGCTCCCTATCGCGCTAGCACTTGTCGCGATACTAAGCTTATTCCTGGGCGACTCTGGTATTCGAACAACTGTTATTCATCAAATTACAGATTTGTTTCCGGGACTAGCCAGTCAGCAGAACGCGTTAGACCTTGCATCTAAACAACTCAATCAGGCGTCAGGTGTGATAGGTATCATAGCGATTGTGGTTGGTATCTTCTTTGGTTCGTTTCTGTTTCTTGTGACCGAAGGTTGTTTAGATATCGTGTATCGTGTACGGCAACGTCCACCTGTACGCCAATTTATTATGGCCTTTGGTATGCTAATCGCGTTTGTCATTCTCATTCCAATCATGGTGTTTGCCTCCGCTGCGCCCACGATTGTCTTCTCTAGCTTGACAAAACTTCCCCTCCTGAGAAGTATTCCTGGCAGTAGTTTCATCTTCATTAGCCTTGGCGGTATTCTAGGCGGTTTTCTTACAGCGTTTCTGCTGATCGAGTTGATCTATATCGTAGTGCCCAATCAGCGTATTAGTTGGAAGAACAGTTGGCGTGGTGCGGCCCTTGCGGCTCTGGCAACCGAGATATTCCTGGCTGCGTTTCCTTTTATTGCCTCGCACTTCTTTAGTGGTTACGCGGGACCATTGGGCTTTGCGGTAATCCTGTTGCTGTTTTTTTACTACTTCGCGATGATTATCTTGATTGGGGCGGAGATCAATGCTTTCTTTTTCGAAGGCGTGCGTCCCATACCAAATGACATCGTAACCTTTGTCAGTACAATGGCGGGCAAGCTGAATAAAGACATGTCGCCTGTAGAGTCTACCGCCCATGTCGATACCAAACCGACAGAGGACGCCGACCAGGTACATGTTGAAGAGGCGCACCAGCAGAAAAAGTAGCAAAAACACAGAGAGCCGCCATGAAATTGCAGTTTCATGGCGGCTCTCTGTGTTTTTGCTCGCATCTGGCTATTTCCCTTGTCAAATTTGGCGAGGTAGTGTATGGTACAATATAAGAATACTCATAGACTAGCGTGACACGTATACGGGGAACTATTCTCCAGTGTGTTTTATGGATAGACTTTATTTCATTGTAGCCTAATTACATTCGATAATCAGCACGCGCCTTGAGAAAGTTGAGATGAGAGATTCATGCTTAGCCCTTCACCCACTCAACAACCACCTGTTCAAACAACGCCCGAACAGAAGAAGACGGTTAGCTCGACTCCTGAAAGACGAAGACCAGGACAGACGCCAACCTCTCGCTTTTTGAAAGCTTTATTTCGTCCCATTTTGAAGGCCCTCTACTATGTCTTGCGTTGGATAGCCACGCATTTCCCGCTTACTATTCTCGTCGTATTTCTCCTGCTAGCCAGTATCTTCGCTACAACTTACTTCACAACAGGACAATTTCCCTATGGTCTGGGTAGCGATCAATTCAACTTCCACGTTAAAGGAACTGATGGAGGTGGCACCGCGGTAAAAAACTGGGTGTACGCGCTTCGCGATGGCAACGAGGTTGCGCTCAATCTGCTAGACAAAAATATTTCGCAACCACCTGACCCTGCCCAACTATCATCCCAATTTAGTCAGCCAAAAGCGCACCTTACCTGGAAAGATATCATTGTGCTGAGTGCGTCGAGTCAAGCCGATGGCACGGTAGATAGTTTTGTGCAGGTCAACCTTTCTGCCACTGGCCCGGGTGGTGATACAAGTGGAATGGTCATCTGGCATTTCACGACAATTGCTCAGGGAGGACAAGAGTTAATTCTGAAGGTCAACACTGTAGATTTTCGTGCGCCTCTTAACTAGCGCAACAGGATTGTCGTAAAAGCAAAAGGATATAACACAGTGGCAAAAGAGTTTACCGACAAAAAGAAGTCCAATGATTTGGACAAATCCATTGATCTTGGTATGGACCAGTTTGGACGCTTTATCCGCTTGCGCTGGTTCTGGATTCTCCTCATCAGCATGGTCGCATGGTTTTTCATCGCGGGTCGTCAAATCGGTTCATTAAATCCGCCTGTCATTTTAGCCTATGCATTGCAAATAGCATTTGCCATCTTGTTCGGTATTATGCAATTTGTGGCTATTTTCTGGTTCCTGGGACGCCCTCGCCTCTATTGGGTAATGCCGGGAGAGACAGGGGTCTCTTTTAACGACTACAAAGGCAATCCAGAGGTGCTCGAAGCTGCCCGCCGTATCGTGACACTTGTCCAGGGTGTCAAGGAGTTCCGCGAAATTGGCGGACATCCAGTACGTGGTCTGCTCCTCTCCGGTGATCCTGGTACTGGTAAAAGCTATCTCGCGCAGTGCATGAGTACAGAAGCGGGTGTCCCCTTCGCCTATGCGAGCGCGGCCAGCTTCAAAGCCATGTTTCTCGGCATGGACGTGCTGATGATTAAACGCTTATATGGCAAGGCACGCCGTCTCGCACGTGAGTACGGTGGTTGTATCGTTTTCCTCGACGAAATTGACGCAATTGGTGGCTCGCGTAATGGGCAGAACGGCATGGCTGCAGGTGGCGGCATGATGGGTATGATGGGTGGCGGAACAGGCGGCCTCAACGAGTTGCTTATGCAGATGGACCCACCAAACATTGAAACTGGCTGGTTCAAAAAGGTTTTGCGTACACTTGGTTTGTATCATAGCCGTGTACAAAACGATCCAGTCTTGACCGTAGGCGCGACAAATATTCCTGGCTCACTTGATGCCGCGCTCTTGCGTCCAGGCCGTTTCGACCGCAAGATCAACGTTGCTGCACCAACGGACAAGTATCGCCCAGAGGTTATCGAGTACTATCTGAGCAAGGTGCAGACCGAGCCGAATATCTCGATTGCCGCGCTCTCACAACGCCTGGTAAACTACACGCCTGTCGCTATCAAACACGTCGTCAATGAAGCAGTGATTATCGCGCACTTCGATGGACGCACTAAAATCCGCTATAAGGACCTGATCGAGGCACAGGACGTACACGAATATGGCCTGCGTCAGTTGAGCGAACTTACGGAGATCGAGCGTCGTCGTCTTGCTTACCATGAAGCAGGTCATACCGTTGCCTGTTACTACCTCATGGATCGCTTCTTCCCGGCCTTTGTCACCTTACACATGCATGGCGATCTTGAAGGAGCAGCGGCATTTGCGGCATGGCGTCAAAAAGAGACTATCGTCACGATGAGCAAAGAAGATGTGCTTGCGCGTATTCAAGTTTCGTTGGCCTCACGTGCGGCGGAAGAACTCTTCCTCAATGTAAACCTAAATGGTGTCACAGCAGACTTCGCAAGCGCGACACAGCTTGCCGCGAACTATATTGGTGCCTACGGCATGGATGGCACAATTAGCTCGTATCTCGCGTTCAGCAGCCTGACAGGTGCCAGTCCACAAAGTCTTCCAGGGATTGCCGAGCGGACCGAGGCACTACTACAGTCACAGTTCAAAGCTGTGAAGAAACTCTTCCAGGAGCACAGCGAGGCTGTGATGGCTGTCGCGGAAGCCCTAATAGAGCGCGAAGAACTGATAGCCGACGAAATCAAGCAGCTTATCGATGAGGCAGATGCACGGCGTGTCCTTAAAACCGTGCTCAGCAACTTCGAGCCACTGTTAGAAATCAGTAGCAACGGCAACGGACACAGTGGTAATGGTTACGTCCTTTCAAATGGACATAGCAATGGTGTATTACCAGCACCACGCATCGAAACAGCACCGCTCAACTTTGAAGGTGCCAATACTCAATTGCCGTCCGATCAGCCTACACACAATCCCTATACAACTGGGGATGATCCTTATATGATGTAGAACATTCGGACAAAAATTATTGGGTCTCCAGCCTTCTGAGGAAAACAGGGAGACCCAAACGTCGGTCGGTAGGAGCCGCAATTCATTGCGCCCAAAGATAGGTTGGGAGGGGATCACGTCAGGGAGAGCGTTGTTGCCAACGCATATCCCTCCACCGCCGCCATCTTTGGGCGCAATGAATTGCGGCCCCTACCGACGTTTTTGTATATTATTGAATAATGCAATAACACTATAAAGAGATACGTTGTATGTCAGCAAGTACAGCCACAACCGACAATGTACACATAGGAAAATCGCCCCAGGCACGCTCCAGCAGTGTTTTACAAAACATTTTGGTGCTGTTTGGAGCACTGCTTTTTTTGGGAATTGGGGTGTGGATGCGACTGCGAGACCTTGGACTACCGTTTGATCGTGATGGCTACGACGAGGGAGTGTATTGGCAGTCGCTTCGTGCGATGGGCAGTGGCTATCATCTCTATCAAAACATATTTTATTCACAGCCCCCATTCTTCCTGCTCTCCATCTTCCCAACCTATATGCTATTTGGGCAAACTCTTTGGTCCGCACGGCTCGGCATTGCCCTTGTCTCATTGATCGGTTTCATCGGGGCGTTCCTTCTCGGTACCGCGTTAAGTGGGCGCATTGGGGGACTCGCGGCCCTTCTACTGCTGGTAATAGACCCACTCTACCTGCAACAATCGCAAACACTGCAAGCCGAAGCACCATTTGTGGCATTCGCCTTGCTCGCGGTAGGTACGGCCTATCTCTGGTGGAAGTATCCTGAAGGTGTGCCGGGTATGTGTTATGCCGCGCTTGCTGGTAGCGCACTCTCGCTGAGTATTTTTTGCAAGCTTTTTGGTCTGGCAACACTTGTTCCTATTGGCTTACTTTTTATCGCGCATATCTGGCGTGTTGTACGGCAAAAACCTGGGTTCCGTCTCCTGGCTTCACGCTCCTTACTAGTAGGAGTCGCATTCTTTTTGCTTGTAAGCGGAGCACTTATCCTACCATTTGTATCCTCATTGCATCAGATGATACTGGGTGTCATCACCTTTCATACCGCTGCTGGCGTTGCCTATCGCGACACACAAGATGGAAACCCCTTACAACTACAACACGCGCTCACGTCTCTTCTCGCGCTGGCAGCTCTTTATGGAACGATTGTAGCACTGCTATGGCGTGATTGGCGTGTCCTTCCATTGCTTGCATGGTTTATGGCAACGGCGTTCCTGCTCTGGCAGCAAGTACCCCTATTCACGCATCATTTCGTGGCTATGTCAGCACCGCTTATCGCGCTCGCTATCATGGGTATTCGCCCTATAAGCATTAATTTAAAGACCCAATGGGGAAAAGGGCACCCGCGAGGGGATGCCCCTCCCATATACGAGGTTGTGTCTTACTCCAACACATCGTATCGGAAAGGTGTCCCTTTGCGGGCGCAATGGCTCTCTATCGGTACGACATCGGTTACATTGCTCATACTTCTCCTGGTGGCCATCGTTCAGACTGGAGCAATACAGTCTTATTACAAAAGTGAATTACGTAAAAGCCAGGATATTGCCGTCACCACATGGGATATGAATGTCGTACACGACCTGCAACGTGTCACCCGACCCGATCAACTCGTGGTGACGGATGCACAATTTTTGACCGGACGTGCTAATCGCAATACTGACCCACAACTCGTTGATACCTCGAACGTACGTGTCAATACAGGGTATCTGACGCCACAACAACTTATTACAGAGGCTTCGCAACCCAACGTTCATGCTGTACTCTTCTACACCGGGCGGTTGTTGCGCATGAAGCAAGTCGGCGTCTTTTATGCATGGCTCATGAAACATTATCATCGAGTCCAAAAGTATTATCCTGGTAAAGAGTTGTGGATTAAGATAGAATAGAGTAAGAAAACCATTTCGTAGGGACCAGATTTATCGCGTCCACAGCGCATTTATTGCGCGAGACGCGTTTCGTAATGAAGATCGACATAATATTAGAATTAAGAAAAGGTTTATACAATGGAAAAGAAAAAACGCACATTTAGCACAATGGAAATTGTTTTGCTTGGTACACTGGTTGGATCGTTAATCCTTTCATTTATCCAGGCACGCCAAGACGAGAAAAAATAAAAAGATGAGTTGTAGCTGAGTGTGCAAAGCACACTCAGCTACAACTCATCTTTTTTAGACAAAATTTACGCGGCGATCAGTGGACGCGCGGACTCCACTACCTCTTTATAACCACGCACAAGGCATTCCATCGCTTCATACCATGAGCGTCGTTGTGCCTCGGCGAGGGCAGCGTTGCTCATTCCTTGCCGCGTTTGTGCGTCCTGGATCAACCTCTCAAGGCTACCACGATAGCGAACGAGCTGCTCATCCTCTTGTATATGATGGTCTTGCACAAGCAGTCCTGTTCTCTCATGCTCGACGAGATCACACACGCCTTCAGCAATCAGTCCTACAACGGGTAGACCAGATGCCATTGCCTCCAATACAACCTGCCCGAAGGTTTCAGTACGTGAAGGGAACGCAAAGATATCGGACGAGGCATAAGCGGTGGCAAGTGCTTCTCCCGAGAGATAGCCAGTAAAGGTGACAGGCAAACCTGCCAGTTCTTGCTGCATCTCAAGCGATGCAGGCCCTTCACCCACGATAACGAGGTGACAGTTACGATGATCCATATCCCGATATGCCTGTACAAGTAAACGCAGGTTTTTCTCCCATGACACGCGCCCAACGTAGAGTAGCACTGTTTTCTTGCTGTCTTCCTCGCCAAGCCAGGAGGCTCGTAGTGCTGAACTTCTGAGTTCGGGTTTGAAGATAGTTGTATCGACACCACGAGGCCAGATGCGCAGGCGTTCAAAGCCCTCTAGCCGTAACATAGCAGCGGTCGAAGGCGAAGGACAAAACGTCAACGAGCATTGACTATGCACAAAACGATTATAGGACCACATAGGACGGGTCAGCAACGAAAAGCCAAAGTGTTCACAATATGCCGCGAGGTTGGTATGATACGATGAAACAAGTGGCACATTGAAGAAACGTGCCGCCGCCAATCCAGTTGCCCCTAGGATGACAGGATCGACTAGATGAATGATATCGGGTCGAAATTCGTCAAGCTTCCGCATAAACAATGGTCGGAAGAAGTTGAACTTCAATTCGGGATAGAAGGGAAATGGAAGGCCAGCCGTGCCGACAATTTCTGCTCCCGCATACTCTTCCATCCCGCTATCAGGTCCGAGCAGCATTACCTCGTGTTCGGTCAATTGGAGATGTTCTAGCAATTTCGCCAGTGTGCGTGTCACACCATCCAGTTTAGGTAGGAAGTTTTCAGTGATAATAGCTATGCGCATACAAGTGGTGCCTTTATTTCTCTTATCCAGGAGGGATATAGTGTTTGTTATGTCCCAATACAAGGCTAGCACGCGCTGATTAGCATACAGTTAAGCGGTGCTTAGCAGTATGTAAAGCACAGACTAAGCGAAGGTTAAATAATTCTTGCTGGGGTAGCTTGTCAATCATCATGGTTTGGAAGAAACGCGAGAATGTTGAACCTCTGTACGGGTCTGATTTTATCACACCCTCTTAGCGATTGACCATGTTAAAGTATTTGAGACCACATTGCCTACTTCTTCCAACCTTCTCGATGGCCAGAAGGGTGTGATGAAATCAGACCCGTACAGAGGTTCTCTCATATGAGCTTTGACAGATTGATACCCAACGAATTGATTGCCATTGTGTAAGTTCTTTTCTTTAACGTCTTACTATGTAGTAAGACAACATGGAAAATGAGGAAACATATGCACAACAAAACACAATCATCATTAAAACCTTGTCCCGAATGTGGAGGGCAACGTGCTAGAACCACGCTCGACATCAGACCGTTCGAAGGAATGGAGGAGAGTGAGTTACAACTAAGACAACCGAATCGGGTGATAGGATTAGGAGGATTGTTTTCAGGTCAGTCAAACAAATCAGAAGTAGCAACAGTTTCTTGTACCAACTGTGGATATACTACACTTTTCGCAGTACAACCAAGTAACCTCATACCGGATGAAGAATAAAGAAACACACCTTCCTTGCTACTCTTACTATTTTCATGCCTATGGTATTATGAAAGAAAGTATTATAGAAGCTATCAAAAGACACACAATATAGGATTATTCAAAAATTGCTGAAGCCGACGTTGTTAGCATGACAGGGGCAAGCCCTGTCACTACTATACACGTAGGAACGACGCAAGCGTCGTATAGTAGTGACAGGGCTTGCCCCTGTCATGCCTTCGCAAAAGGATGCGTATCATGGTACAGCAGCGGCGTATCTCTCCCTGGTATTTCTTGCTGCTCCTCCTGGCACTCGGGTTGCAGGGTTGTCTTGGGCTTGGAGACAATGGGGGTGGCAGTACAGGTAATTTCAAGACGATTCATACTGACTCCAAACATGCTATCGGTATCAACCAAGACTCTTTTCTCTTTAAAGGCACACTGTATTTTACACAGGGGCGCACACTTTTCGCGCTCGACGGCAAACGCAATATTCAACAAATCGCGACCAATAACGATTTTCGCGATCCTGCTATTTCGCCAAATGGCAAGTGGATTGCTGCCATCATACGTTACAAAAACTATTCCGACCTCGTATACAAACCAGTACAGGGAGGTACCTGGACTATCCTGCGTAGTGGGCAAGGCAAATTTTACCAGGATGGCACGTTTATTAAAAATACATACTACTGGTATGCCCAACCAATGTGGTCGGCGGATAGCACAAAGATACTTTTTTTGAGCGATCTTGAGAAAGAAAACTGGTATAGTGCGACAAGGCAGGATGCACCCTTGCTTGATTTGCAAGTATTCGCGGTAGCATTGAGCAGTCCTACAAGCAAACCACAGGATGTCGCGTACGCGGATTATGGCGATGGTGGTAATCGTGATGCAACATATCGGCCCGGTCATCCAGACCAAATTGTATATACCCATTATACCTATGACAAGACTGGCACAAAACAAGTTATCCAGGTGTACCTGGAAAATGCCAACGCTATCGCGAATAACCCGGGCAAATATAGTCCGGGCGTCGAAGGCTCAGGCTTTGACCCATCGGTCGCGCTCACACCAAATGATACAACGGTACAAAACATACAACCAGCATTCGCGCCCGATGGCAACTCGCTGGCGTATGTGCGCCGTGAGAGCAATGGTCGGATGAGTCTATACGTAATGCCACTTCCACAACAGGATGTGACAAGCGACCCGAACAATCCGACGGTTGTACAGCAAGCGTTGGTACCATATAAGCGGTCATCGCTCTTGCTGACCCAACAATTTGTGAGCCAGCCAGTGTGGTCCCCGGACGGGAAACAGATAGCCTATTTGAGCTATACAAATAACGAGTTCAATATCTGGCTTGCGACAGTCACATCTGATAGTAAGACTGGTGCGTATAAGTTACAGGGGAATCCGGTACAACTGACTTCCGGTGGTATCGATGGAGATTCGCGCCCGTTCTGGACGCCATAATACATTAATGGTATACTAGCGACTGACACGATAGAGCATTTTTGCTACGGCACACAACCCAGGTTGTTTGAGGTGGAACGTTGAATCAATTCGGAGACAAACCTATTGCAGGCAGGTATGAGATACGCGAACATATCGCGACAGGCGGTATGGCAAGCGTCTACAAAACCTGGGATAATCGCGTCGAGCGGATCGTGGCAATCAAAGTATTGCGTTCCCTCGACAAAAACGATACGCGTGCCGTCGAGCGTTTTCGACGTGAAGCGCGAGCAGCCGCAGCACTTGCGCATCCCAATGCCGTCACCATCTATGATTTTGTAGAAGAAACTGGCCACTACTTTCTTGTCATGGAGTACATTCCGGGTCCGACATTGAAACAACTGGTTGGGCAACGACGACACCTCCAGGCTCGTGAAGCTATAGAAATCGCGGAACAGGTGTGTTCGGTCCTACAGGTCGCACATGCACGTGGCTTCATTCATCGTGATATCAAACCTCAAAATATCATGCTTGTCTTAAATGGTGGTCCTTCGAGTGGCATTATTGATCGTGGCGTGCTAGTTAAACTCACTGACTTTGGCATTGTGCGTGTCGCGGAAGATGCCGGTCTGACAAATAGTGGGATTGTCCTTGGGACCGCCGATTATCTTTCACCTGAGCAAGCACGTGGCGAGACACTCACGGCGTCTTCAGACCTGTACTCGCTGGGTGTAGTGATGTTTGAAATGTTAACTGGACAACCACCATTTGTTGGCCCAACGGCAGTCTCTATCGCGATGCAGCATGCATCAGCGAACCCACCATCACTTCGTGCACGTAATCCTGCCATCCCACCTATCCTTGAACAACTCGTGTTGCGTGTCCTGGAGAAAGAGCCAGAAGACCGCTTTGATTCCGCCGCCGAGATGCAACAGGCACTCCGCGCGTGTGCGCGTGAACTCGCACGTGGCAATCAAGTAGCTCAGCCAGCAAGACCATATTCCCGAGGATATACGATGAGCGCAGACGGTAAAAGTCAAACACCACCCTTTGGACGCCGACCATACTCGTCATAAATAATCGTTAACTGCTTTATTTATTGTTATCCAGGCTTTTTTGCCTCTTGTAGACCGTCATATGGAATAATTTTATGGAACAGAACTCAGCCGTATCACTTACTGCGATCAACTCACCACACGCACCTGTTGCAATCGGCCCCTATAACCAGGCGATCCGCTATGGCAATTTTGTGTATACCTCCGGTCAAGTTGCGCTCGACCCCGCGAGCGGACAACTTGTCGGTGATGATGTACAGGCACAAACGCGCCGTGTCTTCCAGAATCTGCAAGCTGTCCTGGAAAGTGCTGGAACTTCCCTCAACAACATCGTGAAAACAACGGTTTTTCTGACAAGCATGAGCGACTTTCAAGCCATGAATAGTGTGTATGCTGAATACTTTCAAGAGATGAAGCCTGCACGTTCAACCATTGCGGTTGTCGAGTTGCCACGGAAAGCACTCGTTGAAATTGAGTGCGTCGCGGTTATGACTCGCGACGAAGTTTAACGGCGGGAGAAATGCTCGTGAACACTGCTACTATCTGGCAAGATACGCTTGAACGACTGGAACAAACGTCCGTCGATGCCGCCTCGAAAGCTTGGCTGCAAGAAGCTCATCTTTCTACGATGCAAAACGCAACTACTGATGATATCGATGCAGACTCCCAGGAGCCTGGTGCGTACTTTGTGCTGCAAGTCCCAAACGATCTCGCGCGTGATGTCATCAATACACGCTGGCGTCGCTCTCTTGAAGATATCCTGATGGATGTTACAGGACAACATGTGACGATTATGACGGTAACAGTAGCACAGCACGATGAGGTACATACCAGCGAGCAAGAATTTAGGACTGATGCATTTGAGAACCATGCTTCGGCTGCGGACTACCAGCAGAGCAACTACGCCTACTATGATGCCAAGCCAAGTACGGCAGCACCGTTGCAGCCAGAACTGCGCTACATGCGTACAAATTCAACGGATTCATTAGAGGAGTGGGATAATGAGCAACGGGCGAATATCCTCATGCACAATCGTCTGAACCCACGCTACACCTTCGATGCATTCATTGTCGGCAATAGTAATCGGCTCGCACATGCCGCGTCGCTTGCGGTCGCAGAAGCACCGGGAGAGTCGTACAATCCACTCTTCCTCTATGGTGGTGTAGGATTGGGTAAGACACATCTGCTGCATGCTATTGGTCATCAAGGTGTTCATACAGGTTTGGCTGTTCTCTATGTCTCGTCCGAACAATTTACCAATGAGATCGTTAACGCCATTCGCTATCGTACCACCGAAGAGTTCCGCGCCAAGTATCGCTCAGTCGATATTTTACTGGTAGACGATATCCAATTTATCGCAGGCAAAGAGTCAACCGAAGAAGAGTTTTTCCATACATTCAATAGTTTGCATGAAATGAGCAAACAGATTGTGATCTGTAGTGATCGACCTCCTAAGGCGATTGTAAGCCTGGAAGAACGGCTTCGTTCACGCTTCGAGTGGGGTCTGATCGCGGACATTCAGCCGCCAGACCTGGAAACCCGTATGGCTATTCTGCGTGTCAAGGCAGATGTGCTACGTTATCGTGTGCCTGATGATATCATTGCCTATATCGCTGGTCGTGTGCAAACGAACATCCGTGAACTAGAGGGCTGTCTGAACCGCTTGATGGCCTATCAACAACTACACCGTACCGAATTGACAATGGAGGTCGCTCGTGCCGCTATGTCATCGCTAGGCAACGACGCACGCGAGTCTCGCTTGACTAGCAAGCAGATTGCGGAAGCGGTCGCGGAGTATTATCATATCTCGCTGGATGCGATGTGCGGCAAGCAACGCGATAAGCATATTGTGACGCCACGCCAGATCGCGATGTACCTTATGCGACAAGAAACACAGGCATCATTGCTAGAAATCGGGCAACTCTTTGGTGGTCGCGATCATAGTACGGTCCTGCATGCCTGCGAAAAAATAGAACGCGATGTCAATCTCAATCCGGCTTTACGGCGCGAGATTGTCGCTATTCGCGAACAACTCTTGAGAGATTAATCCATGCTACCATCATATACGACCTATCTCATCGACCTCGATGGCGTTGTCTATCGAGGCGAAACCTTGTTGCCCGGGGCGAAAGAATTTGTTGCGTGGCTAGATAGCACGCACAAAAAATATCTCTTTCTCACCAATAACTCATTCGCAAGCGAAGTCCAGGTTATCGCCAAGCTTGCCCGTCTTGGCATCATAACCGATGCCTCACATGTCCTCGGCGCGGCTCAGGCCGCGGTCAAAAACATCGCGCGTCGTTTCCCCAACGGGACTGTCTACGTTGTAGGCGAACAACCCTTACTGGAGATTGTCAGGTCGTATGGTCTCTATGTGTTCGAGCAAGCGCAACAACCGACGAAAGTGCCAGCACAGCCTGACGCTCCCGCAAGCCACCTTGCTGAAGCCGTCCTTGTCGGCCTTGACCGTAGCTTCGATTATAAAAAGCTTACAGGAGCCGTGACCGCGATACGCGGTGGTGCTACCTTTATTGCTATCAATCGTGACCCTTTGCTCCCTATCGAGGGTGATCTTGTCCCCGGCTGTGGCGCGATGGTGGCCGCGATCGAAGCCGCGAGCAGCACACAGCCAGAGGTCATTGGCAAACCCCAACCGACACTCTTGCAAGAAGCCATGCGTACCCTCGAAAGCCAACCAGACGAAACAGTCATGATTGGCGATGGCCTTGATACCGACATCGCTGGTGGACTGGCCGCAAAGACCCACACCCTGCTCGTCCTCTCAGGTAAAGATAGCCGCAAGGAAGTGGCGATATCGCCCTTCACCCCCGAATATATCTACGAGGATTTAGCTGCCGTTATGCAAGATTTGCAATAGGCGTGTTTCACATATTAGCGGGTTCGCTCAAGGATTAACATGCCTGTTTCTTCCTCTTGTCCTACTACCATTGGTACGGTTGTGCTACCGTCGATTTTCATGCAGTAATCGAGGTCGTGACCTAAATTCATTGAGGTAATTGATTTTGCCGAACTCGCGACCTCGGCGAGTTTTGGTGGTGCGAAGGCTGCGTAAAGTGCCTGACCAGCATGGACATCATCCCCCACCTCGATGGCTGGATACTGTCGTTGTACCTCAAGCGCGAGATAGCCTGCGCAGGTGGCATCGTCGAGCGCGAAATAGTTGGATTCGGCGGCGCAGACGATGACGATGTTACGCTCCTTTTCCTGTGCCCGCGCAAGAGCACGAGCTGTGACTGCGTGTGCGTTATAAAAACAGCCCGCGAGCCTGCTACTACTCGCGGGACAGGCGTAGAAGGCTCTGGTACCGTTTGTTGTGGTCAAGATAAGTTCGCGTCCGCTCAGGTCTAGCCGCGCGAACTGGGCAGGCGAGTTGCCATAAGCGAATCCTGCGATAGGTAAGCCGTGACGTTCCCCGCATAATAGGCGTTGGGGAAAACGTGTCGCAGCCTGTTGTGCTTGCTCAAGTGAGTCTGCCGCGTAGACGCGCGTGGCCCCGCTATCGAAGAGGGTGGTCAGGGTTGTGGTTGCGCGAATTACATCGATCACAATATAGATATCATTCGGGTGTATCTTGACAACGGACATGTCCACTGGATTGAAGAAAATGCGTAGTTGCACAATATCGTCCTAATCGATTCCTATTTCTCAGATACAAAATGCGTACCCATTGTGATTGTACCACCCGTAGAGGTCTAATTCATTACACACTTTCAAGAGTTGGAAAGACTAGCTAGCAGCGTAAAAGACCATAAATAGCCCCTTATTGAGCTTTTGTATAACTATACTACTTTTGGAACGGTGCCTTATGGTAATTTATCAGCAAGCATGGGTACTACTCTTAGCCTCGTGTAGACGTGGTATGATAGTGGCAATTATCACTGCACAGTGATGTGCGGTGCTCAGTTCTGTTACTAGAAGGAGTATAGATTATGGTTACTTCTCAGTCTCCGAATATGACTGACTACGAAGCCGAGTATCGCAACTTTCAGCTTGACGTACCAGAATTTTTCAACTTTGCCGCCGATGTCATTGACAAATACGCTCAAAATTCCGACAAAGAAGCCATGCTTTGGATAGGTCAGCACGGCGAAGAACGTCATCTTACCTTCGCGCATTTCTCCAATGCTTCCAGTCGTGTCGCCAATGCATTCTCCGCATTAGGGCTGCGCAAAGGCGATCCTGTCCTGATGATGTTGCCTCGTATCCCCGAGTGGTGGGAGTCGATCTTAGGATTAATACGTCTTGGTGCTATTCCCATTCCTTGTACCACGCTCCTTACCCCTAAAGACATTCAGTTCCGCGCTGAGATCGCTCAACCTGTCGCTATCATTACCGATCATGAAGGTGCGGCAAAGTTTGACCAAGTGCGTGCCAACTGTCCAACAATCAAGTACGCTATCCTAGCTGATGAGGCCAATTACGATACGAGCGGACATGAAGGGTGGATAGATTATAAACAGATCATTAATGTAGCCTCACCAGAGTTTACTGGTCCTAAAACCCGTAGTGATGATCCATGCTTGGTCTATTTCACCTCTGGCACCGTCGGCTATCCTAAGATGGTCCTCCACACCCAGGCTAGTTATCCTATCGGGCATGTAATCACGGGCAAATACTGGCTCGATGTGCATGAGAATGATCTCGTATGGAACCTTTCCGAGGCGGGATGGGCAAAGTTTTCGTGGAGCAATCTGTTCGGTCCTTGGAGTCAGGGTGCAGCCATGTTCACACAGGATGCGCGTGGCAAATTTAATCCCATCGAGACACTCGAAACGCTCAATAGATATCCAGTTACGACACTCTGTGCGCCTCCAACCGTCTACCGCATACTCGTCCTCGACGAGCCAATGGCCTACATGAAATCGCATCCTCCCAAAGCTCTACGCTACTGCGTTGGTGCTGGTGAACCACTCAATCCTGAAGTCATAAAGATTTGGCAAGATACAACGGGAATGACCATCCGTGATGGCTACGGGCAGACCGAAACGGTTTTGCTGTGTGGCAATTTTCCACCGCTCTCGGTCAAGCCCGGCTCAATGGGCAAGCCCTCTCCAGGCTTTGTGGTCAGCGTCATTGGCGATGACGGCAACGAGCTTCCTCCTAACAAAGAGGGTGATATTGCTGTGCGTGTCAAGCCCAAACGTCCGACGTGGATGTTCAAGGAGTACTGGCGCAATCCTGAAGCAACACAAGCTTGTATCCGTGGCGACTGGTATATCACAGGCGATCGAGCGTATAAAGACGAGGACGGTTATTTCTGGTTCGTGGGGCGAGCTGATGATGTGATTATCAGTGCTGGCTACCGCATCGGACCCTTCGAGGTCGAAAGCGCTTTGAAAGAGCATCCCGCCGTTGCCGAGTCTGCCGTCATCGCCAGTCCTGATATGATGCGTGGCGAGATAGTCAAAGCTTTTATCATTCCCGCCCCTGGATATATTCCCTCACCGAAGTTGGCGACGGAGTTGCAGGAACACGTCAAAAAGGTGACGGCGCCTTATAAATACCCACGCGAGATTGAGTTTGTGGAGAGCCTTCCCAAAACGATTTCCGGCAAAATACGCAGAGTTGAGCTAAGAGAAATGGAGCAAAAGAAGAAGCAAGTTGGGGGAACGGCCAAATCGACACTTGAGAATGCCTAGCAAAAAGTAGATAATGCTCTTGATCCTGACAAAAAATAGTCTTGCTTCTAGTCATTTATAGAAAGAAGAGAAGACCACAATAAAGAGTGGTCTTCTCTTCTTTTTTGTGTGAAAAGTAGCATGTACCATGTATTCTTAAATTCTCTTATTCTTCAAGAATAAATTTGATTTCCGAGAATTAGAATAGAATAAGTGGATTGTTTTCTAAAGAATTATTGAAACTATAGAGAAATTCGTATCGTACTCTCGTTGAGGTCACATAGTATGTAACCTTATTACGTTTCCATGTCGATACGCGCCTCGAAAAGGAGTCTTTCATGAACATTATTAATGCCGTCATCCTTTCCTTTCAATCGGCACTGGCACTGCTCTTCGAGTTTGTGCCACGATTACTCGGATTCCTACGTGATTCTGCTCATTGGCTGGATCGTCGCCTCCGCACTCGCAAGAGCTGTGACATTCCTTTTGAGAAAAGTTGGTTTTGATCGCATTTCCGACCGTATTGGTTTATCGCGCCTCGGACAGCAATCTGGGATCAAGACTGATGCTGCCGACATCCTCGGCAAACTGGTTTACTGGTTCATTTTCCTGATCTTCCTTGTACCAGCAGTCAACGCCCTTGGTCTCACTACCGTCAGCGATTTGCTTGGACGAGTGATTGGCTACTTGCCCAACGTGTTCGTCGCCATCCTGGTCCTCTTCTTAGGCACGCTGGCTGCAACTTTTGTTGCAGATATTGTCCGTGGGGCTTCGGCAAGTGCGAGAATTGGCAATCCTAACGTCTTCTCAAATATTGCACGCTACGCCATCATCGGCTTTGTCGCCATTGTTGCACTTGAGCAGTTAGGCATTGCCACATCGCTGTTGAACATTCTGTTTACCGCCATTGTCGGTGCTGCTGCTCTTGCTGCGGGCTTGGCCTTTGGCTTAGGTGGACAGGACACCGCTCGTAAGTATCTAGATCGTACTGAGAGTGCCGCAAGTCAAGCAGCAACACAAGTGCAGATGCAGCAAAGCATAAATCAGGGAAGAACTCTTCCATCTTCAGCACGCCCTGATGGGCCAAGAAGTCGGTAACGTGTTCTCGTTAGTACATAGCTGATTGTTCCAGATAGTATATATCCACGAGGAAGAGCATGCTTTTGAGACAGCCTTCCTCACCATCTAATAAGGGGAACTATTATGGCAGTTCAAACATCTATTGTCGCAGGTGTGTTCGAGCAAGAAACCCAGGCACGACGCGCTCTAACTGCCTTGAAAGAGGCTGGATTTGGTTATGATCAGGTGGGCGTCGCTGTCGCAGGACAGAAAGGGGTCGATCTGAAGAACGACCTGATGGGTCTCGATGTTCCACGTGAGCAAGCAAACTATTATGCCCAGGAATTCAAGGCGGGTCGAACCGTTGTTTCTGTTCGACCTGACGGGCAAGAGCAGAAAGCTCATGATATTCTGCACCAGTATGGTGGCTACGATTATGAGCATCAAACGCAGGAGACGCAGACAACAGCAGGCTACATACGTAATCCAGCTGCGTTCGCTGCTCGAACTGCTGCTGATGATGTACAAGACGACTTTCATCAGCCTCGTTCACTTCGGTTACGTGAGGAACGCCTCAACGTGAGTAAACAACGTGTACAGGCTGGCGAAGTTGGTTTGCACAAAGAAGTTGTCGTGGAACAGAAGACCATCAACGTCCCTGTCACCCATGAGGAAGTGGTGATTGAGCAACATCCAGTGACAGGGGGACAGATTGATAACACGCCTATCGGGGAAGGTGAAACTATTCGCGTTCCTGTTACTGATGAAAAGGTCAACATCACCAAAAACACGGTTGTCACTGGCGAGGTCGCTATCGGTAAGCGTAAGGTTCAAGAAACTCAGCAAGTCACCGACACCGTAAGGCGGGAAGAGGCACATGTTGAGCAACAGGGTGATGCACCTATTCACGGTACCAACAGTGATCATTTTCATCCTAACAGTGGAAACGAAAATCCTCTTTAAGCTGTTCTAAAAACTACGAGTGTTAGCAGACAGCAAGAGTGCTGTCTGCCACCTCGATGAGTTTCAACTCTTACTCCTACAATGGGAAGTTTAAAGAAAAGATGCCTAAAGGAAAAATATACGTAGGGGTAAATTTACAAATGGACTCCTTCTTGGTACCAGTATCTCATCATAAGGTGGAGCATGTCATAAGGAGAAAAATAATGTGGCCCTTTGATCAAAATAATCAGCAGACATATCAACAGTATTCCCAGGCGTATCAGTCTGGGAACTATAATGGGATCGATCAGAACCAGGCAATGGGCAATATGCAGCAGTTCATGCAGAATGCCCCTGCTGACACTCAGCAACAGGTCTACCAACAGCATTTTGAGCAAATGCCTTATGAGCAGCGCTCACAGTTTGCCCAGCAGATGCCTCAACAGTACTATACAGACCCCAATGACCCGCAGGGAATGGCGCAGAGCTTCCATCAGATGGGACAAGAGCAGCCAAATATGCTGTCGCAGTTGTTTGGGCAGGGAGGTGCTTCAGGCAACATGATGGGGCAAGATAGTCTCGGCATGGGACAAGAAGGGCTTGGCGGACTGGTAGGTGCTGTGGCACAACATATGATGAGCAACCGAGGTGGCGGAAGCTTTTAGTGATGAAGAAAGCCATGAGAAAAAATCTTCTTGAAAGGAGAACATGATGAAAGAACGGACAATTATTGAAAGAAGAGGGAGTCCCGCCCTCAAATTCGGTATTCTGTTTGGTATTCTTCTTGGAGCATTTCAGGTTGTTCTGACACTCCTCACCAAGTACTTGAATTTGGGGAGTTTTGCGCTCTTCATCACGCTGGGTGGCTTTGTGCTCGCACTGATTGTCTACCTACTTGCAGGAATACGCGCCTCTCAGGAGACAGGCATGATGGGTACAGGAGCTTTTGCAGGTCTGTGGACTGGTGTGGTGAGTGCGATCATTGGATTTCTTGGTGCGCTTCTACTTGCGTATCTGAATCTTGGAACCTTACGTCAGCAAGCCACTGCTGCCGCACAAGCCGCTGCGAACCAGACCCATCAAGCTCTTCCTGTCACGACGGATCAACTCTTGCTTTCGACGGCAGCGGTCACCGCCCTCATAGGACTGGTGGTCTCAATCCTGCTTGGTCTCATTGTGGGAGCGATTGGAGGAGTGATTGGCAGAAGGCGTGCTTCACGTCGGACTCTTGTTGCTCAAGAGACGACCTATCGGGATGTCCCAACCAGCAGATAATCTCTTCTTGAGACTTAGTGTCTACAACATATGGATGTTGCTCAAATATGAACGTGTCTTCTATCCCTTTTTTTTAAAACGTCTCGTTTTACACCCACAGAAAAAGGATTCGGTCTTATGATAAATGATACAAATGATGATGACAAGAAACGACGTGAAGTCTGGTATGCTCTTTTGGGAGCACTGTTTATCGGTTCGTTTTTGATTTTTGGTAGCTGCCAGGCGCAGATTTTCCCAGGATTAAACGCTGTTGCGCAAGGTTCTCTCTTTCCTATCGCTGCCACGACCACACCAACGCCGACAGCAGTGCCTACTACACAAGCGGTAGCAGCAGTACCCGTTACACCAACACCGACAACAGTACCACTCACACCAACTGTTCCTGCACGTGTCCTTGAGGCACCACTGGTAGTTCCATTTGTCAATCGTCAAGGCGTGACGACCACACAAGCTTATTCAGGGCCAACGCCCATAACCGTAAGTGGAACAGGACAAGCGCAAGGGAAACAGTTCTCCGACGCCTTTTACCTGTATACCGATGCGAATGGAAAAGCTGTTACCCCTGTGCATCCAAAGGTCAATGGACTCTTGTGCATTAATAAAAAACCAATAGACAGCTATGTGACGACAATTCCTGCATACAATGCAACACACTTATCCTGTATCACTCAACGCACCGGGTGGTCAGCTCAAGTTTGGTGCCTGTGATGTTCCAACAAACTTTGGTGATAACACAGGAACCTTTACAATCACTTTTGACTAGGAGCCT
Organism: uncultured Chloroflexia bacterium; assembly: GCA_963791655.1. Taxonomy (GTDB): domain Bacteria; phylum Chloroflexota; class Ktedonobacteria; order Ktedonobacterales; family Ktedonobacteraceae; genus JBBQVS01. The sequence goes on along the minus strand of CAWBSZ010000006.1, from coordinate 1,220,214 downwards.
GAGCAGGAAGGGAAGCGTGTATGCAGGCGGAAAAGAGAAGACCTCGTTATGAAGAGGTTTCTGATCGTCTGCTTACTGAGCGCACACTCGCTGGGGACGAAGATGCATTTGCCATCCTTGTGCAACGATATCGTCGCTTGCTGTTTCAGGTGGCGCACAATCGTTGCGTGGATGAGACACGTCGTAAGCGGATGTGGTCCTCCTCAAAAGTTGAAAAAGAGGGAGAAACAAACGAGGTCTCAGAAATCGCATTGCTGCTAGACAAGCAACCCGTTCGTCCAGTTTGGACGATCAGGGGCATCGACAAGCACTGTGAAGCAGATGGTTGGACATTAAGTCTAGCTAGTGGAACTATCTTCCTGCACATCGTTAGAGTAAGCCGTCTCTGCTGCTAGCCGTAATGCTAAAAACGACTCCTTTACAATCTAGTATCGTGAACTCAATCCCACCTGTTTTTGCGTACAAGCTAGTTACATATGCTTTAACTTGCTCGTCGATTGGCTCTGTTGTGATAATGATATAATTGTCGATTTTGCAATTCACTTTTTGAAGCGCGATATCAATATCGTTTTGTGTGACTTTCTTTGCCTTCATTTCATAGACAGTGACGACGTTTTCATCATCAGCAAGCGTGATCTGTATATCATCTAGAGACCGTGTTTGCTTATCCGCCGCGTTATGGCCCTCAAACGGCAATGCTCTTTCGCCTAAGAAACCTTTAGCCGACTCATATGCTGCGGCTACAACAAGAACAGGTAAACGGCTTGCGTTTGGACTTTTAAGGTGCTGTTCGATTAGTGTGAGAATGTCTTCTGAGGAAAGAGGCATTGTTCCTGCGGCTGCTTTCAACATTTCCATCCAGGTATTCAAGCGCAGCTTTTGTTCATCTCGTATGATAAGAAGGCGTCTAAGCGTTTCCGCTAGCAGATCTTCCGCCTTTATGCTTCCCTCATACACATCAGTGAGGAGTTGTAAAGTGGCTTTATAGATATGAGGAGGACGCCCGACGAGATTAATATCTGATGTTAGGGTTATATCTCTGTTACGGAAAGCAGGAGTAAGCCATGCCGTTGTAGAGTTGCAAGGAAGTTTGTGCTGTACAATGAACGCTTCCACATAACGTTCATCGTATGTACGACCAGCATACGTTTTCCAAATCTGAAGTAGATTGATGGGGTTGAGAAAGTGCAAGTTCAAACTCTTCACGCGAGAATGGGGTTAACCCAATTGCCTCGATGAGGGCTTCTTTTTGCTCTCGTAACACACGAAAGAAGTTTACAACCTCGCTGTCAATATCGTTATAAGTTTCGACTGGAGCAGGCTTCCTATTGAGGAGAACTGCCGCAGACCCACCAAAGGGTTCACAAAAATGTGTTGTTTGCGGTAAAAGAGGGAGCAACCAATTCAGGTGGCTGTATTTCCCGCCATACCAGCCAAAAGCTATCACTTTGTCCATATATATTTGTCCTTCGAGAAGCGAGACCCCTTTTTACATGATGGAAGCAAAAGCCCACTACCAGCATCAGCAGGTGTAATCTCAGCCGAGAAGCCAAGACGCTTTTCACCTTGTGTGCAAGTGCGTTTTTGTTTACCACGCTGCTACTATATACTATCTTACCTTTCCTCGCAAGTTCTTGCTCAGAGCATTTTTGCCTTCTAGTTGCTTGTAGAGACGCTCGCGGATGGTCGGTTGGAGCAAGAAGGGGTTTTGTTGTCGGGTATTATGATATACTGCTAATTGCCCGCTAGAGGGTTTGAAAATCGCTAAGGTGAGGGTGTTGTTTGTATGATCAGTCGAGAAAATCTGGCTTCAGTAGCGGCTCCAACGCGGCTGTATGCCTTTTTGTTGCGTGTCCGTCCCCTACAGTCGGGGACGCTGATGGCGTTTTCGGGTGAGTTGGTGCATGCTGCATTTCTGAACTGGTTACGCCAGACGGCTCCCAATGTCGCGACATGGTTGCATGATGGTAATAAACGTCGCCTGTTCACCTGTTCAACGCTGCAATTCGGGTTGCCTGTTCAACCGATGCTGAACGCGGAACGCGAAAATATGCATCTACCACTAGACCCGCAGAAGACGTATTTCATTCGCATTACGCTGTTACTCGGCGAGTTGTTCCCTCTCTTGCATGAAGCTCTCATGCGCTATTACCCCAATCCACATCAGGTGACACAACACTTTTTACAGCTTGGCAAGCAACGTTTCACACTCGAAGAGGTTATCCTTACACCATCACATCCCTCGGGTCAGTGTGGCTTCACCTCGCTGACAACGCTGATCGAGCAAGCACAGCAGCTACGGGGCAACGTGCTCGAACAGTTGACCCTCGATTTTTCATACCTGACGACCTTCAATCGAAGCCAGCTTTCCCGAGCGGGTGGCTATGGGACTCACTATGCGTTATTGCCCTTGCCACCCTATGTTTTTCCCAATCTCGCCCGGCGTTGGGAAGATATCGCGCCGCCAGAACTGGCCGGAATCATGCAGCCTCGGCAGATCGAAGAATACGCGCTCGCGGATGGTGTCATTATCACAAATTATGATTTGCAGCCACATCGTATTCATTTTACGAAACATATACAACATGGCTTTATTGGTCGTTGCAGCTATCTTTTACGCGAGACACCACACGTTCCTGGCACAGAAACGGAAACGGACAAGGAGCAAGAAGAAGAGTCGCCGTTGTCGATACGACAACAAATTTGGCTCCTGTCACAACTCGCCTTCTACACCGGCATTGGCTACAAAACCTCGATGGGAATGGGACGCGCTCACGCAGTGTAAAGAAACATATCGGTACTTATACTAAGATCGCGGCGTTGATCGAGTACACTGGTGGCAAAAAGTCAGCGATGAGTTGCCAGCTATCGCCACGATCATGGCTGGCAAATATCTGGCCTGTATTTGTGCCAACATAGACTCCACAGGGATCGAGCGTATCAGCGCACATACCGTGTCGAAGTACCCCGAGGCGTACACCCTGTCCGTTTGGTAGTCCTTTTGTAAGCGGTTGCCATTGCTCGCCGGCGTCATCGGTACGATAGACGACGAAATGATCGTCAACATTATGACGACCCTCGGGGTCTTCCACGACGACAAACACCGTATCGGGATGATGGCTATCGAGGGCAATTGGAAAACCAAACTCGGATGGCAGACTGTTCTGGATATCGATCCAGTCATCGCCAGCATTGAGGCTCTTGTAGATACCGCAGTGGTTTTGCTGATAGAGGGTTTCCGGCTGCGCTGGATGCTGTATCAGGCGGTGAATACATTGACCGAACTCAGGATATTGTTCAGGCAAAAAACCTGCTCGCACGTTCTTATTGGCGAAAACCCATGTCGCGCCGCCATCGTCCGTTCTTAGGCAGCCCACGGCAGAGATACCCACCCACATACGTAAGGGATTCGTTGGATCGACAACAATCGTGTGCAGACATAATCCCCCTGCTCCGGGTTCCCATTGCTTTCGGGTTGGATGGTTGAGCAGACCCTCGTTCGCGGTCCAGTGGACGCCCTTATCAGTGCTGACCCAGAGACTCGCGGGATCGACACCCGCGTACAGCGTGTCTGGCTCATCGGGCCGTCCAATCTCTATAACCCAGATATTTTCCAGTTTTTCGCCGCTTTCTTGCGGAAACTGGATGCCCGTCTCTGGCGTCTGCCATGTCATGCCGAAATCATCACTGTAGCGTACAAACGAGCCGAAGAAATCGCCGTTGTTGGCGGCAAACATCCTGTGACCCTTGCGCTGATCAAGGATAGCGTAAAAGACGCGTTGCCCTTTCAATGACGTGGTTTCGATATCCCACTTGTGTCTATCAGACGAGGAGAGCAGAAATAACCCACGTTTGGTGCCGACCGTAAGCAGGACAGTGCCGTTTGAGTATGACTTGCCCATAGCGATCTCCTTTCGTGTTGCTAGCTATCTCCTTATATCGGCCTATCCACCAGCTACAGATGGTAAAATGTGGATGGTAGCGTTTTCATGGATAGGAGTATCAAGTGCCTGGAGATAACGGATATTCTTGCCGTTGAGGAAGAGGTTGATGAAGCTGCGCAGTTCACCCGTTTCGTAGCAGAGGTGAAATTTTATGCCGGGGTAGTCGGAGTCGAGTGCGTCAATGAGTGAGCGAACGGTACTGCCCGATGCCCTGACAACCCTGCGGTTGCCTGTTGTCTCGTGCAGTAGCTGCGGCAGGATGATCGTTGTCATTGATGGGGTTCCATGTATGTCCATGTCGCGCCTCTTCATGTTGCATAAATCAAAAGTCACTTAGAACAAGTATACTATAATTGTCAAGCAGAGCTTGTTCGAAATCAAGCGTAAGGTTGCGCCCACTTTTGCCGAGTACCAGCCCCAACTTAAGCTCATAGTCCATCAGATGAGTATAGTTAGGCCAGGGGACTTCCTGCTCGCGCCCAATCAGTGTCGAAGGATTGCCCTTATAGTAGATAGGTCTATTCCAGATGTCGCACAATCGTGTTAACATACAAAGTAGCTCAGCTTTTCATTAATAAGAAATGAAGCGTTCATGCCAGGGAAGAAGAGGTTTTGCTTACTACAAAGGCTCTTCAATCATGGCAACGACACGGCTCCATCCCGCACTGGCCCCACGTATATTGACTGGGAAAGCCATCACTCTAAAGCCAAAGGGATGAGGAATGAGGTCGAGGTTTGCCAGTTTCTCGATCTGGCAATACTCTTTCTCTCGTCCGAGTAGATGAGCCTCCCAGAATTGCGAGACATGATTTTTTGCGTCCGCGATCATCACATCAAATGGGCGGTCGATACCCCAGGCATCAATGCCAATCAAGCGTACGCCTTGATCTACCATCCACTCGGTCACTTCTCTCGTTAACCCTGGATGTTTCATATCATAGCCAGGTTGCTTGAAATATTTGCTAGTATCAGTGCGAACGAGGACTATATCGTAGGGTTTAAGCGAATAGACAATGCGTGCTAGTTCGTTTTGAGCGTCCTCACGTGTGATTCTTTCACCACGTTGTTTGTGGGTCATGTCGAGTAGTACGCCGTCGCTGAAACACCAGCGTAGGGGAACTTGATCGATGGTACGCGCTTCACCGTGACGGGCTGGTCCGTAGTGGGCGGGCGCGTCAACGTGCGTGCCGGAATGGGTGGTAAGTGTGACCTGTTCGACCTGCCAGCCAAGCCCATCAGCCCAGTATTCTGGTCCCAGGCCAAATCTCTGCTCCGCCATCGCAACGCCCTGCTCTGGCGTAACATAATCTATCGTATGGGCGTTTGGCTCAAATGCGGACGTTGCATTTTCCAGGCAATCACTGAGATCAATGAGCGTGATGCGCTTCTTATCGGACTTCGAAAACTTCTGGCATTCTATCCTCCATTGGATGTATATTTCACGGTGATCGCATGACACAGGTAAATAAATTATAAGTTATTTTATTATAATCTGTCACGCATGTTGGTATTGGGTCTTCTTTGCGTTAGAAAAAGAGCTACAAACAGAACAATCACAAAAAAGACTTGGCTGTTGAACAAGTCACTTCGCAAACCGTTGAACCGACCGAGCCCGAGCCCGAGCTTCTTGTTCTGCACGATCCTTTGGAGGCGCATTCGTTTCGAGCAAGCTCAGTAGGTTGCTCGAAACCGCTGCTATCTCGTCAACGGCAGCAAGAAAGGCGTCTTCGTTTGCCTTCGATGGTTTGTTGAAGCCAGTCACCTTACGCACAAATTGCAGTGAGGCTGCTCGAATCTCTTCCTCTGTCACCGGCGGTTCAATGTTGAAGAGTGGCTTGATGTTTCTACACATAGAGGTTTCATTTTCATCCTTTCTGGAGTGTATCAATGACTTTGTCAGACTTATAAACATCGTATATAATAGAGCAACCTTTATAAAAAGACGCCAGGAGAAGCATATGCATCCATCTGAACGTATTGACACCTATATCGCGGAACTTACTGATTGGCGAGGACCGCTGATCGCTCGCCTGCGCACACTCATCCATGAGGCAGACTCGGATATCACCGAGGAATGGAAGTGGGATACTGCCGTATTCTCTCACAAGGGACTCGTATGTGCGCTAGGTGCATTTAAGAAAACCGTGAAAATGAACTTTTTTCAGGGTGCTGCCCTTCAAGACCCACACAAACTTTTCAATGCAGGTCTTGACGCGAAAAAAACAAGAGCCATAGATTTCCGTGAGAATGATGAAGTCGATGAGTCGGCTTTGAAAGATCTCATCCGTACTGCCATAGCTCACAATATAGGCTAAAAACCGCGTGATGTGTTATTTCGTTGGTCGTTCAAGCGCGATGACAGGAATTTCACGCGTTGTTTTCTTCTGGTATTCAGCATAGGGAGGAAACACTTCAGCCGCTCTCTTGAATGCGGTTTCTCGCTCATTGCCAGTAAGTACCCGGGCGGTAGTCTCGAATTTCTCGCTACCGACTTCGACCGTTACCTCGGGATGGGCCAGCAGGTTGAGATACCAGTCAGGATGTTTTGGATGTCCACCTTTGGAGGCTATAGCGAGTAAACGATCCCCTTCTGTGACAAGCATCAAGGGAGCTATGCGAGGTTGACCAGTTTTAGCCCCTGTCGTTGTCAGCAAGATTAACGGTGCCCAGCCTTTTACCTCGCCACCATTAGCTCGAAACTCCTCGATAACCGCTCTATTTCGTGCATCCCATGTACTCATATTTCGATCTCCTCTTTATTCTACTAAAATTGAGAAAACCAGTAGGTTTTTGTGGAGATGCGTTAATTGCCTGTAGGGACCGATTTATCACGTCCTTTTGCCTTTACAATCGTCTAGCAAGGATATGATAAATCGGTCCCTACAGGCGTTTCTTCTCCGCCATCGTACTCTTTTAAACCTACGGGTGAAAGCCCTTGTGGTCTTCCTGCATATTCACTCAATATTTCAGTATAGCATATCTGCACTGACTACCATTTAACATAAATGCACACTTCTATCAGTTGTAATCGCAGACCAGCCTGAAGAACTTGATGTGCCACTATCATTATCCCAGAACGATAACGAAAGACACATAGGTCCGCTGAGACTGGACAACGTTTGGGCCAGGACATCGGAACTTCTGGCTGTTTCAAAGAAAAGATACGCCTTAATTGTCCAGGCACAGGAGCATATTCGAGGTATGGATTATTAGTATCCTGCATAGAATTTTTCATAAGTACTTTGCTTTGCAGGGCGATTGCAATCTGAGTTCCCACATCCGTACCTGACGAGACCATCCAGGTGCCATTCGGCTGTTGAGTAAATAAGCGATAATAGGTTGGTAACTCCCAGGCCACGGGATGCGCACCAAACAAATTTGGAACCGACCGCATATACGTATACAACTCATTGACCCATGAAGCATTTACTACCGAAGAAGGAGTGGGAGGATTGTTAATCGAGTCGTGATCCAATGCCATGACAATAAAAAAGTCGGCATTGTTGGCAAGTGTTGTCCAATCCTGCCATCTTTGCCAGTATGTGCTTACAGGCAAGGTTTTCCACAATAGTGTCTGCCCTAGAGGAACCGATAACTTAGCCCGCAATAGAGCGTCATAGTAGGTAAATGTTTCTGGGTGTGCGTGGTCGCCATCTTCGATATCGTTGACGAGACAGTCATAAGCATACTTCTTTGTCTGTGCGACAATCGGTGTGAGTAGTGATGGATTCGTAACCGCACGTTTGGTATAGGAAACAACATCCGCTGGTTGCCATCCACTACTTGTTTCTTGCACACCCAGGACACCACAGACGCGTGCATGATATTGTGAATGGACCGTTGTAATAAGATTTGACAGGCACTGAAGCGTTGCAGGACTCTCCGTATACGGCCAGAGAGCACCTGTATCTGGTTGTAGCCAGAAGCTCCCAAAGACATAGACATCACGCGCCTTAGTTACTCCTTGCTCATTGACATAGTAGGGGTTTGCCTGGTAAATCTTCTGCTGCTGCCATCCAGTAAGACACGAAAGTATCCATACCGACGAACCAACGGGTGCGAATGAAGCATTTACTACTGTCGTTGTTTTCGTCGGAGTCGGTGTAACACCCGACTTTTTCGTTGTATGGGTAGGGGATGAAGTAGCAATAGACGACCCCTTTGCTATCTGCATTGGAGGGGGTGTGGCAGTTAAAGCTTTGGTTGCTGGATTGAGCTGTCCTGGTGTCCAGATCACAAGAAAAATGAAAAGCAAAAGAAGACCTATCTGAAGCAGAAAACTTCGAGATGGTCTTCCTTTCATGCCTGTAGTTCCCCTTTAAGTTTCTCAGTATAAGAAGTATTATCTATAGCATTCTATACGACGAAACTATGCATGAGGGAGGTAGACTGTAGGAGAGAAGTCCTATTCGTTTTGCTCCAAATATCGCTTGAGTGTCGTCACCACAAGTTCGTGATCCTCCTCCTGTGGCAGACCGGAAACGGTGATTGTGCCAATGACACCAACATGCTTGATAATCAGCGGGAACGCACCTCCATGGGCTGCGTATTCGTGTGATGATAGCAAATACTTTTCTTCCATCGTCTTGCCAGCGTTGCGCAGCGATACACCCACCGCGTACGAACTTCGCCCAAAGCGGTTGACAACTTTGTTTTTTCGCTTGATCCATTCACCGTTGTCAACGGATGTACCTTCCATGGAGAAATGGAAAAGTTGTAAGCCGCTACGGGTGATATCTATTGCCACTGACTTGCCCCGTTTTTTTGTTTCTTGCAACAATGCCATACCAATAGTGAGTGCTGTATCGTGAGAAAAGCTCGTGAATTGTATATCCTCTTCCTGCTTCCGTAACTCGTTCAGCAGTGCTTCATGCTCGTTCAAATTTCGTCTCCAATCTCTCCTGCTACCCCTGCCGCACGCGCATTCGGGTCAACAAGTACATCCTGATTACTTCTCTCATTATGTCCCATAATGTAGAAGACGGTGGTGAGCAAGACAATGAGAACCAAAGGAATAAATTGGGTCAATTCATAGGTAAGCCGACTTACCGAGCCGGGGACTGTGCCCGGGACAAGGATAAAGTAAACCGCGATAAGCGCGTATGCGAAGGGAAGGATTGTTACAATCCATGCCCCAACCATTCCTCCTGGGACTCTATAGGTACGGGGCACATTGGGATATTTGTAGCGCAAAATCAGGAACGATGGGAACATGAACAGATACGCTAACGTTGCCGTGGAGATGACAAAACCAAGTACCAAGCTGAAAAGCGTGGTGATACTCCCTGAGCCAAAGGTGTTGACTAGCACAGCCGCAATCATCGCGATGGTTGCCATGATGCCAGACATAAGGTTGACCGCGATAGGGGTGCCGTACTTCGCACTGAAGCGACCGAATATGAGTGGAGCGGTACGATCAAGTGCTGAAATAGCATATGTACGATCTGCACCCATGATCCAGGTTCCACCGCTGGAGGCCAACGCAACGGCAAAAGCCAGTGCGACTAGCCAGCCCATAGGTGTGGCGAGAGGCCCAAGCACGGTGTTTACAACCTTGAAGGCCGCTAAAAACCCTCCCACATTCGTGAGCTGGTCCTTGGGAAGGACAAGTAGGATTGTGATAAGAAATGCCGCGTAAGCCGCGACAGCGACGATACCAGCGCGGATGATTGAGCGCGGCACATCGCGTTGCGGGTTTTCCATCTCTTCACCCGCGCCGTTCTGCACTTCAAACCCCTGCCATTGGAAGATCAGTACCGGGATAATAGCACTCACAATCAGAGAGAAGTTGGAGGGAACTAAATCCGCGAAGTTGAGACTTCCCCCTTTAGAGTGTCCTGTTAAAAGGAAGATTACCGCCAGGATGATAAAGACACCTAGAAGTCCGAGTTTAAGGTACGAGCCAAAGACGGAGATGTATTTTCCCACGCGTAGAGATAGGATAGCGCACCAGATCGTTCCCCACACGAAGAAGAGGGCAATCAGTATTTCAACAACTGCGTCGGTTGTGGTGTTTCCGCCAAATTGGTAACTGAGACTCCCAAACCAGAAAGACTTGATGGCGGCGATGGCACCAACTGAGAGAGTTCCGCCAAGCCAGAGAGGATTGGAGACCCAGTACATCATCGCGCCCAGGGCTGCGAAGAAGCGTCCGCCAGCCATTTTGCACCATACATACATGCCGCCTTCTTGCGTAAACGTGCTACCAAGTTCCGCAGTAAGCAAAGCATAGGGGACAAGAAAGGTTATCGCAGATATGACTAACCATGTGAGGGCTTGTGCTCCGTTAGCGGCAAAGGCACCGATAGTATCTAGCCCGATGAGGGCGGCAAGCGTATAGAAGATCATATCGAGATAGTTGAACTCTTTACGAAGCTTCTTTTTCTCTTCAAGAACCGCCGAACTTGTGACCTCACGTACATTGATATCCATGAAGTATCCTCCTTGTGTCACATCCTGTGACCGCTATCCAGGTACCATGTCGCGCATCTTGATACACTGGAAAAATGCATGTAGAGGTTTTGGTTGCCCGCAGTACTGCCTGTTGTACCTCCATGTACTTGTACTATTAGTGACAATCAGGAGAAAAAATAGGTGAGACTTTATTTTACGGTACGATTTGACGGACTGTCAATATGGATGTTGTATACTTGAGCATAGAGACCAAGGTAGGATGTTGAAAGGAGCAAAACTATGTTTCAGCGGATTCTAGTGCCTCTGGACGGTACCGCAATATCAGAGAAGGCTATACCTGTGGCTGCGTGGATTGCACACGCAAGCGGTGGAACAATTGTACTTGTAAATGTTGTCCTTCCTCCAGTCGAGTTCGGAACGTATTCCGTTGATCGGACATTCGCACTAAAGCCGGGTGCTTTCGAGAAGCGCGAAGCTGAAGCAACTACCTATTTGTCAGGCATCCTCACGACCTACACAAATGAACTAAAGGGCATCATCACTGAGACAGATATAACCGCTGGCGCGGCGGCATCAGAGGTGTACTCAGAAGCACGCCTGGAGCACGTCGATCTCATCGTTTTGTCCAGTAAAGGGGAGATGGGCCTTAAACGTTGGGTGTTTGGCAGCCTTGCCCAAGAAGTGGTCCGCCGTAGCCGTGTGCCAGTGCTGGTCCTACAAGAACAAGAGTAGGGACTGATTTATCGCGTCCTTCTCTCATATCGATATGCGAGAAGGACGCAATGATGCTGTTTATCAAATTCACAGGTTAAGTGTGCTTGTTGCTCTCAGTCTTTTGGAGGCACGCAATTTCTTCCGCGCAAGAGAAAGCGATACGTATGCACTGCGCAACTCTTTTTCTGTCGCGGGCCACGTTATACTCTCGACATCTATACCGTATGGCTCAAACATATCAACCACTGATAAGATGTCCGAAATTTTGTCTTTTAACATACACAGCATGGCACGTTGTTGTTGCTTAGGTAATGCTTGAACGTCTTTGATCAAGTTACTAGAGTAACTATAAAGCATTTCCTCTTGTTCAACCACTTCAACTGGGTCTTCTATGCCTTGCCCATACGTAATGACTATAAATGCTTGAGGCAACTCGCCATCTTCGTCAACATAGAATGGCAAGATTGGCCTGTGACGGCGCATCATATCTATGACCTCGTTACTGACAATGCACCGGATGAAAGCTTTCATATTGCGAATATGCTGCTTTTGTAGGGCTTGCCAGAGACGGAACCGCGTTATCTGTGCAAGGTCGTCAATTTCCAATTCGAGTACTTCTCTACGAAAAATGGACCGAGGAATATGCTTCTGTGCCAATGCGCGAATGAATGGATCGTACTGATACAAAATTCCATCTATGTCACGACTACAAAACTGAGCAGTTGCGTGCAGCATCTCGTCTTGTTGTAGCATTTTGCCTCCGTACTTCTTTACCGATATGTGGCAAACATGTGGTAAACGTGCTTTCCTGATGAATGTCAACTACGAGAGAACGTGTTGATACCACGCTGGTAGAGGTCTACCAGGATTGATGTTTGAACAATAGGCGCGAGCCATTGTAGAAGATCAAACATGTCTGGAAGGTCTTGTGCATATACAATTTCGTTGCTTTGAGGAGTTTCAACCAGAAGCAAGTAATGAGCTTTTCTTGCCTCTTCGTTAAGGAAGACATATACGAGGTACCCGCTGTAATAAGGTTGAAGAAACGTTGGTCCCAAGGTCCACGAAGTTAATTCATAGCCCGAGAAAACACGACGAAGTTTTCGGTGCCTTGAACCACTTGCGCGAAAGATGGGGGTTTCCAGCCCTACGAGTGGGTTATCAATCGTGGACCATTTGCTACGGTGAAACAACCACGCATTTTCGCTTTGAGGGGATACGAAACTTTGTTGCATGTATGGCCCTTCTGCTATAAAGTATAGCGTTGCTCAATCTAATTGTAATCTTACAACCTGTTAGATTTAGCTTATGAATAACTAATACTTGTTTTCACACTATTCGCAGTTATACTTTAAGACAACACGGTAATAAACTTGTCAAGATGCCTTTAAGACATCACTATTGATTCTCAACCTATAAAAGCTTACTCGTTGTTCTAAAAATAGTGTTAAATTTGGTAATAGCGACCGCATTATCAGGACATTAAAAATGTTTACCAAATATAATATACTTTTGTAGAAATATACTATAATAAATAGTAAGTGGTGTAACAAAAGCGAGAAACGAGTGAGTAAATCTTTTTCTAGGAATGAGCAACTAAGATATGAGCGTGAACAACGCAATTGGTCTCAGGAAGTAGTTGCTGCACGACTTGATAAAGATCCTAAAACTGTTAGCCGATGGGAGAGAGGCGAAAGCTTTCCTAATTATGATTCTCTAGCAAACTTTGTGACCTGTACAAAAGAAATGCTGAGGAGTTAGGATTAATCCGAAGAAGTCCAAAGATTAAAAATCATCCTACTGTACAATCGTCTCTCGATCAAAATCATAATTTTCCCTCCACTCAGAAGGATACTTTCATGAGTACATTTTCAGAGTTACTTGAAAATTTCCGCTTGCAACAAGCAATAAGTAAGAAGCAACTTGCACAAATTTCTAGCTTGACGCCGGGATATGTAAGTTTACTGACCCGTGGAGAACGAACTACACCATCACTTGGAGCAGTCATGGCTCTCACAAGAGCTTTGAAATTAAATGAGGCGCAACGTTCACTGTTCTTTGAAGCGGCAGGTTACTCTGCTTTATTATCCTCTGCCGATATTTTCTCAAATATGGTTTCCTCTTCTTCACATAGTGCTGAAAGAACAGATGTCTTGTTAGTAGAAGAGCAGAAAAGCTCAGTTCCGACGCAACAAACCTTTTATGGACGCGAAAAAGAACTTGAATATCTACGACAACTCATACTAGGGAAGCCACCTGTACGTTGTCTCGCGCTTCTAGGCATGGGGGGCGTGGGGAAGACGAGTATCGCGATAAAACTAGTTGAAACTCTTCAACAAGAACAAGAATTCGAGTATATACACTGGTATTCCTTTGAAACCCCTTCTGAAGACACACTGTCGCACATTATCGCGGACTGTTTACACTTCTTTGCTGAGGAACTCCCAAAAGATGAAGAAGGCGAGACGCAGAACAAATTAGAGCATTTTCTTACCTGCTTGAAAAAGCATCGTTGTTTGATTGTTTTAGATAACTTCGAGTCCTTACTCAAGAGTGGGAGCCTGTTAGGAGAATACGGGTATAGCTATAACGAGTATGGTACATTGCTCGATATAGTTTGTTTGCATCCACATCGTAGTTGCCTTCTTTTGACCAGCCGCGAGAAACCCAAAGAGATAGCAAGCGTAGAAGGAACGCTGGTGAAGTCAGTACTCCTTTCAGGCGTGGAAGATGAAGATGGCCGTAAGATATTGCGCGACAAAGGTCTGATGGTGGAGAATGAGATTTGGAGAAGCTTAGTACAACTGTATTCGGGCAATCCATTCGCGCTCCAATTGGTTTCTCCTACTATACGTGATGTCTTTGGTGGAGACATTGCCGCATTTCTTAGTAATATTGGAGAAAAACAAGAGCAAGAAAAAGTCACAGTAGTTAGCATAGTGCACGATCTGCTCGATCAGCAATTTCGCCGTCTCTCTGAGGTAGAGAAGGAAGTTATGTACTGGCTAGCAATTGAACGCGAGGCTGTCGATATCAAAAAATTGCGAGAAGATGTCCTACATGTAGCTGCCAAGCCAGATATGCTACGAGTCCTTGAATTGCTGTTGCGGCGTTGTCTGATCGAGCGAAAAGACGTGACACGATTTGGACTAAAATCTCTGACTATGGATTATGTGACCAATCAGCTTGTACAAGAAGTATATAAAGAGATTGAAGGAGAGCAAACTCTACTGCTTGAGAGCCATTCGTTGCTCAAGGCAGAAACTGAGGACTATATACGCAGAGAGCAAATGCGCTCTATTCTTGGTCCCCTCCAAGAAAAATTGCTTGCGAGTTTCACGCAGCCTGAGATTGAAAGTAAACTGCAGAATTTGCTGGCGGGATTGCGTCAGCACGAACCACCAAAGTCAGGGTATACCGCTGGTAATATTCTCAATCTTCTGCTTTACCTTGAGTATCGATGTGCACAACTATGATTTTTCATCTCTTACAGTGCGACAAGCCTATTTGCGCGAAAAAGGGTTGCCCGATGTGAACTTCGCGCGAGCGAATCTTGCTGGCTCGGCATTTGCTGATACCTTTGGGAGTGTGCTTTCAGTCGCTATCAGTCCTGATGGTAAGCTTCTTGCGGCAGGAACGGTGAATGGCGAGGTTCGTATATGGCACATGGAAAAGAGAATATTGCTGCATACGTGTAAAGGACATGCCGATTGGGTGCGCTCAATTGCTTTTAGTGCAGATGGTCAGATGCTCGCAAGTGGGAGCCATGATCGAACAATACGCATCTGGAATGTAGAGACAGGTCAAGGCATACACCTGTTTACAGGACATACAAATAGAGTGAGAGCGGTAGCTTTTAGCACGATTGATGAAAAACTGCTGTTAGCCAGTAGCAGTGATGACAAGACTGTGCGTATCTGGGATGTAAATACAGGGGAGTGTCTTCATGTCCTTGCTGGACATCAGGGCAAAATTAACGCAATTGCCTTTAGCTCTAGTAACCATACGCTGGTGAGTGTGAGTCATGACGAAACTATTCGCGTGTGGGATACAGAAAGTGGCGACCTTCTACAAGTAATGTATGGGACAGGTGGCTGTATATGGTCTTCTCCCTTAGTCTTGATAGCAATATGATCGCCTGTGGAAACGAAGATGGCACGATCAGCCTGTGGGACATGTGTACATACCGCTGTTTGAAGGTTTTGACTGCTGGTCATAGTGTAAGAGTGAATACAGTCGCTTTCAGTCCTCGGAGAGACATGCTGATCAGTGGGAGTGATGACAGAACGGTGCGGGTATGGAATATGAGTACAGGTCGATCACAGCTTTTGAGTGGACATACAAGCTGGGTGCGCTCTGTAAGTGTAAGTTATGATGGTTCTACCATTGTCAGTGGAAGTGATGATGAGACGGTGCGTATCTGGGATGCGAATACCAACCAGTGTTTGTATACGATGCAAGGGTATAGTAGTTGGGTGTATTCAGTAGCTTTCAATTCAAGCGAACCTCCACGCATTGCTAGCGGTGGCGACGAAACGCGAGTGCGCCTGTGGGATGAGGAGAGCGGCGAGCGTTTATTTTCTTTGCGTAGGCATATACATCGTGTGCGTTCGATAGCCTTCAGTCCTGACAATAGTAAAATTGCCAGCGCGAGTGACGATCAGACGGTGTGCATCTGGGAGGTTGAGACAGGTATCTATTTACAATCATTGCGAGGCCACAGGCATCGTGTGCGTTCAATAGCCTTCAGTCCCGATAACAGTAGAATAGCCAGCGCGAGTGACGACCAGACGGTGCGCATCTGGGAGGTTGAGACTGGTATGTGTCTCAGGATTATTAATGCACATGCGAGCAGAGTGTATTCGGTTGCCTGGAGTCACGATGGCAACTTTCTCGCTAGCAGTAGTGAAGATGAGAGCATTTGTCTCTGGGACGCACACACCTATGAACGACTCAAGGTCTTTTCCGGCCATAAAGGAAGAGTGTATGCAGCAAGCTTCAGTCCTGATAGTGCATGTCTGATCAGTGGAGGGGATGATCTGGTTGTACGCCTCTGGAATATCTCTACAGGGTTATGTATTCACGAAATGAGAGGTCACACTGGACGTATCTGTTCTCTCGCGTTTTCCTCCGATGGGCAGATGCTTGCCAGTGCGAGCGAAGATAGAACCGTCTGTTTATGGAATCCACACACAGGGAATTTACTGCATACAATACAAGGCACACAATCTGGTCATAGTGGAAGAGTAAGCTCAGTTGCTTTTTTCGAGAGCAGGCTCCTGGCTACTGGCAGTTATGATGGCACCATCAAACTGTGGCATCCGCAAACGGGCGAGTTTGTCAAGCAAATACGAAGCGAGAGACCCTATGAGCGGGTCAACATAGCTGACGTGAGAGGGCTAACTGCTGCACAGAAGGCTATGCTCAAAAGACTAGGTGCGGTAGAAGAGTTGTAAGGAGAAAGGAGCACTCTATAGGTGTTTGGCTTCATGGATCGTGCCTGTTTCGCCATCAACGCGCACAAGCATACCATTGACTAATTGTGATGTGGCATGCTCTACCGCGACGACACAAGGCACGCCCATCTCGCGAGCCACAATCGCAGCGTGGGAAATTATGCCCCCAAATTCGCTAATAATTGCGCCAGCACGAAGCATACCGACGGTCCAAAGCGGACTGCTACGCTCTACTACAAGAACTTCACCGTCCTGGAGTTGATCGACTTCACTTGGATTAGACAGAACACGCACCGGACCCGTAAAAATACCTGTACTGACGCCTACACCCTGTGCAATCATTTTCATTGCATAATCTCCCTATTTGACTATGTAATGGATTACTCTGCAGAAAGTATATCACAAAGAATACTTACACGCCTATTCTTCTCTTGTCATGAACTGCAAGATTTTCGGTGATGACAAAAGTCATAACCAGTTTAACAAACTATATCAATTATTCGTTATCATGATACCAGAGTGAATGTGTCCTCTCGTTTGCTAAATGTACCAGAAATTCGATTTCTGACCTATGTGTACCATGAAAAAGTAACACCAAGAATGGGAAACATGAATGATCGCTTTAAGGAACAACGATTCTGTAGAGCTACCGCACCTCAGAATTAGTTTACATGGGGACTGTAACATGAGGTGTATCTATTGCCCACCGTGGGGTGAGAATAGCTATACCATTGATGACAACCTTGATACGAACTCATTGAAAAGCGTTTTGATGCGGTTAAGTGAGGAGGGTTTTAGGGTTGTTAAGTTTACCGGCGGAGAGCCTACACTACGAAAAGACCTGATTGATGTCGTAGATTTCTCGACAAAGTTATTTCCTGAGACACGCATTATCACAAACGGATGGAGCTTACGTAAGATTGCATCGAGGCTCAAAGATGCAGGGTTAAATATAATCGAGATAAGCCTTGATGCCGCTGAGCCAGAGAGCTATGTAAAAATGACCCAGACCTCACTCGCTATGTATGAGGCGGTACGCGCTGGTATCGAGGAAGCTGTAGCCCAGGGATTTCCTATTCAACTGAACATGGTTGTCACGCGGAAAAACTTCGATCAGATCTTCCCATGCTACACTTGATTAAAAGCATCGGCAATATCACCTTAAAAATGCTTGAGCTTGTTTACTATGAGTACCCGGGCTATCAGTTCTGGAAAGATAACTTTGTTAGCATGGACGAAGTGATCCCTATAGTCCAGGAAAATAGCAAAGGCTCTGATTGGGTATATCCCCCAGGTCACGTTGGTTCCCCCATGCCAGGATTTGTGTTAGCTAATGGAGCGAAAGTTCTTGTGAAGGATGGCGTGATTGGAACAACCTACGCTGCGGTATGTGATGGTTGTCCTCTTTTCCCCTGTCAGGATGGTCTGTATGGCTTGACAGTGACTACAGATGGTTATTTGAAAATGTGCAAACATCGCTCAGACCTCCATATACCTTTATTTGAAATGCAAGAGGGAAGACGTGTCTTCTCGGATCAGACAATAACGCGCGGCGTACAGGAAATGGTTAATCGTTACAAATCACTCTACTTCCGTGAAAAAGGTGATGGCGGTTGGACGCCTGAAGTTGTTGAACAGCACAAAGCGATTTCATTAGTTCAACCAACTTCTAAGGTCCTGAAGTGGTATCGCAAGAAAGAGTATGGCAATGGGTATGAGGTGATTGTTAATAAACCACAAACTCAACTATACTCACTGAGCCTCGTGTAAGAACGCCCTTAGAAGGTACAGGAGCTAAGTGGCTTGAAGTAATCGTACAATCGACAAGCGGCGACTAAACGAATACTTGAAGAGATCAGTTCGTCGGTCGGTCTCTTCAGATATGCTTTCTACTCTAACTATTAGAAAAGCGTATACTGTTTACGTAGATCCTCTAACGAAGGGTTTGCAGTGGCTGTATCAGGAATATTTCTCTCAACTACACGGTTAAGAACCTTCTCAGGTGGTCTCCAATCTTTTTGTAGTACATGGCTCAGTACAGCTTTTCGCCACCAGAAAATGTGGATGTAGTGTCGTGCCACCTGTTCAAGAGACCAAGAGTTCACCAAGGTTGTTATTTCTTTTATTGCTTTACTTGCCTCTTGAATCAACTGTTGGATTTGCGCAAGAGTCGCGGCACGGTTATCTATGAGTACTTGACAGGAGATCATTTCATTAATAAGCCGTGTGCCTCCATCAACATACAGGTTATTGTATACATCTAGGTGCGCGTTGAAATGATTATATATAGTCATAATGCGTATGGTTTGATGAGATAGAAAGGTGTCTTCTAAAGGCCAGAGATTTGAAGGCCGTAACTCAAAAAAATCACGTACAAGTAGTATACTCCCTTGGAGAGCTTATAGGGTCCGTGTATTTCGACCGAAAGCTCGTGGGCTACGAAATATAGCGACTCAGCGTAAGCCCAAAGCACTCCTGCTAATTGATGCACTAGGCGTGCAGCGTTTTGTCCTCAAGTGGTTGTGCATTATTTACGGTATTGAGGACCTGCTTCAGGAGACCAAATAATATTTGTGCCATTACGACAGAAAATATCACCATATTTCAAACATGAAATGATCTCTAGTAGTGTAAGTATTGCCTGTTGTTGAGTCTCTAATGGCGTATTAAGAAAGGTAAGCCGTTAAGAAGGTGATGACTCATTCTCCATAAATGCGATGGATGTTCAAAAAGAGCAGCTATAGATTGCTCGGACATAGGCTGTTTGCGCAGTAAATGGATATCTTCAAAAAATTCACGACTGAACTCATTGAGGCAGAGACGACCAATGCGACCCGAGCGAATCGGCCATTTATCAGCATCTGTCAGCACTAATGGTAGAATGATACTTTCTCGAAAGCGGAATAAGAGGTCTTTTGCTGCTTCATCAATCACAATAGAGTCCTTTCGCAGCATTCTCGTCCCTACTTACGCAATTTGACTAGAATTGTAAGTAACATCTACCTGATTACATTGTAGAAGGCACAACTACAAGGGGACGGCGTTTCCCTTAAATCGAGAAGCCCAAAGGTGTAGTGTTTCCTCTGAATAATAAGCAGCAGTAAAGAGTTCAGGAAGAGATGGGTTAAAAGTATGAACAGATGTGAACTGAAGCATACGTTTAACCGCGAGAATACCGCATTCTAAGTTGCGCGTCCTGTGAACGCTTACGACTATTTTAACCAATAATGGGACCTTTTGACAAGAAAATAGTCCAAATTATTATAGATGAGTTGAAATTACTTCTAAGCTACCTTAATCACATACCCTTCGTTAGCTCGCAAACTGAATTCAGCTAGCTCAATTCGCCCTTCTCGATCCAGGTGTGTCGAGACCGCGATTGAGCCAGTTCCCAGTTCTGGCAACCTTATCGTTTGCTCTTGCGCTGAGATATTCAGCACTACAAGATAGCGTTGCACCCCATGTTGTCGTAAGTAGACAAAACACTCACTGTTCTCCTGCTCAACCGAGGCATAATCACCGATAGTGAACGCTGCCGCTGATTGTCGAAGCTCCAAAAGTCTATGTATCAATGTCAGCAACGAATGTGGATCGGGTCTTTCCATCTCCACGTTATTTGTCTTATAGTCGTTGGCAATCGGCAACCATGGGATTGCTTCGGGTACTGTGAAACCTGCGTTTGGGTTTGTATCCCATTGCATCGGTGTACGTTGATAGTCCCGGCTATGTTCGGGCGAGAAACGTGCCACAGGGTCACGTAGTTGTTCGAGTGACATCGGCACATCGTGCATCCCAATCTCGTCGCCATAATAGCATGTTGGGGTACCACGTAACGTGAGCAAAAGCATCTGTGCGATACGTGCCTGCTCGCTGCCTACTCGTGTTGCGATACGTGTTTTATCGTGATTGCCCAGAACCCAATTAGGCCATGCTCCTGCTGGCAATGCGGCCTCGTACGCATCGACAATTTGGCGAATATCGTGTGCGTTCCAGGTGGTCATCGTCACAAACTGGAAGTTGAAGGGTAACTGCGCCTCATCGAGCGTTTCACCATAATATTGAACTAGACGTGGAAGTGGCAGATAAATCTCACCAATTAACACGCGATCTCCATAACTCTGCAATAAGGCACGCATGCCACGTACTAACTCATGAATGCCAGGTTGGTCTTGCGTATAAAGACCCTCTTGATAACCACTTGGATCGTCTCCGGGCTTCCAATGCGGGTTGAGCGGATTATCGCGGAACTGTGGATCTTTGAGTAGCAGCCATATCACATCGACGCGGAAGCCATCGACTCCCCGCTCTAGCCAGAAGCGTAACACATTGTCCATCGCCTCACGCACCTGCGGATTGCGCCAATTTAAATCGGCTTGCTTTACATCGAACAGGTGTAAATAGTATTGCCCTGTCTCCTTATCAAGTTGCCAAGCAGGACCTCCAAAGAGGCTTGTCCAGTTATTGGGCGGTCCTCCATCGGGTGCTGGATCGCGCCAGATGTACCAATCCCGCTTCTTATTTGTGCGGTTAGAACGCGACTCCTGGAACCACGGATGCTCGTCAGAAGTGTGGTTGGGCACAAAGTCGAGGATAACCTTGAGGTTGCGTTGGTGCGCCTCTTGTAGGAGTGTGTCCATGTCTTGCAATGTACCAAACAGTGGATGTACATCTGTGTAATTGCTGATGTCGTAACCAAAGTCCGCCATGGGAGAAGGATAGATGGGGGAGAGCCAGACCGCATTCACGCCCAGCCATTGTAAATAGTCCAACTTGCTTGTAATGCCAGGAAGGTCTCCTACACCATCACCGTTGCTATCGAGAAAACTGCGAGGATATACCTGATAAATGGTGCCAGTCTGCCACCAGGAGTGGGTTTGTTGTGTCATGTGTTGTTCCTTCATTGAGAGTAATACTTCACAGTATATCTCACTACACACGATGCTGTTTAGTTACACATGGATGCGCATTTGTGGAATGAAAATTTATATGAGGGCGTTATCGTAGTCGTAATGATGATGAAGTTTGACAAATTTATGTCGGCCCGTACAATTGACTATGAAAGGGAATTGCAAATATGGCATCTGTTTTAGATTTGACACAGCAGCGACACGCGCACATTGATCAGCGTTTACATAATGATGAGGTCATCTGGCTTAACTCGGTCCGACCAGATGGACGACCTCACGCAGTAGTTGTCTGGTTTCTTTGGGATGGTGCGTCCGTCCTGGTATTCAGTCGTCCTAAAAATCAAAAGGTAGTAAACATACAGCATAACTCAAATGTGGTACTCGCATTAGACAACACCAACAACGGCTCTGATCCGATTACGCTCGAAGGAACCGCAACACTGCTTGCTCCTGGCGAGGTAGATACTACGCTTGAAGCGTACGTCAAGAAATACAGTGAGGGTATCAAGGGTCTGGGATCTACTCCCCAGCAAATGGCGGCAGATTATAGCCAGGCCATTCGTATCACACCAACACGGGTGCTGTAATAGCGTAGATACTCAGTAGAAGTAACAGACCCTATGAAGAAACATTCAATACAACATTCCATAGGGTCTGTTGCTTCTCATTTTCTGGTGTCTTCTTGCTGTCTTATGTAATGATTTGGATGTTCTTCTCTTTACAAACCAATATTCGTTATTTTGTGTCTTCTCATTTTTCTTGTTACTGCTCTAAAAACTTATAAAACCGCTTTTCTGTGGAATTCTCAATGAAGCTACAAGAAACGGGCAGTAAAGGAGGCATGTGTATACTGTCTATAGTTGTGAATGATGATCGTCGGGGTGCCATTTGCTCTGTCGAGCGATGCACTGACGAGTGAGCATACATATATTTCCGGGCAGAGAACGTTGAGCGTGTTTGTTCCGTTCCTGTTACGTTGAGAGCTATTTATGCGACTTATTACTCGTAGCGTTGCTCCAGGCAAACTTTCCGATCATCATTCCTCCAGACTTTCTCGTCCCTGTTTCCCCTCCAAGCTGTGGCGTGGGACAAGCGACAACGGCGTCGTTTGTCCCACGCCATTGGCGTTTTGGCTACACTTCTTTCCTACCATAACCTGAAATTCTACCACTATGCGTCTTGTACACAGAAAATTAAAGGTGGTAAAGATGATTGATATCACAAAATTCTTCGAAGACAACGACCGTGTGCAAATATATCGTCCTGGTATAACTCTTGAGCATGGACGCTATGTCCTGTATTGGATGCAACGTGCCCAGCGTGGACAGGATAACCACGCTCTTAATGCCGCAATCACATTGGGCAATGCATTACATCTTCCTGTCGTCGTGCTGTTTGTGGTTTCTGCCTATCCAGCCGCGAACTTGCGTCATTATACATTTATGCTTGAAGGTATTGAGGTTGCAGCAATATTTTTGCAAAAACGTGGTACACCGCTTATTCTTCGTCATGGTTCACCGTCAGAAGAGGTCGCGAACATGGCGCAAGAGTTACAGGTGGCGGCAGTTATCAGCGACGAGGCCGAACTACGCACACCTCGTTCATGGCGTGCCGAGGTCAAACAGCGTTTGCAAGTTCCCTTTGCCTGTGTCGATACAGATGTTGTCGTGCCCAGTAAATACTTCCCAAAAGAAGAGTGGGCGGCCCGAACGCTGCGTCCCAAGTTGCAACGCGTTCTTCCAACCTATTTACAACCAATTGTCGATGCGGAAACACAGTATTCACTACAACAGCCTCCTGTAAATGCTGGCGATACGCAGCATCCGCTCAACTACCTCGCGAGTTTGCATATTGATCGTAGTGTCGAGCCATCACAGCAATTTCATGGTGGACAAGCAGAAGGCAGGCGGCGTCTTGGCACGTTTATTAAAGAGCGACTTATGGGGTATGCGGAACGTCGCAACCTGCCAGAGGTCGCGGAGACAAGCGAGCTTTCAGCCTATCTACACTTTGGGCATATCTCTGTACAGCAAATGGCCTGGGATATCGAGCAACATGTGCCAGAAACAACAGGCAGTGCAGAGATCGATGCAACTGGCGGTCGTACCGCTTACCTCGAAGAGTTGATTGTACGTCGTGAGCTGGCGATCAACTTCGCCTTGCGCAATCCTCATTATGACTCGTTAGAGGGCTGTCCCGATTGGGCGCGGAAGACACTTAAGAAACATGAAAACGATCCGCGTGAATGGGTCTATACGCGCGAAGAGCTTGAACAGGCGCGGACACATGATGAGTTATGGAACGCCAGTCAGCGCGAGATGGAGATAACAGGTCGGATGCATGGTTATATGAGAATGTACTGGGCTAAGAAAATTCTCGAATGGACCGCCACACCAGAAGATGCGTTCAACGATGCCGTCTATCTCAACGACAAATACGAGCTAGATGGTCGCGATGCCAACGGCTACACAGGTATCGCATGGGCGATTGGTGGTAAACATGATCGTCCATGGGCACCCGAACGCCCCATTTTCGGCCTTGTACGTTATATGGCCCTCAGCGGTATGCAGCGCAAAATGGACACGCGTGCCTACATCTACAAGTGGCACAAAAAATAATGGTATGTATCAAGAAGTCCCTGTGCATCGCACAGGGGCTGCTTGACACGAATATACTATTATTATTCAAACGCTTGCAGATACGGGCGTTCGGCTTCCCACATTTCGTCGAACATCGCGCTTATCTCTGCGGGGGAGCACACGGCTGCTGTCAATGGATCGAGCATCAGGGCGTAGCGGGCCGCCTCTTTTTCATGCTGAAGCAACGCGTTACGCATCAGTGTATGTACCGACATATGGGTACGATTTAAGCCGGCAAGTTGCTCTGGTAACGATCCAAAGTGGCATGGTTGCACACCGTTCTGGTCAACCAGACATGCCACTTCTACACATCCATCTGGCAAGTTGTCGATCAAGCCTGTATTGCGCACATTCCCATAAATCACCGTTGGACGATGGAGTTGTATCGCCTCAATGATATAGGAACCATATTCATGGCTTCGTTTGAATGGCATTTCGCGTGTACCAGCCAGCATTTCACGAATAGAGGTATCGTTCTGTTCACGCCATGTGGGCCAGTTGTTCGCGTAAAATCCGGTCTCGCCCAGATAACCTGGCCGCGTGTAGCGTTCGATCAACTCAGGACGTTTGCGGAAGTAGGGCACATATTCAGAAAAGTGGCCACTACTTTCAGTGACAAATGCTCCGAAGTAACGCATCATCTCGAAGCGAACGGGGTCTTGTTCATATATGCTAGACTCCTTGGCGCGTTCGTGTAAGCGCGGATACATATCCTGACCTTGATAACGTAGCTCTGTAAACCATGCATTATGGTTGATGCCTGCACAGCGCCATGTCAGTTCGTCATAAGGGATATCGAGGTAGCCAGCCAATTGTTTTGTGGTTCCCTGTACACTATGACAGAGACCAACTGTGCGCATCGTGGTCCCAACAAGTGCCACAAGTGTCAAAATCGACATAGGATTTGTATAGTTCAAAACAAGAGCCTGTGGACAGAGTTTTTCGGCATCGTGTAAGATGTCAAGCCATGCGGGACCGGTGCGTAGTGCTTTGAAGATGCCCCCAGGTCCAATAGTGTCACCAATACATTGATTCACACCATATTTTATGGGAATATCGAAGTCGTGGCGGACATTCGCGAGACCTGCGACCTCAATAGAGTTGATGATAAAGTCGCTTCCCGCTAGCAGGTCACGACGTTCAGTGGAGGCACGCACACTCCATCGTTTCCCGCTACGCGCTACAAGCTGTTCGGCTACTTGCTGCGCTAGTTCAAGGCGTGTCGCATCGATATCCACAAGCGCGAAACATCCTTCATCAAGCCCAGGAACCTGCAAAATGTCGGTTATAAGTTGACGTGCGAAAACAGTGCTGCCCGCACCTAAGATGGTAATATATGGCATAGTTACATCACATCCTTGTGCACTTGTCGATTTACGAACGATCAATTGTAGGGGTCTCATTCATTACACTCTATTAGCATGCATCAATGTTGGAGAGAATAGCAAACTGTTCAACAACCTTCACGTTGTCCATTGTTAACAGGGTGTCATGAATGAGACCCCTACAGTGCGTTTATCTCGACATCAGCCAATACCTCGACCGGTGTAGCGGTAGCGGAACGAATGTCGATATCTAATTTACCATCTGAGGCGCTGACATGAACCTCGCCATTTTCAGGGATATCAGCGAGTAGAATACGCATGCTCAGTGGCACTGTCAAAAGCTTTTCGATGACACGGCGCAACGGTCTTGCACCTTGCGTCTCGCTAAAGCCCTCTTTGCACAATAGGTCTATCGCGCTCTCTTCGGCCCGCAACGTCAACCCTTGCTCTAATAAACGGGCCGCGAGTTCGTTCATTTGCAAACGGGTGATCTCGTGTGCCTGCTCCTGTTCCAACGGATGGAATATAACAACCTCGTCGATACGGTTAAGAAACTCGGGTCGAAATGTCTGGCGGAGACGCTCCAATAAGCGGTCCCTTTGCATCTCTTCTGCGTTCGCTTTGATTGTCGCACGGAAGCCATGCGGCATCGAGCGGCCAAGCATATCTGTTCCCACGTTCGAGGTCATAATCCAGATGGCATGCTGGGCGTCAACCGTATGTCCCTGTGCATCGGTCAAACGTCCCGCGTCAAAGACTTGCAGGAAGAGGTCGAATACCTCTGGATGAGCCTTTTCAACCTCGTCAAGCAGTACGACGCAATGTGGACGACGCCGTAATTTCCCGGTAAGCTGACCCTCTTGATCGTAGCCTACATAGCCTGGAGGAGAGCCAATCATACGCGATACCGCGTGTTTTTCCATATACTCGGACATGTCAACACGTATCAGGTGTTCAGGTGAACCAAACACTTCTGATGCTAATGCTCGTGCAAGCTCTGTTTTACCCACGCCCGTCGGTCCTAGGAACAGGAAGACACCAGCGGGACGATTATGTGGCTTGAGGCCAGCACGTGCGACCTGAATGGCTTGACTGACACGCTTGACCGCTTCATTCTGTCCAATCACGCGTGTCTTCAAACGTGGCTCAAGACTGAGCAAGCGGTCCCGCTCCTCTCGTCCGGGTGCGCGGACCGGAATACCTGTACGAGCCGAAATAATCTCAGCAATCATGCCTGCTGTAATAATTGGCGATGCCAGTTCTTCATCCTCTTCCTCAAACGGCTGCTCTTCCTGCTCCTCGACCTCTTGCTCCAACGAGAAGACGCGTGCCTGTGAGCAGGCTTCGTCGAGAATGCTACACGCTTTGTCTGGTAAGCGCATATTTGGCAGATATTGTACCGAGAGATGGACAGCCGCCTCAAGAGCTTCATCCGTAATAGTGGCGTGGTGATGCTGCTCGTAGAGATCGCGCATGCCACGCAGGATTGCTAAAGCCTCTTCGGAGGTTGGCTCCTCGATTTGAATAGGACGCAGACGCCGCTCCATCGCGGCATCTTTCTCAATCGTGCGGTACTCTTGTGGCGTGGTGGCACCAATGCAGCGTAAGCGTCCACCTGCGAGCGCGGGCTTGAGTATGCCAGCCGCGTCAATACTGCCATCAGCGGCGCGGCCCGTCCCTATAAGCAGATGCATTTCGTCGATAAAGAGAATGATATTGCCACTGCCCTCCGCCTCTTCTAAGACTTTGAGTAGTCGCTCCTCGAACTCACCACGGTACTTGGTGCCCGCGACAAGCGAACTCGCCGAAAGCTCGATCAAGCGTTTGCCGCGTAGTTCTTGCGGAACCTTGCCATCGACGATACGTTGCGCGAGACCGCCAACAATCGTTGTTTTGCCTACGCCAGAGTCGCCAATCAAAATAGGATTGTTGCGGTCCTTCAGCATCATCGTCTGCATGAGCTGACGAATCTCTTTATCGCGTCCGATCAATGGTGTCAACTGCTTATTAGCAGCTTGCTTTGTCAAGTCACGTCCTAGCCGTTCCAGCACCGATGCTCCGCCTTTTGTTCCACCATCTACATTGAGTCCTCCTGGCATATCTACGGGAGCAGGTTCGGGAACGGGGTTCGCGGACGGCACAAGTTCTAATAGTGCACGGGCATTGCTGGTGATGATGAGATCGACGAGTTGAGCCGGGTTAATGCCCAGTTTTGTAAGTAGTTCGTGGGTTACGCCATCACCCTCGCTCAAGACCGCCTGTGCAATCGCTCGCTCGTCAACGGCAACGGAGCCTGCGTTTGCTGCGTTGCGCTCTGCCGTGAGCAGGATTTCCTTACAGCGACGTGTGGGAAGGATTGGTGTATCACTTGTGGCCTTGCCAGAACCGAGTGCGAGCCGAATAACATCACGTACTTGTTTGGAAGAGAAGCCGAGGCTACGTAACGCGTCCTGTGTACAACCGCCATCAAGTTTTGTAAGTGCGATAAAGAGGTGCGGTGTGCCGAGATAGTCCTTATGCATACGTCGTGCTTCACCTAACGCGAGTTCGAGGACCGCGCGTAGAAAGCGACGATCAGGAGAGTTTGCCGATGGAAAGAGTGGAGCCATAATGTGACTATCCTCTAACGCATCAATACGTGGCTCCGCAGTGCGCTCTTTATTCGAAAGTGAGCCAACAACTAAGCGTTGTGTGGGATCACCATATAGCACAAAGCTCATCCATGAAGTGTCATCGGGATGCTGTTGCGTCATCGCCACTCGTGTACGGCGTAATGCCTCACCCAGCATGACACCATCGGCGATATCCTGATAGAATAGCGTGGTAAATTCACGGGTACGCAGTGTGTTGACTGGCCAGCGTAACGCGATAACTGAACCCGCTCCAGCGGTTAGCAAGTTTGTGGCGACACGCTCCATCATTTCATCGCGTTCCTGCTGGTTTGGAAGCGTATGCCCGTTACGGCTCGGTCGTTCATCTTCGCGGTAGCTCAAGAAAATAAGTGGTCGTTTGGGTAATGATTGAAACAATTGCTCTATGGCCGCCCCATCCAGGCGTGAGTTGCCAGCAAGAGCCAGCAGTGGCTCCCCAGTTGCATTGGAAAGTGGAAGTGGGCCTGCATAATGAATAACGTGCGGATTATCAGCACTGAGACGCATCCGCATCTCTAACTGGTTTGCTTGCTGTCGGTAAAGTATGATGCGTGAGATGGACTCTGGCAGAGTGGTACAAAGTGTTGCCACTTCTTCCTCAGCACTACTGCGCTCGCCAGTAGGATTAACAAGAAAGAGCACTGAGAGTCCCTGCGCGTCACGTCGTCCCAGTTTTCGCGCTGGCCGTTCGGGAAAAGGCGCACGATGCAGTAGATCACGGCCATTTTGTGTGACACGTCCAACACTGGTATATTGCGTGATATAGCGTCCCTGTTTCGTTTGTGGGTCGAAGAGCAGTTCCCAGGGAATATCGGGGGTATTTGTGTTAAGGATAAGTGCTGTATCCAGGCGACGTAGCATCTCTTGTATTTGCGTGGGGAGTAGTGTTTCAAAGAGGAAGCGACCAAGCGTAAGCAGTGTATCATTCACCGCGCCGAGTTTGACGGTCTGACGTTTGGCCTCTGCCTGTGCTAGCGTGTACATTGACTGCGCCGCTGTTTGCAAGTTGCGACGTAAACGCTCGCGTATCTCGTTTGTAAGCTCAATTGTGTAGTCCTGACCTATGGAAGTAGGACTATCGGGAAGATCAAGACGAAAACGATATGCGGTATCAGTACGTGTAATGTTCAGAATAGCTGGTTGTTCCATAGATAACTTCTCTTCTACAATCTTCCCACAACATCATATGCTCATGTAGCATAGATGATTTCCTACAAAAACGATAATCTTTATGTACATATAAACGCAATCAGGGCATTTACATCAATTCTGCTGATAGGTGCATATAGCAAAAGTAGTATACGTGTCAACGGATATGTGTGTCAATACTTGGGCTGTTTGAAACCAGGGCACCCGCAAGGGGATACCCCTCCCATACGACGGGACACCCCAGATACATTCGTGTATGGGAGGGGCATCCCCTTGCGGGTGCCCTGGTCACTTACGATGTATTACAGTTTCGGTTGAGCGTAACATGTTGTTTTTGCTCCATTTTCGGCGTTGGGTGCGACCAGCGAGAATGTTTGATCTTGACTCAGCACTGTATGAAAGTACTTGCCCGCTGTCTTAAGAGTAGTACAGTTCCCCGGTGTGGGAAGAATGGACACATCCATATCAGGATAGGTGCCAGACTGACGTTGAATTAATAAACTATAGGCGTTATGTCCCATTGGGGGAACATACCATGAAAGTGTCAATGTCGCGTCACAATTCTTTGGAATGAGTACCCAGCCAGCGTACATTGCACGTTGCGCCTCATCGCTGACCATGTTTGTTGGTGGCCCTTCTTTATTTAACGGATGATTACGCCCATTATTAGGATCGGTAATCTGGTTTGTTTCCACCATTGGGTCACTCTGGTTAGCGGGACACATCAAATTACCATCGCCGTATGCATCATATGTAGGACATGCTCCAAGAGCTGCAAATGTACTGCAATAGGGTTGCCCTAATTGCTCGAAGCCATTGCCCCCGAGAAACTTCGCGTTTGGTGGCACATAGACACGGACATAATCGTGATACGTGTCTGGTCCATAAATTTGGTCTAATACATGATAGACAAGGTGTATTTGTAAGGCGTGTGTCGCGCCGCCTTGTGCATCGAGTGTCACAGCGTCATGCATCTGTGTTTGTACATACTGCGAACCCTTGTTCGCGCTGACATTAGCTTGTACGACGAAAAGACCATCATGTGTCGCAGAACGGTCCATCACAGCTGCCGCATCATATTTAACGAGTAAATTTTCGATTTGTGTGTTTGTGACATACATCTGTAGGTCTCGCGTCTTTAAGGCATGCAACATTTCGTGTGCGATCCCGATTAGATCGTTTACCTGTGCGTGTTTAAGCTTATCCATCAACAACTTGGTCACACGGCCTGTAAACAGTTTACGTGCTTCATTGGGATCATATACGTGCTCAATCAATTCTTCTTTACGGATACCCACGTTGTCGAGTTGATAATAGTGCAATTTACTTTCAAAGTTTGCCGCTGTGATGGTTTCGTTGTATCCAGGCACATAGATAGGCCCAGTTGCTGCAATGACACGCGATATGAGGAAGGGTGAAAAGACAATTACCCCATCGACCTGATGCTGAAACTCATACTTGTAAGTATCAATCGCGATACGTGCCGATGTAGGGAAGTCGGCTGAAAGATTTGAGTCTCGCAAGCCCCAGTTCGCGATTGGCCACCATGATCTATAGGCCGCTGGCGGCACTTTATCCTTGTTGGGCGCGTTATCTCCGTATTCAAATAGCGCGATATTTTGTAGTTTGAAGGGTCCCATACGTCCACCATTCAGTGAAAGTTCACTGAACTGTCCTGTAAAACCTCCTGTGGCTCGTAACTCTGCACGGTCCATTGTTTGTACCAGGAAGGTGCGCGGCTGACCAACACCAAGTATCCAGCCCATCGCATCCATGAGATTTTGCGCCTGTGACATGTCTGTTACTGCTAACGGCAAAAGCTGAATCGCCTGCGATATCTGTTCTTTCTGAGTGGCACTGATAGGAAAAATATCAAGCGCGAGCGATGGTGTTTGTGCCTGGATATCCTTCATCAAGGGTAGGCTATAGGCTATGACCGAGCGTGCCTCTGCAAGCATCTCAGGCGTGACAAGCGGCTGTTTTGAGGTGGCAAGCAGTGAACTATGCAATGCAGGTGCGAAGTCTATCGCCATTTTCGCCAATGCTTGTCCAATATCTGATGCATCGGTCCCAATTTGAGCTAACGCAAGTGTCGAAGAAACATATTGAGGAAAACCAAACCCAGCGGCGTTGACGTAGACATTCTGCATGAGTTCTGTATGCGTTATCTTGAAGTCATCACGCGCACCCTGTAGCTCTGTCTGCACCTCATGGAGTTTATTGATATCAAGGTTGGTTGGGTGTGCTTTCAGGTCATTGGCGAGGGTACGCACACGGAGAAGATGTTGCACACCGCTATAGCCATGACTGTATATAGCGAACATGCTTAGATTGTCTGAAATGCCGATGATTGTGGGAATGAGCCACGCTAGCAGGAAAATTAGCAATAAAAATTTCGCACGTGTCGAGTTTGGTGGTGCTTCTCTCTGTATGACAGATGTAGCGCGTTGTATAGGTGCGACTTGCTGGACTCTTGGAAGTACAGCGGCAGGAGAATGTGACAGAGCCAAAACAGGTTCATGTATGCCCGTATACACAGGACTACTATAGGTATTTGACGTGGGTTGCATTGACGCCGCTTGAGGTCTCGCGGCCATTACATTTCTTTGTACACTATTCTGGCTTGCTATTGCTACATGCTTCAGGCTATCAACCTTGAACTGAACATCTCTCTGTTGAGGATTACTGCCCAGGTTGATCGAAGGAGCGGTCGTTGCTGCCTTCTGCATATCCGCGAGCATAAAGGGTGGGATTTGAAATTCCCCCTGCTCTGGCGAGGTTATAGGGGACATACCATTATCGCTCCCCTGTGCATAAGGCTTGCCGTGTGTATATTGAGGGTGTGCTGGATGTATAATGTTCTGTACCGGTGCGTCAGGTAAAATAGGCGATCTGAATAATCCTTTTGATGGATCATGTGTTGGTGTTCCATTACTGTGCGCTGAACCGGGCATACCAGACGTGTTCGACATATCGGACATACAACCCCTCTATTAGATGGAAAAAGCGTGAAATGTAGATGTATACTGTTTTTAGCTATGGCATAGGGTATATAAGGTCATATTATTCTTAACGTACTCAGACTCGGTTTGTTTCTTTTTGTTTCTTTTGTCTACCCATTTATCTCATACGCAGTGTATTTAAAAATCAGGTGAGACCATGACAGGGGCAGAGCCGCTGTCACTACTATACTTCGCGCCACTGCGTGGCTTGCCACGCCCTTCCGTATATAGTAGTGACAGCGGCTCTGCCCCTGTCAAGATGGCACTTGCCCCTATCATGCGATGTAAGCGACTTTTGAGTAACCTTGAGAGGTATGTTAAAATAAAGTCTATGCTAAGAACACTTACCGCTACACGCTATGTGACGCCTTTACGCGAGGGTGGCTCTCTACCTGCAATTGTCGAGGCAGAGGATGAGGGCCTGTATGTCCTCAAGTTTCGTGGAGCCGGTCAAGGCCCAAAATCGCTGATCGCGGAACTTGTGGCGGGCGAGATTGCACGCGCTCTTGGTCTGACAGTACCAGAGATTGTGTTTATGGAGCTAGATGCCGCGTTAGGTCGCAACGAGCCAGACTACGAAATATACAATTTAATCAAGGCAAGTGTGGGACGCAACCTCGCGCTTGACTACCTGCCAGGCTCAGTCACATTTGATGCGATAGATACACGTCTACTTGATCCATTGCTGGCATCGTCGATTGTCTGGTTCGACGCCTATGTCTCCAACGTCGATCGCACGCCGCGCAATACAAACATGCTATTCTGGCACAAACGCCTGTATTTAATCGATCATGGCGCGTCCCTCTATTTTCATCACACTGGCATGAACTACCTGGAACGTAGCCATTCGCCCTTTGCTCAGATCAAAGATCACGTCTTATTGCGAGTCGCTACTCAACTTCCAGAGGCTGATGCATTACTCAAGAGCCGCTTGAACGCTTCTCTGCTTGAAGGTATTATCGCTGCCATCCCTGACGAGTGGCTAGGCGATGACCCACTCTTTATCTCGAAAGAGGAGCACCGGGCCGCGTATCTCGCGTATTTGCTGGAGCGTTTGGCGTTCTCACAGGTTTTTGTAGAGGAGGCTTTGCATGCACGCGCCAGCCTCGTATGACTATGCCATTGTGCGTGTTGTGCCACGAGTCGAACGTGGCGAGTTTCTCAACGTCGGTATCATTCTTTTTTGCCGCACACGCCGCTTTCTCCATACTCGTCTCGCGCTCGACATCCACCGCCTGAGCATATTTGCGCCCTCGCTCGACCTTGAGGAAGTACAATACCATCTCGACCTGTTCGTCCGCGTCTCCACAGGTGGCAAAGACGCTGGCCCCATTGGAGCACTTTCGCAATCCGAACGTTTTCACTGGCTCGTCTCGCCCCGTAGCACCATCATCCAAACCTCACCCATGCACAGCGGCCTCTGTGCCGATCCCGAAGAAACGTTGCAAGCGTTGTTGGAGAAGCTGGTGCGTGTAGCGTGATCATGAAGGCTATAATTATGAGGTTGAACAAATTAATGGGGATACGCCAATTGTAGGGACCGATTTATCACGTCCTTTGCCCAATAGAAAATGTTTGCAGGATGTGAAACAAGTTGCTACATTCTCCAACATTCTTGCTTGCCAACAAGGGCGTGATAAATCGGTCCCTACAGTATCCGCATCAATTTGTGAAACTACATTACCGCGTCCTTGTTGTAGTTAACGTTTTTTGGCAACGAGCAAGAACGAGTGAAAGGGAATATCAACATACTCTTCCTGTTGAATGAGATGATGAATTTCTATGAGTCGAGGCCAATACTTTTCAACTGAGAAATCAGGCACCTCCCAGGAAACAGCCTTGAGGTAGTAGACAATAGCTCCCACATCATGAAAGCGCGTGAAGGAGATTTCTTCTTTGCGCTCGCTGATAGAACAACCAGCATCTTCCATCTCCTGTGCTGCATGGTCTATATTCCATGGGTGTTCCAGTTGCTTTTTACGTCCTAGCAACTCATGCAACGTGGAGTTTGTCTGATCGCCGACTTGCTGAGTGATGAATGTGTGTTCGCGTTTGAGTACGCGCACCACTTCAGATGGAACGTAACTCCCATGACGGTTAATAACAAGATCAAGGCTGTGGTCTGGAAAGGGCAGGCTTTCATCTTGAGGGGTATAAACGGTGACGCCCAATGGTGAGAGTCGTTTTTGCGCAGCAATCACATTGGGTGCGTACAATTCAGTAGCGTACACCTCAGCAACGGGTTGGTTTGTAAGCAATTGCGCGAGTACTTCTCCACCACCTGTATGCATATCTAGCATACTGTGAGCCTGTTTCATTGCCGTAAGCACAGCGAGCTTATAATCCCAACCAGGAGTCGCTTTAATGCTTGTCATCCTCCCATCCAGGTATGAGAAATCCCAACCACTAAAGGGATGATTGTACTCGTCGGTGAGGAAATCAAAAAGGGCTTGGTCAGCTTTTTCTCTCATGATGTTCTCCTTAGCTGGAACACAAAAAGGCAGTGAGCGAACACTCCATATAACACAAGAAGATGACTATCGCGAGGCTGTATCGTCTCATGCACTACTAATTGCAGTTTCTCTTAACTCACAAAAGACAGTCGATGAATGTATTATGCAAAAGCTCTCTGTAACGCAGCATGCGCAGCATAGTAGCCACACATGCCATGCACGCCACCACTTGGTGGTGTGGATGATGAGCAGAGGTAGATGCGCTTGTTGGGCGTCGTGTATGGATTGATACGGATCGTGGGACGTGTGAAGAATTGCATCAAATCCGCCACGCCGCCGTTGATATCTCCGCCTATATAGTTCGCGTTGTATCGCTCAAGTTCGTTGGGTGGAATAACATGCTTTGCCAGGATACGATCACGGAAACCGGGGGCGAAGCGTTCAACCTGTGTCTCGATGCGTTCTGTCATGTCGAAGGTTGAGCCGTTGGGGATATGGCAATAGGCCCAGAGCGTGTGCTTCCCCTCGGGTGCACGTGTTGAGTCAAATAGGCTTTGTTGTGCGATCAACGTAAACGGCTTTTCTGGCGGCTGCCCCTGCCGTATTTGCCGTTCGGATAGTGCCACCTCATCAAACGTGCCGCCGAGATGTACCGTTCCTGCACGCAAACACTCCTGAGCCTTCCAGGGAATAGGACCGTCGAGGGCGTAGTCTACTTTGAAGACGCCAGGACCATAGCGATAGCGTCCCAGAGCATTTCTATAGCTGTTTGGAAGTTGATGACCAGCAATTCGCAGTAACTGACGTGGTGTTACGTCAAATAGTACAGCACGTGCGGAGGGCAACGCGTCAATCGATCTAACTTCGACGCCTGTCACAATCTCGCCTCCCAGCGATTGCAGATAGGCAGCAAGAGCATCAACGATATGCTGTGAACCACCACGAGGAATTGGCCAGCCAACGGCATGTCCAAAGGTTCCAAGCATAAGGCCAAAGGCAGCACTTATTTCCTGTTCGAGTGGCAAAAAGGAGTGTGCAGCCATACCCGCAAAGATTGCGGAAGCACGTTGTCCTCGAAAGCGTTGTCGAGTAAGACTTCGTGCTGAGCGAATTGCGTTCAGGCCGAAATGGGCAAGCAAAAAAGGATGAATAAAGGACTGTGGGCGCAACGGACCAAGCAGAGCATCTATCAGTGCCTCCCAATGGTCAACAAATGGAGCCATGAGGTTATGATACGCCTTTGCGTCACATCCCAGCGTTTCGCCTGTCTCCTCTAGTGAACGCGCAAGAAGCATCGCAGTCCCATCATCAAGCGGGTGTGCGAGCGGAGCATCTGGTTGAATCCACTCTAAGCCATACTGCTCTAAGGGAAGATTGCGAAAGAACGGCGAGCCAACGCCAAGTGGGTGAATGGCAGAGCAGACATCGTGTTGAAACCCGGGCAGCGTTAGCTCTTTTGTACGGGAACCTCCACCAATAGTATCCTGGGCCTCGAACACAACGACTGATTTACCCTGTTGAGCCAGGGTAATCGCGGCTGCCAGACCATTGGGTCCTGAGCCGACGACGACTGTATCATATGAGCGACTTAAAGACATAATTGTGCCTGTTTCTATGCTTTTCCCTGCTGAAATTTCTTTTGCAACCAGCGAAGCGGTGTAGCCATTACATGTATTGTAGTCCAAATGGCGGCATTATGCCTACTATTTTTTGCATAAGACCATTGCATTTTCGGTTTTCGAACCGTCTCAAAAACGTTACGGTGAACGTTACGGTTGTATACCTTCCTCCTCCTACTATCCGTGTAGTAAGTAGCGAATGCTTTTTACTACACATATTGAGAAGAGGTTCAATTACAACATGGCACAGAAACTTACGGGTAAGGTCGCACTTATTACAGGTGCATCATCGGGTATTGGTGAGGCTACCGCATTAGCTTTGGCGGCAGAGGGCGCGACCGTCGCGGTCTCTGCACGGCGTGAAGACCGCTTGCAAGATTTGGTCAAGCGCATCACAGATAACGGTGGCAAAGCCTATCCGATTGTGGCGGATGTGGCGGAAGAGGCACAGGCTAACGAAATTGTCCAAAAAACGAAACGTGAACTTGGACGTGTAGATATTCTCGTCAACAACGCTGGCGTTATGCTGCTTGGCATGATTGAAGGCGCAAATACGGATGACTGGCGACGTATGATCAATACAAACGTGCTAGGTCTTATGTATGCGACTCATGCAGTCTTGCCGATCATGAAAGAGCAAAATACCGGGCATATCGTCAACATTTCTTCGGTTGCTGGCAGAACTGCTCGTGCTGGTAGTGGCGTCTATAATGCCTCCAAATGGGGAGTTGTTGCATTCTCTGAGGCGTTGCGTCAAGAGGTGCTTAAGTATCATGTTCGCGTCACGATTATCGAACCTGGTGCCGTTGCGACAGAATTGACGAATCACATCACTGATGTCAGTGCTAAGAAGAATATCGAAGATTTTGTGAAAAACATGACACCCCTCGAAAGCGAGGATATCGCGGCAGCTATCCTCTACGCTGTCACTCAACCCGATCGTGTAGACGTAAACGAAATCCTGATTCGTCCTACCGAACAAGAACGTTAATCGCTAAAAAACAAGCGTTGCTATGCGGACATCGCATAGCAACGCTTGTTTTTTAAGTTATTTTTTCTCGTCGGCCTCGGCTTTTTCTTCATAAAAATTGTTGATATTCTCATAAATGCCATCGGGGAAGCGCAACTCCTGATAGACATTACAGGAGCCTGGATCATCAGGCGTTGGGCAAATTAGAAAATCCTGCTGCGACTGCCACTCTATGATGCGCTCACGCTTGGGCGGATTGTAGTCGCGTGCCTTGACCTGCTGTAGAAGAGCACGAGCCTCTGTTGCGTTATGATCTGGCTGATGGCTTAGCAGTTCGATAATCTCGTCCTCGGGCAAGAAGTGACGGGCAATCATAACGAACGTCAGACGCCCGTAGTGTCCAATATCGGTACCCTGCTTGAGTGCGTCTAACAGGTGCGCCATCATAGGGGAATCTTGCATATTTTCGCTTTGTGTTTCGTGTCCAGTTGTATGTGATTGAGTCATTTTTTTATATCCTTTCGGTACGGTTCGACTGTAAGGGTCTCATTCATGACACCCTTGTTGGCAACCAAATCCGCCGCAGGATTGATAACACGTTTCATCTGCACTCCAAACGTGGTCAATCGCCAACAGGGTGTCATGAATGAGACCCCTACAGAACATATTTGTCTCTTATGTACACGTTTCGCAAGCTGTATCATATACAAAATTATAGAACAAAAGTGCTAAATTGGCAACCTGAACAAAACAATCGTAACGCGTGGGGCATGACAGGGCTTGCCCCTGTCACTACTATACTTCGCGCCACTCAGTGGCTTGTCACGCCTGCCCGTCTATAGTAGTGACAGGTGCTCTGCCCCTGTCATGCTCGCTTTATCGCTACACTCACCTCCCTTTCCTGTATATGTGCAGACATGCGACGAATATCATCGTATTGCTCATCGGCTATAGGTACGAGACGTTCGATCAACCCTGCATGTAAGTCGCTAGCACCATCGACATTCATATGCATGCTACAGAGTATCTCCAGGACACGGCGTCTTGTATAGGTATCTACTTGTAGAGATGCGACGATAGGTGGAAGCGTTGATGGACCTAACATCTCGACAACACGTAGTTGTTGTGCAAGTTCTGGCTTTTGCAGAAACCACGCGTCGAGGACGTGCGAATTGATAGCTGCCGCATCCGCTTGGCCTGCTAGAACAGCTTGCAGCGACGCGAAATGTGAGCCAGTTTTGAGCATCGAGCCGAAGTGATCGAAGGTTTTCCCTCTCAAAAGTAAGCCATACCTGACGACATTGTAACCCGAATGTGATGCCTCTTCGTTAAATGCCCAACGTGAACCTTGTAATGCATCAAGAGAAGTATATGAGCTATCGTGTTGCACGATAACATCAGAGTAGTATAGGGGTTTACCATGATAGCGTTCCCCTATAACAACGGGTGCAGCTAGCAACTCGATAGGACGTGGTTGTGACATATTGGTGTAGAGCAGACCACAGAGAAAGCCAATATCAGCCTGTCCTGTAGCGAACTCGTCTAGTGCTTGACCGACATGTAGTGAAGTGGGAACGCCTAGACGTTCCCCAACATAGCGAGTGATAGCGGCGTAGGTTTCATATAGAACAGGTGAAAGAAAGGTCGCGAATTGTAGCATTAGCTTTTCCAATCTACAAGAAATTCCTCGTCCTTGTGCTCAACCTGTGTGCCCAGCATTGGATGTAGGTCCATCGCAGGCGAGTACTTGCTGGCCGGTGTTGTACGACCTAACGCTTCCGCCATTGCACGTACATATTGCGGGGCACCGCCACAGCAAATACCAATGTAGTTGACGCCAATCTGCTGTGCCTTTCGCGCGAAATCAGCCATCTCGAAACGATTGTGTAGAAAAGGCTCAAGCGCGAGTGGGAAGGCACGTTGTCCGTTATCTAGCTCTAATGCCTCAAATGTTGGATGTTGTTCATTCGTTTTGTATGGGACAGGCTGTGCCGCGACATAGCAACTTACCGCTGAACGTATCTGCTCGATAATGGGCAACATGGTCTCCGGTCCTCGATCGCAGTTGAGACCTACAATATCGGCTCCCGCATCGGCAAGGCGTTTACAGGCCTCGACGTAATTGTAGCCGTCGCGCGTCTGATCTTTTTGCACTGAGGCAAGTGTAACCATCGCAGGCAATTTGAGTTCTTGAATCACATCCAATGCAATCAAGGCCTCGCCTAAATAATCGTTGGTCTCGGCGATTACGAAGTCGATACCCTCTTCGACAGCCCACCCCAGTTGTTCTTCATACATCGTGCGTACAATCTTTGCCGATGCCTCGTGATTGTGTGGATCATAGGCCCACGTGTTACAAATGTTGCCAGCGACGAGTGCATCGCCCTCACGTGCGACCTCGTTAGCAAGTCGTACGGCTTGCCGATTCATGCGTTCAAGATCGTTTTCGCGCCCGACATCCTTGAGCTTTTCACGGTGTGCATAGTAGGTGAGTGCGACCATGACATCGCTACCCGCACGTGAAAACTCGCGATGTAGTTCTTTGACCGCCTCTGGAAAATCCAACACCACCTCTGGCACATAAGGACCTGCTTTGATATACCCTCTACGCTCTAACTCGAAGACATAGCCTTCCGACCCAAGCACAACCCCCTGCTGTAAACGTTCTAGTATGCCTCGTGTTGTTCTCTGTTGCATGATGTGTTTTTCCTCTCGTCCTTTTTGTATATTATTCCTGTAACGCACCTCTGTACGGGTCTGATTTCATCACACCCTCCGCCAAGTGATTTTGCCCACAGGATGAATGTAGCATTCAACAGGTCCTACCAACATGATCAATTGCCGCGAGGGTGTCATGAATGAGACCCCTACAATTGTCGCTCAGTGCGAAAATCTATGTGGTGAAAAACGCTCGATGTTGTACACCGTGCTTCCCTGTACGGCGAGTTGCATCAGTGTGCGTCCTATCCACGAAGCGTATTTATAGCCAGTTCCACGCCAACCCACGCCAACGATGATATTGGAGAAGCCGGGAATATCGCCCATAATGAAATTGTCATCCGCAACAAGGTCATAAAAACACTGATCGACCTCGGTTACATCAACGGTTTCGGCATCACGTAACGAGGGCATGCACTCCTCGACAAAGCTATGCACATCCTGAATACGTGTGTTGAGCGTCTTAACATCTGGCGGATTATAAAAGCCTATCTTGACTCCTGGCACCTTATCCAGGTAGATTGGGTGCCCATAAATTCCGACATCGAGATAGGCGAAGACTGGCAGATTATCAGAGGTGAACTCCTCCCATCTGTCCTTCGAGGGCATAAAATATTTTGCCTGGCTGGGACGATCAGGCGAAAGCGGAAACGCGACTTTGCAATTGTCCACACGCTCTAATATCCCATTGGTGCCGAGACCAGCCGTGACAATCAGCTTTTGTGTAGTATATTCGCCTTGCTGTGTGCTAATGTACAATTGTTGGTCACGCTGCACAATGCGTGTTACATCCACATGCTCTACGATACGTACTCCCCGTTCACGCAGCACTGTGAGTAGGGTCCGTGTTACCTCTGGCACATAGAGCAGACCCGCCTCGACATCCAGTCGCGCCAGGTCAACATCGAATTGGGGGAAGCGTTGCTGTAAACTTTCCGCGTCGAATGCTTCAGTCTGAAAATGCAACTGTCGCAAAATCTCATAACTCTGGACTGCGTATGTTGTGTCGAGGTCAGGCGTAATACTTTTTTTCGCGAGGTTCAAACAGCCACAGTCGATCAAAAATGGACTCTCGGCCTTGTGTTGAAAGTCTAGCCATAAACGCCTTGCTTCATAGGCAAGCTGTCCATATAGTGGGTCAAGATAATCATTTCTAATCGAGCGGGTATAGCTGAACGAGGCCGCCTTTTTGTTCTCTCTACTCACTGTGTCCTTTTCTAAAATAGTGATGCGAGGGACAAACTCGGAGGCATAATAAGCCGTAAAGAGACCCATCACACCACCACCGATAATAGTCAGGTCCTGAATTTTTTCGTACATAAAGCAATCCTTTACGTCGGTCTTTACAAAACGTTGTGAACGTAAATATGTTCTCTAATAATTGGCCTTTGGTGCGCTACTTGAAACGTGTAGTACCGTGTACCTACTGCCTTCATCTCATCGTGAAATAGACCCTGTGGCATCACACCTGTATGTAGTCGTATCCACTCGTAATAACGTGGTGCGAGTTGATATGCAGCATGAGTATGTGTTTTGGTATGGATTACCTGCTGTTTTGCCTCGATATCATCCATCAAAACAAGATTGCACCACACGCCAGTGCGCAATTCTAATGAGGAGTAACCCAGGATGCCGGGGTTGTGCACCATCTCGGCAACCAGTTGCATATCAATCGTATGTATTTCTTCAACAATGGACGCGTCTAACTCCTTCTGTTTTCTGCTGATAAAGCCAACAAACGCGAGTGTTGAGCGTTGTGTGAGTTCACGGCAGTTATAGAGCGCGATACGGTGGATACGTCCATGCCGCTCCTGGAAATTGTAGAGGATCGGACGTTGAGACGTAACACATGGTTCCATCTGATGCAACGTGAGGCGCACCCGCTGTCGCATGTATTTCAGCACAAGCAGATCTGAGGTTCCTTTACTGAGAACAGGAGTATGAGTATCATGTGGTGAATAATTGTTCTGCATAGCGTTGTTCCGCCCTCTTCTCTATGGGAAATTGGCCCATTGGCGATGCCATATGGGGTGAAGTGGTAAAAAAACAGGTTATGAAGATGGTGAATGAGAAAAATCGTGCTGGCTACAGCCGATTAATGAGGTTGATGAGAATGGCCGGAGGCATGTGTGGATGAGCAGAACAAAGGACGACAAGTAGCCTCTTCCTGAATGTTCCACGTGTATGCAGAAAGATTGCAGCAGAGTAAATCATTGAGTTGTTGTGTCAAAATACCTGGAATGGTGTGTTTCATGGCTCTGCACTCCGAAATAACAATTCTGTCCTTCAACGCCTTTGTTGTGCAGGTTGCAGGTTTTGGGGAAGCAATTTCTTCTTGTTACCTATTGTATAGGACTTATAAGCATATTGTCAATCATAAGCCATAAACATAACAAATGATTATTATGAAAATAGGTTATGATTTGCATACCTCATTCCTAAAAACGTATGTGGCTTTCATATCTGGGATAAATATATAGAAGCAGAAAATGGTATGATACATAGAGAGAATGATGTTAAGAAAGGAACTGTTTTCATGTCTACAATACGTATCGATGTATGGTCGGACTTTGTTTGACCCTTCTGTTTCCTCGTAGCCTCCAGTTTGGAGAAGCTTCAACAAAATTATGCCGTCGAAATCCATTGGCGTTCGTTTGAACTGCGTCCTGCCGGTTCTCCACCCATTTCACCACAAAAACTAGCCCAGATCGATGCAACACGTCCACGTTTTGAGCAGATGGCGCGTGAGCAGTACGGTCTTGAAGTACATTCCGGTCCCTTTGGCATTGATAGCCGACTTGCGCTCATCGCCGATAAGTATGCAGAGTCACAAGGTAAAGGCGAAGCATTTCACAAAGCTGTGATGAATGCATACTGGCAAGATGCGCGTGGCATCGACGATCTGAACGTCTTGAAAGAGATTGCCGAAAACGTAGGGCTGAATGTCGAGCAGTTCGAGACCGCGTTAAAAGACCCACACTTTGACGCTGAGGTAGCAGCCGATGTCGAGCTTGCGCACGAATATGGTCTGAACGGGGTTCCCGCGCTCATCTTCGAGAACAAATATCTCGTATCCGGTGCCCAACCCTACGATACCCTGAGGCGTGTCGTCGAGAAGGTCCAGGAGGAGTCGTAGAATAGAAGTGAGGAGTGGTCGAAGACCACTCCTCACTTCTATTCTACTCTTATAATCCCTTGCCCCAACCATATGATACGATGTACAATAGCTCCGCAAGATAGGCTATACTACATACAGAAAAATTTATGGAGGCTAAAGATTTAAGATGCCAAATAATACAAGCGACCTGACAACCATTGAGGCTGTTACGGCACACGAAATTCTTGACTCACGTGGCAACCCTACCGTCCAGGTCGAGGTACTCTTAATGGGTGGAGCGACTGGCGTTGCCTCTGTTCCATCGGGCGCGTCAACCGGAGCGCACGAGGCGGTAGAGTTACGCGATGGTGACAAGAAACGCTTTGGCGGCAAGGGTGTTCTTAATGCGGTCAATAATGTTAATGAGGGTATCAGCGACTCTATTATTGGCCTTGATGCGCTCGATCAATCCACAATTGATGAGGTCATGATTTCTCAGGATGGCACACCCAACAAAGCCAAATATGGTGCAAATGCAATTCTCGGCGTCTCTCTAGCTGTAGCTAAGGCGGCAGCGAACTCACAGGGGCAACCACTTTATCGCTACCTCGGTGGTGTCTCTGCCCGTACTCTGCCCGTTCCCATGATGAATATTTTGAATGGCGGCAAGCACGCGGACAACTCAACCGATATGCAAGAATATATGGTCCTTCCCATTGGTGCTAGCTCGTTTCGTGAGGGGCTGCGTATGGGAGCCGAGGTCTATCAGGGACTCAAAAAAGTTCTGCATGACCGCAAACA
This sequence comes from uncultured Chloroflexia bacterium, assembly GCA_963791655.1. Classification (GTDB taxonomy): domain Bacteria; phylum Chloroflexota; class Ktedonobacteria; order Ktedonobacterales; family Ktedonobacteraceae; genus JBBQVS01. The sequence goes on along the minus strand of CAWBSZ010000006.1, from coordinate 1,176,355 downwards.
AAACACCAATGTCGGCGATGAAGGCGGCTTCGCACCCTCACTTAGCTCCAACCGCGAGGCACTTGAGGTTATTGTTGCCGCGATTGAGATCGCGGGCTATAAACCTGGCGTCGATATTTTCCTGGGTATGGACCCTGCCGCAACTGAGTTTTATGAAAATGGTAAATACGTGCTGGCACGTGAAGGCCGTACACTCACATCGAGCGAAATGATCGACCTGTACGAGCAGTGGATAGGCGAGTATCCTATAGTCACTATCGAGGATGGCCTCGCTGAAGACGACTGGGATGGGTGGAAGCAACTTCGTCAGCGTCTTGGCAATCGCATCCAACTAGTTGGCGATGATCTATTTGTCACCAATACACAACGCCTCAAGCGTGGTATCTTAGAGCACTCCGCGAACTCTATTTTGATCAAACTGAATCAGATTGGCACCTTGACGGAGACGATGGACGCTATCGAGATGGCCAAACGTGCCTCCTATAGTGCTGTGGTTTCGCATCGTTCGGGCGAGACCGAGGATACCACCATCGCCGATCTCGTTGTCGCCACCAACGCGGGTCAGATTAAGACAGGCGCACCCGCGCGTAGCGAACGTGTAGCGAAATACAACCGCTTACTCGTGATAGAGAATGAACTGGGCGACGAGACCGCACGATACGCAGGTTTCAGTGCCTTCTATAACGTACCAAGTCTTTACGCCAAGGCGTAATCATATGCTAACCTTCAAATTCGTAGGGACCAGATTGCTATCGTCGTCCGCGGCGCAATTCGGTTGCGGGAGGCATTCTCCATTAACGGCATGTTGCATGTTCGTAACATAGGCGATAACATCGCACTTGGACGCGATAAATCTGGTTCCCTACGATATACTCGTCATATATCATATATTGGTGGAGCCGAAAACAAATCGTCTTACAAAAGGGAATTATTTTATGGCAAGTAATACATCGGATATGGCGCGTACTCAACGCGCGCCAGAGCGACTCACGGCTCATGCCGTGCATTATGACATAAGCTATATCGTTCAGGGTGTGGAATTTGGCACCGATGGCGCGATTGTCCTGTTACACGATATCGTGTCGAGTGCATCCTCCTGGGATGCTGTGCTACCTCAACTCGCGGGTCTTGGTCGAGCTGTCTACGCAATTGATATGCTTGGCTATGGACAATCCGCGCACCCATGGCCTGCCGATACGTCGCCATGGGGCCATGCGGACACACTCAACTTCTTATTGCGAACGTTGAACCTCACCAATGTGCTACTTGTTGGGCATGGCCTGGGTGGGGGCGTGGCACAAATCCTGGCGACGCGTCTGTTTCGCGAACATGTGGCGGGGCTTGTTTTAGTTGATAGCATCTGCTACCTCGACTCTTTTGCCGAGAACTGGCCTTTGCCTGAAATGAAGAAACGGCAAGACTTCGATGCACCAAAGCACACCGAGGTCGAGGACATGATTCACGACCTGCGTACCACGCTGCCAGCCGCGGTTGTGGACACGAAACGCTTCGACAACGTCCTCAATGACTATATCGAGCCGTGGAATAGCGAACTTGGTAAAGAACTTCTACTACAACACATTCGTCTGCTCGTGCCGTGGTATGTCAACTCTGTCTCGTCCGACCTCAAGACACTTGGAAAACCCACGCTCATCATCTGGGGCGAGAACGATCAGCAGATACCTGTCCTCTACGGGCAGCGTCTGCACCGCGATATCCCTGAGTCGCAACTTGTAATCATCCCGAACGCCGGACATTTCACCCTGTTCGACGCTGCCGATGCCGTGGCGAGTGCGCTCGTGAACTTCGTGAGAGGTTTGTAAACCAACGGTATGCAATGAGTACCGCATGACAGGGGCAAGCCCTGTCACTACTATACACGAAGTCGCGTGGCAAGCCACGCAGTGGCGCGAAGTATAGTAGTGACAGGGCTTGCCCCTGTCATGCTCGTGCTATCCTATTTTTTATCACTACGAGGCTTTTTTCTTCATATCGTTGTTATGCTGAATGCGTTGGGGCGAGTACAATTCGACACAACGGTTATACTCTTCCACTGCCAGCATATAAGCGTTAAACATACGCTCTAGCAGCGGCACCGATGCACCGCGCTGTTCCTCCATCACCAGGTCATGCCATTTCTGACGCATGCGCTTTTCAGCATATTCTAACTCGACTGAGATCATACACCTTCCGCTCTTTCTCAAGAAGCCTTTTTACTTTGCCGATACTCCATTGTAAGTTGCTGAATCACCTTTTTAGCCTCGAGGTTGCTCATCGACGCCAACCCCTCTGGCTCGGCCTTGCCCAGGTACTCGCTCAACTTACGAATACTCGAAATCTGCTGCTCCGTCACCGTCATCCTCGTATCACTCGGTGTCTCAACCGTCGCAGGAGCAGACGTGGACGAAGAACCATTGCCATTTGTATTGTTGCTCATAGCTGCCGGACGCATTGGCGTTAGCGATGCATTTCCGTTAGACCCATTGCCCTCATATCCACTGGGGGCGCGATCAACAGGGCTATCGACGATACGATGCTGTTCATTCAACTCTGGGGCGAATTGTGTGCCGTATCCCAATGCTGCCAGTGCACGACCGATACTTCCTGTCTCAGCCTTTTCTACGTAGTCTGGAAAGGACGCAGCTTTTTCCATCTTTGTACCTGTTGCGACTCCGCCCTTACCATCCTTCACAGTTGCGCGAAAAATGGCAACGCCCTTGGCTGTCTTAATGACCTTCTCGCTGCGCCTCTTCTCGTTGTTCCAGACGTAGGTCTCTTCCTCTGTCTCCTTATCAAGATCAAGGTGGACGATCTCTGTCTCGATAACCCCTTCTGGATGATCCTGGCGAAACCAGACGAGACGCCACTGAACGGGCAGGTAGTCTTGAGAACCCTGCTTACTCTTCAACTGCATTACATGATCGTTTGGGTTAAAGGTTCGAGTTCGCTTCTGCTCCTCACGTCCCTGTTCGTTGCTTTGGTCGTTCATCCGTCTCTCCTTTTGGAAATTTTGTTCTATTATTATAGGTCAAAACAAACCATTCTGTCAAGTTATGTACACAAGACTATTCTTTGTGAGGGGGTGAAATGTGGAAGTTTTGGAGCGAGCAAGGCACAGTAAAATATTATTAAATATTCATGTTTGAAGAGCTTGTCAATGTTATAATCAATACACTCTTAAATTATTTATGAGCTTATACGCTTTATAAGAGAATATTCAAAAAATAAAGAGAGCATTGAAAGATGTCGCAACAACTTGGGAACGCTCATCAGTGGGTAAAAGTTGGTATTAGCGAATACAACTCTAAACGTTACAACGAGTGTTTATACGCTTGTGATCTAGCCATTGAGCTAGATCCCTATTATGCAAAAGCATACCATGGGAGAGGTTTAGCACTAGCTCGGCTGAAAAGATATGAAGAGGCTTTGATAACCTATCAAAAAGCAACTCTTCTAGCACCTGAGGATGCTAAACTTCACGCAAATGTAGCAGGACTACTTTTTTACAAGCGTGAGTATGAAGTGGCGGGATTGGCGTATGGAAGAGCAGTTCAACTTGATAGCCAGTTTGAAGTTGTTTATGTTGAGAAGTCAAAGGTGCTTCTTAACAAGGCTTTTAAGCGGCGTACTCCGTATTCGCCTACTTTTGATAGGCTCAATTCAGCTATCAGGGCTTTTCGTGAGGTACTACTCTTCAATTCTAAATATACTATCGCCTTTGCCGAAATTGGAAAATACAAAAAGAAAGGGGATTAGCTTTAGCTCGATATGGGAAATATGAGGAAGCTATTAATGCCTACGTAGAGGCATCAGAGCTTAGTCCTGAAGATGTCAAACTTCATGCCAGCTTAGCAGAATTGTTTTTTAATGAGGAGAAGTACGAAAAGGCGAGGCTATCATATAAAAAAGCAATCCAACTTGATAGCCAGTTTGAGGCTAGTTATACGGAGAAAACAAGGGTGCTTTTTAATGAAGCCCTCAAATGGCTTACTCTTCAGTCTCCTTCGCTCAATACACTTACGTTGGCTATCAATGCTTTTCACAAAATACTTCTCTTTAATCCCGATGATCCCGCTACCTTAGCCGAAATTGAAAGAATACAAAAAGAGATAGAGCATCTAAGAAATCGTCCGATTATATATTACAGAGGTACATTGATTTGGACAAACAAAAATACTAATAGTGTGCGTATTAATGTACGTTCTGAGCAGTCGGATGAGGAAGTAAGAATACTTTTTCCCAAAAATGAGCAAGATGGCGCAAGCTTTTCTAAAAAAGCAGATGGATGGGCAATAACCTTAACTTTTTCATTAACTGAGACCTATTTCAGAATTGAGGTTTTACGTAACGATGTAGTCATCGCATATGGTTATTACTGGATTAAGTCTGGTTATTTAGTAAGACGAGATGCAGAATACAATATTTATCTAACTATTATTCCTGAACCAGAAACTATTGCTTACAAACCAGCCGTGATGCTGAGCAAAGAGCAGCATAAAGACAAGACTAGTGGCTCTATTATCTATGTGCCAAATCGTGCAGGAGGTCGTAATCGCCGAGTACGAAGGGGTTCATAAGAGAATACTATTTTACTGTAGTCTACATTACATAAATTATTTGGAGCAGAAAATGAAAGCATCTGTTTTTTTCGTCTCGACGTGTATACTGGGTTCCATAGCCAATCTGTTGTAGATAAACCTCTGTGGAACTATCTACCAGGATATTCAGTACGTCCTATTAACGCAAGTGCACTTATACCAATGCTAAACGCACTCTCCCCATAGCCCGCCAGAAATTGGCGGGCTTTCGTGTGATATGCTTATCAGTAGATAGTGGTGGCGATGTGTCTTTCTTTATCAGGGAGGTTCTTTACGTGAAGCAGTGTTGCTTCCTGTGCATCGTTGCAGTAGGGGCCAATGGAGCGGCCCATGTCAAGGAGGTCTTTTGAAGCTATGGCTATTGAAGTTATGAGTCCATATGCCGTGGCGGTGGAGCAGTTCGATGAAGCTGCCGACCGTCTTGGTCTTTCCCAGGCTATGCGAGCTATTTTACGCAAGCCGAAACGCGAACTCATCGTGAATTTCCCTGTACGCATGGACAACGGCGACGTTGAGATGTTCACAGGCTACAGGGTACAACATAATATCAATCGTGGTCCCGCTAAAGGCGGTATCCGTTTTAGTCCAGAGGTGTCGCTTGACGAGGTACGCGCCCTGGCAATGTGGATGACATGGAAGTGCGCCGTCGTCAACATTCCTTTTGGTGGTGCCAAGGGTGGTGTCCTCTGCGATCCCCACCTTATGTCAAGCTCCGAACTTGAGCGTTTGTCACGCCGTTATGCTACCGAGATATCTATATTGATTGGTCCCAATAGCGATATTCCCGCACCCGACATGAACACCAATCCGCAAGTTATGGCGTGGATGATGGATACCTTCTCTATGCATATGGGCTACTCGGTGCCTGCCGTTATCACTGGTAAGCCACTCGCGATTGGTGGTAGCGAAGGACGCCTTGAGGCGACCGCGCGTGGCGTACAGGTTGTGACACGCGAGGCTCTTACTGCCCATAATATGCGCCCTGATAAGTGCGCTGTGGTCATTCAAGGCTTCGGCAATGTTGGTAGCATATCGGCCCGTCTCTTAAGCGAATTAGGCTGTAAGGTGGTAGCATTGAGCGATATCAAGGGTGGCGTCTACAATCCTGCTGGCATCGATGTATCACAGGCCATGCGCTACTCGAAAGAGCATGGTAATCTCGCGGGTATGCCCGGTACTGAGTTCGTGACGAACGCGGAATTGCTAGAGTTGCCCTGTGAAGTGCTGGTTCCTGCCGCGTTGGAAAACCAATTGACTGAGCGCAATGCCTCACGTATCAAGGCGCGTATGATTATAGAAGCTGCGAACGGTCCAACAACGCCCGAGGCTGACCGCATTCTCAATGATCGTGGCGTAACGATTGTGCCTGATATCCTGGCGAATGCTGGTGGTGTCACCGTCAGTTACTTTGAATGGGTGCAGGACCTGCAACGCTTCTTCTGGGCCGAAAACGAGATCAACAATCGGCTCGAAACAATCATGATGCGTTCATTTCATGCTGTACACCAGAAAGCCCAGGAGCAACAGACGAACCTGCGTATGGGTGCCTACCTGCTCGCAGTTGCGCGTGTCGCCGAAGCCACCGAAATTCGTGGTGTCTACCCATGAGAAAAAATATATAAGAAAAGAGGATTGTGTCTGCCGAGGCAGCACACAATCCTCTTTTCTTATAGGAGTGGTTCTTGATGGACGATACCAACGTCGTGTGGTTCTTGCCATGCATTATCTTTCGAGAGTTTATCAGCCTGGCGTGTCGGTTCTGGTAGACGGTAGCCGCGAGCACATTTGAGCACATAGTCGATGCTGGTCGCGAGGCTGATACGGTGCCCCAATGAGATAATCATGGGATTGACTCTTGTGCGTGTGCGAACTGCCGCTCCGATGGTTTCCCCTTTATCGAGCAATGGCTCCCATGCACCAGCCTCTGCGCCTAGCTTTGCCGCGCTAAAGTGGCCGATAAGAATAGACTTGGCGCAACCAATCGTGGGTAAGTCGAGCCAGAGGCCAAGATGTGAGGCAATACCGATACGACGTGGATGCGCGATACCAGCACCATCAACCATCACAAGCTGTGGCCGCTGACGCAATTGTTGAAACGCTCCCAGCACACAGGGTGCCTCACGAAATGAGAGCAACCCGGGGACATAGGGCATGCGTATCGGTTCCTCATAGATATGTCGCTCGACCACTTCCATCGCTGGATAGCTCAAGAGCACAACCGCCGCACGTGCCATACCATTATTTTCATTGATAGCCATATCGACGCCAGCTATAAGTGATACTGGCTCTAACTGGTCTTCACGGATAATCCGCTTTGTCAGTTCGTTTTGTAGTGCTCGCGCCTCTTCCTGGCTCAAATTCCATTCGTGTAGTGGTTGTGTCATACTTTTTATCGCGCTTCCGTTACAAAAATCATACGTGGACTATCAAGCAGGCAGGGACCAAGGTCATAATCACCATAGACATCTTTTACCGCGAAACCTGCTTGCTCTAACAAAAGTTCCAGTTCGCTACGATCAAATAAATAGAGATGTGTTGTTACAGTGGTACGCTCCACCGCACTCCCCTGCTTATGCTGGTCATAAAAATGTGTCAGTTCCAGCAGATGTTTTTCAGGGGACGACGCTGGACTTACAAAGTGCGTAAGGATCGTTCCATCATCCTGTTTCCATGTACCCTGATGTAAAACATGGCCTCCGAGGTCCTCCATGTACCGTGCATCGGCATTGCTGATATCAAGGAGAAAGAGACCACCAGTACTGAGATGAGCACGAATAGTGGCGAGTGCTTGTTGCTGCTCTTTGCGTGTAGTAATGTGTGCGAACGAGCCAAGCGCGACAAAGGCCATACGAAACTTACGCCCCAACCGCATTGTCACCATATCCTCTTGCAGCAATTCGCAGTGCAAAAAACTCTTCGTCTCTGCTATCCGTTGTTGTGCGAGCGCTAGCATTGGTGCTGATGTATCGACGCCGACAACATCATAGCCTGCTTCTGCAAGTGGAAGGAGGACGCGGCCACTTCCACACGCGAGTTCCAGGATCGTACCGCCGCTCGCTTCCGCGAAGTTCTGGTACATGTCCAGGTCCTCGCTAAAGTGTGCGTGCTCGACATCATAAAAGGGCGCGATTGTATCATACGTATTCATGTGTTCCTTGCCGTTAAATTCTGTCCATACTCACGATCTTCCAATCGTTGCCAATCTTCTTTAGTTGAAGGTGCACATCGTACGCGCCACTTGTACGTGTTACACTCATCGTCACCGTCGCGGTATCGTTTGTGACGTTAAAGCTCGTCGAGCTAGATTGTGTAACTTTTCCCTGTGTTGCATCGAGTGCTTGCGCCGCCTGTGCATATGCCTGTTGTGTGACACTCTGTCCCTGCACCGAAATGGAACTGGTATCGAGGTAGCTATAAGCTTTGGTATAATCCTGCTGACCTACCGCTGTGTAATATTGCGTGGATACAACTGCGGGTCCAACCGCTTGTGATAGGAAGTTTACGCCTAATGCGCCAGCGATACCACAGCCCGCGCATGCAAGCAAAAGAATACCGCCAACAACGCCCAGTGTAATCCAGAGCCAGCGCAAACTGCGCTTCGGTGGTTGTGGTTGAGCGTACATAGGCGGTTGCCCATATGGAGGCTGACCATACTGAGGCTGTCCATACGGCTGTTGACCATATTGAGGGTTCTGCGGTTGCTGATTGTATTGAGGATGCTGTGGATATTGTCCATACGGTTGCTGTGGTGCTCCATATGGAGGTTGTTGCTGTGTTTGTTGAAATGGTGGTTGCTGTCCATATTGCACGGTAGGTTGCTCATATGGTTGTTGCGGCGGTGGCTGATTTGTCCCATCATTCATGACAAGATTTCTCCTATAAAACGTGTGCACATACGCGCTCTTCAACAGTGCCTAGTATAGCGATGTGAGGAGGAGATTACAAGGGGATACCCTCCATCGAACATGCTATACTGTGCGAGAGAAGGTTGTATAGCAGTAAGAAGGACGTTTTCATGCGGGCATTAGTCTATAATGGGACTCGGCTAGTACTGGATCAGAATCATATTTTATCAGCACCTGTCGAGGGTGAGGCGTTGATACGTGTGTTACAAGTAGGTATTTGCAATACCGACCTTGAGATTATTCGTGGCTATATGGATTTCAAAGGTGTCCTTGGACATGAATTTGTGGGTATAGTTGAAGAGATATACGGAAAACAAGCACAGGAGTCCTATAGTCATTTGTTGAAACAGCGCGTTGTTGGCGATATCAATGCAGCGTGCCACCGTCCCAATTGTACCTATTGTCAGCGCGGTATGCCAACACACTGCCCAAACCGTACTACGTTAGGTATCGTCAAACGCGATGGTGCCTTTGCCGATTATGTAATGTTGCCTGTTGAAAATCTCCATCTTGTACCTGACAACGTGAGCGACGAGGAAGCGGTATTTGTCGAGCCGCTCGCCGCCAACTTCGAGATCCTTGAGCAGGTCCACATACAGCCTACGGAACGTGTGCTTATTCTTGGCGATGGCAAAATGGGACAACTTGCAGCGCAAGTGCTCGCGTTAAGTGGATGCGACCTCTCTATGGTTGGTAAGCATGAGGAGAAGCTAGCACTAGTCAAGCAATATGGTATTACCGCACTCCTGCTGAAAGACATAGAGCCGCATCTAGCAGGGCAACGCGTTGACCATGTGATCGAGTGTACAGGCACGGCACAAGGCATAGAACTGGCCATGAACCTTGTACGTCCTAGAGGCACAATACACCTGAAAAGTACTGTCGCGGCAAAATCAACATTGAATCTCGCTCCCATTGTCGTCGATGAAATACGTGTACAGGGATCACGTTGTGGCCCATTTGAGCCAGCCCTACGTGCGTTAAGTCAGAAACGCATAGATATTCGCCCTTTAATCAGTGCTACCTATCCGCTCGATGATGGATTTGCAGCGTTCGAGTACGCGGAGCAAAAGGACACGCTGAAGGTTCTTGTCCGCGTGTGATAGTATGAAACATCTCAGGTGGCATGACAGGGGCAAGCCCAGTCACTACTATACTTCTCGTCACTGCGTGACTTGTCACGCTAGTCCGTGTATAGTAGTGACTGGGCTTGCCCCTGTCATGCCCCAGCTGTCATGCCCCAACTGTCATGTCTCAACGTATCTAATGTATGTTACAATACCCCTGGGAACAAACATAAGCGACAAGGGGACTCTTTTGATCGAACAGCAACGGGATAACGCCTGTTTTCTGCAATTCAACAATTTTCAGCAATTTCCTAACTTGACACACGCTGTCTTCACACGCGAGGGCGGCTATAGCGAACCTCCCTATAAAGGACTCAATACATCGGGTTCTTTACGTGGTGGTGACAATCTCGACAATGTTGTGCGTAATCGTCAGTTAGCATTACACAGTATCGCGCTCGATAGCTATCCATGCGTTACATTATGGAATGTGCATGGAGCGGATGTCCTGGTACCAGACGTTCATAAAAATTGGCGTACCGACTGGGCCTATCGCTCCTACTACGAGCAAGCGTGGATGCCAGAGGAAATCCATAAGGGTGATGCGATAATCACACAACAACGTGGCGTAGCCATCGCGCTCTCTTTCGCGGATTGTACACCAATCGCGCTTTACGATCCGGTAGAGCAGGCTATTGGTATCGCCCATGGCGGTTGGCGCGGTACCGCACAAGGCATCGCTCTTGCGACTATACACGCTATGCGTGAAAATTTCGGTAGTCAACCACGTAATATTTATGCGGGTATCGGACCCACGATTGGCCCCTGTTGCTATGAAGTTTCTCAGACTGTGCAAGACTTATTTATGGGTGTGCAGCAATTCGACGATAGTCCTACACAGGAGCAATACCGTCATCTCGTTCGCGAAGCGGCGGTATTTTCTATGGTACACTTGCCTGACAAAGCCAGTCTACGCCTCGATCTATGGGAGACAAACCGTCACCAGTTACTGTTGGCTGGTCTGCTACCCGAACATATCGAGGTTGCCGGGATATGTACGAGTGATCACGTAGACCGCTTTTTTTCGCATAGAGCCGAACATGGAAAAACAGGTCGGTTCCCTGTGATTATGGCACTAGCAGAAACATAAAGAGAGGAGCAGTACATGACAAAGCTGACTACTGGCTCTATCTACACCATCGCGATAGCTCTGTTTATTATCAGTCTACCTATTATTCTCATCAGCAGTATCGTGGGCATCGTGCAAGAGACACGGCGTGTCCGTGTGGCGCGTTCACAAGGAGAGCAGCTTGGTTATGCTCAACCAAAGCTACTTGCGGAGATTGCTGTCTTGCTCTTTATCCTCTTGCTTGTGGCGGCAGGGGCGGTCTACGCTGGTATCACCTATCAAGTCGTTCCTCCCAACCTTTTATGGGTTGCTATTGTGCTTGTTGTCATAGCAGGTATATGTGGTTTTTACTCGGTGATACAACGTATCAACGGGAATAATAGCGTACAAAAGCCGTCCCAAGAATTATAAAGAGCAGTTGCGAAACGAGTATTCCTTGCGGTATAGTGAAAGCTTGAATGCCACCTGATCAGTGTCGAAAAGAGAGGCAGGCAAAGCATGAATAACAGAGAACGAACCGTTGTCATCGTCCAAACAAAGAGCACTCGACTCTACGACGGATATCCTCTCACAGATCAAGCGCATGCTATTCTTGAAGGCGCACGTGAAGAGACACGACGCTTCAGCCATAACTATATTGGAACCGAGCACCTCTTACTCGGCATGGTACGTGAAGGCGAAGGTGTCGCCGGAGCCGTGCTGCAGCACCTTGGAGCCGACCTGAGTCGTGTACGTAAAGCTGTCGAATTCATTATCGGGCGTGGTGATCGTATCGTGCTTGGTGAAATTGGGTTAACACCACGTGCGAAAAAGATACTCAAACTCGCATCGGAAGAGGCAAAACGCATGAACAACGCCTATGTTGGCACCGAACATCTCCTCCTGGGTATGGTCGAAGAAGGCGAAGGCATCGCGGCAGGTGTACTCAACAGTCTGGGTGTCTATCTGCAAAATGTACGAGAGGAAACATCACAAGTCCTGCAAAGCGCGATCTATGAAAAATAATGTAGGGAAAAAAACGGTTGGTGCTGAGTGCGAACACTCAGCACCAACCGTTTTTTTCCCTACATTATGTCCCTTGCGTACAATATATAGAAAAGCAGTGTTGTGGAAGGGAGCTAAGACAGATGAGTAGTCAGAAATTAGAGCAAGAGGTGATACAGCAAGCGGAAAATACCGTATTTATTGAGTCAGAAAGCGCGGAAGATGGCTTGCTTTTGTTGTTACAACGCTTGCCCGACTATTTCAGAGAGCGAGCTGAGCGCGTGGATATCGACACGCTCGTCTTCTGTCTACATCGTCTCTATAACTGTATCGACGCGCTCTTTCAGCATACACTACCAGCCTTGACACATCTCACCACACAAAAACATGCTGTGCCAACCTCCTTCGCGCATCGCCATGCGATCTGGGAACAACTACAGGCTGTATTGCTGCTCTTAGAGCGTGTAGAGTCACATTGTCACTTATTGCTTAGCACAACAACCTGTATACTCGCTACACTCGATACAACTGAGGAGGTCACATTTAGCACAGTAGTACCTACGACCTATGTTGGGACCGAACAATGGCAACATGCCTATGAACTGCTCTCCCACACCCTTCACAGTTGGCAAGAGCAACACAATACGCATCTTACATTCGCCTCCACATTCACACCTACACCTATCACCTCGTTAGCGCATATCGATACGGCACTTGCTCTACTCTTCGATAGTGCCAACGCGATTTTTGGTGACATCGTTCCCGACATTCAACTCGTAGCACAAGGTGATGACGAGGTTGTGGCAATGCTTCTTTTCGACCTGATGCAGCAAAACGACCTCTTACTGATCCAAATTAGCAAACTCGTCGAGCCACTCCAGCAGCTCATGAAGCACTACTCTGTAAAGGAGTAGCTTGCTATGATATGTTCTTAACCATAACAGGCAAGTCTCAATGCAAACATAACCCGATTCAAGTAGGGGCTATATGGAGTTTCCACGTAATATACATATAGCACTATTCCATCCACAAATTCAGCCAGGGAGTCTACATGATGAGCAACGAGGCTACTGCTCTTGTAGCATATGAGCACTCTAACGATGAGTACTGTTATGAAACAACGAGTGACATACAAACTATTGTGTCCGCGCTACAAACTACTGTCGCGGCGCCTGTACAGCAATGTGCGCTAGTGACCATCACATTTCAATTCGCTTTGGATGATCAAAAGACCCTATCTCGTCGCCATCTTGTCGCGCATAGCACACAATATTATCTCAATACATTACGGCGTCTCGTGCGTAAAATAGATAAGGTGTATCTACTCGACTCTACCTTTTATTTTGTCCTTTTTGGGGCTACTACAGAAGGTGGAAGGATTGTCGAAAGCCGTCTATGGGATGCTCTACTGTGGTGTGTCCACAACGTGAACGAGGATGGTTTACTACGACCTTGTGCTATGACGATTGGACACGCAGCCTATAGTGCTCAGGACCATGATGCTCATCAGTGTATTGCTGCGGCTAGCGAGCCTCGCTCTAGTTTTGATGTTCAGCCCGAAGCCGATAGCAGTGTGGTCGATACTTTACAAGATGATATTGAACCGCTAGATACAGAAGTGGTCTCACTCGAAGGCGAATTAACCGCTCTTGCGCGTAAACTTAACATGCCATATCTCTCTTCACTACCGCGCAAAAGGCCCGAGCAAGTGCAACGACTCGTGACGCTTAAACTCGCTCACGAACTACAATGCTATCCGCTTGGACGAGAACGCGGTACGCTCACCGTTGCCTTTTCCAATCCACAGGATAGTACAATTGTCGCGCGTCTACACGAGGAAACTGGCCTACGTATCTTTCCTGTGCTCACACACCCTCAAGAGTTACAAACCGCACTCCGCCTCCTTGTTTGAGTTGTAACACGCCTCTGCTATAATAGTGTGTGTTAGTACACTTACATATTAGAGAGGAAATATATTTATCATGAAGATACTTATTACAGGTGGAGCAGGTTTTATCGGTTCGCATATCGCCGATCAGCTAATCGTAGCGGGTCATGAGGCAGCGGTTGTCGATAATTTATGGGATCATGGCGGTGGTAAAGAAAAAAATCTTAACCCAAATGCCAAGTTTTATCGCGCTGATATTACCGACGAAACCGCCCTTGCCCGGATATTCGACGAGGTAAAACCAGAGATTGTGAGTCATCAAGCTGCGCAAGCTAGCGTGGCAATCTCGACACAAAATCCACAGCTAGACGCACGTATCAATATACTTGGTTTACTGAACGTGTTGACAAATTGTACACGCGTGGGTGTCAAAAAGATAGTATTCGCCTCATCGGGTGCGACCTATGGTACTCCTGTCCGTAACCCTGTCGATGAAGAGGTTCCTCAGAATCCCGAATCGCCCTATGGTATCACCAAAATGACCACTGAATACTACTTGCGTTACTGGCACGAGGCCAATGGTCTGAACTTTACCGCTCTACGCTATGGCAACGTCTACGGTCCACGCCAGGACCCCAACGGTGAAGCAGGCGTCATAGCTATCTTCGCCAACCGCTTCCTCAACAATGAGGGTGTGCGTATCGACTGGGACGGTGAGCAGCGCAAAGATTATGTCTACGTAGAAGACGTGGCACGTGCCAACGTCCTTGCCATAGACCATGGAGACAATGACATCTTCTGTATCGGCGCGGGCAACCCGGTCTCTGTCAACGCAATCTACGACCTCCTGGCGAAAATCACAGGTAACAAGCCAGAGATCACTCGTGCACCTAAACGTCCAGGTGACATCTACCTCTCCTACTTCAATCCCAGCAAGGCCGAACGTATTCTCGGCTGGAAACCCCAGGCCAACTTCGAAGAAGGCGTTAGGGCAACCGTGGACTACTTCAGGAAATAAAATCGGTTCTGACGATTAAACCACCGATTTGTAGGGACCACGTTTACGGCGTCCGCTGCGCAATTCATTACGCGAACTGTTGCAAGAGTTGTAGCCGATAAATCGGCCGCGGACGCCATAAACGTGGTCCCTACGAATTGGTGGGTTGACCAAATACTGCGTTTATTTCCTCTTCTACCGCTTACAAAAGATGGCAAACGCCATGAAGTTGTAGATGAAATGGTAACAAGAATTGTCGAGGCAAAGCAGCCTGCTTTACTAAGATATGCTCAAATGTTTTCCTCGCTCGTATTCAAAGGTAGAGACGATAAAGCATGGCTCGAAAGGAGATTTGCGGTGTATAACGACATACTTGAAGAATCATGGGTTTATCAGGAGACCAAGCTCGAAGGACAGCTAGAAGCGTTCCGACTTGCGATACTGGATGCAGTCCAAGCACGCTTTCCCGAAATGTTGAGTATTACAAAAAACAGGATTGATAGTATTAAGGAATTGAAAGTTTTACAAAACTTACACCTCCAAATCATCATCTCACAAAACGTTGATGAAGCCTTACGAGCTTTGTCGGAAGCAAACAGTGATAAGTAAAAAATAGTTTGTTTATTACTATCAGAGTAATGTAATCAAACCCCTACATTTGTCAATGCCTCCGCGTATGAGCGTACAATGGTGCGCATGTGACGTGTGATCACGTGAGCGATAATCAGGTGTGCATCCTCTTCTTGTTCGATGTTTTGGCCGGGGGCAAGCACATAGGCATCGACGATATCTTTGATCCTGCCACCGCTTGCACCCAATAAACCAATTGTCGTGGCACGCGATTGTTGGGCTAGCAAAAGCGCGTTGATGATGTTGGGTGAGTTGCCACTAGCACTGATACCAATTACGACATCGCCGGGTTCGATCAGGTTAGCGAGTTGCTCGGAGAAGATATGCTCATAGGCTGTGTCGTTGCTCCACGCAGTAATCAAGGGGACATGATCGGTGAGTGAAATAGCCTTGAGTCGAGGCACCTGCGGCATAATCGTGTTCTTCGCGAGATCAAGCGCGAAGTGTGAGGCCGTTGCTGCACTCCCGCCATTGCCTATAATAAAGACGCGACGTCCGTTATGATAGCAATTCTCTAATAAGCGCAAAACATGACGCAGATCGTCTTGCGAGATAGCCTGCATCATCTGCTCGATGTCAGTAAAGTAGGACGTAATTTCGTTCACTATACAGGTCCTTCATCCATCATATGGAGCAACCCATGCAGGGTTGAATTGGGCTACGTTTAGCACTACCGTAGCACCCTGCTGGTCAAAATGAAAGTTCATACGCTTCAATCCGTATGCTTCCAGTACAAGTGTCACGTTTTCTTGTGCCTGTTCGTGACAGTAGACCAGTAGAAACCCTCCACCACCTGCACCAGTGATTTTTCCAGCCGTCGCCCCATGGTGCAATGCTAATTCATAGCATTCGTCAATAAACCCATTAGAAAGACCAGGAGCCAGCCTTTGTTTTTCTTGCCATGAGTAGTGTAGTAAACGTGCGAACTCGTCGAGGTCGCCACGCTCCAGGCACACCTGCATATCCAATGCTACTTGCTTGATATTATGTAAGGCTTGTAGTACCGCACCATCGTTGTCCTGAGTCGATTTACGTTGATGTTTGAGGATAGATGTTGACTCACGCGAACTACCAGTAAAAAACAACATTAGCCGCTTCTCTAACGTCTGTTGCACTTCGGGCGCAATGTGAAGTGGCTCGACAGTTACACCATCACTTGTAAAGCTGATTTTATTGAGTCCCCCAAACGCGGCGGCATACTGGTCTTGTTTGCCAATCGGCATACCCATCTTAGTAATTTCGATGAACGAGGCGAGTTCGGCGATCTGCAGCTGTGTCAGGGGCTGTTCAACCAGCGTAGATAAGGCATGTATTATCGTCACAGCGGCGGCACTCGACGAGCCTAGCCCGGTGCCAGGAGGAACCTCACTGGCAGTGAAGAGGTTGACGCCTCTACGGATACCGAAATGATGCAGAATGGCTTTTGGTAGCGCGAGGTCTCCATCCCAGACTAGATCAGTGTATGGCGAATGGCGAAAGAGCGAGCGATAGTCAGCCGAGATCACCTGCAAATCATCCGCCTCACCAGTCGTAATCAGCGCATAAAAATACTTGTTTATCGCGGTACTTACAACGCTTCCTCCAAAGCGAGCATAGTACGCCTCAAGGTCCGTCCCACCTCCTCCAAAGCTGATACGCATAGGTGCTCGTGCTATTAACATATTTTTCACTCTCTACTATTTCGTGTATATACATTCATGCATACATATTACGCTACAGCTTGACGCATGGCTTCAATTAAGACCTTTGCTACCTCGGGACGTGAGAACTCACTTGGGGGAACCTCGCCTGCTTGCAACATCTGCCGCACTTTGGTACCGCTCAGCGTGACATGCTGCTCATTTCCATGTGGACAGGTTTTGCTTGAGGCCATGGCGTCACAGGCACGACAGAAAAAGGTGTGGTCAAAAAACATAGGGATGATGCCTAGCTTTTCAGCATCGATCTCGGCGAAAATGGTGTGTGCATCATAGGTCCCGTAGTAGTTTCCAACACCTGCATGATCGCGCCCAACAATGAAATGCGAACATCCGTAATTCTTACGCATCAGCGCGTGAAATATGGCTTCGCGCGGTCCTGCATAACGCATCGCCGCAGGCAACACACCTAGCACAACGCGCTGTGTGGGATAATAGTTCTCTAGCAAAACCTCATAGCAGCGCATTCGTACATCGGCAGGAATATCATCGCCCTTTGTGTCCCCTACGAGCGGATGCAAGAAAAGGCCATCGACTGTTTCCATGGCACACTTCTGAATGTATTCATGAGCACGGTGCACAGGGTTGCGTGTCTGAAAACCAACGACTCGTCTCCACCCGCGTTCAGCAAATTGTGCTCGCGACTGTACAGGCGTCAGACGGTGTTCAGGAAATAGCTGTGGCTGTAAAGCGACAACGCGTACAGGACCACCCAGCAGCACCTCGCCCTGACTGTACACGACCTTAACGCCAGGGTGCGCTTCATCCTCTGTACGGTATACCATACGCGCCTCGTGTCGCTTGTCATAACTAAACTTGTCTTCGACGGTCATGACCGCTTGCAACACCCCTTGCTCATTCATAAGCGCGATCTCTGAACCAATCTTTACTGTTTCAGCCTGTTGTGGTGTTATCGTGAGCGTAATTGGTACTGACCACGGCAACCCATTGCTTAAATGCATCGTATCGACAACACTCACGTAGTCAGCACGATTCATAAAACCGCGCAAAGGACTATATGCTCCAACCGCTAACATCTCAAGATCGGCAAGTTGTCGCGAACCAACCGCAATTTGTGGCAAGCTCTTAGCTCGTTCGTGCAGTTCAGTACGCTCTGCCTCGTTCGCCATGTTTATTATCAGCGTTCCCCCGTGTGGGAGAATTAATGAATTCTATCATTGCATATACATCTTTCTCGTTTCGAGGTAGCCGAGTTCTTCGAGCTTTGTGATGATACGTTCGACGCTTTCGTCAATCGTCTCTTTATCAGTCTCGATGATAAGTTCGGGATGTTGTGGCTCCTCATAGGGATCGTCTACTCCCGTAAAGCCCTTGATTTTTCCTTCGTCCGCAAGCTTGTATAGACCTTTTACGTCGCGTTGCCGACACACATCAATGGGACATTTCAGGTAGACCTCGACAAAGTTTCCGATCTCGTTTCTTGCCCATGTGCGTGTCTCGGCATATGGTGATATGGCCGCGGAAATACAGGCAACGCCATTCCGCGTGAGCAGATTGCAGACAAACGCGATACGCTTGATATTGGTATCACGGTCTTCTCGACTGAAACCCAACCCCTTACTCAAATTTGTCCGCACAACATCGCCATCCAGCACCTCCACATTGCGTCCGCTTGCTTTCAAGCGTCGCTCGATGGCAAGTGCGAGTGTGCTTTTGCCAGCACCAGAAAGTCCCGTAAACCAGAGTGTAAAACCTGTATGTGTCATCTTCATCCTTTTAATACGTCATTGTGTGGAATATGTCTGGGAACCACGCATGCGTGGTTCCCAGACATATTCCACACAATGACGTATTATACTAAAATACCTTACCCTGCATATCTGCTGGTATTGGTAGGTCGAATTGCCTGAGAATAGTGGGAGCCATGTCCATAAGTTGTAATCCTGGTAACTCTCGTCCCTTTTCGCCCTCGGGGATTGAGGGATCGTGCCGCATAACAATACCAAATTGCGCATGATTGCAATCGTCAGGACCGGTATCATTTTCGAAAGAATATACGGAGTCATGGCCGACCGTACCGATCGAACGCCAGTAGAGGTCGCCGAAATACACGATGAGGTCCGGTGCTACACCATTTACCTCTTCATAAACCTCCTCCGGCTTATACACAGTTGTGCCAATATTGATCCCAGCAAGGTCCGTTAATGCTTCAAACTTCGTCTTGAGTTCGTTGCGTAATGTTTCTACCTCGTCAGGTTTTACAATTCCCTGTGGTTCGCGTCCCTCGACGTTGAGGAAGATACGGGCATAGTAGCCACCATCGCCCCATACCTTTGTCTTGCTCCAATCGATATCACACTTGTCGATAGCGGTCAACATAGTCGGGCGCGATTTTAATGTCAGATAGCCCTCGCGGATCAACCACTCGTTGACACAGATACCGCCCTCCATCTTTTTCGCGCCGTGATCGGACACGATAAACACGGTAGTATCCCTGTCTACAAGGTCCAGTATCTGCCCTATCTCGCCGTCAATATAACGATAATAGTCGCGAATACTGTTATTATATTTTGGATTGACCTCATATTTGGGATGTGTTGGATCATGATATTTCCATAAGCCATGATGGATACGATCTGTCCCCATCTCGACAAACATAAAGAAGTCCCAATCTTTTTCGGCAATCCACTTCTTGACCAGCTTAAAACGTTTCTCGGTCATTGTGTATATTTGGCGCAAAAGATGGTCCTTATCTTCGGTCCGAAAATTTGGGACATCGACAAGATATTCGCCAACCGTTGCCTCGATTTCCTTCATTGCGGAGACGGGGTACGTATAAGGACGGTCAGGATTTCTCGTTGAGGGCGAGAGAAAACAACCGACCTGTATGCCGTTCACGGGCTTTGGTGGATAGGTCTGTGGAACGCCAATTGTAATTACTTTTTTGCCTGCCTGTGAAAGAATATCCCACACACGATCAGCTTTTACCGTATTGGAGTTTGCCATCGTGTTTTTACTATAGGAATGGTCGCCACGATTACGAAAACCATAGAAACCAAGTGTGCCAGGGTCTTTGCTACTCATCATCGAACTCCACGCAGGCACCGTAATCGCGGGAATGCAGCTTTCCAGTTTGCCCCATACGCCATCCTGCATCACCCGTTTGAAATTCGGCAACTCATCGCGCCATTGCTCAAAGACCAGTTCTGGCGCGGCACAATCCAGTCCGATCACCAGAACCTTTTTGCGTTGACTCATCTATCGAAACCTTTCGTCAAGTGCATGTTATATGTAACTCTTATTGCCTGTAGGGACCGATGTATCGCGTCCTAGGTGGGGCTGGAGGCATCGTGTTGGCGACTATTCGTTTCCCCCAACGTGGTTTCCCGCGACCCCAGGACGCGATAAATGGTGTATCCGTTAAGGGAAGCGCACATTGCTTCGCTCGTGCTGAGGACGCGATAATGCTGTTTGATAAATTAACCAGGATACGTCGCCTGTAGGGACCGATGTATCACGTCCTGTGAACAATCAATTGCCGACAAGGACGTGATACATCGGTCCCTACAGATATCCCTAGTATTTAATCAAAGAGCATCATCGGTCCCTACGAATTGCGACACATCATTAGTCGTAGTATAACACCAGTCACATTGTATTATGTCTTGTATTGGTATACCAAAAATCTCTATCTCGTTCGTCCTACTATCAAGCAAACAGCGTAACTACGCTAAGGGGAATAGTGCGATACTCTTCATATGTTACACTGAGTAATTGTGTCTACACGAAAGTAGATAGACTCATACAATGAAAGAGAAGAACAACAATGGCAAGTGGTAAAAAGGTACGTGTGGCAATCATCGGCGTCGGCAACTGCGCCAGTTCACTCGTACAAGGTGTCCAGTATTACAAGGACGCCAAACAGGAGGATTTTGTGCCAGGGCTGATGCATGTCAACCTTGGTGGGTATCACATCAACGATATCGAATTTTCGGCGGCTTTCGATATAGATGTAAACAAGGTAGGTAAAGATTTGAGCGAGGCAATCTATGCCAAGCCAAACAATACCTATCGTTTCGCGGATGTCCCTAATCTTAACACAAAGGTCTCGCGAGGCATGACACACGATGGACTTGGCAAGTACCTCTCGCAGATTATCCAGAAAGCACCTGGGCAGACTGACGACATCGTACGTGTCTTAAAGGATACGGGCACAGACGTTGTGATTAACTACTTACCAGTTGGCTCGGAAACGGCAACCAAGTGGTATGTCGAGCAAATTCTCAAAGCTGGTGTCGGTTTTGTAAATTGTATTCCTGTATTCATCGCACGCGAAAATTATTGGCAACAGCGCTTTATAGAAGCGGGTCAGCCCATGATTGGTGATGATATCAAGAGTCAGGTTGGTGCGACAATTGTTCACCGTGTGTTGGCACGCCTCTTCCGCGAGCGTGGTGTCAAGCTAGAGCGTACCATGCAGTTGAACGTCGGGGGTAACACCGATTTCTATAATATGCTTGAACGTGAACGCCTGGAATCGAAAAAGATTAGCAAGACCAACGCGGTTACAAGTCAGCTCGATTACGATATTGGGAAGGAAAATGTGCATATCGGTCCTTCGGATTATGTCGAGTGGCTATCCGACCGCAAGTGGGCCTATATTCGTCTTGAGGGTCGTACCTTTGGCGATGTGCCGCTGAATGTCGAGCTTAAACTAGAGGTGTGGGACTCCCCAAACTCAGCAGGAGTCGTCATCGACGCGGTACGCTTGGTGAAGATTGCTCGTGACCGAGGGATAAGTGGGACCTTGGAAGGCCCAAGTGCCTATCTCATGAAATCCCCCCCTGTTCAGTATGCCGACGATATCGCACATGAAATGACCGAGTCATTCATCGACAACGACAAACCTGTCAGCATTAATGGTCATAAACAAGAAGTCGCGGTAGAACAAGACTAACACTAGTGCAATGAAGCATGGGGTAGAGGAGGACATGTCCTCCTCTACCCCATGCTTCATATCTAAGCCCTATTGTGCCGGTGCGGGATTATTAACCGCGTCCGTCACAATGCGGAGTAACTCTTCGCGTACAATTGTTACATCGGGTGGCGCACTTATCCCGATCTTCACACGTTCGCCTTCAACTGCCAACACCGAGATATTGATTACGCCATCCAGTACAATACTTTCGCCAACTTTTCGTCGTAATACAAGCATGTTTGGCCCCCTTTATCAGAAGCGTGTCCTGAGCGTCCTTGCCGCTGCAACAATGACTGTAAGACAACCCTCACGACTCTTGCGTAAGGGAATGTAGCAGCGAAAATGGAATAAGAGTATTCGTGTATAGACGCGACAGCTACGCAGAGTGGGTATACTTATCCGAGAGTACTTTCCATAAAATGAGTTCCATTTTCAAGAATGCGCTGAGCTAGACCTAATGTGTCAACCCGATAGGTTCCTGCTCGCACTTGCGCTCGTAGTGCGTCTATACGAGAAACTCGCTGCTCTTGCATGCTTCGCGCCTTTCGTTTCATCGTCTGTTCTCTATCAGAAGTATTCTCTACATGAGTTAAAGACATGTCATCTTCAATTGGGGCGTTTTTCCTTGATCGTGCTACATGCTTCGTGTGAACCACTTGAAGATGAGCCGCTAGATTACCTTTCATAACAACTTCTTTCTAATGCCCACTATAGGCATTCGGATGCTAATACAATTATCTCCACTACCTTACCTATTACTATCGGCATATTTTTCCATTCACGTAGGGAAACTAACGCCATAGAGATACAGAAAGAAACCTTCTGGTCATTTAAGATGCAACTTTTCCTGAATGCTGTTTAACTGCTCCTTTACTCATACTAGCTACCGTTGTTTTTAATTTCTTCGGTTTGCTTTGTGTACCTGGTTCCGCAAAAAGAGTTCGTAAGCGTAGAAGAGCTTGCGTATGAAGCTGACAGACACGCGACTCTGAAACGTCCATTACTCTGCTGATTTCCTTCATTGTCAGTTCTTCGACATAGTACAGCGATAATAATATTTGTTCGCGCTCTGGTAATTGGTCGAGTGACTGACTGAGCCATGTGAGCGTTTCTTTTTGTTCTGTCTTTTCAGAAGGGCCTGGGGTCGTCTGATCCTCTAACAGGTCTCTTAATGTCATTAACTCGTCATCCTGTCCGAATGTCGATAGTGGAGCGTCGAGTGACAACATTGAAATTCCCGCTTCTACCACCATGTGACGATAACGTTCAACCGTTACCCCAAGTTCTTTCGCTGCCTCATCCTCTTTTGCCTGTCGTCCCAAACGCTGTTCTAATGTCGCTAAAGTAGTCTCAACCTGTTTTACACGCGAGACAGCCGAGCGTGGTAGCCAATTCAGTGTACGCAGTTGATCGATTACTGCTCCTCGAATACGTGCCGTTGCAAATGCCTCGAAGCGAACACCACGCATTGGATCATAGCGATCAATCGCGTTCATCAAGCCAATGGTGCCGTAACTCACAAGGTCTTCTGCTTCTAGCATACTTGTTGGTGGAATACCCAGTCTACTGACCACAAACCGTACCAGTGGTATGTAGTGCAGTATTAATTCATCACGCAACGCGCTGCGTTTTGTTGCGACGAAATCTATCCAGGTATTATCAATCGCCGTACTTGATAGTGTCATACCTTCATCCTTCTCTCTACTAGTTGGTTTTCCCCACTTCATGTGTTTCCACATTCCATACTTCTAGTGTAGAGAGAATTTGAGGGTCTTAATATAGACGAAAGTCCTTGCTATTGGCGGCAAACGTCCCTATTACAGAGTATCCATAAAATACCACTTAAAAGCGGTAGGGACGGCAACTTATTGCCGCCCATATGCATCAGGCTAATAATTGTAGAGCTTGGAATGAGAGCATGACAGGGGCAAGCCCTGTCACTACTATACACGGATCCGCGTGGCAAGTTACGCTATGGTGAATTGCCGTATAGTAGTGACAGGGCTTGCCCCTGTCATGCTCTCAGCACTACATTTTCCGCACAGTACTCTCAACAGTTTTTTATTTGATGCATATTGGGCGCAATGAATTGCCGCCCCTACCAATACTTAGATCAAGTGTACGCTAAAAAACGTTAGGACGCGGCTCCAGGAGTCCTGTGCAGCTTCTTCATTATAAGCAGACCCTTTATCGTTGAAGAAAGAGTGGCGTGCCCCAGGATATATTTTGATATCGTGCTCAATGTTGTTTTTCGTGAGTTCCGCGTCAAGTTTGCGAGCCGCCCCCGCTGTGAAATCCTTTTCAGGGTATGAGCCAACAACTGGACATGAACGCTTGACAGCTTCCAATGGGCGTGGGTTCGCACCATAGTAAGGGGCAATCGCTTGTAATCGGTTATCTGAGGCAGCCCATGCGATAGCAAAACCACCACCCATACAGAAACCAATTGCACCAACACGCTTTGCATCCACCCCTGGTTGCTCCTCAAGATACGTCAGGGCACTCTTCAACTCCCGTATACCGTCATTCTCAAGGGGGCTAAATAGTTGAGAGCGTATTACATTGAACATGCAGAGTGCGCGATTGCGTTCTCCAAAGAGGTCAACCGCTAACGCGACATAGCCTTCAGTTGCGAAACGCTCCGCGATATCCTTGATATTTTCATTCAAGCCAAATATCTCGTGGATTACGACTACGCCTGGAAATGGCCCATTCCCCTCTGGTCGTACAAGGTAGCCGGGACGTTGCTCTGAACCAAAGGAAAAGTGAATAGTTTGCGTTTGTGTCATGTGTACCATCCTCGTTCATCATAATATGTAAGGGTTGATTACCATGTCTGTAGTAGTAATCAATCCACGGCGGGACGTACGGCAGCAGTCCCTACAAGTAACATACCACAAACTGCTTTGTTCCTTTACATACGAAAATTGGCATGTACTAAAATATGATTTGCAACCCCCCTTTTCCCAGGAAAATGTGCTATACTGAATGCTATGAGTACAGCCGAGCATCCAACCGAAAAACATACCGACGATTGCGAGATGAGTCGCACGATGAACCGTACCCTGCACCTCATAGGAGATATGTGGACACTTATGATTGTCTACAATCTCATGAATGGTACCAAACGCTTTGGTGAGTTATTGGATGCGTTAGGGAATGTAAGTCCTAAAACACTTTCACAGCGCCTCAAGGTGCTAGAGTCCGTCAAGTTTGTCGAACGCACCGCATACGCTGAGATTCCGCCGCGTGTTGAATATCACCTCACAGACAAAGGCCATGCCCTTGTTGATATTATCAAGGCCATGCAAGATTTCGGCGATCAATACCTTGCCGATGTCGCGGATCCACCAGAAACAACATGTTCGTAGGGGTCTCATTCATTACACCCTTTTCCCTTACCCGACACGTTCGGCCATCGCTTTGATACGTTCCGCTAACGTGCGCATCGCATCGCGTAATTCAGGTGGGTTGCGGATAACAAAGGGACAGCGTAGGCCAGCCAATTCATATGCAATCCAATCGAGCTTGCCCACATAAGCACGAAATGCTACACCATGTGCCTCCTGTTCAAGGATGGCTATAGTAGGTGACACCATACTCCGCGCCTCCTCATGCGTGGTTTCTAGCAACACATCGACAAGCCATGTTGCGGGCACCATTGGAAGTGAACGCGTAACAAAGTCAAGACAATCAAAATCGAGTGGTGGCACAAACGTTTCTTCTTGTCTCGTTACCGAGACTATGCGATCAAGACGAAATGAGCGCAAGTCTTGTCGCAGATGACAATAGCCTACCGTATACCAGAAACCTGAACGACACACCAGTCCATATGGGTCCAGTACTCGTTCTGTGACCTCACCATTCCACGCCTGATAGTGTAGCAATACACATCTCTTTTGTAATGAAGCTATACACAGCGTTGTCACAACCTCACTCGATGGGGCATGTAGCGCAGGATTGAAGTCAAAGATAAGCGTCTCTTGCACTGCTCGCACATGCTCCTGTAGAGCCAGTGGCAGGACACGCTCGATCTTGGCAAGTACACTTTCAACGGCGGGGGCCGCGACCGCTAATCCTAATTTCCGTGCCGCGATAAGCCCGATGGTCAACGCGAATGCTTCGTCATCACGAAACATAAGCGGTGGCAATTTGAAGCCTGGGCGTAAGTGATACGCTCCATGACGGCCCCGCTTCGACTCGACAGGGATACCCATATCTTGTAGCATCGTGACATAGCGGCGCACGGTACGTTGATCTACCTCAAGGCGTTCCGCGAGTTCAATACCACTCATTTGTTGTCGTGACTGTAACAACTCCAGCACAGTCAGTACGCGTGTCGTTGGAAAATACATGCTTGTACTATAACACGATATCGACAAACATTGCAGAGGCAGCCATCCTGTAGCGAAGACAAGGGAACCCTTGTCTTCGCTACAGGATGGCTGCCTCTGCACAATACATCTTATTGAACTGGAACGGTTGGGGTGGCTGTTGGAAGAGCTTTTGTGCCTTTGCCACCTAATAACTTATCTAATAGTGTTGGATTACTTGCATATCTCTTCGCGAGTTTATCGAGCTGTTTTTGCGTAATCGTCCCATCATCGACCGCTGGTTTAAGATTTGTCTCTAATGCTGTAGAGACGATCGTCTGTAATTGTGTTGTTGAAACACCTTGGGCCGCTGCTATGGTACTCAATGTCTTGCCTGCCCGTAGCTCTGTGGTGAGTTGAACGGGTGTCAACTTCAACCCTTGCGCGATCTGCATCTTAATTGCAGGTGCGTACTTCTTTAGCTGCTTGGCGATACCTGTACCACTTTGCGTTGTTGGAGTTGTCGTCGTGGTGGTTGTGGCTGGTACCGTTGGTGTAACTGTCGCTTGGCTAGTATGTGCAGATGTAACCATTGGCCAGAATATGAAAACCGCTATACCAATAAGGATTAAAAGAAGTGCGGACATACATCCTATAAGTATGTAAAGTGTACGGCGTACCATAATATGTAAAGTCTCCTATTGCATTTCATCTCTTTGCGAAATTTCTATAATGTTGTTCATTAAACGTTGTAGGTGTATCGCACTAACCTGCGATATACATAGCATAGGATGTGCAGGTCAAGAAACCTTGTACGAAGAGTCAAGCTTTGCTCAAGAAATTCCTGGCAAAAAAATGTTCCGTATCTCAAAAGATACGGAACATTTTTTGGTTCTAAAGAAGGAAGGTTTTAAAACCCCACACCAGCAGGTATGCCACCTTGAGCACCGGCATTTTGTCCTTTATGTCTATTGATAAGACTGTTTAGGAATGTAGGGTTATTACTTATTTGCTTTGTCACCATATCTGCCTGTGCTTGTGTGACATCACCAGCTTTCACCGCCGCTTTAAGCTCGTTCTGAATAGCATTGTTCAACAACGTCTTGAGTTGTGTGTCATTGACGTTGTGTGCGGTTGCGATGTCGTGAAGGCTCTTGCCCGCTTGCAATTGACTGGTCAAACTAGCGGAGCTAATACCTAGTCCTTGCGCAACCTGTGCTTCAGCTGCAACAAGATATTGCTGCAACTTCTGCATATTGACAGTACCAGAAGGATTGCCATTGTTCTTGAATTGGCAATTTGTAGCATCACCAAGGCGTGCCTTGATCTGGTCAGCTTGCGCCTGTGTAAGTTTGCCATCCTTGACCATCTGGTCAATTGTATCGCTAGCTGCGGAACTCTCCGCGCTCTTCAATTTGTCATTATTGACACCGAGTTTCTTAGCAAGGTCTGTTTGGAACTGCGAGCAATAGTTAGTCGCCGTGCTACTAGAACTACTCGTACTAACTGCGCTGGTCGAGGCCGTGGAAGTCGTGCTTTGGGCATTTGCATTGGCCGTTCGTGCGCTACCGTAGACAGCACCAACGAGGATACCCAGGAGCAACAACAGGCTTGAGCCGCCTATAATCAAAAATCGTTTCATATGTATCTCTCCAGGAATGGACTTACGGCCCCTTCATTGGTGCCGTTCTCTTTTTCTCATATCCGTTCTTACTATCCATGTCATATTGAAAGTATGACATCTACATCATACCTCAAATGAGAGCGAAATGTATGAGGAAAGCCTAAAGTTTCTGTAAAGGTTACAGGCGCGAAACCTATATGCATTTTTCGAGAAGCATCTTACGAGCTGCAATGCTTTTAGTAGGGTTTTGCTAATAGTCGTTGAAGTGAGAAGGGTTTGCTTATGAATGAGAAAAAGTATTATTTGGGCACTGTCAGGACAAGGGCAAATATCACCAGGTGTAGTAACGCAAAAAAGACCATGAACCGTATAACCCAGGTGAACTCCTGCTGAAATTCCCTCTGTTCGCGACCTCGTGTTCTCATGTCAGGAGCAAAAGGGAAACGTTCAGAGGCTACAAGACCTACCGCAATGCGTAAACGCACAGGTAAACCTACGGTAGAACGACGTAATTCTACAAGTAGTGCCCTATGACAAGACTTGCAAAGAATCCATTCATGGCGCGGTTCTGGTGCTTCGACAGGCTCGGTGAGAGCAATGGGGGTGAACCAGATTGAACTTGTGCAGATAGAACAACGTACAGCGGTGAACCAGCCTCCTCTTTCTTGTTGGCTACCAGAGGGTCCATCGTGTCCAGATATCATAAATTTGCTCGCTGTCCTTTCCGAGCCACATATGTATTTCTACTGTGGAGATATCTTCTATGCTCATGTTACACACCACTGTCCGCTGTGTTTATTGTACCATAAACTTTGGATATATTCGTGATATTCACTCTTAAGTTTTTTTGGGTTTCCAAGCATCGTCAAGAGGCGTAGATACAGAGAACGGCTGGTTCATCACGATTGTGATGAACCAGCCGTTCTCTGTATCTACGCCTCTTGACGCTTACTCTTCGTATACGGCCCCGTTTCTGGTAAAGGGGACACTTGCGCTCTCATTTTTTCCATGTGACGCGCCTCCATCACTCGTGTTAATTGAGCACGGAGATGTTTATTTTCTTGCTCCACTTGCCCAATTCTCATTAAGCGGGTAAGTAAAAGGTTGAGCGAATTGCCGACGCGCCAGAGCATATTATCTTGACTCATCTGTGCACGAGCAGTTCGATCCCCATTTGCCGCGTTCACCAACACCTGTGAAAGATGTTGTATCCCTGCATCGAGATGTTGCTGACGCAGAACCTCTCGTCTTTGGAGTTCGGCCTCTCGCTCTTTATATGCGGCGATCTCTTCTGCTCGGTCTGCCCGTGCCATCGCAAGCAAAGCGTTGCGTACCCAGATGTAGGATACTACTGCCACCACGATTTGCAAACTAATAGGCTGCGCAATAGTATTAAAGCCCATACTTGATGTGAGTACCATGTGAAGTTCAGGGGTTCGCGGTTGGAACATGAGATCGGCAACAATGAATACGATGTTACTAAGTGCCACAGGGAACACACTTATCGGTGGTAGTAGCGAGACCGCAATGAGTTCTGAAACGACCAGGATATCAAATGTTGGAAGATCGCTCACACTCAAACCCATAGGAGTCGTAAGAAGCATAAGGCCACAACCGAGGTCTACCACCGCGATGAGCAAGATACTTACCACTGTGACTTTTCCCATTTGGTTAAATAGCAGAGCAATAGCACATAAAATGAGACCGAAAACGACCGTCCCAACTGAGATTGCGCTCTTCATCAAGAGAGCACCCGGCAAATCGATCAGTTGTAACAGTGCAATGACCAGGAGAATAGTGCTTACCACCTTTTTACGATGGACCTGTTCACGCAACAGGCGTTCAGAATTGCGTCTAACGATAACTGGTTGCTTCATGCTTTCTTGCACGAGGCGATCTGTAAGTGGAAGCATAGCCATAACCTTCCTCCCGACTGGATGGTAATGAGGAATAACATACGAACGTTTTTTCTCCGCTTATTTTTGCAAAGATACTTCCCTGAATCTCACTTTTACACCTGCATGCCCGTGGAGAACACAAACGTTCTCCACGGGCACTTCATTTGCATGAAGGCTGATTATTTCCCGAGCCATTGATATACGAGAGGGCTTTCGCGCCAGCAAGAGCCGCAACCTGCTGGCCCAGCACACGTCCGTCATCGTCGGCTTTCTGGAAGTGGATACCCCCGTAGCGACGTGACATACCCGCTTGCTGTGCCGCGGAGGAATAGGTCGGCCAGGAAAGTGTCACGCTGCTTGCTGGCGTGAAACCAGGCTCAATGTAGATGAACCTGCAGTAGCCGTGTAGGAATTGCCGAAGGTATCAGTTCCTGTCGCACCAGCAGAATATACGCGCCCGCCGCACTGAATGTACTGTGTCCTGATACATATTCAGGGAATGCTGGGGTCTTGATGTAGCTTTGCCACATACTACCATCAAATGTCTGCTTTCCTTACCTGGACCACCCCACGCCGTCAACTTTTGCCAGCATAAATAGTGTGACCGCACTGATTGGACGACATGAGTCATAGTAGAGTTTGCACTCCCAGCAGGCAATGCCCGCATCAAAAATTGTGTTTGTGAGTGCAAAAAACAACATAACATCATCATTGAGAGTGTGACTGTACTTTTTCGAGGCAAACTGGGCCAGGACAAACTGAGAAAATAAATCCCAGTGACCCGGAGGTGTGACGGATCTTGGACCATCCGCCCAGTACTCTGCTATTACTTTGTTTGTATCGTTAAGAGTAGCACTAAGACTTATTGCAGCATCTATCTGTGCTTTGAAATCCGTTGCTGAGGAAGAGGGGATGGGACCTGAAGGACGGAACTGTTTGGCACTGCTAAGTGCAAAAGGTTTGACTTGACTCCACTGAGGCGTTAGAAATTTCTGTGTGCCTATTGGCTGCCAGTGATCAATATTTCCCGAGCTTAGGAGTGTAGCCTGTATAATCGGAATAAGGACCCGAAGAACCGGTCGCATCTCCGAGCTGATTTGACCCGTCCTGGTGTCGGTACGTCAGAATTGCTTGCGCCGCCACGTTGCCAACTCCTGTAGGTGTGCTGGTATTCGTGGAGGTATCGGCAGGATTATATCCAAGGTTGCTCATAACCGCATTAAAGACAGATATCTGCGATGGGAACAAGTCTACCAACGCACGGTACGCAGCGAAGGAGAGTGCCTGTGTTGCATACGCACCATTCTTATCCCCCTTCTGGCGCGGAATACCGTTGGACTGTGTAGGAACCGCGTTAGTATCGTAGGTTGCCCATGCATCGTATATCGCAGTATGCGTGATGGCCAGTGCACGGGCACCAATGGTTGGACCTGTTCCCGTGGCACCAATTGCCTGAAGCGCGGCATTGTTCCACTGAATGACCGGATTAATGGTTGGAGGAGGAGGAGGTGTACTCGCGAAGCTTAGTCCTCTCTCCAGCCCGAAGAACGTGCCAACGCCTGCGGTGACGACCGCAACACCCAGACCAGTTTGCAAGATGGCTCGCCTGCTTACTCGCTTTTCTAATCCATCCGTGAGATCATAAGTTTCAGCTAGCTTGCCACCTGGTGTAGTAAGGTTTCGATTCATCCTTGTTTTCATCAATTTCTCCACATTGAGTATCAATCAGTAAACTATTTGTTGCTCCCGAAAGAATCCTCATTTGTCCACTAGAAAAATAGAAATTATCATCTGTGCCTCTATAAAAGGTCTTGATTGAGTCAAACATTAGGCCCATCACTAAATAATAAACGGCATCGAATAATATACATTGATTAACTTCGATACACTAAAGCCTTGATTGTTATGTAACCTACCTAAGAAATGGCACATATCTTCTGTAACGGATAGTTACAAAAAAGTAACATCGAAGTTCATCTATCTCTGACTTTTTGACTACGTAAAATACAGAAGTCCATTTTTAGTAGTCTTAATGCAACAGCTTTCTATAAATAAACCGGTGTATTGCAAGAATTCTGGCAGCGTATAGATATATCTCTAAAGATTTGCTTCTGTTAGCCGATATGGAAATATAAGACGAAAACCTTCTTGCCCAGTTCTGTGGAGCATGAAGGGAATGAACGCCGGTATCAAACATTCGTGATGACTCCCGTTGGCACGAGATGCTTGGTCGAGCTATAGAGAAAGATGAAAACAAATTTATGGAGAAGAACCATTTGGTGAGCCGACTGACTTCCATCGGGTTGACTACCCTCCTCCTGACCTTGACCGCCTTTTCGATCTGGGCAAGTCTGATCACTCAGCAGGCAGCTACCCGTACGGCAGTCTCAGAATATCTTAACGACCAGTATCAGCAAGCTCGCTTTGCAGTTGGTGCTGAGGAGTCCCTGGAACGCAAGTACCGTCTTGAGCCAGGCCCTGAGCCTCTTACTGCTCATACAGCCGCCGCAGCGAGCCTGGACACTGCCCTTCGGCTTATCGCTCAGAAAGGTGATGCTCATGATCGTGTTATTGTTAGCCATATACTTGGGCTGAACAAGCTCTATTTGGTGAACACTCACCTGATGTTTGCAGCCGTCGATCAACATAATACAGCCTTAGCAATTGAACTCGATCATAATAAAATCGATCCTGTCTTCTCTAACATGCAGCAGCAGGTCAACGCACAGGCGATCGGTTATCGCTCCGAAGCTATTCAACGCCTTGCTGAGTTATCTGGAACTCAGCGGCTGGTCTTCACATCTACTTTAATTGTCTTTCCCATTGGCCTTATCCTTCTCTCGGGTCTGCTATTCGTAGTACGAACCTTGCAGCGTAGAATTGATCAAGGAACCAAGGCGGAACTGTCCCGTCTTGCGCGAGCGGCCCTCACTGACAACTTGACCAATCTGGGCAACCATCGCGCCTACAGGGAGAGTCTGCAACACTTGTTTGAGTCTGACTCACAACATGATAAGAGTATCGCACTGGCTATCATAGATATCGACGAACTAAAACTGATCAATGAAACCTCTGGACATCTTGAGGGGGATCGTGTTTTGACCACCTTTGCGTCGATCCTGCGCACTGGGAAACTCTTCGATCACGTCTACCGCTTAAGTGGTGATGAATTTGCTGTCATCTTGCCACAGATGACCCTCTACGAAGCGGCAAGTGCGATGGAACAACTCCGACTTGAGGCAGAGCAAAGTTTGTCTGGTGCAACTGTGAGCATCGGTATCGCCTGCGCCTTGCCCGGAGAGACCGAGTGCGAACTGCTGCAAGAACAAGCCCACCTTGCTGTATCTGAAGCCAAGCGACGCAGCCATAACACTATGGTAACTTTTGAGGCTATTCGCGAGAGCGTCTCTCTCATCGCTCCTGCAAAGGTGCAGGCTTTGTATCGCTTACTGAACGAGCAAAAGCTAAATGTGGCGTTTCAACCCATCTGGGACTTTGAGCAAGATCGTGTTTTGGCTTTTGAAGCACTCACGCGCCCCTCAGCTGACTATGGCTTTAGTGGGCCGCAGGAGGTTTTCGATATTGCAGAGAAGATTGGACGCGCACATGAGTTGGACTACCTCTGTGTCCACGCAATTCTGGCTCGCGCAGCTGAGTTGCCCTCTGATGCCCTGCTCTTTCTCAATCTTACCCCACAGACGCTGGATCATGAGGTGCTCACTGGTGCCATTCTGCTAGAAGCCGTTTTCTCGGCTGGTTTGACCCCTGAGCGTGTCGTACTCGAAATTACCGAACGCTCTGTGGTCCGCCTGGATGTGGTGGTACGTGAGGCACAAAAACTGCGAGAACTGGGGTTCCGCTTGGCTTTAGATGATACGGGAGCGGGCAATGCCGGTCTGGAGATGTTAAGCCAATTGGCAGTCGATTTCATCAAGATTGATCGAGGCATCGTCGTGAAATCGCTCAGCGATGTAAGTGCACGCGCCATCTTTGCAGGCATCACGAATATGGCACGGCAGATGAATAGCTACGTGATCGCTGAGGGAATTGAGGATGTTGAGATGCTTGATCTCGTGGAACAAGTGGGTGCACAGGCAGTACAAGGCTACCTGTTAGGACGACCCACCCAGGTCCTACCCGACGCAAAAGAGCTGAAAGCACTTCGTCCATCTGTGCAGCGAGAGTCTCGTGATCTCCTGCCAGCGTTCTAATATAGAAAGCACATGTGGCTTGAAAAATCCAGTTTAGCGCGTATTTCGTTCTACCCTTTTTGAAAAAAGGGTAGAACGAAATACGCGATTCCTCATGAAAAAGGTCGGTACATTTGGGAGAAATGTACCGACCTTTTCCTGGAAGAACGGGAAAGAGAAAAGAGAGAGTAGGGTATCTATGTCTTCGTCACGTATCTCACATTTACAATATACTTCTCAAAGATCAACAAATTGTTTGCTAATACTCAAGATTCCATCAAGTTTATTTCTCAAACAAAAAATCCGTATATTTCCTCTATGTGGTTGTGCTACTATAAATATATCGCAGACGATATGAGGGACCGATTGTATCGCGTCCTACCGTGAACGCTATCATATGTGTCGGCAAAGGACGCGATACATCGGTCCATACAAGTGGTTTGTGGAGAAATAGCTATGGCGCAGAAGATTTTGCTTATCGAGGATGAGGACGGCATTATTCACCTGATAAACCTCTACCTGAAAAATGAGGGCTTTACTGTTGTGATCGCGAAAGATGGGGCGGACGGTTTGGCCCTCCACGCGCGTGAGCAGCCCGACCTTGTTATTCTCGATATCATGTTACCCGCCATTGACGGCTTCGAGGTCTGCAAACGCATTCGCGCATGGTCCAAGACGCCTATTCTTATGTTGACCGCACGTAGCAGTGAGGAAGACCGCATCACAGGTTTGGACCTTGGAGCCGATGACTATTTGGTGAAGCCATTTAGCCCACGCGAACTTGTGAGTCGGGTACGTGCTATTCTGCGTAGAAGTGGACTCTCTGATACGCCCACACCAGCCAACGAGCAAACGCAAGTAGCGAAGAACGAGGTATTGCGTTTCCCCGGCTTGACAATCGACCTGCCCGCGCGTCGCGTCGAGGTGAATGGGGTAGAAATTGCTCTTACTCCCACTGAGTTCGACCTGCTCGCGTTGCTTGCAAAATCGCCTGATCGTGTCTTCACGCGCGAAATCCTGATGAACAAAGTATGGGGCTATGACTATCTTGGCGATGGACATACTATAGATGTACATATGAGCGCGTTACGCAAGAAAATAGAACTTGAACCAGGGCAACGCTATATCAAGACCGTCTGGCGCGTTGGCTATCGCTTCGAGATCAAAACACCTACCCCGCGCCCACTGAGTGCACCGTCATCATAAGGGAAAAAACTATGCGCATGCGTTGGTGGCAAAGTATTCGCTGGAGATTGGCCCTCGGCTCGATGCTTGTTGTCTTGCTGGCAACAACAATCCTGGCGAGTTCGGCTATCTTTGCCATTGCCTACTACTACAGTGCAGACCAAAGCCAAAATGTCTACAAACCCTTGCCGCTGAAAACGCACGCATCATAGGAGAAGCGTATTCCTCCACGAAAGCGATACAAAACACAATACTTCCCCGTACCCGGTTATACAAAGCATTGTTGACAGCTATACCACTATCACATCAATCTGTTGGCAGTACCATTTCTTATTAAAACTCCTAGTGGCGAAGAGTATCTCTTTCTAGTGCTTAGCATTAGAGATCACTGCTGTATATCC
Organism: uncultured Chloroflexia bacterium; assembly: GCA_963791655.1. Lineage (GTDB taxonomy): Bacteria > Chloroflexota > Ktedonobacteria > Ktedonobacterales > Ktedonobacteraceae > JBBQVS01. The sequence continues at coordinate 1,140,910 of CAWBSZ010000006.1, read as the reverse complement.
TTTGCGCAAAATATTCACCTCGGCACCAATTTTATCAAACGTGCTTTCCGCTACAACACACCAGTGCAATAATTCAGCCAGCAATGTCCAAAAAGATTTGTCAGGCTATTGTGCAAGCGCAAATTAACCAATCTACAACGGATCAAATTGCTCAGAAATTCTTCCTTGCCTCGTCCTTTTACCGTTGAACCTATTACCGCAGAATGGTACTCACGATGCTCCTCGTTGTGGGTGTATTGGTAATGATACCGCCAGATAATGTTATACCAAACTTTTATTTTATCGGTAGCACAGGCCGTTCTTCTTGCTGCACTTGCTGTTGCTCTTATAGCTGCTGTTCTCGCCATCATCTTCTCACGCACCATTACACGTCCTTTAGCGAAGTTGACCAATGCCTCACGCGTCATGGCATCCGGCGATTATAACGCACAAGTGACAGTCAACTCACATGGCGAAATTGGCGAATTGGCGCATAGCTTCAACGAGATGGCGGCCCAACTGAGCCGCGACGTAGACGAATTACGTCAACAAGAATTGTGGCGGCGCGAACTGATTATGAGCATTACCCATGATCTCGCGACCCCTCTGACCGCAATCGCTGGTCTCGGCGAGTCGCTGGTTGATGGGGTAACACAGACTCGCGACGAGTACGAGGCAACGGGCCGTATTATCGTGCGTGAAACGCTGCGTCTGCGTCGGCTCGTCAAAGACCTGCATGTCATGGCAAAGGTTGAGGCGGGTGCCCTCCAACCACAACGTAAAGAGCTACGCCTGGCCTCACTGGTCGATGAAATATTGGCGGTCCTGGCACCAGAATTCGAGCGTGCTGAGGTAGAGCCAAATAATGCTATTCCCTATCAATTGCTCATTCAAGCTGACGCAGACATGTTGACGCGTGTCTTCTCAAACCTTTTCGCCAACGCGATACGTCATACTCCTCCAGGTGGGAGTGTCACGATAGAGGCGCGTCCCCAGGGGAATGTGCTGCTTATCGCCGTCTCTGACACAGGTGAGGGTATTCCACCGGAAGCACTTTCGCTCATCTTTGAACGCTTCTACCGCGCCGATAGTGCGCGACAATCTACCACGGGTGGCAGTGGTCTCGGCCTTGCCATTGTACGTGCCATTGTCGAAGCACACGGTGGCACCATTCACGCCGAAAATAACCCCAACGGCGGTGCCCGTATCGTCTTCTCCTTACCCTACGTCGAGACGCGCGGTAGCGGCAGCAATTCATCGCACCTGACGATAAGTGATGCTGAGAACACGTTGATAGAAGAAACTGTTACCGACACATTGCCTTTACGTTCTCCAACCTTTAGACGCAACGAGCTACTGCCTTTACCACCTCAACGCTAGATGAAACCGCACACTAGAACAAGTAACGACATGCGGAAATGCCGCATGTCGTTACTTGTTCTAGTGTGCGGTTTCATAGCCCATACGCCTCTTGGTCTCGACTACATAAATAGACCATGATATACTGCCTCCATTGCCTAAACTATTACGAGGATGTGACGATAGAGTGTATTACAGAAAGATGTGGGTGGTGGGCAGCTTACTTGCGCTGTGCACGACATTGTAAAAGAGGACACCATGACTACAAATATATCTTCCATACATGATCGTCAATTTGTTTCATCCTTGACCTCCGTTGAAGGCGAGTCACAAGAACTAGTGGATGTTCTCCAGAAAATTGTCTATAACGCAGGCGCATTATTAGAGGTACGGAATTGCTCTGTTGCCCTCCTTGATGCGAGTGGCACAACCCTGGTGACATTAGCAGCTCTACAAAGGAATGGGCGTTCACCGCGTCACACGCGCTTTCGCCTCAATGAAGGTGTAGCGGGTTGGGTCGCGGAAAACTGCGAACCCCTGGTCATTAATGATGTAAGCCTTGATCCACGCTTCAAACGACTTGGACGCACGCCAATTGGCTCGATTATGTGTGTTCCGCTTATCGGCGACGACAGGTTTATTGGCACGCTGACCGCGACGAGCAAGGAAATTCATGCGTTCGACACCAAAAAAGCCAAGATGATGATTATCTTCGCGGAACAAGCAGTTCTGGCGATCACCAACGCTCGCAATGCTGAACTCGCACACCGTCAAGCGGATCAGCTAGAAATGTTGATGGACCTTTCACGTGGCATCACCACCCGCCATGAACCCGATGCACTCTACCGCACCATTCTCGTTGACGTGCAACGCCTCGTACCATGTGATCTCGCAACACTCTACCTCTATCAAGAGGGGACACAAGAACTGTATCCCATCGCTGAGCTTTATGGAGCTGATACAGCGCTCGGCGACGACCAGGAGATAAACGCAGCAGAAGTCAAAACAACTGACCTTGAGCAGGAGAAGGTATCCCTTTATGACGCGCAATCGGTCGTAGCCTGGGCTGCCGTTCACAAACATCCAATGCTACGCACACCTTCACATGAGATGCCAACTAATCCAGGTAGTGATGAGGATATGGCGGAATTATCCGCGCCCCTCGTCTCCAAGCATGTCCTGTATGGGGTCCTATCGCTTAAACGCGTTCAGTCATTTACCAGCGAAGAATTGCGCGTTGTACGCAACCTTGGGAATATGGCGGCTGCGGCACTCGAAAATGTCGAGTTGTTCCACATGGTTCGCACCGACCAGGAACAGCTACGCGCGATACTCGCATCGAGTTCGGATGGAATTGCTCTGCTTGGCGTTAATGCCTGCTTTATCGAGGCTAATGCTGCCTTTGCACGCATCTTTGGTACTGATGTGGAACAAATCGTCGGCATGGAATGTATGGAACTACTAGGCTGTGAGGATGAGGACATTGATGCCGAGCAAACACCTTGTCGCGAACTGTGTATGATACACAACGCGCTTCAACAGGAAGAGTCATTACCATACACAGAGGTCGATCTTACTATAAATGGCGTCTTGCGCTCGGTTGGATTAAGCTTTACACAGGTCTATACAAAAAACAAGCCAATTTGCCTGTTGATGGCACGCGATGTGACCGCTATTCGCGATGCCACACGTATGAAGGCGAACTTCATCTCGATGATTACCCACGAGTTGCGTTCACCGCTCAATGCTATCAATGGCTACCTCGATCTCGCTCTAACAGGCGTGGCGGGTGAACTGAACGATCAGTTGCGTGAGTTCTTGCAGCGCTCGCGTTCCGGTAGCGAACAACTCTATGGTCTGGTTGAGGACCTGCTCCTAGTCTCGCGTGCCGATGCTGGACAGTTGCGTTTGAGTCGCGAGGTCATTAACCTCAATGATGTTATCACAGATGCTGTTGAGGAACTCGAGTTAACCGCGACCGATAGAGGTATTAAGCTCGCTGTTGATATTGCGGCTGATTTTCCCCAACTGTACGCCGATCCTGTACGTATGCAACAAGTATTGCGCAACCTTATCAGCAATGCACTCCGTTTTACCAGCCCGGAAGGAAAAGTGACCGTCACCGCTACCTTAGGCTATGTAGAGGGAGGTAGCGAAGATACCGAAGACCGCGATGTGCGTATCGCGAAACTCAGTGTGCGTGATACTGGCAGTGGCATCTCGCCAGAGCATCAGCAACGCATCTTCGAGCGTTTCTATCAAGTGCCACAAAATGCTGTCCGCATCACTGGCCAGGGCTTGGGTCTTGCTATAGTCAAGATGATTATTGAGTTACATGGCGGTAGCGTAAGTGTCGAAAGTGTCGTAGGTGAGGGCAGTACCTTCACCTGTGTGTTGCCTTGTGTCTTATCGTGAATTGAAAAAACAGGGGTGTTCGAAGATCGAGCAAAGGCATGACAGGGGCTTGCCCCTGTCATGCGAACACTACGCCGTTTAGAGATTTTCGAACACCCCTGTTTTTTCAATTTAGACTTGACGATCTACCATTTTGCGTGCTATGCTCATGTCATTCCTATATATTTCCTGTTATAGCAGAGACTAGTGTAGGAATAGCGCGAGCGAACATACAAGAGAAGAGTAGTCAGCCTGTACAGGAAGAAGGAGACAGCTTGTGGGTATGCTACGGGTAATGTCCCGTCGTGGCGACGACCGCATCGTATGGAATAACAGTAAAGCAGAGACTCGCGATGCCGAGGCAATCGCAGCAGTCCGAGAGGCCGAGCGCATCTTCACACAAGAGCGTGCGAAAGGAGCTACAGCCTTCAAAGTAGAGCCTGGAAAACCTGTAGAGCGTATTGAGCAGTTTGACCGCACCGCAGAGCAGATTGTGATCGTACCCCGTGTAGTAGGTGGCTAGGAGGACAAGCGACCATGCCTATGTTGGAAACGCTCAGCTTGTTTCTCGGTATCTGGCTGTTGTTTCTCTTGCTCGCAGTTTACTACCTGTCGCAATCCCCCGATGGTAGCGTTGGACGCTTCCGCAAATCGGTAAGTGAGCATCTTTCCGCCGAGAGTCGTGCCAAAGCTCTACTCCGCGAAATGCTGTCAGAGCATCAGTACCAGCAACTGATTAAGTATGGTTACTTGGAAGTCATAAGTCCCACTATCGACAATCGCGTCTATCGTATCCCCAGTGCAGGTGGATTAGTGAAGGTGTATGAGCGCGGCTGTGCGATTATGGAGTTATGTTTGCAGCCAGCCGAGCCACTACCCGACGGAGACGTGGTTGTGATGCACAAGCTGATGATCGAGGCCAATGAGCAAGAGTATTTGCAGAAGGCAAATCATTTCGCACCCGGCATCATCTCATTGCGTTGCCAACATCTATAAATAAAGAGATACATGAGAAAAAGCTGCTCTGCGGTAGCAATGCCAGGCATTGCTACCGCAGAGCAGCTTTTTCTCATGCTTAGATTTGAACTTTTGCTTTCTTTTTACGTATATAGAAGTGTAAGGGATAGCCACTAGAAGGGTTTCTGAAAGGCCAGGTATTTGAGTAATGGAGTGTCCATATTGTAATGCGCAAAACCGCGATGGTGTGCGCTACTGCAGCAACTGTGGCAAATTGCAAAATAGTGCAACATCCGCGCCACTGGTTACAGGTGGTAGCGGTGGAGGTAATAGTTCACGGTCGCTAACACCGGGTTCGCGCTTGCAAGGCGGTCGCTACGAAATTAAAAAGGTGCTTGGTCAAGGTGGCATGGGTGCGGCATTGCTCGCAACGGATAACCGACTAGACGGGAAACTGGTGGTTATAAAAGAACTGGTCTCCGAAAATACTGACCCTAACAGGGTACAAGACGATGTACGCAATTTCAAATGTGAAGTCGCGACACTCGCGCATATTGATCATCCTCTTGTTCCGAACGTGACCGACCATTTTCAAGAGGGGCCTCGTTACTTCATGGTGCAAGAGTATGTCGAAGGCGAGACCCTCGAAGAGCGTATCGAGCACTTGAAGCAACCAATGGGCGAGCGTGAGGTGCTTGTTTCTGCCTCAGAGATACTTGATGTGCTTGATTATTTAGCACAACAGACACCACCCGTTGTGCACCGCGACATCAAGCCAGCCAACATTATTATCGGGGCGAAAGATAGACGCTCCCATCTCGTCGATTTTGGTATCGCACGTGCGGATGAAGCAAAAAACGCACAACGTAAGCAGACCTCGGCCCTTGGTACTCCGGGTTATGCTCCACCAGAACAATATCAGGGCAATGCTGATCCACGCTCAGATTTGTATGCTTTAGCGGCTACTTTGCATCACCTGCTTACCAATCGGGACCCGCGTAACTATCCACCATTTGTTTACCCTCCTGTGCGAACGCTCAATCCACAACTCTCCTCTGAAATTGAGAGCGTATTGATGCGCACCCTGAATAACGATATCAATCAGCGTTACCAGAGTGCTGCTGCGATGAAAAAAGACATTGACAATATTTTGCTCAAGCATTTCGGTGTCTCTGGTTCAGTGAATAACTACATGTTGGGAAGCTCTGGTCCGATGAATGTGCCCACGATGCCCGTAGATAAAACAAGTGGCACAGTTTCTGCCTCACCAGTGGTGGCGACCTCTCCCAATTATCCGCCTGTGAGAGGTCCTCAACAGTATTCATCGAATCCGGTACGACAACCACAGACTCAACCTGTGAATTTCCCAGCACAATTTTCTTCGCAACCACAGCGAAAGGGGCGTACAGGTCTATACATTCTGTTGGGTTTACTCTTGCTGCTACTTATCTTCGGTGGGGTATTCGCGGCCTTTTCCTTGTTATCGCTTCGCCAAACCACAATTACCAGCAGTACGCCAACGGTACCCACCCCTAATAGCGGGATTGGAGTCACCAGGATTGGCATCGACGCAATTGGTATTAGCAATGGCACCTATATCTTTGATACATCACGCTCTGACGCAACGCTGAAACAGCAAGCCGCAGACAAACTTAAGCAAAATGCGAGCGATGCTGGCGGCGTAATCGCCACATTGAGTTCCGCGATTGAACAGGAGCCAAATGATGCTGAGGCTCATATCTATCTCGAAGATCAGCGTGTGCTTAGCTCTGGTGGTCCTTACATAACACTTGTGGTAGGAACAATGTTATCATCCGATAATATCGGTGTTGGACGTGACGATCTGCAAGGTGCTTATGTCGCGCAAAAAGAGTTCAACGACGGCTCAAAGCTTGCCAATGGTTACAAAGTCCGTCTCTTGATTGCCAATTCTGGTAGCAAGGCAACCTACGCGACAAATGTTGCTAACCAGATCGTGCAGTTGGCGAAGAGCGACAAAACATTCGTAGGAGTGATGGGTTGGCCCTTTAGCTCACGTTCGGTTGATGCCGTGAGCGTCCTTGGCATGGCACACATTCCAATGGTTTCTCAAACATCGTCAAGTGATCAACTTACCGCCATCTCGCGTTACTTTTTCCGTGTGGCTCCGTCTAATAAAATTCAAGGCGTATCCGGCGCGAAGTATGCCGAGCAAACACTCCATGCAACTAGTGCGGCTCTGTTCGTTGATCCGACAGATACCTATAGTCAGAGTCTCGCCAATGATTTCAGGACACAGTTTGAAAGTGATGGTAAGAAGATCGTTGTCAACGAGCAGTATACTGTTGGCAAAACCAGCAATTTTTCTACACTACTACAGGACGCTTTGAAGTATAATCCTGGTATCATTTATTTTTCAGGCTATGCCGCGGACATCAGTACGTTGTTGACAAATTTGCCAGCAGGCAATTCAATTAGTGTCATGGGCGGTGACGCATTGTATGAGTTGAATGGCTATCAGAGTAGTGCGAGCGCAGGCTTTACACACCTGCGCTTTACAGCCTTTGCGTATCCCGATCAGTGGGATGTGTTGGGACAGACAGCAAGAAAACCAGGGTTTTTTGTTGATTATCCCGCCGCCTTCTCACCGAACAAAGCTCATATTGGTTATGGCTATACACGTCCTGATAATGATGCCATGCTCTCATATGATGCTACTATTGCCTTGTTACAAGCAAGCAATAGTGCGTTAAATACTGGGAAGACGCAAATTACGACGGAGGACGTGCGGCAAGCATTGACAACAACAACCTTTCAGGGAGTCAGTGGGCAGATCACCTTTGGCCCAAATGGAGATCCCGTAAACAAAGCAATAGTGATTTTATCGGTTGACTCATTGGGTCGTATCCGTATGGAACTGCCCGTACAGGGTCAATTTTTCAAACAGTAACGATAGGCGAAGATATGAAATGTCCTAATTGTGGTACCGTAAATCCGGCAGGCGAAACATTTTGCACAAATTGTGGTGCCTTTCTCAACAATCCTCCTTCATCAATTCCTGCAACGAATACCGCGGCTGCGACAGCAAGTCCAGGTGCGACAACCTTTGGTGGCAGTGGCAACACTGGTAACTCGCGTACACTGAGACCGAATGAGACGTTGCAACAAGGACGCTATGCCATCGACAAAATTCTTGGGCAAGGCGGTATGGGTGCTGCTTTGCTCGCAAGAGACACACGCGTCTCGAACAAATTAGTTGTCATCAAAGAACTCATTTCGGACAATACCGATCCCGAGAAGCGTAAAGAGGATGTGCGCAACTTTGAGCGCGAGGTAGAAACGGTGGCGAGTATCGACCATCCGTTGGTGCCGAACGTGACCGACTACTTCCAGGAGGGCACGCGTGCCTTTATGGTGCAGGAGTATGTCGCGGGTGAAAACCTCGAAGATCACATGGAGCGTATCAATGCCCCTATGCCTGAGCGTGAAGCACTCAGCTATGCGTCGCAGGTCCTCGACATTCTCGACAACCTCTCGCAGCAGAAGCCACCGATTGTGCATCGTGATATCAAACCCGCAAACATCATCATTGGCGCACGAGATAAGCGAGCGCACCTTGTAGACTTCGGCATCGCACGTGCCGACGAAAACAAAAACGCGAAACGCAAACAGACCTCCGCCCTCGGCACTCCGGGCTATGCGCCGCCAGAGCAGTATCAGGGTAATGCCGATGCACGCTCGGACTTATATGCATTGGCGGCAACCATTCATCATCTTGTCACGAATCGCGATCCGCGCAACTATCCACCGTTTGCGTATCCCTCCGCGCGTTCGCTCAATCCCAAGTTGTCGCCCGCGCTTGACCAGGTATTGACAAAGGCACTGATGATCGACGCATCCAAACGCTATCAAACGGCGGCGGATATGAAGCGCGACGTGGATAACATCCTGGCCCATTCCTTCAATACCGCGAGTGATACGAGTAGTTATGTCCTGGGTACATCGGGTCCCATCGCGACAAATCTACCAATCACGCCACGTCCGCAACCCGCCCCGCGTCCCGTTGCACAACCAGCCGTACAATCACGTCAACCAGCACCACGGCCAATTGTTGTGCCACCGCAGCAGCAAGCTGGCATGTATGCAAACCAACCAGCACCGCCGCGAAAAAATAACAATACCCTAATACGTAATCTAGGTCTATTGCTGCTCGTGCTGGCACTGATCGTTGTGGCCTTCTCTGTATTGCCAAACTTGCTAGCAAGCAGAAACGGTACAACGACAGGTAGCCCTGGCAACACTCCAACCGCGACGACAGGAAACTTTACGGTTCCCGCGACAGGTATCGGTGTGCAAAACTACAATGGGAACACAATAGGTATTAGCGATGGCTCCTTTGCCTTCGATGTAAGCGATCCCGTAGCTGGTCCTCTCAAAACGAAAGCAGCCACTGCATTTACCTCAAATCCTACATCTGCTGCCTCGCTTTACCGCCAGGCGATTTTGTCGAATAGTAGGGATGCGGAGTCGGCTATCTATCTCGAAGATCAACGCGTCCTCAATTCTGGCAAGAGCTACATCACGATTGTTATCGCGACTATGCTTTCATCCGATAACATTGGAGTAGGACGTGATGACCTGCAAGGTGCTTATGTCGCGCAAAAAGAGTACAATGACGCCTCAAAGTTGAATGGTGGTACCCAAGTTCGTCTTCTCGTTGCCAGTTCAGGTAGCAAGACGCCAGACGCGGTGCTTGTCGCGCAACAGATTGTGCAATTAGCAAAGTCAGACAAGACATTTGTGGGCGTGATGGGTTGGCCTTTTAGCTCACGAACAGAGGCAGCTCTACAAACACTCAGCAATGCACATATTCCCATGGTTTCACAGTCCTCGTCCGATGACAATCTTACGAATGCCTCGAACTACTTTTTCCGCGTTGCACCACCAAACAAGGCGCAGGGGATCGCGGGGGCGCAGTATGCCGCGAGTACGCTTAACGCGAAGAACATTGCACTCTTCTTCGATCCTTCTGATCCATACAGTCAAAGCCTCGCAAACGACTTTTCGCAAAGTCTACCCGCGAGCAGTAAGATTATTGTGAGGGAACAGTATACCGTTGGGACACCCTCGTCTATCGCGGCTCCTTTACAAGACGCATTGAGCAAAAAACCTGACCTGATTTACTTTTCGGGTTATGCCGCTGATGTGAGTGCCGTCGCCACAAACCTTCCGCAAGGCAGTAATCTCACGGTGCTTGGCGGCGATGCGCTCTATGAACTGGGAGGCTATCCAGTAGGTTCGAGTAGTGGCTTTACACATATCAAATTTACAGCGTTCTTCTACCCTGATATATGGGGCAATCTGGGTTTGAACAACGCACCACAGAAGCCAAAGTTCTTTACAGAATATGCTGCTGCCTTTAGTGCGAATGGCACTAAAATAGGTTACGGCTATGACCGCGCCGACAGTGATGCCGCACTATCCTACGATGGGACTGTTGCACTTCTAACCGCTTATAATATCGCATCGCCCTCTGGCGGACAAATCACGCCTGCTCAGATGCAACAGGCATTGCCGAAAACATCGTTTCAAGGGGTAAGTGGGCAAGTACAACTCGGCTCGAACGGTGATCCTGTGAACAAGCTGGTTGTTGTGCTCACCGTGGACAAGCAAGGCCATGTCGTCTTCGTACAAAAAACGGGCACATTCTTGAAATAAAATGAGCAAATCAATAAGAAAGCCCTCGCGTGCGAGGGCTTTCTTATTGATTCTATAGTTTCGTAGGGACCAGATTGATCGCGTCCACGGCGCAATTCATTGCGCGAGAGTTGTATTATAACGTAGGTATAGGCGATAAATCGGCCTCGGACGCGATACACCTGGTCCCTACCATGCACTTGGAAGCGACTGGTTCAATAGAACGCTGATCGTAGAGAGCATAAAGAACGTGACGAAGATCGAGAGGTCTATCAGCATCGCCTGTGTACGCACGATGCGACGTATAGGCATGATAAATGGATCGGTGATACGCGCGAGAAAGCGGATAAACGCATAACGTTCGTCCATTCGGAACATCGACGCAATCCAACGAACAAGTATCGCAAGTGTGAGAAACCCAATTCCGTAGGTGATGAGAAAGTGTACAATTGGTATGGGAAAGCCGAACATAAAAGCTTACTCCTGAACGGTACGTACTTCAACATAAGTATACCCCAGGAATTGGCGACGGGCAATCTCTGTAACCCGTACTCCCTTAAGATCGGGCAGTGTCGTGAAGTGCTTTTGGACGTACTCGCCAACAGGTCGTGCCGCCGCCCAGCCCGCGAATGAAGATGCGGCGGCAGAGGCGACACGCACACGTCTAAGGTCCGACGCCAGTCCAAGCATAGTACCAAGTGTGACGAGCGAGATGCCAACCGCGAGGTTTGTGCCACAATTTGGGTGAATCGCAAGCTCAGCTTCGCCAGCCTGTAAACGACGTAGAGCCTCATCAAGTCCACGACGGAGCAGGCCAAGATCGACATCGTTGAAGATGATAAATCCGTCCGCACTCGAACGTGCACTCCCTGTAAATGTGGGATCCATTTGGGCCATGATCGTAAACGTGGCATGCTCCAGAGCATGATTCTGGCGCACACGACGCCCAAAGATGATATCGTCAAGTTTCATTATATTGCCTTCCTATATTGCTGCTTGCGAGACACGTTCTCGTTCGCCGAAAATTGCTCGTCCAACGCGCACAATTGTAGCACCTTCTTCAATGGCTACACAATAATCATCGGTCATTCCCATTGAGAGGTGTTGCCATGCGCTTTGTGATACCTGCTTCCGCAAATCGTCACGTAACGTGCGTAGGGTGCGAAACACCGGGCGTACCTCTTCGGGGTCCTGCACCAATGGCGCGACGGTCATCAACCCCTGCACATCAAGTTGTGGCAAGGCCACAATCTGTTGTGCCAAAGTGAATGTTTCCTCTGGCGTCATGCCTTCCTTGCTTTCCTCACCCGAAACGTTCACTTGCAACAAAACCGCGATGCGTATCTCTAGTTCACTTGCATGAGCGTTGAGTGCCTGTGCGAGTTGCAAACTATCAACACTATGTACACTATCGAATGAGCCTACAACCTTGTTCACCTTGTTGCGTTGCAAATGTCCAATCATATGCCATGTCACTGGCTCTAATCCCGCATGCCGAAATTCAGCAATCTTCGGTAACGCATCCTGCACACGGTTTTCACCAAAGTTTCGCAAACCCAGGTCATACGCTAGCTTGATCAGTTCAACTGGCTTTGTTTTCGAGACCGCCACCAGCGTTATTTCATCTGGTCGCCGTCCCACGCGTTCCGCCGCCTGCATGATATTCTTCTGAACTGAAGCAATATTACTGACTAACATCTCTTGTGAGGGAAGATTTTCTATCACGATTCAGCTTTCCATTTTGCTGCATAGCATTGATAAAACATGATACATGTACTACGTTTGAACAAGATATCTAGTTGTAGAGGAAAACTGTGCAGCTTAACAAATTAGCAAAGATATGCAAAGCCTGTAGGGGTCTTATTCTATAACACCCTGTGAGCACATCACTATGTTGGTAGGACATCAGCAACGTTTCATCAATCCTGTAAACAGAGTCAATCGCTCGCAGGGTGTTATAGAATAAGACCCCTACAGTTCATTCATCCCCTTTTGTGAGTAAAATCAGATTATCGTTTCCTACAACGGCTCATGTTAATCATAACAGGCCATTCGTTTCTCTGTATTTATTGCGCTATAATCTATAGAGAAGGTTTGCGAAGGGAAGACATAGACACGCAATGAAACGCAGTTTCTTAGCCAGGCTCCGTAGCAACGGCACATCATATCTTTGTGCTGGTCTGCTCCTGCTAGTGGGCATACCAGCCTATCAAGCATTCATATTAGCACCTTTGGGTTATAATAACGCACTCGCGGTTACAAGCTCGGGCAATAGCGCGGCATATCTTGCCTGGATCGGCATACACTTGTTTCCGTTTCTGCTGTATCGCCTTCTGCTTCTACTCGCCTTTATCCTGTTATTAAGCTTACCTTTCTCTCTTTTTCGTGTCATTATTGCTCAGGAACTGATGGGTCAGGAAGAACGCGAAGCAGAAGAACTTGTCGCCGATGATAATGATGAAGAGGAAGAGGAAGAGACGGAGGAAACCGAGGTAGAAGAAGAGGAGGAAGAAAGCGACAATGGTATGCCTCCTTACGCATGGCGCGGCAAAGGGTTCGCCGTTATCGCGGCATGGTCAGGCTTTATTGGCTTGATCTGCTATGTCATTGGTACCCTGGCAAGTACGTTCTATCTTACCTCTATCAGCAATGGTGTTGCGCAAACTGCGACGCTTTCAAGTGGAAACATCCTTCTCATCAGCATTTTCGCTATTATAACGAATACGGTAGGCATTGGCTTGCTCGCGCTCTCAACCCTCTTCTTCGGTGCCATCATCGCGCGTAGTGGTGGCAAACTCTGGCCACTCGCATGGGTTATCTTTGGCTACGTCGCCCTTGCTGTCGCGGCCCTTTTCAGTGGGAGTGCCGTCAGTGTTGCCAGTGCTCCAGCCTCGGGACAAGCACCCTTGACCGCCCCGGCAATTCTACTTTTCGGCATCTGGGTCCTCTGGTTAGGCGTTATGCTTGTTCGCCTCAAACCAGAACCTGCACACACGCAATAATAGTCAAGGGGTGGATGGATTTCGCGCTGCGGAACACACCCACCCCTTGACTATTATTGTGTTTATTACAACCACGCTTGCGCTGCTTGCGCGATACGTTGTTGCTCCTCTTGTGCCAGATGCCAACCAATAGCACCGGCGTTATCTTTGGCTTGACGTGCGTTTTTCGCACCTGGAATAGGGATAATACTCTCGTCTTTTGTCAGAAGCCAGTTCAAGGCAACCTGCGCAATTGTTTTGCCATGCGTTTGCGCGATTGGCTCCATAGTCTGTAACAACGGCTCCATCTTGCTACGTCTGGTTGTGCTGAAAGCAGGAATAAAGCGACGTGCACCCGTGAGTTGTGGTGCTTGTGTATCGTTTACACGATATTTTCCCGTCAGTAGTCCTTGTTCAAGAGGGCTGTACGCAATGAGCGCGACATGTAACTCGCGGCAAGCGGCAAGGACACCGTTCGACTCCGGTTTGCGGTGTAGTAAGCTATAATGCACTTGGTTCGATGCCAGGGGGATACCGTGTCGCGCGAGACGAGAGTGAGCTTGGCGCATTTGGTTGGCACTATAGTTGCTGACACCAATCGCGCGTATCTTGCCCGCACGATGTGCCTGTGCTAATGCATCCATCAATGCGTTGATCCCGAGAAAGGTATAGGGCCAGTGAATTTGATACAGGTCAATCTGGCTCATGCCCAGTCGTTCAAGGCTCTTGTCCAGCGCGTCGAGGAGTGTACGGGCCGAAAGGCGTGTAGGAATTGGCGCGAACTTACTCGCGATAAGTGCTGGTCGCCCATCATCACGCACACACTCCCCTAGAATACGTTCTGACTCGCCATTACCGTATACCTCTGCGGTATCGAAAAAATTCAAGCCTGCGTCCAGGCAAGCCTTGTATGCCTGAGTGATGTCTTCGCGCGTATGGCTTTGCCCATAGTTCCAGAAATTAGTGTCGCCCCAACTCCACACTCCAACACCCAACGCAGGCACTGTAATAGGGGCTGCTCCAAGCTGTCTTTGATCTATCTGAATCATGTTTATGTATATCCTTATTCACGACCACATGGAATACTTTTGGCTTTTTCTGTCTCTGTAAAGGCTAATTTCCAATAAGCGAGAGCCTCTTGCGGACGACTTGCTTCTTCAAGGACCGTGGCCAACAACGTATACGCCTGGGCAAGGTCTTTAGTCGCCTGAGTTGACTCTAGGTGCTCCACCGATTTTTGTAACCACGAAATGCTTTCTTTAAATAAGTCTTGTCGCTCAGCGTCTCGCGCTAACTGTGCTGCCGCGAATGTTACTTTTCCAATAGTCATATAAACAATACCACAGAGGTACGCATTATCTACCTGTGCCGTGACCTCTAATGCGTACTGTGTATACTTCCTCGCTTCGTCTATGTTTCCCAGTTCTGCGTATACTTCTCCAAGCGCGGTACAACTAATCATTATCATTTTATGATTTGTATTGCTTACTGCTAATCTATATGAGGCCGAATAGTAATTCAGTGTTGCATCATAATCGCCGAGTAAGAGAGAAATACGTCCAAGCAGTATATATATACGTGATTGCAGCAACTCGTCTCCGCGCTCCTGATAGATACGTAATGCTTCATGCCCAACTTCATGCGCTTTTGTAAAATTACCTGAACATCTATAGGCTTCACTCATTCCATAATAGATATCAGGCAATGCTTCATGTAGTTCGTAATGACGACAGAGGCGCAATGCGTCTTCATAATGTTGGAGCGCGACAGCATATGAACCTCTCATAACATATGTCATGGCAAGACTGTATCGTGCTTCGATACGTAACGCGGGAAGATGTACACGACGGTCATGAAGTAGTTTGAGGCAGCGAATAAAGTGTTGTGAGGCATCTTCATAATGAGCAAGGTTTACAGCAGTCTGACCAAGACGTAACAGATATATTGCGAGACGTTCACGTTCTAACAGTGTTTCCTGTTCAACCTTGGGTGTGTTCGGCAATAAAGGGGAAAGTGTTTGTACGGCATCATCCCATTGTCTACTACTAATGTAGTACCATCCTAATAAATAGAGCACATCACGCTGTTGTGCATCAGTCTCAGTTTGGATTGTGTCTATGACTACGCGGGCGGCTTCGCTTTTGCCATCTTCTAAGAGCAAACGAGCGCGATTGAATGAGGCTTGTGTCTGCGATATATGCATTCCTTGTGCGTTTCCTCTCCTTAAAGTACAGGTATTATACCATATCTTTATTCTGTAACCTAGCCTTTTTTGGCTATAACGTACTAGGATGCTACAAGGAGAGAATATATAACGAAAATACAACGGAAATCTTGTGTCTCCACCACCGCGCCCACAAAGTGGCAGAGAGATCCCCGTTGCACACAGTATAGCTTAATTGTCGCTTTTACACAAGAATAGGGACTAAATCGAGATTTAATAAGTATTTTGTCGCTTGCACGTATCGAAAAGCCGTGATAAACTGAACGCGATAAGTAGTCTATCCTAGTAGAAATGTTGTGTATTCTATTTTGTTTGGGGGAATGTTGAAGTGAACGACGAACCTGAGATCAGCCGCAGGAGATATAGCGTCCAAGAGAATAACCGTGCTGGCGACCGATTTGCAGGACGCCGTATTGTCACTATCGGTGGTGGCTCTGGTACCTTTTCTTTCCTTTCGCACGTGAAGAAGTATCCTTTTAACATTAGTGCTGTGGTAACAATGTCTGATAGTGGTGGTAGCTCGCGCCGACTTATGGACGAGTTTCGACGGCAATTGCCACTTGGTGATTTGCGCATGTCGCTTGTAGCACTTGCTCGCAATGGCGCGTTATGGCGCGAGATATTTATGCACCGTTTTGAGCAAGCGAACGGACAAAACGGCACGAATGGCGGGGTTGGCGGGCACAGCCTGGGGAACTTGATTCTTAAAGGGTTACAAGATATCAATGCCGACGATCTCCTCCTGGCGATTGAAGATGCCCAGGAATTGCTCAACACTGCTGGCAATGTGTTACCTGTTACGCTTGCACAAACAATAATCTGCGCCGACCTTGAGGACAATACAACCATTTGTGGCGAGACCGATATTGATACACGTGGTAAAAATAACCCGACTTTTCTTTCACCTATTAAGCAGCTACGCTTACAGCCAGAGGACGCGCCTGCGTGTTTGCCTGCGATACGCGCTATTCGACGTGCTGACACCATCATCATTGGCCCTGGCGACCTTTATACAAGTCTGTTGCCTAATCTGCTTGTGCAAGATATTGCCCGTGCAGTACGTGAGTCTGACGCGGAAAAAGTCTATGTCTGCAATCTCATGACCAAGCATGGCGAAACCGATCATTATAAAGCCTCCGACTTCGTAAACACTATTCACCATTACCTCGGTGCCCGTGTTGACCGAGTAATTGTGAATGATGGCCCTTTTAATGAAGACGTATTGAAGACATACTCTAAGGAGGGCAGTGTTCCTGTTCACGTTGACCACGTGCAACTGAGCCGTCTTGTACCACATGTTGTCACGCAGCACCTTAATTTAGAGGATGATCGACTCGCACGCCATGATCCCGAACGCCTCGTGCGAGCAATTTTTCACACCTATGATTTGTAATCCCATAGTAGACATGTGGAAAAAACAGGGCTTGAGTTGCAACGCAACTCAAGCCCTGTTTTTTCCACATGTCTACTACTGTAATCCCATAGCGATGGACTCGAATTCTTCACGCGGGAAGGCGCGTAGTGTCTGTGTGCGCATACTTCCTTGCGCAATCGTCCCCAGGATGAGGCGTGCCGCCGTCTGGTCGTCGGGTGCTTCAGTGATTACAATGTAGTCGAATTGACCCATGACAAGATAGAAACCAATGAGCTTTCCTCCTGCCTCTTTCAGTGCCGCATCAAACGTTTGCAAGCGTTCTGGTGCATTCTTGGCCTCGCGTATGCCCTGCTCCGTGAGGTTCACCAGGCTAATGTAGGTCGCCATTTTGTTCCTCCACGTATTTGCTCGCTAATACTAACTTCACAAAACCTTCAGCGTATCGGGGTTTTACTATCTCCCATTGTACACGCAAGGTTCACGTCACACAAGCTTTCGAGCAATTTCCGAAATCTCATTACTGACCGTGAACCGTGCTAATTCCTTTTGTATACGCACATCTTCCTGCCAATTGTCGGCTATTTCTGCGAACATGCCATTCGCCAGCACTCGACGTGCTGTCTCGAAATGAACTGCCTCGCGCAATACCACAAGCTCATTGGCCATAAGCCGACGTTGCTGATTGTAACCCTGTATAACAGCCTCAATACGAGTTGGGTCAGCATACATCTTTGGTAGTTGAGGCTGCCCGAGATGACAGGTCAAGAGCAGATAGCCAACATCGAGAATGGCTGGCCCCAGTCCTGCACAATCCCAGTCTATTAACGTGAGTTGTCCATCCTCGGCGACAACTGCATTATGGGGCCAGCAATCTCCATGCAATAGCGTTATTGGTAACTGTGTAGCTTGCTGTAACGTGTCTAGCGTTGCTACTGACGCCTCATATAACGTACGTAGCACTCCTGGTAATTGAGCTACTTCATGAGAAGTCAGCTCACGTTTCTGAAGTTCCTGTGGATGTAAACGCGAAGTGGGGAAGGCCGAACTTGCTGTATGGTCAAGAATATGTTCTGACCGCGCATGCAGCATACCAAGTTGTGCGCCAAGTAATGTCAAATGCTCTAGTGAAAAATCTGCTAGAGAACCTTCAACATAAGAAACCATTAACGTCATCCAGTTCTGATACAACGCGATAGCACTACCATTTATCGTATGTAAGATACGAGGAGCAGGATATGCTTGCTGTTCTAAATATGTGTAGAGAGTAGCTTGGCGTTGCAATATTTCTTTGACATTATAGCGAAATGCTCGTAAAACATACGAGCAGCCATCACTGAAACCGACACGATAGATGCCACGATCCTCGAATATATACTCAGCAATCTGCTGTAACTGTACAGAACCACTAAAATACTGATCCTGTACTAACGCTGTCAACGTCGTTTGCTGTGCCAATAATAAATTCGAATAGTCTTTTTGATTTGGTGTAAGTCTTTTCATTGGAACTAAATCATATACTACAACATTTCTTCTTACAACTTCGGGAAGATACTGGTAAGTAAAGAGCAGAGAGAGTACAAATACGTCTTTAGACGGAGGGAAAAAGCGTCATTTTTATGTATACTCACACCAGTAGAGAGAAATCTTTCCTCTCTTCGTTCTCCCCTTAATGAGGCGGAGTACGTCCTGTCCATCTCTTATGTAGTGTTCCGAAATATGTTTCTATACAGAAAGGATGCCTCTCGCATGCGTCAAACTCATCTCAAAAAGCTCTTTAGACACTCTATCGTGCAATTCAGTCTTCTTACCCTGATTTCCACCCTATTCCTTGTAACAAATTCTGGTATTGCATCCGCTCACATGTTAGCACCAGCGACGGTTCCTCCTCCATGCCATCATGTGTTGAACGCGAACTACAGCATATCCTGCGTGCTTCCTACAATTACTACCGCTCCCCAATCTCAGTGTCCTGGCAATGCCCCTTACCATGGAACAGTCAATTCCTACAAGGTTTCTGTGAATACGACCCTCACGGATCAGGGAAACACTTGTGTTACTGTTACATATCATTTCAGCCCAAATTTTTCCAGTTGTGACATTTCTTTTTACATCCCTGCTGGACCTATTGCAACGGCAGTATTTAGCTATAGCGGCTCTCAATCGGGCACAATAGATGAGAATAATAGTCTTGCTGGATGGAAAACGCTGTATAGTTCTTCCTCAGCGACCACTCTCACCTTTACCGATCACGATACACCGGGAAATAGAAACCTTTCGTGGGGCAGTACAGCGTTGTATAGTCTTGAAGTCTTCTGCTCGTAGGTATCGTTCTTTCATATGTCTGCTATCATGATAAAAATGGAGGAAACAACACGCGTCTCGCTGACATGAAGATGTCAGCAAGACGCATGTTACTTTGTGTGTATGGAGAACCAAGGCTGAATTACACAACCGTTTGCTAGAGCTATCCGAAGTCGGCTGCTTTATTGCTATCATTAAGCATATTTCAAAACTCCGTTATATTCTGTATCTGATTGTGACCGCTCGTGAGAAACAAAAACTAGCCTTGTAGGAGTGAGGAACCACCATCGATCCAGACTTCTGTTCCAGTGATGTGGCTTGCGGCATCTGATGACAAGAACGCGACAAGTTGCGCGACCTGCTCAGAGGTCGCGGGCTTCCCATCGTTCAGAGGAATATTGCCCTTTGGATACTCGACCGGAAACTTGATCTTATCGACATTTTTCTGCTGTGAATTGTCCTGTATCTCCGTATCGGTTTTGCCAGGGCACACAACATTGACGCGAATATTTTGGGGCGCAAGCTCTAAGGCTAGCATCTTCGCCATCGCGACCTGGCCTGCTTTGCTGGTAGAGTACGCTGTCGCACCTGTATTACTGAACACGCGTGTCCCGTTGACGGACGCCGTAACGGTGATCGCTCCACCCTGTTTCTTCAGGTAAGGGACTGTATGCTTGATTGTCAGAAATGTTCCTGTCAAATTGGTGGTGATCGTGTTTGACCAATCTTGCAGTGAGAGTTCATCAATTGGTGCCCATACGCCATTAATGCCCGCGTTGGCAAGCACGATGTCGAGGCGACCGAATTTGTTTATAACTTCCTGTACGCCACGCTGTACCTGCTCTTCCTGCCCGACATCCGCGACAACTGACAACGCCTCTTGTCCATTTTTCAAAATCTCCGCAACAGTTTCCTTCACTTCATCGGCTGTATGGCTGACAACTGCCACCTTGACTCCCTGTTGTGCCAGCAGTACAGCCGTAGCTTTGCCAATACCAGAACCTGCTCCCGTGATGAATGCAACCTTATCTGTAAAGGCCATTTCTGATTATTCCTTTCTATCTTTAGAGACTTTTATGTTACATGACTTTCTCCCTTTTTCACGTCTTGCTATAGAAAAATGTTTCATGATTCCGTATCAACTATACTCAAGTGTTCCTAACATCATTTGTCCTGTTTTTTGACGCAAGATAGTATCAAGATAGTATATAGTACATAATTTCATGCTATGATATCTATAACATGAGCGCTTGCCGGGCAACACTCGTCTCTCTGCGTTCAGAGTCGCAAACACTCATAAAAACGTGCAAACTATAGGACAATGTTTTGTAGCGCGAAGATAAGGAGAATAAACATGCGACTCAGAGATTATGTAAACGAGCGTCTCGATCAAGGCGATGGACAAGCCGTTATCGAGAGCCTTCAAAGAACAATGCAATGTAACTTGACTGATGCTATTAACAACGTACCAGACGCAGACTGGAACGCTGAAATCAAGAATCGGCAGAAAGAGTCCGATGGGCAAACGCTCATCTGGCTAGAGAACCAGGACGATCCTAGTTATAGCATCCAAGAATAGCAAAGCACGAAAATGAAAAGCAGCCATGGAGCAATAATTGCTCCCATGGCTGCTTTTTCATCTAAAAAATGTCTGTAGGACACGTTTATTTTGGGAATACAAAGAACTCTACAACATACCCATCGGGGTCGAGCACGTAGAGTTGCTGTACTCCATCGCCGCGTGGACGTGGACCACCGACAATCTCTATGTTGTGCAAACGTAGATGCGCCTGAGTTACCTCCAAATCGTCAACTTCAAAAGCAATATGTGAAGCATGCCCTATGGCTAACTCATCACCACGATAGACAGGAACAACTTGTGTCGCTCGACCCTCCTCATTTTCGCCAATCAGATGTATATGTGCTGTACCTTTACGAAACCATGCTCCAGGAAACGAAAAGTTGTCGGGGCGTGGTTCCTCGTTCATCCCCAGTATCGTCTTATAAAAATGGCGTGAACGCTCAACATCTTTGACCAAAAGTGCGGCATGGTCGAGTGCGCGAATATTCATTGGTATCTCCTTCTTGTATGATACACTTCCAATAACACTACAAAGCCATTAACGTGGAGGCATTTCTTTCATGAACGATATTCCCGAAGGCTTCACAACACTTTTTCGCACGAGTCCCTTTCTCGATGCGATGGGTCCATTCTACCAGCGAACCAAAGGCGACAACCTGATAATTGGACTGCGCATCACCGAGCACCATACTAATACGCGTGGCACTGCCCATGGTGGTTTGCTCATCGCGATGGCCGATATCGCGCTTGGCTATAACGCAGCATTTGTCGGCGTCGCGAAAGAGAGCGGTGCCACACCTTCCGCGCTACTAACCACTGCCAATATTACCGCAGATTTCGCGGGTAGCGCGAAGCTGGGCGACTGGGTTGAAGCCCACGTCGATGTGCAAAAAGTAGGCGGTCGCCTCGCCTTTGCCAACGCCTATCTCTGGGTCGGCGAAGAGCGCATTGTCCGTGCTAGTGCCGTGTTCTCAGCCGCCTCTAAACGAGAATAAATATCTACATCACACCTTCCCACAGGCGGCGCGTCACACTTTGAGGGTCGTCGCTCACGGAGCATGTTGTATTGAACAGCATCGTCGCCCGTTGCTGCTCATTATAGCGCGTCCATGCGGGTAGCACCTGTGACAGGTCTTTCCCTTGTGCGAAGGCAATCCACGCTGCATGCATTCCATCTGCGATAGATTGAGGAGCCTCCGCGCCTCCTGTGAGGATTGCCGCGGTTGAGTGTTGAAGTGTGTTAAATACAAAGGGAATTTCGAGCGCGTGGCAGGCTCCTAACGCGCCTCTATATACAGGCGTTGGCCAATCGAACCGATACATCCATACTGACGCGCCATGTTTTGCCTGCTGCTCCGCGACGCGAATAGCTGGTATACGGAACGTGCGGTCGGTCAAAAACGCTTCCCACGGTGTCGATAAGGGTGCTTCATGCTGTTGTGCCTCATAGACCGCGAGAATATCGTTCGCGTGCTCCCCAAACAGGGTTGTCAACAACTTGATATCCACATGTTGTTGCTTTGGGTCGAACACGGTGAACAACTTCATCTCGTCCAAGTTTGTGCCAATCAGTACGTCAACTCCTGCCGAAGAGCCATTCGCGATAGCGTCAATAGAGCGTAGAGGAAGTGCCACTCCATCGACAACGGGGCTAAAGGCACGCCATTGAACGGAACTTGGTAATGTTCCCTGTGCCCTCAAAATATCGTCTACAGGCGTTTCTAGAAGACGAGGCAAATCATGAGGTCCAAGTTCAAGTGCTTGTAGAAAGCTTTGCGTCCCGCTCGCGGCTGTCTGACTGCTATTGACGCGATGTGCAGCCCCACTTTGCAGAATAGCACGTTTGAACAAACCGTGGGCTGCTGGCATTGCGAGCAAGGCACCAATGCTCATGGCACCTGCGGACTCGCCGAAAACCGTCACGTTGTCAGGATCACCCCCGAAAGCAGTAATATTCTCATGCACCCATGTCAAGGCCGAGATTTGATCAAGCAAGCCATTGTTGCCAGACATTGCATACTCTTGCCCGGCGTACTCGGCGAGATACAGGAAGCCAAGTGCACCAAGTCGATAATTAATAGTAACGACGACTACATTACCATTGGCCGCGAAAGATGTGCCATTGTACCATGGGGTCGAACCGGAACCAGTCACAAAACTGCCACCGTAAATCCATACCATGACCGGTCGTCGTGCTGTATCAGCACCCGGCGACCAAATATTGAGTGTCAGACAATCTTCGCTCATTGGCCCAGGTAGAGTGCCAAATGATCCATCGGAGGTCTGAGGTGAAATCGCGCCAAAAAGTGTTGCTTCACGCACACCCGTCCATGCCTCTGGTGCTTGTGGAGCGCGAAAGCGTAGTTGTCCAAGTGGAGGACGTGCGAATGGAATACCCTTCCAAACGGAAACTTCATCTTTCTGTGTGCCCTGTACCTTGCCATAACGTGTTTCGACGATTGATGTTGCGCCCATTACTTTCTTTTATCCTTATCCTCGCATTAAACACTGTATGTACTGCTCTACCCGCCTACGATCGCAATCAATACATGTATCATACCTCAAACTAGGAGCGTATGCAGGAAGTTTTTACATGCTTTCAGCAGCTCGTCGCACTCCCTCGCTAAGTGTTGGATAGGGAAGAATAGTGGATGCAAGCGCGTGTATTGATAATCCGTTTTGCATCGCAACCACGATGGGTGCCAGTAAATCGTCTGCACGCGAACCAAGAATGTGTCCTCCCAGGATTTTCCCCTGCACATCCACCAGCAATTTTACCAAGCCTTCAGTTTCGTCCTGTGCGATAGCACGCTCCACCTCTTTGAAGTTCATTCGTCCAACCTTGTATTCCACATTGGCCTCGCGTAATTCTTCCTCGGTCTTCCCCACATGCGCTAGCGGCGGATTCGTGTATGTCACCC
The DNA here is from genome assembly GCA_963791655.1 of uncultured Chloroflexia bacterium. Taxonomy (GTDB): domain Bacteria; phylum Chloroflexota; class Ktedonobacteria; order Ktedonobacterales; family Ktedonobacteraceae; genus JBBQVS01. The sequence continues at coordinate 1,117,161 of CAWBSZ010000006.1, read as the reverse complement.
ACGGCACAACACGGTCTCCAAATGGTTGTGGCTGCTCCGCAAGCACATTTTGCGCGACCCATTTTCCGTGTTCAGTGGCAACATGGGTGAATTGGTAGCCTCCTGTCACGTCACCCGCTGCCCAGATATGTGGTACGTTGGTACATAATGTCGCATCAACGGAGATACCTTTCTTGGTTGTCTCGACGCCCGCGGCCTTGAGGTCGAGTGTTTCAATTGCTGGCTTGCGACCGATTGACAACAGTATCTCATCAACCAAAAGTTCCTCTTCCACATTTTCGCTATTCCGAAGCGTCAAATGTTTTCCATTCTCTGTGCGACGGACGGAAATGAGTTCGATCTCAGTTTTCGTCCGTATCCCTTCCTCGTGTAATAATGTGATAAGTGTATCGGCCACCTCACGATCTTCTCTATTGAGAAGAGAGGGTCCCTGCTCCAGAACGGTTACATCTACGCCAAAGCGATTAAACATCTGCGCGAATTCTATACCTATCGCGCCACCACCCAGGATTGCCAGGCGGCGTGGCAGAGTGGGAAGGGCGACGGCTTCAACATTTGTAATATATCCAGTTTGCTGTAAGCCATCAATTGATGGGATGACGGTCTCATCCCCTGTCGCAATGATAATGTGCTTCGCCGAAATCGTGTACTCGCTAGGTTCGCTTTGTTCTACCTGTTTACTCGTTACCACAACTTCATGCGCTGAAAGAAAACGTGCCTCACCCCTGAAAACCTCTACTCCGTTCTTTTTTAACTCGGCACATGCCTCATCTGTACTACCACCTCGCATATCCTCGATGATGTGTTGCACATAGGCTCGTACCTCCTCCCAATCAACTGTTGCGGTCGGAATATGCAACCCGTAACGAGCTGCATGTCGTGTGCGATATAAAAGGTCAGCGATAAAAAGCAGTGTTTTTGTAGGGTCACAGCCATAATTCAGACATGTTCCACCAATTTCGTCACGCTCTATCAGAGCAACACGCACGCCTTGCTCTGCTACTGTAGTCGCCACTGCGCTCCCTGCCGCTCCTGCTCCAAGCACAAGTACATCAAACTGTTCCGCCATTATATTTCATCTCTTCCTAATCGGTAGGGACCGATGGTGGGTTTTAACATTCATCTACATATTTTACTACGAATATTCTTACAGGCGTGGTTCTCTCTAAGCCTCAAGCTTTCAAAGCTGCTCCAAATGTGGTTATAATGAATTCTTGTAAGGAAATAGTTGTTTTTCTGTTTTTGTAGTGCTTTGTATGAATAGTAGTAAGGAAAATAGTTCGCATGTTTCTTGTCATAGGGTCAACGGGTAACGTTGGTAGCAAACTTGTTACAGAACTTGTTACACGTAAGGCACCCGTTCGCGCATTTGCTCGCAAACCAGAAGATGTAGAGCGGTTGAAGTCCCGGGGTGTTGATGCCGTACGCGGAGATATAGCAGATAGAGAGAGTGTACGTTCCGCCTTACACGGTGTGACGCGCTTATATATATTGACGCCCAGCTCTCCTCAATTGGCGGAGATCGAAAGTATGTTAGTTGATGAGGCAAAAAAAGCTGGTGTACAGCATATTATCAAGCACTCAGTCCTTGGTGCCGACGTAAACGCCATTTGTCCTTTTACGAGCATCCACGCACAGGCTGAGGATGTAATCAAAGCATCGGGTATTCCATATACCTTTTTGCGTCTGAACTCCTTTATGCAAAACTTTGTCACATCACATGCACGCTCAATTGTCGCGCAAGCAACATTTTACGAACCGCTCGCGGATGCACAGGTCAGCCATGTTGATACACGTGACATTGCTCTTGCCGCTGCAAACGTTCTCACCGAAGCAGGTCATGAAGGACGTGCATACGATATCACAGGGCCTGAGTCACATACTGACGCACAAATAGCTGAGATACTCACTACACTGCTTGGAAAGCAAATCACCTATACACCTGTGCCTGACGAAGCCATGCGCCAGGGATTGAAATCAGCAGGACTCACCGACTGGTATGCTGATAGTCTCGTCAAACTGTATCAATTCTATCGTCAAGGTGGTGGTGCTCCTGTCACGACAGACCTTGAGCAACTTATGAGACAAAAGCCTCGCACAATGGAAGCCTACTTACAAGAAAACGTGGAAGCATTCAAAGGCTAGATAACCAGAACGACAATGCACGTTATCCACGTTGCATGTAGATAACGCGCATTGTCGTTCTGGTCAACTATACTTAGCGAACACTTTTAATTGGAAGAATGCATAACGCACCTAATAGTGTGGCGATGGCTGCAATCGTGAAGAGTGCTGGATAGCCATGAAAGATGCCAAACGCGACAAAGGAAATCACAGGAAACAATAACTCAGGGAGAATATTTGCCGCTGTGATAAAGCCCAGGTCCTTCCCTTGATTTTGTACCTGTGGCAAAACTTGTGTAGCGAGCGCGATATCCGCGGAGATGTAGATGCCAAATCCGATGCCGAAGACCGCCGCAACAATCAGAACCGTTGTCCATCCTGGTACAAACGCAAGAAGTAACAGGGCAATTGTCATTACGATACTCGCGATAATCACGAAAATCTTACGTCTCTGCAAGCGGTCAGAGATGATGCCTGCGATAATCGTCGAGACGATGAGTGTAATCGTGTAGATGCCCTGGAAGATTGATACTCCTTGTTGCGCGGTTTGGCCCGGGAAGAGTTTCTCGTAATGCACAACATCATTGAGGTAGAACAGGATAAATTCTACAAGAATGGTTTGTGCCAGGATCACCAGGAAGCGAGCAAGCCACGTATAACCGAAATCGGGATATTTAACTGGATTGATGAAGAAGTGACTCCAAAACTCGCGGAACGAGAATGGCGGTACACTCTCCTTTGGAATTGGCGTCTCGCGCACAAACACCGCGAAGACGAGTATGATGACGAATAGAATACCTGCGACTGCGTAGTACGAGATCTGTGTGGACTTAATCACTTGTGCAATAAGAATAATTCCAATGAGTGTGCCAAGTGGTTGCGCAAGACCGACGAAGGCGGAAACCGTGGCACGTTGTCGTATCGGCACCATATCAGGAATAATAGCCAATACTGGCGACAATACCGCGCCCATCACCAGTCCGAACGCGCCCAGCTCTACTGCCAGTAGTGGAATGTTTGGCGCGTTTGCCATAAACAATAGAGCCACCACTACTAGTAACATGCCCCCAACAATCCATGGACGGCGACGACCGAAACGCGACGTGGTACGATCACTAAATGCGCCTGCTAGAGGTTGTGCCAGTACAGATGTGATACCCGCGATAAAGATGATGAAAGAAAGTGTTGCGATCTTGTTTTGCGGATCGAGAACTGCCACCTGCGCTGGTAGTAGAAGTTGATAAAGTGGAATAATCGACAACCATACGACGACATTTGCGAGGGACAAAAGCAGTTGAAACAAGGGCGTTACAGGTTTTGTTGGAGCTTGTGCCATATCCGATGCGCCTGGAAGTATTGCAGACGTTTCGGAAAGAGGGGCAATTTCAGACAAGATAGTTTCCTTTCGATGTATAACTACTTTTTGGGGTCACTAAACAGTCAATACAACCTTGCCTCGTGTCTTGTGTTCGCTTATTGCCTTGTGCGCTGAAGCCGCCTCTGTTAAAGGAAAGCTGTCATCAACAGTGACTCGAATTGCTCCCGAAGCAATATAACGCAGTAAGGCATTGCTTGCTCGCTTCTGATCCGCGAGGCTCTGAATATTCGTGTTATAACCAATAATGCTCAAGCATTTAGGCAATAACATCTGTGTAACAACAGGTGTAACGGCACCAGTCAGTGTACCGTAGACGACCATTCGTCCATTTGGTGCCAGGCATCCGAGACTCTGTTGTCCAATCTCGCCACCGATGGTCTCTAAAACAATGTCCACTCCTTGCCCATCAGTTGCCTGTATCACCTGTTCGACCCAGTTCTTCTCGCTGGTGAGGATGACTGCATCAGCACCTTGCGCACGAATAAATGCTTCTTTGCTCGTATTCGTTGTTGTGCCAATCACCTTACTCGCTCCCATGAGTTTCGCCAGTTGGGTCGCCAGTGTCCCAACTCCGCCAGCCGCAGAATGTATTAGCACACGCTCAGCTTGCTGAAGTCGAGCGGCTTTCTCTAGCGCGAGAAACGCGGTTTGGCCTTGTACAGGAACCGCTACTGCTGCTGCAAAGCTTACCGCATCGGGCAGAGGAATTACGAGTGCGCCATCTGCCACTGCGTATTCAGCATAGCCGCCGTTGACAAGCGATACAACGCGCATTCCCTTGCTCAGCATCGAGACATCTGCTCCCACTTCTTCTATGATACCAGCAACCTCAAATCCTAGTGTCAATGGTAAAGGCGCAAGATTAGGGTAGCTGCCGTCTCGTTGTCCTAAATCCGCGAAATTGACTCCTGCCACGGCAACCTTGATTAACACCTGACCTTTGTCAGGCGTAGGACGCTCTAAATCTTCTACCTGCATTGCATCAAGACCACCACGCTGGTGAACTCGGATTGCCCTCATCAAATAGTTCCTTTCATTGCTTGTCCATTAGTTTGCTGTTGGCCATTAGTTTGCTGCTGGCCGTTTGGCTGTGAAAATAACTCTATTGCAATTGGATCAATCACGGTACCTGTGCGCGTATATCTCCCGGCAGGTTGACCCGCTTTATGGCTGCGCATAATCGAAACCAACCAGCCCGCACTTGACCTTGTGCGTTCCAACTGCTCTTCCGCGCCTTGCGCACGTTGTAATCGTGTGATGATATTATTCAGCGACCCGGCAACCGACCATAAGACATTTTCTGATGTAAGTGGTACACGTGCGCTCAAATCACCATTGGCCACGCGCGTCTGCGTTTGTAAAATCATATTGATGCTCTGCTCTAATTGCACTTTTTGCTGTGCCATGATCTCTGTTTGCTCGGAAAGATCACGCTCGAGACGCGCTACTTCCTCTGCCTGATCTCGTTCGCGCAATGCACGTTGCAGGCTACTGACCCACAAAAAAGAAATGCCAGCCGTCGCGCCTTGTACGACGGCTGGCAAGACGACGCCCTGCACAAACACCAGCGACGCCGGATCGTTAAATCCCTTCGCATGAGGCATGAAATTGACCGCGAAGAAACAGAAGAGGGTGTTGAGAATGGCGAACACAAAGACCGCACCAGACGGTAGCAAAGCTGCCGCAAGCAAGGTGGGTAGAATAAGGATCGCGAAAGACGAGATAACTTGAAAGCTCAGCCCACTTGGTGTCGTATAGAGGTTTAGCATGATACCTATCGCATGAACAAGTACAAGGATTAAACCTGCCCAGAATACTGACCCTCGACGGTTGAGCACTATCGAAGCACCAATAACGGCGAAAGAGGCAATCAGCACAAGTAACAGAGCCTTGTTAAGACCCGCAAAGGCTGAGGGCACCGAACCAAAGTTAAGAAAAATAAGGATAAAAATAACAATGCTCGTCAGGCGTCCCTGTCGCGCAATTTCTCGCTCCTCTAACGATGCATTCGCGGGCGGAATCGGGGGAGCCGTAAAACGATACCACCAATCGAAGTAATTGCGCCGTTTGCGTGGGGCTAATCGAATATCTTGTAGCGTACTGTCGTTAAATTCACCTTGCATCCTACCAAATCCACCAATCTTTATGTACTATTCAGCTACTTGTTTTCCACAATATTCCAGGTTCGCAAGTCAAAAAGAATTCGTTCAATCTGCTCTGGAGTTGTTCTCAGTAGTTGCGCGATCTCTATTACCGTCTTTTTCCCGTCTATATATGCGTACACCTGAAAGTGAGCGCGTGGCAATCGAGCAAGGTCTGTTGGTTGTAATGTTCCCAATCGTCTCGGAATGGATGTTTGAGAAACTACTCCTAGCGGAACCAACGACTGTACTGGTGATGCCGACATGTGCTTTGGAATGGCCGTAAATATCCATGGTATGACCTCTAGCTGTGCAATTATTTGTAGCATGCTCTCACCAGTTAGATGTGTTTTCCCGCTTTGTAGTGAACAAAAAACTATTTTTCCACTATCAACGTTGATTTCAATGTGAGCCGGCTCTCTCCCCACTTTTCCCTTAGGTACATCTGCTACTAAACTCCCAGAAAGCTGACGGCGTGAAAGTGTGGAGAGCATAGTTTCAAGATCAAGGTTATACACTTGAGGCATCTTTTGCTCTCTTTGATGAAGTACCCCCATCGCTACTACGAAAAGACGTGATGCGCTAAGTATGTCACACATTTCTTTGTTATGTGATATACGGGCATATAAATATCTAACAGCATCTTATGATACTGATATATGTATACAACGCATGATAAATAGTATGCAATGCTTTTAGTACTCTTTTCAAAAAGATTTAATGACTTCTTTATACACGTGTATTACTTGTGAAATTTCAAATTCAATAGTCGTGTTTGCTTCCTAGGTGGTACAAAATATAATAAAATGGATATGCTGAATGATAATAGAATGCCTCTAAGGGAAAGGATACTGCTCGATGAGTCTCAACTTAGCAACGATGCTTGCCGAGACAAGCAAACGTAAACCTGATCATACTGCTCTTATTTTCGACGATTTCAAAATGACCTATAGTCAACTGGAAGCATCCTCAAACCAGTTTGCTAATGCTCTTGTCAATGCCGGTGTTACACCCGGACAAAAAGTGGCCCTTATGCTGCCCAACATCCCGCAGTTCGTCATTTGCTTCTATGGAATTGCTAAAGCTGGTGCCGCTATTGTTCCTCTTAATGTGCTACTCAAAGCACCCGAAGTAGCTTATCATCTGCAAGACAGCGATTCAGTTATGCTTATCGTCTGGGAAGGTTTCGTGGCGGAAGCAGTGGCTGGTTATCGACAGACACAGTCGTGTCATCGCCTTGTAATCGTTAACGCGCCTGGATCGCAGGCTATGCCTGATGTAGAAGGGGCGACCACTTTGAATACAATGATGGCGAAAACCACGTCTACCTTTGAGATGGTGCCAACGATGCCTGACGATACTGCTGTTATTCTTTACACAAGCGGCACAACAGGCAGACCTAAAGGCGCGGAACTCAGTCACTTCAACCTCTTCTTCAACGCCCGTACCTCAAAAGACTCGCTTGGGATTGATTGGCGCGATGACGATGTTGGACTGGTTGCTTTGCCGCTCTTCCATTCCTTTGGTATCAGCTCTGTCATGAATGTTCTCATCACCGTTGGCGCAACACTGACGTTGATGGCTCGTTTCGAACCTGTCAAAGCCTTTGAGCTTATTCAACGTGATCGCGTCACCACCTTCGCCGGTGTTCCAACCATGTATATCTATCTGCTGAACCACCCCAATCGTAAGCAATATGATTTGTCGAGCTTACGTACATGTATCAGTGGTGGAGCAGCTAACCCGGTTGAAGTGTTGCAGTCCTGGAAAAACGAGTTTGGTGTCACGATTTTAGAGGGTTATGGTCTTTCTGAAACATCGCCAACAGCATCATTCAATGTCCTTTTCAAACCCACAAAGCCCGGTACCGTTGGTCTTCCCGTCTATGGGGTCGAGATGCGCGTAGTTGATGCCAACGATCAGGAAGTTCCGGTTGGCGATGTTGGCGAAATCGTTATCCGTGGTCACAACGTCATGAAGGGCTATTATAAGCGACCCGAGGCAACAGAGGAAGCTATTCGTAACGGCTGGTTTCACAGTGGCGATATTGGCAAGATGGATGAGGAAGGCTACTTCTCGATTGTTGACCGCAAAAAGGATATGATTATTCGCGGTGGCTTCAATGTCTATCCACGCGAAATCGAGGAGGTTCTGTACGAACATCCAGCGGTATCAGAAGTCGCGGTCGTTGGTATGCCCGACGCCAAACTGGGCGAGGAGGTCAAAGCCTTCATCTACTTGAAGCCTGGAGCGACTGCGAGTGAAGAGGATATCCGTGCGTTCTGCAAAGAGCGTGTCGCGGCCTACAAATATCCCCGAACCATTCAGTTCCTGGATGCGCCTTTGCCCAAAAACGCAACAGGCAAAATCCTGAAACGCGAATTACGGACAATGTAGGGGTCTCATTGTAGGCATTTGGTACAACTAATTCATAGAACCGCGTGCAGTGTAGGTCGGGGGCATGACAGGGGCAAGCCCAGTCACTACTATATGCGGGCTGGCGTGGCAAGCCACACCGTGGCGGAAAGTAGAGTAGTGACTGGGCTTGCCCCTGTCATGTTAGCGGACGGCTTCTCAGGCTCGTTTACGAATTAGTTGTACCAAAAGCATTGTAGGATGTAGGGGCCATAATTCATTACGCCTTCGTCACATGTCAAATGCCAACGGGTGTCATGAATTAGACCCCTACAATTCATGCTTCCTATGGACGGGTGCCATGATGAGGCCGACCTAGCTGTTGTGGTAGTAGTGCATAGGCATCATGTACCCATTCACAAAGGAGAGGTCGAGTATCTCTAGGGTCGATAATTTCCTCGATAATGAAACGTTCGGCTGTGCGAAATGGCGAACGAACGGCATCTAAACGCGTCCGAATTTCCTCGAACAGTGCTTTTGGGTCTTCGCTTGCGTCTAGCTCGCGACGGTACGCGGCCTCGATGCCACCTTCGATTGGGAGAGAACCCCAATCGGCAGAAGGCCACGCATAACGTTGTGTAAACCCATGTCGATTCGTCATACCCGCGCCGCCGACACCGAAGACACGCCGAATAATTATCTCCGCTGCTGGTACTGTGGCTTGATAGACCGCTGAAATCGCTCGTACCCCATAGCGAATCGTGCCTCTACGTTCTGCCTCGCGTCCGATAGCTAAACCAGGCTGATCCGTTAGAGTGACAATTGGCAGGTGAAACGTCTGACACAGGTCAACCAGCCGAATCATTGCATCGGCTCCTTCAACTGTGAGTCCCCCGCCACCCATATAGGGGTCCGCTGCGACAACTCCAACCGGATACCCATCGAGCCGTGCAAGAGCTGTCACCGTCGCTCGGCCATAGCGTGCTAACTCGAAAACCGAACCTTCATCGAAGATCGAGGCGAGAATGGGTCGAATTCGATAGGGTCGCCTGGTATTACGTGGAATTGCCGTTAATAGGGCCTCATCTCGACGAGTTGGTGAGTCTGTCGTGGTCTGCACTGGCGGTAGTTGAAAGACATTTTGTGGCAGGTACGATAAGAAACGACGCATCAAGGTAAAGGCTTCTTGCTCGTTTTGCACAACCGTGTCGACTGCACCACTTGTGCGATGAATTGCCACTCCACCTAGCTCTTCTTTTGTCAGGTCTTCACCCATACCAGACTTTACGACAGGTGGTCCCGCCACAAACAACTGCGCGATACCCTCGATCATGACTGAAAAATGCGAAGCCGCCAATCGTGCTGCACCAAGTCCCGCAACCGACCCCAAACACGCGGCTGTAACCGGGACAAGACTCAGGTTATCCACAACATAGTCCCAGCCAGGATTTGCTGGCACGTAGGTAAAACCATGTTGCTCAAGCATTTTTACACTACCCCCGCCACCTGTTCCATCAACCAGTCGGACAAGCGGTAGCTGTAATCTGTTGGCGAGTTGCTCCGAGTACACCTGTTTACCAATGATCGCAGCATCAGCAGCACCACCTCGTACCGTAAAGTCATCACCGCCTATAACGACCTTACGGCCCTCGATGCGCCCGGTACCAAACACAAAATTTGCTGGACGAAAGGCGGTCAACTGCCCATCATCACTATATTCAGCGGTACCCGCGAGGGCACCTGTTTCGTGAAATGTATCGGTATCGAGTAAAAGTTTGATGCGTTCGCGTACCGTTAAACGTCCCTGTGTATGGTGCTTCGCGATTTTTTCAGGTCCACCCATCGCCTGTGCTAGTTGCTCACGACGGTGTAATTCGTTCAGTTCCGGTTCCCATGTCATACAATCTCTTCTTTCTCAGCTTCACTCTAGGAGGAGTATCTTTTATTGTTATTCTACTCCAAAAAATATTCGAGCAATCCAATTTCAAAAATGTATCGTAGTATAGTGTGATAAGGCGATGACGACTGGTAGAGAACGTACTCACAGTTCAATCGTGTACATATCAACCTGCATCACGTGTAGGTTTTGCACAGGGGGAGTGCAAGTTTCCCTTACTTTTTTAGCTGCATACGGTTTGTATGCACAAACATTTCGTAACATCAAGGAAGGATGTATCGTCATGCAGAAGTCCGATCAAGTTATTACAGAAACATCGAATGCCCAGAAGTCACGCCGTAGTCTCCTCAAAGGTGCTGTAGCAGGCGCAGCTGGAGTTACCGGTCTTGCGGTTGCCGGTGGTGCGCTTCTTTCACAGCGCACGAGTGTTCACGCAACTGCGTCGTATGATCCAAATTGTGTCACACCAATCGTTGACATTCTAACTATTGCACGTACTGCCGAGCGGCTCGCCGTTACCTTCTACACAAACGGTCTGAAACATGCTGATAGACTTGGCATCTCTGGTGCTGACAAGCAGTATATCCGTGCAGCCCTGATCGAAGAGCAAATTCACGAAAATTTCTTCGCCAAAGCAGGTGCAGGTAAAGCTCTTGCGAGCACCTTCAGTTTTCCACATGGCGAAGAAACCTTCGAGGACTTGAAACTCTTCATTAAGACCCAGCAGCAGCTTGAAGGTGTCTTCGACTCCGCATTCCTTGCAGCCGTCAAGGAATTTGGCATACAAGGTCATCCTGAACTGTCACAGATCGCTGCACAAATTGCATGTATCGAGTCCGAGCACCGCGCACTTGGTCGCGCTATCGGTGGATATGTGCCAGCCGATAACTGGGCGTTCACTCCTGTCCTCATTGGCAAGGTTGGCGATGCACCAGCACTTGTCGCCAAAGCTGGCTACCTTAGCCCCGTGAAGGACAACTCTTACACTTATCACCAGGTCAGCACAGACGATGATGGCGTTATTTATCGCTCACCATTCGCTGTTGCCTGCAAATAAGCGTATTCCGATAACATTAGAAGTGCAAGTAAGAGACCGAGTGACATTCGAATGTCACTCGGTCTCTTACTTGCACTTCTAATGTACTACGCACTCATGTGTTCCATCCAATAGTGGTGCGTCTTCGCGACCACGGTGATCACGTTCTTGGTCTCTTTCTCTACCTCGAAGTTCGGGCCGACAGGCAAAAACAGCGTCACCCCTTCACGTCGCACACAGACGTTTTCTACAATGATGGCACGCAGCAGCCACAGAGCCATTTCTTCAGTGTCGCACCGCAAACCAATCCACCCCAATCGCTCACTTCGGATAACTTCTAAACCGGTCACAAGACGTAGACCGCGCTCGATCTCTGCGATCACCCGTTCATAGCCCTTTATGTTTGAGCGTACTTCATCCGGTGTTACAGGTTCTAGCAGTGTGTCTCGGTGTGGAGGACCACCTGCCAATGCGAGATCACAAAAACTTGTCCACATTTCATCCCAGGCCACTTGCCCATCTTCCATGAAGCGCATCGGGCCGCTACCCATTGGAGCGGAACTCACTTTTTGGTTACCCTGATAGCGTGGTGGTAAGATACTGGACACGCGCGGCGACGTATTGCTGTCCTTAACATCTGCATAACTAACAGGAGGAACATACACATCGGCGTCGCACCAATTTAACTCTGCTATCCCTCCGCTCACAATTGTAAGCGTCTGGGCGGGATCACTCCACGTCACATACTCTCCCTCAGGCAGTTCAGCAAAGACAGCCGCGAACACTTGACGCCCGGCAATGACGCGTTCGAGCACATCGGTATGCACCCTCTTCGCGTTCTCGATCCCTTCCAGGCTTACGTCGATTTGATAGCCGCGCAACTTCTCACTTGTATAGATGATCAACGCTCCAACGCCATCGCCGATATCGAGTACTATATCGTTATGGACACGCTCAACATATACTTCGGCCATATACGTTTCATTCCTCTATCGCTGAAAATGTAAATGATATCGTTTTAGGGGAGATGCGGATATCTGTAGGGACCGATGTATCGTGTCCTCCTAGCATTTACAATCGCCAAGAGGACGCGATACATCGGTCCCTACAGGTGTCTCTCCCTAGTTTGATGGATGCGAATAGCCATCATATGGTGTATTGAGGTAAGGGAAGTGTGATAGGTAGGTCAAACCCGCGCTATCTGGTGTAACTCCGTCTGTCACCAGTGCCGCTGCACCGTCAGGTGTGTATGAAGGGGCGACAAGGGGATAGGTGACGCCAGCAACCGCACGCAACTCGATAGTCACGGTATCATCGAAGACACGACGACCATTGGGGAAGCCCGCGAGGTCTCCACCGATAATACCAAAGATGTTCGGGTCCTTGGTTGTTGGTGGAATAGCCATGTTTAGACGCAACAGGTCGGCCTGCTTGGGTCCCGTATAGTTCTGGAAGCCTTTGATAATGCCGGACGGCAAGCCTGTCAACAGAATTGCAAGCAGGTCCGCACGCTTCGCCTTGCTTGAGTCAAGTGCTGCAAGATGAGGAAACACGCCTGGATAAAGTACAGGAATTAGGCCAGCAAGCTCTGGATTCGCGACGTACTGTGCGAATTGAGCATCATCACTTGGAGACTGTTTGTTCCAATAATCCTTCTTGCCCAGTGGTACAAGAACTTCGTTGAAGAGAGGATTGCCGAGGCGCGAAACTTGTACATATGGACCGGACTCGTCTTTATCGTGTGAGTCAATTACACGTATCTTGCGGCGGCTCGCTGAACCGTATACTCCAATGACCGACTTCGCGGATGCTGGATCGCTGGGGTAGGAACGATTCGAGGTCACATCCTTCTTGGGAATCTGGATCGCGATGGTGTGAACGTTGAGGTTTTTAAGTCCATTGACGCCACTTGCGGCTGCACTGGGGATGAGGTGCAGGTTCTGGAAAGGGCGAAGGTCGAGCAGATCAAAGATGGAACCCAGGTCCGCATAGAAACCGTCCGCACGTTGGCCCGCGAATACTGTTATGCCATCATCCAGGTGATGAACAGCTTGTCCTGCCAGGTGAGCGTAATTCGGGGTAGAGCGAGGTCCGATGTTACATGGTGGGCAGGCGAGGTCCTTAGCTAGGAGCTTTGCTCTACCACTCTCGTCAATCCTGGTAACGCTGTAGAACTGTGGGCGATTCCAGTTTGGGCTATCAATTGATGTAATCTGGCCTGTGTTGTAGAGGAAGGTATTTGGATTACGTGTCTTCGTGTAAAAACGGAATTGATATGTGATGTCCGAAGATGTATCTTGATCGTTATCAATATGGATTTCGTACAGGACATCATCGCCAAACTCGAAGAAGTTTGGGCCAGCGTCAGGTCCCTCTAACGGGATGTAGTTCGTGATAATCGTAACGGTATCTGGTTTGTCAGGACTGACAAACGCGTATGTATCCGTATTATCAGCAACCGGGTCTTTGGAAATTTCGGGCGCTTCGCGATGTGATGACATTAGTTTTCCTCACAATAATTTGAGATACACTCAAATTTGCACTACATAGCTGGACTAGCGTACAGCACTCAAGATTTGTTGTACCAGAGCAGGGTTATGAACTACAACCTCATTCTCGCCGAACATCAGACTAATTTTTCCGCTATTCGCGTCTGCGATGTAAGCAGTAACAGAACCACTTGTTCTGACTGCAGTTGTGGCAGGTGCTGCGGCGTTCGCACTCTCGATCTTCTGACCAGCTACTAACGCGGCAACACCTGTTACAGTTGCGACGCCAGCCGAAGTTGCCCACAACATTGCGCGTCGTGTCATTTTCGCCATTGTACGTTCCTTTCCTTTACAGGAATACTCTCTTGTAGAGAAGTAATAGGCACTATTTCCTTCAGGGAATAATGAAGTGTACGAACACAGGTAATCCTCTTAATCAATAAAAAAGATTGGCCTATAATCGTTTAATACCTTACAAAGTATAGCTAAAATAAAGTGTAGTTTGAAGTCGAGAGTGGTTGAGATCGGGTTACAATCACGTTAAGATTTTCATTTTACGTGAAGGTTTCCTCTAAAGTTGTTACAATAAATATGTAACCCTTTCAGATTATATGGAGAATATTCTATCCTAATTTTAAAATTAGGCATTTTTCCATGGATTTTTTGGGATGCTTCTTTCTTTTTTCACATTCTCAACTTTCTGTTGGCTATAATGTCATTGCATAACCATGAAGTGATAGAGGGCATTCAAGGCTTACTTATCTATAAAAAAATAGTATATAAACAATGGAAGGTAATTTCCATGCAAAAGCTGCAAAAAAGTCCTTTGCGAGGAAGTATCGAGGCAAATATCGCTGTCCTCTTCTTTGGACTTGCAGGTGTACTGGGAAAACTGAGCGTTTTGCCAGCACCTCTAATCGTACTTGGACGTGTCGTCTTCGCAGGTGTCATATTGCTCATTACTTGCCTTATACAGCATGTATCATTACGTCCGAAGCAACGACGTGACGGTTTCCTCTTAGTTGGGCAAGGGGCCTTGCTTGCCTTGCATTGGACCGCCTTTTTTCAATCTATCAATGTCTCAAACGTCGCTATCGGCCTCCTCTCCTTCTCGAGTTTCCCTCTTTTTACGGCGGCATTAGAACCTTTACTGCTCAAACAACGCCCGAGCCGCATTCAAATCGTCGCGGCTATCCTCATTCTTCCAGGCATTTACTTCTTGGTTCCCTCATTTTCGCTGCAAAATCATACAACACTTGGTGTCGCATGGGGATTGCTCGCTGGTGCGACCTTTGCCCTGCTCTCGGTCGCGAACCGCTGGCTTGGGCGTAGTTATCCAAGCCTCACAATTAGCTTATATCAAGATGGTGTCGCCGCACTTGTGCTGCTACCCGCGCTTTTCCTCACACCCTCGACAACGCTCTGGACCCTGCATGAACTTCTGATACTGCTCATTCTAGGGGTCGTATGTACTGCGTTAGCCCACACCCTTTTTATCGCCAGCATGCAACGTATCACAGCACAATCCGCGAGCCTCCTGGCCAGTCTCGAACCCGTCTGGGGCATCCTCTTCGGCATTCTCCTTCTGCGAGATATTCCCACGCTCACTACCCTCATCGGCGGTGCAATCATCCTGGGTGCTACCATGCTTCCCACATTTGTAAACAAATTGTCAGGGATACGCTGATGGATGTAGGGGCCATAATTCATTACGCCCTGGTTCGGCCTGTGATATGGCACGAGGGCGTAATGAATTATGGCCCCTACATCCTGATTATTTTGTAACATCCCATAATCGGTCCATCCGTAGGCATCATAGAACCAATCGTTCGCGCCATGCATTGGTTGTGAATGCAACTTGCCCACGGCACAGGGTCGCTTGTAATGTCAGCGCGGAGTCGAAAATCAGCAAATCAGCGTCATAGCCAGTTTGCAATCTTCCCTTGCGTGCTGATACCCCCACTGAGGTGGCAGGGTTTCGGGTCAACATTCCTACCGCTTCTTGCAGAGAAACGCCAGTCATCGCAAGCACATTGCGTAGTGCCGTGTCCATCGTAAGCACACTTCCCGCCAATGTCCCGTTGGCAAGATAGGCAGCCCCACGCTCGACATGCGCTTGCTGTCCCGCAAACTCGAATGTGTCCCCTGCGGTCATACCAGTCAAAGACTGTGCATCCGTTACCACGATTGTGCGCTCTGGCCCTAACATTCTCACGAGCATAGCTACCGCTGCTGGATGTACATGCACCCCATCGGCAATTACCTCACCATACACTTGCTGCGCCTGTGCAATTGCCGCGATTGGCCCAGGCTCTCGGTGTAAAAGAGGACGCATCGCGTTGAAACAATGTGTCGCGTGCGTAATCCCAAGTTGTAGTCCAACCTGTGTCTGTTCATAATTCGCATCCGTATGTCCAATACTCACCGTAACACCAGCCGCGATAAGGCGACGAATCATCTGCTCTGCTCCAAGCAATTCGGGAGCAAGCGTGACAATTCGTAGATGACCAGCAGCCATCTCAAGCACAAGCGCGGTCTCACCTTCATCTGGCAATCGTAGCCAATTCAATGGATGGGCACCGTGCCGCTTCTCGTTAATATATGGTCCTTCGAGATGAATCCCCAACGGCTCGGCCCCTACCCTATTCGAATGTTGTTCAATCGCCGTGACAGCGGTTCGCAACTGCTGCTCCGGTAGGGCATCTGGTGTACCGACTACTGCTATTAAGAAAGAGGTTACACCTGTCGACGCCGCCCAACGTGCATAAGAATGTATCTCTTGCACATCTGTTGTATGCAGATTGAAGCCACCTCCACCATGTGTATGTACCTCGATAAAGCCCGGCGTAATGATACTACCCGAGGCATCAATAACGTTTTTCCCTGTCCCGTTGCTCTCTCCTACCTCTTGAATACTGGCCCCATCAATCGTAATATCACCATTTTGTTTATCCATCGTGGCGTCAACTAGACGGGCATTCTGTAGTGTCGTTCGCATGAAACACCTCTCGTGGTAGCAATCTCTGAGTTATGTCTTTAGTGTACAATTTCAAGGGGCTATAATTATGCGGAATGTTAAAACGTTTTTCGTAGGGACCAGATTTATCGCGTCCACGGCGCAATTCATTACATGTCCGTCCATACGCTTTACGTTTCCAGATGAATTTGTCGAATTGTTTTATCTCGCCCACATAAGGAGCAAAATGACACAGACATACGCAACCACATTGACTCTTGCCGAGCAGATCGGGCAAGTCCTCACGATCGGCTTTCATTCAACCACACCACCACAGGAAGTCATCGACCTGATTCAACAACAGCATATCGGCAACATCATCCTGTTCAAACGCAATATCCAGGATGCGGAACAGGTCTACGAACTCACACAATACCTGCAACGTATCGCGCGTGAGGCTGGCCATCAACATCCCCTCCTGATTATGATCGACCAGGAAAATGGCATGGTACGCCGCTTTGGAAATAGCGCGACGATTTTCCCTGGCAATATGGCACTTGGCGCGATTGATTCAGAGCACATCGCTTATGCGATCGCGGAGGCTACAGGACGTGAACTGCAAGCACTTGGTATCAACATGAATCTCGCGCCCGATGTGGATGTAAACAATAACCCCGCCAATCCTGTCATCGGTGTACGCTCCTTTGGCGAAGACCCGCACCTCGTGGCACGTCTGGGTACCGCGATGGTACAGGGCTATCACGCGGCAGGCATCATCACTACTCTCAAACATTTTCCTGGCCATGGTGATACCGCCGTTGACTCACACCTTGCCTTGCCCGTTGTTCCTTTTACCATGGAGCGACTCGAAGCTGTCGAACTTCTCCCATTCAGACGCGCAATCGAAGCAGGCGCCGATAGCGTCATGCTCGCGCACATGTATCTACCCGCGCTTATGCAAGCAGAAATGTTACCCGCAACGGTGTCTCATGCTATCGTCACTGGTCTGCTCCGCGAGAAACTTGGCTTTACTGGCCTGATTATCTCCGATTGTATGGAGATGCATGCCCTCTCGCGTATCGTGGGAACCGAGCAAGGCACTGTACAAGCACTGCAAGCAGGCATTGACCTGATATTACTTTCACATACCTACGCACGTCAACGGGGTAGTCTCGATGCAATACATGCCGCGATACAGAAGGGTACTCTCTCCACAGATAGAATCCGTGACGCCGCTGAGCATGTCCTCCAACTCAAGGCCAAAACACTTTCCTGGGACACGCTACCAGACAAAAAAGGTCTGACAATCATTGGTAACGAGGAACATCAGCGGTTGCGTGATCTTGCTTATGAACGTTCGACAACATTAGTAAAAGATACACCTGGTCTACTTCCACTTCATCCGCGACCAGAACAACGTTTGCTACTCCTCTTCCTGCGCCCAACCTTCTATAGTATGGCTGTCGATACCGAGTTCCCCGGCGACGCACTTGTCGAGTACGTGCGCCAGCATCACACGCTAACCGACGCCCTCGTCGTCACCACCTTACATGACCAGGAAGCCGCTATCGAGCAAAGCATCAAAAATGCCGACATCGTTATTGTCATCACGGCGAACGCCAATCAGGACCCGTATCAAGCCGGAATCGTTCAACAACTGCTCCAAGCCGACAAACCCATCATCGGTATCGCGGCCTATAACCCATACGATCTGTTTGCATTTCTAGGGCTTGGCACCTATCTCGTCACCTACGAATATACGCGACCCGCTTTTATCGCTGTCGCCCGCGTCCTCTTCGGTGAAACGCAGGCGCAAGGTCATTCACCCGTAACTCTGCTCTAGGTTGGCGAGCAGAGAGAGTGTACGGGTCTGATTTCATCACACCCTCTTGGCCATTGATTCTGCTGGGAGGATTGAGCAAACGCTTCAAATACGCGCGAACATGGCTATATGCTCAGAGGGTGTGATGAAATCAGACCCGTACAGAGGTTCTCTCCCAACGATGCTGTTGGCGAGCAGAGAGAGTGTACGGGTCTGATTTCATCACACCCTCTTGCCCACGATTCTGTTGGGAGGGTTGAGTACTTCCTATTCGCCATTACACTCACCTCCCCACGTTCTTTTATGTGTATCCTGTTGAAACATGTACACGGTGTATAGAGATTTGTACTACCCCTGTGCGGATACCGTGTTTTTCTCTATAATACAGGATATACTTAGATAGCAATGTGGTTGTTGTACCTAGAGGAGTGCTTGATGCGGTCGAGTGTTGCTGAACCCAATCGTTTAACTCAACAAGAAGGTTTTCAACCTTCTTCCTACCCTATCCATACATCGACATCCCAACATGTAAAACGAACATCCTCACCTGCGCGGCCTGCTCTGGTTCCCGCTGAAGGCTGGTTCGTGCTGTTCTTGTTAGCCATCGCGGTCTATAGTGTTACCTTTTCGGTGATCGCGGCTAACTGGGTTGATCATAGCCTGATATTATTGGGAAGTCCTATTATTGGTTTGTTGACGGGACTCGTGGTAGCCAAGACACCGCGTGTGCCACAGTCTTTGTTACATCTAGGTGCTTGTCTGCTCGGTCACTGGCTCTCGGTCTGGTTAACAAGCTTTATCGCGTTCCACGTTTCCTGGCTTGCCCTGCTCGGTGGCCTACGTGCTGTAGTCACTGGTGGCCTTGGTGCCGCGACGATGGCCAATGGGGAGGAGATGGTATTCTTTTTTTATCTCTCCTTCCTCTGCTTCTTTCTTGGCTATTTTGGTAGTTGGCTCATCTATCGTGCGCATCTTCCCTGGCTAGTCGCCTTTGTCTACTGTTCGATTATGCTTGTGAATCTCAATTATGTAAAACAAGACTTGCAACTCCTCTTCGTCGTACTCCTGTGTGCCCTGCTGTTGATGATTGCGCGTACCCATCTCACTGCACAGATAGTACAATGGAGGCGTGAAGGACTACACACTGATCATTCGTGGATGCGCAGTATTACCGCTCGATGCATGCAAGTTGCCTCGCTATTGACACTCGCCGTCGTCCTGCTCAGTCCAGTACTTCCCATCGTTGATCAATCGCAGAGTGGCAAGGTGTTCTGGGACCACCTCAATAACGCGTGGACAAATATTCTTAATGGGCACGTTTCGCTCCAAAATCCAGGCTCGATTATCCAATCGTATCAACCACCCACCAACTTCTTTGGCGATCAATTGACCATCGCTGGTAGTGTACACCTGCCGCCAGGCGAAGTCCTCAACTACACAAGTTCTACGAAAGGCCCACAAAACCTTGAGGGCTTCACCTATAACGCCTTCGATGGTCATACATGGTCCTCGACGCTCAATGCCAACGGTGGTCATGGCTATACCGCCAATACCACCCTACCCCTGGATATCACGCGAACTGATACCGTTCAGGTTCAAACGTCCGTGACGATTGTGCAGCCACCGCAAAGCACAAAACAGTACATCTTCGGCCCCGCGCAACCCCTGGCCTTTGATGTCGATACGACCATCTATACTGATGGCATATCCGATGGTGTCACTGACGGTACAACCGTTACGTGGACGCAGAAAAGCCCCTTGATCGTCGGTGAACGCTATCAGGTGACATCGGTCGTACCACCCGCCGTTACACTGGACTCACCCTATTACAAAGATGTGCCACTGCCAACCGATAATACGGACTTCTGGTCTAAAAATAGCAATTATGCCGCTTTACAAGCTGCTTATACCCAGTTTCCAAAAGACCTCTCGTCAAATGAGGTCGCAACTCTGAAACAATGGGTTCACGGTGCGACCGACAGCTATACCGCCCTGAAAATGCTCGAAGCACACCTGAGCGACCAGAACGTGTTTACGTACTCGCTGGAGAACGCCACCGTTCCGAGCAATGTCGATGCTGTTGACTGGCTGCTACAGACACGTAAAGGCTATTGTACCTATTATGCGAGCGCGATGAGCGTCATGGGGCGGCAACTGGGTATTCCTACCCGCGTTGTGAGTGGCTTTAGCCACGGACACTTTGACGCGCGTCGTAAAGTATGGGTGGTGCAGGGCGATGATGCCCATAGTTGGGTGCAGGCATATCTGCCAACGTACGGTTGGGTCAATTTTGATCCAACGCCCGGTTTCGCGCCTGCAATTGTGAAAAGCACAAAACCGACACCACCTCCGGCAATTACACCTGCGCCAACAAAACCTGGTGCAACCCTTCATCCTGGCAAAACGCCACCGCCAACACATCCGAAGAAACCTGTCACGCCTCCGGCGGCGACGAAGATGTCCTCTTCTTTACCGCCAATCAATACCTCGCTTCTGATGGGCCTTTCTCTAACGGTGTTAGGACTCTCGTTGCTCTTCTTCTTTGTCGCTCTCGGTCGCTATTGGTGGCGTAGCCTCTATGGGAACAGTACTTTTATCGCGGGTATGTACTGGCGTGTCTGTTATCTCGCACGCTTTGTTGGCCTCGGTCCTAAGACATGGCAGACACCTTACGAATACAGTCGTGTACTGATTCGGCAAGTTCCACAGGGTGAAAGCACATTTCGTAGTCTCACCGATCTCTTTGTGCGTGACCGCTGGGCTTCCCCTTATCAGGCTCCACGTCCCAACGAGCTGCAAGAGGCTGAGCAACTCTGGCCCACCATCTGGCGACTCATGGGTAAAACCTTCCTCCGCAGAATCAAAAAATAGTGTTCTGGCGAAGAAAAATGCTGCTGTGCGTATGCATAGCAGCATTTTTCTTCGCCAGAACACCTAAAAATTTATATCCACGGATGTATCGATAGACGTTACTAGCCTCATGTACCGTCGTTTTGATACGTAGGAATGGTAAAGGAATTGTATATCTATCATAAACAATGTGTGGAGGATGGGAGGTTGAATGCAACATAAGCAAACTCTAACTCATAGTCAAAGCGACACTAGACGTGAAAATGTCACGAATGAACCCCTTGTTATTTGTAGTTACGGTTGGAAGCGGACATGTACGCTCTACCACAACCGTATTGATGTAGACGGAACTACTTATGCACTTGATGATCTGGTGCACGTGCGTTCTATTTACCGCGTCGTTATGAATATCCCCTCGGTACGCCTCGAACTACGCTTTCGCACGCAAGACGTGATCCTACGTGGGATTGCCGCGATTGAAGATGCCAAACGTATTGTGGCGTACTTAGATACCTATTGTGCCGATACCGCACACGCGACCTCGCGTTTACGTTGGAGCAATAATCGTCAAGTGCCACAACCGGTACGCTCATCAACTATGCTTACCACTGACAGACTGGAAACGGTCCCTCATACCTTGCCTCCTCTCACACGGGAAGAGCCCCCGACCAACAGAGCTGTACAAGTAAACGCGCAAGCCGCGACCGCACCTATCGAAGCTCCCATCTGGTTGCGCGACCTTGAGCAGCATGTC
Source organism: uncultured Chloroflexia bacterium (assembly GCA_963791655.1). GTDB lineage: Bacteria > Chloroflexota > Ktedonobacteria > Ktedonobacterales > Ktedonobacteraceae > JBBQVS01. The sequence goes on along the minus strand of CAWBSZ010000006.1, from coordinate 1,095,359 downwards.
GTCTATACACGTGCGCAACAACGTACAAAAGCACACCGCTCGATACGTAAGTATGGCTTCGATGTGCAAGAACTCGCGCAGGAGGTCGAGGCTGATACACTACCATCTGTTGCGGTTCCATTGCGTCTGCTCCCCCAGGAAATTGCGCATTACTGTACAGAGGCTACCCTTTTAAATGAGACACCTGTACATTCACAGAATCAAGAAACACACCTTACCTGTACTGCGACCGATCGTGGTAGACTTATTCTCACGAGTAAACGTATGATCTACATGGGTAGAACAGGCCAAGTTGTCCTGGACTACTCACGACTTATGAATGTGTCGCGTTTACGCAACGCTATCGTCTTTTCTTCTGACCACTGGTCGAAGCGCTATGTCTTTGAGATGAAGCGTCCTCTTGAGTGTGCTCTCTATCTCGATAACATCCTGCGTCAATTTCAACGTCTGGTGGCTCAGAGTGCGGCCCATGTTACGCCACAACCAGTCTACGAACCTACCTTACAACATACCTACTCCGCGCGTGCTACGCAACCAAGACACACAGCTCATAGCAGGCAAGCTACCCGAACTGGTAAGCAGGTAGTCGAACTCGAAGATATTGAAACACTTCCGCTCTCGTTGCTCAACCGCCCAACCGAGGTGGTTGAATGAAACACACATGCATATGTACAGGATGGGATAGAAGACGATGTTAGACACACTTATGGCACTATGGAATCAAGATCGCAGAAAAAGGGCGGGACAGGTCATCCTTACTTTTTTACTTATGTGTATCGGTATATCCCTACTTTTTGTTATAACAAATAAATCGGTAGAGTCTCAAAACCAGCATCAGCAAAGCTTGGTGGGACATGCAAATCCTACTGTTCCTAGCTTTGGGAACACAGTTATACCTGATCTCACCCCGACAGTAAGTGTTGTTGTTGGAACGCAACTAACACCAGCAAGCACAAGAACTCAACCAACACCCGTGCCGACTACCGCGCCGCAACCGACGCCAGGAACATCAGGACACCAGGAACATCAGGCACTCAGCCGACTCCAGTAACTACTGCGGGAACGCAACCCTGTGTCGGGACCCCTGCCGGGGCGACAAAACAAACATCCTCACTATATGCGGATACGTTGTTACGGCAAGGACTGTCTCCTACACCGACGCCCCATCGTGGCAGTAGCCCGATCAAGCATTTTGATGGCGGTGATGGCGGCGGTGGACCAATAGATACAGCTACACCCATACTTCCCACACCAACACCAATGATACAAAGTACCCCGGCATCCCCAAACTCACCCCCTGGTTGGGTGCCAAACTGTACGACAAGCAATAGTATTGGTGGGCTGGCAATCAGGAATGTTCTTCCCATGCTTTTCCAAAACATGGGTCTTATTCTCGGTAGCTCCTTGCTTGGAACCATTATATTTTATAGCACTCTCTTTGCTATAAAACGACGCATGCGTGTATAGTTTCTTCCACAAAAAAAGGTATCATAGCAAACGCCATGATACCTTTTTGTGGAAGAAACTATATGATTTTTCCTACCGCCAGCACTCTCCCCTTCGGTGCGTTGGGGGTCGCGGATGGCCCTTTTTCTAGACTTACAGCGACGGCATCATTGCCCTTCACGTCGCCGGGAATGCTGATTATTGCCGTCCCATCGGGTTGTGCAGTCAGCAAACCTACGCTTTTCGTCTCTTTCCCTTGTAGTTCCCAGCCCTGATAGACTTGCTGGTTTTGCAGCGTGGGCAAACCTCGCAGAGTCATAATCGTTACATCAACACCATTGCCGGAGATGTGTTTCGCTTCTCCCGTAACTCCTGGCGCGTTCGATGTGCCTTTAATCGCGTAGGTCGTCGCTGAGACTGTGTTTGCTTGCAAACTCGCGACTTGGTGTTGTAACGAGATACCCCATGTGGCGAGACCACCCGAAAGCACCAGGAAAAACACTGCCGCCGCCGCGACAAGCGGCATTGCCCACCGTTGAGCAACCGAGCGACGACGTGCCACCATCGGTATTGGTGCCTCTGGTCTCTGTTGTTCAGGCATGCGTGGGGGTAATGCCCGTATGGGGCGCACACTTGCCACGTTTTGGGTCGATTGCGAAGAGGCATCAGCCGCAGCCTGCACCGCGGCCAGTACGCGTCCCTTTAGATGTGGCGCAGGATTCACCTGAGGCAGATTAAGCGGTATAAGGTCTACTGCGGCACGCATCTCTTGTACAAGTTGTGGACAACGTGGGCAGCGAGTGATATGAGCCTCCACTGCCTCGCGTTCTTCGGACGTTACAGCGTCGAGGACATACGCACCCAGCAGTTCTTCTAATTCGGTACAGGTCATTGTGGACGCTCCATTCTGTCTTCTTGCCCTCTACTACGATGTATTCTTAAGAATGGATTACATGCTCTCATAATTTTCTAAGCTTTTTGGAATATATATACAACCATACTGCTTTATCCTGGTTTATGGTGTATTTTTATACAGAGGTCCTATGTACTCTATACTAGCACATCTGGGAAGAGGGCGGAGGAAAATAGGACTCTTTCATCACTCTTTTCGTGTATACTGAGCAAAAGCTGTTTTATAATGGCTACAGTTTTTTAGAAGAGGAGAAAAGTATGCTGCGAGCGAGACTGCGCGATCTCGGTGTATCCATTGGACATCTTCCCACGGGACCCTATAACGCTATTACCGATGTGCCAGGCGTGCTCGTTGGACACCATACTGTTATTCATGATACCCCACGCATCGCACGTACTGGCGTCACGATGATTGTACCGCGTGATGGAGACATCTGGTCTGACCACGCCTTCGCGGGTGCGTTTTCTTTTAATGGATGTGGCGAAATGACAGGTCTGGCCTGGGTGGACGAGTCCGGTATGATGCACACTCCCATTGGCATCACGAATACCAACTCCGTTGGGGTGGTTCGCGATGCTATCGTCGCCTACCCGATCGAACAGGGACATGCTCTTGCTTCGATAGCGAGTAGCTGGGATGGCTCTCTACCTATCGTTGCCGAGACATGGGATGGTTGGCTCAACGATATCGTCGCGTTTCAGGTCACGAAAGAGCATGCCTATCAAGCATTAAGCACTATCACAAGTGGGCCAGTCGCCGAAGGCAATGTTGGTGGTGGTACAGGCATGATCTGCCATGAGTTCAAAGGCGGTATTGGTACATCCTCACGCCTTGTTGAATCGCCGAGTGGTCGCTATACCGTTGGTGTACTTGTGCAAACAAACTATGGGTCGCGCTCACTCTTGCGCGTAGATGGCGTACCCGTTGGACGCGAGCTTGGCTTTGAACATGTACCCAGTCCATGGCTTCAGAAAGCATCCGATGGCTCGATTATTGTTGTCATCGCGACCGATGCTCCACTCTTGCCTGTCCAGTGCAAACGGCTCGCGAAACGTGCGACCGTAGGTTTAGCCCGTGTGGGCGGTGTCGGCAACAATGGCAGTGGCGATATCTTCCTGGCGTTCGCTACGGGTAATCATCTCTCCGCTCCCGCTGTGGCACCCTATAACCTGAAAATGATACCCCATGACCATCTTGACAGCTTTTTCGAGGGTGTTGCGGAAGCCGTCGAAGAGGCAATCCTCAACGCACTCACCGCAGCCGAAACGATGATTGGCTGGCAGGGTCGTACCGTCTACGCATTGCCGCACGACGAACTGCAACGTATAATGGAAAAATATCGGCCATAATAGGAGAGCCTGTATATGAGAAAATCAGCACTGATCGTCTGGGGTGGCTGGGTGGGTCATGAGCCAGAACAGGGAGCGAACCTCTTTGCCCCGTTCTTGCGTGAGCATGACTATGATGTCGAGGTATCCCATACCTTAGACGCGTATCTCGATGAGACCAAGCTGTCTTCCGTCGATATTATCGTTCCCATCTGGACAATGGATACCATCACGCCCGAACAAGAAAAGGGACTACTTAACGCCGTCAAGAATGGTGCGGGTATTGCTGGCTGGCATGGTTGCATGGCGGACTCCTTTCGCAATAGTACCGAATATCAATTCATGGTTGGTGGACAATGGGTTGCACACCCTGGTAATATCATCGACTATGATGTGCATATCACGAACCCTGATGATCCCATCACCACAGGACTACACGACTTTCACATGCATTCCGAACAATACTATATGCACATTGACCCTCTTAACGAGGTGCTGGCAACAACCACCTTTAGCGGCGAATATGCGCCGTGGATCGCAGGCTGCGTTATGCCTGTCGTATGGAAAAAACACTGGGGACAGGGACGTGTCTTCTACTCTTCTCTCGGCCATGTGAGACGCGACTTCGATGTGCCAGAAGCTCTCGAAATCATGAAACGTGGCATCCTCTGGGCAAGTAGATAACAGTACATGACCATGAAAAGAGCGCAACCGCAACGGTTGCGCTCTTTTCATGGTCATGTACTACCACTAATCTTCGTGATCCTCTTCGGCATGAGGTTGTAAAATCATCATGTCGCTTTTCCCGCCCATCATCGACATCGGTGGCGCTGCATTCGTAGGTCGTGGTGCAGGAGGTTGATTTGCAGCACATGCTGTGCCAAAACGCGGCTGGGCATAAGGAAGATGTGTTGTGCCACGTGCAAGAATATGCTTATCGTTACCTGATTCCCCTTCGTAGGGCGTACCTGCATTCCAAGGAACTAGGGAGCGAGCATTGCAGTAATGTCCAACAAATGCACGACGGGTGCGCGTCTTCGACATATTCGTGTGTGAACGATGCAGTATATGTCCTCCAAAGAAGACGACATCACCCGGAGCTACTTCGGCCTTGACTTCACGCACAGCATACTTGCGTGCGACGCGTGTCAGCCCATTGACGCTTTCGTCTGTATAGCTTGCGTTGACGATTGGCTCGATATCGCTGAGGTCACGATTGCCATTAGGTGTGACGCCATCAGAGTCCGGGTACACTGGCTCGTTTTGTGAGCCAACTGTCATCCATAGACACCCATTTTCTTCATCTACCTGATCGAGGGCAAGCCATGCACCACACAAGGTATCGGGAAGCGTGGGAATGTAATAGGAATCCTGGTGGTAGCCTTGACCTGGCTGGCCCGGTTGCTTGAAGAAGATCATAGATTGTAGGGACAATACATCTGGACCTATCAGTGCTTCCAACACATCAAGTACACGGGGATGCAACAAAAAACGCTCATGAATAGGTAACACCCGGTGGAGCATATGCACACGCAGATAGTAGCTCACCTTCTTGTCCGCGTCCCACTCATCAGGGGGCGGCTTGACGCCAGGAAAATGTTCGGTTCCCGCGATTATTTTATCCATATGTGCATTGAGTTCTTGCACATCTTCTAGTGGCACCAGGCCCCGTACAATCAAAAAGCCCTGTTCGCGGAATGTGACATACTCTTGTACACTCACACGATAAGGAACATACATCTTTTGAGTTGGCGTCATAGTCATACGAAGTTTTCTCCTTTGTATTTAAAGCAGCAGTCTTCCTGCTCTCCCCCTACATCTGTCATAGTGATATGATAAAGTACAATTCGCTCTATTACGATGGCTGTAATTGACAATAATGTGTCTGAAATGCGCATAAACGGAGACTGCGATGTCTGGTGCTAGCAGCTTTTGGCCTACGGATGTTCGATTCGGAAGGATAACCTATCCCCCGGGCGGAGCGTTTGGTCCGCGCACACAACGAAACCTGCAACTGGTAATGCTGCATTCTGGCTCTATGAGGGTTTGGATTGACGGAACGCCCCAAGATGTAAGTGCGAACACTATTTGTATTCTTTTTCCAGGGCATGAGGAGCATTTTGTGTTCGACAAAGCATCCGAAACGCTGCATAGCTGGCTACATATCAGCTTCCCTTTTTTACACGAAGAACTGGTGACACGACTTGCGCAACTTCCCTGGCCTTTACCACTTTCTTTGTCAATGACGCAATTGACACATGAGGCTCTGGAAATGCAATCACTTCCAACTTCTATTGAAATATGTAAAGCACTGGCGATGCAGCTACTGTGGCGTTATATTGGCGAAGGTGAACAATACTCTTTGCGTGCAGAAATGCAAGAGCAATCACTTGTTGAAGACGCACGCCACTTTATTTCTGCTCACCTACATGAACCTTTGACCTTAGCGATACTTGCCCATGCATTTTCCGTCAGTCCTTCTTATCTCATCAGACTCTTTCAAGCTCAGTTGCACACAACTCCTATGCATTATGTATGGCAGTGTCGGGTGACAAAAGGCTTGACGTTGTTAGAGCAGACGGGATTATCTATAGGTGCTATTGCCGAGCAATGCGGTTTTCAATCGCGCTATCACTTCTCGCGCAAAGTACGAGGGGCTGTTGGAGCGACACCTATGGAAGTACGTACCCGCTCCTGGCAACGTTGACCTTGCTCGTAAAATGTTTTAGAGGAATATATAGCCTGGTGTTTAAGGAGAGAGAAATGACAGCAAAGATACAGTTAACATTCAGCAATCCCTTCTGGACCAAAAATTTTCCCGATCCGTTCGTTCTCAAGGTGCGTGGGCGTTACTATGCCTATGCCACTGAAACAGAAGAGAAACCTACGCAAGGTACACTAGTATTTCCTATCCTGACAAGTACTGATCTTGTTTCCTGGCATGAAATAGGTAAGGCGATGCCCTCGCTTGGCGACCCATATTATCTCTATTGGGCACCAGAGGTGACGATGTACAATGGTCAATTCTTCTTATATTACGCGGTCCATAACGCGGAAGAATTTGCTGCCAGTATTCGTGTCGCGGTCGCGGACTCGCCAGAAGGACCCTTTCTTGATAGTGGACACGAACTGACTCGCTCTCAAACTCCCTGGGCCATCGATCCACACGTATTTCGTGACCAGGACGGTCAATTGTATCTCTATATGACAATCGAATATCTCGATCCTTCTACAGGTTTTGTTGGCAGCGGTAACGCTGTTGATCGACTCCTGAGTCCCTTTACGTTAGAGGGAAATCTCACCCGTGTCACTCCACCAGCTCAGGCATGGCAACTCTATGAAGCGCAGCGTCAGTCGAAGGGTGGTATCGACTGGTATACGGTAGAGGGACCAACCATCTTACAACATCGCCGAAAATACTACGAGATGTTTTCCGGTGGCTGTTATTACCGCGATAACTACGCCATCAGCTACGCAATATCAGATGTTCCAATGGGTCCTAAGAAACTTCTTGATACATCGTGGCAAGACTGGCAAGGAAGGGCAGGCAATGGCTTTTTGGTGCGTGGCAACCAGCATGTCCTCAGCCCAGGCCACAATTCGCTAGTGCTGAGTCCTAATAACGTGGAACACTATATTGCCTATCATGCTCTGCAACCAAACATGCTCGAACGTTATGCATGCCTTGACCGTCTTTTCTGGCATGGTGACGAGATGTGGACCGCCGCCCCAACATCCTCACCTCAACCCGCTCCAGCCTTGCCACGTCTCCACGAACTCTTCGACACCACGCAACTCAACCCTGGTTGGCAGGCGCGTGGAGGCGATTGGAGTGTTTCACAGGGAAGGGTCATACAGTCAGACACAATGGCTGCCTCAGCACTTCTCATCCAGCAAGAACTATTACATAGTGACTGGTTGCTTGAGGTAAATCTACGTTTGCTAACAGGTAATGGTGCCTATGGAATAGTATTTCAAGACAGCACGAATTCCTCAAATCGCCTTGTAGTTACTTCTGATGCACAACTCATCTGGGAAGCGCAAACCTCTTTACCAGCCAACACTACTCTACAAGCATGGCATCAACTCATTGTGTCCGTATCAGGCTCCGTGATTACTGTACAATTTGATGGCATACAAGTCATGGAGGGGGTGTTAGCATCTCCTCTGCGCTCGTTTGCCCTGTTTACAGAGCAATGTAGTGCTGCCTTTACTGGTATCAACCTGACCGATCATTTCCGTGATGAGTTTTTGGACGACGCCTATACCCCTGCTCTTCTCGGCTGGCACATAGAAACAAAGGACTCAACATCTACTACGGACAATGCAACGGATTGGAGTGTACATGATGATGCAATGGAACAAGGAAACGCAACAAATGGCACACATATACTTCTTAAAGGCTCTCAATTCCAGTCATGCGAGTTCGGCGCGACGATGAAGTTGAACACTGCTGGCATGCAGGAACAAGCCGCCCTCGGCCTTGTCCTGTGGCAAAGCGAGACTGACAAGTGCTTTTTCTGGTTGACACGGGACGCAAACGACAGCATACTTATCGTAGAAGGTAGTGGAACACTTGCGCATGAAACCACGACACAAAAACTACTCAATTCCTTCAAATTGCACGATTGGCATACGCTCTGTGTCACCTATCAATCCAATTCCCTGACAATTTTCCTTGATGGACCAGAAATTTTAACGCTTCGCCTCCCCAACCATGCATACACAATGGGTCTCGCCACCAGAAACGCATCGGCATCATTTATGGGCGTATGGCAAACCGGCTACTAGCATTGATGTGATTATGCTATTTGGTAGGGACCGATTTATCGCGTCCTCAGCACGAGCGAAGCAATGTGCGAGTCCCACGCTGCTGAATGCGCCATAACACTATGGTATAATCATACAAAGCAAACTAAATAAAAAGGCACTTTAGGAAAGCAATGAGAAAACTTGATCATCTACAAACAATGGCCTTGACCTACCAGGAGATTGTGCAGGGCGAAAGACCGTGGACAGCTCTTGGCAATTTTATGAATGACTGGTTCGAGTACGCGAAAGATAAACGTGCTCAACTCGTTAAAGACCCGATTGTGCTACCAGAAAAGGTTAGTAACGATATATATTATTGGGCAACTTTTTGTGTTGCTTCAGTAGAGTGGTTTTGCGACCGTTATAATATAGATCGTCCATTGTGGGTACATTCAACTACCTATAGCTTGTTAGAACCACAATTTGACTTTCCCTGTTCAGATAAATCAGATGTACGTGCAACACTTATACAAGAGACACCAGAACAATTTTCGCGCCGCAACATCTATTGTGGCAACCGCATGTTTGCCAACAAGTACGAACTTGCCGAAGAATATCGGCACATCTTTCCCCGAACTCCTACTGCAACCCTGTAACACCGGTTGGTAGGGGCCGCAATTCATTGTGCCCAAAGATGGGTGCGGCGGAAGGGCAACGTGTCGGCAACGATTCTTTCTGCTCACGGGAACCCCTCCTGGCCCATCTTTGGGCGCAATGAATTTCTGCCCCTACCGTTTTTGTTCGTTAATGTTTGGCAGGTTTACACGCAGTACTCTCAACATCCTTTCCGTGGCCTCGCTCGTCAGTTCAGCGGCATGTTCCATCGCGTAATCCAGCGTCATGGGGCCAGAAGGCAACACGGCAATACCATCAACTCCTAATTCATAGACCTTTTGATAGCCGTTTCCCAAACCGCCAGCGAGTGCCAGGACGGGCAGACCATGACGTTTCGCGAGGGCGGCCACCGCTCCAACGCTTTTGCCGTACGCTGTCTGCTCGTCTATCTGCCCTTCAGCGGTAATCACAAGGTTCGCTGTCTGCATGCATGTTTCGAGCTTGACGGCTTCCAATACGAGTTGCGCCCCAGGTCGGAGTGTTGCATGAAGGAACGCAATCAAGCCAGCCCCTAATCCACCCGCCGCACCGGACCCGGGAATATCGCGCACCGACTGACCTAGATCGCGCTCAAGTAGCTGAGCGTAGTGGTCTAGTGCCGCGTCGAGCTGCTCTACCATTTCAGGAGTTGCGCCCTTTTGAGGACCATACACTGCTGACGCACCCATTGGACCACATAGAGGATTAGTAACGTCACACGCCACCTCGAACGTACATTCCTGCAATCGCGGGTCTAGTTTCTCAAGTGAGATATGTGCTAGTGTTGTCAGGGCCGCTCCACCACGCGCAATCGCTGTTCCCTGCTCTGTAAGCAGTGATGCTCCTAATGCCTGTGCCATGCCCGCGCCACCATCATTTGTCGCGCTCCCACCAATCCCAACAATGAAGTGACGACGACCACGCTCAATTGCCGTAAGCAGCAGTTCACCAACACCATAAGTTGTGGTAATGCGAGGATTCCGTTGAGCTTGAGGCACTAACGGCAGTCCAGCGCATGCCGCCATCTCAATCGCAGCCGTTGTACCATCACCGAGTAGTCCAAGAAAGGCCGAGACAGATGAGCCGAGTGGTCCCGTCACCGTCTGCCATACAATCTCTCCACCTGTTGCGTCAACGAGTGCCTGGACCGTTCCCTCGCCACCGTCCGCGACAGGCACAACATCGACGTGTGCCTGTGGATAGACAGCCTGTACTCCCAACGCGATGGCCTGTCCGACCTCAGCAGCGGTAAGGCTGCCTTTCAGTGCCTGTGGTGCAATAACAACACGCATAGCTGTCTCCTCGCTAGATGAGATAATTTGATATGCATTTGATTGTATCACACCTTCTAAGCATATCAACTGAAGGAGTGATGTGATACAATCAAATGTCACGCAGACATTTTATCTCATGCATAACTGCACTGATGCAGTTTCGTACCGCGTACCACTGAGCTATATCACAGACGATGATACGGAGGTAATGTCGATGTTTCACCAACTGCTTGTCCCTGTCGCTGGCAACTTGTTTCTCTCCTTCCTCGTTGGCTTCGTGCCTATTATCCTGGTCCTTGTTCTGCTTGGCGTAGTCAGGCTACCAGCGTGGCAGGCTGCGCTTGCGGGTTTAGTTGTGGCATTGTTGATGGCTGTGTTTGTGTGGGGTATGCCGATAGGGTTAGCAACAGACTCAATACTGGATGGTGTTGTATTTGCGTTGGTGCCTGTAATGTGGATTGTGTGGAACGCGATGTGGTTGTACAACGTGACTGTGCGTTCTGGCAAATTCGACCTCTTCCGACGTTGGATGATTCACAATGTGCCTGCCGATAAACGTATTCTTATGCTGGTTATTGGTTTCAGCTTTGGTGCGCTGATGGAGGGTATCGCGGGTTTTGGAACACCAATTGCCATTGGTAGTGCCTTGCTGATTGGTCTTGGCTTTCCCGTACTGGACGCGCTGGCGATCACCCTCGTATTCGATACTGCCCCTGTTGCCTTTGGTGCGCTGGGCGTTCCTGTGACAACATTGGCACAGGTGACGAGTCTGCATGCACCGTTACTCTCCGCGATGATTGGACGCCAGCTCCCATTCTTTGCCTTTATTTTACCGTTTTATGTGATGATGGTTTTCATGGGTGTACGCAGTCTACGCACCATTTGGCCTGTCGCCCTGGTCGCGGGAGGCTCGTTCGCGCTGACACAATTCTTTGTATCAAACTTTATCGGACCCGAGCTGCCAGACGTGCTAGCTGCGCTGGTCTCGCTGGTCTGTGTTATCCTCTTTGTTCAGGTCTACAAGCCCAGTGATAGTGAGCAGTATCGCGCACAGTTCGCCGATATTGGGAGTACAAGCGTAAACGCAGGTTCAATCGAAGAAGAAGGTGTGACCGTTCCGGCGGCCAGCAACCGTATAGATGATAATGGCAAACCCATCGACGAGTGAAGCGGTCTATGCATGGTTGCCGTGGGTTCTTGTGAGTGTTGTTGTTATTCTCTGGACCATCAAGTGGCCCAATGGTACAAAAACAGGATTTCAAATGGCGTCGCTTGGTCAGTCGATCATCAAGTGGCCCGGCTTGCATAATGCTGTATTGCTGACGTTCTACAACAAGCCTTATGCCGCCCTCTACACGTTTCAGCCACTGGGAACAGGTACGGCCATTCTCATTGCTGTTATTCTCACAGCCCTGATTCTCCGTGTAAGTCTACGTACCGTTTTCCTTGCGTTAGCCGATACCTGGAAGCAGTTGCGGTTCGCCATTCTCACCGTTATGCTCATTGTTGGCCTGGCCTTCCTGTATAACTATTCGGGTATCGCGTACACGCTCGGCCTTGCCATCTCGTCTGTGGGTGCGGTCTTCCCATTCTTCTCGGCCTTCCTGGGTTGGATCGCCTGTTTCTTGAGTGGGAGCGATACATCCAGTAACGCGCTATTCGGCAACCTGCAAGTCGTGGCGGCACGCAAACTCAATCTTAGCCCGATCCTGATGGCAAGTACCAACTCTACTGGGGCTGTCATGAGTAAAATGATCTCGCCACAAAATGTCACGACAGGTGTTTCTACCACAACGCTTGTAGGCAAAGAGGGCCTGGTCATTCGTCGCACCTTTATTCACAGTATCATTCTGGTGTCCCTGATGGGTCTCCTTGCGATGGCCCAGCAATACCTTGTGCCATGGATGATTCCACGATAGACCTTTTAAAGATTATGATAGGGTTTGTAGTTGGTAAGCCAATAGGGACTAATTTATCACGTCCTTGTCAGCAATCGAGAGGCCAGAAGGACGTGATAATGCTTTTTGAGAAAATAATAGGGATATCTGTAGGGACCACATTATGGCGTCCTCCGCGCAATTCATTGCGCGGAGGACGCCATAAATGTGGTCCCTACGACGTATCCGCACTAAATTGTTAAATCGCATAATCAGTCCCTACAGACATCTCATATATTTATGTTGGCAAGTGAGATATGCCCTATCTGATAGGGCTTCATATCATCAACATGTGGAAACCGTATACCTATGCACATGGCTTGCCCATTGAGCAGTTTCCAGATACACTTTCATCGAAAATAATAGCGTGGATGATACCACTTGAATCTATCCCAATCTTTCTGTTAGCAGCAGCGGGTTTATGTGTTACATGGAGAAAATTTCAGCACAAGCTTTTGCCTGTCTATCTCATGCTCGCTTATACCATTGTGCAGAATGTGGCATTTTACAGTACGATGCGCTTCCGTGCTCCCATTGAACCTCTTCTTGTTTTGTTGACAGGAGGAATGTTGTGGTGGCTAATCTTGCTCTTCAAAAAACTCCCATCTTCGCAAATGCCGTCGCCGATTCTCAAACCTTCGTCAAAAGTCTGACCAATCTCACATCACCCTAAACACTTTCCTCATGACGTTCATTATTTAGAGAATAATTCTCACATATTTGTTTTTCTCAACAAAGAACTATTTTAGTTTCGTCAAAGGAGTTTTGCGTGAAGAAACGACTTCTTCTAGTCCCCGTTCTCTTAATTCTAGTTGCCACCATGAACATCCCTTCTTCATATGCCGCGCCTCTTTTACCCTCTTTGAACGCCAAACAGGAGCGTGATAATAATCAAGAATCTGACCAGGAACCACTCATCGGAAGTTGTGGCGTAGAGCGTTGGTCGGTGAAAACTGGCACCGACGTGGATGCCAATTTGATCAACCTCCAATCCACGACCAGAACCACAATTGCTACCCTGGCTGCTCTGCCTGCACCAAGTGTTATTCCTGCGAACAATCGCATCCAGCCAACTGAGACCACCGTATTTCAACTGGATGCTACACTGGTGGAATACAAAATGGAAGCCGACTCAGACTATCACTTAGTCCTTAATGATGGAGCTGGTAACTCATTAATAGGCGAGATACCCTCGCCAGCGTGCGTCGGGTCTTCCAGTCCCTTGCTGACAAGTATTCAGAAAGCTCGTTCTGAATTCGAGGCTCACTACACCGTCACGACTAGTTTCCAGACCGCCAATGTACCTGTAACCGTAACAGGCGTCGGTTTCTTTGACTTCTTGCATGGTCAGACAGGAGTCGCACCTAATGGAATAGAATTGCATGCGGTCCTCGATGTCCAGTTCGGTACAAGTGGCGGCAGTAGTGGTATTACCAACGGCGACTTCGAGACGGGCAACCTCAATGGTTGGACTTCTACGGGCACAACCGCAATCAGCACAATCTGCTCATAGTGGCAACTCTTCCGCTCAGGTTGGTGGAACTTCGCGACAAATGGCGATAGTTCGCTTAGTCAGACGTTTACTGTGCCCACTACTGCCAGTACATTAAGTTTCTGGTATCAGGTCTTTTGTCCAGATAATGTGACATCCGACTGGGCGACAGCTACGCTGAAGGATAATTCGGGTGGAACCACGACCACCATTCTAGCGAATACCTGTACTAATAATGCGACATGGGTACAGGTGTCAACTAATGTGACGGCAGGTAATTCTTACACCTTGAGCTTGATAAGCCACGATGATAACAATCCCAGCAACCCGACATATACACTTTACGATGATATAATTGTGAACTAGCAACAAGCACGATGGATAACAACAAGCCTGACCGTCTCCTTAAAGAAACAGAAACTTTTTTTCTGTTTCTTTAGTGTAATGAATGGACGAGCATTCAGTATATCCTACGCTGAAAGAGGAACATTCGCATGAGAACAATCACACTCGAAGAACATTTTTTTGCTAACAGCTTTAGAGAAAGCATGATTAAGAACAACCGGGGTGGCGCACTGCCGGGCGGTCCTGGAATTCAGGCAAAGCTGAGTGATCTTGGCTCGACCCGCTTGCACGATATGGATGCAAGTGGTATTGATCTGCAAGTCATTTCTCAAGGCGTGGTAGACACGTCATCGTTCGCTACAAAGGAAAACATCGAACTAACACAAGCGGCTAACGATCAATTAGCGGAAGCTATCGCTGCTCATCCCGACCGCTTCGCTGGCTTTGCGACGTTGCCAATGAGCGACCCTGCCGCCGCAGTCGTTGAAATGAAGCGAGCTATTTCCTCTCTTGGCTTTAAAGGTATCATGGTTAACGGCACCACAAATGGCCTCTTTCTGGACGATCCCTCCTTCCTACCCATCCTGGAGCAAGCGGTTGCCTTGAATGTTCCCGTGTATATTCATCCTGCTGAGCCACCTGCTGCCGTTCGGAATGCATATTACACCGGCTTCGATCCGGCAGTAAACTTCTTTTTATCAACTTCCAGTTGGGGTTGGCACTCAGAAACAGCGATTTACGCGTTGCGCTTGATTCTTTCTGGCGTGTTTGATCGTCTACCAACTTTGCAGATTATTATTGGGCATATGGGCGAGATGATTCCTTTCATGCTTGATCGTATCAACAATACGCTTGCACCTGCCGCCAAGAATTTGCAACGCCGCTTGCCCGAATACTTTTTACAAAACTTCTTTATCACGACCAGCGGCTTCTTTACTAATCCTCCCCTTCTCCTCGCCTTGCAGGTGATGGGGGCCGATCATATTCTTTTCTCCGTTGACTATCCCTACAGCACAAATGAACAGGGCCGCACATTTCTGGATAACGCATCCATTAGCCCTGCCGATAAAGAAAAAATCACCCATTTGAACGCTGAACGTCTCCTGCATCTCGCATGACGTTCGCAATGAGTGGATGCTTCAATTCAGGCATAACGCCACGAATGGACGCATCCACTAATTGTACGGGATGCAGAGCGGTAATCGGTGTACCCATGCGTTGCAACGAGGCTTGAATTTGCAGCAGACAGCCAGGATTCGCGGTCGCAATCAGTTCCGGGTTCATGCTCAAAATGTTGCGTGCTTTTCGCTCACCAAGCTGATTCGCGGTTGCAGGTTCCAGCAAGTTGTATGTGCCTGCGCTGCCACAGCATACCTCGGCTTCAGGAATATCTGTCAATTCTATCCCTGGAATAGCGCGTAAAACCTCGCGTGGCTGACTACGAACGCCCTGTGCATGCGCGAGGTGACAGGCATCATGGTAGGCTACACGCAGATGAATAGGATGGCGTGGCGCGACAGGGGTCAGTTCCGCAAGAATTTCGGTAATATCTCGTACTGAGGCCGAGAACGCTTTTGCTCGCTCGGCATAGTCGGGGTCGTCTCGTAAAAGATGCCCATATTCTTTGAGGTTCGAACCACAGCCAGCGACATTGACAACAATTGTATCCAGACCATACGCCTCAAATGAGTCTATGAGCTTCCGTGCATAGGTCAAACCTTCGGACTCGCGTCCAGAGTGAATGCTCAACGCACCACAGCAGCCCTGTGTTTGCGGAATAACGACATCACAGCCCTCAGCCGTGAGTACGCGAATTGTCGCGGCATTGACATCATCAAAGAACACACGTTGAATACAGCCGATAAGTAGCCCAACACGTCGCCTCTTGGTGGCTTTCGCTCGGTTGAATGCCTTTGGTCGCGAGAGGAGAGAACTCAAGCGAATGGGTGGCATAATAGCCTCCAGACCGAGGAGGCGTGCTGGTATAACACGCTTCGCGGTCGGCGTTTCGAGCAAACGTTTCGCGCCACTCTTCTGGTAGAGCCACAGCAACGGCGCCATCAGTCGGAGACGTGAGGGATAGGGGAAGAGGCTAAAGAGCAACGTACGGAACAGGCGGTCCCATAATTTTCGCGGGTGATTACGTTCGATCTGTGGGCGTGTTGCCTCGATCAGTTTGTCGTATTGTACTCCCGATGGACACGCAGTGACACAGGCCATACAGCCGAGGCAACGATCCATGTGGGTTGTGAATGTGTCCGTCATGCCAATATCGCCCGTGGAAGCCATTTTCATGAGGTGAATGCGACCACGTGGAGAGTCCATCTCCTCGCCCCACAGTAGGTATGTTGGACAGGTCGAGAGGCAGAAGCCACAATGCACACAGTCCGCTAGCAGTTCAGGATCGGGTGCGTGATGACTGTCGAAGACAGAAAACTTTTGTCCCCTTTGGGTTGCCGTTTGTACTTCGATCAGTCCATGTGGCCCTGCATCTTCGGGTGAGACACCATTGCCGTTATATGTATTCATTGTTCTTTATAATCCTCCTACAAATCGGCCCGGGTTCAGGGTGTTATTTGGATCGAAGCGTGCTTTTAAATTGCGCATCACGTCGAACGCTGGTACTGGCCCCCATGTGTCAACCTGTGGTGCGATAGCTGATGGCGCATCCATGACAACAAGGCTTCCTCGATGCTTGAGTGCTTCTTGCCGGAGTGTATGCACCGCTGAAATAAGCGCCGTATCATCTCCTGAAAGATGCACGAACATGATACCGTGACCCGCATGAGCATGCCATGTTGCCTGTATCTGCTGTTGCTGGCATACCTGCTCTACATCTATCAGCCAGTGCGCGACCTCCGTTGGCAACAGGCTCACTTTGAGCGTAAGCACTTTCTTTGTCGCATCTCCAACTCTTTGTTTATCAGTAGTGTCAGCCCAGAATTGTGCTTCATCATTCCCTTCAAGCATTTGTATTGCCTGGATTGTATCGCCAACTATCTTTGCGACCATCGAACTCAGTGTTTCGGCCTGTGCTTGTACCGCTTCCTGGCCCATCTCGAAACGTACCGCCATCGTATAGGTGTTGGGTTGAGCGGTGTCGCCGAGCACATCTATAATGGTTGGCACAAGTGTTGAGCCTATAATCTGTACCGCCAAATCACATAACGAGGTTATGCTTGAGGCCGTAATGTGCACTGTACGCGAGGCCACTGGCAATGGATAGAGACGGAAAGTCGCGGAGACGATGACACCAAGTGTCCCTAGTGCTCCCGTGAACAGTTTGGGGAGGTCATAGCCCGCGACATTTTTGACGACCTTGCCACCACCTTTAGCAATCGTGCCATCGGCAAGCACAACCCGAATACCGATAATTGAATCGCGCACTCCACCGTATCGTAGACGACGTGGCCCTGTTGCATTCGTGGAGACAATCCCCCCGATGGTTGCTTCCGGTGCAAGATCAGGGTCAAGGGCTAGCCATTGATTGCTTTGCTGTAAAGCTGCTTGTAGTGCTGCGAACGGAAGACCTGCCTGTGCTATCACAACAAGGTCATGGGGTACATGCTCAATGATAGCGTTCAAGCGTGTTGTACTTAATAGAATATCGCTCCCTGTAGGTGGAGAGCCTAATCCGAGTTGTGTACCACCACCACGGACGAGGACATGTAACCCTTCTGTGTTGGCAAAGGCAAGCACTGCTGCCACCTCTTCCTCGTTTCGCAGGTTCCACAACAACGTGTGGTTGTATACCAACTATACTATCTTCATCCTTAGCGGCATGAACCCACCCTCCTACGAGCGGTTCAAGCGCGGATTGTAGCGATGGCATTGAAGGGCTCATGATATGTGCTTCTCCTAAAAACGTTCGATCACGCCAGCGGCTTCGAGCGGATGCTGACGATAGGGACCAGGGACTTCGCCGCAGAGACGCGGTGTGGGATAGACTTTATTTGGATTGCTGAGATTTTGTGGGTCGATAGCACACCGGATCAATTGATGCGTTGCCATATCCTCTTCAGTAAACATGAACTTCATGTATTCTTTCTTGTCGATGCCAACGCCATGTTCGCCTGTAATACTGCCACCGTGATCGACACAGCTCCGCAGAATTTTTCCTGCGAGTTCCTCCGCGTGGTGTTCCGCGCCTTCGTTCCTTTGATCGTAGAGCACCAGTGGGTGCAGGTTGCCATCACCCGCGTGAAAGACGTTGGCGACACGCAAGCCATACTGTGTGCTTAACGCTTCGATTTCACGCAAGACTACTGGGAGGGCGGTTCGTGGTAGCACACCGTCCTGTACTATGTAGTTTGGGCTGATACGGCCCATGGCCGCGAATGCCGCCTTACGACCTTTCCACATTTTGGCACGCTCATCGTCGGTTCGAGCGAGACGGTACTCAATCGCGCCAGCCTTCTGGCAAATCGCCTCGATTTGGGCGAATTGTTGCGCGACTTCCGCGCGTGGCCCATCCAGTTCAATGAGTAATATCGCGCCTGCGTCAAGGGGGAAGCCTGCATGAACCGCAGCTTCACACGCCTCGACCGCCAGCTTGTCCATCATCTCAACGGCTGCTGGCACAATGCCTGCGGCGATAATACCTGAGACGGTTTCACCTGCCGCATCGGGATGCGTGAAGGCCGCCATGACTGTTTGCACCGCCTCCGCTTTGCGCACGATGCGCACCGTAATCTCGGTCGCGATACCTAATGTGCCCTCGGACCCCACGATGATACCGGACAGATCGTAGCCAGGGGTATCGAGTACGGGACCGCCGATCTCGACCAGTTCGCCAGTGGGCAAGACCAGTTTCATGCCTAGTACGTGATTGACGGTGAAGCCATATTTCAGGCAATGCGCACCACCGGAATTTTCAGCGATATTACCACCAATCGAACACACTTGCTGGCTAGAAGGATCGGGTGCATAGTAATAGCCATGTGGAGCGACGCGTTGCGTGACCCATAAGTTGATCACACCAGGTTGGAGTATAACACGTTGGTTGGTATAATCCACGTCGAGGATGCGGTTCATACGTGCGAGCGAAATAACAATCCCCCCCTCTATCGGCAGTGCGCCACCTGAAAGCCCTGTACCAGAACCGCGCGGCACGAAGGCAATACGCTCACGAGCACACACTTTGATAACACCCTGTACTTCTTCTGTCGTTGCTGGCAACACGACGAGTGCCGGGGTAACCCGAAAGCTTGTCAGGCCATCGGATTTATACGTGCGTAATTGTTCATATTTCTCTATCACTCCTTCGTCGCCTACAATTGTGCGCAACTCTGCAACAATACCTGGTTTTAGCATCAACGTCTCCTTGATACTTCTCTTGCTCTGACTACAGCGTCATATCTACAGGTTTCCTGGTGGTATATGAGGTGGAAATACTATATCTTAGGATTAACTATATCTTTTTATTGCCGAGGATGACAAGTTTTTTCAAAGTTATTCTCGACGCTGAGCCAATAAAAAATCTTTATTGGTCGGTAGGGGCGGCAATTCATTGCGCCCATACTCATTCGGATAAAAATTGATGAGATTACTATGAGGAAAGGCAGGATGCCGAGAGCATGACAGGTGCAAGCCCTGTCACTACTATACTGACTGCTCCTGCGGAGCTTGCTCCGCGACTCCGTGTATAGTAGTGACAGGGCTTGCACCTGTCATGCTTCCCGCTGCGTGGTATGCGACGATAAGCCCAACAATTCTTATCTTGGGCGCGTTATTAGTCGGTCCAAACCCAGTCGCGGACCTCGGGCATGTCTTGCAGATTGGCCCGTACATATGTATGATGCTTGTCAAGCATGGCCTGGCACTCGGCGATGAGTGGCGCGGTCAAGTCTTTGACGCGGGTTGCACGTTGTAGGGCCATCATACAGAGGTGATAACGACTCATGCTGTTAAGGACAACCATGTCGAACGGTGTAGTGGTGGTCCCTTGCTCATTGAAGCCACGTACATGGAAACGTTCCGCGTTTGTACGTCCATGTATGAGTTCATGAATGGCCCGTTGATAGCCGTGGAACGCAAACACGACGGGTTGCGCCTCTGTGAATTGCTCGACGAATTTCGCCTCATCCATACCATGCGGGTGCAGGTCAGGCGGATAGAGTCGCATCAAGTCAACCACGTTGACAACACGCACCTTTAATTCGGGTATATGTTGGCGTAGCCAGTGGGCAGCCGCAACAGTCTCCAATGTTGGAATATCGCCACAGCAGGCAAGTACAACATCAGGTTGTAGGTGTTCACTATTACTGGCCCATTGCCATGTTGAAAGACCTTCCCTACAGTGCGTAATAGCATCCTGCATGTTGAGCCATTGCAATTGAGGCTGCTTATCAATCACAATCAGATTCACATAATTGCGGCTACGCAAACAGTGATCGACGACCGACATGAGGCAGTTAGCATCAGGCGGCAGATAGATGCGTGCCACGACCCCTTTCCTGGAAAGAACGGTGTCGATCAAACCAGGTCCCTGATGACTAAAGCCGTTGTGGTCGTTGCGCCAGCAGGTCGAGGTCAGGAGGATATTGAGTGAGGCGATCTTCTCACGCCACGGCAATTTATCTGCTTCCTGTAGCCATTTAGAATGTTGGATGGTCATGGAGTCGGAGACCATCGCGAATGCCTCATAGGTGGCGAAGACTCCATGCCGCCCTGTGAGCAGGTAGCCCTCAAGCCAGCCCTGACACAAGTGTTCGCTCAGCACTTCCATAACACGACCATCGGGAGAGACGTGATCGTCAATCGAGATGACTTTGCCAGTCGATGTACGATTCTCGACCTCGAACACATTGCCCAGACGGTTCGAGTTGGTCTCGTCGGGGCAGAAGAGGCGGAAGTTTTGCTGTTTGGCATTGCGTGTGAAGATGTCGCGCATCATCTTGCCAAACTGTCGCGTGGACTCGTGGTGTTCTGTTGCAGGTTTTGGTACATCAATGGCGTAATCAGTAAATGCTGGCATATCCAGGTCTTTGAGCTGTTTGCCGCCGTTCGCGTTGGGGTTGGCACCCATGCGTCTCTCGCCTTTAGGAGCAAGGGCAGCAACTTCAGGGACGAAATGTCCATGCTCATCGAAGAGGTCTTCTGGATGATAGCTGCGCATCCACTGCTCCAGGATAGCTAGATGAGCTGGATTGGTTGAGACATCTTCGACTGGCACCTGATGGGCGCGGAATGTGCCCTCAATAGGCTTGCCATCAACCTCCTTGGGACACGTCCAGCCTTTCGGGGTACGTAGCACGATTACAGGCCAGGCAGGAACCTTCGAGAAGCCATTCGAACGAGCGTCTTCCTGGTATGAGCGAATCTTGGTGTAGCATGTTTCGAGTGTGTCGGCAAAGGTTTTGTGCATGGTCATAGGGTCGTCACCTTCGACAAAATGCACTTCATAGCCATAACTCTCGATTTGTTTTTGTACGTTTTCGTCCTCTTCGCGCCCGAGCACGGTCGGACCAGAAATTTTGTACCCGTTCAAATGCAAGATAGGCAATACCGCACCATCGCGTACAGGGTTCAAAAACTTGAGGCTCTTCCATGAACCTTCAAGAGGAGCAGTCTCGGCCTCGCCATCGCCAACAACTGCTATCGCGATCAGGTCGGGGTTGTCGAAGGCCGCGCCGTAGGCATGTGAAAGAACGTAACCCAGTTCGCCACCTTCATGAATAGAGCCGGGCGTCGGTACACTCACATGGCTTGGTATACCGCCGGGCGTCGAGAACTGGCGGAAGAGACGGTGTATGCCCTCGACATCCTGTGAGATATGAGGGTATACCTCTGTGTATGTGCCTTCCAGGTAGACGTTCGCCACAAGTGCTGGCCCGCCATGACCGGGTCCTGTAAGATAGATGGCATTCACATCATGGTCTTTAATCAGGCGATTGACGTGGACATAAATGAAACTCAGACCGGGAGACGTACCCCAGTGTCCCAGGAGACGGGGCTTGATGTGATCGGCTAGAAGTGGCTCTCGTAATAAAGGGTTTTCCTTTAAGTAAATCTGACCAATCGTCAGATAGTTCGCGGCGTTCCAATAGCGATTCATCAGGTCCAAACGTGCCTGATCGAGAGTTGTTGTCTGATTGACTGTTGCCATAAGACTCTCCTTTTACACGAAAAACGGTATGCGTTGGAAGCTTGCTGGCCTACATAACGCGTATATGTGGTACACGTCACTACCCCATTATACGTTGCTTTTCTCTGAAAAAACACTCTGCTTATTAGATATGTGTGTAGGGACCGATTTATCGCGTCCACGGAGTGGGGTGCGGGAGGGGCAACGTGTCGGCGACGATTTGTTCCCCCGGCACGTTCCCCCAACCCCACCCCGAGGACGCGATAAATCGGTCCCTACTGACGTATTTCCTTTGTGAAGGGAATTGATTGTCAACGTTTATTGGACAAATTTCAGAAGAGAGAAATATATGCAGCAAAGCCCGAAAATTCGTACTGTCCTGGTAGGTTGTGGTAGCATGAGCGGTGCATGGCTAGAAGCCGCGCTCGCTCTGCCAGAGGTTGAAATTGTCGGTCTGGTCGATGTGGTTGAGGAAGCAGCCCAGAGAAAAGCTACACACTATCAGTTAGCGCAAGCTGTTATAGGAACTGATCTACAGACGGTTTTGCGGCAGACTACACCGGATGCTGTTTTCAATTGTACTATACCAGAGGCACACTACGCTGTTACCATGCAAGCACTCGCGCATGGGTGCCATGTTTTGAGCGAAAAGCCGTTGGCCGACTCGATGGAACAGGCCAGAGAGATGGTTATTGCCGCGCATAAGGCCAATAGAATTTTCGCGGTTATTCAGAATAGACGCTATGAAGCGCCCATACGTCGTATGACGCACTTCCTGGCTTCTGGAACATTAGGTTCGCTCACAACTATCAATAGCGATTTCTATATCGGGGCGCATTTTGGTGGTTTTCGTGACTCTATGCGGCATGTGTTGTTGCTCGATATGGCAATTCATTCGTTCGATGCAGCACGTCTGCTTATAGGGGCCGATGCAGTCTCAGTCTATTGCCATGAATGGAATCCGCCGGGATCGTGGTATGACCGAGATGCCTCTGCTATCGCTATTTTTGAGATGAGCAATGGGTGTGTCTATATGTATCGAGGTAGTTGGTGCGCCGAAGGGTTGGCAACCTCCTGGGAGTGTGATTGGCGTTTTATTGGCCAAAAAGGAAGCGCGGTCTGGGATGGAGGAGAGAATACCCAGATACAAGTGGTGAAAGAAACGGGCAGTTTTATTTCCACCTATAGCGACGTGCTTATTCCATCGTATGAGGCAAGCAATGTTGGTGGACATGCTGGCATTATCCAGGAGTTTTTTAGCTGTATCCAGAATGGAACACAACCGGAGACACAAGCCATTGACAATATCAAAAGCCTCGCAATGGTCTTTGGCGCAATCGAGAGTGCCGAGAGCGGTCAGAAAATACGCATCACTTAAGATTTTTTATCGTTTTACGACCTGTGCACGTAGATGGTTCGCGAGATGCGCATTGAACGTCGCGCCTTCACCCCAATCGGGGTGCAGGATGTGTAGCGATTCAAACGCCAGTGGTAACACATGCTGTACGAACAGTGGCATGGACATCTCTAGCAATAAGCCACGCAACTGCTGTGGAGTGGGTGCAAGCCATTGTGTTTCTTCTGTTCCTTCGTACGTTGAGAGCATGCTTATCGAGTAGTCGTCGTGATTTCCACTACGCGTGTACCCTAACGCGATATACGCCTCTTGCGAGACGTAGTTCGCACGCCCCTCGGCTGTCCAGAGCTGAATAGTTTGAAAGAGGTCTGTGTCTGCAAGTCCAAGTAAGTCTACCTGGACTTGTTTAGCAAATGTCCTCGTTTGTCTATCTATTTTCAAGAGGAACCTCTTTTCACAAGATGGACTACAGAGTTACTGTTATTCCCAGGGCCAGAGTAACAGGTCACGCATGTTGCTGATAGTTTGCTCATAGCGGTTGGTGGCGTCCGCATGCGTACGTGTCGAGTCCGGTGCCTGACTGGTCAACGTCGTGACACGACGTTGCTGCTCTTCTTGCCATTGCTCTACGGTAAGCCCCCGTGTGACCGCGTTCAAAATGGTCATCACAAGTGGATAATCGCTGGAATAGAGCTTGTTATGGCGCATAACTTCTTGAATACGAGCCGAATATGTGCCACTACTTACCCATGGAGAGGGAGAATGACCATTTGGTTCGGCAAACTGCTTGCTCATTGTATTTTCCTTCTGACTGTATTTCATATAGTCTATATTAAAGAAAGAAGTTTCGGGCTTCGAGTATACGTGTCCGAGGGATAATTAAGAGAGGTGCGAGATTGCAAATCTTGTTTATATTATAGCACATGAGTGAGTGGCATGTAGTAAGTGGATAGTAATTGTAGTGGTGTAGGGGTCTAATGCATTAGACCCCTACAGATGTGGTTGTTAGCGTTAATGAGTAATCAGCTCGATGTATGCGTCTTTGTCTACGCGTGCGGAGAAGAGTTTCGTCTCTTCAGTGCCGTCAATTAGTACATAGACGACTCCGCCATCAGCAGCGTTAATGTGACCTTGTTCACCAGTACGGATGATGCGTACGCGATCACCCTCCTCGAAGTACGTTCCTTCTGAGTTTGTTTCCATGATTTTGCCTACCTTTCTCTCGTTATTATACATTAAACGAGTGGTACAAATCTTGAGGTGGAGGCAGGAGAACGTAACGCTATTGTTACATCATATGGATAGCTGCTTGCAACGTGCTCTTTATGTGAGGATGCGATAACTTGTTTGTAGACCTTGATGTATTTTTGAGCCATGACGCGTGCGGTAAAGTTCTGTTCGACGTGTGCAGAGACGTTAGTGCGATCAAGTTCGGCGAGGCGAGCAATACCGTGAACCATCTCGTCTATATTTTGTACGAGAAAGCCACTTGTCCCATGCGAGACAATTTCGGGTGCGGCTCCACGATTGAACGCGATAACTGGACAACCCACGGCCATTGCTTCTATCATGACCATGCCAAAAGGCTCTTCCCATTGAATAGGGTTGAGCATGCCACGTGCATGACTCAGTAAATCAATCTTTTGCTGCATGTTGACTGGCCCAACATATTTGACCTGGCAATTGTCGATGAGCGGTTTGATTTTCTGCTCGAAGTAGTTTACCGACTCCTCGACATGCTTGTCAATGGTGCCTGCGAGCACGATTGGCACTCCGGCCCTTTTAGCCGCTTCGACCGCAAGATGGGCACCTTTTTCAGGTACAAAACGACCTAACCATGCCAGATAATTCTCTGGTTGGTGAGTGGTTGCCTTAAAGTGTTGTAGTGGCAAGCCATGATGTACCACGCCTGCGATGTTGAGAGGAAGCGTCATATTGGCACGTGCCTGATTACTGATGAGAACCATTGGCACCTTTGAAGCCCAATCCTTTATATAGTTGTCGTCGGCGTCACCCGTCCATGACTGGACACGATCAAAAGGGAAGTGGCTGTGTAGTGTCATGACATGTGGTACAGCAAGATGAGACATGAGAGGAAAGAGATACATATCCGCGCTAGAGGAAAGATGAGTATGTACAATATCAAAGTCATGATCTTTGATATATTCGACCGCTTTATGGAGATGGTAATAGGCTTTAAGGTGTCCCTGCCATGGTACACCTGATTCGAGAAGGGAATGTGGAAAAAACGAAACGAGTTTTGCTGATGTCGTGGCATCCCCTGCCGCGAACAACGTCACATCGTGTCCTTGCGCCACTTGTTCTTCGACCAGGTTATACAGCACAGTCTCGGTCCCTCCGTAATTCTTAGGGGGAATAGTAATCCACGGCGGGGCAATGTGTGCGATTTTCATGCAGGGTAGTCCTTTACGCTAATCTGGTACAAAGAACATGACGATACACGGATGTACCAGCAATGGTGTCGTTTCTTTCTAGCCCAGGCCTTCTGCTGATGAGGACATTCTACAAACAATACCATGAAGGCGGCTTTGGAAAGCAGTTTTACGAGATGATGGGAAAGCAGGAGACAACTTCTGTGGTGTTCGTGCTAGTTCTGACTAAACGTCCTACACATACTATAACATATATTTGTATAAAAGTCGAGGATAACGAATAATAAAGGAATGTAGAGGTAGAGCTTAGGAGTGCATATGTTCCTAAGTTCTACCTCTACATTCCTTTATTAACGTGAGTCTTTATTGCCTTCAAGGAAGAAAACAATGCGTTCACATACATTTGTACAATGGTCGCCCACGCGTTCGAGGTTGTGTGCTATCCAGAGCCAGTACGTCATGCGTTGCATGGCGAGTCCATCTTGTTGTAGTGCCGGAATTGCATGGATGCCCGAGAGCATCGTCATCAAATCTTGGCGTACAGTGGAGTAGCGTTCGTCCACCAGGTCGTCAGCTTGCAGGAGTGTTCGAGCAGCTTGCGCGTCATTCATAGTAAAGGCTTGCACTGTTTTGTGCAGCATGCTACGTGCCTCTTGTCCTAGTGTAAGAATGCCTGCGATGATCGATGCCTCAGTGACGGGATGGTCCGTTGCCTGGTCTTGACCATCACTTGTCACGGACGAGGCATTAATTTCGAGATGGCTTACACCTGTCTTTCGCAGGGGAGCCATACGCAGGAGTAATTTCGCGATGCCCACTGCGTTGTCACCTGTGCGTTCCAGGTCTGCCGTTATCGATGGTGTAGAAGATAGTAGGCGTAGGTCTCGTCCCCCGAGTGGTTGCTGGAGCGTGAGCGATTGGAATGTCAGTCGATCAATCTCCACTCTCAGGTCATCCATTTCCGTGTCGGAAGCAATCACAAGTCCACATAATGCTTGATCGCCTGACTCCACCGCTTGTAGCGATTGCTCAAGTGCGTGCTCAATCAGCTCACCTAGCTTTGTGATATTTGTCGTAATTGACTGTAACTGCGCATCTAAAATTGTTCTTGCCATCGTTTTGGCTCTCCTTCTTTGTGCTTTTGAGGAGATTGTAGCATGCGCATATTAAGGGAGTGTAATCAAGATTGTAAAAGCTCAATGCGAGCAGAGAGTGAGATATAACTATTGATATAGATACAAAGATATGTATACCAAAATAGTTGAGGATTTGGTCTAACATATATACTAGAAGTAGGACAATAACTTTGTCACTTGCTCTAATATTGTATATACGCTTCCACAGGCACCCACTTGATATTGATCAAACTGTGGTAGCAAAAAGGAAATTATGATGAATTCAATTGAGACCGAAAACACATCGAATGTTTTGATACAGCCTAAACGCCGTATGTTCTTACGCCGTTCGGTTACTGGTGTTGCGGTAGCAGCTTCTGTTGGCTTGCTTGCCGCTTGTGGTGGCCAGACCACTACTACAGGTAGCACTCAGGCGACAACAACAAGTAACACACCGACATCTACAACAGCACCTGTTGGCCTGGCATTACCTGCACTGTCAGATACGAAGGCTGCCTTTACTGAGATCATGAACGACGAGACCGCTCATGTAACGTTCCTGCAAGGTGCATTGCACAAAGCTGGCGTTCCAGTTCGTCCTAAGCCAACCTTTAAAGGACTGCTACAAGCAGATTTGAACGCTTTCGCCAAACTCTCACAGGTGTTTGAGAACGTTGGTGTAGGTGCGTACCTGATGGCCGCGCCCGCGATTACAACCAAGGCATACCTTGCGGCAGCTGGTTCGATCTTGACGATTGAAGCACGTCATGCAGGCTTCCTTGATGTCTTGTTGGGCAAGCCCGTGAGCGACAATGGTGCCTTTGACAAACCAATCATGCAGGCTGATATCGTAAAAGATGTATCACCTTTTATCGCCAGTCTAAATGGTGGTCAAGACCCTTCGGGGTCTCTTAAGAACGATGGCGACATCTTGAACTTTGCTCTGCTTTTAGAGTATCTTGAGGCCGAGTTTTACACGACAAACGTGCCAACACTGTTCAAATAAAATTATTACGTGGACACTAAAAACCGCACATGCATCGCATGTGCGGTTTTTAGTGTCCACGTTTGTTATCGTGCTGTACGGCGTCCATAGGCTAATACTGCCAAAGGAACGAAGACAACAAGAATACCAACACACCATGCGACTGCTTGCCAGATTATGCCAGCATCGGGGTGATTGAGAAGCAAGCCACGAACGGCATTGATAACCAGCGTGATTGGCTGATGTTCTGCGAAGACACGTAACCAGCTAGGCATACTTTTTGTCGGCACAAATGCGCTACTGGCAAAGGTCAACGGGAAGAGCCAGATGAAGCCAGCAGACTGGGCCGCCTCTACGCTACTTACTGCCAGGCCGATTGTTGCTGATATCCACGAGAAGGCAAAACTGACGAACAGGAGCATACCAATGGCCCCCGCCAACTCTAAGAATGAGCCTTCCGGTCGGAAACCAACAAGTAGACCAACAATCCACATGATGGCGACAACAATCACGTTACGTACAAGGTCAGACAATGTACGACCCGTCAAAACGGCAGATTTCGCCATTGGGAGCGAACGGAAGCGGTCAACCAAGCCTTTTTGGATATCATTAGCAAGGCCGATGCCTGTAGTAGTTGAGCCAAAGATGACCGTCTGCGCAAAGATGCCCGCCATCAGGTAGTTGACATAGGAAGTGCCCTGCACCGCAATTGCACCACCAAACACATAACGGAACAATAGCACGAAGATGACTGGCTGAATGGTTGAGAAGATCAGTTCTTCAGGAATACGTGGAATTTGCATCAAGTTACGGCGTGCAAGGACAAGCGCGTCGGCAATCGTCCAATAAAGTGCAGGTCGCACCTCTGGCACAAATAATTTGTTTATACGGATATCGCGGCTCATCGTGAACTCCTTGCCAAAGGCCGAGCTGCCTTTTCGTCTACGGGTGCATCCTCTTCAGTAGCGGCACGTCCGGTTAGTGTGAGGAAGACATCATCAAGCGTTGGACGGCGCAATGCAAGATCGTCCAGGCCAATCTGTGCGGCGTCAAGATCGCGTACAACTGAGGCAAGTAGTTGCGCACCGCGTGCAACCGGTACCACGAGACGACGGGCCGCTTCATCAGTTTGAATATCGCCTGCGCTATAAGGGCGTACGGCTTGCAGGGCTACATTCAGATCGCTGCCACGGGTCATGGTGATCTCAAGACGTTCGCCACCAACCTGTGTTTTCAGTTCGTCGGCAGTGCCCTTGGCGATGACACGCCCATGGTCAAACACCATGATCTGATTTGCCAGTTGATCGGCCTCTTCCAGATATTGTGTGGTAAGCAACACAGTTGTCCCCTCAGACACAAGGCCGCTGATCACGTCCCACATCGCCAGGCGACCACGTGGGTCGAGACCCGTTGTTGGCTCATCAAGGAAGATGACGGGCGGTGTGACAATCAAACTCGCGGCAAGGTCCAGGCGACGGCGCATACCACCAGAGTAGGTCTTGACGATACGTCCGGCAGCATCAACAAGGTCAAAGCGTTCGAGTAGTTCAGTAGCGCGACGCTTCGCGGTTGCACCTGATAAATGGTATAATTGCCCGAACATTTTCAGGTTTTCATAACCCGTGAGATACTCGTCAACGGCGGCATATTGGCCTGCAAGACCAATACGAGAGCGTAGTAAGTCAGCATCTTTTACGACATCCAATCCCGCTACCTCTGCATGACCTGCATCCGGCTTCAAAAGGGTTGTCAGAATGCGTACAGCCGTGGTTTTGCCAGCACCATTGGGACCTAGAACGCCAAGTACGGTTCCCTCTTCGGCAACTAAATCAACCCCATCAAGGGCATGAGTTTTTCCATAATGTTTTTGAAGTCCCTCAGCTATGATAGCTGGTCTATTCGACATGGTATACTTCCTCTCACGAAATTTCCAACAACAAAGTACGGTCCCGTATCGTTGGAAGGCAAACATGTGTATGACGTTCAAAACGTCGAAATCAGGGCATCTACCAAACGGTAACTTCTAGTGTTTTTGTTAAACCATATCTCAGTCTTCACTGACCTGTTCTATTTCACGATTAAAAACGCGGAAAATGTCTGTTGTTATGATGGTGCAATAATCTTTTGTTGGTACAAAGGAAATATTGACCAATGTGTCACGATATGGTACACTGTTTTTATGTGGACAGTTGTCCACATAAAAACAGTGTACCGGACAATTGTCCGTTTGTCAAGAGGAGTGAGTAGTGACAAAAGAAATTCGTGATGCCTCATTGCCTTCTTCCCTGTCAACGCCATTTGGTGGACGGGTACGGCATGAACGGCGCGACGCACTGGAGCATCGCCAACGAATTTTACAGGTTGCTCAAAATCTCTTTGCCAAGCATGGTGTCCATGCTGTCAGTATGCACCAGATAGCCAAAGCTGCTGGCGTAGGGCAAGGCACATTATACCGTCGTTATGCTCACAAGGGCGATCTGTGCATGGACCTGTTGCATGAGCGACATGAGCGACTCTTAACTGATGTCGCAACATTTTTCGCTATGAATGCTGATGTGCCAGCACTTGAGCGGCTTGACGGAATGCTTGCGCTGAGTATTACATTTCTTGAAGAGCAAGGTGCCTTACTCAGCCCCGTTGCATTCACCGAGATACAAGAGACCCTGTGTAATGATGAAACCGCTAAGACTGAGCACTTGCCTTTCTACCACTGGCTCCATAGTATTTTCAGTGGTTTGCTTAACGAAGCGGTAGAACGTAAGGAACTGGCCGCGCTCGATACCTCGTTTACCGCGGATGCCATACTGGTTACACTCAATCCCATGTTTTATCATTTACAACGACAAGAACGCGGCCTCTCACCTGAGCACATCTTACAAGGAATACGTCACATTTATATAGAGGGTTTGAAAACACCGTCGTCCGATACACGCTAGATGTTTCCAACCAGCTTTGCGAGCCGTGTCTGCTCCTCCCCGGCGTCGGTAATGGATATAGACATGACAAGCAACTCATCTAAACCACTATGTAGCAATTCGGTGAGTCGTGCCATGACATTCGCCTCGCTCCCTGATACGACAAGACTATCAAGCAATTCATCAGACACCGTGCCATCTTCTGAAACGGGAAAACCTGCCTCCGCGAACATACTTGCGTAGAATGGAAGCCGTCCATATCGCCCAAGTTGCTTACGAGCAGCCGCCAGCACTGCCGGACGGTCCTCGCTCAGCGCAACTGGAATGTGTGCTATCAATGGTGGGACGGGGCGTGCGGCCCTCGTAGCACCAGCACGCAAGGCGGGCATCGCTCTATTAAGGAGATACGGTACAGGGCTAACCCAGGAAATCGCCCCGTCCGAAACCTCTCCAGCTACGTAGTAGGCTCCTTCACGTAAGGCTGAGACAAGAATAGGTGTGTGTGTCGTGCGTGGAAACGTAGATTTGATGGTATAAAAGCGACCCGTATGGTCAATTTTGCCATCCCAGAGAATTGTGCGCAGAATGCCTACATATTCTCGCAGGTGTTCCATCGGTGTCGGCATTGCTAATCCATATATTCCCTCGATAACGGGTCTATGGCTTGGTCCAATACCTAAGCGTAGCCTATCAGGGGCGAGATCGTGCAGTGCTAATACTTGTTGAGCTAACGCTAATGGATGACGTGGATAGGTCGGCACAATTGCTGTCCCCATACGAATATGTTGCGTTTGTACAGCGGCAGCGGCGAATGTCGTCAATGTATCAGGTTGCGGTGTACTTTGTGTCATCCAAATTTGTTGCACGCCAGCAGACTCTGCTGCTACAATCGCCGCGACCGCTGCTTTCGTATCCGCGCCAGACACAGCCAGCCCGATGCGCTCCCGGAGTGGTTTTTGTGCAGAAATATTTCCATTTGCAGGAACTGTATTGTCGTTTTGCATGAACGTGTCCCCTTCTAAAACAACAGGTATCTGAAGGAATGGTGTTCCCCTACATGTGTTGAAATCGTGATAGCATACGATATCTGATACTTTTAACACAGGAGGCTAGTCATGTCATTCCCACCATTCAGTTTTCTTGCCCATCTTGAGTGTCCTCGTTGCCATATGCTCTACGATGCGGATACACTTGCTCACCTCTGTACCTGTGGCTCTCCACTGCTTGCACGTTATGATCTCGACTCTGCAAGGACATATTTTAGTAAGGAAATGCTTCATGATCGTGATCAAACGCTGTGGCGTTATCATGAATTGTTGCCTGTACGTTCGCCTGAAAATATCGTCACACTGGGTGAAGGCATGACTCCTTTGCTGCCTCTGCATCGTCTTGGACCACAGCTTGGTATGCAGCATCTATTTGTGAAGGACGAAGGGGTCATTCCAACTGGAAGTTTCAAGGCGCGTGGTGCCGCCGTCGGTGTATCACGCGCGCAGGAACTGGGTGTGAAGGTGCTGGCGATGCCGACCAATGGCAATGCTGGTGGTGCGTGGGCGACATATGCAGCACGTGCAGGTATGGAAGCGGTGATTGTTATGCCAGAGGCTGCGCCAATAATCACCCGTAACGAGTGCGCGATCGCAGGTGCGAGCTTGTTTTTAGTTAATGGTCTCATTAGTGATGCTGGCGCGATTGTGGGACGCGCAGTCAAACAACACGGCTGGTATGATGCATCGACCCTAAAGGAGCCTTATCGTATCGAGGGGAAAAAAACGATGGGTTACGAACTTGCCGAACAATTTCAGTGGGATGTCCCCGATGTACTCTTGTATCCAACGGGTGGTGGTGTGGGCATCATTGGTATATACAAGGCATTGCGCGAATTGCAGCAACTTGGCTGGATTGGTGAACGATTGCCACGTTTGGTTGCTGTACAGGCGAGTGGTTGTGATCCTATTGTCCAGGCATGGCAGGAAGGCAAAACCGAATCGCAGTTTAAAAAGGCGTCCAGCACTGTCGCATTCGGTATCAACGTGCCCAAAGCACTCGGCGATTTTCTTGTTTTAGAAGCTGTACGTAATACGAGTGGCTGTGCGATTGCTGTGAGCGATGATGAACTACTACAAGCGCAAACAACCCTTGCCACGAACGAGGGATTGTTTGTCTGTCCCGAAGGTGCTGCGACTCTTGCTGCCGCCGAAAAGCTGCGTCAACAAAACTGGATTAAGGAAGATGAGTGCGTCGTCCTGCTCAATACTGGTACCGGCATAAAATATCCCGACACGGTTCGTGTAAATGTTGCCACGTTGCAACCACAAGACAACATCGCGCTCATTTAAGATATATATGTGCATAACGGTAGGGGCGGCAATTCATTGCGCCCAAAGATGGGTTGGGAGGGGTTCACGTGACCATAACATACGTTTTGGGGAACGATTGCCCCGCCACCCCCATCTTTGGGCGCAATGAATTGCCGCCCCTACCGATGTGATTGTGTTGGGGTGTAGTCAAGCGATGATGTTGAGGCATCATCATTTTGTGTTGACTTGCCAGATGCGTACTACGTTATCGTAGTTGGCTGTGGCGAGTCGTGTATCATCGGGAGACCAGGACTGGCTGTAGGTGACGCCTGCTGTAATGGTTTGCTTGACTTGTAACGTCTGTGCGTCAAGGATGTAAATTATTCCATCACCACCATAGATGGCAAGTAAGCGATTGCTGTGCGCCCACTGGGCCTCGCCAATAGGTGCACCCCCCGGCTCTGTATATGTCTGCAGCGTGCGCCCGCTCGTTATATCCCAGATACGTGCTGTTTTATCATTTGCAGTTGAGACGAGGTACTTGCTGTCATAGGACCAGGCGACCGTTGATACAGCGTCTGTATGACCACTACAGATAAGCTTTGTTTTGCCTGTAAGGGGTGTCCAAATGCGTACCGTTGTATCTTCCGAACCAGAGGCAATGCTACTACCATCGGGCGACCATGCTACAGCTTTGATGGTGTTTGTGTGCTCTTGATAGGTCGTCACTTCATGCCATGATGGGTATGCATACACATGCAAAATATTGTCACTTCCTCCCAGCACGATATATCGTTCATCGGGCGACCAGGAAAGAACAGGCACTCTTGAAAGTGGCTGATCGAGCGACGAAAGCCGTTGGCCACTGCTGGCATCCACGACCTGAACTGTTCCATCTACAAATGCAACCGCTACATGCTGCACACCCTTGCGCGATGACCAGTCAATTGACCACGGATAGTCATCGGTCATAGGTGGTTTCAACGTACTCCGTAACGATAAGCGTTGTTTCCCATCGTTCGCCGTCCACAGCAAAGATGTACCATCTGCCGCGCCGGAGGCAATTATTGCTCCATCAGGCGACCAGCGTACATGTAGCACAAATGCTGTATGGCCCCTCAAGGTCAGGAGAGGAGTATTTGTTTGGAGATTCGAGGTACTTCCGCTTTGTGTTGGAAATGTTGTCGGTGGTGTCTTACTCCCTGTAGTGTCTGTAATGGAAACGGTTGTGCGAGCAGAGAGAAGGGACCACACTGCCGCGCCACCGAGGACAGCCGCACCAGCCATACCACCACCGATTAGAAATGCACGCCGTGAAAGACCGTCTCGCTTTGCCTCTTGCACTGGAAAGGGTGTATTGTACGGTACAAACGGCTGAGGTGGATATGACATAGGCTGTTGCCATTGGCCAACAATTTGCTGCACAGGTTGCCCCGCTGAAGGCGTAGTATATTGACTTTGACTGTCCGACGATGGCATCATGTCAGTCGCGAATCTAGCCGCATATGCTGAAGAGTTTGTCGGACCTTGTTGTGCTAGTTGTAGTGGTAACGATGGTGATTTGATAAATGTCGATGCAGTGGATTGCGATGTCGTATATGTCGCCTGTTCAAGTGCCTGTGCGAAGGCTAGTATGGTTGGAAAACGTCGCGCCGGGTCTTTTTGCAGGGCTGTCATCACAACCTGCTCTACCTCATAGGATATATCAGGTACAAGGGAGCGTAGAGGTTGCGGTGTAGTCATCGTCTGCTTTACAGCAATTTCTGTATATGAGCCTTGAAAGGGAGGAATACCACACAGCCATTCATAGACCACAATAGCGAGTGAGTACTGATCGCTTGCAGGAGTTGGATGTGCTTGAATTTGCTCTGGTGCCATATATATGATTGTGCCAGCAATATTTTGTGGACTATAAAGCCGTGAACTTTGTAGGACCAATGCGATGCCGAAGTCGCTCAGAAGGACCTCTGAATTGCGTCCAAGCAACAAGTTTTCTGGCTTGATATCACGGTAAATCAGGCGTTGCTCATGAGCATACTGTAAAGCATCCGCTATCTGGCGCATCAGCACGACAACGGTTGATAGTGGTATGCGGCTTCCGCGTGGGTATCTGTTACGTAGTGTGCCATTCGGGGCATAGTCCATGACAAGGTAGGGGATGGAATTCTCTACGCCGAAATCGAGGACACGTACGATATTTGGATGCAACAGAGCGCGCGACTGTTTGTGCCTCTCGCTTGAATTGTTGCACATCCTCGTCCATCAGTCGCGAGTGCAAAACCTTTACGGCAGCGGGCGTCTTGAGATGAACATGCTCACCAAGATAGACCTCCGCGAAGCCTCCCTGTCCTAACAAGCGCACAAGCGAATAATGTCCTATCTGTCGGTGTGCGCTGTGTTGCTGATCTGCCATGAATCTTTCCCTACTGTATAAAATCTTCCTCATCATAGGACATTTCTCTCGCCTTGTGCAGCAACGTAGGACTATTGGGAGAGATTTATTGATCCCAGCGATAAATATCGTAGGGACCAGATTTATCGCGTCCACGGCGCAATTCATTGCGCGAAATCTACCAATAGGATGTAAGAGTATAGCCGATAAATCGGCCCTGGACGCCGTAAACGTGGTCCCTACGAAGGGCCTTTGTATGAAGGGTGGAGAATATTACAGGAGAATCAAATCCCGCTTACGCAATAAAAACTCTGCCAAAGCTGTCAGAGCAATAATGTAGCCTATCGCTAATATAAACATGAGGAGCGGGTACCATTCGATGATGCCCGTTGCGCTAAGATTGTAACAAGCGGTGAGAGGCGCAAGCGGAATGCGCACCCATGAAAAATATGTTGACACGATGTTACCGCTCGTATTTGTGTAGAGCACCAGCGCGAACCATGCCAGGAAGATAATCTGTATGCGGCGTGTCGCAATAGGTATTGATAGTACAACCGTGAGTGCCGAAAGAATCCAACAATTGACCAACAACCCGATAGCCCCAATCGTCATACCGCTAAACGTGGCATCCGCAATACACAAAGGATTGCACGGAGGCGGACTAAATTGATGAAAGCTCATCGCTAGAATCATGAGCAGCAAAAACGCAGGAATACCGTAGCACACACGATGCCAGAATAACGCCACGAACATAAGCCGAGCGCGACGTGAGACGTGCCAAAGGCAGATACACACGTGCACTCATCGCACGTTGCGTCATCACCACGGTACTCAAAATCGAGAGCACACCGAGAGCTTCACCAGCCGTACCAAAGAAGTATGTGACATTGCCCCCGAACTCCAAAAGAAAATAGCATACGCCAGCCACACAAACACGATATCGCCTAGTATCCAGCCACTTCGCACATAACTATGTAACGTAAAACGCGCAACAACCAACGTCGGCGAACACCAGAACTGTGTAAATGTCTTTGGTGATGATATATGTGTTTGCATGTTATCTCCTGTAGGGACCGATTTATCGCGTCCTCTGGGTGGGGTGGTGGGACAACGCGTCGGCAACGATACTCTGCCCTAACGTATTCCCCGCCCCGCCCCCTGGACGCGATAAATCGGTCCCTACCTGTGCTTCTACATACACTTCTTCGAGAGTGCGGTTGACGGGAGTCAGCGATACAATCGAAATGTTTGCTTGCACAAGTTGTGACAATACATGTGCCTGCGCTGAAATCTGTAATGCGTAACAGGTTGCCTTGCGCCTCTATGACCTTTCCTGCGATACCCAACTGTGTGACTATTTTGCTTGCATCCTGGTCATGAGCTAGGACAATCTCGACGATGCCCTGCGAGTGCAACAGGTCCGCTACGTTCCCACTCAGGAGAAGATGCCCACGCCGTAGAATACATACGGAGTCGCATAATGCCTCGACCTCTGACAGGTAGTGTGAGCACAACAAAATCGTCTTGCCCTCTTTGCGTAGTCCTGCGACAATCTGGCGTACCTCCCACTGGCTACGTGGGTCCAGTCCACTCGTTGGCTCATCGAGGATCAGGAGTTCAGGATTCGTCAACAATGCCTGTGCGACGGCGAGACGCTGTAACATGCCCTTCGAGTACGTACCAATATTACGGTCCGCCGCCTCATGCAAATTGACCTGCTCTAATAATGTTTGAATCCGTACGCGGTTCGCATTGGCCCATAAACCCGAAAGTTCGCCAAGATAGGTCAAATAGGCGCGGCCCGTGAAGCGATTCTCAAAAATGGGTCGTTCATGCACATAGCCAATTCTTGGATGTGCCAGCGTGACATGCTCCTCGCCAAACACGCGAATCGTGCCCGATGTAGGAAAAATAAAGCCCATAATCATGCGTACCAGCGTAGACTTGCCCGCCCCATTCTCGCCTAGTAGACCGAACGAAGTCCCCTGACCAATTGTCAACGTCAGGTTGTTGAGTGCTGTAACGCGTGCGCCATACGCTTTTGTCAGGTCTATACATTCGATGACTGCTGGCATGATGGGTAGTCCTCATGATATGGTTTATACGTTTTTTTGTTTTCGCTACCAATAAGAAGTATATCAATAAAGTAGAGATAAGCAAGAAAATGAAGAGAAAGTACCTATCGAAAGGGCAACATAGGTTGCCTTTTTGGGCAACGATAACTCACACTTAAGAGGGTAATGTAGGAAGTAGTTTATCAAATTGAGGTACTAAGTCTCTAAGAGATGAATAAACATTATTATAGTTCTCAACCGTTAGCTGTTCTTCTTGAAGAAGTGAAATGTATAGATTTGTAGCGACACGCTTCTCTTCAATCTTAGACTAATTTTGATTGAATGCGTTCGCAATCTATTGATACTTCTCAAGAGAGAGGTCAGAGCGTTGGGCAAGGGTCATGAGCAAGTGCGATGCACCTCTAATTCTTAAGAGTCAAAAGCACTACTATCATGAAGGAATAAAGCTGCTCGTGATGAATGCTCAAGGGAGAGGTCAGAACGTTGCACGAGTGTCATGAGCAACAAGATGGCAAACTGGCGTTCCTCAGAGTCGCGCTCACTATTGTGATAGAGAGACTGGGCGGCTTGTACAAACTGCTCGAACGAGAAATCGGGTCGTTGAATGATGTCAACTACTATTTGATTGACTTGCCTTTGTATATCTACTGGGCTATTTACATAGAGAGTCATTAACACATCTATCACAATCTGAGTAGTCAGAGTCATGTCTTTAGTTGCTAATTGTAATAGGACTTTTTGTGCTATCAGATTATAATGATGTGAGTGCAGCAATGTTCCTAGGCGTCTTAAGACATCGTTGTATTGGGATGAAAAAGGAGACATTTTTACTAGGTCTATAAGCAGTTCTATAATCTTCTCTACTAAGAATGGTTCAACAGCTAACTCCTCTTCCAAGCAGGAGCTAACAAAAAAGAGGTCTTGTTGGAAAGTATAAGTATATTTGCTACAAATTCTGTAACCAGTACTTTTAAAACTGTGTAGATTTACAAGTCTATAGG
This sequence comes from uncultured Chloroflexia bacterium, assembly GCA_963791655.1. Taxonomy (GTDB): domain Bacteria; phylum Chloroflexota; class Ktedonobacteria; order Ktedonobacterales; family Ktedonobacteraceae; genus JBBQVS01. Next base: position 1,056,599 of record CAWBSZ010000006.1, on the reverse strand, counting down.
TTGCCTACTTTATCACGAAGTAATGAGGATGAACTCTCATTAAGAGCTACAAAAATCATATAGCTACCGATGATTGAGGATGAAACGCACTATGTTCTCATCATTTACGGCATTGACGAGACGAATAATCTTACGGAGTATATTTACTTGCCTTATTTGTGTTGCTCTCTGCTACGCTAAAGCGCTCGAATGCAGAAACTTACCCTTAACGATATCTACCAATGCCGTTCTGTGCGCTTCTATTCTGCCTTCGATTTCACCTTCAATTTTTCCTTCGAGAAACCCCTCTTGAAAGCCAAGTTCATACTGTCGTTGCACAAACTCGTCCTCTTCTAAGAGTTTGTCGAACACGTCCATTATGTCACCTATACATTGAGAATAATATGCACCGCGTTTTCATCATCTATAACACTGAGAGTATATACTAACCTTGCGCGTGCAACTTTTCTACGCTGCTGGTGATGGAGCAGTGAGGATGAAGCGTACTGTTGCTTCATCAGGAGCAGCAAAAATCATGTTCAATATGTTTCGTAACACCGCTTTCTGACTGGTTTTTTCTGCACGTTGCTTTGCTAGTTCTAGCAAATTAGGGTAACGGATGTTAATATAATTTACCAGTACTTCCTTTGATTCATTAATTGCGCCCTCTTGCGACGCACGTTCACGAACCCTTTGCACGAACTTATCTTCTTCGAGTAGTTTGTCGAACACATCCATTATGCGGCTGACCTATTGAGAATGATACGCACCATGTTTTCGTCATTGATAGAATGGACAAGGCGAATAATATCGCGAAGTGCATCTACCTTTCTTATTTGTTCTGCTCTCTGCTGCGCTAAATCTTCGAGTGAAGGAAACTTATCCTTAACGGCATCTACCAGCATCACCTGAAATGCTTCTATTTGCCCCTCCACCTTGCCTTGCTGCAAACCACGTTCACGTTGCTTTTGTACAAATTCGTCTTGTTCTAGTAGTTCGTCAAACATTTTTAATCGCTCCAGTACTCGTTGCTTCTCTAGCGGAGGCATGACTTCGGCTCTTCGTAGGAAGGTACTTAGCCAGAGCAGCCTACGCTCTAATTTGGACTCATCCCCTTTACCGTACTCGATAAGTTCGTCTATTGCCTGTAATAGTATTGTATCATTTACATTCTGCATCATGGGGAGCAATGTGTACATGCTTATTTTGTGTTGCTCAACGTACTGTCGGCCATCCACGTTCCAAAGTGGCAATACACGAAAATTGAACCTTAATAGTTCTTCTGTCCCACTGAACTCCTCTAGTGGTGATGTCACGATAGTGGTCTTAAACAAGTATACCAGCATCGAGATGACTGGCAATTCGTACTTCTCTAATAACTGTGTATGGTAGACCGCCATACGAAAGGCCATTTTATCATCTCGACTTGCTTGAAACTCCAGGTGAAACGTATGTGGTCTCCTTCGGTAGAGCACACGGTACACCCTATCCGCACGTATGGGCGGACGCAGTACCTCTATATCGAGTACCTCAATGACCTCAACCCCTGGTAACAAAAGTGGTAGAATAGCAGGAGCATCCTCGTTGAGAATTGCCTTGATTGAACTATCATATGGTTGCTGTTGCTGGTTCACGCTTAGCTGTCCCTTCGACCTATTTTAAGTAGTATACTCTACTTTTGATTTAAACATATTTAGAGTAATTTAGCACTAGAAAGAGAATGTCATATTATGTATATCCCACAATTCCAGGACGTGTTGCTGGCACAGCGACAGATACGCCCGTATTTGCAGCGTACACCACTTTACTCGTATCCCGCCATCAACGATTTGATTGGCACGAGCGTGTATGTCAAACATGAAAACTACCATCCCGTTGGTGCGTTCAAGGTGCGTGGGGGCGTGAACCTTGTGTCACAGATGAGTGCGGACGAGCGAGAGCGAGGCGTCATCGCAGCCTCAACAGGCAATCATGGGCAGTCGGTTGCGTATGGAGCAAAGTTGTTTGGCGTTCAATCGCGAATTGTGGTGCCAGAGGGAGCCAATCCAGGCAAGGTTGCGGCGATGCAAGGTATGGGTGCCGAGGTGCTATTTCATGGTGTGAACTATGACGAGGCAAAATTGTATTGCGAACAACTTGCTCATGAACATGGCTATCGCTACATCCACTCCGGCAACGAGCCTCTACTCATTGCTGGTGTCGCGACAGGTATCCTTGAGATGATGGAGGATGAGCCGGGGATAGAGGTGATCTTCGTGGCTATCGGTGGTGGCAGTGGCGCGGCAGGTGCGTGTATTGTCGCCGACGCTATCAACTCGAAGATTCAAGTGATCGGAGTGCAAGCAGAAGCTTCGTCGGCAGCCTATCTCTCCTGGAAACAACACAAGCTTTTGACGGCTCCTAACCGCACCTTTGCTGATGGCCTTGCAACGGGTAGTGCCTTTGAACTGCCACAGGCTATTCTCTGGGACAAACTGGACGACTTCCTGCTCGTGAGCGAGGAGCAAATATTGCAGTCAATGGTCTGGATGATTGAACGAGCGCACACCTTGGCTGAATCCGCTGGTTCGGCCCCACTCGCAGGAGCGTATCATATGAGTGAGCAATTACGTGGTAAGAAAGTTGGAATTGTCTGTTCTGGCGGCAATATCTCGCTTGAACACTTAAAACGTGCGTTGGCGTTCGCGTGATACTACTCAGTCAATGTTGAGCCAGGGTACCCGCAAGGGGGACGCTTTCAGCAGTAGGTTTTTGTAAAAGAGAATATTTCACGAGAAGAAATGCCTGTAGGGACCGATTTATCACGTCCTCTTGGCCTTGACAATCGCCGACAAGGACGTGATAAATCGGTCCCTACAGGCATTTGACGCATCTCCCCAAAAACCTACTGCTGAAAGCAAGGGAACACTCCTCCCACACCACGAGAGCGCATTGGGAGCGAGTTCGTGGTGTGGGAGGAGTGTTCCCCTTGCGGGCACCCTAGTCCCTTGCTTATGGGGTGGACCTTGTGGGCGTCCATGATGTCTTACAACAATGAAACCTCTCACACGGCATCGAGTGAGAGGGAACGTTCTGTTTTTGCGTGCACTGTTTGTTCCTCATAATTTCGCGTCAGGTAGCCCTGGTAATCAGGAAGGTGCGGTTGATACTGGTTACGCATGAGCGGTGACGTGATGATGAAATCAGCGGAGGCACGATTGCAAGCAATTGGGATGTTCCACACAACCGCTATGCGTAGGAGTGCTTTTACATCGGGATCGTGTGGTTGCTGCTCAAGTGGGTCCCAGAAGAAGATCAGCATATCAATCTCCTGTGTCGATATCTTTGCGCCGACCTGTTGATCGCCACCAAGTGGTCCACTTTGTAGCTTGAAAACATCGTAGCCAAGTTCCTCTTCCAATAACTTGCCTGTCGTCCCTGTCGCATACAACTCGTGTTGCGCTAAGAAAATCTTGTTAAATCTTGCCCACTCTAGAATGTCATGCTTTTTGTTGTTGTGCGCTATGATAGCAATGCGTTTCTTTGGTTCCAATGATAATACCTTTCGTTCGACTTTATGCTATCTTGCCACTGCGCAAGTAAAACTTTGAGGGTGCGTCTTTACCAGAATGGGAGCGTTCACATAGGTGATAATATCTTGCTACAGCGCAAGATCAGGAGGATATGTAGATGTCGTTGCTGACGTTTTTATGGGTAAGGAAGCTGTCCACAGTTCTCTTACATGCATAGTATGTCATCTCAATACGCTATTTGTCAAGTTGCCCAGTTTTTGACAAACGTAATAGATAGCTTAAACACCCGATTCATGTTACAATGGGGGAAATGAAAAACGCAAGCATAGTACAGAATAATATATAAGCAAGAAAGAACATGAACGAATACGTAGTGGTCGGGCAAGAGACCCCGGAAATACCTGAAACCCAGCTAGGATCGGCGGTATCGGAGAGCATCGAGACGTTTAAGGCCCGCTATCCTTTCCCCATTGACCCATTTCAACTCGAAGCGATTGCTCATCTTGCCAATGACCAGTCCGTGATGGTGGCGGCTCCCACTGGTACAGGCAAAACGCTTGTCGCGGAATATGCCATCTGGCTCGCACAGCAACGAGGCCAGCGTGTCATCTACACGACCCCCCTCAAAGCACTCTCGAATCAGAAGTACCGTGATCTGCGCGACGCCTATGGTTTCGATACCGTTGGCCTTGTGACGGGCGATATCGTCGAGCACAGTCGCGCCTCAATTGTCATTATGACAACTGAAGTCTATCGCAATATGTTGTTAGAAGAGGGTGGAGACCGTTTTGGCTTGTCCTCGACACTCGCGGATGTAGGCTTTGTGGTCTTCGATGAATTGCACTATCTCAGTGATAACGAACGTGGTCCGGTGTGGGAAGAGGCAATCATCTGCTCTCCGCAACACGTCCAACTCGTGGGTCTCTCCGCCACTGTAAGCAATGCCGAGGACCTTGAAAACTGGATCAGTCGAGTCCATCGTCCTATCGTGCTTGTGACGCATGAGCAACGAGCCGTTCCCTTGGAACACTACTACTTCCTTGATGGTAAACTGCATCTTGTCCAGGATGCCAATGGGAAGCGCATCGAGAAATTTCCCAATGTTGGTGGTGAGGCGAAGGCGGCCCAAATGTCCAACCGAAACCGTGTGTACACCTTCGACGATGAAGATAACGACGAGGAGTGGGACGACCGGGGGGGACGCGGTAAAAATGGTCGGCAAGATGCGCAACGTAGTGCGAAAAATGGCGATGAAGAACCTGTACGCGAGAAGCCAAAGCGTCAACCAAAGCGTGAAGCAGTGGAGTCAGGTGAAGTCCTGACCGCCCTGCGTGATGCCGATTTGTTACCCTGTTTGTACTTCTTGCCTGGACGCCGTGTCGTGGAAGAGGCCGCTATGAGTGCCTCTCTACATACGTTCACAACGCCGGAGGAATTGGCACGCATCAAAGAAGAGATTAACATCTGGCTAGAGCAACTACCAAAGGAAGACCGTAACCTGCAACAGGTTATCTCACTCACAGGCTTACTCCCACGTGGTCTAGCCTTTCACCATGCTGGTTTATTACCGGGATTGAAAGTGCTTGTCGAAACACTATTCGCGCGAGGTTCGCTGCGTGCCGTATTTGCCACAGATACGCTTGCGCTTGGCGTGAATTTGCCTGCGCGTACCGTTGTCGTTGGGAGCTTGAGCAAGTTCGATGGACAAGAAATGCGCCTATTGACCCCCAATGAATACCGTCAGTTGACTGGTCGTGCAGGTCGGCGTGGTATGGACATGCATGGTTCAGCGGTCATTCCATACTCGCCATGGGAACCCTTCGAGCCATCGTTTCAGCGCATTACAGGCGAACTCCTGCCAGTTACCAGTGCCTTTGTCATTCGCTACAATTCAGTACTCAACCTCTGGAAACCGGGGGATGTGCAACACTTGCGCCGCATCTGCGCTTCGAGCCTGCGTGAGTATCAACGCTACATGAAATGGGAACTTGACGAACTGCACCGTTTAGAATTGCGTCATAATAAGGCTAAGAAGTCAGGTAAGAAAAAGAAGGGTGCCGCCTCTGATGGGGCCGCGCTCGCCCTTGAAAAACGCCGCGAGAAAATCGGGGCCTATCCGCTTAGCCGCGCAGGTGCGGCTGAATTGGATGGTACGATTTTCTCTTTACGTGCGCTAGGCTTTATTGGGCAGGACGATCAACTCACGCTCAAGGGTCGCCTGTTGCGTAGCATCTTTCATCCGGTTGGTGCGTTGATCATCGAACTCATTGTGCAGGGTATTCTCGACGAATTGACCGTGAGCGAACTTGCTGAAGTGTGTAGCTGGTTCACATTCAACACTGATAAACGCGTGAAGAATTGTAATGTTGTGCATGCCAAACTTGTGCAGGTGCGGCGTCAACTCTGGCATATTGTCCAGCACATCAATGGTGTTGAGCAACGTGCTGGCATCAACTTTACACCTGGTATCGCACCGGAATTTCATGGTGTCGCGCTGGCGTGGTCACGTGGCATGTCGCTCAGTGGACTGATGAACCGCATTGACCTTGCTGAAGGTGACATACTTATGTCAATTAACCAGACTATCGACCTGCTGCAACAGGTACAAGCAGCCGTTGGTCAAGTTTTGGATGCACGTGATATATGGACACAATTATCACAGACTGAGACCGAAAGCATTGCAAGCGAACGTGTTGCGCGTGAACGCTCTGAACAACTCAAGATACAACGCACGCGTTTGGAACGCATACGTCCACTATTGGCACAAGCATCGGCGTCACTGCTCCATGGCATCATCGTACAGAGCCGTACCGTCCCCTCGATGGTCGCAATGGTTGGAGACGAAATAGTTCCCCTCGATGCCGAAGAAGACCTCGACCCAGAGATGCTCAAAGATCCTACTGTATAATTTGAGGCACTTTACGGCTTATCGGGAGACATGACAGGGGCAAGCCCAGTCACTACTATACACGGGTTGTCGTGGCAAGCCACTCTGTGGCGCGAAGTATAGTAGTGACTGGGCTTGCCCCTGTCATGTCTCCCGATAATCTTATCATGCCCCACATTTCCTATTAATCTATAAATCATCATACTTGCCCGTTCATTGCATAGAGACGTGTCAATACGGTCATTTGTCCTACAATATACATTACTTTGGTCATGAAAAAGGGCTTATTCATTGTCATAAGTACACAGTTTGACTAAGATGTAGACACATGATGAAGTAATGCACGAGCGGATAGGGATAGGTTACATGGATGAGTGTGAATAAAAACGTATAAACGCGGACGAATTTTCCGCGAAAAGATAGACGCAACCATGAAAAATGTCAAAGTAAGGAAGAGGTTTTAATGAACGCAGAAGCATTGATTGGAAAGGTACTTGGCACCTGTACATTGCAACGGTTGATAGGACAAGGTGGGATGGGAGCAGTTTTTCTTGCACAACAATCACGTCCTCGTCGGCAAGTTGCGGTCAAAGTGCTGTTGCCCATGGCATCCTTGACTCCAATTCAGCTTGCCGCGTTCCTGGAACGTTTTCGGCGCGAGACAGACGCTGCGGCGTCTCTGGAGCATCCAAACATCATGCCTGTTCACGAGTATGGGGAGAGCGATACACTGGCCTATCTTGTGATGCCCTACGTCAGTGGGGGCACGTTACGCGAAGAGATGGAACGTGATTGTCCTATGCCTCTGGCAAAAGTGATGAACTACGTAGATCAACTCGCGGCAGCTCTGGATTTTGCTCATGCGCATGGTGTTATTCACAGGGACATCAAACCCGCCAATATTTTAATGACACCAGAAGGTCGCCTTTTACTGACAGATTTTGGCTTGGTCAAGGTCATCGCCGGGGGGCAGACGCCACAGACCCGACTCACTGGTGAAGGTGCACCTGTGGGTACCCCCGACTACATGTCGCCGGAGCAAGTAATCGGTGAAGATGTCGATGGACGCTCTGACCTTTATTCGCTCGGCGTGATTATGTATCAAATGATCACTGGTACTACCCCGTTTCAAGGCGAAACACCGATGCAGATTGCATCACAGCATCTACAAACTCAGCCTCCATCGCCACATCTGCTTCGTCCAGACTTGCCGATTGCAGCCGAACATGTGCTACTTCGTGCGTTAGCGAAAAGGCCTACTGATCGCTATGCATGTGTGCAAGACCTTGCGCAGGCATTCCGCACAGCCCTTACTGGCACAGGCATCCCGTTGGGTGGTGGTGCAAGTGCGGCTTTAAATGGCGCGACTGCCGCCCGATTGCTTACGCCGCAAGCTTCATTCGATACCGCGAGACAAACAGGAACTGTTCCCACCTTTGCAGCAAAGGTTAGCCCGGCACCTCTGGGAAATCCAACAGGCTTCTTACCGGCCTTCGGTGCCAAGCGAGGTGGTGGACTCCTGAGCAGGTCAACAGGTATGCTTTCCACCGAAACGGCTGGCTCGATGCCATCGGCAATGCCAGACCGTCCTACGGGTCTGCTATCACGAACAGGAAAGTTCCCGCAGATGGTAACAGGTACAATGGGGACGACGAGGACAGCAGGGGTAGCAGACAGCGAGTATAGAATAGACACAACGGGTGAGATGCCAGCACGGATGATGACAGTTCCTTCAACCGATAGCTTACGCGTCCCAAACGTTACACAATTAGAGAATATACAGGAACTGTCTCCAGTACTTAATACAGACGCACTCACAGTTCCTGGAAAGTCAACCAATACGGTGAAATTAACCGCACCTATGAAGATTGTGCAATTTCCTGTTGCCGGTCAGCCCGGTCGCTATGCAACAGGGTTACTACCTTCTTCGCCTACAGCACAACTCCCACCGCTTGAGAACACTAAGCCAGGCAAGCAGTCTAAGCGCATGGTCTCAATTCTCTCGCTCATAGCAGTCATGCTCTTACTGATTGGAACTGCAAGTACGGTGTGGTTTGTACGTACACATGCTCATCCAACTGCTAAACCAAAAACGACAAATCAAGCTGTGCCAATGGGAACGCCAAACGTGAAGGCAACAGCCCTTGCGCAGGCTACTGCAACCGCGCGTGCGAATGTAATCCTTGATGATCCGCTCAGCACGAATACAAACAACTGGCTGACAACACCCGCCAAGGTGTACGCCTTCAAAGATGGTGCCTATCACATTACTGATTTAGGTGATAACGGACGTGCGACAGTTCTGCAATCCGCACCATTCGCGGGCGCGATTGGCTATACGTTGACAATGGAAGAGATCAAGGGCGACGATGCTTCACCAAATAACTCATTCGGAATGATTATGCGCTTCAATCAGCAGATGAAGGGCAAAACAACAATCACCACCTTTTATAGTTTTGAAGTGGTCAATAGCAAAGGTGGCGAGTACCAATTCTGGAAATATGACGATACAAAGGGTGCTTCAGCCGCAAATGCGCCGTGGACAAAGCTTTGGCATCAACCACTTGGGAATGAGTTTCATCAAGGTCATGGGATACAAAATACAAACACGGTAAAGGTCTTTATGAATGGGGCGAAGTTCACCATTACGGTGAATGGGAAAGTAATGACGACTGTGACGGATGCCTCACTCGCAAGTGGAACGGTCGGCATGATTGTGAATCTCAATGGTACAGAGGTTGCCTTCAAAAACCTCCTGCTTACACGTAACTAGGGGAAATCGTTTTATGAATGCAGAAGTTTTGATTGGAAAAGTACTGGGCACTTGTACATTGCAAAAGCTGATAGGGCAGGGTGGAATGGGTGCTGTTTTCCTTGCACAGCAATCTCGCCCGCGTCGTCAGGTCGCGGTCAAGGTACTATTGCCTGTTACACGCCTGAATCCAGCCCAACAAGCAGCTTTCCTTGAGCGTTTTCGTAGAGAGACGGATGCCGCCGCGTCTCTGGAACATCCTAACATTCTTCCAGTTCACGAATATGGTGAGCGCGATGGCATGGCTTATCTTGTGGTGCCCTACATTAGTGGTGGAACCTTACGTGACGAGTTAGAGCGCGAAGGGCCATTATCGCTAATAAAGGTGGTCAACTACCTCGACCAGCTCGCAGCAGCACTAGATGTCGCTCATGAGCATGGTGTCATTCATCGTGACATCAAACCGGCCAACATTTTGAAGACCTCCGAGGGGCGACTCCTGCTTACCGATTTTGGATTAGTGAAAATTATTGCTGATGGACAAGATGCGCAGGTAAGCTTGACAGGAGCTGGGGTCCCGTTGGGAACGCCCGACTACATGTCACCAGAGCAGGTCATGGGTGGTCACAATGTAGATGCACGTGCTGATCTCTACTCGCTTGGTGTTGTGCTATACCAGATGGTGACGGGTACGACGCCGTTTAAAGGCAATATGCCAATGCAGATCGTCATGCACCACCTACACTCCGAGCCACCGCCACCAAGCTCATTGCGTGAAGATTTACCCATCCCGGCTGAGCAGGTGATACTTCGTGCGCTTGCGAAAAATCCCAATGACCGTTATATGAGTGCTCAGGACCTGGCCAGTGCTTTTCGTCTTGCCCTTGCAGTCTCTGGCATACAACTTTCTTTACACAATGTTGCTGGTAGTGGTCCTGTTGCTCCCGGAGCCGAGAGTCGCTTATATACACCCCGTGGTCTCTTCGATCCTTCATGGCAAACAGGAACTATGCCTGCTGTACCACAAAAATCAAGAAGTGGTATAGGCCATTCAAGAGTAGGTACACCTTCCCTTGTGCCACTTTCGCCAAGGCCAGCTATGAGTGCTGTAGAGTCTCAATATGCTAATACTGCTAATGCAAATATGACTTCGTTTTCCGAACTTATGCCATCAGCACAATCTGTCTCTACATCAAATGCTCAAAGCCAATATTCTACGAATAACCCATATACGCCAATATCATTTTCACCTGATCTGTCACCGGAACAAGCGGGTGCTGTACCAAAAGTTTCGCAAACACAAAATGCGCGTGCTACTACACATATCAAGCCGCGGGTTGTGCATAAAACTGGTCTACTTCGTACAACTGATGATAATAATGTATCAGGTACACAAGTACCTCAAACAAGTATGCCGTTTCCACCTACAGGGGTGCCATCTACGCCAAATACTGGTGATGTGCCTGGTGAAATGAAAACTTTTAATCCTGTTTCACCGCTCTCCTTCAGTGGTACAAATGGAACATATAGCGGTCCTTCTTCTCAGCATGATGGGCAAGCTAGCCAGGAGGCACAGGTATCTACAAGTGGTCCGTATTCGGGCCAAGGTGCGACAACGACCATGAAGTTGACGCAATCGTTCAAAGTAATTCAGGTCCCAGTGGCGGGACAACCTGGACAATTTGTCACTGGCTTTTTGCCTGTCCTTCCTCAGGAACAAGGAAATGTATTGTCCTCTCCTACCGCTACCCTTCCTCCCTCAAACCTTGAACCATTGCTTTCAGGAACACCATTGCGGGCTTTTAACAAACTTAGAAAAAACGTAAAAAGCGTTGTACTCTGTGCCGCTGTCTTCCTGATACTGCTTACTTCAAGTGTGTTCTGGTTGTTACGCACGCATACAAATACAAGTCAGCAGACAATAGTGGCTGTGACACCAAATATAACTGCTACGGTGGGTGTACAAGCGACCGCGACAATGCAGGCAAACACTATTTTAAGTGACTCGCTCAGTGCGAATAGTCACAACTGGCATGTTGCTACCAGCGGACCCCAGCAGTACTTTTTCAAAGGTAATGCGTACCATATTACTAATAATGATACAAAAGCACTTGCTCTTGCGTTACTACCTGATGAAACCGTAAGTGGTTCGTATGTGTATTCGCTGACGATGGAAGCTTTAAGTGGTGACGAAACAGCCATCACAAATCAATTTGGCCTTGTCTACAATTTTAGCGTGCATCAAAAGGATGGGAAATCGTATAAATCGTTTTATATCTTCGAGGTCGCGAATGCAAGGGGCGGCAATTACCAATTGCTCAAGTATGATGATAGCGGTGATCCAGCAAGCAATCCCTGGACAACCATCTGGGCGGCTCCCTTTGGACATGAATATCACGAAGGTCACGGCCCAAATAGTGTCAATACGTTCAAGGTCGCGGTGAACGGCGGAAAATTCACATTGATTGTAAATAATAAAGTCGTGGGTAATGCACAGGATGGTTCATTAACAAGTGGCTTGGTGGGGATGCTGGTGAATTTGAATAAGACCGAGGTTGCCTTTTCAAAGCTATTGTTGACGTATAAATAAAAAGCGTAGGGAAAGAACGTGTCCATACAGATTTTGTGGGCATACTATAGGGGAGGTCTTTGTTGATGCATGTTGTTTCTGCACTCTTCTCATTAGCACAAATTAGTCAACTCAATATAAACATAGCCTTTGTGACCTTCAACAATATAATTACTATATCACTTTGGGTTACAGGATTTTTATGTCTACTCAATATTGGGTTAGCCATCGTGTATCGACAAAAACAGGCCAAAGAAGTCATTTCGTACTATGCTGTATTTACCTTTGAACTGATAATTTTTGTGTTTGCGCTCCTTTTGCATCTTGGTGTAGTGACGCGTGTGCCGTTTCCCTTGCCACCAGGCTTGCCCTTTAATCGTGCAGAAATAGGTGCTGCGATTGCAGTTGGCGTTGGACTATTTCCTGCAACCTTTTGGCATCGCACTTCGTTTGCAGATATAGGGACACGCATGGCGGAAGACGCCAAAACTATGAATGATCGTGATGGCGGGGTGAAGATAGGCCGGAAGAGTAGACCCGGCGAGTGGATGAATTAAGGAAAATTAATGACTAGACTTACTATTGCAATACATAAAGTAAATGCATGGCAAATTCGTATTGTCGCACTCTCTTTTCTTGTTTTAGGTATTGGTAGCGGTTCTCAATTCCTGGTGAACGTCTTTGCAGCAGGAGCTGAGCCAGAAACACAAAACGTCCAGGCAGCAACTTCGATATTCGTCATTCCAACCACTAGCTCAGCACCACATCTCCACGTCAGACGTGCAGGAGTGCATACCACTGGTGGCTATACAGTCACAATAAAGAAATAGCGGTAGGGGCAGCAATTCATTGCGCCCAATGATGGGGAAGGGTTCACACTCAACTATAGGTTTCATCATACTAAGAGGGGTATCTAGAAAATTGTGTAACGTGTAACGTTTACTCTCTCAATCGGCCTGTAGAGCGGATTGAGAAGGTTGTGAAACGTTACATAGCTCCTGTTTTTTTCAGGTAACGTGTAACGTTTGAGAGAGATTACCCTACGGTTGTATTTCTTTCTACATGTTACCTACTACACGTTACCTAACGTTACATGAAAAAATAGGCGGTTATGTAACGTTTTTATATGCTCTCAGTCGGCCTGTAGAGCGGATTGAGAGAGTAAACGTTACACGTTACACAGATTTTAGGGTTTTTCGTAGGGACCAGATGATGTATCCTAAAACCCCAATACTTGTTTGTTTTGCGCCACCCGTGCCGCAATAGCTATAATTTCTTCTTGACCGATAATACCTTGCTCTGTAATCACCTTTGCTACAAGCTCGTGTGGAGTACGGTCAAAGTAGAAATTGCGGACTGTAACACCCTCTACAGCTTGCTCAAGTACCTCTTCACCCTCTTTCTCTTCTAAGAGCGCGAGGTTTGCTTGCCAGTGCTCTACCCCTTCCTGCCACTGTTGAGAAGAGATTTTCAAGGTCTCGGAGAGAACATAGATAGGAACGGAATGTCCCTTTGCTGACCAGGCTAACAATGCGGTTCCTGCTTTATTCAGTACATCTCCATTCGACAGAATGCTATCGGCACCTACAACAACACAATCACATCGAGGCATAAAAATATCTGCCTGTGCATCAGTAATCAGAGTCACTGTAAAGCCCTTTTTCCGTAACGCATTTGCCATCTCACGTCCTTCATAGCGAGGACGCCCTTCCAGCGTAATCGCATCTTTGATAGACTTACTATTAGCGGCAAGCACGTCTAACACCGTACCAGAGATACTGCATGTCATAATCGTTCCATAAAGTAATGGTTTGGCATACTCGGCAATACGTTGCGTTGCTGTATCGTACTCTTGCAAGAGTCGTTCGGCCTCATGTGACATTGCATCAGGTCCACCCTGAACTGTAAGCATGTGTCCGACCGCATTGGCAAGGGCCGACATAGAGGGTCGTGCCAGTGCAAGCGCGCGACCAACACTATAAATGTCTTGCTCACTTGATGAGCTTTGTAGGTGCGCAACGTCACGCAGAATGTGTAGCGTCTCCCGTACTAGCCAGCGTGAGCCATGTTCACGGTCATTGCGCACCTGTTCGATGCGCTGCGCAATATCTGTCATAGAAGCTCTCTTTTCGTCTATTAATTAGAGGATTGGCCTATTCGTCCATGTGCTATTGGCACTTGCTTACTCTCTCCTGTATCAGATACACTCATTGGTATGATCCAATCAGGAGGAAATCATGTTACGGAATACAGCCAATCCGAAATCGTCGCTTCCACTATTTACAACACCTATTCATGCGTTGGTCAAGTTAGAGCGTGCTAATGGTGTCCCATTGTATCAGCAAATATGTCAGGCTCTACGTGAAGCAATCCTTTCGGGTGAATTGGCCGAGGGTACACGTCTTCCAACCGAACGAGCATTCGCACAAGAGTTGGGCGTCAATCGTACCACCGTGATGAATGCATATAATGAGCTGGCTAGTGAGGGGCTGATCGAAGGTCATGTAGGACGTGGAACTATTGTGCGACGGAGCTACATCCACGAACCCGGCGAACCATTAGAAAATGATGTTCCTTCCTGGCTCTTTGGTCTAGCAGAAGGTGAGGATGCCTTGCTTGGACCAGATGCACGGATGTTAAGCGAAATAACTTCTATGGGCGAGCGTAAAGAAGTTATCTCACTAGCAGCAGGAACGCCTGCGCTGGATACGCTACCCGCTGAACGGCTTGTCACCCTCTTTTCCGATGGTTTGCTTCAGGCGCGTCAAAGTGCGCTTGGCTACTGTCCAGTAGAGGGGCTACAAAGCCTACGACGTGCTATTGCGGCTCGTATGCGTGCTCGTGGAGTCGCTATCGACGTGCAGCATGTCCTGATCTTGTCAGGGTCAACACAGGGTATTGGCCTCATCAGTCGCTTCCTTTTAAATCCAGGCGATGAAGTTATCGTGGAGGTACCGACCTACCTGGGAGCAATCAACACGTTTCGTGCATTAGGTGCTCGCGTCATTGGTGTACCAATGGACAACGAGGGCATGCGTATTGACCTGCTCGAATCCATTCTCGCACGTCGCCATCCTCGCTTTATCTACACCTCTCCCACATTCCATAATCCCACCGGGGTTGTTATGTCTTATGAGCGCAGGAAACGTCTTTTGCAAATTGCTAGACGATATCAGATACCCATTCTTGAGGACGATGCCTATGGCGAAATCTTTTTTGATGGCAAAGAACACCAGCCACTTAAGGCGATGGACAAACATGAGCAGGTTCTTTATCTCAGCACCTATTCTAAGATACTCGCGCCCGGTCTGCGTGTCGCATGGCTGGTGGCACCATCAACCATGATTGAACGCCTTTCCTTGCATAAACAGGTCTTCGACCTCAATACCAATGCGCTTGGCCAGTGGGCTGTTTCTGAACTCCTGCAACATGGCTTCATAGACGAGCATGTTCAGAGGTTGCGAGAGCAGTATCAGCGAAAAAGGGATTGTATGCTACAGGCTATTGCCACACATTGGCCTATTGGCTCACGAGTGAATCGCCCAGGTGGTGGCTTCCATTTATGGTGTCGTTTGCCGGGGGATATGCGTGCGCGTACCTTATTGCGCGAAGCAGTCGCCGAGCACGTTGCATTTGTGATTGGTGAACCTTTTCATGTCGATGGTGGCGGTCAACACTATATTCGCCTCAGTTTTGCCTCACCTGAAATCGCGCACATCGAAGAAGGTATTCGCCGTATTGGGAACGCGATGCGGCGCATTCAGACGCGCCATGTGCCACGTGATGAGAATGCTCAAATCGAGCATATTCCGATGGTATAATAACAGCAAACTACATATTGGAGTATTCATGGAGCAATCTTCAAGCGAGGGTGATTGGGAAATAACCGCCAATGGTCTCTATATGGCGACGCGTGGCTTTCTCACGCGACGTGGCTATTGTTGCGCCAATCAGTGTCGTAATTGTCCCTATATCAACTGGCGCGACGATCCAGCATGGCAACCAGTTTCCCATGAATATGTCCACAAAATGCATGTCTCCCCTAAAGTTGTCGTAAGTGCACAGGCATTGCTATCCTATCATCAAGAGCAAGTACAGCGAGGAACATGCGAGGAACGCAAACAACACCTAACAATGATAGAGCACTATGCCTTTTTGCTTGAGCAATGGAACTCCTAAAAAACAAAAGAAGATGCCACGTTTCTGCACTGCAGAAACGTGGCATCTTCTTTTGTTTTTTATAGTTTATGCCCACACGAAGGTGACACCATAGCCGGGGTAAAATGTATGATAAGTCATGACACCGAAATCACCATAACCCCAGTTGAAATTGGAGGTATTCACGCTACCATCCGCATTGATGCTCTCGACAATAGCGACGTGACCATAGCCTCCTGCTTCTTGTACGCCAGGGGCAAGCACGATAATGCTACCTACGCGTGGCGTATAACCTACATGCCACCCGAAGCTGGGTGCGTTATAGGCCCAGTCACCAGCATTGCCTAGCCAGGGAACCCAGAGGCCCGTGAGCTGATGGTAACGGAACGCAGCCCAGTAGGTACACTGTCCCCAGAAGAAGTGATTGCCGACACCGCCCGCGCCCGTTCCGCCCCCAAAACTGGCAGGAGCAGTTGGTACACCCGCGAACGTTTGTGAATTTCCTGGATCATATCCGTCCTGTGTGACTGCCGTTGCCGTTGCCGCTTGCTGTGCCAGTAAAACGTTATTGGTGCTTTTATTAGAAAAATATTTGACGATTGGGGAAAATACGTTGTAGCCTTTGCCCTCGGTGCCAATTGGTGCAACTGCGATGAGGCTACCAAGCACAATAAACGCTAGCAACACTGTGACTGCTACATGGACAACCATTCGACGACCCTGTGGTGGGCGCATCGTGCCTGTACTCTTTTTACCCGTGGCCCGAATAACAGTTGGCTGTCGTAATGACGTGGTTGTGTGGCGCAATAGAGGTAAATCACCCGTTTGAACTTCTGGCAACATCCTTGTCACTGTTGGCAACACACGAGTCGCGGATGGTGAAGGAAGTGGTGTCGTCTTTGTCGTTGCTGGAAGTGGACGTGTTAGAAGTGGTGATACCTCAGAGATAGGAGACACCGAAGGTGTAGACTCGCTAACTGGAGAAGCTTGCGCAATTACATTTGGAATATTTGAGATTTCTGGGAAAGGCAACTGTTCAATTGGAGATAGTTCATTCATTTGCCCAGGCAACTGTGGGAGCGTCCCACTTTTCGCCGGCTCTTTGAGCGCACTACCCTTACGCTTATCCATAGACGACATACGTATATTCCTTCAATCTTGTTCTAAGACACTACAGCACATCCACCTCTACGTACAACTCTTGCTATGACTTTACTTCCCATGGCCAAATAGGTCAAGTATACAAGGCTAAACGTAGGACTATAGGACTATCATGCGCTGTTACATTGCTCATGAACAGCATGACAGGGGCCAGCCCTGTCACTACTATAGACGTTTTCTCCCGCTTCGCGGCAAGCTGTATAGTAGTGACAGGGCTGGCCCCTGTCATGCTTGCCGTATAACTAGTTGTTCGTTTTCACTACAACTTCTAACAGCCCTGGATTACCAACTTGCTCTGCTTTGAACATGTTGCGTACTATTACAGCCCAATGCTGACTCGACGTTTTTCTATCAAGTGCACTTTGTGTTGAGCCAATAGCGGCAAGTGGGACGCGCAACTCATTGTTTCCACAAAAGTCGAGACTGAAACGTTTGACTTGTCCTCCACCAACAATACGAGCTAGTGCGTCTGGCAAACACACATGTGCTAACAAGCCTGGCTCGTACTGCCGAACTTTGATCACCAGGTCAAGTTCGTCACCAACTGAAAACTGTTCCTGGATATGCCCTTTTCTTTCTAAACGCACCTCAACCGCTAATTGTCGTTTGAATGTATTCCAATCCTCGACAACTTCTGAGGTGATCTGCGCTGCAACCGCTCCCTGCACACATTGTAGAGATTGTACCTTTTCACGATAGCTTAGTGCGTCCGCCAATGCCATTTCTTGACCATTTACCGTGACACGCCCAGCTCCATTGTCCGCGACAACACCTGAGTCGCGTAGTGCAACCATCAGCGCAAGACAAGCAGCAGAGTCTACTGTACTATACAAACGTCCCTCTGCGTTGATTTGGCCTGTGATAGTATTTGTGGCTGCAATGGCAAGCGATAGATCAGAAGCCTCACCTGTTTTGAGCAATACAGCGGCTGCATATGCGGTCTCTTGTCGTTCAGCGACACCACTGCCAAACAAGGCCATAAGTGGATTTTGCTCAGGTACAGCAACCGTCACTACGCCGTTCCGCTCTTTCAAACGCGAACGCACAAATGCTACCGCTTCATCCTTCTTTCCTTGTGACAATACTGTCGAGTGTAGCACACGATAGGCGTCATGACAGGTGTTGATTGTACGTGGAGGACTCTCTATCTTGTAGTAACTTGCGGCATCAATTGCCATCGCACGTATGTTGCTCAATAGAGTGTGAAGTGTCGATGATGCTTCTATTGCCTGTTCTGTCGTTGGAAGGTCGAGCAGCCGTTTCACTGCGAGTGGTGCGTAATGGGTATCTGGCTTGCCCTTCGCACCATTCTCAGGTGGATAGAGACAAAAGCCTTTATGGGGCAGGTACATGCTCACAAGTCGCTTATGCCATACCACAAGTGCGGCTTCGTACTCGCTGGCACGTTGCTCATCGTGTTTATTGGTAACATAGCCGACGTACATCGCAAACAACTTTGTTGATGTTTGCTCGACACAACCGTAAGGATAGAGCGAGGCCGCTTCCACAAACACCTGGAAGGGTCGCTCCAGTCCCGGCATCGGGCGCAATTCTAATGCGTTCGTATCTTGTAACGTCACAGCTTCGCCAGACGTGAGTAAGCGCAACGTTCGCACGATATGCCGCAATTTTCCTGGTTCTGTAATATAGCGTTCGCTTACATCACTTGTACCACTACCCACGTCACGTACAATAGAGGTAATCGTGCCAGGGCCAACTGGAAAGTGTACGCTAGAGCCAGATGAAATGGGCATATCAGTTGGAATTGGATCGCCTGTATCAGAGAAGAGAGGGAGCATTTTGCCATCATGTTGTACTTCGACCAGTGCCTTGCCCGATGCCGCGCCTACATCTAAGCGTCCCATCACAGGATCGCCAGGGAAGACAAAAGGTGAAACAGTTAGCTCACCGTATACCTCTTGTGTTGCTTCAAGTGTCGTCTCGACACGTTGCCAATCCAACGTTTGGGAGGAGAGTGCGAACGCCTCGACTATATAGCGTGTCATACCATCGCCTAGCTTTACCTCAACACTTGTCTCACCCTGTACTTTCACAATACTATTGTGTATAACCTCTGGAAAGGACAGGCGCACATTTGTTAGCTGTGTGGGTAAGACAGGAGGTGCTTGTGCTATTGGCATTGCGACAGCATCTGCAGGTGCTCGCATAACGGAGGAAAGCACCTGTGGTCCGCCAGCCGGACTTGGAGGCATTGCCATCACTGGCATGATATCGGTCATGGTTGCGGTGTTCATCATCATCCGCCTAACCATACGTGGCATCGCGTTGACCTGGGATAACTGTCGTTCAATTGTTCCCGTTACTGACTGCTGTCCCCACTCGCTTATATTCGCCTTGATACGGGCCGCGAATTCTACCTGTGTATCGCTTTGTGTAATTAGACGTGCGTCTTTGACAATCAACTGGATAGGTACCACGCGATCTGCCATCCCCGTTTTGAGTGTTACCTTGACACGACTCCCTGGTTTCGCTTTTTCGGGTGCTGTGCATTGAAGATGTAAGTCTGAGGGACGCAATACCGCGCACCAGCCTTCCCATGCTTGCCCATCTATAAACGCTCCCAGCAAAACGATGCCATGAGGTGGAGGAACAGGAACCTGAATACTCTGATCCGGCTTCAATTGCTCATAGTACTTCTCACCACTGGTTCCACGAACAGGGTTTACGATTACCACACGCAGAGCCTCAACATTGGCACGTGGCGTAATCTCTATCGCGTTTCCGATGACGTTTCGTACTAAAAACGGCTCGGTATTCGCACCTCCACGCGCAACATACATACCTCGACATGCACTCGCCTGGGGTATTGGAAGGAGGCTTAACACGCGTAACTCGCCCAATTCGCTGATTGTTAATGTCTCACGTCGCTCTTGCTCGGAGCCTTTCAGTGCAATGGTCGCGGTACGTTCTCCCGCAAAGATGTTCAATGTGTAAGGACCTACACCCGTAAGCATTACTGTCCCGTGGCAGTGTCCTTCACGGTCGCATTGAACGTTCTCACGTGTGCCGACACGTTGCCCACGTTCCTGTAACTCAATCTCTACTAGTCCGTTATACGGCTGATTAAATGCCGTGACCGAAAGTGTGTAGCGCAACACCTCGCCATGTAATTCTTGTGCTACAAGTTCTGCGTGTAGCGCGGCTAAGCGATACTCCGCGACCTCGAAACGGCAAGCATCGGCAGAACTATTGACGAGTGATGCTTCATATTGGCCTTCAGGAAGATCACGCAGCGAGTAGAGACACAGACCAAACTCATCCAGTACAAGAGGATATTCAGCATAGACCGTGTTGTTCAATGAAATGTTGAGTACAACTTCTTTATTCGCTTCAGTTGGAGAAGCAACCAGGAGACGTATAACATCACGATTGGCGCGATACAACGTTTTGTCGCTCGTTAGCGAGACGAGGGTACATTGCGGTAAGGGTGTTGCCTGAATTTCTACACCAGGGAGCGTCAGTGTATTTTTGCCGCGGAAGAGTATTTGAGGAGATGTGCTTTGTCCTTGATCTGCTAATGCGTTCGCCTTGAGAAATACAAACCAGTTGCCCAATAACGCACTTTCACCCAATTGCGCAAGTACATCATGTTGCTGTATGGTCACTAAAGGATCGTATTGTGGAGAAGGTAGCATTGTGTTTAGCCTTTCAATAATTATAAAACATCGTTAGAAGGAACATTCTTACATACGCTTTTCATTGCATTACGTTCCACGTTATTGTCTCCTTGTCCTACAATTTAATAAATGAAACTCTTTAGTGCTATTGTTTTTAAAAAATCTTTACAAGTTTGCTGTAGCTAAGCAAGAAAAGAATGTTATAATCAAGAATACACAAATTGATACAAAGATTTACACGACGAGAGGGGAGCATGACAGGGGCAAGCCCAGTCACTACTATACTTCCATCTTACGTGGCAGAGCCACGCTGTTACGCGTATAGTAGTGACTGGGCTTGCCCCTGTCATGTTACTTTTATACGTTTTTATGTGTATTCATATCTCACACAGGAGTATACATGAAGAGATATATTTCTAGGTACCTCTTTGCTTTATTAGCAGTATGTCTGCTACTTACAGCTTGCGCTTCAACTACCAGTAGCACAAATGGAACGAGTCCGACCCCGACAGCAACACACATATCCAATGCAGGCACGGCAACGCCAACAAGTTCCCTCGCCGATGTGTGTCCTGCGCCACTGAATAACGATTCTGGCTGCTTTACGCCACATGCTATGCGTGTTGCCTATGGCATCGAACCCCTTATTCAGAAGGGTTTTACGGGTAAAGGGCAAACGGTAATTGATATCGTCTCCTTTGGTAGCCCTACACTTCAAACTGACGTTGATGCCTTTAGTAAACAGTTTGGGCTTCCGCGGGTGAATATCAAGGTCATTGCTCCACTGAATGTAAAGGAATATGATCCAAACGGTGATAAGAATGGCTGGATTGGTGAGACCACGCTGGATGTAGAGATGATTCACGCGATGGCACCCGATGCAGGTATCGTAGTACTGGTAAGTCCCGTTGCTGAGACTGAGGGAACTGTTGGTCTGCCAGAATTTCGCCAGTTGACGCAATATGCCATAGATCATCATCTTGGCACGATAGTCACGAATAGCTGGGGGGCGTCCGAAGCAACGCTGCAAGATGCCGCCGGACAGCAAGAGATACAGAAGTGGAATACGCTCTTTCAGCAAGCGACAACACAACAAGGCTTCACATTCTTAGCCGCTTCGGGCGATCATGGTGCGACCGATGCGACCGACCCAACTGGACAGGTGCTCGCGAAAACACCAACGACAAGTTTTGCGAATGATAGTCCGTGGGTAACAAGCGTTGGTGGCACAACACTAACGCGTGTGGGTACGACAACGAATGAACGCGTGTGGGATAGTGCTGACGGTGCTGCTGGTGGAGGTGGCTATAGTCAGTTCTTCAAGGAACCCTCATACCAACAAACCCTTCCCGCTTCAGTTCAGAGCCAACTCAATAATCGCCGTGGCGTCCCAGACGTATCAGCGGCTGCAGACCCCAGTACCGCATTAGCCTACTATGTATCTGACCACTGGCAGTTGATTGGTGGTACAAGTGCGAGTACGCCCCTGTGGGCCGGGATTATTGCTATTGCGAACCAGATGGCGGGTCATCCCCTCGGTTTCATCGATCCGGGCTTATACAAAGTGGCGATGTCTAACAACTACAACCAGGACTTCCACGATATCACGGTCGGCACCAATTCCGTCAACGGTGTACAGGGCGCACCCGCCATGCAGGGATGGGACGCAAGTTCCGGCCTCGGCACCCCTAATGCCGAGAAACTGGTGCCTGACTTGATAGCTGCGTTGAAATAATATATTAGGTCATAGACAAACACAAACAAGTGGTACGGCAGAACGTGTTCTGCCGTACCACTTGTTTGTGTTTGTCTATGACTTTTAACTTGATAGTTACTCTTAAAATTGTTATACTTTTTGTGTGCTACATTATTACTATTTATTATATTCATATTTTCTCGTGCTTGGAGGAATAACGTATGGAGCAAATACCAGCAAATACTTCCCATGTGTCAGGAAAATGATAAAAGCAGCATTAAAAGTAAAAAGTAAATACTGTGTTTTACCACAGAGAAACGAGATGTATTTTAGAAAAGAAGCAGGCTTGAGTAAATAATTCCCAACTGTGCCCAATTTGGGCGCAGTTGGGAATTATGATGTAGCTAACCGAGTACTTGCCCTTTAATCAAACAACGTATTTCTTGGTGGAAGTTCCTTTTTCCTTTTAGGTGCAATTTGTCGTAGGTCTTTTGCGTTTTTCCTACTAACTATCGGGACACCTGTTCTTTGTTCTATCAATTCGCGAGCGGCCCTTGTCGTATCGCCAGCATCAATTGCATCCTTACGCAACTCATCAATGCCTTGACTATCTCGCGATTCATGGAACGTAATAGCTGTAGCTTTCGAGAGTGCATTGAGAGCTAATTCCTGAACAGTCATGTTGTCCGGTAGATTTGTATTTGGTGAAATACTTTTGTATATCTTGTAGGACTTAATTGTTAGACCAAAGGTACGTTCAACTAGTATACTAGTAAGCACCGGATAATGAGTTTCTTCTGCGCCACGTTCTTTCCAGGTGACTGTGATCTCGTTACGAGCGAGCAGGTCTACAATCCTTGCTTCAATCCAGGTATCATCATACCCTTTTCGTCGATACTCGCTGCGAAGTTGTTCTAACGCAATTGGTTCTTGCTCGATCTCCTCCAAACGTCGATTTCCAACTTCCGCAAGCCAAAGTCTGACCTTTTCTGCGTTTTTTGATGGTACGCTCTGTACTAGACGTAATAAAGTTTCTCGATTTGCTGTTTCTGTCTGACGCCTTCTGCCATCAGCAGCTTTCATAGGGAACGAGACAAGCTGTGTAACAATAACGTGCTGTAATTCTGAGTCTGCACGTCGCTTCATTTGTCGCCAATAGCCAAAGGAGTCTTCAGATTCAGTCCAAATCTTGATGAAATCGACAACGGCATAAAACCACTCATTGTTGTGCCAGATACGACGTACTTCAGGAAGATTATCATTGGGTATAAGCGATGTATTTTGTTCCTGTGGCTCCAGCTTCTCCATATCCCTTTAACCTTTTCTTCTTTAGCAAAGCGTGACAATTTGTCACGCTTTGCTAATACTTCTGTTATTTACTTTACCACATCATTTTGTGCTGTATCAATGGATATGTTTGCAAGAGACTTATGAATAAATTGTCTGATACTTATAATGTCATTATTACACTATGCCCTTCTGCACACATAATTCCGCGTTGAGAATTCGAGCCGCCAGCCGCGCCCCGAATCGTGTTATGCCCAAACATCACAAACTTATAGCTCAGTATTGGGCAACGCCTCAATCGACCAAGTGTTACTGTCATACCATTGCCGGCGTCTCTATCGCGTAGGGTTTGCGGTCGGTCGATTTCGTTACGATACAATAGGGCGTGTGCTGGTGCCGACGGTAGCTTGAGGCGTTGGGGTTCTGGCTCGTAGCTGTTCCATATATCAATGATTTCTTCGGGCGAGGCATCGCGTTCCAGTTCGATGCTAGCACACTCTAAATGGCCTTCACGCGTCGGGACGCGGTTACAATGCGCACTTACCACCATTGGCGCGTCAACAAACCCTTGCCCCTCGCGCCACTCGCCGAGCATTTTGAGCGTCTCGCTCTCCATCTTCTCTTCTTCGCCTCCAATATAGGGGACGACATTATCCAGCATATCATAGGCCGATAAGCCGGGATAGCCCGCGCCCGAGATAGACTGCATGGTTGTCACGAGTACCTTGCTTACACCGAATTTCTGTTGTAGTGGTTTGAGAGCCATCACAAGCGGAGTCGCGGAACAATTCGCGTTAGTAACGATGCATCCCGACCAGCCACGCTGTTTGCGCTGCTGCTGAATGACCGCGATATGATCAGCGTTGACCTCTGGTATGAGCAACGGCACGTCGGGAGCCATACGGAAATTCTTCGCATTGCTAAAAACAGCGACCCCAGCCTGTGCAAATGCCAGTTCTGCTCTATCCGTTTCCTCTCCACCAGGCAATGCCGAAAAAACGATTTTTACATCCGGTAGGGCATCAGGACGACAGGCAACCACAGGAAGAGACGCGACTGAGGTTGGCATATCGCTTCCAGGCAGTCGCCAGCGTGTTGACTCCGCATAGGCGCGTCCACCGTGCTGCTCTGATGCCGCAACCCCGACAAGTTCAAACCACGGATGCCCTTGCAGCAACTCGATGAAACGTTGTCCAACCATGCCCGTTGCGCCAAGAACCGCAACGGGGATACGCTGTTGTGTGTTCATTTAGTCTCTCCTACAGCAGAAATGCTCATCATAGGACGAACAAATTCTGTAGGGGTCTAATTCATTACACCCTGTTGGAGATTTACAATTACCGAAGGATGTTTGAAACGTTTCAACAGCCTTAAACGTCTGTACGTTGCCGACAGGGTGTAATGAATTAGACCCCTACAGGTGTTCCATTACCATTTTAATTTAACATTATACTCGATTTTATGGCCTCACACTCTCTCGTCGTTTCTCCGTTGGTGTTGCATGGCGCATTAACGGAATGACAGGAGCGATCAGGTCACGATGCAGACAGCGTAATGCGCTCTGGCTATCATTGTCCTCCACAATCAGGGTAATGCCGAGTTCGGAGGCACCCTGTGTGATAACAGGAATGTGTTCACGCGCAAGGGCGGTAATGGCACGTGCTGGACTCATCGGGTCAACGGTAAAGCCGGATCCGATACAGGCACAGGCCGCGAGTCCCTTACGACTGCGCACACGCCAATCGCCTGTTTTCATATCATGTTGTAGCAGTTCTACCACGGACTCAAGGGCTTTTTCCTCGACAACAAAGGAGAGATGGTGGCCTGACGAGGAGCAAATGGCAACGGGTGCGGCACCTGCACGCGCGGCAAGCGCGAAAACCTGACCCGCGTTTTCTGGCGCACCGAACAAGTCGGTACTTTCAACCGTGACGAGCGCGAGATTGCGACGAATGGTGATCGCGGAAGCACCGCTTTGTGCATTGCCCACTGGTCCAACAACCGTTCCCTTGATATGTGGTCGGAACGTGTTACGCACACGTACCGGAATGTTACGGGCCGCGATTGGAATGAGTGTGCGTGGGTGTAGCACTTTCGCACCAAACCAGGAGAGACGTGCTGCCTCGGCATACGAAAGATGGGTCAATAAACGTGCGTTCGCCACAAGACGAGGATCCGCCGTCAATACACCGTCCACATCGGTATAAATTGTGACCTCTACACAATCAAGTGCCGCGCCGATGACCGTCGCGGAATAATCGGAACCGTTGCGACCAAGCGTTGTTACAAAACCTGTGATGGTACGCCCAATAAAGCCTGCCGAGATTGGTACTATACCTCGTGCGACGAGAGGATGAATGAATACTTGGGCGTTAGCGCGAGTCTCTTCGGGCAACGGGTCCGCACCGACGACAACACCAAAGGTCTGTGAGCTATCAGCTTTGGGGTGACTGGTGACGATCACTTCCTGGCGCACTGGCTCAGCCGCAACACCATAATCATTGACGGCTGCCGCGACCAGGAGAATCGAGAGCCGTTCACCCCATGACGCAACGGCTGCTGTACGGAGAAAGGTTTCCTGTCCCGCCTCGGCAGCTTCGCGGAGTAGCTCGATATCATGAGTAAGCGCGGTCAATGCCTCTTCGAGATCATGTTGTAGTTGTGGTAGATGTTCAGTATGGCGCACAATCTTCTCGGCTGCCTCGAAGTGTTTATGGCGTAGGGTGACAAGCTCGTTTTCGCTTTCCTCATATTCACCGAGGCACGTGTGACGTGCGATACTTAAAAGTAAGTCGGTAATCCCCGACATTGCCGAAACAACCACAACCGGGAACGTCTCATCAGCATTGTGCAGTGTTCTTGTAATAATCTTCGCCACCTGACGAATACGCTCACCACTGCCGACCGATGTTCCCCCAAACTTCAACACACTGACTGCTTGATCCATGATATATATGCTCCACTACTGTACTACCAAAAATGAATTATGACACCTTCGTTATTTATTATTAGGAATAATGTCCTGTACGGGTTTGATTTATCACACCCTTGTCCCAACCAGCATTCGTGTGTGGTGAAAGGGTGTGATAAATCAGACCGTACAGATGTTCAATCTCTGATTACGCGTTTGCGGGTTCGCTTGCGCTCGCGACTGCGGCCTTCAACGCTTGATCCAGATCGTCGATCAGGTCCTCAACCGTTTCCAGACCGACCGAAAGACGGATGAAATCGGGTGTGACCCCTGTCTCGAACTGCTCTTCCGGCACCAACTGTGAATGCGTGGTGCTGGCTGGATGAATAATAAGCGACTTGGCATCGCCCACATTCGCCAGGTGCGAGAAGAGTTCGATATGACGAATCAACTGTTTGCCAGCTTCTAAGCCACCCTTGATCCCGAAGCCGATGATGGCCCCGAAATGACCATGCGTGAAGTATTTCACGGCGATGTCGTGCTGTGGATGGCTCTTGAGACCTGGATATTGCACCCACTCTACAGATGGATGGCCCTCTAGGAATTCCGCGACCTTCTGCGCGTTCTGGCTATGACGTTCCATACGCAACGGCAGGGTCTCCAACCCTTGCAGGAAGAGCCATGAGTTGAACGGCGTGATAGCCGCACCGAGGTCGCGCAAGAGTTGTACACGGGCCTTGATAATATAGGCAATTGGTCCAAGCGCATCGACGTAGCGTAGGCCGTGATACGATGGATCAGGCTCGGTAAGTGATTTGAAGCGACCGCTCGCGCCCCAGTCGAACTTACCACCATCAACAATAACACCACCGATAGAGGTGCCATGTCCACCAATAAACTTTGTTGCCGAATGGACTACGATGTCGGCACCATGCTTCAATGGCTGTATGAGGTAGGGTGATGGCAAGGTGTTATCGACGATGAGTGGTAAACCATGCCTGTGCGCAACGTCCGCGACTGCCTGTATGTCAAGCGTATCGAGGCGTGGATTGCCCAACGTCTCGGCGTATACAGCCCTGGTCTTCTCGTTGACAAGGGGCGTAATGTTTTCAGGATTGCGGCTATCCACAAAGTGAACCTTCACACCCAGTTTCGGTAGTGTGTAGTGAAAGAGGTTATATGTGCCACCATAGAGGCTCGCCGACGAAATTATCTCATCCCCTGCTTCGGCAATATTCAGGATTGCCAGGGTTTCTGCCGCCTGACCAGAGGAGGTCGCCAGCGCACCAACGCCACCTTCAAGCGCGGCAATGCGACGCTCGAATGCATCCTGGGTAGGGTTCATAATACGCGTGTAGATATTGCCGAATTGTTTTAGCGCGAAAAGGTTCGCTGCATGCTCTGGACTATCGAAGACATACGAGGTCGTCTGATAAATAGGAACAGCACGTGCTCCTGTCGCGCTATCTGCTGTTTCCTGGCCAGCATGTAAGGAAAGCGTTTCAAAACCATAACTGCGATTGCTATTTAAAGCCATGAGAAATTTCTCCCTTAGAAAATCCTAGTGAACGCATCGGCCATTTGACCCCATTCCTTGAGGAAGGCGTCATGGCCGTGTGGTGAATCAAGTTCTACATAAGTTGAGTCACCGCCGAGTGCTTTGACCTTCTCGGCGAGCCAGCGCACGTTTGCAGCCGGAAATAGGAAATCTGAACGAATGCCCACAAAGAGTGCTTTACTTTGTAAGCGACTCAAGGCGGACTCTAGCGAGGCATAGCCCTCACTGACATCATAGAGGTCCATCGCACGGCTAATGTAGAGGTAACTATTGGCATCGAAGCGACGCGCAAGCGAAGCACCCTGATGATACAAGTAGCCTTCAACGTCGAAGCGTCCACCTAGATCAGCCGTATGGCTTGGCGAAGGAATATCGAGCCGTCGCGCGGGTTGGCGTGCGAAGCGCAACTCCATGCTCTCTTCACTTTGATAGGTGATCATTGCTAGCATACGCGCGATGGCAAGACCTGTTGTTGGTCCCTGTCCTGGTGCGTAGTCCCCACCTTGCCAGAGTGGGTCCGCCATGATTGCCTGTCGTTCGACCTCACTGAACGCGATGGCTTGCGCGGTGAGGGCTGGTGTAGCCGCGACGACTGCCACCTTGCGTACAAGTTCAGGATATGTTACAGCCCACTCCAACGCTTGCAGCCCTCCAATAGAACCGCCTGCGACCATTGCCAACTGCCGCACTCCAAGATGGTCCAGTAAGCGCCGTTGTGCATGTACCATATCGCGAATGGTAATCACAGGAAAGCGCATTCCATAAGAGCGTCCCGTCTGTGGATCGAGTGATGAAGGTCCGGTACTGCCATAGCAACTGCCCAAGATATTTGAGCAGATAACAAAGTAGCGTGACGTGTCGAATGATCGACCTGGGCCAATCAAAGGATTCCACCATGCCACTTTGGGATCGTCGGGCTGTCCTATATCATGCGCGTGTGCACTTCCTGTAAGTGCATGCGTAATCAAAATCGCGTTGTCGCCCTCGACATTGAGGGTGCCCCACGTTTCGTATGCGAGTGTGGTGGAACCTAGAAGACCGCCATGTCGCAGGGTCAAGCCATCGAATGTATACGTGGAGGCATTGTAGACCTCCTGAGCAGAAAGAGCAGGAGTCGCATGGGTAGCACTGACCTGAACACGACTGCCATTGTGTAATGTCATCATATACTCCTTTCTAACTGCATTCGTAAAATGAGAAAGGCCACCGCATTCGGGGAATGAGAAAGGCCGCTGCAAAAAGGTACAAAAAAACCCTCACCCTAGCAGGGGCGAGGGGTAAACGTCTTCGCGGTACCACCCTGATTTTGTCAACGCCTCACGGCATTAACCTTTATGAGTATGTAAATAAATTACGTACTCTTAGCTGTAACGTGGCTACACGGCATGGTCTATTTACCCATAGGTGTTCAACCTGCAACTCGGAGGTCATATTCAACGCTGGTGTGGGGCCGATATCGCATCATCATCGGCTCTCTGTACCCATCCGTTTCGTTTACTCGTCCTCGTCACTGTTCTTTTGTACTCAACTTGTAATGTACTGAAAATATATGCAGATGCATGGAGTATTTAGCCAATAAAAAACCCCTACGATTAGGGGGGGTAGCTTCTTTGCTCAGTCCCCTCATCTTGCCAGATACTGTTGTATCTCGCCGGAATTTGCACCCTGCATGCATCATTGCCTGCGGGTTGCCGGGTTTCATCGGGCCGTTACCCTCCACCTCTCTTGATGAGAGCAGTTGTTACTGCCTATATTCTGTTGTTAAGTAGCCCTCGAATGTATACTTCCACAAGTATACCCAACGAAGGAAATAAAAGTCAATGGCAATTTTGCGTGTGTATTATGGATATTTTATCTATAACTATACGTTATCTATGCAACGTTAGAGTCGTGAGAAACGTGTTTCTTTTAAAAAAGGCAAGATAAGGTATGCAAACATTTCTTCCCTACGCGTCATTTTACGATACAGCACGCACCCTTGATGATAAACGTCTTGGCAAGCAACGGGTGGAGGCACTTCAAGTTCTTAATGTTATCACAAAACCTGATTATATTGGTGGCTGGGTCAATCATCCCGCCGTAAATATGTGGCGTGGCTATGAGGATGCGTTAAAGATATATACCAATTGTATGATCGTTGAGTGGAAGCGCAGAGGCTATCAGAATACAATGCAGTTTTATGATGTGTATGGTGTTATTCCGTTTCCCTGGTGGCTCGGCGACTCACGTATTCATGACTCCCATAAATCAAACCTGCTTCGCAAATATCCAGAATATTATTGTACGCTTGACTGGAATGTGCCTGACAATCTACCCTATTTCTGGCCTGTAGATGGCCGTCCCAAACCAAAGATTATGAAATAAGAAGGGCATGCCCAGTTACGCTCCTATGCTACGCTTGTTATGCTCTTCTTATTTTCCATCTTCGCCCAGCAGGTAGGCAACAACCTCTCCGCGTTTGACCTCGACTGCATCCGTATCAGCACGACGAATAGTCACAAAATTATTGGCAAGCTCATTGTCACCGAGAATAATGGCATATTCCGCGTTCGAAGAGTTGGCGCGTTTCATCTGGGCTTTGAAGCTACGATCACCATAGCCCATCTCGGCCTTGATGCCAGCATGCCGTAGTTCCGCGATAAGTTGTACTGTTGCGTCCTTGAGTTCTTTTGTCCGCGCTAGATATGCGACAAACACTTGCGTGGCTGGCTCGGCGGGTGGAGCGATGTTTTGTCGCTTGAGTTCGAGGATGATGCGCTCCATACCCATACCGAAACCTATGCCAGGGGTAGGTTCGCCTCCTAAAATTTCGGCAAGGCCATCATAGCGTCCACCACCATTGAGGGCCGATTTACTATTTTCGTTTGTAAACTCAAACACTGTGCGTGTGTAGTAGTCGAGTCCACGCACCAGCAGTGGGTCAAGGGCGTAGGGCACCCCGTACATGTCCAGATAACGCTTGACCGCTTCAAAGTGTTCTTTGGAAGCATCGTCAAGATAATCCACAATCTTCGGGGCATTCGCAATCTTCTCTTGATCCTGTGGTTCTTTACAATCAAGCAAGCGTAACGGGTTTTTATGAAAACGTACCTTGCAGTCATCACAAGAGTTAGCAAGTAATGGTTCGTAGTATGCTTGCAATAGCTCAATATACTTTGGTCGGCTGTTGCTATCGCCGATACTATTGATGTTGACACGAATATGTCTGAGACCAAGCTGTGTATACATCTGATAGAGCAGACCAATCATCTCCGCATCAACCGCTGGATCGCTCTCCCCAAGTGCCTCACACCCAAACTGATGATGTTCGCGGTAACGACCCGCCTGCGGCTTCTCATGACGGAACATGGGTGCGCTGAGATAATAGAGTTTGACAGGCAACTGTTGCCTGGACATACCATGTTCCAGGTATGCACGTACAACGCCAGCCGTTCCCTCTGGTCGCACAGTCAGGTTGAGACTATGACCGTCTTTGTCTGGCTTGTCGTCGAAGTTATACATCTCTCTATCGACGATATCGGTTCCCTCACCTACGGTTTTGCGAAAGACGGCGGTTTCTTCTATAAGAGGCGTCTCGATGCGGCGGTAGCCATAGAGTTGTGCTACCTGTGTCGCGGTCTCTTCGAGAAATCGCCAGTAAGGTTGTTCTTCGGGTAAGATATCTTTAAAGCCCTGCAACGCGCGAATGTGTTCTGGCATGCTCTATTCTCCTCCACCATGTTTGTATGCGAGGCTATTATAACAGAAGAGAGTAGCGATGCATATATTTCCCCTCTATAAGCTTCCATCAATATTTGTTATAATAGATAAGTTACATGTATTATTTATGTGCAGGAAGGTAGGACAATACTTATGGATGGCAGAAAGAACATGCTGGAAGGAGCAGGAGATTCCATCTGGTTACGTTACTCGACGAGTATTACCATCGCGGGTAGAACGCGTACGATTGAGATCGGTATCCCTATGCCGATTGGGGCTGATGAAGAGGAGCGAGAGGAATTGCTCCGAGAGGCCGATGAGGGAATGAATCAGCTTACAGGCCATGTCGAAAATCGTATCGCGCAGATGCTGCAACGCGTTCAGCCAACACAAGGCAATATTCCCGCTCCTACACCCATTGCTAAGCCTTCTGTTGCACCTCCACCACGCGCAATGTCCAAACCTGCCTCTGCTCCCGCCCCACAACAAGCAGCATCACAACAAAACGTGCCCATGACGAACAATGGCAACCAACAACGGGCGGCAACTTCCGCGCAAGCACCGCGCGAGCTACGGGAGGAACGTTCTGAGTTAGCCTCGGCCCATGATGAAGAGGAAGTGCAGCAAGCACCACCTCCGCCACCACAACGCATGTCCGCTGGTGTGAGCATGCCAACAACGGGTGATGTGAGTGGTAATCTTTCTATCCCACAATTCATTCGGGTCGTAAAAGATCGCTTTGACCTGAATCCTACACAAGCGATGGAAATGCTGAAACTCAAGTCGCTTAGTGGCGTCAATCTTCGCGACAAACTAGACCAGTTACAGCGTTTAGTAGGGGCGGATGCAAATGGTTCGTCAGAAAAAGGCAGTGAAGGCGATACCAATCCTGCTGGCACCGATGAGAGACCTTCTAAGCCTGTTGAAAGAAACGAGACCCCTTCCAGCAAATTAGCACCGACTCAGATGCCTTCAAAACAGCAAACGCCAATACGTCCTGTCGGGGAGACGAGCAATCGTCCACAGGGATCGCGTCCAGCGAGTCCAGGTAATGGACGTGGGCCATACTTTGATGAGGAAGAAGATTTTGAGGATGTGTTAGCAAGCATCGAGGATGACGGTGAACTTGACGAAAGCGAACTGGAAGCACTGGGGCAGCAGCGTGAACTGACCCCGCATGAGCGTATGCACGCCAAAGATTTGGTAAGTAAGTTCCGAGAATCGCAGGGTGCAGCCGTCGCAAACCCCGCACGCTTAAAGGTGTTGAATAATGTCACCGATGGGCAGATCAGCGAAGAGCAGTTACAGGACCTTGCTGAGGGTATCTGGGGCGTCTCTTCCTTCAGAAAATTGAAGGTCGATCAGGTCGAATCGTTGATCTCATGGGCTAAAGAAGACGATTTTATAACGGATACAGAGGTCGTCCTATTATTACTGGAGGAAGAAGCCTTTGCGCGTGGTAACAGGTGAAGCGAAGGGCCGCAAGCTCAAAACGCTCAAGACAATGACAGGCACACGCCCAATCATGGATCGGGTCAAGACCGCGCTTTTCGATATCCTTTCTGACGAGGTTGTCGAGTCGCGCTTTCTGGACCTCTTCGCGGGAACGGGTAGCGTTGGTATCGAGGCGTTGAGCCGTGGAGCTGCCCGTGCAACTTTCATCGAGATGGATGCGAAGATACTCAAACTCGTGCGTGAAAATCTACAGATTACAAAATTAGCTGATCGTGCCGAAACACTGCAAGCTGATGCCTTTAAGTTTCTTACACAGCAAGGAACTACTACTGGACGTACATATGATATTATCTATGTCGCACCTCCACAGTATCAAGAGATGGCGGCACGCGCCTTAACCCTCCTCGATACTTCTCCAATGGTACCAGAAGAGGGTCTCGTTATTATTCAAATTCATCCAAAAGAGCGTACAAATGTTGCTGCCGTACTTTGTACTCGGCTTTTTCTTACTGATGAACGTCGCTACGGAAGTACACTGCTGATGTTTTATAGAAATATATCAAAAGAGGAAGATACAGATGGTAAGTAAACCCGGAGGAGGTCGTTTTGCCTTCGTTGATGCTGGCGAAGCGGCACGACGCCTCGGTATAGACCGTGTAACGCTCGATCAATGGATTAAAGAGGGGCGTATTAAAACGCATAGAGGAGTTGGTCGCGATGCTTTCTTCCGCTCCGGCGATATTGAAGCACTCTATAATGAACTTCATCCAGCCAGTGAACTTGCCGCTGCGGTCGCCGCTGACGAAGCTGAAAGTGCGGGTGAAAGCAAGGCAACTGGTCCTGTCAAAAAGAAGCAAGACCCGCAGATGCGCGTCTATCTCCGTCTGCAAGCCGACGCCAAATGGTACGATGTACCAGAAGAGGATATTCGTACATGGGCACAACTACTTGCCCCCGATGGCTACGAGCGCAACAAACGCAACGCCGAACATACCATCAAGAAACTGCAATATCTCGTTGGGTTGATCGAAGATGCGCAAAAGCGCGAGAAACAGTAGGGGCACAATTCATTGCGCCCGATGTGGCAATAGAAAACGCCTCGGTCGGTAGGGGCAGCAATTGAATACAGTCTAGCAAATTTATCGTATGTAGGAGCCGTAATTCATCACACTACCTATATAGAAGAAATAAAAATATTAGTGCTCACAGAGCCGATAAGTTTTTACTAAACCTTTCAAGGTAGTCTATGGTTTTGCGTAGCGATTGATATGTATCATACGGTAGTATTGTCATAACTGGTTTGTCATTTTGAGTCACTGTAACAATATCCAAACCTGCCTCAAACTGTTCTGGCAGTTGAGCGAACTCCTTTTGCATTTCTGATATTGGTGCTATTCGTTCATTCATGATAAACTCCTTTCTCAAAATTTCATATGTTATTTGTAAATATACATGAATTTCTGAAAAAAAGGAAGGTTCTGTAGGGACCGATGTATCACGTCCTTGTCGGCAATCGAGAGGCAAGCAGGACGTGATAATGCTGTTTAACAAATGAGCAGGGATATGTTGGTGATGTAGGGGCGTAATGAATTATGGCCCCTACATCACCAATTATTTTGTGAAATCCCATAATCGGTCCCTACAGAATCTGTATTATGCAGGCACCTGCATCAAATGTTCGAGGATTTGCTCCTGCGTACCGATGACAGATTCATAAAGTGACGCGTAAGCCTGGGGTCCTAAAAGCTGCTCTAGGGCAACGAAGAAACGTTCGAGGCGTACGACCCCGGGGTCGAGGAGCGATTTGCGCAAGTGCAGAGCCGCAAGGAGGACTGCGACGCCCTCTCGCTGCTTCCCACGTTCATAGAGCAACAAACCTAAATTGGTCATAATCGTTCCCTTATTATACTGTTCGCGCAGTTTGTAAGTGAGGCGTAGTGCTTGTATATAACAGCTCAATGCGGGTTCATAGTCCTTTGCATCATAATGGAGGAGACCCATATTGTGTAGAATAATGCACTGTAACTCTATCACTTGTTGACTCTGTTGATCTGGTTGTTGCCGACTGAGTAGCATAGCCTTCTCAAAGTGAATATGTGCTTGTTCGCGATCACCACGCACACGGCACAATTCACCGTGATTGGCGAGCGTCACGGCCTCGCCATGTGTATCTCCAATTTCATGCTGAATGTGTAGTGCCTGTTCCATGTATACTTGACTTTGCTGCACATTTTCCATCCGTCCGTAAAGCGTCGCGAGATGGCTAAAAACTAATCCCTCATCGCGACGCGTCACAACTCCAAGAGGAGGTAAGAGCGTGATATACAACGCAATCAACGTACGCCACGCGCCCCAGCGTACAAGGCTTTCATGCAAACCTTCTTTGAAGAGGAGATCACATGCATCTTGCCAACACTGTCCCAGGCACAGATGTCGAATAGTAGCTAAAAGTGACTCGATATCCTGTAGTTGTGTACGTCGCTCTTTTAGAGGAACCTGCTGCTGTACAAGCATGCCGTAGTAATTGGCTACTGCCGTATGCCCTCTTGCAAGTGCTGCCTGTTGTTGTCGCAAATCGAGTTGCGTACTTCTCTCCTGGATAGCTTCGACATTCTCTTGTTGCTGTGCGCCCTCAAAATAATGCTTTTGTACAAATTGACCTAGGAATGGATGCAGGAAAAAGAAAGCATCGAGCGAATTGTCCTGTATTGTTTGAATAAGAGAAAGGTGTAGTAATGTCTGTAGGACTTGCCCTACTTGTGCGTAGAACTGGTCTGAAACAGGGGTAGAGGTATTGCCACCCATGATGGCTATGACAATGGTTGAAAGTGATACAGGTTCGCTGAAAAGACTCAAGCTGCTCATCACATGCTTTTGTAATGGAGAAAGATACGGATATAGAGTTGTAAGAATATTGGATGCGATCTCTCCAAGCCACAACGATTGATATTCTGGTGCAAGCAAGAGATAACCGGGCGCGATGCCGCTCATTTCCACAAGTGAACTAAAGAGCAGGAGCGTGAATACATGACCATTACAGCGTTGCCAGGCTAACGTTAACTCTTCATTTGTTCCCTTAATACCGTGTTGCTGTAGAAGTGCAACTCCTTCAGGCATGCTTATAGGTGGAACTGTATGTATACGTAAGCGTGTGTTTTCCATCAATTGTTGCTCACCAAGAGGAACGATGGTGCTTGTGATCAGGAAACGACTGGAGCCAACGTCTGTTTGTAGTAACCCTAGAAACAAGTGTAGTTCTTTCGATGTTATCCCACCCAGGCTTGCTCGTAATACTAGCAACGACTCGAACTCATCGAGTACAAGTAAGGCATTCCCTTGTGGACGTTGTAAGGCGCGTTGCACAAGCGGAATTTGTTGCTCAAGTGGTAGTAAGGAAAAATCTGCTACCTGTACCTCAACTCCTTGCAGAATGGCGGCAAGAATATCTGAAAGCTTTGTATAGCTATTCATAGTGAGCCATACCAGATAGCGGGGGGCGGACATGTTCGCCTGTTTAGCCAGGAGTAAACGGTGATAAATGAGTGCTGCCAATGTCGATTTGCCCACTCCAGCATCGCCGACGAGCATCACTGTGCTTGTTTGTTCATTGGTTAATATAGGCTGTATGACACTTATGTCATCGTTTCTTTGCAGTATCACGTCGGGGTCCAGCAACGGCGGTGTGGTGTGTACTCCGAAGGCAAAGGATTGCATAAATTTGCTCCCAGCTTTTTCGCCCACTTGTCATAATTGCAAGTATAGCATACCGTCGAGCATCGCCAGGTGTAGGAATAGCCCATCTGGGTTATGTAGGAAAACCATGAATACTCCTTTGCTTTTTGCCCCAATTTTTTCTGGATTGGCGAAGACTAGTTTTCTCTACTATATTCTCTTTCTACGTTATGCTATGCTAGGATACAAGGAAAACAAGGGAGAAAGGGAAAGACTCTTTATGTTACGTATCGTCTATATGGGAACACCACATTTTGCTGTGCCAGCGTTGGAGGCATTGATAGCACATAGTGCTCCTGGCCAGCTTTTACCCGACGGTTATGAGATTGTCACCGTCATCACACGGCCCGATAAGCCCGCGGGCCGTGGACGCGAGATCGTCTATTCGCCTGTGAAACAGACAGCTCTCGCGCATAACATTCCAGTCTGGCAGTCGGGATCATTGAAGAAGGAAGAGAATAGCGCGGCTCTTGCAGCCTATCATGCTGACCTGTCTATTGTCGCGGCATTTGGACAGATTTTGCCACAGAATGTTCTCGATCAACCAAAATATGGCACACTGAACATTCATGCCTCGCTTTTGCCCAAATATCGCGGGGCTGATCCGATTGCAGAGGCTATCTTGCAAGGTGAAACCGAGTCAGGCGTTACGATTATGCTTCTTGACGCTGGTATCGATACTGGACCAACGCTCCTTAGCCGCTCTCTTTCCTTAGCTGAAGATGAAACAACAGGTAGTCTAACACCAAAGCTTGCCGCGTTAGGAGCGCAAGCACTGTTAGAAGCATTGCCGCAATGGATAGCAGGCAATATTGTGCCAACTCCGCAGGATGAGCTACACGCGACACACACTCGTATGTTGCGCAAGGAAGATGGAGTGCTACATTGGGATAAACCAGCAGCCGTTCTTGCGCGACAGGTACGTGCATATCTACCATGGCCAGGCAGCTATACGCACTGGAATGGTAAACTGCTCAAAATCCTTGCAGCACAGCCACTTGTTGGCGAGGTTGAAACACTAGAGCAGGACGTGCAACCAGGGCTGGTAAGTACACGCGAAGAGGCAGGCCATAAGGTCCTTGCCGTGGTAACAGGCTCGGGTTTTTTGATCGTAACAAGCCTGCAGTTAGAGGGGAAAAAGGCCATGAGCGCGGAGGAATTTTTGCGTGGCTACAGCCATATCGCAGGTGCTGTGCTGGAATATACGCTTCACGGATAGAAAAAAAGAGCCGATGCAAGAACATTGGCTCTTTGATGAAAATCAGAACTAGTAGCGTGGTGCTGTCGCGCGTGGGCGATTGATGACGGCAGCGAGGGCAGCAACAACGGCAACGGCTGCAAACGCGGCGGCATGCTTGTAATGTGCTTGCGTAGGATTGCTTGCAAGTACATGATAGACGCCTGGAATGACATAATACACTGCGATGAGGAGCGCGATAACTGCTACTGCGATACCTGCGTAAAAAATTGTGGTTTTGTTCATGGATCAATTGACCTTTCTTTTTGAGTTAACTTGATTACAGCGAATGCATATTTGTTTGATGTACTAGAATAACGATACACATTCTTGATCTTAACAGTAATGAACGATGCATGCATGGATGATGTCACATATTACGACCTGTAAGGGTCTAATTCATTACACCCTTCGAAGATATCATATGCTCAGAGGGTGTAATGGATTAGACCCCTACAGACAGTACCTTATAATCGAAATTCAATAGGATACGTTATAGCAATATCTACTTGATGGCTGCCGAAGGCTTCATAACGAACATACCGGCGACACCAGCGATGAGCGCAATAACGCCAATGGCGATAACTGCATATGCTTTGCCATGAAAGTGCATGCCTGCGAACATATAGATACCAGCGAGTAGAGCGACTACACCAATGGCGATAACTGCATAATATACTGTTGGATTCTTCACGATGATCTACCTCTTCTTCAAGAAAAATATTTTGATGGATGCTTTGGCCCCTCCAAAGCTCCTATACCATAGTAAACGAGTAACGGATACTATGCCAAGTAATTGTGGACACTATAGCACTTTTGGGTGTTTTTCGCTGTTATGCCCGACTACGAAAGACCGTGAAGAGTAAAATCAATGCGACAATGCCTGCGATCCAACAGTAGTAGGCAAAGGGATCAAGTCGTCCTGTTTCAAAGTGCTTCATCAAAAACTTTGTGCTAAAGTATGCTGCCACACCTGACACAATCATCCCAAGTACAATGAGCAAGAGCTGTGAGGCAGGCTGTGAAAAGAGCAGTGGTACCTCTATCAATGCGGCTGCAAGGATAATTGGGGTTCCAAGCAAGAACGAGTATCGGGCTGCATCTTCGTGAGTGAGGCGCACGCCCAGACCCGCCACAATTGTCATACCAGAGCGTGAGAAGCCTGGAATTAGAGCCAGTGCCTGGGCCGAACCAACAACAAGAGCCTCTTTCCATGAAAGAGACGATAGATTGCGAAAGCGTGCCTCGCGCTCTTTGGCATTCATGACCGCGAGTTGTGCTTCGCTCTTTCGTCGTAGTAACTCTCCCGCGAAGAGGACAGAACCATTAATGACCAGGAATGTTGCCGCGATAATCGGTGATGCGAAGAGCTGTTCAAGTGGTTTTTGTAGGAATACACCAATTAATCCTGCGGGTATACATCCGATGATGATGAGCCAACTGACCCAGCTTTCCGTGCCCGGTTTTACTTCACCCTCTTTGACACTGGTAACAATGGTCTGCCCCACCTGTAACCAGTCGCGCCAGAAAAAGATAATGAGGGCAATACTGGTGCCTAGATGGAGGGCCACGATCAGAGGCAGAAAACAACTACCACCATCACACTGCGTTCCACCTTGAATGTCTCCCCAACCGAACAGACCGGGCAGAATGACGGTATGGCCGAGACTACTGATCGGGAAGAGTTCAGTTACACCTTGTAGTAATGCCAGGAACAATATTTGTATAATATTTGGCGTCGGGGTAGGAGGGACAATTACTATACTTGCGATATGGAATATGGTCATCAATAGGATACTCTCTTACTGTAGGTATTTTTGCTCATCTTGCAGAAATTCAGCATTTGTTTTTGCGAACACTGCATGCCCATCTTTCTTTGTGAGAAAGAAGTAGTAGTCGGTATTTGCAGGGGCTGCCGCCGATTGTAAACTCGCAAGGCCCGGGCTACAAATGGGAGTCGGAGGAAAGCCTTTAATAAAATAGGTATTCCACTTACTATCAGTAGCTATTTTACTGCCAGCATCGGCCAGGGGCTGCCAATAGGTCGTCGGTGGTATTTGCGTGTCACGTGCATATTGAACCGTTGGGTCTGCCTGTAACAGTCCAACCGTTTCGTCATTTTGCTTAAAAACACGGTTCCAATAGACGCTTGCGATATCGCTACGTTCAACCGTATTATTTTGAGGTCCAGCCTCGCGTTCGACAATTGAAGCAAGCGTGAGCATCTTGTAAAGTGAAAGATTGTGTTGCTGTGCCAACGTATCGAGATGATTATTCGCGATAGCATCAGTCATCGTTTGTAATAGTAGTCCTATAACATCGCTTGTCGTAGCATCCACAGGTACTTCATAACTAGAAGGAAAGAGAAGTCCCTCCATGCTATTCCCTTGCGGAACACTCTGTAGAATCTTATATTTTCCTGCATTCGGAAATGTATTGATGTGTTTTGTATAGTTCAAAAAGTCACTTGCTTTAAACTTCACTAAGCCTGCATGAGAAAATTGACGTGCGATTTGCTCTAAACGCCAACCCTCGACGATTAGTACACGCACTGCATCGGGTTGTGCATTGAGCAACTGATCTATAATATCGCTGATCGTCATGCTGGAGTTCAGCTTTTTATAAATACCAGCTTCCAGGTGTGTATCCAGGCCCTTCACACGCGCCCACACGCGAAATGCGAGCGCGTTGCGGATGAGACCCTTTTGCTGTAATTCTGTCGCGATTTGCCCTGTGCTTTCACCTTGAGATATTTCAAAAGGGATTGATTTACCAGTCCCGGCTGGGTTTACTGGCTGAAAAATATCAGCGGTAGTGTTCCATGCATAATAGGTCACACCAAAGATAGCTGCGCCAACCAGCAGTATCGCTATGATAGCGAAACGAGGACCTCTTCTCATATTGCTCCCTCTGTTTTCTTGTCCAAGGCATCCAGATAGTCCTGGAGGATGACAGCGGCGGCATAGGCATCAATCTCCTGACCTCGCTGTCTTCTCTTTGTTTGATTACGTCGTTGTGTCGTATGTCTCTGCCGTCCACGACCTTCGATAGGTTCACCCTGCCATGGGGCATCTCGTTGCGCGAGGAGACGGCGGGCCTCAACCGTTGAGAGTCGCTCGTCCCAAAAAGTAATCGGCACCGTAACATGGGGTTTCAAGCGTTCCACAAATGCCTGGACCCACTCCCCTTGTCCATGAACTTGCCCATCCATACTGATGGGAAGCCCTACCACAAGCCCTTCGGCCTCGGTCTCCTCTAGAAGTCGGCGAATGCTCATCCACGTTTGCTTTTCGTCGCGAGTGACATGCAATGTTGTATAAGGCGATGCAAGGAATCCTCTTGCATCGCAGACTGCAACGCCAATTCTCGCCTCCCCAACATCAAGAGCCATTAATCGTGCCATGTGTTTTTTGCTCAGTTCCCTTACGCAGGTGATTCTTACTCTTATACGTAGAACGTGCTAGTATGTTATTTTCTAACGAAATAGGCTATATTGGGTAGGTATGATAGAGAATATACCAAACATTTTCTCTGTCATTCCTACCCAATATGAACTCAAATAATTCTAACGAACGCCCATAAGTGAGATTGTTGATTCTACTTTTTCGGCGGTGTTATTACGTCTTCCGGTACAA
This sequence comes from uncultured Chloroflexia bacterium, assembly GCA_963791655.1. Lineage (GTDB taxonomy): Bacteria > Chloroflexota > Ktedonobacteria > Ktedonobacterales > Ktedonobacteraceae > JBBQVS01. The sequence continues at coordinate 1,014,733 of CAWBSZ010000006.1, read as the reverse complement.
GGTGAACGGTGATATGGCCCGACCAGAAGGAAACCCAGGTTGGTGTCCAACTACCTATTTGTGGTGTGGTACTAATTTCCGCATGCCGCACCCCTGGAATTTTCATGAGAATTGTTTGCGCGTCTTTGATGCTTTTTCCATTGATTGAGCTTTGCACACTTTTGATGTCGATAGCAGGTCACAATGTTGCCGATGGCTGTGAATGCAAGTGTGAGTGTTGTTTTGTTGTCACTTGTTGTTTTTAATTGCTGAATTTGTACAGGATGCTTCGCGTCATCTACAACGATAGAGTTGGTGAAAGCTTTGTTTTGTTTTACAAGCTGCCCAAGTTGAGTAATTGCCGCGTGTTGTAGTGTAGTGGAGCGTACAATAAGTACGACCACGCTAAGTTTCAGCTTTGCAGCAAATGTGCCATCAGTCGCTGGTTGACTCAACGGTCGGAGCATTCTCCAATGTTTCGGCTGTTGTCAGTGTACCGGCTTGATCACCAGGGGAAAGCCTTGTTGCTAACCATGCTTTGAAGGTGTTTTCTAGCGTGGTGTGTAATGCTGCCTTTACTGTGTCTATATCCTGTTGCGAGACGGCAGGCGTGTTGCCAGCACCACCACTTGTAGTCGCATCCTTGTTGGTTACAGTCAATTTCAGGTCTGAGCCATTCATTTTGTTTGCCATCGCGATTGCGTTCAAGCCATCTGGCGGAATTGCGTTGATACTTCCTGATGCCACATTCCCATGTTGTACCAGATTTTTGTGCCTGTACAGGAACATCAACCGTACCTGCCGTATTACTGTTCGCGGTGTCAACGACAGCCTCAGCCTGGGTAGAGAAGGCGATACCACTATTTGTAGTGACAACCGTCCCTGATGGAATGGTGACTAATGTTTTGCCGTTATTTGTGAACGTGACTGTGCCCGTCGCGGAGGCAGTGCCGACCTTCGTGCTTCCTGTTGCCTTCCCCGCTCCATTCGCTTCGAAGTCGTTCGTCAACTGATCAGCGGGAACTGTATCCGTCGTACCTACTTTTTGATTACTGGCAACGGCTTTCAGAACGAGGGTATGTGAATAAATCTTCGCTGGTAACTTGAGTGTGACATCTGCTGTTGGCAAGAAGTATGCCGGGATGCCAATGAGAAGCAACAAGAGAAGCACGAGTAGTAAGAGAATAGCCCCGGATCGGCGAGATGATTGTTCTGGAAGTTTCTTTGTCGCCGTAGCTTGCCTTGCGCCTCCCGTGCCGGTGCGTCGGGCGCCAGCATTTGTCGCAGCACGTGCTGGTATATTTGCCTTTGGTCGTGCCGCTGTGTTGCGTGGAGTAGGACCGAGTATTTGTTGTGATGCACGTTTTCCTGTTGATTTTTTATTTTCAGCAGACGTTTCTGGCCTGTTGAGCGCGGCGGAATTTCTAGCGCGTCCACCGGGCGACACTGGCATGCGCTCCCCGGGTGGCATAATGAGCGTTGGACGCTCTTCGATGGGTGGAAGATCGACTGGATTGTCGAGGTCTTGCTGTCGCGGAGATGAAGCAACATTTTCTCTCTTTTCGCGTCGATTATTTCCGGGTTTGTTAACGCGTGCTGGTCTCGCGCTTTCTTGCTGTTCTTGCCCTTGTGGTTCGATCCACGAGTCATGTGGTTCCTCAAGAAGCGGTGGCACATCATATAAGTTGACATCCGATCCTACATCTTCACCAAGGTCTTCTACCAGTAGTCCACCGTCAATTGTATCGATAGGTTCTTCAAAAGCACTGGTATGAAAAGGGAGTTCGCCCGTATCAAGTCCGCTGATGACAGCAGAACCACGTTGCTCGTTTAAAGATGATGAAGGAGGAGCGTCGTCCAACAGTGGATAAAAATTGCTGTCAGGCTCTTCTGAGTCTGTTGTTGAGTGTGGCAACGGTGTTGTTTTGTAGATACCGCCCGAAATAGCCGTATCAGCATAGTGCTGCTGATCTACTTTTGGCGTTTCTTGTGGCTTCAATGGCAATTCTGATGGGGCAGCAGGATGGTGCGCTGAGTTTCGAATGTCTTGTGCTTGTATGTAATCAGCATCCTCAGACCAGTAGGTACCTGTATCTTCTTGCAGGCTATCGGTTGGAACTTGACGTAAAGAAGGTGTATGATGGCCATGAAGATCATACACTTGGCCCTGTTCAGGCTCTTTTTCATCACGAGCAGACGAAAAGGTACTGCTACCCTGCCAATCTTCCGTTGTTATAGGCGTGAATGGACTTTCTGTGTCACGTTGCAAAGAAGAACGTTCAGGAAGCGGACTAGGCCACTGGCTCAGTTTGTCTACGTTGCGTGGCACTTCGTCCGAAATGCTTTCGTTTGTGACTGGAAGCTGTATTGATGGTTTCTTTGCCGCCTGCAAGCGGGCTTGTGATGATGTAAGCTTGCTTTTTCCTGCACCCCCTCGTCCTGGTCGTGTTGAAGGACGAGATTTGCCAGCTATTGATGATGCTTGCGAATGTGCGACACGAAATTTACCAGCCTGTGCTAGCGAGCGAATTTGAGGGTCTGTGCTGATAACCAGGACATCTTTTCCCATTCTGCGTGCGTCGGCATGCAAAACCCGCCATGCAACAAGGCTACGAAGCTGCGTTTGTGCAGGAATAACCATGGTAACCAGTCTATTCGGAGCCTTTTCCAGACGCTCACGTACACTTGTTACATCGTCTTCTGGACTAATATATATTGGTATTTCATCAGTCATAAGAAGCTCTTAACCCCCCTACAGCGCATGTACGTCTTATTAACAATAATTGCACGTTCTGGTATAGATATGAAAATGATACTCGTAGAGACTGATTTATCACGTCCTTTTAACGATTTATATGCTAACAAGGACGCGATAAAGCGGTCCCTACATGAGATCAGATGTGCATAGTGTCGATGACGCGATTGAGTGCCCTTTCCAGAACATTGTTTTCGTTTTGTAGCTCAATGGCTTGATATGCGAGAGCCATTGGTGTAATATCTTGTGCGTTTACCAGTAAGCCTTCTTGATCTGTGATTGACCCGACCATTTCAGGTTGAACGGTGCGAATAATTGGCTGGCGCGAAAAAGGAAGTCGCTCAGTCCAAGGAAAGCTCTCCATACGTTCCAAGAGATCGGGAAGAGCAGAACCGCCTCCTACCATATAGATGGCTGGGGGTAATAGCTCTCCTTTGGCAAGTTCTTCGATCAATAATTCGACACTATCCATCCATGTCTGACATTCAGGCGCGAGAATGGATTGTATCTCGTCATAGCCACTGCCTTTGATATCCCCGTTACTATATCCTACTTTGAGTCGTTCTGCATCTTTAATCGAGATACCCTTACTTGTGGCTATACGCCGCGTGAAGGTACGTCCACCAAGTGCGAACATACGCGTCTCTTCGATGCCACCCTGTCGCACGAGTGCGATATCTGTTGTACCACCACCAATGTCGATAAAAATCGCACCACTATCAGCACTTGCGTTTGTACTCAAGCAACGTGCTAAAGCGTATGGTTCCGCGACAATCGTGACCAATGTTAGGTCCAAGCCCTGCGCCACAGTTTCGAGTGCTCCCAGTTGCATTAATGGCGCGAAGGCACTAAAGAGTGTCAGGGTGAAGTGACGACCACGAAAGCCTATCGGGTTCGAGACAATCTGCCCGTCTATACGGGCCGTGATTACCGCAGCGTTTGTCAGACGAACCTCGATATTCTGATACCCTGTTTCTGCCGCGATACGCTCTTTCGCGTTTTTCAAAAGTTTTTGCTGTGCATTCGTGATCAGCGTTTCAAGTTCTTCGGCTGTGATTGGTTTCGAGGGCTGTTGTCTTTGCCGACTGACCGTGGTAGAACTACCTTTGACCAATTCGCCCGCGATACCTATGACTGCTTGTGGCGCAATGACACCACCTGCGGATTGTTCTGCTTTGATAAGTGCTTCATTGCAATTCGAGATGACGCCAGGAATATCGGTGACAATGCCATCGGACATATGAGCGTAGCTTTGTGGATGCCGTCCCACTCCCAGGACCTGCGCATGGTCTCCACGCACTTCGACGATAATCGCCTTCGCATAAGCTGTTCCGATGTCCAGTGCCGTGAAAAGTTGACGCTCTCCATTGCTTGCTAAAAGCGGGGGCTGTGGGTCTTCATCATACTCATCTTCGTCGAATTGCTGCTGATCATCGTAATAATCTGTTTCCTCTTGTCGTCTCGATAAGAAGAGACCTAAGAGTCGTTGTAGGAGATTCGCCATTTATTTGTCCAGACTCTGTTGATTCATAACCATTTGTCCGATTTCCCTGCATACTCCCGCATCTATCATAGAGTACACGCTAATCAATACGTCTATGCTTCAATGTGTACGGAAGCCTTCTCGTTATATTTCGTGCATGTCAGGTATGTTATAACACAGACCTGCTCATGCTCGCAATGCCTAATACTTTTTATGTAGGGACCGATGTATCGCGTCTTGCTAGCATGTCAACTGCTAACGGAAACGAGGACGCGATACATCGGTCCCTACAGTCATGCTTTGATGTTATCCTTGACAAACTCTGGCACAAAGTCGAGTGCAGCACCGAGCGCAGCCTTATTTTTACCGCCACCTTGCGCGATGTCGGGTCGTCCACCACCTTTACCTCCAAGCAACTCACCTACGGCACCCGCGAGCTTACCTGCGTGTAGACCACGTTTTGTAAGCGTTGTGTCAATGTTCACCTGGATACCAATACGCTCTCCAGCATTATTTGCCAGTACAACGACGCCCGGGGCACGCAATTTGCTGCGTACCATATCACCCATCTCACGCAATACTTTGTCGTCAGAGGCATCGACCGTTGTTGCCAAAACTGGAATACCTGCGACCTCTTGTGCTCGCTCGACAAGTGCGTCTACCTGCCGTAATGCCGCATCGCGTTGGAATTGTGCCACCAGCCGACGAGCTAGCATCAGCTCTTGTTGCAGTTGTTCCACACGTGTCTCAAGTATATCTGGCTGCGTTTGCAGTTTGGCCGCGATACGCTCAACTGTAGCAGACCGTCCGCGTAAATACGCCTCCGCTGCACGTCCTGTCAATGCTTCAATACGACGAATACCTGCCGCAACACTCGTTTCCTGGACGGTGATGTAGATACCGATCTGTCCCGTAGAGGCGCAATGCGTTCCTCCACACAATTCTGTACTACTTCCCATAGAGACAACACGTACCAGGTCCTCGTACTTTTCGCCGAAGAGAGCCATTGCGCCCGTTTCCATGGCTTCTTGTAAAGGCATGATCGTTGTTTGTACTGGAAAGTCTGCCCGAACCCAACGGTTGATCTGCTCGTCCACCTGCGCCAGCTCCGCGTCGCTTAACGCGTGTGGACAGGTGAAATCAAAGCGGAGACGCTCTGGCTCCACTAGCGAACCACGTTGCTCGACTTGAGGACCAACCAAATTACGTAAGGCTTTGTGTAGTAAGTGGGTCGCGCTATGGTTCCGTATTGTATCTTCTCGACGCTGCTCTATGACATCAGCCTGTATAGCATCCCCGACACGTAAATGCCCTTCATTCAGAGAGCCATAGTGAACAATCAAGCCTTTTAGAGGGCGACGGGTATCCTGGACCTTGAACACGCCTGTCGCGCTAATAATATCTCCTCTATCGCCAATTTGACCGCCGCTCTCGGCGTAAAACGGCGTTTCGTCAAGCAGCACCAGTGCTTGTTGCGGAGCACTAACGCTTTCAACTTCTGCGCCATCCACAACAAGGCCGACAATTTTCGCGCTACCAGTGATTCCTTGATAGCCAGTAAATTTTGTAGGGCCGAGCCGCTTGAGTATATCGGCTAGTGCCGTATCGTCCTGAGCCTGCACAAATGCACTTGCCGAGCGACTCCGCTCTTGTTGGCGTTGCATAGCTTGCTCGAAACCCGAGGTATCGACGCTGAAGCCCTGTTCAGAAGCAATCTCTTGCGTCAACTCGACCGGAAATCCGTGTGTGTCATAGAGCTTGAACACCTCTTCACCCGGGATAACTGTCTGTGCTTTCTGTTTCAGGCCATCTAACAATTCATTGAGTAGAAGAAGTCCTGTCGTAAGCGTCTGCCCAAACTTCTGCTCTTCCAGGTTCAAGATGTCGATGATGCGATCATGCTGTGTCCGCAATTCTGTGTAGTGATCGCCCATCAGCGTAATAACCGTGTCGGCGGCTTCAGCGAGAAATGGTTTGTCGAGACCGAGCAGTTTGCCGTGACGTACCGCGCGTCTCAAAATGCGGCGGAAGATATAGCCACGTCCCTCGTTACTTGGCAGCACACCGTCAGCGGCAAGGAACACCAGTGAGCGTGCATGATCTGCAATAACGCGAAGCGAGGTGTCCGTCCTGCTATCGTTGCCATACCTGGTATTGGCAAGGCTCGCGAAATGATCAAGAACGGCTCGGAACATATCCGTATCAAAGACCGACTCTTTACCCTGGATAACCATTGTCAGACGCTCAAGCCCCATGCCTGTATCAATGTTCTGTCGTGGGAGCGGTGTGCGTTTACCATCGAGGTCCTGATAGTATTGCATGAAGACGAGATTCCAAATTTCCAGGAACCGTTCGCACTCACAGCCTGGCTTACAATCGGGCAAACCACAGCCATGCTCGATACCGCGATCAAAGTATATTTCAGAGTCAGGACCACATGGCCCCGAGGCTCCTGGCGGTCCCCACCAATTATCTTCCAGGCGTACAATCGCCTCATCGGGGAAGCCAGCGATCTCTCGCCAATATACAGGTGCTTCGTCATCTTCAGGGTGCACTGTTGGATGTAGGCGGTCGGCAGGAAGCTCAACCACTTTTGTGAGAAACTCCCACGCGAATCCGATTGCCTCGCGTTTGAAATAGTCACCCACGGAGAAGTTGCCTAACATCTCGAAGAAGGTCAGGGTTCGTTCGTTGCCTACCTTGTCGATGTCTGTGGTACGAAAACACTTCTGAGCCGAGGTAAGCCGAATTGCAGGGGGCGTCTCGCGTCCTAGAAAGTAAGGAATCATTTGCTGCATACCAGCCGTGGTAAGTAGCACTGTCGGATCATTGTGTGGCACCAGCGACGAACTGGGCATGACACGATGTCCTTTGCTGGCAAAATATTCAAGATAACGTGCACGTACCTGAGTGCTCGTAATGGTAACTTCTACAGACACAGCAGCCTCCTCGATGTGAGCATCAACTGTCTTTGCTCTGGTGCGTGCCCACTTGCATTAAGTTTCACGCACGCTCATGTTTTTTATAATTAAGAGTCCACCATGTAGTGTTCTCAATTGTGTTGTAATATATGTACAACGATGTCTTCTATTATACGCTATATGTCTATACGAGACTGGTACCGATGAAGGATACTGTAGGGACCGATTCATCACGTCCTCTTGGTAATCAACCACCAACGAGGACGCGCTCAATCGGTCCCTACAAAACCACATAATGATCACATCTTTTATATGCACGCGCATTATAACAAACACAAGAAGGGACCGCAATGGATAATAGAGAGTCGCTTGTGCTGCCATCACGTTCGCTCCTTGTCTTGTGTGGAGTAGCAGGAGCGGGTAAGAGCACATTTGCACGGAGTCTGGTGGAACAGCATCAAGAGTTACGTACAACCTCTATTATCTCTTCTGACTATTGCCGTGCACTTGTATGTGATGATGACAATAATCAGCAGGTTAGCCGCGAAGCCTTTGATTTGCTTTACTACATCGTGCAGAAGCGTTTATTGCTTGGACGTTTCACAATTGTGGATAGTACAGCACTACAAGCTGATACAAGACGTAAGCTCCTCGAAATTGCGCAACGGCATCGTTATAATGCCTGTTTGCTTATTTTTAATACCTCATCTACAACTTGTATACATCGTGACCAGACTCGTATACGTAGAGTAGGTGAAGAGGTCATTCGCTATCACATGGGCTTGCTTCGTCAGGTATTGCTAGCTGCACCTCATGAGGGCTGGCAACAGGTACGTGTGCTAGAGGAACAAATGCAGCATGAGTATCGTATACACATTGGTGAGAAGTAGGAATTGGGGAATGCAATTTAATAAAATATGTACGGAAACTAACCAGATAAACGTTTATTCGATTGGGGATTGTCTTACCTTGTAAAGAGAGTGAGCCAAAAGCTATGAAGCCGTATCAAGGATATAGGAATGAAGATAATACATTGCACAGCATGCATAACCAGGCAACAGACCCACATATGAGAAGTGTTACCGCGCCTTTGTCAACTCCATTCGTACTCAAGGAGACACGGGGGCATCGTATTCAGCGTACGACAAAAAGCGTTTTCGCAGCCATTGTTAGGAAAATCAACCAGCTCATCGGTCTTGGTTTAGCTGTGCTTTTGTTGCTTTTGTTCACACGTTTTCTCCTGAACTTCTTCGAAATTACTACCAGTGTGTTTACTGGCTGGATTTATCTACTCACAGACCCTCTTGTCTATCCCTTCGAGAACCTCGTTCCTTCACTACCCTTTAATGGCTTCAGCATCGACGTGACGACGCTTGTCGCGATTGTCGTCTGGACCATAGCGGTGCTGCTCGTGCGACAATTCATTCGTATCCTACTCGGGAAATGGTAACGCATGAATACAATGCCTGTTCTCTGGCAACGACCAGAGCTACAATTTCCTGTGCCGTTTGATACTATTTTTTTCGATGTTGATGGTGTCCTGATCGACACTATCGCTTCATTTCATGCCACTGACATGGCCGTTGCTGAATATGTCGCGGGTACGCTGCATCACCTCGATTGGGGGCAGCACGAGGGCAAGACATTGATGACGATTGCCGATGTCGATGCCTTTAAACAAGCTGGTGGGTACAATAACGACTGGGATATGTGCTATCTTCTGGCGTCACTCGCTACTGCACGGCTACGCGAATGGAAGGGAACAGCACTCGCCGAGCGCACAAGCCAGGAATGGGCTACGCTGTCACGCGCGGCAAATCTGCAAGGTCATGGTGGGCGTGCATGGGTTGACGAGACTTTTCCTGCCAGTACACGCCTTGATTATGGCATGATCGGCGATATTTACCACGAATATTATTGGGGTGCGGCAGATATTCGTGCTCGCTTTGGACATGAGCCACGTTACCTGCCTGAATTTGAGGGCTTTGTACAGCAAGAGAAGATGCTCTACACGCCTGATTTCTTCGCTCGTCTGCGTCACGCTGGTATATCACATTTAGGTATGATTACTGGTCGTGTTGGACCCGAGGTCGATAGCGCGTTAGAGCGTATGAAGGCATATAGTGGTGAGCAGTGGTGGGAGGTCGTCATTTCCGCTGATACGTGTCCCAAGCCTGATCCCCGCGCTTTACGGCTAGCGATAGAGGCGACAGGTGCGCAAGGCGGTCTTTACATTGGAGACACTGCCGATGATCTTGACCTGATCAAAAATTATCAAGCCGCAAAGGTCTTGGCAGAACCAAATTTCCTGGCCGCTGTACTAGTTGTTCATCCTCAAGAGGTTGAGTTATACAAGCAGCGCGGTGCGGACTTCGTTGTGCGGTCAGTAGAAGACTTGTTGTGGTGCTTACCAAAATCTTCTTAAACAATCTGTCACACTTCATACGCTGGGAAAGAAACAATGAAGTTCATTTTGTGTGGCATGATGTGCAAGTTACAATCTGTTTTTAGAAAAAGAGGCTTACCATGAGCTTTGACACTGCATTTACCAACTTTCCTGCTTTGACCACGAACCGCTTGCAACTTCGCCAAATTCGGCCAACGGATGCCGAAGCATTCTTTGCGATAAAATCTGATCGAGAGGTGATGGACTTCTATGGAGATGAGCCTCATCAATCTCTTGAAGACACTCATGTGTTAATTCAACAACTTCAAAATTCGTATGATCGCCGTGAAGCTATATTCTGGGGTATCACACTCAAGGACGAGGATGCTATCATAGGTTCATTTGCCTTCATTTCTTTTAACTCAGACTTTCATTATGCCGAAATCGGCTATGAACTCAATCGAGCATATTGGCGGCAAGGCATTATGGCCGAAGCGATACCTGCCGTTCTGACCTACGGGTTTACACAGCTTGGTCTGCATCGCATTGAAGCTGCCACTGATGCCAGGAATACGCCCTCTATGCATCTCTTACTCAAACTTGGTTTCACGTATGAAGGAAATTTACGTCAGCGTTTCTTTTTCCGCGACCAGTTTTTGGATGCACATTACTTTGGATTGCTCAAAGATGAATGGCTGGTAGCTACAAAAAAGGGGGAGAAAGTCGAGCAGGGGGGTAAAGGGCATGGATAGGATCATTGCGTGACTCAGCCGAGGGTCACAGCGAGATTACTTGCTCGACTTCCTATATGTAGTGTACTCTTCAATACAACAAGCAAAGGGTGTATCAAGAAATTTCAAGAAGTGTCACGACGTATGCGTTATGACACTTCTTGGACTATGTTATATACGTCTGCTACTATTGCCCATACGAGGCACAAGTAGAAACGCAATGAGCATTCCGGCGATGAGACCACCGATATGCGCGGTCAGAGCAATACCTGAGTTTGTCAGGCCGAAGACAAGGTTGAGTCCAATCCAGAAGAGCCAATTCCCGATAGCTCCACGACCAGCAACACCTAGACTTCTACGGTTGACGATGTAGTACACACCCAGAGCACCGAAAATGCCAAAGATCGCACCTGATGCTCCCACCGCAGACCCACTAGGACCGGCGGTAAACAGGAATAGGATGCCACCCGCGATACCGGAGAGCAGGTAGATGGCGAGGTAACGCCACTTACCATAGAAGACCTCGATAGCACGTCCCACAAAGAAGAGCGAAAGCATGTTGAAACCAATATGGACAATATTTAAGTGCAAAAACATTGCCGTAAAGAGTCGCCAATATTCACCCTGCAATACAAGCTGATTGAACTGCCCACCCATGTCTAACAGGCTCGGGTAGAGTGATGAAAACGCGAAGACGATGACGTTTATAATAATGAGACTATAGGTTATTAACCCTGGATATTGGCTGAGCGCGAAACGAGTACGTATGACCTGTCTCTGCATGCCGTTTGGACGTTCCCACGTGGGAACTGGCTCACGTTCAATCCGCGTCTGTGGCTCTGGCTCACGAAGTTTGCCTGTTGTCGAGGCACCATTTTCTACGCCATTATAGCCACCTGTATACGGCGCAGGCGTTGGATATGGCAATGGTGCGACTTCTGGAAACACACCATCGAAGCGACCCCCATAGGAGAGACGTGCGGACCGTGCCCGCGCAAGGTTTGCATCGTAATCCTGGTGGCTGAGTCGTAGCAGGTAAGAACGCATTGCATGCACGTATGCTATGCCGGGGTTTTGAGCAATTATTGTATCAACTTTTTGCAAGGCGCGATCATAGTGAGCATCAAGTAGATCAAGCAAAGCCTGTGCGGTTATGCTCTCGGTACCCCCGGTTGGCTGTAGTTCTTGCACGCGTTTACAAGCCATGCGCACAACGTCCAAGTTACCAAGGCCAAGATTTGCCTCCGCTAAACCCAGGTGCACGGTTGGGTTCTCGGGTTCGATTTGTGCTGCATGTGCGTAAGCAACCGCGGCCTCACGTGCTTGCCCATGTGCCAGCGAATAATTTCCTTGCTCTATATATGTCTGTAGGTCTGTTTGAGCTTCCACGAGTTACCCTCCGGTTAAATGTAGCGCGAGTACAGCCAGTGCCAGTGTCCCAAGAATGGTCAAAAGAGCCAGGGGCCAGCGACGCGCAAGACTGTGTGTATCCACCAATGTTTGCGCTAGACGTGTTGGATACACTGATTGATAAACAGTAGATTTGTGTTGTATAAGCTCTATCTTACTCGTTTTAGTTTCAGTATACAATGGTGTAAACCACCAGCCGAGCAAGCAACCGCTTAACAGGCCCCCCACATGGGCATAGTTATCAATGTTTGGGATCACAAGGCCCAGACCAAGATTTATCCCGATTACCAAAACAAGCCACAGTAGTGCTGGTATGCCACCGCGTGGGAATGCTTGCCGATGAGCAAGCACAAAAATGCTATACGCCCCCACCAGACCAAAGATTGCGCCCGACGCTCCAACACTAATCTCTTGTGGCGCGAAATGAAAACTTGCGATAACGCTAATGATACCAGTAACGAGATAGATTAATAAGAATCGTGCATGTCCGACTAATCGTTCCAGAAAGATGCCTAGCACTACAAAGTTGAGCATATTCAGTCCGACATGCAGCAGGTTCGCATGTAGAAATACAGGTGTCACAAAACGCCAATACTGCCCATTAATAATCAACGTATTCTCTTTCGCGCCATAAGTAATCAGCACACTTGAAAGTGCATCATTATCTTGCGCTCGAACGTTGATTGCGTTGCTTAAGATATTTGTCAGGATATCATGTAAGCTATGTGCACCACTGGCAAGTGCAGTTTGATACGCAGTGAAGCACCAGAGCACGACAGTTACAAGTGTAATCAGCCAGACCACCCAGGTACTACTTTGGGTTATATTATTGTCTACTGCCGTCCGATAACTGCGTTGTATTTGTTGTTTGCGTGATATAGAGATATCCGCATAGCCTTTTTCCACGTAGACCTCTTCGCAATTAATTTGCTCTGTATTTTATACGTGTGAACACCAGGAATGTAGCAGGAAAAAGGATACATAGAACAGGAATGGTTGCCTGCAACCATTCCTGTTCTATGTAACTTACCGTATCAGTCCGCTTGTATGTAGGAACAGCAGCAGACCGTTGAGAATAAACTGAATGGCAAGTGCAGCCAATAGAATACCCAGGATACGTGAGATAACAAGAATACCCGTTCTCCCAAAGATTTTGATGATGTGTGAACTACCACGCATGACCAGCCAACCCGCGAGCAGAGCACTGGCAATGGCGGTGGCGACCGCGAGCAATTCTAGCGGATTCGGTGTAGCGAGATCGACATATAAGATGGTTGTGGCGATAGTGCCAGGACCAGCAATAATGGGAATTGCCAGGGGGAACACGCTAATATCTTCACGCGTCATCGCCTCATCCGACTCTGCTTTTGTCTCGCGTGCACCTGACGGTCGTCCAAAGAGCATATCCACTGCTACGAGGAATAGCAAGACACCGCCCGCCATGTCGAATGCATAAAGACTGATACCCAGACGGTCAAGTAAGACACGCCCAACGAGAGCAAAAAAGGCAATAATAGCCGCGCTTAGCACTGTGGCACGCGTCACAATAATCTTTCGTTGTGCTTCATTTAAATGGCCCGTGAGACCAACAAAAACGGGCGCGAGTCCGATTGGATCAATGATCGTGAAAAACGTCACGAATGCGCTAATCGTAAAAGTAAAGAGTGCCATGATAGAAGTCCTTGCGTGATATATTCCAATAATGAGGTTGTTTCATGGGTGGCATGACAGGGGCAAGCCCTGTCACTGCTATACTGACCTCATGCCTCTGCGTAGCAAGCTACGCGAGTCCGCGTATAGTAGTGACAGGGCTTGCCCCTGTCATGCCCATTTAGTCCCGTATTTTTATAATGATATAAGTGCTAGTGTTGCTTCACCCTCTACTCGCCGTAATTCTCACGTCTACCTCGATAGTAGCGATGTCTGCGACTCCAGCCACGATAGGTGAGCGCATGCCATAAGGCTACGACGACGATAGCACCGAGCAATGACTTGAGCAAAGGGATTGGTTGTCCTGCGATCGTAAAATCGCCCGGAATCGATACTTGAATAACGTTGGTGAATAGCCAGATACCGACGAGGGCAGCGACAAACGCGCCTAAAATGCCGAAGGGAAGCCGCCAACCGACAAGAAACTCTGCGATAAGTCCTACAATGGCAGCGATGACAAAGTAGATAACCTGACTGGTAGTGATAACAAAATGAGTCCCTAAAAAATTTCCTTCTAATATTGGTCCAGTCGCGAGTAGGAGACGTGGGATAAGCATATGAACCTCCCTGAATACCATGCATCGTAATAACTCTTGTATTGTAATCTATAGAACAAATTTGTCAACAGTAGTATAAACGCAATTTGGCCTAGAAATAAAATGGGCTAATGCGCAGTGTAAACGGTTGTTTTTGGGTTTTTCACTATAGTTCTAAGCAAATACTCCTGTATTTCTAACAAATGTACTCACTTATTATGAGTCGTGCGTGTTAAAATAGTACAAGAGTCTCTATGTCGGTCCCCGACAGGTTCACATCTTTCTTGTTCTATGCGTTATAATGGATTAGCTTTTTCACTAAATCTTATTGATTGGGAGGCACTTATATGAAGGGTGCAATTCGCAACGCGGCCATTGTGGCGGCTGTCATTTTAGTGGTGCTTATCGTCGGCATCATTCTCGCGGCCATTTTCCATGTCTTACTTGATGTCCTCTACATTTTCTTGATGCTTCTCGCGGCTCTCATGATTGTGGGTTCCCTCTTACAAGCACTTTCGATAGTTGCGCTCATTCGCACAATTACGACTGTACGAGAAGAGGTGAAGCCATTGTTAGCATCAGTACAAGAGACGGTTGGTATCGTCAAAGATACCGCACAGACTGCCAGTCATTCTGTCAGAACAGTTAGTAATGCGGCACAACTGACAGGTGAAATTGCACTTGCACCCAGTGTACGTGCCGTTGCCGCTGTCGTCGCTGGTCAAGAGATGGTGCGTGTCTTCCTTGGCAAGGGTCACACGCGGACCCGTGCTGAGAAGCGTCGCAAGGAGCAGCTAAAAGCCATAGAGACTTTTGATCGTGCACACCCTGATGCCATCACTGCCGGCGCACTTGGCGGCGTTAATGTAGGAGCAGGAGGCGAATAACGATGCCTTTACTTGTTTTAGCGGATAACAATCCTATTCTTGCAACTGGTGGGCAGATTGCCGCCATTGTTATTGGCCTGTATTCTCTGATCTTTATTATTCTTACGGTTGTGTTTGGCTTGACGATGGATGTCATATTCACCTGGTTGAGCGAAAAGGTGAAACTTATACGGATGTTGCGCCCAACTGTGAATAGCGTCAACAAAACGTCAGAGGCGATGGTCAACGGAACCCCACCACCAGCCGATGGGAACAGGATCGTACAAGTTGTCGCCCAAGGTCCCTCACAGGTGCATAAACTCGATAAGCAAGTAGATCAGGTGACAGACAAAGTAGCGAACGCGGTAATCGAGTTCCGAGCACGCACAATTCAAGTTCAAACCGTGGCCAAAGCATTCTTTACTCCTAATGTGCTACGTCGTGAATTGGCTGAACATGATCGAGGCCCGTTGAACTCCGGCGATAGTCTTGAAATTAAGAGTCCAGGATTACGGATGCTGATGGACGAAAAAGTTCCAGATGCCCCCGTAGTACCTGCGGCCAGACCCGGCGGAGACACAATTGGTACGACAGGCGTAACTGTCTCGCAGTTGAAAAAAGATGTCCCTGTTCGTTAAGTATGCGCAAGCCTTTGGGCGTTTCCAACGAAACGCCCAACTCTATTTACTCTACTATGCCCTGAGTGGTGTCTCAGCAGGCATTCTTCTTGTCCTCTACAATCTATATCTTGTCTCATTAGGCTACAAGACCGACTTTATCGGTCTTGTTTTGTTTTCGGGTACAATAGGGGCAGGACTCGCAATCTTTCCAGCCGGGATATATATTGATCGCTTCGGTGGAAAAATTGTGCTGATTGTCATGACGTTACTCATCGGTGCCATCGGCGCGGGTCAAATCCTCTTTCGACAGCCAGTACCACTTTTGGTAACTGGCTTCGTGGCAGGGGTCGTCACAGCTTTTTTTCTTGTAGTCAATGCACCCTATCTTACCGAGAATAGCACACCCGAGGAACGTCCCCAACTTTTTAGTCTTAACATCGTTGTGCAGTTAGGCACAACGGTTCTGGGCGAGGTGTTAGGTGGAGCTTTGCCACTCTGGTTGCGTATGATCCCCTGGCTGATGGCACCTTTGCCCTCACAAATTCACTGGCTATTAGCAGAACAGAGTGTTGCGCGTTCGTATCAACTCTCACTGCTTACTGCTGGCCTGATTGCAATTCCCAGCCTTATTCCATTGTTTCTGATGAAAGATGATAGAAAATATAAAAATCCAGAGAGACAGCACGCATCTCCCTTACATGTGGCAATATTGCCACATGTAAGGGAGATGCGTGCTGTCTCTCTGGATTTTCTTTCCACCCCATTTTTTGCGTTGTTATTGGCCTGGATTCTTGTTGGCCTGGGAGCTGGTCTCTTCATTCCCTATTTCAATGTCTATTTTGTGCAGCATCTCGGGGCATCGTCGGCCCTGTTCGGGCTGATCGATGGGGGGGCAAATGGCCTGAATGCACTCCTGACACTTGTCGCGCCTCTGCTCGCGCTACGCTTCGGCAAAATCAACACGATAGTGTGGACACGCCTCATAAGTATCCCACTCTTACTGACCTTCGGATTTACTGGTGTTCTTCCTCTTGCCGCGCTACTCTATCTCTTTCGGCAAGGGACAATGGACATGTCCAACGGTGTTTTTCAGGTGTACTCTATGGAGGCTGTACCAGTGCAGAGGCGCGGTGTCGCAAATAGTGGCTATCAGGCAGCGATGCAGGTCTCATGGGCCGCTACAACCCCTGTAGGAGGCTTGTTGATCGCTCGTGTGGGCTACACTTCAGTCTTTATAGCTGGTGCAGTACTGTATCTACTGGCAATTGCTTTATTGTGGTTAAGGTTTGGAAGAATTTCGACAATAGAAGACAGAACCAGCGTGGAAGGCTAGCCTTCCACGCTGGTTCTGTCTTCTATTGTCGAAATGTTATTTTTTCAAAATCTTGATGAAGATGATGGTCAATTCGTACAGGACCGACATCGACGCACCGAGGATAATAGGACTGTATGGGTCCGCTCCAGGGATAACAATTGTCGCTGCGATCCACATACCTACGTGGACAACGGCACGTTTCGCTTGCAACATCTTGGACGTGATAACATCGATGTATGCCAGAAACGTGAGTACAAGCGGCATTTCAAAGATAACACCAAAGGCCAGGATAAAAAACGAAATGAAGCCAAAGTAGCTGCCTGCTGTAAGAATTTCTGTGAAACTCTCTCCTCCAAAGTTCGTCAAGAACTCTACAGGATACTTTAATACAAAGTAACCAAGCGTGATACCCATGAGGAAGAGAATAATGCCGATAAAGATGAACGGCACTGCATACTTTTTCTCTTTCTCATACAAACCCGGTGCGACAAACGCCCATGTTTGATAGAGAAGTACAGGGAGCGCGACGATGATGCCAGCCGCAATCGAGACCATCAGGAAGACGGTAAAGCTTTCCGTAATACCCGTCAAGTACAGCTTCCTGTTATGTAGAGGAAGCGGCTGCTTCAGAAATTCTACAATAAAATCCCGGAAGAAAAACGCAACTATAGCACCAACTGCAATGGCAATCAATGATTTGAAGATGCGCCAGCGCAACTCTTCCAGGTGATCCATCAGGGACATGCCCGACTCGTCGCCCTCATCCTCCGGCTCTGGTGAGTAGCCGTCGAATGAGAGCATCGAGTCTTGTTTATCTATATTATCGGTTGCCATGTCTACTCTCCAAAGTGATAGTAGTCAGCACTAGTCAATCTTGACTTCGTTGTGGCTAACCTCACTGCTTGGGGTCTCTACAACACGCTGGCTGGCATTTTCGCGTTCAATTGCTTCATAGTTCAAAGCGGAAGGAGTGGTCTTGGGTTCCTCGTCCTTTTCCTTCTCTTTGCTCATCTCGCTGATGCCCTTACGAAACTCTGTGACGGTCTTGCCAATCGAGCGACCCATTTCAGGCAATTTCTTTGGTCCGAAGACGAGCAGTGCGACAACAAGAATAACGATTAACTCTGGTCCGTGTCCAAGTCCAAACATGATAGGTGTCCTTTCTTCTATGTCCGTGGCGTCTCAATATGTATCAATCTCTACATACTACTACGATGGTCTACAATAAATGGATGTCTTTTGCTTGCCTGATATTTGTGTAGGGACCGATTTATCACGTCCTTTTGGCATTTCACTCGCCCACAAAGGACGTGATAAATCGGTCCCTACAGCGGCGCGTGTTCAACATAACGTATTATGGCATGGCGGTGTTTTGTGCCGCTTCTTGTCCAACGAGTGTTGTTTCAAGCACCTCCAGGCCCAGGTTGACTATGCCTATGCCAAGAGAACTGAGAGCCACAAGTTGCACTGCTCTACGCCGACTCACCGCATGTGTAGCAGTATTCTGTTCTTGCGCTAATTGCCTTGCTTGTGCGCGTATAGAGGTATTCAGTCGTTGCTCAAGGTCGGCAGGTGCAACGGCGGTGCTTCCATAATGGCGCGTCAGCAATGTTTCAAGTGAGTCATTGTACATAGTCTGCTTCTCCAAGCCAGGAATAATGCGGAACAAGCGTGAAGTGTTGCGACTGATTACTTTTATCGGTTGCTGTGTATTTTGCTGTACTCTTATTCTCTCGATATGCGCTTGTCTGGCTTGAGCGTGTATCACGCATATCTTCACCACTCTCGCGTTCATATTCCTGCTGAAACTGCTTTTTGGCGCGTACTAAACGCTGTCGTACTGCTGCTTCTTTCACATCAAGCATGCTAGCGATCTCGCTTGTCGAAAGACCACCGATAACCGAAAGTAACAGACAGGTTCGCAATGCTTCTGGCAATTTCGCCATGGTACGACGCACCATATCTTGCTCCGCGACCAGTTCGGCTGGATCAACTGTTGCCTGTTGTCCATAACCGACAGGCTGTACTGGATTGGCCTGTTCAGTGAGCAACTCGGCTTGTGTTTCGGGCAACTCCTGCGCCCCACCACTTTCCCGCAAGCGCGAGAATGGGATGAAACGCATGATACTGCGTCGCCGTCGTTGCATACGTACCGTGTTGAGTGCTATACGCAGCAACCAGGCTTTTACGTGAAAATTTGTGCCGCTTTCCGTACGAGCTGCATCAATTGCCTTTAGAGCGTTATGAAACGTGTCCTGGGTCAGGTCCTGACTTTCCTCCCAATCTCCGGTAAGCCCGTAGATAGTGTGAAAGACCAGTTTGCTATATTCGTGAACAAGCGCCTCAACCGCCTGTGCCGCAGGAAGTGTCTCCACTCTAAACTCTTTTCGCGTTCGCGTTTGTAGAGGTCTGATATTTCACACCTACTACTGCATACTAATACAGATGCACGAAGGTGGCATTTTGTGACATGAAAATAACGGGATTTTTAGAAAATATAGAAACTGCTTCGCAGGATGCTAGACATGACAGGGGCAAGCCCTGTCACTACTATACTTCCCGCCACTACGTGGCTTGCTACGCGAGTCCGTGTATAGTAGTGACAGGGCTTGCCCCTGTCATGCTTTCTCATTGCAAGCTACTCTAGTACCCTGTCACATTCTCTCTTTTTTAATGAGCGTGCTCTTCGATATAGTCTTCGGCTTCTTGCACAGTGGTGATTTTTTCCGCGTCCTCATCGGAAATCTGGACTTTGAACTCCTCTTCGAGAGACATGATGAGTTCGACCAGATCGAGTGAGTCGGCGTTGAGATCCTCAACGAAAGAGGCACTGGGAACTACTTCGCTCTCGTCAACACCGAGTTGATCAACGACAATCTTCTTAAGTCGTTCTTGAACTGTTGCCATTATTTGACCTCGCTTTCAGCAGTAGGGATGGGCGGTTGTTGCGCCCGATTAAATATAGTGCCGAGGACGCCGTTGATGAAGCGGCTGGACGTGTCACTTCCAAATATCTTGGCAAGTTCAACAGCTTCGTTGATGGCGGCCTTGGCTGGTACCGTATTATTAAACAGAATCTCGTAGATTGCAAGTCTCAAGATATTTTTGTCGATGCGAGCCATCTGTTGCAAAGGCCATTCGCGTGCCGCACTTTGAATGTGGGCATCGATATCGGCGAGATGCTCGTTTACACCCAGGACCAATGCTTCAGCGTACTCTACCACTTGGGCTGGTAGCTGACGTTCCTCGACATGGCGCTGCAAGACCTCTGCGGCTGTGTGCTGGGCGATATCGTATTCGTAGAGTGTTTGCAATGCGATCATGCGTGCTTGTCTGCGTATCCCTGGCATAGTATCCTCGAATTGTTCCTTATGTATCGGAGGAAGGAATAAGAGTACTTCCTCTAACGATTGATACGAATTGGGTAGGCTAATGGACTCTGCATAAACTTCTATGGGTATCTCATCAAACATGTCTTGTGTGTAGGTATACCACAAAGTGGCGTTGTGCGCTATGCCACGTCTTGAATGTAGACGTTGATTTCGCGTACTTGCATGCCTACCATTTCTTCGAGTGATGATGCAACCTCTTCTTGTACCGCTGTCCCAACCTCGACGATGTTCACGCCTGCCGCGACAACAAGATACAAATCGGCAGAGACGGTGTTTTCTTTGATTGTCAACGCTATGCCCTGCTTCGGAACTTCGCGGTTCAGAAAGCGTGACCACTGGTCATTCGTCTGCGCTACTTGCGTGACTCCTGGAATCTGTAATGCGCTATTGATCACAATCGATGAAAGTACCTGTCGCGCGATACGCACGACCCCAAGCTGTTCCGTCGCCATCTTGCACTCCTTCCTTCTACTGCGATTATATCACTACAGATTATAACAAGGCACCTTGCCTCTCACCTGTAGGGACCGATTTATCACGTCCTTGTGAGCAATCGAGATGCAAGAAGGACGTGATAAATCGGTCCCTACAGGCAATTCCTACATCTCCTATTGTGGTGTCCCTGTCCCTCAACGCTGATTTTGCAACTCTTCTTTGCATTATACGTTACCAACAAGGCCCATTTCACGCACGGTGTCTGCTACCTTCTCAACTTCGGCACTTGAGGCCATCGAAAGTGTGGTGACGCCTTTGGCAATGCGTTTCACCATGCCCGTCAAGGTCTGGCCAGGACCAATCTCGATAAAGACTGTTACCCCTGCGTTAGCCATGTACTCGATGGTACGTACCCATTGTACAGAGGACGCAATCTGTTGCGTCAGTTCCTGGCGTAGGTCCTGTGCTGTAACTAATGCAGTTCCTTCGATATTGCCGACGACTGGAATGGTGGCATCGTGTACATTCGCTGCATCGACTGCTTGTGCTAGCCCGGTTGCCGCGGGCTGCATAACAGGTGAATGAAAGGCACCACTTACCGCGAGTGGAATAACACGTTTTGCCCCACGCTCTTTTGCTAGTTCCGAGGCTCGCGTTAATGCTCTCTGCTCTCCTGAAATAACAATCTGCCCCGGTGCATTATAATTCGCTACAGCTACCTGTCCTAGTCCTGGATGCTTTGAAGTAGTACCATTGGGCTGTTCGCCTGCTAGCTCTTGCTGTACTTGTTGCGTTGCATCATGACACACAGCTTGTAAGCTCTGATCATCCATCCCAATGATTGCCGCCATACCACCTGGACAGAGAGTCCCCTCTGCGTGCATCAATCGGCCTCGTTCGCGTACAAGTAGTGCCGCTTGTGTGAGTTCGAGTGCACCCGATGCGACAAGGGCTGAATATTCACCTACGCTGTGTCCAGCAGTATAACTTGGCGCGAGTGGATACGTCCATGATGGTGTTTGCTTGTTGGGAAGAGAGAGTGCTTCTTGAAATGCGGCAAGAATGGCGAGGCTAACGGTGACAATAGCTGGCTGAGCATTGATCGTTTCGCGTAACGTTTCTTCGGGTCCTTGAAAGCAAAGCGTACTAAGTGGAAAACCTAATGCCGCATCGACGGCTTCGAAAACTTGCTTTGCGGCAGGTGATGCAGCGAAGATATCGGCACCCATACCTACCGCCTGGCTTCCTTGTCCTGGAAAGAGAAAGGCGACTTTAGTCGTCATGTCTTTTATTCTACTTTGTATAGAGAGACGACGCCTCACTCCTTCATGGAGATGAGAACGTCGTCTCTTGTCTTCTTATTGCTTCTTTGCGCGTGGTAAAAACACCTGACGCCCACGATATTGCCCGCAGTTGGGGCATGCATGATGCGATAGACGCGGTCGCTTGCAGTTTGGGCATGCGACCAACTGTGGTGTTGTTAAATGATGATGTGAACGACGGTCTCCCTGGCGAGCAGGTGACGTGCGTTGCTTTGGTAAAGCTCCCATGTGTATTTTCTCCTCTTCCACCAGTATCGTGTCCTGGATGCGTGGCCAGGTCTACCTACTCGTGTTCTGCTGTTTGTGTATTATACATCTTTTTGTAGTAACGCGCTCAACGCGCTGAAACGCTCATCAACCTCTGGCTTACAATCGCAAGGGCCAAGATTGAGGTCATGCCCACACTGAGAGCAGAGTCCAGCGCAATCCTCCTGGCACAACGTGACCATTGGTAGTTCAAGCAACACACACTGCCGTATTGCCTCTGTCAGGTTGATCAGATGATGGTCATCGATAGGGAACACATCTTCCTCCTCGGTAGGTGGAAGAGGCATACCCGTTACGATATCTATCGTTGGATAGAAACGTTCCTCAAAGGGTAAATGCATCGTTTGCTCGAATTGTTTCAAGCAGCGTGTGCACGTAAGTTCGAGGGTGACATCCGCCAGGCCATCGACAAGTAAGCCCTGATTGATGCGGCGCATACGTACTTTACCAACGATTGGACCGGCGACCTTCAAGTCTTCGTCCAACTGGACATTCTCTTCATTAATATCTGCTGTCATAGAGGTCCCGACAGGGGACTTCATGAGTTGCGCCACATTATAGATCATGAAACTGCACATCCTTTCAATGAGATACTATGTATGGAATGGGTGAAATAGACCAGGTGATGCAGTATGCACAATCCGAGCGTCTCTACTGGTGCCAATCTATTATAGACAAGCTATGACGGAGTGTCAAGTGACAACTTAAGAACTATGCAATAAAAAAGTTGCTGCGTGGGGCATGATATATATGAGTGGCAAGTGGGGCATGACAGGGGCAAGCCCTGTCACTACCATACACGGACTGGCGCAGCAAGCCACGTAGTGGCGGGAAGTATAGTAGTGACAGGGCTTGCCCCTGTCATGCCCCACTGTCCGTGTCATGCCCCACTGTCCGTGTCATGCCCCACTGCCCCTGTCATGTACTCCGTTATCCGTTACGGGAACGTTGGTCCACCAATGGTATCGTTGGCAAGCGATGCACGTCGAGGCTGTATATATTCTTGTAGCTTCTGTCCATCCTCTTCGTCGTCTGCCAGTACTTCATATGCAGCGTCATCCTCGTTTTCGTCGTCTTCAGCCCCTTGCGCCGCAATGCTCTCTAAGCCACGGTCGATACTAAGTATAGTACGGCTCACCTCGGTTTCGATGCTTGTCAGATGTTCCTTAAGACCGTGCAGTGTTTCGGAAACGTACGCATCGGCATCGTTCTTGAGATGTTCGGTATGTATTTTTGCTTGCTGGACCAACTCCTGTGCCTGGGCTTCTGCCTGCCGTATGAGTTCTTGTGAACGTCCATCCGCGGCCCGTAGCAGCCCCTCGCGGTTCATTGCCCGTTCGGACTCGGCTCGTGCACGCGATACAATATTCGCGGCCTCCGCGTTTGCCTGTGAAAGAATACGCTCTTTATCTTGCACAATGCGTCGCGCCTGTTGAATTTCGTTTGGAATAACCGTACGCATCTCGTCTACAATACTCAAAATATCCGCCTCTTTGAGAATAATCTGATTCATGAGAGGCATTCTACGACTACCAGCGATTAGGTTTTCCAGGCGGTCTAAAAGATAGAGGATGTCCATCATTTTGCCTTATATTTTTCTTGTAATGCTTCCAATACTACCGGGGGAACCATCTCTGTAACATTTCCGCCCAGACGTGTGACTTCTTTTATCAGAGACGAACTTACAAAAAGATGTTCGAGGTTGGTCAGAAGGCAGACTGTTTCAATATCAGGTGCTAATTTCCGATTCATGAAATTTTGTTGCAATTCAGCCTCAAAGTCACCGGGGGAGCGCAGACCTTTAACAATGGTGTTGGCACCCATTCTACGTACAAAATCGGTTGTGAGTTCGGTGTACTTCTCGACTCGTATGTTAGTCAATTCTTCAGTAACAACAACCTTTTGCCAGAGAGCCAGGCGTTCATCAACCGAGAAAAGCAGATTTTTTGCTGGAAACGTGTAGACCGCGACAATCAAGGTGTCAAACAAGCGTGCGGCTCTACGCGCTATATCCAGATGCCCAATCGTTAAAGGATCAAAGGTCCCTGCATAGACCGCGACACGTTGGCTGTGCTTCTCCTCGTTGTTCACGCGGAACCCCCTTTGGAATGCTAACATACACATCGTATGGCCTGAGAGAATTGTATCCATTAAACCATATAAGCTAGCATTCGACAATAGGGAAACTCGCGAAGATGTAGGGGAGACCCTTGCGGTCTCCCTGTTTCCAAATCCACACGATAGGCAAGAAGGCTAATGCCCTACGAAGTTTTGCCAGAAGAGGTGCATGCGCTCTCGTAGCGGCGCATGTTCTGGTTTACGCAGATAGGGGTCACTCTCCCATAGCTTTTCGGCGAGTTTGCCTGCGAGTTCTACCAGGGGGGTGTCGCTCAGGCTTGCCATACGCAGTTCGGGCATACCGCTCTGCCGCACACCAAAGAAGTCGCCGGGACCACGGAGTCGCAAGTCTTCTTCAGAGAGCTTGAAACCGTCATCAGTATCCTGGAAGACGCCAAGCCGCTCCTGCGCACTGACGCTGGCGTCGGCACTGAGAACATAGCAGTAGGATTGGTGCTTCCCACGCCCGACACGTCCACGAAACTGATGTAGTTGCGATAGACCAAAGCGGTCAGCGTCCTCGATTACCATGACCGTCGCGTTTGGTATGTCGATGCCAACCTCGATCACGGACGTTGCCACGAGAATGTCTAGCTCGTGATCGCGGAACTGGCGCATCACCGCATCTTTATCGACCGCCTTCATTGCTCCGTGTAGCAAACCTAAGCGTTTATAGGGAAAGACCTCACGCTTCAAGCGTTCATACTCGCTTGTCGCCGCTTTGACCGCAAGGGTTTCGGACTCCTCGATCAAAGGACAGATAATGAACGCCTGTCTTCCCTCCTCGACCTGATGCACAATAGTTGTGTTTGCTTCCGTACGACGCGCTCCTGTGCGCCAACGTGTGATGATCTTTTGGCGTCCGGGCGGAAGTTGGTCGATGATTGATACATCAAGATCACCGTATAAGGTAAGCGCTAGTGTCCGAGGAATAGGGGTAGCCGTCATGACAAGCATATGGGGATGATAGCCCTTTTGTCGTAAGGCATCGCGCTGCTCTACACCAAAGCGGTGTTGTTCGTCGATAATGACCAGACCAAGTTTTGAGAAGGCGACATCCTCTTGAATGAGCGCATGTGTGCCGATAGCAACAGTGGCCACACCGCTTTCAAGGGCGGCACGACCCATTGACCGTTCGCGTTGCTTCAAGCTGCCTGTAAGCAGAATGGTGCGAATACCAAATGGTTCAAGCATTGCGCTAATACTACGTGCATGCTGTTCCGCGAGCAGTTCTGTTGGAGCCATGATCGCGCCTTGATAGCCGTTGATCGCGGCCATATACAAAGCGGCAGCCGCAACCGCCGTTTTACCCGCACCAACATCGCCCTGTAAGAGACGACACATGGGTTGTGTACGCTCAAGGTCTTGAAAGATTTCATGCAGAACACGACGCTGCGCATTCGTGAACTTGAAGGGCAACGTGGCCTCGAACGGCTCTTCGGTGGCAACTGTTGACCAAAGCGTGGTTCCAACAGGTTGTGACTCCACAACCGTCGTCGAGTGCGATGTCGCAGGCGCATCGACAAAAATTTTACTGAGATCGACCGAGAACGCGTTGCCCTGCTCCACCTGTTGCTTCCACCTGCTGCGACGCTCTTGCATGCCCAGTTGAATTAAGAACAATTCGTCAAAGGCAAGACGACGACGCGCCGCTGCAAGCATCTCCTCGCTTTCAGGATAATGAATATGCGAGATCGCATCGGGCAATGGTAAAAGCTGGCCCGCTGTACGTATCACGGGTGGTAGATGATCGGGCAGCATTGCCGCGTAACGATCTACGACCCACTTAGTAAAACGGCGTAGCGTTTTCGCATGTAGTCCCTCGGTTAGCGAATATGTGGGTACCAAACGGCCCGTATTGAGCAGGTCGCCTTGATCGGGAAGTTCATGTGTGCGTACCGAAAAATCAACTTTGTTCCCAAAGCGTTGCTTGATGCCCGTCACCACGAGGTACGAGCCTTTCGCGGCCAATAATTGTTTTTGTAGGTAGCCCTGATTGAACCAGGAGACGCGCAACTTGCCTGTATCATCTGAAATAGTCGCGGCAGTAATTGAACGTCCACCACTGGTCCGCTTGGTCTCAACCTCCCAGATCATGCCAACCGTTGTCACCAGTTCGCCAAAGGGGATGTTCGCGATTTTTTCAAGCTTGCTATAATCACGATGTTCACGTGGAAAATAAAATAGTAAATCACGTACTGTACGTATTCCCAGTGCGTGTAGTCTCGTCGCAACTGACGGGCCTACACCCGGGACTGCAGTAACATCGGCGGTTAAGAGCGTCATCACCGTATGACCCTGCGTCATGCCAGCTTCGAGGCGAATCGATTGTGAGGTTGATTGTACGGCAGTGCCAGTTTTTTGAAGAGCGCGTGCAGGCAACGTCGCTTTCGAGGTATCCTGTGTTGCTACTGGCATGGCTTGCTCTGGTTGAGCCAGATCGTTCCTTGTAGCCTTTAATGCGATCGGATCCATGTGCGCGTGTTGTACTGAAACATGCTTTTCTTCTGGTAATGGTGCTACATGGTGCTCCTGTGTTGGACGCGAGGAACGGCGGGTAGAAGTTTCGTCACCACTCATGTCGTTCAGAATAGCTAATGCCGAACGTATACTCGCGGCACGTTGCATCGGGTCCTGTTTGCGATAGCCAGTCAAATACTCCATAAAGGAATGAATGGGCGTAACATCCATTCCTGCTTGTGTATAAGCGGTCGTAGCATCATCCGCCCAACGTGTCGCGAACACCTCAAGCCCCCCGGGCTTGATGGCCTGATCTTGATGGTTCGTGCGTTGCTCAAACATGAGTATTTTTTTTGCGCGTTCAATATATTCAGTTACGGTGGGCGATATTTGATTTGACATAACGTTCTATTGTTTCGCTATCTCTACTATTCATTGCTCTTTGTCTCATAATAGAGGGTAGTTGGAATACATGTCAAGACTTTACAAATGGCCTTTTAGGACTACTTCAGAACTCAATGCATGAAAACTGGTTCGTCAGACGTATATATCTATAGCAAGACTTATTCATGACTGCTTGCCTTAATTAGTGTGTTTTTACTCTGTAAAACAACAACAATCATCCAACACAAATATCTAAGCGGGTGTTCGATGTCTAAGGTGGGAGTGGGCCAAATATTCTCTAATATAAAATGAATGAAGAAATGAATGGGGGGAATGCGCAATGGCAACAACAGGTGAATTGCGTGCGATAATCGAGCTATTAGAACTGGTTGACATCGGGGATGCCGCTAGTTATCTGGGTGAAGAGACAATTGTAGAACGTGAATATAACAGCGAGCTTCTTCAAGGGGAACAGGATATGCTTATTGCTCATCCTGAAAGATGCAATTGCGTTTCCTGTGTGATCCTTAACTCATAGATCAATTGTAGGGGTCTAATTCATTACACCCTGTGGGCATATACGAATGCTGGAGGATGCGATATACGTTTCAACATCTCCCAACAAGGTCGATTGCTTACAGGGTGTAATGAATTAGACCCCTACAATTGACTTATGAATAACGAGCCTCCAGCAGCACTTTGATACGTTTTTCGGTATGTGGCATGCCGCAGGTGCGTAATTGGTCAACAACCATTGGCACATTATATTCGACCCGATGATGTTCCGCTTGCCATGCTCCATTCAGCCATGTCAAAATGCCATAGGACGCGCGATGGTCCTCATCGCGAGGGAGACCACAACTACCAGTATCGAACAAAAGGAGGTCGCGCCAGCGTCGTTGATAGGCGATATGCAGATGCCCAAAGGCGATAGCACCTATGGAAGAGGGGACGCGGCCCAGCAAATGCTCTAGTTCTTCGTCAGTAGCCGTTGGAAAAATCGTGTCTTCCTGATTGAGAGGATTAGCATGAACGACAAGTACATCGCTACCATGGGGATTGGTCACAAGGTGCGACGTGGGTAATAGTTCGAGATAGTTGATGCCAGCCTCTCCAATTTGCTCGCGCGTCCAATCAACAATGTCATGCTTCTTCGAGCCTTTTTTAGGGCGTTGTGTGGCAACATCGACATCGACATTGCCCTGGATGACAGGACAGTTCAACGCCTGTATTAATTCTAAAACTTCGCGTGGACAGGGGCCATTCAAGCATAGGTCGCCAGCGATGACAAGGCTATCAATTGCTGCTTGTTGCGCGATGTGCTCTAATACCGCCTCTAACGCGACCTGATTTCCGTGAATATCCGAGATAATAGCGATACGCATGTGGTATGTTATCCTAATTATATATGCAATGCTAGATAGAAAAGCCAAAGATAGTATACCGCAAAAAGAGGAGACAAAACTATTATGTTACATTCCATCGGTGTCATCTCTGACACGCATGTTCCGCGTTTCAAAGGTATACCAGACGTGGTATGGCGGCATTTCGCTCATGTCGAGCACATTCTGCACGCTGGTGATCTATCAGTCCTCTTCGTCATGTCCGAACTAGAAACGATTGCGCCTGTGACAGCGGTTCAGGGCAATGTCGAGTCAGAGGAAGTCGTGCTCAAACTTCCAATCAAGCGTGAACTTATGATAGGTTCATATAAAATAGGCATGGTACATATCCTAGGTGAGACAAAAACACATGCACGTGTGGCCCGACAGGAGTTCCCGACTGCACGAATTGTGATCTTCGGGCATAGCCATATTCCCTACAACCAGGAACATGACGGACAACTCGTGTTCAATCCAGGTAGTGCCAACGACCGCCGCCGTCAACCCACCTGTAGTATCGGCATGCTTACTATTGACGACGAAACCAACCGCGTACATGGGGAAATTATTTTGATATAAAAAATACAAAGTGGTCTCGCATTGTATTTTTCATAACGTCATTATATTTTCACGAGAGAGCGATCAATGCTGGCAAGGGTGGGTTTGCCTGAGAGTGCCATCGCCATTTCTAGCTCGCCATGTAGAAGTTTTAGTACACGCTCGACCCCTGCTTGCCCATCAACGGCCAGACCCCATAAGATAGGACGCCCGATGAGCACGGCACGTGCTCCCAGCGCAAGGGCTTTAAGCACATCGGTGCCACGTCGAATGCCCCCATCGACATAGACCTCGCAACGACCCGCGACCGCTTCGACAATCTCCGGTAATGCCTCGATAGAGGCTATTGCTCCATCGAGTTGACGCCCACCATGGTTAGAGACGACAATACCTTCAACTCCATGGTCAACCGCGAGCAGTGCATCTTCCGCCGTCAAAATACCTTTGAGTATAATTGGCAAGGTTGTAAGTGACCGTAGCCAGGGAACGATGTCCCATGTCACGGCAGCATGCATGCCCGTTTCTTTGGCATATTTGCCTGTAAAGTTTGCCGCCACCAGCGGTGGTGGTGGAATAGTAAAGTTGTTACGCACATCACGTTCGCGTTTGCTGACATGAGGGGTATCGACGGTGACGACAAGGGCGCGGTAGCCCGCTGCCTGAGCACGTTCGACCAGCATGACTGCCGCGTCTTTCTCATCATACATATACAACTGGAACCAGAGCGGACCCGTAGCTGTCTGTGCGATCTCTTCGAGGCTCCGCGTGGCAACAGTGCTGGCGATCATCAACGTATCCGCCGCACCTGCTCCACGCGCTGTCGCACATTCGCCCTCTGGATGTGCCATGCACTGGCAAGCACTGGGCGCGATCAATATCGGCATACTCACAGGCGTTCCCAGGACGGTTGTGCGTGTATCGATTTTGCTTACATCGACGAGAAAACGGGGACGCAAACGAATGCGCTCAAAGGCTTCGCGGTTGGCTCGTAGCGTTACCTCATCATCACTTCCCCCATAATAGTAGTCCCATACGGGTTTTGCCAGGCGTGTTTGTGCGAGTGCCTCATACTCACTAAGGTTAATTGGCGTCTCCAATGACGTGTCCCTTTCACACGTTGCAATCTGTTATGTGGTCAAAATTTCTTTGAGCAACAAGGGCACCCGCAAGGGGATGCCCCTCCCATACACGAAGGAGCCTCTGATACGGCGTTATATGGGAGGGCATCCCCTTGCGGGTGCCCTTGCCTGATATGTGCATTATACTATGAAGCCTTATTCATGTGTAAGTAACACACCGGGGCGCATGTCTTTGAGCCGAATAAAGGTATCGCTTGTCGGTATATCGTTGATGACGTAATTGATGAACGAGCGCGAAAGCGCATCAGCATTCTTCTTCGTATACATCCGTTCAATGGCCCAGAATGGATAATTATTGGACTCTACTAGCCCGGCAGTAGGAGCGTTTCCATTGATGACGATAGATGTAATCGTCGCATTCGCCTCATTTGCATTTCCCAAGCTTACATAACCAATTGCACCTGCTGTTGTGCTTACAGTACTTATCACTTCCTGCGTCCCTGTTTCAACCTGTGATACTGGCGTTTCAGGACCAGTGAGTACAAAACGCGAGAAAGCTGCGTGTGTACCAGAGTCTGTCGGGCGCCCAATAAGCACAATTGGCAGGTTCGGTCCACCGACATCGTGCCAATTTTTAATTGTTCCATTATAAATGTTGGTAATCTGTGCGCGAGAAAGTGTACTAACTCCTGTTACATTTTTGTTGATGATGAGCGTGAAGACGATTACCGCGACCTGATTTTCTGAAAGGTCAGTATAGGCATCGCCTGCATCTTTGAGCGAAAGCTCCGAATTTGCGATCTGTATTTTGTCCTGTTCCAGGTCTTGTAAGCCTGCTCCACTCGAACTGCTTCCAATGGTAGAAAACACGGTAATAGGGCAGGTCGTGCGATATTTATCTGCCTCGGTTCGAGCCATTGCCTGGAATGCGCTCGACCCACTTACACTTATTGGGAGGCCAATGGCACATTTCCCCTGCACAAAGGCACCTATAAAACCAATACCATTGTTAATCAGCAAACCAATCAGAAAGGCAACAAACAGGCCAACAATGATACGACGCGGCGTCACCAATTGTGGTGGAGGTTTGTATT
The DNA here is from genome assembly GCA_963791655.1 of uncultured Chloroflexia bacterium. Lineage (GTDB taxonomy): Bacteria > Chloroflexota > Ktedonobacteria > Ktedonobacterales > Ktedonobacteraceae > JBBQVS01. The sequence goes on along the minus strand of CAWBSZ010000006.1, from coordinate 983,530 downwards.
GCTCGACAATCCCATCTTCCAGGTGTGCGTAAACATCCATCTCTACATTTCCCAGGGTCAAGAGTTTGAGGTTAATCGACTCTTTTGGATTTAAGAGGATGCCCGGAAGTTCAAAGTATTTATGCATTGGTTGATCGTTGTTGTCCAGTTGAATATAGTTTTTGAGGCGATCCTCTGGAATCATAGTTGTGGGGTTTGTACTATGAATAGCACAACGGATAAGGGTAGGCGGTTTTAGCTGAATACGGATTGGCTCTTGATTATGAAAATCACTCGTATTCACAGGCTCTGTACCCGTGTTTGTAAGTCTGACAACGAGGAGACGGGCATTGTTGACCTCGTGCCCATCAAGTGTGAGTTGAATATCATCGCCGAGGTCTTTTTGTACATTGACAAGACCCACATCAGATACGGTTTGGTAACTAAGACGCTTGAAACGTTTTGTTCTTACACTGACTATGACTGGAATACCTATACCAACAAGCGCAACGGCAATTGAAATTGCTCCAAACCAAAATTGCCATGCTGGATCGCTTGGGTTGAAGACAAAAGCTAGCACAATAATTGGTCCTATGTGCATGTATTGCTCCCTGTTTCTTTCTCTTTTCTTTCTCCTTCCTATTAAGACGTATGGTTCTAGCCTGTTTCAAGCAGTAACGCTGCTATTTTAGCGAGTTGTGGTAAATATTACATACTATTAACAATCCGTTAATGAGCAATGCTTGTAGAAAGGGTGGACGCTCAAAAAAGATTGCCCACCCTTCGTTTTATGAACGACCAATATACTCTTGCCCACCCATATACGAGCGTAGTGCCTCCGGTATTCGGATCGTGCCATCAGCTTGCTGATGCGTCTCTAAGAGAGGTATCAGGATGCGAGGCGAGGCGATGGCGGTGTTATTGAGCGTATGCACAAACTTGACCTTGCCCTCCTCGTCACGATAGCGCACATTGACGCGACGCGCCTGCCAGTCGTGGAAGTACGAGCACGAATGTGTCTCGCGATAACGTTGCTCACTTGGGACCCAACACTCGATGTCATACATGCCAACTTTGCCATCGCCCATATCGCCCGTACACACGTTGACAACGCGATAGGGCAGTTCAAGTGCCTCGATCAATTCTTCCGAGTTACGCAGCAGTTGTTCGTGCCATGTGACCGACGTGTCATGGTCAGCTTTGCAAATCACATATTGCTCGACCTTGTTGAATTGGTGAATGCGGAACACACCACGTGTGTCTTTGCCATAGGTGCCAGCTTCTTGACGGAAGCAAGGGCTAAACGCCACATACGTGATCGGTAACTCCTCGGCCTTGAGAATTTCATCTTTATACATGCCTGTGATAGGTACCTCAGCGGTACCAACAAGGAAGGTATCTTGCCCCTCGACCGTGTAGACTTGGTCGCGCCCTTTCGGAAATTGACCATTACCAACAAAACAAAATTCGCGTGCCATCGCTGGTACAATTAACGGCGTAAAGCCCTTGCGTGCGATACGGTCAAGCGCGAAATTCATCAACGCTAACTCAAGGCGAGCGGCATCACCCTTCAAGATATAGCTTCGCGAACCCGCGACCTTGACAGCGCGTTCGATATCCACCATGTTGTGCTTCTGCATCAGGTCGTAATGGTCGAGCGGCGTGAAATCGAACGTGGGTTTCTCGCCCCAATGCTTAATCGGCACATTATCATTTTCATCTTTGCCAATAGGAGCCTTTGGGTCGGGGATATTGGGAACGGTTAACAGCACCTGTTGTCGTTCCTCTTGTAAGGCACTAAGTTGTGGCTCTCGCTCTTTGAGTTGGGTCGAAAGTTGTTTGCCCTCAGCAATCAGCGTATTACGAAGTTCAACGTTTTTCTCCTTCGACGCCTCCTGCACCCGTTTCGAGAGTTGATTCTGCTGGGTACGCATCTCTTCGATCTCATGTTGAAACGTCAGAACTTGCCGATCAAGCGCGAGCAGTGCATCAACGTCAAGCGGATTATTTTTGAGGCGTGCAGCCTCTTTTACGGCCTCCGGGTTGCTTCGAATAAATGCCAGGTCAAGCATACTATGCTCCTTTTTTACATTTGCTAATTGTAGGGGTCTAATTCATTACACCCTCGTTCCACATCACACACCGAACAAGAGTGTCATATAATGCTTTTGGTACAACTAATTCTTAAACGAGCCTGAGAAGCCGTTCGCTGACGTGACAGGGGCAAGCCCTGTCACTACTCTACTTTCCGCCACGGTGTGGCTTGCCACGTGCATCCGAGTAGAGTAGTGACAGGGCTTGCCCCTGTCATGTCCCACGCCGCTCTACAAGCCAATGGAAGATTTAGTTGTACCAGATGCATAGAATGAGACCCCTACAATATTTACAATAAAAAAGCGTCATCGTCCACTACAGGACGATGACGCTGAATACGCGGAATCGTGGTACCACCTTACTTCTTCTTGCTTTACATAAAACAAGAACTCACTATTGCCCAATAACGGAGGCACCGTTGACGCTTCTCACGCATGCTCGTGGGTGGATTTCACTTCTCAGGATGCCTGCTGCGTCGCACCTTCCCGCAGTTCTCTGCCACATACTAGAAGTTACTTGTCCCATTCATCGCAAATATTGTTGTTTTTGCTGGACTTAGGATAACAGCCGATGTGTGGTTTGTCAATGGTATATTATATTTTCCACACCTGAGCATTGCCAACCGTCACGTCAATGGGCGTACCTGCATTGATCGCGACGACCCCAATTTTGCCCTCTTGCAGCGTTTTATCACTGGCACTATCTACGTACTGTCCATTCGCGAAGAGGAGATATTGGCTATCTTTGGCGATAACAGTAAGCGTGTTTGCTTGTCCGAATGAAGTTGTGATTGCGCTACTAAAACCTTGAACAAGTGTATTGACGTTCCCATTTGTATTATAAATATCGAGGGCATAAGAGCCATCCGTGCCTATGCGAAAAAGGTAGTATGCCTTATTGTCACTGTCAACACGGAACACCATCCCTGCTTGCCCTGGATTACCTTTATTAATGGTAAGCTCTACCTGATAGGCGAAATTATTAAACTGTGTATTTTCCGCGATACATGGCTGGAAGTAGCCCTGTCTGGCTTCACTTGCATGATAGCTACTATTCGTGAATGTACACCCAGTATTGACGGCAACTGTTCCTTCATCCCATGCGCCAGTGCCCGTGTTGTCGCTAAGCGTATTGTTGAACGTAGGCGTACCACTTGTGGATTGAGTGTACACGTCGCCAAGTGAGGTTGCCGTCGCTGTTATGCTATCAACCGTTGCTGTTGCCGCTGTAGTGGTATCAGCCTGACTCGTCGCGGTCGCCTCGATGTTTGCTTGTGCCGTGCCAAAAGCTTGCGTGGTTCCTTGAGATTGTGCCTGAACTGTGTTCATACTACTTTGTGTTGATCGAGCAACGACTGTCGCACCCGTGTGCAATGTAGTACGATACTGTCTTGCCGAGCTAACTACTATAAGTCCCATTCCACCTGCAACAAGTAGGATTGCCAGTGTCCATAAAAGTACTCTGAACGTGGGCGAAAGTGTTTCACGTCGTCGATAATTTTGTTGTACTCTCATGAACTTACAAGGCCCAGACCTTTGCATTGGTAAAGGAGACATCAGTGGTTGCAGTTGTGGCACTGGCAAAGACACCTAGTAAGCCGGAGCTATACGTGTTATCGCTGGCACTACCAATGTATTGTTTGTTAATGTAGAGGTAGAGCGTCCCACCCTTGGCCACAACCGCGAGTGTATTGTTTTGTCCTGTACCCGTTTTAATAGCGGTACTCGTGTCCTCAGCAATAGAGGTGTTGTGAGTCGTATCTTTCGATACATCGAGTCTGTATGTACCCTTTTGGTTAATACTGAACAGATAAAATTGTGCCAGGTCACTGTTGTTGTTGCCACGGAAAACCAGACCACCTTCATCACCTTGATTAATGGTCATCTGCACCTGAAACGCGAAGTTGCTGAAATTCGAGGTACGCGCAAAACAGGGGAAGTAGAAATTTTTTGAAAAGAGCGTAGAGTGATATGTTCCCGCGTTAAAACCACAGCCTCCCCCATCAGTTGTATCATTGACATCCCAATTGAAGTTATCCTGCGCGGTAAGCGAAGAGCTAAGAATTGGTGTACCCTGTGTTGCCTGTGTATAGATAGCTTGTAGAGCTGTCGCCGTCGCTTGCGCTTGTGCCGTTACTTGAGTTTGAACCGTTGCGGTAGCATTCGAGTACGCTATCGCAGTACCAGTAGCTTGGGTGTTCGCAATCGCGGTAGAATGGGCATCATTTGTCAGAATAGTTTGCGCGGTACTAGTAGCCTGAGCGTGTAGCTGTGCAGGACGAGCAACTGCCGAATAATAAATTAAGCCAACGCCACTGAAAACGAGTAGCAAGGCTAAAATGAGCATGAGCGCGATAAGGCCTCGTGAAAGCCCTTTTTTCGCCTGAGGTTGTGCTGGATATGGCATTTGAGGTTGTGTTGGCGGAAACGGGGTGCCATATCGCTGTGTCTGATGTGCGCCCATCGCGTTCATTGGAAATGCTCCACTGTTTTGTGGTGGCGGGGGGGGAGTCAAAAACAATGGTGCTTGTTGCTGTGTACCATATGGTGGTGTCTGAGGTGGCATCTGTAATGGTGTTTGAGGAGGTGGAGTTGGATAACGCGGCGTTTGCGCCTCCGACTGCATTGCTGGTAGTGCCGGTTCGGTCCCTCTATTTTGACTGAAGCTTGTACTTGCTATAGTAGGATATTCCTGGTAAACAGGGTAGTCAGACGAGGAGGCAGCATTGTTCGCTTGCGATGGTCCGAAGCCTACTTGTGACGTATTTGTTTTACTCTCTGCTGCATCAGGTGAAGACGGATTAGAGGTTGTGCCTGTTACTAATGGCTTTGTCGGAGTATAAGGTATAAATGCTCCGCAACGAGGACATGTTGTGATGTCTTGTGCTATTTGTAAGCCACAGTTTGTGCAGTGCTTCATGAGTGTCTATCTTACTTTCTCAACTATAGGGTCAAGCGTTCCATACTTGTGCTTGTTCAAACGATATTTCAGATGCTTCCTGGTTATCCTCCGCGAAAACACCGATTTGACCACCTGCGAAAGTGCTATCACTCACCGAATTGACGTAAACTGAGTTAACGTACAGCGTAATAGTCTTGCCTCGTGCAAGTACTGCAATAAGATTTGCCTGGTTCATGTCGGTTTTGAAATCCGCGTTTGTGCCATCGAGCAAAGTTTTCGCGTTATTTGCTTGCTTATCAGTATAGAGGTAGAGGTTGTAGTGGCCTGTTTCACGGTTGAAGCGCAATAAATAATACTTTGAGTTTCCGGGATCGGAACGAAAGAAAATGCCACCATAGATGCCCTTCAAAAAGGTCATTTTTACTTGGAAGAGAAAGTGCGTGAAATTTGTTGCTTTTGCTGCGCAATCATAGAAGAAGCCAGTTTGTGTTTCAATAGCGTGATAGGTCCCACCTTTAAAGCTGCAATTTGCGTTCGTATCCCAGTTGTTTGTACTGGGAGCCGAAAGGGAATCATTAAGCAAACCAGGAGCTTTTGCCGTGATATTCTTATAGTCGATCAGTGGTTGAGCGATGGCCGTTCCAGTAGCCCCCACCTGTGCTGTCGTAGTCGCCCCAGCCTGTGCCGTACCGACCATTGTAGTACTCTTTGCGTATGCACCCGCTGTCGCAGTTGCTTGCGCATGTTGTTGCTGTGGTTGATAGACCGTCGCGTAATAGAGTACGCCTCCAACTATGAGCAGAAGCGCAAGAGCGGCAACGACGAGTGTTTGTATAAGGGGTGGTCGTGACGAAGTACGTACAACTGGTGGAACGGTGCGTGGTTGACTTTGCGTCCCATAATACGGTGCGTTTGTCACAAATGGCGGTGTGGGCTGAGCTACATACTGGTTACTCGTATAAATAGGTGGTATTTGGCCTTGTGCGGGATAGTTGGTATAGTTGTTGCCTGGATTGACACCTGGATAAGCTGACTGACCGGGTGGTGGAGGTGGCGCGATGAATTCGGTAGGTGTATCGGTCCCACTGAGTGGATAGGAGCCAAAGTTTTCGGTTGTTGGTATGGAAACTGTAAGGATTAATGCTCCAACTGGGCCACCGATAGTGATTTGTTGCCCTTGTCCCTCTACGCGTATCTCTTGTCCAGACCGAGTGCCAGGCGGAATGGTAACTGGTATTACGCGTCCATCTGGGAGATTGAGCATGCGTGTGGTACCGTAGACGGCTTCGTTCTGACTTACTGCTAAGGTAGCGTAGAGGTCGTTACTCTGCTGACCGAAGTATCCGTTTGCCGACATTGTTTTCCTCAACTCTTAAGATAAAAATGGTAAAAACAGTATAACATAGCAAACGGACAACGTGAACAACGAGAAGAAAGATTGTATGCCGATGTCATTGACATCGGCATACAATCTTTCTTCTCGTTGCAGGACTATACCATTCCAAGTTCCCATTTAGCATCCTCAGTCATACGATCAGGAGACCAGGGTGGGTCAAAGGTCAGTTCGACTTTGCAGCTTTTGACATTCTCGACCTGTCCTACACGCATCTCAACCTCTGCGATTACCTCGCCTGCCATGGGGCAGCCAAGCGCGGTAAGCGTCATCGAGATATGGACATGATCCTTCTCTTCGTCGACTTCTACGCCATAAACCAATCCGAGATCGACGATATTGACGGGAATCTCTGGATCGTAACACTCATGCAGAGCATCCATAACCTCTGCTTCATTAATTGTTGCCATTGGACTTCCTTTATATACACGCATTTAGCTTGATATGATTATACAAGAGAGAATAATGCTTATATCTACTATAGCCCATGCGTGTGCATTTGTCAAAATTGCGGATTTTTGACATCCGAAAACATCTTTGCGCACAATGATGCTGTATAACAAATTGATATGCGAGCTGTAGGGACCGATTTATCACGTCCTTGTCGGCGATTGGAAAGGCCAAGAGGACGTGATAAATCGGTCCCTACAGCTCACCAAAGGTTTTTCCTATGCGTTCAAGAAACATATGTAGAAAGCGTTCGCTATCGACCCCGACAGAAACTTGCATGTTCGGTTCTGGGGCGTTTGGACGTTTGAAATAGCCAACCGTCTCGCCAAACGTCAATGTCCCAGCAAGCTCGACATCGACGAAGGCGGGTTCCCATGTGATAAGGTCAGGCTGGAATGCAGCTGCGAGACAGAGCGGATCGTGCATCTGGAATGTTGTGCTACCATAAGTAGGTCCGAACACCTCAAAGTAATAGGCCATCATTTGCTGCACTGCCGTTAGTACCTTCCCGCCATGGGCCGCCAACGCTTCTATCTGCTGACGTTGCATCGAAACACGCGTGGTGACATCCAGGCTCACGAGGCGAAGTGGCCAACCAGCGTGAAAGACAATCTGTGCGGCATGAGGGTCGGCGAAAATATTGAACTCGGCACTGGGCGTTACGTTGCCGGGCACACGGACCGCTCCCCCCATAATGACAACCTCACGGACATGTTGCGCGATACGTGGTTCACGTCGCACGGCAAGCGCGATATTGGTTAAAGGACCAATGGGAACCAGCGTAATTTCGCCTGGATTAGCCATGATCTTCTCAATAATCAGGTCTACCGCTTGTTGTTCTACTGGTGCTATTGTTGGTTCTGGCAACGTGACATCACCCAACCCGTTCTGACCATGCACATGAGCCGCATCCACTCGCTTGCGTACAAGCGGTTCCGCGCTCCCATAAGCAACAGGAATATCGGTACGTCCTGCTAGCGTGAGCAATGTCAATGCGTTATAGGTTGTCTGCTCAACTGAGACGTTGCCCTGTACCGTTGTGATCGCTTCAAGCGTGACTTCGGGCGAGGCTAATGCTAAAAATAGGGCTAAGGCATCATCTATGCCAGGGTCTGTATCAAGAATAATACGTGGCATGAACTTCCTCTCGTGTCGGTAGACCGGACTGTGCGCCAAACTTAGTTACCTTCAAGGCACTGGCATTGACCGCGAAACGTAGGGCCTCCTCTGGTGTTTGTCCCTCTGTAAGCGCAAGCGTGAGTGCACCTACAAAACAATCACCAGCCGCGGTTGTGTCAACAACTCGCACTTTGGGCGTCGCTTGATGAATTGTGCGCGGCTTTCCTGTCGCATCATCGGTAACGAGAATCGCGCCACGCCCTCCAAGTGTCACGACGACGGTATGAATACCATAACCATGTAGGACTCTGCCAACAATTTGCGCATCCTCAAGGCTTTCCACGCGTTGCCCACTGAGCAGACTTGCCTCGCTCTCGTTCACGATGAGAACAGAAACCTGTGCCAATAACTCTTTAGATAGTGATTGAGCTGGTGCGACGTTGAGCACCACCAGGATACCTGCTTCATGTCCAGCCTCGATCAACTTCTGCACAGTAGGTAGCGGTATCTCCAACTGTAGCACAAGTGCCTGTACATCGCGCAGTGCCGCCTGTATTCGTGCCATCTGTTCTTCGTCATTGCCTACATGCATGTTCGCGCCGGAGGCTACTACAATAGCATTTTCGCCATCGGGCGCGAGAAAGATAAAGGCTACGCCACTGGCTTCTTCTTTGTCAACGAGAACAAGCTGCGTGTCGATACCGTCTTTGTGAAGTGCCTTGAGCAACTGTTCACCAAATGGGTCACTTCCCACGCGGCCGGCCATCGTGACTGATGCACCCAGACGTGCCATTGCTACCGCTTGATTCGCACCCTTGCCTCCCGGTACGAGTTTGAGTGAGCCAGCACCAAGCAGTGTTTCGCCCAGCGCGGGCAGATGGGGAACGCGAACAACTTGATCCATGTTCAAACTACCCACAATGAGAATAGTGCTTTGCGCCATATGCCTCTCCCTCTCTGACAACTGTTTTGCATCTGCTGATTAAGCATATGATATTCTTCTGTCGAGTGGCAATATGTCACTGTATATCACGGTTGAGAACTCTTAGCGTCAATCTGCAAATCTCAACCTTTCTGATAACCTTCTCTCAATTGAATAGTAACATGTGCAGAGTATACATAAAGAGATAGACACAAAAAAACAAATTCATGGAGGCAATACAATGCTTGAGGTGATAGACTCCCCGCTCACCCGCTTTGCGCAAGAGGCAGAGCGGCGACGAATTGCCCGCGAACTGCACGATGGCGTAGTCCAGTCATTGACCGCCCTTGTCGCCGACCTCGAATACTTCCGTTTACAGCATGCCCATCCCTCACAAGATCACCACGATGAAAGCGTGGAGGCGCGAGTAGAGGCATGGCAAGAATTGGCACAAGTTAGTTTGGTGTCTATGCGGCAAGCCCTCGGTAGACTACGCGCACAGAGTACGCGCAATGTAGATTTTGTCACTTCAATGCATACACTTATCGAAGACATGCAGGCTTCTGGTTATACAGTAACCTATGAAGATGCTGACTGGCCTACACAATTACCGTTTGAACACACGTCTCATCTTTACGCCATTATACGTGAGATGTTCGTAAATATTCGTAAACATGCACATGCATCGCGCGTTACCCTCTTTTTATTCACGCACGAAGAACAAATCTACCTGAGCATTGCCGATGATGGTATCGGTATGCCTTCATCCTCAACAAGTGCAGTCGATGAGCAAAATGGCTATCATCAAGGCTTGCTTGGCCTATTTGAGCGTACACAACTACTAGATGGGCAGCTTTCCATAGAAAGTGAACCAGGAAAAGGCACCCGCATTGATGTTGCTATCCCTTTGCCTTCAATTAGTTTTCAGCAGGGCTTTTCGAAAGTCGAACTGTAACATGACAGGATCAAGCCCATTGAGTCCAACGAACCCTCACAATGGCTTCTTAGCAAGGGGCATGACAGGGGCAAGCCCTGTCACTACTATACACACGGACTCGCGTGGCAAAGCCACGCCGTGGTGGTTAGTATAGTAGCGACAGGGCTTGCCCCTGTCATGTGAACAACCATCATTCAGCGACTTGCGAAAAGCCCAGTGGAAAATAGGGCTTTCTGGTTTGACAGCGGAATAGATAGATGGCTATACTGTTTTACGGAAGATGTAACGAAGACAAAAGAAAATGAGGATATATACATGCCAGTCGAAATGGCAGGAGCTGGGCAGCGAGTAATCGCCCAAGGCCACTTTCTGCCCTTTTTCAGGCAGTGTATGAGGTAACAGCATATCAACTTGTGATAAGACACAAAGAGGCTGTGGGCGATAATACGTAATCGCCCACAGCCTTTTTGTGTCCTTACAATGTATCCCATACATACGCTCATTCGACTGGAGTACATACGTGTTTAAAAACTTGTTTTCTCACCCACTTAAAGCTTCTAGCGGTCAAGCACATCTACAACGTATTCATTTTTGGGTTGTCGTAACTGTCTTTGTTGGACTTGGCTTTCAAGTTGGTGTGTGGACCGTCCTTCTAGCTGATCTCGCAACATCCCTTAAACTTTCACCTGCTTTGCTGGGGCTTGCGCTTTCATGCTTCTCAGGTGCTGGAATTGTACTCCTTGTACTTGGAAGCTATCTTGCCGACCGACTTAGAAGGCGAACTATTGCATTGCTCGGTATTGGCGGTCTCGGTTTGTTCTACATCACGCTCATCTTTGTCTCTCAGTATTCTCTACTACTGGCTACATTGTTCTTCGGTGGTATGGTAGCAAGTTGCTATGACCTCACCGTCAACACGCTTGGCGGAGATTATGAGCGGCAATATGATACGAAGGTTATGACTCTCTTTCATGCAGGCTTTAGTGGAGGCGCAGCACTTGGTGCTCTTAGCAGTGCGGTTGCTTTAGCGAACGCAGTAGGATATCGTACCGTGTACGGAACAACCGCGCTACTGCTACTTCTACTATGTGGCGCAATGCTGTTTCTACCTCTTCCCTCTCTAGTTATAAAAACCACTTCGGCGAAAAAGGCACCCAATCATGACAAACCTTCCTCGGTGTTTGCTGTTCTCATTCTGCCTGTGGTGCTACTCGCGGTTGCGCTTGTCAGCTTAAGCTTCTTTACAGATGGCGCACTTGAGGGCTTTACCTCTATCTATCTACGAGACCTGCTTGGTTCGGGTGTCTTGTTAGGTGGTATAGGAATTGCTGTTTTTCATCTCATGGGACTACTTGGACGTTTGGTAAGTGCCGTGGCTCTGAAACATTATGGGGAACGTTGTGTTATTACAGGAGCAGCAATGTTTTCGGTCTCAGGGATGATTATTGCGCTCTCTACAACACAAAGCTTTCTTGCCGTAGGTGGATTATTGCTTGTTGGTCTTGGTCAATCACCAATGGTCGCAACAGCATTTTCACTTGCTGCAGAAGCTGGGCCACAACAAGGGGGTCGCGCTGTAGCTATCGTAACCGCTTTTGGTTACTCCATCTTTCTCATTAGTCCACTTCTAATTGGAGCGTTAGCTACTCTCTTTTCCTTACGAATAGCTCTTCTCCTAACGATTGTTACATCATTGGGTATAGTGTTCGTTGCCCAGCGTCTTCCTGGCAAACGTTCCTGAAAGAACTTTCGTAGAGAACACACAGGGTGGCGATATCGTGCTAGCACGACATCGCCACCCTGTGTGTTCTCTACGGAGAGGTTAACTACACACTTTGTGTATAGCCAAGTACATCGGTGCCGCCGGGGGCACCATGGAAGTTGAAGTACATCGGACGTTCCGCTACTATTTTCGCGTTCAGCCCTAGTGCTTGCACAGTCAGTGAGACCGCGTAGGAGTCGGTTCCCATATTGTTATTTGTTTGCGCGATTGGCACAACGAGCGAGTTGATGCTAACCGTTTTGCGGCTTTGCGCCTTGACAACCACTTGCTCTTGTAGCACATAGGTGTCTACAAAGAGTGTGATCGCCACCGTCTCATCGTTTACTGTCGGGTTTTGCAGGGTCAGGTATTCCTCGAATGAACCCGCGGTGTAGCCTTCAGCAAAGGCGTAAACGCTATGTACTGCTGGCCCGGCTTCGCCAACCGTCTCCGTCGCGCCCGAAATTCGAGCACTGCCTTTGTGGAAGTACATGAGACGATCCACAACGATATTTGCCTGCGAGGTCACTTCAACCGATGAAGCATTTGAGGTGCTACATGGACTGACATCACAGGTGCCGCTTGGTGAGGTGTTCGCGTGGTTCACATCGAAGTAGATATGGTCGAGGGCAGGAACACTGACGGTGATCGCTTGCCTGTGTCCATTATCATACTCAAGTGTGACCGTCGCACTTGTCGCGGTTGTTCCGAAATTCGCCAGTGTGAGGTATTCCTGGAAATTGGTACCAGTATAGCCCTCTGCGAAGAGCCAATCCTGGCCAGGGTTTGTCGCGCCGACTACACTTGCGGCACCGGTTATCGCGCCCCCTGCGGTCGCGATGTTGTCGCTAAAGTATGTTGGACGTTCCACAACGATGGCGTGATCGCTCTGTACACTAACCGATGCTTGCTGATACAAGTTCAATTTAAGTGGTGTCGCGGTACCACGATGAAGTGGTGCGATTGCCACGGATTGTGTGGGGCAAGCCGATTGGTTTAACTGTCCACATGTACCAGTGTAATACGTGACCGTGACATTCGCGGTTTGTGACGTACTTGGATTGAGCATGGTAAGGTACGAAAGGTATGTACGACCAGTGTTGCGTGAGTCTACCGATGGGAAGTAATAGTTGCTTTGTGGATTGGTCGCGCCCATCACGTCTGTGCCGCTCATGATGCCGTGATATGAGAAGTACATTGGACGTTCCGCGACAATGCCAGGTCCACCGTTCGCAACCTGCACGATTGCTGCGAGTGCCTGTTGTGGATCGTTTGTCTGGACACCTAGGTCCTTGTTGACACTTACTGTCGCACGCGAACTGCTCGGCACAACATGGGTTACAACAACAGATGGTTTGCCCTCGAAGAGGTACGTGATGTTGACGGTCGCAGACTGGTTCACGCTTGGATTTTGCAGCGTGAGGAATTCCTGGAAGCCATTGCCAACGCTGCCTTCCGCAAAATACCACGTCGAATTTGCGGGCGCGGTACGTGTCGGTGGCTGACTGAGCGCGACAAGGTTTGTGGCGAGATTGAACGCTTTATAGCTACCAAGACCTGTTGCCATGTCATAGTTGTTCGCCGCTGGATATTTCCCACTATTCAAGTTGTTGTAGTTATTGTTGCCGGAGATTATGTCATGGAAACTGTTCCCATATTTTGTCGGGTCACTCGCGATTTGATACAGGAGTGGATTAGCGAAGCCAAGATTGAAGCCACCCTGCCGAACCGACATCTCGTTCGCCATCGCCATCATCGCGGCCCACATTGGTGCCGCCGCCGAGGTTCCACCGATGCTAACCCACGGACGTAGAGGATCACATCCGGCTTGTGCCGCGGTACAATAAATGAGATAGCCATTGGTCGGGTCTGCGTGTAGCGAGACATCAGGTGTCTCGCGACAGATACGGCCTGAAGGAGCACTACAAGGCACTGCGGAACTGTCGGCGTTGTTGACATTGGGAGCACTTTGCCATGTTGGTGCTACCCAATATTTGCTGATACCACCACCGGAGGCACCACCACTATATTGGCCTGATGGTGTATTGTCCCAAACTATTTCATGGTTGTAGGCCGATGTTGAGCTATCGATTGTGAGGGTGGTGCCACCGACGCTGGTTACGAATGGTTGTGAGCCAGGGTCTCCTGCACTAACGCCCGTATACGGTTGTGAGTTGCCTATTGAATTGAAGGCACAGCCAGCACTACCACTGTCACCTGACGCGGCGAAAACGCTTTGTCCTTGTGCGGCTGCAGCGGTAAACAGAATGTTTTCTTGCTGTATCTCGGTCGGGTCCATATTCAGTTCACAATCACCCCAACTTGTGCTCACAACGGGGGTTGCATCCTGTACAATCTGCGCCCACTGCGCGAGACGGTCGGCTTCATCGTTACCAGCTTCATAGATCACAAGTCTTCCAAGCTGTGGAGCCGCACTTAAAATGAGTTGTGCATCAAGCACGACTTCTACGATTCCGCTATCAGAAGAGACAGGCGAAGAACCCGAAACCACGGTCTGGATAGATGTGTGACTATGACCGTAGCAGGCTGCATATGTGGTAAGGTCACTCATGGTGAACGTGTCTAGTTCGTAGAGGGCAACTGCTTGACCTTCACCATGAAAACCTGCGTTATACAAGTCGTTTATATTGTAGGCAGCAGCCGTTTGATCACTTGTCAGATAACGCCCCTGTGCGTCGTGTCCAGGACACGTATTTGTCAAAGGTCCTTGCAGTGCCTTTGGTTTGGAACGCGCACTCAGTGGAGGATGGTTCAAGCGGACCGCATTGTTCAGCCCTGAAAGACTCTGTACCTGACTGGCAAGCCACGCAGGAAGCTGTGGGTTTGTGTCGTTCGCATAGAAGCTGATGCCACTTGGAGCGGTGTAGTTCTTGAGCGTGACTCCAAATGTATGATTTGCCTGTGCCACTGTACCACTAAAAGCAATCAGCAAGCGATTACTATAGGTATGTGTAATCGTGAACCCCGCTGCTTGCAAGTAGTTTTCTACCGCGCTATACGTTGCTTTGCTGGGGCTGAATACTCCCTCGTATTGTGCGGGCGTAAGATAGCGGTGGTAGTTGACCGAACCCGGACGTGAAATATCCTGCACATACTGTGTCAAGCTAGCCTGGTTGGGAACCCGCAAACCAATGGATAATGAGATGCGTTGTTGCCCAGCGGCGGCTCCATTGAGGCGACTTTGCTGAATTACAGCAGGACGCGTCATCGGATATGTGACGATTGCGTTCGCGGATGCGGCATGTGTAGGGGCGAAATGCAGAAACTGGAATGCACCGACACCTACAATACACAACACCGCTAACAGTGATGTAGTAAGGACAAGCACACGACCACGAGAAAGATGCCTATGTTCGTGGCCCATGCCCAACGGATTCCATGATGGCATGAAAAATTCCTCTCTTTCAACCTAACCTCAAATATATGGTCGGCAGGGAGACCGCAAGGGTCTCCCTGCCGACCACGTGTGATAATTACCTTGGCATCAGCCGTGCCATTGTTTGGCAAATTGCTGCGTCAGGTTCAGGTACTGATTTCCATAATGAACGCTTGGCTCGATCATCGCCCCCTCGAACCACTCGTTGAACGTGGTGATGGTAATCCACTCCGGTGAACTACTCATCGCGGCACGCCAACTCGTTTGATAGGTTGCACCGTTGTTACGCGGAATAACATATGTCCCCGTGCGTCCCGGTACACGTGTGTCGTCGTAGCCCGGCAGGACACCCGCCGCCCAGATTTTCTGGGTGTGGTGTGCCTGATTGTAGGCGTTAATCTGGTTACGAAATCCTTGATCGACCTGTGGCATTGTGCCGTGCTGAATACCCCAGTAGCCCGCGCTGAACAGGTGAATGCCGTCGAAGACATTCAACAGATTCATATCTATGCCTTCAGCCGACCACACCATGGTGTGGTTGGGGTCAATTTGACTCCGAATGTAGGCCCACTCACCAAGAGTACGTCCATTCCCAAGTGGGTTCCAGAAGTACAAAACTGGTTTGCCATGCCAGTGAAAGAAATGGGCGTTCGAGCTATAGTGCTGTATGGCATAGCGCAGTCCAGTAATCATCTTTCCCTGGTTATTCAATGCTGGAGCGTCACTCTCGATATAGAGCGAGGACGTGAAGCGGAAACCTGTGTTTTGCTCCAATGTAGCGGAGTGAGCCAATACTTTGACAAAGTTCTTGTCTGTATTGTCATTTGGACCCCACCATGAACCAATAAAGCCAGTGATGCCAGCGTTGGCCGCCTGCTTGACCTGACGATCAACCGTGGCATCGTCGCTGGAGTCATACTGTGGATTGGGAAGATCCGACATATGGCAGGTGCACCAGTCTGAATGGTGATACCACATATAATAGAAGGCCATGACTGGCTTACCATAGTTTACCGTCACAGGTGGATGTGTCGGTGTCGGTGTTACAAGTGGCGTTTGCCCTGGTATGACCCTCAAGCCAACATGGAACCCTCTTTGCTTTACGCCACTTGCCTCTGCCCAACCATAGTTGAGCACACCAAGGAGCGTAATAAGAACAACGGTGACTAGAATTGTCGAACGAAAAAAAGAAGACGTTAGAAGAAGATGACGATGTGAGTTATTCGGATGAGTCTGATTCGTATCAATACTGTTCTGCTTATGGAACAAATGCATGAACACCTCCCTTTGTATCTAAGATACACACCACTTCCAAATTCCACATAGTCACGCACTCGTACTCTCACAGTACAGCACATTTACAGGATAGCACTATTTGTAGGGAGAACCTAGTAAATGGGAGGATGGTACTAGCAGGAGGGGAATGCCGCTTACAGGCGTCTATTCCAGTAGCCAATTAAGAGTCTACTGTGAGATAAGAAATGTTTCCCGCTGTTATTTTTCTCATTTGGAATAGTCTCATGTTTTTCTGTGTGATCGTAATCTTCTATATCGTACTCTGCCATTTAGTAGAGGAAACATATGTGAGAAATGGCTATTTCCCTTTGTTATCGATTGAGCAATTTAAAGTTGTATGTACTACGATGATCTCCCTAGTTGTTGAAGTAAGCAGCAGTAGATGCCATCATGAAACTGGCGTGATCTACTGCTAGTCCTTATTTTCTTCTCGGTCTTTAATACATTACTTCCTATGTTCGCACGTTTGAGAGTATGAGCAGAACTGTGTCGTACTACGCCTGCATCTTCAATATAGCATCGACAGCACGCACATACCCTTTACCATCTTTCGACTCAACTGGCATATTTCGATGATTTTGCAAAAATGATGGATTTCGTTCGATGAGATCAATAGATGCTCGTATCTGATCAGCAGTAATCGTATTGGGATTCAAAGCGATCCCTAATCCCAACTCCTGCAGTCGCTCAGCGGCGATAGCGTGCTCTGGTATTTGCGGTATTGCAACTATGGGAATTCCACAATAGAGGCTTTCTACTACGCTACTGATCCCTGCATGCGAAATGAATACGTTTGCACGCGAAAGTAGTTCGAGTTGGGGAACATAATTTGCCACTATAATATTACGTGGCACCGGACCCAAACTGGCGCTGATATTTTTTTGTCCACGAGAAATGACTACTTGCCATTGCGTATTGCCAAGGGCTTTAATACAGGCTTTCAAAATATCGACACGGTCATTGAAAAGTGTGCCCAGTGTCATATAAATGAGTGGTTGGTCATCCCGCAATTTTTCAAAAGGGAAATCTCTTTGGAAAGGCCGCGGCAGAATTGATGGTCCCACGAAAAGGTAGCGTTCGTCAAATTTGTCTGCCATGGGCTGAAAGCTACGGGGAATGCAAATGATGTTAAGTGCTTCACACAGACGATTGAGATCTAGTGGTGAATTTGGACGCACAGACGCAGGAGCATCAATTGCCTGACAGACCTGATCAATTTGTCTTTGCAGAAGTTTTTCCACACCTATCATTGAAAAGGGCGGCTGTTGATTTGACCAGATCGCACTTTTGTGCTGATTTATATCGAGCCAGCTGAAAGCGTCATTCATAGCAAAGGTACATCGCATAGAGATGGCCGGAATTTGTAATGTGTGTGCCAGTAGCGATGCCCATGCACTCATATAATCGTAGACGATAAAATCCGGTTTCTCAACCAGCAGGCTTTTCAGTACTCGTCGTGCGTTATCTCCCATGTCAGGCTGAGACATATCCGCTTCTTCCTGATAAGCGTGAAAAATGGCCCCGCTAGCTTCAACCGCCTCTTTGAATTCATTGGTTAAGTAGTAAATCACACGTTGACCACGAGCAATAAGCTCTTGCACAATTGTCAATGTATAGTTCACATGCCCATAAGCAGGCATATTAAAAAATGCATAAGTTGCCATAAGTTTAACCCCTTAATTCATACGAATACTGTGACTGTACCAGCTTCTCAAAGGTTGCCAGCGCTTGAGCTACTACCTGATCCATATTGTAGTATTGATAGGTGCCCAGTCGGCCCACAAAATGAACATTTGGTGTGTGAAGTGCCAATGATTTATAGCGATTGACTAACTCTTTTGACGCTGATGAATGTAGTGGATAATAGGGCTCCCCCTGTGTACGAGGATATTCATACATGATACTGGTCTGAACATGTACCTGGCCTGTAAGATGTTTGAATTCAGTAATACGTGTATACTCGTGCTCATTGGGATAATTGATGACCCCAACTTGTTGAAACTGAGCTGTATCGAGAGTGCTCAAAACAAAATCTAGTGAGCGATATGGTAAAGCTCCATAGCAATACGCAAAGAATTCATCAATTGGACCGGTATAGATGAGTTGACGGTGAGGAATCTGGTTTTTGACCGTGTTGAAATCAGTATTGAGCATGAGGGTGATCAGTGGATGCGTGAGCATGCGTTCAAAAAGAGGTGTATACCCATGCAGCGGCATCATCTGGTAGGTGTCAAGGAAATAGCGATCATCCAAGGAGTTTCTAACTGGTACGCGTGCAGTTATTGTTGCATCCAGTTCATTTGCATCGCAATTCCATTGCTTACGCGTATAGTTCTTAAAAAATTTTTCATATAGGTCCACTCCAATCTGGCTAACCACCATGTCCCGCGCTGTTCGAATGGTTGGCATCGCAACAGCTTTCTGGGCCAAGAACAAAGAGAATTGGGAAGGGTCCAGGTTCAAATGATACAAACGATTTATTGTGGTCCTATTGATAGGAAATGGAAGCAGATATCCATTAATGCTGGTAAGAACACGATGCTCATAGGGACGCCAGTATGTGAAGCCTGAGAGATAGTCTAAAACCTTATGTGAGTTCGTGTGAAAAATATGCGGACCATACTTATGCACAAGTATACCGTGCTGATCATAGTAATCATACGCATTTCCTCCGATATGGGGACGACGGTCGATTAGCAACACACGTTTATTGGCTTGGCTTGCCAAGCGTTCAGCAAGCACACTTCCTGCAAAACCAGCGCCAACAATCAAATAATCATACATAACTCTTTTCTCCTATAAATCCTTGTGATATCAATGCACCATAGAAGATGAATCCTGTTAAATCTTATAGCTGCGGCAACGTAAAAATAGAACCGTACTCTCTGAGGAATTCATACTCCTCAGAGTCTAATGGTCCTTGAGTAGTTGCGGTAAGAGCTTGATCAATTTGGAAACGATTCTCTACACCGGTCAGAACAATATCGACTGCTGGATTGGATAAAGCAAAACGATAACAATCTGGGATAGTGGGCGCGGGAAGATTTGTGGGATAGCCAGGAGGGGGCATGTGAAAAAAGCGCGTATCCGCGTGTGCTGCATTGAAAACAACGATACCAGGATCTACGCGTTTATCGCCAGAGAGTGCGGCAAAAACAGTATTTTCAATCTCTGTTTGCGCAATATTGTAGCGTAGCATCATCACATCGATGTTATGGATAAGCGCGAGCGCAGCACGACGGGAGTGGAATGACATGCCGACAGCACGCACAAGTCCCTGGGCGACAAGTTCACTATTCACCTGATTAGCCTGCTCCACCATCTCTGCAGATGGAGCATAGCGACGACAACTCCTGGTCAAATCACTTTGTCCATTCTTCAATTGCTGCGCCACTTTCAGCAGAGGAATAGCATCCCGCTCGTCATATATCCATCCCCAGTGGAAAATATCTATGTAGTCGATACCCAGTTCTAAAAACTGATCGACAATTGCGGCGTGCAAGCGTCTGGGATCGTTAATGTAAGAAACCGTCGCCAGAATCACTTTATTGCGTACAGAAGATCCATGCCCACACAACTGCCGGAGAGCAGCAACCGACTGACTATAGCGAAAATGGTGCAGATCGGAAGAGTGAAAGAAATAGTTAATTCCATGGTCGAATGCATAGAGCAGGTCTTCCGCCTGAATACCACCGCCACCACCTATACCAAGCGGACTTACATTGAAACCAGTTTTACCCAATGGTCGCATTCCAAAGCTTTGCATGAATGTTTGCCTCCTGGCAACATATATCCTACTCAAGAGATACAACGACTGCGCTATATCTCTTGAGAAAAAACTTACCACTCCTGTTTAACTGGAGGTGCCACCAAAAGGACTGAGGGTACACGTTCCGGTTCTACCAGACGCAACAGCTCGTATCCAATACCTGCCAATCCTGTCATAAGTCCCGGTGCTTCAATACCCAGCGGAATGCCAGTCAGCCAACCGTCTTTCTCGATGCTATCGAGAATTAAACCAGTAAAATGTGTCAGTTGTTGGTGATAGACTGGCTCTTTCAACTTCTGCGCCGCGAGGAGAAGGGTCTCTAAATTACCCAAGTCGCCATGACAGAGTGAATGATTTAGACCAAAACCGGCATTTACAGTCAGACGAAGGGCGACCGCAATTTCGTCGCGTATTGTTTCTTCATCCAGATACTCCAACGTTGCCAGACGACCCAGACCGATTCCTGGTGCCCCATGGCACCAAGCGACCATGTATTTTCCTTCCTCTGAGACTGGCTCATCATCTTCGATTAAACGATAATCAGGCCAGTTTTGTTTTTGAGAGGAGAAAACGCTTCTTTCGTACCTGAGTGCCTCAAGTGCAAGCCGCTGAAAACGTTCCTGACCACTTGCCTTTGACAAGGCAAACAAGCTCAACGCATAACTGGCAGCACCATGTGAAAAGCCGGTAAGCGGCTCATTTGATATGCCGGAATTGAGCCAGCCCACCCCTTCTCTTTGTGGCTGCGCTTTCGCAAGTAGATGCTCGCCACATAAAACGGCGGCATTCAGTACGACAGGCGATTGTGTAACATGATACAGACTGAGCAGACTCAGTATACAGCCAGCAGACCCAGAGAGGAGATCGAAAACGGTGTCCTGCTTGATGATATCTGGTAGAAGCTCCACAATTTCCTCTGCCTCAGAGAGGAGTGTTGGATCATTCCAGATTACACCAAGATGTGAAAGCACATAGATGACTGAGCCCCAGCCATCATACGCACCAATTGACTTCAGTTGCTCTCGCATGCGTTCTACCTGTTTATGCATGGTGATATATGCTGCTTCTACCATGTCGGTGTAACGAGTATTGCCAGTGACCATGCCAAGATAGCTTAAAAAGAGGATAATACCGGAATTGCCACTGTAAAGATCAGGATTTGCAGAAGCTAGGAGCCATTGGCGGTCCTGAACGAGGCTCAGACCTACCCAGTTCACGCCTTTTTCATCACCCAGTGCCAATTCACAGAGACGATCACCAACCGCACACGCATGAGCGAGCAGGCGCTCACGAGTAACACTTTTCCCTGATAGAATATCTACGCTTGGTCGCTTCCAGGAAGGTGCGCCCTTGCCCATCAACAGAGACGTAAACGACGCATGGATAAACCAGCACTGGCGCTCCATGTCGTGCTCATCAAGCGTAAAGAGGGTCTGTTGAGTGACTTCTAAGCTGGATTGGTCGAAGAAATCGGGAATATGCTCCTGCTGACTTGAGTACATATCGCATGTCGTAGGCGTGCCTGTGAACATGGGGATATCGCCGTTGAGTAAGTCTATATGCTCCAACGTACAAATTCGCGCTAAATGTGGACTATATTTTGTAGTAATCCAAAGGTGATCAAAGTGGCGATCTCGCTCTAAGCCATCCGAGAGTAAAGCCGGATGAAAACTTTCACTTAATAAGTGGGCGTAAAAGTTTGTTGCACGCATGATACAACGAATCTCATCATGGGCGAATTGTGCTAATGGGCCAGCGCACAGTTCTTCTCGATACTCCATCAATAAGCGATACATACGGGTAAAGCCGGATGCAACAGCATCTCTGTGTGCCAATGGATCAACATCTTTTTCAGCAAGTTTCGGTCTATTGTTCTTGCCAGGCAGCATTTTATATTGACGTTGCAGATGCATACGATCAGTTTCCACAGCTTCCCAATTCATAACTGGTATTGGCGTCTTCTGTCCATCTCGACCACCTAGCCCACTAATATCCAAACCTAGGCCGGGCTGATGGGAAAAAACGCGATTGGGCAACAGACCGACACGCATGACCGAGTAATTGACACAATCAAATGCGATATCAGACTGCGACATCACACTCGCGCCAACGCGTGCATGAAAGAGGGCTTCTAGATCAATTAAGATAGGTTGATCACCAGATGCGATCAGATTTTCAAAGTGAAAGTCGGTAGCGTCGAGGGCATAAAGCAGTGCTAAATAAGCACCCTGACGCTCATAAAAATGGATGATCTCATCTTGAGTCGTACAGCTATACGCTTGTACATATTCCGACCAACCATAGGTCCCTCGATCAAGCAAGACCATTGTACGAAATGGGGGATAGTCTCCACGTGCGTTCAACCAGGTAAGCAATTCCTGAAAATGAATATCAATAGCAAGGGACTTCGGCTTATACATGAGTCGTTGTCCCGATGAAAATGTTAATGTGAAAACGCTGCGTCCTCCGCGGTGAACATCTCCCGCGCCACTTTCGGCACTGATGAGCATCCCAGGCTCGTGCTGAGAAAAAAAAGTGTCCAAAATTTGCGACCAATCAGCGCATAAATGAGAAAGAAATTCCAGAGAGTAGTGCAACCAGCGATTAACAGCATTGACGATCAATCGTGCCAACACGGGATATTCTTCTAAAAGGGGTAGCAACCCGCTTTTCTGTCTTGTCTGCTGAATAAAATCCTGGAAGCGCTCTTCTGCTGATGCACCATGGAGACGATCTTGTAGACGTGCTACATTTAGTTCAAGCACCAGAGTACGAGTAATTATTGACAGATAGGATGCAAGATTAGGTAAAAATAAAGCCGCAACATCGGTAATTACAAAGGGAAGACGGTCATAAGAGCGTATTAAAACATCTGCATCTCTATTCAGACAATTTTTCCCATACTCAACAAAGATATCAGCTATGTTTAGCAATGTGAGCTTTTGTGTATCGGCGTGTATTGTTATGTTTTCTACAGAAGGTGTTTCTGTATACTGCATGATCTCCGCCAACTGTTTGAGCCAGGCCGGAACCGCCGTTCGTTGCTGAATAGCTTCGCACGGCTCTCCTAATAAAAAAAGGAAATCCTCTTCTGTAAGATGATCTGCAGCCAGCCGCTCAGCAAAATTCCCTCCCTTTTGAAAGGCGTCTATTTCCTGCCAGCGCTGTAATTTCTGTTGCGCACATCCAGCATCAATACGTGCTCCAGCTTCTTGTGAGCGACGAAATAGTGGCTCTGAGGCTAAACGCTCAGTCAAAGAAAGTGCTCGATACCAGGTAGGATTTTCTACATCAACAAAAAGTGCTTTCTCCGAAATAATCTCTTTCATCTTTTTTACTTTCCATGGATATCCATCTGAACTGACCTGATACGTAAGGATTACATGGTTATGAGTTAGTCAGAAATTCGTTGTCAAAATTTGACAAAACATGGTAGTATAGGGAATGCTTCGCACCTACTGCGAGTTGTGGGTGTCCAGCCTCAAGCGGAACTTGGGGTCGAACACCCAAAGATTCAATGACTATCGCGAGCCAAATACTCTCAAGCTAATTGAGAAGTATCGACTGCTAGTTCGAGAAATCTGCTAAATCTCATAACCACACTATGTTAGTCAATCGTGACTATCGTGATTAACAACCGCTTCCACAACCCCAGGTACCAACGCGACATGTACCACCTGAGACAAAGCTGTAGCACCAGTTCAATGTAATAGCGATGGTGACACCATATGTCCAGGTTGAACCGCCCTCAATATCTCCCAGTTGATCGGATGTTAATTCGATCTGACCAGCAGGATGCTCTGGTAGGGAAGATTGTTGCTCAGCGCCCAAACTGTTACGGTAGTTTTCGTCTTTCCAAGCGCGAATGATATCTAATTTGCTCATTGTAGTGATTTCCTTTCTTAGAGAATAAAGCTAACAAAATAGCATGGATATTACATTTTATTAGCGTAGGTTAATCATTCCATTCACAGCCATTAAGCGTGCAGTCACCGCTGCTTATCCACGAATAGTACCAGGTAGGTGAACAGCAACCAGCAGTGAGCATCGAATAGGAACCTCCAGCTCCGTCAACCTGAGCCAATTCGTCCATGCTCAGCTCGATCTCTCCACTTGGATTGGCTGGTAGCAATGCCTGCTCTTCTTGGCTCAAGCTATTACGATAGTCTTTATCTTTCCAGGCACGAATGACATCTAATTTGCTCATGAGTGTCTCCTTTTTCTACTATCTTGTACTTGTCTTTCCAAATACAAGATATACTAAAACATACTAATTCACCGTAATTACATTCGCAATTTACTGTAAAGCTATTCATTTTCAATTTGGTATCCTGAATAGTGCTAACAGCAACTGCTGTTCGATAGATGAGCTGCTGTTCTACATTATTTTCATGCAGAGAAGACAGCTAGCCTATTTATTCTTTCCTCCTCTCACTCGTATTCGGGCATACCCTCTCACTCGCTTTATGATTCCATCTTTGAGTGTGTATGCCTATTAATCACGCTCGAAGATGAATAGAGCATGGATGTGCCGTTCATCTCTGAGCAGAGATTCACTTCTACTCCGCTGTCCAGCATTTGCCGCTTAACTAACTGGGCATAGTGACCATTGCGCAGCAGAAGTTCTTGATGTGTGCCACGTTCAATGATTTCACCACGGTCGAGTACCAGTATCAGGTCGGCATCACGAATAGTGCTGAGCCGATGCGCGATAGTAATTCGCGTACAAGCAAGTGTGCGCAAATTCTGCTCAATCGTATTTTCTGTAATGACATCTAGGTGGCTGGTAGCCTCATCAAAGAGCATTACTGCGGGTTCATGGGCAAGAGCACGAGCAATCGCGACACGCTGACGTTGGCCGCCTGAAAGCGCGCTTCCTGCCTCCGAGACAATAGTCTCGTAATGCATCGGCATGTGTAAAATATCCTCATCAATCGCCGCCATTGTCGCGGCCCAGGTGATCCGTGCAAAGTCACTATCGGGATTGTTGAACGAGATATTACTGCGTATGGAGCCGCTGAAAATAGATGAATCTTGTAAGACCACGCCGAATTGCTTGCGCACTTCCTGAAAATTGAGCGCACTCAGTGGCTGTTGATCATAGAAAATCTCGCCCTCGGTAGGTTGATAAAGTGCCAGTAGGAGCCGACCCAGCGTACTTTTACCAGAACCAGTATGACCAACAATCGCGATTTTTTGGCCTGGCTCAACAGTCAGATTGATGTCCTTGAGCACAGCCTCACCTTTGGCCTGATAGCGAAAAGTGACATTGCGCAGTTCGATATGGCCGCTCAGACGGGATAGGGATGTTGCGTGTATTGTTTGCTGCTCAGGTTTTTCCTCCAACACATCAGCGATACGTTCAAAGTGGGCCTGCACCTGCTGTAATCTTTGTCCGCTGCTGACCAGTGACGAAAGCGGCGTCATAAAGGATGATACCAGTGAGTTAAGTGCCAGCATTGTGCCGAGGCTCATGACGCCAGTTAGCACAAGGTGCGAACCAACACACAGCATCATTAGTGGTGTAAGTACACGGAGTCCACCGAGTAGAGCTTCTACGAGTGAGGAGATATAGTTACGGCGAAGGGAGGCATTTAATTGCTCGAAGAAATAATTCGTCCATTGTGCCAGGGCGCGAGTTTCTGCACCAGCAGCCTTGATGGTAGCGATACCTGCCAGAACTTCGGTCATATATCCCTGGGCACGCCCCTGCGTGTCCAACTCTTTACGCGACCATTCCCGCACTACGCGATTTGTTACAATGAGTAAGATCACCTGTACGATTCCTAGTGTCAAACCCAGAATACCGTACAAACGCGAGATACAGAACAGGATTACAAGATAGACGGTGACAAAACTACCATCGAGCACATTTGAGATAAGTTGATTCGTAAAAAGGTCTCGAATCGCTGTATTGCTACTTAAGCGCGTCAAGAGATCACCGTTGAGTCGTTGCTGAAAAAAGTGATACGGTAAGGTTAGTAAATGCTCGAAGAAGTTGAGCATCATGTGAGCATCAATGTGTACCTGTAGGTAGAGAAGAATCGTTGAGCGTAGTAGGCTCACAAAGATTTGTGCTAGGACTAGGATAAACAGACCCACTGCTATAACCGAAAGCATATCACTCATTCTTGCGGGGATGACATCGTCGATGAGAATCTGTGTGGAAATGGGAAGGACCAGTCCTAGCACTTGCAGTAGCAGTGATGCTCCGAGCAGTTGCAGGATCACACCAGGCTTTTGTGCCATCTGTCGAACATAGGTCCACAATGAAAAGCCGACTAGCGAGCCGTCAAAAGAGAAACGAACACCAGGTTCCATTGTCAACACGACACCTGTGAAGTGTGTGTTGAATTCTTCACGGCTGATATGTCTACGCCCAAGAGCGGGGTCAACCACGTCTACGTATTTAGGTGACCACTGCTCCACAATCACAAAGTGATTGAAGTTCCAGTGGACTATAGCAGGCAGGGGAACATACAGAAAATCGCTATGCTGCTGCGAGAACGCTCGAACGCGCAAACCATAGTCATGTGCCGCCTCTACAATTGCCTTTGCCGAGAGTCCGTCACGGCCAACGCCACAGTGTTCTCGTATCTCGGTCAAGCGTGTGAAACGACCGTAATAATTCAAGATCATAGTAAGGCAAGCAGCACCACATTCAGTAGCATCCATCTGCCGTATTTCATGAAGACGCTTTTTTCTCAATAAACGCGTCATTTTGTGTATGTATTGAAAACACCATCTGAAGACTTTTGAAAAAAATGATTGCATACTATTCCCCCCTCAAATTGCCCAAACCTGGTAGCAGCGAGATAATCCATTGGGTGCCAATCTGGATTTTTGCCTGCACAATACTGCCGCTATACGAAGTAGCCAATGATGGGGCGACTTGGACGAGTGCGACAGCAGATGGTTGCTCTACCAGCAGAGAGGCCGCGTTATCCAAATGATAACCATTACGTATCTGTCCTGGGCTTAGTAAAGTAGCATTGAAGGAAGTAATCTGCATCTGCCATTGTGGACCACTTTGCCCAACTTGCAGTTGTACAGGAAGACCGACATGTATTCTGGAAATTTGATCTGAAGACACGATCAATAGAACAAACATTTCCTGTTGTCTATCCGCTTGCTGTATTCCGACCTCACCAAGTGTAGTTACATATGTAGGTACACGCCAGAACCCGCTAGTAACACTGCCGATCAAGATAAGTATAACCAGGCACCAAAGTATGGCAATAGTAGGAGGTGTGATAAAACGTGGAAGGACTATCTGCTCCTGGCTTTTTTGATAATGTTGCAGTGCCTCTTCACGAAATATTACACGTCGTGTTTCATCCGTTTTCAACACGTTCTTCTCCTTCCCCATAAAATGAAAAATTGTAAGGCATACTAGTTTCATGAAGATTTGAAAACTTTAATCCTAAGATAACCGAAAAAAATCCGAAT
The DNA here is from genome assembly GCA_963791655.1 of uncultured Chloroflexia bacterium. Classification (GTDB taxonomy): domain Bacteria; phylum Chloroflexota; class Ktedonobacteria; order Ktedonobacterales; family Ktedonobacteraceae; genus JBBQVS01. The sequence goes on along the minus strand of CAWBSZ010000006.1, from coordinate 956,062 downwards.
TTGGAGGTCGACAAGAAGACATCTAGCGGACAGATGGCTGGATTTAGCGGACAAGTACAGGTCAAATACTTTATCAATTTCCATAGCCTTATCGTCTTAAAAGCTTGATAAATAACCTGCAATTCTGTTATACAAAATATGTGAGGTACATGTGGAAGAGGCCGAAGAGAAAAAGTTATGAAAGCAGGCAAATGCTAAACGAAAAACTTCGCCAAGCTCGTGAAACAAGGGGATGGACGCAAAAGTACGTTGCAGACAACATCGATCTTCCTGATGTACGTTCTTTACGCCGCTGGGAACGCGGCGAAGCATTCCCTACACTTTATTACCGAGCAAAACTGTGTAAACTCTTCGAGCTAAATGCAGAAGAACTTCAACTTATTGCAGGCACACAAAGAGATCATGAGGATAACGAAGACAAGGAGGTTGTAAGACAAAATCATTATTTGTCTGAAGAGCAGGACAAACTATCCCTAAGTCCTTCTCTATCTTTCACACCTACATCTGTTTCTAGAGACCGGAACAGACAGCGCATTCTGGAAAGAGTGCGTGCTTTCTGGATCAAAGGTGTGTTCGAACAGTCTTTTCGGGAGATGAAAATGATACCTCTTTCTCTCAAGGAACAGCCGGACGCTCTTACAAACCCTTGGGGACATATCACACGACGACCGCCCCAATCCTTCTTTACAATACCTGTTGAAAAAGACATTCTTCAGATTTATGATGAGGCTCATGGTGAACTTTTGATTCTTGGAGAGCCAGGTTCGGGGAAAACAACACTATTATTGAAAATCGCGAACGATCTGCTGGCACGTGCCTTTGAAGATGAAGAGCATCCCATTCCGGTCGTATTGAATCTCTCTTCATGGTCACCTAAGGATACACAACTTGCAACGTGGCTAGTTGATGAATTGAACCATCGCTATCATATCCCACATGATATTGGGCAGGCATGGGTACGCAATGACTATATTTTGCCCTTGCTTGACGGTTTAGATGAAATAATGCCCACACTACACAAGGTTTGTATTGAGGCGATCAATACGTATCATAAAGCACATAGTTTGACTCCACTCGTTGTTTGCACACGTAATGAGGAATACCAAGAGGTGAATGCACGTCTTATGTTGCAACAAGCAGTATGTATACAACCACTTACACCGCAGCAGATTGATCTTGCTCTTAATGATTCTAATGATCGCGACAAAGCGACTCGAAACGCGTTGTATGGAGATCGGGACTTACATGCTCTTGTGACGACACCACTTATGCTCAGTATTTTAATCACATCTTATAGAAACAATGCTGTTTTTGATCTACAAACAGGCTCGCTTACAGCAATGCGTCAACAATTGATTGCAACATATATTGAGCATATGTTGATGCCTCGAAAACCTGGAAGACGCTTCACTGTGCAGCAAACTATGCATTGGTTGGCATGGTTAGCACGACAGATGAAACAACGCTATCAAACGGAGTTTTATCTCGAACGTATGCAACTTGACTGGCTGGCTGATCACCGCTTACAGCGATTGTGCTTTGGGATATTTAATGGTCTATGGGCAGGACTTTTGGTAGCAGGTTTGATTGGATTCATTGATGTGCCACTGGAAGGTCCTTTTTCCGCACTCCTTATCATACCGTGCCTTGCAATCATTATTGGTGTTGTGACCGGAATAATTGGCGCACTATTAGAACAGGTCTTTTCTAATCCCTTGCGAAAAATAGTCACTGGTGTGGGTATAGGAAGCCTTATTGCACTTCTGGGTGCCTGGATTAATACTATTTTTGTTGGTGACAATGTGGCTTACGGAACGACTGTCGGCCTGACAGTATGTATCACTTTCATTTTACTTAGCTTTAAAACGGTGGATATTCGTCCAATTGAGAGTGTTTCCTGGTCATGGCTACGGGTAAGCAAAACTTTCTCATCTTTCCTGGCGGTAGGTACCTTAATTGCAATAAGTATTGGGACTGTCGGCGGTTTGTTTGGCTGGTTTCTTGGAGGTCTAGGTATTGCTATGTTCATGATCCTTCTCTTCGGTCTTTTTTCACTCCTTGTTGTAGGATTGCTGAACGGCCTATCTGGAAAGATGCTCGATGAGCATACATTTGCCCACCCAAACCAAGGAATTTACCGCTCCCTTTATTATGCTTTTTGCAATGCGTTTGCGGCAGCCTTATTCAACTGGTTGATCTTGACGATTGTTGGAACAGGCATCATACGTTTCTTTCCATATCTTGAGCTAAAACCCAATTTTGTGCTTTTTAGCGAGCTCGCGTTTGCCACTACAGCAGGACTGATTGCGGGAGTTTGTCGAGGAGGTGAAGCTTCTCTCAAACACTTATTGTTGCGGCTGCTCCTTTGGAGCAGTCGCTCTATTCCCTGGAATTATCCACAGTTTCTAGATGAAGTAGCATACTGTATTCTGATACGAAAAGTTGGTGGTGGCTATATTTTTACCCATCAGCTCATCCTAGACCATTTTGCATCTCTTGATGAAAGAGGCTGTGAATTTGATTGTTAAATAGCTCTTGTACAGGCTCACATAAGACTGTCTAAACATTAGACACACCTTCTCAAGTATGATAACATCATTTTCATCAGGGGAACCGTGTTGCAAGGATTTACGAGTTGGTGATAAAGAAAGCCTGTTCAGTGATGTTTCCTTTTTCTAGTGAGTGGCATCTGTAATTGTTTAAATTGAATGTCTCACGGCTATATGTAGCCATGAGACATTCAATTTAAACTCTTCTATTGAAAGATTTTCTTCCCACTCATCCCCTTTTTAATCTTTCTATCCTTAGCTTGTATACCCCAAAACATCGGTACCACCCACATCGCCATGCCAGTTGAAGTAGAGCGGACGTTCGGCGACAACGACACCGCTGAGGGCCTGCACGTTCATCGAGACTTCGTAGCCTTTTCCCATTGGGTTGGTTGGATATGCGCTCGCCATCGGTACGATTAAACCATTCACGTCTACTGTTGTACGGCTATGCGCGGCTAGCTGCTTCATCACCTGCACAAGAGTCCCATCCGCGAATAGGGTAATTGCCACGGTCTCCGCGTTATTTGTCGGATTTTGCAGCGTGAGAAACTCGGAAAACCCGTTGTAGGTGTAGCCCTCGGCAAAGCTGTAGACCATGTGGCTGGCGGGACCTGCCTCACCCACAGTATCAGTTCCACCGGAGAGGTGTGCTCCACCAAAATGGAAGTACATTACCCGTTCAGCGACAATGGCGGCGGTCCCGGAGGTTACTTCAGCAGAAACAGAGGTTGTTGGCGTGGAACCAGCTACAGGATGTTTGAAGGCGTTATTGACATCGAAATAGCTCTGGCTCTTCGCTCCAATGCTGACCGGAACTGTCTGCGTCGAACCATTCGTGTATTCTAGCTTCACACTCGCGGTAACATTCGCATTGGTGAAATTCGCAAGCACCAGGTACTCTTGAAAGTTGTTTCCGGTATAGCCTTCGGCAAAGAGCCAATCGCTACCCGCGTTTGTACCCAGTGAGGTAGCTCCCGTGGCCGAGGTAGCACCAAGCGTTCTGCCACCAGCCGTCGGTATGTTATCGCTGAAATACATCGGTCGTTCGGCGACGATGCCACTATCCGATGTTACCTGTATGGCTACCTGTTGGTGGAGGTTCAGCGCGGCAGGTGTTCCGGTGCCACGTTGCATCGGTCCTACGCTGAGCGTTTGCGTACCACGTAACCCATTGTTGTAATAGTTAATCGTGACATGCGCCGTTTGTGAGGCACTGGGATTGAGTAGCGTGACATAGGTGCTATAGGTTCGCGTGGCATCATGGCGGCTATCGCCTTCCGCGAAGTAGAACGAGGTCTGATTGGCGGAAGTGGCTCCTACAACATCAGTACCACTAGTGATGCCATGAAAGTTGAAGTAAAGCGGGCGTTCAGCGACGATGGGGACAGTTGATTGCACAATCGTTGCAATGGCCTGTTGTGGGTCGCTTGTCTTGACTTGCAGGTCGTCGTTGACGCTCACGGTTGAGCGCGTGTTGGGCGCAACAGTGTGTTGCTTACTGATCGAGGGCTTATTTTCAAACAGGTAGGTTGTGGTGACGGTCGCTGTTTGCGTTGTACTGGTATTGAGCAGCGTGAGATACTCCTGGAAACTATTGCCCACACTGCCTTCCGCGAAGTACCATGTACTGGCGGCCGGTGCGCTACGTGCCTTCGTCATACTGGCAGCCGACACTTCAAGATCGCTTACCAATGGCTGTGCATTATAACTGCCTAGACCTGTTGTCATATCATAGCCAGTCGTGGCTGGATATTTACCATCGTTGAAGGCACTACTATTTCCTGTCGTAATATCATGGAAATCGTTGGCATACTGGTTTGCGTTCTGCGCTACACCATAGAGCAGGGGATTGAGGAAGCCAAGATTGAAGTTGCCGTCTTGTAGCGACTTCTGGTTCGCTAACGCGACCAGCGCGGCCCACATTGGCGCGGCAGCCGAGGTACCGCCGACAATAGCCCACGGGTTCGAGGATGAGCAATTCGCGGCTACGACGGTACAGTAGGTAGGGTAGCCAACCCCGGGGTTGGCATTCAGTGAGACATTGGGTACTTCGCGACAGGCATTGCCCGTATGACCAGTCGCGGCTGCACATGGTGTTGCACTGCTGAAACTGTTGTTCACCCCGAGTCCTTGCTGCCATGCAGGTTGTGTCCAGAAAGTGCTGATGCCACCTCCACCGCCAACGGATGTTCCCTGTTTCCAGTATTGCTCCGTAGGATGTGGGCCAACAGTGGTAGAAAGCGAGGTACCACCAACACCTGTGACATATGGTTGCGATGCTGGATCATCAACCGACTCGGTACCACTATTCGTTTGACCATTACAATCGTCGGTGGCGTGATCGCCCGAGGCCGCTAGAATGGTCTGTCCCTGTGCCGCTGCAACCGTGAAGAGTGCGTTTTCTAGTTGTGCCGTAGCCTGTGTGACCAGAGGTTCACATGCGCCCCAACTGGTGCTGACAACGGGAATTGCGTCACTAACGATCTGTCCCCATTCGTTGATAACCCCAGCATCAGTGTTGGGAGCTTCATAGACGCGCAAGTTTGCCAGGCGTGGTGCCGCGCTCAACACTAACTCCATATCTAGCTCTACCTCAAGCGAGCCATTGCCGGGCTGTGAACCAGAACCGCCAGCGACTGCTACGCGACTAATTGGCACATTGGCACCACCATAGCAGGAAGTATATGCGGCGATATCACTTTTCGCATAATCGTCTAACTCAAACAAGGCAACGGCTTGACCTTCCCCGTGAAGTCCTTGGCTATAAAGACCTTGCAGATTATAAATACTGGCGAGTTGAGAGGGAATATAGTAACTGGCAGGTGTTGTCGATGCAGGTAGACAGGTCGCGGCATTGGAATGCAGTACAGAACGTGAACTTTTTACTGGAATAACAGGCTGATGTGTGTAGTGGGTTGCTGTATCCAATCCATTGATGCTTTGAATGGTCCCGGCGAGTGTAGTTGGCACACTGGGATCAGTCTGAGGTGCATAGAATATTCTGCCATTTGATGTGCGATAATTGTTGATCTGGATGCTAAATGCCTGTTCAGCACCGCCGATTGTACCCTGAAAGCTCATCATCAGGTGGTGCTTGAAGGTTGTCGTGAGCGTGAAACCCGCCTGTTGCATATATATTGCTACCGCTTGTTGCGCATTCGGAAGTGGGGCATACGCCTTCACGATTTGGTCTTGTGTCATGTGAGGATGTAACTGCTGTGTATGAGTGGTATTAGATGAACGAACATAGGTATCTAAATCTGCCTGATTACGTAAACGCAGACCAAGTGTAAGCGTAATTGTCGTTGTCGGGTCGGATGGACCAAGAAGCTGACTCTTGAAAATAATACCTGGCACATGTCCTGATAACTGTGTAAAGCCGCTCGCATGGGCGTGCGAGAGAGACTTATTAAATGGTGAAAAATACAGAGAGAAGAATAAACTAAAGAGCAGCAAACCCGCGAGCGGAACTAGAATTATAGGATATATACTGCGAAGTGTCCTTGTGGTACGTGGACGTACTTCATCAGGGGATAGTGGTGTCATATAGTGCATCTACCTTACATCTTTTTTGTTATGTGTATAGTTATATGAACGAACCACTCTTGTGATGATGGTATAAACTATGTTTCGTAAGGACTTGTGGTAAAAATGGGAATGGTCGAACGTGGTAAAAAGGTGGTAGGTAATTCTGAAAAATAGCCAATGGAGTTATTATGTTTTATTCGGCGGTCAATGCTGGTATACTACAGGTAAGCGGGGGAGGGACGAGTATTGAGGGAACTTCCCAAGAAGAGAGAGCCAGCGTGACCGTGGATAAACCAGTCGAGCCTCGAGTGTCATCTGAAAGTGCATCGTCACAGACGAACGCTGTTTTAACCATTGCTCAGCTTTATGAGCAATTCAAGCGACCTATTCACTCCTATATTTATCGTCTGCTCGGTAATCAGGAAGATGCGGACGATGTGACGCAGGAGGTTTTTGTGCGTGCCTGCACCTCCTGGCAAGGTCTTTATGAACGCGAACGCCTTTCGCCTTGGCTTTATCGAATAGCCACGAATTTGTGCGTTGATATGCTACGCAGGCGCAAACGCATCTCGTGGTGGTCGCTTTCACACCGCTTTCGCAGTGATGAATACGGCGAAGCGGAGGCAAATGAAGATACACTTGCCTTTCTTGCTGATAACGGAGGCATTCCAGAGATTGCTGAGCGTGATCTTATTCGTCACGCACTGGCGAATCTACCACCTGAGTACGCCACAGCTTTAGTGCTGAGTGCCGCGCAGGGTATTTCTTATCAGGAGATCGCGACGATCATGGGCATTTCTCCTAATGCTTCCGCGACCCGTATTTCGCGTGCGAAACGTATGTTCATAGAACACTATCAACGTCTCAGTAAGGATGGTGGAAAACAGGAGAAGGCACGATGAGCGAGCACAATCTTTCTTTCCGCCCAAACATGTCTTCAGAGGAACCAGACCCACGCGAGTGTGAAACTGTACGCCAATATCTTGCCGTATGGGATGACCTCACGACTGAGCAAAGACATACCGTCGCGACTCATGTACGCGCCTGTCCATCATGCAGTGCTGAACACCTTGCTATGAATTAGGTTACACACTTAGTTGCATCACTTGAAGCCTCAAGTCCTTCGGTACGGGTTGATAAAGCTGTGGTGGAAGCGATTGCGGCACAGAGCAGAAATGGACGCACGCTCCATCTTTTACCTATAACTGCACAAAAGAAACGCAAAAATACACTGCAGGTAGCCGGACTGCTTGTCGCGGCTGCCGTTGTACTCGTCGCCACGTTTACGACTGTGCGCTTTATGAAAACATCAGCACCATCACAGGCATTTCTCATCCCTACAACGCTTTCCTGGAGTGCATATATCCTCTATCATAGTCAGACAAAAATAGATACGAAGGGCCGACGTTACCATATCGACAGCTATGATCAACTTGCGAGTGGCTACCTCAATGTAGAAACTCGCCAGGAAGGTAGCATGGATGTCGTATTGGTAGAGCAAGGCTCAAACAATCTCGGCATGGATGAGATGCGGCACATCGCCCAAAAAAATGTGCAAGGTTGGGGTATCGATATGTCGCAAGAGTCGCTATTCGATCTGAACGTGATACGACACCAGTTAGCGGCCCATCAAGCCAACTATATGGATACCGATTTGTTTCGCGGGACCACTGTCTATCGTATCCGTTGCGAAAATGGATTAGTACTTTTGTTGGATATGCAGTATCGTCCTGTGAACATCCTGGCGGGAGCTGTAGGACCCGGCACAGGCGAACCGATCTACGATACCGTAGCGTTATTGTCCCCCTCAAAAGTCCCTTCCTCGATGTGGAATATGCAGGTTCCGGCGGGTTTCAAGATGGGCGTTTTACCTGCAAGAATATGAATTATGCTGTAGGGGTCTGCATTCTATCACACCCTCGTTCGGCTTGTGATGCGGCAAGAGGGTGTGATAGAATGCAGACCCCTACAGCGTCTTACCAAAAGTTTGGTTCTGACATACTACCGGTGCAGCTCGTATCTGGTTTTTGTATTGGGTTTTGCAAAAAGGCGTTTTCAATGTCGGTTGGGCATGAGTTGTCTGCCTGTAGGTCATGACCCAGCCCTGGAAATTGCACGAAGAAGCTTTTGTTGAGCGTCTGAGCCGCGAGCATTCCATTCATTGGTGGAGTTGTCGGATTGTACTCGCCTTCCATAAGGAGCGTTGGGATATCACTGACAACAGGTTTTTCCTGTACAGCTGAGACAGGTTGCACATGCCAGGCCTGGCAGTCCTGGTAATAGTCTCGAAGTGAAGTGAGCATACCAGTCTGTAGTTCAGGTGCCATTGTATAAACGGATGCTGTCAGAGCTTGCGGTGTAGTAGAGGCTATGCCATCGCTACACATCATTGAGTAGAACATACCCATGCTCATCGGAGTAGAGAGACCTTGATTATAGGACTGTGAGAGCAATGTGTAATTTCGATGACTGATTAGAGCGATTATTTCTGGCAACGTGGGAATAAGGTACGTTCTATACAATGCACCAAACAGCCAGATCATCAAGTCAGTGCCTGTAAGCCGCACGGAAGCCTGGGAATTCATTGGCACGAATGAAATGGGCTTCTTGTTCAGAGCCGAAATCACGTTATAGAAGACCGTTTGCAAATGTGGATATGTTGCATTGCATTGGGTTTCAGCAGAACATCTTTTGAAGAGATTGTCGAAGGCATGTTGGAACAATGCGGCCCTGGTAGTGAAGAAATTCACCTGTGGAGGCAATATCGATCTGAGGACTACACTGTGCACATCAGACGGATAGAGGCGCATAACTGTCAAGGCTAGTCGTGTACCATAGGAATTGCCTTCCAGATTTACCTGCTGATAGCCGCGTGCCTTCACAAGATCATGAACATCGGCAGCATTCTCAGGCGTCGTGTATGCACTTAGATTGATACCCTGCTTTACTAGACGATCATGGCATGCTTGCACGGTTTCGCTTGCCTGACAGTTCAACGAGGGTTGAGAGAAGCCAGCACCGCGCTGATCTAGTAGAATAAGATCATGACCTGGCGCAAAGTAATTGAGACCATTTGCAATGATTGGTCCAACCATCGAGAGTAGAGGTTCACCGGGACCGCCCCCTAGAATGAGCAAGGGAGCGGAATTCGATTGGGGATTGGGTGTCTTGAAGATTGCAACCGCTAGCTGAAGAGTACGCCCCTTTGGTTGGCTCCTGTCTTCTGGCACCACCAGGAAGCCACAAGTTACATTCTGTCCTTCGACGATACCTAGACCGAGAGTAAACGGGCAGTGCGTTTGATGAAAAGCTGAGGATGTCTTGGGTGTCGGTGGTGATATTGCGCGAAAGATGCCATATCCTCCGGCTAGAACCACAAGTACTGACACTGCTACAAGTATAGGTTGCACATAACTAGGAGGAATAAACCTCGGTTTCACGTCAGAAAATCTGTTGTCATTCTTCATCGCGTGTACTCCTTTTAGAAGATCGACCAACAAAACGTAGCCTCTTCAGCAAGAAATTGATACCAACTCCGATAGCAATGATCCCGAAAAATGATACGATTCCGATGATAAGGCTTTGTGTCACCGATCCAACAAATGTACTTATAAGGATGGCAAAGAGAATGAGAAAGACTGAAATTTCTCCTTGCCAGCCTGCGTTCCTAAAAGGGCTTGATGTTCCTATTCCTGTTAGCCGTCCTAACCTTCCAGAGAAAAAAGGATTCATAGGACGTGCATGTCCTGGCTCATGAGTTGTCTTTCCTTTCAAATTAGTATCTAAATATAATACTTATTGCTATATTATATATAACACAATGCTATATCTGAGTCAAGGAATTTGAAGACTAATTTGACCCTTAACCCCGAGAGGGAATACAATAATAGAAAATAGTCCTGTCATATAGACATATCCACAATGGCGTGGAGGAAGAGAAGCATACTATGTCCGAGATGAGAGTCGCGATAAATCGTATTCCGGTCGTGGTCGGGGCGGTGCGTACACCAACGGGTAAATTCTTAGGCGGTCTAAGTAGTTTTACTGCTCCTCAACTGGGCGCGAAGGTCATACAAGAGGCGGTTCGGCGTGCTGGCATCGACCCCGAGACGATTGACGAAGTAATTATGGGCAATGTCGTATCTGCGAATGTTGGACAAGCACCAGCACGGCAAGCTGCGTTGCATGCTGGCCTTCCTGATTCTATTCCCGCGTTTACGGTGAACAAGGTTTGCGGCTCAGGCTTAAAGGCTGTCATGCTTGCGGCACAGGCCATTCGTACAGGTGATGCACAAGCATTTGTCGCGGGCGGCATGGAAAGCATGAGCAACGGTCCATATATGTTGCCTAAAGCACGTACGGGCTACCGAATGGGCAATGGCGAGATTATCGATAGCGTGGTACATGATGGTTTATGGTGTGCCTTCGAGAATATTCATATGGGTGAAGAGGCCGAGGTTATCGCCGATAAGTTTGGCGTCACACGCGCTGAGCAGGACCGCTACTCGCTACAAAGCCACCAGCGAGCTGCAGCCGCGACTGCTGCTGGACGTTTCAAAGACGAGATTCTTCCCATCGAAATCAAGCAAAAAAAGGGCAGTATCTTAGTTGAGACTGATGAGCCTATTCGTGGCGATAGCTCAATGGAGGCACTCACAAAACTGATGCCTGCTTTCCAGGAAGGTGGTACAGTCACAGCGGGTAACGCTCCTGGTCTCAGCGATGGAGCCTCCGCAACTGTTGTTGTCGATCAAGCTCTGGCTGTGGAGCAGAAACTGGATATACTCGCCCGCATCACAGGCTATGCGTCTGGTGCGATCACACCACGTTACATCTTTGCCGCGCCACCAGTGGCGGTACACAAGCTTTTACAGCGTACAGGGATGAAGATTAGTGATTTCGACCTGATCGAGGTCAACGAGGCGTTCGCGGCCCAGACGCTTGCCAACGGTAAAGAACTCGACTGGGACTGGTCGCGTGTCAACGTCAACGGTGGTGCTATCGCGCTTGGTCATCCTATCGGTTCCAGCGGTTCGCGTGTCTTGACAACCCTGATCTACGAACTGAGACGCCGTGGTGGTGGACGCGGACTCGCAACATTATGTCTTGGTGGCGGTGGTGCTGTCGCGATGTCGATCGAGGTGTAAAAGTTGTTGTGTAGAGGTTGTGCCATAGCGCATCCTCTACACAACAACTCTTAGCCTAAAGCAAGGAAGAGAAACAATGGTAGCTCAACCATCTTCAGATCGTATGAGTGTGGAGGAGTGGCGCAAGCTTGAACAAACAAGTACTGATGTAAAGCACGAATATATAGATGGTCATGTGTATGCGATGTCAGGTGGAAGTCTTGCTCATAGCAGTATTAGCATTAATGCGGTAAGAGTCCTTCGAGATGCTTTACGAGCAGCATGTAAACACTGCTATACGTACAATTCTGATGTAGCAACTCGTCTTTCATCCAAACGCTACACCTATCCAGATGCATTGGTAACGTGTGATGAGCGTGATAAACCATCACCTGATACGACTGAGATACAATCTCCGCGCGTCATAGTGGAAGTGCTCTCGGATTTGACCGAAGCCTATGATAGAGGCAGAAAGCTTGTCTTTTATCGGACATGCCAAACTGTAGAAGAGTACGTCCTTATTGCATCAAAGTATCAATCAGTTGAAGTATACCGCCGCACACCGCAAGGCTGGATTTATGACTTTTACGGACCAGAGGATACGATAGAGCTAGCCAGTCTTTCTGTGAGTGTGTCTGTGGTAGTAGATGAACCCGAAGGCAAAGTTTAAACAGTACGAATACTTATCAAGTAATCAGCTTTGTATCACTTTAATGAAGTCCCAGTTCTTCCTGGATAAATTCTTTCACGCCATCACGCCCTGTTATTTGAAACCATAGAGGACCGTTATTCGGCTCGACTGTCAACTGAAAGGCAAAAAAAGGGCAACATTGCTTTTCCAAAGAAACAAACTCGGCAACTGTTAAAAGGGTGATAGCTGGGTACTGAAATTGATAACCATCAGGCAACTCCTGAACTTGCAAGACAGCATTGTTCATGTGCTTAGCAATAGCTTCACGACGTTCCTGCTGAGTCCTATCTAATGCGTTGATGTCACAAGCAATAGGAAGTTCATGAGATGTATTCATTAAATTCTCCTCTTTTGCCACTCAAGTGGTACTTGAGCCACTTTTTCACGCCCAGAAGGTTTGTGAACAGGTTGTCCCAAGGGGCGCGTTTTTAGTGTACCATTAGCTAACTGGTCAATTCGTTCTTTGCTGATACCAATGTACTCTTCCTCCTTCTCCACACCGACGGCCCTTCGACCATGCATTAGTGCGGCAAGCAGCGTGGAGCTAACACCACTGTAAGGGTCTAATACCCGATCTTCTTCATTCGTCAACGCAAGTACGCAACGTTCGACGAGTTCTACGGGAAATTGACATGGATGAATAGTTTTTTCGATATGGTTCGATTTTACATTGGGGATATCCCAATCACAACTTTCCCACTCTTCTCGTAGGAATTTCCAAAAATCCGATGGGTTTTTTCCTAATGGATTACCAGAAGGTTGTCCCCGTTTTGCACCTTTAAAATGAAGCTTGTCTGGATATTTAGAGGGAACGCGCACAGGATCAAGGTTGAATGTATAGGTATCACTTTTAGTAAACCACAGAATTGTTTCATATCTACCAGAAAATCTTTTTGATGCGTGTAAGCCATGATCGAAACGCCATATAATTCTGTTGCGTAACTTTAATCCATGTTTCTTAAAGATGGGATAATAAAACATGTCGAGTGGAAACACCTCACCATTCTCAACATAGTTTCCCGTTTGCCAACACATGCTTTCCTGTTCAGCAAGCACACGTACTAGCTCAGAAATGACTTTTTCCTGCTCTTCAAGATATGCTGCAATGCCTTGCTTGCGCTCATAGATCTTACCGATATTGTATGGAAGCGAGGTGACAATAAGGGATATATCGCCATCAGGAATAGTTTGTAAAAAAGTGTGTGCATTCCCATGATGTAATGTGGCAATGTTATTTTTATCGTATGTATTGCTAACATCTACTGTTGGTGTATCGAACACAGATTGAAATAAAGAGGGTGTTGTCATACTGCTTCTAGCCTCACAAAATCTTTCTTCTACAGCTATGGTAGCAAGTATACACGACTCTTTAAAGCCTAACAAGGAGTTATTTGTAAATTGCTAACAACACCCTCAATCCCCAAACAACGCCAACACCAACAACCATTGACAGTAGTATGTTGCGTGTTCGTATGGCAACGAGTACGGTTGCCAGTGATGCCCCGATTTCGGCGAAACCTGTACCGAATATTGTTGGGGCAACGAGAGAGACTATGACTGTGCCAGGGATATAACCTAACCATGCCTCGAGTCTTTGAGAAAGTGTGACACGACTCATGAGCCATAGCCCGCTTATACGTGTCAGGTAGGTCACGAGTGCCATACCCATAATAGCTACGAGTGCTGGTAGGCTAGTCTGCATGTCGTATGCCTCCCACTATACTTCCTGCCAGACCACCGAGCACAATGTACCATTTGCCTGGAAGGAGGTGTGCAGACACGACAGCCACAATTCCCGCGACGACCCACGGCAACAGGTCTGACTTGCCTTTCCATAATCCTACAAGCAGGGAAAGAAAGACTGCCGTGAACGCGAAGTCCAGGCCGAAGCGTACAGGATCGTGAACGACATCACCAAGTATTCTGCCAATGACTGTTGAGCTAAGCCACGCTACATAGAGCACGAGTCCGCTTCCAAGCAGAAATGCTGCGTTACGTTTTCCTTTGTCAAATTCGCCCATTGTCAGTGCCCAGTTCTCATCGGCTAGAAAAAAGATGCTCGCATAGGCCTTGAGGCGAGGAATACGCAAGAACCACGGGCTAATTGCAACACCCAAAAGTACATTGCGCAAGTTGACAATCAATGTGGTAAACAAAATTGTCGCAATTGGTAACGGCATCGACCACAAACTCAGCACAATCAACTGAGCCGAACCTGCATAGACAAGTCCACTCATAAGTAGCACTTCGAGAATGCTTAGATGCGCTTGTTGTGCTAACACTCCAAAGACAAGCCCGTAGGCACAGACGCTTAATGCAATGGGCAACGTTCGCCTTGCTCCGGTTAGCACACCCTTGAGATCGAATGTAACAGGTTCTTCAGTGGATGATTGTGGTGTTGAGGCAAGTGGCTTCGACATACCTGCGCTCCTTTCATCTAAACTGGTAGTATTGACGTATCTTTCAACTCTGGCAAAGAGTCGATAGTTTGAAAGGTACGAATAGGAGAAAACACGATCCAGAGTAATGCTAAAGGTAAACTGCATACTCCAATGGTCAGGGCAGTTCTTAACCCAAGCCAACTACCTAGTAATCCTCCGACAAATGCACCTATCGGTGTTGCACCATACACTACCAAAAGATAGGAGGCGTTTACTCGTCCGAGCAAATGATCTGGTGTAAGCGTTTGCCGGAGACTTATTACTTGAACATTGGAGATGGCTACACCCACTCCATTTATGAAAAACGCGGCAGTCAAAAGACTCACGACAACAGAAACCGCTCTATGTGCGAATGGGAGAATTAGTAGAGCTAGACAAGCAAGAGACATAGAAGCTATGAGTGTCGGACCAATCCGAAGCGACGTTGTATTGTTTGAGCAAATAGAGAACCGAGTAGCGCACCAACGCTTCCAATTTCAAGAATAAGCCCAAGGATAGTTGCAGTGATGAGAAGTTCACGTATTGCATAGACGACAAACAAAGTGAGTATCAGTGTTCCAAACGGGTTATACGTTGCGGCTTCCAGCCCAATAGCCCGCAAGGTAGGATTGGTAAAGGTAATGCGCATCCCTTCACTGAGCAACGGCCAAAACTTTTGCCGACCGTTAGACGATGAGGGTATTGGCTCGGATTGTCGGATGAATACTAGGCTCGCTGTTGAAACGAGAAAAGAAGTAGCATCAACGAGGAACGCGAAAGGTGCTGTAAATAGTTGTACAGCCAGACCCCCTAGACCTGGACCGCCAATCTCTGCAGCCGATGCGCTAGGCTGCAACTTGCTATTTGCTTCAACTAGGTATTCTCGAGTTACTAGAGAGGGCAAGAATGCTCGATATGCCAAATCGAAGAATACCTGTAAAAGACCCACAAAAAAGGCTACTATGTACATATATTCAATGCGAAGTATATGTAGTGAAGCCGCAAGGGGAACGAGGACAAGTAGGATGGCTCGCCCAAGATTGCTACAAATTAAAATTGGTCGTCGGTGAGTATCTACCCAGACACCTGCAAAGACTGTGACAAGTATAAAGGGAGCATAGCGAACCGCTCCAAGAAATCCTATTTGTGATGGTGTGGCATGCAACGTTAAAACGGCGGTTAGAGGAAGGGCCAGAACCGTGAATTGTGAGCCAAACAAAGAAACAGTTTCGCCACTCCACAATTTCAAGAAATCGGGCTGGTGCCTTAACGTTCCCAAGCGGTGTTTCATGTTTATTCTCCCTTCCTCGTTTTATGTAATGGTCATAAATGCTATAATACCATTACGCAGAATATAATGTAAAGCAGAGGATGCATCAACTAAGAAAACTAGAATGGAGCGAGCGCATAATGGAGATGCTTTGTTTAGATATCTTGCATAGCGATTGGCACGATTATCGTGGTGTTGGCAAGGATGAGGATCGCCTTTATTCGTTCGAATGGTGGAAGCAGTTAATTGCTCGATGGAATTTTTCGATTGAGAATTTGCCAGATGCCTCGACCATAGAGATATTTCATGAGCTACGTACGGTGATGCAACATGTTGTTCAATCACTACTTCGGCAACAGGCTCCATCAGAACAAGATGTTCTGTTGTTGAATAGCTATCTTGAAAAAGTTCCTTCAAGGTTGGAGTTGACACAAGCTGGTAAAGAACTGCAACTGCAGCAAGTTCCATTGACTGGAGGATGGGAGCATGTATTGGGAGAAGTTGCAATTTCTTTTGCGAAACTCCTAGTTCAACACGATAGTACTCGCATCAAGCAATGCGAAAATCCAGATTGTCGTTGGGTCTATTACGATGAAAGTGCCAATCAAAGTCGGCGATGGTGCGAAGACGCTTGTGCGAATTTGATGCGTGTAAGACGTTTTCGAGCAAAGCACTAAGGCGAGAACAACATATGTTATGGTGACTTTTTGACTCTAATAGCTGTCCAATCTGTATCTCATAACATGAGACTAAAATAGTATGTATAACAATGCCGATTTCAACCGTGTACTATATAATGTATCATTTCTGAAGGGTTTTACTCATGGGTTGCCAACATCCACTCTCGTTCCTCAAAAACGAAGAAGTGTTTACTAGTGCTTTAGACTCAACAATACAAAATATGCCAGGGGATGTACGGCTTCATATAGAGCAATGTGAACAATGTCAACGCGATCTTACAAACTATAAACATGTAAACCAGGCGTTAGTAGCAACACTCTACCGTAAAGAATGCCCGGGGAGCATGGCATTAAGTGCCTATGCCGCGCATATGCTTTCACGGGATGAGCAGATACCAGTACAAATGCATCTTCGTGTCTGTCCACTCTGTACTGCGGAAGTGGATGAAGTACGAAAATTTTTTAACGATACCGAAGGGGTAATGTAGAACAAAAAATGTTGTCGGGTGAATGCTTGACAACATTTTTTGTTTGTACAAGATGTCTATAGTTGCGATGTTTTGCTATCAGGGCATACAATATTCTCAGAGAATTTTTGTTTGATCTGAAAGGAATTGCGTAATGCGAAGTAAGATAACTGTTGTCGGGGCTGGCTTTGTGGGCAGTACCCTTGTCCAACGACTGGCGGAACGCGACTACGCTGATGTAGTCATGTACGATATTGTGCCGAATATGCCACAGGGCAAAGCGTTAGATATGTTACAGGCGGGTCCTGTGCTTGGCTATGACTCGTTAGTTACGGGCACAAACGATTATGCCGATACCGCGAACTCTGATATCGTCGTCATTACCTCTGGCTTCCCTCGCAAACCCGGCATGACTCGTGACGATCTGGTCAAGAAGAACCAGGAAATCGTGACGCAGGTGACGCAGCAAATTGCCAAACATTCCCCGGACGCTATTCTCGTTGTCGTCACAAATCCGCTTGACGCGATGGCGCAACTTGCTCTACATGTCAGTGGCTTTCCGCGTGAGCGTGTGATTGGTATGGCTGGTGTCCTTGATACCGCTCGTTTCCGCACATTTATCGCGCAGGAAGTTGGAGCCTCGGTTCGTGATGTGCAAGCCTACGTTCTGGGTGGGCATGGTGACACGATGGTGCCGCTCTCACGCATGTGTACCGTTGCTGGTGTACCCATCGCGCAGTTGATATCGGCAGAGCGCATCGAGCAGATTGTCCAGCGCACCCGTGATGGTGGTGCCGAGATTGTGAAATTGCTTGGTACGGGTAGTGCCTATTTTGCCCCTTCAGCCTCTGTCTTACAAATGGTGGATTCAATTCTGCTTGATAAGAAAATGATAGTGCCATGTGCCGTGTATCTGAACGGAGAATATGGCATCAAAAATCTGTTTGTTGGTGTACCCGCCAAACTTGGCGCGAAGGGTATCGAACAGGTTGTCGAAATCGAACTGACCGAGGAAGAGCGTACCCTGCTCAACAAATCAGCAAGTGCTGTCAAAGAACTTGTCGATGTAATGGGAATTTAGGAAATGTAGGGGTCTAATTCATTACACCCTTGTACGGCTTGTGATGCGGCGCGAGGGTGTGATGAATTAGACCCCTACATCTATTCCTCATCTTGTATTTCTATAGAGGAATTTTTGCCGACGCCCGCGATAACAACGATAAATTCACCCTTGAGCTTTCTTTGTTTTGATGCTGCTGATAGTGCTGACAGCATACCCCGCTCGACTTTCTCAAACATCTTGGTCAAATCGTTGGCAATCGCGGCTTGACGGTCCCCATAGACCGCCAGTGCGTCTTCAAGAAAGTCGTCCAATCGGTAAGGGCTTTCGTAAAAGATGAGAGTGTGTGGTGCTTCTCGATCAATCTCCATAAACTTGCGTCGACCAACAGATTTGCGTGGCGGAAAGCCGCGAAAGGTAAAACTGTGAACGGGTAAACCCGATAATACAAGTGCCATAATCAACGCGGTTGGACCGGGAATCATGGTGACTTCTATGCTTGCTGCAATGGCCCTGCGTACAAGTGTGAAGCCTGGGTCGGCGATACCTGGGGTGCCAGCGTCTGTGACCACGGCTATTGATTTGCCTTGTCGCAGGAGTTCTTCAATACGATCACCTGCACGCAGTTCATTATGTTCGTGAAAAGCAATCTGTGGTTTGGAGATGTCGAAATGCTTAAGCAACAAACCCGTCTTCCGTGTATCCTCACTTGCGACAAAATCAACTTGGCGTAGCGTTTCGAGTGCTCGTAATGTAATATCTTGCAGGTTGCCTATGGGTGTGGCTACTAGATAAAGCATAAGTAGTCTCTTTCGTCTACACCGTATTCATTTTTTTGCGTATCGTCGGTAACATCGTCATTACATCCTGACGTTTCACCTTCATAGTATGAGTTCGTGGAAAGTCGTCCTCGGGCCAGACGGTAAAGCCACGAACCTGCTGATGAGACGCGAGTTGTTTATTGACCTGTTGCACAGTTGCTTTAGCCTTATTTGCGTCATCCAAGAGCAGAATAGCATGTACTTGTGGGTCTTTGTCCTCTTCTGTGAGACCAATGACTACGGCATCTTTAACTCCAGGTATCGTGGCGAAGATATTTTCAATATCCTCGGGATAGACATTCATGCCATTGGCAAGTACAATCAAGTTCTTTTTTCGTCCCTTTAAGTAGAGATTGCCCTTTTCATCCAGTGTGCCAAGGTCGCCAGTGTGGTACCAGCCATCTTGAAACGCAAACGCAGTAGCTTCTGGATTCTTCCAGTAGCCAAGTGCTACGTTAGGACCATGCACTAATATTTCTTTATCATCCGCGATCTGTATTTCAACACCAGGAAGATGTCTGCCAACAGAAACAAGATTATGCTCGTTAGCTGGCGTTGCCGCTATAACAGGGGCACATTCGGTCGCGCCATAACCTTGTATGACGCGAAATCCCATGTTTTCCCAGCGTTGTCCGAGCTTTGGTGATAGATAGGCTCCTCCACTTACAAAAAAACGGAAGTGTCCACCGAAGCGTTTATGCACCGTTCCAAACAAGAAGTGGCGCAACCCAAAGGGAAGATACGTTGCGATACGATGAAGCGTTTCCCAGGCTTTTTCGCGTTTCTGACGCCGTACTTCACGTTCAATACCTCCAAGAAAAAGTTGCAACGCCTGTGGTACTAACACCATAATGCTCACTTGCTGATTGCCCAACAGCTTCAAAAGTGTGTCAGGTGCAAGTGTACGTGCGTAGAGAATACTTGCACCTTTCGCAAGTAGTGCTACATCAATCGTCAATTCGAACATATGCGATAGTGGTAGTATTGATAGTGCTCGATCTGTTGTTGTAATATTAATTACCTTGAGTGCAGCAAGCGCGTTACTCACAATGTTCTTATGAGAAAGCATAACCCCCTTCGGCTGCCCAGTCGTACCTGATGTAAAAACAAGTTCTGCGAGGTCGTCCTCCTGTACTGAAGGAACGAGTGAACTGTCAAAGTCGTCTTGTGGTAATGCGTCAATATCTAGAAGTGGTAGTGTTGGTTCTTTTAACCCTTTGTACTGTTTTTGTGTGGTAACGAGAAAACGCGCCTCTGTTGTCTCAGCAATGCGTTGTAAGAAATCTTCTTTACTGCTTACATCGAGTGGTACAACAACCATTCCGACTAGAAGTGTTCCCAAATACGCGATTAGCCAATCAATACGGCTAGGGCACCAGATGAGCAAACGTTCACCCTGTTTGACACCTTGCTTCTGTAAATAGCCACCGAACCCCTCAATACGTTTCTGTACATCAGTATAGGTGATGCTGGTGATCTCCCCTGTTTCAAGCGGTTCTAACAATGCCGAACGGGTGCCAAACTGCTTGGCAGACTGTGAAAATAGCTGTGGAATTGTAGTCATGGATCTGGCCTCTCTTGATCGTTGCCCGCTAGAAACGGCGTTCGCAATACAACTTCATTGTTTTTTGCATAGGAGTATTCGTGCCAGAAACTAGAAGAGTGGTGGTAAAATCTATGCCTCAATTATAATGCACCTCTACACCGTTTGGCTAGTGCTTTAACCACGTTTCCTAGCAAGAGAGTTACCAGGAAAAATTTCTATCGTGCAACATAGATTTAACATTTGCAAGTATACAAACTTGACTTTGTTAATGCTATATTTTGTCTTATTAAAATAATGTAAATACCTCTCAAAATTCTTTAATATTCAATAACCCAAACATAGAAATAATGAATTTAATACTCCACATTTTTATTGAAATTCATATTGGATTTCTGACTTCAAATACATTTTCCGAGAATTGTAATTTTTGTAGCATATGTGTAACGAACTATTGACAAAGCATACAACTACATGATACACTTCATTATATGATGTTTGACATATCCCATTGTCTTTTATGTGCGCATACACTATGTGAGTCTGTCTTTTATGTAAAACGAACATTCTTATAGATATGTGTGTGTGTTTAGAGAAAATAGGAGAAGGTATTTATCACTTTAGCAATCATACAATCACTCAAAAATAGCTAAATGATTGATAAAAACTCTTCGTCAATATTAAAAAAGAAACATCGAAAGGAAACTCATCCCATGCCATCCCTTGAAACCGCAAACGTTGGGAAGGCTGTAGCTGCAAGAGTTGGAACTAACATTCGAGAAGTCCGCACAAAATTAGGTATGACTCAAGCTCAGCTTGCTGCCCCTGAATTCTCAATTTCTTACATTTCCGCAATAGAAAGAGGTAAAATTCGGCCCTCACTGAAAGCTCTTTCTATTCTTGCACGTCGTCTCGACGTTCCCTTGACATTTCTGCTCGAAGGTTCTCCTTCTGGCGCAGCTGAAGCTCGGGCTGTCGGCTACTCTCCCGCTGACGCAGGGCCAGATCAACGCGTGGATGTCGATCTACTTCAGGCCGATGTCCTTATTCAACAAGGCGCATTCAAACAAGCCGAAGAACTACTACTCCCTATTCAGGCCGAAAGAATAACAACCGATCAAGTCTATCGGCTTTACCTCCTTAGAGGACAAGTTCATCTTGGCTCCGGTGAATTTCAGGAAGCAGTTGTTGATCTTCGGTCCGCCCTCTCTCAAGGTGAGAGTCTGAACGATAGCGACTATACTGAGCGTGCAAGAAACTTTTTAGGCAAGGCATATTTCGCTTTGTATAACTATACTTTGGCCCTGGAAAACCATCAACGCTGTAATATGGCTATCGAGCAAGGGCTTGTTTCTGACCCTGTGTTTTCCCTTGAAGTCTACAGCAACCTTGCAAATGACTACTTTAGACTGGGCGATCTCGCTCAGGCAGTAACATACTTCCAACATGCAAATGATATGTTGGATGCATCAAAGCGCGACACCAGGAGCTTTGCACAAAAATATATGCAAATCAGCCAGTCCTATAAGTCTACTGGCAAATTGGTGATGGCGCGAGACTATGCTATGCGTAGCCTTGCTATCTATGAAATGCGTGAAGAGCAACGCCTTGTAGGACTCACTCATCAGAAGCTTGGTAAAACACTTGAAAAACTCGACCAGCTAGACGAAGCTGAGCGCGAGTACCATCGTGCGATTGTCATCGAGCGTGATTTGAATGACGAGGTTGCGGCCTCCATCTGTCACACTGGTCTCGCGGAATTGTTACTAAAACGCGAAAAGGTTGAAGAGGCCGAGCAAGAGGCACAAGAGGCTCTGAAATTTGCCCAGGCTGGTGATGATGCACAGACGCAAGGTCAGGCACTCATTGCATTGGCGCAAATTAGCCACAAAAAGGCAGACTATACTGCTGAAGATGGGTTCTTTACCCAGGCACTGGAGTTGTTGGATGCGGCTGAAGCGCATGAGATAGCCGCGGGTGCCTACTTCCGTTATGCTAACATGCTCGAAGAGCGTGGTGAGGTGCAGCGTAGCTTGACCGCTATCAAGAAGGCGTTCGAGCATCAGCAGCGCAAAGGCAAACACGGAGATATGGAATAGCCCTCGATACATAGTTTGATACAATCAACAAAAAATGGCAGCAACTACGCTGCCATTTTTTGTTGATTGTATCAAACTGTTTTTTCTTGTACAATGCAAGAAACGAAACGCAGGATTTTGGAGGGCTTTCCAGATGCCATTTACGGCGAATGACTTGCGCTACCACGCCGAGCAGAATTATCCTCTACTATACGCTTATTTGCATCGGCATGCCCAGCGCCATTTAGGAGCACTCAAGTATGATGCGTTCGAGGTTGATGTCGTTGTGGGGCATGTAGTAGAGCAACTGGTACGCCTCGGTCTCTTGGGTGCCGCTAACACCACATTACAAGGTGCGCTGGATCGATTAAGCGACGCACAATTCTATGCTTTTCTCAATCGTAGTGTGAAAAATAAAGCCATTGATCGTTTGCGTAAACGACGCCTTCAGGTGAACACCACGACTGAATTAGAAAGTCCTGATGGTTCAGACATGGATGATAACCCATTGAATGAAGCGGTTACATCCATCTGGGGTGTCACACCATTTAAAACACCAGAGGAGACAGCACTCTTCCTTGTCACACAAAACGAATTACGTAACCTCTTGAAGCACTGTATTATGGTGTTAGGGAGTGCTCCACACCAACTTCAGGCGGTTATCCAGGAGCTGCAAGAATTAGGGGCAGACGATTTACTGCATATAGTGGAAGAGGAGTTACCCTCTGCCACTCAGGTGGCTGAGACTTCCAGAGATGCACATGCGAGCCAGCATAAGGATCATGCACACAAAAAGCTCCGTCACTGTTTACAAGAGCAAAGTACGAATTTGGCAGTTACGATTGCTTTACGTTTAAGTAACTATGCAACACGCGCCGCGACTACCAATGATTACACTGTAACTGTATCCTTACTCGCGAGCCAGGATATGCCTGAAAATGATGTGCGTACAGGTCTCAAACAATTGGTAGAAGAAAAGGTACTCGATTGGCAGGGAGAAGATGTTGTTCATCTTACAACGGCCCAGATGAAGCAGATAACACGCTTCTACAAGGAAGAGTAGGCGGCAAGCTGAATTTAACTATACTTGTAGGCTTCACGCCTTTGTAATATGCTTTCCGAGCTGTAAGGAGATACATTATGGATAACATCGACCGCACCTATGACGAGAAAACACAAAAATTAGCTCAATGGTTACAAGAAATTGTGCGTACCACTCCTGCTGCTCCGTCGGCACAAACATCACCTGCAACCTCGGGTACAAATACACAGAGAAATCCCTTAACTGGTGAGCGTGATATTCAACTAGAATTGTTACTGCAAAATAGTAGTTATCATCAAAAATTCTATCAACAGCTTCCAGATTTTGTGCTAGAACTCCTCAATGACGATCCACAAGCCGCGACACGTTATGCTCCATTGCTTTATCATCTCGCTGGCTGTTCCGTGTGTCACCAGAGTTACCTGGAAATTTACGATGCGATGCGTGCCGCCCTCTATCCGCGTGAACCTCGTCCCATTCTTGGTCAGGGTACGCGCACCCTTGAAGCAACACCTCAACGAATGTTGTCCCACCTCTGTCAGGCATGGACTACGCAGGCCGAAGCAATTTTACGTGAAGCACGACATGATAAAATCGATGGCGATAATGCAGCACGCATCTTGCTACAAGCTGCTATCCAGATGAGTGCGCGTATAAAGCAAGATAGTGTTCGCCAGCAAGCACGGCATGACCTTGTGCGCGTTGCAACCCTTTTTGATGCTCCTAACGTGACCCAAACAGGTCCGGCAGAACACGCTTTTACTCCTGTACTCGTAGGAGCAAAGGGCGTAACACGCCGTGGCGAGAAATTCGGTACCTTATCACAAGCAAAAGAAGGAACACAAGGTGAGCTGGCGATTGTATTACAATCGAAGTCTTTAGAGGGCACCATCTTACAGCGTGGGCAAACGCTAGAACTGCACCTGCAAGACCTCGATACATCCCTACGAGGCCATTTTGTTACAACCTCGATCGCGCTCGGCTCACTTATCGAGCCTATCCGCTGGCTTGGTGGCAATCCACGGGCTATTCGTAGTGCCGCTCCTGTCGATACTACTGGTACCCTGATTATGCCGTTGGGCGAGACAGAACTACGACTAAGCGTGCCAGAAGAACGCAATTTATTAGAGACTACGTTTATGTTACTTGAGGTGCGGGTGGCTGATTAACAACATATGCTGGTGGACATGGAACGTGCTTTGTACATTCCATGTCCACCAGCATATGTTGTTATTTTTCCTCTGGTTTGAAATCGACGGTTCCACTTTTGCCACCACTTTTTTGTGCGACATAAGCTTGTTCCAGGGTAATCGTGGTATCCACACCTTTGCACATATCATAGATGGTAAGTGCTGCAACGGTAACGGCTGTAAGTGCCTCCACATCGACTCCAGTTTTATAGGTGGTGCGTGTTCGTCCTATGATGGAAATAAGTCCTTCGGCACTATCGAGCGTAAATTGAAGGTCGATGTGCGTCATCGGCAATGGATGGCATAATGGAATAAGCTGAGGTGTCTGCTTAGCTGCCATGATGCCTGCAATCTTGGCAACTTCAAGTACACTGCCTTTCGAGACCTGATTGGTTTCGATAAGTCGTACTGTATTTGGAAGCATACGAACGCGTCCGTGCGCGATAGCCTCGCGTACCGTTTCGGGACGATCCGTAACATCCACCATATGAATATTGCCACTCTCATCCAAATGTGTAAGCTGTGTCGGTGAGTCTGCCATATCAAATTGCCCTGTCTATAAGCTCTAATTTTCCTGTGATAATGTCGATAACCAGGCCATGAACCGGAATTTTTGGCAGATAAGGACTGGTGCGAACCACGTTGACGACTTCGCGTACATTAAGATGTACATCATGAAATGCGCCTATCCACCTCATTAGCCCCTCGACATTACCCAGACTCTCGCGAGCAATAAGTGCTTCCGGGTCCACACCTAACGCTTGCATGGAAGCGATGAGTGCGGTGGAGTTGGCGTGAGCCAGGCCACATTGTGTATGACCGATAACCATAACCTCGCGTACGCCAAGTAGATACACGCTCCCGGCGATAGAGCGAATGAGATCGCTTGCGCCTCCCTCTCGTTCACCCGCCGCGATTGTCGCACCGGCGGTACGCATCTCGACTACATCGCCGCGCTGTATACCCAGTGCCCCTTCAAACATCTCGACCAGACGACAATCCATGCACGTTACGACTGCTAGCTGCTTACGAGGCGCATGCCCAATAACGGGTAAGGGCTTTCCCTGCAAAAACTGCTCATTTTGAGCAAGTATCTCATCTATTCTCATAGCATGAATCTCTCTTTGTATCGCAGGTGTACATCGTGGCGAACATTGTTCGCCACGATGTACACCTGCCATCTAATCCCCGGATGCGCCCGAGAAACTGATCTTCCCGTCGAACGTGTAGAGATTCTCTATCTTGATGAAATCAAAACCGAGTTCCGCGATATGCTGTAGCAAGGTGACGATCTGTGCATGTGAGACTGGTGCCCCCTTTGTGCTTGCGAGGAAGCGACAACGCCAGTGGTCCGCATAGGAAGTTTCAGACATACCATGAGGCCAAACCTTTGCTCCACGACTGGTAATCATGGTCAACTCCAACTCGGTGTCGTTGGCGCGTTGAATGGCTGTACCCAACTCGTCAGGTGTACCACTGCTCCAATCCAGGTAGACATCGACGCCGACAAGTTCTTTCTTCGCGTTCTTCTCTGGATTGAGTGTATGCGCTCTATGTGTCTGTTCTGGTGTCAGGCTGTAACTTACTGCCTTTAATGTTTGTGGTTGTTGACCAAGACGTGCGATAACGGCGTCGGCAAACTCTTTGGTGCCAACCTTTTGTTTGCTTACACCCTCGACGAAAATGTCGTAGGTGTGAATGCCATCCTCGATGGTGCGGAGCCAGGCGTTATGTACCTGTGTTGCGACCTCGGGTTGCTCGAATATGTACAAGCATCATGACCGCGCCCAGCAGCAAGCCCGAAGGATTAGCAACGTTTTGGCCGGCACGACGGGGGGCGGAGCCGTGAATCGCCTCGAACATGGCGCAATTATCGCCGATATTGGCCGAACCCGCGAGACCGACTGAACCCGCGATCTGGGCTGCCACGTCGGAAAGAATATCGCCGTACAGGTTAGGCATAACTACCACATCGAAAGCTTCGGGCGTGTCTGCCAGCTTGGCGGCTCCGATATCGACGATCCAGGTTTCGTTCGGAATATCGGGATACTCTATCGCGATTTCATTGAATGTCCGATGGAATAAGCCATCGGTCATCTTCATGATGTTATCTTTCATGAAGCAGGTGACTTTTTTACGATTATGGCTACGGGCATACTCGAAGGCGTAGCGCACAATTTTTTCTGACCCGGAACGGCTGATGAGCTTGAGACGCTCCATCATATCGTGTGTTTGGCGATATTCGATGCCGGTGTACAGGTCCTCTTCGTTTTCGCGGATGATTACCACATCCATATTGGGATGCTTGGTATCGACAAAGGGATAATAGGCCACGCAGGGCCGTACATTGGCGTAGAGTCCAAAGGTTGTACGGGTTGTGACATTGAGACTTTTGTAGCCACCGCCCTGTGGGGTGGTGATAGGTGCCTTGAGAAATACTTTTGTGCGGCGCAGAGACTCCCATGCGCTCGGCTCGATACCCGCGCTAATGCCACGCAGGTAGACCTTCTCGCCGACCTCGATTCTTCGATTGTAATGCGAGCACCGGCCTCCTGAATGATGTGCAGGGTGGCATCCATGATCTCTGGCCCGATACCATCTCCGTGGGCAACTGTTATTGGTGTATTTTCACTCATAAAAACGTTTCCTTTTTGCTACATTGCCACCCTCTCCGTGGCTGTTTCAGTGTAGCATAGAGCGGGAAAGGGTGCAAATTCTAGCGAGTGCATCTGAATGTTAGCATTTGTATATCAAAATATTTATGAACTTGCATCCTTCTAGGGAAACAGGACGACCGCAATGTTCCCCTGTAACTACATGCATCTCCCTCAATGGACTGCGGCTCTAGTGTTCATAGGGGTTGACGATTTGCATGTAACTTGTTATCATTGGCAACAGAAGTAAGGGTTATATGTACCTTTTGATAGCAACAGTGCGCTCATAGCTCAGTGGATAGAGCAACCGCCTTCTAAGCGGTTGGCCGCAGGTTCGAATCCCTGCTGGGCGCGTCACTAAAGCAAATGCAGTTGAAAGCTTGTGTTTTCAACTGCATTTGCTTTTATACTTCGTAGTTTAGTGTTTTTGTGTTTATAAGTGTCAGGGAGCAAATGGTATAGAACCACTTGCTCCCCTCCTCAATACAGTTTAAGACGTAATGGAACACCGACCAATGTGATCAGTGCTACCGTAGTCAGAGAACCAGATGTTGTTATCCGAACCTAGAGTCATCGCTGCTGTACTAGAATTAACATCTGTAATGGGCAGTTCTGTTGCGTTTCCTGTGGGGGTAATAACGCCAATCTTGTTTCCATCGTACTCGGTGAACCACAGGTTGCCATCGGCACCCTGTCTAATCGTGTAAGGCTCACTACCTGACGTGATACCCTGGCTAAACTCTGTCACTGCTCCAGTAGTCGTGATGCGTCCGATCCGACTCTGATCCTCTGTGAACCACAGGTTTCCGTCTGGTCCTGTTGTAATATCGTTAATCGTACTGCCTGAGGTGATGCCCGAGCTAAACTCGGTCACAGATCCAGCAGGTGTGATAAACCCAACTTTGCTCGCCGCACCCAATGCGAACCATACATTACCATCAGGGCCTAGCGTTATGCTATAAAAATTACTTGCGGCTGAAGGAACGGCATACTCAGTGATGGTGCCAGTGGGTGTGATCTTACCAATCTTACCACTGTTTCCGTTCTCGCCGAACCACAAGTTGCCATCAGCTCCCGCCACAATGCTATAAGGCTGACTACCAGTGGTCGGAAGGGGATACTCGGTAATGACTCCCGTCGTAGTGATCTTGCCGATCTTATTTCCAGACTCCAAGACAAACCACATGTTGCCATCCGGTCCGTTGGCCATACCATAGATATCACTACTTGCCGTGGGAATGGCATACTCCGTGGCAACTCCAAAGGGTGTGATTTTGCCAATCTCGTTTCCTAATCTCTCAGCAAGCCAGACGTTGCCATCGGGTCCAGTCGCCATGAAATCGCTATCATACGCGTTAGTCAGAGTCGTTTGGTACTCGGTACAGCTATAGGAGCCTGTAAAGCCGACAACATCGGTTCCCCCCTGAATGTTTGCGCTCAGGCTGAAGTACATGGGTCGCTCGGCCACAAAGACTGTGCCAGCCGTGGTTGTCTGCACATGCATCGAGACTTGATATCCTCGATAATTGTCGCCTTTTTGCACCAGATGCTGGAGCACCAATGCCGTCACATCAACGGTCGAGCGACTCTTGGCCTTGATTACGACGTTCTGGGTGTAGGCACGTCCATTCTCGTTGTTGATGCTGACTGCCAGCGTCTCATCAGTTGCCATAGGGTTTTGCAGGGTCAACCACTCGTTGTAGCCGACGTTGGTGTAGCCTTCGGCGAAGTTGGCGGCGGTAGTCGCGGCCTGCATGGCGCCCTGCACCTCGCTGCCTCCGTTGGTGGTCGTCGTGATTGTCGTTCCAGGGACCGTGTGGGCATAGTGGAAGAACATCTCTCGCTCCACGACCAGACTCGCGCTTGTGGCTGTGACTTCGGCTGATACCTCAGGTGTCGTCACACAGGGAATGACATCACAGGTTCCAGTGGGCTGTGTATTAGCACTATTGACATCCACTGGCACTTGCGAGTAGGCTGGAACCGGGACCGTAAGGGTCTGGTGATGCGTGTTCTGATATTCCAGTGTTACCGTCGCGGTAGTATCGCTATTGGTCAGGTTGGAAAGCAGCAAGTTCTCCTGGGTCTGCCCACCCGTGTAGCCTTCGGCAAAGAGCCAATCGCTGGAAAGCGTTTGTGCTCCCACTACCGAGGCGGCACTGCTCACGGTGCCCGCGACTTCTGCCTGCACATTGTGCATGTAGCTGAAACGTTCGACGGCGACCATCACGTTGGACGTGACCTCTGCTGCGACATGCGGATAGGCCAGGGTGCCCGGGTCGATGATGCCGCGTGCTCCTGGCGCGATGTAGAGCAGTTGCCCAGTCACCAGATTGCCCTTAGCATAATAGTTCACCGTGATGGTGGCGGCATCCGTGGGCGAAGGATTGAGTACACTCAATTCGGAATGCATATAGGAGGAGGCCCCTGCTTGTGAGGGTACATCGGCAAAGTAGAAGGTTTCTCCCAAACTGGTGGTGCCCATGACATCGCTACCACTATTGACACCATGCGTACTAAAGTACATGGGTCGCTCGACGACGACGCCTGCGCAGCCGGATGAGAAGGGAACACTGACCTCAGCGGAGAGCAGGAGGCCGGGTTGCTGCATCTGGTCCACGCTCAGGTCCTGGTTGACCGAGGCGGTGTAGCGGCTGGCATGGGGATCGTGACCGTGCGGACCGCCAAAGGCTTGCGAGCGGTAGGATGCTGTTTAGCCTGTGCCGCCGAAAGCTCGCCTTCGGGCAAGTAAGAGATGGTGGCGGTACAATCGGTGGTAGGATCGGGATTGCCAATGGTCAAGAATTCGCGGAAGCCCCCACCGACGCGTCCATCGGCGAAGTACCACGTCTTGCTCACGCCCGTGGTCATGGTGGCAGGTTTGGCGGCATGGGCCGCGTGATGCTGACTCAAGAAACTTGAGGCAACCATACTCGCGAGGAGAGCAAGCAGCAGGAACCCGAACCCCAAGACCGTTCGTGTTCGTGCTGTTGCCGCTTCATTCCTCCAAGGAATAGACTTCATCAACATATTCACCTTTACAAAAAATACCTGTGCAAACTAAATAGCTAATAAGAATTGTGTACTGGGGAGGGCATAGGGATATTCAAAAACAAAAGAGAATATATTTTGCCTCTTACCTTCACTATAAGGGATGAATACAAACGGTATATTTATATGCAATGTCAATCCTTATTAAGCTTCCCATTAAGGTCTCCTAAATAGCCAACTACTGGCTCTAGAGAAAATCTCTGACCTAAAACTACTCATAGCTTGTGCAGAAGTATTCTCGTTGCTATAATACGAAAGAAAATACACGTAAAAGAGTATAAAAAGTATATGAATAAGCACAACTGGTGGCAATCCCTTGCTCGTATTACGCTCTGGTCTCACGTTATTGGCGTTGTTGGTTTTTATCTGTATGTCTGGCTACGCACGTTACCAAGAGATGAAGATCGCCTCAAAAAGCTTCCTCTACGCAAAAATGTGCCTGCGATGACGGCAGTGGAGCAGATGAAGGAACCAACGGTCTCTATTATTGTCCCTGCTCGCAACGAAGAACATAATATTTCGCGCTGTATTCGTTCGCTCTTAGAGCAGGACTATAGTCAGTTCGAGGTGATTGCCGTTGATGATGGCTCAACCGATGGAACAGGTCGTCTCCTCGATGAGATAGCACAGACACATCCACAGGGTAATCGTTTATGGGTATTGCGCCTCCGTGACGAACTACCCGAGGGTTGGGCTGGTAAACCACATGCACTTTATCGAGGAGTACAGGAGGCTCAGGGCGAGTGGTTATTGTTCACGGATGCAGATACATGGCATGCCCCCAATGCGCTCCGCTCTACAGTAACACAAGCCGTACAGGAAGGGATGGACCTATTTACTGTTGGCACTGAACAAGAGTTGCCAAGCTTCTGGGAACGAGTGCTAATGCCAATGGCATATCTTGGGATCAGTATGCAATATCCACCGAGACTGGTTAACGATCCCAAAAGCAAGGTCGCGGTTGCCAACGGTCAATATCTGCTCATTCGGAAAGCCGTGTATGACATCGTTGGAGGCTATGCACGACCGGACCTGCGAGGCACGTTACTGGATGATCGTGATCTCGCGCACGTCGTCAAATCCAATGGCTTCAAACTACACTTCGTTGAAGGACAAGACCTTGTGCATGTACGCATGTACCAGAATCTGCGTGATACGTGGCGTGGTTGGCGTAAGAATGCCTATCTTGGTAGTCGCGGTGGTCTACCCTTTGTACTCCTGGAACTTTTAGGCTTACCAATGATAACTATTGTGCCATTCTTATTACCCCTACTTGCTCGCCTGACACGCACTCGTAACGGGAATGGTATTCGTTCAGTTGAGGTAACTACGGCCAGTATTATAGAACTATTGCCATTGCTTGCTTATCGACTCTGGCTCAATACAATGTTGCGCGTGCCGTGGTATTACGCGTTTACGCATCCGCTTGCTGGCGCGATTTTCGAGGGTATCCTGGGCGAATCCACATGGCGTATTCTTACGCGGCAGGGAGTCGATTGGCGTGGAAGACAATATAGCCACGGTAGGGTTAACGTGTCCGGCACGTATGTAAGTACTAATAAAAATAACAGTATAATACTAGATAACCAAAGATGAGCATGAGCAAAACAATTTGCTCATGCTCATCTTTGGTTATCTAGTATTATACTGGCCCTAGAAAACTGGTTCATCCGCAGCCGGGTGCATTTTAACCACAAACAATTTTCTTGATCTCTTCTGATTTTAGAACTTGCAAGAAGGTTTTATCGAAACCGGCTGGATGGGGCAATGTTTTATCTGGATCATAGACTATTACACCAGCCTCGAATTCCTGATAGACAACGTTCTGATGAGGATTAGGGCGTATTTCGTCACTTATAGGTAAGCGAGCAGCGCCGCCAATCTTGCGATAGAAAACTAAAATGCCGCCAATCACGTCGTGATTGGTTTGTGTACAGTGCCATCGCATAGGGTTGGTTGAGGTTTCAGTGAAGTATTGAGCCGCGAAAGGGTCGGTTATCTGAAGCATGTCGTTTTCTTCTCCTGCTAGAAAAGCCTGTTGTGCATCGAGAATAATCTGTGTTGGGTTCGAGTTTGGGTCTGGAAATTCTGTCCAACCTGCATGACCATATTCCGGTCCTTTCATAAGTGCAAAGCCAACCTGTGTTCGAGAACTGCGGCCAGAAGTGTTCAGAAAGTTGTGGCCAGTGGGATTGCTCGTTCCTTCATAATCAGTCTCGCTGCTTGCTCCGCCTACCCAACCAACAAGGTTTCCCTTAGAAACGTGGGACCCTTCCGTTAGTCCTGGATTGACCGCGGAAAGATGCAGGTAGGCAAGGTATGGGTTTCCATTATATGGCTGATCGAGCCGTATTCCCACTTGTCTACCCCAAATAACCGTTCCAGTGTTATCTGTACCATCTGTGATCGAGGAAATGGTTCCAGGTAAAAGTGCTGTCACAGGGTAATTGGGAGGTGCACCAATATCAATATCATGGGCACCATGATACCCTGTATCTTCTTCTGGATTTGCATAGGTGATAGTAAAATCATACATAAACCAGGGTTTGTCCACGAGTAGCTCCTTTTTCTGATTTCAGTAAAACTTGTTACCGTTCATTCAAGAGAATGTACAAGGTAAACGCTTAGATATCTATTTTTTGTATATGAACCGACTAGGGATAGTATACCGATTTGTGGCTCTTCCGCACTTTTCGTGCTTTTGAGACTGTTATGACCGTAAAAAACGGGCAGATACACATACATATGTACGTGTGCCCGTTTTTTATTGCTATGCGAGGTTACATCAATTCCCCCACAAGTCCCATTCGATTGCTAATCGTGGGTCGGAATGCTATGCTTCATACGGAAAAACTGTTTAGATCACATCAGGGTGTATCAGAGAATACTACTATGGTTATGAGTGCAAGAAGCTATAAGGCATGAACAAAAAAGTTATCGTTCTTATTCTCGTTGTCCTCGTGCTAACTGTCCTGTCAAGTCTCTACGTGTTGGATGGAACACAGGCATACTCACGTTACCAACAAGCAAATATAGCAAAGCAAAGACAATGTGGTGATTTCGCTTCTGCACACATTTGCGTTCTAGCACCTAAAGCAGTCTTTAGTGCCTATTATCCTTCTTATCTTGCCGCACAACCACAAAATACACTGTTTTCTGTTGAATATAGTAGTAAAACACCAATGGCACTTTTTATCCATGTAACAATTGATGAGTTTAGTCAAGTGGAATCAAAAAGCGTGAACGCGACTGCAACGGTCCAAAGTGAAAGTTTTTTACCACCTTTACTCAAGCAAGGCCAAGTCTTGAATACGCTGACTCATGACGTGAACATGTCGCTCCATGTACAGGTGACAGATGCGAGCAAGCACCTATATTATGAAAGTGATGTCCCATTTTTGTTGCACTCGCGCTGGTTGATGCAATGGAAAAAAGAAAATCGCTTACTCATTGCGGCATGGGTGACATATGGCGATCCCGCTATTACGGAACTGGTGCAAAAGGCGCAGGGCTATTTACAAAATCAGCCCGCCCCCGTTCCTGTCGGTATGGTTGGCTATAAAGGAGCTTCGGCACTGCAAGTTCGTGACGAAGTTGATGCGCTCTACGATGCCTTGCGTCTCTCGTATCACATCAAATATGTCCAGGAAAGCGTGCCTTACTCAGGAGGGAACGATAGCAACGCGATCGAGAATATCAAGTTGCCGAAAGAAGTGCTACGTCAACATAGTGGCATGTGCATTGAATTGACAACCTTGCTTGCGGCAGCCGTCGAAAGTATTGGATTACACCCGGAAATTGTGATTGTACCAGGGCATGCATTTCTAGGTGTTGCTGTAACAGAAGATAATACAAATATGCAATACTGGGATGCTGTTGACTTAAACAACAACGTAGGGGCAGACTCGGCAAATATAGCCACAAACACAAGTTATTTAAATTACAGTACGAAACATGCTATTGTCGATACGATCTTGATAAGTAATGCTCGTGCATTCGGCATTGGGCCAATGTTCTAAGGGAACCTACTAGGGGAAGAAAAGAGGAAGGCGACGAACACGGTAGATTTTTCAACGTGGTTTAGTGCTGGCTGCTATGGTGGCTTAGTGTGCTGTATGCTCGCGATAGCTGCAAATGCACTATTTACAACAATGCGCCAACGGGGGACAACACGACAACTTGCGGGTGTCATTGTTGTCTGCGTGATCTGTGCGTTGCTGCTCCTGCCAGCCGTTGTATGGTACACTATTCGCTTTAACACGGAGCAATCCGCGCTTCCAATGGCTGAGGTGCAGGTTGCGTTGGCGTATGTTGCGCTCTGTGGTTGGCTTCTTCCATTGAGTGTTACAACTTCCTATTATCTTTTTACTCCATTGCGTCTGCTAACAACGTCGGTCCAGCTTCCTCTTCAGAAACGCAGTACACGCCTTAATCCTACTACGGCTTTGCAGCCTCCACGTCATCAACCCGGAGTTCCTGTCCCTTATGTGTTCAATGAGGAGACTTCATGGGGTTGGCTTGAATACAGAGGTGGACGCTTTCAGGGTCAACGTCTCGCACTGAAACGTGCTATCGTGACAATTGGACGCGACGAGGATAACGAAATTTGGATTGATGATGAGATGGCGTCGCGTCATCATGCTGAACTCGCCTGGAACGAAGGCACCATCTGTGTAACTGATTGCGATAGTCTCAATGGTGTGCTCCTCAATGGAAAGCGCATTAGAGGCTCTGCCGAGATAGCACCTGAGAATATGCTAGAGGTTGGATCACATCGGTTTATGTTTTTAATTGCGGAAAAGCCAGAACCTGTTCTGGAAACGTTTGACCCACTCAACAATCATACATGGCGTTCGTCGCTCAACTCATTTACCGCGGGCGGTCGTGCCCTGTCCGCGACACGCTCCTTAGAAGATTATGTAGATATCGAGAAAATACCAACAACCTTGCTTGGTAACAGGAGAGAGGAGGTGTCGGAGGCAATGATAAATGAGTGGCAGGAGACGGCATCACTCGCTAGGGTAACACCGCTTCCTCAACCGCCCGAGCAGTATGGAATGCTGTTTATTCAGAATGGCGCAATGATGGGTAAAACACTCCTGCTTGATCGTCCAATACTCATTCTTGGTCGTAGTGCTGAATGTAGTATTGTGATGGATGATGTCTCGATTTCGCGCCAACATGTTCAGTTCTCGCGCCAGGCGAACGGCGATTATGTGCAAGACCTAACCAGTCGTAATGGCACGTTGGTAAACAATGAGCCACTTCCAGCTCCTCGCTTATTGCGTACGGGTGATCAAATCTGTCTCGGCACAATTAACTTGGAATACACAGCCGCCCAGCATGCCCACGTTGCGCCTCTACCAAATATAGTTACACCACGAACATTTGCCAGTTCGATGAGCGGACCCGTTCCCCTGAAACTTCCAAGCAAGCTAAAATAAATATATCCAACGAGAAGTGGTAGATGTAGTGGAGACCCTTGCAGTCTCCACTACATCTACCACTTCTCGTTGGATACCTCTTGTCTACCATTCGATCTGTACGTGCGCTAAGGGTGTTTCTCCAATGATTTGACGCCCATGGCCCGGGTAGAGATAGCGAACTGGTAAACTACGTAGAACGCGAAGTGTCTCATTGAGTTGATTGCGATTGATGCCGCGCCGCAACATCGGTGTCCCGTTCTCGATAGTGACTATGGTATCGCCGCTTAACAATTCTTTCGTGAAGGGATTGTACAGGCAAAGACTTTCCGGTGTGTGACCCATACTAGCAATAACGCGCCATTCGGGATGAAGTGGTAAGCCACCTACATCCTGTAGCCATATATCGACGAAGCGGGCCTGCTGAATGGAGAGTGGCTGAAAAGTAGTCATTTGCCCTGGTAGTGTGTACATCAATTTGGGCAGAGCCTTTTGTAGCTCTGATTGCGTTAACGTAAGTGCAGCGGATGATGCGGCAATAGGAGCGGGACAGATGCGGCGTAGTGACTCGATGCCCGAGGTGTGATCATGATGCATGTTGGTTAAGACAATCAGATCGATGTCAGCAGGTGTCCGGTGCAAAAATTTTTGCAAATAGATGGTGAGTAAGCGCACATTTAGTGCGGAGCCAGGGTCTACCACGACTAGATGAGTATCGTCGATAAGGTACGTGTTCGATATGGAGTAGCGATCTGTAATTGTATGCACACATCGAGGTCGTAATGCATGCGGAGATACATCGTCGGATGTATTCGCCGATACTGTAAACATGGTGCTGCCTCCGACAAGGATACAATAAAATCTTGTTTTATAATATCATTTCTGACAAGACGTAGGCGTCCTCTATCGGGAAGATGTGCTATACTTGTAACAAGGTAGAAGAAAACCTCAGCAGGAGGGCATAAGCCAATGACACGTGTTCGGGAAGGCCAATGGCCTGATTATACATATATCGTGCCTCGTAGTTACACAAAGGCAAAAATCAATCTTGTCGGTCTGGGTAATTATACCCCTAAGAATAGCATCACAAATGAGTTTTTTGCCTATATTTCTACACGTATGGGTGATCCACGTAGCGCAAGCGATTTAGAGCGTGTGACAGGCCTTGAGACACGTCATGTACGTGCAAGTTCCATTGAGTTATGCCGGACGATAGCTGGTGCCGAAGCTCCAGGTCTCATTCTCGATCCTACATCGCCGCAAGAGGAATCGCTGGTAGATATGGCCGTGATCGCGGCCCAACGTGCCATCGCGAGTTCGGGACGTGATATTTCAGAGATAGATACGGTTATTGGTGCCTCTTCCTCTGATAACGATATGTTCCCCACTATAGCGGGTATGGTGCAGATGCGCCTCGGACTTGGGCCGATACGTGCGTCGATGCTGAAAGGTGCATGTGCGTGTCAAACTGAAGCGTTTCAGATGTGCGCCGAGGTGCTTGCCGCACATTCCGCAAAGCTTGTACTGCTTGTCACCTCGGAAGGATTATTGCCGAACATCACAAATATCCTGGACTGGAAGACAAGCTCGCTCTTTGGAGAGGGAGCCGCCGCGTTCTTACTAGAACTTGGCGACGAAGATACCTATGTAATCAATGGCTCGGATGCGCACCAAGCACACTCGTTAACGTTCCAGACTCCACTACGCAAAGATGTGATTGAGATGGGCGAGGTAGATGCGAGGATGCGTCGGCTGTTTCAAGAGGGCAATGGCAAAGAACTCAATCAATTGTTGGCACAACATCTCACTGGTTACACGAAGATGAACGGCAAAGAAGTCTATCGTGAGGCACCTCGCGCTATGGCAGAGAGCCTTGACACTGTTGTACGACATGCGCAGCTAAACTATACCGACATTGCTCATATCATCCCACATCAAGCAAACTCTCGTATAACGCGACGCTTAGGCGAGTTGCTGGTAAACGACTATGGCTGGCCCTCCTCGACAACCGAGAAACTTGTCGATAATTTCCGCTTTTTTGGTAATCTCTCGAATGCCAGTATTGCGACCGCATTGGTCGAACTTCTGCGTAAAGAGCAATTACAGGATGGACAGTGGATTGCTCTGCCCGCTGTTGGAGGAGGTATGAACTATGGTTGCTGGCTACTACGCTTCCATAGCTTAAAAAATGTTGATGCAATGCTGAATCCCGCCGAATAAGGAACTGTACACAGAAGAGGCCCGAACGTCAAAGTTTTGGCGTTCGGGCCTCTTCTGTGTACAGTTCCTTATTCCAAACTTCGTTCATATGTGTAAAAGATTTTACCATCCCATTCGTATTCAATTCCTGTGAGGCCATCACGTATCAACATGAGATCAGGTGCGTAAACATAGGCACTTTCGAGACCATTAGTGGTTAGTCGCTGTCGCAGGTCATGGGCGACAAGGCTAATTGCTTCAATTGTCATTCCATCGAGATAGCCAATCGAGAGTCGTTTGCCCTGGCGGTCTTCACGTGGTTCCGCGATAGCGAATCCGTCGAGACGGTTCCAACGACGCAAAAGATACACATTCTGGGCTATAATCTGTTTCTCAAGCAATGATGCAGTAATCTCATGGCCTACAAAACCAATATAATACAGGCCACCAACGGCTGGAAAGATATTGGAAACGTTCAGGTAATCAATAATTTCATCCATATCGTCTATAGTTGCTAGCTGCGTGCCCTCTGGACTATAATCCGTCTTTGCGCGACTCTTTGTTTGTTCTACAAGTGGATTAGCACGGAATGGTGCGAAGGCTCCAACATGCCGCATATGGATGTTATCCATAAGATGAATAGCACCCGTGTTTGTGGACTCAGTAACGAGGCGAGCACTTGTTGCTCCTCGGCGCATTGCACCCTCTAACATCGCCATGTTGAGTGCCTTCGCAATCCCTTGTTGGCGATACTTTGGGTCAACACGCAAACCTTCAAGCCATGCATCGGTGGTATTGACCATACGCAAATGTGCCACTCCTGTTGGCTGTCCATCCGTGACTGCAACGAACAATTCGCCTTGCGGGTCGATAAGCCAATCGTCCCACACGCGATCAATGTAATCACCCCAATCCCATGTATTGCTACAAAAGGCTAATACCGGGTCTTTATCTTCTGGCTGTGCGGAACGCACCTCCGTGTGCGCCATCATTTTCTTCTCCCTTCCCTTTGACTATAGCGCAGTTATAAACCATGTGCCAACCTGAAGTAACATGCACTAAATATTATTGTAAACTTTTTTAGCCGCAAAAACGTATTAGAGATATCCTCAGGGATATCTGTAACCATAGTTGAGGCGAGTAAGGGTACTATCATGAAAGACCAGATACAAGATACTGTAGATACTACAATGGATGAGGTGCAACGGGAAGTTGACAGTGGCCGTGAACCGTGGTATCGCTCGTCACGACGCACACGCATTCTTGCCCTTGTCTACTTCGTTCAGTTCTTACTTTTCACCGCACTTGCTGTGTTTGTGCATTTTAATCCTGTGCTTCCCGTCGATGTAGCAATCACAAAAGAATTTCAGGAGAACAAGACGCCCGGGCTGCAAGCATTCATGATCGCAGTAAGCTTCCTCGGCAACCAACAAATACTTTTTGCGGGATTAATCCTGGTAACAGCTATTGCATTTTGGCTGGTGCGTTTACGGCTGGAAGCAATGATTATTGTGGCTCTCTCAGTGGTTAGTGCAATCGTGAATTTCCTGCTGAAACTCCTTGTAAGTCGTCCACGTCCTACCGCACGTCTTGTCGATATCTTTCAACATGCTACAGGGCAAAGTTTTCCCAGCGGGCACGTCATGTCTTATGTTGCGTTCTTCGGGCTACTTTTTTCGTTTGGACTTATCCTGTTTAACAGAAAGCACTGGTGGCATTATGCGCTCTTAATTATACCGGCACTCTTTGTGATCCTGGTCGGGCCATCACGTATCTACTTAGGCGATCACTGGGCGAGTGATGTTATCGGAGGCTATCTTTTTGGTGGTCTTCTACTCGGCATAACACTGTGGATATATCTACGTTTGAAGGCAACAGGCTTTTTGACACCCAAGGTGAAATCGGGTAGAACACTATTTGAACCGCATATACCAAAGCGTTAAGATACTACGCAATGAAGATTTCAACAACTAAAAACAGGGAGACCATTGCGGTCTCCCTGTTCTTGCTTAGTCGGTCGTTTTTCGTGTCCGTCTCCTGGTTGTAGGATTACCACTACTATCTACCTGTCCCTCTGTCTCATGCTCTTCTAAAGAACTTGAGTCCTGCGTTTCCTCATTCTGTGCAGGAGTCTCTTGGGTAGCTGCGGCATCTGAAGCCTCGACTTGTTTGGCGGCCTCAGCAACTTCTTCACGGATCAATGGAGGAGGCCATGTGTTTGCATCATGTGAGATCAATGGCATGCTTGCTGTATCTGAACCAATTTCAACCTGGCTTTCCGTGCTTTCGGTTGCTGGCGTCTCAGTTACTGACGCTTCCT
Organism: uncultured Chloroflexia bacterium; assembly: GCA_963791655.1. Lineage (GTDB taxonomy): Bacteria > Chloroflexota > Ktedonobacteria > Ktedonobacterales > Ktedonobacteraceae > JBBQVS01. The sequence continues at coordinate 915,947 of CAWBSZ010000006.1, read as the reverse complement.
CGGTGCTTGTAGCATTTTGCTCTTGGGAGCCAGCGGAGGTATCTGAGCCTCCCTCGGCTGGTAGTTGATCTGATTCGCTGGCAACAGTGTTGTCCGTTGAAGATACATTTGTGGCTGTTACGTCTTGTGCTTCAGCAACTGATGCATCAGGTACTTCGGTTGTATCAGATGTGTCTGCGCTTTGTGTAATAAAAGGTGTTGTCAAAGACAATGATGTATCATCAGCGTGGGCGAGTGATGTGAGTGGCGCGTCAGACGCTTCTGGAACGCCATTATGTGATACTTCGTTTTGCCGGGGTGTTCGCAATTCCGCTAACTTTTGTTCAACTGTCTGCTGTTGAGTGCGAGCATCTTCAAGGCGCGTCTGAGCCTTTGCCAGCTTTTGCTCTGCCTTTTGTACGTCCTTTTTCGCTCGTTCTGCTTTGAGCATAAGCTTTGCCTCTTGCTTTGCTTGCTCCTTGCGTTGCTTCTTCTCGTCATTTTGAGCAGATGCAAGTGCTTTTTTCTCCTGCTGTGACTTTTTCGCGTCAGGCTGATTGGGAGTGAGTTTCTTTTTAGAGGTCCCTTTTTCCTGGGTAGCTGTCTTTGCCATGCCGTTCCTCTCGTAGGCGATTGCCTGTATGTAGTAGTTTTTACATAGAGCACCGTTGCTCCACATACGCAAATGGATAAGTTCCTACCTTGAATACGAAAAGTGTTCTATTTTCGTCTCAGGGTGGTAGTGGATAGAGCGTATCATATCATATTTTCCGGGTGTATACCTATAGGAGGTTAAGGAATATTTCCTATTAGTGGTAAAAGGGTGAAAGAGATGTTATATTTCACAAGAGAGATAGTTCTGTATTGATATATGGGAATGTTTTTACTAGACCGCAAGGAGCGAACAATGGCGATATCAGATGGTCGAGGCGAAGGAGAATATTTTATAGATGCCGAAAATACGGCTGAGACTGCGCGATTAATGTATCAAGATCGTCTTACGACCGAGCAAATGGGTGGTGTGTTACGCGAGCAGCCCCCTGAAAAGATAAAGGCGTTAGAGTGTGTACTCGATCTAGCATGTGGTCCCGGTGGATGGGTACTCGATCTAGCTTACGCTTCACCGAATGCTCAAGTTATAGGTGTGGATGTCAGCGCGAACAATATTGCCTATGCAAAAAGCCAGGCACGGGTACAAGGACTGGATAACGCCCGTTTTCAGACGATGGACATTCTCAAGCCACTTGATTTTCCTGATAACTCATTTGATCTGGTCAATGCTCGCCTCCTACTAGGTTTTATGCCAAAGCACGCATGGGTTCCTCTTGTCCGGGAATGTCAGCGTATTCTCCGGCCAGGTGGAATTATGCGTATGACGGAGATGAGCGATGGCTCAACGAATAGCCTTGCATGTAACCAACTTAATGCAAAAGTCATGAAAGCTCTCTTTCTCACGGGGCAAAGTTTTTCACCCGATGGCCAATCATTAGGCATTGCGCCTATGCTTGGACGCTTTTTACTTGATACTGGCTATGTGTCCCTCGATAAGGTTGCCGTCGCTGTTGATGCCTCCACACATATGGACGCACATTGGCAATTTTATCAAAACTTCAAGGTGTTAAATCGCTTGCTCAAACCATTTCTGCTGCAAATGAAGGTAGTGACATCGGAAGAGTTCGAGCACTTGTATGAGCAGGCATTAGAGGAAATCGAGTCGGATGCTTTTTGCGCGATGAACTTTATTCTTACAGTATGGGGCGAGAAACCTGGAACAGGAATAGTGCTCGATGGAACTAAATGATACCACTGACTATCAGCGCTGTTTTGTGTGTGGACAGAAAAATCCCTATGGCCTGCACATGGTCTTTCGCCTGGAAAACGACACTGTTGTGGCGGATTTCCAACCGCTAGAGGAGCACCAGGGTTTTCCTGGCGTTATTCATGGCGGGATTGTCGCGGCAGTCCTTGACGAGGCATTGAATCGTACAACCATGCTAAGTGCTCAACCTACATGGACGATGACAGGTCGCCTGGAAGTTCGTTATCGTCGCTATGTTCCGTACGGACCACTCTTGCGTGTACGTGCATCGCTTGGGGTAGAGCGAGGCCGCATGATTCAAGCTTCAGGTATGTTGACTCTGGCTTCTGATGAACACGTGGTGCTAGCGGAATCCCATGGCACATTTATGGCTTTGACCCCTGCCATGCTAGACACAATTATGCAAGAGTATCCTCAGATGCAAAGCTTCTTTGACTCTGAACGGTAAGAAGGAACAAAAACAATCGCGACCGAGAGAAATACATTTCTCTCGGTCGCGATTGTTTTTGTTCCTTCTTACATGCCATTTTCAGGTGGTTGATATGAGGATATAGGTGTTGTAGGAGGTGCAGGAACCACGCGTTGTGGTGGTGCACCAGGAATGGGTTGCGATTGTGTAGACGCGATTTGCGCTCCCGTTTCCTCCAGGATGTTACGCATTTGCTTCGCGTCAATCGTCTCGTGACGACGCAGTTCTTCCGCGATACGGTCAAGCGTTGGGCGATGTGCAACCAATATCTCGACAGATTTCGCGTAGGAACTACGGACAATGCGATCTACTTCGTCATCAATGAGTTCCGCAGTCTCTTCGCTATAGCTTGTAGGCGCACCCGTGTCGCCTCCACCCGCGAAAGGACTCTGACGCTCACTGAACGAGACTGTGCCTAAACGCTCACTCATACCCCAGCGTGTGACCATCTGCCGTGCAATGGCGGTCACGCGTTGCAGATCATTCTCAGCACCCGTTGTAATTCTACCGAAGACAACTTGCTCCGCGGCACGACCACCAAGGGCGGTAACTATCTGTGTGAGCAGATAATCTTTCGAGTAGTTGTATCGGTCGTCGAGCGGTGTATACATCGTGACACCAAGTGCCTGACCACGTGGTACAATCGTGACCTTCGTCACAGGATCAGACCCCTCCGAGAGTAGACCTGTCAATGCATGTCCACCTTCATGGTAGGCCGTTACATTCAAGTCCTCATCGCTCAATACAAGTGGACGTTCCGCTCCAAGCAGAATTTTGTCCAGCGCATCATTGAAACAATTTTGCGTGACGCGATCAAGGTTACGCCTTGCTCCCAGTAACGCAGCCTCGTTGACAAGATTCGCAAGGTCCGCACCCACCATACCCGTTGTTCCGCGAGCTAGCGCAACGAGATCGACATCCGGTGCCAGTGGGACTGTACGCGAGTGAATCTTTAGAATGGCAAGACGACCATTCCAGTCAGGACGGTCAACGGTGACACGACGGTCGAAGCGACCTGGGCGTAGTAGTGCTTGATCGAGTCCATCGGGTCGGTTGGTAGCTGCGATGACTACAACCGCCTGACGATTATCGAAACCGTCCATTTCGACCAGCAATTGGTTCAATGTCTGCTCACGCTCGTCATTTGTGTTGATGCTTGAGCCACGTTGGCGACCAACAGCGTCGATCTCGTCGATGAAGATGATGCTTGGTGATGCCTTCTTTGCCTGATCGAACAGGTCACGTACACGGCTTGCACCGACACCAACCAGTACTTCGACGAATTCAGAACCACTCATTGAGAAGAATGGTACGCCTGCTTCGCCCGCTACAGCACGGGCAAGTAGTGTCTTACCAGTTCCTGGAGGGCCTACGAGCAAGACGCCGCGCGGAATTTTACCACCGAGACGCTGGAACTTAGCAGGAGTTTTGAGGAACTCGACGACCTCTTGCAGTTCATACTTCGACTCATCGACACCCGCAACATCCGCGAATGTTGTGCTTGGTCGATCCTCAAGAATCAACTTGGCGCGACTCTTGCCGAAACTGAAGATGCCTTGCTGTCCCTGCGATGCTCTGCGACTGAAAAAGATAAACAATCCAACGAGAGCAACCCATGGTAAGAAGGTGATTAATATGTTCAGCCAGAAAGAATTGTCTGGTGGTGGTTGATACGATACCTTCGCCCCACTTGCGATCAACCTATTTGCGAGGTCAGTATCACCATTAGGAAGCTGTACTGTATGATAGGCTGTATGCCCTCCAACAGCGGTATTCAAATCACCCTGAATGTCTGTTTGCCCAATGAGGGTTGCAGACTTGATGTTTTTGTTATCAATCTGTGTGTAAAAATCGCTGTACGAGAGTTCTGTACGTGTGGTGGTTGTGGTATTCGCGCTAAAATTGAAGTAGCTATAGAGATACACTGCGACCATGACGGCCACGAGCACGAGTAGCCAACGGTTCAAACTGGAGCCACGTTTCGGGGGCGTCGTCTGTCCATTCGGTGTCGGGCGACCAGTCGGGTCTGTAGGTCGGCGTGTTGGTCGCTCATTATTATTTTGTAGCCAGTGCATGTTAGCCGGCTGTCTATCCATCGTTGTGTTACCTGCTTTCTGCGCCTCCGACATGCATGATCCCTAAAAAACACATGCAAAAGGGAAAGTGGGGCATAATTATATACTTCTATTATATCTTACACTATACGATATAGCTAGACTCCTCTTGCGAGTCCTGTCTTCGCTGCTCTCGTACCGCTTTTGGCTTGCGTTTTTTGCTCTTAATATAAAAAGAGGTGCCACTTTACTCTTTCGGGTAAGTGAGCGTCTTTTTCATCCATACTTAACATACGCTTAAGGTGCTAATCTCGTTGCTGTTTTATGTGTTCATCTCTTCTGGCTTGACGAAATCCATATCGCGCAATAAATTGCGTCGTGGACGCGATACATCTGGTCCCTACGAAAAACCTTCGAATCAACCTACTTTGAAGGTTCCTTCTTTCTCCGAACGTTGTACTCTTCTCGTATCATATTTACAATGCTATGAACGAGCCATGTGACAGCATAAAAAATTTTGTACATGATAACCTCGAAAATGTCTCCCATTGCCTATACCTTTACCCTTCCTTTGTTTGCCTACTTTACTAGTAGTAAGACGAACAGCAGGGATATATTATGTGTATGAGTAAGTTTGTATTTCCATTCGCGCCGTGCTATCATCAAAAATAATTACCTGAACTGCTTTTTCGATGAAGAGAGGTCTATAAAATATGGCTTCGGCAAATTCATTTCATAGAGAAGAACGACACGCCGATGTGGTCGTAGTTGGTGGGGGACTTGCAGGCTTGACTGCCGCCCGAAACCTGATGCAAGCGGGTGTCGATGTGCTGGTACTTGAGGCACGGGATCGTGTGGGTGGGCGCACGTATACGCGACCTGCTAGCGATGGAACCTTGCTTGATCTCGGCGGTCAGTGGATTGGCCCGACACAGCTGCGTATCGCGAAGCTCGCCAACGAGTTGGGCGTTACGACCTTTCCAACATTCGTAGATGGGCAAAACCTGGAGTATCGTAGTGGTACGCTATCCGCGTACTCTGGTGTGATACCGATGCATGACCCATTGGTATCGATGGATGTGGTTGAGACCATGCTCGAACTGAATATCATGGCAAACGAGGTGCCGCTTGAGGCACCATGGCAAGCGGAGAACGCGTTGGCATGGGACTCCCAAACTCTGGCGACATGGCTAGATACGAATGTTTCTTCCGAGGGTGCACGCATATGGGTAACGCTGGCCATTCAATCTATATTTGCCGCCGAACCACGCGATATTTCCCTTTTACACGCCCTCTTTTATATTCACTCTGGTGGCAGTCTAAACGAACTGGTCAGTGTTACACGTGGAGCACAGGAGAACCGCTTTCACAGGGGTGCGCAGGAGGTCTCGAATAAAGTAGCTGAAACGCTCGGCGAACGGCTTTTTTTAAACACACCCGTTCATAGTATTGCGCATGATGAGCAAAGTGTACGCGTGGAAAGCGATACGCTAACGGTGATAGCACAACGTGTCATTGTCGCACTACCGCCTACGCTTGCAGGGCGTCTCCGCTATCGGCCAGCATTGCCCGGGTATCGAGATCAATTGACGCAACGTATGCCTATGGGCAGCATTCACAAGGTGCAATGCGTCTATGATACTCCATTTTGGCGTGTGGATGGCTTATCGGGTCAGGTTGCGAGCGATACTGGCCCTGTCCGTGTAACCTATGACAACTCGCCGGATGATGGTTCTTCAGGCGTATTGATGGGATTTATCGACGCGAACGATAGCCGCGTGTGGGGTCGCAAGAGTGTCGAGGCGCGGCGTATCGCAACGATTGAGAGCTTTGTGCGCTATTTTGGCGAAAAGGCGCGTAATCCCCGTGAGTATGTCGAGCAAAGCTGGGCGGACGAAGAATATTCGCGCGGCTGCTATGTGGCCTATATGCCGCCAGGCGTGTGGACGGCCTATGGTGAGGCTTTGCGTGCCCCAATTGGCAACATTCACTGGGCGGGAACTGAGACCGCAACGGTGTGGAATGGCTACATGGATGGTGCTGTGCAATCCGGTGAACGCGTGGCAACAGAGGTTATGGATGCTATGAAGACTGTGAAGGTGTAAGTTATGGCGACACAAGTAGAGATACGCGAAGCATTGGACGATTATGTAACGCAGGCGCAAAAGAGTGAACGCGTGAAACGCTCTTTGCGCAACTGGAACTGCGTCATCTATATCGAGGCAACTGATATCAACGCAGGCTTTACTATGACAATCCGCAATGCTACCGCGACCGTCCAGGATGGCTCCTCAGAACCACCCGACCTGATTGTTCGTGGTGGTAGCGAAGACCTTGCCAACATCTTCTGGTGTGACGAAAATCCCGCCTCGAACTATATGCAAGGTGCCATCAAAACACAAGGCTCGCAAGACAACGTAATGCGATTGGACGCAATGGCCTTGCTGATATATTTGGAAGTAAAGAAGTAACTATTTAGGGAGGCATCTCATGAATGTTCACATTCATGAGATGCCTCCCTAAATAGTTACGGAATGAAGCTAACTTTTGCTTATATTCAACGTACATGTACTGGACTCCGAAGCGTGTACAAAGATGAGATGAATGCGGTATTCTGCTTATTGGCCCGCCGGGAAATGGCAAGACGCACACTGTAAAAGCTATTATCAATGCTTTGGATCAGCCTTGTCTCTACGTCAAGAGCCTCAATGCCGAATATAGCACTGATGAAGACAACATTCGTCAGGTCTTCGAGCGAGCACGCAGGTCTGCCCCTTGTATTCTTGTCTTTGAGGATTTAGACGCGTTGCTCACAGCACAAAATCGCTCTTTCTTCTTGAATGAACTGGACGGTTTTGCTGCCAATACTGGCATTGTCGCGCTTGCAACAACAAACCACCCTGAGCGACTTGACCCTGCTATTCTGGACCGTCCAAGCCGCTTTGACCGCAAATATCCCTTTAGTTTGCCGGAACTAGCGGAACGTGAAGCCTATATCACTATGTGGAATGCATCTTTACAACCAACTGTTCGCCTTTCTGATGAAGCAGTCCATAAACTTAGTGAACTGAGTGAAGGCTTTTCGTTCGCATACCTTAAAGAACTCTTCCTCTCGTCCATGATGCGCTGGGTCTCGCGCACTCAGGAGGGAACGATGGAGGAAACCATGATTGGACAGGTCAATACTCTGCGAGATCAGATGGTTAGCGCAATAGCACTAGAAACCGCTGAACCATCTTTAGATCAGCAAATGTCCATGTTTGGACCGATTAGGGGAAGAGGCATCAGGTGATTTTAACTGTAGGACGGGATAATGAGATTTAACAAAATAATTAGGATGTAGGGGCTTTAATTCATTACGCCCTTGTTCGCGCTCACGATGCGCGAACAAGGGCGTAATGAATTAAAGCCCCTACATCATCAACATATCCCTACAAATTTGTCAAACAGCATCATTGGTTCATACAAAGATGTCTTATGAAACAAGAGGTTTCGCGGTCAATTGTAGGAGGATATGTTGTGTCGCGTGTGGCTCGATGTTCAAACGGTCGGCTGGACGGTTCAGGCCGTCCTCGCTGGTTACGATTGGCTCGAAGCAGACAAAATTATGGTCAGGCTTTTCGGCTGGCTCAGACCAGACTTGAATGTTCTTCAGTTTATAAGCTCCCCCATCAGGTAACTCGGCGATAGTGAGCGTGCCGTGTTGAGGAACCTGAATAACAACGTTGTGTGGAAACTCAAAAGGGTTATCAGGCGGTTTGACATCCCACTGGTAGTTATCGACCGCGAAACCAGGAATCGTGTCCACAACGAGATGCGGTTTTTCTTCCTGCGCCACGGTAAAGTAGGGATGAAAGCCAGGAGCGATAGGCATACTCTCGTCGTTACGGTTTTCCATTGCGAGCGTGTACAAGAGAGTGCCATCGCCTACCGAGACCGTGGCTGTGAAGGTAAACTCGTAGGGGTAGTCGTGGTGTGTGGCATCGCTACTGCTAAGCTGAATGCCGATGCTTGTGTCGCTATGATCTACGACGGTCCATGGCAAGTTACGCCCAAAGCCATGAATAGGGAGTGTAGTGCCTTTCTCCTGAAAAATACCATCCTTCAGACGGGAGAAATTCGGAATCATCAACGGTAGCCCCCAGCGTTTAACGTTGCCAGTCTCAGCAGGACGATAGAGGACTTCCCAGTCATCTACCTTGAATTGTGTGACCAGACTTAGCTCAGGAATAACGCCAATCGTGGTATTTCCACTGTGAATAACCAGTTCACGTCCAGTTGGAAAGCGCATGAATTGTGCCATATACTTTTCTCACTTTTCCAAGAGCAATACAACAAACCCAGCAGCCAGTTGCTGGGTTTGTTGTATTGCTCTTTAAATTGTCCATACTTTTGCGCCTGCAAAGGCTGTATCCGTTGCGCTACTTGTATGATTAATGCCGACAACACCTATGCTGCCACTTGTAAGGGTCGCATCTTGTGCTGTGTTCACGAGTGTGTTATTCGCGTACAACTGAATCGTGTCATTATTCGCAGTAACTGCAATACTGTTGATCTTCCCCAATCCAGTCTTAATTGCTGAGCTGTTGGTGGGATGAATGAGATATTTGTCAGTCGTTCCATCGTAGAGCAGTAGAGCATAGGTCCCGTCCTGACACACTTCGTAATAATACTGTTTATTGCTATTGGGATCACCACGAAATGCGATACCGCTACAATCGCCACTAATAATAGTCACAAGTACGCGATAGGAAAAATTGCTAAATGTAGTCCCAATTGCGAAGCATGTCACGAAGGTGTTTTGGTGCGGCTCTTTGATCTCGTACACCTTCTGGCTGAAGCTACAAAACGAGTTTTCATCCCATTGATGTCCACCTGTATTATCTTTCAGGGCATCATCCAGTCCAACACTACCAACCGCGTATGCGCCGTCTTGATTTGTTCCTGCGCCTGCCGTTGCCGTAGCATTCACAACCGCTGTACCAGTAGCTTGCGTTTGTGCGACAGCAGTCGCGCTTGAATGTGCTGTAGCTGTAAGTGTAGTCGCGGTTGCTGACGCATTAGAAGCCGCGACTTGATTGTTGTGCACAATAAAAAAGGTGGCAGCAGCTCCTAAAATCACAAGTAGTGCAAGGCTTACAAGCAAGAGTATCCGTAATCCTCCGCCTTTCTTAGGTGGCGTTGGTGGTAGTACGTATGGTGGTGGCATACCGGTCCCTTGTGCCGGATATGCAGCAGGAACAGGTGGCAGACCATATGGCTGTGCCGCGTTGTACTGTTGTGGTGGCGGTGGTGCCGGATAATACGCAGCCTGTGTTGGTTGATTGTATTGATTAAATGAAGAGCCACTCGGTGGTGGGGTAAAACTGTTTTGTTGGCCCGGGTATTGTTGAAAGCTAGTTTGCTGAAAATCGGTGGCTAGCTGTGGTGGGGGAAAGTTCTGTGCACCTGGGTTGCCACCATAAGCTGTGCCTGGATATTGTGGTTGTGCCATCTGTGTAGGCGCGAAATTAGGGTTTGACCCTTGCCCACCATACATACCCACGCCAGGTTGTTGGGAATTACGAACTTCAAATGTATAGGTTGTATCGCCAATACGGATTCTATCGCCAGAGTGCAACACTCTTGGCATCGTGCGATCAATTTGTTGATCATTTACAAACGTGCCATTGGTACTGCCAAGATCGGTGATAGTATAATCTTGACCTGTAGAACGAAGTTCGGCATGATGTGAAGAGGCCTTGCCGTCGTTTACTACGATCTGGTTGTCTTGTGTGCGCCCAAGTACGGTGACACCTGGACCAAGTTGTGATGGACCAAATGGTCCCGTAAGTATCGCGTCCATCAATCGACTGCTCTTTCTCCCCGTAGCAATAGTAATAGGGTATAGAAGAAATAAATCTATTACGTTCCTGTTACGAAGAATAAAATACTTTGCACGGATTGTCTGTGATGTACTTCATAAAACGATGAGAATATATAGTGCATGATACATCGCGCTCGTTACGCCAATCAAAACGCTTGTAGCGATTTGTAAATACTAGCAGGTTGAGAAGTTGCGTGTCAAGGGAATAGTCGAAGCAATCCAGGGCTTTTCGAAAGTTGAGCAGGGGCATGACAGGGGCAGAGCACCTGTCACTACTATGGACGCACAAGCGGTATTAGCGGCAATATAGTAGTGACACGGGCTTGCCCCTGTTATGGGAACACTGCCACTATGCTATAAAATCTGTTGTTCGACTGCTCCGAAGCGTTGCTGTTGCCACATGTGCCAGTAGGCCGCTTCATTTTGTAGGAGTTGCCGATGAGTGCCGCGCTCGATGATATGTCCTTCCTGGAAGACAAGAATTTCATTCGCCATGTCCATTGCGGTCAGACGGTGTGTGACTATGAGCGTTGTACGCCCCTGACGTAGTGACTGTATGGCCTGAAGTATGCTCTGTTCCGCGACGGCATCCAGGTTGACTGTTGGTTCATCGAGAAGCACGATGGGGGCGTCCTTGAGAAAGGCACGTGCGATCGCGACGCGTTGACGTTCGCCACCACTCAGGCGAAGCCCTTGCTCTCCAACTTCTGTATCATACCCATGAGGCAGCGTTTGTACAAACTCATGAAGCTGTGCCTTCTGAGCGGCCTCGATCATCTCCTCCTCGCTTGCCTCCGGTCGCGCTAGCATCAGGTTCGCGCGAATAGTGGTATTGAAGAGGTGTGTGTCCTGTTCGACTACGCTTATCAGTTTGTAAAGATCATCCTGCTTATAGTCATGTAAATCACGATTCCCCAACCGTAATGCATCCTTCTTTGTAATCAAAGAAGCGCAAGAGCAGGTGGGTGAGTGTAGACTTGCCTGATCCACTAGGCCCAACCAGCATGACACATGCATCAGGTTTCAGCGTTAGATGAATGTCTTGTAACACGTACGGCTCGTCAGCCTGATAGCGAAAATTGAGATGTTCTACTGTCAGGGTTGTATCCTGAGATAGTGGGGCAGGATTTTGAACATCCTCTACGGCTGGATGTGCATCAACGATCTCGAAGAGTCGGCTCGCGGCTTTCAGGTTGCTACCGAGTTGCTGAAATGTGTTGGGCAGCGGTAATACAATTTCAAAACTTGCCAGGGCTGACAATATGAGTAGAGCCAGGAAAAGACCATCTAGTTGTCCACTGTGTACAAATGGAATGGCTATGAATAGCATCACCCATGCGGTCATATTCATAAAGAAACTGGTGAGTGCATTTTGTGTTCCTCCTATAAAGGCCATCGACATCTGCATTCTATTGAGTTTCCTGGTCAATGCTTGAATATGGGCAGCCTGGCGTTGCTCTTGCCCAAACGCAACGAGATCAGCAATGCCTTGTACACTATCGACAAGCTGTGCTTGTAAGTCGGCGCGTGTCACAACCATGTCTTGTCCTAACCTTCTACTGAAAAGGTGTGATAGTGAAGGCACAACGGTACTCGAAAGCAGGAAGAAGCCGAGGTACACCAGACCAAAGATACCTCCAAATGCCCCGAGAAACACCCACAGTATCAACGCGACAAGCGCGGCAATAAGTGGTGGCGCGAGCACTCGAATATAGAAATTTTGCAGCATATCAACATCGGATACAGCACGTCGCAGCACATCTCCACTCCGTAAGCTTTGCTGCGAACCGTCTTGTAAGGTCATCAAGCGGGCGGGAACAAGGGGCACAAGGGACTTGTAAAACCACACGCGCATATCAGCGAGCAGACGAAAAGCTGCGCGGTGCGAGACTAAGCGTTCCAGGTAGCGGAAGGCTCCACGTGCTATGCCGAAGAAGCGTACACCTACAATCGCGACAGATAATGCCGCCACCGATGGATGGAGTGCCGCTTCCGAAATGAGATAGGCAGAGGTTGCGGCAAGGCCGATACCGCTCAGTACTGTAGCTGTGCCAATCAACGCCGACAGTGCCATCCATGTGCGTACTGGCCATGCTAATTTCAAGAGGCGAGCAAATGTGCTTTTCATACAATCACCTCATTCCCTTCATATGCACGCACCAAGTTTTGATAGACTGGCGACGTTTGTAATAGACTTTGATGTGTGCCAGTTGCTTGAACTCGTCCATTCAGAACAAGAACAATCGTATCCGCGTTTTTGATCGTGTTGAGGCGATGGGCAATGACCAGCACAATACGTTCTTTCATCACTGCGTCGATTGTGCGAAACACGCGCTCTTCACTTTCACCATCCAATGTCGAGGTTGCTTCATCCAACAACAAAATCGGTGCATTTTTCAAGAACGCTCTGGCGAGACTGAGGCGTTGTACTTGTCCACCACTCAAACGTGCTCCGCGCTCACCAATCACCGTGTCATAACCACGCGGCAACGTCTCAATAAATTCGTGAACATCCGCGGCCTGTGCTGCCTGTATGACTTCTTCTAGCGACGCATTGGCGCGTCCCATGCGTATGTTTTCGGCGACGGTCGTATTGAACATGTAAGGATTCTGGGGTTGCCATGCCACAAACTGACGCCATGCCTGTGGTGTCATCTGCTGAATAGAAGTACCATCAAGCGTAATTGTTCCTTGTGTTGGTTCCATGAAACGTAAAAGCAAGCTGGCTATGGTTGTTTTACCAGCACCACTGGCACCTACAAATGCCACTTTTTGTCCGGGCAAGACTTCGAATGAGACACCTTGTAATGCTTCTTTCTGTGTTTGCTCACCTTCGGACAATGGATAGCTATAATGCACGTCGTGAAACGCAAGTGAGGTATGCACAACCCTCTCTGGAACTGCTACATCACTGTTTGTCTGCACATTCTGTGCGGGTGTTTCAAGAATTGTAAAGATACGTTCCGCACTCGCCGAACTTTCCATACTGGCGTGAAACTGTGTACCTAAAGAACGCAGGGGTAGATAAAACTCGGGTGCCAGTAGCAGAATAAAGAAGGCAGGTTCAAAGGCAATACCCCCATAGAGTAGGCGTAGACCAATTTCTACTGCTACAATACCTGTGCTGAGTGTGGCACCCATCTCCATCACAAAGGAAGACAGGAATGCAACTCGTAGTACCTTCATTGTGATCTCGCCATAACGGTCACTCACACGTCTAATTGTCTCTTCCTGTAGTGATGTGCGTCCAAAGAGCTTAAGCGTGGTCAAACCTTGCAGGACATCCAGGAAATGCGCACTTAGCAGGCTCAATACCTGCCAGCGTTTCTTTGTCATTGCATTTGCCTGTATGCCGATCAAGGCCATGAAGAATGGCAAAATAGGCCATGTAACAAGCAAGACAATGCCTGATAGGACATCAATTCTGAATACTACAATGAGGACGACCGTTGGAATAATTAGTGTCGCCGCGAACTGCGGAAAAAACTGAATAAAGTAAGCGTCGAGTGCCTCGATGCCGTCAGCAGTCGTATTTACGATTTCTCCACTGCGCTCACCCTTTGTATAGAGCGGTCCCAGTTTGAAAAGATGTGTAAAAAGACGATTCCGCAAGTCGCTTTTCACGATACAGGACACTGCGTTCGTAATGGTGTCGCCACCAAAAACCAGCATAGCACGTAGCACTAGAATACCAAACAGAATGAATAGTGCCGTTTGTAACTGAGGTAGTGATTGTTTGAGTAGAAACACATTATTGATGATCTGGGCGATAAAACTTGCCTGCGTGACGATACAAACCGCTGTCAAAAGACCGAGTATACCCACCAGTGCTATATAAAGATACATTGTTTTTACATATTGAAGAAGTCGTTTGTTAATGCTCATTGTATGACCTCGCACGTTTGCGTATATGGAAATTGTAGGGACCGATTTATCACGTCCTTGTTAGCAATTGAGACGTCAAGAGGACGTGATAAATCGGTCCCTACAATTGACGTTTCCTTATTATGTTGTCAAACCAGATCACCACGTCCTTATTAGCGGTCAATTGCCAAGAGGACGTGATAAATCGGTCCCTACAGAGATTTTCCATTTCACCAAACATGCTCTAATAATGGCCGATGGCGTGTGGCTCGATGCGCTTTCGAAAGACCCAGTAGTTCCAGGCTTGATAAAGCATGACAAAGGGTATGATTGTCAGACCAATCCAGCTTATGACTGTCAACGAATATGCGTTTGTCGATGCGTTCCTGATTGTCAGGCTCCATGCAGGTTCCAAACTCGATACCATCACGTTTGGGAAAAGGCACAGGACAACAAGGGCCGCCGAACAGAGTATCACGATAAACGACATCGCAAAGGCCCAACCGCTCCGTCCACGTGCGTTCAGCCATAGCAACAGAATCAATGAAGCGAGTATCACATAATCTATTGGTACAATCCTCGGATTGAGTAATACCTGCTTGAAGACATTTGTAGCGGCGACGCCTGTAGTAATGACAAGCGTGATCACAAGCAAGTTCACACCCCATACAAATGGTACCACGCGCTGCGAACGCCTCACAAGCTCACCAGTCTCTCGCAAACTCAGGAAGATAGCACCGTGTAAAACAAAGAACACGTCGAACGCCAACCCAACGAGCAGTGCGAATGGATTAAATGGTGTCAGGAACGTCCCTACATAGTTTCCCTGTGCATTGATGGGTACACCATGCATCAGGTTGCCAATGACGACACCCCAGAAGAAACCGGGGAGCAGACTACCAAGAAAAATCATCCAATCCCAGAAGCTACGCCACTGCCTACTCTCATGCTGACTACGAAACTCGAATGCCGCGCCACGTAGGATGAGCGCGAATAGGATCAAGAACATTTCAGGATAAAAGCCACTCAACATCGTGGCATACCATGTAGGAAACGCGGCGAACAGGCACCCTCCTGCCGCGATAAGCCAGACCTCGTTGGCATCCCAGAATGGGCCAATCGAGTTGATTATCATTCGTCGCTCGGTATCGTTCTTACCCAGGAAGGGTAGCAGCATGCCAACCCCATAGTCAAACCCTTCCAGGAAGAAGAAGCCTGTCAATAAGACGCCAATAATGACAAACCAGAGTAATTGTAAATCCATGACATCCTCCTAGTAGGCCGTGACAAGCTGCTCTTCCGGTGTCTCGACGACCTCTTCCTCAGAAGAACCCTTCCTGGCAACCTTCGCGAGCAGGTAGCCATCGATGATAGCCAGAATGCCATACGCGAGAAAGAACATACTCAACGTGACGATGACCTCGGTAAACGTGACCGATGGCGAAACGCTGTCTACCGTCTTCAATAGACCAAACACCGCCCATGGTTGACGACCCATCTCACCCAGCAACCAGCCAGCCGTATTCGCGATATACGGTAGAGCAATCGACGCGATCAAGCCGCGCAACACCCAACGATTATTGAATAGGTCCTTCCTCTTCACTGATAGGAACAAAGCGACCGATGCTATCATGACCATCAATATTCCAACGCCAAGCATGACGCGGAAACTGTAGAACGCGACCAGCACATCAGGAATATAGTTACCAGGACCATAAAGATGTACATACTGTGCCTGTATCTGATTGATGCCCTCGACGCTACTTGTAAAATTCCAGTCTGAGAGAAAGCTCAACATGTATGGAATACTGATCGAGAACACATTCGTATGTAACATCTGGTCTGGGATCGCGATGAGCGCAAGTGCCGCTGGATGCTGCGTATTCCAGATGGCCTCAGCAGCAGCCATCTTCATCGGCTGCGCGAGTATATCGTACTGCCCATAGATGTGTCCCATGATAACGGAAACTATACTTGAGAGCAAAGCGGTAACAAGCGAAAGACGCATCGAACGCTGATAAAATTCCTGATCCTTCGTCTGCTTGAGCAAATGATACGCGCTGATGCCGATGACAAAGAAGGCTCCCGTTGTAATTGCACCCGCGACAACGTGTGGTGTCTGATAGGCAAGCGTCGGGTTCGTGATAAGTGCCCAGAAATTGGTCAACTCAGCATGCCCCTTGTTCAAGGCGTAACCAACCGGATGCTGCATAAACGAGTTCGCAACTAGAATCCAGAAGGTCGAGAGGTAAGAACCAAGCACAACCAGCCAGATTGCTCCTAAATGCAACTTCTTCGAGAGGCGATCCCAGCCGAAAAGCCAGATGCCCAGGAAGGTCGATTCCAGGAAGAACGCGAGTAGTGTTTCAAGTGCCAACGATGCTCCAATGACATCGCCGATAAAGCGCGAATAGCTTGACCAGTTCATGCCAAATTGAAATTCTTGTACGATACCCGTCACCACGCCCAGCGCGAAGTTGATGACGAAAAGCTTGCCCCAGAACTGGGTCATGCGCTTATAGACTATATTTCCACTACGAACGTAGAGGGTTTCCATAATTGCCACCAGCAACACCAATCCCAATGTAAGCGGAACAAAGAGATAGTGGTAGACGATGGTGGTACCAAATTGTAGACGAGCTAATGTTTCTGCACTCATTGAATGCGCTCCTTAAAGAGGACTCCTAATAGCATGCCTCGACATAGCATGCCTCGACATGCTTTCTTGTGATATTTTTGTGTCATTGATAGTATGACATCAGTCTCTCTTGAGCACATCAGGAGTAATCCCGCACCTTTCACCCTATTTTTTATGCGTGTATTAAGTGCATAAAGTTTTATACGGTAAAAAAGAAGCAATCACCATACGGACTTTCACGTAAAATGAGAGGGATTTTTGACCAAAAAAGCCTCTCCATTTGTCTTGAGGCAAACGGAGAGGCTAAGCTATTGGTACCTTAGTGTATGAAGTACAATAACCTTAGTGGTTTATGGAAGTTTTATCTCTCTTTTGAACATGGGAAGCTATTTCTTCCTGGATTTGTGTATGATCTCGTTGATCATACATTGTTTGAGCGTGGGCGACTTCCTGCAAATGCCCGTATGCCCAAACTCTGAGCGTTTTCATCGGTTCTATCAG
Organism: uncultured Chloroflexia bacterium; assembly: GCA_963791655.1. Lineage (GTDB taxonomy): Bacteria > Chloroflexota > Ktedonobacteria > Ktedonobacterales > Ktedonobacteraceae > JBBQVS01. The sequence continues at coordinate 898,757 of CAWBSZ010000006.1, read as the reverse complement.
CGTCTGTCCCAACGGCGTAAGAGAATACTCTACTGCTGGTGGCACGACAGCATAGACGACGCGCTGGACCAAACCATTGCGTTCCATCGCCCGTAATGTCTGGGTTAACATTTTCTTCGAGATGCCATCAATCCGCTTGAGCAATTGTCCAAAGCGCATCGTGTCCTCTTCCAATGCATAGATGACCAGGGGCGTCCACTGGTCAGCGATTAATTCCAGTACGCGTCGCGACAGGCAGGTCGCCTGGAAAATATCGGGTTGCTTAGTTTCCATATAGTAACTATATCACTTTTTGGTTCCTTCTTACAAAATACAAGCTTCTCGGTTATAGTGTTTATGAGTGATATGTTATTCATTCATGAGAAAATCCTTTCGCAGGATTGTTACAGGATGTACAAACGTTCGTCTTTTGTTCTTTCAGGTATCTCTATTAAAACGAGAATGTATGAGAGAATGATAAAAATTAGACGATAGATGAGAAGAAGGAGTAAGATATGCCTAAAGCTGTGAAGTTTGATCAATATGGCGGGATCGACGTGTTGCAGGTCGTAGATGTCGAGCAGTTTGAACCAGGTTCAGGGGAAGTGCTAGTCAATGTCAAGGCCGCTGGGATTAATCCAGGCGAAGCATCTATCCGTAAAGGTCTGTTTGCTGATCTCTGGCCTGCCACGTTTCCCTCTGGACAAGGGAGTGATCTCGCAGGAGTTATCACCGCTATTGGCGAGGGAGTGCAAGGTTTTGTTGTGGGTGATGAGGTCATCGGCTTTACGAATAGGAGAGCTAGTCATGCGGAGTTTGTTGTGGTAGAGGCTACCAACCTTACCCCTCGCCCGCAAAACGTCTCCTGGGAAGCCGCTGGCTCGCTGTTTGTCGTCGGGACAACAGCTTACGCTGCCATTCGTGCTGTTTCACTTAAAAGAGGAGATACCCTTGCTGTCTCAGGTGCTGCTGGTGGAGTTGGCTCAATCGTGGTGCAGTTGGCAGTAAAAGAAGGTGCAAAGGTGATCGGCCTGGCGAGTCCAGAACACCATTCGTGGCTGCGCGACCATGGTGTCATTCCAGTCGCGTACGGTGAGGGTATTGAGGCGCGTATTCGTGCTACCACCGAAGATCACCTCGACGCATTTATTGATACATTCGGTGCCGATTATGTCGAACTTGCACTCAAACTTGGCGTTCAACCGAAGCGTATCGATACGATTATTAACTTTGAAGCTGTGACAAAGTATGGTGTCAAGGCTGAGGGTAATGCTGAAGGGGCAAGTGCCTCTGTACTGGCTGAACTTGCCCAACTCATCGACCAGGGAGAATTGGAAATGCCGATTGCTCGCGTCTATCCCCTCAGTGCTGTTCGAGAGGCATATCGCGAGTTGGAGCAACGTCATACACACGGCAAAATTGTGCTCGTGCCCTGAGTTCTCATCAAAGTATTGAATATGCTAATAGAGCACCAAGAGGGCATCCCTTGGTGCTCTATTAGCATATTCAATACTTTGTATTACTGCTGTCCTGGTTCGTGCGAACCCAGGATGCGTTCGCGCATATTCTCGAATGTTGCCGCGTCAATCTCACCACTTGCGTAGCGACGGTTCAGTATCTCTAAAGCTGTTGGTTGATTTTGATTGAATGGTGCGCCGGGCTTTGGGCCGTCAGTCGGAGGTGCTTCAAAATGATGACCCCTATGTGGCCCATGCTGCATATATGGATTCATCGGTTGACCCCAGTGCATCCTTCTCCTCCTCGCCAAACGGATAAACGACAAGATAAGCAGAGCGATGAGGGCAATCAATAGAATCCGACTTAAACCAAACAGGAATACAAATGGCAGTACACCATCAGGACCATGATGCATATGTTCAAACATCATAATTGTCTTCTTTCATAGAAACAGTTGTATCGTTGTACAACTGCTAAGGTTGCACTTATTCAATGTAAACAGGTGTTGCACAAATCTGGAAAAGCCTTTTTCTGTTCTGTCTTTCCTTGTGCTTACTCACATCATAGCTTCGATATATGAAATTAATTACACACTTCTGTAAAGAGTGTGTAAGAATTATTTTTGCGGTCATAAGACAAATTGTACCCCGAATTGCTATCTCTATTGCGTTTTGAAATATGGATGCTTATACTGTACATAGTCACCATGTTCACGCACATCAACGTGCTAGCAGATGGGGATACTATGACTACAGAGGATAATTTGGCGCACGATATGACGAGTATGTCGTTGTCATCCGTGCCACATACGTCATCAGACAGACTGGAAAGGGAGGAGCAAGAGTCTGTGCAAGGAAACATCGCAATTAAAGGAACACGCAATGGCCTGCTCTTAACGATGGAGCCGGAAACGCCGTTTAGTGACTTGCTCGGCGCACTCGCTAGCCGTCTCGCGGAAGCACCTGCCTTCTTTCGTGGTGCCTCTCTTTCCGTTGATACCAGTCGGCGTAGACTGCTTTTGAGTGAACGTCATCAATTGGAAGACCTGCTTTCGCACTATTATATGTCTGTCGCGTCGCTCGAACAGAGTAAGGCGTTACATAAAGAAATGTCAAGGACGATACCGTTGCAACTCGAAGAAAACCCTCCGCCGGAGACTCTCGTCATAAAAGAGATGCAAGAGGCACGTGATCCACGCGAGTCGAGCGATACACTCTTTTTGCATCGCACGGTGCGTTCTGGACAAGCGATTCACCACACCAGTAATGTTGTTGTGCTGGGTGATGTGAATCCTGGTGCGGAAATTGTCGCAGGTGGCGATATTATTGTATGGGGAGTGTTGCGTGGTATGGTTCATGCGGGCTATCCTGACAACGAAAGTGCACTTGTATGTTCACTGCTCTTATCACCTGTCCAGTTGCGCATCGCACACCTGCTTTCTCGCCCGCCAGAAGGCTTTGAAGCGCAACCACGCCCAGAAATAGCCTCCATTAAGAGAGGGCAAATCATCGTCGAAACATGGTCGAATGGAAGAGTACCACGAAAATAATTGCAGTATCTCTGCTTTTTTTATAGAATCCGTGGTATACTCTTTAACAAGTATCTTAAAAGAACAGCGTGTTCTTCTATCGCAGTCCGAACAGTTTCATTTGGAGTGTCGTATGGATAGTCGAATAATCACCGTGACATCAGGGAAAGGTGGAGTCGGCAAGACGACAACGACCGCAAACCTGGGAACCGCGCTAGCGATGCAGGGGAAAAAGGTTGCTGTGGTGGACTCAGATATCGGCTTGCGTAACCTGGATGCGATCTTAGGGTTAGAAAATCGCATTGTCTACGATCTCGTCGATGTGGTAGAGGGACAGTGTCGCTTACGCCAAGCCTTGATCAAAGATCGACGAGTACCTGATCTCTTTTTGCTTCCTGCTGCACAGACACGAGACAAGAACGCGGTCAATAGTGTGCAGATGGAACAACTATGCCAGCAGTTACGGCAGGAATTTGACTTTGTACTGATCGACTCTCCCGCCGGCATTGAGCAAGGATTTCGTAATGCCATCGTTGGGGCCGACGAAATTATTATCGTGGCGAACCCCGAAATGGCATCGGTGCGTGATGCGGACCGTATTATCGGCCTTGTCGAGGCGGCTGGCAAGCTAGAGCCACGCCTGATCCTTAATCGCTTGCGCCCCGATATGGTGAGACGTGGCGACATGATGGATGTGGCGGATGTGCTCGAGGTATTGGGCATCGAGCTTCTAGGTATCGTACCGGAAGATGAGATGATTATCGTCGCAACGAATAGGGGCGAGCCTGCTGTCTATGACAAACATTCTCGTGCCGGACGAGCTTATATAAGCGCGGCACAGCGTATTATGGGTGAAGAAGTTCCACTCGATGATGTGGTAGAGTCGCCATCGCTGCTGGAACGCTTTCGCCGCATGCTTGGCTTTAGTCCTACGGTAGCTGACGAGAAGCGTTTCCGCTCACAGTCATCATAGAGGGAGGAAGGTAAGGTATGGGTGTTTTCGAGTTTATGATCGGTCGCAAGAAGCAAACCCCTGGAGAACTGGCCAAAGAACGCCTGAAAGTGGTATTGGTCCATGATCGGCTTAAGGTCAACCCGGAGGTACTAGAGATGATCAAGGCCGAACTACTTTCCGCTATTTCACGTCGCTTAGATGTCGATGAGCAGAATATGCAGATTAGCCTCGCACGAGAAAGCGGCTGGGATACTATTCAAGCCCATGTCCCCATCAAACGTCAGAAGGTTTCGTTCGAGTGGGACCCGCCAGCCCATCCCACAGCAAATACAAATGTAATGCGTGGCAAACTTCATCTCGAAGACAGCGAGTAGATCGAGGCAAGGGCCAAGGGGAATTCCCCTTGCTTTCATCAGTAGGTTTTTGGAAAGATACATGAGATGCCTGTAGGGACCGATTTATCACGTCCTTGTTAGCAATCAAGATGCGAGAAGGACGTGATAAATCGGTCCCTACAGGCATCTCTTCTCATACACTCTGCTCTTTTGAAGAAACCTACCGTTGAAAGCATTCTCCTTGCAGGTACCCTTACTATATTGGTTTTATCGTGTATGCAACGTTCAATATATAGAAAAAGGCAAATTAATCAATAATAAAGTTAAGAAACGAATCGTTTTTTCGACTATTCTTAACAATATCTCCATTGCTTCGTAACCAAAAACAGATTATACGAAGATAGAATACATACATGACCAAATACAACTGGTCGTAAGTCAAGAGGGGTTGAGGGAATGTGGTTGAGGGTCACTCCATTTTTGTCTGTGATCTCCAAGAAGTATCTGTACAGGTCTAATAAATCAGACTTTGGTACCATTATTGATACACAAGTCTGATACATCAAATCGGTACAGAACGAGAATTCCCCGGAGCGATAGTGAAGTGCCGACGTGCGAACATTAATGAGGGTACGCGATATAATCCGTGTATCGTGTGTCTCATAGATGGGTAGAGTGGAAGTGGATTGTGGACAATATGGGTGCGCGAAGGTGGTAGTGGTGGTGGTGTGACCTTGGGCGTGTTGTAGTGGTGGAGGATGGGCGACGAGGCAACAGCAATGGCAGAACAACGTTTCCAATGTTGGGATGTAGGGCAACTGATAGAGCTGGGTGTTGTGGGTCAGGTGGTGTGGATGCTGTATCAGTTGGGGAGGATGGGAACACGTTGTTGTGGTATTTGTGGATGTGTAGTGTGGTGTGTGGAGTTGTAGAGTCGCCGCGAAGTTGTGGTAGCAACATGAACATCGTCAGGGTAAAAGCGCAATGGTGTAGGATGTGGGGATTGTCCATAGTGTTATGTTCCACGCCGAGTACTGAAGGATAGCCGGTCTTGTGCCGGCACTTCAGTGTCGCTTGAGGGAAAAGAATAACGTCTAAATCCTTGGGAAGACAGAAAGATTGCAAACGTCTTCCTTCTAATAAATAGAGGACTCACAACATGTAGGGAAGACCCTTGTGGTCCTTCCTACTTTTTGCAAGGTGTATACTATGTATAGGTAAATGTGTGCTGTGTAGTAGAGGAGGAAGATGGAGGTGGCTGTATTTAGACGACAATTCTGTAAGGTGAGCCGTGCATGGTATCCGACACGTGTTGAGTGTTGTGTATCTGTAAGCAGGACCGCACAGTTACGGCGTTCATTGTTATTATTTATAGACTCATTGTTACAATACATGGTGCTGCGGCAAAGAACGTATGTACGGCCTGTACCGCAGGCCCAATACATGTGGCAGAAACAACCAACACCTGAGACTCCCATGCCAGAGGCACCATTGTTTCGGGTATTAGAGACATTTGACCTATCTTCAACCAACGTTGAACACTTTCTTGATTCGAAGGCGGACCTGAAGGCGTTGGTTCCCAACTCAGTTGCGGGCACGCTTCAAGAGCATACAATTCTGTGAACCCTGTAAACAAGCTAAAAAGGCTTCATGGAGGCCTGTGAGGGATGCCCTCACAGGCCTCCATGAAGCCTTTTTAGCTTGATGCCCATTACCTTCTGGTACTTTTGTTGACCCTTACCCTCGAAGTGTGTATGATTGCTTGCGAACGTATCGATAAGTCGGAGTCGCAGAGATATAAGGAGAGCAAGTCGTGAGCGATGAGCAACTTCAAAAGGTGAAAGTCAACAAGTTGGCACATGTTGGTATTTGGGCCAGTGATATCATGGTGCAGACGCGCTTCTATCGTCAAGTGCTGGGTCTCGATCAACGTGTTCCAACAGAGACTGCGCAGGAGACAGATGTAAATGATGCCGCGACATTTCTCGCCCTTGGTGATGAGCATCACTGCCTTGCCCTGTTCAACGATGTTCGACCTGCGGCCACGAATGGGCGTAAACCTGCCCAACGTTCGCAGTTGCACCATCTCTCCTTCGAGGTGAGTTCGGATGCGGAACTTGCGGCACTCGCGGCACGTTTGAAAATTACAGGTGTTGATCTGCGGTTAGAGACACGCGATGGCGACCCTGAATTAGGTGATACCCTCTGGTTCAGTGATCCCGACGGTAATCGTATCGAGATTTCGGTAGCTCCTGAAGACACAACCGTGTATTCGTCTCTGACACGTACACATCGTCCTCTCTTGCGTCCCTACAAGTTGCAGCATATAGGATTGCAGACGACCCGCTTGGAAGAGATGGTTGAATTCTATACTGAAGCACTTGGCTTCGATATCTCCGATTGGCTCCTGCGCGAGTCGGCCTGGCTACGTTGTACAAACGATCATCATACAATTATGTTCACACAGGGACGACAGGGTATTGATCACATTGCTTTTACTGCTGCTGAGGGACCGGAACTTTTGCGCTGGTCGGATTATCTTAGTCGTAATCAAACACCTCTACTCTGGGGACCTGGCCGACACGGTGCGGGGAACGACCTCTTCATACGTTTCGCCGACTCCGAAGGCATTCACATCGAGTTATCAGCCGAACTTCAACAATACTACGATCATGATGTGACAACGCCACCTCGCCTTTGGCACACACGCACCATGGCTCACAACCTCTGGGGAAGTCTCCCATCCTGGATGCGCGAAGAAGTAAGAGTTTAAGTCTATAAAAACAAAGATGCGAGGATGGGAAGGTACATGCACCTTCCCATCCTCGCATCTTTGTTTTTATAGACTGGTAATAGGTGTTCTTAATGTACCTAAGCCTTCGACCTCGCATTCAACGATATCATTGGGCCTGAGAAATTCGGGTGGTGTGCGCGAATAACCAACACCGCTAGGAGTGCCAGTCGCGATAATATCGCCAGCCTCGAGCGTCATGATGGATGAAAGCGTGGCTATAATTGTGGGGATGGCGAAGACCATTTCACTGGTGTTTGAATCTTGCTTGGTTACTCCGTTGACGCGTAAGCGTAGTGCAAGTTTTTGTGGGTCTGCGATCTCGTCCGCCGTGACGATATAGGGACCCATGGGACAGGAGCCGTCAAGACTTTTGCCCAGGAAGAATTGTTTGTGACGAGCTTGCAGGTCGCGTGCAGTGATATCGTTGATGACTGTATAGCCAAAGATGTGTGAAAGCGCATCCGCTTCGCTAATATGCTTGCCACCTTTGCCAATAATGAGTCCAAGCTCAACCTCCCAGTCAATCGCGGTTGATACCTCGGGATCGATTACGAATGGGTCATAAGGACCGTTGATAGTGGTGGTTGCTTTCGTAAATAACATAGGACTTGTGGGTGGTGTCTGATGACGCACCCTCACGGCTGTTCGCCGTTTCTTTGGCGTGTTCGGCGTAATTTACTGCCATGCAGATAACATTTTTACGTGGCTGTGGAATAGGGGCATGCAGTTTGACTTCCTGCAGGCTATGAACCGCGCCAACATCAGTAAAGGTTTTTACCTGGCTAAAGGGACGATTGTTCGCCTTGGCAAGGAGTGTTTGTAGTGCCTGTTGTCCTTGTTCGTACTGCTCGATTAGCGCAAGCATCTGATCTGGAACTGTCAGTTGTAGTGCACGTCCCGCGAGATCGACATCGAGCACTTCGTCATTGTGTAAAAGGCCGAGATGTGGCCTGGGAAGCTCAGTTGTTGAGAAGGTAACAAGTTTCATGCTGAAAAGGCTCCTTTGCTATGTGTACTCTCGCCTTATTCTACAACAAATAAACGTGGTCCCTACGACCTTAGAACAGCTTGGCTCGCATAGCATCCAATGGTGCAGTTTTGCCCGTCCACAGGGTGAAGGCGAGAGCACCCTGATGCAGCAGCATAGAGAGACCGTTCGCGCCACGCATCCCCATTGTAAGAGCCTGACAGAGCAGTTGTGTTTGTGTTGGGTTATAAATCATGTCGTAGACAAAGGTATCGGAGTCGAACTTTGCCAATATCTCCGCTGGAAGGGGCATTTGCTCGTCATGCATGCCTACAGACGTGGCGTTGATAATCAAAGCAGCATTCCCGGGAACGAGAAATTGCGGATCATTCAAACTGAAGACTGGAGAGCGATATGTTTGCTGCACCTCTGTCGCCAATAATTGTGCACGTTCCAGGTTGCGATTGATGATAATAAGCTGTGAAACATGTGCGCCAGCTAGCGCAAAGGCCGCCCCTCGTGCTGCACCTCCGGCACCCAACAAGATAGCTGTATGCTCTTTAAGCGAGATCGTACCATCGTCTTGTTGAGTCCCAACACCGTGTTCACGTAATGCATGAAGGAGTCCAGGAGCATCTGTGTTGTACCCATGCAAATAGCCATCATGATGCACAATTGTGTTGACCGCTCCAATCTGTGCCGCCAGAGGATCGACCTTATCCATAAGTGCGAGTACCGCTTCCTTGTGAGGAATAGTGACATTTGCGCCAAGGCAATGTTCATTGCACAATGAGCGCACACGTTCAAGCAGCATATGTGCAGGTGTATGCCACAACTCATAGCGGGCCGTAATGCCAAGCGCGTCGAACGCCGCCTGCTGCATACGTGGAGAGTACGAATGTGCTACCGGGTCTCCAATCAATCCAACCTGAAGTGAAGTTGTTGTTGCGAGCGTTTGCACCGCTGCTTGTATATTCATACTTGTTTATGCCACCGTTTACGTACAATTTTATCTTTTTAGAAGTAAGTGCTATAAGTGTAGCATACGATATAACTCAGCGTTTTCTAGCAGCTATGGATATATGGTACTATTTGGTCAGTAGAGTATGATGCTCATTCGATTAGTGTCGAGACACAATACTTTGGTCTGACAAAATGCACATGACATATGCATTGCAAGGGTCTAATTCTTGATGTGATGGATTGCGTAGGGACCAGATTGATCGCGTCCACGGCGCAATTCATTGCGCGAGGGTGCAATATGACGTAAGTATAGTCGATAAATCGGCTTCGGACGCTGTAAACGTGGTCACTATGAAATTCGTCATACATCTATTGGTCATATGTTATGGCGTTTTGTATTTAAAAATGGGTAGTGTTAAAAGCGGGAGAGAACCTGATGATAGTGCAGCCACGTTTGGCTTCGACGGTGATGTTAGTACGCGACATTCCAGCCGGACAAAATACGAGTGGAATAGAAGTATTTATGGTCAGACGCGTCGTGCAGAGCGAGTTTATGCCGGATATCTTCGTGTTTCCTGGGGGATCGGTCTCTGCTGATGATCGGCTTGCCGAGCAAACAGAGGGTGTGTATGAAGCCGTCGCGCCTTCAGGTGCGGACCCAGAGGGACGAACCGCTCTTGGGAGTGGCGTACGTGCAGCAGCCGTTCGTGAATTATTTGAAGAGGCAAATGTCTTGTTGGCACATCGTGAGGGAACAGTACTTGCGGTCAATGAGGAGACGGTGACACGCTTCGCGAACTATCGCCTGGCATTCAATGAGCGCAAAGGGTCGCTGGTTGAGATGGCCCGAGCGGAACATCTTGTGCTGGCGATGAACAGCCTGGCATATTTCGCGCATTGGATTACACCCGAAGGCATGCCTAAACGCTTCGATACCCATTTCTTTCTCGCCAGTGCTCCAGCCCAGCAAGAAGCTGTTTTTGACAATCTTGAGACCAGCGATGGCGTATGGATTCGTCCAACAGATGCAATGGAACGCTCTAAGCAAGGGACGTTTCCAATGGCGTTTCCTACATTCCATCAACTTCGTGATTTATCCGCCTTTCACACGGTACACGAGGCAATACAAGCTACCTTGACACGCTATGTGCCCACACATATACCAACATTGAAGGTACAAGATGGTGTCGCACAGGTGTCTCTACCGGAAGAGCCTGGCTTTGTATGGAAGCAATAATAAAGGAGTTTGCGTTATGAAGCATTCACCGTATAGCATTATTCTTGCCCCAAATCCCTCTATGATGACAGGGCCAGGCACGAATACTATCGTCCTGGGCGACGGTATCGAAGGGGCAACCGTGATTGACCCCGCCGACGACAATAGAGACCACTTAGAGGCAATCATTCGCGAAGGGTCAAAACGGGGTGGTATTCGGCGCGTTCTTATTACGCATGGACATCCCGATCACATTGGTGGCGCGAAAATATTAAGCAGAGAACTTCGCGTTTCTATTTATGCATTTAACCGTGCCGGTACACCTGATGTCGATGAAGAGGTGCCCGATGGTATGACCTTTCCCGCGGGTGACGATACCCTCCGCGCAGTGCATACTCCCGGCCATCGCTTCGATCACCTGTGCTACTACATGGAGCAACAGCGTACACTCTTCGCTGGTGATCTCGTTGCAGGTGTTGGTACCGTAGTTATCGCGCCACCCGAAGGTGATATGCTTGATTATTTCGCTTCTCTCAAGCGTTTACAGGGGATGGACCTTGCCGAAATGGTGCCATCACATGGCCCTGTAATTACAGACACACAGGCAAAGCTCGCCGAATATATTATCCATCGTCAACAACGTGAGCAGCAAGTCATCGCTGTCCTTCATTCATTTCCTTCTGGCGCAACTATCGCGGCAATGGTGCAGAGCATCTATGCCGATGTAGACCCACGCTTACATCCCGTCGCCGCTAAATCCGTCGAGGCCCACCTGCTCAAACTAGAACGCGAAGGTAAAGTACGTCGCGAGGATGCTGATGAATGGATTCTACTATGATAGAACGTGAAGAAACGACTGTACGGGTCTGATTCATCACACCCTCTTGGCGATTGACCATGTTAGAGGACGTATACAAATGGTTCAATCCTCGTAAACATGGTGCGTTGCCAAGAGGGTGTGATGAATCAGACCCGTACAGGCTTATGCGAAGTGTTTGCTACCATCATCACCAGATTCGCCACATTGGGGGTGCCCCAGCCTGTGACCGCATCCCAGCCTTTCGTGGCCGCAAAGCCTTTCACCGTGACGATTGCGCCATTTGCGTTTTTCGCGGTAAAGGTGTTGGTGCCTTTTGTAATGTCATGCAAACCTTGTGATATTGCACTCATGCCGATGCGATACAACACGGGATTGAGGAAGCCCACACGTTTGCCGAGTACCTCGTTCATCAAGACTGTGATGCCAGCCCATTGTGGCGAACCAGCACTGGTGCCCCCGAAGACAACGGCAAGGTCTTTACCTTGTCCTGATGAACTCCACACGACAAGCACGCCGCTTTTGGGGTCCGCGTTATATGCGATATCGGGTACGCCACGTCGATTACCTACAAGACCCTGAATACCCTGCTGGAATGTTGGACGTTGATAGACCGCACTTAGTCCACCGCCACTCCCTTTCCAAGCAGTTTCAGCGGTATATACGCCAGAGGTTGCTTGAGCGGTAAGTGTTGTTCCACCAACGGCTGTCACAAGGGGATCGCTGGCGGGAGTCGAGACGTTTTTTGAAAACGATGTGAACGCGCAATTGATTTCCGCCGCCCCACGATCACCAGAGGCGGCCAGCATCGTGATACCCTTCGCCGTCGCAGCCTGAAACACCGTGTGTTGTGCCTGTAGTGCTTGCGTACTGGCGCACCGCTCGTTGCCACCAAAGCTTTGTGAGATTACATCACCGAGATTGTGGTTTACGGCGAACGAGGTGGCACGCAGTATATTCATCAAAAAGCCCGATAGTGTGTTTGCGTTTGGACCCCTGGTTGGATTTGCTAGTACAAGGTCGATGGTTGCTCCGGGCGCGATAGCGTGTGCCCATTCTACATCAAGCGTAATCTCTGCCGCCCAACTTACCTGCGCCTGATCCTTTACATTGAATGGTACTAACCCATCGGGCGCAATGATGTTTAGTTTTGCCGCTTTCAGTCCAAACGTTGTATCGAATAACGCGAGATCATGTTGAATGGTAGGACTCTGGAAGGCGTCCACAATGACAATAGTATGCCCTAAACCTGTGGTATGCGCAGCCAGCAGAGGTGCAACGTTATATGCCCTTTGAATTTGTTGAGGCGTGTAGCAACGATTTGTAGCATTTTGTATCTGGCAAGGAAGCTGCATTCCCTTTGCAGCAAGTCCAGCCATCCAGTAGTGCGGACGTGCTAAACGAAGTGTGGCATTATGAGTTGTCTGACTTGTATTTTCAGCATGCACAAAACTACTATTTTTCTGAAGATACAATGTGCTGACGATCATACCTATTATGGTAAGAGCAATAGAGAAGGAAATAACGTAGGAAAGTGGATGTCTAAACGCGCGTTTCTTCATGGAAAGAACGCTCCTATTTCTCAACTATGTAACGATATAGTAGCGATAGTAGTGAGAATAAGAGCGTTCATCATGTCGGTGTGCTAAAGAATAGCAGGAAAGTACCTTTTGTGGTTATAGTTTCATCGTCGTAGAAACAAACCCAACATAGTAACACATGCCAAGCCCAGGCAAAACCATGCGGGTACCATAAGATGTGCCGTAGTCAGATAGATACCGCCAGCGAGGGCTGCGATAAACATTAGCGACCATGAAATGCCACCACTTCCTGACGCGGTACTGCCTCCACCGCCGTTTCGACCAAAACGGAAGCGAATACGATCCTTAGGGCGATCACTTGCCAGCTTGACCTCGATCTGACCCGTTTCAAGCTTAGTGATAATTTGTTCGAGTGCACGTGGCAGAGCCAGCAATGTACGTCCGGTATCGAGTGCTTGATTTAAAAGTTCCTGCGCGGTCTGGCCTATGCCTTCGCCATCGAGTCCCAGGAACTTACGTGCGTAGGGTGTTGCAACCTCGACAAAGTTGAACTCGGGCGCGAGACCTGTCGAAACGCCACCCAATGTACTGATGGCACGACCCGTGAAGGCAAATTGGGCCGGTATTTGAAAGGGTTGCCCATAAAGTAGACGTTCGACATCCTGCGCCACTTCGGGGATGGCGAGTTCACGCGCGGCACCGAGTGTCATGCCAAAGTACTGCTCCATCATCATCGACATGCCGCGCTCGATAACGATCATGTTGGCACCCTCTCCAATAAAGCCGAGTTTGTTCAGTGCATTGACAAGCGAACGAGAGTTGCGTGACAAGAAACTGATAAACAGGTCTTTCAATGATTGTTTCATGCTTTTGGTCAACGAGCCGACCATACCAAAGTCAATAAAGGCAATGACAGGACCACCATCGGCAGTTGTAACGCCCTTTTTGACAAAAATGTTGCCGGGGTGTGGGTCCGCATGGAAAAAGCCTTCGACAAAGAACTGATAAAAGTAGGCACTCACCGTGCGCTTAGCTACCTCAAGCCGACTGATCCCCAACGCTTCGAGTGCGACATAATCGTTGACTTTGATACCATCGATCCACTCGATGACGAGCATATGTGGCGTGATATATTGATCGTACATAGTTGGGATATAGATGGTCGGGTCATCTTTGAACATTTCTTTGAAGCGTTTAGCGTTTGCTGCTTCAGCCGCGTAGTCAACTTCTTCATAGGTGGTGCGTTTGAACTCGCGATAGATACCCATAAGGTCGATAAAGCCAGTTGTATCGACGAAGAAGTTGATGACGCGAATAACAAACTTTAGCGTACTCAAGTCCATGCGTACCAGTTGATCGGTATTTGGACGTTGAATTTTGACGGCGACCGTCTCGCCTGTAGCGAGAAGTGTTGCCTTGTGAACTTGACCGAGTGAGGCGGCGGCAGTAGCTGTACTTTCGAGTACACTAAAAATTTCGTTGATCCGCTTGCCCGTTTCAGTTTCGATGATGCTGACTACATGCTCAAATGGTGCTGGCGGTACCTCATCTTGCAGCGATGCGAGGACCGATATTGCTTCATCGGGGAGCAGGTCGGCACGCGAACTGAGAAACTGACCGAGTTTAATCATTAAGACGCCTAGCTTGATGGCGGCGACACGAAAGGCGACAAGTACCTTGATGAGTACTTCGATATTTGGTTGAACTTCATAATTACCACGCTCACGTGCACGAATGACGCGCCGACGCTCACGATATATGACCCAAATCGTCCACAAAAGTAGACGTGAGACGCGAACAAAGCGTACAGTTTGTGAGAACCGATTGATACGAGGAATTGTTGTACGCATAATAGCCCTTTCTTGGACAGGTAAGTCTATGTATAACATAGCACACTACGGGAAGGGCTAGTAGAGGTTGTAGAGGTACGGTAAGTGTTGCCTTTGTCATTTATACTGTTCTACAATGAAAATACATTTCTTTGAAGCAGACGTTAGCGCGTAGAGCGTTTGCGAGTGTATTGTCGGCGCATCTTGTCACGGCTACCACACTCATCCATGCTACACCATCGACGGTTTCCAGTCTTGCTTCTATCAAGAAAGAGCCACCCACAACCGGGGCATTCCTTTATCCTCTTCCATTCTTTAGAAGAGGTAAAAAGTTCTATCGCAGAGTGTGCTACGGGCCAGAGGAGCAGCCTCAGTTCATTCCCATACTCGTCACCTGTTCCCCACTCCCACGAGAACTCATGCGCTGTAGGCAACAAAGACGCGGAAGCCATCGACTCAATAAAGATGCTTTGAATCAAGTCTAAATCTCTCTTCTGAGGAGTGCTCTCACCTGCAACTGCGGAAAAGACGCTGTAGATAGCCTCTCTCAATACGAGTGTGCGCTCGAATGTCCTAAGTGCCTCTTGTGGATGAGCATCAGCCTCGTGAAGAAGATGCTGCTCCTGCTCTTCAGTGAGCATTCCTACAGCGCGATACCAAACTACCAGATCAGGGTATCCTATGAGAGAATTGTGGGCATGACGACCTGAACGTGGATGCGCTGTATTTACCAAACCTAGACAGAGCCGCCCCTCTAACATGAACGAATTGAGAATTTCTTGTGGGAGATGACGTTCACTTCTGAGATACCAATGAGCCATGAGCTATTCCTTTCACAAAATTATTACCAGTATAGAGGGTTGACAGGTAATAACTCTTCATGTTATATTCTTACCTGTAAAGTATTTTAGCAGGTAAGAAATAAATCGTCAACAAGAACGTTCACCTGTTAGAAACAATATGTCGGAAAGAAAGGAAATCTCATGTCACATCATCTTGATGCTCCTGTTGCACGTGAGGATGGTCGCGTTGATCTCTGTGATCTTTATGTGTTCGATGGAGCTACTTTGGATACAACCGTCCTGATTCTCACGGTGAATCCCGACGCGGGCAAAACATCGCCCATCACCTTCCACCCGGAAGTGGTGTATGAATTTAAGATCGATACCAATGGTGACGCGCTTGAAGACCTGAGTTACCGTTTTCGTTTTAGTGAGCCGAATGCTAGCGGGCAACAGACTATCACCGTACTCCATGCGGAAGGCAATGATGCGCACTCCGGTACAGATGGCGAGCAACTTGTACAAGGACATACCAACGAGCAGCTATCTCTTACTAAGGGTGGGCATGTCTGGGCTGGTCTTAGTGCAGACGCCTTTTACGCTGATGGAGTTGCTGCACAAATATTCTTGCAAGCGGCACTCACTCAGCATGCCTATATGCCGAAAGTGTTTGAACAGGGCTTCAACTTTGTTGATGGGCGCAATGTGTCGAGTATTGTGCTTGAAGTCCCAACGAGTGCATTAGGTCAGGGAGTCATCGGTGTCTGGGCGACCACGTCTATGTATGGACATGGCTTGTCAGTCCAAATCGAGCGCATTGGGCTTCCCCTGATTTAGCCTTTCTTTAATATTGATGACGAGCGGAGTGAAGCCCACAACAAACGTCAGCCGCGCGAGGACAGGGAGGTAATGCTCCCTCGTGTTGCTGAAGTCGTCACGCAGATCACACGCGTCGCAGGAACGACAGAAAATCCTGAAGTCTATGGTCAAACTGTGGCGAATTTGCTGGTGCCCGATATCCTTCATTACCGCCTTGGAACTCCGGCCAGCTTCAGCTTCGCGACACGCAATGGGCGACGTTTAACCGATGATGTGGTTGATGTTGTGCTAAGCCTCATGGCGAACAGTCCTATCTCTGATCATGTGAGCTATGATGGACGCATTCAGCCCCAATTCCCTTATATGGCTACGCCGCATACGGTTGGAGAGGACGAGCCAACGGTAGTTGCACGAGCACAAGCAAAGGGACAAGCGTTGATGCAATCACTCGGATAGAGTTGCGCTTTCAAAAAAGCAGGCTGAGAGGGTGCCAAATCCTTTTCAGCCTGACCGTACATTAAATTATGCTTGCTATATGTCGTTTGACTGATATTGGAGATGAGAATGATTTCCCCTACGCGAGGAGCACACCGTCAGAAACTTGCCCTTCTGCTTATTTCTATCGCACAGTTTATGGTTGTCCTTGATTTCTCGATTGTCAATGTCGCCTTACCATCTATACAGAAGGACTTGGGCTTTTCGATGCAGAATCTGCAATGGGTGATAAGCGCATACGCGTTGACATTGGGCGGCTTGCTACTGCTTGGCGGGCGTCTAGCTGATCTGTACGGTCAGCGTCGCATCTTTAGCATAGGCTTGATCCTCTTCTCGTTGGCCTCGTTTGCAGGTGGATTCGCCTCATCAAGTACTCTGTTGATACTGGCGCGGGTGATGCAGGGAATTGGTGCTGCGCTTCTTGCCCCTGCTGCTCTCTCACTGATTGCCACCACGTTTGCTGAAGGTGAGGCACGCAATAAAGCGTTCGGGTTCGTGAATGCGGTAGCCTCGGCTGGTTTTGCCGCTGGCGCGATTTTCGGTGGACTGCTCACCGCAGATTTAGGATGGCGTTGGGTAATGTTTGTCAATGCACCATTTGGAGTCGCTACGATCATTCTCACGCCATTCGTGCTGCCGGGGAGTCGAGCGCAGGTAGAGCAACGACGCGTCGATGTTCTGGGAGCACTTACCGTCACGTGTGGTCTTGTAGCACTTGTCTATGCACTTTCTCAAGGCAATGATGCTGGCTGGCTTTCGCTTCAAACGCTTGGACTCTTTGCTCTCGCTATTGTTTTACTTGCGACCTTTGTGGAAATCGAGAGACGTTCTTCATCTCCGTTAGTCCGACTTGGTATCTTTCGCCAGCGTAACGTTACAGGTGCGAATATTGTGAATGCACTTGCCACTGGTGCCTTTGACACCTTAGTATTCATTCTCACGCTATATATGCAACGTGTACTTGGCTACTCGGCTTTAGAGACAGGGCTAGCGTTCTTGCCGATGGCAATAGTACTACTAGTTGTATCGAATATCTCGGCACAATTAGTGACGCGCGTTGGTGTTAGGAGCCTTCTTATCGGTGGAGTAATTGGTCTGGTTGTTGGTCTGCTCCTGCTGACAGGATTGACCGCTAATGGAACGTATATGCAAAGCCTGTTACCAGGAATCATTGTCGTCTCACTTGGCATGGGTCCAACCTTCTCAATGATACTAATCGCTGCAACTGCTGGTGTAAGTGATAACGAACAAGGGCTAGCTTCAGGTCTGTTCAATACCACGGAACAGATCGGTGCGAGCTTTGTGCTGGCAATTGCTGTCGCAGCCTCATCAAGCCATGTGGCGACGTTGTTTCAGCTAGGCGAGCAGAATGAGAAAGTGGCGATTACCGGCGGCCTTCAATATGCCCTTTTCGTTTGTGTCATAAGCATACTCCTGGCCTTACTCACGGTGATCTTTGTGATACGTGAGAAGAAGCCTACATCCACTTTCAGAAAGCCTGCTAGCTTCTTGGTAGATGTGAAGATGAAGAATAACACTCGTTTCTATGCTTCCAACACGACACGAACCTTGCGGGTCAACTCGTCTAAATCGAAGGGCTTTTGCAGAAAATGTGTATCGGTGTCCATATGAAAATCCTGGTCCAGGTGGTCAGCGAGGTAGCCGCTCATGAATAGGAACTTGGTAGTGGAACCGGATTGCATGAGTCTTTTATAAAGGTCTTTACCACCTAGTTTTGGGGTCATCATATCTGAGACAATAAGCTCGACCTTTGTATCAGTATGTTCAAGCAGGTGTAGTGCTTCTTCACCATTGCTCGCACTCATGACGGTGTAGCCATACTCTTGTAGCACTTCCTGCATCAGTTCGCGCAGGTCCTGATCGTCTTCCACCAGTAGAAGCGTCTCAGTTCCCTTTTGTGTTCCAGGTTTGACTTCTGGTTCTTTTTGTGGTGTAAGTGGGGCATGATCGACCGCAGGCAAATAGATGTGAAAGCTTGTACCTGTGCCCAGTGTACTCTCGATATCGATGAGGCCTCTGTGCTGTCCGATAATGCCGTGTACAGTCGAGAGACCAAGGCCAGTCCCTTTCCCAACCTCTTTTGTTGTAAAGAATGGTTCGAAGATGTGCTCACGTGTCTGCTCATCCATCCCTGTACCAGTATCACGTACCGTTATCTCCACGAAAGAGCCTGCCTGTTCTAATGTCTGCATTTGTCGCGGTGCTTTGTCGAGTGTTGTGTTCTGGATAGTAATAAATAACTGGCCACCATTAGGCATTGCATCACGCGCATTAATACACAGGTTCAGTATCACCTGCTCTATCTGCACTGTATCCGCGAAGACGGTTTGTATATTTGTCGCGGGCGTAAACACGATTTCGATGTGCTCATCAATAACTTTCTTGATGAAGTCCAGCAAGTTTGCCACAATACTATTCACGTCAACATATGCGGGTTCAAGGACCTGATGGCGCGAAAATGCTAGCAATTGACGTACCATTTGTGCCGCTCGTAGCGTGCTTTCGCGCGTATGACGTAACCCTTCATAAACCGGGTGAGTGGCGTCTATCTTTGATAAGCTCTGGTCCGTGTAGCCAAGGATACCCGCCAGGATATTATTGAAGTCGTGTGCGATACCACTCACGAGTTGTCCGAGGCTCTCCATTTTCTGTGCCTGTCGAACCTGCTCTTCCAGTTGTTTGCGCTCGACGATTAACCTCGTCTTCTCAAGGCTTTCCTTGATGGCGAGAGGGAGACGATGCAAGTCCCGCTTCAACACATAATCGCTGAGACCAGCTTTCATGCCCTCGGTCGCGATCTCTTCGCTACCGGTATCTGTCACCATGATGACAGGAAGTAGGGGTATGTGTGCTTTAATCGTTTGTAATAACCAGAGGCCATCGGTCCATTGCAGACGATAATCTGTCAGCGCAAGATCGAAATCCGTCTGGGTAAGTGCCTCATCCAGATCACTGCGACGAATAACCTCGACAAACTCGACATCTTGAAATTCTTTTTGTACTCGTCTTTGAATAAGTGCACGGTCGTAGGGGCTGTCATCAATCATTAAAATTTTCATCATGCGTTTGACCTCCTTAGTTCAAACCAGAATGTACTTCCTTGCGCCGGAAGAGAGGTAATCCCCACGGAACCACCCATGATGTCAATCGCCTTACGTACCGTTGCCAGTCCCAATCCCACCCCGGGATATTCTTCGACTCCGTGAAGGCGTACAAATGGCGTGAAGAGTCGTTGTTGATTTTCAGAAGTGATACCGACACCATTGTCCTGAATTTGCACGCGACAGTTGTAGCGCATAACCCTGCTAGAGATGGTCACGATTGGTGTCGTCCCCTCAGGGACGAACTTTAGGGCGTTCGAGAGCAGGTTGGTCAATACCATTTTTAATAGGATTGGATTAGCTTCGATGGCTGGCAAATTTTCTTCAATGTGTATCTGGGCATGACGTTCGCTTATCTGTTGTTGTAATGCACGTAAACAACTCTCAAGTACAAGGTGCATATCGACAGGAAGTATTTCAATTTCCTCACGACCAATACGTGAAAAACCGAGTAGGGCAGTAATAAGTTGCGTTATCTGGTCAGTTGCCGACAAAATCATGCGAACATATTGTTTTCCTTGTTCAGTTAAGTGTGCCGCTTCATCTTCCACGAGAGCTTCCGTAAAACCTGCTACCGCACGCACTGGTGCACGTAAATCATGTGTCATCGCTTGAATATATGATTCCAAATCCTCATTACGTAACTTTATGTCTAATGAGAGGCTTCGTGTACGTAGGAGCGTCTCGATACGCATCTGTAGTTCACGTTTCTCGATTGGGATCAGCACGAGTTCGTCGATATGTTGCCTGAGAAGTTCACGCTCTCGTTGCGCTGCGATAAGCAGAAAAGGCAAAAAGACGGGATGCTCAACGTGTTTGCGCTGCTGTATGCGCTCTCCTATATGATGCAACATAGCTACATCTATAATACACAGGTCGAAAAGTGCATCGAGCGAGTCGAGACTTTCCGATTGCACTACTTCATATGTGCTTGTAAGCAGCGTTGTAAGGAGGTTACTATTCTTCTTATTCTGCATAAGAAGAAGAATACGGGGCATGTTAACCTCCTAGTAGGCTACGCACGATGGTGAGTAGTTCTCTTGATGCAAGTGGTTTAATGAGAACGTTTTTCGCGCCATGCCCCATACTCGCTTGCCGGGTCGCCGCATTTTGCATGGACGAGATAATAATGAATGGAATATTGCTCTCATGTAGTTGAGCACACCGACTCCATATGTGTTGATCGAAACCTGTGATGTCGATAAGTGCCATGCAGAAGAGCATGTGTATCCCTAGCGCATGATCGAATTCATCGAGACTTTTGACCGGATATGTTGCATATGCTTCGTGTGCCAAAAATTTCATCAACAAATTCAAGTTCTGCTGATTATGATTGACCATCAATATCAGCGGTTCATTGTTCATACGTCTGCAGACTTTCGCTCCGCATCGACCCATTCTGGCAATCCGCTCAAAATATTGCGGAAGTCAGCCAGTGGTCTACCCACTTTGATACCATAACTGGTAATCTCGATCTCACGCAACGTTTTCTCGAAATCCGTCAGGCGTTTCTTTAATACACCAATAGCTTTATGCATCTCGCCATGAATTTCGAGATAGCGTAGAAAGACAATGTTGTCCGCCATATAACTGATGCCCGTCTCAGTCACGCGAAAATCACCTGTGACGCTCTCGACTTCGTTGATCAAAAGCACCGCGAGACCCAGTGTTTGTAAATACTTGCTGAGCGCATGTAAATGGGGCACAAGTTCATTACCCTGCACCGAGAGCCGATAGCCCGCTACACTGTCAATCATAACGATCTTCGCATCTTGCGCGGTCACGTCTCGACGCACCATGAATGCAAACTCATCGGGCGAAAACTCAAGCGGCTCTACTTGTTTAATAAACAACGTACCTCGCTCTATCATTGCCTGTACGGGAATGTTGACCGCTTCACAGCGTTGGAGCAGTGTCTCTTCGCGCTCGTCAAAAAGGTAAACAAGTGAATGTTCACCGCGTCCCGCCGCTTCCTTCATAAATTGAAGACCCAGTGTTGTTTTTCCTACTCCGCTTGGACCCGTGATAATCGAGACGGTGCCACGCTCTAGCCCACCATGCAACAACTCATCGAGTGCAGGAACGCCAAACGAAATACTCTCGATTTCTTGTGTGATTTTTTGATGATGGAGTAGCAAATGGGGGAAAACCTGCATGCCTTTTTCGGTCAGGCGCATGGTATGACGACCAGAACGGAACGATGAGCCGCGAAATTTGGAAACACTTATCGTACGACCCTCATTAGAAGAGGCCAATGTGAGTACACCATCACTCATGAATTGCAAATCATCATCGGGTGAACCATTGCTGCCTTCCGAGGTGAAAAATATGGTTGCGTGTTGCTCACTTAAAAAGCGTAGAAACGCGAGCACCTGTTTATGAAATTGGAACGCATCATTTGAAAGATAGCGAAATTGGGTTATCGAGTCAAGAAATACACGCCGCGGTTGTAGCCTTTGTACCTCTTCGATAATTTTTTGCGTGATAGGTTCGCGTTCAACCTCTGCTGGCGAAAAGATATCGTAACTTTCCATAAGCGTAAACGCAGAGGAAGTAGGACTCAGATCAAGAAAGTGGACACGTGTAAGGTCTATACCAATTTCCGTCGCATTTGCACGTATCTGCTCTACCGATTCTCCGAGTGTAATAAATAGCGTATTTTCGCCCCTCGCAGCACCTGCGGCAAGAATATGCAGACCAAGCGTTGTCTTGCCGGAACCGGGTCCACCACGTAGAAGATACGCACGTCCAGGAAGACAGCCACCATATAAAATCTCGTCTAGCCCCTCTACACCTGTAGATAAACGGGGCGTGGGTTTGCTCATGAGAGCAGAATGATGGTCTTGGGCAACAGAGCCATTGGTAGCATTTTCTTTCTTTGTGTCTTCCACAATACATTCCTCTTTTACGTTGATAGCGCATAAACATAGCTATGTAGACAAAGTATAGCATAGTTCAAAGAATGTGAATAGAGAAGGCAAGAAAGGATGGGGCTTTCACCTGTAGGGACCGATGTATCACGTCCTCGTCGGCGATTGGAAAGGCCCCTACATTCTGATTATTTTGTTAATTTCCATCATCGTTCCCCTTCTTTGTTGAGGTAACGTACGAACAGCCAGTCGAGGAATGTTTTCTCGAATTCTGGGTCGTCGTTGACCTGTTTGTAGAACTTGAAGTGACCGTCGATCATGTCCTGCAGCATGTCGTTGATGACATGGTTGAAGGTGAGACGCGCGTTGTCCGGTGGGTTAACACGCACACTGGCTTCGAGGGCTTCGTTGGTTGTAGCACGCAGTCGATGCGGCGCAGTACCGTGAGTGGAAGAATTATATCCTGGTATTTGCTACGTTTGAAGGTATCGCGCAGCAGGTCCGCCACGCTCCAGATAAAATTGACCTCATCGCTAAAATTGTTCATATGCTATCTCGCACTGTCCCTTCCATCGCCAACTCCTCAAATATTTGTAGAGATTGAGTTGTGTGAGAGCAGATTACTATTTCATGCCATGCTGTCAAGCTAGGAGGATAAAGAATTGGTGAATGTACTGAAGGGCAATATCGAGAAGTATTTGTTGCACAAGAGTTACTAGCTGATAATTAGGCCGTTGAATGATTGTATAAAACGAAACGCTTTTCATACGCTTCTCTTCATAAAATAGCTGATATGAAGGTATATATGAAAGAATCTAATACTCAAGATCATAAAGCTTGTCACTCCTTGCTGCAAAAAGCTGTAAGACGTGGAGATATACAATTAGTTACTAAAATTATTCATCATTTAGACGAAGCTAAGAATATCGAGTGGTTAAAATCACGAACTCCAATTATTGTGTTTGAAGAGTGTTGGCCTTTAGGAGAATTTCTACCATTAGAAATTAATTTAGAGAGCATAATTGATACATTAACCCTTGTAACAAGATCAGTGAAAACAAGGGAGGCTGCAAGTCTTGGAGTTTTAGCGCACGCATTATCAGAAGGGGATACGTCAGTATTGGTTGGCGATCTGGGAGATAGTGAGATAAAACAAATAGTAAGAGCTATCAAAAACCCTGAAGGATTTTGGAATTGGGCTGAGCAAGAATGTAAAAATGAGCGGCAACTTCGTCTCGTTTCTTTAGCAAGGAAAGCACACCGAAATTGGAGTTGGCCTTGGGATAGAGCATTAATCCAAGCAAGTGCTTATTTAGCAGTGCAGGAAAATATGCCAGAGATTGGAGAGGCTAAGTCATCTAAAGAAAGTTTATCATTCTGGGTTGGACTTGATAAGCATACCCCTCAAGGGAAAAAAGCACTACAAGATGTTGCGAAAGATATCGGTATTCCTACGCGTCAATTATCTTGGATAAGCTTTTATTTTGAAAGTGCTTTACTTAATGAAAGTATTGACTCAACATGGTGGGCACGAGAACTATACTGGCGTTTAAGAATGGTTGATTTAAATCAGGCATCAGCCATTCAGCTTTGGAAGAGGGCGCGACCACTACTTAAAGAAAGGCTAAGGGAGGATGCTGGTTTATTAAAAGCCCACTTAGAAGAACCTGCTTTGAATAAATCTGTTAAACAAGAAAATACAAATGAGTATTCACAACAAGATAAATTGCCAGGCTTTAATGCTATTTAGTTGTAATAAAGCCTGGCAATTCATCTTTTTAAAGGAAAGAGGTATACGTAGATGTTTCGGGGGAAGGATATTACAAAGCTGATTGATCTTTTGGAAAAGAGAGAAGTATTTCTATTTCATGCATGTCAGCTCACAGATTTTCAATCTTATATTACTTTAAATGGTGTTCCATCTCGTTCATGTCTTGAGGACAACAACTTGTGTTTCACCGAATTTGATACGGATGATGATGACCATAAAAAAGGAATTTGGGATAAGGTTTTCTTAAATTTTTCAGACTTTGGTAAAGTATTTGCCAAACGAGGAAATTGGACACCTAATCCATATGGGCCTATCTTACTAAAAGTACATCCACGCGCCTTGTGTGAAGCAACTGATATTGCAGTTTGTCTACGACCTGTAGGAAATAACAATTTTGACAGGGAAATTTGCTCACTTAAATCCGTAGAAGAGGTAGAAGGATTGTTTGCTCATCCGATTAGATATGGTTATGATTGGAGTACAAAACTTAAAGATAGAGATATCCTCTGCAAAGAATATGGGCTGGATGTAGCTTGTAATCCAGATGTTAGTTGTACTGTTAGAAATGGCAGAATTCCGTTTACTTATGTACACTAGGTACTTTCTGATTCCTTATGCTCTACTTGGTCGTTCTTTGTCAGACTATGTTGACGAAGTGTTAGCGAATAGTGAAGTAAAACATTGTGTAAGGGTACGAGAAAGATATACATATGAAGAGCGCAAAGAGATAGTATGTCAAGTCGTGTGTAAAATTGGATGGTCTGGTTGAGTTTGTGATGCTGATGGCATCGTCAATTTGTTGAACTTTAAACTCCGAATCACAGCATAAAAGAGCAACACACAACTGTCTTCATTGCGAAACGCAGCCGCCATCTTGTGCGAACGGCGTTTGACTTCCCCAAAGAGTCGCTCAATCACATTATTGGTGCGAATCGTTTTCCAGTGTTCTTTGGGAAACGAGTAGAAGGTCAAGCAGGCATCCAGGTCTCGCTGCAAGCACGCAACAGCCGTTGGGTATATGCGGTGATATTTTTCGACGAAGGCTGCTACCGCCTGATCCGCCTCCTGCCGACTTTTCTGATAGAACAAGGCTTTTAACTCTGGTTCCACCTGCTCACGCTGTTTTTGAGGCACATACGAGAGCACATTCTCCATTTTGTGAATGATACAGCGTTGCCTCTGCGAGGCCGCGAATTTGAGACTGATGGCACCCAGCATGCTCTGATTGCCATCGCTCACCCACAACCCAATCTCTTTGACCCCTCGTTCTTTCAAACTGTCTAAGAGGGCTTCCCAAGCGGCTTGGTTCTCTCGGTCTCCGACGCTAAAGCCCAAGACTTCTCGCGTGCCTTCCATCGTAATCCCAACGACCGCAAGAATGGGCATTTTACAGCCTTCCCCGTTGTAGATCACGGTGAAGTATGTCCCATCGGCAAACGCATACGCATAGCGTTCTGAGAGTTGCCGTTGTTTCCACTGCTCATATTCTGACTCTAAAGTATGAAAGACACGCGAGACGGTTGAGGCACTGGGATGGGAGCCTGTTAGCGTCTCGATCACCTCCCCAACTTTCGCGGTACTCACTCCTTTCACAAACATTTCTCCAATGGCACCATCCAGTTCGTCTCGACGACGATGATACCGCTCAAATACCTGCGTCTGATGTCCTCCACGAGTGCGAGGAATTGGCAAGTCAGAAATGTGTCCCATCGTTGTTTCCAGATCACGCTGGTACGAGCCGTTGCGATGATCTCGACGCTCTTGATTTCGCTCATAGGGCTTGGCTCCAATGAAAGCCGTGACTTCTTCCTCCATAACCGTGATGAGGGCTGCACGTACTGCTTCTCGGAGTCGCTCTTTCACCAGCTGTTCAAAGCTTTCTTGACTTCCGAGTACGTCTTCGTTATGGTTGACTGTGTGAGTCATCGGTATCCTCCTGATGATTTTGAACTGTCTATCAGTTCAGGATACCAGACCTTTCTTTTACACACAACCTAGTATACAAAGCAAAATGTTTATAACGAATTAGCTAATCTTGTCAATACAAATGTTCATTACTGACATACATTGCAAGAAGCATTTGCGCAAGTAGAGAACTATAAAACTGGGCACAAGAAATTGAACTGCGTTGGATTAGGATATCAGTTCGATCGTTTTACTAAGTACTTACGAGAGGGAACTCTGCAACGGATATACAAGACCAACTATCACCTTTTAAGTTTACCCTTGTGCATCGCTTCCTACCGTGATTAGATATACATATTCACATACTACCGTAGGAGGTGCCACATGCCAAACTGTAATCGTATTTCTGTTATAGACAATGGGGATGGCTATAGCTTTCTTTCTATTGCATGACGCAAGAGGAGCATCCATTCCGCATGCGCGTTCGTTTGAATTACCCGACGATGCGCTCCACTATGCGCCCGATCGACCCGCCGATGTACGGCATGTCAAGCTTGTTGTCACGCTCGATTTCGAGCAGGAGACAGTGAGCGGGACAGCATATACCACGTTTGCCGCTTTATATGAAGAGGTCAGAACGATTACCTTCGATGCCGTTGAACTTGCTATCGAGCAGGTGACGATAGATGGTAAAAATGTACCTTATACGACCACCGACAAAAAGCTGACGGTAACGCTCGACCGTATCTACTTTAATAATGAGGTGTTCACGATCGCGGTACAGTATCACGCGAAGCCACGTACTGGCCTACACTTTATCAAGCCCGCGCCCGAGGACCCGACACGTCCTGTACAGGCATGGTCTTTTGGACAGACGCGCTATCATAGTCATTGGTTTCCCTGTCATGACGCGCCAAATGACCGCGCCACAACAGAGATTATCGTGACGGTACCAGCGCAATTCCTGACCGTCTCGAATGGCAACCTGTTGGAGGTGACGGACAACGGCGCGACTAAGACGCATCACTGGTTACACGATATTCCACATGCGGCCTATCTGATCTCGCTTGTCGTGAGCGACTTTGCTGTGCTTGAAGATAGCTATCATGGCAAGCCAGTCACCTATTATGTCCGCAAAGACCGTAAGGACGATGCCCCTCTGTTGATGGGCAAGACGCCGCAGATGATGCAATTCTTTTCAGACTTCACAGGTGTCGAATATCCTTACGATAAGTATGCGCAAACCGTTGTCGAGATTTATACGGGGGCGATGGAGCATACAACCGCGACCACACACAGCTTTACACTATTGATGGATAAAAAAGCGGCCTTCGACAATGATAGCCTTGTTCCCGTTGTAGCCCATGAACTCGCGCACCAATGGTTTGGCGACCTTGTGACATGTCGCGACTGGTCAAACGGGTGGCTCAACGAGGGCTTCGCGACCTACTTCGAGAATATGTGGAACGAGCATGATCTTGGGCGCGACGCATTCAAGCAGTCGATGCTAGGTATGAAAGAGTGGTATATGGATGAGGATAAGCACTATCGTCGTCCGATTGTGTACCATGTCTTTCACGATGATGGGTTTGAGCTATTCGATGGCCACATGTATGGCAAGGGCGCATGGGTCTTGCATATGCTGCGGCACCAACTCGGCGATGCCGCGTTCAAGCGTGCCGTCAAAACCTATCTCGAACGCTATCGAGCGAAAGAGGTTATCACCGCCGACCTCGAACGTACCTTCGAGGAGTCAACAGGGCGTAGTCTTGCGCACTATTTCCAGCAATGGGTCTATAGTGGTGGCTACCCCGAGTTTACCGTGAACTACTCGTGGGACGATGAACATAAACTGGCAAAAATCAAAATCAAGCAGACGCAGAAGGTTGACGAGTTAACGCCATGCTTTGTGACTCCGATTGATCTCGATTTTACTGTACCAACTTCTGACGAAGCCGCGAAAGACGAACATACAAAAGAGACAACAAGCGTTCCTATGCGTGTTCTCGTAGGTGAAGATGGTCAGGTCGAGCAGAGTTTTTATGTTCCGTTAGCGCGTGAGCCACTTATGGTGCGCTTCGATCCCGAAGGCTGGTTGCTGAAAACCCTGAACTTCGAGCGTTCAGCAAAAATGCTACGTTACCAACTCGCCAACGATCCCGACACGCTTGGGCGTAGCGATGCAGCGCAAGCACTAGGCGAGAAGGATGATGACGAAAGTCTTGCCGCGCTCAAAACTGCTTTGTATAACGATTCCTTCTGGGGTGTGGCTACTGCTGCCGCATCCGCCTTTGGGACCATGGGGAGCGAGAAGGCACAAACGATACTCATAGACGCACTGGAGCACCTTGACCCAACACAATTTTCGCGTGTCCGCGCCGCTATCGCAAGCGCACTCGGCACCTTCCAGGCTCCGCAACGCGCTGAATTGGCGCACCGTTCCGCGCAAGCCCTTCGAGCGATCCTCGAAAAAGGCGATGTGAGTTATCGTGTGGAGTCGGCCTCTGCGTCTGCCCTGGGCAAGACGCGCACCGAGGGAAGCGTGTCATTCTTAACGGAACTGATTCAGCGTCCATCGTGGAATGACAACGTGCAACGCGGCATCTTCGCTGGTCTGGGCTATTCGGGTGACAATCAAGTCGTAGATACTATAGCTAGTTATCTTCGGAATCCGCAAAGCCATCCAACTCTACGTCATGCGGCGGCTAATGGCCTCTGGACTGTTGGACGCAATCGTATAGAATACGCTGAGGATGCGCGTCAACGTGCTGTGACCGCGCTGTGTGACGCAGTTGAGCGTGATACGTGGGAACCTGTCCGTATGGTTGGGGGTATGGCCCTGGCATCGTTTAACGACAAACGTGCGCTAGCATCGTTGGAGCGTTCGGCAAGCCACGAACTTGATTCGTTTACACAACGGCAGATGCGCCTTACGATACACGCGCTCCGTTCCAGTGACAAAGATGACGAACAGTTCAAGGGCTTGCGCAAAGACCTCGATGAGATGCGCGAAGAGAACCGCAAACTCAAAGAGCAACTTACCGCACTTGAGGCAAGAATCAAATGAGGAATGTGAATATGCTCGTGGTCTCGACGCGGAGCGTCGAGACCACGAGCATATTCACATTCCTCAAAAGATAGATAAAGTAGCCAATTTTGATGTAAACGCAACAAGTTGACTTCTTCTTACGTCATGTATTATAAGAGAAGAATGTATTACCTGTTTTTTCTATGCTTATTTTTTATAATATAGTATTTACCGCTAGCGAGGAGTGTACCCTTGCTCGATACACAAACCCAAAACAGTACGTCCAATGTCACGTCCAATGAACATACTATTGATATTTCATGCTGGGAAGAAGTTCCTCTTACCGGGTTAAATACACGCCAAAAGCGGCGTTTTCAAAAACATAAGGCCGTAATAAAAGCGTATTTTGCTGATGATGCTCCACTTGATGAGATAGCAAGACAACACGATATCGCCAAGCAAAGTGTGCTGGCGATGGCTGAAAAATGCTTGATGTACCATGCGGATGGACACATATGGGGTTTTCGTGCGCTCCTTCCTGGCACGAATGTCGTTGACCATACACCTTCGGAAGGACAAAGAGCCTTAGCTATCCAAGAGACATCCACGAAGCACGAGCCAGATATTGACGATGGTGAGAACGATGCGATTACCGCCAGGCGTCCCGCTATTGTTATCACGACACCAGTGAAAATACCAACCATACTTAGCTTTCCTGAAACGTTGTGTCTTGCGCGTGATAAGGATGAGCCTATTTATGAGCGTGAGAGCATGACAGGGGCAAGCCCTGTCACTACTATAGACGAATACATCCCCAAGCCACGTAGTGGCGGAAGAAATAGTAGTGACAGGGCTTGCCCCTGTCATGCCCTCTGCTGACACACTACTCCTAGAAACAAAAACCTCTATTCCTATACCCAAAGCCCTTTCGTTTCCGATGCCTGTAGGGACCGATTTATCACGTCCTCTTGACTTGTCGGTTGGTGACGAGGAAGCGATAAATCGGTCCCTACAGCAGGTCTTACCACGTGATACTGCAAGTCATGCGTCGTATGTACGTAGGCCGGGGAATGGGAAAACAGGACCTCACAAAATTGTACGTAAGCGGCGTATTCAAGATACGCTTGTGCAGACGCGTCAACGACGAAGTGTGTACAGTATCTTAAGTTTGGTACTAGTCGCGATAGTGTTACTCGGTGTGCTTGTGCCGCTAGGGGGCAGGGCTTGCGGCCTATAGCGTTTATAGCAGTGTGCGTGGTACGGCGTTGGATGGGGTAAATCATCTTTTGAATGTCAAAAATTTGCTTACCATCTCTAAAACTGATCCAACGGCTGTCCTGGATGTGAAAAAACTTCATCAATCACAAACAGAGTTCAAACTTGCCGAAGCCGACTTTGTACAGTTGCAAGACCTCACGAACCGCGCCGATATCTTCGCGCTTTTGCAAGAGTATTCGCCCGATTACGCGAACAAATTTCTGATGGCTCGTCACCTTGTACGTGTGGCCCTCGATGTGTCTAAGATGGGGGAAGAGGTGAGCGGTATCGGCATTATGGGTGCTGGTCTCATTCATAGCTCGCCACTTGCCAATGGCGTTACAAAGCCCCTTATAAGTGTTTCCGACATTGCTTCTATCGATGGTGCGGTTATTCATGCCCTCTACTACATAGATGATATTCGGGTGCAGATGAGTCAGGTGCGCATGAGTGACGTACCGATCAGCGATAAGCAGAAGGCGCAACTGACAAGTTTGCTGACTCAACTGCCCAGGATACAGGATTTGCTGACACAGGGACAAGGACTTATCGGTCTTGTCTCCTGGTTGCTCGGTGTAGGCCATGAACGTCGCTTCCTGGTACAAACACTTGACCGCGCGGAACTGCGTCCAAGTGGCGGTTTTACAGGTCAATACGGTGTACTGCAAATCCAGGATGGACGTATGGCACCATTTGGTCTACGTGATGTTGCCTTGCTCGATTATGCTGGCAATGGCGTGGAACTTGGACGACAAGCACCGCCAGCGTATAGCAGTTGGATGAACTTTGGCAACTGGGGTCTGCGTGACTCCAATTTGTCCGGCGACTATCCTACAACGGCTCGTATGAGTATGCAGGTTTTCCAGGATGAGGGTGGTGGCCCCGTTGATGGCGATATCTCGTTTACCCCGACATTTATCGGGCACATTTTAGATGTAACGGGACCCATTCACGTCGCGGAATACAATGAGACGATTACATCGAAAAACCTTGAGGAGCGTTTACACTACTACCAGCAGGATTACACGGCTATCGCGGTTGAGCATCAAAAAAGCAATGATAATAGCCATGCCGCGCGTAAAGCCTTTACCTCACTCGTGGGGAAGATGCTCCTTGATCGTGTGCGCCATCTGCCTACGAAACAACTGCTCAACATTGTGAAGGGCGCGATCAAAGATATTCAGTCACACGACCTGGAAATATACTTTGCTAATCCGCAGGCAGAGCAGTGGCTAACCGATCACGGCTATAGCGGTGCGACAGATAGCTTCACGAAGCAAGATGGTTTTGAGGTTGTGCAAGCCAATATCAGCATTAGCAAGGCCAGCCAGTATGTGCATACGACTGAGCACGACGATATCGTCCTCGATGCGCAAGGGGGCGCGACACATAATCTCACTATTACACTGGATTATCAGCAGACAGGACAGGTATACGGTTTTGATACCTATGCTGATTATATTCGTGTCTATGCCCCACAAAACGCGCAGTTTCTTTCGGGTGATGGCTTTGATACAGGACAAGCTCTTTGTAATCCCACTCCTACCAGCCCATCGCCACCTACTAAAGGCACTCCACCGCTGCCAGGAACGGCTGGCACGCCACCAGTCACAGGCTGTAGCCAATATGATACCTACTTCCCAAGTAACGCACGCTACTGTCCCGATGGAAACTACAAGCTAGGAGATCGTGGCTATCAGCAAGCCTGGACAATTGATAGCCTTGGTGCTCCAAAAATCTTAGCAGCGATTTACCTGGACATGCCATGTGGGGAGGACTTACCGCAACGCCTAAGAACTGTATCTCCACTATCTCGCTTTCCTGGTATGTACCACAGGCAGTAAAACACGGGGCGGGCCAAAGTCCTTACAGCTTGCTCGTCCAGAAGCAAGGTGGCTATGTGCCATCGGTAGAACTAACAATTGACGCCGGTGCGCTCAAACAGAAGGGTTTGAAGCCATTCGCCTTCAAAGGCGATCTCGTTACAGATAAGACCTTTACATTGCCTGCACGAAAATAGAATAACACAGAAATGAGACTGGTAGGTCGCATGCGACCTACCAGTCTCATTTCTGTGTTATAAATTGCCCGGCGCGTTTGCCGAGGACGATGCCGGGGAGGACACCGAGCGCACCAAGACCATCAATAGATACGCCTGGTGCATTCTCACCCAAAGTATGGAGTTCGGGAATCATGTTCGCGGTAACGTCCAGGTCTACACCCCATGTATAGAGTGGTTCTTGACCTGCTAATTCGGGTAGCCAATGGCGAGCTGCTTTCGCAAGGTGCTTGTAGTATTTCGCATCGTTGTGTGTGACGCCCGCATGTCCATAGCGTCCACCACTAACTGTCAGGCGTCCGTTGCCAGGCCGAAAGTCGGCATAGATATAGGGGGCTGCATCCCAGAAGAGCGGAAAGGTATCGGGAAGTTCTAGCGCGAAGGCTAGCGCATAAATTCGTGCGTTCGGCTCTGTCGTTGGCCCTGTTGCCTTGATAAGTCCTCGCGTTGTAAGCGTCTGACCATCGGTAAGTGTGAGTTGCCATTCATGACCATTACGTGTCGAAACCTCTTGATATGCAGAGACGGTAGCACCCCCTACGAGTTCTACGCCTGTTTGCTTTGCTTGCTGCGCAAGATAGGCTAGTAGTGTCAATGGATGAATACGTCCTTCGTCGGGCAACCACAATGCCTCGACGACGGAACTGGCGTCAAGGCGTCCCTGTGTCGCTTCGCTCACTTGCTCGGGCGACCACAATTCCGCGTGTAGTCCTGCCGCGACTCGTACTCGTGCTTCTTTCGCCAATTTTTTTGCCGCATGCCGACTTTCCGCCAGGCTGATCGCTCCTGTCAACCTGGCTTGTAACATGCTATCAGGGTTTTTTGCCTCCTCAACCAGCGAGAGCAAAACGCGCGTCGTTTCGGGCCAGAAGAGTGCGCCCGGACTGTCAGACGGTAGGTCAGCAATATGCATGTTAACGCCCGCGCTCAGGATACCTGCATTACGCCCCGTTGCGCCATAGCCGAGCATTCTTTCTCGTTCTAACAACACTACACGGGCACCTGTTGAACGGGCACTTATCGCCGCACTCAGACCAGCCACACCTCCACCAATAACAACAGCATCATAGATTTCTGTATTGAGATGTGCTAAGGGCGCAAGTGTAAGTGCTGTAACGCTTTGCGTATCAAGTCCATCCCACCACGGAATGGTAGTGTGTGGTGAATTCTTGGAAACGTGCGTGGTATTGGATATGTCCGTGTGCATAGAGGCTCCCCTTCTGTCTTTCTGCCACAAGCATAGGATGTAGGTGTGTTTGTGTCAAGAGTGTAGATAATCCTTAGATATGCCGATAGGTATAACAGAAGAGAACCCGTATTTACACGAATTGGGAGGAGGAATCTATGACTGACCATACTTATATATCTGCTACTGAAGAAACACGAGAAGGATGTATACTGCCGCGTGTTATTTTTATCCGTGCAACGATGTCAGGATTACTCTTGCCTTTGTTACCGTTTGCACTGCTTAAAGAGAATCCTATCGCAGAAGTGCAGCAATACATCAAGCTACGCAATGTAGATACACAGAATGGTCTGATGATGCGTTCCACCTGGAACAAGCTTTTCAATAACGTTTCGTCCGATCAAATCTACTTCGTCAGTGCCTGGAACTCCGTGCCGGAAGCATCACCACGAACGCTTAAAGCAGCGGGCATGACCTTTGTCATTGCCTCCTGTGGCCCACATCACAAGCGCTGGCTCACAACCAGACCTATGCTAAAAGATGGCGAATTAGTTGCATGGTGCATTGAGATAGATATGCATGCCTCCCACTTCGAGGGCGTTGTGACGCTTTCTGAGGCAAACATGATACGTTTGGTGCCCGGGGTACAGTTGATAGAGCGTAGGGTGGCATAATAGAGAAGAGGCTCATGGATATAATAATGGGGTGTAGGGGCTATAATTCATTACGCCCTCGTTCGGCCTTTGGTGTGCAACGAGGGCGTAATGAATTATAGCCCCTACACCCCATTATTATGGCTTGCCACGTTTAAAGCGACGCCACAATATATGGCGACCCTGACGATTTGAAGCATGATGTGTGCGATAACGACTGTACTTTTGCGTGTGTTGTAACTGTTGTTCACGTATGAGAACATCCAACTCTCGCATGTGCTTGCGAATGCGTAGAAAGTGCCACCGATCTCCTAGTTCTATAAACATCCAGGCGAACAAGAAGATTGTACAAAGGCTTAGAATACATAAGCCAAGGAAAATCAGGAACACTCCTGTCAGTTGAAGCCATGATGCTGCTAACGCACTGAGAAGTATCGGTGTGGCCTGATAGATAAAAACCATGAGGCATAGGACACCCCCAGTAACCCAAAGAAGTTTCGCGAGTGTATGAAGCTTATCCATTGCATTTCCTTTCCTTTCCTTCTTGCTGTATGCGCTCTTACATCTAACAGTGAAAGACGAGCATGTAACTACAGGCAGATTACAGGAACACATTTGCGATGGTAGCACTACGCAGCATTATCAGGTTGATGTGAAGAACAGCTAAAGGTTTGACGTAAGGTCTTCAAACCCAGATACACGAGTGCCGAGTGACGACTACGCAATACAGAGTTTTTAGGTAACTCGCATTGGTACTCTCGAAGTGGAATACCCACAGCCCACATCGCCCTCTCAAGTGGGCGCGGTTGTTCATCATCAAAATCTTCCATGTTTGCCAGGTGAATAAGCATAGCTTCCTTAAGCTTCGGGGTGAAACTTTTTATGGCTTTAGAGACGAGGAGCATCTTTGCGTACACCATCATTTCTTCAATCACATCATTAATAGGATCAAAGGACATACTAATGTACTGATGTACGTCACAATCCGAACTTACGTCAATGGAGTAGGCTAAATGTTTGTCCTTGCGTTGTAGATCAAGCAAGTAGTTTTTTGCGATCGTCTTGCATAGAGCCTCAAAAGAGTCGATAGGAGGTACCATGCCATTCTCAGCTTTGCGAGCATAGGAAATGGCTCTTATGAATGTTTCATGAAGGGTATCTTCTCCTAGCATTTGTGCGCAACCTTGCCAATGAACAAGATGTAGCTTGAATATATAGTTCTGAATGAAGGGACGCAATCGGATTCCAAGCTCCAACCATTCTCCTTCTATTTGTGGCATGTGCCTTTGCGTAGAGAAAGAGGTAGACAATGTGGTGGTTATATCCATGTGAAATGCCTCCTTATGTACACTATCATATAAAACTTGAGGTTTCAGCGACAAGGCGAGTGCAAAGTTAGCTTCTATGTCTCCATCGGAGTTAAGTTTTATGTGGCGTTTCTCTACATGAGTTGCAGTACTGTGGTTTTCTACGGTTATTAAAGATATATGATAGGTAACTGATAATATGGTAACATTACCTAATATTGTAAATCAATGAATTGAACAACAATTAAGGGTAAAAGAAGAAGAAAATTTAAAATAATTAGATTACCTAAGATAGGCTTATAATTATTTGTGACTACTATTGATGATTGAACGTTTATCTTATAGAAGTAGTGGCTGTAACGAATTGATATGACTTACTCTATTGCGTCTTGTTATCGACCATATAATAACTTGAGATACTATTTTTATATACAGCGAATTGCAAATATGATAAGATAGACTTTATACAGGAAACCTATGGAGTTTGTGCAGTTTTCTTTTTAGGAGCGAAAGATGGAAGAGCAAAGCGTAAACAATATAAGGAAGCACCTCGAAGCTGAGAGCGCGCAACAACGCGTGCAAAGCGATATTTTACGCGCACGTGAAGATGTAACAGTCACTATAGGTCGTGCCGCACAGCTCTTCAATTTCAGTGAAAGTCAATTGCGTGATTGGGAAAATCGGGGCTTTCTAAAACCTCGCCGTTCCAAAGATGATCGTGGACAGAGATTATATGCTCTTTCAGAATTAGACAAATTAGCTCTCATTAAAGAACTTTTGAATGGTGGCTATGCACTTAGCAGCATTCCGTTCGATGTTGACGAGGTTTGGCATTCCATCTCTTCTACCATTGAAGAACAAACCCTCAAGCTCAATGGGCATGCTGAGCAGGATACTGAAACACATCATTCCATTGATTATCTCGTCGAGGAAGCAAACAGGGGGGAACACTGGCGATATTTTATATCGCAAATGCTACGTATCGTACTCAGTTTGATTTGTGAAGATATTCCTGGTACCGTTGCTGGCTTGATAATTCCTATTAAGAGT
This sequence comes from uncultured Chloroflexia bacterium, assembly GCA_963791655.1. Taxonomy (GTDB): domain Bacteria; phylum Chloroflexota; class Ktedonobacteria; order Ktedonobacterales; family Ktedonobacteraceae; genus JBBQVS01. The sequence goes on along the minus strand of CAWBSZ010000006.1, from coordinate 862,071 downwards.
ACAGAAACTGTTGCCCATGATTTAGAGCCAGAAAGACTCACAGAAATTGGAGAATGTGTTATCTGTTGGCGTGACCAAAACAATGCATTCCATACCTCTTATAATGCGTATCCTCACTTTGCCTTTCCGAGTGATTTTAGAGTTCGTGGTTTACGTGCGGCAGATGAACAAGAAGCGAAGGATTCGACCTTTATAGTGCTGCAACGAAAAGCAATGCATCTTTCCCTTTCGCAAGCGGTAGTCGATACTGTACGCCAACTTCTTATACCAATTCGTGAAGATATTCATATGTGGTTGCCGTATTTTAGAAGAGAAGAAATACGTGGTACTGTCTATCCAACCACCGCGCTTGGTAACGCGAGTAATGCTGAGTCTATGCTTAAGTTTCTTACGGATATGGTTGTACGCATTGGTGGGAAAAACGATCAAGGGAAGGATCACTGGAAGTTTTGTTGTGTGCTTTTGCCAAGCAACCCACAACTTCCTTTCCAACTACGTAACCTGTATGTCCAGGCACAAAGCACACACTCCCCTCATGTCGTAGATAAAACCGTTGTCTCGCCTGAAACGCCTATTCTGAGTTTAAGCTTACGGGCATTTCAAAGTGGGAATGTTATTTATCGTTCTCATATCTCAATAGAAGATAAAACTGTTGTGTATCGTGAGCAAGATCACCTGTGCAATCGGCTATTGCGTTTCCTATTGGAGCAGAGAATAGTTCTCCACTCGGCATACTCTATATAGTATCGGAAGAACGCGATGCTTTTTCGCTTATCCATCGGCGCATTTTACGGCTTTTAACACGCATAGCTGAAGAACTGTTGGCAGTGATGACTATTCGGCAAAAGAGCAAAGAGGGATTACGAGACTTAGTAAAGAAACCAAGTGTGGTCAATCAAGTGTTGGAAGGCTTTAATTCAGAAAATAGATTTATTCGGGAAGTAGAGTCTTTACTACGAGACATCAGGGAGATAGGTGATCTTTCTATGCCGGGTGAAACTTCATTCATTTCGGTAGACATGGATAGGCAAAGTACTTATACGAGAATGTATGGTGACCAGCTATCCATGAACCTCAGTAAGGAGTTGGGCGAACGGATCAGAAATCAGATGGGCTTGCTACTAGGGAAGCAAACAGACTATCAAATTTATCACATTTATGCTGATCGTTTTTTCTTGTTACTGAAAGGGAAGACATTAGACAATGCCAGGGAGTATGCTGAAAAGTTACAGGAAGCTCTACAGCGTAACTATTTTGTCTCAGTCATGTCGCCATCATATCAACAACCAGTCAGAGACAGAATAGAATTTAAAGACATTACAGTGCGCTTAGGTGTCACCTCATACAAACATGCCAAGTTGTATGAGGTGTTAAAACGTTTTCCAGTCGAAACACAAATTGCCGACATGGGTTTCAACATTTTTTACTTTCTCGAACTTGCACTTCATACAGGCAAGGAAGAAGGTGGAGGTCGCATTATCTCCTGGCACCCTGCCGATTCCGATCACGCACATGGACGTTTGGCTGTCTGGCCCCCTAAAGTATAACCTTTTACTCCTATTGGATTTACGCTTGTATCTATACGTTACACTTTAGATATTTGTCCGTTACTCATGTATAGCTTGTAATACTCTTATTGCAGCTTGTCTATGTATAGAAAGAGTCCACAACTAGAGTGTGAGGAGTGGGCGTATGGGAAGTACATGTTATGAGTATAAAAGTTTTTATAGTTGGTTTGCCTGGGAGCGGCAAATCATCTGCTGCCCATTATATCTCGATGCTAGTAAGAGATAAGGGCTTCACTGTCAAATTATTCAATGATTATGACATTCTTTATACGTGGTTTGAAAAAGCCCCTGATGGTCCTCAATTTAGTCAAGCTGCTTACGGCGGTTTTGATGTGCATGATCTTTCTGTTTTTGACACTTCATTAGTAGAATCAGAGAAGCTTGTGAAACAAGAAGTGACTTCTTCCGAAGAAGAACTTATTCTTATTGAATTCGCACGAGCTGATTATCTTCACGCATTTAGCCAATTCTCGGCTGAATTTCTGCAGGGTGCTTATTTTTTATTTATAGATGCAGAAATTCCGGTATGTAAAGAGCGTGTGAGACAGCGTTATCTAAATCGGTCATCAAGTGATGATCACTACGTTTCTGATTATATCTTCGATACCTACTATATCGCAGGAAGAAAATATTGTACCGCAAATGAGTTAAACGAACTAAGAGATCACAATGGAAAACCTTATAGTCTGAATGCGCAAAGAATAAAGGTAGTCTATAACGGTGCAGCTACTTCGTGGCCAGTTTTCAGTGCTGAAATAGCACGTGACATGGTTCAAATTTTAGAACAAAAAGATTTAGCACCTCCGCAAGTAGAGACACTACAGGAGGTAGAACATACGAAATCTCTTCCTGCAGAAGTGGGCCAGAGCTAGCACTGTATTTTCGTTCCTCTGCACTACAAACCTCCAATAATTTGCTTGAAAATTCATCATTTGGTCGGGTAATCTTTAGCAAAGCATAAAGATTACCCGAATTTTTGTTTTTTTATGTATCTGTTGTACATCCATAATACGCTAGCTATCTGATAAGATATGTTATACTATCTTGTGTTATGTCACCTTGTGTATTTATTTATCTTTATGTTTCAATGTAACCATATTGCTAAGTGGAGTATACGCATGATTGTAAAGCTCTTCTTATTGGGTCGGCCAGGATGTGGTAAATCAAGTGCCGCGAGGCGCATTGAAATTTTCATACAAGAGATAGAGAACAAAGGTTTTTCAACTCATCGTTTCAAAGATTTTGATATTCTTGACGAAATGTCACGGGGTTCCCAGTATAGTCGATATTTTATACGCACTTCGGAAAACGGCTATGAGAGGTTAGATGTTCTAAACGGTTTTGTGCTAGACATTGCATTGGAAGAATTGGATAAGCAATTACGCCAACATATAGTAGCCCATGCTAGCAGCAACCAACTTATCTTAATCGAATTTGCCCGTGCAAACTATGGGGAGGCACTAGAGAAGTTTTCAGAGAAAGTGTTGCAAGATGCATACTTCCTTTTTATAAATTTGGAGTTAGAAGACTGTATCATACGTATTGAGAACCGTATGCTTAAGCCTGAGTCAAACGATGATCATTATATTTCTGAGAAGATGTTACGACAGTATTATACCGAACAGTATTTCCCGCTTCCTGATAAAGACCTGGTAGAAGGAAAACTCAAGGTATTAAACAAGCAAGGTTCAATGGTGGAAGGAAATTTCAAGGTGGTCAATAATCATGGTCCATTCAAGGATTTCGAAATGAATGTGGATGAATATGTGAAGACAATAATCTAAAAACACTTCCTCCTATTTGACCTCGTGTGGTACAGTAACTATGATATGCGACTAAATCACACCATATAGACTCCACGCGAAGGGAACGAGGGACGAAGAGTGGCATCAACACGAACCCCTTTTGAGAAACTAACACCGATTTATCCACACAAACGTATTACGTTAGAGACAGGGGCAACCCCGATTGCGCCACGTTTGATGGACCTGTTCGTCCCAATTGGCTTTGGACAACGCGCCCTCATTGTCGCCCCCCCACAGGCGGGTAAAACCACTATTTTACGCCAGATTGCCGCCGCAATCATTCAAGAACTATCCACAGGCTAGCCTCTTTTTGTGTCTTGTCGATGAGCGACCAGAAGAGGTGACGGAATGGCGCATGGAGGTAAAAGGTCCGAATGTCAAGCTCTATGCCTCAAGTTTCGATCAGGCATCAGGGAAGCATGGTCGTATCGTCGAGCAGGCTTTACAGGACGCCAAACGTCAGGTCGAGCAGGGACGCGACGTAATTATACTGCTGGACTCACTCACCCGCCTTGCTCGTGCCCACAACCTAAATAGCGATATGTGGAGTAATCCACGGAGCGGTGGACGTACCATGTCCGGCGGGGTCGATGCACAAGCATTAGAAATTGGTCGTCGCGTCTTTGGCTGTGCACGCACACTCGAAGAGGGTGGTAGCCTGACCATCATCGCGAGTTGCCTCGTCGAGACTGGGAGTCGCTTAGATGAGGTGGTCTACGAAGAATTCAAGAGCACGGGCAACCTCGAAGTTCGTCTGTCGCGCGAACTGGCTGAACGTCGTATTTTTCCCGCCATTGATCTCATGTCGTCGAGTACGCGCCAGGAAGAGCGTCTCCTCTCCCCCGATGAACTGCATGCCATGTCGATAGTACGTCGCCGTATGGCCGACCTTCCTCGTCGCGACGGAGCCGAGCAGGTTGTGCGCCTCTTTGAAAAGACCAATACCAATGCGCACCTCGTCGAAGCCATCGTCAAACAATCCTGATTAGTATAGAAGCTGTAAAGGGTGTGATCTGTGTAAATGGCAAGGCCATTTACACAGATGCACCCTTTACAGCTTCTATAAAATTGTTTTAAGCTACCTTTTCTTGGAAGCGGAAGAAGCGAAGCGCGATCACGAAACAGATCAATCCATAGCCAAGTAGCCCAAGAATGTCAGGCACCGCCGAGGAAAAGCCTTTGCCATAGATCATGATTGCGTTCAATCCTTCCATCGCCCATGCCGTCATGCCGATTTTCGCGATTTGCTGCATCCAGACCGGTTCGATGAAGAGGGGCCACCATGCACCACCAATAGCCGAGGTGATCAGTGTCACCAATGTCACCACAGGCGCGAGTTGCCGCCGCGTCTTGACAACTGAGACTAGCAGAATACCCAGACCTGTTGCCGCGAAACTGGCACCGACTAAGAGCAGGATCAACGCGGGCCATGAAGCGATATCCAGGTGGAACAGGAAGTAGCTGATGGTGAAGAGAATGGTGAGCTGTAGGAGCGTCAACAAAAATTGCGCAAGCAACTTTCCACCGAGCAGGGCGTACTTTTGTACGGGCGCGATGAGCAGACGCCGAAATGTGCCATCTTCCTTTTCCTGTAGAATGGTCGCGGCGGCAGCATTGATGCTAAACAGCGCGAAAAAGATAGCATAGCCCGGCACCGTCTGGTCAAAATTGTTGGTCTTTGGTGCTTGTCCCGCGCTGAGCAACTGGACCTGAGCACTTTGCGATGCGGTTGCGCCTGCGTTGCCAACAGTACGCGCAATAATTGCGGCGTCGATAGTCTGTTGCGCACAATGATTTCCAGGTAAGCTACAGACTTTATACACCTGACTTACGGCTGAACTTCCGGCGTATTGTGCGCTTACCAGTTGATTGACCACGCTTGTTACAAGATTTTGTATAAGCTTAACGCGTGTATCACTGCTATTTGGAAGCGAGTAGACGCTAATCAAGTTATTGGTTGGTTTGTTACTTTGAGAGGTAGCAATCAACTTGTCGGTTGTGCCTGACGGAATAACTACGCCAACATCAGCATTGTTATCCTTCACCTGTTGCGTTACCTTGTCGGCATTCGAATATGAGTTTACAGTAACTTTTAGGCTACTTGTGTCAATCTTTAAAGCATCAACCAGCGTCTTCCCGACATATCCAGTATCCTGGTTGTTGACCCCGACTGCAATTGTAATCTGGCTGGAACCACTACCAAAGCTTCCAAAGGCCGCACCAATGACAGCTATTAGGATTAGCGGTACCACGAGTAAAAGGAGAAACGAGCTTCTATCTTTGAGCACCTGTAACAGGTCTTTTTTCGCGATATACCAGAGCGTTTTCATGAGTGTATTCCTTCCCTAATCCCGGAGCGTTTTGCCTGTCAGTTGAATGAACAATTCTTGCAGTCCATGGGGTCTTTGAACCTCACGTTGCTCATCACGTAAGGAAAGTAATTGATCGAGTGTGCCCATCGCGATTATGCGGCCTTCGTCCATAATGGCAATGTGATTGCAGAGGCGTTCTGCCTCTTCCATGTAATGTGTTGTATAGAGGACGGTTGTGCCCTGATCGCGTATCTGCTCGATAGTGTCAAAAATGTTTTCACGCGACTGCGGGTCAACACCAACCGTTGGCTCATCCATCATCAGAAAAGCAGGTTTGTGCATCATCGCGACCGCCATATTGATTCGGCGTTGCATGCCACCAGAAAATGTTTTAACTGCATCCTTACGTCGGTCATACAGGCCAACAACATTTAGAACCTCTTCCGCACGAGTTCTGCGTTCTTGTGCTGAGAGACCGTAAATTTCACCGAAAAAATCTAGGTTTTCCAGGGAGGTCAGGTCTTTATATAACGCGATCTCTTGCGGTACTACGCCAATTATATGTTTAGCCTTGCGAGAATCTTTCTTGATCGATATACTCCCAATCAACGTATCGCCGGATGTCGGTTCAAGATAGCCGCACATCATATTTATTGTAGTGCTTTTCCCTGCACCGTTTGGGCCAAGCAAACCAAAAATCTCGCCCTTGCCAATCGTAAACGAGACCCCTTTGACCGCTTCATGCTTGCCAAATGTTTTGGTGAGGTTACGTACATCCACCTCTATCGGGGAGCCATCGGGTAACATATGAATAGGATTTTCGTCTGTTCTATGAATTGTCGAGTCTTGCATTGTTACATTCTTCCTTGTCAACTTTTTATCCTTACCGAATAAGTACGTTGTTATGTAGAGTATAGGGCATGCCAAACTGCGGCGTAAGTGTCAGAATACATGTTTCAGAATGGTAGAGGCAATGACGAAAGTCATACTCAAGGATGTATAATACAATATAACGTGCTATGTTCTAGTACGTGGTTCTAACAGAACGGAGGTACTTGCTATGCGTTGTCCCTATTGTGGTGGTCTGAACGCTGAGAGAGCGAGTTTTTGTGCGCAGTGTGGACGTGACCTTATTCCAGTACAAGCACAGCAGCAAACACCGCATGAGCAAAGGCAACAATCACCATTTCTGCCTGCTCCACGACCTAAGCCAACACCACAAAGTGCTCCAAGGTCAGCCCCACCATATCCGCAAGCGCGACCGCAATCGCCTGCCATGACTCCACGTCAGGCCCCTCCACCTGTGCAGCAGCCCCCTCGTGCGCCTATGCCTGCACCTGTACCTGTACCACCACCACTACAGAACATAGAACCACCCGTAACGTTCCCACCACGGACGATGCAACAACTCAGAGAGTTGCAGACGGAGGCTGTGCCATATACAATTGCTGATGATGTCGTTGCGTCTGGTCGCAAAAAGATTGTGCGCATTATCTATCGTCGTTGCGCATCCTGGCAACAGGTCGCAACCCTGCTGAAAGCCTTCGATGAGCAAAAACAGCTAGCGTCTTTCGATACAATCATCGTGCAAGGTGTTTTAGAGCAAGATAAAACACCCTACGCGTTTACAAATGGACAACTTCAATTTGACCGTGGTGTGCGCCTCGGCAGTCAGACGCTTAATCGCTATCAAATCGAAACAGGTACTGGTTTTGACAGCGATTTGGTACGTATCTTGTTGGAAGAGAAATAGTCTATGCAAGCGGTAGAAATCATCAGGCGCAAGCGTGATGGGATTGAGCTGTCAACGGAAGAAATTGACTGGTTTGTTCATGCCTATACCCATGAGGAAATACCTGATTATCAAATGTCAGCGTGGCTGATGTCCATTTATTGGCGCGGTATGTCTACACGTGAGACGAGTGATTTGACGCTTGCCATGATGCGTTCAGGCGAAGAACTGCATGTACGCGACATTGTTTCACCTGTTGTAGACAAGCACAGTACTGGCGGTGTTGGCGATAAGGTGACGCTCGCCGTTGCGCCGCTTGTCGCGGCCTGTGGTGTCGCTGTGGGCAAGATGACTGGACGTGGCTTAGGTCATACGGGAGGAACGGTTGACAAACTTGAGTCGGTAACAGGGTTTCTTTCCCAACTCTCGCGACAGGAATTTGTGCGTATCCTACAACAGCATTCTATTGTCATTGCCGGGCAATCAGCCGAACTCGCGCCAGCCGATGGCAAAATGTATGGCTTACGTGATGTCACGGGAACAATTGAAAGCATTCCCTTAATCGCGGCGAGTATCATGAGCAAAAAACTTGCCATTGGTGCCTCACATTTGCTTTTAGATGTAAAAGTAGGCGTAGGTGCCTTTATGAAAACCATACCTCAGGCACGCGAACTCGCGCAGGCAATGGTGAACATCGGACGAGCGGCCAATATGCATACGGTGGCCGCGATTACGTTGATGGAACAACCATTGGGTTGCGCGGTCGGCAACGCGCTTGAACTTCAAGAGGCTATCGCTATTCTACAAGGTCATGGACCGCAAGACATATCGGACTTATGCTATCACGAAGCATCAGAACTCTTACTCATGACAGGCAAGACGACCAGCTCTTCTGAGGCGGATGAGATAGTGCAGCGTGCGATCCGTTCAGGATCAGCCGTTGCGAAACTTGTCGAGGTCATCGCGGCTCAAGGTGGCGATGCACGTCAGATAGAGCAACCTCAACGTCTACCTTATGCTCCTGTACAGCGCATGTTGACGAGTCCGCGCAGTGGTTATATCGCAAGTATTCATTCAGAACAGATTGGCCTCGCTAGTATGCATCTTGGAGCGGGACGCTTCAAAAAGAGCGACACAATTGACCACCGTACAGGTCTTATCTTGCAGGCAAAGGTAGGCACTTATGTTCATAAAGATGAACCTCTAATCGAGATTCATGCCCGTACAGAGCAAGAAGCCGAAGATATCCAAGATATGCTTTTATCGTGTTATCAATGGAGTGAAGAATCTGTGAAGGTGGAACCATTGATCCTCGATGTGATACGCCCATGACGGATATCTGTAGGGACCGATTGATCGCGTCCTCGGGGTGGGGCACACGTTAGAGCAGAGTATCGTTACCGACACGTTGCCCCGCCCCACCCCGAGGACGCGATCAATCGGTCCCTACACGGTCAATTCCCAGAAATCTGCTGTTGGTTGAGTGGGGTCGCTCGCACCTCTGACGAGAAATACATGGCCTTGTCCATCGCTCGCGGCTGCACCCAGGACCGAATTCCCTGTAGGAATTTGTGCTAAAGGGGTCCACTGCATCGTACGTATATTAACAAGCCATGCATGATCGAGTCCCTTGTTATGTACCGCATCGTAGCCGCCGATAATCACAATCTGTCCGGATCGCACACTACAACTTGCTGCACCACTTAATGTCGTAGGCGCGTTTGCGGCTGATTGCTGCCATGAATCTGAACTCGTATCGTATGTATAAATGGTGTCTGTCTGAGTATGTTGTCCTGCATCGGCGGCACCACCAATTAAGACAATGCTTGAAGCACTCTCTGATGCGAGAACCACATAACCAAGTCCTATCGGCAATGGTGCCAGGATATGCCATTGCCCTGTCGCAATATCGTAGCGATACCAGCCTGTTCCTGCTTGTTGATTATCACCGCTTTGTGTAAAGCCCTGTGTAATGTAGAGATGCCCTTGCGTATCAGCAACCATGCTATCACCAAAGCCGAGCGTCACTTGCGGTGGTGGTATAATCTTCTGTACACTATCGTTGGCAGGTTGGTACATATATAGCAACGAAGTAACTGAATAGGTCGTGGTAGAGTAGCCACTGGTATAAAATAGGCGGCCAGATGTATCAGCCACGACCGCGTTATTGACCATACCAGGGAATTGAGCGTTCGCGGACGTTTGCCATTGGGCCGCCGCGATATCGTAGCGATATAAGTGTCGGTCGTAGTGCGGTGATGCCTTTGCTCCGCGGTATCCACCATTGACATAGATATAGGCGCGACCCTGGACCGTGGCATACGCGGAAGTATTATCTGCTTGCACGGATGGTAAAGAAGGTAGGCGTTGCCACGAACCATCGGTTGTAATAGGCTTAGTTGTCGCGACAGCGGTGGGTGTTTGAGCCGTTCTGGTTGACGTTATGGCTTGTGACTGTGGAAGAAGTGGCAGGTGACGAATAGTACGAACAACCGCAAGAAGTGATGCTAGCAGGATACAAAGAACCAACACAACCACAAAACTTGTGCGAATAATACGCTGCGCAGGAAAGCGGATTGGCTGTTTAGGCTGTGCTAACTCTACTTCTGTACCCGAGTCTGATACAGTAGGAAGCGTAAATTGCGAAAGTTCCATTGATGCACGTTGTTCCAGTTTCTCATCGACGGTGGCAAGTTCCGTTTCTAGTTCCGCGTCCTCTCTCCGTTCGTAGCGCATTTGCTGTAGTATTTCACGTATCTTTTGCCGTTGTATCGGATCAAGTGAATTAACAAGAGGAGTTTCTGGCATAGGTATCTCTTCTTCTTGCTGTTCTTCACCAACCATCAGGACTGGTTCATTCCGTCCTTCAGGAGCTTTTGATAGTGTGATTGTCGCGTCATCCTCGTTAGGATCGTCCATTGCTTGCTCAAGCATAACACGCTGCTGATATGTACGTTGCTCTTCAAGCGTGTAAGCACGCTCTAATGCGAGAAAGAAGGTGTTCGCGGATTGGAAACGGTACATTGGCTCGGTTCGAGTGGCGAGTGTGATAAGGCCACTCAAAACTGCGGAAAGTGGAGGTATATCCTTGCGGGAAACATCGGCTGAAGATGTTCCATTAGCTAAATTAGGCCGTTGACCGCTAAGCATCTCGTACAGTAAGATACCAAGGCTGAACAAGTCTGATCGTCCATCCGTCTGTCCCTCAGCCTGATACTGCTCAGGCGAGGCATAGCCGGGTGAGCCAAAATCTGTTGTGTCGTTACGCTGGCCTTCTTTAAAATAGCGTGCGATGCCGAAGTCCACCAGCATCAAACTACCTTCAGGTGTGACAAGAATATTAGAGGGCTTGAGATCGCGATAAATAATCGGCGGCGTCTGCTTGTGCAAATAATCAAAGACATCGCACAATTGTATGGCGTAGTTGAGGGCCTCCAGCGGTGGAAGTGGTCCATGTTGACGCAGATACATGGTGAGCGTTGGTCCCGGAATATAATCCATGACCATATACCAATAGCCATCCTCAAAAAAATAGTCGTAGAGCGAGGGTAATGCTGGATGGTGTAAACGTGCCAGAAAGAGTGCTTCACGCAGAAAACGATCAGTGTGTACCCCTCCACTACTGGTGACTTCTTGTAGCGAGTCAGAGGTCGAGGAACGCTCACCTTGTAAAAGCGCATCTAACTCAGCCGTAACACTATCCGGTAATGGTTGATCGGCACGCGCCTGCTTCAGTGCCACAGGTACCGTTAACTCTGTATGGGCGGCGAGATACACCTTCCCCATACCACCATGTCCAATTATGCGATGAACATAATACTCATCATTACATAACGTCTTGCCAACTAAATTCTCCTGCGGCGTTTTTTGCTTGCCCTGTATCGTTGCCATAATAATTATCCCCCTTCCACATAACGACCCTGGATATATTATACTAACGAAGGTGCTATTTTCCGTCAACAAGCTGAACGCTAAGTACTATCGTGTAATACAAAGGTTAATTTACCATGAACGAACAAGAAATACATCGGCTCGTTAGAAACTGCGAACGATTTTTGGGCAACGGGTATCCACAGACTCCAAAGCAACAGTTGAGCGAACTGGCAGCATTTACTAGCCCGGAAGATGATTTTGATCGCTATGGGCAAGGTGAAATTATCGCATCATTCGAGGCAGAGGTAGCACAGTTACTGGGCAAAGAGGCTGCGGTATTTATGCCAAGCGGCACAATGTGCCAACAAATTGCGCTTCGAATTTGGACTGAGCAACGTAAACTACCACGTGTTGCCTTCCATCCAACATCTCATCTTGAAATTCACGAGGAGCAAGCATATCGTAAACTCCACAACTTGGAGAGCGTGCTTGTTGGGCAAGCACAGCGTATGCTCACTCTCGAAGACTTACAACGTATTCCAGAACCGTTCGGTGCCTTATTGCTTGAACTACCGCAACGCGAGATTGGAGGACAGTTGCCAACCTGGGAGGAACTGAACGCTATTAGCTGCTGGGCACGTGAAAAAGGCATTGCGATACATCTCGATGGTGCCAGGTTATGGGAATGCCAACCCTTTTACAAACGTGAATATGCGGAAATTGCAGGGCTATTCGATAGTGTCTATGTCTCTTTCTACAAGGTATTAGGAGGTATTGCAGGGTCTATGCTTGCCGGACCGTCTTCATTTATCGCGGAAGCACGTGTATGGCAGCGCAGACATGGTGGCAACCTCATTCATCTGTATCCATTTGTGCTTGCCGCTAAAAAAGGCTTGTATGAACGATTAGACAAAATGGCTGCCTATTATACAAAGGCGAAAGAGATAGCTGGCGTACTTTCATCATTTTCACACATCGAAGTTCTACCAAATCCTCCACAAACGAACATGATGCACGTCTATATACAAGGTAATCACGAAAAGCTAGTAAATGCGTCACTAGAAATAGCGCGTGAAACAAAAACGCTGCTCTTTAGAGGTCTTACACCGACGGATGTGCCCTATTGGTCAAAATTCGAGTTGACCGTTGGTGATGCGTCGCTCGACCTTAAAAACGAGGAGATTGCAGAATCATTTAGCAGACTCTTTACAATCGTAGACAATATATGATTTGATGTGAAGTTGTACGGGTCTGATTTTATCACACCCTGTTGGCAATACACTATATCAGCGAGGGTTTAAACATTTGTATACATCCTCTAAACATAGTCAATTGCCAACAGGGTGTGATAAATCAGACCCGTACAGCGCATCCTACCCTTCAGGCCATATTCTTCCAAGCCAATTACCCACCCTTTTGTTGCTCTTTACTTCTTCTCTGCCGCGCTCTACTTGTTGCATACGCTCGTCGAAGATTGCCATGTATAGCCTTATTTGAGGTGATATACGACTGACAAGTTTCCCTAGAGGTGATTGTACGATTGGTTGTAAGAGGCGATAGAGGCTAAGCGTAGCGGATTGTTGACCAAGTTTGAGCCATGCGCTAATCCAACCGACAATCTCTGTTGCCGAAAGAGTTTTAAGGGCAAGCGCATAAATTCTTGGATAGTAGCCGGGTGTGTTGAGGACGACACGTGTGTAGTCAAGCCAACCAATTCGGTCTTTGAAGAAGGCATTTGTGACCTCTGGCCCTAGCTTGGCAAGCACATTGCAAAAGACATTTAACGTTTCATTCACTTGCCAGAGTGGTTCGGCCTGCGCAGGTTTGGCAATCATGAATTTGCTGAATGCACGGGCAACAGCAGGTACAGCCTCTGAAGCACGGACATTGTTCAGGTCTATAGCACTAAGACGATTTGTTTCAAGTGCCACACTCAAAAGAGTTGTGATGCGACGTAGGTTGCGGACATACGAGCCAAAGCCGCAAAAGGTAAGTGGAGATTGAAACGCGGCTGCGTCTCCAAGCGAGAGCACGCGATCATATGCGAGCACTTTCTCTTCTTTTTGCCAGGGAAGTGAGATGTTATAGCCCGCGGGAATAAAGCCATAGACGGGCTTGAGCACCTCGACATACTCAGTATCTTTATAACTGGGGAGCAAAGCAAAAAAATCGTTGAACAGTTCTAGTAAATCGACACGACTCCCTGTCTCCGCGTAATAAAACAGGTAAATCGCGACTTGATCGTCCACGCCGGGGAATGCCTCCCAGATCAGTTGCCGCCCTTTACGTGCATCCTCTGTGGAAACAAGCACTTCACCGACAGCAGGATTTATCTCTTTTAACCCTATGCCTTGCTTATAGCCATGCGCAACTGTGCCAACAGTAGGGCATACCAGCGAGAAGGGACGACCACAGTTAAGCTGACAGGCTATTGGTGAAGTTGACCCCATACCGTCAATCAGTAGACGCGCTGCATAACTATGCTGCTGTCCCTCGGTGTCTGTCACGTCAATCGTAACACTCCGTGTTTGTTGAACCGCGCAGCGTACAAATGTTGTGCTGTGCAAAATTGCATTGGGATAGGAGCCTTTGGGCTGATGAGTACGAATTTTTTGGATACAGAGTGCGGTTAGCTTTTCGGCATCAACCGCGACATCAAGTACGTTTTTCAAATGTAGTTCGGCTGGTTTGACCTTGATATTTGCCGGGTGAAAACGTACGAGTCCATCGCTATACTCGCGCTGTATCACGCTTTCAAGTTCGTCAGGTGTAAGCAAACCTACATCGAGTAATTCGCGCAACTCTTCTCGCGAAATATTCCATTCACGATGGACCGCGCCAACAGTGAAACGGTCAAAGACAAGGACACGCAAGCCGTAATATACTGTCATTACAGCCGCATTCAATAGATTGAGACCTCCACCAGCATAAATGATATCAAAGGTATCGACTGCTGGAAGTGTAGACCGCTCCTCAGTCACCACAACCTCCGCATATTCGCGGTTTTCCCCCGAAATGAGCATGGTTTGCCATGTGCTATTGAGGTCTTGTAAACGACGAAGGTGGGCCTCCCCTTGTGGTATGCGTGCGAAGGCTTCCGCGAGGTGTGGATATTGGGCTGCTAATTGCTCGATATATGTTTGCATAGGATAATGCCTTTAGAGAGTTTTGTAGGAACCGATTTTGCTATTTGACGAAAGAATGTAAATGTCGTAGGGACCAGATTTATCGCGTCCGCGGCGCAATTCATTGCGCGAAGCATAGTACGGTGCGTTTTCTGTAAAAGACATAGGCAATAAATTGTGGCGGACGCGATAAATCTGGTCCCTACGACATACAATATTTTTATGATGCTCGTTTCTCGCCGATGGTCATATAGACTTCCCAACGTCGACTACGAATACGTTCAGAGCGACGTTGTAGACCAACGTGTTCTAATGGTATGAGGCGACCAAACCATGCATCGGGTAATACTTCAGTAACGACTCCTGGATCACTGGTTGCTTGACTACGCGCCACCTCGTCCTTAAGCGTGCGTTGCTTGCGTGGCCCAAAGAGGGCCGATGGACCATAAACCAGAGATTGTAGCAGAACGAGGAACGGTTGTAATACGCCGACGGGCAGCAAATTCGCCCCTTCTATTACGATGACACGACCTCCAGGACGTAATACACGCCCTATCTGGGCCAACGTGTCAGGATCATAGATATATTCGGAAGGAAACGTGCTCACAATGGTATCAAACGAACTATCGCTAAACGGGAGATGTTGTGCCGACCCTTGCATGATCCACGCTGTTTGTCCAATCTGATGCCTACGCAGCGTATCGCGTGCAGCCGCAACCATTTGCGGTGAGTGCTCTACCGCGCGACAATTGTACCCTGCATCGAGCATATCTACAAAGAGGTCGCCTAATCCACAGCCCAATTCTAGCACATCTATACCTGAAATGCGTGGTAGCACGAGTCGTTGCCATACACGCCACTGTCCTGCAAAGGGAATGGTACTTGCAATTCGATAGAGGTAGCGATTTTATACAATGTCTCGAAGAGCAATTTACGCAAATTTGTTGCCATCTTACTGTTTCCCTACCTCTACAAACACGTCAAGCAATTCGCTTAGATGTTCTATTAAGAGGTCCGGTTGAAGGTCCGCAGGAATGGGGCGCCCCTTCTTTTCCTCCCGCTTTTTCGCCCGTTTAAACACATCTTTGAGTACATATTCCTCAACAGAAGAAGCTTCTATAGCATGCTCAACGGCTTTGGCTCGTGCCTTCTCAAATAAGCGCGGCTCTGGTTTCCAGATAGCTGCTATCCCCAGGCGTTTCGCGCCAACAATATCCGCACCAAGCGAGTCACCAACCATTACGGACTCTGCTGGCTGAACGTTGAGTGCATCAAGGGCATATTGAAAGATATAGGAGTCAGGTTTGTTACTCCCTAAATCTATTGAAATAGCGATCTTTTGTGGGTCGAAAAACTCCTGTAAACCAATTTCTTGCATACCTACTCTAAATGGTTGACCTCCATAGCCGCGATTACTCACTATATTCAGGAGAAAACCACGCTTTTGCAATGTTGTTAGCGTCTGAAGAGCGTCTTCAAAAAGGACGCGCGTTTCAGGAATATCGTCACGTAGTATCTCGTACACTTCTTCGCCTAAACTGCGCTCGACATGTGGAAAGCCAAGTTTTTGTAGTGCTGTGACAGTTGCGAGAATGATGTCCGGTACAACACGCATATCTGGACGTGGTACATACATTTGTTGCTCCACATCCTCAAAGAGCTGGTCAATCAATGTATCATCATCCACATTTGGGAACGAGTTCGGGTCAAAACGGCTATGAAGAAGAGCAACTGCTTGCTGTTGTGCTATTTTTTCTGATGCTTTACGCATTGTACGATCTTTGTAAGCCCAAAGGGTGTTCCCTAGATCAAAGAGGATACAACGAACTGTTCGTCCCGTCAGTGCTGGCACAATTTTTTTGGACAAGCGCATGCTCCTTTTGACTGAATGAGTGGCAAGAAAAAAAGGCGGTAACAGGAAAACAGGGTATACCCTGTTTTCCTGTTACCGCCTTTTTTTCTTATCGCATTACATCTTCTTCGTTGCCGAGAACTTCGTCAACGAGACCGTACTCGACTGCTTGAGGAGCAGTGAGGTAGTAGTTGCGGTCAGAGTCTACCGTGATACGCTCGATTGACTGACCTGTGTGCTTGGCGAGAATCTCGGTCAAGCTACGACGCAGGCGCAGAACTTCGCGTGCGGTAATCTCGATGTCAGTTGCCTGGCCTTCAGCACCACCGAGTGGCTGGTGAATAAGGACCGTCGAGTTTGGCAACGCGTAACGTTTGCCCTTCTGACCAGCAGTCAAAAGAACGGCACCCATGCTCATCGCCATGCCCATGCACACCGTTGACACTTCAGGGCGTAGCCACTGCATGGTGTCATAAATGGCAAGACCAGCGTAGATCACGCCACCTGGGGAGTTGATATACATGTTGATGTCTTTGGTTGCGTCCTCGCTCTGGAGGTACAACAACTGTGCGACAACGCTGTTGGCGACATTATCATCAATGGGGGTACCAATGAAGATGATGCGCTCCTTCAGCAAACGAGAATACAGGTCCCACGAACGCTCGCCGCGTGGGGTTGATTCGATAACAGCAGGGATCATTCCTCGTGGCTCGAGGAACTCGCGTGACTCCTTGATCCATTTCGGATCGCGGGGATTGAATATGCTGCTCATCTTTGCTCCTTTTTATCATTCACGGGTTCTTCTCCCACCCTCAAGTGGAAGAGCTACATCGCCGAAAAAACTGTTGTGCAGAGGTAATTCCATCCAACGGGAATTCTTACTGTTATGATAGCACTTGCAAGCGACAAACGCAAGCAGAAAAAAGAAAGAGTGCTAGAATAATCAATTCCTATTGCTAAAGCTGAGCTTTAGCAATAGGAATTGATTATTCTAGCAAATGATTAGACGGCGAGCGTTGCTTCTTGACGCGCAGCTTCTGCTTCGTGATCCTCTGGTGTCGCTGGTTGTGCATTTTGTGGAACCGCTCGATTCGAACGATAGCGCACAAAGAACGATGCAATAATCGCAAGGCCAGTCAGAACAACACTTAAGCGGAACGCATCCTGCATCGCTAAGACGGTTGCCTGTCGGCGTAACAACCCGCTTATCTCCTGCAAGGCTGCGGAATACGCTGCTGCGGTCGTTGCCCCATGTAGTGTAAAGAGGGCTTGCAAGCGTGGGATAAGCTGACCAAGTGGTGAGGCTGCCGTTACCTGGTCCGCAAGATGGCTATAATGAAGCGTTGTCTGACTTTGAACTAGCGTCGCGATAACCGCGACTGCAAGCGAACTTATCACGAAGCGTAATGTGGTGTTTACCGCTGTAGCCTGTGACAACATACGGGGTCTGATCTCAGCAAGTGCTGCTACAGACAGAGGCTGGAAGCAGAAGCCGAGGGCAAAACTACGTATAATCAGCCATA
The DNA here is from genome assembly GCA_963791655.1 of uncultured Chloroflexia bacterium. Lineage (GTDB taxonomy): Bacteria > Chloroflexota > Ktedonobacteria > Ktedonobacterales > Ktedonobacteraceae > JBBQVS01. The sequence continues at coordinate 844,281 of CAWBSZ010000006.1, read as the reverse complement.
CTTGTAGGGTTCCATAAGGGGTGTTGACACCGACAAAGGTCAACAACCACAATGCAATTGCCAGGATAACTAAGCCCGGAATGACAATGCCACGCACACCCAGTCTGTCTACAAGACGGCCACCAATGACGGAGGATACCATAGACGCGAAGGCTTGTGGAAGCAAGAGTAAACCTGCTTGATAGGCCGAGAGGCCGCGCACACTTTGCAAGTAGATTGGGACTATAAAGAGACCACCATACAGCGCGAATGTAACGAATATGCTAGCGATACTACTTGTGGAGAAAGACCTGTTCCCGAACACACGTATGTCTAGCAACGGTTGTCTCTCTTGCCGTGCAGTGTTCAACTCAACAATAACAAAGAGGATGAGCATGACGACGCCCAGGCCGAGAAAACCTAGCACTTTTGTTGAACCCCAGCCATCGGTGCTTGCATCTGATAATCCATAGAGTAGTGACCCTAAGCCAATAGCAGAGCAAACGAAGCCAGGAAGGTCAAACGTCGTGCGTCTCTCTGCAATGGTCTCACGCAGAAAGAGAACACCTAAAATGATACCAAGAATGCCTATAGGTAAGTTGACGAAGAAAATGAGCTGCCAGCCCAGATACGTCACTATATATCCACCGATGGTTGGACCAAGTGCTGGCGCAAGCAGAATAGGCACACCTAGTGCTCCCAATGCGGTGCCGCGTTCCTCTGGCGGAAATTCAGTCCAGAGAAGAGTAATCGCAAGCGGCGATAGAAACGCACCTGTGGCTGCTTGTACAATACGGAAGAAGATCAACATTGGTAGGTTGAAAGAAAGTCCACACAACACTGAGCCAATTGTAAAGCCAGCGAGCGCGAGTATATACAGGCGTTTGGCTCCGAGACGCTGTGACAAATATGCAGTCAGCGGTGTCGCGACCCCCTGCACAAGTGTATAGGCTGTCAAGACCCATTGTACACTTGTGAGTGTCACGCCAAACACATTTTGTAAACGGGGGATCGCGATATTGACAATTGTGCCATCCAGGATGGTCATGAATAAGCCGAAGATCACGACGAGCGCGACAATCCACTTATACGGAACGTTGCCTATGCGCCGTGGGGCGGTCGATACAGGTACTTGCATGAAAAAAATCCTTACGAAATGCCTTTAAAGTAAAAATGTATGAGATGTGTTATTAGTTCATCGGATGCTATATGTCCAGTATACAATTCAGAACCGCGTCGAGGTAATAGCGTAAAAAAGGTGCTCAGCATAACCGAGGTTGGTATTGTTCGGTCAAACTCCCCTGCGACCTTTCCTTGCTCTAACAGGGTAGTGATAGTATAGGAGACGCGTTCTTTTGAGCTGCGTAACTTTTCCCTTTTCTCTATGAGTTGCATGCGTATTTCCATGTTCTCAGCAAGAGAGGAAAGTAGTTGAAAACGCTTTCCTAGTAACCCTGTATACATGACACGAAGAATTGCCTCTAATGTACCACGGGTCGTTGTATGAGTAGCAACTGCCTCTTCTATCACCCTCAGAAATGCTTGCATCTCACGTTCGACAAGCGCGATTACAAGGTCTTCCTTGCCCGCGAAATGCAAGTAAAGTGTGCCTTTCGCGATACCTACACGAGCCGCTATCTCATCCATAGAGGCATCTTGATAGCCTTTTTCAAGCAATACCTCTTCCGACGCTTGCAAAATAAGTTCTTCGCGTTCCTGGCGTTGCCGCTCTTTTAGAGAGCGACGAGGTGTGTCCACATCTTGCACTATATTCATCACCAATGACTGATACTTGTGCTTATGACTTGCTAATAAAATTATGACTAGCAAGTCATCATTTTAGCGTGAAACTAGAAGCATGTCAAGTGATAAAAGCTGTAGGGGTCTAATTCATTACACCCTCGCGCCGCTCTCGCTCTACACGAGACGAGGGTGTAATGAATTAGACCCCTACAGTGTGGAATTTAAGGAAAAATTAGTCTCTTCGTGGGTGATTTGGGCGATAATCCTTGGCACGATCAAGGACTACTGTTTCAACAAGGCTAATGTCACTTAGGCGTGAACGGATACGTTCATCTACACCTTGTAATCCTTTCGGATTTGCTGTAATAACTGTTGGCATACCCATATTGTAGCGATAGTTGAGCAACTGGAAAAGCTTTTCATTGGCCCAGGAAGAACTTTGTTGTGCTCCTAAATCGTCCAGAATGAGCAGTTCGGCCTCACGCATCTTGGCAAAGAGTTGATCGTATACCTCAGTTGCGTTTGGCGCGAATGCTGCACGTAAGTGGTCAAGAAGATCAGGGACAACCGCGAAGAGTACGACCGCTCCCTCGTCAAGACTTTGGTTTGCAATGGCCGCTGCGAGGTGTGTTTTACCACATCCATTTGGTCCCACAAGGAGAAGCCAACCGTCTGGACTTTGTGCGAATCCAAGTGCCGCCTGAAATGCTTCATGTGTACCGGGAGTATGTGGGTTGAAACTTCTGAAGTTTGAATGGCGGAATGCGTCCATGTTGGACATATCTCGCAATTGCTGGCGTCGCTTCTCTTTCTTTTCGGCCTCTTTACATTCACAAGCCAGAGGCTTCCCGAAGTTTGGATGACCAAAGGGAACATTAGCACGTAAGTAACCCGCACCCTGGCAACGTGGGCACGCACTTCTCACTGGTGCAAGAGGTAAAACTTCTGGTAAGGCAGTCGATGTCGTATAAGGCATAACCGCCTGTTCGCGTATTTGTGCTTTTTGCTGTGGCACAATCTGACGCAACGGTCTTTGCTGCATATGTTGTTGCGTTTGGCCTTGCGTTACAGGACGCGAACGTCCTGTTTCTGTACTAATACGCGAGTTGAGTGGTTGTGTCGAGCGATGAGGGTGCTGCACCTCTTGTACACGAACTGATGGTGTTGGTGGTTGTGACTGCTGTACGTCACGCAAGGTTCGCGTTCCATATCCCTGTTGGCTCGTGTTTGACGACGGACGCGATAACTCGCGTGTTACCATTGGATGTTGTGGGTAGGACTGCTCGTAGTCATGTCTCGGTGGCGTCGGTGCGTTTCCTCGTGGACGCGTTTGTGGCTCCGGTGTAGCACGCTGATAGATGACAACTTCACTTTCGCCCTCTTCCCAGTCGCCGTACTGCATACCAGTTTCTTCGTCTTCTTCACTCTCCCAGTCTTCTACGACATCTGCTGATACAACTGGCGAAAGCGCGTACTCGTCGGCACGATGGTGCTGTACATACATAGGACGTGTTTGAAGCGGATGCACAACAGGTTGCTCTGGACGTTGTGATTGATACGAGTTCGACCTATTCACGGCAGGATGTGGTGCGGCTGACTGCTGTGGACGAGCTGGAACCGGACGCACGGCAGATTGTTGCCCATATGATCGCGCCTCGTAATGAGTTGGCTCCTGTTGAATACGTGAAGCCGGGGCCGCTGACTGGCTTTGTGGCACATAGGGACGTTGTTGTCCCTGCCGAGCGTTTTGCTCACGCAATGGTGGACGTGAGGCAGGGCGCAAATTTGGTTGTTGCCCCTGGAACGGTTGCTGATTTTGTTTCGCCTGTTGGCCTTGTGGTTGTGGCGACCGTTGTTCAGAATATTGGTGGCGTCCCCGCGCCGTCCGGCCCATAATATCATTCAGGCGTTCCATGATTGCCTGCCTTCCGTTTCCCAACGCCGTAAAATGGCGCGAATATAACTCCATTTTCGCTTGTTCTGCTGGACCGCTTCACGAAATGCCGCTTCAATCCATTCCGCAGGATAGTGATCTGCCGCGTCTTTTAGTTCTTCAGCAATTAACGGAGAGAGTAGACTGATATTTTGCTCATATAATACAAAAATATTAGGACGTTCTATGTGCACCTGAACATTTTGTGTGTGTCGTGCTGATATATGCTCTTGATTACGAGTATACCCTTTTCCAACCGTTTGTTCTATAGTTTGCAAGCTTTCCTGACTATTCTCCTGTTCATCTTGCTCCTGTTCTTCCACTGGATTTAGCAAGCGAACAGGAATCATTTCTCCTCCCTGTAATTCGGCGACGACTTTGCGACTACGAGCCGTATTGAAGAAATACCAGATGATAGTTTCGGCACCATCTCGGCCCTCGCTAACCAATTTCAAGTGTATCCGTAACAAGGTTCCTCTTGCGACTGCCTGATCTAACCCCTGTCGTAGCCGCTCTTCGGCTGGACGTGGGTCGCCGCGTCTTCGTAAGCTGTGAAGCAACGTAGCATCCGATAGCAATTCACGGTCACTTGTACACCGTGGGTTGCCCTGCTTTTGTGCCAGCAGCCAAAACAGGTGAAGCGTAATCTTTAATTCGGCACTATCCTCGATCTCCGGTAGTACCTGCGTAAAGAAGATTTCTGGTATCGGCACAAACGGGTTTTTCCCTGATGGGAAGCCAGCGAAGGCAGGCATATCGTCGGCATGAATATTATTTCTATTATGCATAGATGTCATAGGTGTCCACCCCCTCTTATTCTGTTGGTGGTGAGACTTCCAGATCGCGGAAGCGCGTCTGGCTGGCCTGGAAAAAGAGACTGACCTCGCCAACGGGTCCATTACGATGCTTGGCGATAATGATATCGGCGATGTTCTTACGTTCCGACTCTGGGTTATACACGTCATCCCTATAGATAAACATGACGATATCTGAGTCTTGCTCTATTGATCCACTTTCTCTCAGGTCTGAGAGTTGAGGTATCTTCGATGATCTACTTTCAACCGCGCGCGACAACTGTGCAAGTGCCATCACTGGCACATTGATTTCACGCGCCAAGCCTTTCAGGTTACGGCTGATCTCCGATATTTCTTGCTCGCGGTTCTTGTTACGTGAGCCACCCGATGTAGATTGCATGAGCTGTAAGTAGTCAACGATGATAAGATCGACACCGTGCTCAGCTTGTAGCCTGCGTGCTTTACTACGCATTTCCATCGTGGAGATGCCAGCCGTGTCGTCGATCCAGATGCTTGTCTCGGATAGCGTACCCATGGCGAAGATGATGCGTTCCCACTCATCGTCCTCGATCCAACCCGTTCGTAACCTTTGCTGGTCAATTCCTGCATCCATCGAAAGGAAGCGTTGCACCAACTGCTCTTTACTCATCTCAAGACTGAATACTGCTACGGACTGTTTGTGCTTGATGGCTGAATTATGGGCTAGGCTTAGCGCAAACGACGTTTTACCCATGGCCGGCCTGGCCGCTAAAATAATCAGATCGGAGCGTTGTAGCCCTCCAGTGAGGCGGTCGAGATCAGCGAAACCTGTAGGAACGCCGACAATGCTACCGCGTCGCTCGTGCAACTGGTCCAGTTTCGACATGTAGTCCGAGAGGATGTCACGTAAGGGCGAAAAGTCGGCGTGGGCATGACGTTGACTGATGTTGAAAATAAGTTGCTCAGCCTTTTCGAGCGCGACATCGGCGTCGCTCTCTTGATACGCGGTGGCGGCGATTTCCCCGGCTGCATGAATCAGACGGCGTAGTATAGCGGTGCGCTCGACGATACGTCCGTAGTATTCGACGTTGCCGCTGGTTGGGACCTGATTGATGAGCGAGGTAACATAGCTTGGTCCCCCCACACTCTCTAGCTTGCCCCGGCTCTCTAGCTCGTCACAGATCGTGATAAAGTCGGCTGGCTGCTGCTGCTCATAGAGCTGAATGATAACCTCGTAGATGGTACGATGCGCGTCACGATAAAAGTCCTCCGCCATAAGAAAGTCTGCTATCTGGACTATCGCCTCTGGGTCAATGATGATACTGCCGAGTACACCGCTTTCGGCCTCGATGTTTTGTGGTAACAGCTTTTCCACGTCTTAGGCTCTCCATCTACAAATGCATATACTACTGAAAAAATAGGGCATGTTTACAATGTGATAATTTTGACAAACAGATAGATAGGTTCAAAGAATAAACGCTTCGGATATCAAAAAACCGAGAACATATATGCTATTGTCTATTTCTTGACGTGCATTATAGCACGTTTGTTCGCACATATGTTCGACCTAAAAGGCATGCTGGGTATAGCTTGCCGCAGTCTATGTTGGTGTGTTGCTCTCTCTACTCTCGCGTGTTTCCAAAGTGTAGACTAAAATGTTCGGTAAATCAACCACCCTCTTTTTTGCGTAATGTGGATATGTGGATATCTTTGAATGTGAAGTAAGCGTGGAAAGGCGCAAATGGGCAAGAATGCTTACTTATCCCCACTTATCCACTCTGATAGGTGAGTTATCCTCACTTATCCACAATCTTATCCACGTACTTATCCACAGAAAATTCGTTTAGGCATGCAGAAAAAAGGGCTATCACCTTCGTTTTTAACATGCGTGTCTGTCTATTTGGTGGGTGTCTTTATACTGCGAATGAGTAGACGAACGTGTGACAAATAAATGTACGAAGTGGATACTTATTTATCCTTCACATAAGTGGTCTACCAAATAAATAAAGTTGTGATGAACAGCACTGTTCTCACCATCATGGAGGAAATAAACTCATGGGCACAATTCATATTAATACAGACCTGCTTCGCCAATTGGGACGTGTTTTCTATCAGTTGAACGAAGAGATCAACAACAACATCGAGCCACAAATCCAGAACACGACCAATCAGGTCGAGGGTGACTGGCAGGGTGTGAGCCGTCAACGCTACGAGCAGATGTACCAGGACTGGCGTTCAGCCACTCAGCGCGTCGTGCAAGTTGGTGAAGACCTCGGTCGTCACCTGGAAGATACCTCCACCCGTTTCGAGCAGGCTGACCAGAGCCTCTAGTCAAACTGAGGCAAGTCATGACAGGGGCAAGCCCTGTCACTACTATACATGGCCTCGCATGGCAAGCCATGCAGTGGCGGGAAGTATAGTAGTGACAGGGCTTGCCCCTGTCATGCTTCAACTTGCTCCTGCCATGTGTTAACCAATCATGTAGCGACCCTTGATTATCGCGTTCCAACATATTTGCCTTGCGATTGTAGATGCTATGTAGCGCAAGAGGTAGATACTATGCAAAAAGTGCAACACGTCGATCAAAAAACGGGAAACGTCACAAATGCGCCCCCGGAGATATTCAACCGCCCACCGCGTATCTTTATGTTGCCATCAAAAGAGACAATTGACGTTCCCAAACCACCTGCAAAGGAGCAGCCACCTCCTCCCGTGGGACTATTACCAATTCTTATGCCTTTGATTACTGTAAGCATCATGTTTGGCATCTATATCTTTGTCAGCCATGCCTCTATGCAGCAACTCGCGTTTCTTTTGCCAATGGCGATTTTTTCCGTGATGGGTCCACTTACCTCTATCATTACGACTCGGCAAAAGGTGAAAGCGGTACGGCGCACAAACCACGCGAATGATAAGAAGTATAAAAAGCTACTGGCAAAGTTGCGAACGCAACTCAGGAAGCAGGCAGAGGAACAGCGCCTGCTGGCATTGTTGACCGACCCCGATCCAGAGGTGCTTGAAGATCAAATAAAGCAGCGCGAACATTTGTGGGAGCGCCGACCGGACGATCCCGATTTCCTGACTATTCGCGTTGGCAAGGGCAAGCAGCCATTTTCGGTCACACTTAAATTGCCAGAAGTCGAGTCGGTTGATCCTATGGCGGCAGAGGTGCAACGCCTCAAAAATGACTTTACACTTATCGACGATATTCCGTGTGGTATCTCCTTGCCCAAAGTGAAATCTTTAGGTATAACTGGACGCCGACAGGATGTAGCCTCATTAACACACGAAATGATTTGTCAGATTGCCACCCATCATTCGCCGGAAGATGTTCGCATTCTTGGTATCTACCCACTTTCGCAGAAACAAGACTGGGAGTGGATAGGCGATTTACCACATACCGCGCCACTCAAGGGCTGTAAACTTAAACGCCTGACAGCGGTTGGTGAGGATGAAGCGATACAACTACTCAACTTTATGCTGGAAGAACTCAGTCAACGTGCTTCGAAAATGGCCGAACAAAACAACAATCCTGCTGGAACTACAACTGCAATGCAGCCTGTTGCCTTGCCTCACCTTGTTGTACTCGTGCATGACTACGTAGATGTACGCCAGCATCCAGCATTGACGCATGCATTTAAGTTGGGCGAACAACTTGGTGTCTCCGTCATTTATCTTGTTGCGCAACAACAGGCCATTCCAAGCCAGTGTCGAGGTATTGTGCGTCTCTCGGAAGAGGGTACACTTACTTATGCAGGTATTGGTGTTGAGCGTGATACACTCGAAGGCGTGCTGGCAGACAGGATACAACTGGATAACGCGCGACGTATTGCACGCTCGCTTGACGCTATTCATGTCGTAAGCGAAGATGATGATGCCGCTGATATTCCAACCAATGTACGTCTGCTCGACCTCCTTGATATTCCATTTGCCGATCAGGTTGATCCCGAAAAATGGTGGGGGACTGGAAGTCAGCCACGCTTTGGTATGTTACGTGTTCCTATGGGACGTAATGCTGACGAAATTGTTTGGCTCGATCTTAATGATAATGTACATGGGCCACACGGTATTATTGCAGGAACAACTGGAGCAGGTAAAAGTGAATTACTTCAATCTATCATTGTTGGGCTTGCAATAACGCATCATCCACACCTTGTAAACTTCGTATTGGTGGACTTCAAAGGTGGTGCCGCATTCAAGCCGTTCGAGAAGATACCGCATACCGTCGGTATGGTGACAGACTTGAGCGGCAAACTGACCGAACGCGCGTTGGTGGCACTCAAGAGCGAGTTAAAGCGTCGTGAGCATGTGTTGAGTAGTGCTAATGCCAAGAAAATCTCCGAATATATCGCGATGCGAACGCAAAATCCAAAGAGTCTTGAGCCACTTCCTCATCTCTTTATCATCATCGACGAGTTCGCGGAATTGGCGAAGGAGCATCCAACCTTTATGGAGGGACTTGTCAGTGTTGTGCAAAAAGGCCGTAGTCTCGGTGTGCACCTGATCCTTGCGACTCAGAAGCCAACAGGTTCGGTTAATCCTAACATCTGGTCGAACCTCAAGTTTCGCATTTGTCTGCGTGTTGCTTCATTGCAAGATAGCCGCGATATGCTGGGACGTTCGGAGGCAGCTCTGTTGCCAAGCACTATTCCTGGTCGTGCCTACTTCCAGATTGGCTCAGAGGTCTTCGAGTTGTTTCAAAGTGCACGCATCTCACTTCCCGCACGTGTTGCAAATGAATTAGCATTAGCCGCGAAACAAGCCGCCACAAATAATGGGGAAATCATTGATCAAAAAGTCTTGATGGACCTTATTGAGCCATACCAGGAGACGATAGGGTTAGAACTATTCAAGCCGTGGCCTGCACCACTACCCAACCGTATCAATTTAACTGAGGTTTACAAACAGGTGCGGCGTATGACTCCAGCACAACCACTGGAAAGCAAACAGCCCACCTACGGCTGGTTGACATGTCCAATGGGTATGATTGACCTACCGATGGAGCAGCGACAGGAACCGTGGTTGCTCGATATGCCACGGAATGGTGGACATGTTCTCATCGGTGGTGCTTCTGGTTCTGGTAAAAGTGTCTTTTTACGCACTTTGATCACATCACTTGCTTTGACCCATACTCCAGCGCAGTTGAATCTCTATCTCATAGACTTCGGTGGACAGGCGTTGCGTGTCTTCGAGAAACTACCTCATGTCGGTGGTGTCTTTAGTGAAAGTGATGCTGAATATATCAGTCGTCTTTTGCGTAAACTCGAAGGTATTATTGAAGAGCGCAAGAAATACTGTACCGATAACCAGCTTGACGATTTTCTATCATATCAGCGTAGACGCGTCGAAAAGAGCGATCTGCCAGAAATGCCTGCTGTTGTACTGGTGATTGACAAGTTTGTTGACTTCAAGCAAGCACACGAGAAAGAACTTGAACGTCTATTGATAATTGCGCGTCAAGGTCGCACCTATGGTGTTTATCTTGTGTTGTCAGTTGATCGTCCTGTGTCTGTTTCAATGCAGTTGCTCAGTCTGTTTGAACTACGTATTGGCTTACGCTTAGTTGAGTACACCGATTCGCTGATCCTGGTGGGGAAGAACGACGCATCCACTATCGACCCCGCTACACCTGGACGCGGCTATAAACGCGGTAAAACACTGGAAGAGGTGCACATCGCGTTGCCAGTACCAGGAGAGGATGACGATGAGCAAACAAGCCAACTCGAAATCCTGGTCGCGAGCTTTCTTCGTGATGGGAAGGTCGCCAAACTGATGCAGGCCCCCCCTATTCGTCTTTTGCCAGAATATGTACGCGCGGACTACTTCCTGATGGATGCAGTCTCTGGTCCAGGCACGAAAGGGAACATCGTAGACAGTATTGCACCCTCACAAGCACTTTCAATTCGGGTTGGCATGGAGGACTTTACGTTACGTCCAATCGCGCTCGACTTAAACGCAGACACGCCTCACGCACTGGTAGCAGGTGGCCCGGGAAGTGGGCGCACGACCGTATTACAGACATGTCTCTTGATGTTGGCAACACCAACGAATAGACACGCTCAGGTCATTCTTGTGGACTTCCGACGTGGCTCGCGTCTCATGCGTCGTTTACCTAATTTATCTATGTATGCCGACACAGAGGAACGCTTGAACCAGGTCATGGAAAAACTCAAAGAAGAGTTGCGCAAACGCAGTGCACAGTTGCGTGAAGAGTTGGAGCAGATGCAAGACGACCTCAATATGGTCCTTGGTGCTTCAATGGCACCGCTTGTACTGGTTATTGACGACTATGATCAATTGAGTGTCTTGTCCAGGAATCCATTCAACGATCTGAAGGAATTTATGCCACAGGCACGTGATCTGCACTTTCATATTATAGTCGCGGGGCCAGCAAACGACCTGATGCGGAGCGACCCGTTGCTCACATCGGTGCGTACCGCACGGCTCGGTATTGTGCTTGGAGGTGATCCCAATGACCCACAGGTGCTGGGAGTTCGTATGAGCGATATGGCTACTGGCCGTGGATATCTTGTCAGGCGCAACCAAAAGTACCTTGTCCAGTTAGCGCATCTCGCACCCGGTGAAATCGTGCCATGGGTCTATCGACTTGCGCAATCCGTTCCCTCTGATGGACGTTCTGCACAAGCACCTTCTCTATCAATCGCCTAGTTCAAGGAACGAAAAGAATATGCACGGAGATTGGCACTGCCAATCTCCGTGCATATTCTTTTCGTTCCTTGAACTATAAAGGGCTTGACCCGAGGGGATGAGAACGTTATTATAGCGACAACAACTCTATGGGCAACGTGAGTCATAAGACCGCGTAACGAAGAAGGAGCATCTGCAAAAATTCTATGCCAAAGACGACAAAACGAACCGCCACCAAGCGGGCGGCACAAATAGCCAAGGCTCACGCCACCCAATTACCAACGCTAGAAGTCAAAAAATCACCGATACGACGCTCACCAGGTTACAAACCGCCTGCACGCGGACTCGCACGCTATCCATGGGCAACATTCTTGACGCTACTCATTATTGCTCTTGGCATTTACACATTGTATTTTTATCATGTGGGTCCATTTGCCTTACCGAAACCTGTGGCAAAAACAAAACCCGTGGCCTCAGTCTGCGCTACATCAAGTATTCTTAGCAAGATTACCGATACGGCAGCGGCCCCCGATGCGACAACTTTTAATGCTACAAAACATAGCTACACAAAGACCCCGGCATTGAGTATTGATACAAAGAAGACCTATTGTGCTGGCATCAATACTAATCGCGGCCTGATTGTGGTCGAACTCGACCCCAGCCTTGCACCCAATACGGTCAATAACTTTGTGTTCCTGGCACAAAACAAGTTTTATGATGGTATGGTTTTCCACCGTGTTATTCAAACAGGGACGGGATTGCACATTATTCAGACCGGCGACCCACTGGGAAAAGACGTAAACAAGCGTGGTACGGGTGGTCCAGGCTACAAATTCGCTGATGAACCCGTGAAGGGTACCTATACCGATGGTACGATTGCTATGGCAAATTCGGGCGCGAATACCAATGGAAGTCAGTTTTTCATTTGTACAGGTGATGATACTTCTCTGCCGAAGTCGTATAATCTCTTTGGACGTGTTGTGCAGGGACTCGATATCGCGAAAAAGATTCAAGGCCCAGGCGATGACGCGACTACCAAGAGTGTTACTCCTGATGTCATGAACCATGTGATTGTGGTGCAGGCGTAATCCTCTGAAATGTATTGTAGGGACAACGTTGACGTTGTTCCGCCAGTGTGACATGGTGTTACACCTATGTGAGGAGAAATTTTCGTGGCAAACCAATATAAGTCACAGCCAGAGATGCAGATCGACCCGTCAAAGAAATATACGGCGATTATGCATACCAGCAGAGGCGATCTTCAGATTGAGCTTTTCGCACGGCAAGCTCCCGTAACTGTCAACAATTTCGTTTTTCTTGCTCGTGAGGGTTTCTATAACGGTACAACCTTTCACCGCGTCATCAAAGGCTTTATGGTACAGGGTGGCGATCCAACAGGGACAGGTTCTGGTGGTCCAGGCTACAAGTTTCGTGACGAAGCTGGTGCACTCGACCTCAAACATGATAAAGTTGGTATCCTGTCAATGGCGAATGCTGGCCCCAACACCAATGGCAGCCAGTTCTTCATTACCTATGGCCCAACACCACATCTAAATGGTAAACATGGCGTCTTCGGTCAGGTCACGCAGGGGCTGGATACGCTCAATGCCATTCGCGAGCGCGATCCAGGACGTGATCGTCAACCTGGCGACACCATCATCGCTGTCGATATCGTCGAGAGCTAATCACTTCTCTTAGCCAACAAAAAGCATTAGGGATGCGTGTTTGTGACGCATCCCTAATGCTTTTTATTTTTAGAAACTGTACATTGTTCCGTCATATATTGTAGTGGGATGTTTAAAGTATTGAGTTTACATCATTTTGTTATACCACATGGTTAACTCTTCCAAAGGAGGAAATTTCATGCGACGAATGTGCTTGTTTCTTTTCTCAACCCTCCTACTGATCGCACTGCTTGGAGTAACAATTTTTAGTATAGCGAGTACAGCTTCTGCCAATACGATACAGGAGAGATACAGCAATCAGACGACCTCTGTGAGTACAACACACACTGTTCAGGTGAGTTGCTCAAGCGATGGATGTAATGGGCAAAGTCCTGTAACATCAGGCTGTTATGCTGACGCTAGAACTATACAAACGGCGGTCTTCAGCAACTCTTTCGTCGAACTGAGGTATTCTTCCACCTGCGGAACCAACTGGGGGCGGGTGACGAGTAAAATCGGCTTGACCTCACTGATAATCAGGATACAAAGGATTGATTCGCTTTCCTACACCTTTTCTGGTGGCAACTTTAACTACGCGTTCTCCACGATGGTCTATGCGCCTATCGCGAAAGCACGGGCATGTGGAGGTGTCAAAACCATAAGTGGTTGTACTGCCTTTGTTTAGGATCAGCAAAAGATCAGAGCGAGCAGAAGACATATGTTAGTGAAATCGAAAGAGAGGAAAGACCATGTTCTTAACATATGAACTGATCACCACCGTAGGAACGCTCTTGCTCGTACTCCAATTTATATGGCGGCTCAGTCACCCATTTGAATGCACTTGTGGATTCACCACAGTTTTTGCAAGACGGATGTTCAAGCACTTACAGCAAGGACATAAGTACATGGAACACAGTGTATAAGCTTCCTGAGTTCTACATAAAATAGAGCATCCTAGGCACTTAGCGAATTGGGCCATTTGGTAAAATAAGTGCCTTGATGCTGTCCTGGCGTTCGGTCGCATGTAGCGCATTGGTAGCTTCATCTAGGCTATAGCGACCATTTATCATTGAGAGCCAGGGGAAACGTTCTGCATGGCGCGTGATAGTACGAACCGCACGATAGAGGTGGCTAAAATCACTGCCCCAACAACCGCGAACCTGTAAGTGAGGCCGATTGAGTTCAGTGTGTGGGTTGATTGTGACTGAACCATGATCGGTATATTGTCCTACCACTACAAGCGTACCTGCATCACGTGTAAAACGGAGTCCTTCCGCGACCGCGATGGGTACTCCTGTTGCCTCAATCGTGATATCGGCTCCTCGTCCATTGGTCGCTTCTCTTATAAGTTGGAGCCGTTCTTCCTGGCTATGTTCGGCAATGTCAATCGTAACATCAGCTCCCATTGCGCGGGCTATTTCCAGCCGATGTGCTGGCCCTCCAACGACAATTACCTTGCTTGCTCCTTGTAGCTGTGCCAATACCACGCTGCATAGTCCAACTGGACCAGCACCTTGTACCACAACGGTGTCACCAAACGTGATCTCGCCACGCTGTACTGCATGCAACGCAGTAGGTAAGCCACAACCACCCGCCATAAATACTTCGGGTTGAAGGGTTGGCGGCAACTTCACAATACGTACGCCTGGAAGCAACACAATTTGCTCGCTCCAACCGCCGAGTAAACCATCTTGCGCGGAATAGCTAATGCCATATACACGACGTTCGGGACAGCGAGTAGAAGCCTTTGCTACCAAGCAATACCAACATTTGCCACACGTTCGATGGACATCCAGGAAGGTGACAATCTCTCCAACCTGTATATGTTCGCCCTCCACATCCCGTACGTCTCCCTGCACCTGCAAGACACGCCCTACACTGACATGACCAGGAATAATAGGATATGGCACCCCCTCAAGTCGCCCATGGAAAAGATGCACGTCAGTTCCACATACCTCTGAGGCCATCGTCTCTAGCAGGACCGAACCATCTTCTAATACTGGTTTTGCGAACTCACGCAACTCGGGTGTTTGTTCAGGGGCGGAAAATACGATCGCTCGTACCGACATTGCTAACTCCTCATGGTTTTTAATAGGATTACCAATGAGACCAAATACATCACCAACAAGCTTGCAGAGTAGGCTTGGAGCATGACAGGGGCAAGCCCTGTCACTACTATACTACGTGATGCCACTTCGTGGCAAACCACGAAATATCGTGTATAGTAGTGACAGGGCTTGCCCCTGTCATGCTTTTGCCGTCTCAATCGTGTACAATAAGTACAAGGCTATATAAGAAAGAAGGTCCATTGTATGAGTGCTATAGATGCTGTAAACACATATATGACCGCGCTCCAATCGGGCGATATTGAGCTTGCCGCAAACACTATGTCGGATGATTTCGTGATGAGTGGCTTCGCGCCTAAAGAACTCAACAAAAATCAATTTCTCTCGACATATAGCAACCTGCTCTCGTCTATGCCCGATCTCTCCTTCAACATGACAGATGAGCTAAACGAGGAAGACGGTACTGTACAGGTTGAGATAGAGATTACCGGAACGCATTTGAATCAGCTAGAGCTACCTGTTCTGGGTGTTCAGCCAATCGAGCCAACTGGACTTGCTGTCACACTTGCCCAGACGAAAACAACTTATCACGTTAACGGCGAAAATAAAGTAACACGTATGGAAATGCAACCCGTCGTCGGTGGAGGTCTGGAAGGTCTTTTACAACAAGTCGGAGCGGAGTTGCCACTTGCGCCGAGGGGCGTGAATTTCAGGGAGTAACTATATATAACATATGAGAAAAGAGCAGTAAGTAAGCATGTGCCTCGCGAGGCACATGCTTACTTACTGCTCTTTTCTCATATATAGCCTTAAGACAATTTCTGTTGTATCATTCAAGCAGAATATTTGCTTGCGTGGCACACTCCCTCGCCTCGTGTGTGATGAATGCAGCTTGTGGTTCCCACGTCCCATTTTGGCTTTTTTTAAAGAGGTACTCCCATGCCGTTCTACGTACTCTTTCCATTACGTGCGCTTTCCTTTCTGGTTGGCTTCTCCTTCGTCTTTTATGTGCTGGTCTCAGTAATTCGCACATTTGTGTTACCGCGTAGCGCACCGGATAAACTGGTACGTCTTGTCTTTATCGCTATGCGTAAAATTTTTGATATGCGTATCAGCACCGAGCAGGAATATGAGCGACGCGACGAAATTATGGCTCTCTATGCGCCATTCACGCTTGTAATACTTCCGGCTGTGTGGCTGGTTTGCGTTCTAGCTGGCTATATGGCGATGTTCTGGGCTACGACTGGTCAACCGCTTTATGCGCTCTATAAGATTAGTGGCTCTTCACTATTTACGTTGGGTTATGCAGTTTTCGATGACTTCGTAACAACCTCGCTGATTTTTACAGAGGCTGCTATTGGTCTCTTTCTTGTTGCACTGTTGATCGCATATCTGCCAACGATGTATGCCGCGTTCTCAAAGCGTGAGGTCGCGGTAACGATGCTGGAGGTACGCGCAGGTTCGCCCCCTTCAGCAGTTGAGATGCTCACGCGTTTTTACCGCTTGAATCGACTGGATAAGTTGGGCGAATTGTGGGTAACATGGGAATTGTGGTTTGTGGATATCGACGAGACCCATACATCACTTGCTGCACTCTCCTTCTTCCGTTCACCACAGTCAGGTCGTTCCTGGATAACGGCGGCTGGCACAGTGCTGGATGCAGCGGCTCTTGTCTCCTCGACTGTCGATATTCCGAAAGACTCGCAAGCGGATTTGTGTATTCGTGCAGGTTTTCTCGCGCTCCGTCATATCTGCGATTTCTTTGGTATTCCCTACAATGCAAATCCTAGACCGGACGATCCCATTAGCATTGCCCAGGAAGAGTTTGATGCAGTGTGTGACCAGCTTGCTGAGGCAGGTGTGCCACTTAAAAGTGATCGCGAGCAAGCGTGGCGCGATTTTCGTGGCTGGCGCGTCAACTACGATAGTGTGCTTATTCATCTTGCAGGTCTAACAATGGCACCGTGGGCGATGTGGTCTTCTGACCGGGCTGTCCGTGTCCATGCTTCGTTCAAATTCAGCAAGAAAAAAGCATCCTAAAACAGATAAAAAAGGGCAATGCACACTGAGCATTGCCCTTTTTTATCTGTTTTAGGATGAATAATATGGGTGGCGGCGCGTGGCAAGCCAGGTTCCGAAGAGGCTGATAAGACCACCGAGAAGTGCCGAAATAACTACGAAGATGAGCGCGAAAACAATTGTAGCTGCATTTGTGCCACTACTTGTGGCGGTGTTGCCAGGGTAGTTCGGAATGTAGCGTACCAGGAAACTAGCGAGATAGGCAATCACTCCACCAACCGCACCAGCGAGAAAACCAAGGCGACGCTGTACCGCCGTTTTTCCAACGACGTAGCCAGCAACACCAAAGACCAGTAGCTCAATAAAAATATTCAAGCACAGCAAACCTCCCACGATACCAACAGTGGCTTGGGTGGGGCTATTCCCTTCATGCGCGAGACGTTGGTAGGTCCCGGTATTCGAGAGCGTGATAGCAATATTGACAATCATGATGAGTATGCCAGCTACAATGCCCACGATAGTGGCATACAAGAGGCCCCGCTCTGGCAATAGAGGCCTGGACGTGCGAGTTCTGTTGCGTTGTCGTGGCAAATACTCTTCTTCAGAATCCTGCATCCCCAAAACTCTCCTATAATATGTTTTACTGCGTCACGAACATGCGCCAGTTGCGTTAGTTGTTGATGCCTTTATTTTCGAGTAGACCGACGTATAGGTGGGAACTACCTCCCATTTGTTGAGAGGCCAATAGACCGCAACGGCTTTGCCCACCATGTAATCCTTCGGTACATAACACCAATCACGCGAGTCATCGCTCACAAGACGGTTGTCGCCCAGCACAAAGTAGGAGTTTGCTGGCACTTTCCAACTAATGCCACTCGGATTATACTTTTCGGCGATATATGGCTCATTTAGTTTTACACCATTGACCCATACATCGGCATTATCTGTTTGGATCACGTCACCGGGAAGCCCAATTACACGCTTAATATAGTCTTTACCAGTATCGCGGGGAGCATGAAATACGACCACATCACCGCGCTCAGGAGCACGAAAGAGATACGCCGTTTTATTGACCAACACGTACTGGTCAGTTGCTAAGCCCGGCTGCATGCTTGGACCTTCCACGTGATAGCTTTGTAGCACAAAACGAATGGTTAGGAAGATCAGTATGGTCAATGCGACTGTCTCAACTATTTCCCTTGCTAGATGTGAACGTTTCACTATAAAAACCTCGCTGTATTTCTCTATCAGGGACTTTTTGCGGGCCTATATGGTATGCCCTTCCTTGCCCTCTTCTACTTTATTGTTCTGTCTCAACCGCCATTATAGCCGAAATGCGGAAATGTTGCACCCTTTAACGGACGAATAGGGTGTTTGTCTATAAGCTAGAAATGTTGATAGGCGTTATCATATATAATAAGAAAAAGTTCAACCCGACAGTACACAAAGGATATCCTTTAATGATAGCACGTGGCAGGAAATACTTAAAGCTTGGTCCTTATGAGCTGATCGCCGGATGTGTCATTGTGGTAGCGATATGCATACGTGTTGTCTTAATCAGTATGGGATGGCCCGGCACGAATAGTGATGAAGCGACAATGGGCTTGATGGCACGTCACATTGCCTATGCTGGTGAGCATCCTGTCTATATTTACGGGCAAGATTACATGGGATCGCTAGAAGCACATATTGGTGCTGTGCTCTTTTTTATTTTTGGTTCATCTCTCTTCTCACTACGCCTCGGTCTCGTCCTACTTTATGCTTTGTTCCTTGTCTCTCTTTATCTATTAACGAGCCTGCTCTACTCAAAAAAACTCGCTCTGGTCGTAATTATCTTGTTCAGCATCGGTTCAGTCGAATTGCTGACACGCCAACTCAAAGCAGTCGGCGGAGCTATGGAAACAATGCTATTTGGTAGTCTCCTGCTTCTACTTTCATCGCGACTTGTACTGTCATATCAAAAAAAAGTCCTCAACGCTGGTGGTCGCTGGCTTCTGTATGGTTGTTTTGGTCTAACGATGGGCTTAGGTATGTGGAGTCATCTCCTGATACTTCCATTTGCCGCGACATCACTTGTATTTCTCGTCTTTTTTTGTTATCGGGAAGTGTTATACCCCTCTATTCTTACATCGTTTATACTCGGCTTCTTACTGGGTTATCTGCCATCTCTGATTTTTGACATACAACATCCCTCGCAAAACTCACTACGAGCCTTATTGTTGCTGCATGACTCCGGTGGTACGAATACGGGTATTCCATTTACGCTCTGGGATCAGATACGCGGCACCATACTTATAAGTCTCCCTGTTGCAACAGGAGCCAATCCACAGTGCCTTGTCCCTGATACCCCTGGTGTATGGCGCACCCATATTACATCATGCATGCTCGTCCAGGGTGTATGGGGTGTCGGCTTCCTACTTTTATACAGTATTGTCTTTCTGCTTCTTATCCATGCACTCGTGAAATATAGCATTCAACGGAGAGTAAATTCTCCGTCTAAGGAGGAGCGACACCGTATGCTCTTGAATGCCGCACGTCTCACACTCTTACTCAGTGGGGGACTGACCTTGCTTTCTTATGTCTTTAGTCCAGCACCAGCTCTCGTACCCATTACTTCGACACGTTATCTCGTTGGACTACTTGTCATATTTCCTGTCCTGCTCGCGCCCCTCTGGAACAGCGTACATCAAACATGGTCGTCCTGTAGGGACCGATGTATCGCGTCCTCCTGGCGACCAGCAATCGAAGATGACGCGAAAATGCCCCCTGTAGGGACCGATGTATCATGTCCTTGTTGGCAATCGAGGTGCCAAGAGGACACGATACATCGGTCCCTACAGGGGGCATTATTCCTTTTCATTTACCTGATGTACTTTCTGGCAATCATAGGCGTCTTTCAGCAGGTACCAACTGTGCAAGCCTCAAACCAGCAACAGGACAAGCTGATAGCTGATCTCGTACATCTACATGCCACCCATATCTATTCAGATTATTGGACATGCAATCGCCTCATTTTCCAGAGTAAAGAGCAGATTATCTGTAGCGTCCTTGATGAACAATTACGAACAGGTGGTGACAGGTATCTACCGTATCAGGCAATTGTGAAACGCGATGCCCAGTCTGTTTATGTGTTTCGTACCGGTTCTCCGCAAGTTCTTGTTTTAACACGACATTCGAGTCAAACTAGGACCTTCTATGAATATGTCCACATTGATAACTACGTGTTATACAAGCCTGCACATCCGATTTGACATATTTACGAATAATAATTTATATTTATCAGTATGATAACAAATAAATATAATTTGTTACGAGGAGTATGAAGTACTTAGAGCAAGGAGCGATTAGTTGACAAGCACAAAGCAGAGTTCTACGCTCACCCTTGAGCAAGAAATTCGTGAATTTAAGGCCCACTTTGTAACCCAGATTCCTGCAAGCGCGTATGAAGGTATAGATGCAGATATCAAAACACAAGTCGAGTCAGATATCACAAAACATGCGTTAGGCGTTGGAGTACATGCACCTGGTTTCACACTTCCTGATGAGTCAGGAAAAGATGTCACATTGGCGAAACTTCTGGCACGAGGACCTGTTGTGCTAGCCTTTTATCGTGGTGAGTGGTGTCCATACTGCAATCTGCAACTCAACGCCTATCAACGTATTCTTCCTCAAATTCAGGAATTTGGGGCAACTCTTGTCGCTGTTTCACCACAAACACCCGATCACTCGTCCTCGTTTGTCGAGAAAAAAGAACTGGGCTTCACAGTTCTGACAGATGCAGGAAACCGCGTTGCACGTGAGTACGGATTGGTATACACGGTTTCTGCGTCTTTGCACAATATCTACGAACAACTTGGCATTATTCTGCCAGAATACAACGGTGATAATTCCTGGGAACTTCCAATTTCAGCAACGTATATTCTCGACCAATCGGGTACAATTCGTACTGCTTTCGTCGATGCCGATTTTACGCACCGTCTGGAACCTTCGGCAGTCCTGAAAGGTATTCAGGAGGCCAAAACAAATAAACAAGTAACACAAAATAAGGCACTGGTACAGCTTGTTGTGTCAGTGCCTTGTTTTACGTTACTTGTTCAGGGTTTGTTTGTAAATTTCGATGAGGCGTTGTGCATAAGCATTCCAGCTACTTTCGGCTTCTAGTGTCTTTCGGTCTTTGACTTTCAACCGAAACTCACTCCTTTGCACTTCTTTCATTGCGTCTACTAGTGAGGTTCTATTCGTGGGATCATAGATCGCGGTCGCACGTGGAGGCAGCATACCCCGGAAACGAGGCAAATCCGGCACAACTATTCTGCGCTCGAACGAGAGTGCAAGCATGGCAGTTTCTAACATTCCAGCCGTCTGTTGCGCGAAATGCGGTAGTACAACTGCATTGGTAACTCCCATATAAAGCGCGATATCATGTGGAGTTGGTTCTTTTGGAAATGAGAAGATCGCCTTGTGTTTCGCTACACGCGGTAGGAGGGTGGTTTGTGTGTCATGGGACGTACCTACAAGTAAGAGCGTAACGTGTGACGAATTTTTTTGTAGCATATTGAAGGCATCGACAAGTAAGAGTAACTCTCGCTCACTATGATGTGTCGCGAAACAGAGATAGACATAGCCTGCCTGCTGTGAAAGACCGAGTTGTGTATATGCCTCTTCATGTGTTGGCACAGAAGGGTAGAAATTACGGAAGCCGGGATGTGTCATGCTACGTACACGACGTCGTACCCGCTTGTCGGGATAGAGCTGATCGGGCTGTCTGGTAAATGCCAGGATGATATCGCTATAGCGCATGAGTGTACGCTCGAAGACGCGATGAGGAAGCGCGGAAAGACTGCGTGTGCTTTGCCACCAACCGCCAGTGTCGGTTGTCACAATACGAATGCCCCAGCGTTTTGCTAGCCACAGCAGGAACCAGAAATGTTCACGCTGTCCTGACGTAAGTGCGAACGCTCCTGGACGGTAAAAATGGAGGATGCCAATAGACATGCCCTGATAGGCACGGTGACGCCAGAGCCAGGAAAGCGGAATATCCGCGATACTTGTCGTACACCGTACATGTTGTGCCTGTAGTCCCTGTGCTAGCAACTCGGCAGGAATATCAGAATGCGTTGGAAGTACAAAGAAGACTGATGGTGTTGTCAGTTCTGATGGAGCATGTTCGACGAGCTGTAGACGCTGTTGCAAATGTCCCCAACTCCGTGCCTGTGCCATCGCCGCTAGCAATTGTTCACTGCTGGGTTTGCCCGCAAAAAAGAGTAACAGGCGATCTACAAGTGCTATTCGTGCAACCTCCTGTACCTCTGGTAATGCTGAACGGAGGGCGTCAGGCAAGTTCTGTGGCAGAATTGCCTCGTGTTGATGGGTGTCCGCGAATTGTGCTACCACTTCGGAGCGTCCCATCCAATATGCACGCCCGACAAAATATGGACGAGTGAGGCGTGAAGCTGGAACACGGTGCTCTACAACCGCTTCTGGCTCTAACCAGAGCATGCCCCCGGCTAAACGTACACGGCGGCATATGTCCGCGACATCCATACTAATAGGGGAAGAGGTGCGTTTACTCAACAATGGAGAGAAGCATCCTATCCGGTCTAGCATCGTACGTCTGAGCGAGAAATTGCAACTACTTAGGTCTAGTGATGCCGGAAGTGGCATTCGTTCTTTCCCTGGTGCAAAGTAGCCCAGTACATCGAGAAGGTCGTCGCTGAGCCAGTGTGGACGTGTTGCCTCCCAGCGCAACTCGACACGTCCGCCGATAGCATCAGCTCCAGTTTCATCATACGCATCAAGTAAGCGTTCTAAAAATGTTGGTTGCGCGATTGTATCATCATCGAGAAAGACAATAAACTCTCCCTGCGCAGCCTGAAGTCCCGTATTTCTTGCATAAGAAAGCCCATTTTGTGCCGCTATCAGACAGCGAACGTGCCACAAATCTTCTGGGTTTTTTGCCACCATAAGCGGACCTGCTTGAACATATGCATTGACCGCTGCGAACGTTCCATCGTGTGAGTCATTGTCGACTACAATCACCTCGAACTGGTCATATGACAGCGTTTGGCGGCGCAAACTCGCCAGCGTAGTCAACACTAGATTACGACGGTTATATGTGCAGAGGACGACGCTACAGCGCGGGCGTACCTCTGTCTGTAGCGTCTCGTTCGCTATTTGCGGAGTATTTTTTGTTGTCAATCGTGTCCTCTCTTTCTATGAACAAAAATACTAATAGGGGTGGCAATGCACGCGCCTGAAGATGGGTGTGAGGTTAAATATTGTTATTGTAAAAGCAGCTTACGACACAACAATACTGTTCCCGTACTGGCAACGATGTGGGCGATGGTGCTGGCAATGGCCGCACCCGTAATGCCCCACAGTAGAATACAAGGAATACCTAGCCCGATATACAATCCTGCTGTTCCTATGCCAAGCCAAAGCTGTTCACGCTTATGCGCAAGTTGAGTGAGATATGTCAGGCTGACCGTTGCGATGCTACCAAAGACGACCGCAATCAGTAACACACGTAAGGGAAAAACCATTGGTAGATAAGCAACTCCAAAGCACGTCACGATGAGTAGAGGACAACAAAGTGTGAGTAGTGTACAGAGTAAGACCGCAATAAGCGCGACTATGCTGGATGTACGTACAAATGCATCATAGGTATTTGTGTAGTGTCGAACGGGAAAGAGGTGCGAGAGAAAAGGTACGAGGCATGTCACAAAAAATGTTGGCGCGACCTCGACCAAGTGTGTACATAGTAGTATACAAAACGCATAAAATCCGAGTGCTGATAATGTATTCTTGGTTAGTAATAGTAAGACCAGGAAAAGGAGTTCACGCCAGAAAACACTACCCAATAAAAAGAGGAGCCACGAGGGACGCTGACCTCGCTCGACACGTTCACGCAATAGTGGTCCTGGCTCTGTCACCTCGTGAAGTGGCAGAAATTTAGCTATACAAGCCAGTGCAATCGTGAGTGTTATAAGGCTTACGAATGCAGGTGTGAGCAGCAGTATACCCAACATTGCCCTATGTGTGTGTATTCCAACAAGTACAAAGCAAAGATTGAGAAGTGTACTAACGAAGCGCAGACCAGCAAGCAAATTATAACGGCGCAGTCCCTGTAGTGTCGCACCGACAACACTGCTAAGAAATAATGGTAAGGTGGCCATTCCGCCTATCAGGAGGAGAAAAAGTGGAACTACACCTTTTGTCAAAAGAGCTAGCAGCAAAGCCAGAGGTACAAAAGCGAGACAGTAGAAAAATATACGCTGGCACTGCTGACGCCATAGAAGATGAAAGATGCCTGCAATACTACGAGACGTTTCGCGGTGTTGAATTTCAGCGATAGTGCGACGTGCCAAAGGCGTCATACCGATGCCGATGAAGGGTAAGAACAAGGTCGCAATTAATTGGACAAAAAGCAGAATACCAAAATTTTGCGTTCCTAATGCTCGTGCAACCACAATATACGTACAGAAGCGCATTCCAAGAGAACAACAGGCCATACTTAAACGCCATAACCCTGGCTGTATCACATGCTGCTTCGCGACTCGCTCGTTTGAAAGAAACATAACCACCTCCCCACCACTCCACAAAAATATATACGAATAAAAGGCATCACACATAAATTATATGAAGGACACCAATTCCTCAACCATATGTAGTGTTGATTGCCATTCGTAATGCCGATAAATCTTTAGTAGAACCGCCCTTCTAATATTAACCCATAAACTTTTTCATCTTGTTTCATTATAAAACAAAGTATAGCAAACATACATATAGTTCCGGTAATGAACAGGTTGCGTTTCTTGTGTTAATAAGACATAGGCGTTAAGGATAGAAAAACGTGTATGTGTGCGAATTCTTTACCATTTCTTGTTTATCTTAACTGAATCTTAACCGGATACAAATAGTTCTGGCAGGAGACGCGAGTATCATGACTGATAGAAAAAGACTTTCAAGCATAATTGGTGGAAGAGGTGGATGTGTGGAAAAGGTTCTACAAAATGATGTTCAGGACTATACTGGGCGAGATAGCCTATATGGACAACAATTACATGTGCAGGAAGACTGCGTGTCGTTCCTCTATATTCAGGCAACGGAACAAGCGTGTCTCGCACTACGCCGTGCCGCGCAACGTATCCGTGGAAGTATTCGCAAAAGTGATACCGTACTTTTATCAAAAAAATCTTGTGCTCTTCTCTTACCCGGGACGCCGCTTGTAGGGGCGCAGATGGTGGCTCGTCGTATCTATCCACTCCTCGTGGACGTTGAATACGATCTGCAGGTCCTCTATGGCTCTGCGGCACTTACATTGCTACAGCAAGTGCAGGCTACACATGTTGTAGTTTCGCAAAAAGACTCTCACGTTGTTGAAGAACAACCTTCCCTCATAAAGAAGCAGGGGGTTGCTCGTATGCAGGAAGATGAACCATTACCATATCTTGCATTCCTTCCCAGTTATCCTTCGCAGCGACTCTTACACATGTTCTCCTTTGAATTGGCAGACCGCTTTCACTGTATCCCTGTCGGAGCTGAACGAGGAGTTCTTACACTGGCAACGTGTCAAAGACTGTCATATGAGACGGTGAAGTATCTATGTGAAGTGACACAGCGTGATATCTTCCAGGTGCGGTGTGAGAAGGGTATGATAGATGATGTGTTACGCCATTGGCAGCATGCAATTGCTGTATAAGGCCAAACGCTCTTCCCAGGAGGAGAATAGGAGAGCGTTTACTAGATCATTATGCGACTGAGGCAGTAAGCTGTGCCTGAGCTACACGGCTTGCCATTCCCTCATCCATATCGGCAAGCCGAAGTACGCGTCGTAAGTTGTTAAGCGCGGCCTGAATACGCTTCTTCAGCGTGTTCTCAGATGTTTGTAATACTCTCGCCATCTCCGGCAAGGTCATTCCATTATAATAATGCAAGACGATGACAACACGCTGTTTCGTGGGCAGTTCATCTATAGCTTGTGCAAGGTCCCAGTCACGCTCCAGGCGTCCTTTATGGTGATCGGCTATCTGCGCTGTCAAGTCTATTTCTTGTTCTGATAGGGATTGACGTACAAAAGCAGTTGTGCGAGCAAGTCTGCGCTTAAAACTTATACACTGATTGACAACAATACGCATCAACCATGGGCGTAACGCTCCAGCCTCGCGTAAGTCCGGTAAGTGATGCCATGCCTGGATAAAGGCGTCCTGTACTACATCCTCCGCGATATCGCGGTCAGTCACAATCATGGTCGCGGTACGCAACATCAATGCACTATACTGATCGACAATATCTCCAAAGGCTTTTTCATCGCCCTGCAAGGCACGTGTCACCAATAAACGTTGTTCGGCCTGCTCCGGTTTTTCTTCGACTGGTACTGCAACTTCTGGCATCGAAATAGGGGGACGTATTTCTGCTGTATGATCAGAGAGAACGCCTGGCTCTCTCTCTAAAGAAGTTAAAGTGGCGACCATAAGGTCTATCCTCCTGTACATATCGTTATGCAAACTATATGCATAGTTATAACATATGATAAACAGCAAAGGAGGTGTGCCGACTCATGACTTTTGGTATGAGCACACTTTGTGTACTTTAAAGCGGTAGAGGCAACAATTTATTGCTGCCCCTACCGCTAAATTGTTAGTGGTGATGAGGATTATCGTTCCCCTGTTCCTACCGTTTTTACCTTATCGTCAGTAGTTTCCGTGCCAAGTTCTTTTTCAACTTGTCCTGTAACTTCTTCTTTTTCATGCTCGAATTGCTCGGGATGTGTTGCACGCCACTGGTCCCATACCGCGATAATAAGCGACTGTAACACACCTGCAATTGGTGACGCGAACAACGCACCCCATACACCGAAAAGTTCCGCACCAGCAATGAGGGCGAAGAGTGAGATGATCGGGTGCAAGCCAACGGCTTTACCCACGATACGTGGTCCTACGACATCACCTTCGACAATATGTACGCCCAAGAAGTAGACCAGGACACCCAGCGCGATAGGCCAGCCGTGCGTCAAACCCACCAGTACACATATTGCACCAGAAACGAATGTTCCTAGCACGGGAATAAATGCCAGGATAAACGCTAGCACTCCGAGAAAAACGGCGTATGGTAGGCGGAAAAGAAACATGCCAATACCAACGAGAAAACCGATCAAGACCGCCAGGATAAACTGACCACGAATATAACCGCCGACTACCCGCTGTAGTGTATCAATCACGCTGTTAGCACGTGCGGTTTGTGGTGCGTTACGACGTATCCAATTTGCGATACGGGAGCCGTCAATCAGCAGATAAATGCTAATAACAGCGATAATGATGATATCTAATATTACGTCGAAGGCACTACGCAAAATCGG
Organism: uncultured Chloroflexia bacterium; assembly: GCA_963791655.1. Classification (GTDB taxonomy): domain Bacteria; phylum Chloroflexota; class Ktedonobacteria; order Ktedonobacterales; family Ktedonobacteraceae; genus JBBQVS01. Next base: position 817,099 of record CAWBSZ010000006.1, on the reverse strand, counting down.
CACTGTATCACGCGCGATCGTGCTAACTTGTGCTGTAATCTGTTGGCGGGCCGCGACAAGTTGAGCATGTGTAATGCCAAAATTCCCTAATGTTTGCTCAATCGGACTTGATGAGTTGCTCGTTCCTATACTGAGTAGCGAGGGAATATTATGCGCGAACGACACCGTTTGCTCTATAGCTGCCTGCGCGATAAAGTAGATTAACAGGCTGATTGCGCCCAAAACAAGTAAGTACATAATAAGAATTGCTAAAAAGCGTGGCATGAAACGCTGCAAAATTCTCACTCCGGGCGCGAGCGCATATGCTAAAAGTGCTGCGATAGCCAGGATAAGTAGTGAGGTTATAATGTGTCCAGCAGCCCAGAAAACTACCGCAGCGACGGCAATCCACGCTAGAATAGCAAGTGGAATGTCGCGTCGTCGCGCCCATTTTGTGCGCGAGTCCTCCGCTCTTGGTACTATGAGAGATCGAGGGGACGTTGTGTTTGTAGCCATAAATCCTGCTTCCTATAGTCTTTAAATCAATATAAGTTCGGTGAATAAAAATGTGTGAAGACAATGTGTATAAGTATAGCACGATTGGGAGGACCAAAAAGGCACAAAAAAGGAGAAACCTTCAAGGTTTCTCCTGAACTGGGGTACAGGGATTCGAACCCCAATCGGCCGATCCAGAGTCGGCAGTCCTACCGTTGAACGATACCCCAATGCGTTCGTGATGCGTATGATACAGCATGGGGTAGGGAATGTCAAGTAGGAATTTCGGCTCAACAGTGCTATCACAATGATGAGGACTGATAAGCCTCTCTTTGTACACCGTCGTCATGCAGATCACCCTTTCAACGAAATTCTTCAGCAAATTCGTGCCACTTATGGCAGTGAGTTGGAGCATTTTCAGATTGAAATGAAGTAGTAGCTTACACTTCCCCCAAATGTCCTACCTTCTGAACCACACTTCTACAGAACTTCTGTATAGACTTCCATCGCTCATAAACACGTATTATTGTACGTTCTACGCTCGAAATATCTCTTATCATCGTCTTTTCTGCTTACAAAAACACATAAACCACCTGATAAAGCGATATATAGACATATATCATTTGATGCCTCGTGTATTCTCACTATAATGTCGAGTGGAAGGGGCTGGTGTGAACGAATAACCACATTGTCTACACTGTAAGCCTACTATTGGATAGGGATGAACGGTACATGTGCGATACATGTATCTGGGGAGGCGAGCATGCAGCAGCGTATGGAACAAACTCCATATCTTTCTATTATTGTTCCCGTGTACAACGAAGAAGAGAATATTCTGCTTCTTCATACCAGTCTCACACGCGTCTTACGTGACATGGACACGAGCTATGAAGTCGTCTATGTGGACGATGGAAGTACCGATGGGACCTTTACACAAATCAAATATCTTGTAGTGAGCGACCCTCACACACACGTTGTGCGGTTGCGTCGGAACTTTGGGCAAACAGCGGCCATCTCTGCCGGAGTCGCGCATAGTAAAGGCGACAATTTGGTTTTCATGGATGGGGACCTGCAAAACGACCCCATTGATATTCCACGCTTACTAGCTAAGCTAGAAGAGGGCTATGATGTAGTGAGTGGCTGGCGTAAGCATCGCCAGGATGCGCAAATCAGTCGAAAACTCCCATCATGGCTTGCTAACCGCATGATTTCAAAGGTTACAGGTGTCTACCTGCACGATTATGGTTGTACGTTAAAAGCCTATCGGCGCGAGGTATTTCAGCACATGGCCCTCTATGGTGAAATGCACCGTTTCTTGCCAGCTTATGCGGCCTTGACTGGTGCCAGGATCATCGAGATGGAAGTTACACATCATCCTCGTAAGTTTGGGGTATCGAAGTATGGTATTTCACGTACTGTGCGCGTCCTCCTCGATCTTGTAACACTTAAGTTCCTGGGTAGCTATGGCACAAAGCCAATGTACCTTTTCGGTATGCTCGGATTGAGCAGCCTCGCATCCGGGGCCGCGCTTACAGGTATTATCGCGAGCCAGAAGATATTCGGTTCCCGTGTGCACCGTAACCCATTATTACCACTTTCCATGCTCTTTTCGGGGTTCGGATTGCAGTGTATGCTGATGGGTCTTGTCGCGGAGGTGCTTATGCGTACCTATCACGAAGCACAGGGCAAAGCACCCTATGTTGTGCAGGACGTACTCTCATTCCAGCATCTTGCAGCAGAAGAGTCCAGGCATACCGCTCATGTAATGTAACAACCCTATCAGAGATGAAGCGTTGGTAACAACCATAAAGGCAGGGAAGGCCGCACCGCAATTGGGAATGATGAAGGTAGTGGTCTCCCTACCCTTTCATAACCATGTTTTAAGGAGATTTTTGTGAAAAGTTTTATCATAAAAACCACACGTCGTACAAGCAGACTTACGTGGTTGATTACCCCGTTGCTACTCATGGTGATGGCTATTGCCGGGGGTGTCAGCGTATATATGGCGCATGCAGCTTCCGCAACAGCTTCGCCATTAAGCGGACACTACCAATTTCGTGGTCTAACCACTTCTGGTCCTAAAAATGGCGTTTACGTCACCGGCCAAATGCAAATAGTGGTAGTTGGCACAACCGTGAGCGGCCATCTTTGCGGTCTCAATGTGAGTAGTAATCCTAACCACTGTACTGTTATTACAGGTACAGCTACAAATACGACTATTAACTTGACCATTAATTCAGTCGAGAATTTCCCAGTTATCTATGCGGCTGGCACGTTCACAAACAACCTGCTTCACAAAGGTGCTTCCGGTTTTGAAGGCTCATACACAATCGGAGCAGGTGCGAACACATCGACTGGTAACTGGACAGGTGTGAATACTGCTGTTCCTACAATTGCTGGCGCCTGGAATTTTTATTCTGTTGTGCAGCAGGGTAAGGAAAAAGGCCATCAAGTACACGCAGTAATCATTCTTGTGCCACATGCCAATGATACCTATACAGGCATCCTTTGTATCAAGACCAACACACCCTGTATCGTTGTCAAGGGGACATACCAGTTCGGTTATATCCGCCTTTACCTGGGCAATCCTGTTAAACTCACTTTGCGCGGTACTTATACCTTCAGTGGTGAACATGTTGCAAGTGGCCAGTTCTTCAGTAATGACAAGACAAGTGGCGACAAGGGTTATTGGTTGATGCATCGCAACGAAAGCGAAAGCTAAAGTAGTATATGACTCGTCGTAACGAGTCCTGGACAGGTACATGTACCGGCCCAGGATGTGAAAGCGCGGGTTCATGCGAAAGAAAAAGAAACAAAAAGCCGTATGAGAATCCTAATGATTTCGCCCCAACCATTCATGGAGCCACGTGGCGCACCCTTTTGTGTGCATCAACATGTGCAATCATTGTTGGAGCAGGGCTATCAAGTCGATCTTGTAACCTACCCGATAGGCAAAGATGTGCACTTGCCAAATCTCACGATTTATCGTGCTCCCATGCTGCCGGGAATTCGGAGCGTGAAACCGGGAGCCTCATTCGCGAAAATCCCGTTGGACATTGCCGTATTTTTTACCGCATTCTGGCGGCTCTGCTTGCGACGATACCGCTATATTCATACACATGAGGAAGCGGCATTAATGGGTATCGTGCTTAAGGCTCTGTTCGGGGGTAAACATCTTTACTACATGCATTGTGATCTGTCACAACTAGTGCCACAGCATCCGTTGCTTGTACCTATTGTCGCGGCAGTGCAACAATTTATGATTCGTAAGGCTGACGCTATCGTGGCGTTTTATCCTGATCTCGCGATGTCAGCCCAGCGGAAAGCACCCTCTACTCCTGTATATACCATCTTACCGCCTGCTGTTGACGAAGGTCTGCCACCAGCACGCGAGGAAGACGTGGCACGGTTACGCCATAGCCTTTCGTTGGAAGGTCATCCAGTGTTGTTATATACGGGAACACTTGAGAACTATCAGGGGTTGGATACGCTTGTGCGGAGCGTTGCACGCGTACATAGTGCGTTTCCAAGTGCTCGCTACGTCATCGTGGGTGGAAAGCCAGAGCAGGTTGCGGATTTACGGGTGCAAGCCCAACAGTTGGGTGTGTTAGAGGTGATGCGTTTCGTTGGTCAACGTCCTCTTGAGGAGATGCCCACATATATGGCTTTAGCTGACGTGTTGCTGAGTCCACGTAGTAAGGGCACTCATACGCCGCTCAAACTTTACACCTATCTGCGTTCGGGTAAGTCTATCCTGGCGACAGAAATTCTTTCACATACGCAAATACTCACACCTGAGATTGCTATGCTGGTCCCTTCAACCGAGGACGGCCTGGTAGAGGGGGCATTGGAATTGCTACGTAATCCAGAGCAAGCCCGTATGTTGGGAAAGCGTGGCCAAGAGTATGCGGAGGAACATTATAGCTGGCCGGTCTTTATTGAGAAGAGTAGTCAGGTTCAACGAGAATTTGTAAGCGTTCGTTAACGTATTGTATTGTTCTCTCGTTATCTGGGGCAACTGGTCGCAAAACAGGGAGACCTTCATGGTCTCCCTGGTGCTTGTCCCTAAAGAACAGAGAACCATGGTATGTGGTGGAGGAAGGAAAAAGGCATGCGTTGTCTTATCACTGGAGTTGCAGGCTTTATTGGCTCCCATCTCGCGGAGCGTTTACTCAACGAGGGACATGAAGTCTGCGGGATTGATGCATTTATAGACTACTACCCCCGTCATCTCAAAGAGAGCAATATCGACAACTTATGGTCATGGAAAAATTTTAGCCTGATCGAACGAGACCTGCTCTCGGTCTATCTGCCTCCTGTGCTTGAGGGTGTAGATTGGGTCTTTCATCTCGCTGCACAGGCGGGAGTACGTGCAAGCTGGGGCAATGAGTTCACACGCTACGCTGATTGTAATGTGCTTGCAACACAACGCCTACTTGATGCAGTGACGCAGGCGAAGCATGTTCGCCGCTTCGTATATGCGTCTTCTTCATCTGTCTATGGGAATACAACAACGTTTCCTATCACAGAAGACACGACACCGCATCCTGTTTCTCCGTATGGTGTGACAAAACTGGCCGCCGAGCATTTGTGTTCGCTCTATCATCAAAACTTCGGCGTACCAACCGTGTCGCTACGCTACTTTACTGTCTACGGCCCTCGGCAACGCCCTGATATGGCCTTTCATCGTTTTTGTAAGGCTATGGTTGAGCGAAATCCAGTGCATATTCACGGCGATGGTCAGCAGACACGCGATTTCACGTACGTCTCCGATATCGTTGAGGCGAACGTGCTGGCGGCCACACAAGAAACTGCCATTGGCGAGGTTATGAATATCGCGGGCGGTTCACGTGTCTCGCTAGCCCATGTTCTGCATTTACTACAAGATATTGGCGGTGTCCCTCTTGCTATTGTCCATGGGCAGGAGCAACATGGTGATGTTCGTGATACATATGCTGATACTACACAGGCGGAACGTCTGCTCGGTTATCAACCGCAAGTAACTCTGCAAGATGGTCTTGCTCGTGAACTTGAGTCTATGGCGGTTTTGTACAAGCAGCAGCGCGTACCAGTTGTTGTGGCATAAGGGGTATACCCGTTAGGACAGGACAGACCAATGAGCCACAAATTCCATCCCACGCGGCTACGCGATTTTGAAGCACATACCGCTGATATTTCCCTGCAACCGACTGAGAAAATATTCTCAGTCAAGCAGATTAGCGGTATGGGGCAGGTGCCACGAAGTATAACGCTGAAAACCTCAGTGCCGATTGAGCGCAAGAAAAAAAAGTGGATTGGTACGACTGGGCGTGTCATATTCACGTTACTCCTTTTCGCAGTGCTGTTCAGATCAGTGTCATGGTCACTACTGATACAGTCACTTGTACATACAGAGCACGGCATGTTGCTTGTTGGCTTGATTGTCGGTTTTTGTGGCATCGTCGTAAGTGCATATCAGTGGCGTAGCCTGCTGCACGTTGAGCGTATCACTAGCGATCTCGCGAATTTGATCAATCTCTATATTGTTGGCGTTGCGTTCAGTCACTTTTTGCCAACAGGCATGGGTGGAGACGCAGTAAAAGCCCTCTATGTAGGGCGAGAGTCGGGCAACAATGCTGGCTCAGCGAGTGCTGTACTCCTGTGTCGCATTATTGGTTTCTTTGGCATGTTGTTGCTTGCCTTACCTACATTGCTCTTCTGGCATGATAAGCTCGACGCGAAGTTGGTTCTCTCGTTTATACTGCTGGCACTGCTTGTCGCTGGTATGATACTTGGTGCATTGCTTGCCGTCATCTTTTTACCACGTTTCATGCGTGGACGCTGGGCAAGACACCGTTTTTTAGCTCCTGTTATCAAAGTAGGGAACGCCGTCAGTGAGACGATCAAGAGGCCACATTCGTTATTGATCGCGAACTTGTATGGCATGGCCTTCTGGCTGGTAGCTATTCTGAATTGTTATTGTTATGGCGTAGCATTGCACCTGAATGTACCAATCTACTTTTACTTTTTTGTTGTGCCGTTGATCTCATTGATCTCATTCTTGCCCATTTCTATCAATGGCTTTGGTTTGCGCGAAACTGCGTTTGTCTACGCGTTCTCGACAGTGCATGTGGTTTCCGCTTCTGCTCTGCTCCTAGCACTTCTGATGGATATGCAAGCATTATGTTTCGCCGTTGTAGGCGGCGGCATCTATCTTACGATGGGTGGAACAACAAAAGTTGCACGCGAACGAAAGGTGGCGTAAAGAGATGAAGAATGATCCGCATGAGCATTCCCAGTACAAGCTTGGTGGACTCAGCGCCTACTTAACACAAGGTGAGGGACCATCTATGCAAACTGGAACCTCTTCACAACGACCGATAGAGATTGCTGTACAGACAGTTTCTCCTCTACCTGTGCTCCCTTCTTGGGCGAGTGCGACCGAAACGTCAGGACCATTGTCGAATGGCACAACGAACATAGAATCTCCTCGGAAAAACAAATTCCGTTGGAAACGAACTGCGATTGCGCTGAGTGCTGTCTGTCTGTGCGGGATTGTGCTTTCACTCTGGTTGACGACGCGCAGTGTTACCGATGTGACGCTCTATCGAGTGGGCAATCAGAATGTGTCTAATGCTATTGGTGGTGGTGGTATCGTGTTTCCGTATCAGCAACTCACCATTTCTTATCCCTCCACGGAACGTGTCGTGTCCGTGCTTGTCAAGCCTGGCGACATGGTAACACTCAATCAACCACTGTTGCGACTCGATCCAACTCAGTTAAGCGCACAAATTACCCAGGCATCCAACGATGTCGCGGCATCACAAGCCTATCTCGCATCTGTTTCGGCGGGTGGGAGTGCAGTTGCAATAGCGCAGGCACAACAGCAGTATGAGTTAGCGAAAAACAAATATAACGCACTGGTGGCACAAACATCCTCCACAATACTGCGTAGTGGTAATCTTATTGCGCCTATGGCTGGTATCGTGACGGCGGTCAATATCAACGCAGGTGAGGTTTTTGCCGCGAATACCGCCCTTGTAACGATTATGGACGAGTCTAAGGTGGTAGTACGCGTGAAAATACCACTCATCAACCTGCAACAGTTAAAGGTTGGACAACCTGCGACCGTTACTCCATCCGCACTGCCGAGTGTCAATCTCACGGGTGTGGTCAGTACCATCATTCCTCGTGCCGATCCACAAACCGATACCTTCGAGGTCTGGATTCAGATTGTGAATACCAATGGAACACTGTTGCCCGGCATGAGCGCATTCGCGCGTATCCAAGAAAAGAGTACTGCGTTAATAGTGCCGAGGCTGGCCTTGCTCAATACCGATCATGAGTCGATTGTGTTTGTCGCACGTAACCAACACGTGTATGTAACGCGCGTACAAGTTTCAGGACAAAGCGGAAGTGCCATGCTTGTGAGCAAAGGATTGCACGTTGGTGATCGTGTCGTTGTCGTCGGTATCGACACGTTGCGCGATGGACAAGCCGTTCGCACACGCTCCTTAGAAACGGGCGATAAATCTTGATTCGTATAACTGTTGTGATAGAGCCAGGATTATCCTGGTCAACCAAAGGATACAGATATTTGTAGGAATTTATGTATCGCGTCCTTTTAGCATGTGTTCTCTCGGGAAGGACGTGGTACATCAGTTCCTACAAGGAATACACTATATTATTTTATCAAATGAGGGGGGGAAGATGGAATGGTAGGATTGCTACAAGCCCGGTTTGTACAAAGGGAGTGGTTACATGTACGATCAACTCTGCCTATAGGCACTGGCATACTCATGGTGCTCACGAGCTTTCTACCATGGTTGAAAAACCCTCTTGGTAATGCTTATAACGCATGGCACTTGCCACTTGAGTTGGGCTGGTGGGTGCGCTTACCAACCGTACTGACGCGCCTGCTCAACTACGGTTTGCTGTGTACGCTCTGCGCTCTCTTCTTGATGCTCGTCGGCTATGCTGCGGTCAAACCATTTCGGTGGTATGCCTATTTTGCCAATAGGTATACTTTATCTGCTTTCGTTTGCGTTGTACCATTGCTTATATTTTGTCTACAATACCTGATAATTGATATGCCCTTCATGGCTCATCTCGCACAACATGAAGCACAGTTACTCTTGATACAGCATCACTTTGGCTACCGTTCGGCAGCACAACGTATCGCGATCAACCCGCTTACACTGGATATCTCATCTTTACAAGCCCGTTTTGTCTTACTTTATGATCAGGCATCGTTTGGCATTCTTGGACCATGCTTCTCTTGCTGGCTGCTATTGGAATATCGACGTAGGTATGGCTTACGACAGGACGAGTCGTTGCGCGGCACGTATCGTAAACGGCCATTGATAATAAGCGCGTTTGCATTACTTCTCCTCTTTGGACGAGCACCATTCGGCATGTTCTGTGAGACACAGGCGAATGGTGCATTAGAGGCGGGAAATTATGTTCCAGCCCTGCAATGGTTGGCTGCAGCTCAGTTCTTTAATCCGCTTTTAAATGATGTTGCCTTTTTTCATCGTGAACGCGGACAGGCATTGTACTTTTTGCATAACAACGACGAACAGAATGATGATACTCGCGTGTATCTTGCATCGGACTATCGCAATCAGGGTAACCTTTTTGACGCGTATCAGCAGTTGCTTATTCCCTGGAAGGAGCATCACACGCTGTCGTGGGCGAATGAGGACCTTGCGCTCACACTCGAAATGCTTGCGGAGTCTAAGAAGCCATTGAAGGTTCAACCTCATATTGCCTTGGCGACAGAAGAGTCAGCACTACAGTGGTTACAAATACTAAGTGAAGTCGATGCCTCTAATGTCTATAGCCGCTATAGCACGGGACGTATCAATTACGAATTGCAAGATTATAAGGGATGTACGCTACAGATGCAGCACGTTTTGACAATGAGTACCAACCTCGAAATACAATCTTCCGGCTATACCTATGTTGGCCTGAGTGAAGAGGGACAAGGCTATTATGCGCTCTCACGCGAATTGTTGTTACGTGCTGTGAAACTCGATCCCTACTATCGGAACAACGTAGCACGAGAAGAACTCTCAGGTTTACGCTAAATGGAAAGGGGAACAATTATGATAACAACAGCCGTAACTGCTAAATCCCCTGTCATTACGCAATCGCGTCTATATCTACAACAACGTTTTACTACGTTGCACGTCATGGCGTGGCTGTGTATTACGTTAGCATGTATTGGAGCGAGCTGGTTTTCTTACCAATGCCTACTTGTACCCCAGCCAACGCGATATACCCCCGATTGGCAAAATTCACAATGGGTACAAGCGTCGGATGGTATCGCGCCAGTAGCCTATTTTCGCTATGGAACCAGTTTTACTGTCGTTCCCGACAACGCGTTTATTACTGTGGCGGCAAGCCAGGTCTATACTTTATATATGAATGGGAATTTTATTGGTTCTAATGCGTCCGATTTCGTTGAAGGTAAGACTCCACAAGCATATATGTACGACGTAACTTCGGCAGTAAAATCTCGGATTAATGTACTTGCCGTGCGCGTTGCAAACTTGGACGAGCAAACACCTACATTGCGCTTAAATCTAGGTATCGTGATTGGACACACCGTGTCTTATTATGGCACGGGTGCTACGTGGCATGCTACAACACAAAGTACCGCTGTCTATCCGCGATATACCACAAGCATCCGTACATGGACCGGCCAGACGTTTGATGCTAATGTCTGGCCTCCCTCACAGAGGGTAGCAACTGTACCAGCAACACCTTCTATCGCAATCAATCCGTTGGTGTACGAGCAACCACTTTCTATACGCTGGATGAGTGCGGGTGCTGGTCGAGATGCCTATTTTGTGCGTCAGTACTCTATGCCATTGGGTGCGAATGCCGTGTGGCTACGCATTGCCGCGACTGGGACCGCTACGATCTTCATCAATGGCAAGCTCTCGATTATCTGGAATGGACAGATGCACTCGACAGGAGTGAATGAGATAAGTTATCTTAGCTATAGTGAACCGAACTCACAGTATCATCCAGGCTTGGCACTGGGAACATACGATATCTCCCCTTATTTGCATCCGGGCACAAATACACTTGCGGTGTATGTTGCTTCGCCAGGGTTAACAGCGACACGTTTGGGCCTGGAGGATTTGAGTGCTGCGGCGATTGTCGATATGTTGGCTGGCGATGTATGGGGACGAACAACCCTATCGGCAGGTAGTAGCGGTTGGCATGCCTCACATACTACCGTGAGTGGCTGGAACGAGGGAAGTTCAAACGCACTGGCGTGGGCAAATCCTGCGGAAGTTGGGCGTCCGGGTCCACTCCGCACATTTTATCGTCCCAATAGTGGCAACCTGTTGACTCCTGATGCGAGCACGCGTGGCACACAGGTTGTACCTCTCACAAGTAGTGCAAGTGTGATTGTGGGAAGTGTGGCACTTGTACTTGTTCCCTGGCTACTTGTCGCATTGTTTGGTACGCGTCGTCGTCTCTTTCTAACGCATGGAAATGCTCTTGAAACGTTAAGCCTCGCGTATCTGCCTGCGCTCGCGTGTGAAACTGTTCTGCTTGCTCTCTCTCGTGAACCACAGATGCCACAGCCATTTCCCTACACATGGACGTGGGTGTTTGTCTTGCTTGCACTTACCGCGTTAAGTTACCTGGTGCTATGGATGAATGGTGTGAGGGCACAAAAACAACAACTTCAACTACGTAAAGACACAGTGGGCGGCAGCATGACAGGGGCAAGCCCTGTCACTACTATACCTGGAATTGCGCGGCTTCGCCACGTGATACGTCAGTATAGTAGTGACAGGGCTTGCCCCTGTCATGCCTCGCGCTATGAGCATTATGAACAGTTTTTTTCCTTTTTACGTACCCATTGGCCTGCCGCGCTCCTCTTCCTACTGGCTATTCCATTAATTACATTCAACCTGTCCTACGAACCTATGTGGCAAGATGAGTTGTCGAGCTACTATACCGCGAAGGGTATTCTGGCGCATGGCCTGCCACTCTTCCCATCCGGCTTTGTCTATGCAAAGGCAGAACTTCACTCATATCTACTGGCATTGTGGATGTTGATCTTTGGAGACTCAGTGAGCGCGGCCCGTATGATGAGTGTTGTCGAATATCTCATCGGTATTCCCCTGTTATATATCGTTGGAAACTATTTCTTCGAGCGACGTGTTGCATTACTGGCAACGGCTATGCTCGTTCTCTCGCCAGTTTCGCTCGTTTGGGGGCGGCAAGTTCGTATGTATGAGCAGGCGCAGGTCCTGACCTTGCTCTCGGTCTATCTGCTCTTCAGGGCTGTACAAGAGCGATCACGCACACGTCTGATTTATATGGCTGTTGGTTCGACGGTGCTGGCCTATCTCAGTCACGAAGAAACGTTTATCATTCTACCCGCGCTCGTCGTGTGTGTGCTGATGATAAGTATGAATACTGTCGATGATAAGGGGCGTATGCGGCGTCTTCCTGCAGTACTGTATCAAAAACATTGGTGGTTTGCGGCAATGGGTGCCATTGTTATCATCGGTATTCAATTGCTTATCGCGCGTGTAACACATCCTCCTGTGCTTGGCACAGACCAGAGCGAGCGGCCATTTGTACAGTTGACGACCGATAATATTCCATTTTATATGACGCTTCTCTTCTCGCCAACAAAGCGTGAGGCGTGGCTCGTCCTCAATTCTATATTGGTGACCGCTGGATGTTGGTGGGCAAGGAGAAGCACAGATAAGCGTGCACAATATTGTGCGCTATTTTTAGTGCTTTCCTTCCTGACACTTGTCTTGCTTTTTACCATGCAAGCGGATCGTTACTTCTATCCCTTGCTTTCCATCTACTACTTGATGAGTGCTTACGCAATGATTGTGAGCCTGCAGGCACTATGGAATTTCGCTCGTGTGCGGCTCATGCAACAACCTTCTGAGCATCGAGTATCCTTCGAGCTTGGGAGCTATCTCACTCGGCCTGTACAGGGTATGATCGCGCTGACGGTCACTCTGCTCTGTATGTGTGTCTTGATTGTGCCGATATTACCAATAAGCGGATATAACTTGTTTATCAGTCGTATGGTCGGTTTTTCGTACCATCGCCATTATCCTGACTATGACGCGGTTGGACAATATATGCATCAGCACTGGCGTCAAGGGGATGTAGTACTCTGCGTCAGTCCCGATTTTACAGTCAACTACTATGTTGGCCATGCTGATGCCTTTTTCTCAATCGACCGAGCACTCTTTCTGGTTGAGCAACAAGGGCATATTGTAGGAACATCGATAGGTGGGCAGGCACTACTCAATCAGAACGATCTAAATACTATGCTTAATGCACATAAACGTGTCTGGGTTATTTCAGACAACAGCCTCTACCAATCGCTAGTGGTAAAACGTTTTACCTTTCCACCTGGTATGCATATTGTCTTTGAAGGCTACGGCTCCGCGATCTATCTTCGTGATGGTTGATAGCCATTTGGAGACACATTAAAGAAGCTTGATAAAATGACACGCCTGTAGGACCGATGTATCGCGTCCTCTTGGTGTCTCGATAGGACACAGAGGACGCGATACATCGGTCCCTACATTTAGAAGGAGAAACTATTCATGTATATGCCTCGCTTTCGACTCATCGGAAGAGCTATAATTCTACTCGTGGCAGTTTTTCTTGTAAGCTGCTCCTCTGCTGGTGCCAGTAGTAGCAAGGAAAGTGTGAAGCCACTCAAAAGCCAAACACACGTGGTTGCAGTACCTACCCTAACAGCTACAGCAACACTCGCACCTCATGTTGATACAACTGTGACGCAGATACTGACAAATATGCACCAACACGCTTGGAACGCAAATGCGATGACACATAATACTGTGACTGGTGGGCTTTACATCAATTGGAAAATGTCTAACCCTGCAATCACGAATGTCACAAATCCCGGTGCTGATGGTGATACCGATCATAACCATGATCCGCAGGTTGACCTTCTGTACCTGGAGTCGCTCGCGGAATACCACCAATTGCATCCGCAAGATACTACATACAATGATGATCTACAGAGAGCTACTGCGCTGGTTGTGGCAGACTTTAAGAACTATAGTATGCCAAAGGGTTGGGTTTACTTCGCTTTACTAAAAGCTGGTACATTGTTGCATGATACGACACTTATTGACACTGCTCATAACGTGGCGAACAATTTCTATAAGTATAGCTATGATACGACACTTGGCTTTGTTTACAATCGTAATCATACTCCTGGCGTCTATAATTCAGATCATACACTTGTGTGTGGGGTAGCATTGATTGACGCTGGCATTCGCTGGAATAATCCCATATGGGTGACTGCTGGCGAAAAGACGGTGGATCACACTCTTCTTGTCGCTTTGGACCCACAGTACCACCTGTTCTACTACAGTATGGTTGTGAGCACCGATGGACATGACACCGTGAGCAACTACAAGGCGAAGCCCGCGACACAGGGGCAAATTGTTGATGCCCTACTAACTGCATATACGCTTGTGCATCGTCAGCAGTATCTTGATACTGCCACGCAAGTATTGCAAGCGATTGTGCAAACAACAAACATGTGGGATACCAACTTGGGTGGCTACTACTTTGCCTTTAATCTCACTACTGGTACACCAATTACCGCGTACAAAGAGACACGTAGTCAGAGTTTGATGCTGCTTGCTCTGCACCACTATGATACGCTTATCCGCCCACAATATACTACGCAGGAGCAACAGATCGTCGATGTTTTGACCAATCATTTCTACGAGAAAACGTATCACGGTTACTTCTACCGCACGACTCCAGACTTCCAGGTTTTTGTCACGCGCCAAAAACAAGGTGTTGGGACAGAAGACTACTTTACTACCGAGGCGATGGGTGGTGCTATGGATGCTCTACAAACAACCGAATTGGGTTAAGCGTTTAAACAAGAGTAGCAAACAAGAACAGCCGAGAGACTCGGCTGTTCTTGTTTGCTACTCTTGTACGTTAGTATATAAAAGAGCTATACCAGAACCTAGGAGGTCTTGTGATTATATCTGCTCGGCTAGTGAAATTATTGCCCATTTGTCTCTGCTCTATACTATTTTGCTGCCTTACCGCGTGCGGCGGAGGAAATGGGACTATTGGTAATGCTACACCCGTAGCAGGTACTGGCACGCATACGACGAGTAGTGGTGGGGCTGCCGCAACCGACGTAACACCGACGATGCCTCCACAGTCTGGTACACAACCATGTCCCGCTGTTATTAGTGAGCCTTCACATTGGGACCCAATCGTTAATACTGAGAGTGGTGTCAATGCCGTTACAAGTGTGACCTGTGCGAGTCTTACCGGAAATGACTCGTTACAAGCACTTGTCGTATCAGTATATGCAGGGACTGGACAGAGTGCCGATATCTATGTTTTCAACAATATTACAAGCCCCACCCCCAACCAGATTTTTAAGCTTCACAACTTATACAAAGGATCGGCAAAGATCAGTGCCTACAATACTTTGTTGACCGCAGAAGTGGACCAGGGGTCGAGCCTCAATGCCGCGAGTCAATCCGCCGCTGGCTATCAACAAGACCTATTTCGCGAGTTTGCATGGTCCAACGGTGCTGGTACGCTAGTCCCAGTCTCCTTTCCTGGCATGTTTCCTAACCTGACACGCTATGAGGCTGAGAACGATCAACAACTCGTCAATCAGGGAAAACTCCCCCTGCTGAGCGCGACACAGGTAGCAAGCAAGTTAGCCACCAAGCTACTGAACTGGCCTAGCAGTACGCAGACAACCATTGTAAGTGGCGGCAATCAACACGACAAAGATGCCGTTGTAACCGTAAAAAACATAGGTACAATCAAGGTTACAATGAGCCGTCTTGAAGGTAACACGAATAATGGTATCTGGGAAGCGACCGCTGTTACTACTGATGGATTGTCGATTACGTTACCACAAAACCGTGATTTACTCAACGGCACAACTACTGTTACCGGGTCAGGGAACGCATTTGAAGGTGTCATCGGCAAGGTCAAAGTGCTTGACCATCTTTACACAAGTATCGGCACGACTGACGCGAAGGGTGCGGGTGGTAATGGTAATACCACCTTCTCGACCAGCATTTCATATAATGTCAGCTTCAAAGGTGGAGCACAAGAAGGGTTACTGGTCCTCTATAATTATAGCAATGCTGATGGAACGATTTCAGGAGCAGTAATGCTCAAAGAATTGCTAAACGCATAAGATATTTAACACAAGAGAAAGAGGAGAAACGTGAGCAAACTGCCCACGTTTCTCCTCTTTCTCTTGTATAAAGTTATCCCTTGACAAAATAAATTACAATATGTTATATTTTATATAGTGACACAATATGATGTATTCAGTAACTCATTTATCCTCGTAGAAACGTGAGTTATGGATACCGAAATAAACACTAAAAGATTTTTGTTGATAATAGTAGATAGACAACCGCACGTACCAGTTTGTCGTAGTAATATATAGAAGACATTTTCATTGGACATTTCAAGGAGAAAACCACAATGTGGTATCGATATAATAGACGTGGCGGACGAGGAATGCGCTACTTCTGGTTCTTGTTTATTCCTCTGTTCTTTATCGGTGGTGGCCATGGATTTCTAGGCATCTTATTCTGGATAGCTACGATTATTGTGCTGAGTATGATTGGCAGAGCGGTATTCTCGGCGATAGCATCCAGCTCAACCAGTCAGCAGAATCAATGGTATCAACCACGTTATCAGCAGCCCTATCAACAACCGTATCAGCCCTATCAGCAGCAACAACCGTATCAGCAATACGGTCAGGGCTACCAGCAGCCGTATTATCAGCCTAGCACTCCTCAAGAGGGTCAGGGAATGCAGCAACAGCCGTATGATCAGTACGAGCAACCACGTGCTGAGTATCCGCAGGAACTACCTCCAATGGAGCAATAAAGCTTAAAGAAATAAAAACAGGGTACGCGATATCGCGTACCCTGTTTTTGTTTCTTTGAACTTAAGGGATAATGTTTACATCTTTGTCGAGCGCGAGAACGAAGCGTGCTAGCAAATCCGCGATTTGATCGATGTCACGAAGTGAAACGATTTCGGAGCCTGTATGCAAATAGCGGCAGGGAATGCTGACAAGTCCAGTCGCTACTCCACCTCGTGCGACCTGTAGCATATCTGTATCGGTATACGTACTTGCTGCCTGTACATCTATTTGCCACGCAATACCAGCGTCATTTGCTGCTTGGATCAGCAATTGGTAGATGCGGGGATTGACATGACCCCCTATGGTGATAACTGGCCCACCGTTCAGCTTTACATCGCCAATTTCACTCTTGGATGTCCCGGGATGATCGGAAGTATATGTTACATCTACCGCGATGGCGATTAATGGCTCGATACTGAATGCGCTTGTTTGTGCGCCACGAGAACCAACCTCTTCCTGGACCGCCGAGACGAAATATACACTTGCCTCGAGCTTTTCACGCTGCTCATAAAGGCGGCGCATTGTTTCTATAAGGGTAAACACGCCCGCTTTGTCATCTAAAGCACGCGATACGAGGAGATCACCACGTAATGTCTCAAGTTGTGCAGCTCGCGTAGCAATGCTTCCTAATGGTACAAGTTGCTGCGCCTCTTCCTTGTTGGCTGCCCCAATATCTATCCACATGTCAGTAATTTTTGGTGCACTGTTACGCTCATCACTGCTTAGCTGATGTATAGGTTTACGTCCAATCACGCCCAGAACAGGACCATTTGGCGTGGAAATTTCGACACGGTTTCCAGGTAGCGTTGAGGGATCAAAGCCACCAATAGGTGCGAAATAAATAAATCCATCACTGTCGATATGGCGTACAAGAAAGCCAATTTCATCACAATGTGCTGTGAGCATCACGCGAGGAGCCTTGTTGACGTTCAGTATCGCCATCACATTACCATGTACGTCTGTCCGTATCTCGTCTGTGTACTGCTTCACCTCATCACGGATCAGTTGTTGTACAGGTTGCTCAAATCCTGATGGGCTAGGACTGGCAATCATATGAGCTAGAACTGAGACTCGTGACTCATCCATGGTCATGCTCCTTGATAACTATACAATAAAAAGGGGACATGACAGGGGCAAGCCCTGTCACTACTATACTGTTCGCCCCTGCGGGGCAAAGCACGCGCTTGCGTATATAGTAGTGACAGGGCTTGCCCCTGTCATGCTGTCCACCATGACATCATACAAAAAAGTTTTAGCGTACAAACTGCTTGAGTACATCATCGACGCCGGGATGAAGACGATTGAGGCGCAAATCCTCAGCACCTGTCGAGTCTGTTTGTACAAGCAATATTCCTTGCTGAATACAGGTATTTAAGAGTTCGCGTGCGGACTCACGTGTCAGCCTGCCACGGAACCGATTTTTTGGATTCAGGGGATCGCCAATAAAGTTTGACACACCGATGATTGTGCGCCATGACCAGTTACGGTCGATGTAATCAAGGAACTGCAAGAATTGCGGGTCCAGAACGTCCATTTGCTGTGTTCCAAGAGGTGGCTGTTGAAACTGCGTACCCGATGGGCCAGGACTGGCTGGAAACGAAATCGCGGGCATTGGCGTTGTGTTCCCCGTAGGTGTACTTGGTGAGAACGTGACGCTGTTGATGCTAGGCAGCGTACCTGTATTGCCCGATAGACCCATTGTTCCTATGGGTCCATTGGGTACCAAAGGGACAAACTGGTTCGCGCTACTTATTAAATCTCGGCTGACGGTTCCTGGAATTCCAACAACAATAACGGTTTTATTGAGACGTAGTTTTAGACGAGCACTGATGCGTGTAAAATCTTTATCGCCTGTCATTAAAACAAAAGTAGAAATGGTAGGACGATCAAAAACAGTTTCGATAATATCCATCAACATATTTAAATCCACCGTACTCTGAACAACGGTGCTTTGAACAACCGTGCCATTTGTACTCGTGTTGCCGTTGATAGCAGGCATATGACCAGTATTTCCTGTCGAGGGATAGCCTCCTAGAGGACCAGTACTATTCTGACCAAGAGGTCCGGTGGGAGACTGACCATAGGAATTTTGGAAAGATAATGATTGTCTATATGACTCACGCTGCTGATAATCAGATGAACCAAAATTATCTTCTTCTGGAACAGGCTCATCAAGTGGCAGTAGTAAGGCATCATCAAGACCATCTTGCAATGGAGTTGAAGACTCTTGATCGGTAGGCCATCCATTACTCAAGCTTTGAGCGTTGAGTGCTGGTAGAGGCCCCGAATTTCCTGTTACACTGCTAGGCCACTGCCGTGGATAAGGACCACCAGCCCCCTGTTCAGCAATGTAAGTAGGATTGCCAAGCGCACCACTGGGTGTATTTCCAGAAGCATAGTGAAATGTTCCCATACGAATGCGGTCTCGCTGCTTCGCGGGGCAGTCTACACGATCAATCATCGCAGCAGTAAGACTACCCTTGAATGGCTCCGGCTGACGCGACCAATCCGCATACGCACGAGCAACCATGACGGTGCCATAGCGACGAGCAACGGCTATAAGCTCCTGTGGGTCAGGCTCCCGCCGTTGAATATTTAGCATACTGTATCGTATGTTCTCAAAATCAATGAATAAAGCAATATCTTCGGGCACAACCTTCTCCTCTCATGGGAGAAACCGCGCAGGCCAAGTTTTATGATTGTTCAGGTGCTGAACTACTTCACCCATGACGTATGCTAGAAACAAGCGTTAAAAAATTCATGGTCTATCGACATTGCTGCTGATAGAAATAATAAGTAGTCCGTGTAGCTATGAGCATATCATACTTTTTTGATAAAGTCGAGAGCCTACGCTTTACTTTGTGTAGCTACCATGATATAGTGTATAGTCGAGAAAAAACATGTTAAGAGAGTTAAAACGATGGAGCTTACACAATCAAAGAATCTCTCCAATGATATTTGTCCTGTTGCACGCACTGCTGAAATCATCAGTGGAAAATGGACACTTCTCATTATCCGTGATTTGACCTCTGGTGTCAAACGCTTTCACCAACTCGAGCGTTCTCTATATGGCATCAGCCCTAAAACGCTTTCAGAACGACTGCGTACCCTTGAAAATGAAGGGGTAATCATTCGAGAAACATTCACAGAGATGCCGCCGCGTGTCGAATACTCATTGACGGTGAAGGGTCATGATCTGCTGGCTGTTATCGAGAGTATGCGTGCCTACGGAAATCGTTGGTTATGCAACGAATAATCCTGTCGTCATGCCTTTTTTCTTCTCTACAACCCGCCGTTTTTCCCTCTTATTAAGAGAAGAACCGGGGAAAATGCCCACCGGTTCTTCTTTCATTGCCTACAAGCAATAAGATATTATATTAGCGTCCGGCACCGATTAACTCGCGTTCGTGAGTTGCGAGGAAACGGCGAAGAACACCATCATCTTTTACTGCACTAATTTTTTCTACATTGTTTTCAATGCTATTTACAAGATCATATAAACTAACGATGTCATAGTGCCCCTGGACCTGAAGCTGGCCTTCACTATCAAATCCTTCGACGAAGAGTCCATCCTCTTCTTCGCGGATTGCGAAGCTCTTTACACCAAGCTGATCTAGCACCTGACCGACTGCATGCAAAATGTTTGCATAGGTAAACGTGGCCGGCATTGATTCCCTCCCTAAATGGCTGGAGTTTTTTGTTACTAGTAGACTACACTGTCAAACTGCAACGCATCGATTCGAGGTTAGGTAGTTTGTCAGCCTCATGCTACACTTTGACAATTTTATCATACGGTTCCGTAAACGTCAAGGTCATCGCTTGATGCTCGTCCCATTCGTAGAACCATTCGACCCTATAAGCACACCCGATGCCCACGGGTCTCGTATCGAAGGAGTTGGAACTGTATCTTTCCCTACTGAACTGAGTATCTCAATCGCTTTCAAACGCCAGAAGCGAGCACTTGCTGGCCGTTTCAATGAGAGGTACTCTGCTAACGCTTCATCAGTCATATCGGGGTTGGCCCGCAATGCCTCAATCGTCATTTGCAATTTATCAGGATTCCCTTCATTATTGACCATGGCCAATGAAGGATTTGAGCCACGTGTGCTATCGATGTTGTCTTTCTCAATCGTGACAAATTGCCCTGTGATTGCTTTCGATTTTGATGAGTCCTTCTTATCTACCACACTACTACTCGTCGTTTCAGATGTTGCCTGCTCATTAGAGCCTTGATTGACAACCGAGGTGAGTAAACTCACCGGATTGATACGTGAACCACTCGCGAGTGCCCGACGCAACGTTGCTATTGGCAAACTCGTTTGTTTTGCCAATTCACTCAATGCTGTAAGCTGCTGTGAAGCTACCTGCTTCTCTTCAGAAGCGGTCTCTGTGATCGTCTCAGCCATCATTGTATAGACAATACCAAGAAGCGGAAACGCACTAGCCATGAAGGGAAAAACATTGACGAGCCATGGAGCAGCACTCTCGGCTGAGCTAAGCATATTGGTACTATGAAATTGCTTCGCATATGCCCAGTTCACAGCCCATGAGAACACAGTACACATAACAATGAGCAGCCAGTGTTGCCATACCGCCTTTGGTGTCCGATAACGACGGTACCGCTGGAAGGCAGTCCAAGACAATAAATATACGGTTACATCAATACTAATTGCTATCGCATAGCTTACAGCCCACCACCAGACGCCTTCAGGCCCCTGTGATGGCTCAAACGATGCAAAAAAATACGCCACGTGTGGGATTGAAGCCGCTAAGAACACGGCAAAGGCTATCCAGAAAAAATATTTCATTTTTGGCAGTTTTCCTCCAAAGTTTCGCTTACATAGAAAAGGGTAGCTTCTATAGAGATAAGCGTCAATACTTTCTAGTACCTTTGGTGCTTTTTTCATGGCTCTAACAAATTTTGATAACCGATGCGATAGTTGTAGGGACAGATGTATTACGTCCTAGTTCGATGTCGATATGCCCAAAGGACGCGGTACATCTGTCCCTACATCCCAAATCTACTACATTGAATTTTTTCAATTTTATAAAATTGGTCTACAAAACTGTTGACAGGGAATGAGAAATATGGCATATTATGCAGGCACCGCAAAACGGTGCTGAAAAACGTACACTAACAACTGAAGATAGATAACTACTTCAATTTTGTCGAATGTAACTGTTTAAGACGGCAAGAGTTGAAGCAGAGGATAGCGAAAAAATATGTGTTGTTGTGAGTTGTTCGCTGAGAGACAATTTCTTGTCCCTTGACGAAGAACTGAGAACGACACCATGCACATCATCGAATGACCCGTCTCTTTTCAAGAGAAGAGACGTTTGTATTAGTGAGAACAAGCTACACAGAGTACGAGGCGGATGCCTAGGTGCATTGGGCCGATGAAGGACGCGGAGACCGGCGAAACGTTCAGGGGGAGCTGCATCCAAGCGATGAGCCCTGAGATTCCGAATGGGGCAACCCCTCCAGAGTGATGTCTGGAGACTCCCTGGTGAATATATAGCCAGGGCAGAGGGCAGTGGGCGAACTGAAACATCTCAGTAGCCCGACGAAGAGAAATCAACCGAGATTCCCGTAGTAGTGGCGAGCGAACCGGGAAGAGCCCAAACCGTCGGGTCTTCGGACCAGGCGGGGTTGTAGGACTCGCAACAAGGGTACAGACCGAAACGCGAACGTGTTGGAACGCACGACCAGAGACGGTGAGAGTCCGGTAGCGATACGTGTCTGTACACAGGCGAGCATCCTGAGTACCACGGGACACGAGAAATCCTGTGGGAAGCAGGGGGGACCACCCTCCAAGGCTAAACACCCAATGCGACCGATAGTGAACCAGTACCGTGAGGGAAAGGTGAAAAGCACCCCGAAAGGGGGATGAAAGAGACCCTGAAACCTCGTACTTACCAGCAGTCAGAGGCCACTGTGGGAACGTCCCACCAAGGGCTAATGGCGTGCCTTTTGTAGAATGATCCGGCGAGTGCATCGGCGTTGCTGGTTAACCTCCGCTAAAGGAGGGGAGCCGAAGGGAAACCGAGTCTGAAACAGGCGAGCAGCAGGTAGCGACGATGCGACCCGAAACCACGTGAGCTATCCATGGGCAGAGTGAAGCGGATGTGAAAATCCGTCGAGGCTCGAACTCACTTGTGTTGCAAAACAAGGGGATGACCTGTGGATAGGGGAGAAATTCCAACCGAACGTGGAGATAGCTGGTTCTCCCCGAAATGCATTGAGGTGCAGCCATGAGAGGTGTGTCGTGGAGGTAGAGCGCTGGATGGGTGAGGGGCCACGTGCTGGTTACTGATCCCACTCAAACTACGAATGCCACGAGACTAGTGACTCATGAGTGAGACGGCGGGGGCTAAGCTTCGTCGTCGAAAGGGAAACAGCCCAGACCACCAGCTAAGGTCTCAAAATCGAGACTCAGTGGAAAAGGGGGTCTCTCCGCAATAACAGCCAGGATGTTGGCTTAGAAGCAGCCATCATTGAAAGAGTGCGTAATAGCTCACTGGTCGAGTGGAGAGGCACCGAGAACGTACCGAGGCTTAAGTCTCGTACCGAAGCTGTGGAACAATGACTTCTTGTGCGAACAAGAAGCAGGGTTGGTAGGGGAGCGTTCTTGTTGCCAGAGAAGCCAAACCGGAAGGATTGGTGGAGGCCCAAGAAGTGAGAATGCCGGAATGAGTAGCGTCATCGATGTGACAACCATCGACACCGAAAGCCTGAGGGTTCCTGGGCAACGTCAGACGTCCCAGGGTTAGTCGGGTCCTAAGCCGAGAGCGTTATCGCTGTAGGCGATGGCAAGCAGGTTTCTAGTCCTGCACCGGACAGGGTCGTTATGAGCAATGGGGGGACGCGGTAGGGACAGTGAACCCATCGAATGGACAGGATGGGCTTCTCCAGGAAAGTACGAACTCCAGGAAAATCCAGAGTTCGCAGGTATGATCCGGGGAACGAGTCTGCGCAAGCAGGCGGAAGTCACTTCTGCCCAGGCCGTCAAGAAAAGCCTCTCGCCAGACCATTTGTCCGCCCGTACCGCACACCGACACAGGTAGGCAGGGGGAACTCCCCCCAGGTGAACGAGCGACCCTCTGTCAAGGAACTCGGCAAATTGACCCCGTACCTTCGGAAGAAGGGGTGCCTGAGTAGCTTGTTCTCTGGCGACATGACAGCGGTGAGCAGGCCGCAGGAAACTGGCTCAAGCGACTGTTTACCAAAAACACAGGTCTCTGCGAACGCGCAAGCGGACATATAGGGGCTGACTCCTGCCCAGTGCCGGAAGGTGAAACGGAGTGGTGCACGTAGCCACGAAGTGAAGCCCCGGTGAACGGCGGCCGTAACTATAACGGTCCTAAGGTAGCGAAATTCCTTGTCGGGTAAGTTCCGACCCGCACGAAAGGAGTAACGACTTGAGCGCTGTCTCGACAGGGGACTCGGCGAAATTGCAGTACCCGTGAAGATACGGGTTACCCACGACAGGACAAAAAGACCCCGTGGAGCTTTACTACACCTTGGCCTTGACAGAATGCGGTGTTTGCGTAGCATAGGTGGGAGCCTTTGAACTCATTCTTGTGGGGATGAGGGAGGCGACAGTGAAATACCACTCTTGCAGTGTGTTGTGTCTCACGCGTGACCATGAAGCTGGCATGCGAACAGGGCCAGGCGGGTAGTTTGACTGGGGCGGTCGCCTCCCAAAGAGTAACGGAGGCGCCCAATGGTTCCCTCAGGGTGAATGGACACCACCCGTAATAGAGTGTAAAGGCAGAAGGGAGCTTGACTGCGAGGCTGACGCGCCGAGCAGGGACGAAAGTCGGGCTTAGTGATCCCACATTCCCGAGTGGAAGGAGTGTGGCTCAACGGATAAAAGCTACCCCGGGGATAACAGGCTGATCTTGCCCAAGAGTTCACATCGACGGCAAGGTTTGGCACCTCGATGTCGGCTCGTCGCATCCTGGGGCTGGAGTAGGTCCCAAGGGTTGGGCTGTTCGCCCATGAAAGCGGCACGCGAGCTGGGTTCAGAACGTCGCGAGACAGTTCGGTCTCTATCCGTCGTGGGCGTAGGAAGATTGAGGGCAGTCATCTCCAGTACGAGAGGACCGAGATGGCTCGACCGCTGGTGTGCCAGTTGGGGTGCCCACCCCAGAGCTGGATAGCTACGTCGAGAAAGGAGAAGTGCTGACAGCATCTAAGCACGAAGCCGCTCCCAAGATGAGTCTTCCCTCTTGCTCTCGAAGCAAGACAAGGTCCCAGGTAGACCACCTGGTAGATAGACCGCGCGCGGACCTCTGGTAACAGACGCAGCGAAGCGGCCCTAATGACCGAACGGCTTCTTTCATTAATCATCGTATCTACTGGGTTAAACGATTATGTGCTGTGTTCCTCTGCTTTGTACTCTTGCAGTACAACAGGGCGTTCGGCAAAATTGAGGTAGTTATCATTTTCAGAAGTGTACAATAAAAGAGATCAATTTCGCACTAGCGAAATTGATCTCTTTTTAATTACTGGTACCTTAATGCTTCCGCTGGGGTAATCTTGCCAGCTTGCCATGATGGGAGGATCGCACCGAGGAACGATGCTAGCAACGCAACTCCAACTATGATTCCAAGTTGGTCCCACGGAATTGAGAAGGTTAACCCTGTTTGGAATTGCTCGAAGAAGTTTGCCGCGAAGATGTTTCGTGCGAGTAGTACGCCAAGTAACAAGCCAAGAATACCCCCTAACGCTCCTACTAAAAACGATTCTAGCAAGAACGCTCCCTGTATGAGACGACGCTTGCAGCCTAGCGCACGTAGCATACCTATCTGTTGACGCCGTTCAATAACAGCACGTGTCCCAGTAATCGCGAGGGCAGCGACTCCCAATAAGAGGGTCATACCGACAACGCCCAATAATACGTCGCTGAGGAGGATACGCGGTCCACGCACTGACCAGATAGCATCTTCCAGGACGGTTGTCTCTAAACCATTGTCGAGAAATGCCGAGCCGAGGGCCAGGGCAAGTGTGCGTTTGTCCTGGCCGGGAGCAACCTTGAAGTAGTAGGTTTGGGCGTTGGGGGCGTTGGGATCAAGGGTGCTGCTCCCGATACCTGCTAGATCGCTGGCACTAGCTGCTATACTTCCATTGCTATAGACCGAGTGCGGAATGTACAGTCCAAAGTGTGCGCTATCACTATTATCGACCACACCAATGATGGTTAACTTGATGGATTGCTTCACTGCCAAGCCTGTAATCCACACCGGAACGGCGGCAAAACTGGTATCACCTTGATAAACACCATTGACTGCGAAGGTATAGCTTGCGTCAAAGCCCGGTGGGGTGGCGGGCGCACCAACAGCACTTGCTGAAGGTGCAGAAGGATCGTAGACACCTGTGTTGCTCACCGCGTTGGGATTATATGGCAGCGCACTACTATCAATGAGTGCATAATTTGGATGCGTTTGTAAAGCTTGCCAGATAGCACTATCGCTCTCAAAGCCCTTGGCTCGTGCTACAAGGTGTATACCATTGCCCTGTAAAAAGCCACCACTGACAACCTGCGCGGGATATAGTGACCAGCGTGGAGTTTCCGCGCTTGGTTGAATCATACCCACTACAGTGGTGTTGCGTATACCAATGGAGGAAAAGGCATTTGGATTGATACCATGTTGTGTAAGTGATGTATTAATATTTCCCAATGGCTTGAAGTACGCCGTAGCCTGGATATCATAGCCACCTGTTTGTGTGTTGATATCTGCGTATGAGCTTTGTGTAGCGTTTGTGATAATCGCCATCACTGTCATCGCGAAGACCACCAGACTGAACATGATTACGCTCAGTCCTGTCCGTAGTCGTCGATGGAGTGGATAAGCCGAGGCAAGGCGAGTCATCGCGTAAATACCTGGAAGTCGCGAGCAAAGTGCTAACAGTGGTCCCACGATCAACTCTGCGTTCACGACAATCGCCCACACCGTCCCCATGACCATCATCATGCCCGCTACGAAAAAGACCTCGATACCGCCTTGAAAACGTGGCAATCCAAATTGCCCTAAGACATCAAAAGGCAATGCCCAATATGCCGCGATAGCTAACGCGATCAATGTTGACATGACGCGATTAAGCATCCTGGAAACAGCTTCGAAGTGCTGCGAACGTTCAGGCGTTAACGTTGCCGTGTCGCCCCCGCGTAGATGCATTTGTCGCTGTCGTAAGCCGATACCAATGCGGTAAAGCTGTAACAGTACTGCTTTGATCAATAGTCCACCACCAATAACAAGCAGAGAAAGGCCAAGCGAAAATGGAATAATCAGTGCTTGTTCTAATCCGATCCGTGTGAGCCAGTAGCCAGCGAGTAGTGGTAGAAAGCCTAGTAAGACAAGTGAGCGTATGAAGCCAAGAACAGTATCAGGGATATGTTCTAACAGAATGCGCCTTGCACGACGTTGGTTGATGGAGGTACGCCTTGTCAGCGTCTGACCTAATTGCTTGAGCAGGTCAAGAAGACGGACGCCCAGTTCTCCGAGCGAAAGGGCATAATGTCCTGGCTCTGGTAAATCGCGCATAGCTTCCACCACAGTCATACGACTGACGAGCCAGGAGGAGATTGCCACGGAGCAGAAGGTAAAGATGACACCCAGACAGTAGGCAATAATCAAACTGCGTGGTTGAAAGGTGAGTTTCAAAGGAAAATTAAAGCGTACAAGGACTGGACCGAGGAAGATAACCAGCAATGCCCCTATACCAATACCCGAAGCAAGGCCGACGATTGAAGACACCACATCATAGATAGCACCCTCGAAGAGAAACATCAGGATAAGATGCCGACGCTGTACTCCAATCGCCCGTGCCATACCCATCTCCGCGCGACGTTCGGCGGCTAACAGGATAAAGATAAGGAAAATCAGAAGAAGTCCAATCGCCAGCGCAAAGAGGCTGAAGAGACCAAAGATACGCGAAAAGATATCTTGTGCGTTCTGCGAATTTGTAACACCTTGTTGCTTGACCTGTATAACGTGTACTCCATGAAAAAGCTGTTGATTGAGTGTGTCGGTCACGGTGTCTGTTGCCCCAACACCACCACGATTTGCGATAAATACCTGGCTAATTGCATCATTGTCACCCTCGATATTCTGAAAGGTTGTCACGTTGCTCAGTATATAAGGGTTATCACCGACCAGCCCACCATTTTGTACGATACCCATGATACGCATAGCATAGCGTTTTCCTGACCAGCGCGATGAATAGAGGTAAAGCGTATCGCCCGCGTGGGCGTTGAGCAACTGGGCAGATGTCTGATTGAGATATACTTGATTCGTTGCCAGGCTCGCTGTCGTGAAATGCTTCTTACTATTCACCTCCTGCATACCCCCGAAGCCCTGTTCGCTGCCAGGAATAATACCAAGTGCTGTGACCTTCGAGCGTACCTGTCGAGACGTTTGATCTGCTACCAGGAGATTTTGTTCACGCAGTGCTGCACCTATCGCTAAGATATCTGTATTGTGTTTGTTCTGATCGAGTAAAGAATAGTAAACACCATCTCGGTAAAGGCCAATTGGGCTACGTCCACCTTCGATAATCTCATCAATGTTGCCATAATTATAGACCGCGACACTCTGGACAGCCGCTGTGATAACATCGCCTGTTGCCAGGACGCTGGACAGGAGCGTTGTCGAGAGCATAAGCGCGAATACAATGAGCAACATCTGTAGACGGCGGCGCGGAATGTTGCGTACTCCTATTTTGAAAAAGATTTTATTTGTAAGTGCAAGCAACAACACACCGACGACAATCACGAGCGTGATGCTTACAAGGATAATTGAGAGTACATCAAGAGGGAGACCAAAGATTTGCGTCATTTCGCGTTTTCCTGTAGAACCTGGTAGAAGATACTGGCAATAGCTGCGTAGCCAAAAACGTTGGGATGGAAGCCATCATCGCTAATATAGTCAGGGTGATTGGCTAAATCTTGCCAGCGTGTATACAAATCGACAAGTAACACATGATGTTTTTGTACAAGTGATGCAATGGCGGTATTATAAGCAGCGATGCGTGAGTGTAGAACTTGCGCGTTTTCCGTTTGGAAACGTGGTATGTGAGTGACATCAGGCACATTGGCTACAGCAATACGCGTATGTGGTGTCAAGGTTTGAAGATGGGTCAGGATGCTATCAAGGCTACGCGTGTAGTCGATGACCGACACATTGTCGGCAAGATCATTTACGGCAAGCCAGATGGTCACGATATCAGGATGACTATCGAGGGCAATGGGAACTTCAACATTCAGCGCACTATCGGCATGGACTCCGGGAATGCCAAGATTGACAAGGTGAATATTGTCCCCTAATTTAGCGGAAAGGTCGGCAGGCCAGCTTTGGGTTTGCGGATCGTCTGTACCAATACCGAATGTGTCGGAGGCTCCTATCGCCACATAGGTAAGTCGAGCTTTAGGAGCTTGCTGCACCACTGGATTATTAGGTGTCGTTGTCGTTGCTTGTCCACCTGGGAGTAGGCTACAACTCGTGGTACATAGAACTATAGCACATACCAATACAAAAAATGTAAAGCGTATGTGCTGGTGATGCCCCAACCGTCCACATCGTGAAAGTGCCCGTTTTCTGCCTGCCCGCTTATCGAATTGCTGCACTGAGTATCGAGATGAGACAGAAAAGCACTACAAAAACGATAGTGGTATTGAAAATGAGACGTTCTACGCCGCGCCGTGTTTTGAATACTGAACCCGCGCTCGTACCACCGAAGGCGCTACCGAGTCCGGCCCCACGCGCTTGTAAAAGGATAAAAATGATAACGGCAATACAGAGGATAATCTGTACTATTCTGATTGCCGGAAGATATGCGCTTAAGACCAAGGATTTCCTCGCTTTCGTGTGTAGGTACTTTGTGCATACACACTGCATGTGTTTCAAACGTTGACGCGATTATATCATAGTGTAGCATGATTGTCACCTGTGAGCACGTTTGTGACAGGTCGGGCAGAGCATAATGAAATGTTGTGGGTTATAGCGGTCAAGCAGGCTAGGAGCCATATAGGTCGTGTGAAGTTGTAGTGCCTCGAAATGCTGATTACATTCGGCACAGATATTATGTGCTTGTTTACCCAGTGAACGTTTCAAGTTGTTTGTCAGTGTGACGTGTATAGCATCCAGGCTGACATGAAAGAGTAAGCCAGCGAGAATGAGACCGAGTGTGCGCGAACGTAAACGCAGCGCGAAAAAGAGCAGTGTACCTAACACAAGTGGGTGGTGGAGCAGACGAGCCTCCATTAGTTGTGGCGGGTCTGCTTGATTATAGTAACGAATAGCCGCTCGAAGACTCAATGTGCGGTAAGCGACAACGTGCCAAAGATAATGGTCAACATCAATCAAAATGCTTGCCGCGAACGGAAGCCAGATATCTTTTTTAAGCCATGGAAGTGCAATAACTGCCGCCGCCGTTGAAAGCGTTGCATGTTCTTTTGGACGCATAAAAGTTTATTTATCTTTCTAAAACGGTGTATAGTACAGAGGTCCATTTATGCCTCAACTCCTGTACTATACACCGTTTTTTCTCCTTTGTCTTTCTCAAATGAACCTAACGTCCTATTAGGCTTGTGTTTTCATAACAAGATTGATATATTTGCAACCATATCTTAACCCATTCTTATCTTTTTCCACAGCATCACGATGATACGCTATAAAACAATGGTGAAGGGTTCATTTGATGTAGAGTTATGTGGAAGCGGAATACCAGAAAATGAAAATTATAAAGACTCCATATTATTCTGGCAAAGGAGACGCCTTCCATGGCAACGAGGGTAGACATCGTTAGTAGTACTAGTAACAAAGTGCAGCAAGACCTGCGCGTAATACAAGTTGAAGAGCAGGTCCAGGAAACTGATGAGCGTGTTGGCTGTAGCATCGGCATCATGGCATATAATGAAGAGGCTAACATCGCTCGTACCGTCCATGCTGTCCTCAAACAAGAAGGGCCATCCATTCGCGTAGAGGAGGTGATCGTTGTCGCTAGTGGCTGCACTGATCGTACCGTCCCGACCGTCACAGAGATCGCGTTAAAAGAGCCACGTGTTCGTCTCTATGTACAGGAGAAGCGCGAAGGTAAAGCATCGGCAATCAATCTATTTCTAAAGCAAACAACGAGCGAGGTAGCGATTCTCGTGGGTGCGGACGTAATCCCAGAAGTGTCGGCACTTGAAAATCTCTGCTCGCCCTTTCTCGATCCTAAAATCGGTATGACTGGTGGTCGTCCCGTCCCGGTCAACGATGCGTCCACATTCATGGGTCACTCTGTTCATCTCTTATGGCGCTTACATGACCGTGTGGCTCGTACGCATGCAAAACTCGGTGAAATCATCGCATTTCGCAATGTTATTCCAGGTATCCCTGCTAATAGTGCTGTCGATGAAATTTCTATACAAGCGTTTATTTCGCAGCTTGATTATCAATTGGAATATAGGCCTGAATGCGTTGTCTATAACAAGGGACCTGTCAATATACACGATTTTCTCAAGCAACGTCGGCGCATCTATGCGGGCCATTTGAAAGTGCGTGCGCAACAGAACTATGAAGCTTCGACAATGAAGGCTTCGCCAATTTTGCGCCAGCTAATTTCGTGCCGCGACTTCACCATGAGTACGCCAAAACAAGCAATGTGGACGGCTGGCACCATTCTGCTCGAAAGCTATGCACGCTTGCAAGGCCATTACGACTTCTGGCGTAAGCGCGAACATCACATCTGGCAAATGGTTGACTCGACAAAAGACCTTGAAGCGGGCCAGCGCAAGATGCGCCGTATCTGCAATGCACAAAGCGTTCTTGTGTTTCGTATCACCCTTGAAGGTGCCTCTGGAAACGATATCCATCGTGAGCGCGAGGACCGTGAGGCTACCGAGGTCGCGCGTAAAATGCTGCCATTCCTGCGTACATGTGTACGTAAAGAAGACAAACTCTCCATCAACGGTTCAGGCATCGTGACCGGTGTTATTCGTGCCGAGCAACACGGTGCCGAAATCGTGGCGCAACGCATCAAAAAAGCCGTGGAGTCCACTCCTGTACGCGTCGGAGTACGTAACCGCGAGGTCAAAGTCACTGTCACCTACAGTTCACTCACCTTTGCTTCAAAAGCGTCTGATGGTAGTGTGCGTGTAAGCGGTCCTCTCGTTGACGAATCAATGGTAGCCGCACTTGCCGCAAGCGAAGAATAGGCACATACAAGAAGAGATAGAAAGGCGTGGCGGGACCGGTCCCGCCACGCCTTTCTATCTCTTCTTGTATGAATATCCCCTATTAGAATTTCATGTGTGAAAACAACTTAAAATTGTTTCACTGTTCAGGTAAAAGTGCTAAAATATATTCATAATTTCTGACACTAGCGAAAAACGAGTAGTGAAGGGGAAGATGCTATGAACTTACGCACTCCAGACTTTGAGGACATGAAACACGAAAACGAGCAAAGCCAATCATATTGGTCGGCACGCGAGTTATCTGAAAAACTTGGTTACGAGAAGAATTGGCGCGGTTTTGAAAATGTGCTTAAAAAGGCTATGGCTGCTTGTGCCACTGATAATGTGCCGATTATCGAAAATTTCTTTGAAGCAGAGTTAACGATTAAACAAGGACGTGGTGCTACTCGAAAGATTTCAGATTATTTTTTAAGCAAGCGTGCTTGTCGTTATATCGCGATGCAAGGCAATGCTCATTTACCTGAGATAGCAGCAGCTCTTTCCTACTTTAACTACGCGATTGAGTCTCATGAGATGCATGAACTACGGCGTCAAACAGAGCAACGTATCTTTTTGCGAGTAAAAGTTTCAGAAGAGAACACACATCTATCAGAAACCGCAATGCAGTCAGGCGTGAAAAGTGAGAACATGGGATTGTTCATGGACGCCGGATACAATGGACTTTATAGCATGACCTCTGATGAACTGAAAAGATTTTGGAATTTGCAAGACGACCGGCATGTACTGGATGTGATGGGATCAGAACATCTCGCGATAAATTTGTTTCGTATCACAGCTACAGATCACAAACTTCAAGAAGACCAAATCCTTGACGAAAACATCGCAATCCTCACTCATTATGAAGTAGCACGTGAAGTGAAGGCTGCTTCAGAACGCATACACCAAAAGGATACGAAAGATTTGCCTCGTGCTTTTGATCTTCGTAAAGAACTAGAGGCGCGAAGACGTGCTACTCAAAAACACATTACCAAAGCGAAACAAGCAGAGGAAGGAGGACAACAATCACTCTTTTGACTTTGTACTTCTCTACAAAGTCGTCCGTGCGTTGCAAGCGAGTGGGCAAAATAATCTTCTCGTTCGCTTATAACTATGGTTATTGCATATCTCTATTCAGTAATAAGAAAAGGTAGAAGTATGATAATGAATCCCTCAGCCCCGCAAAAACTTTATCTTCTACAGCTAGCTACACCAACTGTACAGCTCGCAAGCCAAACGCTGGAAATGGTTATGGGTTGCTATCTCATTCAGATGAGCGATGGGAAGAACATACTTGTCGATAGTGGACTCCCTGCTGGCTATGTATCACCTTTCGGAGGGGCAGTAGCCGAACATGGGAAAAACGTGATTGAAGTGCTTGCCACACTGGGCCTTCATCCCGACGATATTGATATCCTCATTTGTACACATTTTGATCCAGACCATAGTGGCTATCATGATGCTTTTACGAAGGCCGAACTCATCGTTCAACGCGAACACTATACACTGGCAAAAAGTGGACATCCTCGATTTGCTGTTACACGTACACATTGGGATGATCCAGCTCTGCATTATCGTATGGTTGATGGTGACACAGAACTTCTTCCTGGTCTGACACTAATAGAGACCAGTGGACATACGCCGGGTCATCAATCAGTCCTGCTACATTTGCCACAGACCGGACCTGTGTTGCTTATTATTGATGCAGTCGCCATGCAACGTCTCTTTACACCTGATCGTCGGGCATGGCCTATGGATGATAACGAGGAGCAACTACGCGCTAGCACACGCAAACTCCTCAACATTGTCGAGCATGAACACGTAAATCTGGTCATCTTCGGACACGATGGGCAACAGTGGAAAACGCTCAAGGTGGCACCAGAATATTATGGGTGATGGCTCGTCCTTTTTGGAGAACCCCTGTAAGGGTCTGATTTCATCACACCCGCTTGGCGATTGATACTGTTGGGAGGATTGATGAGATGTTTCAACGTGATCGCCAACATTGTGTGTTGGAAAGAGGGTGTGATGAAATCAGACCCGTACAGGGTTCAACGGCTCCACGTTTCTCTTCTTGACGTATGATATTGATAATCCCTACATCGGTATCAATTTTGGAAGCTCTCTACGCAAAAGTTTGCCGGAGGAGTTTCGTGGTAACTGCTCCACACTGTAGATCGCATGGGGCCGTTTATAGCGAGCAAGACGTTGTGAGGCATACGCCATCAATTCGTTCGTTTTGACTGTGCTGCCACTTTTGAGATGTACAAAGGCAATTGGTACTTGCCCCCATTGTGGGTCGGTTTGCCCACATACGCCTGCCTCGGTTATGTCGGGATGTGAGAGTAGAACGGCCTCGATTTCCGCTGGATAGACATTTTCGCCACCGGAGATAATCAGGTCGGAGCGACGGTCTAGCACGTAGAGGTAGCCCTCGCTGTCCAGGTAGCCAATATCGCCAGTCGCGAGCCAGCTATCGACAATTGCCCTCTCTGTAGCCTCGGGTCGGTCTGCATAGCCAGGGGTGATTGTTGGTCCCTTCAGGTATATTTCACCTGCCTCGTCTGCCTGTGCTTCTTGCCCGTCGTGTACAATACGCAGTTGAACCGAGGGAAGTGGTCGCCCTGCCGAACCAAGCTTGCGCAATGCATCCGCTGGTGCGAGCGTCACTGCTTGCGAACATGTCTCAGTCATGCCATATGTTTGTACAACAGGAATGTGTTTCGCAGCACACGCCTCTAATAATGGGCGTGGCGCGGGTCCACCACCTAGTAGCACACAACGCAATGCCGCTGGATACTCGCCTTTTTGTGTGTCTAATGCTGTCAACATCCGTTGCAACATCACCGCCACGACTGAGATAATCGTCACATGCTGTTCCTGTATCGCGGCATTGACTGCTTGGGCATCGAACTTTTGTTGCACAATCACGCTTATCTGGTAGATTACGCTACGCATGAGGATGGAGAGACCACCAATGTGAAAAAAGGGCATACAGGCCAGCCAGCAATCATCGGACTGGTTTCCAAGATTGAGAGCCGAGCCAATCGCGTTCCACCATTGCATGCCATACGTGATAATCGCGCCCTTGGGCGTTCCTGTTGTACCAGAGGTATACATGATCGCCTGTATCGCTTGCAAATCAATAAGTGTGTGTAAAGGAACGTCTGTTTCTGGCAAACTGCTCAATACTGGTATGCTACTAGCGGTTTCAATTGATGTGAATGTCGCTTGTGCTAGCTGCGGAACATTCTCTACAATACGGGTTGCGGGTAATACATGTTCGGCGTCATGGAGTAAGAGTGTCACATGCGCATCTTGTATTTGCCAGCGCAACTCTTCGGCTGTCAGACGTACATTCAGGGGAACAAGAATCGCGCCCAGCCGTGTCAAAGCATGGACACACGTCACAAAGTGCAAGCTATTCGCGGCTAGCAGTGCCACTCGACTGCCTTCACCAACATGTAGTGTAGCAAGTTGCCGTGCGAGTCGAGAAGCTTCTTGGTCGAGTCGCGCAAAGCTCCATTGTGTCTTGTCATATTGGATAGCGAGATGCTCAGGACGGTTTTGAGCGCAACGTGTCAGCCAATCAGGGAGAAGTGTATCAGAAGTATGCATCGCTATTGGTTCTCCGTATATTGGTTAAAGAGCAGGGAGACCCTTGCGGTCTCCTTGTTCTCTATGTCTCGTCAAAGTCTGCTGAATGTACATGAGTACTATATGTTTGCAACGCCTCTTCGTCTAGTGTCACGCCTAAACCAGCATGGGTGGGGACACTCATCAAGCCGTTATGAATAGGTATATCTTCGTGAATAAGATCATCAAGTAGTAAGTGCTGTGTCGCGAGTCCACAGGCAAGCGTAATTTCGGGCGAGGCCGCAGCTAAGTGTAGTGCCGCGGCCAAGCTAATGCCTGACTCGATGGTCGTTGTGATTACACATTGTATTCCGCGTTGCGCCGCCTCGCTAATGATTTGTCTACTTGTATAGAGACCCCCCGCGAGTTGAGGCTTGATAATCAGGATAGTCGCGGCTCCATAACGCATAACACGACGTGCGCTTTCCAGGTCGTAGACAGCTTCGTCGGCAGCTATTGGGATTGAGAGTGTGCGCCTGAGGTGTTGCATGCCCTGCAAATCCTGACGTGCTAGCGGTTGCTCGACATATTGAATCCGGTATGCCACGCACTGTGAGAGTATCGCGTTCGCCTCGTCAAGCGTCCATGCCTCGTTTGCATCAAGGCGTAGCTGAATATCAGGGCCTAGAGCCGAGCGTGCCGCCGCGATGCGCTCGATTTCTACAGAGGCATCTTTTGTGCCACCAACTTTCAATTTGACACAAGAAAAACCGCGTTGTTTCGCGTTTAACGCAGAAACAAATACGTCTTCGACAGACTGTGAACCGATAACCGCATTGACTGGAATAGCACTACGAAGCGGCGCATCCGTAAGCAACATACCTATGTCATACCCATCGCGCTTACTTTGTATATCCAGTAATGCCATCTCTAATCCACAGGCAACACTGGGCGGCATGTGCTGGATTACCTGCAATGCTGTGTCTAGAGGACTCTCGCGAAGGCGTGGAAGCACTTCGACGAGCGCATCACATGCCTCGATGAGTGACTCGCCGCCAAACGCGGGCAGGGGTGCCATTTCGCCAATTCCGACCATCCCCGTATCGGTTGTGATCGTAAGAATCGCGCCTTCGCGCGTCGCCATTGCACCGTGAGCGGTGCTAAAGCTTTGCGCGAAGGGCAGGCTATAGGTTTGCCAGTGTATGTCGAGAATTTTCATAGTTACATGTTAGGGTAAGCGTGGGAAGCGCGAAAAGTCAGGTTTGCGCTTCTCCAGGAAGGCATTCTTACCCTCTTGTCCCTCTTCTGTCATATAGTACAGCATTGTCGCATCGCCTGCTAGCTCTTGAATACCAGCGAGACCGTCGGTATCGGCATTGAAGGCTGCTTTGAGGAAACGGAGCGCGAGCGGACTCTTTTCCAGTATCTCTTTTGCCCATTGGACCGTCTCTTCTTCCAGCCGTGCCAGTGGCACCACCGTATTGACGAGGCCCATATCGAGTGCCTCTTGCGCATCGTATTGGCGGCACAAATACCAGATTTCACGTGCCTTTTTATGGCCCACGATACGCGCCATATAGGTAGCACCCCAACCCGCGTCGAAGCTACCGACGCGTGGCCCTGTCTGTCCAAAGCGTGCGTTATCTGCCGCGACTGTGAGGTCACACAGCATATGCAGGACGTGACCACCGCCAATAGCATATCCGGCTACCATTGCGATTACAGGTTTTGGCAGGTACTTGATAACTTTTTGCAGGTCTAGCGCGTTGAGACGTGGCACACCATCGCTACCGACATAGCCACCATTGCCACGCACACGCTGATCGCCACCGGAGCAAAACGCCTTGTCACCCGCGCCCGTAAAGATCACCACGCCAATTTCCGGGTCTTCACGGCAAATGTTGAAGGCTTCAATCAACTCGGTAAGTGTCTCTGGTCGAAATGCATTGCGCACCTCGGGACGGTTAATCGTAATTTTACCGATACCCTCGGCCTTCTCAAACAAAATGTCGGTATAGGTTTTAACGGTGTTCCATTCTATTGACATCAGAAAACTCCTTTGTACAAAAATTTAGTACTATCTGGTCAAATAGCTCAGGTTGTTCCAGGTGAACTGTGTGTCCCGCAGCGGGGACGATGTGTACTTGCACGTTTGGCAACGCCTGAGCCATCTGTTGTGCGATTGCGCGAAACTTAGTATCAAGTATACCAGCTATTAAGAGGACAGGGATAGCAAGCGTTGTCAGTCTTTCCTGTAGGGCCGGCTGTACCCCTGTTCCTACTCCACGCAAACTATTAGCGAGACCTACGGGCCTATTATCTGTGCGTTGCTCATGAAGTGCCTGTTGCTGCTTATAGGGAAGATGTTGCTGGCTGGCAAAAAGAGGCAATTGTTCCCAGTACGTGACGAAAGTCTCTATACCATCGCGCTCGATGCTAGCCGCAAGTTTCTCATCACTGCTCTTTCGTTGCGCCCGTTTTATAGGGTCTGCCAAGCCCGGCGAGGCACTTTCCAAAATGAGTGCGTGAAAGAAACCAGAGAACGCAGTGTAAAGCGCGATACGTCCCCCCATCGAGTAACCTAGCAAAATTGCCTCGCCCCTCTGTACACCTAATGCTTCCAGGAGAGCCAGTATATCAGCCTCACACCACTCTATAGTATAGCGTTGTGGGTCTAATGGTGCATCCGATTGCCCATGCCCCAGCATATCCAGCGCGATGACGCGGAAACCATGACTCGCGAACGTATCAAGGTGTCTTCCCCAACTCGTGGCACTCCCTGTAAATCCGTGCAGAAGGACAAGGGTGTGCCCTTGTTGTGACCCATCAACGATATTGACGCCAATCGAAACGCCATTGACATGTATACGTGTTATCATAGAAATGCCTATCCAAAAGATAAAAACGTCCAGAAGAATCTGTACGGGTCTGATTTATCACACCCTGTTGGCATGTGAAACGTTTCTCACGTCCTCTTGCATTGTAGGTGGGCGAGCGGGTGTGATAAAATCAGACCCGTACAGGGTCGTCATCGCGTCAAGTCATTTATTTATCAATTAACGGAGATAACGTACGTCCAACGCTTTTCCATAGCTCACGATGCATGCGGACATTGCTTTCGCGCTCAGTCTTGACCTCCACTATGTGTAAGCCACCATCGTGCATCCCACGCTCTACGGCTTTACGGAATTGTTGCCAATCGGTGATGCGCTGAAAATGCCCACCATAGAGAGAGGCCGTGTGACTGAAGTCTAGCCCAATTGGAGTGCCGAAAAGTTGCTCGAAATGCTCTGGATAGTCGGCCTGTGGCAAGAATGAGAAGATACCCCCACCATCATTGTTGACAACGATAATCGTCAAATCGAGTCTATGTAGCTTGGCGGCCAGCAATCCATTCATGTCGTGAAAAAACGAAAGATCACCGATCACAAGCACATTTGGACCATTCCCAACGGCACTCGCCCCCAACGCACTCGAAACAATTCCATCTATCCCATTCGCACCACGATTGCCCATGATACGTCGTCTCTTACTACCCCAGAAAAATGTGTCCAGGTCACGTACAGGCATACTATTTCCTACATACAGCATCGCCCATCTGGCAAGAAGGTGTGCTAATTCGGTAAAAACACGTCCCTCGAATGGCTCCGTAAAATCCTGAATCGCCGCTTGCAATGCCTCGCGTGTATTGACATCAGCTTGCTGCCATGCTCGATAGCCATCCCGTCTGTACGGGTCTGATTTATCACACCCTCTTCTGTTGTGTGATGCTGAGAAGGACGCGATAAATCGGTCCCTACGAGGGCTTCACATAGATGCGACAGGGTTAGTGTGAATCAGTTCTGATGCGAGTTGCGTTGGCTCCTGCCAATCTTCGTTGCCGTCTATGACAACCAGTGGGCATGTAGGGTAGCGTTTGAGATAGGTGAGCACTGGTTTAGCGGTCGGCATGGGACCAAAGCGTAGTATGAGGTCTGGCTGCATCTTTTCCACAAAAGCATCTATGCGCAGAAAGGCATCGTAGCTAGTGAGGACATGGCTCTGGTAACGCGCATCTATGCTACGCATCTGTGAAAGTGGGTCCGCCAGTATTGGATAACTCAGCAGTTGCGCTAATTGTACAAGCGGCTCTAGCAAGGATGCATCCTCTTGCGGTCCCACAAGAATAATGCCGCGTCTTGCCTTTTGTGTCAGCTCGACAAGATGCGCGACAATCTCGCTATCAGGTTCACTTCCTTGAGCGTTCTGCACACTGACATATGGAGCATGAGCAGGGCGTCCAAACCATGCAGTCGTATCCCGTTGCGCGAGTGGAGGAAGCGGTT
This sequence comes from uncultured Chloroflexia bacterium, assembly GCA_963791655.1. Classification (GTDB taxonomy): domain Bacteria; phylum Chloroflexota; class Ktedonobacteria; order Ktedonobacterales; family Ktedonobacteraceae; genus JBBQVS01. Next base: position 777,548 of record CAWBSZ010000006.1, on the reverse strand, counting down.
GACCGACTATTGGAGCAGGTGTGAGCGGCTCACGTAGTGGAAAATTGAGATGCACAGGACCGACCGGTAGTGCGGTCGTAAGCGCGATAGCTCTATCCGCTAATGTACGGATATACCGCAACGCACCATTTGTTGCTTCCGGTAAGGCGACATCGACAGACCATTTGACGTGCGAGCCATACAAGCGCGTCTGGTCTATGGTCTGTGGTGCGCCGTTTTCGCGCAACTCGTGTGGGCGGTCTGAGGTGAGCACTAGGAGAGGCACGTGCGTCAATTTTGCCTCGACTATCGCGGGGAAAAAGTTTGCGGCGGCTGTGCCAGAGGTGCAGACTAACACGACTGGTTGCGCCAAACGCTTTGCCATGCCAAGCGCGAAGAAGGCGGCGGAACGTTCATCGACATGCATCCATGCCCGAATGCCTGGTTGTGCCGCGACCGCCATCGCCAGTGGGGTCGAACGTGAACCCGGGCAGACGACGACATTGTGTATTCCTGCACGTTGTAACTCATCTATAAATGCGCACACGTAGGCAAATGTTGGGTTAGCCGCATCGCGAAGAAGCGGTGATAATTCTGAAACCTGTGTCATTTCTTTCTCAATTCTGTTCGCCCAGTCCTCGGAGCATTCCCTGTAGTTTTAAGCATGACTCCGCGAACTCGCTTTGGGGGTCAGAATCGCCGACGATCCCACAGCCAGCGAAAAGCGTCGCCTCATGCTCAGCGACGAGACCAGAGCGAAGCGCAACCGCGAACTCGCCATGTCCACCCGCGCCAATCCAACCGAGAGGGCCTGCGTACCAGCCACGGTCAAGTTGCTCGACGCGTCGAATCGTGGCAAGGGCCGCCTCACGCGGGAATCCTCCAACTGCGGGAGTCGGATGTAGGTCAGCCATCACGTCGAGAATGCAGCGACCGGGCAATAACTCAGCATCAATGGGCGTCTCTAAATGCTGTACATTCTTGAGTTTGAGCAAATGAGGGATGTCCGAAACATGAACTGTGCTACAGTGGGCAAGCAGTGCTTTACGTACCATCGCAACGACCACTTCATGCTCGATACCATTTTTCTCACTTCGCAACAACTCGGTACCAAGTTGTTCATCTTCTTCCTGCGTGGTACCACGTGGGGCGGAGCCTGCGAGTGCCATAGTGTGTATCATCCCATTCTGTGCCTGCACCAAACGCTCTGGCGTTGCCCCCATAAAGAACCGCGTCCCTCGTTGCATCGCGAAAATGTATGTTCCTGGATAGCTCTGACGCAACCTGCTCAAGACACTACTTATCTCAAAGGACACACCTATGTGAGGCGTAACCTGAACACTCCGAGCTAAGACTACTTTTTCAAACAGGCCATTCCGTATATCGTGTGCAACTTCAGCAACTTTTTGCATCCATTCTGTTGCTGGGATGATGTCTTGAATTGAAGAGGCAGGGAGACCCTTGCGGTCTCCCTCAAAGGTTGTATTCTCATTCAGGTGTAGGGGAGACCCTTGCGGTCTCCCTACCTCTTCTCCCTTTACAACACTTCTTATAGTCTTTGATAGATGTTGCGTCTCATTAGCAATTTTTTCAAAACACTGTTCAATATCGTCTTCAGTTCGTAGAAGTATATTTATCGTAAGTGTCGTATAGCTTTTGCTATATCTCAATAGGAAGTGCGGTAAAATGAGTAAACCGTCGGGAAAGCCTGACCAGAGTGGTGTATGTTGGTTATCCGGGTCGAAGGCGAAACCGCCAAAGAACACAGGCCCATGCTCATATACGCCATCAACCTCTTCTTGTGCCATGCCTGAAGAGGAGATCACGGCATCTTGCAATAATACTCTCCATTGTGCCGCCGCGTCTATTGCACTGGTTCTGCCTGTTGACTCAATTGTAGTTTCAACTCCCGTACCAATCAGGGCGTTCTGTTCAGAGGGTTGCTCCCAGAAAAAAACTTCACCGAGTCCAGCTTGTTGAACTCCAGTGAATGCCTGGATCGTGTCGTAGCGTTCCATCGGCAACGTGAAACTGGTAATAATACTCTTATGTAGTTGTGTCGCTCGTGTCACACCTTGCTGTAGCGTTGTCAGCAGAGCCGATTTATGACGATCAAGAAAGGTATTCTGCTCTGCAATATGTTCATTAATAAGTGTATTTGTCATAAGTCATATCTATCTGTCGTATTAGAAGCGACGATTTGATAATGCAATAGTACCGAATGTTGTTCGGCAATTTGAAGCTGTAAGAAGAGAAAACAATCTCTGTAGGGGTCTCATTCATTCCACCCTGTGAGCATCATACAATGTTAGAAGGGATTGAAAAGCATTGATATTCTCTAACATTGCCAAATGCCAACAAGGGTGGCATGAATGAGACCCCTACACGGTTTGTGTTTCTCGTCATCATCTTAGGTATATTGTAGGGCAAGTGAGAAGATGATGCAAAAAACGCAACGCTTAGAGCTTTGCCCGCTCGTATTGCGCGGTCCACGGAACATCATAACCGAGTGTGCGTGCAGCACGAAGCGGCCAGTAGGGGTCGCGCAAGAGTTCGCGAGCGAGTGCTACAATATCAGCTTGTCCGCTCAGGATAATCTCGTTGGCTTGCTCGGGTTCTGTGATGAGACCAACGGCAGCGGTTGGTACCCCGCTCTCGCGCCGAATTTGTTCGGCGAAGGGCACTTGATAACCAGGCGCGACAGGGACCTTCGCGGTAGATACGTTGCCGCCAGTCGAAACGTCGATCAGATCAACACCATGACCTTTGAGGGTCTGCGCGATCTCAACGCTATCCGCGATGGTCAGGCCATCCTCGGTCCAATCAGTGGCGGAGATGCGTACAAAAAGCGGCAACTCGGCTGGCCACGCCTCACGTACGGCGTCCGCCGTTTCGAGCAAGAAGCGCATGCGGTTACGTAGGCTGCCACCATATTCATCGGTGCGATGATTGGAAAGTGGTGAAAGAAATTCATGGAAAAGATAGCCGTGTGCGCCGTGCAACTCGACCACTTGAAAGCCCGCTTTGAGTGCCCGTTCCGCCGCGACGCGAAAACTTTGCACCACCTCGGATATCTCGCGGGTGGTTAATTCTTTTGGTAATGGATAGGTTTCTGAAAAACGCTCGTGGCTTGGCGCTATCGTTTCCCAGCGTCCATCTTCCTCCGTAACCTCACCACGCCCACTCCATGGACGATAAGTACTGGCTTTTCGCCCTGCATGCGCAAGCTGTATGGCAGGGATTGCTCCCTGATCCTTTATAAATGTCGTGATCTGTGCGAGCATCTCGATGTGTTCGTCACGGTAGATACCGAGGTCTTGTGGCGAAATACGACCACGTGCTTCGACCGCCGCAGCTTCTGTCATGACCAGTGCTGCACCTCCAACGGCGCGACTCCCAAGGTGAACGAGATGCCAATCAGTGGCAAATCCGTCGGTAGATGAATATTGGCACATAGGTGAAACCATGATCCTATTGCGTAGCGTGATATTTCGTAGTGTCAGTGGTTCAAACAGCGAAACAGTAGACATGTCGAATAGACTCCTCTTATTAGTTGTAGGGGTGAATGGTCTTTGTTTAAGACAACATATATAGAAAGACTTGTTATTCCTTGATTTATTTTCAGAGAAGAAGTACAATATATTCCACATATTCTTTAAAATATTAGAAGAAGAGATATGGGTAAAAAGTAGGGATAAACGTGTCGTGAGGAAAAAGAGAGGAAACCAATGATACAAGAAACAACGCGTATTCCAATTGGGGAAATCTTGCGCCAGATGCGTCGCCAGCAAAGCCTCACACAAACAGAGTTGGGTGGAGATCATTTCTCCAAGTCATATATCAGTGCTGTCGAGCGTGATAAAATCTTGCCTTCTTATCAGGCACTACACTTTTTTGCTGAGCAGTTAGGCCAGCAAAGAGACTACTTTGAAACACTCTTCTTGCAAAATGATACAGATAAATCTCCTTCTGTTCTTGCTGACACCCAGTTTTATCAAAATGAGCAGGTTGTGCAAGAAAAAATTCTTCCCTTGCTCGATATTCTACTGGAAGGCAGCGAAGTCAATCCATTGCCTTACTTGAGTGATTTTACGTTATTGGCTCCAGATGTTGCTGCGAACCTCTCAGCTGATATACAGGGTCGTTATGCTTTTTTACTAGGTTTGCTCACGCAACAAAAGAAAGACTTTCCAACCGCGCTCCGTTTGTTAGAGCAAGCATTGGCACTCGCTCCTGGAAAGTATCATCCAGCTATTCTTGATGCACTTGGCTCGAACTACTATTATGTGCATTCGTATTATGTCGCGTTAGACTATCATGAACGCGCTCTTGCCCGCCTTGAAGAGCTAGAAAATACTGGATTAGAGAAAGATGAAATGGTGAAATTGGTCACGCTTCGTTTGAAGGTGGAATTTCACGTTGGCAATGATTTTCATGCTCTAGGAGCACATCAACTGGCACGCGAGCATTTCGAACAGGCGCGTCTACACCTTCGTTCGGCACAAGATATAAAAACAGCCGCGCAACTCTATCTCAAGCTAGGCTACTCTACATATGCTGACGTGTACCATCGCACCGCCCTCGTTTATACAACGAATGCCGCCGTTGATGAGATCGAACGCGAGTTTCAACGCGCCATCAGTTACTTTGTACAAAGCAGAACACTCTATCAAGTAGGAAGTGATCGCTTTGGAGAGGCAAGGGCACGTCTTTCTCAGGCAATGGTATTGCTTGATTTGAGTACTCGACGACGACAGGTCGCACAAGAGAGAGCAAAAACGACGGGGACACTACCTCTTATTAACACGGCTTCACTTCTCGATGAAGCTGAAGAGCAGTGCCGCCAGGTTCTCCTGAGCTGGGAACCTGATACGACCTATCCAGTAGCGGATTTAGAGATACTGCTCTATACCGCCCTTGCTTACCTTATTCGCGTGGCCGCGCAACGCGCCACTATCGCGCTTTTGAACGACTATAGTGATACAGCGGAACGCGAACGCTCTGTTGCTTACTATCTTGGTCAGCAAGTCGTCGATACTCTCGTGGAACCAGATTTTCCCTGGTCGTTGATACATACTATCGCAACATTAAAGCAAGGTACCATCATTAGCCGTACGCAAACGATACCTCGGATACCAGAACAAGCTCTCCGCTCAAATGTCTCGATACGACAGGATATGTCACGCTCCGTCGTACTGTTTGCTCTGGGTGAAGTCACGGAAGTATTGGGACATGCAGCGAACCAGATAGAATTTGCCGAGACGTGCTATGAGCGTGCCGATCAGAATTTTGTAGCCGCACTCGATGCGTATCGCCTGGTTGTACCTGTACAAGAGCGCGATATGAGCCTTCTCTATCGTGTGTATCAACGCTGTATTGATGTGCTAGAAGAGCGCAAACAAATACGACCTGCCACAGAAGAAAAAACTAATCGCGCACTCTTGCGTTTTTTCAAGGATGCTTTACACATTTCCTACAGTCCAGTCTTGTAATTGTTGCGAAAATAGTCCATACTATCAATATCAGAAGAAGTTCTAAGAATTCTTAGAACTTTTAGGGTTTGCTGAGAAGAAGGACAGTATGAACTTGCAAGAAAATAAGGAAAGGCAGGAGACGTATCGGCCAGCCGTGGCTGTCGCACAAATTACCGCACGTCATACGATGGGACGTATAGCCATTGTTTTGGCGAATAACCCGGAATATGTGTGCGGAGTTGCCCGGCGCGTCGGCTATACAGGTTCGCATGATAATGACTTGGCCATTTATCGGCTTAAAGTGAAGCAACACGCGAACGAGAACGCTACTATGCTTCCAACATTGTTTGTTGTAGATGAAGGCTTATTTATAGACTACAACGAGTGGCAGAAAAAACGGACAGCGGATTAACGAAAAACGCATGCGATGTGACATCGCATGCGTTTTTCGTTAATCCGCTGTCCGTTTCCTACACGACCGTTGCTTGCTGTGATAATGGTAAAGAAAAGTAAAATGTGCTTCCGACATCTGGAGTGCTTTCCAGCCACATACGCCCCCCTTGCTGAGTCACGATCTCATGGGCTATATAGAGGCCAAGCCCTAAACCATCAGCTTTTTCGCGTGAATTTGCTCGATAGAAGCGATCAAAAATACGCTCTTGTTCTTCCTCGCTGATGCCATAGCCTTCGTCGCGCACTGCAACAATTACAATATCAGTTGTATCAGTTGCAAAGGTTAGCGAAATTGAGATGGTTTTGCCCGCGGGACTATACTTGAGCGCGTTGCTGAGCAGATTATTCAGCACCTGCTCGACACGTTCGGCGTCAACGGTACCGATGATTGCATCGTTAACGGTGGTAAACTCGATAGGGTGTTTGCCACCATCCGTTAATTTTTGTTGCTCGATAACGCGTTGTACAAGATCAACGATGTCAATGTCCTCACCTGGATGCAATTCGAACACCTTGCCACTCAAGCGCGTCACATCCGTCATTTCACCAATCATGGTATTTATTCTGTTTGTTTGCGTAACAATTTTATCGACGCTCGTGACCCATTGTTCAAATTGCTTATACTGGCCATCCTTGTCACTAAGTTGCGCCACCTGCTTTTTGAGACTCCTAAGTAAGACCTGTGCGTTACCCAGGATTGATGTCAGGGGGGTACGCAGTTCATGCGTGGTGAGTGACAAGAAATCATCTTTGAGACTATCGAGTCGCTCTAGTTCGCGCCGCCCCTGTACTTGCTCCGTGATGTTGACGATTGAGACGAGCATATAACGAATGCTATCGCTGTGCTGTGTATCAAGGATGGGTGTGAGCGTGTAGTCCCAAAACGTCTCCTGACCATCTTGCGCGAAGGTATATGCCACTTCAGGCAGGCGCAACGGGGCACGCGTTTCCTGTGCGGTATTCCAAACTGCCTCTGCTTGCTCGGGTGGCGTGATAATGGCATGCCATGAACTTTCAATCCCATTATCGGCAGTTGACCCATAGATGCGGGTAAGTATGTCAAGATAGTTGGGACTCGCGATCAACAACTTGGCAGTCGTCGCGTCATATAGAGCGAGCAGGGCAGAGGATGTGTTATCAAAGATAAGCTTGAGTCGTAGACGCTCTTCTATGGTCTCACGTGTATGTTGTTCTGTTTGATCCAGCGCATAGATAATGACACCATCGACGTGTCCATGTACGTCGTGTGAGGGTACAAGCGTATAGAAATAATAGCTTTTTTCATCTCCCGCTGATGGTTGTTGCGCTCCTGTTGATGTACGTGGTATTGTACGTTTTTCGTTACGCTGATAGACTTCTCGCGCCTGTTGAACGAGGGTCAGGCCAAACTCGGCTTCCCACAACAACTCTATTACATCGTTAACTGGTTGCCCTTGCGCCGCATGACCTTCAAACCCGTCAGTATTACTTGGATTATATGCCTCTACAATCAGATTTGGACCGCGCAAGACTAAGATGTAAAATGGGGATAGCTCGACAATCTCCGTGAGACGTACCCTTTCTGTATCAAGTGTATTCGCGACCTCTTGCAACTCGTTTGTGCGTGCTCGTAACTCGTCATTGGTCGTCTCTAATTCCTCGTTGGTGGCTTGTAACTCCTCGTTATTTGTCTCCAACTCTTCGTTAGTAGCTTGTAGCTCCTCGTTGGTCGTTTCGAACTCCTCGATCGTCGCCTGTAATTCTTCATGTGTCAACATCAGTTCTTCATTGGCAACTTGCAACTCTTCATTCGCATCCATCAGTTCTTTATTGACATAACTAAGGCGCTTGTTTGTCGTTCCCAGTTCGTTCATAAGCAGCGTTTGTTCGGATTGAGATGCTTCTAATTGTCTGCGAATCTGCACCTGATCGGTGACATCGCTGACACTGATCGCGGTATATTCGGGAGTGTTTGCCTCTATTTGCATGAGGGCCATTGAGAGACTTAAAAAGCGACCACTTCCACCAGACGCTGCCTCTAACTCTACCTCTGAGAGCATAACCGCGTTGCGTTCGCGAAAGACCGCATCAATGGCCGTACGTGTTGCTGAGTAGGGAATACCACGTACTGCATGTAAAAAATCCTGTTCATTGATGACATCGCGTAAGCCTAACAAGCGTCGTGCGGCACTATTGGCGGTGAGAACGTGATAATTCCGATCAATAACAACCACCCCGATTGGCAAGAAACGCAGGAGTAGCTCGTTAAAACGTCGAAGTTGTCCAAATTCAGTGGTTGTCAGTGCGGTATCTTGTTCGTGGGGAGTGCTCATGCTTTTATTTGGGCGGTTCATAACACGCCCCTCCAGGTGAGGTGTCGCAATCTCAGGCGTATGTTGTCGTCTTACTGATGGTAAGACATTACCTGTACAGCGATACACCTTCCATTGTTTGTTGATAAGTTCAAGATACGATTGGGTTGGACGTACGGTTTCAGCTTTTCCTAGAAAGAGATAGCCTTCAGGAGAGAGCGAAAAAGCGAACTGGTTTAGCACATATTCTTGTAATTCGGGTGAGAAATAAATCAGGACATTACGACAAAGTACAAGATCAATCCGTGGGAAGGGAGCACTACGGCTTAAATCTTGTTGTCCAAAGATAACCATTTGCCGCAGTGTTTTCGAGATGCGATACCCTTGATCGACATGTTCAAAGAACCGATCACGATACTCGTCTGATGTACCCTTGAGTAAACTTTCTGAATAGATGCCACGACGTGCAAAGGTAATCGCAGCCTCATCTAGGTCAGTGGCGAAGATTTTGATACTCCATTCGCCTAACTCCGCACCCAGCATATCGCTGAGAAGCATAGCTAGCGAATACGGCTCCTCGCCAGTGGCACAGCCAGCAGCCCAGAAGCGGATTATTTTGTCACTAGCTCGTGCCTTGGCGATGAGTTTGGGCAATATCTCGCTTTTAATATAGGCGAAGGCTTCGGTATCGCGGAAGAATTGTGTCACGTTGATCAGGAATGCTTTGACCAGTTCACCAATTTCCTCTGGATAGCTACGCAGATATTCAGCATAGTCGCGTATCGTATGGACGTGTGTTACTGTCATACGACGACCTATGCGCCGTAAAATGGTCGATGTCTTATACTGGCGAAAGTCAACACTGGCCTGATGGCTCACAAGTTCAAGTATTTCGCGCAAGATATCTTCGGTACGCTCTTCAGACTGCACAATGGTGACTCCCGAAAGTAGGTTATAGAGCAAGATGCCAATATTTTCAATTTTTACTTCAAAATCTACAATCGTGGGCGGTAGTGCTAGCGGCATTGATGGATACCGAGCCGTATGTGGGTCCTGTACAATAACGGTGCCACCCGCGTTTTTGACATTGACGGCACCGGCTGCACCATCAGAGCCGGAACCTGTAAGGATTACCGCTATCAAATGGTCCCCGTAGACTTCAGCCGCGCTTGAGAGCAAGGCATCTATCGATGGCCGTGGACGTTTTGCCCGGTCTTCTTGCAACTCGACGTGATGATCTCTCACGAGGATATGCCGATTCGCGGGAACCACATAAATCTTCCCTGGCTCAAGTTTGCTACTCGACGTAACCGCGATGATAGGTAGGGCGGTTCGTCGCTGTAAAATATGATCAAGGCTACTTGGACGATTTGGATCAAGGTGTTGAGCTAGCACAATAGGGGCTGGAAAATCCAGAGGCAAAGTGCTTACAAGTATAGAGAGTGCTTCAACCCCCCCGGCAGAGGCACCCACAACTACAAGGTCGCCAACACTAGATTGTGTGTCTTCAACATTGTTCATAAGAGAGAATTCACCATTTTCTAAGTGGACAGGGAGACCGCAAGAGCCTTCCCTACGTTTCCCTATCGTTGCTATGTGTAGGAGAGACCCTTGCGGTCTCCCTGTTCATCGCGTACTGTCCGATGAAGTTTAATCGGCGCTATTTTCTTGTTGCTCGTCATCTTCCTGGGGAATTGGAATTGCTGTTTCACCTTTTTGTAGTGCGGACATAAGTAAATCGACACGCTTCTCCGCTTGTTTCTGTCGTTCTTCGAATCGACGTGCCATGACCTTATGCCCATTTTGACGCGCTTGCGCTCCCATTTTGCGTGAGATACTGACCTGTTCTTCCAGTATCTTCAATGCCGTCCACATTGCCTCTTCAATGGCATCCGATTGCTCTGCCATCATACTATCAATAGAAAAGGCATGACCAACACGACAGCGAAAGCGTAGCAAGCTTTCATCATGTATTTCCCACAAAACACCTCCACATTCTGGACATGAATATTGTGATGGTGTGCCAACGCGGGTATCGTTCTTTTGTCGTGAGAGGTCCATTTTCGCAAGACTCAGTTCGTTCTGCATATCTTCGGAAGCTGGCTGTTCCATTGTTGTATTGACCTCTGTATCGACGATAGTGACGAGTTGGTGGGCGATATCAACAAGTGGCAATATGTAATCAATCTTGACATGTTCTAGTGCGCTTCGCGGCATGCTCGGGTATAGAGCTTCATCAGGGTCCTGTACAATCGCTATTCCCCCCTGATGCTTGATGGCCAACAAGCCTGCGGTGCCATCATCTAATGCGCCAGTGAGGACGATGCCAATAACCCTGGGACCATAGATGCTTGCGGCTGAACGGAAAAGCGGATCAATGGCTGGACGGTGGCGGTTCTCTTTTGGACCGCGCACAATGCGTATATACCCTTCTTCAAGCAGCATATGATGGTCTGGCGGTGCTATATATATTTGCCCTCGTTCAAATTTTGTACCATCTATCGGGTGCTGTGCTAGCAATTGTCCAGAACGACTAAGTATCGTTGGGAGCATGCTTGGGCTTTGTGGTGGTATATGCAGCACTACAAAGATTGTGGCTGCTAAATCTACGGGTAGTTTGTGAGCAAGCTTTACGAGTGCTTCGACCCCTCCTGCTGATGCTCCTATCACAACAATATCGTGTCCTGGCACTTTTTCCTCCATCTATAAGAGAAAACTTTTGAATAGTATACAGCTTTTTCTAATCGAGGACAAGATATTTTATTGTTTCTGACCATAGGCAAAAAATAACGAAAAGTAGCAGCGGTTGCTTTCCCACTCTTTACGCATCATAAGTGATATTCTATCATACTCCTCTGAAGATACTTTGAAACGCTCAGTGATTTTCGGTTTCATTGCCTGGTTGTATGATACCATATCAGAAGCCGTTAAATTGCCGAGTCGTCCACCCCAACTTCCAATTGGCAAGTCAATCCGGTATGTTTGAATATTTGAAAGTCCTGCCGCATTAAGAAAGTTTCCTATATTTATACTTACTCTTGGGTCGATGCCCCTTGTGCGTGCAACATCAAAGCCCCACTCAGTCAGTTTTTGTATCGCTGGCCCCGCATTATGCATTATCAAGTCCGATTCAACCAACTCTACCCAACCTTCTGAACGTGTAATGCGCACTAGTTCTTGCACAACATTGTTCCAACTATTGACAGGTAACGCCATATGTAGAAAGCGTTGATGCACGAAGTCAAAAGTCATATCAGGAAAAGGCAGTTCTTTAAGAACATTGCCAGCGACAAAACGATAGTTTGTGGGAATAGTATTATCAGCTCTTGAAGAAGAGGAGTCGATGTCTAGACCAAATACTTTTGAGCGCGGAAACTGTGTTGCCATCTCGTGCGCCCAGCGTCCGGTTCCACTTCCTACATCAAGAATACTTTTAGGATACTGAATGGGAGCGACATAATTGCGTTGTACGGCGTAGCGTACCAGGAAATGCTGAAAATCTAGCCTGTTGATCTCGCGAGCATCATTAGGCAAGAAATAAGGGGCGGTACTTTTATCTTCGTGTGTTTCGTGCCACAGAAATTTTTCTTCTTTGGGTCGATCCAGAACGGCCTTTCCTGCTCGTCCACCCTGAAACCAAGAAAGCCACTTCATTGCTTTTATAACGTCCTTCTTTATTCTTGTGACACCTTGAAATATATATGTTTCTCTTCTTTCGCAGTGATGGTATCAATAAAGATAGTTACGTGTCAACAAAAATGAGTATATTTCTATAAACTTTTACATAGATATGATTGAAAATACATTATTATGTATGACATCACTTCCCCACAAACTCCTCACAAAAGGATATAATGTGAAAAACACCTCTTCTAGTGACGAAGGAGATATGCAATGACGACTCTACATGGAGATCGTACTCCATTGTGGGAAGCAACTGAAGCGATGCGGCAACAGGCCAACATCACGCAGTATATGGGCTGGCTGGCAGACAAGAAAAACTTGCATTTCGCGACTCGTGATGCGCTATGGCAGTGGTCTGTTGACTCGCTTGAAGATTTTGGGCTTCGATCTGGGACCATTTTTCCGTGAAAGCTTCCAAACCCTATACGACCGTCCTTGGAGAGAGGAAGATGCCCGGCGCGTCCTGGTTTTCGGGTGCCGAGTTAAATTACGCGGAACACGTTTTTAGGAATGCATCATCAGAGCGACCCGCGCTCCTCTTCCGCTCTGAGCGTCACACATTGCGAGAAGTCTCATGGAACGAATTGGCCACAAAGGTCGGCGCTATCGCCCATGCACTCCGTGAACTAGGAGTACAGCGAGGTGATCGTGTGGTCGCCTATATGCCAAATGTGCCGGAAACGCTCATAGCCTTTCTCGCTTGTGCGAGTATCGGGGCTACATGGTCAAGTTGCGCACCCGACTTTGGCACAAGTACCGTCGTTGACCGTTTCAAACAAATAGAGCCAAAGGTGCTTTTCGCCGTCGATGGCTACCAGTATGCTGGCAAGACATTCGATCGACGCCCCGCTGTGGTGGAATTGCAGCAAGCGTTGCCGACCGTCGAAAAAACGGTGCTTTTCCCCTACCTTTTCGGTGAGACGGAACCTGTTACACTAGCAAACACAGTGGCATGGAGTGAACTCCTCACACATCCTGCTCCCTTGCAATTCGAGCAGGTTCCTTTCGGCCATCCCCTGTGGGTGCTTTACTCTTCTGGCACAACGGGTTTGCCAAAGGCGATTGTGCAGGGGCACGGCGGCATCCTGATCGAACACCTGAAAAGCATCTCCTTAGAACTGGATGTAAAAGAGGGTGATAGATTTTTCTGGTTTACGACAACTGGCTGGATGATGTGGAACCTGGTTATCGGCGGCTTGCTCGTGGGAGCGACCGTGCTCATGTACGATGGCAGCCCTGGCTATCCCGACATGGGAACACTCTGGAAGTTCGCCGAAGATACGGGTATGACGCTTTTTGGCACGAGTGCAGGCTTCATTACAGCGTGTATGAAAGCCGGGATTACTCCAGGTAAGACATACAATCTGAGCAAGATACGCGAGATCGGCTCCACTGGCTCACCGCTTCCACCGGAAGGTTTCCACTGGATTTATGAGCACGTAAAGTCAGATGTCTGGCTGGCTTCTATGAGTGGTGGCACTGATGTTTGCTCTGGTTTTGTTGGCGGTTCTATTCTGCAACCCGTCTACGAGGGTGAGATACAGGCCCGTGGCCTCGGGTCGAAGGTTGAGTCATTCGATGAACAAGGGCAACCACTCATCGACGAGGTGGGTGAACTGGTAATTACCGAGCCAATGCCCTCTATGCCGCTTTTCTTCTGGAATGATGAAGGGGGCAAACGCTATCTCGATAGCTACTTCGAGATGTATCCTGGTGTCTGGCGACATGGTGACTGGATTCGCATTACTCCTACAGGAAGCTTAGTCATCTATGGCCGCTCCGATTCCACGATTAACCGTATGGGCATTAGAATGGGTAGCAGCGAGATTTACCGCGTCGTCGAAGGCTTTCCAGAGATACTCGATAGTCTTATTATCGGCGTCGAACTTCCAGGGGCAAAATATTATATGCCACTCTTTGTCGTGATGCGCGAGGGGGTTGCGCTGGATGACAGCTTGAAAGCCCGTATCAAAGAGCAATTGCGCCGTCACGTCTCACCACATCATGTGCCCGACGAAATATTACAGGTCGCAGAGGTCCCGCGTACACTGAGCGGTAAAAAGCTCGAGGTACCAGTCAAAAAGCTGTTTCTGGGTATGCCTGTCGAGAAGGCTGTCAGCGTCGACGCGATGGCGAATCCACAGGCTATCCAGTACTTCATCGACCTGGCCAAAGAGAAAGACCTCTTGAAGGAGGTAAAGTAACTATGCCGCTTGAAGAAACGATAGCCATTCGCGCGGGCGAAAGCTTTGATCTGCTAGCGATAGAGCACTATCTACGTGAGCATATCGAGGGACTGGGTGAAGGCACGTTGCAGGTACGTCAGTTTCCTTCGGGAGCCTCTAACCTGACCTATCTACTGCAGGTTGGCACGTGGGAAGGTGTGTTGCGCCGCCCTCCCTTTGGACCTGTGCCGCCAAAGGCACACGATATGGAGCGTGAAGCGGGTCTACTCCAAAAGGTGAACCCTGTATTCTCTCTGGCACCTAAGCCGTATGTCTTCTGTAACGATCTGAGCATCATGGGCGTGCCATTCTATGTAATGGAACGGAAACGCGGTGTGGTGCTGAACGATACCTTTCCACCCGGCGTGGTACCGAGCGAAGCGATCGGGCGTGGTATCTCTTTGACAACGGTGAATACACTTGTGCACATTCACGGCATTGACTGGCAAGCAGCGGGACTGGAGACACTGGGACACCCTGAAGGCTTCCTGGGACGCCAGGTAAAAGGCTGGATCGAGCGCTATGCACGTGCCAAAACGGACGAAATAGCCCAGGTTGAGCCGCTCACAAAGTGGCTAATTGATCATACGCCATCGAGTCCCGCACCATCGCTTATACACAATGATTTCAAGCTCAATAACATGTTGTTCAGCCTTGAAGACGTGACACAGGCGACCGCCGTGCTGGATTGGGAGATGGCGACGATTGGTGATCCACTCTTCGATCTCGCAGTCTCTTTGTGCTACTGGATTCAGCCGGACGATCCTGAGGATATGAAAGCGGTTTTGCCAACGGTGACAACCTCGCCTGGATTTCTTACTCGCGCACAATTCATCGAGGAATACGCGCAAAAAAGTGGCCGTGACATCTCCTCGATGCAATTCTACATGGCCTTCGCATACTTTAAACTGGCCGTCATTCTCCAGCAAATTTATGCACGCTGGAAACGCGGCCAGACACAAGATGCTCGCTTCGAGATTTTTATCAAGCGTGTACACACCCTGATATTGCATGCAGCATACCTTACGGAGAGTAATAACGTGTAACAAAGAAGCGGCTTGCATGATGAAGGGTGGCATGACAGGGGCAAGCCCTGTCACTACTATAGACGAAGGCGCGTGGTAAGCCACACCGTGACGCGAAGTATAGTAGTGACAGGGCTTGCCCCTGCCATGCTACCTCGTCCCTACCATGCGCCTATGCCACTGATTAATGGAATTAGTTAGATTGTAATCATAGAATAAAAGGAACGTACTACCTATGGCTTTTCCCGCATACCCTACAACTGACCGTCAAAAAAAACTGGTTGCCATCGCGAGCGAACTCAGTACCGCCTTCGCGAAACGGGCGAACGAGAACGACTGGGCTGGCCGATTTCCAATCGAAAATTATAAAGACTTGCAGGCGTCAGGCTATTTGACGCTGACCGTGCCGCGTGACTTTGGTGGGTGGGGTGCCGACCTGCTCGAAGTTTCGCTGGCCCAACAACAACTTGCACAAGGTGATGGTGCGACCGCGCTCGTCATGAGCATGCATCTCTCCCATGTCGCGAAACTAGCAGAAAACGTCACAGGCCCCAACGCTTTTTTTGAGCGTCTCTGTCACGCGGTTGTGAATGATGGTGCCATCATCAATGCCGCCGCGAGCGAACCCGCGACGGGCAGTCCAAGTCGTGGTGGCAGACCAACTACAACCGCACGTAGACAACAAGATGGATCGTGGCTCATCACGGGTCGCAAGACGTTTACAACAGGTAGTCCTATTCTCTCTTTCTTTATTGTCACCTGTAGCATCGAGGATATAACGGGTTTAACACCGCCCAGTGCTGATCGTGGCTCATTCCTCATTCCCCGTACAGTTCAAGGCTTGCAGGTTAAAGAGACGTGGAACTCACTGGGTATGCGTGGTAGTGGGAGCAATGACCTTATACTCGACAATGTACATGTGGACGCCGACGCTTTTGTAGATGAGCAAATCCCGACAAACCCTGCCGCGCTAACACGTCAAGCTGCATGGGCGTTTCCGACGACCGCAGTCTATCTCGGCATTGCTACAGCGGCCCGCAATGAGGCTCTCGCCTTTGCTCGTAAGCGCAAGCCGACCTCGCTCGATAAGCCTATCGCCAGCGTGCCACATATTCAAGAAAAGGCCGCGCACATGGATCTTGCCCTGTTGCAGAGTCGAGCCGTGTTCTACGGTATCGCGGCCCAGTTCAGCGAGGACCCCGAAAGCATACCCGCCAGCCAGTTCGCAGCCGCTAAATACCTTGTGAGCAATCACGCGATAGATATCGTCGATACCGCTATGCGTCTCATGGGGGCAGCCAGTCTCTCGATGACGCTACCCATGCAACGCTACTACCGCGATGTACGCGCTGGCCTACAGCACCCGCCAATCGACGATGCCGCGATTAGTATGATTGGGAAGGCCGCATTGGAGGAGAAATAATATATAAAAACAGGTGGTTTCACATCGTGAAACCACCTGTTTTTATACCTCTTATAGCAGGAGAATATCGTCCTCAGGAAAGAGAGCCTAGCAATGTACTGTCATGGTACACGTCTTCCTCGCGCACATCCCCTTTTTCTTCAGCACCCATCAACGTTACCTTGTATGCTAACATCTGGGCGAGATAGATTTGCATCTGCTCCAGTTCGGCCTGTTTCCTCTCGATATCCTGCATCTTTTTACGAATATGCTCGATTTTCTTGTGCAAGGGAAACTTATGGACCTTTTCTTCTTGGACCAGTTCTTTGAGTTCTGCTAATGTAAATCCTGCGGCCTGAAGCTTTTTGAGCATTAGAAGATGCGCAACTGTCTCCTCACAATAGTCTCGATAGTTATTTTCTTCACGTCGAACATGGCGTGTATCTAGCAGCCCTTCCTTTTCATAAAAGCGAATGGTGGGAGTCGTCAAACTAGTCTTTTGTGCCAACTCATGGATTTTCATAAGAAATCTCCTCAAAAAGGGCTTGACCTTCAAGTGTACTTTATAGTTTATATTCTAAAGATCGAGTAGCACACTGTCAAGAGCAACGTTCCCTTTATACAATACAATAGAAAAGAGGCAAATATGGTAACACACATCCAAACAATTCAAGTTCATAGCTATGGCAATCCCGATCAGCTCAAGTTCGAGCGGATACCGCAGCCAAAGTGAGGAGCAAACGATGCTGGAAAGGAAACACTATTATGAAAGCAGCCATGTTGAAAGCACTCGGTCAACCTCTTACGATTGAAGATATTCCTGAACCAGTTCCAGGAGCGGGTGAAGCGCTCGTTCGTGTGCTGGCGGCCCCTATTGGTTGGTATGCACAGGAAGTCTTAAGCGGAGAAAGACCCTATCCCTTGGTCCTGCCTCTTGCTCCCGGCTGTGGAGCAATTGGCGTGGTGGAGAGAACTGGACCAGATACCACTCGACTGAAACCAGGTCAACTTGTTTTTTGTGATCCTATGGTTCGACCACGTGATGACAGCACTTCACCGGCGAATAGTATGCTACAAGGATGGATAGCACGAGGAGAGGGGCCACAGAAACTCCAGAACTACTTTCGCAATGGTCCGTTTGCCGAGAAGATGCTCATTCCTCTTGAGAATGCCGCTCCACTCGACCATATGGATGGTATAGACCCTGTGAAACTGACATGGCTGGTAGCACTACTGGTGCCTTATGGTGGGTTGCTAGCCGCAAACGTCCAGCCTGGACAAGTGGTGATGGTGAATGGAGCAACTGGTTCCTTTGGTAGTGCAGGAGTAGCTGTTGCTTTAGCGATGGGTGTAGAGCGAGTGGTTGCACCTGGGCGCGACCAGAGTAGACTTGATGCTCTGGTGAACCAATTAGGCGAACGCGTCCGTCCCGTTCTGCTCTCTGACGATGAAGCAAGCAACAGAGAACGTATTGCACAGGCTGCTGAGGGTCCGATTGACTGCTTGCTCGATATATTAGGGCAAACTCAAGATGTGGTGCCAACTCGTCGCGGCATTATGGCTGTGCGTCCAAACGGAACAGCCGTCTTGATGGGAGGAGTCAATGGCGATGTAGCAATACCCTATGGGTATGTTATGCATAATAACATCATAATACGTGGTCAGTACATGTATCCACGACATGCTCCCTCGTTGCTCGCGGGATTGATTTGCGCTGGCCTACTCCATCTCGAAGCGCTATCAACCCATATCTTTCCCCTCGAAGAGGTGAACTCAGCAATCCAGTATGCACACGACCACGCAGGTGCATTTCATCTGACTGTGCTGACTCCTTAGCGTCGCATTGTTCATTTGGGAGATAAAGAAACAACAACTGACCTCACGATACAGTGAAGAGATGCAGCGTTTATGGGAAGGCAATGTCGTGTAGGGGTCTAATTCATTACACCCTGTGGGCGATTCACAATTTCGGAGGATGTTGAACCGCTTCTCAATCATCTGCACACATTGTATATCGCCCACAGGGTGTAATGAATTAGACCCCTACAATTCAACGCAATCCATTATATTGTCATTTACGCAAAAATAGCCAACCCTCGCACACACCGGCTAACGCTCCTATCAGCAGAAATAGGGCTTGGTGCTGTCCATTAGTGGATGTGCTCGCTGGCAGAAAAATACCACTATTGAGTAGCAGGTAGGCGAAAAGGGCCAGGATCGCACCGACGAATGGTCGTGTGAACCACGTGATAATTACGAAAACAGGGGCGTCGATTGGCTGTGTGATGCGCCCAAGGGTAATGATACTACTGATACATCCACCCAGCAGGCCGTAGATCAGTACGAGCCAAGGAACGCTGAGTAGCGAGAAATGGTCGTTTAGAACATCATTCGCGATACCTACACCTTGCACAATAGCGAACGCCAAAATTGCCAGCAGCAAAATGAAGAGATACAGTGCGAAGGCGACAAACCAACGCTGAGGATACGCCTTAATTGGCACTCGTTGTACTTGACTACCAGATGTTGATGCTTCCTGCGAGCGTACAGGTTTTTCCAGCTTTGCTATAGGCAGTACAAGTGGCTCTGTCTGCTGCTCACTTTTGGCAATTACCGAGGGTGATGGGGCCTCTTTTTGTACGTTCTGTGCGGAAGGCGTGTCAGGTATCGCTGGAATACTAGCGAGGCGTGTCAACGTTTTACTGTAGGTTTCAGGTAGCCTTTGCTTTTTAGCAATTGAGGTGAGGCGGCGAATGTAAACATCTAGTCCGTCATAATTCTTTGCTGATGTAAATTGAAGTGAACTAACATCGCGCCAACCGTATGTGATGCAAGCTAGAGTACGGTTGCGGTACGTTTCTTGTACAACTACATGCATTGCTCGTGCGCTACTTTGTGGTTGCACATGCACAATATCTGAAAGTGCCGGCTCATCACCTCGTGCCTGCACAACGTGTTGTGGCACACGATACAATACACCCCACACCTCTGCATCAGCACGCGCATCGGGAACGATCGTTGCGACCGTTCGCTCACCATCGTCAGCCGTCTGATAGCTGCCCACAAAGAGGCTATAGCCTTTCAGGACACCGGGGCCGTAGAGAAGCGCAAGTCCATCGAGTCGTTCAGGCGTGTTCAGTAGCGTACTGTCCATTTCGATGCCATACTCGAAAAGCCATGCGAACGCCTGTGCTTCTGGTCCCGTTGCCTTGCTTGGCGAAAGGCGTCCATTTGATTCACCATAGTCATCCGGTTCCTCTGGCAGTGGAGGGGCAGACGGTGGTTTCGTCGGAAAAGCTGAGAGTGTTGAAAACGACCCATGTACATCGTGCGAGAATTGCTCTTCCGGTAGCTGACTTGGTGGTATTGTTGTCATTGTGTTATACATAAATGGCCGTGGTGTATTGCCTCGTACAATAGGAGTGCCCGGTATGGCTTCCCGTTCTGTTGACTTTTGCTCATCACTTTTTTGCGTATCCACTATCTCTCCCTCCATACATTTCCCCTTTACATTGTCTATCCATGCAGACGTATGTATAGGATACTGAAAACATGCATTTTTACCAAATTGATAGTACCGCATATCTTACGCTTGACCTTGACATCGCAACATCCCATGCCATACCGTAACTGTATACAAGATAATTGTCTCTGTTTATATCATGTCGTAGGGACCACATTTATGGCGTCCGCTGCGCAATTCATTGCGCGAAATCGTGCTGACTGTCCTAATGTAGGGTCCAAATTACCTCCGATAAATCGGCCCGCGGACACCATAAATATAGTTCCTACGAAGATACAAGTACATAGAAGGAGCAACATTATAATGCAATATAGACATTTGGGAAGCGCGGGAGTTAATGTGAGCGCGATTAGCCTGGGTAGCTGGCTCACGTACAGCGATTCTGTGGAAGAAAAGACCGCAATTGAGTGTATTCATGCCGCCTACAATCTCGGTGTCAACTTCTTTGATACCGCGAATGCCTATAACCGTGGCAAGACGGAGACCGTCGTCGGACGGGCATTACAAGAGTTTCCACGCGACTCGTTTGTTTTAGCAACAAAAGTGTATTTCCCAATGGGCGAAGGTCCCAATGACCATGGGCTTTCGCGCAAGCATATTATGGAACAGTGTAATGCGAGTTTGCGCCGCCTGGGAACGGACTATATCGACCTGTATCAGTGTCACCGCTATGATACTGAGACACCGCTTGAGGAGACACTACGCGCCCTCGACGATCTGGTCGCGCAAGGAAAAATTCTGTATGCAGGCGTTTCGGAATGGTCGGCGACACAAATTGCAGATGCGGTTGGCATTGCACGCGAACAGCATCTGCACAAAATTGTCTCTAACCAGCCAGTGTATAACATGCTCACGCGCTATATTGAGCAAGAGGTTGTGCCGATTTGTGAACGTGAAGGTATTGGGCAGGTTGTCTTCTCGCCCCTGGCACAGGGTATCCTCACTGGCAAATACAAGCCCGGACAGCAGCCTGAGCAAGGTACACGCGCCGCGAACGAAGAGCAAAATATGTTCATGAAGAACCTTATGAGCGATAAGACACTAACCGCCGTACAGAACCTGCAAGAACTTGCGCAGCAACAAGGTCACACTCTGTCACAACTCGCGCTTGCATGGATACTCCGTCAGGAGAATGTCAGTTCGGCCATCATTGGTGCAACCAAAGTGCAGCAGGTCGAAGAGAACGTCAAAGCCGCTGACATCACACTTTCTGAAGATGTGCTCAAACAAATTGATAGCATCCTTGGTGACACCGTAAGCTACAACAGAGCATAAGACATTATGTCTTGCCCAGGGGCCGACGCTGGGTGTAACACCTTGATGCGGTACTGTAGGGACCGATGTATCACGTCCTCTTAAGCATTTATAATTGCCGACAAGGACGCGATACATCGGTCCCTACAAGTCCTTCGCTACAAAGAAAGCTGTTCGTAAAACAGAAGACTCACTATGCCTCTCAATTATCTGTCGAAAGAACTGGATCAAGTGGTCTGCATGATAATCAAATGTGAAGTGCTCGCGTCGCTTCCACACATTTTCTCGTATGTGTGCCATATGCTCTTTATCGCGCAACTGCTTGGCTAAGTGCTCGATGTCCTGATACACAATTCCTGTGTTCAGTGCTTGCGTGAGTGACTGCATTGCAACGATGGAGCCAGAATTATCGTACTGTACAGAAGGGACTCCTGCCGATGCGAGGGTTGCTAAACGAGCTGGATAGTTCAAGTCGGGCCAATCTACACGAGACATATCTCCTTCATTCGTACTTTTGAAAATGTGTAACCATCCTGCGTCGTATTGCGAAAACTCGGATACCCACTGCTCCTGGCTGACCTGTGAATGCAGATGCAAGTGCGCGGGAGCGAGGCGTTGCACTTCCTCAATCCACGGGCCAGCTACCTTGCGGTAGAAATCACCATAGCAGTGCAGGTGAATATTGTGTTGCGCAAGCTGACCCACAACTGATGGTTGCAACCCGACAATGCCACCAGCCATGACCATATGTACGCCTCCGTCAGACTCGGAGAGCAGAGGTGAGCACTTTCCTGTAAACCACTCACGTTTAGGTAAATCTCCATCGAGTAGGAATGACTGGTCTTCATGTACCAGCCCTGGCGAGACCGTGTTGAACCAGTCCCTTGTTTCAGCATTACAAAAGATTTGCCCATCTGCGTGCGTGTATAGGTCAAGAAGCTGCGACCACGTACCGTTGGCGATACAATCAAATGGGCCTTCCTTGAAATGCCACACAAAGGGAATACCTGGGTTCTCCTTCAACACAGAATGTGCAAAAGGCACCGTCTCCCAGTTCAGCAGTGCGTAGATGACGTCGGGCTTCACCTGTTGTATAGCTTCACGCCACCCGGCTCTCGGCACGTCCTTCACATGACCGAAAGGAACAGGTCCTACCATATGAAACCAGTGTCCATCCGGTGTCCACAACCCATAGAGTGTGTGACCGCGTTCCTCCATGGCTAAGACGCGTTCGGAATTGAACGCAAGCTCTCCCACAAGCAAAATCTTAAGTCCATCTGAGGCACGTGGAGTATCGAGCCGCTCACGAAAGCGTTGGTAATACGCAAACTCATCCGTATTATTACCCTTTGTTGTGTGAAAGTGTAGGGGATGCTTGGGTTGATAGTATGAACGGTACGGGTTGATACCTCCTAAGGGTTCTTGAATGATTTTATGTCGTTGCAGTGGATGATCTACCCATTGACACGAAATGTCATCACTTCCAATAAAACTCCCCTGTGAACGCAACTTTGACCAAAACATACGGTCCAGATCGTCCGTTACCACCTCTTCACGTTCCACCCAGCGATCGGCAGTGTTGCGATGAATCACTTGCACTAATTGAAGCGCAACATCCTGCATTTGTCCTCGTGAAGACGTATCTGTAACTCCTTTTCCAGGGATACGAACTTCGCTCCGCACGCCTGAATACACCAGAATTGCAGATGGATACTCATGCATACAGCGTATCAGGGACTCCAGATGGTTGGCATAATAGAGGTCGTCAGAGGGGAGATAGGCAATCAACGGTGCTTTCGCAAGGCCAAGTGCGACGTTGAGTGCGGTACCCAAACCCCGATTTTCATCCAGTCGGTGGTAGCGAACACGTGTATCACTCATGTAGGGCTGTAGTAGTTCATGAGTCGCATCGCTTGACCCATCGTCAACAATGACCAGTTCCCATGCAAGGAATGTTTGAGCAAGCAAGCTTCTTAATGCTCTCTGAATGAATGACGCTTGATTAAATGTGGGCATTAGTATGGAGACACGTGGGGCCTCCTCAGGTATCTGTGGTATGGACATACAAGCTCCTCTTCTGTTTTTGACTCGCCTCACCTTTCACCTCGATGGGTGAGAAGTAATCTCGCACAACCTCACTTCATAGGTGCATCCGAAACTATCTCTCTTTACACACTTGGAGAAAGAGATGTTTCGTTGTATGTATCCTCCACATCTGCTTGACAGAGTTTATTGAAAACGCTCAATGCTTGTGCTATGACTTGATCCATGTTGTAGTATTTATATGTCGCTAGCCGTCCTACAAAGTGAACTCCCTCTGTTGCCTCAGCCAGCACCTTGTACTGCTTGTACATTTCAGTGTTCTCAGGGCGGGGAATGGGATAGTAGGGATCGCCGCTTGCTTTTGGGTACTCGTACACAAGAGTTGTTTTCGCATGTTCCTGGCCCGTCAGGTATTTCAGTTCCGTTGAACGAGTGTATGCGTAGTCGTTGGGATAGTTCACGACAGCGACCGGTTGCTGGCTAGGAGTGTTGAGTGTTTGAAACTCAAAATCCAACGAGCGATACGGTAAATGCCCATAACAAAAGTGAAAAAACTCGTCAATTGGACCTGTATAGATTACCTCTCGATATGGAATGGCATCCACGATCTCACGATAGTCTGTATTCAACATGATCTTGATTTTCGGGTGAGAGAGCATCTTCTCGAAGAGACGCGTGTATCCGTGCAATGGCATAGCCTGGTAGGTATCCGTGAAGTAGCGATCATCGCGGTTCGTCCGCGTTGGAACGCGTGCTGTTACGCTCGCGTCAAGCTCTGAGGGATCGAGTCCCCACTGTTTGCGTGTGTAGTTGCGAAAAAACTTCTCATAGAGGGCACGTCCTACCTTGCTCACAACGACATCCTCTGAGGTACGAATGGACTCTAGTGGCTCTGCAACCGAGGCGAAGAACTCTTCGAGTTGGAAAGAGGTCAGACTTAGGCCATAGAGCGTATTGATTGTATTCAAATTGATAGGCATGGGAACAAGCTGCCCATCGACACTGGCAAGTACACGATGCTGATAGGGCCTCCACGCTGTGAACTGAGAGAGGTATTCGAAGATGGGTAACGCATTGGTATGGAATATGTGTGGTCCATATTTGTGAACAAGAATGCTATCTTCGTTATAATGGTCGTAGGCATTGCCACCTATATGGTTCCGCTTGTCAATTATCAAGACGCTTTTATTCATTTGACTCGCCAGTCGCTCTGCTAGAACGCTTCCTGCAAACCCTGCACCAACGATGAGATAATCAAACATCATGTAAACAATATCCTTTCCTTAGGGAAGAGCTAGTATTCTCTATGTGTACATTTGAATATAGAGACAATTTCAGTTCATCAAGTCCAGACTTCACGTCGTTTTTCGTCATCATCGTTCGTGGGGTTCAACGTAGAACCAAATCCTTGTTTTGAAGGTGTACATAAGACGGTATAAAAAAAGGAAGAAGGCATTTTTACACAGTAGACGTCTTCCGAAACTCGAAAGACATGAGAAGAGAAGAGATACATAATCTCTTCTCTTCTCATGTCTTTACTTTACGCGTGGAACGCTTCTCATTTGTTCGAACGGAACATTGTACTGAGTATTCTGAGCATCCTTTTCCTCTACAGGCTTTTTCACTTCATAGAGCATGTAGAGCAGGCTGAAACATATACCGCCCAACAATGTTGCCCAGGTTGCAGGTGAAAGAAATTGTCCCATCGCAATGGCGACAGCAGGATTGAGGATGCCTCTACTTATAACCAGTCCGGCTGCAAGTGCGCCCCCAATCGCAATACCACTACCGGCCTGTGGCACATTTTTATCCGAGACAGCTATCACAGTCAACATGAGCAGGCCAAAGCCTAAAAACTCCGCCAGTGGGCTTGCAGCAGCATAGTGTGATGCAAGATGACCTGTAAAGTTCGCCGCTAACAAGGCCAGTCCTGCACCCGCTACCTGAACTACAATATAGAGTGCACCGATCAACACGGAAAGACGCCGGGTCACTATTAATCCAAGCGTGACTGCCGGATTGAGGTTGCAACCCGAAATCGCACCAATAGCATAGACAAAAACGCCAAGGGTGACACCTACTACATAGGGTGTTCCACTAATTAAGGCGGCTAGCGTCAGAAAAAAAGTTCCAATAAGCTCCGCTAAGGCCGACTTCACAATAGGTATGTTGTCTTTCATCGGGTGTTCCTTTGTCCTCTTGTAGGCGCAAGAGATGTAACTCTAAGAGGTTGCAGATAACACTCATGTTGACTGCAAACACTCCTCTTCAATACGTATGTGACCGTTTTATGAATAGAGGAAAAAAGGTTACAAAAAATTTATCCTCAACGAGAGCACGTTATAAATTCCTCTAAAGTTCTAAAATTTTACTGTAATTCTCTCTACTTATTCTTTTCTAATTATTGGAAATCCTGTTTGTTCTTGAAAAATAAGAGTAGTTCAAAGGAGGAGTGGAGCAAAATCTTTATAGCCATGTTCTTTTGTGTACCATCCATGAGGCTAAATACGCGAATGTAATCCTTTTTTCTACACAAAAAGAAGAGAGAACCACAATAAAAAGTGGTTCTCTCTTCTTTTTGTTCTATCGCTTAGAAGAGTATGAATTTACTGGCTCTTGCCTACCATTACCTCTGTAGATTTTATTATTGCCAGGACTTGATTGCCTTCTTGTAATTGGAGTGACTTGACGGCATCATCTGTAATGACTGAAGTGATCTGCTGACCATCAGCTAGTTCGATAACTACCTCTGCCATGATATCTCCATGTCTGATTGATTTGACAATGCCTTTTAGCTGGTTACGTGCGCTCATTTCCATTCTAAAAATCTCCTTTTATTTATCTCGCTGTACTACTAAGTAGAAACGATGTTAGCCATTGAAGCGGCCAAGAAACACCTCATCATTGTATCTGACATGTAAGGATGATAGCGATCTGACATCGCAGGTAGTATAACATATGTCGTATCCACAAAAAAAGGGCAATGTTTTTTAACACAACAAGCAAGAATGAGGATGGTACTTATAGTACAATGTATTGAGTTCAGCGAATGGAACACGGTATAATGGTATCGTGTAAAGCAGTATCATTCTTAAATTGTTAATGAATGCTATTTAGCTTTTATTATGCATGAAATGTGTTATAACGCATTTCTATTTCTATCGTAGAAAATAATTATAGAAGAGGTTGAATATCTACTCATGGAAGTTTCAGGTAGTCATAAAATTCGTGCACCACGTCAACAAGTATTTCAAGCACTGTTGAACCCCGAAGTTCTCAGGAACAGCATTCCTGGTTGTGAGAGTGCAGAGTTTGTCCAGTCTCCAAAGGGTTTTCAAGTGTTAAAACTCACCGTTTCGCCAAGCATTCCTGGGCTTAAAGGTCCATACAGTGTCTTCTTAGAACAGGGCGAGATTATCGCGCCCTCTCGTGTCACGTTGATTGCAGAACCAAGTAGTTCAATGGGTTCAATTAAAGCAATCTGCTTGATAGATCTGGCAGAAGATCCGGTTGGAACTATTCTAAACTACAAGGCTAATGCAGAGATGGAAGGTAAGATCGCTGCTATCCCCGATATGATTATCAAGGGTGGCGTCAAGTCTGCGCTCGAACAGTTCTTCAAGAACTTCGAGAAGCAAGTTAGCTCCATTCACGCATAAACCTTTCGTAAAGAAAAAGGTGATAGGTACAGGAAATATTTGTACCTATCACCTTTTTCATTGTGTTGAGAACCGATAAGGATGGAAGATTGAGATGATGTCCGCATCTCAATCTTCCATTAAGTAGTGCTACTCATCACCGCGATACATAACATTCTCGAACAGAAAATCCCCTACTGGAATCGCACCCTCGGCAATGTCATTGAAGTTTCTCAATGCGAGCAATTGGAAGCTAAACGTGTCCGAATGTAACAACGACACCAACTCTGAAAACGTGTAGTTGATATTGTCAATCATGGTAATTTCGATGAGCAGATACCTTGTATTGGTCAACGTCTTTACGGCTTGTTGTAAAACGCTTTTTTCAGAATTCTCCACATCAATCTTCAACAGGTCAATCTTGAAGATATTCTTTTCCGCTAAAATGTTATCGAGCGTATTCACAACAACACCTTCATTAGTATGTTCATGAGTTAGTTGACTTATCTGGCTATCATGCTCATCAACATGCATAAATGCTTTGCCTTCGAAGTTGGAGATGGCCATATGGGAGACTTCAACATGACTGAAGTCCTTCGTATTATTGTTAAGGCAATTAAAGACATCCTGTACGGGTTCAAACGCATAAATACGTGCTTGCGGAAATTTTTCCGCCAGCAGAAGCGTAAAATAACCCACGTTGGCACCAACGTCCACAAAGGTACTTCCATCCTTGAGTTGACATTGGGAGATCAGAAACTCGTGTCTCGTAAGAACACTCTGGTAGTCGGCGAACCCCAGAGGCGACTCATAATAAATACTTTTACCGCGAAATTTCATGGCACTTCGGGCGAGTTTGAATCTTCTAATTTTGACGGAGTGCAGAAAAAGTAAGTAATACTTTTTTGTCAAAAATTCCCTTTTTGTTGCTCTTGACCATCGGTTTCTCATCCAAAACTTGTAGTCAAGCAGTACCGAAGTCTTAATGAGCCAGGGCAAGTTGGCCTTTCCAATTACGGATGTATTGAACCACGGCAGCCTAGTAGTCTTTTCCACACTTTTCTTCTCCTCTATTTTAATGATGCAAGGAGTATTCTCAACATGAACGTTGTTAAGTGCCCTTTTCTTAACATAACCGTGATACACCGTCAATCTTAATGGTATTAAATAAGGTAATTGGGCTACTAATTATCCACTTTGAATTTTTTTATTTACTTCAATGGATGAGTAAGAAAAAAGTCCCACTCCAACCGCTCTTTCATTTCTGTATGGTATCATCCCTATATTAATCTGCTATTAATTTACCAGGGGGTGAATGCTTTCATCAGTAGGTTTTTGGAAAGATACATGAGATGCCTGTAGGGACCGATTTATCACGTCCTTATTAGCAATCAAGATGCGAGAAGGACGTGATAAATCGGTCCCTACAGGCATCTCTTCTCATACACTCTGCTCTTTTGAAGAAACCTACCGTTGAAAGGGGGGGATGCAGAGATCATAAATGCACTTGGGTAAAGGAGCTTTTACATGGAAATACTGGTGACAGGAGCCAATGGGTTTGTGGGCCACCACCTAATCACTACACTGCAAAAGCGTGGCGATAGTGTGCGTGCACTTTCATCTCCCAAGGGAGACACAACATGGCTTGAGCAGCATGACATACGTGTTTTTCGAGGTGATATTCGCGATCAGGAATCGCTCACAGAACCTATGCGTGGTGTAGATGCCGTTGTACATCTTGTGGCCGAGACCAAACAGAAGTGGGGACCGATGCAGAGTTCCTATGTAATAAATGTTACTGGTACCGAAAATGTTTGTCGCGCTGCAATCAAGGCTCATGTGCGGCGCCTCGTGCATGTCAGCACATCTGCGATTTACGATATGGGCGTTAGGCGTCCTGTGACGGAAGAGGATCTGCCTCGGCCACTCGATGATCCGTATTGCTTTACCAAAGCGCAAGCCGACTATCTTGTGCAGCGTATGATTCGTGAAGATCATCTTCCTGCTGTCATCATTCGACTTGGTGCACTTCTCGGTCCTGGCGACAGCGTGAACTTTGGTCGTCTTGCTGAACGTGTACGTGCTGGTAAAGGGATCATTGTTGGCTCTGGAAATAATGCTATATCTTTCGTATACATAACCGACGTAGTGCAGGCATTACTCTTAGCCTTGGATACAGAGCAGGCAGTAGGTCATGTCTACAATATAAGCAATGATCATCCTCTGACTCAGAAGCAATATCTTTCGGCCATAGCCCAGGAGATTGGTGCTGAACCACCACGTATCCATATACCCTACTACCCAATGTATATCGCTGCATATATCGCTGAGCGTATTACCGCTTTGAGCGGTTATCGTATTCCTCCAATCGCTACACGTCATGGCATCAAAATTCTTGGCGAGGATGCTCGCCTCTCCATCGATAAGGCACGAAACGACCTGGGATATGTGCCACAAGTGTCTATCCCTGAAGCAGTAAGGCTCACCGTCAGTTGGTATCAGCAACAAAGCTCTTTACTACCAGAGAAAGATCAGATCGCGCCGACTGTGTAAGCGACGCGATCTATATTGAATGTGGTAAACATAGCCTGATAGTCTCTATTCAGAGCTATTTGCTTGACGGTAAACATTGGATCAAGTATAAGAAAAGAAAAGAATAACAGCACCAACATATTACACGTGTTGTCTTCATGCATAAAGTGAGATGTATCGAAGAGCTATCGCAATTACAAATATTACCAAATTCATAAAAATCCAGCATAAATCTTTGTTATTGATGAGGAATGCATGCAACAAGACAAGCAGCCTAATATATCATCGCCAACGCGTTCATTCAGCCAAGCAAATACTATTTTGAGGAGACCTCTACAATTTATACCTTTCGACGAGGATTTCGATCAACTTGGCCGTAATGAGGAGTATCAATATAGCACAACTGATATTGACTTACTATCAGGAGCACAGGGGCCAAACGCTATTGATCTACAGACGCCCCGTGATGGAGTACCAATTATACCAAATACCCGCGTTTCCAGCGAAGAATTGCCCATTTTACCTAAAACTCCATGGGGTGTGAACGGAGTACATACGCTGCCCAGTATTGACCTTAATGGAGGTGCTCCTTATCACACACTGAGTGGTTATACTTCTTCTCGTGAAGGTTTATTTCCTGGGCGTAGCGTGCCGCATAGTGAAATATCAGTCTCTATGCCGACTGAATTCAACTACGATGAGCTGGACGATCAATTGGAGGATGAGCTATACTTCAGCCAGATGAGTACTGTTCGTCTCATGCAACTCAGCGGTATGATGCAGGCTATCTCTAAACCTATGCCTGTTGTCAAAGCTCCCCAGCGCAAACTCAGCAACACAACGACACCACCTTCAGGTTATAGGCTGTCTCAGGTCGAACTGTTGGAACGTATAAGTACGATGCCGCTCATCGCTACTGTACCTATTACCCCGGCACCAGTAACAGTCAAACCTATTTCAACCTGGAAAGTCGTTCTTGAACATCCATTTTCCAAAACAGCCCTTGGTTTAGCTATTGGTGTCGTTACTATCCTGCTCTTAAGTCGTTTGATCGACTTTAAGGCAACGGTAGCAGTATTACAACAGCACCTGACAACGCCCACTGGTATTGCTCATGCTTGTATAGGAGCCATCGCGTTCGCACTTGCATTTACTTTACGCGGTGCACGTTGGAAACTGTTTTTAAATCGCATCAGTAATGTGAGCGTATTTAAAGTTATACGTATTTACTGGATTGGGGTCTTTATCAACTTCCTGCTTCCGGTACAGGGCGGGGAATTCGCGAAGAGCATTATGCTCAAGAAAGTCGCTGGCATCCCAATCAGTCAATCACTCCCAATCGTTGCGATGGACAAGACATTAGATTTAATGCCTGTTCTTGTCATTATCGCAATTATGCCTCTTATTCCTGGTATTCATATGAACGTAACTCTTTCACTTGTTATGTACCTCGTTGCGAGCATTCTGGTTACATTGATGGTTGTGGTTGCGTTGACGTGGTGGAAGCGCGAGTTCGCGCTAAAATTGATCAGCTTTTTTCTGAAACCAGTACCAAAGAGAATTAGCGTACAAATCGAAGGATTTGGAATGGGTTTTGTGGACTCCTTGATTGAGGGGTTGAAGAGGCCCGGCTCATTTGTGCCAGCGGCGTTGCTCACGGCTCTAGCGATTCTGTGTGAAGGTATACTCGCGTGGCAAGTGGCACAGGCTGTAGGAATGAATACAATGGGCCTGGGTATCGCGACCTTTGGCTATACAATCTTCACAATGTTCTCGATTTTACCAACACCACCTGCCCAGGTTGGGACGAATGAAGGTGCTAAGATAATTGTTTTCTCTTCTCTGTTAGGCTTCAATAAAAATAGTGTGCTTGGTATGTCCCTCATATCACACGTGATAGGTATTGTGCTCATGTCGACCATCGGTATTGCTTCGATGTGGAGCCTTGGCCTCACCCTGGATAGCGTTTTGAACCTGAAGAAGGGACATCATGAGGGTAACCAAACGCTACCATAGTGTGGATTAAGGTGGCAGGGCAGTCTGACATTAAGTCGGGAGGTATAGTTTATGAGCGTGCAAGCAACTAGAGCAATCAGACCTCTGCGTAATTGGTCCGGCTTGGTAAAATTTACTCCCCGACAAATTTTTAAGCCTGGCAGTCTTGAAGAACTACAACGTCTCGTTGCGGAAAGCGGGCGTACTGGTCGCCATGTACGCGTCTTCGGATCAGGACACTCCTTCACCCCATTGATGCAAACTGAGGACATTCTCATCTCGCTCGACAATTGGCAAGGCATCGAAATGCTTGATGTTGAAAAAGGCATTGTGAAGGTACGTGGCGGTACGAAACTGTGTAGTTTGGGAGAAACACTTTTCACATATGGACTCGCACAGGAAAATCTTGGCGACATAGATGCACAAAGCATTAGCGGAGCCATCAGTACAGGCACACATGGTACAGGTGTCAACTTTGGGACGCTCTCAACGCAGGTTGAGGCTTTGACCTTAGTTACAGCAAATGGTGAATTGCTGGAATGTTCGCCAACTCTCAATTCAACAATCTTCAAGGCCGCACAGGTATCTCTAGGTATGTTGGGTGTGATCGTTTATGTTACCTTGCGTGTCGTTCCCTCCAAACGCTTACATCTTCAGAGCCGACGCGAAACGTTGAGCGAGTGTTTCCAAAATTTGGATGCGTATAAGCGAGAGAACACGCACTTTTCATTCTTATGGGCACCATATACTGACTGGGTGCAGGTCAAGTTTCTGAACGAAACCACGAAATCTAACTGTAAGGGCGTGTTCTGGAGCAATTTAAAAAAAATGGTGTTAAAGAACTGGGTATACTGGGGTATCTCGGAGTGTTGTCGCCTGATGCCCTCGCTGAGTAAATCAGTCAGTAGACTCGCAGGGTCTTATAACACCACCTCTGATGAAGTGAATTACAGCCATCGTATCTTCTCCACGCCGCGCATGGTACGTTTTCAGGAGATGGAGTACAATATTCCCGCCCAACATATTCAAGCGGTCCTAAGAGAGATACAGGAGTGTATTGAGCTACACCGCTTCAATGTGCATTTTCCATTAGAGTGTCGCTTTGTGCGTGAAGACGATATCTGGCTCAGTCCAGCCTATCAGCGTGCGTCCGCCTATATTGCTGTGCCTATGTATCGTGGTATGGAATGTAAAGAATATTTTCGCCGTATAGAAGATATTTTCCGCCGTTACCAGGGACGCCCACACTGGGCTAAAGAACACACACAGACAGCCGAAAGTCTTTCCATGCTTTATCCATATTGGGACGATTTCCAACGCATTCGCGTGAGTCTCGATCCTCATGGGGTCTTTCTCAATAGCTACTTACAAGACCTCTTTGCTACCGATGTGCCTGTTTCCTCCAGCATTCTTTTGTAAGTGCGAATGGCTGTAGAGAAGATATCAACTTGGATATCTTCTCTACAGCCATTCGCACTTGTCTTCCTGGTTGCTACTTAACGGTGCTCATAGGCCACATATTCAGCATGAGGCCATACTCCTCTGTGAACCATATCCTTTGATTGTTGTCAAGAACAAGTCCATCATGAGGATGCGAATTGGGCTTCAATGTGCGCGTAACGATCTGTCCTGTAGAAGGAACGAGATACCCAACGCGTTGACTTAGCGAGTCGCTGAACCAGACATTTCCGTTGTTATCGACATGAATGCCCGAAATGTGAGTTCCCGTACAGGTTGCCGGATTGAGACATGTCCCTAAATAGACAAGAAAGCGTCTGTCTGTTCCTGTAACAGGGTTATATTCACTGATGAACCCTGAAAAGCCTTCAGTAAACCAAACATTTCCTGCCGAGTCAGTCGTAATTAAGTGAGGGCTAAGCGCAGTTACTGCATGCTCGATAATTTGTATTTTCCCATTCGCTGTTGGTGTGAAGCTTCCAATTTGCCTTAACGGGCTATTCTCGGCAAACCAGACGGTACCCTTGGCATCAAGCGTTATACCATAGGGATTCGTGCGTGCTGTCGGAATGACCGTTTCAACTAGTGTATGCGTATGCGTGTCAAGGAATCCAATTTGGTTATCTCCCCACTCGGTAAACCAGAGATTGCCGCGTGCATCGAGGATGAGATCGTAAGGATGGGCATTCTTTTTGACTGACCACTGCTGCCATACATTATTTATTGGATCGAACTCTCCAATTGCATCACTATTTGGTTGCGTAAACCAGAGGTGACCAACGGGATCGAGGACAATAAAAAGTGGACCTGTGTAGCCATTTGGCTCCATGTAATCTTGGATAAATGTTCCATCGGAATATGCATACTGACCAATAGTACTTGGAAAGGTTCTTGGACATGCCGGTAGTGGGTCACAGCCCGGTTCAGCAACCCAGACATACCCGTGAGAAGGGTCAAGCACAAGGCTCCAGGGAATTGACGATGTAGGCGTGTGAGTTTCTACCATTGCAGTCGAACGAACCGAGGACAACGGCACTTCGCTAGAACGATGACCCGTGTAGGGTATTCCAACGTTTGGTTGTAATATAGGTTTTGGCGTGTTCATAGTATGCATATATATCCATAAACCAGCAGCACTTGCACAAACGATACAGAATACCAGTAGTGAGCCAATGAGTATGTGTCTTTGTGAACCGTTTGGTGGTGACACATTCTTAACAGCGACTCTTTGCATAATAAGTTGACTTCCCCTCTCGATAGATGAGTATGAATGATTTCTATCGTTTCACATCGTAACGTATCGTATCAAATATATCTATATACCTCTCTTTTTATGACTCTTTTGGGCTATGAAAGTCTCTTCTTTAGGACGTTTAGTGGGCAAAACCCAGGCATACGTAAAACAGGAGACCTGTGGCAATATCACAGGTCTCCTGTTTTACGTATGCCTGGGTTTTGCTAAGCGATGGTTACAAGATGTGTATTAAACCACTGGCTAGCGAGTTGTGCTACTTGACTCACACTTTCTTTTGTCGCGAAGAGTGAGGTATCGGCTTCGATTGGCTCGAAATGCTTCTCGTTAGGGAGATGTTCTAGGGCACTTTGGCTTTGCGTGACCGCTTGCGAATTTTGTACTGATGCGATAAGCAGGGTAGGAGCGAGCACGCGTCGTAGATAGTCCTGCGCTCGGTCTAGCGTTCCGCCAGCAGACACAACTGCCGCCACTATATCAGGTCGCTCGGCTGCTGCGATCAACACCGCTGCTCCGGCCGCGCCAGCTCCAAAGTAGCCAACTGATAAATGTTGCGTCTCATCACGTTCTAAAAGCCACTGTGCAACGCCAGTAATGCGCTGCTCCATGATGCTTGTGTTAAGGCGAAAATAGTCTGTTCCTTCATCTAATTGCTGCTCTTCCGATGTGAAAAGGTCGACTAGCAGAGACGCGATAGTATCCTGGTAGAGAACCTGAGCCATCGCGAGTGCCGTCTGATGAGAGCCATCTGCTTTACCTTCGATGCCGTGGGTGAGAATAACAATACCATGCGCGTTTGCTGGCAGATGTAAGAGTCCCGCGAGTGTTACCGCGCCAGCACCAACTTGAATAAGCCGTCCATTATCCGCACTATCCGTAATGTTTGTATTTTGTGTCATGAGCAACATATCCTTCTTTCTTAGAACATATCTTATCTCTATTACGCACAGAAACCCATAATCATATTCACTTATTCTTTTCTAATACTTCAAATGTAGAATGGCTGACTTTTTATGAAACCTTCTCATCACTCTTATACGTGAACAAAGAGGAAGGCGTGATATGACTAAATATTGCTCATGAGCAAAAAAATTTTGATAATTTTTGAGCATGGGTGTTTTTTAAAGTAGCACCCGCGCCAATACTACTAATAAATATTGAATGTACTACTAGGAGGAAAAACATGGCTTTAACTGGACGTACAGTAATCGGTGTCTTCGACGAAGCGGCAAACGCAGATCGTGCAATCGACGCTTTGCAATCTGCCGGTTTCAGTTCCGCGGATATTCATCACTCAGGACGTGGAACAGCTTCAACAAGCGGTGGCGGCTTCTTTGCTGGCGTGAAAAATTTCTTTACTGGTGACGATACCACCACAGGAACAACAGGTGGTCATGTTGCTGATGATCTGACAAACATGGGTGTCTCTAATGACGAGGCACAGTACTACGACAATGAGTACAACAATGGTCGTACCGTCGTCTCTGTCAATGCTGGTAGCCGTGCGGAAGAGGCAAAGACAATCCTGGACACAAATGGTGCCTATAATTACGCAACACGTCGTGGTGGTACAACGAGTACAGCATCTACCTATAGCACAACAACTGGAACAACTGATACAGGTTATGCTGATGCAGCAACCACAGGCTACACTGCCGGCACAACTGATACAACAGGCTATGACCAGACTCGCGATGCCAACTATACCGACACCACAAATACAACAGCCTATGACAATACACGTGATGCCAACTACGCAAATCAGACCGAAGAGCAGCGCTTACGTCTACGTGAAGAGCAGTTAAACGTTAGCAAGCAGGCAGTGCAAGCTGGCGAAGTCACCATTGGCAAAAATGTCGTCGAGGAGCAGAAAACGGTTAACGTCCCTGTAACTCACGAGGAAGTGTACATCGAGAACCGCCCAGTGACTGATGCGACTGTCGATGATAACACCCCAATTGGCGAGGGCGAGAACATTCGCGTTCCTGTCAGTGAAGAGCGTGTTAACGTCAGCAAGGACACCGTTGTTACAGGAGAAGTTTCCGTTGGTAAACGTGCCGTCCAGGAGACCCAGCAGGTAACAGACACAGTTCGCCGTGAAGAGGCCCGCCTTGACCAGAGCGGCAACCCAATCGTATCAGGCAACGATGTCAACACTTATGACACAACCCGCACCGACCGCACCGACACCACTTATGACAACACAGACACACGCAACTCACTCTAGTATTGAGTAGTGTAGAACAAGCAGAGGAGCTAGGCTAATCGGCCTAGCTCCTCTGCTTGTTCTTGAGAGGTAATAATGAGAGTTCTGTTATAACGTGAGTAGAGTTTTTACCTGCTTATCCCTCTATCTTTAAAAAATAGATTTGTTTTAAGTGTTGCAAAAGGGATACGTCCTGTAAGATTGCATTTAGAAATAAGTTCATTGACTTCTTTTGCAGTAGTCTGTTTATTTACAGCAATGCCTTTTACCTTGTTTAAAGGTAACATGTTAGGCACAAGCACCTCTGCATGTTTTATTCGCGCCTTCTCTGGTTCAGAAAAGTCCCTGGCGTTTATAATACTCCAATCAAGTTCTTCAAGGAATATTGGATTATCATAGAAGTTGGAACAATTCGAATTTGTTCCATGAGGACCATCAGGACGATATCGTCTACGGCATACCTTTTTTTCAATGGTTTTAGGCATAATGTAGGCAGTTTCTATGCCGTGCTTGGATAATTGCTGATTGCTCGCATTTCCATTCGTGAAAAGAGTGCCTTTCTCTGCTAATATTGAACGAGAAACCTCAAACATGACTATTTTATCTTGTAGCCCTTGCTTAAGTTGAACATAAAGCATAGGAGTATGAGTAGAGATGTAAAATGGTACATAGCTGTGCAAAGACCTGAATTTCTTTCCATTTGCGTCCCAGACAAAAACACGGTCCCTTAAGACTTGTACATCATCATACGCAATAGAATTGTAAGTTGTTCCTTCTTGAGCTAGCTTATCTTTGGATAGAAGTGCTCATCTAAGAAAAATACTTTCCAAGTTATCAAAATGTACCATATGATAAACACTGCTATTCATATACTCCATTTACACCATCTCCTTTTGATATTTTACTGAAAGTATATCATAGAGAAGCTTTTGTATTTTAAACATCACAAGGATGTAATTCATTAATTGCATGGAATGCACAGAAGCGTGTATAGCTTTGTACTAGTAGAGTTGAGTTTTCACTTCTCAGATGTTACAATCTAATGAAAGTAGTACAAAATTACTAACAAATGGAGTACGCTATGGCTCGTATACAATATGTAAGAGGCGATATCTTTGACTCCGAAGCTCAGGTTATCGTTAATACAGTAAATTGTAAAGGAATTATGGGGAAGGGATTAGCATTAACCTTCAAGCAAAAATATCCTGATATGTTTAACATATACAAGCAAGATTGTAAAACGGGCAGACTTCATATTGGTAGACCAACTCTCTACCAAAAGAGCAATCCATGGATACTTAATTTTCCAACAAAGGATGATTGGCGACAACCCTCAAAACCAGAATATTTAGCTACAGGTTTAGAATATTTAGTAGAAAATTACAAAACAGCGGGTATAAGAAGCATTGCTTTTCCCAAGCTTGGAGCGCAAAACGGCAAATTATCGTGGGATGAAGTTGGCCCCCTCATGGCTCGATATTTATGTCAGCTTGACATAGATGTCTATATTTATACAGCTGAAGGAGACCGAGAATATTACGATGATGAGTATAAAGAGCAAAATGTTATAGCTTGGCAAAGTTTTAGTGAATTAGCGTTATCATTAGAGCGTTTGTGCAATGAAATATGCCTAAGTCCACGAGAAGCTAAAAAGGTCTGTGCTAGTCGAAGTAACAAAGAGTTTACATCGTTTTCTGATATCGACGCTATTAAAGGATTGGCAAAAATCTCTTTAAAACGTATAAAAGATTACTTTTGCTACAAACAATATTCAGCGCAAAAACTTCCCTATCTGGAAGAAAACGGCAATGTTACAAAACAACAAAAGAAGAAAACGCTTCATCCGAAGAGGAAACGTAAGGGTAGTTCTGAAAATGTTGAGATACCTACATTATCCCTATTTCCTTCACAACTCCATGAGATGATAAGTTAACTCGACTTAGATACTCCATCGTAACTTGTGCCTACCTCATACGTATCTAATAGTAGAGAACCTAAACAGACATAGAAGAGGTAGGATTACACTTTGGCTCACTGTCTCAATCCGCGTGCGGGGGGGGGACATGACAACCCGCATGGCGCGGTCTGCTGCCAACGTTGCGATTTCCTGGTGCAAGGGGCGCATATTGGCATGTATGAGGTGATTGCGTTTATTGGCGCGGGCACCTTTGGCTACGTCTACAAGGTGCGTGAACCCATGCCGTTGAGCCGTCTGCTCGCGCTCAAGGTGTTGCGGCTCGATCAATCGAGTATGGAGGCGCAAAAGAGTTTTACACAGGAAGCTCGCCGCATCGCCACCATGCAGCATCCCAACATTCTGCCGATCTACAACTTCGGACGGCTGGAGAATGACCAACCATACTTCGTGATGGAGTATGCCCCACAAACGATTAGCGATATCTTTCGTGCCTCTGATGGAAGTAAACGTCTAGCCTTCGCGGAAGAACTAATTCCCTATGTGCGTCAAACTGCGGATGCACTCCAATACGTCCATAACATGAAAATGGTGCACCAGGATGTGAAGCCGGGGAATTTGCTGATTGGGCGTAGCGGACAGTTGCTCCTCTCGGACTTCGGTACAACTCTCTATCTTGGTACCTATACACATGCGTCACTTGGCGAGGTCACGGGTACCGCCGCCTATATGCCGCTTGAGCAATGGCAGGGCAATCCACGTCGCGACTCCGATCAGTATGCCTTAGCTATTTGCTGCTATGAACTGCTTACAGGTCGCACACCCTTTACTTACAAACGTTTGGAAGAGATGTGGAACGCTCAGATGTACGAGCAGCCTTCATCACCACAACGCTGGAACCCTCGCACCCCTGTCGAGGTCGCCGCCGTGTTGTTGCGGGCACTCTCGAAGGATTATCATCGTCGCTATAACAGTATTACCGAGTTTGCCGATAGCTATACGAACGCCGTACATCTCGCACAGCAACGCTATGTCTGTCAGCATTGCGGACAACAAAACCGTACAGGTGCGCAACGCTGCGCCTTTTGTGGAGCCGATAAAGATAATCGCGCATGTCCTTATTGCGACACTCCTGTACGCTTTGGGCAACGTTGCTGCTCCGTCTGTGGTCGCCTTACGCTGCCTCAGACGCTGGTTGTGCATAGTCCGCTCGTCGGTGTAAGTCTTCACCAGGACCGATACACGATTAAGCGCGTCCTCAAGCAATCAGAAGAACTGCGTGTGATGACTGCGGTAGCTACCGATGCCCAGAATAACGAGCAACAGGTGGTGCTGAAACGCTGGGAATGCGCTACTACCCTGACACAACGTGCAAAGGATATTGCCCACTACGAGCATGTTACTGAACCATTGGCGCGATTGCATCATCCCTTTGTGCCAACTGTACTTGACCGTTTCGCGGAAGGCAAGCATTATTATATGGTCCAGGCATATATTGATGGTGAGAGTATTGAAGAGCGGGTGCAAAAGCTGTTGCGTCCCCTTGATGAACGTGATGTATTAGGGTATATGAACAGCCTGCTCAATGTGCTTATCACGTTAGGGCAGCAAGGAATACATCATTATGATATCTCACCTGCCAATATCGTGATCGAGCAGAAGCGTGGCCGTGCACTACTCACGGGTTTCCAGATGCCACCTCCACTCCCGGTGACAGGTACGCATGTGTCACCAGCCCGCAAGCGGACAACGCGTAAACTAGCAATATCACCCTATTTGCCCATCCAGGACAAGCCTTATGATCAGCGTACAAGTATCTACATGTTAGCGGCTACGATGCATCATGCTCTGACAAACATAGCGCCGCCCCACTATCCTACCTATCCTCCCATACGCATGCTCAATCCGAATATAACGCCCGAATTAGAGTCAATTTTGAGCCGTGCCCTATTGGAAGAGGCCGCGTTACGCTATCAAAGCTACGAAGCCATGAGACGCGATGTGCAAAAGTTGATGACTTCGTAGGAACCACATTTATGGCGTCCGCGACCGATTTATTGGTTATATGCATATCATCTGGTATAATATGCATCTCGCGCAATGAATTGCGCCTCGGACGCCGTAAACGTGGTCCCTACGAATTTCATCGCATTAATGTTGGTTAACCTGTAGGGACCGATTTATCACGTCCTCGTTGGCGGTTGATTGCCAGGAGGACGTGATAAACCGGTCCCTACAGGTTCCATTGAAAAGACCTTTTACACAAAATTGGGTTCTCCCATGCCTGCAACACAGGCACCGGAGGGCTGTTGTGTTGGCATGTCATCGAAGGCCGAGATGATGCTATTGACGCAGGGAGCATTGTATTCCGCGCCATGACCAAGGCCGGGGAAGAGAAAGTAATAGCTATTCTTGAGGGTCTGCGCCGCCAACTTGCCGTTGGCAGGCGGTGTAATTGGATCATACTCGTCGGTGAGAACGAGCGTCGGAATTGAACTGACAACGGCCTGCTTTTGAACGGCAGGGGATTTTTGAACGTTCCAGATGTGACAGGAGTCGT
Organism: uncultured Chloroflexia bacterium; assembly: GCA_963791655.1. GTDB lineage: Bacteria > Chloroflexota > Ktedonobacteria > Ktedonobacterales > Ktedonobacteraceae > JBBQVS01. Next base: position 736,639 of record CAWBSZ010000006.1, on the reverse strand, counting down.
ACTCCAGTTGTAAACCACTTTTCAACGATGGTTGAATTTGGGGCGTGATCCCTTGAATAGAATTGTTAACGTCATTTTGTGTCAGAAAGCTCCAATCTTCACTGCACTCGTCCGAGTAAAACATGCCGTAGCTGAACGTATCGTCGAAGCCAACAATACCATATATTTGGGACAGGAGCGTATAGTTGTGATCGCGTACCTGGAAAATCATTTGAGGTAATACAGGAATGATTTGCGAGGCATAGAGCGCACTGAAGAGGATAGAGACAAAATCATCACCTGCCATCGTCACCGGGTAGCTCTTACCAGTGGTGGCATTAGTTGTTTGAAATTGTACAGGCGTGGCGTTCAGATCGGTCACAAGCTGATAAAAAACGCTGTTCAGTTGTGGGTACGTTGTAGTGCAATGCGTGTTAGCGGCACACCCTTGAAAGAGGACATTGAAGATACGTTGTGCGGAACTGGGTTGGTCTGTAGAATTCTTCTGCGGCGGATATACGGAGTCGAGTACAACGCTACGAATAACCGATGGATAGAGACGCATTGTTGTAAGCGCAAGTCGTGTTCCATAGGAAACGCCGTAAAGGTTTACCTGCTTGTATCCTAATGACTGGATGAGATCATGCACGTCGGCAGCATTTTCTAGCACGTTGAACGCGTTCAGGTCAACCCCCGACTTTATCAGACGATCATGGCATGCTTGGAGAGCTTGCAGTTCTAAATGTTCTCCATCAGTTGCATTCAGATGAACATTCAGTGTGTCATATTGCACCTTCAATACCTCGGGGCAATTGAGCGATGGCGTGGAGTAGCCAGTGCCACGCTGATCAAACATAATCAGGTCATGGTTGAATACAAAGGTTGAGAAGTTTGAACTTGTGATATAACGTGCCCAGTTGTCCAGTGATGGTCCTCCGGGTCCACCTTCTAAACGTACAACTGGCGCGGTATCATTCTGCACGTTTGGTGATTTGAAGATGGCTACCGCGAGCTGTACTTTCGCTCCCTGCGGATTCTGGCGACTCTCTGGAACTGTCACATAACCACACCTGACCGTTTTCCCCTCCACGATACCCGCGCCAGGCTGAAATGGACATGTTGACGCGCGGAAATTCGCGGTAGAAGTGATGACTGGTTGCGTCGATGACTGTGTGGGTGCAGTCGAAACTGATGTCTTTGTCGTAAGCGTTGGGCGAGCAAGTATTTGTGAAAGAACGACAAGGAAGATAAGCGCAACAACGAGAACCACACCTATAACTGTTATAACAAGTGGGAATGCTTGCACTCGTGACCTTTTTGAAGGCATTGGCGGTGACAACAGTGGTGGTGTATGAGTTAGTGGTGGCGATAGTGGTTGTCCTGGCTGATTCATAGTCGAATATTCATGATAAGGAACATCAGGCTCTACATCATATGGCGACTGCTCATTGCGATAATTCGGATTCTCTTCCAAGTGACACCAGCTTCTATTGGTCTAATCTTTGATGAATATTTATATATTAACATGGAAACGGTAGGGGCGACAATTCATTGCGCCAAAGATGGGTGTAGTGGAAGGGTTCTCGTCAGGGAAGATAATCGTTGCCAGCCCGTTGTCCCTCCTCTATCCCCATTTTTGGGTACAATGAATTGCCGCCCCTACCGCATTGTGAAGGTTGGTTGGATGGTCACATATAGGGTTGCGGATAACAGGTATTGCCTGATTGTGTACCACCGTTTGTTTTGGCAAGTGTGAACGCTGTATCTTGTCCAAGAACGCTATCAATGTGCAATCCTTGTGTTTTAAGTGTAGCACAATTTCCAGGCGTGGGGAGTACGGTCAGGTCTAGTTCGGGAAACGTGCCCGCTTGTCTTTGTACAAGTAAGTTGTAGGCACTATCTCCAGTTGGGGGAATGTACCAGGAGAGCGTGACGGTCATGGTACAGTTTTTTGGGATGACGACATAGCCACCGTACATGGCGCGTCCAGCCTCATCGCTTGTCATATTGGTTGGTGCTCCAATTTTGTCGAGTGGGTGCCATTGTCCAGCGTAATCGTCGTTAAGCATTGGAGCTGATGCGCCAGCGTCGTACTGTCCAGTCGCGCACACCATCTCGTTATGCTGGTAGATGCCGTTCTGATTGCAGGCATCCAGTGGCCCTCCACAAAGTGGTGTTCCTGTATCGAAACCACCGCCTCCCAAAAACTTCGCGGTTGGTGGAACATAGACGCGTACATAATCACGATATGTGTCCAGGCCGTAGACGAAACCAATCTGATTATAAGCAAGCTGCATTTGGAATAGATGTGTTGCGCCACCATTTGCATTCAGTGTCACTGTATCGTGTATCGTGGTTTTCACATATTGCGACGCCTTACTTGCGCTGACATTTGACTGCACAACATACAGACCATCGTGTGTTGTAGAGCGGTCTACCTGTGCTGCATAGTTATGCTGTGATAACAAGTCCTGTAGTTGAGTATTTGTGAGATAGACTTGCAAATCTTTTGTCTTTAAGTCTTGCAGCATCTGCTTTGCCAATGCCAGCAGCATTGTTGGTGACTCATGACGCACCGTATCCATGAGTGTATGTGCAACTAAAGATGTGAAATGCTTACGATCGGAGGTAGACTTATCCCCAGACGAAATACTAATTTGTTTGGCGATGCCTGCGTTGTCGAGTTGATAATAATGCAGACGCGTTTCTAAGTTCTGAGCCGTAATCGTTTCATTGTAGGACGCGATATGAATTGGACCCGTCACCTGCAAGACGTGTTCAATCAAGAATGGCGTGAACAAAATGACACCATCGACCTTATGATGGACTTCACGGTTGTACTCATTGATCGCAATCTGTGCCGAGGTCGGGAAATCGGCAGAGAGATTAGAGTCGCGTAATCCCCAATTAGCGAAAGGCCACCACGAGCGATAGGCATTTGGTGCTAATTGATCTGAAGTCGGACTATTGTCCGCATACTCGATAAGCGAAATATCACGCAGCGAGAAAGGAGCGAGACGACCTCCCGCGATATGAAGTTCACCATACTGACCAGTGAAACCGCCTGTCGCACGAAGTTCCGCACGATCCATTGTCTGTACCAGGAAAGTTCTTTGTCCATCGACACCGAGTAGCCAGCCCATCGCCCCAAGTAACGAACGACCCTGGACCAATGCTGTCTTGACCTGTGGTAAAAGCTGGATGAGTTGCTGCACCTGGTCACGCTGATGCGCGCTTACAGGCAGAGCCGCAAGCGACATACTTTGTGTTTGCTGTTGTATATCGTTGACATATGGCATCACAGCATCAATGGTAGTACCTACGATGGTCAAATCCGCGGAGGTAACAAGAGGCGTTTGTGAGGCATTCAACAATGGTCCCCGGAATTTGGGTGCGAGGACAGTCGCAGCGTTCACAATGATATTTCCAATATTGGTGACATCCGTTCCCACCTGACTCGCGGCACGAGCTGAAGATATCTGAGAACGATATTGTGGTAGGTATTGCTCAACAAGTGCAATAATCGAGGAAGCGTTAAGCAGAGTTTGTACCTGTGCAAAGTCGCTGTGAGCTGCATTTAACTCTTTTTTTGCTCGTAGCAGGTTTGTAGCATCAAGTAATTTTGTTGTGTTCGATGTCGAGGTGCTACTTGTCTTAGGGGCGATAAAAATCGACTTTACGTTGAGAAGATGTTGGACACCACTTGCTGCGTGGCTTTTTAGTGCTGTATACGTTTCATATGCCTTCACTCCATACAACATACCCTCGACGGTGGGAACAGAAATACCTGCAAGCAAGAGGGCAAGCAGGAGTAAAGAGGCAACCTTGTGACGTGCGAACCGTTGCCGTAGCGTAACACGTTTACGTAAAGAAGGCGTCATCGTGGCTGGTATGGGATCGGTTGTTGGCTCGAAATCGTGGTTGCTTGTGAAGCGTATCAATAGTGAGTATGGGAATATCAGTAGGTGTCATCGGCTCTTGACGCTCAGGTATACTATTTGGCTCACTGCTATTCAAGTCGTGTTCGACTAAGGGTCGTGTATTCTTCTTTATAGGTTGCTCATTTACAATTTCAGCAAGAGGTTGCGTTATTTTTGACATGTGTTGTCCGTTTGCTGTCTCGCCAAGAGGTCGAGTGATGCGTGGCGTACGTTGTTCGCTAGCTGTATTGACGAGCAAATCAGCAACCAGAGGGAGTAGTTCTCCCTCAAAAGATGTGTTGGACATATGCGACCCCTAAAAGATATACGCAGAGAAACACGTCTCAATGCAGTATTCGGATTCTTATTTTTATTATTGTAGTAGTAATTATTATATGGAGTATATTACTAGTATAACGTATGAGCCTAGTTACGCGTTTCATAAAATTGCTGTGTTTCAAAAAGCTGTGCTGGAACTGCATTGTTACTTTGTAGATATAACTATGTAACCCTCTGAAAAAGCACTTTTTCAGAGGGTTACATAGTCATACCAATTTGTCCCTTCTCCTTTCGTCTATAGGGCGTGTCTGTACAAAAACACTTGCTGTATCGTACGGACAATAAATTGACGCGCTTATGTCTGTGTAAGCGTACTATGTTCAATGAAGAAGGGGTTCGACTATATGTTAAAGAAAGCCCGTTTCCTGGCCATTTTCGCACTCGCGATTACTGCATTGTTCCTACTTCCATCGGTGAGCTTTGCTTCGCCACGTACTGTCAAGGTTGCCAGCACCACTAAAACCGTTTCGTTAGCGTTTACGGGTGCAGTTCCTGGCACAACTACCGCCCTCACTGGCGGATTAACTATCGGTATTCGTGATACAGGCTATTTCAATGGTAATTTCCATGAACCAGATGGAACACAAATCGCGGTGAGTGGCAAGCTGAAAAGCAATGGCGATTTCAATATTACCTTCTATACCGCAAAGGGCGCACCATTTATTCTTGGTGTTGGCAAGCCAAATAGTGCGGGCGAGTTCGTTGGAACTTTCCAGATTGTTGGCGGTCCCAGTGGTATCTGGAGCGCACTTCCTGTTTCTAACGCAGGTAGTGCGTTAGCTCTTGCCTTCACAGGTAAGGTTGGTAACACCTTCTTGTCAGGTGCCATCGTTCTTGACGGTGTAACCCTCAAGGGAACTTTTAACCTCGCTAATGGCGCAATCCTACCCGTTTCCGCGAAACTGTTGAAGGACAACAAGTACGCAATTCGCGTTGACTTTGGGAATGGTGCCATCATCGGTTATGGTAAGTCAGTGAAAAATCCTGCCAATTCAGTTGATAAGGGCTTTGCTGGGCCGTTCACAGTTACCGCCTCTGGTGCTGTTGGTAAATGGACTGCCTACTTCTTCTCATTCTGATAAAATAAAGTTTGCAGAAAACAGATGGAGGACCACAAACGTGTTTGTAGTCCTCCATCTGTTTTCTGTTGTATAAAATATAAATCCCATCATCGAGCATTTTGTGTCACGGTCTATCACACTTATCTCGTATAGTAGGTGTAAGAGAGTTGTCTATGATGGAAGGAAGAAAGATTTATGGCACTGGCATGGAGGATTGATGAGGGTGCGTCGGTCAAACTGAAGGACTACGACCCAAGTTATACAGACAAGCATGTGGATCACGACTCCGCCCAAGGCACATTGACACATTTAAGTAGTGAGTTAAGCAAACTGCAAGAACTGCTTGCTGCGGCACAGCACCATAGTATGCTGATCGTGTTGCAAGGTATGGACACAAGTGGGAAAGATGGGACGATCCGGCATGTTTTCTCATCTGTCAATCCACAAGGATGCGAAGTTCATTCGTTCAAAGCACCGACTCCAGAAGAATTACTGCATGATTTTCTCTGGCGCATTCATCGAGTGGCACCAGCGCGAGGTATGATTGGTGTCTTCAATCGTTCACATTATGAAGATGTACTGGCGGTACGCGTCCACAATCTCGTGCCGGAGAATGTATGGAGTAAGCGTTATAAAGAGATCAATCATTTCGAGAAACTACTCACTGATAGTGGAACAATTGTGCTCAAATTCTTCTTGCACATCAGTAATGAAGAGCAAAAGCAACGCTTATTAGCACGAGAGCAGGACCAAGATAAGGCGTGGAAGCTTTCCGCGAGTGATTGGGCCGAGCGCAAATACTGGGATGACTATCAAGATGCCTACGAAGATGTGTTGAGGAAGTGTAGTACAGAAGAGGCACCGTGGTACATTATCCCTTCGAACCACAAATGGTATCGCAACCTCGCGATAGCGCAAGTGGTGGACGATACGATGCGCAAATACAAAGATGAGTGGCAAGCAGATTTAGAGGCGCGTGGCAAAAAAGAACTCATCGCTTTGAAGCAGATGCGTGAAACAAAATAAAACTGTAGAAGTCTAATTCCATTACACCCTCGTTCGGCCTCAGATGGGTCAACAAAGTGTAATGGAATTAAACCCCTACAGTTAACTGCCAAGTTTGCGGGTTGCTTTGCCTCGTGCCCGCGCTGGTGGCGGGTAGTAGGCTGGGATGGTGGTAATAATATCACCAATTCTCAACTGTACTTGTAGGTAGCGATTCGCTGGCCGATGATAGTGCGCGAAGAGCATCAAGCCATGTTGCGCGATTACATCGGCGTCCTCTGTGTGACGGGTGAGCATCATTTGTCCACCGATAGTTTCCTCGGCGGATGTGACTGCCATCTCACTACCCTCTTCGTCCATCATTAACTTGCGCGTATCACGGTGCGCAGCGCGGTTAGGCCAGAGAATCAACGCGATGGTTTGTCCTTTTAGACGTTGCTCTTTCAAGCGTTCGCCCAGGTAGTCAGACAACTTGCGAATAGCGGCGCAGGTCTCGTCGGCATCAGCGGCATGGTGAAAGCGTACTCGTGCATTCTGACTGAGTGGTGGTGCATCAGGCACAACCAGACTCGTATCTTCACCGGACGCAACTTGATATATCCAGATGCCGAGGCGTCCGAGGCGACGCGCTACGCCTTCTTCAGTCAATGTAGCTACCTGTGCGAAGGTCGTGATGCCAAAATCACGCAGGTGTGTAACCAGTTCCGCGATGGCGACTGGGTCCATTTGCTCACTCTTACCTTCGACCTCTGGCGGACGCGAGCCATTGCCTTCCTTTTGCTCATCAAGTTCTGGAAAGGTGCCAGGACTACCTATGCCTGCCGCTCGTAATTGTAAGAGTAACCCGAGCGGAAGCGTTTGCACAAATGAGGCTTCGCGTCCCGCTGGAATGTAGAGGACACCCTGACGCCCATCTTTACGACTCATTAAAGCAGCAAGTTCCGCTATCGCCTTGCCATTCGCAACGCCTATTTGCGCGGTCAAGCCCATTTCGGCAATTTCAGCACAGAGTCGTTCCGCGAGGGCAACTGGAGAGTCAAAAGGTATTTCACAGCCGCGCAAGTCAATAAAGGCGTCTGCGATAGGTATGGACTCGATGATGCGTGAGTAGGCGCGATAGCGTTCCCGTAAGCGTTGTAGAATCGGCTGATAGCGATCGTAGGACGCTGGCATGAAGCGTGTGCGTGGTGCGAGACGATGAGCACGACGCAGTGGCATGCCGGGCGTTACCCCTAAGCGCATCGCTGCGGTGGAGGCGTCAATTACACGTCCAGGCTCGTTGGGACGACCTGTACCTGTGCCAACAACAAAACTTTGTCCATGGAGCGATGCATCAAACATCTCTTCTAATGTACAATAAAAGTGACGAATACGGACATGCATAATGCCATGTCGTAGACGTGCGCGTTCCGCTGCACGTGCTACCTCTTGCATATTGACTGATGAAGGGGGCGATGTCGGTGCGTCGGCAAGTTGACGCTCAGGGTGGCTAAAAGCGTGCGCAGCTTCTTGTGTAGAGCGGATAGCACGATTCTCTTCGGGTTGTTGCATAGTTTATAATCTTCTATTTATTCGTTCTCAATAGTGGTGGTATAAGCAATTTTCATACGCTTATTCATACGTTATAAGAGTAAACGAGTTGTAGCCTGTTTGTTTGTATCCGACTATTGAGAACGTTGGTGCATTTGTTCCTCCTATTGTGCTACTCAATCGTTGGGCTGTCAAGCGGTCCCTACCACAATGCCATATTCAGTTATCAATATTTATCAGAAATTTCGTTTAGGAGAAATCTCTATGTCCATGCATGTCGAACCCGTAACGCTGGCAGGGAAGGTTGTTCGATTAGAACCATTACGAAAAGAGCATGCTGAAGCACTCTTTCATGCAGCACAGGACCCGGCTATCTGGTCCTACATGCCCTATAATCCCTCTCTTTCCATGAACGCACTATATAATTGGCTTAATGATGCACTTGAAGCACAAGCTCTAGGAAAAGAACTCCCGTTTGTTATTGTTCGACTTGCTACTGATGAGATTGTTGGTTCGACGCGCTATCTCACCATCGTGTCGAAAGACCGGGGCCTGGAAATTGGTGGGACATGGCTAGCACGATCGGTACAGCGTAGCCCTGTGAATACAGAATGCAAATACCTTTTGTTACGTCATGCGTTCGAGACTCTGGGTGCTATCCGTGTACAATTCAAAACAGATAGCCGCAACCTCATCTCGCAACGTGCCATTGAGCGTCTTGGCGCAATCAAAGAAGGTATCCTGCGTAACCATATGATCCTACCCGATGGCTACTATCGCCACTCGGTCTACTACAGTGTCCTGGATACCGAGTGGGCGACAGTCAAAGCCAGTCTGGAAGATAAGATGTTATTCGTGCGCTCCAATCTCGACCAACCTGCCGAGTAGCTTAAGCGTAATGCCCAACGCCAGGATAACAAGTGCGCTCACACCCAACTCGATCATCGCGCTTTGAACACGGGCGTTATCGAAGTCGAACTTCATTGCTAATAGACAGCCTGGCACCGATTGAGAGTATGCTGCGTGTCGCAGAAACGATACCGATGAAGAGAAAGGGACGTAACGAGGTGGCATGGGACTTGAGATAATGAATAACGGTACCCAGCACCTCCATGACGATGAGGACTAGGAGAAGACCAGAAACAAATCCAATTACTGCATCCGCGAGTCGAGAAGGGCTTTGGGTATGTATGGCAAAAATAACATTACTGCCAAAGTCCCAGAAACTATAGCCAAGCGCAAAGAGTGCTCCTATCAGGAATGAGATACCGACAATTGCGTAAATAACAGAATCTGCTTTATCTAGTATATTTCCTGAGAAGGTCGCGAGTCGGTCTTCTGGCTCCTCATGCTGATATGCTTGATGCTGAACTTTCACTTGAGGTTTCTTACTCTGCTCTAAAGACGAAAATTCGTCCTCATTAACCTCTTCCTGATATTTTGCCATGAATTGCTCCAAATAAATAATAAATTTTGCTAAGAGTAGTGTGGAAAAGCAAATCTGCTACTATTCAGTAACGTTCGATTCGTGTACAATAAAAATCAAGAAAATTGTTGATCGGAGAAACGCGCATGCCACGCTGGTTATATTTCTTTCTGATCTTCGCTGTACTTGCTCCTCTCCTTGACGTGCTACACGTTCCACCACTTGTCCTGTTTATTATAGCCGCTTTAGGTATTGTTCCGCTAGCTAGCTGTGTTAGGTATCACAACATTTCTCTTCAGCGAAATCACTAAGGATGGCGAACTGGTCTGGCTCGAAGGCTTTTTGCTCATTTTACTCTATGCCATGATGGGTGCGACCGTCTTCTTATTCGGTTAACCGATAATGTAATACGACACAGTATGAGTGGAGCCACCACACACATTGTGTCTTATTGCTGCATTATCTTAATTCTTGTGCTAACCATCCCATTACAGGGGGATGGTTAGCACGTTATGCCCTTCGCGTCCCGATTGGACGAGGCGTGACACAAAGACTTCGACGGCAAAAGGCTTTTCATAAAGTGGTCGCTTCATCTCATCCATGAAGAAGATGTGTAGGCGTTCACGACGCCCACTAGGACCATCTGAAAGCGTTTGCATCGGTATAAGTACCTCTGCCGCGAAGCCTTCTCCTGGCATCTGCACATCCGCGCGTTGCGCGACGTATGCATAGTTTTGGAAGATTGCTGAGCGCACTTCTATATGCACAATCTCATCATGAACTATTGCACTTAAGCCTACTGGTTGCGTGCCCTTTTTCGCGCCATGAGGTAACGCAGCTACTTCGCGTCCCATCAGGTGAATTCGAATCGTGTAGCCTTGATTTGGCTGCACTCGAAGTGGCGTTTCAATCAGGGCGGCAGCCGTTGTCGTATGCTGTTGTTCGCCAAGCAAAAAGCGTTGGAAGCGTTTAAGAAATGACATCTTCGAGGTATCTGTTTGGGCTTCTGCGGGAGATGTCTCCTCTGCCAAACGCGGTTTTGGTTTCAGAACGGGCAGTACACCAGTGATCCGCTCTTGCAAACGCTGAAGCACAGATAGCTCTCCTGTTGAGCCTTCAACAGGTAGTGGGGTCGCGCGTGGCATTGGCTCTGGTAATGCTTCATGAACTAAGGCGGTCTCATCTTCCAGCGTCTCGTCTTCTACGGGTTGTGGTGTATTTATCATTCCATTGAGCAGAGCGTCTCGAATATGAGCGGTGGATATCGTGGGCGTATCTGCAATCGCCTCTCGTGCTAACACATATTCGCCCTGCGGATGAGCCTGACCAGCCTTGAGTGCCATTTGATGCTGTCGCGCAAGTTGCGATTGTAGCGATACAATAGAGATTGTCACCTCTTCAGCATCATCTTTAGAGCCTACAGGGTCATGACCGTTTTTTTGTGCAGATGCTCCCTGCCGTACTCGGCGCGTCTCTGCAAACTGCTCTAATGCTAACAGTAGTGCCTCTTCCATCTCTTCGACACGCTGGAAACGGTTAGACATATCGACTGAGAGTGCTCGCATCACAATAGCTTCAATATTTCCTGAGATACGCGGATTTGCCGTACGTAAACCTTGCCATGGACGTTGCGTGGATGCTGACTGCTCTTCAGGAGTAGAACCTGTGAGGAGCAAGTAGAGTAGGGCACCAAGACTGTAGATGTCCGAGCGTGGCTCTACAGCACCCAGACGTGCCTCTGGTGCTACAAACCTGCCATTATTCGTATTGTTTGATATCGTGTTAAGCAATGTACGTACAGAAGAGGGTAGCCATGACACTGTTAAAGCGAGATTACTAGTATAGGTAGTATCATTGACCACAATTGTTGTGGGGTCCAAATCACCCAACATGATGTCAAGATTATGCAAATGTCCAACTGCGCTACTAAGACGATAGAGCCAGGTCAGAGCTACTTGTTCATTTGGAAGCCCAATGCCACTTTGTAGCAGATCATGAAGTGTATTAGTAAGTACCTTACTACTTTCGTCTTCAGCATCTTCAGGCAACGGAAATGGCCACCCTGCAACTGCGAAGAGGTGTTCCTGCGAAAAGCGGAGGTCAATGAGTGGAGTCACATCGGGAATACGCTGACGCCGTAACACGTCATACTCGTGCTGTACCGCGTTTACAGCCTGCTGCCTTTCATCATCGTTCAAACTTGTGATGTCTATATCGCGAATGATAACAGGGCGTTGATGTAGCATATCCATTGCCATAAATACCTGTGTGAAAGCACTGCGGTGTACAAGGGATGTGATACGATAACGCTCTGTCATCTCTGTTGTATCTGGTTGTGTTTGGGATACATGTTGTGAACGTTGTTGAACCCGTTCACCACAAGTACTACAGAATGTCGCTTGTGAGGGTAAAACACTATTACAGTGTGCACATCTCACGTCATCTGAAGCATCCTGTGCCGTTGTTGTTTGTGTTACGCTCATAGCAGTATATGCCTTTAATCTATTAACAGTGGATGAGGTATCCAACGTAGAGTATATCATAATCATTCAAAAAATTATATCTACCATTAAAGAATACGTCCCAGATAGCGTTTAAGATGTATTGTATCCGCTTTCCTCAAACGTGTTATAAGTGAACGCAAAAGAATAGGTAGCTTTTCCTCTTGCCATAACCCGTTTGTTTTGCTAGAATCGCAAGTGGGAACTTATGTACCGCCCTATTGCCCGGTTTATTTCGCCGTGTTTATGGATGATACAATACATATAGAAACTATTCAACAAGGATGTAATATTCTTTCCCTCTCTCATTGAGATTTGAAATTACAATCTAACGTCATGTGGAGGACTATTTCACTATGGACTTTGCCACCCTTGTCTTCTGGATCATCGCCGTGATCCTGGTGGGGTCAGCACTGGCGGTGGTAGGTCTTCGTAATATCGTACACAGCGCATTGGCGCTGGTGATCGTGTTTGCGATGGCTGCTGGTATCTACGTCTTGCTCAATGCCGAATTTATCGCTATTGTGCAAATTCTTATCTATGTCGGTGCGATCACTATTCTTATTCTATTCGCAATCATGTTGACGCGTGTCACGGGTAAGCAGAGTACGAATCCAGTGAGCAAACAGTGGTGGCTTGGGGCCATCGTGAGTATTCTCATTGGTACGGGCATTATTTATGCCGAGATGAACAGTTCGCACGCTGTAAGCAATGAAGGTGTTTCGAGTGCATTACCTGGAAATGTGAGCAATGTAGTTCGTATCGGGCAACTTCTCTATAGCCCAACCGGGTATAGCTATGTACTCCCTTTTGAGGTCGCATCCCTTGTGTTGCTCGTTGCTATCATTGGTGCGATTGTCATCGGTCGGGAGGACTAATACACTATGGGACTTACGCTTAATCATTTTTTGGTACTTGGTGCCATTCTCTTTTGTATTGGACTTTATGGCGCGATTGCCAAGCGTAATGCGATTGCGGTACTTATGGGTATCGAGATTATGCTGAATGCGGTCAATATTACTCTCGTCGGTTTTTCTTTTTTTAACCATGTCAAGGCGAATGGGGTAGACTTCTCAAGTCTCTTGACTGGACAAATCTTCGCTATCTTCATTATCACTGTGGCGGCTGCCGAAGCCGCGGTTGCGCTGGCAATGGTTATCTCGATCTATCGCAAACGTGATACTGTGGATGTGAGCGAAATTGATATGATGAAGTGGTGAAGCTATGTATTCATATTCATGGTTAGTCTTATTCGCGCCACTCCTGTCCTTTGTCGTCATTGTGTTTGGAACTCGTGTCTGGGATATGCAAAGCCGTCCGAAGAAGGTACGCATCGTTACCCACGACGAACATGGTTCACATGATGCTCAGGGCAGCGAACAAGAGGCACACGCAGGCGCGGAACTTGCGTATGCAACTGTTCCTGGTATCGCGAGCGCGGCAGCAGACCGCGGCTCAAAAGATTTTGTTGCTCATGCCGAGGATCACGCGGCTGATGTGCATGGAGCACACCTCGACGATCATGGCGAGGATGACGATGAGGACCCCAAGGTCGCGCATCTCTCGACCGGAGCGGTCGTTAGCGGTTACATCGGTATTGGCATTATGCTCTTGGCAGCTATTTATTCCTGGGCATTGCTCTTTGTCTCATTGGGTGACACTGCATTTCAAAAGAACGGTGGCGTCCCGGTGTTCGCCTACGACTGGTTTACGCAGGGTGCTACTGGCAATTACACGATTGCCTTCCACCTCGACACTCTTGCTATTGCTATGATGGTCGTGGTGACAACTGTCTCGCTCCTGGTCCACTATTATTCGCAGGGCTATATGGAAGACTCGGCGGGCTATGCGCGTTTCTATGCCTATCTCGCGCTTTTCACCTTCTCTATGCTGGTAATTGTGTTCGCTGAAAACTTCCTGGTTATCTTCATTGGTTGGGAATTGGTCGGTCTGAGTTCTTACTTGCTAATTGGCTTCTGGATTAATAAGAAGGCCAAGCCCGATGAGCAGCGTCCGTCGCCATCGAACGCAGCGATGCAAGCATTTGTGACCAACCGTGTTGGTGACGTTGGCTTTATCATCGGTATCATGATTCTCTTCGTCAACACAGGCACTTTCACCTTCTCGACGCTGTTCACAAAAGCTCCACAGGTCATGAGTCAGGGCTTGCTGGCAACGGCAATGATCCTGGTCTTCTGTGGTGCCATCGGTAAATCGGCTCAGGTGCCGTTACATGTATGGCTTCCGTCCGCTATGGAAGGTCCTACGCCTGTAAGCGCACTGATCCACGCGGCAACAATGGTTGCCGCTGGTGTTTATATGGTGGCACGCGTCTTCCCGCTCTTCGTTGAGGCAGGTCCGACGGCTTTACTAACCGTCGCATGGGTTGGTGGTATCACTGCACTCTTTGCCGCGACCATCGCGCTTGTGCAGTCTGACTTCAAACGTGTGCTGGCCTTCTCGACCATTAGTCAGCTTGGCTATATGTTTGTCGGTCTTGGTCTCTCCGGTCTTGGTAACAATCCATACCTTTATGGGACTGGCCCAGGCATGTTCCACCTCTTCACCCATGCATTCTTCAAAGCTCTACTCTTTTTAGGGGCAGGTAGCGTGTTACATTCATTGCACCATGCCACGCATAAAGAGGTACAGGACATGCGCTTGATGGGTGGACTTGGCCCTAAGATGCCAATTACGGCAATCACATGGCTGATCGCTACACTATCAATTTCCGGTTTCCCATTCTTAGCTGGTTTCTATAGTAAGGACACGATCATTGGACTCGCGGCTCAGAGTGGGCAATGGGCGTTATATATTATTACACTGGGTACGGCGGGTTTGACCGCATTTTATATGTTGCGTGCCTATATCCTGGCTTTTGGCAATACAGATGGAAAGTTCGGAGGGCTATGGGGTGGAACGTATCGAGGCGTTGGCGAGCCGCATGAGTCGCCACCCTCAATGACGATACCGTTAATACTGCTTGCTATTCCGTCAGTGATAGCTGGCTATTGGTTTGGTTTCTTCCCCTATGTACAGCGCGGAGCAGCACCGCTCGACTTTGGTGGATTGTTTGGCGACCCTTTGACCTATATAGGTATCGCTGTCGCGTTGGTAGGTCTCGGCGTAGCGTACTTTATGTACGCACGTCTGAACGCTGAACGTTTGCACACTATTGTGGAGAATAACGCGGCTTTGCGTACCGTTCACCGCATCCTCTATAATCGCTACTATGTTGACGACTTATATGGCTGGATTATCAAGTATGGTGTGCTTGGCCTTTCGCACATCGAGCAAGCCTTCGATACCTACATCGTCGATGGCATTGTCAATGGGGTGGCACGTCTTGTAACAACACTTGGACGCGATATTCGTTATACCGAAACAGGTAGGGTTCAGTCCTACATGGTCACGTTCTTTGGTGGTGTTGTCGTACTTGTAGCCGTTGTACTTATCGTGGTCAACTACGTGGCAAGGTAGTAAGGATAAAAGGAAAACAGGATGAACATATTCACAAGTGACATAACCTGGATTCTCCTGCTGCCTGTAATTGGTGCGGTAGGAGTTTATGCAACGCCAGTGAGAATTGCTCGCTGGATCGCGCTCGCATTTTCTGCGCTGGTTTTTGCGCTTTCAATCATAATATTCTTTCGTATCCTAGCCAATGGTGGCTTTAGCAATTTCGGTAACATCAAGCACCTACCAGACAGTTTTGATGTTTCGTGGATTAACTTTAACGCAGGTTCACTTCACTTCAATATTCACTATTTCGTTGGTATTGATGGCTTGAGCTTGCCAATGGTTGTCTTGAACGCGCTTATCACTATGCTTGCCATTATCGGTGGCTGGGAGAAGCCGCGTGTCAAAGAATACCTTGCACTCATTCTCTTGCTTGAAACGGGCGTCATGGGCGTCTTCGTTTCGCTCGATCTGTTCCTGTTCTTCCTGGCCTGGGAAGTGGAACTGGCACCCATGTTCCTGCTCATCGGCATCTGGGGCAACGAGGCTATCAAGCATGGCGTACCTGGCCGTATCTATTCAGCGTGGAAATTTCTGCTGTACACGTTCTTTGGTAGCGTCTTCATGCTGGCTGGCTTTATCCTAGTCTATGTAACAAATGGTGGAACGTCGGCAAAGTTAGATGATCTTTCGTCTCACTTGCTTGTTGGAGGCGTGCAAATACCACTTATCGGCGTGACCTTGAGCATGCAACTTGTCGCGTTCTTACTGGTCTTCACAGCTTTCGCGGTGAAAATACCAATGTTCCCATTGCACACTTGGTTGCCTGACGCACACACTGACGCCCCAACTGAAGTCAGTGTGATCCTGGCTGGTGTGTTGCTCAAGATGGGCGCGTATGGACTGATTCGCTTCTGCTTAGTTCTGTTTCCACAGGGTGTGCATGAGTTTTCAGGTGTACTCGCGGTACTCGCGGTTATCAACATCATCTATGGTGCTGGCATCTGCCTGGTGCAGACAGATATGAAGAAGCTGATTGCCTACTCAAGTGTGAGCCATATGGGGATCATCTTGCTTGGTGTGGCTGCTGCGACTGGTACTGGTGATGCTGCATTTAGAATGGCGGCCTTGACGGGTGCTACGGTGCAAATGTTCAGCCACGGTATCATTACGGGGCTGCTGTTCTTCTGCGTCGGTGTGATCTACGACAAGGCCCATACACGTGAGATTGCCATCTTTGGTGGCGTCGCAAAACGTATGCCGATGCTGGCAACACTCTTCACATTTGCCGCCCTTGCCTCGCTTGGTTTACCTGGATTGGCGGGCTTCGTCGCGGAATACATGGTGTTTACGGGCAGCTTCCAGGTTTGGACCGCAGTCACAATCATTTCGGTCTTTACTATGATCCTGACAGCTAGCTATCTCTTGTGGATGATTCGACGTGTCTTCTATGGTCCGTTCAATAAGAAATGGGACTGGCTACCGGATGCAAGTCCACGCGAACTCATTCCGCTTTTCGCGCTGGCTGCGCTGATTGTGTTTGTTGGCATCTATCCAACCGCCCTTATTAATGTGATTACACCTAGCCTGAGCCAGCTTATGCACGCGGCCTCGGCTGTTGTAAAGTAGAGATACTACTTTAGGGAGTACTATATGCTCAAGTTGTCTGATCTCTACTTACTCTCACCAGAGGCGACCCTTACTATACTCGCCCTGGTGGTGATGACGGTAGACCTGTTTACTAAACGGCGCATCATTGTGGTTGCGACCGCGCTGATTGGCTTGATAGTGCCAATTGCACTGACGATCTCGCAAATCTTTATCCTGGATTTCTCGCACGCCAATCATGCCTTTTCTAACATGCTCTCGGTCGATTCGTACTCTGTCTTCTTTAAGATTATCTTCTTATTGATCGCGGTTGTGATGATTCTTGCGTCATACGAATATGTCAAGAAGTACATAAAGTCCGATGGCGAGTTCTACACGCTCATGCTATTCTCTGTGGTGGGCATGATGCTAATGGCAAGTACAACCGAGCTAATTACTATCTATATCTCGCTCGAATTGACCAGCATTCCCCTGTATGTGATGGCGGGTCTGATCCGTGCCAACGAGAAGTCGGCAGAGGCGGCAGTCAAGTATGTGCTACTTGGCGCGATGTCCTCGGCCATTCTCCTGTACGGTTTTGCGCTACTCTACGGTTTGACTGGTACAACCGATCTCATGGGTATCGCGACCCTGATAAAGAACGGCATTCACGCTGGCAATCCTATTATCTCGTTGCAGGGCAATTTGATGGAACTGGTCGCGGGCGTGCTAATCCTGGCAGGTTTCGGTTTCAAGATCTCGGCTGTCCCGTTCCACATGTGGGCACCGGATATCTATGAGGGTTCGCCAACTCCTGCGACAGCGTTTTTCTCCGTTGGTTCTAAAGCGGCTGGTTTCGCGGCCCTCATTCGAGTCTTCATTGATGGTGGACTGGGACAGGTGAACCTCACCTCGCTGGTCGTGATTATCTCGATTGTTGCTGTGCTCACCATGACGCTTGGTAACTTCGTAGCTGCTGTGCAAACCAACGCTAAACGTATGATGGCCTATTCAAGTATCGCGCAAGCTGGATACATTCTCGTTGGCTTCGTTGCCAGTTTCGCGAGTGGTAAGTCCGATGGCAATGCGGCAGTGCTGTTCTTTATCCTGATCTATGTGGTGACAAACCTTGGTGCCTTCTCCGGTATCATCGCCCTCGGCGATTTGACTGGTGGGGAAAGAATTGAAGACTTCCGAGGTCTGGCGAAACGCTCACCGCTACTGGCGGCAGGGACTGCGGCATGTCTGGCCTCACTCGCTGGCATTCCGCCACTGGCAGGTTTCTGGAGCAAGGTTATCATCTTCAGTACCGCCTGGGGACTCGGCCTGAACTGGCTTGTCATCATTGCTTTGCTCAACAGTATCGTCTCGTTGGTCTACTATGGGCGTATCATCAAGACTATGTACTTCGATGCACCGCTCAAACAGGACCGCCTGACGACGCCAATTGGTCTTGGCACCTCTATCACGTTCGCGGCAGCCGCACTGATTATTCTGACCGTTGCAGCACAGTTTATCATTAACGCCGCAACGCCTGCGGCAAGCAGTTTGCTAGCGTTCTTATTGGGAAGATAGTCATACTGTAAATGAATACTTGAAAATACTCAAACGGACGCCCACAATGGGCGTCCGTTTGAGTATTTTATTACCATTTTATTTCATTAATGTGCATCATTACATCCTGTAAGCGACATACAACGTGAGATGATGTGTAAAATCGGTTCAACCTTCCCCAACATTGTACACCGCTTACAGGGTCTAATGAATTAGACCCCTACCGATATCGTATGATTACCTTTTGCTGTCTGCAATCCTATCCAAGGGGTATCATGCGTCGTATCCGTCTCCATATGAAAGACACCGTAGGTCGGATTGAACGGGATTTGCATGAAGAATTTTGCCTCAATGCTCATGGAAGTTGATGTCGTACTAGATTTGGGTTGGGAAAAGGCGACGAGTAATTGATCACCTGCACGTATTGTGCTGAAGGTGCAAACATTTGTTATTTGTCGTATGGGATTGCTATTGCTAGTAGCCATCATCACATAACCGTAGTTCGTGCGTAGGCGAGCCATTTGAGGTCGCAGAAAGCTCCAGCGCGTTACTATCCATGGTTTTTGAGACACGACCAGTCGTTGAGCAGAACGTTCAGCGAGTTGTAAATCATTTCCGAACAACGTGTCTTTATCTAGGGTCGCCTGGACTGGCTTAGAAGAGACCACATACAGGTGAAATGGTGTTCCACCAAGACGCTTAGGCGTACTCACAAGTGTTGCATTGGCAAATTGCTTTACCAGTGCATCAGTGAGCGCGTCATGAGGGCCGACGAGCAAAACGGCAGGCCCATTTACCGCACCGGGTAAGACAAGGCAACGTGAGGCATCGAAGAGCGTTGTTGGTGTATGCATCTCTTCACTTAGATAGCTTAAAGCTGTCTGCGTTGCCTCGTCTACGGTGACATAGACGTGGTTAAGGTGCTGTGATTGTGCAAGTGAGTCGGCATCGTTCAACGCTTGCTTCAAGGAATGCAGATCATTGTGATAAGGCGTAAACGTGTCATTGCTTATATTGCCATGTGTGGTATCCAGTATCCATGCTGTACTCCCTAGCATTTGTGCTGTAACAAGCAAGCATGCTAATGTATACAAGATAATACGTGTTTGACCCAGCCAACCGTATTGCCCTCGTAACCACTTTACTACATGTCCAAAGAAGATACCAATCAACACAAATGGGCCTGGAAGAAGCATAAAGAAATACTGTGTATGCAGGTCAATCGCATGCCGCGATAGGATAAGCAAGGGCACAACCTGCCATACCAGGAGTATGATAAGTCCACAGCGATAGCGGTCCGCCTGTAAAGAACTTAAGGAGTGATGTGTTACAGACAAGGGCGCCCGCAAGGGGACGCCCCTACCATAGACAAACCCATTTCCCAATCCCTCACGTCGTATGGTAGGGGCGTCCCCTTGCGGGCGCCCTTGTTCCCACATTCGAGGAGAGACTAACATTTGCCCCCACACCCGAGGCATCACCAACACAAGCACAAGTGAGAGCAAGCCAAGAACCACAAGCGTTGGCATAGCATACTGTAGCCATGAGTAGAGTGGTGTCAGCGCATAAGGTAGTATATGTGGGTCTGTCGCCAGTGGCTTGTTTGGTGTAAGGAAAATTTGATAAAACTGTAGAGCCTGCCCGTCTATGCGCGAATGTTGTTTAGCAAGTGTAAGAATGGTGTGCAGATCGGTGAAGTGAGTATAGTCCTGCCAGAGCAAATACGGAAAGAAAATAATTACTAAACCGATGCTGGCGAAGATGATATCGCGCCAACGAAACGTGTGAGGTGAAAGCAATAGGGCAACTACAAATGGTATAGCAAGCAGAACTGCTATTTCGTGCATTTGATAGAGAATGCCTAACAAGACTAATGCCGGGAAAAGCCAACCTTTACGCCGCTCAACAACACCGTAGTAGAGCGCGAAAAAGAAAAGTAACACGAATGGTGGCATCAGATTAGGCTGCCAGATAAAACGCGCATATATAAGTGGTTTAAATGCTGTGGCGTAAAGCAATGCTGCAATAGTTCCGGCAAGGCGTCCATAGTAACGTCTTGTAAAAAAATAGGTAAGCATAACCGCAATCACTGCACACAGAGCTACAAGAATTGCACCTCCCAGTGGATCGGGGTTGATCAGAGCAGGAAGTATAAAAAGATAGATTACGCCAGCAGGATGAGCGATACCGATAGAGGCCGTATTGCTTGTGGTTGGAAGAAGTCCATGTGCAAACGCGTCGCGAGCCATACGAAAAAGAATGGCTTGATCCTGGTCAAACTCAGTTGTGTTAAGTTGATAGAAACGCAGAAACCCTGCGACTAATACTATTAGATAGAGTTCCCATGCACGGAGCCAGTCAAGCAACACTATACGAGGTTTTGCATGTTTGGGAACGGTTTGTACTACATCTTGTTCTAACAAAACGAAAACTGCTTTCCTATCGAAATTTGAATATATCAATAATAACTGAGGTATTATAGGTTTTCCTGGCAACTACGTCAATCGTAACACTTATTTGAAGAGCTTTCTGAAAGCTCTCATTTGTGAAAAAAGCTCACTATTTCAGCTTTTCATATTTTGAACGTCGTCCCCTCGGCTCCTCTTGTACCTCTCGCAAATAATGCTGGATTGCCTCGCGTGATGCATACCAGAATGCTCCTCTCTTTGTCGCCTCGATTTTGCCAAGACGAGCGAGCTGGCCGAGATAGTTGTTGTCAAGTCCATAGAGTTTGGCTAGCTCTTTTAATGGAACGAGATGTATTGTGCTTGCTTCACAGGCTTCCAGGTACAAATCAAGGCTGTGCTCAACCGCGAGACCAACGAGGTTTACAAGGTCTGTATAATCGCCTCGATGTGCTGACTGTAGTGCTGTGATATAGCGCGTGCGCCATTCTCTCAGTATAAGAGCAGGCGGATAACCGTCCTGTATCAATTGAAGATTCATAAGTAAACGGCCAACGCGCCCATTGCCATCTGTGAAGGGATGAAGAGCCTCAAAGCCATGATGTGCAATAGCGACGCGAGTTATAGGCTCGTAACGTAAAGCATCATCACTGTTTAGCCAGCTTACCCATTGCATCATGTATAATGGCACATCACGCACTGGTGGAGGCGTATGTTGTGAACCTCGTATATAGACTTGAACAGTGCGAAGTTGACCCGCCTCTTTCATGATTTTATCCATAACCAGATCGTGTATCCTCAGCACCGTTTCAAGCGATATTTGAGTAGAAACAAGTGTATCCAGGAAGTCAAATGCCTCAGCATGATTCGTGGTTTCCAGATATTCGCGCAAAGGATGTCCCTCAACAGTTACACCGTATTCAAGTACCATCTGTGTCTCTGCCAATGTCAGTGTATTGCCTTCAATCGCGTTACTATTGTACGTAAGCAGCACTCTGAAGTCGCCATGCAAGCGTTGCACTATGTCTGATGACAAAGGACGATAGGCATCGAGTTTTTTCTTCTTGTTCGCCATGCGCCGAGCAAGTCGAACATCCATACGTGGATCTTCTACCATAGCTTCCAATCCTTTTGTTGTTTCCGATTCCTTGATGATAAAAGAAAATAATTCTGTGATATAGTCCTATTGGTATTATTCACAGAACAATATACGTTACTAACGGCGTACTAATGCGTAATATCAATCTTAACACATTCATGTTAATTCCTTGATGACTTCTAATAAAGTAGTACTCTAGCTCCCATTTGCTTTTCCCCTCGCCTATCCCGTATACTATGTGTAGCACAAGAAAAAATAATCATTTTTCCGCTAGGGGCGCTGTTTTGGCTGAGATGCTGGCACGTATCGAACGTGCTACGGTCCCTATGAACCTGATCTGGATAATACCAGCGTAGGGAAGCGGGTCACGGTCTTACCAGCGTCTCGCAGAGATTTTACTCAAACCGCAACCTCTCTTCTGTCAGGGGTTGCGGCTTTTTGTATGCATGCGAGGGATGGCATGAACACACTGAAGTTATCTGTACAGGGCGTGACAAAAACATATCGTGACGGACGCAAAGCTGTAGAAGCACTAACGCCCATTGACCTGGCCGTTACCGAAGGCGAATTTGTAACGCTTATTGGTCCAAGTGGTTGTGGCAAAAGTACACTCTTCAATATCGTCGCCGGAGTCGATGAGCCAACAAGTGGTAGCGTAGCCATCGACGGAGACTCAAAAAGTAAGCGTGCGGGTATGTCGGGCTATATGCCACAACAACCCCTGCTCCTGCCCTGGCGTACCGTCGAGGAGAATGTTCTGCTGGGACTGGATGTGCGGCGTGTGCCACGTAAGCAAGCGCAACACGATGCGCTCGAACTACTGAAACGCTTCGGTCTGTCTGACTTCGCGCAAAACTATCCTTCAACGCTTTCAGGCGGAATGCGACAGCGAGTCGCGCTACTACGTACGGTTCTCTTCAATCCATCTTTTCTTCTATTGGATGAGCCATTTGGAGCACTCGATGCCCTGACACGCCTCTCGTTACAGATGTGGCTTCTCGACTTATGGCAATCACTCCATACAAGCGTGCTCTTTATCACGCATGACGTGCGCGAAGCTCTCTTATTATCTGACCGCATCTACGTCATGAGTGCAAGACCTGCAAGTGTGCTACGCGTTGTCGAGGTTGAACTGCCACGCCCACGTCGTCAAGAACATCTCGCACTTGAACCTGCTGTACAGCTAGAACAAGAACTGTTAGACCTACTCTTAAAGGAGCAACCTGTATGATGAATCCTAGACCCATTGTTCTTTTGAAACAAACACGGCTACGAGGTATCGCTGGTTATGGGCCTGCCTTTGTGCTGGCGTTTGCTCTGTTTGCAGTATGGGAACTTGTGGTACGGGCAGGAAAAGTCAGCAATGCTGTGTTACCAGCACCTACCGCGATTTTACAGGCATTGTTCGATAACTGGGATGTCATTTCTGGTCATACAATTCAAACCCTCCTGGAAACTGTGCTTGGTCTTGCTACCGCGACACTCCTGGGTGTTTTACTGGCAATATTGATTGACATATCCTCGGCTGTACGTCGCGCGGTTTATCCAATCCTTGTAACATCACAGACTATTCCTATGATCGCGCTTGCACCTCTTTTGTTGATCTGGTTTGGTTTCGACCTCGGTCCAAAAATTGTTGTTGTCACACTCTATTGCTTCTTTCCTATAGCAGTTGCCTGTGCCGATGGGTTATTGAGTGCCGATCCTGACCTCTTGCGTTTGATGAAGAGCATGAAGGCGTCACGCTGGCAAATCCTCTGGTTTGTACGCTTGCCAGGAGCCATGCCGTCTTTCTTCTCCGGTTTGCGCATTGCCGCGACCTATAGCGTTACAGGAGCCATCTTCGGCGAGTATGTAGGAGCGTATCGAGGTCTTGGTATCTACATGCAAACCTCGTTCAACTCGCATGCTGTCATTCTCGTCTTCGCCGCTATCGTCGTTACAGCAGTGCTGAGCCTCTGCTTATTTGGCCTAGTATCACTCATCGAACATCTTGCCTTGCCGTGGTATCACGGCGCAACTGTGAAGTAGCAATCCTCAGACAGGGACAAGGGCACCCGCAAGGGGATGCCCCTCCCATAGACGAATGTTACAAAACATGTTGTATGGGAGGGGCATCCCCTTGCGGGTGCCCTTGTATACAATACAGAAAGGACCTCTTCATGAACTCTCGTACTCGCCTTGGTTTGAGCATTGGTTTACCCGTACTCCTCATTCTCGCCGTTGTCAGCGCATATCTTGTACAGCAACAGCGTAGCAATACAACATCTATAACACAGGGGACTCAAAAACTTACGAAGATGCAGCTAGCATTGGACTGGACCCCAAACACGAACCACACAGGCATTTATGTGGCTTTGAAGAATGGCTGGTATAAAGAGCAAGGTATTGACTTGACGCTCCTTCCTTACTCTAGTAGTGTATCTTCTGATGTCCTGGTGAGCAGTGGTAAAGCGGATGTAGGCATTAGCTCTACCGAGAGTATCGTCGCGGATGCGGCAGTCAAACAACCCGTTGTCTCTATCGCGGCAATCATGCAGCACAACACCTCCGCTCTTGTAACGTTGAAAAGTTCAGGCATCACACGTCCAGGTCAGTTGGATGGGAAAATCTATGGTGGTTTTGGTGCACCTTACGAGGGAGCAGTTGTCAGCGAGATTATCAAGCATGACGGTGGACAGGGAAAATTTAAAAACGTAACGCTCGATGTGGACGCGATGCAAGCGTTACAGTCGAAACGTGTTGATTTCGCCTGGGTCTTTGAAGGGTGGGAAGTTATTCAAGCGCAACGCCAGGGCACACAACTCAACATTTTTCCTATCACGAACTACGGTGTCGCCGACTATTACACACCAAACATCATCAGTAGCCCCACCGAAATTCAGCAGAAGCCGGACCTGTTACGTCGCTTCATGGCTGCCACGCAGAAGGGCTATGACTACGCACGTGCACATCCCCAGGAGTCGGCACAAGACCTTATCAATGTCGCTCCCAAAGGAACCTTCCCTGATACAGGGTTAGTAGTAGAAAGCCAGCAGTATCTTAGCCCTCGTTATGTCGATTCTGGACGTAAATGGGGTATGCAAGATGCTGCCTCCTGGCATGGTTATCCAGAGTTTATTCTCACTTCTGGCGGTGTGCAAGATGCGGCAGGGAAGACTGTTACGAGCTTGAATTTTGATGCGATGTATACCAATAAGTTTTTGTCATAAACAAAAACAAGTGGGAGCATGACAGGGGCAAGCCCAGTCACTACTATACTGCCTACCGCTTCGCGGCGGGAAATGCTTGGTTCGTGTATAGTAGTGACTGGGCTTGCCCCTGTCATGTCCCTTTGCCCTCTTTCTTGTACCATACAACCCGCTTACCCCTCTCTCGTATAAGATAATAATAGTAAAAATACCCACTGACGATAGATATATCAGGGAGGCATATTCAGTATGAGTGACAATTGGGAGCCGCAGGACCCGTTATTTAAGCAGGGCCAGCCAAATAAAGAAGAGGTAGATAAGCGCTTAGAGGAAATTAGAAAAGCTGTTACACAAAGCGCGACTGAGGCACAGCAACGTATCAAGCGTGCCGTCGATAAGGCCAGTGGTTACTGGCAACAGGCACAAACTGCCCCGGCACCGCGTCAGGCTACAAGCCTTGATGAGCAACGTATTCGGCAACTTGCTAACCTGTGGAGCAATGAGAACTGGCGTGTCGCGAAAGACCTCGGTGCCTACATGGATATCGTCTCCTGGCACAACGATGAGGTTTGGGAGGTCACAGTACAAACACGTTGGGAAACGCGTGCTATGGAGTCTGTGACCGAGCCATACACGGGCCGTTCCACCACAAGTAAACCCCAACCAATTTTACCTGTGTGGGACTATGAGCTGCCAGAGGTTACTAGCCTCAAGGCACCTGCTAGCCGTACAAAGCTCGATGGTTTGGAAGAAGTCGCGGCATGCATGACTTGCAACGGCAACGGTCGAACACTATGTGCCTCCTGCAACGGGCGCGGCTGGATCGTGTGTCCTGAGTGTAAGGGTCGCACAAAAAAGAAATGCAATACCTGTCGTGGGCGTGGTTACGTAGCTGATTGGACTGTAGGCGAAAAGAAACCCTTCTTCCAAAAGCAGGCCGAGAATGTCGCTACATCGGTTGGCGAGCGGGTATCGGATGTGTTCGAGAGCATTCGTCAGCAAGGAGTGCCGATTCCTAACCCTGTCGATGTCGATCCAGCTAGCAAGGGAGCGACTGTACCTTGCCCTGATTGTATCAACGGCGAGATTGATTGCACCTGTGGCAATGGTAAACGGGTATGTGCAGTCTGTGAAGGCACAAAAATGTCATTATGTGCTAACTGTGGTGGGACAGGTAAGGTGATGCGCCATCGTGAGATAGCGCGACGCTTCGATCTCAACGTACAAACACGCATCATTGGAGAGAGTGTTATTCCGCAACAGCAACTGCTCAACGCTGGTGGTGAACTGGTCTATAATGCTGAAGTTGACGATACATTCTTGCCTGATGTCGCGCCAAATGGTGTGCCAATGGATGTTTGGAATACCGCTGTGGCTCTTGTCACTACAGAACGCCAGGAGAAGCCACGTAGTACCACAAAACCACTGCAACCAAACGATAGTACGCAAGCAGCTTCACGTGCTAC
The DNA here is from genome assembly GCA_963791655.1 of uncultured Chloroflexia bacterium. Taxonomy (GTDB): domain Bacteria; phylum Chloroflexota; class Ktedonobacteria; order Ktedonobacterales; family Ktedonobacteraceae; genus JBBQVS01. The sequence continues at coordinate 710,117 of CAWBSZ010000006.1, read as the reverse complement.
ATTGCAGGTTGTTGAACTTGTGCGTATTCCCTACACACGCGTAAACTATCGTTATGGCAATCAAGAATATGTCTTTTGTGCCTATGACGCCGAGGGCCGCGAGAAGTTCTATGCTGACCGCTATCCCGCGCGTTGGGAACGTATTGAGCGGCTCGTCAAAGCTATCTCCAACGATTTGCTGACACCTGTTCAGCCAAATGAGCAGCCGCCAGCAAATACAACGTATGGCGGCGGCTATCGTGTCCCTGTCGAGGTCCCACCATACAATATCACTGAAGAGAATGATGAGGACGTTACCGACAAGAAGTGATATATAGAAGCTAACAATGAAAGAGGAGATGCGGCGTGCCGCATCTCCTCTTTCATTGTTAGCTTCTATATATACAAAAAAGATACATGTATCTTTTAACAATGACCATCGACACCGGTATTGTACCAACGATCTTTGAAGGTGTTATTGGAATTGAGACCATCAGGTTTTGCCAGTGTATGCTGTTTGTTGTCTTGCATCACAATTACGCTGTTGGCGAAGGAACCGATACCTGATAGTACGCCATTATTGGTGTTACTTCGCGCTTGCGGATTTTTCCAGACAACATAGTGGAAATTAGCGAGATCAGTCAGGCTACTACTACAGCTTGGACGCTCATCTATCCATTCAGCACTTTGCATATCAGGTTTGAACTTACTGTCAGGGACAACGTAATCAAGCGTAAAGCCTGCTGAAATATCTTTGATGAAGACATGATTTTTATTCGCGCCTTTACTGGTGAGGTTGTAGTCTACTTCAGCGGTAAATGCATCCGCGCACCTGAAACTCTTACTACTGATCACAGGCGGATTTGGAAATAATTCATAGAAGGGATGGAAACGACCATCGGTGAGAAGCGCGGTTCCTACCTGTAGAAGATGCTGGTTCCCATAGACTCCGCCAATACCAACCCATTGTGCAACTAAATGATTGTTATCAATAGGTCTTGATGTGCAGGGTGTGTTCCAGTTTCCAGTAACTTGTTTGAAGCCACTACCTGAACCTACACCTACATAAAAGCCAGCCCAGTTTGCTGACCCCGCCACACTGGTATTTGGTAAGGCACTTGAAGGAAGGACGCTAGCACTCCGCTGTAATGGATATATCCCACCCTGTAGACCAAAACCATGTGGGCCGCTGAGAAAAACTGAAGATACACTCGTGCCATGCGCGAACGCTGCTGTAATAGCAAATAGAAAGACGCTGAGAGCTACAAGAGTCAAAAAAACAGAACTTATTCCGTGTAAGGACTTACGCATATTATTTGAGACCCTTCATTAAATATAATATATGTGAATGTATACTATTTTGAGTAATCAGGCAATAAATAAGTACAAATGGAACAATGAACTCATTTGAATAGTAAGTTCATCATCCTGCTTCATGATTTTAGCAAACAGAGTAAAACTGCAGGTGCCTTACGTTTTCTCACCCCATGCGGTCAACATAACGGTTACGCCGCTGAAATCTTCCGCTTGTATCTGTTCTAATACCTGCGCATGCAGTTCCGCAAATTCTTCGGAGGTAATAACTTTTGTGCCGAAGAGGAGCGGTTTCACAAGTTCAAGCGCGAATTTTATATCCCCTATGCCTTCTTCATGCGCTTCCATTCCAAATGAATAGTCGATCACATGAGCCTTGCTTTGAATATTTTGTAGATCAATTTGTTTTAGCAGTGGACGTAACATCGCGATCATCCCCGCGTTGTGCCCCGTTGGGGAAAGACTGCGCCCAGCTTTAAACTGAGCCTGGTTTAGTAAAGCCATAAATCGCTCAAGTGCAGGCTTATTCGTAAAGCCATACTCGCCCTCGGTAAGACGTAGTATGCCGCCAGAACGCAACACGCGTTTACATTCCGTTAAGTAGGATACCCATTCTGTAAGTGGTACAAAGCCAACAACGGTACGCATGTTTACTATATCGAACGAGGCATCAGGGAAATCCAGGGGCTTCAATGCATTCATCACTACAAAATGAGCATTGTTCAGTTTTCTTACCTGTGCATGTGCTTTCGCGTAACTGATTGTGTTTTTACTAATGTCGATGCCCGTTACTTCGATGTGGGGGTAGTGTTGTGCTACCTCATTTACCCAACCGCCAGGACCACATCCCACATCCAGGATACGCTCTACACCTGGAAGATCAGTATCCTCTTGTTCAGAGAAAACACCTCCCATGCCTTTGGTCATCACTCTATCTTGATCGAGGAGACGCGCCATCTCCAATGCGCTTTCTGCATCTATTAAATAGGTGTTTTCTGTCTGTCCCTGAGCATCATTCGATTGTGTCATACAGCACTCCTGTTATTTCTCGTCGTGTTGTTTATACGGAATACGCAATAACTCTTCCTCTAAATTTTGTAACACCTTTATTTCTGCTTCTACGCGTGAAAGTGGTTTGCCTCCGTGCATATCTCGCATATATTGTGTGACGCGCTGCTGAAAGTGGCGCAAGTATGGTTGCTGCTCATCATAAGTGGGCATAATGCCTAACGCAATCTGTCCCACCTTGAAAAAGTCTTGCGCCTCAAAGCTTAGCACTAGCAGATTGGCATAACTTTTGACTAAATCTTGCAGTGTTTGCAAAAAATAATCTTGTAGCGGGCTTGAAAGATAGAGACACCCTGCTACTCGGTCTCCTAGAAGTAATGGACAGGCTATCGCGCTCTCTTCCCATTCGACGACATGCATCGGAAACAACATTCTCTTCTCAGCACTACTGCGTAATACAACGATGTGACCCTCTGTTATCGCGTACCCCTGTGGTGACTCGATGGCTAGAAAGCCTATTCTATTGCGCAAATGGCTATGCCATGGTGAGGTACCGCGCCCCATGTCTTCACGTAAACTATGTACTACACACTCTGTTGTGGGAGGCATACATACGCTCACACTTACAGCCAGTCCTGCTGGTCTAGGATCAAGGTGAGCTAACATCTGCTGAATAATTGTGATGCGAATTGATGAGGAGCGCAGTAACGGAGGATTAGAGGTATATGCCTGTAGTACACGTTCGTAAAATGCGGATGGAATTTCTTGTGTCACTTCCTCGATAGTAATTTCCTCGTTCAAAAACTCCGGGAACTCTTCGGGGATCAGTTCAATCAATTGGTTTCGATAGGGTGGCAGTGCTTGTACAAGGCGATGCAAGCTCTCCATACGTGGGTTGGACTTATTTGTTGCCCAGCGTGTCAATGTGACGTTGTTGATTCCAATCATACGGGCAATGCGTTGTCGCTCGTGTGGGTCACTAACCAGTTTGCCCAGGAGCGAGCGCCACTCGTATATTTTTTCGGCGTTAGTCATAGCCAATGGACCGCCTTGGAGAATATGCTCATTCGTTTCACCGTTTACCCTGGCTTTTATTACATATTGTGATACCCCATATAGAATACTGTATGGATTAATGGTCGTCAATAAAAATTGTGTGAAATTTATGTAACTCTATCCATCATAGCTTATCTCACGCCCCATTCCCACAACCCAAAAGATGTTTTCTTGTCCAATGGATATCCCGCTTGTGTCAGGATGATTCCGGCTTCGGCCCGATGGTAAGACTCGTGCGAAATTAAATATCCTACAAATGCTACTGGATGTGGCTTGAAACCCTTAATTCTGCCCTTTGCCAGGCCGTCCCGTATGAGCAATATCATCGCTGCATCCGACTTTGCCAGTGATTGCAACAAGAATTCTTTATCACCCACTTGCTCTTTCTCGATCTTCTCTAGTCCTTCAAGTAGCTCGGGTGCTGAAGCTTTGAGCCACATTAAACGTACATTATGAATATGCGCGAATTGTTCGCCCACACTCCGCCCTTTTGACGCCGACACACCGCTCAGTGCTTCGGATTTGATTGCGTCAAGCATGTACAGGTTGATGCGTGCGTGAATGTTCCACGTGTCCAATAATTGCTCATCTAAAGGTAGTATATCGCTCATCTTTGTCTCCTTCCATGATGTTTGTCACATTTTATAACAGAATATAACATAGAATGAAACTGTACAGTAGGCATACTACGTATAACAGGTAAGATGCACATCTTTGGACGGAGAAGCATCAAGGCTACTCGCATAGATATATGGAAATACTTGAGTGGCTCTATAAAGGAGAATGGCTATGCTTGCATCATTATTGGTACTTGCTGACGGAATTACCGTGAAACTCGGCAGTAACGTTTTTACAATTGGTCTCGATCTTATTCTTTATCTCATTATCGCCGCTATCGTGGGTTATGTCGCGGAACGAATTGTTCGATCTAGTGTACCCTTTGGAATTGTAGGCTCGATTATTGTCGCACTCATCGGTATCTGGCTTATGACGCGTGTCCTCATCATCAATGGAATTCCCGATATTACAGTCCTTGGCGTTCCTCTCATAAGAGCACTGATTGGTGCCATTCTGCTCGTACTTCTCTGGCGGGCTATTACGTATAGAAGAGTCGCACGGCGCGTATAACAAAACAGACAACATAAAACGCATGTGCCGATGGGCACATGCGTTTTATGTTGTCTGTTTTATTTACTCTTTCAATAGGATTTTGAGGTCGGTTGTCACCTGGCCAGGATTAAAATTGTTGCCACCAAAGAATGCTCGCTCATGCCCCTGTTTGTCGATAATATAGATTGCAAGTGTATGATCGACGGATTGCTGTTGCCCTTGCGCATACACATTATAGGCCGTCCATATCGGTGTCAAGCTATCCTGTGTACCAATTAGAAAGTGCCAGTAGTTCTGCATATTGTGTTGAAGGGTAAATTTTTGTGCCGCTTGCTGAGTATCGCCTTTAGGGTCAGTGCTTACTGCGATAACTCCTACTTTAGAAGCATCACTCCCAAGTGTAGTCATTGATGAGTGCAGGCGTTCCGCGGTAAGTGGACATTGATCGGGGCAATGTGTATACAAAAATGTTAGGACAACCGGGCTTCCTTTAAATTGTGAAAGCGACACCTGTTTTCCATTCTGATCCGTCAATGTAAAATTTGGAGCTGGCGTGCCTCCAAGATCACTACCCTGCAATCCAGATGACCCTGCTGAGGCGGTACCAGAGAACATTCCTTTATTATTCTGTATCACTGTGACAATGACGACAACCAGTATCGCCAGCGTAATGACTGAGAGCCGCGAGGCAAGACGCCAATTCATATCCTGTGCCTGACTTCCTTAGAAATGAAGAACTCTATCAATGACCATAACCGCGAAGATAGCCGCGAGATAGCAGTTAGAATACCAGAAGATAGTACGTGCCCAGTTTTTTGTTTGATCAACCATCAGCTTTATTGCCATATAGAGCAATATTCCACCAAGTATGACAGCAGAAACAAGATAGATATAGCCCATTGTGTGTGTCACAAACAGGATTAGCGTCACCGCCAGGAGCATTAGCGAGTACAACATGATTTGCTTTCGCGTCTCAGGTTCACCCATCATAACGGGTAGCATTGGGACATTGGCTTTCTCATAGTCTTTTTGAATGAGTAGCGACAACGCCCAGAAGTGTGGAGGGGTCCAGTAAAAAATGATGGCGAACAGCCAGAGTGCTGGCATACTCAACGAGTTTGTTACCGCGGCCCATCCAACCAGTACAGGTACAGCACCCGCCGCACCACCGATCACAATATTTTGTGCCGTTGTGCGTTTCAAGCCAAGTGTGTAGACAAATACATAGAACAGGATCGCGGAAAAGGCCAGCACCGCGCTTAACAGATTCACCAGAAAGTAGAGGACCACAAATGAACCCAGTCCTAGCACAATGCCAAAAATTAATGCTTGTCTCGGCTGCACTTTACCTGAGGGCAGTGAACGTCTCTGTGTACGCCCCATGAGTTGGTCGATATCACGATCAATATAGCAATTTATGCAGTTCGCACTGCCTGCTGCCATTGCGCCACCGAGCAGTGTTGCAAGCAGCAGACCGAGTGAGGGAAAAGCTCCTTTTGCAATCGTCATCGCCGCTGCCGTTGTTCCTAGTAAGAGAACCGTTACATGTGGCTTAATCAAATTTATATAGCTAGAGATCGTTTGGCGAATCGGCCCAGCTTCCTGTTTGCGCGGCAATCGTGGTGTCGTGACAACATCTTCTGAGCCATGTAGAACCTTCATGTAGAATCCCCTTTGATACGTAGTTAGACAATCCTTATTGTCATCCTTTCACCTAATGTAACACTTGCAGAGGCAAAGCCTGACCTTACAAGTTCCTAAACATACATACATACAATGCTTGACAACATGCGTGGTTATGAGTATACTTTTTATAGTTTACAAACCACAAACAAAAGGTGTTTTGTCCTGTAATAAACGATGTACATCGTCAGTAAGGAGGTGGCTCATGAAACTTGCCAAGGCTCTTGTTCTACGTGCTGATGTACAGAAGCGTATTGCACAGTTACGCACACGACTCATGCAAAGTGCGCTCATCCAGGAAGGCGAGCAACCGCCCGAAAATCCTCAAGAGCTGTTAAGCGATTTGGATCAGTTACTGAGTCAGTTGGTCGATTTGATTAAACGTATTAATCGTACCAACATGCAAACAGAGTTTACCGAAGGGGTCACACTTGCTGACGCTATCGCCCAGCGTGATATCCTGTCACTCCACCACAGTACGATAGATAGCATGGCGGAGACTGCTTCCAATCGCATTGACCGTTATGGACGGTCCGAAATTCGTAAGGTCTCGACGGTTGATGTGCCCGCGCTTCGTCGTCAATTGGACGAACTCGCTCGTCAACGGCGCGAACTCGATACTACTATTCAGGGTAAAAACTGGTCAACTGATCTCATAGAATAACGTAGTGCGTTAATTAAGACATGCAAGTTGGTAGTCAATGTGTGGAGTAGCGAACATCGGCGACAACTGCCTCAAGTTGTAAACCACAGACTGATAATCTGTTAGGCTACCTAGGGGCAAGGTAAAACTACAATTGTTATGCCCAGTATTGTTACATGCGTACCATGTATCGTGCATTGTGTACTACCAGATGTAGGACGACATCCATTGGCGAGGGTGGGTCAGGGGAAACTTGCGCAAGAAGGCAGCTATTCCGTTTCTATGGAATAGCTGCCTTGTTATATACGGGGATGAAGGGAAAGCAGATGATACAATAGATGGTGCGTGTACCTCCTGATAATAGTACTGCCTAGGAAAGGACGATACCTCTAATGCAATCGACCAATACCTCTCAAAATACAGCACTACAAGGCTTCGACGATTTTGTGCGCACCACTATGCAGGCGTGGAATATTCAGGGTCTTGCTATAGCAATTGTGAAGAATGGCGAGGTTATTTTTTCGCAGGGCTTTGGCAAACGCGATGTCGCACGTGACCTGGATGTGACGCCTCAAACGCTTTTTCCCATTGCCTCTTGTACAAAAGCCTTCACGACTACTGCACTGGCGATGCTTGCGGATGAAGGAAAGTTGGATTGGGATACGCCTGTTAGAGCCTACCTTCCGACTTTCAAACTATTTGATTCCGTGGCGGCGGAACGGCTCACACCGCGTGATATCGTGACGCATCGCTCCGGGTTGCCACGTCATGACCTTGCATGGTATAACTCATCTGCGAGCAGACAAGAACTTTTTGATCGTCTAGCGTATCTGGAGCCAACAAAAGACATTCGCACCCTCTGGCAATATCAAAATCTCATGTATATGGTTGCGGGCTACCTTGCTGGTCAAGTGAGTGGGCAAAGCTGGGAAGAGTTTGTGCAACACAGAATTTTTGATCCTTTACATATGTCCTCCAGCAATTTCTCGATTGTTACTACAGCACAACAAGCCCCCAATTTTTCGCATCCTTACAAAGAAGATCACGGCGAGGTAAAAGAGATTCCATTTTATGGAGCGCAGGGAGCGATAGCACCAGCAGGTGCAATTGTATCTAGTATTGCTGAGATGAGTCAGTGGATGCTTCTGCATACCAATAAGGGAAAGGTTGGCGATACACAATTGGTGTCTGAGAACCAGCTAGCACAACTGCATGCGCCGCAGATGATCATTCCAGAGACGAGTAAATATGCTGAGTTGCCTTATGCCAGTTATGCTCTTGGCTGGTTTGTACAGCCATACAGAGGGCAACCTATGCTCCATCATGGTGGCAATATTGACGGCTTTAGCTCGTTAACCAGCCTCATACCAAAAGAAAATGTTGGAGTCGTTGTCTTGACGAATATGGGTGGCACACCTGTACCCAGTATTCTCACCTATAACATTTTTGATCGCCTCCTCAATCTTGATATTGTGTCATGGAGCGAACGGTTTAAGGTAGATGAAGCTGTCATTAAAGAAGCAGAGCAAAAAGGCAAAGAGAAGACCGAGGAGGACCGAGTGCCAAACACAACTCCTTCTCATGCATTAGATGCTTACACAGGCGATTTCGAGCATCGGGGTTATGGAGTTCTTTCGGTTGAGGTCCAGAATGACTCGCTACAAGCAACCTACAATGGGATGGTATGTCCCCTCAAACACTATCACTATGACATTTTTGAGCTTGTACTAGAGAGTTGGGATATTACTCTGAAAATATCCTTCGCGACAAATGTCAGAGGCGATATCGAGAGCATTACGGCACCATTCGAAGTCACTGCGAAAGATATCGTTTTCAAACGTATCCCGGCAAAAGCCATGCGAGACAAGAGCTTTCTAGAACAGTTCGTGGGCACTTACACGGTACTGAACATGGACATAACGGTTGCATTAAAAGGTACTAATCTGCTACAGATGACGGTACCTGCACAACCGGAGTATACATTGGTGCCTTATAAGGGTACTGAGTTCCATATACAAGGGCTATCCGGCTTCAGTGTGGAGTTTAAGCGAGATGAATCCAATACAGTTATCGAAGCGATCTTGACGCAACCTAATGGTGTATTTACCGCGAAGAAGCAAACTAGTTGATCTATGGAGTCCACTACGTATGAGTAAACTTACCTCTATGACAGAGGCCATCGCTCGTTGTGTGCCGGATGGTGCCTCTGTCGCGCTCGGATTAGCTCTTGAGCCGTTGATACCATATGCGGCAGGCTTTGAGATCATCCGGCAGCAACGTCGAGACCTCACCCTCATCGGTCCTATTTCGGATGTGCTATTTGATTTGCTAATTGGGGCGGGTTGTGTCACAAAAATCACGGCGGCATGGCTCGGTAATGTAAGCGAAGGGTTGGGTCACTGTTACCGACGTGCCACCGAGAAGGCTATTCCTCACGCGATCACGGTAGAAGATCATAGCAACTTCACAATCGGGCTGGCACTGCTCGCCGCTGGTTTAGGTGCTCCCTATATTCCAACACGTTCGCTTTTGGGAAGTGACATTCCACGCCAGAATCCCACATTTCGCCAGGATGTATCGCCCTTCGATGGCACTCCACTTTTGCTTGTGCCCGCGCTTCGTCCTGACGTGACGATTCTGCATGTGCAACGTAGCGACGAGGAAGGCAATTTCCACCAGTGGGGAAATCTCGGAGTGTGTGAAGAGGCTATGGTAGCAGCGCGTGACGTGCTTGTGATCGCGGAAGAAATTGTGCCGAAATCTGTGATTGTGAGCGACCCGAACCGAGTGCTTGGTCCTTCGTTCAAAGTACGTGCCGTTGTACATGAGCCATTTGGAGCGCACCCCTCGATGGTGCAGGGCTACTATAACCGCGATCATGCGTTTTTCCATGGCTATCATGAACAGACGCGCACAGTCGAAGGTTTTCAGCAATGGCTTACTACATGGGTGCAGCAAGCACCAACACGCGTCGAGTATCTCAAACAACTAGGTGAGGAACGTGTGCAACGTCTGGCTATTCAAGAACACCGTTACGCTGCACCTGTTGATTATGGGTATTAAGGGGAGGGATGAAGAATGACACAAGCGACAGAATATACACCGCGCGAATTGATGGTAGTCTGTGCCGCCCGTCAGATACAGGAAAATGAACGTGTGTTCGTGGGCATGCGCCTTCCTCTACTGGCCTTTGCGCTTGCGAAGCGCACACACGCACCTAACTGCGTAGGACTGTTCGAGACGGGCATCATGCGCGATACACCTTCGGCTGAATTGCTGTACACAATGGGCGATCTACCAAATATCGCCGAGGCACTCTGGACGACACGCACCGTGAACCTGTTGGGGCTGATGGCGACAGGCGAGATACAACTTGGCTTTATTGGGGGGGCCGAAATTGACCGCTATGGTAATCTGAATACCTCAACAATAGGTTTCGATTGGCAACATCCAAAGGTGCGCCTCCCGGGAAGCGGTGGCGGGGCTGATATTGCCTCACTTTCGCAACGGCTTGCCATCATCATGCCACACGATAAGCACAGGTTGCGTGAGCGTGTAGATTTCATCACGAGTCCAGGTTATGGCTATCCCGACGAACTTGGACCCGCAGGCGTAGCATGGCGAAGACGCGTTGGGCTACCTCGTGGCGGTCCATCCGCCTTAATTACGACTATCGCCGTTTTCACGTTTGATCCTGATACAGGCGAGGCTATGCTGCAATCATTTCATCCCGGTACTACTGTCGAGCAAGTGCAAGAGCAAACTGGCTGGCCCCTGCGACTGGCTCCCAGTTGTGCCGAAACAGTACCACCTAGTCCTGATGAGTTGCGCGTGATATGTGAGTGTGACCCACAGGGTGTGTGGACAAAGTGAGGGGAAATTTTGAGATACATATACCTCTTGCCGTCGCACAGAATCAACGATCATTGAGAAGATAAAGTGGACCGAGTGTAGAGACTGATTGATCACATCCTATAAGCAATTGAAACGTCAACAAGGACGTGATAAATCACTCTCTACACCATTTTATACAGCAGTGTACGTCAGTGCCTGAGCTATTGGACAGAGATTCTATTGCCCAGTCCCAGAGCTTGTAGTAACTCTCGCTGGACAGGTTCTGTTGTTTGGTTCACGGCTGTAGGAGCAGTGCCACCCATCATAGGATCAACGACAGTGCGCAGTGGACGTTTGCCAACAGGTGTTTCGATCAAATCAACCACCGTTGAAACAAGAATTTGTGTATCGGGTCTTTGCTCACTTTGTAAGTTAGCTTTGACACCATTCCACAATGTATCAGGTAAATTTTCCTCTGGTGCATAGCCACTTGTACGTTCCATATCCTCGGGCGCGATCAACTTAGACCAGTATCTGGTCGGGAAACCACCAGGCTCGACAATCACGACATCAATACCTAACGGTGCCAGTTCATAGTGATAGCTTTCAGATAGCCCTTCCACTGCGAATTTTGACGCGGTGTAAGCACCTGCAAATGGAATTACAACTCGACCTTGTAGGCTAGAGATATTGACGATTAGTCCAGAATGTTGTTTCCGCATAGCTGGTAGAACTGCACGCATAACTCGTTGAATTCCAAAGACATTCACATCAAACGTCTGCTCAAATTGTCCAACTGTAAACGCTTCTGTATATCCACCGCCACCAATACCCGCATTATTGATAACCACATCCAGATTACCTGCTTGTAATACATTCTCGATTGCCGAATTTACCGATGTGTTATTGGTGACATCTAGTTCGATGAGATGCAGTTGCCCCGGCTGCCCTTGAGCACTCTGACGTAACTGCGCGGCTTGCTCTGTATTTGGTCCGTCAAGATGTCGCATAGTGGCGAAGACGGTATGTCCCTTCCTCAACAATGCTTGTGTTAATAAAAATCCGAAACCACTGCTGGTTCCTGTAACTAAAATCGTTTGTGTGTTCATTGTTTTGTTTCCTTACTCATTTCTTCTAGATGTAGTGTTTTTCTCAACGGGAAACTGAACTTCAATGAGATATTCGCTAAAATCGCCTTCCCGACGTAAACAGACTTTGCGACAAGTCCCTGTGATCGTGTAAGAGTTGCCCTCAATCCAGGCTCCAAGAGCATGATACGCGCCCTCGATCATATAAGGACTACCATGATGTAGAGTGCTTGCCATCGTAGAGACGGCAGGTAACTCGCGCAGCATCACTGATTGTCCACTGTACTCTGCAAGCATATCTACGGACGAGCGTTCGACTGGTACGGCGACCTCAACATCTATATCTGTGTTTATGTACTCATTCTCATAGTAGAGGTAGAGCACTTGACCCATAACCTTAATTTTGTAGCGTTTGAGAAAATCGAGTAAATTGTTAGCAAACACCACCTTCTGAGCAAAGTTGGCAACCACATCACGCGTTGATACTACGGTTAACGGTTTCACGCTTTTGAGAATCACTTCGTGTGAAAGGAAATCCTCGCCTTGTGTAAGAGATTGCAGACGTGCTTCAATATGTGCGAGTTGCTCTTGTTCCTCTTGAATGTGTCTTCGTAATTCTGTTCGTCTAGCCCGTAACATCTTCTCTAATGTTTCAGGAGAAACTTCACTATCAAGAATCTGAATGATCTGTGTCAGTCCCAGACCAACATCCTTGAGTGCTAGAATTCGATGAAGCCGAGATAGCTGGTCAAGCTTGTAATAGCGGTATCCGGTCGATGGATCGACAGAAACTGGTTGAAGGAGTCCAATTTCGTCATAGTACCGTAGGGCGGACATCGAGACCTGACCGATCTTGGCAAAGTCACTAATCTTTAACATGCTCTCTTCCTCTCTCGCCGAGAACATTTCCATTCTCTAAATAGAAGGTACCACCTTCAAGTAGGTTGAAAGTCAAGGGCTTTTTGCGGCAATTTTTGCATAGACCGGGAAAATTGATAAATTGGTGCTTCGTTAAAATGTAGAAGCTTCGCGAACTGCTTCTGTGACATTGTTCACATAGTACCGATTGGAACTATCCCACTGGAATAGGTGCGCCAAACCTCGTTGACTTCACAAACACACTGTACAGCATGTCACAGACGTAGTCATAAGCTATCATAAAAAAGATGAGAGTTGATAAACCTGTGTTCATCAACTCCCATCTTTTTGTATTTTCAGTGATATACTACAAGTACCTATTTGGGGCTGTATTTACGATGAAGTACGAGGAGCTTTACCATAATGGCAGACTATCAGTATATTCTTGTGGAGCGTCATGAACGTGTCGGCGTGGTCACATTGAACCGTCCTAAAGAGTTGAATGCGCTGAGTACAGGTCTTGTCAAAGAACTCGCGGATGCACTAGAGGAATTTGACCGTGACGACGCTATACGCTGTATCGTCATCACAGGGGCGGGCGACAAGGCATTCGCGGCTGGCGCGGATATCAAAGAGATGTCTAATAAGTCGCCTATAGATATGATGGTTGGTGCTTTCGATGAATGGAGTCGTATTCGTCGCCTTCACACACCGCTTATCGCGGCTGTTGGTGGTTACGCGCTTGGCGGCGGCTGTGAGCTTGCGATGCATTGCGATATGATTGTTGCCTCAGAAAACGCACGCTTTGGACAACCCGAAATTCTGATCGGTGTTATTCCGGGCGCGGGTGGTACGCAACGTCTCGCACGCACACTCGGCAAATATCGCACTATGGAAATGGTGCTGACGGGCGCACAAATTAGTGCACAAGAGATGTTTGAGCACAACCTGGTCAACCGTGTAGTGCCAAAGGGTGAGCATCTGAATGAGGCACTCAAACTGGCTCAAAAGGTCGCGGAACAGGCTCCGGTCGCAGTGCGTTTAGCCAAAGACGCGGTACAAGCTGCCTTCGAGACCTCCTTAGAGGAAGGACTTGCTATCGAGCGTAAAAACTTCTTCCTACTGTTCGCGACGGAAGATATGCGTGAAGGCATGCGAGCCTTCATCGAGAAGCGCAAAGCAGACTTTCAGGGAAGGTAGGACCAGATTATGGACGATGCTGTTATCATTTCAGCCGTACGCACACCAATAGGGCGTTATGGCGGAAGCCTCAAAGATGTACGGCCCGACGACCTGGCCGCACTCGTAATTGGTGAAGCCGTTCGGCGTGCGAATATCGACCCCCGTAGCGTGGAAGATGTTATTCTTGGGTGTGCGAATCAGGCTGGCGAGGATAACCGCGACGTAGCACGTATGGCTCTACTTTTAGCTGGCTTGCCGATAGAGGTTGCGGGGCAGACCGTCAACCGTTTGTGTGGCTCAGGTCTACAAGCCATCAATAGTGCGGCACAGGCAATTCAGACTGGCGCAGGCGACACCTTTGTCGCGGGCGGTGTAGAGAGTATGACGCGTGCTCCATTTGTGTTGGGCAAAAGCGATACGCCCTTTGGTCGCAATATGAATTTGCAAGATACTACGCTCGGCTGGCGGTTTATCAATCCTAAGCTCTCCGCGCTGCATCATCCCTATAGCATGGGTGAGACGGCGGAAAATGTTGCTGAACGTTATCATATAACGCGTGAAGAGCAGGACGCATACGCGTTGCGCAGTCAGCAAAAAGCGGTTGCGGCCCAACAATCGGGTCGTTTCGCGGTCGAAATCATACCTGTAACGCTTCCACATAAGAAGGGTAATGAGGCAACAATTGTTGCGCTAGACGAACATCCTCGTGCCGATACCTCGCTTGAAAAGCTTGCGACGCTCAAGCCAGTCTTTCGCAAAGAAGGTGGCACTGTCACCGCTGGCAACTCGGCTGGCATTAATGATGGCGCGGCGGCTCTCGTGCTGATGGCACGAAGTCAAGCGCAAAAGCTCGGCCTACGTCCTCGTGCTCGTATCGTTGCTTCAGCGGTGGCTGGTGTCGATCCCGCATACATGGGTCTTGGTCCCATCTTTGCCACGCGAAAGGTTTTACAGCGTGCTGGTCTCAGTATTTCCGACATGGACCTGATCGAACTCAACGAGGCATTCGCATCACAAACATTGCAGTGTACCCGCGAGCTAGAAATCGACATGGAAAAATTGAACGTCAATGGTGGTGCTATCGCCCTCGGCCATCCTCTTGGGTGTAGTGGTGCACGCATCGTCACGACTCTACTACACGAACTCGAACGCCGCGATGGACGCTACGGGCTGGCAACCATGTGTATTGGTGTCGGCCAGGGGATCGCAACAATCATCGAGCGCGTGTAAATACCGAGTATTAATTGTATTTATCCTAATTCCTCGCGGTAGGGGCAGCAATTCATTGCGCCCAAAGATGGGTTGGGCGGGGTTCACGTTAGGGCAATAAATATTTGCCGTCACGTTGCCCCTTCACCGCTTCCATCTTTGGGCGCAATGAATTGCTGCCCCTACCTCTATCACTCGCTCCGCGTGTCAAAAAGACGATAATTATAGCTCCTACACAATTATGTTAAGTGTACAGTGATCCAACATGTACCATCTTATCGTAGTCTCAAGCAAGAAGTGATAGTTTTCAACGAATGTGCGCCCACTGCCATGAACTCTGCTGAACGCGTCGGTGAAGTTCCCCAGGCACATACCTTATAGACAATTCGCTTCATACAAATCCTACGTAGGCATTTGCTACAAGAGTGTTGTACTAATGGCTAGCGGCATACTTCATGTTTTTGAGTATACGAGAGCCTGTTCTAATACAAAGGATGAACTCATCTTGAATACACCAAACGAAGATTCCAAACGTACTTCCCCCATCGATTCGTCTTCATCGTTTATGGCACGTCGCTCACGTAGAACGTTGCTCAAGGGAGCCGCGGGTGCTGCTAGTATTGCAGTTGCAGGTGCAGGTATTCTGTCTGTTAGCCCCGCTTATGCAAAATTCGCACGTCCTGATAGTCAGGCAACAGCACAACAAGGTCAACAGGTCTACAGGTCATCACAACGAACCGCTGACTCAATTGTAGACATTTTGACCGTTGCACGTACCGCCGAGCAATTGGCCGTGACGTTCTACACTAATGGTATTGCCAACGCTGATAAATTGGGTATCACAGGTGACAACCTTGCGTACCTGAAAGCAGCACTTGTCGAGGAGCAGATTCACCAGCTATTCTTTACTGCGAATGGTGGTATGTCACTCGCTGATACTTTCAGTTTTCCACAGGGTCCACAAACGTTTACCGACTTGAAAACGTTTATCGCGACGCAGCAGCAACTAGAAGGTGTGTTTGACTCTGCCTTCCTTGCCGCGATCATGGAATTCGCGCAATTGGGACGCCCCGACCTTGCACAAATCGCTGGACAGATTGCAACTGTTGAGTCCGAACACCGTGCATTGGGTCGTGTTATCGGTGGTCTTGTACCAGCCGACAACTGGGCCTTTACCCCTGTGTTAGTTACATCGGTTGGCGCAGCACCTGCACTTGTTCAGAAGGCGGGCTACCTTAGCCCAATGTCTGGTAACACGTACACATACAAGCAGGTAGATACCTCTGGCGCAGGTGTGGAGCAGTTGAAACCGTTCTCTATGAGTGCTGGCACCGTTGTAGGTAATGGCTAGTTAAACCTTCTTCCCTCTGTGTATTCTCCGCAAAGCTTTTACATTGCTGGGATACACAGAGGGAAGAAGACAAATATAGGAAAGGAGAGATGCTATGGCCACTGTTTTAACGCAACGCTTTTGTGCTGTATGTGGAGCCGAAGCGACTGCTGACGCGCAGCGTTTTTGTCCTCGGTGCGGTGCAATTATGGAGCTAGTGGATGATACAAAGACGATAAAATATCGTCCCAGCCATGATATTCAGGAACAAGAGAGCGATGCAACTGTACGACTCTCCTCACCACAAAAGCTCTATTTAAAGGCACAAATCGAGCAGGCTACTAAAGAATCCGAGAAGCCTGCATTGACAGTAGCACCATCTGAAAAGTATCGTCCGAGACAGAACATCGCGAAAAAGCTTGCGCAAAGTACACTCCTTGTAAGGGTGGGATGTGTTGTCGGTCTTGTACTCATTCTTGCTGGTTTACTTATCGGAGTCATGAGCCAGAACAACGATCCCGTAGCACAACGGCAAGCAAACCAGAGTAAGGCACAACTCGATGCGCTTCTTCAGCATGGGCGTACTATTGGTGTCCCTGTTGCCTCTTTACAGGCTATAGTAGCACAGGAACAGCAAGCAAATCATTCATATACACCCTTTGTACTTGTTTCTCATCAGTCAGCTACAAGCTATTATCATACTCTGACACAACGTTATCATGCACTTTCCGCGCAAGTAAATGGAACCATTAGCACTGTAACGCAGCAATCTCAGGTACAGGCGCAACAGGATATGCAGGTCTTCCAAACGGCACTCTCGGCAGGGAGTACGCAAAACGTTGGAAAAAACCAATCATTTGCAGGGCAATTCAGTCAGGACCAGTTCTTACTTTCATCGGCACAAACACCCAACGATTATGCCGCGATCAGTAAAAGTGTGCGTCAATCGCTGCAAGTGCTTGGTCTCATGACGACGACATATACTAAACTGACGGATTTTCATGATACGCTTACGCGCATGAGCAGTGCGCATCTCGATGTGACGGCTATGCAATCGCAATATGACAATGATGTACAACTCTTCAACAACGCCACACAAGCCGAAGATTTTCAGAACTTGAGTACCCAGATCGACGTGCAGTACCAACAGACGGTCGTAACATCGATTTAAGCGTTTCCCTATGTCAGCATCACTAAATTGAATGAGCTACAGTCACAAATACATCTGTTACAGATATATGGAGTGAATGCAACAACCTATCAACAACGACTCAACGCCGATCAACTTGCTGTTGTACAAGCTAAAACTATTTACGATCAGCTAGGCTTTTTCAAGCAAGTTGATGCGGATACAGCCTCTTTACATAGTGATCTTGTACGGGGGAATGCACACTATCTGGTCAAGCAGTTTCACCAGGAGGTAGATAGCTGGACGAAGGCACACCCATTCAATGATGCATACGACGGTCATGTCTATGCTCTCGACAATGGGTATATGAATGCTGGTATCGGTGCTGGACTGGATAACGATCTTGCCAGTAGCGACACAACGGCAGGCTTTGAGGCTGTGATTGCTGAGACAAACAACGCGCTCTTCAATCTCCACCTGTTCGAGAAGGATTACAACGACCAGACAGCGTACAACAAAACACATGCAACCGATATGCAGGTGTTGAGCCATTATAACCTCACGAAGAAACAGGTGCTTGTTGTCTCGCTGGCTGAGCAAGCTATGCGTGTGTACCAGAATGGAGTGCTTGTGAACTCGTATCATGTTACAACTGGTCGGCAGGAACTACCATCGTTGCCAGGAGTATGGTCGGTGCTGGACCGGAGATCACCCGTGATCTTCGCCGCGGCGGAACCCAAGAGTTCGCCTTTCTGGTTTCCCGATACGCCTATCAGCTACGCTATCCTCTATCACTATGGTGGCTACTTTGTGCATGATGCTCCATGGCGTGCCAACTTCGGTCCCGGCACCCAGTTTCCGCACCAGGATGCAAGTGGCACAACTGCATACAACTTCGATGGTAGTCATGGCTGTGTCAACCTGCAAGAAAGTGATGCTGGCTGGGTCTATAAGCATACAGGCTGGGACACATCAATCGTGATTTATTAGAAGTTGAAGCGACCTATGCAAGAATGATTTCGTGCTAGCACGAAATCATTCTTGCATAGGTCGCTTGTTTATTAAAATAATTGCTCTTGCTCATCTGATGGTACGTCTTTCAGTTGCTTACGAGCCTTGCGACGTTTTTCTTCAACTAACTTGCGGATACTAGCCGCGCGTGGCAAATCTTCAGGTTTCTTTTTGTGAATGTTCTCGACTGCATGCCTCACTTCTTGCCCAACATCATGATGTGTAAGGATTGCGGTATCTTCATCTGCAACCTGCTCTCGCTTGAGTTTCGCATCCGTAGCAGTGATACGAAAGAGATTAGCTGCAAGGTTTTCGGGTCCCATAACATCGAGTATTTCCACACTTTGTGGAAGGTTCCAGAACGTAGCTAGTTCGCTCGATGTCATCGTATATAAACCTTGATATCCTGCATCATGGAACAAACCCATATTTTCGGACTTGACGCCTGATTGTATTGCGGTCGAAGATAAGTATACATTTTCGTCTGCGACCTTCAATCGTAGTACTAGGCGTTGCTCTTGCTCTCGTCTTGCTTGTTGTATATCATAAACCTCGGCGGTAAATGCAAAATAGTTTTGAGCGGCAGCAATCTCAGGCTTTTCGGGATCGCCATTCTGCGCAATCAGGTAGCAAGCTCGCTTACTCAAAAAGTAATCCTTGACCTTACGTTTCCCACCTTTGCCAAGCGTGATCATCTTAACGACTTCATTAAAATGATCTTCAAGTACGAGGTTGATCTCGGATGATTTCGCAGCACTCATCGCTTTTTTAATGACCTTCTCGAAGTTCTGCCAGGACTCGTAACCTAGTGCCTCCATCAGATCACGGGCACTCCAATACTCTCTACCTAGAACGTTCATCTGCTTGATACTCTCGAAATTGGGCGTCTTCATCATGACTAAGATGTTCCCCCTGTAAATAATAAATTGCAACAGTCAGTATTGTGTACTGCTTGCTGTTGACATTATACATCATCTTAGCCGATTGTAACCTAGCGGTTATCAACCGATTGAATTTTTATACAACCTCACCATGTGTCGCTGAAGCATAGACTTCTTGCAGCTTTGGTACAGTCTCAAACTGCACTAGTTCGGATGGCCCTATCCAGCGCATATCGACAGCTTCCCAGTCGGTTTTGATGGCATCGGGCGTCAAAACCTCAAAGAGGAAGGGATGAATATACCAGTGACGGTTGATCTCGGCGTCGATGTATTCCACGACAGCACCACGTTGTAACAGGCGCACTTGGTTGCGTTGCAGACCCGTTTCTTCGCGTATCTCTGTATAGGCTTGTTCTTCGGGTGTCACATCTTGCTCGACGAAGCCACTCACACCAGCCCAGTGGCTCTGGTAACTACCGACACGCTGACTACGCCGAACAAGCAAAATCTTGTGCGGCGTGGTATCGGTACGACGTAGAATGTTTGTGACAACATGGGTAGGACGTGGTGCTGGTTGCTGTGTGGTCATCTTGGTTTCTCCTCTATCAAAAGTATGAGTTCAAATCTTTCTTGCGGCAGATGGAAAAAGAACATTTCCTTGCTACACTTCAAGCAAGAGGTGAAAAACTTTCATCTCTTACTTGACAGGAAAAATCAAAGAGCGGCAAGGAGCATCCAATGTCATTTCTTTGTGAAGTACCCCATAGCTAGAAGCTAGGGGCTTCGACACACTGACGCGCCGCTCCACGCACGGCGTTCCAATATGTTGGCATCTTCCATGCCAAATGAATGTTTATGGCCGCGTTGGTATCACGATCAAGGACAATTCCGCATGAGGTACAGGTATGGACTCTTTGAGATAAATCCTTTTTCGGTCCCTTGACGCCGCAAGCACTACATACTTGACTGGTATATTTTGAGTCAATCGTAGAGACCTGACGACCAGCATTCGCAGCTTTGAACGTCACGATCTGCACAAATTGCCCCAAACCAGCATCGAGTATGCTTTTTGTGAGTCCTGACTTTGCACTTGCCCCGTTAGGTAAGTACTCACCTGTTGCCTCATCCTGTTTCGGCTTTGCGTGTTTGGTGAGGTTGGTCAATTGCAAGTCTTCAAAGACTATGAACCGATGCTGTGCTACCAGCTTCTTGGCCTCTTTGAAGTGGAAAGCACGGCGTTGGTTCTTGACCTTGCGATGTGCTTTTGCAACCTGTAGACGTGCCCTGTTGCGCCTATGACTTCCTCTCTTGCATCGTGACAACTTGCGTTGTTTCCGCTTCAAGTCGGCTTGTGCCTTGCGGAAGAAACGAGGTGAGTCTATAAAGGTTCCATCAGACAACGCGGCGAAATGGGTTACGCCCAGGTCTATACCTATCTCGCTTTGAGTTTCTGGCAAGGGTACGGGTTGCTCCACTTCACACGAAAAGACGATGTACCACTGGTCAACTTCCCGTTTCACGGTAGCAGTTTTGATAGGTTCCTCAATCGGCCTATGCAACTTGACCTTGACTTTCCCTATCTTTGACAAGGTAACATGCTTCTCTGAAAGGGTATAGCCCCCTTGCGGATAGGTAAAGCTATCGTACCGGTTGCGTCCCTGAAAACGAGGGAACCCTGGTGTTTCGCCGCGCTTAACCCGATCAAAAAAGCGTTTCATTCCCTTGTCAAGTCGAAGCATCACATCTTGCAACACCTGAGAATGGATATCGTTGTACTCTTCCCTGATCTCTTTAATTTCGGGTAAATCACGTTTCTGATCGTAGTACGAGACACCCTTACCAGTGTACTTGTAGCTATCCCTTCTCTCGCTTAACGCAGCATTGTAGAGTTCTCGACAACGAGTAAGGGTAAAGAACATCTTTTGCTCTTGCTCTTTATTGGGATACAGTCGAAACTTAAACGCCTTACGCATTACTTATCCTTCTGTGTTTCTACGTACCGTTTCAACGTTTCAAGCGTCACACCTCCGACTGTGCAGCAAAAGTAATTGTTCATCCAGAGAGAGGGTAAACGCTGTTTTAAGGTCGGGTATTCAAGACGTAGATACCGACTAGAAGCCCCTTTGATGTACTTTACCAGTCGATGGATACCAAACTGAGGGTCACACCCAAGAATGAGATGAACATGATCGGGCATCACTTCCATCTCTATGAGTTCTTGTCCCCATTTCTCGACAATTTCCATGATAATAGTTTTTAAGCGTTCATCTATGCCATTGACCAACACCTTGCGTCGGTACTTCGGGCAAAAGACAACGTGATAACGGCAGATATACGCTATGTTGTTGTTTGTTTTTGTTTTGTAGATCATACAAGGATTATACCACACGTACACTAGATATGTCGATGGTATCTAGTGTACGTGTGTGCCTTATATCCCCATGTCTGGAAGCCAGGGGGCTTACGGCACGTATGCTAAATTGAGTCTTGCTAATAGAAGCATTGTAGCACTCGCAACCATCGCAGTCATTTTGTTTGGACTGTTTGTAATCCCATCACTGAAACAGGACCTCATACCTCCACTGACCTATCCTGCCTTTTCGATTCTAACGCCCTACCCTGGTGCCTCACCTGCTCAAGTCGAGCAGGATGTGACAAATCCGCTTGAACAAACTATTCAGGGCATGCAAGGACTACAACAATTTACCTCACAATCGAGCGAAGGTCTCTCGGTTATTACCGTACTTTATAACTTCGGTATTGATCTTGACAAAGCACAGCAGATACTATCAGAGCGAATAAACAGGGCACAACTTAACCTGCCTTCAAATGTGATGCCTCAACTACAACCGTATATTGCCAATTTCCCGATTCTCTCGCTCTCTGTTACATCAACCCAAGATCAGCAAGCACTGGCATTAGGACTCAAGCAAATTGTTGTTCCTACATTGCAACGGATAAGTGGTATTAGCGATGTCAATGTAACGGGTGTGCGCGAACAAATTGTGACAGTGACACTTGATCTCAAGAGGTTGCAGAGTGAAGGCTTAAGTGTTATTCAGATTCAAAACGTGCTGCAAGCAAATAACCTCACATTGCCTGCGGGTGAAGTCACCTCGAATGATAAGACATTTGCCGTTCGTGTCGGTAACACCTTCAATTCAATACATGATTTGAAAAATATTGTGGTGGGCCTCCACGGTAATCAAACTCTTGCTTCATCATCTATCAAACTGAGCGATGTGGCTGTAGTGCAAGAGGGCCTCGCACCTTCAAGTTCGCTCACACGCATCAATGGAAAGCCCAGTCTTGGTATTGCCATTCTTAAAACATCTGACGGTAATACCGTCGCCATTTCTCAAGCAGTGAAAGCACAACTACCAAGTTTGAGAAAAAAATTGGGGTATGATGCACAGTTTATAATTACGCAGGACGATGCTCCTAGCATTCAAAGCTCTTTAGGCGATTTGACGCGAGAGGGTATATTAGGAGCACTATTCTCAGTTCTCGTAATTCTTGTTTTTCTCTTCTCTCTTCGCTCCACGTTGGTCATTGCCATTTCTCTTCCTCTCTCGGTGATAATCGCCTTGATTGGTCTCTGGACACAAGATTATTCATTAAACATTCTCACCCTATCTGGTTTAACGATTGCTATAGGGCGTGTTGTTGACGATTCGATTGTTGTGCTAGAAAACATTTACCGACACTTACTTGAAGGCGAAGAGAAGCGTGCCGCCGTACTTATGGGGGTCAAGGAGGTGGCGACGGCGGTGACTGCTTCTACCCTGACAACGGTTGCGGTTTTCTTGCCGCTTGCTTTCATTGGTGGCATCACAGGCATATACATACATCCCCTCGCATTGACTGTGACATTCGCTCTACTCGCATCACTGCTCGTTGCACTGACTGTTATTCCAGTACTTGCCTACTGGTTCTTGAAAATCCCTAAGAGTGCAACGGCGCAAGATAGGATGCATGAGAAGCCTACTGTCTTGGAGCGAAGCTATGTTCCAATGATCGAGTGGGTAACACGACATAAGGTAATCACCCTTATGCTCTCTGTGGTACTCCTTATTGGCTCGTTCGCACTCATACCAACATTGCCAATTAATACGTTTGGTTATCAGAGTCAAGATAGCTTTTCGTTTCATCAGATACTACCCCCGAATACGAGCGCGACCAAAGTAAATCAGGCCGCTCAGCAGGTCGAGGCAGTGCTTGCCAGCAATCACGATATCCAAATGTATCAGGTTACAATAGGAGGGGGTGGCTCGACCTTTTCTGCGCTAGGGGGAGCAAATACAGCAAGTTTTGCGGTAACAACTCATGCGAACGTGGATGGAGTAGCTGTACAGAAACGTGTGCGTAACCAGTTAAACAAACGCTCCGATATAGGGACCATTACCTTTACAGGTCAAGCTACGAACACAGTTGATGTGATGGTACAAGCGGTGGATGAACAAACACTGCGCGCGGCTACTCAGCAGGTGCTTACCGATGTTACTCATACTGCTAACACATCAGATGTGACGAGTGATTTGGTGGATACGGTACCCTTGATTAATGTACATGTCAATCAAGAAAAAGCTTTCAAACATGGTTTGACAACACTTCAAGTTGGTCAGGCACTACAAATGGTGTACTCGGGGAGCAGGATAACACATGTAGTGTTTAACAATATACAACACGATGTGAATATGAAGATAGACACCTCGACGTTTACAATAGAGCAGATGCAAGACATATTATTGCCGGGACTCATGGGCAATGTGCGACTGGGTGATGTAGCAGATATCTCTCAGATCGATGGCCCAACGCAAATCTCGCATAGTAACGCAATTCATACCGCAACGATTAGCTTGACTGTTACGAATCAAAATATTGGCGCGGTAGAAAGTGATGTACAGAGCCGTATTAACAGATTACTCTTGCCGAATGGCGCAACTGCTCAATTAGGAAGCGCGGCCTACGGGCAAGATCAAGTCCTGCACGATTTGTACATCGCTCTGCTCATTGCTATTCCGCTCGTCTTTCTCATCATGGTCGCGACCTTTCGTAGCCTCATTCAACCACTACTCCTGCTCGTGGCAATACCGTTTGCTGCATTTGGTGCCCTTGTGTTGGCCGCAATTACGCATACTGCTATAGGAGTTTCCTCGCTGTTTGGCTTCCTGATGTTGATTGGTATTGTGGTAACAAACGCAATTGTGTTGATTGATCTGGTAAATCAATATAGAACGAAAGGTATGAACGCCCGCGCTGCTGTGATTGAGGGTGGACGCCGACGAGTACGTCCCATTTTGATGACCGCCTTAGCAACCATTATGGCGTTATTGCCGATGGCGTTGGGAGTAGGAGGAGCAGGAAACGGTGTCATTTCTGGCTCACTTGCAATTGTGGTGATCGGTGGACTTACATCGTCTACAGTTCTAACACTGCTCCTTGTACCTACTCTTTATGTCATTGTCGAAGACATCAAAGAACGTTTTGCAAAGAAGCCTGAAGCCTTGTCAGTGGTGCAAGAACCAGTAGCGGTATAGTTGGGAACGGAAAAACAGATGGTGTTATCGAGGATAATATCCACTATCCTTAATAACACAACACCTGTACTTATTGGTTCGTAAAGTAGTTTATGAGAAGCCACGAAGAGTAAGGGTAAGGAATAATAAAGCAATGATGAATAGCAGTAGTAAACACTTTAAGCGAGATGGTCTCAACACACCGCGTTCCTCGAAGCCGTCTAGCCTTCAAACTCGCATGACTCTTTCTTATATGTGGGTCACAGTCTCAACCGCATTCGTGCTCCAGTGCCTTAATGTTGTGCTGCTTACTGGTACGATTAGTTATACCTTAACACATGCGCAAGTACTGGGAGGGAGCACACATTTTCCGTCACTCGCTACCTATCCTTTACAGGCGTCTCTTGTCATGATGATACTCGTTTTACTCGTCACTCCTCTACTTGGAGGATGGTTTGGGACGCTGACGACACAAAGCATGATAAAACGCATTCGTCATCTTGTGACTGCTACAACACAAGTTGCTGATGGAAACTATACATATCAGGTTGACATTACACAGAAAGACGAAATTGGACAATTAGAAGAGCAATTTAATCGCATGGCGGAACAACTGCAAGAGAATACAGCCAAGAGAGAAGAACTCGCTACGCAAAATGCACGTTTTGTAGAACGTGCCCGCATCTCACGGGAACTACATGATGCAATCTCTCAAGACCTGTTCTCATTACACATGATAACTGGCGGTTTGCAGACAGACATTGCAGCCGATTCTCCAATGTATCCACAAATTATGACCTTGAAGCAAACTACAGCAACAATGATCCGTGAGATGCGTACTCTGTTGCTTGAACTACGCCCCACACAGCTTGAACAGTTGGGACTAGTCGAGGCACTCGAAGATTTGGCAGCCGCCTATCGTACCAGACTTGGTATTACTGTAACAACAAATATCAGTCCTATTCCTCTCTCTTCACAAGCTGAACACACGTTCCTTCGTGTCGCACAGGAGGCATTTGTAAACGCTGCACGGCATGCGGATGCCACTACAATCAAGTTAGACCTGATCCCATTAAACACTATAGCCATGTTAACAATCACAGATAATGGTAATGGTTTTGACGTAGGAGCCAGCGAAAGGCAGTATGGATTGGGTTTACATGGAATGCAAGAGCGGGTGCGAGAACTTAACGGCACATTTGAACTTCATACTGCTTTAGGTCAAGGAACAAAAATACATGTCTGTTTACCGCAGGAGCAAAGCGTATGATTCGTATTGTCATTGTTGACGATCACGCTGTAGTCAGACAGGGAATTCGTTTTCTATTGGAGAAGCAAATAGATATGGAGGTTGTGGGCGAGAGCAAGGATGGAGTGCAAGGCGTAGCTCTCGTCGCTGACCTTTTGCCCGATGTGGTATTGCTTGACCTGATTATGCCTAAAATGGATGGTATTACGGCGGTGCGCGAGATCAAGCAAAGCACGCCCAGCGCACAAATCATTATTCTTACCTCATTTTATGAAGACGAGCAAATATTCAGTGCAATCAAGGCTGGCGCACTGTCATATCTCTTGAAGGATACGAGTCCAGAAGCTCTGGTCGAGGCGGTACGTGCTGCTGCACAAGGTGAAGCTACACTTCATCCAATGGTGGCTACCCGACTATTGCGAGACCTTCAGCAGCATTCTCCTCTGCAAGAGCTAACGCCAAGAGAACTCGAAGTGTTAGTTCGTATTGCTCACGGTCGTTCAAACAATGAGATCGCGGTTGAACTATCAATTGGTGAGGGGACGGTCAAAACACATGTCTCCAACATTTTATCAAAGTTACACCTTGCCGACCGAACACAAGCAGCTATTTACGCCTTGCAACAGCGTCTAGTACCACTCAAGGATGCACTATAGAGACTCTCATCGCTGCGTAGTATAAATACTAACCTTGTATACAAATTTAAGCAAACAAACGTTTCGTAAAGGTGACAGTCTAACGTGTTTCCTGTATACTCTGGGTGATTATGCTAGTCAAGAAGGGACATATGCTTTCATGCAGACGGAAGAGCCAGTCGAAGAGCAGATGGTGGTAACACCGGAGGACGCCCAACCGCAAACGGAACAGTCGGTAGAAGAACCAGCCGTGGTAATGCCAGAGGACGCACCCCAGCCGACGGAAGAGCCAGTTGGAGTAACGCCGGAGAATGCGCAACTAAGCACACAATCGTGGCGTGACATTGCGCCGCCGTGGTGGAAGGCCATGCTGTCGATTCTTCCAATCTTTCTGCTGACGCGTTTCATCTTTGTGCTCCTCGCATATCTTGGTGGCGTACTTTTCACTGCCGCCGATTTTGCCGCGACCTCTGTATCGTATCACGACCTGCTAGCAAATTGGAATCGTGGCGATGTAACGACATACCTCACGCTTGCGGCAAGTGGCTATACACATCCTGAACAAACCCTGTTGTTTCCGCTCTTCCCCACGCTTATTCGCACTCTTGCACCACTGTTTCGGCAGAGCCAGTTGTCGGCTGGCTTTTTCATCTCGAACATCGCATTTCTGGGCGCATTGATAGTCCTCTATCGAATTGTCGAAATTGAGTTTGACCGAGATACCGCACGACGTGCCACGTTATATATTGCGATTTTTCCGACTGCGTTTGTCTTTTTTATAGCGTATAGCGAGTCGCTATTTCTCTTCTTCGCGCTTGTCTCATTCTACAGCATGCGTCAGAAAGCATGGTGGCTGGCGGGTCTCTTTGGCGCACTGGCAACGTTGACACAATTCGCTGGACTCTTTTTGTTCGTAGTTTTCCTCTGTGAGTATGTGCGTCAAATTGGACCACAGATACGTAAAACCTGGCAAGAAGATACACTGACAAAGCGCATCCGTCTAATTCTTCCTGCGCTTTCGGCTTTGCTTATACCGTTCGCGCTTGTACTTTACTTTTCAGCACTACGGACTCTTTATGGAGACCCATTTGTGTTTGTACGGACACAGCGACAGTATAGCGAAGGTGTCTCTGGCTTCTTTCAAGCACTGAAATCGCTCGTCAGCCAGCCACATTTTAGTGCTATCGTCGCACATACCTTGCTCGATTTGACTGCGTTCCTCCTCTTTGCGCTCTTGATGATCCTCTGCTTTTATGGTCCTGAACGCCTCGCGAAGGGACAATGGACATTTGCTATATTCGGAATTTTCCTCCTTGTTGCCGCCCTCGTGTTTTCAGGTAGTACGGCGCAAGATAGTGCATTTAACGAGCCTCTGGCATTGATGCCGCGACTGGTTGTTAGTATCTTCCCAGGTTTTATTATGCTTGCACGCCTGGGTCGGCGAACATGGTTTCACTCAGGCTATCTCCTGCTTGCTCTGCCGATGCTGGCATTCTTTGTGCTCCAATTCATAACAGGACATTGGCTGATTTAAAAATCCTTCTCATAATATCAATGGATAGAAAAGCAGGAAGACCTTCGCGGTCTTCCTGCTTTTCTATCCATTGATGGTTGACGACACCCATAACTCCTGCTTGACGGATTGTGAACAGTCCTATATAGTAGGGTTGGAGCAACATGTACTCTTGTACATTTCCCTAAAAACACCGTTATTCATGGACACACTGTATCATTTTCGAGCCTTTTATAGGGCCTATACGTTTTTTTACCACTGGAGGTAGGCCGACGTGTCAAATTTAGTCGTCGTAGCCCTCATCATCACTATACCACTAGGAGCATTATTAGCTATTCTCACTGGTTTTTATGTTGGGTGGAGTCGTAACAAAGTACGTTTCGAGGAGCGTTTGCGTGCAGAAAAAGAAGCAAGTGAGCGTCAACTGCTTGAATTGCAGGCTCAACAACGTGAAGCATTACGTGAAGCACGAGATGAAAGCGCGAGTTTTCGTACTTCCATAGAACATGAGAACGCCGAGCGTCGCGCCGAGTTACAACGCCAGGAGCGGCGCATTCAACAAAAAGAAGAGAATCTTGAACGGAAGATCGATGCGCTTGAGTTACGTGAACGCAAGCTACAAGCAAAAGATCGTACACTCGACCAAACACGCGAAGAGATCGAAGAGATCAAACGTGGTCAACTAGTTGCGCTTGAACGTGTGGCTCAGTTATCTGAAGAGCAGGCGCAAGAACTGCTCCTGAGCCGTGTCGAGGATCAGGTGCGTGGTGAAGCTGCACGGCGCGTTCGTATCATTGAAGAGCAGGCACGTGATGAGGCAGACGCGCGTGCGCGCGAAATCGTGACGCTTGCCATTCAACGTTGCGCCTCTGATCAGGTTTCTGAGTCGGTTGTGTCTGTTGTGCAATTGCCGAACGATGAAATGAAGGGGCGCATCATTGGGCGTGAAGGACGTAATATCCGTGCCCTTGAAGCCGCAACTGGTGTTGACCTGATTATTGATGATACTCCAGAAGCCGTTGTCCTCTCTGGCTTTGATCCTGTACGTCGCGAGGTCGCGCGTCTAGCTTTGACGAAGCTCATTCTTGATGGGCGCATTCACCCGGCGCGTATCGAAGATGTTGTCGCGAAAGCGCGACAAGAGGTCGATAGTATCGTTCGTGAAGAGGGCGAACGGGCCGCAATGGATGCCAATGTGCCTGGTTTACAACCAGAGTTACTCAAAATTCTTGGGCGACTCCATTTCCGAACGAGTTATGGCCAGAATGTGCTGTCTCACTCGGTAGAGGTTTCTATTCTCGCGGCTACTATCGCGCATGAGCTAGGGGCTGATGTGAATGTTTGCAAGACTGCCGCACTCCTGCACGATATGGGGAAAGCCATTGACCAGGAGGTTGAGGGACCACACGCGATCATTGGCGGTGAGGTTGCTCGCCGTTTTGGAAAATCGCCCAAGATCATTCATGCAATGGTGGCCCATCACGCGACCGATTCTGAACCACAGACGATTGAGGCGGCAATTGTACAGGCCGCCGATGCTATCTCTGCTGCTCGTCCGGGTGCCAGGCGTGAAACGATAGACTTATATATCAAACGCTTGGAAGCTCTCGAAGGGATTGCTAACTCCTTCGCAGGCGTCGAAAAGTCGTTCGCGATCCAAGCTGGACGTGAGGTCCGTATTATCGTCAGACCAGAAGAGATCGACGAATTCGCTGCCAACCGACTCGCAAGCGAAATCGCGCACAAGATCGAAGAAAGCCTGGATTACCCAGGCCAGATCAAGGTACAGGTCGTACGCGAAACACGCTCCGTCGATTATGCACGATAATAGTATATATGGATGCGAGAAACGCTACGTCAGGCATTGCCTGACGTAGCGTTTCTCGCATCCATACCACATAGAAAGAGGTTATTGACCTTATGCCTAATTATGTTGACCTGCATATGCACACAACCGCCTCTGATGGCTTATATTCACCGACGGAATTAATGCAACGTGTGAAAGAGGCGAGTCTACGGGCGGTCGCCCTGACGGATCATGACACAACAAACGGTATCGAGGAGGCATCCAGAACAGCGCACTCCCTGGGTATTGAGTTTATTCCTGGTATCGAAATCAATACGGATGTG
Source organism: uncultured Chloroflexia bacterium (assembly GCA_963791655.1). GTDB lineage: Bacteria > Chloroflexota > Ktedonobacteria > Ktedonobacterales > Ktedonobacteraceae > JBBQVS01. Next base: position 679,756 of record CAWBSZ010000006.1, on the reverse strand, counting down.
AGCGGTGGTGAGGTACATGTACTTGGCTATTTCATCGACTATCAGCAACCTGCGTTTCAGAACACCATAAAGGTATTGCGTGATGCACGGGTACGACGTGGTGAGCGCATGGTTGAACTTTTGAATGAGGAAGGCGTTCATATCACCTGGGAGCGTGTGCGCGAGATTGCTCAAGGGTCGGTAGGGCGTCCCCACGTTGCGCAAACCCTGGTAGAGGCTGGTTATGCCCAGAGTATCAACGAGGCATTTGAGAAATATATTGGTAATGGCAAACCCGCCTATGTGCCACGTTACAAATTGACACCAGAGGATGCTGTGCGTCTGATCGTAAGTGCCAATGGCCTACCTGTAATTGCACACCCAATTACCTTGCCGGGATTGGAAATTCTGCGCACCTGGTTGCCAGCTCTTAAAGCTTCTGGTCTGGTTGGTCTGGAAACCTACTACGGGCCGTACACACAACAAGACGAGCAAGCACTCCTGGCTATCGCACGCGAGTATAGCCTCATTCCTACGGGCGGTACAGATTATCATGGTCCAAATATTCATCCCACCCCACTAGGTGGTCGCTACGTCCCTTACCAAGCAGTTGAGCAACTCAAAGCGGCAGCGGCGAAACTCCAGGGAATTACTCCACCCCCATTTACGTTGCCACCAGCTATCTTGGAAAAATAATGTAGCTGGTGACACATATCCTGATCGCCGTTTTCTTTCTCGGCTCACAGAATAGATATATGCAACTTGCACGAAAATCGACGCTCTCCATCAGTTATGCTGAATGCAAGAGGAAGAGAAAAGAAAGGAAATACCGATGAACACACGTGAGCAGCACCAAAGGTCGCCAGATGGTGGAGGAACTCGGTCATGAGAAAAGTTATTGTACTCGAATTTATCACCCTTGATGGTGTCATACAAGCTGGAGGCGGGCCAGAGGAAGATACTAGTGGTGGCTTCGCATATGGCGGGTGGCAAACTCCCTATTCTGACGCTGTTCTTGGAACAGTCATGAATAAGCAGATGAGCATGCCGTTTGATCTGTTATTAGGGCGCAAAACCTTTGAAATTTGGGCACCGTACTGGCCGCAACATGCGGACGAATGGCCCAGCGTCATGTCAGCGACCAAGTACATCGTCTCGAATACGATGACTGCTCACGAATGGCAGCCCTCCGTATTTTTCGGCGGCGACATTGCGGAAAAAGTCAGCCAACTCAAGCAACAGCAAGGGCCGGATTTGCATGTGTACGGAAGTGCAAATCTCGTTCAGACCCTCATGAAGCATGATTTGGTCGATGCATTCTGGCTCAAGATATATCCGCTGACATTGGGCAGTGGAAAACGGTTGTTTGTCGAGGGCACCATCCCAGCGGCATTCAAGTTGACGGAGAGTCAGGTCTCCTCAAGCGGCATCATTCTCGCGAATTACGAGCGTGTTGGCGCGCTTCCAGCCAACACAGTGTCAGGAAGCGGACATGTGTAGTAGTTTGTCAAGAAACATGTGTCATATCACCAGGGCATCCCATTACGGGTGCCCTTGCCTCTGCTAGTAGGGACCGATTTATCACGTCCTCTTCGCGCCTCAATTGCTCATCAGGACATGATAAATCGGTCCCTACAGGCGCGACATATCCTGGTTAATTTCTCAAAGAGCATAATCGGTCCATACATTTAGCTTCTGCGCAATATCTCTCTTCTACCTGCATCACGCCACTTGTTGCTATCGCCCTGTCCATCGGAGACTGGTTGACGACGCTGTTGTTCGTTTTCCACATGAGCTTGCATAAGTAAGCTCGCCGCTATTGCCGCGATTTGCACGGGCGCAACCTCACTGGCTATTTCCTCTGGCCCGTTGTCTTTGTTGCGTGTATCCCATTCTTCTGCGATGAAATCGGTGGACATGTCGCCCGCGATATAGCGTGGATGGTCCATAAGCCAACGCGCGAACGGTATCGTCGTACGTACACCGACGATCTTATACTCGTCAAGGGCACGACGCAAACGAGCGATGGCTTGCGCTCGCGTATTGCCCCACACAATCAATTTCGATAGGAGTGGGTCATAGAAGAGTGGTACTTGTAGACCAGCATAAAGACCGCTATCTACGCGCACCCCGGGCCCTGAAGGTTCTTGCAATGCCTGCACGGTTCCTGTAGCAGGCAAGAAACGATTCAATGGGTCCTCTGCTGAGACGCGACACTCGATAGCCGCGCCACGGAGCGTTATATCTTCTTGTGTGAATGAGAGCGGTAGGCCAGCAGCAACGCGAAACTGTTCTTGTACAAGATCGACGCCTGTGACCCATTCGGTGACGGGATGTTCCACCTGGATACGTGCATTGACCTCTAAGAAATAAAAATTGCCATCTGGCCCCAGGAGAAATTCTGCTGTTCCTGCGTTAACGTACCTGATGGTACGAATCAAGTTGATGGTCGCGCTGGTCATGCGCTCGCGTAGCGCGGCATCTACAACAGGAGACGGCGATTCCTCAATCAGCTTTTGATGCCGCCGCTGTATGCTACATTCGCGCTCCCCAAGATGCACAATGTTGCCATGAGTGTCGGCGATAAATTGTACTTCTATATGACGCGCGGGTGCGACCGCCTTCTCAACATACACGCGCCCATCACCAAATGCACTCTTGGCCTCGCTCCGTGCTGTACGCAAGGATGCGAGCAGGTCCTTTGGATCGCGCACAAAACGAATACCTTTGCCCCCTCCACCAGCCGCCGCTTTGAGGAGAATTGGATAGCCGATTTGTTCCGCGATAGTTGTCGCAAGCGTATCATCCTCTACGTCGGACATCGCGCCCGGGACAATGGGCACGTTTGCGGCCTGTGCTGTGCGTCGTGCCGCGGTCTTCTCTCCCATCGCGAGTTGCGCCTCTGCTGATGGACCTATAAACGTAAGTCCTGCCTCCTGACACGCTTTGACAAAGTTTGCGTTCTCAGACAAAAAGCCATAGCCGGGATGAACTGCCTGCGCACCACAGCGTTTTGCTACGTCTAGGAGGATAGGAATGTTTAAATAACTTTTTGCCGCAACTGAAGGCCCGATGTGATATGCTTCGTCCGCCATACGCACATGGAGTGCATTGCGGTCTGCGTCGCTATAGACGGCGACACTAGTCAGGCCAAGCTCGCGACATGCGCGTATAATACGCAGCGCGATCTCGCCACGATTGGCAATTAAGACTTTTTGAAAAGGCCATTGTGACACTGAAAGGATATCAGGAGAAGGCATAGAGGCATCCTCGACTTCATGAAGTATTCTTTGTGGACATTATAGCATAAGAGTTTTCTCATTTTACTTGATGCCATGTTTTCACGAGACCTCGAAGTGGAGATCACGAGGAATACAGTCTTTTCCATTTATGGGTACAAGGTCTTGTGGGCATGCGGACATGACAACGACACAGTCAAGTTCAGCCCGAAACACTATGTAGTCTTCCGCTTTTGATACGGTAGGCAACCAGGCAATCGTGCCATCGGGAGCAACTGGAGTGTTCATCCAGAGATTTAAGGGCGAGGGAACCTCCGAGACATGCAATTGTATCGCTTTCATCGCTAGCCTAAGATTGTCTGCGCAATTATCATGGTATCCTTCTATCCCAAGTGTGTGGTATCGGTAGATATCGCAGGAAGCGATCAGTGTATCGTGGATACCTGGGGAGGTATCATCTACTATTGTAAGAATAGGTCTTCTGTGGTTTGTGACGAGGGCATCCCCTGCCTTGAGCTTAATTCGACTTACATGTGTACGTATGTGCTCCATTGACAGGAACTCTTGCAGAGAGTGCGCTTGGAAAGCCCACAGATCACAAACCTGCGTCCCATACGTGTTGATAACCTTAAGGTATTGTCCCTCATTCACTCGAACTGCTCTTCCTTGCCGAGCAGGAAGAAGATACCTTTTTCCACGCTCCGGTTGTCCATTCCAGGAAATTGGAGATGTTACTGTTGCGTTGATGCCATCGGCTTCTCCGTTATCATCACATGTCAACGCACTGTTTGGCTCACTCATGAGGATGACCTCTTTAGTATCGTATGCTGTCTTTATTACAGGTAGTCTTCCCGTCTCACAATTCCTGTTATACTCTCTTCTCTGAGAAAGTGTGCAACATTTTCCGCGGCTTGTCGTGCCGCGTCTGCTATAACATGTGAGACCAATGCCGAATTATGTGGAGACCCTAGCACATTTGGCAACGCTAAAAAGGGATAGCGCATGCGGAATGCTCCGCCTCGTAATGGCTCTTCCCACCATGTATCGATGCCAACCGAAAAGGTGGGATGATTCTTTGCGTGTATGTAGAGTGCCTCTTCGTCAAGAATAGCACCACGGGCAACATTAATCAGAATAGCGTCGGGCTTCATCCAGTCAAGTTCTTTCTTGCCAATCAGTCCTTGAGTTGCCGTTGTGAGTGGCAAAGAGATCACCACTACATCACAGATACGTAACACATGCTCTATATCCTGTAATGTGCCAGTAAACTCCGTTGGCTCGCTACTTTTCCCGCTCTGATTGATCGCATAGATATGCATGCCAAATGCTCGCATGAGCCTGGCAGTTGCGCGACCTGTTCCGCCAAAACCAATAATGCCAGCGTTTGTGCCTACCAGAGAACGGTTGAGCGTGTGGTCATCAAATTCGCCGCGTAGTAATTTCTGTTGTTCTGTAAGCAATCGTTTTGCTAATGCCAGCGTCATCGCTAGTATGTGTTCAGCCATAGGGGTAGCATATGCACCCTGGTTGCCAGCTATACGGATAGACATAGGTAGATCAGCATATGGTACATGATCGACTCCAGCCGTGATCAGTTGTAGCAGTGAAACATGCCGTAATAGATGATATTCCTGAGATGAAACTTCCTGTAGTAAATTCCATGACAATAAGACCGTAGCATCAGTCAGAGCTTGTGTGCGTTGTGCGGGCGGAAGTTCGCTGAGAAACGTGAGCGAGGCGATACTTCCCAGGATTTTTTGAAACAGCATTCTCTCTTCAGGCACAGTTGCATAGGTAACGACGATGTTATGTGTATCCGTATTTCTCGTTTCAGTGCTAGGCACCCGAAAGGGTTCCACCAAAGAAAAGCCGTCCCATCTCCGGGTCTTCTCTCACCTGTGCTGCTGGACCATTCATTCGTACACGACCAGACTCCATCACAACACCATGAGTCGCTATAGCTAGCCCTGCACGGACATTTTGCTCGACTAACAGTACCGTTGTTCCAGTATCATGCAGTCCTCCAATGGTTATAAATACCTGTTCAAGCGTTTTAGGATCAAGACTCATCGAAGGCTCATCTACAAGCACAAGCGTTGGACTGAGCATAAGGGCGCGGGCAATCTCAATTTGACGTTGCTGCCCTCCCGAAAGACTTCTCGCACGTTCTTTTGCTCTTTCTTTGACAAGTGGAAATCTTTCCTCGATCTCGCGTAAACGTCGCTCGATTAAGTTGCGATTGCGCAGTATCTGTCCTCCCAGCTCCATATTCTCGTACACAGTCATATCAGGAAAGAGGCTGTGCTCCTGGGCGATTTGTACTATTCCTAATTCCAAGATGTGTTGTGTTGTCATGCCAACGAGAGAATGTACCTTCTTTGTCTCAGGATTGACATATGTGATCGAGCCGAGACGCGGCTTCAGTAGACCGCTTACTGTTCGTAACACAGTTGATTTACCGGCACCATTAGGACCTACGATGCAGGTAAGTGATCCCTGTTCGACCTCAAGGTCCACGCCCTGTAAAACATCCCCACCGCCATATCCTGCGACAACTTGGGTTAATTTCAACATGCTCAAGCTCCTAAGTAGGCATCGAGAACCATTGGATTTTTGCGTATCGTATCAGGTATTCCACTTGCGATGGTTGTCCCTCGGTGCATCACATGTATCGTATGGCAGTGGCTCATCACGAATTCCATGTTGTGCTCGACAACCAGAAATGTAATCTTCTGTTGTTCGTTCAATGTACGAATACTGCGTGCCAGTTCGTTGATCATTGTGGGGTTCACACCCCCAGCAGGCTCGTCTAACAGAATTATTTGTGGCTTTGCCACGAGGATAAGCGCGAACTCAAGCAGCTTTTTTTGTCCATAGGAAAGATTTCCCGCTAACTCGTCTTTTAGCCTGCTCAGATTCACAAAGTCTAACAAGTCCAGTGCCTGTTGACGCTCTTCTGATGACCCCCACTGTTTAAGTAACCCTTTAACGTTACGTGGAAGTGCGACATGCATATTTTCGAGCACGGTGAGGCGTGTAGAAGATGCGTGTCAACTGAAATGTTCGACCAATACCGAGGTCGAATATCTTGTCAGATTTCTCCTTCGAGACGGCCTTGCCATTAAAGCAAATCTCGCCTGCATCTATATGCTCGTAGCCAGTGATTACGTTGAATAAAGTTGTTTTGCCAGAGCCATTTGGACCAATCAACCCTGTGATCGTTCCTTGCTCGACAGCAAGCGAGCAATTATCCAGTGCGCGTATTCCCCCAAAAGATTTGGAGACTGCTTGTATTTCTAAGATGCTCATGTTAACCTTCTTTCGTCTCTATAAGAGCAGGGCGTTCTTGCGGCGTAGTATTCACATGAGCCTGCTTAGGATGGGCAGCTTTCCAGGCTATCCACCTACTTTTGACGGTCGGTACAATACCTTGAGGCATAACAAGCAGGATAAGTAAGAGGAACGAGCCGAACAGGACAAGGTTCAAGCTACTGCCCCCAAACTGAACCGTTAACCATTGCTGTAAAGGTACGACCAACACTGCTCCAATCAATGGTCCAGGTAGAGTACCCAATCCACCGAGAAATGCGATTGTGGTCAAATTGACATCTACGATGGGGTCGAAGACAAACTCAGGATGGATCGTTCCCACGAAGTAGGCGAACATGGCTCCGGCCATGCCTACAAAGAAAGCGGACACAACATACGCGGCGAGTTTATACAAGCCAGTTTTTATACCTAAACCGAAGGCACGGTCCTCATCGTCACAAATCGCGAGCAGCCCTAAGCCATACTTTGAGTGACGAATGCGCCATGAAACAGCGATGGCGACGAGCACTAGGATTACGGCCACATAGTAGAAATAGAGATCAGTAATATCTGGAAAGCCAGGAATAACGGGCAAATATAGCCCTTGAGAACCGTTGGTGATACCTTTCAAATTGAAACCTAGCAGTTGGAAGATGAATAAGACAGCGATAGTAGTGATGCTAAATGCATATTTTCGTGTGCGTAACACTATCGTGCCCAGTGGGACTGCAAAGATGCTTGCAGCAAGACCTGCCAGTGGGACAATCAAGAAGGGCAGAAAGCCACCTGGAATATTCCAACGTTGACATGTGAGAGCTATCGTATAGGCACCAATGCCGAAATACACCGTATGTCCGACAGAAATGTAGCCCGTGTAGCCAGAAAAGACATTCCAACCAGTTGCTCCCATAGCGAAGATGAGGGTATAAATGCCAATTTCTGTCACAACGTTATTTGGAGAGAGTAGCAGCGGAAATATCAGGACAAGGACTAGTATCGCGAGCAGTCCGATCTTTCTCAGGGTATTCATTGCTTCCTTCCTTCAACACGTCCAAAAAGTCCCTGGGGCCGAAATAAAAGGAGGATCACGAGCAAGGCGAAAAAGACTGTGCTGGACCAGACCGGCGACCAGATCAGGGCGATTATATCTCCAAGAATGACCATGATGAGCGAACCAATAAGGGCACCACGAAGGCTGCCCAGGCCACCTAGCACTATAATGACGAGTACACGGTAGATCAGGTCATAAGAACTCGCGGGATTGAATGCATTTGTTGCGCCAAATGCCATTCCACCAACAGCAGCAAGTGCGGTACCGAGACCGTAGGTGATGGACTGAATGCGTGATACATTGATGCCAATCAAGGACGCGGCAGTCCGATTTTGCATTGACGCTCGCAATTGACGCCCAAAATTGGTTCGATAAATGAGCAAGAAAACACCCGCTAATAGGACCACACTTAATATAAACGTGAAAATGTAAACATAATTGATGTAGAAACCACCAACGCTGAACGAGTCGTCAATATACCATGTATGAAGTACTTGAAAATTTGTGGTAAAAAAGAAGCCCAGGATACCCTCGATAATGAGAGCGATAGCATACGTTGCCAGGATTGACAGCGAAATACGTTCCCACTTTAGTCTGCGGATAACCGCCCATTCGAGTAAGACACCAAGTCCAAACATAAGTGGAATGGTGATGAAGAGTCCTAAAAAAAGGTCTATATGCAGATTTCTTTCTAGCACGAAGCTGAGGTACGCCCCTAGAACGACCAGGATACCCTGAGCGACGTTGATGATCTCGAGCACTCCAAAAATCAAGGTCAACCCGGAAGCCATCAGAGCATAAATGCCCCCTGTCAGAATGCCGAGGACTATCCCTTGAACCACCCCTTGCATGATGATGGACACTACTATACCTTTCTAGTGGTACGATCACCGTATACAACAATTATGTACACGGTGATCGTGGAGCGGAGAAACCGTTGACCGCTCGCTATGCGAAAAATTCGGATTCGGATACACTAAGCTTTCCATGCAGCCTTTGGATACTCCACATTTGCCTGGGCAGATGCGCTTGGATACACAGGGATCAAGGCGTTCTTCTGCCACTGGAATAAATATGGGCTAGCCGCCGTATTCTGGCCATCAGCACCAAACTTTACTGGTCCCTGTAGTGTGTTGAATGTTCCAGCACGCAATGTGCTCATAATCTTTGCATTTTCGAGGCTTTGTGAGGAGTTGACCGCTTGTTCAAGCGTCTGTCCTATTGAGAACGCTTGTACGGCATCTGAGCCAATGCCATTCTCATCGCCACCAAATTTCTTGATGAAAGCTGGCACGAAGTAATCGTTCTGGAAGGTTTTGACCTGTGGCCACCACCCATTGTTCGCGATGAGGATGCCTTCAGGGCTGTGCTTCCCAATCGCATCAGTGAAAGCTGATCCTTGATCGGGACCCGAGGTGAAGATAAGAATTTTCGGGTTGAAATGCTGCGACGCAAAGTAATTCACATACGCGACACTGTTGGCAAGCGTATCAGTGCCTACGATAACCACATCTGCCTTAGAGTTAACAACTTTCTGAGCTAGTGGGTTAAGGTCTGTATTCTCTTGCGGATAGGGTTGGTTCAAGACCGTCTTTAATCCTCCTGCTGCCAATTGCGAGATAGCAGGGTCTACCTGTGATGAGGTGAAAGCGTTGTCTGAAGTGGAATAGGCAACGGTCTTTGGTCGTATAGACGTGGGAAGTGAGAGAATATAGGCGATTAGGCTAGCCATATACTTTGACGATGTTAATGATACGCAGAACATGTTCTTCAGTCCATGCGTGAAGTCCTGGGGAGAAGTCCCTGTACCCTGTAAAAAGGCATAGCCATATTTGCTGGCAACCGTTGCACCATTTACGGTAAAGGCATCGTCGAAAGGACCAAAGGTAAAATTGACCTTATCGACGGTAATCAACTTTTGATAGTTCAGTTGTGCCTGCTCTGGTCGGGTGGCGTCATCATAAATAATCAGTTGAACTTGATGACCTAGAAGGCCACCTTTTTGATTAATGTAGTCTTGCCACAACTGGTAGCCCTGCTTGAGTGATTGGCCGTCACCAGAAGCATCACCAGTAAGCGAGAGAGAAATACCAATCTTTATTGGGCCTGTTTGGGTGGTAGAAGGTGTACCTCCACCATTGGTTTGCACACATGCACTGAGTAAGAGCATGATAAAAATAGCACTTACAACAAGTGGGTGATTTCGTCGTTCAGTTTTCAAAACTTCTTCTCCTTATCAAATGTACTTACTGTAGTTTGTCCACCTTCACTCAAAGGCAGGAAGCACACTCGCCTTATCAAAATAAATTGCTACAGCGTATATTTGCAATTACACACGCGAGCAGATGCATTCCCGTTATGCATTGAGTACGTATATTTGGTATACTTAGAAAGAATAACACAGCTTGTGTAAAGCAGCAAGCAAATATTTGCGAATAAGTCATGCAAGTTAGGACAAATACATTTAAGAGGAAGTTATACCATCAAATTTAAAAAAAGTGTTATGGAAGTTTGAAGATGTCCCCACGCTTCTCAATAGCATATATGGGTGATAGTCTTCTTTTTTGTGATGAAATCATGTATACATGGGATAGAATACAATGTTAGTATAGATATGTTATATTCCTGTTATTGAACCGAAGTTGATTAGAGCAGGGTGTGTATGGAATACGCTGTTGCTACTGCCTAAAATAAAGGATTGGAGCCGACATGATACGATTTTTAAGCAATATACCTATTTTCCGTCGCATCTTCCTGCTATTTTTAATCGCGGCGTTGGTACCTACGTTTGTAATTATCTTGCTGGGAAGTTTCTATCTGAACAATCTTTCGACGCGTGGACAGGCTGTTCAAACGAGTTTTGACGCCCAAAGTATCGCCTCGGCGCAACAAAACAACTTGCAACGAATGAACGCATCTTTGCAAACACGTCATAATCAGGTCTTTGCTTCCCTTTCAAACGGTATACATGATACTTCTCTGTCAGCAGCAGGTGGGTTGATAAGCGCGGATATTGCTACACGCGAGGTAGATTTTGACTCCACAATAAACTCGTATGCGGGAAACTATGAAATCGCGACTTCGAGTAACATGAGTAATATTCGTAACATTTTGCTGAGTGACAACCAGAGTAATAGTTCAAAGATCATAAGCGATCAGCAAACGTCGATTGCTGCTGTCTCCGGTCCCAATGGTCTTTGGGCAAGATACAAAGTTTTGCAAGACAATGAGTTGAACCAACTTCAGAACTTAGAACGGAATCCTCCACAAACACAAGCTGAGCTTGCTACTAGATACGAGCAAGCCTACCTGACGCTGTGGAAGTCCAATATTGTATTTACAGACCTTAAAAATACATGGCAAGAAGTGGCTGATGAAGCTGTAGCAACAGGTAAAGCCGTAACTGCTGTTGGACCTTCTGTTACATTGCCAATCATAATTGCTACTGTAGTGGCCATATTGACAACAATTATTGTACTGATTGCCATTGGCTGGAGTCTGAACGTGACGATCTCCAATCCTTTGCGTCGTCTAGCCGCGCTTACAAGGCATATTAGTAGAGGCGATACTACTGCACGCGCCAGGGTTCAAGGTCGTGACGAAATTGCCCTTGTTGCGGACTCTATGAACGGTATGTTAGATAGCATTGTAAGTCTCATTCAGGAGACAAAATCTCAACGTGACCACTTGCAGACACAGGTCGAGAAACTCGTGAGTGAGGTCAGTGGTGTGGGTGAGGGTGATCTGCGTATTCAGGCTGAGGTAACAGCCGATGCTTTGGGCGTGCTTGCGGACTCCTTCAACTATATGGTCGAAGAACTTGGTAGCCTTATTGTTCGTGTTAAAATGGTTGCCAACGAGGTTGATAACTCGACAGTGACAATTCTTGATCGTATGACACAACTGGTTAAGTCCGGTGATGCGCAAATCAATCAAATCTCTGAAGCGGCTAATGAGGTCGAGCATATGTCCGCCGCCAGCCGACAAGTTGCAGAACGATCACAGGTGTTGTACGATGTCGCCCGTATCGCACGAGCGGACGCAAACGGTGGACGTGACGCTGTGCGACAGGCTGTCGAAGGCATGGGCCGTATTAATGAGAATGTACAACTTACCGCCTCAAAGGTGCAAGACCTTGGTGAGCGCTCACGAGAGATCGACGAGATTGTTACCGCGATAAATAGCATCGCCCATCAGACAAACCGTCTCGCACTCGATGCTGCGATTCAAGCAGCTATGGCAGGCGAAAATGGTAAAGGCTTTGGCGCGGTTGCGGCAGACATTCGGCGTCTCGCGGAACGCGCGAAAGAGCAAGTAAATTCAATTACTAAGATCGTACGCAATGTTCGTGAAGACGTTGGATCTGTAGCTATCTCCATGCAAGATACTGAGCGCGAAACTATGTCAGGGACACGCTTAACACAAGAGGCTGGTGCTGCATTGGTGTCCATCTTCACCGCTGTTGAGCGACAAGCACGCGAAATTGAGAATATTAACTCGGTCGCGATGCAGCAACTACAATCGTCAAGTGCTGTTGTACAAATTATGCGTAGTGTCACAGAGTCAACACGACAAAGTAGTGCGAGTACACGTGATGCATCAGATAACATGGAGCGTCTTGCTCGTCTCGCTGAACAACTACGTTCCTCGGTAGAAGCCTTTAAGTTGCGTGATACACAGGGACACTTCTTACCAAATACGAATATTTCAATTGAAGAAGAACAAGCCAACGAGATGACAATGAGCGGCGTTTTCCGTACTATTAGTGGCGGTGTACAACCTACTCCACATCTTGTCGGTGCTAATTTCACCTCTAATGGGCTTCCACCCGCTCGTCCTAATGATACGTTCTCTACCTTTCCCACAACACCTAGTCCCCGCTATAGCAGAGATAACTATGAGAACGGTTTTAGCGAGCAGGGGTATAACGAGCAACAACCATTTTTAACAAACGGAAATGGTAGAAGTAGGTAAGCTTCCTCTAGGAAGAAAGACGCGTCCAAGCGGACGCGTCTTTCTTCACATATAACTAAAAAGTTATGAGTAGCATCCATAACACCTATCTTAATTCGTAGACTTCTATGTGCTCATCCTGTTACACTTGTCCTATAGTACACATGGCTCTGGCTATTCATATTATGAATACTGCCGATATACTCAGAAAGTGATGAGCGAGATGGTGACAAAGTTAGCACAAGGAAATGCTCTACAAGAAGCCGTGCAGATAGTTCAACGGTTCGAAGGAATGCACTCAGGTGTACAGCACTGGACCTGTGAGGTGTGTGGCATGGTACATAATGGCTCTGTACCTACCTCATGCGATAGCTGTGGTGTTACTGATGCCTTTGCGCTTCAACAAGACATTCGCCACGAAATTGGAAGTCGTTGGTAAGCTTTCTCAATACCTATCTCATACGCATGAGGCGATAGTGGCAACCTCTCCGCCACTATCGCCTCATGATTTTTATGTTATGTCACATTATCTCAGGCTTATGTATTATCTACTTAGCTAGCTGCCTCGCAGCTTCATAGAGTATGATACCAGTAGCCATCGCTGCATTTAAGGACTCGACTCCATTTGCTAAGGGGATTGTGATACTTGTTGTTGCTAAGCTATGTGCTTTGGATGAAGCTCCATGCGCCTCATTGCCAATGATCAGTGCGAAAGGTTGCGTCAAATCTTGCTCAAAATACAAGATAGGACTACCAGCCTCTGCAAGCAATACGCGTGTTGTTCCCTTACAATGTACCTGAACTCTTTCAGCGATTGTTTCCCACGATGCGTTGCTCACGATTGGCAAGAGCAGATGCGTACCAGCCGCCGCACGTACCACTTTGGGGCTATAGCAGTCAACACAGTTCGGAGTCAATATTACTGTATCTACGTCAGTTGCGAGTGCTGTACGCAAAATGGTGCCCATATTTCCAGGGTCTGCTATATCGTCAAGAATGAGAAGCGCTGAACGCTGCACCTCTTGAAGTGTCGAAACAAGATGTGTACGTCGGGCGCGTATCTCGTCTTCCTGAAATGCCAATAGTGGAAGTACGCTGACAACACCTTGAGAGGTAATTGTGTCGCTTATCGCTTCAATAACTCGTTCACTGACCTCTATGCGCTGCTCATCTTCTAGCCCTGATGAATGAAGAAGTCGATCAAGTAATATCTTCCCTTTGGCCGTACGCTCAAGATATGCTGGTTGGTAGTAGACTTCATAAGGCAAGACATCAGCATCGAAGAGTCCTTCGAGCAAGTTGGGGCCTTCCATCAAAAAAAGACCACTCTTCTTACGACCTCGTGCCGTATGCAGGTCTTTTAGCTTGCTGATGCGTGAATTTGTTGGACTAGAGATAAATGTCATATGTTTTACTACTATGCGATACAAATATGGCGCACACCCTTTGGGTGTGCGCCATATTTGTATCGCATAGTCCTTATTTGGCTACAGCATCTAAGGCCTGTTTGACCAGCGCACCGAATGCGGCTTCGTCATTAACTGCCATTTCTGCTAATATCTTGCGATCCACCTCAATATTGGCGATATGAATAGCATTCATAAGTTTGCTATAGCTCACTCCATACATACGAGCTGCGGCATTGATACGTGTAATCCACAAGCCGCGCATGTCACGCTTGCGGTTGCGGCGGTCTCGATAGGCATAGGTCATCGCGTGCATCGCGGACTCGTGCGCCTTCTTAATCAGGTGACGACGTGTACCACGATGGCCTTCAACCATCTGTAAGACTTTTTTATGCTTTGCGTGTGATGTTACACCACGTTTTACCCTTGGCATTGTCCTTGTTCTCCTCTTGTGAAAATGTTATTAGTAAGCATATGGAAGTAGACGTTTCATACGGCGTGTATCGCTCGGTTTCAGTTGAAACATTTTATCCATTGCGCGGACAGATTCGGGTGATTTGTGGCGGCGCAAGTGGTTGATTGCCACTTTTCTGCGCAAGAACTTGCCGGAAGCGGTGACTTTCACGCGCTTCGCCATGGCCTTGTGTGTTCTAAGCTTCTGCTTCATGTTTCTTTCTTTCTGTGTTATTGTACGGGGCAACAGGTAGTACACTACTCTCGATTTGATAGACAAACATATCTACCGTTCAGATAGGAGAGGTGTCTTGGTGGAGGGACTCGAAACAGCTTCGACCTCACAATTGCTCCATCTAAGGCGCAGAGAAGCCTTGTTCAGGAACCAACCCCGCTTTGCGCCACGATTATAACATACTCTTGATAGACGTGCAAGTAGAAAAACTACGTTGGCAGGGCTTTTCGAAAGTCGTTGAAAAGTGCAGTGTTCACATGACAGGGCTTGCCCCTGTCATGTCTTCGCGTCACTTCATGACTTGCCAGGCGAGTTCGGGTATAGTAGTGACAGGGCTTGCCCCTGTCATGTCCCAGCCCTCCATGAAAGAGTTAAAATCTACTTGGACGTGATGGGCGTGAGAACCAGTTGGGACGTGAGCGATCTACAAAACGTTGCATCCTTGCCTCGACTGGTTTCTTCTCCTCTTGTCCATGAGTCATTTTCCACGTTGAACTGAAGAAGAGAATCCAACCCCAGACGAGCAATGGCATGCCGATAGTGACAAGAGCTTGCCCCGTCCACGTTGAGGCCAATAACCAGTAGTAACTAAGTAGCGATGCCGCTGACAAAAGCGTTGAGAGTAAAATAGTACGGCGATTTGTTGCGCAAAGTGCCAGGACAAGTGGGGCAATAAGGTACCATGGCCAGTAGACAGGTAGTAAAATACCAGGCACGAGGAGTAGCCAACTACTAAAAAGTGCTACTAGTTCTAGGGTATCCGCTATCCATAGTCCAAGCAATAGTAAGAGACCGGCAATGCTTAGCACGAAAAATGACCAGTGATGTGGGCCTGTGAGCCATGCCGAGGTAACAGGGAGGTGGAGGAGTGCGGCATCGAGTGAGTTTACTGGTGTGTCCTGTAAAAACGTATGCTGAAGTTGTGCTGCTATTCCCGCGATGCCGATAGAGTGCCAGTAGGGAGCGTAGGCCAGGACGATAACAACGAGCGATATGAGCAACATTCCGCCCCACCACAACAATCTGTGCCCCATACGCAAAATGCGTGATTGTCTGAGCATGAGGCGAAAGAAGAGTGGTAGGAGAGGCAACCACAAGAAATTGAGAAGCGACGCCAGGAGCACAAATACCCATCCTATCGCTGGCGAGTTGCGCTGAAACAAGAGCATTGCCGTTAAGATGATACTTACAAGCACAATCTCTTGATGCATTTCAGCAATCCCGAATAGCAAAATAAGAGGATTCCATGCATAAAGCAGGGTTGCTGAAAGCCGCATTTCCGGTTTCGCACGCGTCAAAATTGCCCAGAGAAGTACAGCATTGAGGAGATGCGCACATAGGCCGAGCGTGCGAAAAACAAGCAGTGTACTTGCTATACTGTTTTTTGCTACTTGTGCTACAAGTTCAAGCAAGACACTGATATCTGTCCATACAGGACCATATGGCGTCGTTGTTTTCACTCCAACAAGCGTTTGTAGGATGTCTTGAGCATTTGGTTGTACACCGTAAGGATTGACGTGCTGCACCGCTACCATATGCCCGTATAGCCCATATGTCAACATGTCCTGTGAAAAGACAGTAAGGCCAATTGGAGCAATGAGCATTGTTAGTCCGAACACACCTGTCCCCAGCAATATAAGCCAGAATAACAGTACGTTGTTGATGCGTGAAAGACGCTCTTGTATGACACGTCCACCAAGACGTGAAGCAATCAGTGCAACACCACTCGCGAGAACGAGTAGTAAGAAGGATAAGAGAATGTTAGCACCAGTTGTATTATCGGAAATATTGAGCCACGAGACACCAGAAAGCAGGCGTGGTAATGCGGGAAAAATATTTGTCCAGTAGAGCGAAGGGAGCCATGGCAAGACGCTGGGCAGTGCTTGTAGTACCAGTTGCCCTGCGTTTCCCACACGCGTTATATTTGCGAGCAAAGGATACTGCGCAAGCAAGAGCAGTTCCAGGATTACGCCGAGTAAGCAGAGTTGAAATATTGTGCGCCACGCGTTTTTCGTTCTCCTTACGGGAGGAGTACCTGGACGTGGTGTGGTTGGCGAAATAATAACTGTCGATTGAGTCACTCCTGGCAGAGCTGGCTGGGTACGTCGTGAACGAAATGCTTCTACTGTTTGCTGATTTGGAGGTTGCTGCATAGTTTCTCCGTCTTCCAGAAGAATAATAGAGTATGGCTATAACCGTCATCAAATGCTCGACATGTAAGAACGCTACTACACTACAAAAGTTTTAGACGGATAGAAAGACGAGACGGTTACAACGCAACTGCACCTGTAGTATGAAGGAAAGAGTGATACCTGTCAATGTGGTCTTTCCGCTTCTGATTATGTGAAAAAGAATGAGTTGTTGAAAAATGTAAACCTCGGCTCTATTGTCAGATGTAGCAAATGATGCTATAATAGCGCGGTGTTTGACTTCCCACTAGAGTTTCATTGTGGGCGGCTACACAAAAGACCGCTACAGTTTGTATGAGGCGGCATCTGTTACATGTATCAGCACTATGTTGATGCACTACCTGCTCCGGCATTGTTTCTGTCGATCAACGACGTGTTGTTTGGCACATGACCGGATGCATACCCAGAGGAAGGAGGTGGCTTCGTGAGGCGCGATTATGAACTAGGTCTCATTCTCAACCCCGAAGTCAGCGAAGAGGAGACGCGTGCCATTCTGGGCCGTCTCGAACAGATTGTGACCACCTATGGCGGTCAAACAGTCAGAGTTCAACAGTGGGGGCGTCGCCGTTTGGCATACCTCATTGACCGTCACCGCGACGGATATTATATCTTCATCGATATGATCTTGACACCTGAGACCGTGAGCGAACTCGAACGTACACTCAAGGTTTCCGAAATTGTCCTCCGACATATGTTCAGGAGACGTGATCCGAAAGCTGTCCAGCAAGAGCGTGAGGACCGCGAGGCACGGGCCGCAGCCGCAGCCGCAAATGCTGAAGCCGCAGCCGCAAATGCAGCCGCGACCCCACCCGCCGAGGCAGGCGCAGCCACGACACCACTCGCCGAACCAGTCGCGACGGAAGAAAACCAGCTGGCTCCTGTACCTGCAACTGCCGAAGTTCCATCGGAAGCACAAGCAACGCCAGAGGCAGCAGAAGTTCCTACAGAGGACTTCGGCGAGGTTCCACCTGCTCTTGAAGAGGAAGTGGTCGAAGCCTAAGTGCCTGTAACCTTGATATTGTAAAAGATACGTTTGGGTCCGTTCATCTAATCTCTAGGAATGAATAAAGAGCCGGGGTGTATAGCAAACCGAGCCGAAAGGATTTTGACTCATGAACAAGATTACACTTATCGGACATTTGGGGAAAGACCCAGAAATGAGCTATACCCCTAATGGTCTTGCCGTCACAAAATTCAGCATTGCCATCAACCGCTATGCAAAGTCTCAAACTGGCGAAAGACAAGATGAGACCGATTGGTACAACGTTGTAGCTTTCAACAAACTTGCCGAAACGTGCAATACCTTTTTAAAAAAAGGTAGTAAAGTTTACATAGAGGGACGTTTAGCACAGCGCAAGTATACTGATAGAAACAATGTTGAACGTGTAGCTATTGAGGTGACATTAACTGAGATGGAGAATCTTACTCCAAAAGATCAACAAGGTGTTGGTTCTTCATCTGGTTTCAGAAGTGGTGCGGCAGACGATGCTCTTGGAGATTTGGACGAGCACCCCTTCTAACAAATTTTGAAGGAGAATTACGTCCGTGCAAAGACGTTCTGAAAGTGGCCCACGTCGCGAACGTCGCGAAGGTGGCCGAGGCGAGCGCTCAACACGCCGCAAAATTTGTCAGTTCTGCCACGATCATGTGCGCGAAATTGACTATAAAGATGCAAACCGCTTTATCAAGCGCTACATTTCTGACCGTGGGAAGATCGAACCTCGTCGTAAGACTGGTACGTGCGCCAAACATCAGCGCGAGCTAAGTGCTTCTCTCAAGCAGGCACGCTTTATGGCACTTCTTCCTTATACCGCCGAACACATTCGTGGCATGTAGCGAGTCGTGGCATGTGGCAAGCGAGGCATGACAGGGCAAGCCCTGTCACTACTATATAGCTTCGCACGGCTTCGACACGCAGTGGCGAACAGTATAGTAGTGACAGGGCTTGCCCCTGTCATGTCCATAGTACCTATTTCCCGTAACATACCGATATCATCATGGGTATCCAAAACGGAGGTTTTATGAATAGTCAGACAGCGCGTCGGCCCGATACCAAACGGCCAATACGCCCTGCCAAAGCAAATAAATATACGAGACAGACGGCGCGTGTAGAAGCGCGACGCGATGGAAAACCTCTGATATTTGGATGGGGGGGACACCTTTCGCGTAGTGAAAAGATAGTGTTGCAACGTCGTGCTATTTGGTCTATCACTACCGCTATTGCCGTACTTATCGTTGCTGTCATCGTTGGCTTTTGGGTCAATGTCAATATCATTGCTCCCGCACAACCAGTTACAACTGTTAATGGGCACGGCATTCCACAAGCCGATTTCCGCAAGCTGCTAGCAGTGAAGGCTCAAATAGAACTTAACAAGATACAGGGTGCGCATGGTCTCTTCTCACAGCGAGACGCACTGAATAAGCAGGTAACTACGCAACAGGCAGATGTTACGGCCATCACAAAACAGATTGCAACCCTCACTACACAAATTAAAACACTTCCCGCTGGTACACAACGTTCCAATGCGGAAGCACAACTTGCAGGCCTTAAGCAAAAATTGACGGACTCGCAGGCCGTTGCAACTACACTTAGCTCTCAGTATTCAAACATAACGAAAAATACTATTCCACTGGAGCAGCAGTTGTATACGCAACCACAGCAGACGAGCGAAAGCGCTACATGGTTGCAGGACGACGAGATTATCCGCGAGTGGTTGGCGACACAAAATAGCAGCATCAACGCTCAAATCAATCCTGGCTCCAGTGCAGTTGACAAGGCCGTTAAAGATTTCTCTGCAAACTTCCCTGCTGGTAGTACCTATCAGAAATTCTTAAGCTCAAACAATGTGAGCGACAATGATGTACGTGCTGCCCTTACATTGAATTTACGACGCACGAATATGCAGACATATGTTACGTCGCTTGTCGTATCACCCACCTATCAAGTCTTAGCACGCGGTATCACAGCCAGTACCCAGAATGATGCCAACAATCTGCTCAAGCAGCTAAAAGGTGGTGCGGATTTTGGTAAGCTCGCGAAGGCGAAGTCGGTTGACTCCGTGACAAACACGAAGGGTGGCGATTTCGGCTGGTTGGCGCGTGGTCAGTTTATCCAGAATTATGCCGCGAACACAAGTGGCACCATCGAGAACTGGATTTTTAATCCCTCACGTCAATTGAACGAATTGAGTCCTGTGCTCACCGAAAATGGCTCTTACCACATTATTCAAATCCTGGGCATCGACCCATCACGTGTGGTGGATAGTGCCACGCTCAAGAGTCTCAAAGACAATGCCTTGAATAACTGGCTGATGTCGAAAAGAGCAAATGCTACCGTTACACCTGTTGACCAAACCATGATCTCTGATACAAGCATCATGCCTCCCGGCCTGCCGGCCTCGGCTCCGAGTCAGTCAGTGCCAGGCACGACCCCTGGTGGTGCCGTCCCTGGTGCGTAAACAACTTTGGTAATCGTAATCTGTAGGGGTCTAATGCATTAGACCCTCGTAAAGCCAAACAAGCCGAACGAGGGTCTAATGAATTAGACCCCTACAGATTTATCATGTATAATGGAAGATAGACATTTTACTGTAATCATGCCCTGATCCGATATAAGGAACAACATATATTCCATGGCTATTACCGCACCCGATATGACAACGCTGATTCAACGTACTCAAATAAACGAACCAATTCAGAGCGTCTTAGAAACGGCCTCGCTCTATCTGCATATTCCTTTTTGCCATACACGCTGCCATTACTGTGACTTCAACACATACGCTGGCATGTTACCTTTGCGAGAGCCATATGTAAGAGCACTTGTGAAAGAGATTGCACTTGCTGGCACAATGGCACAACATGCCGATAGTACCCTACGCCGTTCGCGTACTATCTTCTTTGGTGGTGGTACGCCGAGCTTGCTTACCGTTGCACAGATTACTCGATTGCTCAACGCTTGCTTCGCATCTTTCGCGGTTGATCGAGACGCGGAGATCACAATGGAGGCAAACCCGGGCACACTGGATAAAGAACAGTTACTGGGAATACGAGCGGCAGGTATCAATCGTTTGAGCATGGGAGCGCAAAGCTTTGATGCCGAACTCCTGCAAACATTGGGACGGATTCACACACCTGAGGAAATCACGCAGGCAGTGACGTTCGCACGCGCAGCTGGCTTTACCTCGATTAACATAGATTTTATGTTTGGCTTACCAGGCCAGACAATGCAGCACTGGCGTGAGACCTTGGATCGTGCGCTTGAACTACGACCCGAACATCTCTCACTCTACTCGCTTATTATTGAAGAGGGCACGCCATTTCATACATGGGCGCACGAGGGACGCATTACCCCGGGCGATGAGGACCTGTGTGCTGATATGTATGAGTACGCTGATGAACGTTTGCGCGTGGCTGGCTACGAGAATTATGAAATCTCGAATTGGGCGTTGCCAGGACATCATAGCCGTCATAACCTGACCTACTGGCAGAACTTGCCATATATTGGTATGGGGGCAGGGGCGTACTCCACGTTTGGTGGTAAACGGTTTTCAAATATCCGTGAGCCGTTAGACTACATTAAAGCTGTGAATGCACAACGCTTGCCCGAAGCCGAGACTGAGCCTGTAGAACGCGAACAGGAAATGTCAGAAACCGCGTTTCTCGCCTTGCGTACCGCCATGGGACTTCATCTACCGACATTCGCACAACGCTTCTCACAACCATTTTCACAATTTGTAGGGGATCGCTTGCGCCCTGTAGAAGAGGCTGGACTCCTGGAACATGAAGACGAGTGGTTGCGACTCAGCAAACGCGGACGTTTACTTGGCAATGAAGTCTTTCTTCGATTGTTACCAGATTAACTCGCACAAAAGGATTCGCTGTGGAATCATCATCAACACTCTGGCAAACCTATCCCCTACGCTCGAAAACGGAGCGACAAGCTGATGAGCTGCAGGGTATTGACCCTTTATACGCTCAACTCCTGGTGAACCGTGGCATTTTGACACGCGAAGATATGCAACGCTTTATACTTGTGACCTATGACAACAGCTTAGACCCGTTTTCATTGACGGCTATGCACGAGGCTGTCGGGCGTATTCGACAAGCTCTAACACAAAAAGAGCATATTACCATCTATGGTGATTATGACGCTGATGGCGTTACCTCGTCTGCGTTGCTCTTTCGTGCTTTACGTTTGTTAAAAGAGGCAGAGGCTCCACTCGATTTTTTTATCCCCCATCGACTCAACGAGGGTTGCGGGCTAAATAGAGCCGCACTCGATACACTTAAACAACGTGGCACACAACTTATTATCACCACCGATTGTGCTAGTTCCGACCTTGAGCAGATACGTTACGCAAATGAACTCGGTATTCATGTAATCATCACCGATCATCACAATCCGCCAACTGAATTGCCTGACGCGTTTGCAATCGTAAATCCATGGCGTGCTGATGCTACTGAGCAGGACAAACTGTTTCGCCCCTTGTGTGGTGCTGGTATGGCTTTCAAGTTAGTACAGGCTCTTTATCGCACGTATAAACGCTCATTAGAAGACGAAATGGCATTGTTGGATCTCGTAGCGATTGGTACTATTGCCGATATCGTTCCGCTAATCGGCGAAAACCATCTACTCGCTCGCCTTGGTATGCAGAGATTGAATATGACGCAGAAGCCAGGCTTACAGGCACTAATCCGCAATGCTAACTTGCAACCAGGACGTATTCGAGAACGCGATATTGCCTATGCGCTTGCTCCTCGTATCAACGCCGCTGGTCGTATGAAGGATGCAAGCATTGCCTTTAACTTGCTTACAACGGAAAGCGCGGAGGACGCGAACACATATGTCGCTCAACTGGAGGCACTCAATGTTGCTCGCCAGCAACAAACAGAAACACTTATGCGCAGTGTGCGCGAAGAGGCACAACGCCATCCTGATGAGAAAGTAGTCCTGGTGAGTGGCGATGATTGGCACGAGGGTATCCTGGGTCTAGTCGCGGGCAAACTGGTTGAGGAAATCAATAAGCCTGTGTTTGTATTGAGCAATGATGCTGGAAAACGCTTGAGTCGAGGCTCCGCACGTAGTCAAAAAGGCTTCAACATCATCGAGGCATTGCGCGGTTTTTCAGGTCGCCTTGAACGCTATGGTGGCCATGCTCAGGCGGCTGGCTTTACGATTGAAACCGCGCGTATCCCCGACTTTCAGCAACATCTTTTGGAATGGCAACTTACAGGCAATGGCGCCGCGGTAGAGGATGATATAGCTGCTGCTATTGAGCCTGTATCGCCTTCAACCGTAGAGGAAGTTGTGCAGGTGGAAACGGTTACAGAGCAGGCACCATTTACGCAGATGGTTGACCTTGTGTTGCACCGAACAGACCTCTTGAACTACGCCGGTTATAAAAAGTTGCGTACACTAAGCCCGTTTGGGGCAAGCAATCCAGAGCCTATTTTTAAAATAGAGAGAGCACATCTGGTTGACCGCTGGGCAAGCGGTATGAATAGACAAAACTTGCGCTTGAAACTCGCTATAACCGATGCGACGACCAGCAAAACGACTCACGTTACGGGAACGCTTACACACGGTGCCCCCCTGCTTAAATCATTTGAACGTGGTTCTCTGCTCGACGTGATCTTCCGCATCGAATCGTCCGAGGACGAGATAAGGCGCGATATCTGGCTGAAGATATTAGATGTCAGGTAGGGACCGATTTATCACGTCCTCTTGGCGATTGTAAAGGCCAAGAGGACGTGATAAATCGGTCCCTACCAACAATTCATGTATTCATAAAACCACCTGTTGAAGCAAACCACACCCCAGGACGCGATAAATCGGTCCCTACAAATTTATGAACTGTAACAGGTACAATGCTCCCATACCTACGACCAGCGTCACAAGCACGTTTTTTGTCTTCCACGCAACCACTACCGCGATCATACCAGCCAGCAAGCGGGTATTGCTGAACGAGAGGGCTAGTACACCTTTTGGCAAAAAAAGTGCTGGAAAGATAATCGCTGACAATACCGCGACAGGGACGAAACGAAATGCCCTTAGTAGTAACGATGGAACATCCATCTTACTAAAGAAGAGGATAAACGAGAGTCGGATAGCGTAGGTCAGTAGCCCTATGATAATGAACGTGAGCCAGAGCGTCATACATTACTCCGTAAGAAATGTGTGTTTTTATGCTGCCGGAGTGTTTCTATCCATAAACCAACGATGATGCCAATAATAGTCGCGAGTCCCAGGCCTAACTTGAATGGTAGAGCATATACAAGGATGGCTACAAGGCCAGCCGTGAGAGCAGCTATTGTACTTGCTCTATCCTTCAATGCAGGCACAACAAGTGCGATAAATGTCAGCGTAGAGGTAAAATCAAGTGACCAACTTACGGGCACTTGTGTGCCCAGGAATATACCAATAGCGGTACTGATCTGCCACGTGATCCACAATGCTAGCCCGGCACCGAAAAAGTACCAGTGTTTAAGCGTTTCATCGCCATCTTCACGGTAGTGAGAAATTGTGATTGCATATGCTTCATCCGTCAAAAGATATGCCAACAGCCATTTCCAACGTGCAGGGAGCCGTTTGACAAATGGAGCGAGTGAGGCACTATACAACATGTGTCGAATGTTGACGATAAACGCCGTGAGTATGATAACAACGGGTGGGGTGCCAACTGCGACAAGCTGTGCAATAATGAACTGCGACGAACCGGCGAAGACGACCGAGGACATGGCCTGTGCTGTAAAAGGCGGTATATGAGCGCTCAAGGCGGAGACACCATAAATCATACCGAAAGGGATAACTCCCGGCAGAATTGGTAACTCTTCTTTGATGCCTGTGAAAAATTCAAACCTTCTTGTGGTCATACCTCTATGATAAATCCGATGTATCGTCAGTCTTCTTGTAAATAGGCACTGTGAAATAGAAGGTTGTCCCTTCGTTTGGTAGAGTATCGAAGCCAATAGTGCCACCATGTTGCTCTACAATGAGTTTGGCAATAGATAAGCCAAGACCATAACCGCCCATCTTTGACTGCTGTGTGTGGTTCGATTGATAAAAACGCTCGAAGACGTGTTGCTGATCTTCATAGGGTATACCATAGCCCGTATCCGTGACTGAAATCATAGTAGAGGTGGCATCAAAACGACGAGAGCGCACGGTGATCGTACCCCCTGGGGGCGTAAACTTGATTGCATTCATAATCAGGTTATTAAGTACCTGGATAATTTTCTGCGCGTCGATGTAAAGGGAAGGTGACGCAGTTGGAATATCCTGCGTGATAACAATCTCGGCTTTTTGTGCTTGTGGCTGTAAGCTTCCCACCACCTGACGCGCCAATGCACGGAAGGGCGTTTCTCGTTGCTTGATAGCAAATTGGCCCAGGTCTGAGCGTGTCATAAAAAGAATATCTTCGACAATCGAAATAAGTTGGTTGACCCCTTCTTGCGTATAGCCAAGGTAAGTATGCTGCTCGGATGTCAATGCGCCCATATGGTTGTGTAAGAGCAAATCAATAAAGCCGTGGACTGAGTTGAGTGGAGTACGTAATTCGTGCGATACCATAGATATGAAATTTGAACGCACCTGATTTGCGACTTTGAGAGCCGAAACATCACGAGCAATAAAAATAACATGCTGGCCACTCTCTCCATCAACAGAGGTAACACTGGCAGAAAATTCGCGTTCATGCTCTGGTCGTGTACCAAGAATCAAATCTTCGTTGGCTAATGCTTTCTTCTCATGAAGAACACGCGCTAATGGGCAACTTGAGGTGCCACACAATTCCATGCGATTGAGATTTTGGCAGCGCAACACTTCGGCGCACCCATGACCAACGGCTTCCTGTGTGGACAAACCAAGTACTTTTGCTGCTGCCGGATTAAGGTCAAGTACACGATAATGAGCATCAAGCGCAATCATCGCATCTGGTGTCGCGTCAACCATAGCTTCCAGGTAGTGACGTTTGTCAAGCAGAGTGGTAAGAGGCGATACTCCTTGATGTGGAAGATGTTCTTGCCCGTTCTTTTCGTCCACTTCCATCTGTTTTGGTGTACGTTTTCGCAAGTGCTTCCTCTATTTCCCAACAAACTTATAGCCCGAACCACGGATAGAAAGTATATACTGAGGCTTATAAGGATCATCTTCGATCTTTACACGCAAACGGCGTATATAAACATCGACGATATTGCTGTTATTCTCGTCCTCATGCCATATTTCTGTTAATAGAAAGTCGCGACTTACTACTTGATTCGCGTTCTCCATCAATAGTCGTAACACTTGCATTTCGGTATGTGTAAGCGACATTGAGTCTTTTCCACTAACGAGAACTTTTAATTCAGTAGGGAAAAGTTCAATATTTCCCCGGCGCAAACTTTGATTACCTAGCTTACTTCTATTTTTAATACGCCTCATTACCGCATGTACGCGTGCTACCAGTTCTTCATGGTTAAAGGGCTTACAAATGTAGTCATCGGCACCTATTTTGAAGCCTTGCAATTTCGCTTCGATGCCATCCTGAGCAGTCATAAAAATAAGTGGTATCTCATACCCATCGGTATGCAATTTTTCCGAGAACTGGAAGCCATCTTGATAAGGCATCTTCACGTCCAATAACATCAAGTCGGGAAGACGCCTTTCTATAAGCTGCAAGGCAACACGCGGATTTTCTGCCGTTTCTACTTCATACCCCTCTTTATCAAGTACAAATTTGACCAGTGTGTTTGCGAATGGTTCGTCATCGACGACTAAAATATACATACAGTATCCCCTCTTACATTATACACCGTTTGTATAAGAAGCATGAATTGAGGTGGGGGAACATCTACTCATGCTTCTTTTCTTTATAAAAAATGTTGTAGATGTGTTATGCGACTAACCTTATAGTAATGGTCGCATTCCTATTCTGTCAAGTTGTGACCGTGAAGCCCGTACTTTTTCCAGGTAGATCATGAGTATCGCGACATCTGCTGGGGTCACACCTTCTACACGTGCAGCTTGACCAACGGTACGTGGTTGCGTACGTATTAACTTCTGGCGAGCTTCTGTACGCAGGTGTTGTACCTGCACATAGTCTAAAGCTTCCGGTATGCGCATCTCTTCAAGTCTTTGTGTGCGATGTACCATTTGCTCTTGTTTACGCACATAATTTTCGTATTTTACCTGTAGCTCGACCTCTTCCGCAGTTTGTTCTTCCAACTGTGGTAGAGACACAATCTCTTCTTGCTGCATATCTTCGTGTATCGCTTGACGTTCTTCTGCGACACGCTGCGCGAGTTGTGCAACTTGCGTGTAACGTACCTCTGGCCGTCGAAGCAAATCTCGTGCCGATAACATTTGGCCAAGTGGTGCAATACCTACCTCTTGAGCGCAGGACTCAATGACACGAGAAGAGGTGAAGATGGTGGAAGTGAGTTGCACAAGTGCCTGTTGAATATGCATCCGTTTCTGTAGTACCTGACTATAGCGCGTCTCGTCGATGAGGCCAAGCGCATAGGCATGATCGCTCAGGCGTAGATCAGCACTATCGGGACGCAACAAGAGACGATGCTCAGCGCGGGATGTGTGCAGGCGATAGGGTTCACTCAAAGGACGTGTTACGAGATCGTCGATGAGCACACCGATATAGGCTTCATGGCGTCCCAACACAAACGCTTCCTCGTTACGTGCGTGTAGGGCTGCATTGATACCAGCCATAATGCCCTGCGCCGCGGCCTCCTCATAGCCCGAAGTACCATTGATCTGACCGGCCAGGAAAAGACCAGACACAGGCTTTGTCTCAAGAGTAGTTAAGAGTTGTTCTGGTGGCACATAATCATATTCAACAGCATAACCCACGCGCATCATCTCAGCGTGTTCCAACGCGGGAATGCTCCTCAGCATGGCGAGCTGGACATCCTCTGGCAGACTTGTGTTCATACCCTGTACATAGACTTCACCTGTACGCCAGCCTTCTGGCTCAAGAAAAATTTGGTGCGTGGCTTTGTCGGCGAAACGTACAATCTTGTCTTCAATCGAAGGGCAATATCGGGGTCCAATACCTTCGATAATACCAGTATAGAGTGGTGAGCGGTGCAGGTTGTCCCGTATAACTTGATGTGTGCGCTCAGTTGTACGTACCAGGTAACAGGGTAACTGTGGTCGCCAACCCTGTAAATCTTCCTTAGTTGTGGGATAAATTGGATTTGGGCGGCCCCCAGGAAGTTGTACGTCCTCGCGTGCCGACACATCCTGCGAGAAGTAGTGCGGTACTCGGCTGCCTGGCTGCATCTCGGTTTTGCTAAAGTCAATTGTACGTGCGTCAATACGTGGGGGGGTACCTGTCTTAAAGCGTCGTACCTCTAGCCCTAGTGCGCGTAGAGTTTCAGAGATACCAAGTGCAGGCCCTTCTCCGGCTCGACCACCTGGCTGCGTCTTCTCACCAACGACGAGTCGCCCATTAATGAAAGTTCCAGTCGTTAAGATAACCGACTTAGCAGTATACTGCCAACCTGTATTGGTTATGATGCCTGTGACCTCGTGCCGACCGTCCGCACGTGTGGTACTGAGCAGTTGTGAGACATTTGCCTGCTTCACTTCAAGGTTCGGCTGGCTCTCCAGCACAAATTTCATCGCGAGCCGATATGCCTGCTTGTCACACTGCGCACGTAGTGCCTGCACAGCCGGTCCCTTACTTGTATTGAGTAGCCGAATTTGAATAAACGTGCGGTCAGTATTGCGACCAATCTCGCCACCGAGCGCATCGATCTCTTTGATCAAGTGTCCCTTCGCGGGACCACCCATTGAAGGATTGCACGGCATAAGCGCAATGCTGTCCAGATTCATCGTGACCAGGAGTGTTTTCCTCCCCATACGTGCACTTGCCAGTGCTGCCTCGCAGCCTGCATGACCTGCACCCACGATGATGACTTCATACGTTCCCTTTATTTGTGGTAGTGTGTTCTCGTTCTCCATTAAAATGTTTACCTTATGCGTCCCTGTGAAACCCTCTATATACCTGAAAATGCGTTACATGAAGCATTATTCATATCTTTGCCTTCGTATTATGCCCCAGAAGCACAAACACGTCAACACATAAACAACCGTGTAGTATTTTTTCCTTTTTTACACGCTTTTTATGTATTTTTGTTTTCTATGTAGTGAGGGAATTACAGGCTAACCGTATGGGCTGAGAAACAAATAGTTACAATAAAAGTGTTGACGAAATGCATCGTGGCATGATACTATCATGTCACCGCAATTGGGGCGGTGGTGAAATGGTAGACACGAGGGACTTAAAATCCCTTGACTGAAAGGTCGTGAGGGTTCGAGTCCCTCTCGCCCCATCCTCCTGTAGAGCGGCTTCACTCATAAACCTTGACTACTTCCTTTCACAATGATATTCTTTTGCATACGAGAGTGAGCTTTTTCTTACTTTCGTCTTTGTAATGTAACGATTTGTAGATAAGGAATGAGTTCGATGACGACTCCTACTGGTCCAACACATGTGGATGCGCAAGCTCCAGAATACGTTCATCATGGAGAAGGCCACCACAGCCACAAGCATGAACATGGTGAACATGGTCATCACCATCATCGGCATCATCATGCAGGTGGCGAACAACAACATACCCACGGTCCTGAGCATACACTGCACGCACAGCACGCGGAACATGGCGAACATCACAGAGGCTAGTCAACTTCCTCTGTTTTTTTGTTTCAATTTCCTGTGTTTTGACAAGCAAACACCCCATTTCATGTTCATGAAATGGGGTGTTACTTATTAACTTATTGGTTAACTTATCGGAGCTATCGCAAATCGCCCGTAAATCACAAAAGCAGCTAAGAGTAACAAGACGAAGGTGGGTATCATATTTGTAAACTCACTACGTCGTCCGTGTGTAATCATTGCCCCTATCATCGTCAATACCAATCCGATAGCGGCCACTGGTGTCAGCCACGGCAAAATGTGTGTTATGGCTGGCAGAATAAGTCCAATCGCGCCCAGGATTTCTAGTGTACCGATCAGACGCACATATCTTGGGCCAAAATCATCGACCCATCCACCCATGTTTTTAGACAAATTGGCAATTGGCTGCGTTACCTTCATGAAGCCAGCGGCAGCAAATGCAAGAGCCAGTAAAATTTGTACAATCCAAAGTGCTATATTCATTGTATCTCTCTCCTATCGTTTCCTAAACGTATTAATTCCTTAATGGAACTAAGTATACATATGAAATTAATGGTTGTCAAGAGTGAGAAAAATCCGAAAATCCGAAAGTATGTGAAAAAATCAATGAACGCCCAAGGCTTTTTTGTGACTTAATGGAGAGACAGCTATCTTTCGAATGAACAGAGCAAGAAAGGCGTTTCCCATGACGACGAATCAACGTGTGCGGCTTACAGAACTCGCGAATTGTGCTGGCTGCGCAGCTAAGATAGGGGCAGATATTCTGGCTGAAGTTCTCCGTCCATTGCGCCAACGGAACGTGCCATCTCAGCTACTAGTTGGCTTAGGTGCTATAGATGATGCCGCCGTGTACCGAGTTAATGCGCAACAAGCCATCATCAGCACGGCTGATTTCTTTCCGCCGGTTGTGGATGACCCTTACACATTCGGCGCGATTGCCGCCACGAACGCACTCAGCGATGTTTATGCAATGGGTGGACAGGTGCTCATGGCGATCAATCTTGTCGCATGGCCCGAGGACTTGGATACAAGCATTTTGAGCGAGGTCTTACGTGGTGGTATGGACATTGTTGAGCAGGCTGGAAGCGTCATTGCAGGCGGCCACTCTATCTCCGATGACGAGCCGAAATATGGCCTTGCCGTTACCGGGATGGTACATCCCGACCATATTCTTACGAAGGGCGGAGCCAAACCGGGTGATGTGCTTGTTCTGAGCAAGCCACTTGGTACTGGACTCCTTACAACAGCTCAGAAGCGTGATCTCGTATCCGAGGACGATATGGCGGCGGCGGTACGCTCGATGACTACGCTCAACCGACGAGCTAGCGAATTGCTAGTGCAAGCCGATGCCTCGGTTCATTCCGTCACTGATATCACTGGATTTAGCCTGCTAGGGCATGCCTGGGAAATGGCATCACAGAGCCTGACACGTATGCGTTTCGAATTTGCTTCCCTTCCCTTATTACCTAATGTCCTGCATTATGCTGAGCTTGGGTGCATTCCTGGTGGTACAAAGCGTAACGAACGCGCGGTTCAGGTCCATATTCAGTTTGGGGCAAACATAGACGTGCTGAAACAGGCCCTTTTCTTCGATCCTCAAACATCGGGTGGTCTCTTCGCAGCCATTGAACCGAGTCTCTGGGAGACGCTTTCGCGGCAGGATGAGGTTCCATTTCAGCGCATCGGCGAGGTTATGGAACGTGTAAGCGATCAAAAAGACGTTATGATTGAGGTCAAGTAAAGCAATTTATTGATGGAGGGATATAGAAGTATGTCGGAACAAGAAGAAAAGAAGACGAACTCAGAACAACAAAATCCTACTTCCCAGGAATTGTACGGCAGTCAGGGCAATACAGGCCAATATGGACAAGGCCAGTATGATAGCGAGGGCAAGCCTGATACACACGGTCCACAGGCACAACGGATTCAGCCAGAGCAAAAGCAAGATAGTGAAGGGAAAAAAGTTTCGTCTAACGACGATGTGCCGCTGCAAGACCTGCAAAATCAACAAAATGCTTAACTTTTTCAGCTTTTTCTAAGAAGTATACATAAAAGAGGAGGGGTCCAGGGCTATAGCCCTGGACCCCTCCTCTTTTATGTATACTTCTTACACTTTGTGAAATGTTCCCGCCTATAAAATGAATATTTTTTCATGCATGTATGTTATACTATATGAGATTGCGAAGTGGCTTTCTCTTTTGTAACGCTTGTATGAGCGATGTATGGTGTGTGGCTAAAGACTACAACTTTTTTAGCAACAACTCGTATATGCTGATGAGGAGGGAGCCTTTATGTCCCTTCTATATATTAAATAAAAAGTAAGTAATGAGCGGTGATATATGGTAGAATTGACGATAGATGCTGCGAATCCGTTAGGAGTCATTGGCTCGATAGCACAGTCGGCACGCGGAACTCGTCGGGGTGCGCGTAC
The DNA here is from genome assembly GCA_963791655.1 of uncultured Chloroflexia bacterium. Lineage (GTDB taxonomy): Bacteria > Chloroflexota > Ktedonobacteria > Ktedonobacterales > Ktedonobacteraceae > JBBQVS01. Next base: position 647,840 of record CAWBSZ010000006.1, on the reverse strand, counting down.
CAGTACTACTGGCACACTCACACAGACCGCTGACGTTGCAAGTGTAAGAAATAGCCTGTCAAACACAGGGGTAGTGGTTGATGCGATGAGTGATGCCGGGCTGGTCGAAATTGTGCTTCGTGGCGATCAAAACGTCTTTGCAGTGCTCGTTGAACGCTATAAAGATGCAGTCCAAAACCTTGCTTATCGGATGCTCGGTAATGCGACTGAGGCCGAAGATGTAACGCAGGAAGCGTTTGTGCGAGCCTACACGCAACTTGCTACATACAAGCCAGCCCATAAATTTAGTACATGGTTGCTCTCAATTGCCTCACACTTGTCAATTGACCAATTGCGCAGGAGACGTTTTCTCGCGCTTCCTTTGGAGGATGTACCATTCCTCGAATGGATTGTTGACGCAGGGGTGAGTCCTGAACAATCAGCTTTACGCGGTGAGCAACATGACGAGGTGCAGACATACTTACAGCGTTTGCCTGGGAAGTATCGCGCCGTCATTGTTCTGCGTTACTGGCATGATTTTTCCTATGACGAAATTGCAAACGCCCTCAACCTGACACCTGCTCTGGTCAAGGCGCGTCTTCATCGTGCACGTGAACTGTTAGCACGCTATATGCAAAATGGTTCGGTTCTCGAAGAGGAGCAGAACGATGCGCTGTCACGACGTTAAAGAGGTGCTTGCTCAGCGCGATACTGATGCACTGAACGACGCTGACAAAGCCATGCTTCAGGAACACCTTGCAGGGTGCGAAAGTTGCCGTGCCTTTGAGCAGCGTCAAAGCAGCATGGATGTACTCCTAAGAACGTCACAAAAGACGGCACAGCCGATGGTCGCGCGTAGTTTCTCAAGCACTGGTAGCGTTTCGACGCGCTCAATCATGCAGGCAGTCCAGCAACATAGGCAAATCTCCCAACAGCTTGAAACGCTTCATGAGCAACAACGTTCCCGTGTTGCACGGTTGCGGACTGGTGGAGCAGCTTTTGCGGCAATTCTGTTTTTTACACTCGGCAGTATTCCACTCCTGATACTCGCTATAACGCTTGTACAGACCGACTTCATGGTACATGTATTGCGCTTGCTCAGTCATGTCGTTGACATACTCTATGTACTGGGGCAATACATACAAACAGGTTTGACTGTTGTAACACACAATAGCTTTCTCCTCGGTGGTGTGAGCTTTGTGGTTGTACTCATGATGGGGATGTGGCTTCGCCTGATGCGCCCTCCGCGAGAGGCATAGGTAGGTGGCGAAGATCATGCTTCACCAGACCCTTTTCTCTTAAGAAAAAGAGACGCCGTAAGCATGATAGGGAGTTATGGTATGCGAAAAGCTGTACAACGACGATTGGTACTCTATACGCTGCCTGGACTATTGCTCCTCGCAGCGTTCTTATTAGGCACAAGCATGGTAGCGAGCCATACTGTCTTTGCCGCTGGCACCCGTATTGGCCAGGCTAGCGAGCCAGTAAAGCAAGAGTGCACTGGCTCACACCGAAGCCCTTCCTTTGGTACTGATATCATTATAGGCGGTGGCGAGCTAATATGTGGCAATGTAACCTCATTTGGTGGCACAATAGTTATACAAGGTGAAGTACAAGGCGACATAGTAGTGTTTGGCACAAGTGTTATCATTGATGGAACGGTGAATGGAACGATCACTGCTTATGGTGGAAGTATCACCCTACAAAAAAACGCATCCATCAATGGTGATATTCACTTATGTCAGGGTTCCTGGACTTCCGATGGAGATCAACACGTACATGGAAACTTTGACGGGTGTCCTAAAAGTGTAAACCAACTATTGATGAGCGATGAAGGACCAAACTTTCGCTTTTGGTCCATGCTTGGATGGATTGCATTGGGTGCCTTACTTATCGTCTTATTGCCAGAGCATGTAATGTTAGTGCGTACTACGGTCACAAGCAAGATGCGTCGTAGTCTTGTGCTTGGCCTCTTGAGTATATTGCTAGCACTACCTGTGCTGGCCATTCTGGTGGCTCTTATCATTTCTATTCCGTTGGCGATCATCGTCGTGATAGGACTTATCGCGGCCTGGGCCTTGGGAACGGTGGCGGTTGGCTCGTTGCTCGGCGAGTACATCGTACGTGTAGTGGCTCCACAGAAAAACACACGTATGGTGCAGGTTGTAGTGGGACTGACAGTGTTAGTGTTGGCAGGGTCTCTCCCCTACATTGGCTTGTTTATTAGTATTGGTGCGGGCTTGATAGGGCTAGGTGCGGTTTTCTTGAGTCGCTTTGGCACGCGACTCTATAGTCATCCAAAACAGCCAATAATGTTATAAACACACAAATACACTGGAAAGATGTGACGGACATGCATGACACGACGGGAAGTGCATTGACCGCGAGGTGAACATGAGCATTGATGTCGAACTTACAGACCTAGCCTATGGTGGAGATGCCGTGGGCCGATACGAGGGACGTGTCCTCTTCGTCCCTGGCGGCATTCCAGGTGAGCGTGTTCGGGTAGATATTGTCGAGGAGCGACGCGGGCACGCGCGCGCAGACATGCTTGAAATTTTGCGTCCTGCCCCCGAACGCGTCGAGCCTGCGTTTCCTCTTCTTACTGACAGTGGGTGTCAATGGCAGCATATCGCTTATCAGGCACAACTTACCTGGAAAGCTCACATTGTGCGCCAGTTGCTCATGCGCATCGGCAAACAGCCTGATGCGCTTGTACATCCCACTATTGGCATGCCTACGACAATTTCACCCTGGCATTACCGCAACATTGCCTTATTTTCTGTCGGGCCTTCGGGGGAAATTGGTTTCAAGTTAACTGAAAGCCATGATATTCAACCACTTGAAAACTGTCCTTTACTCCATCCTGCTCTCGATATGGTGTATCAACAAGTGCGTGAAAAGCTTACGAATTATTTTGCCGACACGCTGGGCGAGATGGTACAGGGCTTTACTATTCGTGGTGCCGTTGGCACGGTTAATAACGCTGGTATTGGTGTATCGGTGGACGAGGTAAGCGTGGCGGCACGCGCGGTACCAACTCTGTTAGTTATTCACGCTCGTCCCGGTTCACTTATAGAGGACCCCCAGCAACTGGCGAACGAGTTAATGACGGTGGCACCAGGGATTGTTGGCGTTATCATAGAACGTGTCGGTGGGCGTTACGGACGCGTCTTCGCTGGCCAGGAGTATTTGACCGATACTGTGTTGGGTCGTCGCTTCCGTGTCTCTGCTGACTCCTTCTTCCAGGTGAATCTCTTGCAAGCCGCCATGCTAGTTGAGCGTGCAATCGCGTTGCTAGAACCACAAAGGTCCGATATTATTCTTGATGGCTATAGTGGTGTAGGTCTCTTCTCCTCGTTCCTTGCCGGACGCGGTGCACGTGTCATCGCCATTGAGTCACAGCCAAGCGCGGTAATGGATGCACGAGCGACTACTATGCTCAACAACCAGAACTCAATTACTGTGCTGGAAGGAACCTTAGAACGACTCCTGGGACAACTCCACTACCGACGGGAGCGTGTCGATGTCGCGCTCGTCGATCCACCACGAGCAGGATGTCATCCGAAAGCCCTACAAGCGTTGCAGACATTAGCACCGCGTGCCATCTGCTACGTCTCTTGTGATCCTAGTACACTCGCACGAGATATCGCGACCTTGTGTTCTGGTGGACGCTACCGTCTCGTCTCAGCACAGCCAATTGATATGTTTCCACAAACCTACCATATCGAAAGCGTTGCTCTATTAGCCCGTGTTGGTAGTTCAGGCATGCGCTAAGTCCGAGACGATCAGACAAAGAGAAACCAGGCTCGCGCAATGTACAAGCCTGGTTTCTCTTTGTCTGGTCTCTCGTATCTTCATATTTGATGATTGACGAGTGATTGTCTTTTGCTTAACCGAATCTCGATCTTGCTCCCTTTCTCCATGAGAGTTCCCTTTGGTGGACTTTGCTCTACAACACATCCTGGTGCGACTGTGTTGGTCGGAATGGCATCACCTACTACCTCGATATCCAATCCTAGCTCTTGCGCACAGTTCATTGCCGCGAGCAAGTCCATGTTTTTCAGGTCTGGTGCTGCATGAATCTTCGACGTACTATCCAGTGATGAGACGACTGTTCCAAACCATGTTTGGAGCAACTTACGCTCGTCATTTTCCCTCTTTACCTTGTCTTCCTTTTCCTTATGATTTTTGATGGCGTAAATTTCGTCCTGAATCAGGAAAGGATGGTCAACAGTTTTGAATATAATATCCGGCGAATTACCCGGCGTCTCGACGAAGACATCACCAACATCCAAGAAGCGCTCAAGTACGTTTGGCACTTTCACTTTGATATCGCGTAAGTTCTTGTATTCTGCGGCAATACGCGACTCGACAGTGAATAAGAACTTCCGCTCGATGTCTATAATGCGTCTGTTGGTTAAAATGTAGATGTCGTCAAGCCAGTTCAGGTAGACAAAAAACAGTGACACAAGCAGCGCCAGGAACAAGACACCCATGATGAGCCACCAGTAGGTTTGAATGGTCACTGGAATGTAGCCGATGCTTGGTGGAACAATAGCGACAGGCAAAATGAGTATGATCAATAAAGCAGGCACAATCAGATTTTTTAACAGTACGTACTGAGAACGCTGAATGTACCGTACCGTCTGCTCACCCGACATATAGTTAATGCGACTGGGAATACGCAGGACACCGCCAAAGGTACGGCGCGGGCCACGTACACGATCTGGATTGCGTGGTGGAGGATAGTTTTCGTCTGCGTCTGCTAGCTTAGGCACTGGTTTACCCTCGGCTAGCTTTTTGAGGACTGAAGCCAGTTCCGGGTCTTGCGGCACAGGAATAGGGTCTTCTTTTTTCTTCTTCGATTGTACAACATCGGTCACACCCTGAATCGCATCTTTGACTTCTCTAGGGTTAGGTACTGCTTGCATGATCAGGTCACCACCCGCCAGGTAGACATGGACCGTACCAAAATGTAAGAGTGCCTGGAATGGTGTTTTCACGTCCACGCCAACCTGTGTTACCTTTTCAAGAGGGGTTTCCTGGCGTGTTGGTTGTAAGAGACCGCGTGAGTTGATGATGCGTTTATTTGTAACGATGTACGTCTCAAGCCACCACACAGCCAGGTCTTTCCACGCAAACCAGGCACCTGTGATAATGGCAAGCAAAATGATACCGATCTCTAAGTATGTCCAGATGAGGTCATACTGAGGATACGTAGTTATAGCAGCTAGTACGAGAAAGATGCCTATAATTGAGCCTAGAAATGGTAACGCTGGCCTTACAAGAAACCACCAGTGTTTACGGACAACGACACGTACCTCTTCACCCGGCTCTTGACCCGAGAAGTGCCACTTCTTATCCTTGCCCATGCTGAATTGTTGAATATTGAAACGAGGACGACCGGATTGCCAGCGGTCTACAGGCTTTGTGATCGCGCTTTGCTTACTCTTGGATGTTTCAGCCATTCGTCACCTCAACGCAATTTGCATAAAAGACGATCCAACTACCACCTTATTTGTTACTGTATGAATACGTTTCAACGTCATAATTCTAGTAACCACTCTTTATTGTACGTTTTACACTACTTTTTGGCTGCTGGTTTTTTCGATCTTGACACGATAAAGCCGACAATAACTGCGACAAGTGCGATCACAAAAAGGATCGGCACATAATTCATCGGGTCTGGTGGCTGCACAACGACTGAGAAGAAGGATTGACCTGCCGTATTCTTGGCAAAAAAGTTGCCAGTGGTAAGATAGCCAAGAATGAATGCGCCGGAAATAAGTGATGGCACAATGCCAAGAATTCGTTCTGTTGGAACTGTTGGCTTTGGAAAGATACGGTTTCCTGCGACATAACCCAGTACCACTACGATGAGAAACACCAAGAGTATACCCCATGGACCTAAGAAGTTGTTAGAAATAGTTGTGCCTGTTGAACCTGTCTGCGTTGAACCAGAAAAGAGGTAACTTATCATAGATGGAATGCGTGCGAATAGGCTAGCAATAAAACCGCCATTCGAGCTAGGACGAATCAAAATAACCGCGAGCAATACAAACACAAGTGTAACCAATTCACGTCGCCAGCCACGCTGGAAACCAATTATAACAAATGCGACAATGGCTACAAAAAAGCATTCTGACGCTGTAAATGGCAATGATGACATGACTTTGGAACTCCCCCTTTGGCATCAGAGCTAACGCTACATTATATTAGGGCTGATGAATGGGTACGTTGACACTCCCTGTACTTCCGCTCTTGCACTTAATGATACCACACCTACTTATTAAAGCATAGTAGTTTAGGGATCAAAATCGTTCAGGTCTCTTCTATCCTATCATCATACCTGATGGAATCCATTTTTGCTAGATGCGCATAGCACCAGAGCTATTTAATCGTGAGTTGAAGCATGACCGGGGCAAGCCCTGTCACTACTATACACGTACCATCGTGACAAGCCACGAAGTGGCGGAAAGTATAGTAGTGACAGGGCTTGCCCCTGTCATGTCGCTTGCCCCTGTCATGCCCCTTGCTCGACTTTCAAAAAGCTCAGGAAGAAGTCCTGTTATGCTTGTACACAACTATAGCATGTGATATAATAAGGAAGGTAGGATTCCGCTTTATAAGACCCCTCCGACCTATACAATCAATGCTTCAAACCGATATCGCCTTCTGGCTATGTCTGACTTTTTTGGTGAGGATGTTTATGGAACTTGGTAATATTAGGCCAGTTAGTATTGTTGATGAGATGACAGGCGCGTATCTCGACTACTCGATGAGCGTGATCGTGAGTCGTGCACTACCTGATGTGCGCGATGGCTTGAAGCCTGTCCATCGTCGCGTCTTATATGCTATGGAAGATATGGGCCTCCAATCGACAAAGGCGTTTCGTAAGTGTGCAGGTACCGTTGGTGAAGTGCTTAAGAGCTATCACCCACATGGTGATGTCGCTGTTTATGATGCTCTTGTGCGTATGGCGCAACCATGGTCAATGCGGTATCCGCTTGTGCTCGGTCAAGGCAACTTCGGTTCACAAGACGATGATCCACCAGCGGCCATGCGTTACACTGAAGCAAAGATGGCGGCGATTGCCGACGAGCTGCTACGCGATATCGATAAAGATACCGTTGATTTCGCACCGAACTATGATAATCAAACCGAAGAACCAACCGTTCTCCCCGCACGGCTCCCTAATTTGCTCTTGAATGGTTCTACGGGTATCGCTGTAGGTATGGCGACCAATATTCCCCCCCATAACCTTAACGAGGTGTGTAGCGGCGTGATCCACCTGATCGACAATCCAGAGGCCACGACTGAAGAACTCTCACATATCATTCTCGGTCCAGATTTCCCCACTGGCGGCATTATTCATGGGCGCGAAGGTATCCGCAACACCTATCTAAATGGACGAGGGCGCGTCGTGGTACGCGCACGTACAAACTTCGAGCAGACCGAGAAGGGACGCACCAGTATCATCGTGACCGAGCTTCCCTATCAGGTGAACAAAGCCGAACTGGTCAAGAAAATCGCGGAGTTGGCCCGTGACAAAAAGATCGAGGGTATCTCCGAGGTGCGCGACGAGTCCGACCGCAATGGGATGCGCATGTACATTGAGCTGAAACGCGACGCCAACCCCGAAAGCGTCCTCAACACACTTTTCAAGTATACCGCTATGCAGAGTGCGTTCAATGCGAACATGCTGGCACTGGTTGATAAGCAACCGCGCACATTGCGCCTCAAGGACTTCTTACAATACCACATCAACCATCGTGAAGTTGTCATCACGCGCCGTACACAATATGAACTGGCAAAGGCCGAGGCGCGGCGACACATCCTGGAAGGCTTGAAGATCGCGCTCGATCACCTCGATCAAGTGATCGCGACCATTCGCGGTTCGCAAACAACCGATGAAGCGTTGAAGAACCTGCGTCAACAGTTCACGTTTTCGGAAGAGCAAGGCAAAGCCATTCTTGATATGCGCTTGGCTCGTTTAGCCGCACTCGAACGCCAGAAGATCGAGGAAGAACTCAAAGACGTACTTCAGCATATTGAATACTATAATATGCTGCTAAGCGACATTAATGAAATCCGTAAGCTTATCAAGGCCGACCTGAAAGAACTCATGGAGAAATATGGCGATCCACGCCGTAGCGAGATCGTCGAGTCGGAAACAGGCGAGTTCAGAAATGAAGACCTTATCCCCAACGAAGAGGTCGTGGTAACACTGACAGAGAAGGGCTATATCAAACGCTTGCCATCCAGCACCTATCGCGCACAGAGACGCGGTGGACGTGGCATTACCGGTATGGTGACACGCGAAGATGACGCGGTTCAGCATCTGCTGGTGACACACTCGCACGATAGCTTGCTCTTCTTTACGGACCGTGGACGTGTCTTCCAACTACGTGTCTATGAATTGCCTGATACGGGTCGTACCGCGAAAGGTGAGCATCTTATCAATCTCATCTCAATCGAGCAGCGCGAACGCATCACAGCGATTGTACAGGTGCCAAAGGGCGTGAGTCGCGACTTCATGATTGTCGCCACTAAAAAGGGCGAGGTCAAGAAGACGGCGATGGAAGAGTTCGAGGTAGTACGACGCAACGGCCTGATCGCGATGGACCTTGAGGAAGACGATGAACTCATCGGCGCGAAATTAGCCCGCACGGATGACGATGTGCTGATGATTACCGCGCAAGGCAACGCTATTCGTTTTACCGTTGCCGAATTGCGTTCAGCATCTCGTACCAGTGGTGGCGTACGTGGTATTCGCTTAGGCAAGGATAATACAATGGTCTCGCTTAACCTGACTCCCGCGAACAGTGAGTTGCTGGTCGTAACCGAGCTTGGCTATGGCAAATGTACACCAATTGAAGATTATCCACTTCAGACTCGCGGTGGCGGTGGCGTGCTTACCGCGAAGGTGAACGAGAAGACTGGACGTGTTGCCACAGCCCGTATCCTCACGGAAAAAGATAGCGACCTGATGATTATCTCGGCATCCGGTGTCGTTATTCGTATGGATGTAGCCAATATCATTCGCGGTGGTCGTGCCACACAGGGACGCCGTATGATGAATCTTGGTGAGGGTGACACAGTTGTTGCCGTCGCGACTACAAACGGCAAGAAACTGGAAGAGGCTGCTGAATTAGTTGACGAGGTAGAGGGAACCGAGGTGTCTGAGGTAGTTCAGATACCAGAAGAGGGTACCGAGGCCATCGAAGAGACCAGTGAAGATGAGGCACCCGAGGCAGAATAAACAAGAACAAAATGTATAGCGTCTTAGGTCGATATATCAACCTAAGACGCTATACATTTTGTTCTTACTCCCCTTATTCTTTCAAGGCTATAACCGTTTTCATGCTGCGGCAGTAGGTAATCAGGCGGTCAAAAATCGGCAGGTGTTCAAGGGCGGAAATGCACCCAACGAGGATCATTTTGTGCTGCGCACGGGTGAGCGCGACATTCAGGCGGTTGCCATTTGTCAGAAATTCGCGGCGTAAGCTATTGATTTCTGGCTCGCTGGTGGTCGCGAATGACATGATGATAACGGAACGTTCGCCCCCTTGGAAGCGGTCAACAGTGTCAATACTCAGCGGAGTTGTGATCGAAAGTCCCGCCCAATTGGACGAAGCATCGTCTTCAAACAGGACGCGCCGAATGTTCGCGACCTGCGCCCGATAGAGGGCGATGATCCCAATAGCCTCTTCCTGGACCCCACGTTCAAGCAAACCATGCACAATGTCACGAACCACGAGTGCCTCCGCGTTGCTTGCCTTCAATGCCCCGTTCTCCTGTTCACCCCGTACATCTACAAAGACAAGTGGAAATTCTGGCGCGATAGCCTTCGTAAGAGCAACTGGCTCTTGCCATATTGAACGAGTCGTCGAAACAATACTGAGTCGCCGATTAGCTGCCGACTCGTGCGCAACCAGTTGTCTCTCGTAGAAGACGGTGGAGGAGAAATTCGAAATCCACCTGTTCATACGGTATTGTGTCTTGAGTGCGATACAGGCACTTACTGTTTCTACGTGCTTTTCTGTGTACTGCTCCTCACGACGCTTTAAAATACTAAAAAGTGAGTCTGCAAGCCCTAGTTCAGCCGCCTCTTTGCTTAGCACTAATGGCGGTAGTTGTTTATCATCGCCAACCAGGATAAAGCGTTTGACAAAGCGAAGCGCACCAAAAATAGCCGGGACGGTAAGCTGACTTGCCTCGTCGATGATGGCAACATCGAACAGCATCGGGGCCGCATCTTGCGTCTCTAACATTTGTGGCACATATTTATCCGATGACCATGTTGCTGTTGTCGATGCTACCACAGGTGTCTCGCGAAGAATGTCTAGTACAACATTTGTATGCATTGTATCTGTAGCTTCTACTACTTGCATGCGCTGTTTTACCTGTTCTTGTAGCAGGTGCGACTCTATATCGTGGTGAACGCTCCGTTCATGCCCAAGTCGTACGAAGTCGGAAAAGCCTTCTTTATCGAGACGTTTGAGCATGTTATCAACCGCTTGATTTGTGAAGGCCGCTAGTAAGACGCGTTGTCCCTGCTGCGTCAGGCGTTTGACAATCTCGGCGATAACGCTTGTCTTGCCAGTACCTGGAGGTCCCTGGATGAGCAAGTAGTCTTGCATCTGTACGGCACGTTCGACTGCTATATTTTGTTCTTTGTTGAAGTCTTTACGTAGTGGCACGTTGACACCGAAGAAACGCGGGCGTACTCTACCAGCAACGATATCGCGTACATGCTGTGGTTCCACATCGAGCCAGCGCAATAAGTTTTGCAGCGTGCGTACATGTACAAGGTCGTTGCCGTAGCTATCGATCACTATCCGGTCGTTTTCTCCAATTGGACTTTCCAGGAGTTCACGTGTCCATACTGTAACTTCGCGAGCACTGATTTTCATAACCGTGCCTGTGACAACCTCACCTGTAATGGGATTGTTGCGACTCAAGAGAATTTCGTCACCCTCTCGTAATTCCGACTGGTTATCACACGTAAACGTTTGTTCCCAGCCATCATTGACCCGTTTATGTTTAAGAAATAGGGTGCAGATAATTGTCTTGCCTAATGCCAAGCGTTCATCGACCGAGTTTTTCCAGAGTAGCGCGAGTGCATCTTCGCCCGCTTTGCCTTCGAGTTGAAGCAAGTTGTAGTAGTGTGTAAATAGTGCGCGATCCTCTGGATTATCTACTTTTGGCTGGCGGCTGGAGGTGGGAGCGATAGGCTCGGCTGCATCCTGTCCAGGTTGTGGGTCGTGTATTGGCTGTGGTGGCTGCCAATCCAGCAGTGTAGAGACGCGTTCACAGGTATTGAGCATGGAACACTTTGTACAGCGTCTAGGTGCTGGTGGCGAGGGTGGCATGCCCGTAGCATGACTCAAGATCAGCGTGTTACGTACCGTCGTAATCCGTTGAAGCGTCCTTGTATCCAGGCGCAGACCAAAGCCGCTTGCCTGCCCTGGCGTTCCACTATAGAGCAGTTGTGCCTGTGCCTTGTTCATCTTGGAGTCCTGGCGTACCGCGAGCAATGCTTGGTAGCCATGTACCTGTTGTCTATGTTCGCTTTTAGGGCTGGTACCAGACAAACTTCCTGTCTTGAGTTCAAGCAACGACTGGTTCATCGGTTGTTCCCAATATACGTCCAGTCGTCCACGTAAGCCAATTTCTGGCACTAGCAGAAATGTTTCCGCACGTACCGCATGAGCCTCATCGCTATTCCCCCACAAGCTGATACGATTGCTATCATACCAGACCGCAAGGCTTTCGAGGTGCGGTTGTACGTCGATGCGCATAGTGTCGAGGGAGATATTCGCCAGAGCCATTTCCATACGACTGACTGCTAGCACTTCCTCGAATGTCTTGCGTAGCAGGTCTAACGATGTTGTGTTGCTATCAGTGGCATCATGTTTGAGCAGCTTCGTGAAACAGGCATGAATGAGATTACCACGGATTGAAGCTGTCGAGGGTGGCGAAGAGATCAGGCGGTTCAGCAAATATTTACGATTGCAATAGTCTGCCTGACTCAAATCTGTGATGTTGAGCAAAGTGTCAGGCTCTAGTACCGCCAATGTGTTTGGATAAGCGATATAGCGATAGAGCGGTTTGCCTTTGTATTCTGTTACGTCGGTTGGAGCAGGAAGGTGATAGATGGTAATTGGCATGCGTCGTATCGTCTTCCCACGCGCTACGATGTCACGAATCAAGTCACGATAGTAGTCAGCAGGAAGGGCAATGACCGCGAGTTTTGTGCCAAGATCAACGGTAATACACGGTGTAAGTTTATCGTTCACCATGCGTTCTTGCGCGGAGATAAGGTGCCCTTGCAGCTTTTTTTCTACGCAAGGCCATTCCATCTCGGCATGTGGTCGTACTTTCGCGAAGAGGCACAGGAAACACTCTTGCTCATCATGCTCATGTATTGCATGCTCTCGCACCGTAACAGCACTGTGGAGTCCCTCCTGCGAAGCGGCGAACGCGACCTGTTCGAGCGCATCTGCGAAGGCCGTAACGCTGACAAAGCGTTGATGCGGGTCTTTCGCCAATGCTTTGAAGACGGCTCGTTCTACGGCAAGCGAAATCTCAGGTTGTTGTGCGCGAAGTGAGGGGGGAGCATCGTGAACATGCTGATAGCCAAGCGCGGTTGCGTCGCCATCGAAGGGCCGCTTCCCGCATAACCATTCGTAGATGGTTACTGCTAGCGCGTATTGATCACTTGCTGGTCGTGGTTTGCCTTGGAATTGCTCAGGAGCCATATATGCCGGTGTCCCTGTTGCATCTTGCGTTTGTTGTACTCCGGTCGCGAGTGCTGCTACCGCAATACCGAAATCGCTGAGCAAGACCTCGCCATTCGCGCCCAGTAGCATATTATCGGGCTTGATATCTCTATGTACAATGTTTTGTTGATGCGCATAATCAAGGGCCGCCGCGATAGCTTTTACAGTAGGCAGAATTGTTGTAAGTGGTATGCTTCCTCTATAGGCAGAGCGCAGTGAGCCATTGGGGGCGTAGTCCATTACAAGGTATGGTGTGACATTATCCTGAAAACCAAATTCGAGGACGCGTACAATGTTCGGGTGTTTTAGATGCGCAATCGTAAGGGCTTCTGTACGGAAATCTTCGCGCTCTTCCTCCGTCATACGTGTATGAAGTATCTTGATCGCGGCCTGTGTGTAGAGATGGATATGTTCGCCTAGATAGACCTCCGCGAAGCCACCCGCGCCAAGTGGACGAACAAGCCGATAATTGCCAAATTGTTGCTCAAGCTTGTTCGCATTAGAACCTGTCGTGTCTATCATGAACGCTAGTCTCCCGCTCTCTCCGTAGTGTGCAGGTCTGATTGTAGGGCAACTGATAGTCCCTGTCAAGACAAGTATACTTAGAACAGACGTGCAAATCAAGGAGAAGATGGGATGGTAGTATATCCTAGACTATTCGTTTTTCTAGTAAGAGGGAAATATCCTATGTTTGCTCCTATCCGCACACTCACACTCGGCCTCGCAGATGCACATCCTATCTCATCCTCCACAATTCAGCGTGTCAGCAAATTGTTACGCGATGTTTCCATGCGCTTTACCAATACTGGCTACGAAGTACAAACCCTGCGTCTTTCGACACGCCCATTATTTGATGATACCCCCAACTGGTCCGCTACTCGCCGACTTACCTATGCTCAGTCTCTACAAAAGGTGCTTGATGATGTTGAACTCAGTTTTTGTTCACTGGGTACAATTCATGCGGCCCGTCCTACTCAATCCCTGGAACACATTGAACAGATTGTCGATATACTTGCGACAACAACCGCGCTCAATATGACAGTACAACTTGCAAATAGAGAGCATGGTCTGCGCGAAGCAGCGGCTCTTCCTATAGCACATGTGATGCAACGCCTGGCACAAGAGACAGACGAGGGGTTTGGTAACTTCCGCTTCGCCATGCTTGCCTGTGTAGAAGCAGGGTGTCCCTTCTTTCCGACTGCCTATCATGTAGGACCAACCAGTCTCTCGCTTGGTCTACAGGGGGCAGGTATTGTTGCAAAGGCTCTGACCGAGCAGGTTGGAACGCTTACACAGATGACCGAGCGGGTGAGGGATACACTTATTGAGCAGGTAACGCCAATTGTCGCACTTGCTCAGTCGTTTACGGCGGAGCAAAATTTGACGTTTGGGGGAGTTGATCTTTCGCCAGCACCACTCGCAGACGATAGCATTGTCGCGGCTATCGAACATGTTAGTGGTAGTCCTCTTGGGTCGGCAGGAACACTCGCGACGGTCGCGGCTCTCACCACGGCACTAAAGAGTACTGGGCTTCCTACATGTGGCTATAACGGCCTGATGCTGCCAGTCTTGGAGGACACCGTGTTAGGAAGAAGATGGGAGGAAGGATTACTGAACGTACATCAGTTGCTACTCTACTCTACGGTCTGTGGTACTGGGCTGGACACAATTCCGTTGCCAGGAGATACGCCAGCACAAGCAATCGCGCGTCTTTTATTAGATGTCGCAACCCTTGCGGTCAGGCTACACAAACCACTCTCAGCGCGTCTCTTTCCTGTACCCAACGCACAAGCGGGAGCGAAAACAACATTTACTTCACCGTATTTAACCAATACTATGGTGAAGGCTTTGACACAGTAGTTTATCTCATAGCTGAGCGCGATTGATGCTCATATCGCATGTATATAAATAAGGGCACAAACAATCGCGCCCCTACAATTTGTTACATTACATTCTGTGGACATGGGTCCTGTACCAGCAAGACACGGCAACAGGCATGTGTTAACACATAAGGAATAGTTTTCCCCAGGTCATTTTGTGCGCTCTTCCCGCGTACAATACCAATGAAAATGGCGGAACAGTTGTGGTCCCTTGCTTCCTCGACGATGGCTGGGCCAGCGTCACGTGCTTGCACAACCTCTGCCACTGCCTCGCATCCTACTTTGGAAGCAATCGCCATTGCTTTATTGAGCAGCGTATCCGCTCGCTCAGACTCCTTTGGAAGAACCGCGTTCAGCGGTTGTGCTCGAGGAACTTCAATAATATAAACGAGGTGAACCTTACGCCTGGCTCCTTTTGCCAACTGACAACCAAGGTAAATCAGATTCATGTCAACCTTTTCGCCGCCAACAACGACAACGATATCTCCAGAGGTTGTGTCCCCTAGAGCCGACTTACTTAAATCTATATCTTCCTTCGTTTTGGAACCCCATAAGTGAACCATGATTTTCTTTCCCTCCTGATGGGAGTGTGATAAAACAGCATCAACAAACACCTTCAGTTTTCAGTGTATCGCTTGTCTTGTATCTATGGCACCATAGTGTATGCGTTACACTTGCAAGAAGTGTAACCTGTGACAATACAAACGTCAATGGTAGAAGTATCTGTTAACACAAAAAAATTTACATAATTATTACTATATCATAGCAGAAGCACCCCCTCAATTACAGGAGGTGCTCACTAGTAATACGTTTTCCTTACTCTTTTGTTACATATGTATTTGCGTAAACATTGTCCTTCAATGCGTGACGAACGTATCGAAAGGCCCTACTCCGGCTCGATAGTCGCCGTCAGGCCATAGCTAAGTAGGCGTTCCTGGTAATATTCTGCCGCTTCTTTCGGGCATACGACGACAATTGCATTGCCCTTCAAATGTGCCGTGAGCATGATGGCCTCCGCGTTTTGTGTCGTAAGGTTGCTGACAGAATGAAGCAGGGCAAACACGACATAATCCATGTCGTGATAATCATCGTCGAAGAGCAAGACTTTGTATGGCGGGAGAAGCCGCGTGAGATTTTTCGTAATCTCTTCCGGCTTTACCTGAAAGCGTGGCACCATAAAACTAGTGTTAGACATAGCGAATAATTTCTCCCACTCACAAATAGTGCATCAGTAAATCATATAGACGTGGTAGGAACGCGATCATGCTGTTTAACAAATTGATGAGGATATGTGTAGGGACCGATTTATCACGTCCTTGTCGAATATCGAGAGGCCAGCAGGACGTGATAAATCGGTCCCTACAGGCGACGTATCCTGGTTCATTTCTCACAGAGCATGATCGCGTCCGCGCACGAGCGAAGCAATGTGCGCGCCCTCGCCGAACTCACCCGACGTACTAACAAAGCAATAAAATAAGATTCCTCTTTATACAAGCATTGAATATATTGTACTGAATTGTTTTCTATTTTTCTAGTCCTGTAACATTTCTTCTCATATACATGAAAAGGGGGACACAACAATATGCGCCCCCCTTTTTCATGTGTAGCCTGTATTATTCCGTTCGTCCCACACTGCGATCTATCTTCCCTCCATTCTGAATCAAGATGGCGCGTGCGCGTGACTTACGGCTGATATTTTCAGAGTCGGGAAGGCGTACTGCGACGGCGTTGCGTGTGCTAGCATGTGCTGGCACAACGCGAGTGGTGGGTGCGCTAACCTTAGACATATCTTGTCCAATATTGCCGCGAACTCGTGTGCTCCTTCGAACACCCGTTATGGCTCCCACGATAATGCCTATCACACTACCAACTCCGGCAATGAGAAAATCTGTTGGCAGTATGAAGAACGCAATATGGATGGCGAAAAAGAGTAGCAGGGCGACGACCAGGACACCCCCACCAAACACGACGCCGAGCGCGACGGCTAAGAATAGAATTAATGTCAGACTTGGTTTGGTACGTTGCGTCTGTAGAAACACATCCCGGCGATTGGTGTTTGGACCGTGTTCGCGGAACTGTCCACCGCTCCCCGGTGTGACACGGAATATCTCTTCATCTGTGAAGCCAGCACTCCGTAACTTTGTGCTCGCCGCTTCTGCTGTTGTTTCATCATTAAAGACCGCCAACAAATCATAATCGGCGTCTTGTTGTTGTTGCATGGACATGAAAAGAAAGCTCCTCAATAGGTCTATTGTTCGTACTTTTTATGAACATTATACTACAATCGTCTATATTGATTTGAAGAGACGAGGTGCCATGTTATTCGAAACAGGATTGTTACGGTTTCTGCAAAGCTTCGAGCACCGCGGAGATTTCGTGGCGGATACGCTCGTTTTTGGTGACTTCGGACTGGACTTTCTCCCAGCCGTGCTTGACCGTGGAATGATCGCGCCCACCGAGTTCTGTCCCAATTTGTAGAAAGGTCGCACTTGTCTCTTCGCGCATCAGGTACATCGCGACCTGGCGCGGCCATGCGATCTCACGGTCACGAGAATTACCTATCATCCGTTCGTGCTCAACATTGTAGTAGCGACATACACCGTCCAATACCTCTGCTACTGAAAGACTGGATGCACGTGAAGGAGACTTTGGCTCGTGATAAAGATGTTCAAGGGCTTTTGCCGCAACTGCAACTGAGAGCGGTACACCATGGAGCATTGCATACGCTATTACGCGATTAAGAGCACCTTCAAGCTCGCGTACACTGCTACACTCTGGTCGTGCGATATATTCGGTCACGGCAGAGGGTACAACAAAATGCAATGAGTCGCACTTCGAGCGTAGGATAGCCATACGGTGCTCATATTCTGGTGGTTGTACATCTACGAGCAATCCCCACTCAAAGCGCGAACGTAGACGATCCTGTAAACTACGGATAGCCTTTGGGGGACGATCACTTGTAACTACAATTTGCTTATTGGCATTATGTAGGAAATTGAAGGTATGAAAAAACTCTTCTTCCGTTGACTCTTTGCCCGCGATAAACTGGATATCGTCCACCAGAAGAATGTCGATTTGACGATACTTGGCGCGAAACTCTTCTGTTTTCTGGTAACGGATTGCGTTGATTATCTCGTTGGTGAATTTTTCTGATGTCACATACAGTACATTCAAACCTGTTGCCTCACCCGCATGTCCAACCGCATGGAGCATGTGTGTTTTTCCTAAACCAACACCACCGTACAGGAAGAGCGGATTGTAGACACGACCAGGACTTTCCGAGACTGCCTTCGAAGTTGCATGGGCTAATTGGTTTGATTTGCCAACAATGAACGCATCGAAGGTATATCGTGGGTTTAGTAACCCTTCTGGCAACGGTAAAGTGACGTTTGGTGTCGCGTTCGCTCGTCCAATATAGACACTTGGTTCTGCCTGCTCATGTGTCTCGTTGTTGCTATTCTGATATGTCTCCTGTGGCATAACATGGCGTGCTCTCTCAGCCGTGCGTGCTGAAACATCGTCCTCAGCACTACGACGAGCACTGGCATAAGGTGTGGTAATGCCAAGCGAGTTCATTGCCGCGGCAGCAGCAACATCTGCGATACGTTTCTCACGCTGAGCCGCTGGGGGACGGCCTCTCCCAGGTCGATAGGACCGTCTACTTTGCGGTAACGCATCGCCACCCTGCTCAGATAAATCTACGGTCTCTTTCGCCACAACAAACTGAACATCAACCGTGTCGCCTGTGATCTCTGTGAGGATAGAGCGGATCGACTCAATGAAACGATTTTCTAAGTGCGCCTTCGCAAAGGTGGTTGGGACGCGCACAGTAAACACACCCTCTTGAAAAGAGTGTGCTGACGTACCTTGAAACCACGTTGTAAACGCGGCAGGCGTTACCTTTGCTTGCAATCGTTCAATTGCCGTTTGCCAAATTTGTTTTGCATTCACACACGCTCATCCCCTTAAAGATTTCGTGTAATTCTCTGTAATTGAAATAAATAAATAGCATATAGATATAAAAAAGCTTCCGTGTATATTTTATCGGCGGATTGTAATAGTAGCACTAAATCAAAACGCTGTAAAGGGTTATTTTTGGGAGATTACGATGAAATGCAGAGTAAAAATTGTCCTTTTGTTTATCAAGGTAGTGGGACTAGAAGATGATACCGAAACATATAGCCTCTCCATACGTTTGTAGTAATATATCAACCAAAAAATGTGTATGCTGGTGTTGTCGAAGGAGTTTTTCTATGTGTTCGGGGTTTGTCTTATATAAAAAACGATATCAATCTAATGATAGTGGTGTTATACGTCTATATTCTGCTCTCGCAACTCTTTTACTGGCAAGTTTTTGTTTTGTGGGATGTTCAGGTCTGAATTTAGGAGGAACAAGTTCGACACCAACGACAAAAGGAGTCACTGTAGTTGCTACTTCGTTACCACAAGTCGCGCTGGCAAACCTACACTGGTGCGGTAAGCCGATTCTGGTGTTCCGTGACGAAGGTGCAGCCAAAACCAACACTCCCGCTGTTTCAGGAACTCCCGCCGTGACATCTACGACGCCTATCGCGACGCCTAAAACGCTTACGGATTGGAAGCAAGTGGAACCAAACCTGGGTTTTGCTGTCTTCTTGCCTTCGACTTTACCACAGGGGTCCTGTCTTATTAGCGCATCCGGCACCATACATGATCCTACCTTTGGCGGTATCTTCACAATAAGTTATGTGTTGCCCAATCATGATGCCATTAGTCTGTCAGAAGCTCCGCTTGCTTCGCAAACCTCCACTTTTCAATGTAGCCCATCGAGTAGTGTAACGAGTGCTAAGAATAGCACCCCCACTCCAGGTCCAACTACTGAACCTGTCCAATTATGTACAGGTGCGCGTAATACTACCAACATCGTCCTTTCCGCGCGTGGAGCAACAACCATATTAGAACAAACTTTTAATGCATTACAGCCGAACATAGAGTGGGTACCAGCAAACTAATGTCATGGTGTTTCATGCATATGGTACTATTGTGGAGGTACATTCGTTATATTTACTGAAAATACCTCAATATACGCATGTTTCTCAACTATTGACGGTTGATTCTGATATAATAACTGAAGTTTCGCGCTGGCACGTCCGCTGTCCTGGCACGTGCGTTTGAATTAGAGGAGTGACTTTTATGGACAAGTGTCCCTATTGTGGAGCAGAGACGCGGCCCGGTGACAATTTTTGTTTGAATTGTGGTAATCGTCTCGTGTCAACATCGTTCCCGGCACATTCCCAACAAGAAATTGGTGGTGAGACACAGGCATCTCCTGAAGAATGGAACGTACAGCAAGGTCATGAGTTAGCGACAGTGGGTGCGACAGTGGGAGCATGGTCCAACTCGAATGAACCAAAGGTGTCTGAATCCGCGGCAGAACTACCTACACAACGTTCCGTTCAACCTTCATCAGCAGATGGTATTGAACACCCTGCACGCTTTGTTTTGCGTGCCGATGATGGAGCGGTCTTGCAAGAGTATCCGCTCGACAAATTAGAGATATCGATTGGACGAGCACCAAACAGCGACATTTTACTCTCTAAAGACAAGTTGACCTCTCGTCGTCATGCAACTGTACGTTACGAAAATGGCAATTATGTGTTACGTGATGAGCGTAGCGCGAATGGTACCTTTGTCAATGGCCAACAGATAGAAGAAATGGTACCGAGAGTCTTAGAAGAAGGCGATCATGTCGGTATTGGCGAACACGAACTTCTCTTCCGCTCCTATGGTTCTATGTCAACGGGCGGTGTAGAAGACTTGCCAACCATTTCAGTTGGCTCACCTCCAGAGATGACTTATCGTACGCGTGAAGATTTACTGGCGACGATGGCTACAAGCGATCAGTTTAGCACAAGCTCGATGGAGAACGGGTTAGTAGAGGAAGACAGACAGCAAGCGCAATCGCCGCAACCTGTTGCGCAAGAGCAAGAGGCGCAACCCGTCGTTCAGGCGGAAGATGTTCAGCCACAAGAGCAAGTTGTCGCGCCAACTAATGGTTCTGTGATGCCTGTGGCACCGACATCCGCTCAGTCTATTCCTGTCGCAAATTCATATAGCGCACCTGAGGTTGCCCCTGTCGAGAAAGAAGTGGCACCTGTTGAAAGCACGCCTCCTCCTGTCGTAACTATACCACCAGAACAGAATGTAACTATGCAAGCACCAACATCGAATACTGCTCAAGCCACTACGACCACAAATACTTCTACCCAGGCACCCGCCACCACAAATGCTGATACGAATGTTACGTTCAGTCGGCTTACAAGTATGTCGCAGCCCTCGTTGCCGGATATGACAGCTTTGATGGCCGCCCTCTCGACTCTGGATGGACAGGTAATGTCCCTACAGGAGCAGATTAACTCGACACAAGATGCTATGCACAACCACGATGCTGAAATCGCACAAACCACAAATCAGCTTCGTGCAGGTGTGCGCCGGGTTGCCGAACGTATGGATAACACTATCGCCGATGTTGCACGTAGTCGTGAAGCTCTGGCATGGGCCGATCTGTCACAACTCATGGAAGATGTGATGAACAATCCACGTGATATCGAGTATGTGACAAAACTTGCTCGTAAAGCACGCGAACTAAACAAAATATTCCAAATCCACCAAAACGTCCTCAACACCATGTACGAATGTAACAGTCTGTTACGTGGCCTCATTGGTGAAGAGAGATAAACATGCACGGAAAAGGTTGCGCAAGACATGCTAGCGGCATTGCCGCTAGCATGTCTTGCGCAACCTTTTCCGTGCATATCACACATATCACTAGCAAACGGACAATTGCATGTATAAACAAGTAGAGGCGGAACGCGTTTCGTCTCAATATACAAATGGAACACTATCAGCACAGGCATTTGATACGATCATTATCGGAGCAGGGCTGGGTGGTTTGCTGAGCGCGGCACAACTGCTCGATCGCGGCAAACGTGTCCTTGTTGTCGAGCGACTTCCCCATTGTGGTGGACGCTTTACCTCGAAAACATTTCAAGGCGTACAAGTCAGTACAGGTGCCGTACACATGGTACCCTTTGGCAGTAGTGGTGTGCTTTCGCAGATGCTACAACATTTGCATGTGCCGCACTACTTCTTTGACGCTGATGTCTTTGGCTCATTTCATGTACATGGGAAGCAATATCAATCAAGGAGTATTCTGGGCGTCTTCAATTTCTTAGGTCCTCGCCAGTTTGCTTTACTTGTTTCTCTTGGCTACCAGATGTTTTTGCGCCCGTTACCCCAACACGAACGTTCTCTTCCATATAATGTTTGGCTAAAACAGCATATCGACATAACGAAAAATCCTCAACTCGTGGCTTTCTTCGAGCGTGTGTCGCGTTTCGCACTGAGCCTTGAGCTTTCTCAGGTAAGTACCGCCGAGGTTGTCGAAATCACGAAAAATATGTTTCGCTATGGTGCCCCCGCCATTGTGCGTGGTGGCTGTGGTGGCCTAACACAGTCACTGGAGCAGCATGTTCTAGCGCAAGGAGGCACACTTCGACTTTCGTGCGAGGTCCTCCAAATTCTTCACGAAGAGGGACGCGTGGTTGGTGTACGCGTACGTGACAAAGCTACTGGACACGAGTCAGTATTTACCGCGCCTGTTATTGTGAGCGATATTGGCCCACGCGCGACCGAGGGCTTGCTCCAAAACCACACGGTAACACAATCTCAGGTGCTGAAACAACAACGTGTAGGGGAGACCCTTGCGGTCTCCCTGCCCACAATTGCGGAAGGTTCAGGGAGACCGCAAGGGTCTCCCCTACATATATTACCCACAATCCACGAGGCGGTGGGACTCAAAATACACATCCTGAGCGATGTGTCTCTTATTCCACATAAGGGTATTATGTATTGCCTCGATACCAAGCGTATCGCGGGCATGGTGCAGCCGACGAATAGCGATCCAAGTCTGGCCCCCACGGGGAAACATCTGCTCATCAGTCATCAAGTCATTCAAAGCAACAACGTTGAGGAGGAACGTGCATTGGCCCTTGCCGATTTACGCATGATGTTCGGTGAGACATTCGATAAACACTGCCACATTCTGACAATGGGAACATATCGAGGAGAATGGCCTGTCAATCGTATGGCTCAGGGGGAAGATACACAGGCAAAGACAACTACGCAGGGTCTTTATCTCGTTGGTGATGCTGTGAAACCTTCCGGTTATCTTATGGTAGAGGGGGTCGCACAGAGCGTGAACCGTTTTCTGGATGTGCTTGACGAGCATCAACATGAATACACCCAACAACGCCATGTGTTACCACCTCCGCCACGCCGTCATGCCCTTCGCTGGCTCTTTCGGGCACCTGGGAACTCGAAAAAAAATAGTAATGGTAGGAAACACTAATGGAGAAGAACGCCCCATACTACCTCATAACAGGGGGAACACCTTTACATGGTGAGGTAGCGATTAGTGGCGCGAAGAACGCAGTTACCAAAATGGTGATTGCCTCATTGCTTACCACTGAGCAATGCACACTACGCAATGTGCCTCTTCTAGGAGACTTTGAACTCACGCTGAAGCTGTGTGAAGACGTAGGTTCTCAGGTCTATTTGGAAGACCACACGCTGAAAATTAGTACGCCCAACATTACCAAAAACATGATTTCCGCGGAGGTGGGTGGGCTAAATCGTATCGCGGTAATGGCGATTGGCCCTTTATTGCATCGTTGTGGTGAAGTGCATATCCCTCGTCCGGGAGGCGACCGCATCGGCCCTCGTCCCATCGACTTCCATATACAGGGTTTACGTCAAATGGGTGCGGAGATTGTGGAGCAGGGCAATGAATATCACTGTACCACGACACAACGTTTACATGGTGCCACGATCAAACTGCCATTTCCAAGTGTGATGGCAACGGAAAATTTCTTGATTACCGCGTCACTGGCGAAGGGTGTCACCATCATAGAAAATGCCGCCCTGGAGCCGGAGATTGTCGATCTGATCAAATTGTTGCAAAAGATGGGTGCGATCATCGAAATTAAGGTTGATCGCCGTATTGTCGTTGAGGGCGTAGAGCAGTTGCGCGGTGCCAGCCATACACTACTAAGTGATCGCAACGAGGCCGTTTCGTTGGCAATCGCGGCCTATCTCACAAAAGGCGATGTTTATCTTCGGCACGCGCAGCAAGATACCTTGCTGACATTTCTCAATACGCTATCAAAAATGGGTTTGCGCTTTACGATTGATGACGAGGGTATCCGTTTTACCAGTGATAGGAAAACTCCGCCTGCAATCGCGCTCGAAACGGATGTTCACCCTGGCTTTATGACCGATTGGCAACAACCATTCACGATCTTGTTGACGCAGGCTGATGGCATATCGGTTGTGCACGAAACAATTTATGAGGATCGATTTGGCTACACAACAGCCCTGCAAGCCATGGGTGCCCATATCGGTCTCTACACAAAATGTCTTGGCGAAGTACCATGTCGGTTCCGCGAAAAAGAATATTTGCATAGTTGCGTTGTCCGTGGTCCAACACCTTTGCAGGGCATGCGTCTGCATATTCCTGATATCCGTGCGGGCTTTTCCTATATCCTTGCAGCTCTTTGTGCCGAAGGCGTTTCACAGGTGTATGGTATCGAGCATATCGAACGTGGCTATGAGCGGCTCGACGAGAAGCTACGTAGTCTTGGCGCAAACATGGAACGCGTGGAAGCATAGAAATCTTCCTAGCTCGTTTGCCATAAAATAAATTTGCGATACAGGAAACGATATATCGGTTTCTGTCTCGCAAATTTATTTTATGGCAGGCGAGCAACAAAACTATCCAGCCCATCGCGTCCATCTATGCGTAGGCGCAATAAAACGAAGGGGGATTGACTATTTTGTTCAACGCCTGTCATACCAGGGTCAGTAGTTGCTCCGATATAGCCATCATTTGCGAGCAGGTCCACAATTACCTGACGTAGATAAAGGCTCCCATGACGGAATGGTTCGCCAGAAGGATAGCAGAATTGTTGTATCACAACACCTAGCCGTTGCTGCATCGTAGCGCGAGAAATCTGTAATTCTTGCTGTGCCTGCTCCGGTGAATTTGTGTACACCTGACCCATATCCACATGATGGACCGTATGTGAACCCATTTGCATACCATTCGTCAACATCAGACCCAGTTGATGCCACGTCATCTGCCCTTGCCAGCCTACTTTACCCGTAATAATGTAGAACATACCACTAAAGCCATGCTGCACAAGTGCTGGATAGGCAACACCATAGCCGTCGTCATAGCCATCGTCAAAGGTGAGAATAATCGGCTTCGTAGGTAATGGCCCATTATAATATAGCGCGTCAAACATCTGATTGAACGTGATTGTGTGATAACCCTGCCTTTTGAGATGGTCCAATTGCTGGTTGAACAGCTTGGATGTGACCGTCAAGCTTTTGTCCAGGGCAGTATAGGTTGGCACATCCGAGATATGATGATACATCAGAATTGGTACATTGACTGTGTTCGCTCTCGATGTTGTCGGGGGAAGAATGGGAGCTTCAAGATCGGCTGGCCCACCATTCAGTACTAGCCAACGCCCCGTTTTGTTGTTGTGTTGCACGATAAAGGGAAGATTTTGAAATAGTTGACTTGGATGCAGGTCTTCGGGTGGCACACTCGCTCTCGGTTGCACCTTAAAGTCTAATTGCAGTGAAACAGATAGTTGCTCGACATTCGAGTACTTCGTCATCGTCTCCGGGTTTGTCCAGTATGCTACCGTTTTTTCTGGTCCTATTGTGAAGCTATGTAACGTATATTCTTGAAAGCGTGTATTCCAATAGCTAGCGAACGTCTCTTCGTTTGTCCACACCCCTTGTATCTGAGGACTCAACAATGACCACATGATGTGATATTGATGTGTTAAGAACGCATGCATATACTGGGTAGCCACTGTCTGTACCGCCGCTTTATCCTGAAGCCGAATAGGTGCGCCTGCTTGAACGGGCATTGGTACTGTCACATTTGGTAATGAAAGCATATAGACCCACGTACCCGTAGCAGCCAGAATGCCAAGTACGAGCATCGCGAGCAGCGTAAAGTAAAGCGATTGACCAAACGAGTGTCTTTGTATATACATAACTGCTTTGTATCCTTTAAGTGCTGTTTTTCTTTTCAGTATACAGAGTGGTCTGTAGGGACCGATTTATCGCGTCCTTGTCGGCGATTGTCAAAGCCAAAAGGACGTGATAAATCGGTCCCTACAAATTGAACGCCAGATATACCCAAAGTTCGTCGATGATCTTTCCGACACAAAAAAGAGGACATGGAGCAATGCCCCATGTCCTCTTTTTTTATCTTCTATATTTAGCGCGTTCGTGCGACCTGTCTTTTGGGTGGAATATGAACAGGACGCCCTTCAACCGCTAGTACGGCCTCGCGCAGACCCTCGCTCAGGGTGGGATGTGGATGGATGGTCTCAATGATCTCATCAACGGTCAACTCACCACGCATCGCAACCGAGAACTCGGAGATCAAATTAGTCGCATCTGGCCCAATAATGTGCGCCCCAATAATCTCACCATATTTGCCCATGATGATTTTCGTGAAGCCTTCCGTCTCGTCCATTGCAACCGCCTTACCAACGGCGGTCCAGGGGAAACGCTCGACCTTTACTTCGGGATCCTTCTCCTTGGCCTGCGCCTCTGTGAGTCCGACAAACGCGACCTCTGGGAAGGTGTAGATAGGATTTGGCACAACATTGTAGTCCATCGTTACGCTCTGACCCATTGCGTTATCGGATGCGACTTCACCCTCCATTGATGCGACGTGCGCCAGGCCCGCTCCATGCACAAGATCGCCGATGGCGTAGATGCCAGGAAGGTTGGTCTCCATCTTGTCGTTGACGCGTACTCGGCCTCTGTCACTGTCCAACCCCTGCTCCATAAGCCGCTCTAATCCTGTCGTGTTAGCACGACGGCTGACGGCGATCAGGACATATTCGGCTGGAAATGACTGCTGACCCTTATCGGTTGTAGCGATAACCTTTTTCTGTGCGCCATCCTCTTCAATTCCCTCAACCTTTGCGCCTGTGACGATGTTGATACCACGCTTGCTGAGGATACGTACGAGGAGGCGGCGCACCTCTTCATCAAGGGGAGCCATCACGTTCGGCAGCATTTCAAGCACCGTAACTTTTGTCCCCAGCGCGTTGAACATACATGCCAGTTCCATACCGATGATGCCACCGCCAACACATACGAGGCTTTCGGGTGTCTTGGGCAGGTCCCAGCACGTATCGCTGTTCATCACGTTGCGCCCATCGATCCCTGGCATCTGTGGAATAAAGGGAACGGAACCGGTTGCTAAGATTATCTTATCAGCACTGAACTGCTGCGTTGTTCCATCGTTGCCTGTAACGGTCACGTTGCGTGACGCATCGACGCTACCCGTACCATCGAAGACATCGACATTGTTGCCCTTCATCAGTACGCCAACGCCGCTTGTCATGCGTTTGACAACCTTGTTTTTGAATGCGACCGCTTTGGTCATATCGAAGGTCGCGGGCTGTGGAAGATGTATGCCTAATTCGTCTAGCGATTCCAGGTTATGCATCATTTCCGCGACGTGTAGCATCGCCTTCGAAGGAATACAACCGACATTGAGGCAGGTGCCTCCAAGATATTGCCTCTCAACAATGGCAACACTGGCACCTAGTTGTGCGGCACGAATAGCGGCAACATAGCCACCAGGTCCCGACCCAATGATCGCGACATTATAATGTGTACTTGCCATAAAAAACTGCTCTCCTGTAATCCAAAAGGATGTATATTCACTGTTTGAATGTAATGCGTAAGGTGAGGATAGGCATACGTTTCTTGGACAGAAGCTGGTTAGCGATCTGTCCTTTTTGTATAAATTAGTGCTCGTTTAGTATATCACATAAGGATGAGAAATTTTCGTAGGGACCACGTTTACGGCGTCCACGGCGCAATTTATTGCGCGAGATTCATGTCATCAAACCGAAAATGCAGGAATATAGCCAATAAATTGCGCCGTGGACGCCGTAAACGTGGTCCCTACGAAAGCCTATCGTAAAGTAGGCCAGATACCATGTGTCGGTGCCCACCGCAAAATAGTACGCGCAGCCTGATTGCTACAACGCCACGATGGAGGGCATGGTCGTGAATAATCTTGCTCTGGTTGCGCTACACCTACAAACTTGGCAAGACGATTCAGATAATCACCGCTACGAATTGGCTCATCGACAATGTTATAAATCGTGCTAGCAGGAGCATGCTCTATCGCCTTGCTGACGGCATCAGCCATATCAGCCACATGAATCAGTGATAAATAGGTTGTACCATCGCAGGGTATCGTACCCTTCCCTGCACGTACTTTAGCAAGCACATCCTCTTGTGCCGTTCCTGGACCCACAAACGAGCCACCACGCAAAATACACCAGCTCAATTGTTCGTGTGCCACATCGCGTACAAGCTCTTCCATGTCAATCACAGGTTTGTTTATATTTGCTCTTTGTGACGAGGCATCAAGTGACGTATTTTCATAGATCCATTCATCACCACCATCGGGATAAGCCATTGTAATGCTCTGCTGAACATACTTTTTTACGCCGACCGCAAGCGATGCCTGTAACAAGCGTTGCGTTCCCTCGACTCTTAGCCGCGTATTGGTATCCCATGCACCTGGTGCCGACATCTTATGTGGTATCGCTGTCGCGATATGCACCACAGCATCACACCCTTCTAACATCTCAAGTAAACGAGGCTCTATATCTTGAGCGAGCAAGTCTCCTTGCTGTACCTCAATACCACTCTGCTGAAGCACCCGTGCTTTTTCTTCAGAACGCGCAAGCGTACGAACTGTATGTCCTTGCTCTTGTAGCAGCGGTAACAAGGCTCTTCCAAGTACACCAGTGGAACCGATGATAAAAATATGCATGTGTAACGTCCTTTCATTGCAAGGGCACCCACAAGGGGAATGCCCCTCCCATACGATGAGAGCGCATCGAGAACCGATTCGTCCTATGGGAGGGGCATTCCCCTTGTGGGTGCCCTTGCTCCAAACGACAATAATTTAAACAATCTATTTCCCTTTGGCAAAAAAATCGTGTAAGCTTTTAGCAACAGAGTGCGACATATATAGAGATACACGAGGAGCAAGGAAATAGAAATGATAAAAGACAAAATGATTACAGGAGAAGTCGCGCTCTCCGATACGCTCGATGAGAAATTAGCACAGGCTCGACCTCGTTTGCTTCGTCTCGCACAACTGCATGGTGTGACACCTGATGCGGCAGACGATGTTGTACAGGATACTCTCGTTGAGGCATGGCGACACCTTGACCATTTACGTACATCTGACTCCTTCGACGCATGGCTTAACGGTATCTGTCGCAACGTCTCTCTACGCTGGAATCGTACTCATAATACAACACGCCAGAGACAAGAAAGTCTTTCGCTATCGCTTGGAGTAGAGCAAGACGATCTTTCTACCACGCTTGATATTCCTGACCCATTAGCCGTCGATCCCGCGGAAGAATTGAGCCGCCAGGATTTAGTGACGTTGCTAGACCGTGCGATGGGCTATCTGCCTGTCACGACACGCAAAGCCTTGGAGATGTATTATCTCGCCGAGATGCCACAACACGAAACCGCTTTACAACTTGGACTAACCATTAACGCTTTAGAAGTACGTTTACATAGAGCACGTCGGCAACTGCGCCATGTGTTAAGCAATGAGTTACGTACCGATGCCGAGTTGTTTGGGATGGCGGTAGATAAAGAAATGGCACAAGGATGGCGCAATACACATATATGGTGCTTTATGTGTGGTCAACAGAAAATGGTTGGTGTCTTTGAACCACTTCCAAATGGCACTATAAATCTTCGTATGCGTTGTCCATTCTGCGCTCAGGTAGAAGATGTTGATATGGTGAGCACGTACGGTATAGTACAGCTAGGGGACTTACGCTCATTTCGCCCGGCTATAAAGCGCGCTATGCTCGAAGCTCCACAAGTGTGTAAACAAGCATTAGCACAGCAATCCATTATGTGTCCAGGATGTGGGACAAGGGCAAAAGTCCACGGAGTGGAACAGCGCACGGTCGCGTTCCCCTTTTTAAGTCGCTTCTACATAGTTATAGACTGCCCGAATGATGGCATGTGCTTTACTGCAATTGTTTCTGCTTGCCTTAATCATCCCCTTGTGCAGCAATTTTTTATAGACCATCCACGTTGTACCTTCGGTTCTGAACAACTCGTCGAACGTAGTGGACAAGAAGTTATCCAGGTGCAACTACTCGACATCACGAGTGCTTCAATACTTTGTCTCTTTGTCTCACCTCGAACACTAGAGATAATCGGCACCCATTCACAATAACTACTTGTTGTTTCTGCTTTCCCTCATGTAGAACATATTACTCTTGGAGGTTCCTCATGTTCGCTGCTTTGCGCAAGCGTAACTTTGCGTTGCTCTGGATTGGACAACTCGTTTCGCTTGCTGGTGACTACATGCTTATCGTCGCATTGCCCTACTATGTGTTTCAATTAACAGGTTCTATTCTACAAACTGGCGTCATGTTTGTGGCAGAGACATTGCCACGCATCCTGCTTGGTTCATTTGCGGGTGTGTTTGTAGATCGCTGGGACCGTCGTTGGACAATGATTATATCGGATGTAGCACGTGCGGTTGTATTATTGCTTCTCTTACTTGTCCATTCACAAAATCTTCTCTGGCTTGTCTATGTTGTGACCATCCTGCAAACCACAATTTCGCAGTTCTTCACGCCAGCCGTTGGTGCGCTCACACCCCTGCTTGTAGACGAACAACAACTACTCGCCGCCAATACTCTGGAGTCGCTGAGCAATTCCATAACGCGTTTTGTCGGTCCTCCGCTTGGCGGTATCCTCTTCTCATTGCTTGGCTTGAGCAGTGTTGTGTATGCTGATAGCGTAACCTTTTTGTTCTCATCACTCATGATTCTCCTGATTGTAGTTCCGAAACGAGCGGTTGAGACACAGGGTGATACTACAACGAAAGCCGCGAACATCTGGCGAGAATGGCTCGATGGTTTACAACTCGTGCGTAAAGACACTATCTTAAGCGGGATTTTTTTGACGATGAGCGTACTCATGGTTGGGCAAGGTTTGATCAATGTGCTGATTGTTCCCTTTGTTGAAGGCATCTTACATGGAAGTGCTGCCATCTGGGGTTGGGCAATTACAGCACAGGGTGTTGGCTCACTTGTGGGAGCATTACTTATTGGGCAGGTCGCTAAAATTTTGAAACCCATCTACCTCATTTTTTTTCCTCTTGCCATTGGTGGCGTTGTGATCCTGCTGATCGCAAACATTCCTATCATTGCTGTAATGTTGTCATTGATTGCCTTTATTGGTCTGTTTATCGTAGGTTGCTTTGTTTTAATACAGACCTTGTTACAACAATCGGTCGCTGATGCCTATCGAGGACGTGTGCTTGGAGCCTTTAACACGGTAATCTCGGTCGCCATGATGCTTGGTCTAATCGTCGCGAGTACACTCGGCGACCGCATAGGTATCGTGCCACTTTTCGATTGTGTCGGTGTAATCTTTTTCCTGTCAGCAGCTATTGCACTTTTGACGCTTCGCAATGCGAAAATAGTTATTGAGAAGTCTACCTCAGCAGTCTTTCACACCTTGTAACTCTATGAAAGATTGTGATAGTATACAGTACAATTCTATAGTTGATGTGTTTTCTGAGGAAATGTTATGGCACAAAACTATGTCGTCCCTGGTATTTACACGGACAAAAGCGATCAATCCCAGGGGTATTTCGCGTTTCGCTTTACGTGCCAGCAATGCTCCTGGCAGATCGATACTCGTCCCATTCGCTCCACTGTTTCGACGGCGACGAATGTCATGGATATTGGTGTTGGCTTGCTGGGAGGCTTCTGGGGACGCGCCGCCGAAGCGGGAGAAAAACTTTATGGCACACAATGGCATACGGAACAGGCCGAAGCACTCCAACGCTCCTGGGCAGAGGTTCAAGCCTACTTCCATCTGTGTCCCAAATGTCATCGTACTGTGTGTGTGCGGTGTTTTAATACACAACTGAATCTCTGCACAGGACCCGGGTGTGCGCCCGACTTGAGGACAGATGGAATACAGGCACTGCACGAACTCAATCTGAACGCGCAACATCACCAAATCGAGCAGAATTATCATGCCCCGCAGTTCAATATCTCCAATCTTCCATCTGCCGCCACGCCCGACGTAGTGCAATCGCAGCCACAACTCTCGCAAAGGGAGAGACCATACGTAGCTCCCCAACCAGCTACCATCGTGGGTTTTGGCACTCCTGGCTTTCCAACAGATGTTGCTTGCCCTTCCTGTCGTCGTGTAGGACCTGCTGGCAAGTTCTGTCAGGATTGCGGCTCCAAACTTCCCTTGCCACATCTTTTCTGTCCCAAATGTGCTGCCCCTGCTGAAAACACGGCTCGCTTCTGTGCCGAATGTGGGACTTCTCTTCACATAGGAACGTGAAGAGATGTAGGTGGTAAATGAGGGTATAGCGTCTACACAGAAGCTGGCACTAACAGGGCTTTTCGAAAGTCGAGCAGGGGCATGACAGGGGCAAGCCCTGTCACTACTATAGACGCGCAAGCGGCGTGAACGGCATATAGTAGTGACAGGGCTTGCCCCTGTCATGTGAACACTGCACTTTTCAACGACTTTCGAAAAGCCCGGCTGGCACTAATCGGAGGAACAGAAAACAGACAACTGAAAAGTCAGCGTTTCTACGCTGATTTCTCCGTCTCCGTCTCTGGCACGTTGAAATGTATTTCCAAGGCCTTGTTGACGAACTTGGCGACGGTGGCCTCTTGATTGGCGAGTATGCTGGGCAGCGTGATGTCGCGTTTGAAATTTCCAATCTCGATAATCATTTCGTCGCCACGTTTCGTCATCACAACCTTGTCCATCTCGACATGTGGTAGGGGCAGGCGTAGTATATAGGTATCCCCTTGTCGCGTTACCTCTTGAACAGAACCACGATAAAAGACCTGCGTCGGATCCTTTTCGCCGAAGATGGTCTCACCAAGCTTGCCGAGTTCCTCGATACCGAGCACCTCACGTGAATAGTAAGGCGATTCCCAGATTGGAAGTGGGGCGAATGTCTGGTGGATTTGTTGTCGCAATTTTTCCTGTGTCGCGTACATTTCTTGCATAAATGTGTCCTGGTAGTTCCCAGGTTGCAGTACGCGATTACACACAACACCGTCAATGGGATAACCAAAGAGCGCGAGATACGTTTCGGCGCGTAAGGCTTCTTTGATCACCATTCGTTCAGGGTTGACGACAGGACGATACGAGCTACATTCAGGGTCGCTCAATACCTCTCGTAGCGCCGCCACACGCTCACTCAAAGCATTGAGCGAGGTGAGTATATCTGTTGAACTTGATGGCATAAGTGCTTTGAGAAGAGGGCGTGCGAGATTGAGCGGTCCACTTTGCATATTTGTAACACGGCTCGCATACCATTGAAAGGTATCGGGCATACTGAGCAAACGCACAGTTTCGCCAGTTGGAGCTGCGTCGATGATCACAACGTCGAAATTGCCCTCACGTGCGTTGCGGTAAATATTGATGAGGCTGAAGATTTCGTCCATGCCAGGAATAAGTGCCAATTCTTCCGCCATCACTGCATCCATGCCGCGTTTGCGCAACACCTTGCTCATTGAGTCCTGAACCTTGCCCCAGCCACGGCGCATCTCATCCAGCACATTAACCTCTTGCGCCCATAAGTTTGTCGCGAGTTCTTGAGGCTCAGAGGTCAGGGGTTTTTGCAAACAATCAGCGAGACTATGTGCGAGGTCGGTGCTCACGACCAATGTACGTTTTCCAAGCGCGGCAGCACGTACAGCGGTGGCGGCTGAAACAGTGGTTTTACCCACCCCACCTTTACCGAGATAAAGTATAATACGCAAAGGGTTTAAAGAATTCTTTGCGCTCTTTGCATTCGTCGTGGTCATAATGGTCCTTACTATTCGTATTTATTGGCTATGCCTTCGGCTTTATGTCATGCATCTCGCGCAATGAATTGCGCTGTGGACGCGATAAATCTGGTCCCTACAAATGACCTTTGTATTGAGAGTCTGCGAGAAACCTCATGTGCTTGTTGCAAACATGTACGTGTACACTACCATTTTAGTTTTAGCCTGCACAACTTTCTAAACTATCAAAGAAATATTACCAGTATTTCCTTTTGGCGCGTCTAGCATAATGTAAGAGGTACGATTTATTGCGCCTCACGGAAGAACGTAATGCGATGAATAGGAGAGAACTATATGCGACAGGACCAGGTAATGGAAGCCTATGAATACTGTCGAAAGGTGACAAAGCGAGCATCGAAGACATTCTACTGGGGGTCTGTCTTCTTGCCGCAACCTAAGCGACAGGCAATCTGGGCTGTCTATGCCCTCTGTCGTATCGTAGACGACATTGTGGACGAGGAAATGCATCCCGATACGCCACGGGTAGGACATCTGAGCGGTTCAAGCACACCCAAACAAGAACTGGACTATTGGCGACAATCCCTTGAGCGTGTATATCAGCGTGGTGGAGCTGGGGATAACCTTGTACAAATAGCGTGGAGTGATGTACTTGAGCAATATCCTGTACCACTTGAGCCAGTGCTTGACCTCTTCGACGGTGTAGAAATGGACCTGGCTATTAACCGTTATCAGAATTTTGAGGACCTATATCTCTACTGTTATCGGGTTGCGGGTACTGTTGGATTGCTCACTAGCCCTATCTTTGGCTATCAAGATGAGACGGCCCTACAGCACGCTGTTGAGTTGGGTGTCGCGTTGCAATTGACCAATATCCTGCGTGACATCGGCGAGGACGCACGGCGCAATCGTGTGTATCTACCACTCGACGAAATGCAACGCTTTGGCTATACAGAACATGACCTGATGAATGGAGTTGTGAACGACGCCTTTTGCGAACTGATCCGCTTTCAAATGGCACGTGCCGACAACTACTATCTGCGCTCGCTACCAGGAATTTCTCTACTGAGTCCCGACTGTCGGTTGGCGATACGCCTTAGTGGAACACTCTACAAAGGTATCTTAGACCGAATTCACTTGAACAACTACAATGTATTCACGAAACGAGCGAGTGTGCCCTTCAAAACAAAATTAGCGGCGGCATCACAATACTGGTTTCTCCAACAATACGAAACACGCGTAAAAGATTTCCACAGCGTGTAAATAAAAAGAAGTGCATGGAGATGTCTGACAGTTAGCTGTCAGACATCTCCATGCACTTCTTTTTATTTACATTTCTATTTTATCGTTAAGAACGAGTAACTTGAGAAACTCAAGGCGGCGCACGATCTCTATACGATCACTACCACCATTCTGATACCACTGACGCAACCACATCAACGATACAATTTCATCTGAGGTGAAGCCGCGTTCTACTAAAATATTCGTTTCTGTCGTAACATCTGAGATGACTGCTGTTTCTAATTCAAGAGGTTGTGTATTCATTATTATATCCTTCCGCCTCCACTTAGTGGGAGACGTTCCGCCACTTCCTGCATCCACTGTTCCACGTATCGCGCTTCTCATTTCGTCCGTGGTCTACTTAGAAAAGTTTCTCTCTGAAATAGACGTTTGACCTTGTACATTTTCAAATATCGAATTTCACCTGCATGCTTGCCCTATCTCTTCTTCTGCCTATCTATACCCCTCATGCAAAGTGTACGCGTAACTGGCTGCAACTACTATGATCTACATCACAGTTCATATGTAAAATAGGTTACTGAATTCGCATCTTGTCTCCATTGAAGATGCTCATATGAACTCTCTGTTGCTATATACGTTTGACTTTCGCTAGTAGTTCCATTTGTTAACCACGAATTTGCAATAAATTGTGCCACTACGAAATCTCTCAACAAAATTTAATAATCCCTCAAAAATAGGCAAATAACCCGGACGGACGCCCACAAGGGTAGCCCCTTGTGGGCGTCCGTCCGTTCACCTTCGCGCTGTGCGTCTGCATACGTTTTTGAAAGATTTTAGTTACGCACAACAATGTTTACCAATCGACCAGGAATGTAAATCACCTTTTGCACTGTGGCGTCGCCGATGAATGGCGCAATCTTTGCGTTGGTCAGTGCTATTTTACGAGCCTCGTCATCACTAATACTTGCTGGTACCTCAACACGCTCACGCACCTTCCCGTTTACTTGTATCACCAGTGTAAACGTGCTGTCCTGTGTCATTGCCTCATCGTAAACGGGCCAATCCGTGGTATGAATGCTCGTCGTATGACCCGTTTGATGCCACAGTTCCTCGGTGATATGCGGTGCCAGTGGTGCCAGCAGTTGCATCATCGTCTCCAGTGCCTTACGATAGGCCGCGGTACGTGCTACAGGCTGGTTTTGCTGCTTGACCAGCACATTGTTTGCCTCCATCAAGGCGGCCAG
This sequence comes from uncultured Chloroflexia bacterium, assembly GCA_963791655.1. Classification (GTDB taxonomy): domain Bacteria; phylum Chloroflexota; class Ktedonobacteria; order Ktedonobacterales; family Ktedonobacteraceae; genus JBBQVS01. Next base: position 611,727 of record CAWBSZ010000006.1, on the reverse strand, counting down.
TGCCGTATTGAAGCGGAAATGACTGATATCTTCCGTGACGCGTTTGATGGTCTTATGGCGCAGTGATTCGATGGCTTTACTCTCGGCAGTCTCTTTTGTATCGACGTTGCCTTCGACCCAGCCTTCACTGACGACGTTCCAGACGCGATTTAAGAAACGCCATACCCCTTCCAGGTTTTCGGCTTTGAACGAGCCACCTGCATCGAATGGGCCAATAAACATCATGTAGCAGCGTACAGCGTCCGCGCTATACTTCGAGACATAGATGTCAGGAGCCTCGACATTGCCACGCGACTTCGACATCTTTTGTCCATCGGACCCCAGGATCATTCCTTGATGGAACAGCCGGGTAAATGGTTCGTCGAATGTCAGGTGTCCCATGTCACGCAGTGCTTTTACAAAGAAGCGCGAGTACAGCAGGTGCAGAATAGCATGTTCGATACCACCCGTGTATTGATCGACGGGCAGCCAGTGCTTCATCGCTGCGGCACTCCATGCCTGCTCACTATTGTGCGGATCAGCATAGCGCAGGAAGTACCATGATGAGTCCATGAACGTGTCCATCGTATCTACTTCGCGTGTCGCGGGTCCACCACATTGTGGGCAGGTCGTGTGCAGGAAATCTTCTTCGTAACGCAGAGGGGACTCACCCGTTGACTTGAACTGCACATGCTCAGGCAGGTGCACGGGCAGTTGCTCTTCTGGTACAGGCACCGTACCATCCTTTGGACAGTAAATGATGGGGATTGGCGCACCCCAATATCTCTGACGACTGATCAACCAGTCGCGCAGACGATATGTGATCATGTGCTTCCCAATGCCTTGCTCGTCGATATGTTTTGTAATCCTCTGTATTGCCTCGGCAGCAGGTGTACCATTGAATGGACCAGAATTGACCAGGACTCCCAGGCTCTCTTTTGCCTCCGTCCAGGTCGCTGGATCGCTTGCCTCTTCACCTTCGGCACGAATAACTTCACGAATCTCAATGCCAAATTTACGCGCGAACTCGAAGTCTCGCTGGTCGTGCGCGGGTACGCCCATAATCGCGCCCACGCCATATCCCATCAGCACATAGTCGGCAATCCAGACTGGAATTTTCTCACCATTCAAAGGATTGGAGACATACCCACCCGTGAAGACGCCTGTTTTGTCTTTATCGGTACTCATGCGCTCGATCTCGGTCATACGTTGTGCCTGCTCAATATAGGCAGTAACGGCTGCTTTCTGATCGGGCGTCGTAATCTTCTCAACCCATGGGTGCTCAGGTGCCAGCACAAAAAATGTCGCACCATAGATGGTATCCGGGCGGGTCGTAAAGACTGGAATCGTCTCTTGTTTGCCCTCGATCTCAGTGCTGAAACGAATTTCAGCACCCTCGCTGCGACCAATCCAGTTTTGTTGCATCGTCATGGTCTTTTCGGGCCATTCGATGTTGTCGAAGCGCAACAGTTCGTCTGCATATGAAGAGATTTTCAGCAACCACTGGTCGATCTCTTTACGAATGACAACGGTCCCACAGCGTTCGCAGGTGCCGTTTGGCAGAACCTGCTCGTTTGCCAGCGTGGTGTTACAATTGGGACACCAGTTCGCGGGTGCTTTGGTGCGATAGGCCAGTCCATGCTTATAGAATTCCAGGAACAGCCATTGTGTCCATTTATAATAGTCGGGCAGACAACTGACGATCTCGCGCTCCCAATCCCAACGCGCTCCCATCGCCCGCAGTTGTTTGCGCATATTCTCGATATTGCTCAGCGTCCACTCACGCGCCTGGATGCCACGCTTGATCGCCGCATTCTCCGCGGGCAATCCAAAAGCATCGAAGCCCATCGGTTGCATCACGTTATAGCCACGCATCGCCATAAAACGACCATACGTATCTGCCGAAGAGTAGTGATACCAGTGACCCATATGCAGATCACCAGAGGGATAGGGCAACATTACCAGATTATAAAACTTTGGTTTATAAGAGTTCTCAGGTGCGTGATTGACTTTCTCCGTCTCCCATTGCGCCTGCCATTTGCTCTCAATCTCTTTTGGATTGTACTTGGTGCGTGTAATCATAACTATATCTCCTTCTTGTTCAAACATTTTTATTTCATCACTTGCCTTCGGTATGCGATGAAATAAAAATGTTTGAACTATAACAAAAAAAGCCTTTCATCCGCATAGGGACGAAAGACTCTTCCGTGGTTCCACCCTGATTCATACCATGCACATCAGGATAGGCGTGGTGGACCTGAGGAGGCTCGAACTCCTGACCTCATCCATGCCATGGATGCGCTCTACCAACTGCGCTACAGGCCCATATAAAATGTGTTGTCCTGTGTTGTGCGTGGTATGCACTCATTGTACGCTATAACGGGCGTCCCGACACATGCTAACTTTCAGGTTTCACATATGTTGCTCACAGGCGAGTTCGGTTGTGTCCTCTACTATTGTATAGCCTTGCACCAGGCGGCTACTCTCTGTTGCTAGTAGGAACGAGACGTACTACTCCTGCTCGTCGCGCTATGTTCTATACCTACAACTATACCATACCTCTTTGCGATTTGCAAGGCAGTATCTGCTTCGAAACCCAAAAAGTACTAATCGTATATGAGATACGGGTGGAGATAAGGAGGCTCGAACTCCTGACCTCGGCAGTGCGATTGCCGCGCTCTACCAGCTGAGCTATATCCCCGTGAACAAGGCACATGATATCATACCGAGAGAACGTTGTAAAGGGCCTATTTTTGTGATGTTTCCCCCGAACGGAGACCGTTTTTGCGTATATACTAAGGAATGGAGATGTAGGGGCCATAATTTATTACGCACTGTGAGCGATAGACCAGCCAAACGAAGCGTCGATGTTAGTATTCCTGTGTTCTCCAACTGTGTACATCGGGAACAGGACGTAATAATGCTGTTTGAAAAATTAATTTGGTAACACAATGGACGCCCACAAGGGGCTACCCTACTATATGACGTTTTTGCGTGCTGCGCACGCGGTGTCAAGTATAGTAGGGTAGCCCCTTGTGGGCGTCCGTTGGTTTAACTAATAAAACTGTTCGTCTAATAAAACCATTAAAACAACACAGGCAACGCCTCCAACCCCCTCAAAACAAACGCCCCCCGCCATCGAACCTGACTTGGTGCAACCGCCAAACGCAGATTCGGTATACGCTGAACCAGCGTACCAATCGCGATCTGTCCTTCAAGTCGGCTCAATGGCCCACCAGGACAGTAATGCGCTCCCTGACCAAAAGCTAGATGTTTGTTGTTCTCGCGCGTGAGGTCCAGCGCATCGGGATTGTCAAAGTAGTGACTGTCACGGTTTGCTGACGCAATGACAGCGAGCGTTAGTTCCCCACGCGGAATCGTGGTTCCTGCAATGGTAATATCTTCACGAGCATAACGTTCGGTTGCCGTTTCAACCGGACACACAAAACGCAACAACTCTTCAATCGCTGGCTTGATAATCGTTGGCTCACGACGCAACCGTTCCAACTGGTCAGGATGCTCCAACAGTGCTAACGATCCACTACCAATCAGGTTCACAGTGGTTTCGTGACCCGCAACCAGCAGAAGTACAATCATAGCCAGGATTTCATCCTCACTCAGTGTATCGCTGCCTTCTTTAGCCTGGACTAGTGCCGTGATCAGATCGTCTTTAGGATGTGCGTGCCGCTCCTTAATAAGCTTCTTTAAGTATCCCATAAAGCTCATAAGAGGGGGAACGAGTACAAAGAGATTCCTGTTTGCTCCCGCCGAAACCAATACCTTCGTCCAGCGATGAAACTTCGGGTTGTCTTCGGCAGGAACTCCCAAAATGCGCCCAATCATCGTAAGCGGTAGTGGCAACGCGAAATCAGCGATCAGGTCCATCTCACCTTTCGGCTCTACAGCATCCAATAGCTCGTGAGTCAAGACCTGTATCTGCTCGCGCATCTGCTCAATCAAGCACGGTGTAAATGCCTTATGGACGAGTGCCCGTAGTCGCGTATGGTCAGGGCTATCCAGGTCAAGCATATTATGTTCAAGTGCCTTGAACATCGGCGGCACCCATGGTGCCTTTTTCAATTGCTGCAGTGTCATCGCGTTGCGGCGGTCTTTGGCGAAGCGTGCATCTTTCAACACAGCTTGCACATCGTCATATCGTGTCACCAACCATGCACGCTGCTTCGTAGGTAGTGTCACCAGAAAAACGGGTGCCTCAGCGCGTAGTTGTGCGTAAAACGGAAACGGGTTTGCCTTGAATGTCGCGCTCGTAATATTTACTTGTGTTATTGTTGTCATGATTGGTTGCTCCCTAACATGCCGTCTAAAATCAAATTGACGAGCAGATCGGGCAGTTCATCCCATCTCGACTCTAGCGTCTCATCACCCATTATGCGTTCAACAATCAGGCCAAGTACCATGCCCGCTATTGCTCGCATCGTCAAACCAATATCTAGCGGCTTGACTATGTGTTGTGCCGCCCACTGCTGCATGTGCCCTTCTGCCATTACAAAGGTTGGTTCAAGTATCTTCTGGTGAAACAGTCCTCTCAGTTCTTTATTCACCATAATCTCCGAAAAAACAACCTTGAACACCTCAAAGTTTCTCGCCTGCAGCACTGTAAATCGGTGCCGCAAGTAATCTTTCATAAAACCGCGAAAATCGCCAGCACTAAACTTCGAGAAATCTTCCTCTCGTTGCTCAGTCTCGTTCAAACGATCAAATATACCTAGCATCAACGCCGTCTTGTTCTCAAAGTAGTTATAAATCGTTCCATGAGCAATCCCCCCCTCTGTCGCGATATCCTTAATCGTCGTAGCATGAAACCCTTTTTCAGCAAATACCTTCGTAGCCGCCGCCAGAATCTGGTTACGCCGTTCTGCAATAAGCTGTGCCTGTATAGAATCGGGCAATGATGGCATACATTTTCCTCGTGATTGACTCTTCGTTCATATAAATGATTATAGGTTCACTATAATGAATAGAAGGTCATATGTCAAATGGCTTGCCCCTGTCATGCTCGCACCTAGCAATGAATAGAATTAGACCCCGACAGTTGAAGAATCCCACAAATACATGTATAGTAGTAGAGCAAATGCATATTCTATGTTGGGAGGCACGATGAAACCGGAAGAGCGCGCACGTCAGGATATCGACAAAATATTACAGGATGCTGGTTGGGTCGTGCAAGACCGTAAGCGACTCAATCTCGGTGCCAGTCTTGGCGTCGCTGTGCGTGAGTTCTCGCTTGCCACTGGTGCCACCGACTACCTGCTCTTCGTAGACCGTCTCGCCGTAGGCGTGATCGAGGCCAAAAAAGTCGGCTACGCTCTCACAGGCGTCGAAGAGCAGAGCAACAAGTATCGCCGTGGTCTGCCCGATGATCTCCCTGCCGCGCGTCTACCATTGCCCTTTGCCTTCGAGACCAATAGCATCGAAACACGCTTCACCAGCTATCTCGACCCCGTACCGCGTAGCCGCGCAACCTTCGCCTTCTTCCGTCCAGAGACCCTCAATGCATGGCTCACGCTGGCACCCGAAACGCTTCCCAACGAACAGAACGACACCTTGCGAGCACGTCTGCGCCGTCTGCCCCCACTGCATACCACGCGTCTGCGGAACTGTCAGATCGAAGCCATTACCAATCTCGAACGTTCGCTTGCGGATAACCGTCCACGTGCCCTCGTCCAGATGGCAACAGGTAGCGGCAAAACTTATACCGCCGTCAGTAGTATCTATCGCCTTATCAAGTTCGCGGGAGCCAAACGTGTTCTCTTCCTTAGTTGACCGCTCGAACCTCGCCCGCCAAACGCTGAACGAATTTCAGCAATATGAGACGCCCGACGATGGACGTAAGTTTACGCAACTCTACAACGTCCAGCATCTTGAACATAACGCCATCGACACGACCGCGAAGGTCTGCATCACCACCATTCAACGCCTCTACTCCATTTTGAGCGGCGAACCAGAACTCGATCCAGCAGAGGAAGAACAATCCCTGTTCGACATCAATGAGAGTAACGATGATGAACCCGCCAAAACTGTGCGCTATAATCCCCGGGTTCCTATTGAGACCTTCGATGTCATCTTTACCGACGAATGTCATCGCAGCATCTATGGCAAGTGGAGTAGCGTCCTCGACTACTTCGATGCCTCGATCATCGGCCTTACCGCGACCCCGAACAAACAAACCTTTGGCTTTTTCAATCAAAACCTCGTGATGGAGTATGGGCATGACCGCGCCGTTGCCGATGGCGTCAACGTCGATTATCAAGTCTATCGCATCAAGACAGAAATTTCGCAGCAAGGCAGTCTCATTGAAGCTGAGTCCTTCGTTGGTAAACGCGAACGCCGTACACGCGCTACCCGTTGGGTTCAGACCGACGACGACCTGACCTATGACGCCAATGACCTCGACCGCCGCGTTATGGCTCCCGACCAGATTCGTAAGATCATCTGTGCCTATCGTGACGCCTTGCCTCGTCTCTTCCCTGGCCGTGTTGACCCGGACGACCTGACAAAAAATGTACCGAAAACGTTGATCTTCGCCAAGGATGATAACCATGCCGATGAGATTGTGCGTATCGTGCGTGAGGAGTTCGCACGCGGCAACGACTTCGCCCAGAAAATCACCTACAAGACCACTGGCACCAAACCCGAAGACTTGATCGCCTCGTTTCGCAATAGCTACAATCCGCGTATCGCCGTGACCGTCGATATGATCGCCACCGGCACCGACATCAAGCCGCTCGAAGTCCTCCTCTTCATGCGCTCGGTCAAGAGTCGTGGCCTCTTCGAGCAAATGAAGGGACGTGGCAGTCGCGTCATCGACGATAACGAATTTCATCGCGTCACCGCCACGCCAGAAAGCAAGACACGCTTTATCATCGTCGATGCCGTTGGCGTCTGTGAGCAAATCAAAACCGATGAGCCACCGCTTGAACGCAAGGTCTCGATTCCGCTCAAAAAAATCCTTGACGACGTAGCCATTGGCAAACGGAAGAAAGACGAAGACCTGCTACCCACGCTTGTTGCACGCCTGAGCCGTCTCGCCAAAACCGTGAAACCAGCCGAACACACCGCTTTAACTGAGCTAGCTGGTGGACGCAGCATACATGACATCACATCTGACATCCTGCAAGCCCTCGATGTGGATCGACAACTCGACATCACGCGTCAGCAAACGGGCCAGACCTATCTCAACGACCCGAATGATCCTCTTGTCCTACAGACCGCGCAACGCCTGATCCAGCAAGCCGTTGCCCCATTCGATAATCCCGACCTGCGTGATGCCCTGCTCAAAACGCAAGAACGCGACGAACTCACCATCGACATCGTGAGCCAGGACCACATCCTCTCATCCGATTGGGACATCCAGGCCGAAGACAAAGCACGCGCCATGATTTCCAGCTTTCGCGACTTTATCGAACAGCATCGCGACGAGATAGCTGCCCTGCAAGTCTTCTACAACCGCCCCAGCCATGCTCGTCTCACATACAACGACATACAACAACTCGCCGACGCCATCGAGCATGCCCGTCTCGGCCTCACCACCGACAAACTCTGGCAAGCCTATGAACTGCTCGACAACGGACGTGTACGCGCGAGCAAAACTGGCAACAAAGGGACTCCAATACACACCAAAAGAATGCTTACCGACCTGATTGCCCTTGTCCGCTACACCCTTGTCCATGATATCGACGCTACCGCCACGCTCGAACCCTATAGCGACATGGTGCAACATCGCTTTACCGACTGGCTCAGCGAGCAAGAGCGCGTCAAACAACGTAGCTTCACGCCCGAACAGCGTCAATGGCTCGACCCGATCCGTGACGCCATCGCCGCTTCCGTCACCATCGAAGTCGCCGACTTCGACAGCAGTCCCCTTACCCAAAAAGGCGGCCTCGGCAAAGCCTATCAAGTCTTCGGACCCGAACTATACCCCCTATTACAAGAACTCAACGAAAGGCTAGCAGCATAACATACGTATAAACATAAGTATTCGTGCATCTATCTCACTCAGAAAAAGCCTGCATAGCAGCGTGGGGCATGACAGGGGCAAGCCCTGTCACTACTATACTGACCCTACGGCGTGGCTTTGCCACGCGAGTCCGTGTATAGTAGTGACAGGGCTTGCCCCTGTCATGCCGCCCATCACACTGATGTATAAATACTCAGAACTTAATGGGTAATAAATCCGCCCTACAAACTCACCACACAACAACGAGAGGTTAACAACGTGCACAACGAACAAGACCTACCAGAGGGCTGGGAATGGACAAAGCTCGAAAATATCGTTTTAATTAATCCTGGATTAGCAAACGTGCCGTAAGCCCCCTGGCTTCCAGACAGGGGGATATAAGGCACACACGCATAGTAGATACCATTGGCATATCTAGTGTGCGTATAGTATAATTCTTGTATGACATACGAAACAAAAACAAACAACAATAGAGCGTACATTTGCCGTTACCATGTTGTCTTTTGTCCAAAGTACCGACGTAAGGTACTCATAAATGGGATAGATGAACGCTTGAAAACTATTATCATGGAAGTCATTGAAAAATGGGGGCAAGAACTCATAGAGATGGAAGTTATGCCTGACCACGTACATCTGCTTGTAGGGTGCGACCCACAATTTGGGATACATCGGCTGGTCAAGTACATCAAGGGTGCTTCCAGCCGATATCTACGACAAGAGTACCCTACCTTGAAACAGCGTCTACCGTCTCTTTGGACAAATAACTACTTTGTAGCTACAGTCGGAGGCGTGACGCTTGACACCTTAAAGCGGTATGTAGAAACACAGAAGGATAAATAATGCGAAAGTCTTTCAAGTTTCGCCTGTACCCCAACCATGAGCAAAAACAAAAGATGTTCTTTACCCTCAATCGCTGTAGGGAATTGTATAACGCCGCTCTTTCAGAAAGAAAAGATAGCTACAAGTACACTGGTAAGGGCGTTACGTACTACGACCAGAAGAAAGACTTACCTGAAATTAAGGACATCAGGGAAGAATATAAAGATATTCATAGTCAGGTGTTACAGGATGTGTTTTTGCGACTCGACAAGGGCATGAAGTCGTTCTTTCGCAGAGTCAAGAACGGAGAGAAAGCAGGCTTCCCACGCTTTCAGGGGCGTAACCGCTATGATAGTTTCACCTATCCACAAGGGGGTTATACCCTCTCAGAGAAGCATGTTACCTTGTCAAAAATAGGGAAGGTCAAAGTCAAACTCTATAGAGCGATTGAAGGGGATATCAAGACCGCAACCGTCAAGCGAGAAGTTGACCAGTGGTCCATCATCTTTTCCTGTGAGGTTGAGCAACCCGTACCCTTGCCAGAAGTACAGAGCGAGATCGGCATAGATTTGGGGGTAACCCATTTTGCGGCCTTGTCAGATGGAACCTTCATTGACTCACCTCGTTTCTTTCGTAAGGCACAAAAGGACTTGAAGCGCAAACAACGTCACTTGTCGAGGTGTAAACGGGGAAGCCATAGACGCGACAAGGCAAGAAAACAAGTAGCGAAATGTTACAGGAAGGTCAAAAACCAACGACGTGATTTCCACTTCAAAGAGGCTAAGAAGCTGGCTGAGCAGCATCAGGTCATTGTGTTTGAAGACTTACAGTTAACCAACCTCACCAAACATGCAAAGCCCAAACAGGATGAGGCAACAGGTGAGTACCTTCCCAACGGGGCAAGTGCGAAATCAGGACTAACAAAAAGCATACTTGATGCTGGTTTGGGGCAATTTGTGAAGATCGTGACGTTCAAAGCTGCAAACGCTGGTCGTCAGGTCTACACGATTGACCCCAAGTATACCAGTCAGGTATGCAGTGCATGTGGCGTCAAGGGACCACGCAAGGACTTATCCGTCAGGGGACATACCTGTACCTCATGTGGACTAGTCCTAGACCGCGATACCAACGCTGCCATCAACATTCATTTGGCGTGGAAGACGCCGACATATTGGAATGCCGTGCGTGGAGCGGCGCGTCAGTGTGTAGAAGCCCCTGCTTTCTAAGCATGGGGTACTTCACATGTATCTAACCTATCTGACTTAACAAACATATCTTTTATCCCAATGGCAGCAGTAGAAGCAAACACAGGAAAAATGGATTCCTCAGATCATCGTACACTAGGGGATGTAAAGAAAGGCTACACAGCTTTTAAAGAAAACGACGTTCTTTTTGCTAAAATTACGCCTTGTATGGAAAACGGAAAATTCGCTGTTGCTCGTGATTTATTATCTGGTCTAGGCTTTGGCTCCACTGAATTTCATGTACTAAGGGCGGAACAAGGAATTGAATCCCAATTGCTTTACTATTATCTCTCTCAATCTTCATTTCGACGTAATGCGCGTGCTGCTATGACAGGTTCAGCAGGTCAGCTACGTGTTCCTGCATCCTTTCTTTCCAATGCACATTATCTACTTCCCCCAACAAACGAACAACATCGTATCGTCTCCGTCCTCGAAGAGCAATTCACACGCCTCGACGCCGCCATAGCATCTCTGCGACAAGACAAAGCACGCCTCAAACAAGCTCGTGCATCAGTCCTCAAAGCAGCCGTCGAAGGCACACTCACCGAGACATGGCGTGCTTCACATCCCGATGTGGAACCTGCGGAAGAGCTACTAGAGCGCATCCTACTCCAACGCCGCGAGAAATGGGAAGCCGACCTTCGAGCGAAAGGCAAGGACCCTGCAAAAGTAAAATACGTAGAGCCTGTAGAACCGGATACGGAAGGCTTGCCAGAATTGCCGGAAGAGTGGTGCTGGGCAACGGTAGAGCAACTGTCCAACAAAGTTGTTGATGGTACTCATCGCACTCCCACTTATATAGAAACAGGGATTCCATTTCTTTCGGTAAAGGATATTAGAGATGGTCATGTCTATTTCGATGATTGCAAGTATATTTCTGAACGGGAGCATGAAGAGTTATCTTTACGTTGTCATCCAGAGCTTGACGACGTATTAATTACAAAGAGCGGTACTATTGGACGTGTGGCTGTTGTAGATTCAAATAGACCTTTTAGTTTATTTGTAAGTGTAGCTCTAGTTAAGACCATCAAACCATATTTAAATCAAAGCTATTTCAAGTTTGCCCTTGAATACTACATACTTAAAATCAACGTTCAACAAGACATTAAGGGCGTCGCAATTAAAAACTTACATCTTGAGGATTTACGCATTGTTGCTCTTAGATTACCTCCTTTAGCTGAACAACAACGAATTGTAGCTGAGGCAGAGCAACGTTTGTCGGTCATCGCGCAAGCAGAAGCGGTCGTCGTAACAAGTCTCAAACGTGCCGAACGTACACGGCAAAGCATCCTGCAAAAAGCCTTCTCGGGTCAGCTTGTGCCACAGGACCCCGACGATGAGCCTGCGAGCGTCTTACTGGCACGCATACGCGAGGAGCGTGAGCAACGCGAACAAGGGCGTGTCAACAAAAAACAAAGGATGCGTACTGCAAACGTTCCTCATCTATCAGCACCTGAAACAATAGATGCGAAAGAGATGCAACAGGAAGAATTATGGCAAGAGGTGAATAGTTAGAACAACAACTTTAAGGCTTTTCTTTACACAGCAAATAAAAATGATATAAGATATTTGTTGAAAGAACAATACAAGCGAAAATTGTTTCTTTATGTTTGTCTGAAGAAGAGGAGAGGTCTATGCAATTTTTCACTCTGGCTACTTTGAAGACATCGGACGGCCCCAAAGCTGCTATTGGCGTCGAAAAGCAATTCTATCTTATTTCAGACCTTCAGCCGAAACTCCATGGTACTGTGAAGGATTTTCTTGCCAATTGGTCTACCTCGTTCTCAATGCTTGAGCAGCTTGCGGTTTCAATCGTAGGCGGCTCGTTCAGTTCATTTGTCTCAGAAGAAAAGGCGGATTTTGCAACGCCAGTGCTCTATCCAAACAAGTTGATGGCGGTAGGTGCCAACTACACCGGGCATCTCCAAGAGATGGGACTTCCCACTGAAAAGTGGCATCCCATGCCCTTCTTTTTCAGACCACCAACCACAACTCTCGTGGGACCTGGAAAGACCGTCCATATCCCAAAATCCACCAACCAGTTTGATTGGGAGTGTGAACTTGCCGTCATTATTGGCAAACGGATACGCAACGCAGGGAAGCAAGAGGCGATGGACGCAGTCGCAGGTTACACTATCGGCCTCGATCTTTCTTGCCGCGACCTGATGCGAAACGATACAGCTCTTAGCGTCGATCTCGTCAGGGGCAAGGCGCAGGATACGATGGCTCCGTGTGGCCCTTACATTGTGCCGATGCAGTTCATTCCCAATCCATACACACTTCAGATTCAACTCTTCGTCAACGATCAGAAGATGATGGACGCCAACTCCTCGGAGATGATCTACAGAATTGACGAGCAATTGAGTATCATTAGTGAATATATTACTATCGAGCCGGGTGATATTCTCTTCACGGGTTCTCCTTCCGGCTCTGCTGAAGTGCATAAGGGTCGCTTCCTTCAGCCCGGCGATACGATCCATGCTCAGATTGAGGGTGTGGGAGCCATGAACGTCAGTATGTGTTATGATGAAATGTGAACGAGAGTACGCAGGATGCCTGCACGAGGAGAAAAAATGACTACCCCACCTCTGAAGGGAATACATCATCTCAAGTTTGCTGTGTCCGATTTGAATCGGAGCCTACAATTCTACGAAGAAGTGTTTCATGCCAAACGTATCGTAGAGTGGGATCACAAACACGCCGATGGATCAATCTATGCCTATATTCTTGCTATTCCGGGCCTTGGAACTTATCTTGAACTTCGACTCAATGCAGAACATGCGGAAAAGCATAGACTCTTCAATGTGCTGACAATTGCGGTTGAAGATCGCGTTGCACTTGAACAATGGGCGAACTTTCTTGATACACTGAATGTACCACATTCTCCCATTATCGTCGCTATTCAGGCTTGGCTTCTCGTTATCGAGGACCCCGATCAAAATCGGTTGCGCCTCTACACACTTGAGATGCATGGCCCGGAGTTCGAAGCTGATGCAATTTCTACTTGGTTGCAGGACTGAAGCCTGCATTCTTTACAAGAGATATACAAAAAACGTTTTACTCTTTTCACAGTTTAATAAGCCTCGCCAGGAATGTAACAAATGTCTGTCTGGCTCGAGCCTACTATACCTTGCTTTCCCTCAACTTTTCAAGTATACTCTTCTTTGTAGACCTCACCTTCACTATCAACTCTTCTCATTTCAAACAACATCGGTAATAATGGTAATGATAGTAATAACGGTAATCATTTCTCCTCGTACACTTCCACTGGCTCAGTGACTTCACACAAACTCACTGTATGCTATACTTCTTACCGCATAGGAGGTAACGCTATGAACATACTATGGAAAATCATACCTCACAAAGTTCGAGCCTTGATCACCTGGCCCATTATTGGAGTAATTGTGGTGCTTTGGGACATCGGCCGCAAATTGACGCTTTCTGATATTCTCCTCTTCTGTGGATGTGTAGTATATTTCGTTTTCATCTCCATCCCCTTAATGCTTCTCTGCATCCCTTTTCTGCTTATTGCTGTCCTATTTTCACCATTATGGGCAGGTACCTATATTGCCTTTGAAGAAAGACAAGCAGAAATGGCGGCTACATTAAATACACACCAGCCTCCTCCACGCTTCCAGACCATTGCTCCTCCTGTGCCAGAGGTCATTCCATCATTTATAACAATCTCTTCAGCACCACTCCCATTACGCTTAGAAACGCCTTATACCTCAGATACATTGACTCTCACTGTTCACTCCTATAAAAAACGACGTTCCTTCTCCCCAATACCAAATCGCTTCTACCCACAGCCGAGTACCTTCGAGCTGCACAATCTTAATCAGGTCAGATCAAAGCACTTTGAGCCAGAAAGTTCTAAAAGAGTCAAAATGTGGTTTGTAGAATTTACTTGCACCTTGAAGAATACAGCCAACGATAACGTCTACGTGTGGGGACAGCTAGAGGAAGTGTTGCCAAATAACACTACACCCCGATATCCTCTAGTCCTACGCCAATTTCTGCCATTGACTGGTGACGAAGCATCAGATATTTTTCCTGGCAGCTTTCCTGCTCTCGAACATGCAAAACATAACTTCCAGGTAAAAGACACAGTGAAGAATACATTGTTCTTTAAAGTCAATGAGCGTATGCAACTCCGCACAATGGCATTTTCTCTTCATATGTCGTCAGCACAACAAGGACCTTATCAGGCCGGTCCCCTACTCTTTACCGTAGACATGGAAGATGGCTTTGAACCTTCTACATACATTGCCTCTCACCAACCACCCTAAAATAAATTCTAAATTCTACTATACCTTGCTTCCCCCTCACTTTTCAAGTATACTTTTCCTTGTAGACCTCATAAAGAGACCTCGCTTTCACCATCAGCCCTTCTCATCTCAAACAACATCGGTAATAATGGTAATGATAGTAATAACGGTAATCATTCTTCTCAATCCACTCTCACCAGCACTCTCAAAAGAAAAAAGTAGTAATGACAGTAATAATCCCAAATCATTCAGAACATAACCACCCTACAAACTTTCATAGCTAAAACGTTCTTCTGATTGAGTCCTCCCCCCAGATATGTTATAGTTGTCCCAAATTGAACATCCTTTTCAATACACTGACTCACGGTGTAGCTTTGCTACACCAGTCCGTGTATAGTAGTGCCAGGGCTTGCCCCTGTCATGCCCACCCCTCACCTTTAATGTATTGTTTGCAACCTTATATATCACTTACAATCCTTGTATATCGTAGAAGTAGGTTTAAGTATGAGCACCCACACGCAGCACATTGTCCAGAAACTCTGGAACTATTGTAATATTCTCCGTGACGACGGCATGTCCTATGGCGACTACGTAGAGCAATTGACATATCTGCTCTTCCTCAAAATGGCCCATGAACGCACACAGCCACCCTATAACCACAAACCGCGTATTCCCCATGACCTCGATTGGAGTAGTCTACTGGCATTAGAGGGCGAGGCCCTTGAGATGCACTATCGCCACATCCTTACAGAATTGAGCAAAGAACAGGGTATGCTGGGCATTATTTTTCGTAAGGCACTCAACAAAATCCAGAACCCGGCCCATCTGCGACGCCTCATCGTTGACTTGATTGATCGTGAAACATGGACCACGCTCGACGCCGACGTAAAAGGCGACGCCTACGAGGGACTCCTGCAAAAGAACGCTGAAGACACCAAAAGCGGTGCAGGTCAATATTTCACACCTCGTCCACTCATTCAAGCCATTGTCGAGGTCATGCGACCTGAACCTGGACAACGCGTCGCTGATCCAGCCTGTGGCACAGGTGGTTTCTTGCTCGCGGCCCACGACTACATCATGAGCCATAATGCATATATGCCACGCGATCAGCGTGAGTTTTTACAGTTTGATGCCCTACGTGGTTGGGAGATTGTCGATAATACCGCACGCCTGTGCCTGATGAACCTCTTTTTGCATGGTATCGGCAGTGACGAGGGTGACAAGACGCCTATTCATGTCAACGATAGCCTGCTCAGCCCACCCAGCGAATATTTCGATATGGTCCTCACCAATCCCCCCTTTGGACGTAAAAGCAGTACGAGTGTCGTCAATGCAATGGGGCGTGAGGAGCGTTCCTCCAATGTTGCGCTGCGTCAAGACTTCTGGGCCAGTACCAGCAATAAACAACTCAACTTTGTTCAGCACATTGTTTCACTTCTTGCTAAAGATGGACGCGCAGCCGTCGTCGTACCCGATAACGTCCTGTTCGAGGGTGGTGCTGGTGAGACTATTCGTCGTAAACTCCTGGAAACGTGCGATGTTCACACTCTGCTACGCTTGCCAACCGGCATCTTTTATGCCAATGGAGTCAAAGCAAACGTACTTTTCTTCGACAAAAAGCCAGCCGCAGACCGTCATTGGACCGAAAAACTCTGGGTCTATGATCTGCGCACCAATCAAAACTTTACCCTGCGTACAAATCCTTTGACCTCCAAACCTCTTGAAGACTTTGTGGCATGTTACAATCCCGACAACCGTCACGAACGCCAGGAAAACGAGCGTTTTCACTGCTTTGACTATACCGATCTGCTCAAACGCGACAAATTAAGCCTCGACCTCTTCTGGTTACGCGACAAAAGCCTTGAAGACGCCGACGACCTTCCACCGCCCGATGTACTCATCATGAGCATCATCGAAGACCTGCAAGCTACCATCGAACAACTCACCTCCATCGTCGATGACCTTAACGGTAATGCCAACGGCGTCGGTGGTGGAAAATGATTGTACTCATCCAACATATGACGAACTTCGTAGGGACCAGATTTATCGCGTCCTCGGCGCAATTCATTGCGCGAGACGCGTTACACACATTTTTCTCATATACTGCACCACACCCCGCACCACTATAAATATCCCTATACACAGAATTGGGGCCAAAGAAACAACGTTCTCAGGTATTTGCTTGCGCGGTGTCCTCGTAATCCCACGCCTCCGCATCATGGATTGCACAAGTGGATTTGTCCGCCTCCTGATCGGTTTATGCAGTGGTTGTGGTGGTAATAGCTCATTATCCACATCGTCCCATGGCAAGGGCGGTGGTGTGAGTGGACGCGTACGACGCATGCGCGGCATATTCAATGGCTGTGGTGGTTTCGCAATCCGAACAGGTGGCTCACCTGGATGAGGTGGTAGTAACACATCATCATTGGTAAACATCAATGTAGATGGTGAAAAGGTCGGTTGCACATGAGGTAGGAGCTGAATTGGACGTGCGGAATGTTCGTTATCGACAAGATCATAAATTTGCACACCCTCACTAATATTCACAATCTCGACAGATGGTGCTGGTGATGTTCTATGAGTAGAGGGTCGTATATGCAAAGGTCTTTCATGTTGTGGTATGTCAAGAGTTTTCGAGACGGTAAAGCGTGCACTATGCGCAATCGAACGAAAATATGGATTTGCACTCACAATGTGCACCCGAATCCCACGTCTACGTGCATAAGCATGCAGCATCCGCCATGTTCCAAACGCATTCAGATGTGTGGCATGTAACGGCATCACCAGAACAACATGTCGACTGTGTGCGTGTTCTAAATGTGTACATATACTCGGTAGGTCATCTTCTGGGCTGATATACAGCGTTCGCTCATTATTCATATCCCATCCTATCTTGATAGAACAACGTTGTTGGCCCACTCCCACTATTATATAGTGTCTCGCATTTTAACGCTAGATATGCGACAATGGAAATAATAATAATATGCACGGACGCCCACAAGGGTGGTCCCCTTGTGGGCGTCCGGCTTGTAACACTAATGGTAAACTAACTCAACATGTCAACACTGGAAAGCGAGTCTGTATCTATGTCCACTACCACTCCTAGCCCACAAAACACTTCGATAGAAGAAAGGGCGGTGGTTGAACCGTCTAATCGTAGCTTTCAAGGTATCTGGCTGATTGTCCTTGTGCTGGTCGCGGGTGCAGCCTCGCTCTCGGTAGAGTTCGCGGCCTCACGCTTGCTCGCTCCTTACTTTGGAACGTCGCTGTTTGTGTGGGCAAACCTGATTGGCCTCATTCTACTCTATCTCACTATTGGCTATTATGCAGGTGGACGCATTGCTGACCGCTATCCTCGACCCGTTGTCTTGTACAGTCTAACTGCTGTCTCTGCCTTGCTCATAGGCCTTATTCCAGTCTTATCCCGTCCCATCCTTAGCTGGTCACAATTGGCGTTTGCGACCTACTCGATTGGCGTATTTTATGGTTCATTAGTCTCGGTCATCTTACTATTCGCTATTCCTATGATCCTACTCGGTTGTGTTTCGCCGTTCGCCATACGATTATGTACCGCGCAAGTCGTGCGCTCTGGCCGCACCGCTGGCCAACTCTATGCCATCTCAACCATTGGTAGCATCTTCGGCACATTCTTTCCCGTATTTGTCCTCATCCCCTATCTTGGCACCTACATGACCTTCTTCACTACCGCCCTTGCGCTCCTCCTCGTCTCAATTGTCGGCATCCTAACCGCACAACGTGGAAACGGCTCACGTGATGACAGGAACGGGCTTGAGAATGGAATGCATCCCGTACGGAAAGGCACAAATGTCCGCTTGTTCTCGATACTACTGCTCATACCAATGGGGTTGACACTTTTGGCATCCAGGGACCAATCAAGCCGCCAAGCGGAACGGATGGTGGAGGCGTACTGGTGGCAGAAAAAGAATTTGCCTACAATTATATCCAGGTTGTACGTGTGGGACATGAGATGCAACTTGTGCTCAACGAAGGCTTAGCGGTCCACTCGATCTACAATCCTGATAAGGTCCTTACCTCGGGTCCCTGGGACTACTTTATGGTCGCGCCCTACTTCAACAAGCCCCCGTTCACTCCGCAACAGGTACATAAAGTTGCTATCATCGGTCTGGGCGCAGGCACTATTCCACATGAATTTACCAATGTCTATGGTCCCTCAGTCTCGATTGATGGCGTGGAGATTGATGGTGAGATTGTCAACATGGGTCGTAAATATTTTGCCATGAATGAGCCGAACTTGCATGTCACCGTTCAGGATGGACGCTATTTCCTACAAACAACCTCAAACAAATACGACGTTATTGGGATGGATGCCTATCAGCAGCCCTACGTTCCTTTTCAGTTGACCACCAACGAGTTCTTTCATGAGGTCAAGGATCATCTTACGCCCAACGGAGTTGCGGTCATCAATGCTGGTCGGACCTCTCATGACTTCCGTTTAGTCAACGCGCTCTCGCAGACGATGCGCTCCGTCTTTTCCAATGTTTACATCATCGACACGGCACGCTTCTCCAATAGCATCATCATTGGCACCAATGCCCATACCGCGCTTGGCAATTTCCAGGCGAACGCGAACGTTATGACCAATGCACCCCTACAAAGTGTCATGAACTCAAGCATCACCTACGGCAATATCCGTGAAGAACACACGGCCCATGCCGTCTTCACCGATGACCGCGCCCCCGTAGAACAACTCATCGACTCGATTATCCTGAACGTCGCCGCCAGCGGCAAAGAATAAAGATATAAAATGCAAATCGTGTGCCAAAGGCACACGATTTGCATTTTATATCAAGCAAGATATTTTCGACGTTCCAGCATCATGATCGTTAAGCCACCGATAAGCACGCAGATACCATAGACGATACTCATTACAAAGAGCGGATAGCGAAAATTGATATTGTATAGCTGGCTAAAGCCGCTCGCACCCACGAACGCTCCAACCAGTCCAATCGCTCCATACATACCCTGCACCTGTGCCCGTACATTGCTGGCCGAGGATGCCGCCACATGTGTGTCAACGGCAGGCTGTATAAACGCATACACAATACCATGTATACCAAAGACGATAATCACAACCACTAGTGTAGTACTGAACCCATAAATTATGTAGAGTGGCACCTGCGCCAACCCAAAGATCAGAATCAATACTGAGCGGTATCGTGTGCGGTCCGCGACCTGTCCTCCAAATGCTGATAAGAGGACATTTGGAATAGCCCATACCATATAGGTAATGCCGATAAGCGTCACCGATGCGCCAAGATGGTCATGCAACCACAATGGCATCAGCGTCTGGTCGAAGCCCAGATACAGGTAATCTCCAAATGCGATGAGGTACGCCGCCATAAGCGGTGGTGTAAAGAGCGACATATACGAGAAACTACGTTTTGTCGTGGACGCTTGCGTAAGCCCTGTACTCGTATTGCGTACCAGTACAAGCACAATTATAACGGCAAGGACGCGAAATACAACCGAACCAACAAACGCAGCCGAGTAGCCGAATGTCGCTAAGAAGCCACCGATGCCCGGACCAAGCAAGAAACCCGAATTGAAGAATGCACCAAAGATACCATATGCCTCACCTTGCTTCTCTGCAGGTACATCGTCGATAATCAAAGCGCGAGCCGCGGGCAACAAAGCCGCGGTGCCTATTCCCTCTATGAAACGCAACACGATAAATGCGACTGGATCAGCAACAACCAGGTAGATCGCGGACAGGACAGCCTGGAGTATCAAGCCAAACAACATCACCTGTTTACGCCCCCAGCGGTCTGCTAACCAACCTACGGGATACTGGAAAAGAAAACTTGAGAATAGATAGGCTGAGGCCATCAAGCCGATAATTGTCAGTGACGCCCCACGTGATTGTGCGTACAACACCCGAACAGGTCCAACCATCCCGACACCCGAGTAGGCCGCGCATACCGCCAGCGAAACCGCCAGTAAGGTACGGTTCTGCCATAACAACCCTTTCGTAAAAGGCATGTACCATTTTGGCGCGTGTTCTCTCAGCTCTGGGGCTTGTTCGATGCGGGACATAAACACTTCTTTCGTATATTGCTTGCTGCTAGTAGGAGGTAGGACGTGTCAATAGACCTTTATTATATCCCGTCGAACCTTCTTCCCGCAAACTCATATGCGAACAGAACAGGGCTTTTCGTAAAGCCTTAGCGAATAGAAGCCTTTTGATACGTTTAGTTCGCTGTAAGCACACTCTTCTGCCAGAGTCTTCCCCCGATTGAGCCTAAAGCGAAGCCTACTAAGGTGGTTAGTAATGCTATTGGCAAGCACATATAGAGCAGAATTAGAATAATGATCAGGTTTGTATAGTGAAAATTCAAGCCTACTGAGTCAATCATCTGTTGTGAGGTTATACGAATCATATCAACTTGCCACACTAGCAAAGCGAAAATGCCCACTAAATAGCTAGCGGAACTCCAGAAACCTGTCCAAGTAGCCACATTTCGTCCTATTACAACGGTTCCAGTACGCTCTGAAGCCTTTTTCCCTACAAAAGTAAAAGCCATACAAGTTGTGATTATGAGCATGATACCAACAACAATTAGTGTTAGGTAGCCATTGTTACTAAGCGACACTGTCGCAAGAATGATGAGTATAGCAAAAATAATTTGACAAAAAGCAAGAAAACAGCCGTAGAGAAAGCCCTGAACAAAGGTCGGTGTTCCTGATTTTATCATCTATCCCTCCGTTCTGATTACTACATCATAATATCTATATATGATTGTAGACGTGCTTAACTCCTGATAAGTACCTCATCTGGGACGTTATCATGCTTGCGTTATTGCAAATGTATGCATAAATTTTATTTGTGATGAGCTTGATACATAAATCAAAATTTCTGTGTCTCTACACTATTAAAATATTTTAATAGGTGTGAAATCGCAGTGAAAACTGCTTATATACATTTGACACAACGTACTCTTTATTGGCATAATGCTCTTCGTTTTACATGTTGTGTATTCTTTATGAGGAGTGTTTTCTATGATGCTGATCGAAGTGGTGGTGCCTCTTTCTCTTGCGTGTCTGGTGGAGGCTACATTTGTTCAATGTTGTACGGAGACCAACGATGAGTTTCTTGGTCGAAGAGAATATCGAGAGTTTGGCGAAATGCTTCTTGTCGTTCGTCTCACCCAGGAGAGTAATTACTCCCTTCATGTCCCAACGCTAACCAAAGCATTACAGCAACAAGCTATTTTATCGTATCAATTTGTTCAAGGTTATGTGGTCAAGCTGGCGGCGGAAAATCTTTTTGAGCACATGTCTAGTTTTCCGCTTGCGATGGGCGATTCATGGATACCTTCTGCGTATGACCCACACGCCGCGTATCTCTATATGCCCAGGTCCATGTTAACAAGCGAACAAACCGCGTGGTTTATCGAGCACGAAACTGTCGAGTGGGATTATGTGTAGTTTGTGGATAGAAGTAGAGCATCACGCACGGAAGCATTGCTTCTGTGCGTGATGCTCTACTTCTATCCACGTTTCTAAAACCTTACTCCCACGCGCCTATTTTGACGTAGCCCTTCAACAGGTCACGCGCGATAATGAAGTGCTGGATCTCGTCTGTTCCCTCATAAATGCGGGTCACACGCACGTCGCGGTACCAGCGTTCGATCGGCATCTCTTTGGTATAGCCCATGCCACCATGAATTTGCATCACGCGGTCAACGACTCGGTTCACCATGTTGGAGCCGTACAACTTTGCCATACTTGCTTCGTGACGGTTATCGTGCCCTTGATCGGCTTTCCAGGCCGCATGGAAGGCCAGCCACTTGGTCGCTTGAATCTCTACCGCGGAATCGGCGATCATCCATTGGATAGCCTGACGATCGCCGATGGCCTGTCCAAAGGTCTTTCGTTGTTTCGCGTAGTCTACTGCCATCTGCAGTAGACGTTCGGCGGTACCGACACAGCGCGAAGCAATCAACCAGCGTCCCTGGCCGATCCACTTCATACCGAGGGAGAAACCGTGTCCAATCTCACCTAAGATATGATCTTCCGGTACACGTACATTCTCGAAGAATAGTTCGGCAGGAGACCAGCCGCCCATTGTAGGAATTGGACGCGAGGTCCAACCCATCGAACGGTCCACTAAAAAGCAGGTGACACCACCATTTTGCGGTGGCTTTGTACGGTCCGTCACGGCGAGGACCATGGCGAAATCGGCCTCATTGCCACCTGTGATGAAGACTTTTTGCCCATTGAGGACCCAGTGGTCGCCATCCTTGACCGCTGTTGTGCTGATCGCTGATGGATCGGAACCGGCCCCTGGCTCGGTCAACGCGAAACACGATTTACGCTCGCCTTCAATTGTGGGCAGAAGATACTGTTTTTTCTGTTGCTCATTGCCATGATAGAGAATATTGTCGGCACTGCCACCAAACGTGAAGGGAACGAGGGTGCGTCCCATTTCCATCGCGATAAGCGCACTCATCACGGCTCCGAGGTCTGCACCGCCGTACTCTTCAGGAGTATTGATACCCCAGAAGCCTAACTCTTTCGCCTTCTGCTGCAACGAGTGATACAGGTTTGGCTCAATCCCAGTAGGATATTTACCCTCGCTTTGCATCACTTCGTTCTCAAGTGGCATCAGTTCGCGATCAACGAAACGACGTACAGTTTGTTGCACCATTTTCTGCTCATCGGTCAGGGAAAAATCCAATCTCGGCCTCCTTCGCTGGCTACAGTCGCTCCACAAGCTATCCAGTACTGAATGCCTGAATAGCAATGCGTTGTGGATGAAACAATACGCTCATTGTAGCACATCTGATAGCAAGCTTGACAGCAAAGTGCTCAGAATAACGTAGTTATTTCGGGTCTCCGTGCTTCGGGGGAAACAGGGAAACCGCAAGGGTCTCCCCTACACGAGTTTCCCCCGAAGCACGGAGACCCGTTATTTCCTTATTATGGTATAGTATAGAAATATGAAGGTTAGGAAAAAACAACCATGAAATGTGTTATCTGCCAATACGGAGAAACAAAATTAGGTACGACAACTGTTACACTGACAAGAGATGAAACAACTATTGTTATCCGTGATGTCCCTGCTCTCATTTGTACAACCTGTGGCGAAGAATATGTAGATGCACCAACAGGAAAACGGCTTTCTCAAATTGCAGAAACTGCCGTAAATGAAGGTGTACAAGTTGATGTACGACGCTATAAAGCTGCATAGTTATACGAAAAACACTCGTGTTCTGTATTCCTCAACAGCAAGATATAGGTGTTTCGTTTACCGCACTCCTCTTATTATGTAGTAGAATTTGGAAGTTTTGAGAATTCTCAAGCACGTAAGAAATTTAAGGAAATCTTAATAACTTTACAATAAATTTTTGCTATACTTTGCCTCTAATTATGTCGTTATGCAGGGAGGCAGAGGATGTGTTTATGAGGATATGTGTGCTGGAAGAGGTTAAGGAACTAGAGGATTTGCTGTGTGCCACACTAGAATTGCGCCAATATAAACCCACAAGTTATAAATCTCCATTAACATGTATTGAAGTATTGAAAAATTCAATACAGAACCGTCGCAAAGAGAAATTTGAACTCCTGATTATTGGAGACCATCCAAAAACGAGCTTTTCATGGCGAGAAGTTGTAGAGCAAGTACGTAGTATTATACCTGATCTTCCAATCTTGCTCATCTCGAACTGTGGCTACCATGAAACACTCATCATCGAGCGTCAACTGCAGCGGCTAAAAATCCTTGACGAACCATTTCGTTTGAAAGACTTGTATGCCATTATTGACGGGTTTACTGTACATACTACACAGCACAAGCATAATTTTTGAGCAGTATATCACAGACAGAGGAGAGAGCACGATGCTCTCTCCTCTGTCTGTGATATACTAAGCTTATTTCCGTGTACATTCCTGTTCAGAAAGGAACATGTAACATACATGAGCGACAACCAACAAATTCAACCGAGTCTTCCACCAAACTATTTTTACCATAAAATGCCTAACGGTATCGAGTTGGTTGGGCAGTATATGCCAAGCCTGAGTTCTATCACGTTTGGCTTTCAACTCGAGGCCGCTGTTGTCCATGAGCCTGAAGACAGGCAGGGGCTTGCTCACCTTTTTGAATATATGCTTTTTCAAGGCACGAAAAAGCGCGACGCTCGCTCCCTCAACGAAGCATTCGAGTCACTTGGGGCGCGTAAAGGGGCGGGAACTGGCATGGAAACCACGCAGGTGTGGTCGCAGATCGTCAATACCAAGTTCGATGCCACCCTTGATCTGATCCATGAATTGTTGCTCACACCCACCTTTCCTAGAAGTGAGTTAGACCAGACTCGTAACATCATCTTACAAGAAATTCGTCGTCGTGATGATGAACCTATGAGCCGTATCTTTGATATCGTACGCGCCAACTTCTATAAGGGGACTCCCCTCGCTCGCCTAGCATCGGGCACGGATGAAAGCGTTCGCACATTGCAACGTAAGGACCTGCAAGACTTCTGGCAAGAGCGTTATAAACCGAATAATACGCTTTTCTCCATCGCGGGCAAATTTGATTGGAATCATGTTGTAGAGCGCATGCAGGGCTTATTTGGTAACTGGGAAGGGCAGATCGCCCCTTCACCAATACAAGAACCACATCCTACAACGAGTGTGTCGTTAGAGTATCAAGAGGGTAAGCAAGAGCACCTTGGCATGATGTTTCCGTTCCCTAACTATACCGATCCAGATTACTATGCAGGCATGATTATCAGCGAAGTGCTTGGTGGCAACATGGCCTCGCGCCTCTTCGTCGAGGTTCGTGAGAAGCGTGGCTTAGTCTACGGCGTCTCCGCAAGCCTTGCCGGAAACAAGCATATTGGAGCTATGCGTATATATGCGGGAACTACACCGGAACAAGGGCATGAATGTCTTGAAGTGATTATCAACGAACTGCGTAAATTGGAGCAGGATGGTATTACCGCAGGTGAACTGGAACGCGCCAAAGTACAATTGAAGAGCGAGACCATCATGCGTAGTGAAGGCTCTGGTGCCCGCATGGGTGCGATCACCCGTTCCTGGTGGTATGAGCGCAAAATCAAGACGGTTCAGGAGATTAAGGACGCGATAGACTCGGTGACGCAAGAGCAAATCTTGAGCGTCCTACATCGCTATTCACCACTTAGTCCCCTCACAATCGCCGCGATTGGCCCATTAGAGCGTGACGCGTTAGTCGGAAACACGTTGTAAATTATCAACTGGCAAGCGACATGACAGGGGCAGAGCCGCTGTCACTACTATACTCGGACGGTCGTGGCAAGCCACGCAGTGGCGCGAAGTATAGTAGTGACAGGGCTTGCCCCTGTCATGCTTCCTGTCTTGTATGCATAAACTTTTACTGACCAGCCGCGAAGTTTATTAGCCAATGCCCCGGTCCCCAGGAGGCTCCAATTGCATAACAACCTGCGCTGGGAAGGTAGAGCGAAATATCCCAGGTTCCTATCGTTGGCGCATCGCTCGCGCCCAGAAAACCCATTGGGTGCTTTGGATCAAGAAAGAGACGTTGGCTATCGAGCGTAGTATACGGGTTATGCAAAAGTGGGAGATTTGACCCGTAGAGGTTGAGCGCGGTCAAACTAATTACGGTGAGATACTTATATCTCCCTGATAGGTGCAAGTGTACTACCCAACCTTTCCATCCCTGTACCGTTTTGAGGGTAAGTGTAGGCAAGTGTACCGTTGCAGTCTCTGTGTTTATACCTGAAAGCCACACGGGAAAATTACCGATTTGTCGTCCCTGCCCTAGCATTGTGCCAACTGGACAATACTTAGGAATGGGGCGTGCAGCTACAACAACCGCATTATTAGGGCCTGCCGACACAAGATTCGCCTCTGTTCTTTGTGTCGTAGGAGGTAGCGAATCATTCCGTGTAGTGTGTACGGTCTGTACCGATTGTGGTAGTATCGATGAACTCGGAATAAAGTTGAAAGGCCCATGTCCAAATAAAGACATCCCGATAAGAAATGCTAATAAGAGAAGCAGCACAAGGCTGGTCAATACACGTTTGTGCGGCGTGCGATACCATGCATTTTTACCCAGTTTCGCAAGGCGTAATTCGAGTAGGTCCGGTTCTGTGTTTGCGTCCAACACATCATCTGGCACATAGGTTATGCGAATATCGAATTCGCACTCGTCATTTTCATCATCATCATCTTCCGGTATTGGATGTGGTACCACTCTAATGCCAAAGGACTCCACGAGATGCTTTCCAAACATCTTTAGCGGGTGTGGATGTGCCTCATCAGGTTCAAGGTTACTATACACTATCCTCTCGTCATCAAATGGAGTTGTGTGCGAATTGCCATCATTGGCGTACATAAGTGTCCTCTATCATGTATGAAACTGTTTGACTGTATCATCATACATTTTTTTACTTGACTCTTGCAATTTTTTCTTCTATACTCACTATATGAGTATTCGTCTTATGTATATATGTTTGCCAGATAAAATATGCGCTTCATCGTTTTGGTAAACACATTATTTGTGCTCAAGTGCAGCGAGCACATGAGCGAATACTCTTTTCTTTGTGTGTTCTACAGATGTAGTGCTGGCAAACTTGCTACGTCACGTTCTATCTTTGAGCTATACGCGGTTGCAAATTGGTTCCACGTATCTTCCCCGCCTATATGGTAGACTGTGACGCCCGCGACTTTAATCGGTAATGGTGAGTCACCGACAAAGAGAATACTCACAGCATGACCTCCCTGACGTATACGCGCGAGTGTATCTATCAAGCTATCACTGATAGTGGTGGTGACTACCACAACAGTTGCACCGGATGGCAAACGCGTGCGTTCTACCTGTAATACCTCTTCGATACTGCTGCCAAAGAAGGGCTGGATACGAGCCAGGACTTCCATGATGCGTTGACGTTGTGTCTCGTTGCTTGACGCAGGAACATGGATGCGTCGCCTTTTACGCAGAGTATCTACCATTGCATCTACACGCTCACTTTTGTCTAAGGCAATCTCTTCCGACTCTTTTATATCATCATTGCTAATCGGTTCATCGGGGATATACATGCTACCATTGGCGTGAAGTCCAACGGCGAATTTTTGATCCAGTGCCCAGTCTGTAAGCGAGGCGGCGGCACAAATTGAGAGTTCTTGCAGTTCAGGATGAACACCGTAATAGTTGTCGTGTCGCGCTGCTGTATTGAGAAATAGAACGATTGTATAGGTTGTGCTTGCCTCGTACACTTTGCTTTGCATTTGAAGTGTTCGTGCCGTTGCTTTCCAGTTGACACGCCGTAGACTATCGCCATAGACATACTCTCTCACCCCTACTACGCGAGCAGGGTCTTCTAAAAGACGACGTGGGGCGCGACGGTCTCCAAATGGATGGCGTGCTGGCAAACCAAAGTTTGTAATCGGTACAACAAGTGGATACACAAGGACGAATTCATAAGTTGGTATTTCTGTTTCTCGATTTGCAAAGCCAAAGATATCGCCGCTACGCAATTTTGTTGGTCCAAAGGTATGTACGCCACGCGTGTTACAGCGTAGTGTATAACGGCGTGTCACACGGTCGTACCAGCGCAGGCTGAAGAGGCCATCCAATGTCAAGATATTGCTCATCCCTCTTGAACGAACCGTTTGGTCTTGAATATCTAACGCTCTTGGTACCACATCTTCAGTCTCTAACCAGGGAAGAGGCAATATCTTCGTATTCTCTACCACCAGCGAGAGCATGATCTCTTCGCCAAAAAGCACACGTTTCGCGCTCAATGCTCGCCGAAAAGAAACGTTGCGCAGGCAATACTGCGACCAAATATCTATCATTGCGAGAATAAGCGTGAGCAGGAGACCAAAGACAACAAAAAGTGGTTGTCGAAAAAGAATACCCAGTATGAGAAGAACTGCACCGAGGTAGTACCAGCGTCTGCTCAGCGAGCGGTCCTCTTGGCTTTCCACGTCTTGCTGTACTTCATACACGTTTTTCTTTACGATACGTGTAAGTAAATTGGGTCTTCTAGTGAAGGCATGGAGACCTCTTTGTGTCTCTTCTTGCTTTACATTGGGGTCTGTACTCATGACTCGACTGGTACCGCGACGGTTCGCAATACATCGTCGATGATCTGTTCCATAACATCACCATGCATGCGTGATTGACTGGTGGCGATCATACGATGCGCGAGAATAACTTGCGCGAGTTGTTTTACATCGTCGGGAATGGCGTAGTTGCGTCCGTGTATCGCTGCGTATGCCTGCGTCGCGCGATAGAGCGCGAGTGTGCCACGCGGACTCACCCCAAGTTCAACGGCATTGTGTGAGCGTGTCGCACGTACAAGCTCTACAATATAACCCTCAACTGCTGGTTCTATATGGATACCCCGAATACTCTTTTGCAATCCTTGTAGGGTTGTAGCATCGAGAACAGGCTGTAGGTCTTGAAGCGGTTGTTGCTCTTTGAAACGCTGTAGAATCAAACGTTCTTCCGATTGACTTGGATAGTCCAATCGCAACCTCATGAGGAAGCGGTCAAGTTGTGCCTCTGGCAATGGAAACGTACCCTCTAGCTCAACAGGATTCTGCGTGGCAATGACAATAAAAGGACGTGGAAGTGCAATTGTTTCACGTTCGACACTGATCTGTCGCTCTTCCATTGCTTCGAGCAGAGCAGATTGTGTGCGTGGTGTTGCACGATTGATCTCGTCAGCCAGAACAATTTGAGCAAGCAAAGGGCCGGGACGAAACTCGAACTCGCCACTTTTCTGGTTGTAAAAAGTAATACCGGTGATGTCGGAGGGCAGAAGATCAGGGGTGAATTGAATACGCTGAAAAGAGCAACCGAGTGATTTCGCGAGGGCTTTTGCTAACGTCGTTTTGCCTATGCCAGGGACATCTTCAAACAGAACATGGCCCTCGCAGAGAAGTGCAACCATCAGCAGGTCGATCACCTCTTCCTTGCCTATAATTACGCGTCCTGTATTATGGCGAATAGCACGCGTTGCCTCTTAAATCTTGCGTATCTCATCATTGTTCAGCATCGAATAGACCTTTGCAGTTGTAGAAAGAAATAAGAAGAGCGTGCACATAGTATAGGGTATGAGAATATACGTGTGCAATAGGTAGAATATCACAATTACCTACGATTTCGCATCAATTACCGCTTTAAGCATATCTATCACCTGTTTTACCTGTATATTTTCCAATTCAGGTTCAAACAACACCTGCACATGTGGTCCGATTGGTTTCCACAGGGTAGGGCTACTTGGCCCAAACAATACAACAGTTGGTAGACCCAGCATAGCAGCGAGGTGCGTGATGCCAGAATCATTGCCAAGATAGACACTATAATGCTGTAGTTGTGTGGTCACTTCAATAAGAGGTGCGTTTACAAGGATTTTGAGGAGCTTAGGCGAAGGGGCCGTCCCAATGAGTTGTGTAAGCTTGTAAAGACGTTCAGTGTCTGCTGGTCCTGCCAACAAAAGTACTGGTGTCCCCTGTTGCCACAAGGTTGTGATAACCTCCGCGAAGTGCGCAATAGGCCAGCATTTAAATGCTCCTCCACTGCCAGGATGAAGCGCGACACCCGGAGCATCATGGAGTGGTCCAGAGGAAAAGGGTTGTGAACGTTCTTGCTCAGTGAGTCGTATACCGAGAGTATTAGCAAGATATGTCACTATGTGCAAGTCACTTGCTTCTGTAGGACGACCCGGGGCAATGATTATATCTTGAATGCCCGCAATCTGAAGATTATGCTGAACAATTCCATCTGGGTCTCGTATCCAGCAAATAGCACGATCCATGTTCTGTATGATATCTCTCATCAATGCAGAGCGAACGCCAGATTGAGAGAAGAGTTCACTCCATTCTAAGGCTCCGTAGTTAAACACAGAATCAGCAAGTCTGAACATAGAAGCGAGAGGTAAGACTGCTGGATTGCTCACGAACGTGATGTGCGTTTGCCCGTTACGGGTCTTTAATGCTCGTAAAATTGGAAAGGTGAGAAGTGTATCACCAATCGCACCGGGACGAAGAATGAGGATGTGAGTCGTCATATATACCTGTGGTTTACTTGCGTGCCAGAAACAAGACTTCGACGATAATGGCAGCCGCGAGGATAATGAGACCTGTAAATATATTCCAACTTCGTAATGACAATAGAATGAGATTGAGAATAACCGCAAGTGACAAAAGAAGAGCCTGCCGTACCGCATGGCTGACTGTCGCACGATAGATAGTAGAGGTAATCAAGCGCAGACTAATGCCATAGGCAATAGGCGTAAGCGTGCTTGTAAGCGCGATACCTAGTAGTATGAACAAGAACGCGAATGACATTACACCTGTTGGCGATACGAAACGTGTGAAGAGCACGACCGCGAGCCAAGCTACGGGCGCGATAGCTAGTGATGAGTAAAGTACGGCTCGACCTGTCATAATACATCCTTTATTTTAAATAGATGTATATGTTTTCTGCTGTAAAGGGCTTGCCCTTTACAGCAGAAAACATATACATCTATTTATCTTAACAAATTGAAGGGTTTGTTCCCATTGAGGGGTGCCTCGCTGCGCTTCTTACTCTCTTGATTATCGGCACTGAAGTAGGTTCGCCACATATCTGGCGCATCCTTGCTCTCGCCACCGTGTGGAGTATGACGTGTGCGTACACGACAAATGACGGGCGTGTTGACACCTGCACCCGCGACAATCACCTGCCCTTTAGAAAGTGCTGGTAGATTATTCAGCAAGTCACGCCCAACGCCTTCGATGGCCGATGCGACGCTCTTCTGGTCAATTTCGTTGACGATACGCATGATACACTGCGTCTGACATTGGCTCAACACATCAGCGTCGAGCTTTCCCGGTCGCTGGCTAATCAGGCCAACGCCGATACCGAACTTACGGCCTTCGGCTAGTACCTGTTTGAGAATGGATGTCGAGACAACATCGGTTCCACTCGGTGCGAAGTGATGTGCCTCTTCAAGCAGGATGAAGACAGGGTAGGGTAGATATGTCTCGCCCGAATGTACCTTGCCACGTTCAGTATCCATACGCGCGGTATTGAGACGGCGCAAAAGCGTCGCGACAATCACCTGTTGGTCGCGCTCGTCTACATCATTGAGTTGTAGCACCGTACATTGGCCGGGTTTGAAGATTTCGGGCAGATCGAGATGCTGCGTATCATCGAAGGTAAAACTATTCTCGAAGCGTTGCTCGACACGCCAATTTAGTGCGTGAACGGTGCTTGAGTCATCGGCACCTTCGTTCTCCTCGTCGTCTTTTTGCTTTGAGACAGCCTTGATGGATTGTTTGAGATCGGCAACACCCCACGGTGTGCCTTTCTTGCGTTCTTTTACGTGGCGCATAGCTCGACTGAGCAAGTACTGTTGCTTCTCGGTCATTTCCGTGAGCAAGTGGCGCATATCGCCCATGTTGAGCGAGGAGATACGTACCTTGACCTCTTCTGGCTTATAGACCTTGACCTGTGCTTGGTAGCCACTACTACGTCCTTCAGCCGGTTCTTGAAAGTGTGGTGAGTTCATAATGCGGTCAAGGGTCCCATACTCGCCGTGTGGATCAACAATTAGAACACAGGCTTTATTATGCGGTTGCATCAGTTCTTCGATCACGACGCTGGCAAGATAGCTTTTGCCCGCACCTGTGCTGGCGATTATCGCCAGGTGTGTACTGACAACATCCTTCACTGAAAGCACAACAGGCACCGCTCCTACCGAGCGCGTGAGCAGGGAACCAATCGTTGCTGAACCTGCTTGTTTGTCCTGTTTGCGGCTCAGTACCTCAGCGAGCATAATATTATCGGCAAGAAATATTTGCTTACCCGATTGTGGTGGAATCCACGGATTGATAAAAGAGCCTGTCGTATAGTCATAATAGCCCATGATAGCTACGTGCAGTTCAAACAATTCATTTGTATGCGAATTATAGCCTACCATTGCCGCCACCTGACTGGGAGCGATCTCCGGTTCGCCCAGAAATGTGTCAGGATAGAGTTGTAGTGGTACACGTTTCAGGATACGCCCGAGCACACGCCGTAGAGGGGTATGCCCGTTCAAACCCGATTGCTCGGGGTCAGGCAACTCATAGTAAACATATTCTCCGTTTTTGAGCTGTTGCTCATCGTCACGCGAGACAAAGGTATACTCATGAATTGTTTCGCCCGGCCCTTTTGTAATGCCTACGGGTTTACGAATAGCATGCGATGCAGGTTGTGTGACATGTGGTTGTTGCATAATAAAAATAAACCCTTCCCTTATCCCGTTGTCTCCACCTTGAGTCGCCAGGCGAAGTTGCGTTTGACGATCGAGAGTAGCGCGAGATTTTGTGGAAATAAACGCTCTAGCTGGTCAATGATACGCAGCGTCACCATGGGTAGAAGACTATTACGTTGCGAAATGATGTGTGGCAAGTACCCCATGTGTAGATAGGCATCCTCTCGAAAGGGTTGACTTGTATCTCCTGGACTCCCGGGATCATTGAAAAAATGAAATGCCTGTACATCCTCATCTGTCATGGTTTCGATCTCGCTATCAAGTTCGAGCGATAGTAAAGGGACACCGTGTGTCGCGGACAGGTATTCAGGCGTCTCACCACGAATAGTGCGTTGCTCGATCATGCCTAAAATCATCACATACGTAAGAATAGCTTTTTCAGAAATATAGTCGGGTGAAAAGAGTTCAACCTGTGTCTCATTCGAGAGCCGAGGACCAAGCGAACCAAAGGCGGGATTTTGTAGAATAGTATCATAAATAACACCGACCGCATAAGTTGTTGGGTCTTTGTTCTCGTTTGTAAAGGTATAAAGATCATAGTCAGCTTCAGGAGCACGCAACGCTATCCGTACAAAACGTCCAAACGCATAGTCTGCTGGCCCAGGTTTTTCTTGCACCTCATGTGTCCCATAAATCTGACAGACATAATTAATATGTGAATCCGATTTCACTATCTTCCCAATGATCATCGCGACAACACCTCTCCAAGGTATGTAGTATACCTGCTCTCTCGTCGGCGTATTCTTTTTGTTATGTCCGTTTGCGGAAATGGCATAGCCCATCACAGAAAACAATCATAGAACATACATACTTGCGGAATTATAACATAGGTGGAAGAAAATGCGAACTGTAGGGACCGATTTATCACGTCCTAGTAAGCAATCGAGAAGCCAGCAGAACGTGATAAATCGGTCCCTACAGTTGTACTTGCTTGTATTGTATTGAGACGCTATTATACTCTGGTCGAGAAAATTCGAGTTTATGCCATAAACTATGAAAAATCTGTCTCGTCAAGAATATCGGTGCTTATGGAGGAGTACTTCTATGTCTACGTTAGACACATCGCAAGAGTCATCAGGTGAGAAGGTACCGCGTCGTCCACAAGAAGTGGATAAGTACGTGGATCATTTTCTTTCGCTCGTCTGTGATACCAGTCGCCGCTATATCCTTGAGTTACTTTCTGTGCCGGATGCAACTAGCCGTGATGCTGTATTACCGGAGCGACGTTCAGGAGATATCGCACGTGCTATAGGGCTTTCAGCCGCTACAACATCCGAACACTTGCGTCAGCTTTCGCAAGCTGGACTAGTCACATCACGACGTGAAGGCAATACCGTGTACTATCAGTTACGTAATCACCTTCTGGTCAAAGCCTTTCAAGACCTGATAGAGGCTTTGGATGGTGATTTCTCGTTGCACACTCATAGCGAGTAGGTAGAGAAAACAGCAGAACTTCTCTCGGGAGAAATAATTCAATGTTTGTTCAAGCCAGGAATTGTTCGATAGTTTGTAGAAACTCATCAAGATCAAGCGGCTTGTTCATACCCTTGATATTGCGTTTTTTCAGCTCTTTGATAGGCAATTGCGCACTTATCATAAGTACAGGAACCTGCTCCAAGTCAAGAGTCGCATGTAACTCATCATATAATTCAATGCCATTCATGCGTGGCAGTTGATAGTCCAGGATGAAAAGATTTGGCTTGATGCCTTTAACCGTTTTAAGTGCCTCGTCTCCATTTTGTACTAGAACAGCTATAAACGGTGTTTCCTGCATGATTGCCTGTACAAGTACCTCACCGATATATATGTCGTCTTCTACTATTAATATTGTTTTGATTTGAGCATGAGCTTCTATCCCTGCTTGCTCATTACTTTGTGTCATACACATGCTCCAATAACATTTTCTACAATATTTATCTTAAATATTTCGTCGGTTGGCGAAATTGCTCTTTTACTATACCACGTACTCGTTCATAGGGGAAGATACGAAAAACGCATTTCTAGCCCTCAATTGCTATTATACAGCGTAAATACATTCTTATCTATGTGCAATAACGACATTTTTATGTACCAAAGCATAGATAATCAGAAATTTTATTTTGATTAAATTGAAACCTCTGGTGATATGAGTTATACTGATCGAAAAAGCTATACATGAATGAAGGAATATATAGATGACAAATCCAACGACTTCTCAGGCACTTCCCGACCTGGACGACATGCTGCAATCGCTTCTACTTGTGGAAGAGGGCGAGCACGAATTTGAATATGGAGCGGAAGTAAAAGAATTGCGCCACCTCTTTTTTCCGGTGACACGCCACAATATATATTTCAATCATGCATCGAGCGGGCCGCTACCAGGTCCTGTTGCGCGTTCGATACACGAATACGTCGATGATTACCGCGATTTTGGCGGTATTCACAAAGCACGTTGGGAAGAATATGAGCGAGGGGCACATCGTCGCCTTGCCGCTCTTATTCATGCACGACCAGAACAGATTGCACTGACCGCTAGTACGGGAGATAGTCTTACCTATATCGCTCAAGGTATATCATGGCAAAAGGGCGATACTATTATCACTGCTGAGGGCGAATTTCCTACAAACATGTATCCCTGGCTCAATTTACAGTTACAAGGCGTCAATGTACATATTGTGCCTACGCGCAATGCTCGCATTGTGCCAGAAGAAGTTTTCGCATCTATTGACGAACATACAAAGCTGGTCAGTCTCAGCCTTGTAGAGTTCGCAACAGGATACCGCAACGATATCGCCGCTATCGCCTCATACTGCCATGAGCGCGGTATTCTTTGCGGTATCGACGCGATGCAGGCATTGGGTGCAATAGATATAGACGTACAGGCTCTAGGTGTTGATTTTATGGCAGCAGCAGCGCACAAATGGTTACTTGGTCCACAAACATGTGGCATTCTGTATCTAGCCGACTCCCTACTCACGAAGCTAGACAACCCACGTCGAGGCTGGTTCAGCGTTGAGCAACCCTTCGATTTCTTCAACCTCACTCAACCTCTCAAAGCTGGTGCGGGACGTTACGAATTCGAGTAAGCCAAACAGCCTCGCGATCATCGGTGTCGATGCCGCGCTTGGCGTGTTTGAGAGTATTGACGGCGGTATGCCAGCGGTTGAGGCCCGAATACTGGGCATAACACAACATGCGATTGCAGGCTTAGAGCGGCTTGGCTATCCAGTGGTTTCCCCTCAAGGGAGTGGTGAACGCTCAGGTCTTGTTTGCTTTCAAACTCATCCAGAGCGACAAGAGCAAACCGTAGAACAGATTGTTGACACATTAGCAAGCCGTCGTATTTATGTCGCGGCTCGGGGTGATGTTGCGCGTGTCTCACCGCACTTCTACAACACTTTTGCAGAGGTGGATGTACTTCTTGAAACGTTAGAAGAGATATACGTATAACTTTTTACTTATGGTTATAATCATATCCTCTTACCAATAATCATAGCTTTCTAGCGTTTGAGCATGGTATCCTTGCTATAGAGCATAGCGGAAGGGCTAAACACCCAGTTTATTCATCAGCCCAGCTTTATATCAGGGAAGGAATGTACATCATGATGAACGGTCAACATACAAACGATCTTGCGACGCAGTGGGAGACTAATCCACGTTGGAAGGGCATCAAACGCCCTTATTCAGAGGAGGATGTTCGCCGCTTGCGCGGTTCAGTGCAGATTGAATACACGTTAGCTCGAATTGGTGCGGAACGCTTATGGGATTTGTTACATACAGAGCCTTATGTCGCAGCATTGGGAGCGTTAACCGGAAATCAGGCTGTACAGCAGGTCAAGGCGGGTTTACAAGCAATTTATCTTAGTGGCTGGCAGGTAGCTGCAGACGCAAATCTTGCTGGACAGATGTATCCTGATCAGAGTTTGTATCCCGCCAATAGTGTGCCAAGCGTAGTCAAACGCATCAATCAGGCACTGCAACGTGCTGACCAAATTCAGACTGCTGAGGGGAAGGGCGAAACGTATTGGTATGCCCCAATTGTAGCAGACGCTGAGGCAGGGTTTGGTGGTCCACTCAACGTATTCGAGCTAATGAAGTCGATGATCGAGGCGGGTGCCGCAGGTGTCCATTTCGAAGACCAGCTTTCCTCAGAGAAAAAATGTGGGCATATGGGTGGGAAAGTCCTTATCCCAACGCAGTCCGCAATCAAGCATCTTGTATCAGCGCGTCTGGCCGCCGATACGATGGGAACGCCAACGCTCGTAATCGCACGTACCGATGCCAATGGAGCGAACCTGATCACAAGCGACATCGACCAGACCGATCATCGTTTTCTCACAGGTGAACGCACAACCGAGGGCTTTTTCCGCACACGGCCAGGTATTGAAGCGGCTATCGCACGTGGTATCTCCTATGCACCCTATTGTGATCTGATCTGGTGTGAGACCTCAGAACCTAATCTGAAAGAGGCACAACGTTTCGCGGACGAGGTTCATGAGCAGTTCCCAGGCAAATTGCTCGCGTACAATTGTTCACCGTCGTTCAACTGGCGCAAAAAGCTTGACGAGGATACGATAGCACACTTCCAGCAGACACTCGCTAAAATGGGTTATGCCTTCCAGTTCATCACGCTTGCTGGCTTCCATGCGCTAAACTATAGCATGTTCGACCTGGCCCTTGGCTACAAACGACACGGCATGACTGCCTACTCGAAACTACAACAGGCCGAGTTTGGTATGGAAGAGCAGGGATATACCGCGACGAAACATCAACGGGAGGTGGGTACAGGCTACTTCGACGAGGTGGCACAGGCTATCTCTGGCGGCACATCTTCAACCACAGCCCTAACAGGCTCTACGGAAGAGGAGCAGTTTCATTAGTCCGTAGGTTGTGTATCTGACGAATTGCGAAAAACAAAATCGTGGTGAATATCGGTAGGGGCGGCAATTCATTGCGCCCAAAGATGGGTGTGGTAGAGGGGCTATGTGTCGGCAACGATTACCTTGGGCCAACGTGAACCCCTCTCGACCCATCTTTGGGCGCAATGAATTGCCACCCCTACCGACAATTTTTGGCACCTCTCAGAATATGAGATAATAGAAACGAACAGGATAGACGACTCTTTTTCATTGTCGAAAGGAACTTTTGTTATGACGAGTTCAACACAGTATGCTCAGGGAATTGAAATTAAGGCAGAGGTTACACCCGAATTCGCGGAGATATTGACGCCCGAGGCAATGAGTTTCGTCGCAACACTCGCCCGTGCATTCCAGACGAGACGTGAAGAGTTACTCGCGAAACGCGAGCAACGGCAGGCTGAACTTGATGCAGGCAAGAAACCTGACTTCCTGGCGGAAACCACGCACATTCGACAAGGCACGTGGACAGTTGCACCAATTCCGGCAGATTTGCAGGACCGTCGTGTAGAAATTACTGGTCCTGTTGAGCGTAAGATGGTTATCAATGCACTCAATTCTGGCGCGAAAATGTTTATGGCGGACTTCGAGGACTCACATGCACCAACATGGGATGCGACCATTCAAGGGCAGATAAATCTGCGTGATGCGATTGCTGGTACCATCACCTTCAGCAGTCCAGAGGGCAAGATGTATAAACTTAACGATAAGGTTGCTACATTGTTAGTGCGCCCTCGCGGTTGGCATCTCAACGAAAAGCATGTGCTTATCGACGGAAAACCGATCTCTGGCGGTATCTTTGACTTTGGCCTGTATTTCTTCCATAACGCGAAAGCTCTGCTTGCGAAGGGAAGTGGCCCCTATTTTTATCTACCGAAATTAGAGGGGCATCTTGAAGCTCGTTTGTGGAATGATATCTTCGTATTAGCACAACAAGAACTCGGTGTTCCTAATGGGACCATTCGTGCGACCGTCTTGATCGAGACCATCTTAGCCACATTTGAGATGGATGAAATCCTGTACGAGTTACGTGACCATTCGGCTGGATTGAACTGTGGACGCTGGGACTACATTTTCAGTGCGATCAAGAAGTTTCACCAGGACCCCAACTACATATTGCCCGACCGCTCACAGGTCACGATGACAGTTCCGTTTATGCGCTCATATTCGCTATTGCTCATTCAGACCTGTCACAAACGCAACATTCATGCAATGGGCGGTATGGCGGCACAAATTCCGATCAAGAACGATCCAAAGGCGAACGAGGCTGCTCTCAGTCGTGTACGTGCAGATAAACATCGTGAGGCTACAGACGGACACGATGGTACTTGGGTAGCTCACCCCGGACTCGTGGCAATAGCGATGGAAGAGTTCGATGCGGTGATGAAGGGACCAAACCAGATCGATCGTAAGCGTGAGGACGTGCATGTCACCGCCGCCGACTTGATTGCAGTACCAGCAGGTACAATTACCGAGGAAGGGTTGCGCAACAATATCAGTGTGAGCCTGCAATACATGGAGTCATGGTTACGTGGTAATGGATGTGTGCCAATCTTCAACCTGATGGAAGACGCAGCTACAACAGAGATCGCGCGTTCACAAATCTGGCAATGGCTACATAATCCCAAGGCGAAGCTTGACGATGGGCGCAGCATCACGTCAGACCTGTTTCATCAGTTGATGACAGAGGAACTGGACAAGATCAAAACGGCTATCGGCGAACAACAGTACGCAAGTCGTAAATTCCAGACCGCCGCCGAGTTGATCGACAAGATTATAACCGATGATGCGTTTGTGGAATTCCTGACGTTGCCAGCGTATCAGTATCTGAATTAGGAATGGCGAAGATGGGGGTGATCTTGCAGAAAAGCCTGCAAGATCACCCCCATCTTCGCTTTTTATACCTATTTATACAGGGTCACTTACCAAGAGTTCCTGCTTTTGTTCTAGCACTACGAGGAATGCATTGACAACCTGGGGATCAAACTGGCTCCCTGCACAACGTTGAAGTTCTGCTTTCGCCTCTTCAACTGAACGTGGTTCTCGATAGGCGCGTTGCGAGATCATGGCATCATAAGAGTCTACGACCGAGAGAATACGCGCACCAAGGGGAATGCTGTCGCCCCTAAGTTGCGCAGGATAGCCAGTACCGTCCCAGCGTTCGTGGTGAGCAACAACGATATTAGAGAGCAGACGTAGAATACCACCCGTTTGCTCGAGAATAGTACGTCCGATTTCTGGATGTGAGCGCATAATCGCCCATTCATCACTCGTTAAAGGACCGGGCTTATGGAGAATGGCATCGGGTATACCGATTTTACCGATATCGTGTAATAGCGCGGCAAGCCGAATGAGATGCACCTCGTCTTCAGAGCGACCTAGTACACGGGCGGTTTCCTCAGCAAGTTGTACCAAACGATGCGAATGGTCATATGTGCCACCGTCATGTGCAGAAGCGGCAGCGGTCAACGCTTGTACGGCCTCAGTCTCACTAATAGTGCGGTCAGAAGAAGGAAGTTTTTGGTGATCCATCGTATCTTGTTCCAGGTCAGCGATACAGACGCGGTTGCGTCCGGTCTTTTTCGCGCGGTACATGGCCTGGTCCGCGCTCATAATCAGCAACTCACGAGTTGTGCAATGTAATGAATATACGGCGACTCCAATGCTGGTTGTCACAGGAATTGGAAGCGGTGCCTGTCCATCCTCTTGCCATATACATGGTTCGGAGTTTACCGCGACACGTAGACGTTCCGCGACCTGACTGGCCTCTTCAATATCAGTATTGGCTAATAGAATAGCAAATTCTTCACCACCATAGCGACCTACAAGGTCCTGTGTACGTAAAGTGGTACGGAAGCGGTTCCCCACCTCGCGTAGGATAGCATCGCCAGCACGATGTCCCCATGTATCATTGACGCGCTTGAAATGGTCCAGGTCGGTAAACAAAATAGCACACGGCTGCTGTGTCGATCGACATTCTGCCAACATATCATCAATCTTGTTCATTACCGCCCTGTGATTTGGCAACCCTGTAATGGCATCTGTGACTGCCGCGGCTGCATGTTCGTGGTAGAGAATATTTACTTCCTCTAGCAAAACCCGTTGTTGCTCGTAGGACTCTTGCAATTGCGAACGTAAATTTGCCTCCTGCGCGTTTAAGCGGAGCTGCTCCTGTAACGACGCTTGTACTCGTGGTAGCGTTGTAACTACTGTTCCAAAGAGAACAGTGCCAACAGTAGTACAAAGAAGCAGGACAGGCCAGGAAATGTTGGAAAAATGGTTGATAAGCTTGACGTTATTAAAGATCAACCAGGTGACGTAGAGTGATGCTCCCAACCCTATCAGAGAAACTACGGTGATTACTGTACGTTGCAATACACCCATATCTTGCTTACGGCGGCTTTGTAAGAGAAACAACTTGATGCTGAGTAGAAACATACCAGCAGTCATTAGTACGAACAGAACGGACACGTTATATTTTAAGGCAGTATACACATCGAGATAGAAATCATTTTTGATACCGAGAACATACTTTACAGGTGCAGAAAGCAACCCTATCAAGTAGGGTAGTAGAATAAAGATTAGGACTGAAAATGTTACCCCTACTACACCTTGTACTACCGTGCTGATTATTGGTACACCCTGACGATTAACATAAGCCAGTTGTCGAGGTAAAATCTTCTCTTGTGCCAGTACTACAAGCAGACGTGAGTAAAGGACGAGAGCTGCAATTATAACTGTAACCTGGCCTAGAGAAAGAATATTCAACGTTATTAGTCTAGTCATGGAGCCAAACACCATCGCTATAGCGGTTACAGGGGCGGTCAGCGTTGCATTCGATGCTTGTGGAACAATAATCATGACTCCTAGCGTCCCATAAATTTGAATGGCGCATGCTGAAATACTACTTACCCACAAAAAACGTGAAATTGTACTACTGCGTGTGAGCTTACTTATTTTCATCTCTTGCTCGAAAATAATTGGAATGGGGATACCAAGCAAGGAACCCGCAATCACTCCAAAAACAGCTACGTTATTCGTGTTAAGTGACCATTGCTGAGGCGATATAAATGAGTGTGCTGGCGTATGCCCGCTCAAAAGCCACCAGATACCCATGCAACCAAGTAATAGAAAGATGGAGAGATAGGGTACGGCCAGCCCTAGAAGAACATATTTCAGTATACGCATAGGAATGCATGCAATAAGTATTGTAACAAGGAGAAATGCTGAAATAACACATCCTTCTAATAATTGTGATGGATTATTCACATTCGAAAAGAGTTCAATTGAATGGACAATTTCTATGTGGGTCTTTGTTGCGGTGGCAACGATCAGTATACCAGAAAACCAGATACAAAAGGTCGTCGCAAAGGCAAGTTCACGTCCTTTGGTGAGAAGACGAGAAAACAGAGTTTCCCCTTCTCCGATTTGTTTACTTAGCCAATGTATCACCAGAATACGTGGCACCTGGAAAATTATGAAACCAAGCAACCAGTATAATAGAGTCGCAGGGCCTCCCGATTCTATAGAAGAAACGGAGCCAAGTGTGACCACGGTTAAAAGTGAAAAAATGGTAAGATCACGTACCCCGAGCACTCTAGGCAGCGAGGACTGCTCTGTCATAGATGGGAAGTATTTTACACTATCAACACTGTTAGTATTCTCTTTTTGAGATGTAGAAGCCATCGAAGCCATAGCGTTCTCCTAACACAAAAGATGCCGATGAGCATAGTGATGTCACTACTACTTATCGGCATCTTTTGTGTTAGAATGCAATACTTATGAGAAACTTGACTTAGTATTACAACTCCAGGCTCTTCTCTTTGACAATACCTGAGACACGCTCGATAAATTGTGTCAATGGCATCGCTTTGAGATCAACATTTGTACGGAGACGCACGGACGCGGCTTCTGCTGCCGCCTCTTTATCTCCGACGACCAGCATGTATGGAATCTTCTGCATCTGTGCGTCGCGAATCTTCGCGTTCATGCGCTCTCCACGCCCATCGACTTCGGCCCGTATGCCTGCTGCTTTGAGCATCTTGAGTACTTTCTCGGCATATTCGTGATGTCGGTCCGCAATGGGGATTATCATCGCTTGCACAGGCGAAAGCCAGACCGGGAAGGCACCCGCGAAGTGTTCGATAAGCAGTGCCATGAAGC
Source organism: uncultured Chloroflexia bacterium (assembly GCA_963791655.1). Classification (GTDB taxonomy): domain Bacteria; phylum Chloroflexota; class Ktedonobacteria; order Ktedonobacterales; family Ktedonobacteraceae; genus JBBQVS01. Next base: position 569,088 of record CAWBSZ010000006.1, on the reverse strand, counting down.
GCTCCGTCGTACCTGTGACAGCGCGGTGAATCATAACCGGACGATGCGCTTGTCCATCCTCGCCTATATACTCAAGTTGAAAGTTCTCAGGCTGGACAAAGTCAAGCTGAATCGTAGGCCCTTGCCAGTCACGACCAAGGGCGTCATGCACCATGATGTCGAGTTTCGGACCATAAAACGCTGCGTCGCCAATGCCCACTTCAAATGCAATGCCTTTGCTTTCAGCCATGCTACGTAGCGTACGCTCGGCCTCTTCCCATACCTCGTCACGCCCTACGTAGTCGCTCTTTTTCTGTGGATCACGCAATGAGAGACGCACCGAATAGTCCGATAGACCATATGTCTTGAAGACTTCTAACGTCAGGTTGAGGGCGTTATCGAATTCTTCCTGAATCTGGTCGATGCGCATGAACACATGTGCGTCATCCTGTGTGAGGCTGCGTACACGTGCAAGCCCCGTCAATGCACCCGCTTTTTCATAGCGGTAGAGCGTGGCGAACTCGGCATAGCGTACAGGAAGTTCGCGGTAGCTGTGCATCTGTGATTTGTACATCAGAATGTGATGCGGACAATTCATCGGCTTGAGCAGATAGGCGTCATCCTCCGATTGCTCTTGCTCGCCTTTCATGATGGGGAACATGTCCTCGCGGTACGTGTACCAGTGTCGCGACGTTTTGTACAGGCTCACCTTGCCAAGATGAGATGTCCACACATGTTGGTAGCCGTAGTTTTCTTGCGTCGTGCGAACATAGTCTTCCATCAAATGGCGCAACATTTCGCCGCGTGGCAGAAACAAGGGAACCCCCGCAGGCACTTCATCACTAAAGACGAACAATTTGAGTTCGCGCCCTAGTTTGCGATGGTCACGCTTCTGCGCCTCTTCGAGTCGCCACAGGTATTGGTCGAGTTCCTCCTGCGTGAACCATGCCGTGCCATAGATACGTTGTAGCATAGGACGCCGCTCATCACCACGCCAATACGCACCTGCGACACGCATTAGTTTGATTGGACCAATCTCCCCTGTGAACTCGACATGTTGTCCTCGGCACAGATCGAGGAACGTGTTCTGGCGTTCCATGCCCACTTCCTCATCGGGCAGGTTTTCGATGAGTTCGATTTTGTACGGCTGGTCCTTCTCGTGAAAGTACTTGAGAGCTGTTTCGCGGGGCCAGCTATCATGTAGAAAAGGATAATTGCCTGCGATAATGCGCTTCATGCGCTGCTCGATGTCGGGCAGGTCGTCAGGCGTCAATGAGCGCGGCAGGTCAAAGTCATAATAAAAGCCGTCTTCGATAGCAGGACCAATGGCAAGCTTTGCCTCTGGAAACACCTCTAGCACAGCTTCCGCCATCACGTGCGCGGCAGAGTGACGCATACGTTGTATTGGCGTGTAGTTTACTGCATTTTGCAGTTCAATTTCTACTGACATAAGCATTTAACCTTTCTAAATAGAAAAAACGATAATAAAAAAAGCCCCTTCATCCCTCATTGGGACGAAAAGGCGTGTTACGCGTGTTTCGTGGTTCCACCCAGCTTCTGCTTTTCTCGAAGTTGATATGATTTTAACCCATATACCTTGTATTGTGCCGATAAGGGTGTGATAAAATCAGACCCGTACAGAGAGATACAATACGCGAAGAAAAGGCACTTGTGCAACCTTTAACGCAGTTGAAGCGTGCACATTACTAACTCTGTGCAGGCGCATGAGGGGTATTCTCTTCTTACCGATAGGAGCACTTTCAGCCGCCGATGCATCCTCTCTGAGTATAGTTGGGAAGGAACATGTCTCATACATACCATATGAAATTTTTATCAGCACAAGCATACCATAGAGAAGGCGTCGTGTAAATAGCTTTTGGAAGTGGTTCATGACCTGATGCGAAAGGACCAGCTACAATTTTCTATGCTTTGTGATTTGCAACATTACCCATATAGCACTGCTTGTGCATCTCTACTACACGAATATAATAACCTGGCAAAACTTTTATATGTGTTGACGAAATGTGGACGTGCCGCATACTGTATAATATGCTACACCAGTTGCTCAGAGTACATGTTCTCCATTTGTTTTTCGTATTAGAGACAACAAGGATTGGAGAAAATATATGACGGTACAGGGAGGCCCTATCGAAAAGCCTGATTTGGAGATGTATTCTGACACCCCTATGTTCAATACAAAGTCGGTGGTTCAACAAACAGGTGTACCTGGACCAACTCTACGAGCATGGGAACGTCGCTATACACTTCTCTCACCTGAGCGTGCTCACAATACCTACCGTTTGTATAGTGAACGCGATGTTGTTATAATTCGCTGGCTCAAAGAACGAGTCGATGCTGGCATGACGATTAGCCAGGCTATCGTGTTATTTCGTCATAAGCACGATGAAAAGCACAACGAACACAAGCTTTCAAGTGAACAATTAATGCTAGAGGAGATTGAAACACAACAAACCTCGCCTATAACCAGTCGGTCCGAAGTGTCAGCGAATGTGATATCATCAACAAATGGGCAGACCCAATCGCCGTTTCCTATAATCTACAGTATGCGTTTGATGCAGGAACGTTTGGTGGAGGCTTTCAATCAACTTGACGAGTCACAAGCGAATATGATTATGGGTTCTATGCTGGCGATTTATCCACTGGACCAGCTATGTACAGAGTTGATTACGCCAACAATGTGGCATATTGGGCAGCTTTGGGCTGACGGAGCAATCACGGTGTCTGTAGAGCATTTCGCGAGTAACTTTTTTCGTGCTTTACTTACGAATCTGCTGCATGTGATGCCTATAGCTATGGATGCGCCAACCGCCATTGTCTGTTGTGCTCCCGGTGAGCCACACGAGCTGGCTTCTCTGATGTTAGCACTGTTCTTACGCCGCAGTGGAATACGCGTTGTGTACCTAGGGCAAAATATAGAGATTGATGGATTGTTACAAAGTGTACGCAAGCTATCGCCGACATTGCTGTGTATTTCTTTGACAATGCCAGCATACCTGTCAGGATTGATAGAACTGGCGCATAAACTTGAGGAATTGCCGCCACCACGACCAATTTTTGCCTTCGGAGGACAAGTTTTTGCATACAATACTCATGTTATCCCACATATTCCCGGGGTGTATCTAGCAGGAGAGTTGAAGACAATTGTTGCGCAACTACATACAATGATAGTAGCATAGAAATACGTAGAGAATAAAAACTAGTGTTTACGACATCTTCCATACGCACAAAAAATTTTCCTAAATATGGCTTTGCCGGATTAGCGTTATGCCTTGTCTCATGGGCTTGCTCGTGGTTACGTATCGACCCATTCTACCGCTATAGTTTCTTTCCGCTCTGGTTTGGCTATATTCTTTTCATGGATGCACTCGTGGTGATGCGCCATAATGAGTCGCTGCTAACACGAATGCGCTGGCGATATATCCAACTTTTCGGCATTTCGAGTATCTTCTGGTGGACATTTGAGGCATTAAATACCCCTGTTCAAAATTGGCATTATCGTATGGATCAACCATATACTCCGTTCGCGTACTTCTTGCTCGCCACTCTCAATTTTAGTACTGTGTTGCCCGCGGTCCTGGGAACGGCAGAATTTCTTTCTACCTTTGAACTATGGCGTCCACGCTTGCCCGCGTATGACGCTGGGCCACGTCTACCCTTATGGCTAACGCTCTTGCTGATAGCTTTAGGTATCGCATGCTTAATCTTGCCGTGGCTATATCCCAACTATTGCTTCGTCCTTATCTGGCTCAGTGTTGTTCTTATTCTCGACCCCATCAACAATCTCGTGGGAAGGAAGTCCGCGTTCGCGCATATCGCGGTAAGGGATTGGCACTTTTTCGTCTTACCACTTGCTGGCTTATGCTGTGGTTTTTTGTGGGAGATGTGGAACTATCTCGCGCTCCCCAAGTGGTACTATGTCATTCCCTATGTAGGCTTCTTCAAAGTCTTCGAGATGCCCATCCTCGGCTATACAGGCTATCTACCGTTCGCGCTTGAACTTTTTGCTATGTACCAGTTTATCCTCTTCATCACTGGTCAAAAGAAAGACTACCTGGCCCTATAAGTGAAATGGGAAAGAGCTTGTCGTGTCTAAGTCGCGACAAGTTCTTTCTCGTTTCACATAGACACTACTTTTCTTTTCCCCTTGTGTCGATAGCATATTGTAATACCCCTATCGAAATACTCTTACTATAATAATAGTTTTGTCGAGGGTAATACTCTGTTAAGATAACTTTCCAATAACGAAAAAGGTAAAGAAGTATGGTACGTCTATTAGTTAAAGAGGTGGCAAAGCAAAAGGGGTTCAGTATGGGCCGTTTGCAAAGAACTGCTGATGTTTCCTATCGGACGGTGAAACTTATTTATCAAGACCCGTATAAGGATGTGACGCTCCGAACACTTGAGAAGATTGCCCACGCGCTTGATGTGCCTATCCGTGATCTGATCGAAGATGATGGTTTGACCTCGCCTTCCTCTTCCGTAAGAGTCTAATTCGCTACACCCTCGTTCGGTTTCATACGGGCGACGAGGGTGTAGCGAATTAAACCTCTACATTTGTTCATGCAACCGCATATGATAAAATAGGGACACTTACTTTTGTGTTAAAGAAAAGTGGAGGTTTCTATGCAAGCTGCCCTCTCGGATATTGTTGTAATTGACCTATCACGGGTGTATGCTGGCCCCTATTGTACGATGATGCTTGGTGATCTGGGGGCGACGGTTATCAAGGTAGAGCAACCCGGGAAGGGCGACGATACGCGCCAATTTGGGCCGCCATACATCGAGGGCGAGAGCGCATACTACCTCGGTCTGAACCGTAACAAGTACAGTATTACACTCGATTTTAACAAGCCTGATGATAAAGCACGTCTACTACATTTACTCAAGGATGCGACTATTCTGGTAGAAAACTTTCGCCCTGGTACAATGGAGAAGCAGGAATTAGGCTACGAGACCTTGCGCACGCTCAATCCCGGCCTGATCTATTGCTCAATTAGTGGCTATGGCCAAGAGGGTCCCTATCGCGCTCGGGCAGGTTATGATTTCGTCGCACAGGCCGAGTCGGGCCTGATGGCGGTAACGGGTGATGTGGATGGAGAGCCGCAGCGTTGTGGCTCCCCCATTGGCGATCAAGCGGCTGGCATGTATGCCTGCATGTCGGTACTCGCGGCACTTCGTGTTCGCGACAAGACGGGTGAGGGGCAACGTATTGATATCTCTCTGCTTGAGTCGGCTGTCTCGCTGCTTGGCAATGTCTCCTCCAATCATCTTATTTCTGGTGAAGAGGCGAAACGCTACGGGAATGGCCACCCCAACATCGTACCCTATCAGGCATTCCAGACGAGTGATGGCTATATCGTCGTCGCGGCTGGTAATGACCGCCTCTTTCAAGCACTCTGCACCTTTCTGGAACGCGAGGACCTAGCTCATGATCCTCGTTTCATCACGAATTCGCTACGCATACACAACCGTCACGAATTGATCCCTCAACTACAGGAACGCTTCCTACAACGTACGAGCGAGGAATGGCTTACGTCGTTACGGACAGTTGGACTGCCCTGTGGTGCAATCAACAAGGTCAGTCAGGTATTCCAGGACCCACAAATTAAGGCCCGAGGTCTTGTATGGGAATGCGAGCATCCTACTGCTGGCACAATCAAACTCGCAGGTTCGCCGCTACGCCTCTCCAAAACACCTACAAAACTATATAAAGCACCACCTTTGCTAGGCGAGGACAACGAGAAGAGTTTTTTATAACCAATTGCTCTGTTTTCTTTACAAGGCTACATTGAGAGCTAGTTTCATGCTAAAATCACTACAACAATAAAAGATAGTAGCAAGTTACAAGGAAAAACATACATGGCTAAACAAAAGCCGAAAAATGAACCGCCTCCAGGACGCCATAATGAAGGTATTACACAAATCACCGTTGGTGGTTTCAAATCCATAGCTGAGGAACAAAGCATCGAAATTAGACCACTTACCATTCTAGCAGGAGCGAATAGTTCTGGTAAGTCTAGTATCATGCAACCGCTATTGCTACTTAAACAAACTCTTGATGCAACGTATGATCCTGGTGCGCTTCTTTTGAATGGACCTAACGTGCAGTTTACCTTAATAGATCAATTATTATCTCGTAGAAAAAATAAAAAACCTTTAGACAGTTTTCATGTAGGTATAGATATAGATTCTGTAGCCTCAGTGAGAACTACATTTGTTCGTAATAAGAATATAGGCAAAGGCTTCGATGTTGAGGCGACAGTATTTGGTTTTGATAAAGAAACGTACCGCCTTTATGCAGGAATGCCGAACGAAGAACTTCAAAGGATATACTCTCATATAAATAATGCTAGAACTGGGAAATATGTTCAGAATTCTCTTTTTGATGTTGAGCTTTCACGAAACCGTTGCTTCTTGACATTTGCACTAAAACCGCCAAACAGTCCTTCCGAGATTGCAATTAATTACTCAATGTGGTACGAAAGAGCTTTAGAAGAGCATATCCGTCGCGTTATACATCTACCCGGACTAAGAGGAAATCCAGAGAGAACGTATCCTGTTACGGCTGTGGGAACTCAGTTTCCTGGTACATTTGAAAAATATGTTGCTAGTGTGATTGGACAGTGGCAAACAGAACGTGATTCAGAGAAACTAAGTGGAATGATCGGCGATCTTAAAAGGCTTGGTCTGACAAGAAATGTCGTTGCTGAACCGATCAATGATGCGCAGGTGGAACTACTTGTAATTCCTTATAATAGCTATACAGGCGATATAGACGGAACAGAGAATATGATAAGTATCGCTGATGTTGGTCTTGGTGTTTCTCAAACGCTTCCCGTGGTTGTGGCACTACATGTGGCTGAACCTGACCAGCTTATTTATCTTGAGCAACCAGAGATACACCTGCATCCTCGCGCACAATCCGCAATGGCAGAGGTATTGGCTGACACTGCTTTGCGCGGCAAACGTTTGGTTGTCGAGACTCATAGTTCATTACTTTTGCTTGGTATCCAAACGCTTGTCGCCGAAGGAAAACTGCCGCCAGAACTTGTGAAGTTGCATTGGTTTACATCACAACAAGATGGGTCTACGAAAATTACCAGTGCCGACTTGGACGAAACAGGTGCGTTCGGAGATTGGCCCGAAGATTTTGCACTGGTAACGCTCGAATCCGAGGATCGTTACCTTGATGCAGCTCAGAAAAGTTTGAAGGGAAAATGAGGTGACCCATCGTTCAAAATGTCTCGTCATTGATACCGATATAGCAAGCTCCGCAGGTGGAGAAAACGCGCAAGCTACACGATCTAAACAGTGTCGAGATGTACTGAAGACGATGCTGAATTCGGGTCACGCAGTAGTTGTAACTGAAATGATTTCAGAAGAGTGGCGTAGGCATCAATCAAGTTTTACTAGAACATGGTTACGCACAATGTATGGGAAAAGGAAAGTATGCAAGCTAGATATCTCAGCGAATGAAGAGCTACGAGGTAAGATAAAGCAAGTAACAGTTGAAGAGAAAAAACGTAATGCTATGCTGAAAGATGTTCATCTGGTGGAAGCAGCACTAGAGGCTGATAAAACTGTTATTTCAATGGATGAAACGGTGCGCTCATACTTTGATGAAATTGCCCCTAGAGTAGTCATTTTCAAGCAGATTGCTTGGGTTAATCCTGTTAAGGATGACGAGGAGTGTCTTGAGTGGTTGTATAATGGAGCAGAGGAGGAACGGAAGAGAATGCTTGGCTATCGTCCCGATGCGAATACCTGATGGAGTAGGATAACTATAAAAACGGGATAGCCAAATTGCTTTGACTACCCCGAAATAAGCTACGGACTACGAATACGTATTGCCTACACAAGACGTTCTACATGTGTTTCATCTACGAAATCCGTTTCGTTTTGAGGGACTATGTTAGCCTCTCACCTAATTAAACGTAGAATGCATGGTGTTGTAACGTTATCTACACTCTTTGGCTAGAGAGCGACGCCCACGCCACGCAGGACCATTTCGACCGCAATCACTGCCATAACAGGCAAAAAGATAAGACGTAGCGTCTTGTTACTGAGATGGGCCAGCAGACGTGCCCCGGCAACTGCTCCAAGTAAAACGCCGAGCGCGACAGGTGCCGCGACAAGCGGTAGCACATCTCCTCGCGAGAAGTAGATGCCCGCGCTTGCTGCCGCCGTGACTCCAATCATAAAGTTGCTGGTCGTCGTTGACACTTTCATTGGTAGGCGCATAACCGTGTCAAGGGCGAGCACCTTGAATGTGCCACTGCCAATACCCAGTAAGCCAGAGATTACGCCTGCGATGTACATCATTGCTAGCCCAAGCGGAGTACGTGTGACCTGATAGGTTACTTCGCGTTTCAAATGTTCATCTGGATAGCTACCCGAAAGACCTAACCATGTTGCCCATCGGTCATTTTTTACACCGGACGGCAGTTCTTCACCCAACTTGATCACAAGGGGAACGGCGGAGATAAGCAGGACAATACCAAAGATGATAAAAAGTAAACGTGGTGCTAAATAGCCCGTGAGGAATGCACCACTTACTGCGCCCAATGTCGTTGCTACTTCCAGGAACATACCGATACGTATATTCGTCAAATGATCACGTACATAGGCAGCGGCAGCACCACTTGATGTCGCGATGACCGCGATAATACTCGCACCAATGGCATACTGAATGGGGAGTCCAAATGCCAGTGTGAGCAATGGCACAATAAGTACGCCCCCACCAAGTCCCACAAGCGAACCGAGCAATCCTGCCAGGACCGAGCCTCCAAAGATGAGCAGCAAGATTAGCAACGAGTACTGCATCACGCGCCCCCTTTTCCAAGCAGGAAACTGCATACCAGGATGGCCAGTACAAAAAGTGTGATCACAACATAAAGACGGTCACGCTCCAATGCAAAAGCAACCACAGAAACCGCCACCCGTACTACTGGTGTCGCGATTAAGACCAGTAATCCTATTACAATAATGGCTTGAGGTCGCAGTATGAGCAAACCTGCCCAGATTTCGGAAAGAGTGTGGGGAAATGCGAGAACTCTCTGTGCCGAAAGCCCACCGGGTCGGGTGGGAAGGAGACAAAGACCGAGCACAATAAGCACTGAACTTGCAATAACTCCCCCTTGCAAAATCCAACTGATAACAGTTGTCCCTGTAGCAGGTTTTGTTGCGGAAGTATGTACCGCCTGCTCATCATGTGTAGAGGTGAGCGGTGTCGTTGAAGATGTTGGAACAGAATTTGTATCCATCGAAAGGTACCACCAGAGTTGTAAGGTTATCGCTTAAACCGACAACAATATTTATATGTAGTTTCAAATAAAGTATACTGTCCCACATTCCATAAGTCCAATATATGATTTCTATGATTTCGATAATCAAGAAGAATAATTTGGTTGCACTGTCTCATGCTCATGCATGAGGCATAAAAGCGCGAGGATAAATGTTGTATGTGGTAGTAAATGTGTTAGTTTTATGAGGCCAATCATGTAGAAGAAAGGTTGGCGATACTATGTTTAATATGCGTATACGATTTCCTCGTCCTTCTTTGAAACAAATTTTTGTGGGAAGTTTAGGTGGGAGTGTGGGAGTAATGAGTGTGATGCTGGGTGTTGCGGCTTATATTGTGAACACATTGACGCGCCCCAAACGCATTGATAATTTCGCTGATCTGTACACCTTCACGCCATTTGAATTGAACCTGCCTGCCGAAGAGGTGACATTCCCATCTTTACATGCTGAACATCAAGTGACAGGTTGGTATATCGCGCATCCAGAGGCAACTGCTACAGTTCTTGTGTGTCCTGGATATCGCGGTCGCCGTTCTGACGTACTGGGTATGAGTGGACAGTTGTGGAAGGCTGGCTACAACGTACTGGCCTTTGAATATTATGGCCATGGTACCGTTGTCGGTGAGCGTGTGACGCTTGGCTACCGCGAGATGAATGACTTTCTTGGCGCGGTAGCCTATGCCAAACAACGTGCTCCTCAAACACGATTGGGTGCTGTCGGCTATTCAATGGGAGCGTCGATCGCGATTATGGCAACTGCGAGGACACCAGAAATAGAGGCGTTGGTTGCAGATAGCGGCTTCGCGACCCATAGAAGTGCCATCGAGTATTCTGTACGGCGTACGATCCATTTACCCTTTGCGCCATTCGATTGGCTCACAGATTTCTTGCTCTGGCTTCGTGCAGGTTATCACTTCAATCAAGTTGAGCCATTACGTGATATCGGGCGAATTTCACCACGCCCTGTATTCATCATTCATGGGTTAAAGGATAGTCTTGTGAACCCGGAAGACGCGAAACTCTTATATGCCGCTGCGAACGAGCCAAAAGAGTTGTGGCTTGACCCCAACTCCGATCATTGTGGCATTTACTTTGAGGATCGTCAAAAATATATCAATCGCGTTATTAGCTTTCTGGACCGCAATCTTCGAGAAAATGTGCCACAAGCCCATCTTTCAGAGGCCAGCTAACAACGTACATGGTTACTGTTCATCTGGTCGATTGTCGTAGGGACCAGATTTATCGCGTCCACGGCGCAATTCATTGCGCGATATCCTTGTGACATGGCTCTACATCTGAATCTCGCCTGATAAATCACGCATGGACGCGATAAATCTGGTCCCTACGAAACTGCAATAGGAACGATTTAATCGGGGAAATCCAGCGTTACGACCATGCCATCTCTCGCGGCTCGCGTGTTGGGAAACACACGTCGTGCCGCTTTCTCTGCCTGTGAGGGGTCGTTAATCTTGGGGCTAAAGTGGGTGAGCACGAGCGCGTGTGCGGCAGCGTCGCGTGCTATGCCAGCAGACTCTTCCGCGTACATATGTCCGTGAGCACGTGCAAGTGGAATGTCCTCTGGATTGTCGTACATACTTTCACAGATGAGGAGATCAACATCGTGGGCCAGCGTTGCCAGGGCTTTTGTGGGGCGAGTATCGGTGATAAAGGCAAACGAAATGCCACGCCGAGGGTCGCCAAGAACTTGCTCGGGTCGAATGGTTTGGCCGTTGTATTCAAGCGTCTCACCACGTTGTAGACGCGACCAGAGTTGTACAGGTAGACCAAGCCCTTGTGCCTTTTCGACTTGAAACGCGGGACGACGTGCAAGTTCGGCACGGTATGCAAGGCAGGGAATGCCATGGGCCGCTGCTACGCATGAACCGTGTAAGTCTCCGGGAAGATGAAATGTTTCACCACCTTTGAGTTCATGAATGTATATGGGAAAGGGAAGTTCTGCCGCTATACGTCGTAGTCCTTCGATAACATACGTTGTCCCAACAGGACCGTAAATATCGAGTGGTTCGGTTCTTCCCGCATGTGCAACCATAAAGAGGACGCCTGGGAGACCTGCCACATGATCGGCATGCATATGTGTCAGGCAGATTGCGCCCAATTGTCGAAAGCCCCAGCCGAGCGATTTCCATGGTATTTGAGTTCCTTCGCCACAGTCTATCAGCGTAAGCGTCGAGCCACTACGTACCACGGCGCATGAGAGCCAACGATTAGGCATGGGCATCATGCCACATGTTCCTAGTAGACAAATGTCGATCATGCTTGTATCCTAAATCACATGTTATTTTGGTATGCCCATGCCAGTGCTACGACGAGCGCGGAAAGTGCGCCAATCGTTGTCAGGGCGATACTGATAATATAAAAGGGAAAATCGCCCACGATCATCACAATGGCAAACAGGAACCAGAAGCTTGCGAAAATGACTATAAGCCATTGCCATGCCTGGAAGCGTCGCAGCATTGCTACGCCTTTCGTTGTACACTATCTTCTTAGATACTCAGTATAGCAGATGGATGGAAGTGAGAAAATACTATGCCAGAATTACCAGAGGTCGAATATACGGCGCGTCAACTTCGTGCTACGGTTATTGGAAAAACTATTGAGCATGCTACTGTGTTTTGGGAGCGCACAATTGGACATCCCGATCTCGCGGATTTCCTTGCCGAGATTGCTGGACGCAGCATCGAGGGAGTACGGCGACGTGGAAAATTCTTGCTGATTGACTTGAGCGGCAATCTCTTCCTCTCAATTCATCGACGTATGACAGGCAACTTCTTATTGCTACCTTCAGGCTGGGAGATCGATACGCATATGCGCGAAACCGACCCTCCTATTTGGAATGTCAAGGGACCGACATTCAAGCTGTCAGACCCAATCATAGAGGGCAATGTGGGCATTACGACACGACCGATTACGCTTTCGCAGACATTTTATTGTCGCATGTGTCTGACTTTTGCTGATGGAGAACGCTTGCTGTTTACCGACCCACGTAAGTTTGGTCGCGTCGAGTTATGGTCTCGCGATATGGAAAATGAGGCATTTGCAGGTCTTGGACCTGAGCCACTGGACGGAACTTTCACGCCAGAACAATTCGCTGAAGCATTGAGTCGTCGGAAGACGAATATTAAACCCGCTCTGCTGGCACAAGACCTTGTCGTTGGTCTGGGCAATATCTATGCCGATGAAGCTCTGTTTTACGCGAATGTACATCCGTTGCGTCGTGCTAACTCGTTAATGCCAGAAGAGATACGTATCCTGCACGAAGGAATTATCACTGTACTTACACATGGCATTGAGCATGGAGGTACCTCGTTCAACGACTACCGGGACCTGTGGGGTGAAGCAGGGGATAATTATAATCATGTACAAGTCTACCAAAAAGATGGCACGCCGTGTGTACGTTGTGGCACGTTAATCGAGCGTATCGTTGTTGCACAACGTAGCACACATTTTTGTCCCACCTGTCAGAAGCCTAGTTTGGAGTGAAAAACGCGGACGAACACTGTACCGTTTTTCCATTGACGCTGAAACTGACATCAACCGTTGCAGGTGTTAGACGTGGTTGACGGCCTTGTAAAGGAATTGTGAATGTCACGTAGCCGCCAGCGTCGCTCACAGGCTGCTGATCGAGTGTGAAATCAGATGTGCTTAAGTGTGCGGTCGCACTAGCGGTCGCCCCCTCGACACCTGTTACGTCCTTTGTGAGTTTGGCATATATTGTAACTACACTATAAGCATTTGGTGCGTTGTTACCCGACCATGCGCCACAACGATATGTAGGTGGGCCAGGAGCAGGCGATACTTGCGATTGAAAAGATTTATTTATAACCACCTTCTGCTGTGGTTTAATCTGAGTCGCTGTTGTGCCGCACGCCACAAGTGTTAGAAGTAGTCCTAACGAAAGTAGAGAGAAAAGTACGCGAAATCTATTGTGCATGTTATATTTCATGTTTGAGTCATCCCTATAAAACATTGTTTGTAAACCAGCGTATAGTATATCATAGACCCCTACTGAACACGCAAGCTCTAGTACATGCGTGTAGTGCGTGTGAAAATCGTGTTAATATGTTATGTCTTCTATTGCCGATTGCATGCTCCTGTGCTACACTACAAATGGCAACCGTGCAGTAACTAGCAATTGTGGAAATTCTTTCCGAGGTGTATATATTCGTGGACTACCAGGCTAATGAGCAATTGGAACTTCTAAGTCAGTTGCTTGACTCTGAACAATTCAAGCAAGGCTTTTCTAACATACAACAGGAGCAACATACATCTCCGATCGAGACTCGTCCTGATTTAGGTCGAGAACGGCGTAAAGGGATACCTGAAGTCATTCTCGCTGAGACAAAAACAAATGAGCAAATTCTTGCAATGGCGCAAGGACTGCTCGCTGGCTCGGGTCGAGCAATTATCAGCAGGTTGCGCACAGAATCCATTGCAGTTGTGCGAGAGGCGTTTCACGACTATCCAATTCGCGTGCGTGAGGCGGCACGAGCAATGGTTATCTATGCGCCAACGTATGTACGTCACACGACTGGCGGTCACGTAGGGGTTATTAGCGCGGGCACTTCAGATGTGCCTACCGCGGAAGAGGCGGCCCTTATCGCAGAGGAAATGGGCTGTACAATCAGCTCTATCTACGATGTGGGAGTCGCAGGACTTCACCGTCTTCTACCACCGCTACGAGATCTTTTAGCGAGTCGTGTGGATGTGATTATTGTTGCTGCTGGCATGGATGGCGCGTTACCATCGGTTGTCACAGGGCTGGTACCAGTTCCTGTTATTGGTCTTCCAACGTCTATTGGCTATGGCATGGGCGGCAAAGGGGTTGCCGCGTTGCTTTCGATGTTGCAGACGTGTGCCCCAGGTCTTTCCGTTGTCAATATTGATAATGGAGTTGGTGCGGGCAGTACCGCGGCGTTGATTGCCAATCGGGTCGCGCTGGCACGACGAGAGCATCAGTCGCAGTAAGGAAGCAGCGAGAGTTCCTGATATGAGGCTAAAGGATGTAGCAGGATGTCTCACCGCTGATAGTTGGGTATATGGGATGTATGGAGTTTAAGAGAGGCGGGACTTTCAATGGCGAATAACAAACGTGGTCCTGAACCAGGGTCGCAAAAGGCAAAACACGGAGGCGAGGCGGTACGCCAGAAATATGGCCCTGAATTTTATTCCAAGATTGGGAAAAAGGGTGGCGAGTCTGTAAAAGAGAAGCGTGGTCAACAATTCTACGCCGAAATCGGGAAAAAAGGTGGCGAATTGACCAAGCGTCAACAAGGCTCGGATTTCTATTCCAAGATTGGGAAAAAGGGCGGCGAACGTGGACGCACAGCCGATGCCCCCGAGGAAACTGAGACCCGGGAATAACCTGTACAGAAGAGAAACGGGACTAGCTAATATATCGGCTAGTCCCGTTTCTCTTCTGTACAGATTTTATTCATGTCGCTTCAAAAACGGTGGGATATCGACAGCCTCTTCTTCGCTTTGCTGCTCCTGGCGACGCCCAAGGCTACGTAGACCACGTAAGTCCTCCAAACTTCGCTGCGATCGTCCAGGTGGATTTCCTGGAACATACGGCTGCGGTGGAGGAGGTGTGGACGGTGTTGTTCGCTGATAGACAGCGGGACGCTGCTGAGGTATAGGCGGTTGCTGTTGTTGTACTGGTTGTGTTTGCTGCACTGGCTCTGGTCGGACAGCTTGTAGCCTTGCTGTATGTAACTCTTCCATGCCTGCCGCGATCAAGGTTACACGAATACTTTCGTCATGCAAAGAGGGGTCAACAACGGCACCAAAGGTGATATCAGCGGCATCGTCGATTGCCAACCCGATACGTTCAGCGACTTCGTTGACCTCGAAAAGCGTCATGTCTTCGCCACCGCTGATATTGAAAAGCACACGCTTAGCACCTCGGATGGTTACGTTCAGGAAGCCACCCGCGATAGCTTCTTCCGCCGCTTGCTGTGCGCGTTTGCGTCCTTGTCCCTGCCCAATACTCATCAGCGCGGTGCCCGCCTCACGAAGCACACTTCGCACATCGGCAAAGTCAACGTTCACCATACCGGGCACGTTGATGACCTCTGCGATACCTTGCACACCCTGTCTCAACACATCATCCGCTATTTTGAAGGCGTCAGAAAGATTGCGATCACGTCCCACTGTCGAGAGGAGCCGATCATTGGGGACGGTAATAAGCGCGTCGATTTCCGCGCTGAGTTCTGAGATACCATCCTGTGCGATACGGCGGCGGCGCGTTCCCTCGAATGTAAATGGTAACGTGACAATACCGACCGTGAGTGCGCCCATCTTCTTCGCGATAGAGGCCACAACTGGTGCCGCCCCCGTGCCCGTACCGCCTCCCATACCAGCCGCGATAAAGACGAGATCAGCGTGGCCTAGCACCGCTTGAATATCAGCAGTACTCTCGGTCGCGGCACGTGCACCAATTGCCGAATTTCCGCCTGCACCCAGGCCTTTTGTGTGCTGATGACCGAGACTTACGCGGTCTGCGGCTGGCGATAGGGAGAGTACTTGCGCGTCTGTATTCATGGCGACGAAACGCACACCGCGCACACGTGCGCTCATCATGCGATTGATCGCGTTCATTCCACCGCCACCGACGCCAACAACGACGATATCGACGGCATGTTGTCCCTGCAACCTGGGGTCGAAGGGTGATTGTACAAATTGGGGTGGCGTAGTTCCGTCTGTATTTCGCACATTCCAGTCTGGTCGTGTCCGCTCGTTTTGCTGATTCATACCTGCTTCCTCCACCTCGTGCCGGAGTACGGCCCACTGGTCTTCTTGCTTTTCGTACACGTTTGGTCGTACATTGCTAGTGGCCCGCTCTACCCATTGATCCTGGGCTAGCTCACGATTGTGGGCGTCGTGGGACATTGGCTGCATGCAACCCTCCTCAAATCCTACCTGTTTGAAAGCAGGCGTGTACGCTAATACAAGGCGTTGTATCTTACCCGCATTGTAACAAGAGTGTCAAGTTTTTGCAAGCAACATACATACTGTGTATCTACACAAAAAGTGTCCTCACGCAGTTGCGTGAGGACACTTTTTGTGTAGATACACGACTATTCTTTTTTCAGCGAAATGCCGCCGCCTGTCTCTTTGGCCGCTTTCTTCTCCTTGGACGCCTCTTTCTTTTGCTTGTTTGATTTAGGCGCAACTTTCTGCGTCTTCTTTTGCTCTTTATTTGCCATGATGCTTGCTCACCTCCAGACCCGTTTTTGGCTTGAATACCTTGTATAGTAGTGATATCACGTTTGTAGCCTATTCGTCAACTACAAGGCGGTTACATGTGCTGGTTATGCGTATTGCTGCTCTTCGTAACTCGCCATTGCATGTGCGATCATACGCAGAACGCCCCCGACATCCATTGGCTTGCGCAATTGGAAGATACCACGCTGCTGAAGCTCTTTCACTGGTAGTGTCGCGCTCATCATGATCGCTGGCACATGCTTGATGTCGTCTTTTCCACGGAGACGATCATATAACTCTAGGCCATTGATTCCAGGCAAGCGGTAGTCGAGTAGCATGAGGCATGGATGTATATCCGGGGCTTTTTCTAACGCGGTCAAACCATCATCTATCACGACGGTGTTATATGGCGTCTCTTCTTCGATCAGCTGTTGCAGAAAGCGCCCAATGTCTGCATCATCCTCCACAATTAAGATCGTTGTGTTCTGCAAACGATGGGCTGCTGGTGGAATGACCTCCAGTGGCATGTTCGTTCCTTTCATGAGTAGTTTAGATTGGGTCTAAAGTGATAGTATACTTGTATCTAACGGATTTGCAAGCATTTTAGTGACGAATAGTTTGTTAGCAACAAAATATATACTTTGTACTCGATACACTATTACCGATCGTACAATCGGGACGATAAAGAGAAATAAAGAAGGGCAAACAATAGAGCATGATACGCGCACTGATATTCGATTTTGATGGGCTTATTTTAGATACAGAAGAGCCAGAGTTTCTAACATGGCAAGAGGTTTACGCGGAACACAATGCATACCTCCCTATTGAACAATGGGCAAACGCGATTGGGAGTGGGATTGAAGCGTTCGATGTCTATGGCTACCTTGAGACGCAAGTTGGACGTACGATTGAGCGCGAAGATATCGCGGTACGTCGTCGTGAGCGCAACCGTGAACTGCTCGCGCTTAAAACAGTGTTACCAGGAGTAGAAACCTACCTCGCCGAAGCAAAAAGGCTCGGACTAAAACGCGCGGTAGCCTCAAGTTCCTCGCGTGCATGGGTTACAGGTCATTTAGCACGGCTTGGCCTACTCGATTGCTTCGATTACCTGCGCTGTGGTGATGAAGTAGCACATAAAAAGCCCGATCCAGAACTGTACCTTGATGTGCTGAAAGAATTCGGTATTACAGGCGGGCAAGCCATCGTACTAGAAGATTCTCCGAATGGTGTGCGTGCGGCACAAGCAGCGGGCATCTTCTGCGTCGCCATCCCCAACGTTGTCACTGGACAACTGCCCCTCGATCATGCCGATTTACGCCTGGTATCAATGGAAGACATGCCGTTAGAAAAGCTGATCGTGCTGGTTGAGAGTAGAGGAAAACAGGTACAATGAGTACCTAACAAAAAACATACTATATCCGCTGGATTTGCCTTGTTACTTCCCTGACGTAGGGGCCTCATATCCAATCGCAGTGAGATAGCCATAAAACGCAAAGCGATGAAACCACGTCGCCATTTGTCTGGGCGTATAGCTCTTTTCGCTCTCTAGCCACCAGACGACGGTGCCGATCAGGACATGGGAGAGTTGCATGGCAGGCAGTTCCTGAGGCATGGCAGGCTCGATCCGGTAACGAAATTCTACCTGGTGCTTCCACCGTCTCTCTTGCTCAAGCATGATCTTGATGATGTATTCACGCATCCGGGCTGTAAACCACGAACTGCCGTGTTTCCCCAGCATTGCTCGGTAGAGCCGAGCATGTTCAGCGACATGCTCAAATAACTGGACCCAGATCTCTGGTGGGTTCTGCGTCTCACTCTGCCCCGTGTCTTTGCGGAATGGCTTCATATTTTCCACCAGTTCATTGGTGGTTTCCTCAAAGATCTTAGCCACCAGATCATACTTATCCTGATAATGGCGGTAAAAGGTAGCTCGGTTGATCATCGCCCGTTCGGCAATATCGCCCACTGTGAGAGCATCGAACCCTTTCTCGGTAATCAGTTCAATGATCGCTTCTTGTAAGAATTTGTGCGTGCGCCGAATGCGCAAGTCCGTCTGTTCCTCGTGCGACATGTTTCCCTCTTTGTTGCATACGTAACAAAAGACAAGAATTGATGCTTGTCGAATGTTGCAGTCCAAGCTACACTATCTATTGTAACACGTTGATGCTTTTGCAACAATATGTAACCACGAGAAATCTAAATGGAGAGTACTATGTCACAGAGTCACTTAACAAACAAAGTATGGATTTTAGGAGCAACTGGTCGTGTAGGTCGCGCTGTGGCCGCTCGTCTCGTTGAGAGCAATATCATACCTGTGCTGGTTGGGCGTGACAGGGAACGCCTGAGCCAGTTGGCCGCAAGCTTTGAGAAAGAACTATGGACTCTTGTCGTCGGTTCGCCCGAGGAGATTGCGACGGAGATCAGTCGCCAGCGACCAGCTCTTGTTGTCAATACAATTGGCCCGTTCACCGAAACCTCTGTGCTGATTGCTCGCGCTTGCCTCCCGTGCAGTCACTACATTGATCTGGCTAACGACGTGATCTCCGTATCCGCGCTGCTTGATCTGCATGAGGAAGCGGTCGTCGCAGGCTGCACTTTGGTAACAGGTGCTGGCTTCGGCGTGCTGGCTACTGAGAGCGTTGTGATGAAGCTGTGTCGAGACCGTCCGACTCCTGACCGAGTTCGGACAGACGCACTGGCCTCTGTCGCGCTTGAAGCGGGAATATTTGGTGAAGCCCTTGCGGCAACCATCATAGATGGTTTGCCTTATGGCGGACGGTACTACAAGAATGGCCGTCTCGTGCGGAACGGGGTTGGCAGTAGTCCGGTCGCTATCACGACACCCGACGGCTCAAGTGTCACTGCTGGAAGCGTGCCGTTCGGTGAACTTATCGCGGCGCAGCGAGCGAGCGGTGCTCCCTATGTACTCGCCGCGTCCAGTGAGGTACCTATCGGCCCTGCTGTCCGCGCGCTTCTCCCATTAGCGATTGCGCTGTCACACATCAAGCCATTACGCACCCTCGCAAAACGTCGGCTTGCCAACTTGAAATTCTCCGCTCAGGCACGCCCACGAGAGTACTCGTGGGGACACGCCTCCATTCAATGGCCAGATGGGACGAAGCAGGAAGGCTGGCTGCGCATAGGTGACGCCCAAGTGTTTACCGTCGCGGTCACTGCGGAAGTCGCAGTACGGCTGCTTAAGAGCGAAGGCCGACCGGGATCGTACACCCCCGGTGCTCTCTTCGGGCCGGAACTGGCTGAAGCTGTCGGCGGTGAGTTTCTTGAAACTTCAATTGCAAATTCACATGAAAGGATACATACAATGCCAATCAATACAGCCGCGTGGCTCATGTCTAAACAACAAACGAAACTTGAGGTGAAGTCCGCGCCGTACACTCATCCCCGTGCGGGCGAAATCGTCATCAAGAACCATGCAGTGGCTATCAACCCCCTCGATTGGATTATACAGACCGCTGGTAATATCGTGTACTCGTGGGTAAAATATCCATCTATCCTCGGCTCAGATCTCGCAGGCGAGGTCATAGAGGTCGGGAAAGGTGTCACACGTTTCTCTGTGGGCGACCGTGTTCTCGCACATGTTGTAGGAACAGATAGAAAACGCAACAGTCCGGCGGAGGGTTCCTTTCAGGAATACACCGTCGTTCTTGCCCACATGGCAGCACCAATTCCTGACACGTTGTCTTACGAAAAGGCCACTGTTCTTCCCTTGGCCCTGTCCACCGCAGCCTGTGGCCTGTTTCAAAAAGATCAACTTGCACTACAGTATCCCTCCGCGACTCCGAAACTCACTGGGAAGACCCTTCTCATCTGGGGAGGCTCAACGAGCGTTGGCAGCAATGCCATCCAACTCGCCGTTGCTGCTGGCTACGAAGTCATCACAACCGCGTCCCCACGAAACTTCGACTACGTGAAAGAGCTTGGGGCAAGCCAGGTCTTCGATTATCATAGTAAGACCGTCGTCAAAGACGTTATCAATGCTTTTAAGGGCAAGACGACCGCTGGTGCACTTGCTGTCGGAAAAGGATCAGCCGAGTATTGTGTGGATATCATCCACGGCTGTAGTGGGAACAAATTTGTCTCAATGGCCAGTCCAGCCATCTCGTTCGAAAACTTTAACCAGCGTCGGCAACTTCCACGGCTTCTCCTTCAGCTTGTGACATCGAACGTGTCGTTGCAGGTGAAATCACGTGTCAGGGGCATACGTACCAAATTCATTTTCGGTAACTCTCTTATGGACAATGAGGTGAGTAAAGTTATCTACGAAGATTTTCTTCCCAGTGCTCTCTCTGAAAACCGTTTCGTAGCTGCCCCGGAACCATACGTCATCGGCCATGGTCTCGAATATATTCAAGCTGCGATGGATGCTCAGAAAAAAGGTGTATCTGCTAAAAAAGTGGTTGTTTCTCTCTAAGCTATTGTATATCCACCGCGTCCCCAACTTTGTTCATATGCTGAAACTTTATGCCTTGCCCAGAGAAATAGCTATCATAGTTGTTATAGCGTTGTTTGATAAAAAAATCTTTCACATAGCCGTCATGGACGGGAAGAACCATCTGCGGAGAAATTCTTCCCGCAAATTCGGCTACCGCGATCTCTGTTAGCCATGGTGCCATAACTGGCAATGCGAGAGCTTTTATGCCTTTCAACGGATTGAGGAAGGACGCGAACGAATTGCCCGGATTTAAGAAGGCATCATTGAGAATATACGCCGTGTTTTGGGGTAGTGTGGGTGACAAGATTGCGGCATGGTCGGAGGAGAGTGCACGAATGGTAAAGTTTTTTGTCTGATGATCCCCCTCTTCAACCACCTGTGCCTCGATACCCTCTTTCGCGAGGGCCACTTTCCCCTCAGAATTTGTGATAACTGATGCATTGCTCAACGTTACAATCTGTTTAAGCGCGTTCATATCTACATGGTCAGGGTGCTGATGCGTAAGAATGATAGTAGAAATATCTTTGAATGTTTCGGGCTTAACCGCACCCTCGATAAAGGAAAAGATGCCAGGATCAAAAAGAATCTTTTCGTCTCCTTGTTCTACGACAAGACATGAGTGGATATATTTGTAGACACGCATATTTTTCCTCCAAACTTCTTTCTCAAAAAATAACCCTCTTACTTATACGATGGTCAGATAAAAATTGTTTCGCATTTGCATCTTGGCTGGTAGAAGAAGCTCGATTTGGATGATAAGATTATGTATAGTAGTATGGTATAAATTGTTGTGAGACGATGGAAATATATTCATGGTTTTAATTTTATTCCACACATAGAAGTTTTCGTAGGGACCAGATTTATCGCGTCCACGGCGCAATTCATTGCGCGAGGTGTGTTCCACCCATGTTCTTTCGTGACATATAGGCGATAAATCGGCCTCGGACGCGATAAATCTGGTCCCTACGAAAACCATCTAATCAATTAATACGATCAACGATGAGAACAGAACAAGGGGACACAAACATCATGGCACAACCAATCATACAAGTTGATGCATTTACAAACAAATCATTCGCGGGCAATCCGGCAGCGGTCTGTGTGCTACAGGAGGCGCGTGACGAGCAATGGATGCAGAAGGTCGCGCAAGAGATGAACCTTGCTGAAACCGCGTTCCTCGTAGCACATGAAGACGGCTATAATCTACGGTGGTTCACCCCACTCGTTGAGGTCGATTTATGTGGACACGCGACACTTGCCAGTGCTCACGTTCTCTGGGAAATGTGTCAACTTGCAGCGGGCGAACAGGCACGCTTTTATACTCGCAGTGGACTTCTTACCGCTGACCAAAAGGGTGAATGGATTGAACTCAACTTTCCCATTAAGCCCGAGCAAGAGGTAGAAGAGCCAGCACATCTCTTGCAAGCATTGGGTGTGCCTGCGCAATATATTGGTAAGAACGAGTTCGATTATCTGGTCGAGGTGGACTCGGAAGAGGTTGTGCGAAAGATGCGCCCGAATTTTTCGCTACTGAAAACGCTTCCTACTCGTGGCGTCATTGTCACCAGTCGTGCCAGTACCGAGGGATACGATTTTGTGTCACGCTTCTTTGCTCCGCTGGTGGGTGTCGATGAAGACCCCGTAACAGGCTCTGCGCATAGCTGTCTCGCGCCCTATTGGGGCAAAAAGCTTGGTAAGGATGCCATGCTAGGCTATCAAGCCTCGGCACGTGGTGGTATTGTGCGTGTACAACTCGAAGGTGAACGTGTGCTGATTGGTGGGCAAGCGGTGACAGTGTTGCGTGGAGAATTGGTATAACAAACAAAAAAAGGTGTCGATACACACAGATGTGTATCGACACCTTTTTTTGTTACCTTATGATTAGCCTTGACCAATGACTTTTTCTGGCTCAACGACAATCACGACGCGCTCATCTCCGGGCTGATGCAATGTATACTTATCCTGATTGAGATATTTTTTCGCCATCTTGTCGATGAACTTGTTTTCGGAGTCTTCGTCAATTCGTACAACCTTGCCGCGTACTTCAAGGTAACGGTATGGGTTGGCGGGATCAATGATAGAAACAGCTACCCGTGGCTCGCGTTGAAGATTATGAAATTTCTGACGGCCCTTGGTCTGGCTGAACAAGATGTGTGATCCATCCCAGTCAAACCAAACCGGATTATTTTGTGGTTCACCCTTTGGTCCAATGGTGCCGATATTTGCCAATGCGTTTGACTCTAAAAGGTCTTTGAACTTTGCTGGACTGTATCTGCCATGAATGTACTCTCCCTATGTATGTGTTTATTGGGTGCTATCCACGTAATAGCTTATCTTTGGGTTACAACAAAAACGTAACTATGGTATATTCCCAACAAGAGGAATAAGGACATCATCAAAGATATATAAGGAATACATATGTTTACTTTACTTCATCTTGCAACGCTTGTTGCTACCTCGGCTGAACAACCTTCTATGCATAGCATCATCACAATTATTTTAAGCTTACTCGTGGTTATGGTTGCGCTGGCCATTGTTGCTCCCTATCTAAAAATTCCATATCCTATCTTGCTGGTTTTGGGTGGTTTACTACTAGGATTTGTGCCGGGACTACCACAATTTACCCTCAATCCTGACCTGATATTTCTTCTATTTCTGCCACCATTGGTATACTCCTCAGCTTGGACAACATCGTGGCGTGACTTTCATGCGAATCTGCGCCCAATTTCAATGCTAGCAATCGGCCTTGTTCTTTTTACTACGATTTTTGTAGCAGTAGTAGCACATACTTTTATCCCGGGACTACCCTGGGCAGCAGCCTTTGTATTAGGTGCCATCATCTCGCCAACCGATGCCGTCGCCGCGACATCTATTGCTCAACGGCTCGGGCTTCCACGGCGGATCGTGACGATTATCGAAGGTGAAAGTCTCGTCAATGATGCCTCTGGCCTTGTCGTATATCAGTTTGCTACCACTGCTGTTGTGGTCGGTACATTCTCGCTTGCAAATGCGAGCTTGCAATTCGTGGTTGTTAGTGTTTGTGGTATTCTAATTGGACTTGCTATTGGCTTAATTCTTACCCAGGTGCATCGCTTCCTGAATAATCCACCCCTGGAAATCACTATTACACTGCTAACGCCATACACTGCATATTTGATTGCCGATGGACTTCATGTGTCAGGCGTTTTAGCAATTGTGACCGCGGGACTCTATTTGGCGTGGCGAGCACCTGCTATCTTTTCTGCCGATACACGTCAACAAGCACTCGCGGTCTGGAATAACTTTACTTTTCTACTAAATGGGCTAGTATTTATTTTTATTGGTTTGCAACTGCGGAGTATTCTCCAAACGCTGAGTGACACGGTTGCTCAGCGTAGTGTCGGGAATCTTTTATGGTATGCAATTGTAGTTTGTACCGCTGTGGTAGTTGTGCGTATGTTGTGGGTGTTTCCTATCACATACCTTACAAAACTGTTGAGTCGTGGTGTGCATGGGCAAGACCCATATCCTGATTGGCGAAGCATCGTAATCATTGCCTGGACGGGTATGCGTGGCGTCGTATCTCTTGCCGCGGCGTTCGCGTTACCTCTGGTGACGCAAAGTGGAGCCGCCTTCCCCGGACGCGCATTGATTGTGTTCTTGACCTTTTGTGTCATTTTTGTGACACTTGTCCTGCAAGGTCTCAGTCTGCCATTCCTGATTCATCGTCTTGGTCTAAAAGACGATGG
Source organism: uncultured Chloroflexia bacterium (assembly GCA_963791655.1). Lineage (GTDB taxonomy): Bacteria > Chloroflexota > Ktedonobacteria > Ktedonobacterales > Ktedonobacteraceae > JBBQVS01. The sequence goes on along the minus strand of CAWBSZ010000006.1, from coordinate 544,381 downwards.
AGGTGCTGACCGTGAAGAAGTCAATGCTCGCAAAACCACCGCGCAGGCCGCCCTTGACCGTATCAACGAGTTGATTGAGCAGGGTGATGTCCCAAAAGAGGATGCGGAGCACTTACGTACACATTATGAAGTGCGTTTCAAAAGTATAACAGATGCTGCTGATGATGAAGAGCATCCACAAAATGAAAACCATCTCGCAACCTATCAATATCTGCAACAGCAGACCTTGAAAGCCGAGCAATCCGCCGTCATTTCCCTACGTAGGCGGGGTGAAATCAGCGATGATGTGTTTCGCCGCATTGAGCGCGAACTCGACTTAGACGAGCAACGCTTGGAAGGATAGGAGAGGTGTCGTAGATGTGTTTAGTGGGCAGAGGATGCTCTGCCCACTAAACACATCTACTATACTCTTGCGATATATCTAAAAAAATATTGACAGGTAAGATACATTCTGTTAGTATGCAGGTGTTGCACCCATAGCTCAATGGATAGAGCAACGGTCTTCGGAACCGTGTGTTGTGAGTTCGAGTCTCTCTGGGTGCGCTCAAATATATATTCCTCAAAGTTTTTCGGAAGGCGAGCCGTAGCATGTATGCTACGGCTCGCCTTCCGAAAAACTTTGACACACCTCACTCAAGCGATTGACTTCCACCAACCTCTCTGCTATCATTGGGCGTAGTAATAGGCGTGAATATACGATTGCCATATAGAGAGTGCAGAAATGCAGAAGACGCAGACTTGGCGTGACCTCCTAAAAGAACTCATACGCGATGCACAGGTGCGTCAAAGAATCATCACCGAACTGGAAATTAACCCGATCACGTTGAATTGCTGGATACAAGGTGACTCCAAACCACGACCACGTAGCCTACGTCGTCTCCTGTTCGCATTGCCTGAACACCGTGAAAGCCTCCAGCCATTAATTGAAGAGGAATTTGACGATTTTGCCACCTCGTCGCGAGAAGATACAGGGCAGAACTTGTCACTCGCTATTCCATCTGAGTTTTATAAACGCGTGCTTCATACCTTGTCCGCCATTCCGCCTACATTGCGGTTCTCTTCGTTGTGTGATCTCATTCTCCAGCAGGCAATTGAACAACTTGATCCGCATGGACAAGGCGTAGCAGTTATTGTCGCAAGCTGTATGCCACCCTCTTCTTTGCAGAAGATACGTAGTCTGCGTGAGCGAGCGGGACGAGGTACAACACCGTGGCCCCGTGACCTAGATCAGTATGCCATTCTGCTTGGGGTGGAGTCGTTGGCAGGACATGCCGTTAGCACTGGACATCTGGAAGTGAATCAGGCACTTGGCAATCGACTGAGCCTCTCTTTAGGCTATAAGACTGTTTGGGAAGAGAGTGCAGCCGCTGTACCCATTATGCGACAGGGCAAAATTGCTGGTTGTTTACTTGTATCAAGTGCTCAGGTTGATTATTTTCCGCCGGAGCGATGTATGCTCATTGAGTGTTACGCTGAGCTGATCGCGTTAGCATTTGATTTGCAAGATTTTTATGATCCGCAACAGATCGAACTTGGGTTTTTACCATCGTACGATGTACAGCAACCTTACTTAGCCAATTTCCGACAACGTGTTGCTCGGACAATGACGCAGGCGAACAAGCATAAACGTCTGATGAACATTGTACAAGCGGAACAAGTTGTCTGGCAACTGATTGAGGAAAATCTCCTGCGAGAGGACACCGAACCGAATGAGCACACATGAGAGAAGTGAGAAGCCGGGCATGAGTCAACGCGACAATTCATATTTTACCGATCCTGAGAGTGGTGCTGAGATGGCACGCGTCATGGATCAAGATCACCTTTTGACAAAAGCAATGGGTGGCTTATTTTCCGAACGTTCTACGCTGAACGGCATTCGTCATGTGTTGGATATCGGCTGTGGTCCTGGTGGCTGGGGCTTAGATATCGCCGATACCTATCCAGAGATGGAGGTCGTGGGCTTAGATATCAGCGAAGAGGCGATTAACTATGCTCGCGCCCAGGCGCAAGTGCGAGGGTTGAAAAATATCACGTTTCTCACAATGGATGCCACGAAACCACTTGACTTCCCCGATACCTCGTTTGATTTGATCAACGCGCGTACCATTGGCTTTTTGCCCACAGGCGTCTGGCCTATCCTGATGCGCGAATGTATGCGTATGCTTCGTTCTGGAGGAGTGATCCGTCTGACTGAAAGCGAGTGGAGCTTCAGCAACAGCCCCGGCTTGGAGGGCATCACCGCTATTTTCTGTCGCGCTTTGAAAGCCGCTGGACAAAGCTTCTCACCTGATGGGCGGCGTCATGGTATCACGACGATGTTAGCGGGCTTCTTAAAGGACGCGGGTTGCGTCAATGTGCAACAAGTCCCCTATGTAATTGATTTCTCTGCTGGCATGGAGGCACACACCAGCATTTGCAAAAACTGGAAAGTTGTCTACAAACTTTCTCAGCCATTTCTTGTCAAGACAGGCGCGGGAACCCAACAAGAAATAGATGCCTACTACGACCAGATGCTCGTCGATATGATGCAAGATGATTTCCGTGGCATCATGTATCTGCTCACGGCATGGGGCGAAAAACCATAATCGTCCTTATAGCCTTGTGCATAAAAATTTAGGTGCCGTATCGTTCAAATTTCCGCTTCTAGTGGAACAAATTCTTGGATATTACTTTCTTGTAGTCTTTTGATAATTTGGCAGTAGCGGAGTGTTTCGTTGGTGTCGGCGGTAGCGATACAAGAACCTAATTTCTGATTGTCGTGCATGAAAGTTTCCCACGCAATTCTTCCCTTTGCCTCAACTAAAAAGTTTTTTTGCAGATCGTATGGGATCGCGTCGCTATATACCGTATAAACTTTCACTCCTATCTTGCATTGACGGGTCAATACCTCTTGCACCTCCGATGACGTTAGCTCGTGCGTGTCTCTGATAAAAAAGATGCGCGTCATTTTCCCACCGTTGCGTATAAAAGTTTTGACGGCCTCTTCGACCGCGACATCCTTCCACAAATAGGTGGCACGAGGATAACTTGTGGCCAGGAAAGACGCTTTTGGATAGCATTGGAGGGTGCGGATATAAAAGTATCTATAGCGGGAGCCACTATTGACGGCAATTTTTTTGGCCTCTAGCGCAAGTTTAAAGGACATCATCAAATCTGTGAAGTCCTCACCGAACACTTTGCGCAGATTAGGGTCAAGCTGTTCTAGTGAGCGGCGCATCCTGGCAAATTCTACATCTGACAGCACAAACTGTACATCCTGGTGTAGTGCACCATGTTTTGCCTGTAAGATAGACAAAGAACTCAAAGTGAGTGCGAGCAGGACAAGCGTGATAGAAGGAAGGTGCTGTGACATCCATGATGAAGAGCCTAACAAACCGGAGAAGTCAAGGAGGGAGATAGCTAAAGACGCGATAATTATAGCAGGGGTAAGCAGAGTTTCAGCTAATTTACTGATCCTATCCATAAGTTTGCTCCACTATAGTCCATACATGCTTCGCTTGGATGTGATACCTCAGAAAACAAGAACTACGCTATAGTATAACCGTAAGGATTGAGACTTATCAAGTAGGTTAAGAGCGATTTAAAAGTCACCAAAACAGGTTCTTGGGAAGCAAGGGCACTTGCTGCCTTCGTCATTCCCCCGAATGCCAACCGCGCGTTTCACCGTCGCGATATACGCCGCAACATTGTTATGATCGAACGAAGGGGCATACACCGGAACAATCGCGTCAACCGTTGTCAAATGCTATGTGTTCACATACAGCCGCGAAATAAGCTTATACCAATCGACGAAGCCATCCTCCCACATACTATATTGCCTATAGCCATGACAGGCGCGACAATTGCAATCAGGCGTCACTGCTCTTGATTATCCCTTTCCTTCAAATACTCTCGAAACCACTCCTCCACTTTTTCATGTGTCCAATCAACAATAGGCGCAACAGCATCAATAAGTTGTGTATCACCACTAGCCTGCCATAAACGAGCAAGACCCCTCAAACAATTTCACTACTGTATGTATCTTTATGTTCCACAAATATTTTTAATGCTTGTAGAAAGTAACTATATGCTTGGTTCCATTGTCGTTGCGCTTGTGCCACTATACCTAAGTTATGATAGGTGCTGGCTTGACTATAGTGGTCTTGGAACTCGACATAGATTTGCAAGGCTTGTTGGAAGTAGTGTTCGGCTTGGTCCCATTGGCGTTGCTCTTGCGCTACCCTGCCTAACTGATGATAAATGGAAGCACTGTTATGCTTCTCAGTTCTCTCATTTTCTTGTTTTATTGCAAGATGTGCGGTTAATGCTTTTTGATACATTGCCTCAGCTTGTGTGTATTGCTTCAACAAAAGATATCGTCTGGCAATATATCTATGACTCCTACGAACTCAAAGCCTAACTCTCCCATCAACTTCTCTTCTGGATATGTTTCCAGACGCTTGAGTACATTTTCTCCTAACGCTAATCCAAGTCTCTGATTTTGTGTTGTATTCAGATAGTTCGACAAAACTCGATACAGGTTGAGTATTGATACCTGAGCATCAAGCGACAGGTTCAATGCTGCTATGAGATTTTCATATTCCAGCTTTGCGAGAACCTGTCCTGCCATCCGTTCAGATGGCTCCTTCGATTCGAGCATATCATATATTGCATCACCAAGCCCACTATAATGCTCACGGAAAGCGGTCTCTATGGCAGCTTTTATAGTAGATTGCTCTGGTACATTCAAACGGTTCCGCAGGAAGTAGGGCAGGACTGGTTGCAAATGTAAGTACGTTGGTATTTCCGGGTCTGGACTCAGCAAACCCCAATTTTGTGCCTCTTGGACGACTTCGGGCCAGTGTTCAAAGGGTAAGTCCTTCAATGCTGGTTGCTGCTTGAGTTGTTCGGTGTACTGTTCGATCAAATCTTGATAGATGACCGCGTTGAACGGAGCTAAGCATAAGAGCAATTGTTGGGCCTCTGGTGAGAGATTGCTATGTGAGTATTCTATACACAGCACGATGCTTTCAGTCTTCTTTTGTGCATCGCCCTCGTCAAGATGAACATCGCCAGCTTGCAGTGCTTCGAGTATTTGTCTGGGTGTTTGGCGTGCGAGGTTGGCAAGAATGACTTCAAGGGCAAGCGGAAAACCATCGAGCAGTTTTAGCAGATGGAGCACGTCGGGGTCGTCGCGGTACTTCGTCACTTTGTAGCGTTCGAGGATACGTTCGGTTAGCACCGAGGCAGCCTCAACATCGAGACCAGGGAGGTCGTAAATGTTGTCGGCAAATGTCGAGTCTGCTAGCCATTGCTCGCTACCACGAGAGCCAAGCAGGATAAGCGTTTTGCCACCTGTGAGCGCGACCAGGAATTTGTGTAAGGCTTGCTGTTCCTCTATAGGGAGCGTGTTTTGAATAGCGAGTTGTGCTCCCGTGATGGATTCCAAGTTGTCCAGGATAAGCAGGTGATGTTCGGAGCGCAAACGTTGGGCTAGCATGGATTGCTGGACATCGAGTGGCAGAGGTTGAAATGTAAGTATACTGTACGGGTGTTAACAGGACGCGAGCGATACTATCGAGAATTTGCTGGCGGTTCCATGCGCGTTCATCATAGCCAAAGTAAAACACGTTTTTGACGAAGCCTGTGGTTTGCCACCATGTATGCAGATGGTGAAGTAGCGTTGTTTTGCCAGCACCCCCCATACCACGCACCAGGAGGATATTGCGCTGTGTGAGCAGGCGTTTCTCGATTTGCAGAATATCGACATCGCGACCCACAAAGCCATAGGTCGGATCGCGTGGCTTCTCTTTCTCGCGTGCGGCTTGTTGCGTGTAGAATGCGGTCGCTTCGTCCGGCGTAAACTCGCGCACCGTCAAGTTTTGTGCTTGATTTTGATAGACGACTGGTAGCAACCAGTCCTCAAGCTGAATTTTCTGATTAAAGAGTGCCTGTCTTTCTTTACGGTTATACAATTCCTGGCGTGCATAGCGAATCGAGGTGGCGAGGTCATGTTTGGCGAACAATTGCGTGTAGAGCGTCTCCATCAGCAATTGTGCCGCCGTCACGGTGATAGAATAGCCCATTGCCAGCACCATCTGTACACCATAGGTAATCAGGCGACTGCCAAGACTGGTCTCACTACTCTCTCCCACTTGCTTGCCCGATTGACAAGCATTGAGAATGGCAATCGGGACATGATGCTCGATGAGTACGTTCGCGAGTTCCGATGCTTCCACGAGGTCTGACGTGTCGTCTTCCACGTTCTCAAACGAGAGAAACGCTTTTTTCCCCTGATATGCTTCAATTGCTGACCGACCATAGCGCGACGTGTCTTTGTACAGATGAGTGCTTGCCTGCGTTGGCTCTTGTATTTTATTGTATTGGTCGTAGGAAAGCACGCCTCCATGCATATCGAAATGAACGACATGATAGTAGCCTTCCTTGTGTTTGTTGGTGGTTTCGCGCAAGTGGTCATAGAGGGCTTGATAGGTGCCAGGGCGCAGGATATCAATCTGTACCAGAACGCTCGTGTTGCGCAACGCCTCAACCATTGGACGTGAGATGGTGCGATAGGCCACGTCATATTTGCCAGCCGGACGCGCGATCACAACCAGGATGTTGATCGTGGGCGATTGCCGCAACGCAATTTTCGTGTTTTGCGGCTTCTGGTTCTTACGAATAAACGTTGCCTGTAGCACAAGAGGAGAATCGAGTTTGGGGTCCTTGAGCGATTCCCAGTGCCAGCGATGGAAGGAGGGTGAGCCAGCAATCTCAACCTGCACGTTTGATAAACCTTGACTGGTGCAATTCTGATATTCATTATAGATGTCAATGTCCGCACGAAACACCTGCTGGAAGAGCGTTTCGCCGTATTCTTTGATGCTCTTCGCACACTGATCCGCCTTGACCTGATCCGTAAATGGATACTCCAGGTGCTTCTCAAAGTACCACTCTAGCTGTTCCTCTTGCTGCTCAGAGAATGGATCGCTGACGGTAATATCATAGAGTGGACCATTGTCAAAGCTAATAGTGGCATTTTCGCCTTTTGGACCCACTGAGGAACGTTCGCGAATCGTGATTGTTGACATGCCCTTACCCTTCTTTTCTACAAGAGAGGCTTATTCTTCCTCGTCTACCACAATCAGTTGTGTCCCATCGGGTTGTTTGAGTTGGGTAATTTTTGTGTGCTTATGTGGCTTGCCTTTTTTGATAAGCGCGTTTTTCAGTACGTCGTAGATGGCATTCGTCACGAGGCCAATACCAATGCCGCTAGCAGTGCTCACAATAATCGTCATGGTAGCTGCATCGAAAAAGCTTTCGTTCTTTGAACGTGTAAGGGTCGTCGAGCCAACTGCCTGCGTCTCTTGCATCTCATTCCATGCGGCGGCGAACTCTTCGGGGCTAATCTCAAGGTCGGGTGCGAGCGCAATCTGGTAGTCCATACAAATCTCCTCAGCAATGTCAATCTATGATAGTTATTTGCATCTACTATAGAATGAACGAATCTTGTGCAGTTTATCACAAAAATTGCCGCTATGCGAGAAGAAATGTTACAGAGGTTTTACGTGAGAGAGGCATGACTGGTGCTCTGCCCCTGTCATGCCTCTCTCGATGTCACTATTTTGAAGACACCGTCTTGCTATCTTCCCCTCTTAACACTCTCTAGCCAAGCACGCATGTCTTGCTCATGTTCTTCGTGGAAGTGAGAGAAGACAAATTTGCCGCTTAATGGCTCTCCTTCCAGCCATGCGAAGCGTTGGGGATCGTGAAGCTCATCATCAGAGAATGCGCCAATGGCAGCAAACAATTGTTGAAAGACTTCACGCGAATCGCTGAGTACATCGGCTAATGGACGATCTCGATTGGCTTCGTAAATCCATGCATTGATTTCATCAACTTCCTGCAACTCTGGCGGCCAAGGGGTTGTAACGTTTGATTCGTGATTCAGTGTTGCCTGGAAGCGTTTTACCGTTCGGCGTCGCCACCCAGTTATGTGGGCAACGATATCCTTGATAGACCAGCCACCAGCGACTTCTGGCTGTGTCATATTAGCTTCACCAATATCGTCTAGCAATGCTTCCCAGGAAGCATTTTCATCGTTCAATTCAGCAAGGAGTTGGGTTTTGCTGATAGGAGTTCCCATTCTGCTTTCCTTTCATTCGTCTTTTGTGCAAAGGAGTTAGGCACATCCCTGCTTAGATATCAATACCCGCCAAGCCATTCATCCCTAGCATGAAAGAGATTTCACCGCCATGATGCAGATCGTGCTCGATGAGGTGCCAGATGACCCATTGACGTGTCAGGGCGTGAACTTCTCCGTTGTCATCGGTATCGTGGAAAATCTCATCCAGGTCGGTAGGAGTCCAGCGGCGAAGGCCATCCTGGATTACGCCCCACGTCATTTCCAGACCGCTAATCAGTTCGCTGGAGCTAGCAGGTTGACTTCGGTCATCCCAGTTGCGTGCGATGAGGTCCTCGCCGCCTTCTTTGAGGACGTAATGGAACCATCCGGCTCGTGTGCCGACGATATGAGAAGCGTTTTCGCCTATTGAACGCAGATGTGGTGCAGCACGTAGGGATAGTTGCTCAAGTGACAGAGGTTTAATAGCTTGAATAAGCAATCCCTGATACGCATCCCATCCTTTATAAAAAGGGAGAAGAGAATTCTGTTGTTCGGCCATAAACGTTACTCCTTATTTGCAAGATGCTTGCGCAAGAAACTCACCGTCGCGTTCCATGCTTGTGTTGCGGCGTTGACATTGTACTCAGGTCGATTCTCCTCGAAGAACCAGTGTTGAGTACCTGGATAAATGGTAAAGGAAACGTCTCTGCCGAGTGAACGGATATGGTCTTCCATTTGATGCACAGCATCAACCGACTCAAATTCATCATTTTCCGCGAAGTGTCCCATAAAGGCCGCTTGTGCTGTCACACTCTCTGGATACCAAGTCCATAGAATGTGACAATCGCTGCAATAGAATCCTCCAATAATAATGCCCAATTACCCCCCATCGAGAAGCCAATTACACCGATCTCTTTGCCTTGCGTTTGTGGCTGTGCAAGCAGGTAGGTAATGGACGCCGTGATTTCCTGATAGGCCCGCTCTTCATCAAGCGACCTGCTCAATTGATGCGCCTCATCAACCGTTGTGGCAACCTGCCCATGAAACAGATCGGGCGCGAAGGCAACAAACCCTGCTTGTGCCAGTCGATCACATACAGATTTGAAAACGCTATTCAGTCCCCACCACGCATGCAGCACAAGAACACCCGGTCCCTTTGCGTTTTCTGACAGTGCTAAATATCCTGTTACTTTTTGCTCGCCGCTTGGAAATTCTACCATGTTACCCATAATGGCTCCTTCGTTTTTGACTTGCTATGCTTTACTGTAACACGTAAAGCGGTCATCATTGTTCCTGATTAGATTGAACCTCTGTATGGGTCTGATTTCATCACACCCTCGTCGATAATTGATTCTTTCCCAAGATTGATGAAACGTTTTATGCGTCCTCCGAGATTGTCAATTGTCAGGGTGCGATAGAATACAGACCCCTACAATTGCCGTATTCCATTAACAAGGCCAACACATACGCCGTTTCCTTGATTTAGCCTTATGTCTCAAGTATACTTCTTGTTTAAAGAGAGGAAAGATGGCCATGCTAGACCAGAACGCAAAAGAGCCAATCGTGCTTTCACCAACACATGAACCCACTCATGATTATGCCTACTACAAAGAGGTCTTCGATGGCTACCAGATGCCGTTTGCCTATCTCGATCTGGACCTGTTAGAGCAAAACATAGGCGATATCGTGGCGCGTGCTGGCGATAAAAAAGTGCGGCTGGCTTCCAAATCGTTGCGTAGTGTTTCCGTAATTAAACGTATTCTTGCTGCATCCCCTACGTTTCAGGGTGTCATGAGCTATTCGGCTCTTGAGGCGGTCTATTTGGCCTCGCAGGGCATTGACGATTTACTAATCGGCTATCCCATATGGCACGCTGACGATATCGAGGCGGTGGCGCGTGCGACCACGGAGGGCGCGACTATCACACTGATGGTTGATAGCGTTGAGCATGTAGAACAGGTCGAGCGTGTCGCAGCAAGTATGGCGTACGTTTACCACTTATGTCTTGATATCGACATGGCTATCGCAATTCCCAGGACTCCATTTCGGTGTGTGGCGTTCGACCCTGCGTACACCGGAGCAAGCTCGACCAGTGATCGAGCGTATCCTGACCTCCTCATACGTCTGGCTCGATGGACTCATGGGCTATGAAGCGCAAATCGCTGGTGTTGGCGATAACGTCGCAGGACAGGCATTGAGGAGTATGCTGGTACGCCAACTCAAACGCTACTCTTTACGGGACGTTATCGCGCGACGTACCGCATTGGTGGAACTTATCGCCTCTTATGGACAACCGCTACGCTTTGTCAACGGTGGTGGTACGGGCAGTATGCGTACAACGTGTATAGAGCCAGCCGTAACAGAAATTACCGTCGGTTCGGGCTTCTACGCTCCGACCCTCTTCGATAGCTATCGAGATTTCCAGTATCAACCAGCCGCAGGTTTTGCCATCGAGATTGTACGTCGTCCACATGCATCGCTCTATACCTGTCTCGGTGGTGGCTATATCGCGTCCGGTGGCACTGGACCCGAAAAGCAACCGCGTCCCTATTTGCCTCCAGGTGCCAGCCTTGATCCAATCGAGGGCGCGGGCGAAGTGCAAACGCCTGTCAAATATAAAGGCAACACTTCGCTTACGCTTGGCGACCCGATATTTATGCGTCACGGTAAAGCAGGCGAACTCTGCGAACGCTTCACTCATCTTCTACTCGTCTCCGATGGCACCGTCAAAGGCAAATACACGACCTATCGCGGCGACGGCCAATGTTTTATATAACCAAAGCCCTGTACGGGTCTGATTTATCACACCCTTTTGCCAATCACCATCTAGGCGGCATATCAGAATGTCTCTGTAGGGACCGATTTATCACGTCCTTGTTGCCGCAACAACATATGTGGTGGAATGTTGGAACGTGTATCATTCCATCAAATATGTTGTTGGGGCAAGGACGCGATAAATCGGTCCCTACAGAATGTTCTGAATTAAATAATAGAATATGAAGGAAAAGTACATCACATGGCCACAATCATAAACGGACAATGGAGAATTGGTCCGATTCCGTGAAATCGACGCCACGGCAGGTCGTCAAGCCTATCAGCATCGACGAACTTGCGCACCTTATGAAGATGTATGGGCGTGACGAACGCCATGTGCGTGTCGTCGGAGCAGGACATTCCTTTACACCGATAGCGCAAACGGACGATATCCTTATGTCGCTTGAGAACTTACAGGGTGTTACTCATGTCAATGCGGAACAGAACACTGTAATGGTGCGTGGTGGGACGTGGCTCAAAAATCTTGGTGACGACCTATTTAAACGAGGGCTAGCCCAGGAGAATTTGGGCGATATCAACGTGCAAAGTATCGCGGGTGCCATCAGCACGGGAACGCATGGTACAGGTATCGCATATGGCTCGCTTGCGACACAGGTTGAAGGTTTTACCTTGATTACCGCTGATGGTGAACGGCTCGAATGTTCAGCAGAGCAAAATGCCGATATTTTCAAAGCGGCTCAGGTCTCGCTTGGTACACTAGGCATTATCGCGGAGGTAAAACTTCGTGTTGTGCCCGCTAAACGTCTGCATTTCAAAAGTCACCGTGAAAGCCTTGAGCAGTGCGTTACGAATATCGAACATTATAAGCAAGAAAACGATCATTTTGAATTTTACTGGTTTCCCTATACAAAATGGGTACAAACCAAGTTTCTCAACCAAACAACAGAACCTCCAAGCAAGAGTTCGCTCTGGGGCAACTTCAATAAGATCGTGCTGGAAAACGGTGTGTACTGGCTGCTCTCCAAGTGGAATCGTAGGCTACCTCAATCCTCGAAGGTAATTAGTAACATCTCGGCACAAGGCATAGCGCCTGTCGATGAAGTGAACTACAGTCACCTGCTATTCTCTACGCCACGCGCGGTTCGGTTTCAAGAGATGGAATATAATATTCCTGTTGAGCACTTTAGCACAGTACTGGCTGAAATAGAGGCATGTGTGGAGCGGAATCGTTTTGAGGTTCACTTTCCCATTGAGTGCCGTTTTGTGCATGCCGATGATATTTGGCTCAGCCCGGCCTATCAGCGAGAAGCTGCCTATATCGCTGTTCATATGTATCGTGGTATGCCTTATAAGGCGTACTTTGAAGCTATCGAAGCCATCTTCCGTCGCTATCAAGGTCGTCCACACTGGGGCAAGATGCATACGCAGACCGCGCAAAGCTTAGCAAAACTTTATCCACGCTGGCATGATTTCCGTCGGGTCCGTTCCTCGCTTGACCCCAAAGGTATCTTTCTCAATGAGTATCTAACAGCATTGTTTGATGCAAATGGAGTGGTGCCTTCCAGTGGTGGAAATGACGCCGTTGCTGCTTCGTCTACGGAACGCAATGAATAGCTATTACGAATTGTGATTAGTACTCATCTGTCAATATTCCTATGGCAACTCTCCCTGTACGAGTCTGATTTTATCACACCCTCTTGCCAATTGATCATGTTGGAGGAATTGAGGAAACGTTCATCAATCCTGGGGAAGGAATCAATCGGTGAGAGGGAGTGATAAAATCAGACCCGTACAGGGGTTCATTATTGTTCGTTTGAAAGGTTACATCATTCATGAACGAAGCGTCTCCACTTAAGACGGGTGATACCCTTGCCTCAACGGGGACAGCACTGCGAAGTGGTGCTCTTGGTCTACGACACGCAATTGTTATTTCTGTCGCGGTCATGTCGCCTGCCGCGTCAATCTTTTTTAACACCATTCCACAGGCGGGTCTGGTTGGTGCCGCCCTACCTTTGTGTTATGTGATTGGTTTTGTTGTCGCGCTCCTGATGGCAAACCAGTATAGTGAGATGTCACGCGAATTGCCATCGAGTGGTTCGGCTTATACCTTTGTAACGGAAGGTCTTGGGCCGCGTTGGGGCTTTCTCACTGGTTGGATTGGACTTATCGCGGTCGCGCTTGGTGCACCCTATTCCTTTATTTTGATGAGCGCGAACTTGCAGACGCTGGTCTATCGCTGGTTCGGCCTTAACCTGCACTGGACTTTCTGGTTTGTGGCCGCCACCGGAATTGTCTTTGCCCTCTGCTACATCGGCATACGCCAATCGCTTACTATCGACCTGACATTCCTTATTTTCGAGATTGGTGTGTGCCTGATTCTTGCTGTAATCGTGCTATTTCATATTGGTGGGCAAGGTGGATTGACGGCGGCACCATTGACGGGGAGCTTATTACCAAAAGATGGCAACCTTGCGATTGGTGTTGTGCTGGCAATTCTGAGCTTTATTGGTTTTGAGACGGCAGCAGCACTGGGCGAAGAGACGCGCGATCCGCATCATAATATTCCACGCGCAGTATTTGGTTCGATGATTGTGGTTGGTCTTTTTTACATCCTGATGGCCTATGTTGCGACAATTGGCTATGGCACGAACAACATGGTTACAGGCTATGCTAACGATGCCGCGCCGTTCGACACTATCAGTCGCCATTTGAGTGGAGGCGTCCTTGTCGCATTGATTGATCTTGTTGGCGTCTTCTCGTTCTTTGGTGCCGCCCTTGCCATCGTCAATGGTGGGGCGCGTATCCTTTATGCTGTTGGACGTGATGGTCTGCTGCCACGCTGGATTTCGTGGACGCATCCTACGCGTCAAACGCCTGTTGGTGCCGTAACATTCCTGTGTACGATTGGGCTGATAAGTGGAATTGTATTGGGTATCTTTCTGACTCCAATCAATGCTTTCGCCTTCTTCGGAACACTTGACGCAATCTTCGTTATCCTGATTTACATCCTGGTTAATATCGCATGTATGCGCTTTTTCTGGCGTAAACGACGTGAACGTTTCAACTGGCTACGTAATGGCGTCTTTCCTGTCTTGAGTACACTCATCACCGTTGGCATTTTTATCGCAGCCGTTGCCTCACCAGGCTCAGGTGCACTTGCCACCATCCCTTTTATCGTGGGTATCTGGCTCGTTCTCGGTATTGGTGTGTTGTTCGCTTTACGCTCAAAAATTGTGTAGGTTTTATAATCTGAAGAGGAGGGAATATATCGTGGCACGTGTACAACCAGCTCTGAAGCAAGCCGCTAAATTAACAAAGGATACGACTCAGCGTTCTCGTATCATTGTCGCTGGGGTTATGCTCTTCGCGGCAGCGTTAACTATTGCCTACTGGGTTATCTGGTTTGGTGGTGGTCGTGCCCTTCTTGCATCAAGTCAAGCTACTTCGTATTTTGTGTTTGAAAACGCTTTTCCAGCCGCTGACGCATGGCTCGCCATTACCCTTATCCTTGGTGCTATCGGACTCATACAGCGAAAATCGTGGGGACTCCTCTTTTCCCTGCTTGCGGGAGGTGCAGGGGTTTATCTTGGCTGTATGGATGTGCTATTCGATCTTGAAAACGGCATTTATATCATCCCCAAGGGCACCGACCCAAGTTCCGCTATCATCGAGATGTGCATAAACATCCTGACATTTGCCATAAGCATTGCAGGCATCATCTATCTCTGGCGCAACCGCACAAGAATATTGTAGGGACCGATTGATCGCGTCCTTGGGGTGGGGGAACACGTTCATTGCCTAACGTGTTCCCCCACCCCAAGGACGCGATCAATCGGTCCCTACAATGCCGTGTTGGTTTTATAGAGGCGCTCCAATATACCACTGGTTGCCGAATGTGTCTTTTACTCCAGCACGACGCTCCCCGTCATCTTGATCGGTTGGCTCCATAATCGAGGTAGCTCCAGCCTCTAACGCACGGTTGTAGACACTATCGACATTGTGCATGTAGATATAGAGCATGACAGGCATTGGTGCATCTTTAGCACTACCGCCTATCATGACCATTGAGTCACCAATCCTGACCTCAGCGTGTGTACCACCTGCTGACCCTACGGAACGCGAAAGTTCTGTAGCTCCGAATGCTTGTTTTGCAAAATTGACCAGCTTGTCTACGTCCGGTACGATCAAATAAGGGATAACTGTGGAAAAGCCTTCGCGAACAGGTTTTGTAGTCGTCATTGCTTCCTCCCGGTTACATTTATTGTATGCCTTTTCTTCGTGTCTAACCTCTATAAATGATACCTGAGAAAGAAAGATTTGTCAAACATATGTTCTAATCCCTGTGTTTTGTCTTGTGCTATATGGGGCAAAGATGACACAAGGTGGTATCGAAGGCATGCGCAAGCGTATCAAGCAAGGCCCTCCGCCTGCTTCAGGGGACAGGTGCTTACCAATCAACCCAATCATGCAACTGAACTGCGCTGCGGTACACTTTTAATAGTACTGTGTGCGAAGCGCGAAAGCTTGAAACTATCTATGGCCACAGGCGGCTCCCGGTCTTGCACCATACTACTCAGAATTTCTCCCAAAACGAGACCAAATTTGAAGCCATGGCCAGAAAGACCTGTTGCAAAAATGACACGCGAGTCATCGGATAGCGTGTCGAGAATGAAGTTTTCGTCGAGACTCACGTCATACATACATGCATCAACTTGAACAAGCGATGCTTGCCGCAACACAGGTAAAAGATTGTGAAGCCTCTTGACAATTTGATTGATGAGCAGGTCTTCTATCGGTGTGTTTTCCTCTGGCTCTACTGGTATACCAAAGTTGTGTGAGGCTGCTTTGAACCAACTTGGCCCTGTACCTGTAAGTGTGCTATGAATCGGAAACCCATATAACTCATCAGCTAGAAATGGAGGGAATGCATCCGCGCCAAAAGAGGAAAGTGGAAGATTTGCAAAATAGAGCAGGTATTGCCGTGTCATACGTACTGGTAGATGCAAACTTTCGATAAGATGATGTACCCATGGACCGACCGCCAGTACAACACGATCAGCATTGTATTGTACCCCGGAATGTAGTGTAATACGCACTGGACGATGGGTATTACCATAATCAACCTGTTTGACGCGACTTCCCTCACAAATTTCACCACCAAGATCAAGAATAAGGTCACGAAGCGTACGTAAACAGGTGGATGCATGTAAAATACCACCTAGCGAATTATAGGTAAACATATCGTAGTCGCTCGTGACAAATTGCGGAAAACGCTGTCTGCATTGCTGTTGTGAGATACGGGTTGTTGGAAGTCCCAGTTCTCGAAGCACCGAATAACTTGGATGCGTGAAATCATCGTTTTCGTTGCCGAGTACTAGCAAACCAGTAGGAGAGTAGAGCGTACGTTGTGAAATATGTTCGAGTGTGCGCCACTTTGCTAGCGCAAACTCCACTAATTGTGTATAAAACAACTTGTCTCCATACTCAAAACGCAGGAGCCGGGAGATGCCATGTGAGGTCGAGCGCGGATGATCAACCATTTCTTGCTCTAAAACGGTTACATGATGTATTCCCTGCTTGAGGAGGGCATATGCTGTCGAGAGTCCAACAATGCCTGCACCTACAATGACAATGTTTTGCTTAGACACGATACTTATGATCCTCCCATTTTGTGCTTTCGATACGTTTGAGTATAGCAGGGGCGACAACACAAAGTCAAGTAAAAGTAGCAAATTTCTTGAATATAATATAAAATTACATTAATTATACTTGTACTATTTATTGTATGAAAATGTACAGAGATTTGTATTGCGTGCGTTGTTAAAAAGAACGTGCGCGTAAAAACAAGTAGCATACACAAGAACGTACTTCTGTCATACAGAAGTTAGTCAAATTCGACGTTTTGTTGTTTCAGAGGTTACAATGGAAGCAGAAAATATACTATAGAAGAGAAAATATGCAAAAAGAACAGGAACATATGTCTGGCCAGAAACGTTTTATCGCGCCGATGAGTGGCATTCATGGTGAACCTGCTGTGCCTTCTTCAAAGTATTATACACTACGCTACTTGCTTGCTGCGACCTGCGCTCAAGGAGAAAGTCGCATTGCATTTCCAGCGGAAAGCGATGATAGTGATGCGCTTTTTCGGGGTTGCCGTGCTTTAGGCGCACAACTTGAGTGGGAGGATGAGCAACATAACACGCTACGTATGGATGGAGTGGGGCGTGCGAATACTAGCAAACCTGTGATTATCGATGTAGGGAATGCAGGAGCTGTATTGCGCCTGTTACTTGGCATAGGTGCAGTGTTACCACATATTACCTTTGTGACGGATCATCCCCAGTCACTTGGCAAGCGCCCAAATCGGGAATTGTTGGAGGCACTCACCGCGCTCGGCGTCGGGTGTGTGGGAACTGGTCCCGAAGGATATTTGCCTGTTACCTTGCATGGAGAAAATCTACATGGTGGCCATGTGAGAATTTCGGGTGCACGCAGCTCCCAGTATCTCAGTGCCCTGCTTTTCCTTGCTCCCTTGATTGGTGAGACAGTAGAAATCGAAGTGATCGATGGTTTGAAATCACGACCACTTGTGCATGCGACGCTTGAAGTCATGCACGAGGCTGGCATCGTAGTTAAGTATGATGAAACGCTTACGCATTTCACTATTGCGGCTGGCCAGCACTATTCCCCGCGTACCTACACTGTACCCGGAGATTATCCATCTGCCGCTACATGGCTAGCGGCCTGTGCCGTATCTAACAATCCAGCGAGCGAAATACAACTCGCACGATTGCGGCAACGTGATGAGGTTGGTGAGGAATTGCTGGCAGCCTTTCGCGCAATGGGTGCTGATGTACAACACATTGAAGATACCGTACGTATACGTGGCGGACGACATTTACGAGGCATCAAGGTAGACGGAGACCGTATGATCGACTGTATTCCAGTCCTGGTTGCCACGGCTTGTTTCGCGGAAGGCGAAAGCATCTTCTACAATATCGAGAGCCTGCACTATAAAGAATCGGACCGTATTGAAGACCTTTGCATGGAATTACGCAAAGCAGGATGTACGGTGATGCCACAACGAGACGCGATTATTGTTCAGGGATGTCCACAGGGTATCGAGGGTGGCGTAACCGTCGATGGACACAATGATCATCGTGTGCTTATGGCCCTCGCGATTACCGCACTACGTAGCCGCCTTGGTCTCACCCTTACAGGAACCGAACATATCTCAAAAAGCTATCCCCATTTCTTCGAAGAACTACAACGTTTGAGCTTATAAAAATGGGGTGTAACACTCGATTTTTATAAGCTCAAACATGCTTCGGCTGCTAACCAGAAGAGCTTTTCACGCACGGTCGTATGGCTTGTCCAGTGACGTGAGTCCCATTTTTCGCTGCTCACATCATCGCCTCCGTATAACAACTGGGCGAAGGTGACACCTCGAAATTGTGCAACAGCAAAAAATGAGGCAGCTTCCATTTCGACGGTAACGCATCCTTCTGCACGGCGGCGTTGCACTTTTGCAGCAGTCTCACGGTAGAGACCATCGGTAGTCCATGTCTTCCCAACAACGTATTCACACTTATGGGCTTGTAAGACTGTCTCGATAGCAGCGACACCTGTGGGACTTGCGGAAACTTCACGCGATGGTGGCAAATAGTGGTAAGAGGTGCCTTCGTCACGCACCGCGACAGTTGGAACAACGATATGTCCAACCGCAAGGGTACTATCTAGCACGCCTGCGCCACCACACGCGATAAATTTTGTACAGCCAAGTGCAATCATCTCCTCGAAAAAAGCAACAGCCAGCGGCGCACCAACACCAGGATGAAAGACAGCAAGACGTTTCCCTTCCATTATGACTTCATATACAGGATGCTTGCCAATTTCGCTCAACAAGTGTCCAAGGATGCGTGCATTGTGATGCTGGACAAGCGTCGTAATTACATCGTGGAAGAAGCATGCCACAGCGTGTTGAGGCACATCGCTCGAAGAAAACGTTTGTCTAGGATTGAGAATAGCTTCTGGATTGCTATCGAATTCGAGGATGGGAAAGTCTTGTTGCATGGATAAAAACTCCTTCTCGTGTCGCGTTGTCAACTCTCGACCTTAATGGTACAATACTTTTCAACGATAGAGGAAAATGCCATTGCACATTCAGATGTGTGATAGGGCGGTTTGTAAGCTATTAAAAAATGTTCTTGGGAGCAAGGGCACCCGCAAGGGGATGCCCCTCCCATAAACCAGCGTTTTACTTCTACGTTTGCCTATGGGAGGGGCATCCCCTTGCGGGTGCCCTTGCTCTGTGACCGAAAGGACGCGCCAGTGTATAAATTCAAGGGCTTTGACAGTACAGACTGTGGCGATAGTATATCCGCGCTCGAAGCGATGGTCAACGCCTGGATGGAGAGTGAGCAACCGCGCGTGCGTCACATGGCACAAACGATGCGTGGTGAACACATTCTGCTCAGCTTTGTGTACGAAGAGACACGAGAACTAGAGTTTCGCGTGGCAACACAGGCGCAAACAGGAGCTACTGGCAGTTTTCCGCGCTTTTTTGATGATGAAGTCGTAGGAGAGGATCGTCCTACCAGTCCGCGCATTCCAGCCACGCCACCGCCAATGCACTAAGTATAAGGATAGTCATGCCAACGCCATACCTGGTTTATAGTTCTCCCGATGGAGAGATACATGAAGAAACACGTTTACAGGCACTTTCTTTTGAGGGGCGCCCACTAGAAACTGCTGACTTGATTCCCGCTCCCGATGGCGTCACGTTCTCGATGATGCCAGAGCGTCTTGCTGTTGGGCAGAAGCGCAACGGTGAACGTTCAGTTTTACCATCTACACGAGGTTGGGCACTGGCTGCCCTTTTACCGATTGGCTACACCCGTACGCTCTTGCCAGCTTATGAAAAAGCACCTGATGCTGAGCCTCTACCGTTCTTTGGCTATAGTGCCGTCGCGGGCATGAATGGTCGCCTCTATCTTGCCGCAATCAAAACCGATGAGCCACGCAAGTGGCACCCACGCTCATTTCCACGTCAGAAGCTAGAACGCCTTGTACAGGAAAAGCAAGCAGCCTATCCCAACAACCGTGTCATCGCGCAACACGCGCACTGTGCTCTTGATTATTCTTGTCCCACGGCAAGCAATTTGTTTTTGGGTCGCTGGGAGATGGCGATTGCTGTATCTCCTGGCTGCAACTCGCGTTGTATTGGGTGCATCTCGAAGCAAGAAGAGGACGAGGGCTTAATTTCGCCGCAGGACCGATTGACATTTGTACCCACCGTCGATGAAATCGTCGAAGTCGCTTTACCACATCTGGAAAGCGCGGAAGATGCGATTGTCAGCTTTGGGCAAGGTTGTGAGGGTGAACCTCTTCTACAATGGCGACGTATCGAGCAAGCCATTAAAGCGATTCGAGAGCGTACAGACAAGGGTGTGATAAATATCAACTCGAACTCAAGCAATCCGCGCTGGCTCCAACGTCTCTATGATGCTGGCTTGGATACCATTCGTACTAGTACCATCTCAGGGCATCCCGAAACCTATACCGCTTATTATCGTCCCATCGGATACCGCTTCGAGGATGTCAAAGAAGCCTTAAAAAGGGCAAGCGATGCAGGTCTCTATAGTTCAATCAACCTGCTATGTTTCCCCGGCATGATTGATCGTGAGCGCGAAGTCGAGGCACTCATCACGCTGATCAAAGAAACGGACTTGAAGCTTATTCAACTACGTAACCTGAATATCGACCCGGAAGTGTTGCTACCCCGCATGCCTGCATTGGATACAATGGGCAAAGCTCTGGGCATGCGTACCATGATCGATATCCTCAAACGCGAAGTTCCCGATGTTGAGATCGGCAATTTCTCACGCCCCGTAAGACGCGTACGAAATGTAGGGGTCTAATTCACTACACCCAGGCTCCCGTTTCTCTCAGCATCCTTCGGGCTGCTACCGCAACAGGGTCAACTTCTAGCAATCCTAGGCAGTCACGCACCGAGCATCCTTCAGGGGTGCCGAGCAGATGCCCATTGTAGAAGCAGGGCATACATGGTAGGTCTAACCTGACCACTGTTGCGCGTTTACTCGTGCGTTCGTCTGTATAGGGTCCCCACGCTTTATGGTTGGAGAGGCCGAAGATTGCGACCGTTGGGGTTTTTACGGCGACCGCGAGATGCATCAATCCGGCATCGTTACCTATAAACAGGTCCGAGAGTTCGAGTACGGCTGTCGTGACTTTGATGTTACCTTTGCCCGCAAAGCTGCGTACTGGCATGGAGGATTGCATCATGTTCATGATATCCTGATGCAACTGTTCCTCTTCTGGCCCGCCAACGAGAATCAGTTGTCCACCAACGTCACGAAATAGGGTGTCGGCTAATTGTGCGAAACGTTCAGGTGCCCAACGTCGCGCTGTACTATAGCCGCCGCTACCCGGGTGCATAGTTATGATAGGGTGTGCTGTTTCAACGACAGACGTGTTGTCGTAAACGAGTCGCCATGCCTTTCTGCGTTCCTCATCGCTCAACGGCACAAAAAGACTTGTTTTTCCTATAGACGAACCAATGGCTTCCGCAAGGGCAAGGTTGTACTCTGCTTCATGCATCGCACCGAAGCCGGAGTCCTTGACTTTTGTATTCAGAAACCATCCGTGTCCATTGTCCAATCCTACACGCAATTTCGCACCGGATGCGAATGTGAGCATTTGATACTTGAGACGCCCAAAGGGGAGTGTCAGGTGATGCATGAGAAGGACTGCATCATAGTGATTTTCTTGTAACTGCTCATAAAGCGGTGTGAGTTGTCGCAGTGTATTGGGATGTCGAAGCATCTGGCCTGGATAATCGAACAGATATTTATTGAGAACGATGATATCGTTGATGGCATCCCATCCATTGAGCAGACCAGCAGAGTCGGGTGTTACAAGCAAATCTATTTTCGCTTGAGGATAAGTGTTGTGTATAGCTTGTAGTGCGGGCGTGGCAAGCAGAAGATCACCGATACCAGCAAGTTTTACGACAAGAATACGTGCATCCGGTTGTAGTTGAACGTGTGTTGTTTGCATAGATATCATCGCTTTTTATTGTTGTGAGCACAGATAATAATATGTCATACCAACCTCTTGAAAGCCAATTGTACTATACATGTGCAATCCCATTTGTGATGGGGCAAGTACCGCAATGCGATAGTTCAGTGCACCTGCTTCTCGTATTGCATGGAGTGTCAATGCCGCTCCTATGCCTTGTTTTCGGGCCTCGGGCAGTGTGACAACACCGTAAATGCCAGCAATGCCAGCATGTAATAGCAATGATGCAATTCCAACAGGAGTCTGCGAGAGCATAGCAATATAGTGATGCCACGGTTTCCCCTCGCCAAAACCGTTAGCGGCATAACTTTCGTAATACGTTTGCGCCCCCTCAGTTGTCGAGTCAAAGCCAATTTTTGAGATATCGCGCTGTATTTTTAACGTATCGAGGTCTACAATCTCTTTTATGACAAGTTCACGATGCGTAGGCATAGTCTCATTCACTGTACGCAAGTCTATTGCCATGTTTATGTCCTCGCCTATTTTAGCGAAGCCACGAGCTTGTAAATATGTTGCCAGTTCAGCAGGTCGTGTCGCTGGCGTTATTGCCCAATGCGTTGCGGTGTTGCGTTCGTTAAAGAAGTCAAGTGCCGTGGTAATTTTTTTGTCAATATATACTTTGTCGTTTTGAGCAAGTTTTGTTAGCGTAACACCGTTGAGTTGAGGGCGACCCGTATAAAACCACCACAACTCAGGGCCTTCCCGCACCAAGCCTCCAGGTAGCGTACGTCCGAAGCACATCATCTCTTCCGCGAAATTGGCCTCCATTGCCTCTAACATAGTAGGTGTACCAATCTCTTGCACTATCTCGCTCATCAATACTCTATCCTTTGCAGGCATTGAAATCGTTTGGGTCTGATTTATCACACCCTCGTCTGGCCTGTGAGCGGGTACGAGGGTGTAGTGAATTAGACCCCTACATCCGTTCGCTGCGTGATTTTTTCGTGTACCACATTATATACCTGCGTGGGTGTGACGTTTTTCATGCATTGCGTCGTGTGAAAACGGCAATCGGCAGGCCCTTTTGCATTGTAACACGGACTACACCAGATGTCGCTACGCAAGATGGTTGCGGTAGGGCTAACTGGACCACTCAATGCTGGATCAGTTGGTCCATGTATGGCGATGAGTGGTGTGCCAACTGCAGCCGCGATATGCATGGGACCACTATCACCCGTTATCAAAAGATTCGCATGTTGAAATAGCGCGGCAAGCTGTGTCAAGCTGGTTTTACCAGCGAGATTATAGACATGTTCGTGTGTGCTACGAAGAACCTCTGCTACCAGTGGTATATCGTTTGGCGCACCTGTCAGTACAATCTGTACGCCATCTTCACGAATAAGGCGATCTATGAGCGTTGCCCAATAGGGAATAGGCCATCGTTTGGATTGGCCATTATTTGAACTTACATGGCAAGCAATCAATTTTTTGTCTACCTGGATACCTTCTTGCTGAAATAACTGCACTACCTGCTGTCGTGCTTGTGAGTCAACCGTCAGGTGTGGAATTCGGTCATCAGGTGTTATTGTTGCTCCAGCCGCTTGCGCTAATTCGAGGCAGTAATCAACTTCGTGCTTGTGATCGTTCGCGTCCCAGTGCCGACCAGTCACGCTATCCGTGAGGAAACCTGGATAGTTTTCATGCGAGAAGCCGAGACGATGTGTGGCACCACTCAATACCGTAAGCATTGATGCCCATTGACCGAACATGTTAATGGCGAGATCATAGTGACGTGCGTGTAAACGTCGTCTTAACGCGAAGAGGTCACGCCAGTTTTGCCAGGTGACAAGAGCTTTTGGACGCCGCCAGATGTTTGGATCGTAGGCGATCACGTGCGCCAGATCAGGATCGTTTGCTACCACTTTCGCGCTCGACGGCGCAGCAAGCAGATCAATTTCCGCGTCGGGATATGTTCGTTTCAGCACGCGTACCGCTGTAAGCGACATGACTAGATCGCCAATCAAATCAACGCGAATAAGCAAAATACGTTGAGGATGGAATGTTGCAGGTGTTAATGGCAAGGAGGGCAGGGAGACCGCAAGGGTCTCTCCTATATGTGAGGCATTCGTGAACATGTAGGGGAGACCCTTGCGGTCTCCCTGTTTCCCTGAGACATGGAGATTTTTTGTTTTGCTCCGAAACTGAATGAACACACCAAACAGACTCAGGATGCAATAGAACGCGAGCAGCAAGAGACGTTTGCTCATGCGTACCATGAAATTGCGGAGACTGCGTTGTGAGTCTGGGCGTATTGGATAGCCATACTCGTCTAAGAGAGGAAGTGATGGCTCCTTTTGAGAGAGAAGTTTGCTCATACTTTATTATCTTTGATAGTGTTATATTTTTTCAGCAATGAAATAGCAGCCGCCTGTACCTCTTGTTCTGAAACGAGACGAACGCAGGGATGCGCGGAAAGCTCATCGGTTCTAAAATCGAGTCGTCCACAAGGAATTACTGAACATGATGGGCAACGGTGCGTTGACGCAATAACAACGTGTTGCTGTACAGGTCCCCATGGACCAAAAATGTGTGTATCGGTTGGACCAAAGATTTGTAGTGTTGGCGTGCCTTGTGCGACGGCTAGATGTAGTGGTCCATTGTCAACACCGAGCACCAGGCTCGCGCGTTTCAATATCGCCGCGAGCTGACCTACTGTTGCATCTGTTATCAGCAATAGCGTAGAAGTAATGCCTCGCGCTATCTCCTCAAGCATTGGACGTTCTGACGCGCTCCCTGTGAGCACAATATGTGCCGAACATGTTGAGTGAAGCGTATTCGCGATGCTTGCCCATGCTTCTGTACGCCACAGCTTGACGGCTGCACCCGTCCCGGCATGAATGACAACGAGCGGCGCATCTGGCTCTATCCCAGCTTCTTGTAGGCGTTGTGATACCCATGTTTGCTCGTCTTGGTTTGAGATGAACGCAAGTGGGTAGCGTTCAGGAGTAAAGGGTTCGTCGAGTGCTCCTCTACCTAATGCTTGCAGTCCCGCATTGACGAGGCGTAAGCTTGAAACCGTCGCGTGCTCCGGTGTGAAAAATGGCTCTGCGTGCGTGAGAAATGGTGTGCCTGGATGTATGTTATAGCCGATGCGTCTTGGAACGGCGGCGAGGTAGAGCATTGCCGCACCCCACCAAAAATCGGGTCGCAGGTTTATCGCGATATCATAATTTCCTCGGCGTATTTGCTGAGCCACCTGGAAAAGCTGAACATATGGCTCGAAAATACCCTGTGACGCACGTCGAAAGCCCGGGAAGGGACATGTGATCAGACGGTCAAGGGTGGGATGGCGTGCCACAACTTCGCTCGCCCATGGCCCTACCATCATTGTGATGTGTGCATCCGGTGCCTGTCCCTTCAGCGCATCGAGGACTGGCGTCGTCAACACAAGATCACCAAGATGGTCCGGTCGAATAAGCAACACCCGTAGGGACCGATTTATCGCGTCCTCGTCCCCGTTGGCGGTTGATTCGGGACGAGGACGCGATGAATCGGTCCCTACATCGGCATGAGATGGGGGACGAGGACGCGATAAATCGGTCCCTACGATGCGTATAAGCAACAGTAGGATTGTGCGAAGAAGACTCTTCATGAGTTTGTAACCTCTTCGCCTTGTGTGGTCGGAATAAGACGTTGTACCGCGTCCCACACATCGGCGACGGTGACGGTTTGCATACAGGTACAGTCAGCGCATGGTTGCATCTCGCCTAAAAAGAAACACGGTCTACCTCTGGGGTTACGCCAGAGCGCGATATGCTGGGGATCGTCCAATGGATAAGGACCGTATTCCTGGGGGCTGGTTGGACCGAAGATCGCGATCACAGGTATGCCAACGGCTGCCGCGAGATGCATGGGGCTACTGTCATTACCAATAAAAAGCACACAGCGTTGCAAAAGAGCCGCTGATTTACCAAAATTTGTGGTGCCAGCAAGATTAAGTACGCTATCCTCTGGAACGTCCAAATCAAGCAGGAGTGATTGATTTAACTCGGCATCGCCAGGGCCGCCGATTAAAAGCACCTGTGCATTTCGCTCGTGAACAAGTCTAAAGACAAGTTCTCTATACCGTTCAACAGGCCAGCGTTTCGCGGTCAATTCCATACCTGGATTGCTGCCACCACCAATGAAAACAGCGATAGGTGGATGCGTTTTGTCGGGAGTAAAGAGAACTTTCTGTTGTTCAGCTTCGGTTGGTACAAAACGCATGTAGGGATGATTGACGATAAGCTTGATAGCGCGAGCAAGCTCGAGATAGATATCAGCCTGATGTTGCAGGTGTTCTAACGAAGAAGAGACGGTGACACGATCTGTCAACGAGAAACCGCGTCCGAGGCTATCAGGTCCGACACGACGTGGAACGCCTGCTAGCCATGGTAAGATTGTGAGCATGGGCGAACGGTCAAGCACGAACGCGAGGTCAAAGTGTTGACGGCGCAGACGCAACGCGAGAAGTAAGTAGTCACGCAACGTATAACGGCCCGGGATACCCACGGTGCCACAGTCTATGACACTTGAGACGCCGGGAACATGTTCCACAACCACTTTTGACCAGGTGCCTGCGACATAGGTTATGGTCGCATCTGGATAGTTATGCTGAATAACCTCTAGCAGAGGCGTTGTCATTATCAGGTCTCCGAGGCAACACGGTTTCACCACCATAATCGAGCGTGGATGTTGCCAGGCGCGTTGCACGAATGGACGCTGTAATCTATCGAAGAGCGCAAAAGGAATGCGTAGGAGCAAGCAGAGCGCGGTAATAATATGTTGGCGCAGAATTAATTTCCTCCATCATGAGGTGTATCTTGTGCGGTTGGGACCGCTTCTTCCGCACGCTTGGTGGCTTGTTCAGCGACATCGAGGACAGTTTTCTCACCGTGCCCAACTTCTACCTCATCGCCGAAGGATGCCTCGAACTGTTGGCTGATATGATGCGGTATCGGTAGATACGGGTGTACCACAATTGTGACAAAAGGCATTGCCTAGAATTAGAGACGCTTGACACCTACTACATCTTGCTAGCTCGTTAGCAGAGGGTGGCATCCTCATTGTTTCAAGTGAACTGACATGCAGTGGCTCAAAGCCAGGGGGGGGTGGTGGAACAAGTGCTGGTAGCGTGTTATCGTAGGGCTGATGGGATGTCTGTGTATATGCGGCCGGTGGGGCTACCTGTGTACCTGAATTACCTTGATTTTGTATCGACTTTAGTTCGCTTTGTGCTTGCACAAGCTGTTGCTGTGAATTTTGCAATGCCTGACAGAGAACAAGAAGCTCATTCTGGGTAAGCTGCCCATTTTTAAAGAGGTCCATTGCAGTTCCAATAATAGCTCCTTGCTGCGTCTCTATTTGTTTCGATAAACTTTCTATTGTAGCGCGAAGACGTTGCCCTTTCGCAATGCGAGCTGCCTCATGAGTAGCTTTCTCCAGGCCGCGCTGCACAGAGTCCCAGATATTCATCGTTTTTTACCTCGTAGTATATGCCTTATCTTACCCACGAATTATAGCAGAGCACGTCTATGAAGTCGAGAAGATGTATCAAATAGAAATAAAAATACACAGAACCAGCGTATCTCTTTCAGGTACCTGAAAGAGATACGCTGGTTCTGTGTATTTTTATTTCTTATCAGCTTTAGCCGCGGGAAGAATTGCGTTCACGGTAGTACCGCAGACAACGCACTGACCCTTGAGAGCGGGTTTGCCGTTCTTCATGGTAACTTGCTGTGCGTCTTTCAACTCATTTTTCTTTTTGCATTTGACACAATAGTAAACATCAGCCACGGTATTTCTCCTTACGTTCTCTTAAAATGTACACGTTCCCACTGCTGGGGTGAATAACACTTGTCAGGTATACCTGATAACCCTGCTCACACAGGCGTTGCCGTGCTTGTGAGGCAATCGCCAGTTCAGAGAAAGGGGCGAAAAGCGTTGGACCACTACCAGAAAGTCGCACAAGCGAAGCACCCGCTTTTAGCGTGTCCTCGCGAGCCTGTGCAACTTCAGGGTATCGTTCCAATACCCCCCGTTCCAGGCTGTTATGCATGTCTTCTGGAAATGGTTCTCCCTTTGCTAGTAATACTGTGTAAACCGCTCTAGTGTGTACACCATCTGTATAATCACTGGCTGGCAGGTTACGAAAAATGGTTGCAGTTGAGACACCGATAGCAGGTTTTACTAGCAGAAGCCACCGCATAGATGAGGGCCAGTATGCGGGTAACGAGGTAAGACGTTCGCCTCGACCTTCACAAAGTGCCAGACCTTCTGTTAGAAAGAATGGTACATCGGAGCCAAGCGATGCTGCAATGTCAAGCAATTCTTGTGTTGAAAGCGCAAGTTGCCACCATTGCTTGAGTGCCAGGAGTACAGCGGCGGCGTTGCTACTGCCTCCACCAAGCCCGGCAGCGATTGGAATACGCTTGTCCAGTTCGATATGTACGCCCTGAGTCAGTGAAAGATAGTGACGCACAGCCTGCACAGCCTGTACCGCAAGATTATCATCACTCTCTAGCTCCGGTTGTGTGCTAACAATGCTTACACGGTCTTCATTAGAAAGTGTCAGGCAGAGAGTGTCATAGAGATCAACCATCTGCATAATTGTGGCAAGTTCGTGATACCCGTCGGTACGTTTTCCCAACACATCGAGGGTTAGATTTATTTTCGCATAAGACCGTACAAAACATGTAGTATTCTGTACAGAGATGCGTGAAGATTGCTTTCCATCACTCATGCATGCATTGTGCCTAGAATACTGTTATTTGTCAAGCACAGCAGAGCGTACGGCAGAGCAGTAGCCCATTAATACCGTTTAGTAGAAGACTTGCACAAGACCTATGGTATACTATGCAAAACATGTATGTAAATGTATCGCAGCATTTCCCTGTGATTCAGTTTCCACATAGTTTTTAGATAGATGGGCGAGATGGATATAACCGTTGCATATTTTCATTCACTGCTACGTTCGGATGTAGTGAAGCAAGACTTTGAGCAAATTCGCGCGGTAGGTGCGAACAGTATCGTGTATGCTATTCATGAACAAGAAGAGCCACGTTGGTCACGTGATCTTGAACGTGGTTTTCGCCAGGCACACGACGCTGGATTGAAGGTACACCTGAGTATGGGACGTTATGGCAATTTGTTCGCGGGTCCATCGCTCATGCCAAGCTGGTATACATTTCACCATCCACAATCGCGCGTGAAGGATCGTCATGGTAGATATCATGATGTTTCATGCTTCAATCATGAGTCGTTTCGCTCATGGCTCTTCAAGGAAATCGAACACTACTTAACTACCTATCCTATAGACGGGATTCTTATCGACGAACCACGGGGACCCGATATCACCTGTTTTTGCTCGGTCTGTCGTGCGCTCTGTCCAGATGTCACCGACTTACCGCGTTTCCGACGCCGTTCAATGATCGACTTTCTCGGTGAATTATGTGCATCTGTGAAGAGTGTCGATACACGTATGAAGACGAGTATCGTCCTCTTGCCACAAGACCTCGGTCAAATCGACGAGCTAGCAATGTTGCCGCACCTGGATACGCTCGGTTGTCATCTGTTCTGGCAGCTGCTCAATGAAGAGGTGACAATGCTAGATACATGGGGACAGACAGTCGTTGAAGCTGCGCAAAATAACAAGAAGCGTAGTCAACTCTGGCTGCAAAATTTCAACCTCGATGAGCAGGGCGAACAGGCACTTGAGCCATCATTCGCTCGCCTCTTGCACGCGGACCCGGATGAAGTGGCCTGCTACTACTACTGGCGAAATAACGTCAATCCTACACACGTATGGCAAACGACAAAAAAGCTGCTGCGGCGCATCCCACGTCGTCAACTCTACTGGCAATCAACCATGCCCAGCATTCCCGTTCCACATATCCCTATAAGCGATAGTCAGGGTATGATTCAGTAGGCGAAGCCGAGGTGTACAACAATGGCGGGGTTGTTCACATGACAGGGGCAAGCCCTGTCACTACTATACTCACCGCCACTGCGTGGCTTGCCCCTGTCATGTGAGCTTATTTGCGAAGGCCGGGCGTCTCATCCTTCTCTTCGTGGTGAACGTTTTGCAGCAATTCGTGGAGTGACTTTATCTGCGTACGTGTTGTCTCCGTGGCATCTTGTGCTGTGAAGACAAATGCTTGCACACCAAGTGTGAGCAAGGTGTAGGCATCGGCTTCATCGAGGTCGGCCTGCACGTTGATGAGGGCTGGGAAACGAACGGCTTCACGTACCGCACGGTATTGTAGTACCTCTTCGATACTCAAACTACCAATGTTGTTTGCCATACCGAAGTCAAGCTGAACACCCGCGATATCATCGAACGCGGTCAAGTTGCGAATGAAGAGCGGATACATATCGCCCTGACGCATCGGGACGGTGATGACAATTTCAAGGTCCTTCACATCGAGTGCCAGTAAACGAGCGGGCGCGTCAAGTGGCATCACGATATACTGCACACCAGCATCTCTAAGTTCTGTAAGGCTTTCGCGGTCCAATTTCTCGTAGCTGCTTGAGATGTGTAAACCTGTTACGACATTCGCGTTGACGGACTTCGAGGACTCGATTTCCTGCTTGAGTGTCGCCAGAAAATTACTCTCGTTGCCATTCCAGGTGAAGAGTAAGCCATCTGCCCCAGCCTTGAGGAGTGCCTCTGAACTACCTGCCGTGATGCTAGGTAGCTCGACGACGAGCGCGGCGGCACGCGGCTTGAACTCGCCTTTGTTTTTGCCTAGAAAGCCCATACCACCACCGCTCTGAGCACGGCGTGCTTGCATGAACATATCAACTAATTTCGCCATTCCTGGTATTCTCCTTATGATAGCGCGAATTGTGTGGAACATGCTTTTCGCGCTGATGTTCTTTCTTTATTGTATGTGCGAGGTAAACGGAATATGTTCATTATATCACGAATTGTTGCCTTTATGAAAATTGCAAATGCGGTGTTTTTCTACATTCATTAAGGGAGAACACGAGGCTCTCTCTACATTTTTTGTTGCCTATCCTACTCATCATTCCTACTTCACTTGCCCCTTCTGCATGCATCACTTATAATGTCGAGGTTCCAGATATATGGAATGGGGCATTGATAAATACTCTGTCAATGCGCTGATGGGGAGGGTATCTCATGCTACAAGAAAATGTAGATGATTATATCGCCGCGTTATCTCCTAAAGAGAATGAACGTGTGGGCACTAATCTGAATACCGTTATGGCATATCGCAATGATTTAAATCAACTCTGTCATTATCTACAAGAATTAGGGGTAGAGGATTGGTCGCAGGTAACGCGTGTGCAACTCGCGGACTACCTTACGAATATGCGTGAAGGGCAGTCATATCGACCAACAACAGTTGCACGTAAGCTTGCGGCTTTCAAATCATTTTTTCGTTATCTTAGAAAAGAGGCACATATCGAGGGAAATCCAGTAGAAGAACTCGAAGCACCAAGTATTCCTAAAGAGCCACCACAGGTATTGACTGTAGAACAGATCAACAGTCTGTTTGAGCAGGTAAATGTGGGAACCATTGCCGGTCAACGTGACCTTGCAATGTTACACATGCTCTATGCAACAGGTATGCGTGCATCCGAGTTGGTATCGTTACGGGTAGACGATTTTGATAAAGAGCAGGCAACCATAGTGTGTCCTGGTCGTAACGCACAGACGCGCCGTGAGCGCACTCTGCCTCTATCTCCATTAGTCGTGGAGACAACAATGCAATACCTTACCAAAGCACGGCCTCGACTGGCAAGACATCCAGAGGAGAGGGCATTGTTCCTCAACCATCATGGTGAAAGCTTAACACGTCAAGGCTTTTGGTTAATCATCAAGGGGTATGCGCGGTTGGCAGGGATTAGCGAGATCACGCCACATATGTTGCGTCACTCATTCGCTATGCTCATGATTAGAGGCGGAATGGAACTGCGCTCCGTTCAGGAATTGCTCGGGCACGCGCATATTTCCACTGTGCAGGTGTATAATCAAATGGCATACGCGAAAACAAGGGAGTAATGAATAATGTATTGTGTGTTTGCCGACATGTCGGCAAACACACAATACATTATTCATTACATGGTACAAAGGAGAAATACATCATGCTCTACGATCATGTGATGGAAGCGACGAAAGCGTTACAGACCCAAACATCTATGAAACCCGTGGTGGCACTTATTCTTGGCTCCGGCCTGGGCGAACTTGCCGATGAAATCGAGAACGCAGTTGTGATTCCGTATGCCGACATTCCTCACTTCGCGCATTCAACGGTCGTAGGGCATGCGGGTCGTCTTGTCATAGGCACACTTGAAGACGTACCTGTTGTGGCGATGCAGGGGCGTTTTCATTTTTATGAGGGTTACTCATTGCAAGAAGTGACGTTTCCAGTACGCGTCATGCATATGCTTGGTGCGCAAGTCCTGCTTGCAAGCAATGCAGCTGGAGGTGTCAACCCTATTTATAAGCCGGGTGACTTCATGCTTTTGCGAGACCACATCTCTTTGCCTGGGTTAGCAGGCGCGAATCCATTAATAGGCGCGAACGAGGAGCGTTTTGGCGAACGCTTTCCACCACTGGCGAAAGCGTATGATGGTGCCTTGCGCAACCTTGCATATACCATTGCTGAGCGGTATCTTGAATTGACAATACATGAAGGTGTATATACGATGGTTGCTGGCCCGAGCTATGAGACGGGTGCTGAACTGCGCTATTTGCGTGCTATTGGTACGGACGCTGTAGGGATGTCAACCGCGCCAGAGGTGATTGTAGCGCGACACATGGGCATGCGTGTACTTGGTATGAGTCTGATTACCAATACCGCAACAGGTGACGAGAGTGAAGAGGTCAATCATGCAGAGGTGCTCGCCGCTGGTGATGCCGCGCGTCAAGGTTTCTCAGCACTTATGCGCGGTATTATCCATGACGTGCCTAGTCTGCTTTCGTGACGGTAATTTGCCTTGCCGTCCAGTTGTACAAGCTTCCTTGCCAGTCGGTGAGAATTACCAGGTAGTATGTTCCCTTTTCAAGCGAGGACGAAAGTTGGTAATTCCATTTGGTTGGACCTTGTGCATTACAGGGTTGTACCTGAGTTGAGCCATTGAAGTGTAGTGCATCCTGCTCTTCTTTAGGAAATGCCTGTTGTAGTGCGTTTACTGCTTTGATTCTGTCTCTAGGAATATTTTCACCGAAGTTGTTGTCTTTTGTGAGCCAGAGCCTACATGTAACGCCGGGGACGTGTAGAGGCTTCCCACCACCACTTTTACATGAAACTGAATTGTCCAGGACTTGAGCTTGAACCGGATATACGTTCCCACGTACTTCTTGCACCGAGTATTCTAGTACGCCGGGGCATCCTAATCCTAGTACCAGGATATTAGGTGTTTGTGTGATTTGTGGGGCCTGTGTTTGAATGGGTGTTGCCACTGTTTTGCCTGAAGAATTTGTCTTGTTATTGTTATTATTATTTTGTTGGGCTGTTTGTTTGGGTCGTGTAAACGTCCCTGTTGCGAAACCTGTTATGAGACCTGAGAGCGCGAAGAGCAACAAGGCAAGAATAGCGACGATGGCCGAACGACTATTACTTGTTGCTTTGAAATTTGGATTTGGTTGCTGACTAGATGCTGCGGGTTGCATAGGATAAAATCACTCTTTTCTCGCTTGCTGCTCAAATATCTGCTATAACTGTGTCCTATCATACCATGTTCGCTTGTGTGCTTCCTTGAAAATAAACGCTGAATAGCCCAAATTGGTAGCTTTCCGTGGTATGCATACCGTGGAATACAAAAAAGAGACCGATCTATGTCCTGGGGGGAACAAGATCGGCGTACCTGGATAAGGGGTGTGTGGGGGAAGTCCCAGGCTCGGCATATTCAGAAGTTGTCAACAGCTAAGATGGCTCGATGGAGTGGTGCATGCCATATGACATCGAGCCATCCTGCCGCCTTCCAGCTTCTTGTATGCTTCTCTATAAAGAGAAACGCAGTACTCTTCTTTTTTAGGGCATACAATAGCAATCCAATAAGAAATTGTGGTCCTGTTAGACAAATCGTACGTAGTATATAATAGGACTGAGAAAAACTTTGAGAATGCAGCGTGTACATATATATGTGAAGGCCCCCGAAAGGAAACTGTAATGGGTGGACATTGGATTGAACTGATCATTGTTGTGCTTGTTGGCTTAGCACTCTTTGGACCCAAAACACTGCAATCAATAGGACGTAACGCAGGCAGAGGTATCGGGCAAGCAAAGGATATAAAAGACAAGGTGATGTCCGAGTTACCCATGGAAGAGTTGCATAAGATGTCTCAGAATATCCCCACAAGCCCCGGTCATGCTGTACGTATTCTCATGACTCCCGAGCAAAAAGAGCGTGCCAACGCCTCTGAGCAGTCAACGTTGCCAGTTCAAACAACACCCGATACGAAACAACCCCAATAGAATAAACTCATGTATGGGTCTAAAACCTGTACGGTCTATTCATCACACCCCGTTGCCCATCTCCTACGTTTGCGAGGGTTGAAACGCTTTTCAACATCCTCCAAATTCTGGATGGCCAACAGGGTGTGATAGAATGCAAACCCCTACAGATGTTTATTGTTCCTGGGCTTGTACAGCAGGCGGAAACATCAGGCCCGATAGAAGCCAGCTAATGATACAGGCTATAACAATGGAGCCTACAAGTAGATGTGTACTCCATACTGTTCCGTAGACCGCCCACACTATGATTGTGTAGGTCAGCAACCATATGCCCGGTACGCTTGCTATGAAGAGACGGAAACGCTCGACGGATTCGGTTGATGGTCGTATCAGTCGATATGCACAATCTATGAGCAAGCCAGCAACGGCCCCAATGGGAATGATGATAAGATTATTTTCCATCGCGGCAAGAGGCGCGGCACTTACCATCAGTGCTATGAAGAAGAAACCAAAGAACAGCTTCCATCGGCGTAACAAATACATCGTCAGACCTGCTAAAAATCCTCCTTGCAGAACGTATGAAGCGACTGCGAGTGTTTGTCCAGTTCCGTCCGTCTTTGGCGTATTGACGAGCCAGAAGGTTGTGTAGGGGCTTGCCTCAGAAGAGATAATCTGCCAGTATAGTAGAAGCAAGATGCATGAAAGTAGTAGTAAGATTTGGGAAGTACGAGCATTGCTGACATAAAGAGCGTGAAACGGGCCTACGATTACAAAGCCAAAGAACAGCATGAGAGCGATATGCGTTGGCGAGAAGGCAGCATCTAAATTTTGCTCAATCCCGAGCAGAAGATGCCATGTCATATCACCCACGCCACCTATGAAAGCACCGATGATACCAAGCACAGAGATTTCATAGCCAGCAGGTATCGTCTCACGCCAGGGCATCCCCTTAAGCCGATTGATGAGCATCGCACCCGGTAGGACAAGGCCAGTTGCTAATAAGCCTGAGTACAGCACACCATGCCATGGTGTCCAGAAACTTTCAAGGCGAATATGACCATGTGCCCACGCGTCCAGTGATACTCCCAGGACAAGCCATAGAGACGCGCCCAAGAAATACCATGAAAATACTTGTGGTGAAATGTCTATTTTACTAAGACGATGTTGAATAGAACGTGACTCTGTGCTTGCTAAACTCATGTGTGTGTTCCTTTTGTTGCGGCAACGACAAGAAATTGTGGCACGTATGCGTTCCGAGCATGCTCGATGCCATGGTGCTGCACTACGTCTTTGCTCAATTGTGGCTCTAGTACTCTTTGTATCACACAACCTGCATCAATGACAAGATTCAGGTAGCTACTCAGGGGGCGATGAAATGAATAAGCATAACCAGATTTTATCGTATAGTCATTCAGATACTCACGAACCGTGACATAGCCCTTCTTGTTCCACTCGCTTGCGCCTTCCTCAAAGCAGGGATGAAGAAGCGAGAAAATGAATTTGCCGCCATGTTTGAGTGATGCTATACAGTTATGTATTGCTGTTTGATAGTCAGGTATATCCATGAAAACCATATTGGCCACTACGATATCGAAGGTGTTTTTGGAAGAGGTAAATAGCGAGAGGTCTTGCTTGATGTAAGTAATGCCAAGTGGCTCACGTTGTTCTCGCTCAAACGAGTAGCGATACCAAGCGTCGGCAGGTTCTACACCTGTCACGATAGCTCCTTGTCGAGCAAGGATACGACAGAGATAGCCTTGTCCAGAGCCTGCATCAAGAACTTTCTTGTTTGCAACGTCTCCTAGGAGCGCGAAGAGTGCCGGATTGAGAAGGTGCTGACGTGCGAAATCGCCTTCATCGCCATGTCGCTCTGCATCTTCTTGAGAAGCGTTTGCCCACGCTGCGATGATATCTTGATTAGTAAGGTCAGCCATAATTAGTATCGTTCTATAAGTGCGACAGCATAGCAGGCTATCCCCTCTTGACGGCCCGCGAAGCCTAGACCATCTGTAGTTGTAGCTTTAATGCTGACTTGCTCTTTAGCGAGGTGCAGACGTTCAGCAACGTGGGTACGCATGTCGAGTATGTATGGAGACATTTTCGGGCGTTCGGCAACGATCGTCACGTCGATGTTGCTGATGCTCCACTGCTCCTTCTGTAGCAACTCATAGGTGTAGTCGAGGAATACCGCACTTGGCTGATCTTTCCAGCGTGGGTCAGATGAGGGGAAATGGGTGCCGATATCGCCGAGCGCGGCTGCCCCAAGCAGAGCATCGACAGTGGCGTGAATTACTGCGTCAGCATCGGAGTGCCCCAGTAAACCATGAGTGTGGGGGATGAGAACGCCACCGAGTACGAGCGGACGACCCTCGACAAGTGTGTGCACATCATAGCCATTACCGATGCGTAGTGTCATGCGATGTCTCCCTGTATAAGTGCTTCCGCGATAAGCAAGTCTTCTTGTGTCGTGATTTTGATGTTGGCGTAGGAACCTGGAAAGATCGCGACATGATAGCCAAGGTGTTCCAGGAGTGCTGCGTCGTCTGTAAAGTTTTCTTGCGCTACCGGGTTGTGGTGTGCATGATGAATTAGTGGAAACGAGAAGACTTGCGGTGTCTGAATGGTCCAGAGGCGTGAGCGGTCAGGCGTTGTAGAGATGATGTTATTTGTCACCTGCTTAATCGTATCTTTTACGGGAACGGCTGCGGCACTGGCCTGATGTGCCTGGGCTGAAAGTAAACCCTCCTGCACCATTGCTGTAGTAACAAAAGGGCGTGCCGCGTCATGAATCATCACCCACTTGCAAGAAGGAATTTTAGTGGCAAGCGTGTCCAGTCCGATAGCAACAGAGTCCTGTCGCCGTAATCCACCCTGGACAACGGAGATAACTTTGTGCAAATGCTCCTTCTCGCATAAGTGTATCGTATCCATGAGCCGCTCTGCGCTTGCTACAATGATGATAGACTCGATGAGTGCTGAGGCTTGAAAAACATCAAGAGTACGTGCAAGTGTTATGCGTCCCATGAGTGGTGTCCACAACTTATCGCGGCCTAACATACGACGGCTTGACCCGGCTGCAACGATGACGACCGATGCTTTTTCCATCTGTTCTTGCATGAATCAGTCACTCACAATTGCCGCTGTTTTACGGGTGCTTGAATTTGTGGCTGTGAACCCGTAGGCTGTTTGGGATGAGCAAAAATCATCCTTCCGGCAACCGTCTGTAATACACGCGTGACGGTGACTTCGATAGCCGTACCCATATGCTGACGACCATTTTCCACAACTATCATTGTGCCATCGTCCAGGTAGCCAACACCTTGCCCTAGCTCTTTGCCATCCTGCATAATCTTAATGTGAATGTCTTCCCCTGGTAGCAGAACTGGTTTGATCGCGTTGGCAAGCTCGTTGATATTAAGGACTTTAACACCCTGAAGTTCCGCAACACGGTTGAGGTTGAAGTCGTTGGTGATGATAGCGCAGTGTAGGTTACGTGCCATCTTCACAAGTTTGCCATCGACCTCAACAATTCCCTCTATGTCGGCATCGGTAATCTCAACAGGTACAGATGCTTCTGTTTTCAACGTGTTGAGTATTTCAAGTCCACGCCTGCCACGATTACGCCGCATCGTGTCCGCCGAGTCCGCAATATGTTGTAGCTCTTCTAACACGAAACGTGGCACAAGCAGTGTGCCATAGATGAAGCCTGTTTGACTGATATCTTTGATGCGACCATCTATAATAGCACTTGTATCGAGTAATATTGGTGGAAGTGGAGCAGGTTCTGGTACTATGCGTTGCTCCTTCTCTTTGTCTTTCTCTTTTTCCTTTTCGCGGTCCCTGGTTCGTTTCTCGTCGCGGTCTCGCTCTCGTTCCTCATCACGCTCACGGTTGCGACGTGCGACGGAACTTTGAATACTTAAGAAGAGATGTCCGATGTCATTTTTGCGCAACACTGCGATTGTGACACCAAGATAGGCGAAGAGAAGAGCCGCGACAAACGGGAGGATACGACCCCAGTTTGAGGGCAAGCTATTGAGTGGAATAGCAAGTAGTGCTGAAATGATAAGGCCGATGGTGAGTCCAATCGCGGCGGCAACAAGATCGCTGGCGGCCGCCTTGCAAATCTTATCACTTATCCAGCGGTAGGGGACAATTGTGATATATGGGGTGATAATAAAGGCTATAAGTGCGGCGGCGATAGCTATGCCAATAACCCACTCGATTTGAGCGGGCAAATGCCCCCGGTCTAAGATAAAAATGCCGACGACAATGCCGATAGCGACGAGGCTCCCGATAATACGGGTAATTAAATTACCAAACATCCCTGCATCCTCCAGAGCAGAACACTGAAACAGCGTAAGTGTGCTCAATGCAATTGCTTTATACAGGCAAGGAGAGGTCGGTGATAAAGGAAGAAAGATAATAGCGAAAAATGTGTTGCCTGACCCGTCGTACAAAGCCTACAAAACGCCGTTGAGCCGTAAAAAAGTATGATAGCGCACTTGCAGTATACACCCTTCAAAGAGGGTAATCAATACTTGAGTTTACATCCTTTCAATGCAAGAACAAATAGGAAGCGTTGTTACAACTCTTCCCTATACTATACTCGTTTTTCAAAAAAGTCCTACATCTATAGTAAGTATTACGTATCAGATGGTGTTACGTTGTAAAAAGGGAAACTTCTTCTGTTTAGTGTAGCGCAATTTCGAGTGCAACCGCAAGTGAGCTGGCAGTAAGCACCTTGAAGTCGGTTGGGAGTCCCGCATCCTCCAGTTCAGCACGTATCTTTTGATCGCGTCCGGCACTAGGAACAATACAGCGTTTGAAACCAAGCTTGGCCGCCTCACGAACACGGAGCGAGAGACGACTGACAGCGCGTAGTTCGCCCGAGAGACCAACCTCGCCAATAAGAGCCATGTCAGACGGAATATTTTTCTCACGATAGCTAGAAGCAATAGCACAGGCTACCCCGAGATCAATCGATGGCTCTTCCAATGTAAAGCCGCCCACAACATTCGCGTATACGTCATGATTGCCCACCGCTAAGCCGACACGTTTGGTAAGCACCGCGAGTAACATCACAAGACGATTATGCTCAATCCCGTTCGTTGTACAGCGTGCGTTGCCAAAGTTGCTTGGTGTAACCAGTGCTTGTACTTCGACAAGTAATGGCCGCGTGCCTTCCATGCTGACGACAACCGCAGAACCTGTAGCCCCAATCGCGCGATCAGCCAGAAAGACGGCAGAAGGATTCGCGACCTCGACCATACCCTCACCTTGCATCTCGAAGACGCCAATCTCATGCGTCGCGCCGAAACGATTTTTAACACCACGCAATAGACGGTACGAATGATAGCGTTCACCCTCAAGATAAAGTACGGCGTCCGCGATGTGTTCCAGTGCTTTAGGGCCAGCAACGGTACCTTCTTTAGTGACATGCCCAATGATGAAGATGGGTACATGAGTACTCTTGGCGAGTTGCATCAACTGTAGCGTACATTCACGTACTTGACTTATACTTCCTGGTGCTGAAGTTACATGGCTGGCGATAACTGTCTGGATAGAATCAACAATGACTAGCGCGGGTTTAAGGCGGTTTACTGCTTCCGCAATTACATCAAGCTCAATTGAGGCTAATAAATAGAGGCGTTCGCCTGCAATCCCTAAACGCTCGGCACGCATTTTGACCTGTTCGATGGACTCTTCACCTGATACATAGAGGACGGGACCCACGGCATCGGCAATCGCACCCGAAACTTGTAGCAGGAGTGTTGACTTGCCAATACCCGGTTCGCCACCGACGAGGATCAGCGAACCTGCGACAAGTCCGCCACCAAGCACGCGATCCATCTCTGGATAGCCGACAGAGACGCGTTCCTGGACCAGAGGCTTGATGTGCGGTAACAGGATAGGTGTATGCGTTCCCTGCGCGGTAGAGGCGTTGCCAACAAGAACCTGACGACGTTGCTGAGCGGGACTCTGAGGGACATCGGTTACTTCTTCAAATGTGTTCCACGCACCGCAGTCGGGGCATTTGCCCATCCACTTGCTCTGCTCACCACCGCATTGCTGACAAACATATTTTGTACGTAGTTTTGGCATGAATGATTACTCTTTTTGATAGAACTATTCTTTTTATTCTGAAAAAACAGGATGCGTATTTATGATTGCCCCCTGAGCGTCATATAGGCGTGCTTCGATTGGATGCTTAATGAACTGATCGCTTAGGAACAGGACGACATCGTGCTCGACGGTGTCTTCTAAAACGATGTTGTTTGTTGAAACAAGCTGGACGCGTGCAATTGTATATTCATTGTGTTCTACGAAACCACCGGCTTCAAATTCATTGGTATCGCTAGCACTACCACCTATATACGCTCTAGGAGAAGGATGGCGCGGCCATCCGGCACTTTCTCCATAACCTCCGTTTATCCTCCATTTTCCGTCGCCTACTTCTTCCACATGATAAAAGAAATTCATCTGTATTCCATCTTCATCATCTTCAAATGTAACGAAGTGAAGTTGACGATGGGGAAGAGAACACTCTTTGATAAAACGAATCGTTTTGCTTTAGCCATGAACGTGTACTGATGAGCTTAGGAACTTAATTATTGCATCTTTTGGAGTAGAGGCATACATATGCTTTCCTCGTATAGACGATGCTGTTTCACAAAATGGTAAGAATGTCGTAGGGACCAGATTTATCGCGTCCGCGGCGCAATTCATTGCGCGAGAACCAACATCGCGTATCGGGCAATGAATTTGCATAGCGGACGCGATAAATCTGGTCCCTACGAAATAAAGAGGGACGTGAATATGCTTCACGTCCCTCCGATGTTCTAAAGGTCGGAACTGCTATCACCACCAGCGGAGAGGGCCGCTGCTTCTGGTGCCGCAGGTGCTGGCAACTGCTCGATGCGGTTGCGGACTTGTAGATCGAGATCGCCATCGACAACTACAGCTTCGACGAGATCACCGGGGTGGAACTTGCCTTCCAGCAAGCCTTCTGCCAGTGGGTCCTCGACCATCCTTTGAATGGTACGGCGTAGTGGACGCGCACCATACTCGGGATCAAAGCCTTTGTCGATCAAGAATTCCTTCGAAGCGGCTGGTACGACGAGTTCTACCTGCTGCTCTGTTAACTGATTGCGTACACGGTTTAGGAGCAGGTCGATGATGGACTGCATCTCCTCCATACGCAGGGCATGGAAGACAACCACATCGTCAATACGGTTCAGGAACTCAGGTTTGAAGGTGTTCTTCAATTCGCCGAGGACCTTGTCCTTCATCGAGTCATATTCGCTCTGGTTGGCTTTCGCCTTGTCTTTCGACTGCTTGAAGCCCATCTTTGCTTCCCTGTTGAGCAGGGCGGCACCGACGTTCGAGGTCATAATGACGATCGTGTTGCGGAAGTCTACCGTGCGTCCCTTGGCGTCGGTCAACTTGCCATCTTCCAGGATTTGGAGTAGCATGTTGAAGACATCCGGGTGAGCCTTTTCGATTTCGTCGAGCAGGATCACGCTGTAGGACTTGCGGCGTACTGCCTCGGTAAGCTGACCGCCTTCTTCGTAACCGACATATCCAGGAGGGGCACCGACGAGGCGGGCAGCCGCGTGGCGTTCCATGAACTCTGACATGTCGATTTTGATGAGTGCGTCTTCACTACCGAACATAAATTCGGCGAGTGTCTTAGCAAGCTCGGTTTTACCGACACCAGTTGGTCCCATGAAGATGAATGATCCAATAGGACGCTTGGGGTCTTTCAAACCTGCGC
This sequence comes from uncultured Chloroflexia bacterium, assembly GCA_963791655.1. GTDB lineage: Bacteria > Chloroflexota > Ktedonobacteria > Ktedonobacterales > Ktedonobacteraceae > JBBQVS01. The sequence continues at coordinate 502,221 of CAWBSZ010000006.1, read as the reverse complement.
GTGCGCGACGCACGGCACGAGCAATTTTTTCGATGGCTTCGTTTTGACCGATAATACGGGCGTGTAGAGCGTCTTCCATTTGCAGGAGTCGTTGTGACTCTTCCTGCGCGATACGCATCACTGGAATGCCTGTCCACATCGAGACGATCTGCGCGATCTCCTCTTCACCGACAGTTGGCTTGTCGGTCCCACGCTCACGCTGCCAACCGGATTCCAACTTGGAGATGCGGTCACGCAGTTTGACTTCGCGGTCGCGGAGTTCGGCTGCTAACTCGTACTCTTGTTGCTGAATGGCGGCTTCCTTCTCACGTAGTACAGACTCAAGACCCTTCATGGCCTCTTTCAGGTTGAGGGGAGCAAGAGAATTCTGCATACGTACACGGCTGGATGCCTCGTCGATCAGGTCAATAGCTTTGTCAGGCATGAAGCGATCAGTGATGTAGCGACTTGACATATCGGTTGCGGCCTTGAGAGCCTCATCGGTGATTACGAGGCGATGATGCTCCTCGTAGCGTGGACGAATGCCCTTGAGGATTTCGAGCGTCTCTTCAACAGAAGGTTCGCGCACAATCACTTCCTGGAAACGCCGTTGCAGTGCTGCGTCACGCTCAATGTACTTGCGGTACTCATCGAGTGTGGTTGCACCAATGCACTGTAGCTCACCACGAGCGAGTGCCGGTTTCAGAATGTTCGCAGCGTCAACCGCACCCTCAGCAGCACCAGCACCAACGAGTGTATGTACCTCGTCAATAAAAATGATGCAGTCGCGGCTATTGCGAATCTCTTCGATGATTTTCTTGAGACGTTCCTCAAACTCACCGCGATATTTTGTGCCAGCTACCAGTGAGCCAACATCGAGCGTGAGCAGACGTTTACCAACGAGCGTTTCTGGCACTTCGCCCGAAATAAGGCGTTGTGCGAGTCCTTCGACGATAGCGGTCTTACCAACGCCTGGTTCACCGATAAGTGCAGGGTTGTTCTTGTTACGGCGTGACAGGATTTGGATAACACGCTCAATCTCTTGATGGCGTCCCACAACAGGGTCGAGGGTGCCAGCACGAGCTGCTTGTGTCAGGTCAATGCCCATCTGGTCAATAGTGGGAGTTTTAGAATGCTTCGCGTCACGCTCGTGTGATGGCCCTGATTGACTGAGTACCTGGATGGTCTGAGTGCGAACCTTTTCGAGGTTGACACCAAGGCTTTCAAGTACGCCTGCCGCGATGCCTTCTCCCTCACGTACAAGACCGAGGAGAAGATGTTCTGTCCCAATATAATGATGATTCAGACGACGAGCTTCATCAACGGCCAGCTCAATCACCTTTTTGGCGCGTGGGGTCAGCCCGATCTCACCGAGAACGATGCGGTCGCCACGACCAATTATAAATTCAACGGCACTCCGAACCTTATTCAGTTCGACACCGAGATTAGCTAAAACTTTTGCAGCAACACCCTCGCCCTCACGTACAAGACCGAGGAGAAGATGTTCTGTTCCAATATAATTGTGTTGGAAGCGTTGTGCTTCCTCTTGAGCGAGACTCAGGACTTTCCTGGCACGCTCAGTAAACTTGTCAAACCTATCTCTATCATTCATCTGTTTGTCACCCCCCTTTGAGTGGCGGCAGAGGATGGAACCAAGCCCTCTATAGTGTCCCTCGTATAAACAGGGTACTTCATCATACAACATCGGGTATAGTGCGTCAAGGTAAACAGTTGAGCCTCCCGTCTACCAGCGTACCAATCTTTATAATCGGCACACTGTGAACCTACACTCACAACTTCATACAGGGAAACAATCGACCTCCACACTGCTCTAGCGTAGTAGAGAAGCAGCGTGAAGGTCGCGCGATCATCTGTTAATGTACAATTTATCTAATCCAATAAGAACGGTGTACTTTGCAGATGCCTCCATATCTTTTCGATGCGTTGTCTCAAGAGTAAACGGTATACCTCATAATACTCTACTTATTATAAAGCGTCAAGACTAACGAGATAGGAATATCGCGCATTACATAGTATTGTAATAGATGTTGCATTTTTATGCTAGGAGGCAAGTCTATGAACTCCACCTGATACATAGACGAGCCTACAACATGAACCGGGTGCATGACAGGGGCAAGCCCTGTCACTACTATACACAAACCTGCGTGGTAAGCCACACAGTGGCGAAAAGTATAGTAGTGACAGGGCTTGCCCCTGTCATGTCTGCTACATAAGTATGTCGAACTACTCTTCGGTGTCGTCTTTAGTACGACGTGCGGCGTTACGGAAAGCTTCCGCCATCGCGGTTAATTCTCCTGCATCGTCTCCTGGAACTTTGTTGGAGCCGGGTGCATCATTGTTACGCTCACGTCTGTTATCCGACCTTTGCCTTGGCTGTCCCTGCTCTTGTGAGGGAGCAGTCGCTTCGAGCGAGGGCGTTGTACTCGCCAGTGAAGGAGCAGACTCGATAACAGGAGTTGCCGTTGGAGCAGTACTCTCTGCGGCTTGCGGTGCAGTACTTTCAGCGGCCTGTGCAGCTTCGACCTGATCGTAGGCATCTTCGATGGGTCCTTCACCGGGTTGGTCGAGTTCGTCAGCTTGTCGTAAGCTGAGACCCAAGCGGCGACGCTCGGCATCGATGCGTAAAATACGCAACTGAAGCTGGGCACCTTCATGCAGGATAGACTTGGGGTCTTGTCCTGGCGTCAACTCCGAAAGGTGGATAAGACCTTCAATACCATCTTCGATGCGTGCAAAAGCACCAAATGGAGCTATCTTTGTAACAACGCCTGTGACGACCTGACCAGGTGTGTAGCGTTGCTCGACCGTTGTCCATGGATCAACCTCGGCACGCTTGATGGACAATGCAATCTTCTTCTTGTCTTTATCGACACTGAGAACCTGCACTTCAACCTCTTGCCCAACGTGTAAGACCTCGCTGGGATGGTTGACGCGACTCCATGCCAATTGACTGATATGCACGAGTCCGTCTGCACCCCCAAGATCGACGAAGGCACCGAAGTTCGCGAGATTGCTGACAACACCCTTGCGAACTTCACCTGGTTTAAGTTCGTCAAGCAATTCTTCGCGTCGGCGTTGGCGCCACTCTTGAACGGCTAAACGCTCTGAGAGGATTAAACGGTTGCGTGCTCGGTTGATCTCGATGATCTTGAGTTGAAGTTCTTTGTCCTTCATCCCCTGGAGCTTCGCTGCCGTCTCCTGGTTTTCACCGCCGGAGGCAACTTCTTCGCGTTTCAAATTGAGGATTTGCGATATTGGCACAAAGCCTCGAATTCCGGCGACATCGACAATCAAGCCACCCTTGTTGTAGTCGATGACTTTTGCTTTGAGCAATTCGCCACTCTTATATTGATCTTCTGCAATGCGCCACTGGCGCTCGGTATTGGCTCTCTTAAGCGAGAGAACGGCATGACCTTCCTGGGTCTCTGGCTGAATCACATAGACCAGGACCTTATCGTCGAGATGTAGCTCGGAGAACGAGCCGTAGCCACTTGCTGGAAGTTCCCTTGTCGAGAGGACGCCTTCTGATTTGAGGCCAATATCGACCAGAATCTCGTCCTGGTCAATACGCACGATTACGCCCTCGACCACATCACCCCTCTTGATGTTTATGGGTGCGCTTGTTGATGCCAGCAACGCTTCCATCTCGTTCTGATTAAGGTCTTCACCTTCTTCAGGAGTGCTGCCGTTTTGCCCCTGTGGGTCATTTTCTTCTAACATCGTCTGTACCCGCCCGATTTTCAGATTTTCTGCTGGCTCTGTCGAAAGTTCGCCGTGCTGTTGAGTCTGCATGGGTAATAAACCCCCTTCGATCCACGGTTTTTGCCTAACCTCTGGATGCACTCTTGCTGAGTAATGCACATACCTATCTGAGGCAGTTTTCTCAATCCTGTTCGCGATACCGCGAGGATGCGAAACGGAAGCGAGAAGGGCCACTTGTCAGTTGTGACATAGAGGAGTGCGCCACAGGGCTTGGACTTCAAATGGGAGGTGACTCAGGCGGTAATCGTTTCGGACGTTTGTTAAAATCTCTTAACCCGTATCTATGTATACGAGAGAATCTGCGCGACTATAGTTTGCCCTACAGAACGATACTACGAAACGATGCTCGCAGACATGAAGCCATGCTAAAGCCATACAAAGCACCTGAATGTAAGATACCCCCACTCGATGCTCTAATTATACCAAAAGCAGGCCACGAATGCAAGACATTATCCGCCCTCTTGCGAATCTCTCCGGTGTTTTCTGCTTGTCTAAGTATATCATAATAATACATAAAATGACAATATGCTACAATATGCATATGAAAATTATGCCGATAAACGAGCTTGTCTATGGGCTACGACAGCGTTTGCAGCCTGTGGAGCAAGCCACTATACTGATAGACTCTGTCGAAGGGCAGCATACAGATGCTCGTAAAGCAGCGGTCTTGCTTGCAATATTTGAGCAGGAGGGGACTCCCTTTATTGCTTTTATTCGCCGTGCAAGTACGTTACGTTCTCATAGTGGGGAAATCGCTTTTCCTGGTGGAGGTGTAGATGCTAGCGATACATCACCAGCGATGACCGCGCTTAGAGAGGCGTACGAAGAGATTGGGCTAGAGCCGGGACGTGTTGAAGTGTTGGGTGTCCTTCCTCCTGTTTTCACCATTGTGAGCAACTATCTCATCACTCCCGTTGTGGCTTATGTGCCTCAAGGTCTAGGTACAATTCACCTACAAGCGAGTGAGGTGACAGAACTTATTCTCGCTCCATTGCACGAACTTGCAAATCCTGCTATCGCGCACACAGAGCAGTGGACACGTGGTGGTATGACGCGCACCGTGTACTTCTACGATCATGGTCCTTACTGCATCTGGGGTGCGACTGGCCGCATTCTCTCCATGCTACTGGCTCTTTTAAAATAATAATCTGCCAATCCCCTGGTGTCATTCGCCGAAGGCGAATGACACCAGGGGATTGGCAGATTATTATTTGTAACCCATTAGTCATAGAACGCTTGCTAAAAATACGCGAATGAGTACAATAGAGAGTAGAGAATGTTGTCTGTAGTGCGTTCCCTGTACATATTCTGAACATGCGGTTGGTCTATACGCAACCCAGTGGAGAGAATCTGTGTCTACGTCTGATGCTCAACCTTCAAGGCTTCTGCCGCGCCGCCCACACGTTATGGTGCCACCTTCCTCGATACCCCCTGCTGCGGTATCTGAGATGCCCGATGCTCGAAAACCCGTACCAAACCCTGCTCACACTGCTGTAACCCCTCCTCGCTCTACTCTACCTATGAAACCGCTCACTCCTACTCCTGACGTCGCACAGCCTGAACACGCATCATATGAGCATGCCATTGATTTTGCTACCCATTCCTGGGACCTCAAAACGGGTGGATTGAAAACGTTAACCGCGAAACGTGAGTTTCCTACTCGACTTGATAGACGTTCCGCAGAAGTATCACAAGACTTACGCGAGTCATCTACACGTAGTTATATGTTTGCTATGATTGTACTTGTATGCGTTATTTCCATGCTCATCGGGGGAGGCGTGATTCTATTTGTGATATTACAACCGTAACAGAATAAAAAGCACATTTGTCTTACAGGCGAGTTGCAAGTATACCGTGTAAGTCGGTTGCTTGACGAACACCGTTGACAATTGCCTGGGCTAGCACTTTTGCCGCCGCCGCACCAATCATACTCACTTGATATGCATTTGTTGCCAGGTCTATATGACGTTGTTCGCGTGGTCCGAGGGCAAGTGTGAATACCGTGTCGCCATCGAAAAGTGTGTGTGCAGGTCGAACGGCCTGTGCTAGACCATTGTGCGCCATTTGCGCGACTTTGTTACATTCTTCCTTCGTTAGTGAGGCATCAGTGGCGACGACCGCGATAGTCGTATTGCCGAGGGGATTTGCGCTATCTGTTAGGTCCTCTATAGAGAGAGGTGGGCGCCCCCCGGCGATAACTTGCTGTGTTTGTGGATCAATAATGTTGCCGAATGCGTTGACGATGACGAGTGCTCCAACTATTGTACCGTCGGCGAGTGTTGTGCTGGCGGACCCCAGCCCTCCTTTCATCGCGAAGGCCGGGCCAAGCATTTTGCCAACGGTTGCACCTGTTCCCGCGCCGACATTGCCCTGCTGAGTTGCTTCGGCACTTGCTTGTAGACAGGCTCGATAGCCTGCTTCAGCGTCAGGGCGAACACTGGCGGAGCCGAAGGCAAGATCAAAGATGGCAGCGGCTGGTACGATAGGCACCTTTGCTACGCCGACATCGTAGCCTATCTGTCGCTCTTCTAGGTAGTGCATAACACCACTTGCCGCATCGAGTCCAAACGCACTTCCACCTGTAAGCACAATTGCGTGGACCTGATCGACAAGATGCATTGGGCGTAATAAATCAGTCTCTCTTGTTGCTGGTGCGCCTCCACGCACATCGACACCCCCGATAGCTGGCGGATCACAAAGAACGACAGTACAGCCTGTACCAGCTTCCAGTTGCGTGTCGTGGCCGATACGAATACCAGGGATGTCAGTGATGTCGTCGTGCATGAGGCTGGGCTACCTTCCTTGCAGTGATCGGTTAAGCGCACTCAACACAGCCTTTACCGAGGCAAGGGTAATGTTTGTGTCTATCGCGGCACCGAAAAATGTTGTGTCTTCCTCTGTCTGTATCTGAATGTAGGCAGCAGCTTGTGCATTCGCCCCCTGACCAAGCGCATGTTCTGCATAGGAGAGTACTTTGAATTCTGCCAGATTGCCCTCGCGTAGAGCCAGAACAAACGCATCGATTGGGCCGTTACCATGGGCATGTAGTTCGTGAAGTGTGCCGTGATAAGCTACCTGTGTGATACACTCAACACTTGTTACACCATCATGGCCTACGGCAGTTTCTGTGCGCAGTGTATCAAGCGCAAAGGGTGATGTACATCGCAAGTATTCGCGCTCGAATGCCTGGAAGAGCTGTGTACTCGAAAGTTCTGTACCAGAGGTATCCGCGAGTGTCTTAATCACCCTACCAAATTCGATATGCATAGCCTTTGGTAAATGGAAGCCGAACTCGCTTTCCATAATATAGGCCACGCCACCTTTTCCAGACTGCGAGTTGATACGAATGATGGCCTCATACGAACGCCCGATATCTTGCGGGTCAATAGGCAAGTAAGGCACTTCCCATAAGGAGTCAGGGCTTGTACCCTGCGCGTTCATGCCCTTGTTGATTGCGTCTTGATGCGAGCCTGAGAAGGCAGTAAACACGAGTTCACCCGTGTATGGTTGTCGTACAGGGACGGTCATGCGTGTACATTTCTCATATACAGCCTGAATTGCTTCGAGCTTGCTGAAGTCCAAACACGGGTCAACTCCTGACATATACATGTTGAGAGCCACCGTTACAATATCGACGTTGCCTGTACGCTCGCCGTTACCGAATAACGTGCCCTCGACGCGCTCAGCACCTGCCAGCAGACCTAATTCCGTCGCCGCTACACCTGTCCCCCGGTCATTGTGCGTATGCACGCTGATAATAACGTTTTCTCGATTACGCAGATGACGACAGAACCACTCGATCTGGTCGGCGTGTACATTCGGTGTAGCAATCTCAACCGTCTCAGGCAGATTCAAGATAATCTTTTTGTCAGGTGTTGGTTGCCAGATATCGACGACCGCCTCACAGATTTCTAGCGCGAAATCAACCTCGGTCAGCGCGAAACTTTCAGGTGAGTATTGAAAGATAATGTTAGTTTCAGGTAGACGCGGCACCCACTCTTTAATTAGACGTGTGCTACGTGTGGCAATGGCAATGATATCGGGTTTGTCCAGACCAAACACAATGCGCCGTTGCTGTGGATTGGTAGAGTTGTAAAGATGGACAATCGCTCTTTTTGCCCCTCGTATCGACTCAAGCGTACGCGCAATCAGTTCTTCCCGTGCCTGCACAAGCACCTGAATGGTCACATCGTCAGGAATGTGGTTCTCTTCAATCAGTCGGCGAACAAATGTAAATTCAGTATCAGAGGCTGAGGGAAAGCCAACCTCGATCTCTTTGAAGCCAACTCTCACTAGAAGCTGAAACATTTCTAACTTCTCTTCGACACTCATTGGTATTGGTAAAGCCTGGTTGCCATCGCGTAAATCGACGCTACACCATATCGGGGCCTTCGTGATAGTGCGCGAGGGCCATTGTCTGTCGGGCAAGTCAATCGTCGGAAACTGCTGGTACTTTGTAATCTGTCCCTTTTGCATCCCCTTACGAGGTTTTGTCGGTGAAGACACATGTCGTTGCATGAAAAATTTCTCCTTGTCTATATGTTACTCTTTATCTTATCACGCGTAGGGGTCTAATTCATTACACCCTGTAGACATATCGCAAATGGTTGCGGGATGCCTACAGGGTGTAATGAATTAGACCCCTACATGATTACATCTATTGTGGAATGGCTTGTTTCAACTTCGTCATCGTCTGTGCGACGCTTTCGTTCTTGTTATAAACTGCAGAGCCAGCGACGAGCAGGTTTGCCCCTGCTTTCACCGCTTGTGGAATTGTTGCCTCGTGAATGCCACCATCGACCTCTATGTCGCAGGACAGGTTGTGTTCTGTGATCGTTTGACGCAACCTTTAAATCTTTGGGAGCATCTCAGGAATGAATTCTTGCCCACCAAAACCTGGATTGACGGTCATAATGAGTACCATGTCTAGCAGCGAGAGGATATCCTCAAGCATACTAATGGGCGTCGATGGAGTCAAGGCTATGGCGGCTTTTTTGTTCAACGCCTTGATCTGCTGCACGATGCGATGCAGATGTGGCGTCACCTCCTGATGCACAATAATGATGTCTGCCCCGGCCTTAGCGAATATGGGAACAAACTCTTCAGGGTTTGTAATCATCAGGTGTGCCTCAAGTGGCAATTTCGTGCAGCCGCGTACAGCCTCTACGATGGCTGGTCCCATCGTGATGTTTGGGACAAAATGACCATCCATGATGTCGATCTGGATACGGGTTGCGCCTGCTGCCTCCGCGTCTCGCACTTGTTCACCCAAGCGGGTGAAATCGGCGGAGAGAATGGAGGGAACGATACCAATCATTATGCCTTCCTCTGCAATTTTCCAGCAGCGGACGTATCAAGCATCCATGTGACCTCGCCTTTTGTGGGTTGCACAATTTGGGCAGGATATTCGTCCGGCTGAAATTCACCTTCAAGCACTGCTTTCACCGCATCCTGTTTTTCAGCACCTGTTACCAGAAAGAGGACATGGGCGGCTGCGTTGAGTAGGCGTGGGGTGAAGGTAAGGCGTAGTGGGGGTGGTTTTGGCACAGTAACAGGCATTACAAGTCTTTGCTGCTCGTGTAATGAAGGCTGGCCCGGGAAGAGCGAGGCAGTATGTCCCTCTGGTCCCATGCCAAGCTGAATCAGGTCAAAGCTTGGAACGCTCTCGGAGCCAATCGTTTGCTGCATCTCTAATGTATAGGCATACGAGGCTGCGTCACGATCTGTCTGGTCGGCAGGCATACGGTGAACCTGGTTAGCGGGAATAGGTATTTTGCTGAGTAGCACCTGCTGGGCCATGAGGTAGTTACTCTCAGAGTCACTTGGTGGTACGCAACGTTCGTCGGACCAAAAGATATCAACTAAGGCCCAATCAATCTGGCTGCGATACGGTTCCTCCGCGAGTAACGCATAGAGCTTTTTAGGTGTTGAGCCGCCGGAAAGGGCTATTGTGAAGCGTCTATGTGACGCGATAGCTTCTTGAGCGACTCGCACTATATACTGCGCGGCCTCCTGGCTCAGTGTCTCGGTATCAGGATAAATGGAGACGGTCATAAAAAGAACTCCTACTAGTCTAGTAAAATTTGTTACTACGCCGGGCATTCCCTTGCGGGTGCCTTTGCATGTTTACGATAGTAGCTCGCGTACCTCTTGCAGCGTCTCTTCATAGAGCACATCACGGTTGATAATTTCGAGTTCGTCATGCAAGAGTGAACTTACCTTGCGTGTCGCGGCCATACTCACGGTACGTTGTGGGCGTTTCTCCTGCTCAAGCTCGACAGAGGTAAGGACATGATTTGCATCATCTTCGCGATTAATGGTGAAGACAGCGTGTTTGTTGCCAGCAGTACCAGTCATGCGAACCATGCATAAAGAACCAGGGCGCATATCAGAACGCACACGAGGGCGAATGTGAACACTTGCTTGTGTACGACTGTTTAGTCGCGCGGGTTTACTTCCATTTGTGTTCGAGGCTGGTATGGAAAGTGAGCCAGTGGGACGTATCATATGCCATGTGTGGCTGCCAGTTGCCGCGTCGTGCTCATCCTTTGCATTCGGACTGTCGGGGGCATAATGCCAACCAAGGCGTTTTTCTAACCAACCTGCGAGTAGAAGCGCACATGTTGCATTCGGCGAAACGTCTCCTTGTTCTGTACGCGTGGGTTCCGCGAATGGTCCTGCAGCGTGCTCGATCTCGATAGTAGAAATGCCCGCGAGATACGGTCGGTATTCTGCCGCATCGAAGAACTGTGCGACTAGCTCACGCCAACGGGTGATGCGTCCCCAGTTGAGATCGCTCAAGCCGCTTCCTGGAAATGTTTGTCCGAGCGTTGAAAGTTTAATGATGCTCTCTTCTGGCGTTATGAAACTACTCGAGTCAACAATGATTCTGTTACTCAACTTTGAAATCGCCTCAAATAAAGCAGGGTCATTTGGTGGATCATCCAGCCACCAGAGATACACGGGGAGATGAGGTTTGAGCAGTGGCTGGGCTATGTTTGCGATAGAACGAACGGCAGAGCCGTGAGCCATGAGTGTGACCTGCTCAAAGTTGTGACGTGTTACATCCGAAATAACCGGAAAGGAGCGTGTTGTAATCCACGTCGCGACCAGATCAGGTGCGTTACTGTCGAGAATAAGTATGGTGACACGAGCAATGTGTGTGCTAGAGAGATCGCGTATGAGTGAGCTTGCTCGTTGTGCAGCTTCAACATCAGAAACACACACGACAAGGTTCAGCACACTTGTACGCACATTCACGTTTTGACTGGTACGCACATTGTCCGAAGACATACGCCATAGATGAGCAAGCTCATCATCGACGCGTGCCGTCGAGACCTGCTTCCCCGCCCAAAGCAGGCGAGGTCCTACCAGATCAGAGGTATCCTTGACCATTCACTTTCCCCTTCATCGTCATGAACTTCATTGTTCAACTGCTATACGGCTTTGTACTGTATTTTTCGTCATCGCGAGTTAGCTTGTGAAGGGCAAATGGGTACACCTATGGGCGACGCCATTGATGCCCATCACGCCAAATGAACTCATCGGCGTACTGGGGCCCCCATGTGCCGGACTCATATGTCAAGATCGACTCGCGTGGTTCGTTTTTCCACTCGTCAAGGATGCCTTGTATGAACGTCCATGCTGCTTCTACCTCGTCACGTCGTGTGAAAAGCGTGGCGTCCCCAAGCATACAGTCGAGGATGAGCCGCTCATATGCCTCTGGCTGCTGTCGCACAAACGAAGAACCATAGAAAAAGTCCATGTTCACGGGGCGAATTTGCAGGTCCGTACCCGGAACCTTTGCACCAAACTTGAGCGATATGCCTTCATCTGGCTGAATTCGCAGTGTGAGGACATTCGGTTCCATCTGACCTTGCGCCTCGTTCGTGCGCTTAAAGATCATAAGCGGGGCCTGTTTGAACTGGATCGCGATCTCGGTTACACGCTTGGGAAGATGCTTGCCTGTACGCAGGTAGAAGGGAACTCCGGCCCAACGCCAGTTGTCAATGTACATCTTCATCGCCATATAGGTCTCGGTCGTCGAGGTGGGCGATACACCTTTTTCTTGTAGGTAGCCAGGAACTTGATGACCCGCGACCCATCCGGGTCCATATTGAGCGCGAATAGTATGCGTCTGTACATCACGTCCAGTCAATGGTTGTAGCGCGTGCAGTACCTTTACTTTTTCGTCACGTACCGAGTTCCCATCAAAAGCTATCGGTGGTTCCATCGCGACAAGTGTGAGCAACTGTAGCATATGGTTTTGCACCATATCACGAATTGCCCCTGACTCTTCATAATAGCCACCGCGTCCTTCAAGTCCCAGGTTTTCCGCTACGGTGATCTGTACATTATCGACGTAGCGGCGGTTCCATACAGGCTCGAAGATGCCGTTGGCGAGGCGGAAGACGAGGATGTTTTGTACCGTCTCTTTGCCGAGGTAGTGGTCGATACGATAGACCTGTTCTTCCTTAAAGACTTTTCCTACAATGCGGTTCAACTCGCGTGCCGAGCCGAGATCATGTCCAAACGGCTTTTCAATAATGATGCGCGTCCAGCCTTTACGGTTGCGGTTCAAGCCAGCCGCACCAAGCCGCTGAATAATTTCGGGATATTGACTTGGCGGGGTAGACAGGTAAAAAATGCGGTTCCCACTTGTACCGCGTTCCTGATCGAGCTTGTTGAGCAGCGTATTTAGCTTATCATAGCCCTCTGGATCAGTAAAATTGGATTGCAGGTAGTGAATGCCAGAGGCGAAACTTTCCCATACTTGGGGGTTCACTGGCTTCTGCCGTGAGAACTCGTTTATGGAATCAAGTGCCTGTTGGCGAAACTCATCATCGCTGTAGGGCCGCCGTGCGAATCCTGACGACGGAAAAACCTGCTGGCAAGGGATGCTCCAGCGCGAGACTATAGAGTGCTGGTAGTAGCTTGCGGTGTGTCAGATCACCCGTTGCCCCGAAGATGACCATTACACACGGTTCTGTGCTTTGTTTGATGCGTAGCCCCTCACGGAAGGGGTTGGGCGCCTCGACTACGCTTCGCTGAGGCATGAGACATCTCCTAGTATAAAAACTGTCATTTCATAAACGTTGAATATCAACTGTATTGTATGTTCCTTGAACTCATTTAGCAATCTTACATGACTTTTGCTGTATATATCTGCTACATGTCCACAATCTGGTATCCTGTTCCTCGTACATGAGGAACAGGATACCAGATTGTGGACATGTATCCATTTTTAACGGGACGCTTGACCCTCTTTAATCCCTTGCTGCTTGCTCTTGATATCATTGAACAACTGATGGAATGCGTCTGCGAACTTTTTGACGCCCTCATCTAGCAGTTGTTGAGTGACCTGGTTGTAATGGATACCTTCGGCCTCAAGTGCGGTAAAGATGTCCTTTGAACCTTGTAGATCATTTTCAATGGTTACACGTGCATTACCATGATCGCGGAAATTCTCGACGGTCTCAAGTGGCATCGTATCAACGGTGTTTGGTCCGATCAACTCTTCCGCATACAGTACATCGCGATAGGCAGGATTCTTAGTGCTGGTGCTGGCCCAAAGTGGTCGCTGCAGATTGGCCCTTGCCTGTTTGAGCGACTCGAAGCGTGGTGAACCAAAGATGCGTTTGAACTCCTGGTAGACGAGACGGGCATTTGCGATTGCGGCCTTTCCTTCAAGTGCCTTGAGCTTTTGCTGCTCACTCGTGTCACTTGTAGCCTTGATCTTATCTTCCAACAACTGGTCAACCAGTGTATCGACTCGGCTGACAAAGAAGCTGGCGACAGACGCAATCTTGCTGATATCCTCACCACGACCATTGCGCTCTTCTAAACCACTCAGGTAAGCATCTGCAACGGCGCGGTAGCTATCGAGCGAGAAGATAAGCGTTACGTTGATGCTCATACCCTCGCTAATGGCTTGCTTAATAGCAGGGATGCCTTCAGGGGTGGCAGGAATTTTAATCATCAAGTTTTGACGATCAACCATTTTCCAGAAGCGGCGTGCCTCTGACAATGTGCCTTCGGTATCGTGTGAGAGATCAGGTGATACCTCAAGGCTCACATAGCCATCTTGTCCCTCTGTTCGTTCAAAAACAGGACGAAGCATATCGGCAACGGTGCGAATGTCTTGAATGACGACGCTTTCGTAAACCTCGCTGGTGTCTTTGCCTTCGTTGAGAAGCTGAGTTATCTGCTCATCGTAGGCATGGCCGGTGCTGATCGACTTGCCAAAAATCGAAGGGTTTGAGGTGACGCCCGCGATACCGTCATCCGTAAGAATATGCTGATATTGGCCCGATTGTATCTGGGCACGGTCAACATTGTCGTACCAAACGCTCTGACCTAAATTTTGAAGTTCTTGTAATGGATTGCTCATCGAAATCCTCCTTAGATACGGCACTATTTTTCTTGTATGCCGATATCCTCTTCTGCAATATCCTGTGTCTGGCATAGTCCGTTATGCCTACTACATGTTTTCTCTCGCAAAATTTATGCACTCTCATAAAGTACACGAAACACAAGCCCTTTCCTGACACACATTTGTACATATATCGTGTCAAGCAAAGGTTTTTGCCTTACGAGTAGTCACCGAGTCCCTCAGTAATAAAGGCACAAAAACATGTTCTATTACAACCCCTAGGGGATATTTCTATTATTGTATTTAGTACACTAACACAAACATTGTACCACATGGTGAAAGGGATGCAAAACTCATCTTTACTCTTGCATATTAAAAGTTGAGCGAGTAGGATATAAAAAACGAAGGAATACAAATATGCCAAAACTTGAAACACAGCATTTACTCTTGCTTCCTTTCTCATTAAATTTGAAAAAGATGGTACTTCACAATAAATCTGAACTCGCAAAAAGTATTGGAGTGCGTGTACCTGATGATTGGCCTGGAGTTGATTTCGCAGAGGCTTTGCCTTTCTTCATAGAACAGATGGAGCAAGACGCGTCAGGAAGTGTGTGGGATGGCATTATTATCCATAGAGCAGATCAAGTAGTCATAGGTGACATTGGATTCAAGGGTGGACCAGACGAGGCACGGGCTGTTGAAATTGGATACAGTATTGTTCCTGCATACCGCAATCGGGGGTATGCTACAGAAATGGCTCACGCTCTCATCACATGGGCTTTTCAACAACATGATATCCATGCTGTTGTCGCCGAATGTCTTCACGATAACATAGGCTCTATCAAGGTACTAGAAAAGCTTGGGATGCGAAGAGTCGCCTTACATGATGGTCTTCTCTTGTGGGAGGTTCGTCGAGAAGATTGGCACAAACATACAACATAATGTTAGGTCTATCTCATCTTTTCAATACTTGAGTTGGTTATTGGTGTGTAGGATGTAGGGGTCTTATTCATAACACCCAAGCACGAGCGAAGCAATGTGTGTGTCCGCTTAGCTACTCAGCAATTGTTCAACAAGTGTCGAATACAAATCAGAAGGCATAGCTCCTGGCTCCAAATATGCCTGAAGCGCAAGTCCTCCTCCTAGTGCAAGGAGTCCCCATGCTATATATTCTGGGGGAAGCTTTGTTTGATGTGCCTCGCGTAATATCTCTGTTAGTTCATTTCGCGCCATACGATAGCGTTCCGCTAGCTGCTGTTGAATTGCTGGATGACGCATAGCGTAAAGCAAAAATTCAACGCTCAACAAATTCCACGTTCTTTTCTCTTCTAAGTGAGTAGGAAAAGATTGACGTTGAGATGTTCCCGAAGTCTTCTCATTCGGTGTAAACTGAGCAGCTATACTCTGTAGTTCGGCTTCAAGATGGCGGTCAAGTAATGTTATAAACAACTCTTGCTTACTGGTGAAATTGGAGTAGACAGCCCCTTTTGAGAAACCCGCCTCCTCTGCAATCTCATCAATTGATGCCTCATAAAAACCACGTCTACTAAATACGTTTGCTGCTGCCTCTAGTAAATCTTCACGAGTTTGTAGACGACTTTCTTGCCTTGATAATCGTTTTTTTGCCATATCCTATTTTTCTTTACTTGACATACCCAAAAGTATCTGTATACTACAAAGTATGATACCTTCAAGTATTCACATACTAAATGGTATTTTAACATACTCGTTTATGATTGTATATCAGAAAGGCCAGGGACTATGACTCAACGAGGATATCAAACAGGTGTTGCTCATATGAACGAAACAAAGCTGTATTATGATATTGACGGTTCTGAACATCCACTTACCCTCATTCACGGTATGCTCCTTGATCGAAGTTCCTGGGACGATCAGTTTGCTCTATTCTCTCAACAATATCGAGTTCTTTGTTATGACATGCGAGGATGGGGAGAATCATCGCAAGAACTGGCCGAGCCACCATTCTCACCTCGCTATGACCTGTTGGGCTTACTGGATACTCTGAATATCCAGAAGACGTATTTGCTCGGTCTTTCTGGTGGAGGTACCATCGCGCTCGATTTCACTTTAGAGCATCCTGACAGAGTGGACGCGCTCATCTTGGTCTCGTCGGGACTCTCCGGCTATCCACAATCCATGACGCAGGACATCCAGAGCTTTATCGGACAGTATTATGGAGCGTTACAGCAGAAAGATATTCCAAAAGCTGTTGAAGCAGTGATGCGTTTCTTTGTCGATGGCCCTAGAAGAACTCCTGAGCAGGTGAATGTTCACGCACGTACACGAATGAGTGCTATGTTAGCACTGCATATTCAGCGACACGGTGACTTTCTAGCACATCAACAGCATATGCTGCCGCTTGAACCGCCAGCTATTCATCGCCTTGCAGAGGTTAAGGTGCCCACACTTATTATCGTTGGGAACGAGGATTTGCCATATCCTCTTGAGATTGGCGATTTGTTGGAGCAAGGCATAGTCGGCGCACAAAGGGTTGTGCTTTCAGATGCAGCTCATCATCCGAACATGGAGAAGCCTGAGGAGTTTAACCGTATTGTGATGGAGTTTCTAACCAAATTGTAACGTTAGCGAGCATAGCATTATGTATTATTCTCTCTTCGCCTTTTGCTGTAATTCATACAATTTGCTGATCGCCTCGATGGGGGTCAGTTCGTCGATTGCCAGCGTTTTGATCTCTTCTAGTAAGGGGTTCGACTCGGAGGCGAAGAGCGTCATTTGCCATGCGGCTGGCATGGTGATGTCGCGCATAGCTTTGCGGCGTATTTTGGCATCGCCTTTGTGTTCCAACTCTTCGAGTATCTCTTCCGCGCGATGAATGACGGGACGGGGAATACCCGCGAGTTGTGCCACGTGGACGCCATAGCTTCTATCGGCTCCCCCAGGCACAATCTTACGTAGAAAAACGATATGGCCTGCCTCTTCTGTCACCGCGACATTGAGGCAGTGAACCCGAGGCAGCATTTGCGCGACCTCGATCAGTTCGTGGTAGTGGGTGGCGAAAAGTGTGCGTGCCCCACTGCGTTTATTATTGTGCAGATACTCGACGATGGCACGTGCGATGGCGAGTCCGTCATAGGTACTGGTGCCGCGTCCGATCTCGTCGAGAATGACGAGGCTACGCGGTGTTGCGTGATGCAGGATGTTCGCGGTCTCGACCATCTCGACCATGAAGGTGCTTTGACCTGTGGCGAGATCGTCCTGTGCTCCGATACGTGTGAAGATGCGATCTACAATGCCGATAGAAGCGGCTTCCGCGGGTACATAGCTTCCCACCTGAGCCATTAAGGTAATCAAAGCTACCTGGCGCAAATAGGTTGACTTACCCGCCATGTTCGGGCCTGTGATGATCCCAATTTGCGCATCACTGTTAGATAAGTTGGTGTCGTTTGGGATAAACGGTGTATCGGATTGCGCTTGCTCGACGACAGGATGACGACCAGCGACGATATGAATGGTGTCACCGTCGTTAAGCTGTGGGCAACAATAGTTGTTGCGGGCCGCGGTCTCCGCCAGACTCACAAACACGTCGATTTCCGCGAGGGCATGCGCGGTATCGAGAATGCGCTCGGATGCGTGAACCGCGATATCGGCGCGGAGTTGGACGAAAAACTCGTTCTCCATTTTGTTCATGCGATCCTGCGCGTTCAATATGAGCGTCTCGTACTCTTTCAGGTCGGAGGTGATATAGCGTTCACAGTTGGAGAGTGTTTGGCGGCGTACATAGTCTACGGGGACGCGATTGATATTGGAACTAGAAACTTCGATGAAGTAGCCTGTCGCCTTATTATAGCCAACTTTTAAGTTGTTAATACCTGTCCTTTTACGCTCACGCTGTTCCATCTCGGCAATCCACTTACGCCCGTTGTGCGAAGCGTCACGTATCTGGTCAAGCTCGGAACTGAAGCCGGGACGGATGATGCTACCTTCCGTGAGACTCAAGGGCGGCTCTTCGACAATGGCATGCTCGATGAGCGCGATGATATCTTCATTGTTGGTGAGACGCTGTACGAGACGTTCTAACGAAGGCTGGTTGGTTTCATCGGCAAGACTGAGATATATTTCGGCGGCGGAACGCAGACCGTTTGCGAGTGCGATCAGGTCGCGTGGTGTGGCGATACGTTGGCGCACACGATTAATCAGACGTTCGACATCGCCCGCTTTTTTCAATGACTCCGCGAGACGTGCTTGAAGAAGCGTGTCACTGAGGAGTTCCGCAATCGTTTGCTGACGTAACTCTAATTGAGCGATATCGAGCAGGGGTTGCCCAATCCAACGGCGCAATAGGCGTCCTCCCATGGGGCTACGGGTGCGATCAAGGACCCAGAGGAGCGAGCCTTTGACTGAACCACTACGACCGCTTTCGAAGAGTTCGAGGTTGCGGCGGGTATGTGGATCAAGGGTCATGAAGCCTTGCGTAGAATAGGTTTCAAGGGCGATGAGTTGTTGCAGTAGCCCTTTTTGCGTCTCCTGCACGTAGGCGAGAATGGCACCGGCGGCGCGAATAGCAAGTGGAAGATGGGCGCAACCAAATGCTTCCAGAGACGCGATGTTGAATTGTGTGAGCAGACGGTGACGTGCATCGTCTTCTGAAAAGTAACGCGAGTCATAGGGTGTGACGTGTCCCGCGTGACCGGTCAAAAGTTTGGTCAGGGGAGCGATATCGTCCTCGTCGTCCTCTTCGATTTCGGGTATTTCAGCGTTCGCGTTGCCGTTGCTGCCAAGCTTTGTGACCTGTTTTTCGTTCATGACAGCCGCCAGCCAACGTTTTTTGCGGCTCCCCTGCCGACTATAGTGGGCCTCGATAATGACTTCCGCGGGGGCGACACGCGCGATTTCCTGTTGAATTGCTAGTTCTGGCTCTGACGTGTCAAATTGTGTTACCGCGAACTCACCTGTTGTAATGTCGATATAGGCAACTCCAATGGCACTACGACCTGTCACCACGCTGGCAAGAAAATTGTTACGCTTCGCGGCGAGCATCGTGGGATCAATAATGGTGCCAGGAGTGACGATACGCAAAACGGCGCGGTCTACAAGCCCTTTGGATAAAGCGGGATCGCTGGTTTGTTCGCAAACCGCGACACGATAACCCTTGGTGACGAGCCGTGCGATATAGCCATCGGCGGCATGATGCGGTATGCCCGCCATCGGGGATTTCTCGCCGCGTCCAAAGTCGCGACGTGTTAGGGCTATCTCTAATTCGCGTGCGACAATCTCGGCGTCCTCATCGAACATCTCATAGAAATCGCCCATACGAAAGAAGAGAATAGCGTCAGGATTTTGTTGCTTGATCTGTAAATATTGTGTGCGTACGGGACTGTGAACCGGATTTGCTTTTGTGTATTCTTCAAATAACACCGTGCTGGCCTCCATAGAACGTGTGTCTAGTATAAGCCTATTCTTTTGGAACGTCAATTTTTCGGTTAACCCGAAATCCATGAATGGACTACCACGAAATCGTTCTTATTTCTATAGCGGGTACGCATATTGTAGTGTATAGTGGTATAGCCCTACGTAGGCGTCCTTCGTGAACATATCCAATGCATCAAACTTATCAAATATAATAAAAGAGGAACCGCAGTATGAGACAGCTATTGCTATGGGAGAATGGCAATGTTACTTGTGACTGGTCTACTGAAGCATTGCATCGCGTATTACAAGACCATAATGCACATGTTTGGCTTGATATACAAGGCGAAGATGTGGAGAATACAGGTGAGATGCTACGACATGACTTTCAACTGTCACAACTCACGCTAGATACGATAGCAGAGAGCCACGAACGTGCAAGATTGGTCGAACAGCATAACTATTTCTATCTCGTCGTCCATGGACTCGTCTTTGATCCCTCCAGTGACACTGCCGATACACCAAAGATTGATATCGCTTTTGGTAAAAACTTTCTTGTAACTATTCATCAGGCGGAATTACCGTGGCTAGAGACACTTATTCAGACCGCAATCAAAGATGTCTCGACAGAAAATATTATGAGTCGAGGGACGCCACGTCTGCTTCACGCGGTGCTTGACACCCTCGTCGATAGCTACTTTCCTGTGCTTGAAGACCTGGATGATGTTATAGACGAGCTGGAAAACGAGACTGTGCAAGTCGCGAATAAAGAGGTTCAAAGCCGTCTTTTCCGATTGAAACGCTCATTGGCACAGATGCGGCGCGTGATTAGCCCACAAATAGAGGTTATGAATGCACTGATTAATCGTACAGGCGATTTTATTCCTACCGAAGCGGAACCCTATTTCGCAGATGTGCACGATCATCTTGTGCGAACCTTCGAGGTGCTAGACTCGTATCGAGACCTTATGAGCGGCCTCTTGGATGTCTATCTTACAACAGTCTCAAACCGTCTCAACGAAATTATGAAACAACTTGCCATCATCTCCACAATTTTTCTACCCATTACGTTTGTAACGGGTGTGTTTGGACAAAACTTTGGTCATTCTCCTCAAGTAGAGCATGATAATGGCATGAACTTTTGGATTGTACTTGGGTTTATGCTACTGATTACTCTTGTTCAGCTTGCGTATTTCAGGTATCGCAAATGGATTTGATGCGTGTTGTATATGATATTGTCGGGTATAACGTATTCTAAGAAAGCATACAGAAATGTAAGATCGAACGTTTTTATATATGAGGTGAGGAGCTATTATGTTTTATGTAGTACTATTTATATTCGCGCTAGTGGGAAGTGCGTTAGTTGTACTGACAATTGAGAATTTAACGACACAGGTTCAGTTTGCCGTTTTCGCATGGCAATCGCCCAATCTTCCGCTAGGATTGGTTGTGCTCATCGCATTCATCCTTGGTGCTTTACTGCTCTATATTGTATCGGCTCTTTCGGCATTGCGTGATAGAAGCGAAAAGCGCAGTTTACGTAAACGGGTGAACGAATTAGAGCAACAAGTAGCCGCGATGACTCCTCCACAGCCCGTCGTACAAACGCAGTTACCAGTGGTACCTATGCCAGGAGTGGGTGTACCTCCACAACACTGATGACTTTACGTTTGCCAGACTCGCGCTAAGATGCGTGACACAAAGCCGTGTTTTGGCGATTTTTGTTGTATATCTGTAGATGGAATTTCGTGTACAGGAGCCACTGGTGCAGGTATATCTTCTTGAGACGGTGTTGGCTCTTCAGTGGCTGTCTCGATTCTTGAGGAATAGCTGAGCATAGAAGGAATTGGTATGTGTGTCTCTGTGGGGACTGATTCATCGCGTCCTTCGTCGGCTCCCGAGACATCTGAAGGACGCGATAAACCGATCCCTACGGGTTCTTCGCTCATTAGTTTTTGGATCAGTAATACTTCCGTTGTATCATTATCTGGTTCTTCCTGCGTTATGTGGTCGGGTGTAGGCTGTGATACCTCGTTGCTATCAATGGAGTCAAGCCAGTTATAGGCATCTTCGAGAGCGTTTCGGCACCATTGAGTATAATTGCCGTGGATGACATCTAGTCGTTCACATTGTTCGAGAAGCTGTAGTGTGTGATCGAGCCAGGTATCGCCACGTTCCAGCATACTATCGAGCAGGTCGATATCATCGACGCCATATGACTGTAGACGCGTGAGTGTTGCCAGTGCGATGGCTGAAGGTTGTGTCATGTGCATGAGAACACCGATATCGGCAATCTGCTGGTCAATTGCTGCGATTTGTTGCTGCAGCCTTGTGCCTTGTTGTTCAAGCTGCCACTGCTGATAGTTCTTATAAAACGCTTCAACATGCCGTGCATCCAATTGCGAGAAGAGGGAACGAAGATAGTCTGTGTCTATTTCAGGTGGAATATTCGCATTATCGGCAATGCTCATCGTTATAATCCTTCTTGCTCTATAGGTGGCTGTTGTCCATTCGTGTTTGTTGGTTCTTGTGTCTGCTCTTCCTGGCGTCCCCAACGCTCTAACCAGCGTTGGACCAAGTGATTGGTACGCATACTTTGCGCGTTGAGAGAACTACTTGGTGTAACCGCATTCTCAAGCCACCATGGAAGGGCACTTTGTGGCTCCATTGGCTCGTGGTCTTCAGGCAACGTACTACTATCCTCTGGAACAAGATCAATTGCCTTATGTGTGATTGGTGGGAGCGGGATAAATGGGTTTGTGGGTCGTTTAGGAAAGAGTGTTTCATGTGTGTCTTGCTCGTGTAGTGGATAGAGGTCGGGCAAGCGGCTATGGTCAAAGAGTGCCTGTGAAATACTTTCAGGTGGCTGATCAGACCCATTTTTCATCGGCTGTTCCCCCGACAATACTCCTGAAGAGGGAGAGCACGTTGTCATATAGAGTGTTAATGCCTGTACAATATGATTGTCGGAAGCAAGCGGATGAGCATCCAGGTGATCGATACGTTCCTGGAGGCGTGTCATTGCTCCAATGAGTTGTTCCTTTTGCGCTTGTAGTTGCTGGTCAATGTGCCGATAGTGCAACCATTGTCGATATTGACCCATATTTCTTCCAACTTCTTAGTGCCATACATTGCTATAACCATAATATTTGTGCAGTATAACATCTACTCTTTAGATAGACAAGGAGACTAGATACCCCCATCGCGCTCGACGGCGGTATTATATGAGATACGTAGCAGAATGCCAACAATGATATAGTTGGCGAGAATTGAGCTGCCACCATAGCTCAAAAATGGTAATGGAATACCTGTAAATGGCAAGAACTTCATGTTCCCTGCGATAATAATAAACGTCTGTATCGCGAAGATTGATGTAAGACCTGCGGCAAGCAACTGGTTAAACGTATCCGTTGCCTCCATTGCAATACGGAAACCACGATAAATGATGAGCAGGTAAATAGCAATCATGGCGAAGAGAACAGCAAGTCCCAATTCTTCACCAAGGGCAGTGAAGATCATATCTGATTGAACAACAGGAACATAACCTTTACCCGCAGGGTGTCCTAGTCCCAGGCCCGCTCCGAGAATACCACCACTGGAAAGTGCGATGAGTCCTTGTACGACTTGGAAGCCACCGTTAAGTCCCTGATAAATTTTATCGCTTGCATTACTCCAATTTACTACATTTATCCCGACTACCGCAAAGCGAGCGCGAACATAACTGAACAGCGTATATCCAATGAAGCCAAGCACGACAAAGATGAGTAAGCTTGTTATCACATATGAAACTTTTCCACTACCTAAGTAGAGCATAGAGAGGAAAAGGCCGTAAATCAGTAACGCTAGTCCAAGTTCACGTACGAAAAGGAAGAGTAGTAAGGCTATGCCCAGCATTAACGCGAGTGGACCTATTTGTTTCAAGGGTGGTAGACGGAACGGACCGAATTTTAGACTGCCCTCCGCGAGAACGTCACGGTTCTCACTGAGATAAGCCGCGAAGAAGATGACAATACATATTTTTAGCAGTTCCGATGGTTGTAAGTTGAGTGGACCAAGATTTAGCTGATCGTGCGTGGGTGCATCGAGATTGCGGAAACCAACACGAAACGTGTTAATGAGTGTTGTACAGACAAGAACAATACCAAGAAACGCGACCGAATATTTATAGCGTGCAAGCAGGTTGATGTTACGTAGAAGAAATAGTGTCGCGAGACATACAATGATGCCTAAGACGACCCATACGAGTTGGCGCGATCCCAAAGCTGGGTCTGGAAACGGGCTAAGGTCTGGTCCAAGACGCGTTGCCATTAGAACGCCAATACCGCTTAATAGACCAACAAGAGGTAATAATACCTGATCGGCTTTGCGAAAGAACATACTCATGACGATGTTCGCGATCAACAACGCACCGATCAGGCCGAGTGCGGGAATCAAGCCTTGTACCGTTGGGAGATTTCTTGTGCTGAGCGATGAGGTTTGATCTTTATTCGCAAGCAGTAACTGGGACATCTCAAGGATGAGGATCAAAAAAGGAATAATAAAGAGTCCTAATTCTGTCCAGCGGTAGCGTCGGAAGACGCCAGGAGATCGACTTGCCATATATCATAAACCTCTCGTATGGTGAAGCAATTAAGTGCGTGTTATTGTGTCAGTTTGAATTGAATATAGCCGACGCGCACAATATCGCCAACTTTGGCGGGAAGCGCGGTATAGGCCGGTTGATTATTGACAAAGGTGCCATTGACGCTACCTGCATCTTGTACGAACCATTGCCCGTTGCGGAACCACAAACGCGAGTGTTCGGATGAAATGAACGAGTCGGGTATCTGAATCGTGTTCGTTGGGCCACGCCCAATGTTTGTCTGTGGTTCAAGCTCGAAACTCGTCCCTGGTGTGATGCTGCTTGGACCACTATCGACAACGACAAGATGGCCAAGTATCGCAGCAGCTCTTCTGCCTGTATCAGTACCCACCGCCGCCGTTTTACGCAGGTCGCGTGTAATGGCGATCACGACCTGCATCAAAAAGAGGTAGAGCAAAACGATCAATAAGAGTCGCAATATTAATAAGAAAGAATCTAATGGCATGAGAGATTACCTTCGCTCAAAGTGAAAATCGTAGCTACCGATAGTGAAACGATCACCATTGCGTAGCGTATGTTGGCGCATACCCGGCGTGCCGTTGATCGTGATGCCATTGGTACTGCCAAGATCAAAGATGGCGAATTGTCCATCAGGTTGATATTTTATTTGCGCGTGATAGCGAGAGACACGTTTGTCCTCAACGATAATGTCATTGCTTAATTGACGACCAATATTGATAATAGGTTTTTCAATGCGATAGTTTTGTTGCCCTGCTTGTGGCAAGCGAATAATGAGTTGCGCAGGTGGAACCTGCACAAGTGGTGCCGATGGAGGTATCACAGGCATATTCGGGTTGCTCACAGCACTGGGACGCGCTGGTATGCCCGGTTGATGTGGGGACGAGCCTACCGAGTCAGGTATGCCAGGCAGTTGTTGTCCCTGTGGCAACTGTGCGCGTATTTGGGCTAATTGCTCGGCACTTAGAGCCTGTGTTGCCATGCCACCTTCAGAACCCCCACTTTGACGGTCAGCTAGTTCTGTTTCGATGCGTACAATACCCGCACGGAGCGAACTATCAGAATGCAGACGCAATATCGGTACGGTACGAAGGGTATAATGGCGATGGCGTGCATATTCTACAAGGTTGTTTTGCCAATCGCGAATGAGCATATTCTGGCTTGGCGACATCTGCTGATGATCTTTGATACTCAGAAAAATGTCGTAGACGTTAGGTGCTAATCGTCTGCCCTCACCCTGGAGGCGTGTATTATCTTCTAACGCACGTTCAAGTTTACGTGCGATCTCAACGGGTTCCACGCGCGACGGAAAGAGCCATGCGAATGGGCCTTCCACGATGCGCTGCATGAATGATTCGAATTTTGTAAGTGGGTTCTGGCGAGCTTTCAAGGTGCTCACCCTCCTAATTTTGTAATCTCTGACGCGCTTGTTGGGCGTCAGAGGATATTTGTGCTTTTAACGCTTCGATGCCAGAGAAACGTTGCTCGCCTCGTAGACGCGCGATAAAGTCTACTTCCAGGCGTTTGCCATAGAGATCGAGTGCGACATCGAAAATGTGTACCTCTATTCTACGTTCCGTTCCATTAAACGTTGGACGAATGCCAATATTGGCTACACCATTGTAGACGGTGGAAACTCGTGTTGCGTCACTACTGCTATCCTTCTCGTCTTGTACCTGAACACGGACCGCGTAGACGCCATCCGCTGGTACAAGCCGGAATGGTTCGGGCAACAGGTTGGCCGTAGGAAAGCCTAATAAGCGTCCACGTTCGTCGCCATGCTGTACTATGCCACTTATCAGAGCTGGGTGCCCTAGTAGTGTGTTCGCCTCCTCTATCTGGCCTTCGCTCACAAGTGCACGTACGCGCGTACTGCTGATACGTATCTGTGCATCTTCCTCCAACGGAAGCGCACGAATTTGAATGGCATGTTCACTTCCATACTGTTCAAGAAAGGCCGTATCGCCCATACGGTTCCGACCCAGGCTAAAATTTGCCCCAACGACCAGCCCTTTAATATGTAAACGCTGACACAAGCTATCCATAAATTCAGTCGCACTCATCGCGACTACCTGGGGCGTGAAATGAATAAGAACGCTTTCAGCAATGTGTCCATATGTTTTTGCGAGAGCTAATTTTTCTTTCGTTGTGGTCAGAATGCGCACATCTATATCTGGTCGTACCACCATGAGCGTATGCGGTTCAAAGGTTACAAGTACAGGTATTGCTCCAAGCGTGTTGGCCATGCTAGCTAACTCTTGCATCAAGTGTTGATGGCCCCTGTGAATACCATCAAAATTGCCAATAGTGATAACAATAGGGCGTTGTTGCTGTTCTAGTGTCAGGGTTGTTGTAAATTCCATAATGCGCGTGGGCCATTCCTTTTACTGATGTTGGGTGCAGGTTGCCCGTTCTTCTGTTCTTCGGCCCTATCTTACCACAGGTTATATGTGCTAGCAATAAGAAGTGATGAACAGTGGAACCAGGAGTGTAGGTGTAGATGGTCGGCATGCCGACCATCTACACCTACACTCCTGGTTCCACTGTGTCATGAAATACTTTTTTGGGTTGCCACATGTGTTGTTCCACGTTCCAGGTCGCGATCGCGAGAAACTTCCCATGTGTATCGTAGACGCGAGCTAGCTCGGTTGGGGGGGCGTCATAAGAAAATGAGTTGCCGTGCAGGACGCGTTCAACTGTAGAGGCATCGAGGTGAAGCGCGGGATACTGCTGTAAGACGGTATCAGCGGATGTAAGCAATTGGTCTATAGTGTTGTTCTCAACCGCTTGCGCGACGTGTTCCAATGTGACGCTTTTGGAAAGCTCAAAGGGACCGCTGCGGGTGCGTGTAAGCGCGGAGAGATGTGCTCCATAGCCAAGTTGTTCTCCCAGGTCGTATGCGAGTGAGCGAATATATGTCCCCTTGCTACAGTCAACTGCAAGGGTCAAACGTGGTGCTTGCCAGTCCAGGACGCGCAGTTGATAGAAGGTGATAGGGCGTGCTGCAAGCGTAATTTCTTCGCCTGCCCGCATGCGTTTGTAGGCGGGTTGCCCTTGTAATTTGATCGCGGAGTACTGGGGAGGCATTTGCATCTGTGGGCCTAGAAACTGTGGTAGTATTTCTTCGATTTTCGCGAGTGTAAGGGTGGAGGTATCCTGTGTGCGAAGAATTGTTCCTTCCGCATCATAGGTATCGGTGACTATCCCGAAGAGTATCTCAGCTTGATACGCTTTACCACTCTCGCTGAGGTATTCGGCTACACGCGTTCCCTGTCCCACGCAGATAGGCAAGACTCCACTAGCAGCGGGGTCAAGTGTCCCGGCATGCCCAACACGCTTTTGTTTGAGCAACTTCCGTATTCTTGCCACCACGTCATGCGAAGTCATGCCTGTAGCCTTGTGAATGTTAAGAATGCCGTCCATATCAGGCATTTGTGCTTTCCATGGCTTGCCGCAACACAGCAACGACCATCGGTATAGCTTCCGCGAGTGGCTTGGAAATCGTTGCGCCCGCCGCACGCGCATGACCTCCGCCACCAAGTTGCAGACAGATATCAGCCGCGTTATACGGTTCGGCGCAACGCAAGCTTAGACGCGTTACATTGGGTTCATTGTAACTCTTGAAAAAGGCGGCAATCTGCACGCCTTCGATGTCACGAATGAAACCGGAGAAATTGTTATCCATGTCGGTGGTTGCCCCCGTTGCCGCCAACGTTTCTTCCGTTGCATATGACCAGGCGATGCGACCATGATTCGATGTCTCGATATGCTCGATAACCTGGGCTTGCAGTCGTACATGGGCTAACGATTTTGTGCGATAGATAGGCCCGACAATTGTTTCAGCTACCGCACCCGCACCCAGCATAATCGCGCCAGCCTCCATTGTACGAGGCGTGGTGCTGGTGAACTGGAAGGACGAGGTGTCAGTAATCAACCCTGTCAGCAGACATTGTGCCGCGTCTTTTGTCAGAGGTAGTTGTGCCTGTTGCTGAAATACCGCAAGTAACTCTGTGGTCGAAGCGGCCTTCGGGTCGATAATATTGACACGGCCACAGCCCTGACTGCTAATATGATGGTCAATGTTAAGAATGGTGACAGAATCGAGAAACGCTTGATGCCGCTCGTAGAGGGCACCATAGCGAGTCAACTCGCCCGCATCAAGGGCGATAACGAGATCAAACTGCTCCTCACCAACCTTGCCGAGACTTTGTTGTAGGCGTTCGATACCAGGAATAAAGGTAAAAGATTGAGGTGCCGGATCAGCACAGGCAGGCACGCATGTCTTGCCCATGGCATCGAGGATATGCGCGAAACCCAGTGCTGAGCCAAGACAATCACCATCAGGATGTTCGTGTGCTAGCAATGCGATGCGCTGAGCCGATTCGATCAACGACATGGCCTGTTGTAATAATGCTGTATCTATTTGTGGTTGCAATTGTGCTGAGGTACTTGTTGTTGTACTCATGCTTCCTCATGTGTTTCTGTTTGAACTACTGCGGCTGCCTTGCTACGTTCTTCATCTTCCTGTGTCGCCTGTTTTATGAGTTCGAGCACGCGAGCACCCTCTTCGATCGACGTATCGAGCTTAAACCCGATCTCTGGCATATAGCGCAACGGGATGCGGGTCGCAAGCTCATGGCGTAAGTAGCCTGATGCATTGCTCAAGCCCTTCATTGTGGCTTTTTGTTCGTCTGGTGTCCCCATAACGCTTACAAATACCTTAGCATGTCGCAGGTCGCCACTTACCTCGACACGAGTGATGCTGGCGAACCCCACACGTGGATCCTTCAAACGAGTACGGATAAGCTCGCTTAACTCTGCCGCGAACTGTTCTCCTAGCTTCTCTTGTCTATGTGGATTTGCCATCGTTTTTCCCCTCTATTGTGATTTTAACCGAAGGGTTTGCATGGCCGCCCCACATGTGGGGCGGCCATGCGAACCCTTCGGTTAAAATCTTTTTATGAGCCTATTTTCACTCGCTCTTGTGCGAAGGCTTCAATAATGTCGCCTGCTTCAAACGCGGTGAAGTCTTCAAGTACGATACCACACTCATAGCCGGTCGCGACCTCACGTACGTCGTCCTTGCCACGACGGATGGACTCGATTTTGCCCTCGTGAACCTTTTCGTCCTTACGCATGACACGCGCCTGCGAGGAACGGGTCAGTTTGCCATCGATGACGCGACAACCCGCGATGACTGTAGTCTTACCAGCTTTGAACGTCTGGACGACCTCTGCGTGACCCTCAACGACCTCGCGGTACGTTGGCTCCAACATACCTGTCAAGGCAGCCTGGATTTCGTCGGTCAACTTGTAGATGACGTTGTAGTAGCGAATGTCAACGCCCTCTTTTTGTGCCTGGCGTTGTGCCGCACCATCGGCCTTGACGTTGAAGCCAATGACAACCGCATCTGATGCAGCGGCGAGATGTACGTCGGTTTCGCTGATATTGCCGATACCCTCATGGATGAGACGAACCTTGATGTTCTCCTCACTGAGCTTGCTCAATGCATTTTTCAAAGCCTCGGCAGAACCCTGTACGTCGCACTTGAGCACGATGTTGAGTTCCTTGACTTTGCCCTCTTGCATCTGCGTGTAGAGCGTATCGAGACTGACTTGACCGAGTGGAGTACTCTCGTTCTTGCGCTTCTCAGCCTCTAACTGTGCACGTTGCTTGGCGGTTTTCTCATCGGCTGTAACCTCAAGTTGATCACCAGCCTGTGGCACCTCTGGCAATCCAATGATGCTAACCGGCATGCTTGGTGGTGCCTTTTGGATACGCTTGCCCCGGTCATTGAACATGGCGCGTACCTTACCAGCGATGGCACCAACGAGAATGTTATCCCCCATCTTTAGTGTACCCTGCTGGACAAGCACGGTCGCGGTTGGGCCAGAATTTTTTTCCAGGCGTGCCTCGATGATGACGCCAGTTGCGAGACGATTTGGATTCGCCTTGATATCCTGTATTTCGGCTACCAGCAGAATGTACTCAAGCAGCTCGTCGATACCTGTGCCTTTGCGTGCGGAGACGGGAACACAGATGATGTCGCCGCCGTATTCCTCGATCACGATGCCCATTTCAGCGAGTTGCTGTTTCACATGGTCAGGGTTGGCGTTGGCCTTGTCGATTTTGTTGAGCGCGATAATGATCGGTACTTTCGCGGCCTGTGCGTGTGAGATTGCCTCACGTGTCTGTGGCATCACACCGTCATCTGCCGCGACTACGATGATGACAATATGTGTTACTTGAGCACCACGAGCACGCATAGCTGTAAATGCTTCGTGACCAGGAGTGTCAAGGAACGTAATCTTTTTGCCATTGACCTCAACTTGATAGGCACCGATGTGCTGCGTAATGCCGCCCGCCTCACCTGCTGCCACTTTCGTCTTACGAATAGTATCGAGGAGAGAGGTTTTACCATGATCGACGTGTCC
Source organism: uncultured Chloroflexia bacterium (assembly GCA_963791655.1). Classification (GTDB taxonomy): domain Bacteria; phylum Chloroflexota; class Ktedonobacteria; order Ktedonobacterales; family Ktedonobacteraceae; genus JBBQVS01. The sequence continues at coordinate 471,665 of CAWBSZ010000006.1, read as the reverse complement.
CATGATCGTGACAACTGGTGGAATAATCACTGTGCCATCGTCATCACGCGCGGCTATCATAGCTTCATTCGCGGAAACCGTTGTCCCCTGTGTTCCAGTGGTTGTCGTGGTCTCGCTTGGGCTTGGCTCGAAACCCAGTTCCTTGGCGACTGTTGCCGCCTTTTCGTACTCAATGACCTGGTTGATATTCGCGAATATTTTGTTGCTAATCAGAACCTTGATGACTTCGTTTGGTGTTGCCTTCAGTAGGTCGGCAAGGTCCTTCACCATAATCTGTGGTGGCAGAGCAACCGGTCCTGTTACCTTCTCTTTTACGGCAGCGGTACGGCGTTCCTGTGGACGTTGTGCGGGTGGACCGCCTGGTCGTCCACCATTGGCTCCTGGCCGCCCATGTCCGCCCTGGCCATTTCCATTATGATTATTATTCCCATAGCTAGGACGTGTACCGTTAGGTGCAGTACCTCCTGGCCGCCCGCCGTTGCGCTGCTGAGTCGCTGGTGGATACGTTGTGCCACTCTGGTTTGCTGCTGGCCGTGGCGCGAAGTTACCTTGTTGCCGCTGTCCTTGAGGTGTGGGGTTATTGCCCATACGCTGCGGATATGGATTTGGACCAGCAGGGCGTTGCATAGGTGCACCGCCTTGCCGTTGTTGCTGGGGTCCATTCGAGCGTTGCTGCATAGGTGCACCACCCGGCCTCGGTCCACCATCGGGACGCTGTACAGGGGTGAAGTTAGGGCGTGGCTGTGTCTGTCCACCTTCGAAACGATAGGGAGGACGTGTTCCTCCCTCGGTACGTTGCGGAGGAGTATTGTTTGGCCTCGGCCCCTGAGTGTAATTTGGCCGCGGTGTATTGGGGGGTCGCACTGGTGCTGGACCACCCTCGGTACGTGATATCGGTGCGGCATCAGGACGCTGAACTGGTGGAGTCACTGATTCTGTAGGGGCAGACGCTTCTACCCCATTTTGTGCTGGTATGATTGGATTTATTTGTGTAGGAGTAGTAATAGTGGATCCATTCTGTGTTGCTGAGACACTCGTCGTAGCTGTGTTTGCGGGCGGTGTTGTTCGACGCCGTACGGGTGGTCGCGCACTCTGATCCTGGCCAGTAGTCGTAGCAGTTTCTGGTTTTGGACGTGGCGTTCTTGGTTTCGGTTGCTTCGCCGGCTCCGTTCCTTCTGGTAATTCGTTTGTGTCTTTCATGAAAAGACCCCCTTCTATCGAGTGATGCGCCACGAATGGCGACAAAAACGGAAATCTCTTCACAGCCACAAAAAAGGTCTGTCGCCTATTCCTCACGTAAAAACAGGGAATAGGGGACAGAACCTCGTTGGTGCAGTTTCAGGTATATATCGTCTGCGCTCTCCGGCGTAGTGGCTATGGACTATATATTCATAGCTAATGCTCCGCAATCAATCGCTACCTGGTCCTGTAGACGAGGGGCTGTGTCTCTCTCAAGAGTAGAGATAAAATGACGCATAAATTTCTTATGAATGCTTTCACGCTTTGAAAAGCGTAAATGAGTGACAATGATAGTATCTAGTATAGTACAGTCTGGGTATCCTTGCAACTGTAGTAAAAATTTATTTGTTTATTTACCTACCAACACCTCTTAGAGGCATCGGTAGGTAAACAAACAGTCAGTCTTTTGGCAAAGTTGCGACGTAGGCATCGAGTGCTACTCGGTCTTCATCTGGAATTGCAATCTCAAATTCTTGTTCAAGCCGTTTCTTTTTGATCGCGATTTCCCAACAGGAAAGGCGGGCGCAGAGGTAGGCACCGCGACCAGATTTCTTGCCGGTCGCGTCGATGACGACGTGACCATCTGGAGTTCTTACTATACGTAACAATTCACGCTTCGATTTTGTTTCCTTGCACGCGACACAGGTACGCAATGGAACGTGTTTTGGTCGTTTGGGTTGTTGCTTGTTCGGTGCCTTATTCTCTATCTTCGCCATACCTATCATTCTTCCCTCTCACATCATGCATGTTCTGCTAGCTACTCGCCATCGCGATCATAGGATGAGCGATTACGTCCTCCACCACGCTGACTTGAGCGGCGTTGGCCTCTGTCCCCACGCTCGTTACGCCCCCCTTGATCGCGACGGCCTTGTGAGGCGACAGCTTCTCGTATCCCTGTATCCGAATATTGCTCTTCATACACCTCACCCTCGGCAGGTTTTGTTACATCAACGCGCCAACCAGTCAACTTCGCGGCGAGACGTGCATTTTGACCGTCTTTGCCAATTGCAAGTGATAGCTGGCGTTCGGGTACAGTCACAAGTGCTGTATGGTCAGACTCACGCAGATCGACCTTCAATGGTTTTACCGGACTCAAAGCATAGCTTACAAAGGCCGCAGGGTCGGGACTCCACTGAATAATGTCTATTTTCTCATCGTTCAATTCATGTACTATGTTATTGATACGTGAACCACGCACACCTACACATGAGCCAATTGGGTCTAAGCCCTCTTGATGCGCGACAACCGCAACTTTCGAGCGACTTCCAGGTTCACGCGCGATGCCTTTGATCTCGACGGTTCCTTCATAAATTTCTGGAACCTCGGACTCGAACAAGCGACGTACAAGATCACGATGTGTTCGTGAGACCAGGATTTGTAGCATACGACCAGGGATACGGCGTACATCGTAGACCATGACACGAATACGCTGCCCTACACGATAGCGTTCGCTGGGAACTTCCTCAGTCATTGGCATGATGCCCTCAACTTTGTCGGCCTTATCAAGGTCAAAGTCGAGTAGCCAACCACGCCCCGGGTCTTTGCGTGTGAGCGTACCAAGACGAATCTCGCCGATCCAATTCTTGATTTGCTCATAAAGATGCTCATGTTCAGCTTCACGAATACGCTGTAGAATAACTTGTTTCGCGGTCTGCGTAGGGATACGGTTGAAGATGGATGAAGAATCAACATCTATAAATTGTCCCAATGCCGCGTTATGTATTATGCGTTGTGCCTCGGCAAGGGAAACCTCATCATTCGGGTTCTCGACCTGTGCGACAACACGCTTAGAGGCCCATACATGGACCTCGCCATTCTTATCGACTTCAATGCGGATATTATCCCCGCCAATGAAACTCTTGCGATATGCTGCTAGTAAGGCGTTGGCAACCGTCTCCATTACCACTTCGCGGGGTAATCCCTTTTCGGCAATTAACTGTGCAATAGCTGCTTGAAATTCGCTTCTCATAAAACATGGTCCTCCCGCTACGCCCGTATTGAAACACACTTAATTTTTCTGGTGCGACGAAAAAAGTCCCAGGCAAGCAGAAAAGTGGACAGCGTGCCCACTTTTCTCAAAGGTTTTCTTCATTCTGTATACGCATATTATAGCATGCACAATACCAATTTGCTAGTGTGACAAGAATGTTATGTCACACTCTACGCTCAGAACATTGGTTAGTAATGCTAGAGTTTGTCTAACACCTCAAATACGTTCTCTTCTACGTAATAGAACAAATTGAGGTTACACATTTATTTCATTATGGTTATGTACGTATACGTCAGGTAGGGCTATAAAGACTGAACGAGTTTGAATAACAAGTTAGAAAGTAGAAAATATTGTGAACATTGGAATGTCCGTTGTTATAGTATCGCTAGACCTGGATGTATTTATATATATAGGTTATAATAGTGATAATTTTATAGCGTTTAACGCTGGCTAAGGTGGAACGAGCCGATGTGCAGTTTTAAAGAAGATATGATTTGGGGGGAAGGAAAAACTATGCTAAACGAAGGACCAAACTTTGATTCGATCAGACAAGAGAATGTTTACGGGATTGAGTTCTGGAGTGCCCGGGACCTCATGCCTTTACTAGGGTATGGTAATAAGTGGCAGAACTTCGAGGGAGTTATCAAAAAAGCTATGATAGCTTGCGAACAAGTTGGACAAATTAAAGAGGATCAATTTACTGCTGCCAGTAAGTCAATCGTGTCAGGCAAAGGTGGTAAGCGTAATATTGATGACTATCTTTTAAGCCGTGTGGCTTGTTATCTCGTTGCACAAAATGGCGATCCACGTAAGCCAGAGATAGCTGCTGCACAGAACTACTTCGCCGTTTCCACACGCTCTCATGAGATACATGAACTTAGAAAGGCACAAGAAAAACGACTTAAAACGCGCCTTCAGGTATCGGAAAGCTTCAAACAATTGTCTGATGCAACTCAAGTATCAGGAGTGCAATCTGAGTCTTTCGGTATCTTTATCGATGCTGGCTATCTTGGTTTGCACCGCCATACCGTAGAGGAACTCAAGGAGCGTAAAGGTATTGCCAAGAAAGCTGACTATCTGGATAATATAGGTGCCGAAGAGCTATCAGCAATAGATTTCAAAAATACTCAGACCACAGGAAAACTCTCTCGTGAAGGCATCAAAGGCGAGGATGAAGCAATTCACACGCATTATTTTGTTGGCGATCAAGTACGTAAAGCCATAGAAGCTATTCAAGGTCCTATGCCTGAAGACTTGCCTTCGGCTCCCTCTATCCGTGCACTCGTTGAAGAGCGGAGGAGGCGGTGAAAACGCTTGGAAAAGAAACAACTTCCCGGAGAAAAAGAGAAATTGTTTTGAGTATGCTATTGTCTTACTTTTGGGTCTCTATCCTTTGGGGGAAACAGGGAGACCGCTGCGGTCTCCCTACATTTTGACGCCACCCGACGTGTAGGAGAGGCCCTTGCGGTCTCCCGCGTTTTCACTTGCCTTGACAAATCACAATACCCCCAAGTATACTTGATTATATAAACACATACACTTTTCAAAGGACGACACACTTGCGACAAGAGCATGTTTCTTCCATTACTATCATGCTTACCTCTCTCGCCTACATGCCTATGGCATGCAGTAATGTGTCGCTGTCCGCTTTCTCTCTCCAAACACGGCTTTTATAAGCAATAGAGTAGTACATAAGGGGCGCAGGTGACACACCTGCGCCCCTCTTTTTTTATGTTTCATCTCACTAGAACAAGAGGTACAAGTATGATAAGTCAGCAAGAAGCAAGCCAAGCACAAAAATACTACATCACAACCGCTATCGACTATCCTAACGCCCCTCCACATATTGGGCATGCATTAGAGAAAGTCGCCGCCGATGTGATCGCACGCTATCATCGTTTGCAGGGACACGATACCTACTTTAGTATCGGTCTCGACGAGAATAGTCAGCACGTGGTACAGGCCGCACGAACACACGATACAGACCCGCAATCGTGGGTGACACAAATGGATGAAGCGTTTCGGTTGGCATGGACAAAGCTTGATATCTCCAATGATTACTGGATACGTACCACCGAGGAGCGACATGTTCGCGCCTCACAGGAGATGTTTCAGCGTGCGTGGGACAGGGGTGATATCTATGCGTCAACCTATTCCGGCTGGTATTGCCCCAATGACAACACCTTTTATACGAGCGAAGAACTCGTCAATGGACGCTGCCCAAACCATCCGTCGATAGTTCCTGACTGGCTCGAAGAGGAAAATTACTTTTTCGCGCTCTCGAAGTATACTGATCGCCTGTTGACCTATATCGAAGCACATCCAGAATTTATCGTTCCCATAAGTCGGCGGACCGAGGTGATCGGTCTGCTAAAGCAAGGGTTACGGGATTTTTCGGTATCGCGAGTCGTGCGTTCTGAACTTGGGATATGGGGTGTGCCCATACCCGTGAATTCTGAACAGGTGATTTATGTATGGTTCGATGCACTGACCAACTACCTGACTGCCGTAGGTTTTCCTGACGACACACAAAAATTTGAGCGTTATTGGCCTGCCGATGCACATGTCATTGGTAAGGACATCACACGCTTTCACTGCCTGTATTGGCCCGCGATGTTACTATCTGCCGATTTGCCATTGCCAAAACAGGTTGCTGTACACGGCTTTCTAACAATGGATAAGCAACGCATCTCGAAGACCACTGGCAACACGATTGATCCTGTCGCCCTTGTTAACGAGTTTGGGACCGATGCCGTACGCTACTCGCTGTTGCGCAATCTCTCGTTTGCTGCGGACGGCGATTTTTCGCTTAGTCTGTTGCTCCATCACTACAATGATGAGTTGGGCAACGACCTCGGCAACTTGCTGAACCGCGTCGTCTCGATGATACAACGCTACCGGAGTGGCACTATTCCAACTCCAAAGGGAAAAGGAGCTTTGGAAGAAGACCTACAACGAGTCGCGAGCGAGACACGACAAGCGGCGGCTACAACGTTGGAGGCGTGGGATATAGGCGGTGCGCTCAATGCTACATGGAACCTTGTGCGACGCGCCAATCAATACATCGAGCAGTGTGAACCGTGGAAATTGGCACGTCAAACGGAGCAGCAGGAGCGACTCGATACCGTTCTGTACAGTGCTGCCGAGGCAACAAGAATTATCGCATTTTTGCTTGCGCCATATATCCCTATATCGAGTAACCGTATTCTTGCTCAACTCGGTCTCGATGCTGTTCGCGATAGTGCGTGGGTTCATGAAGGCGTATGGGGTAGTCAAACGTTAACGCAAGTTGTCCGTGGGGATGTGTTGTTTCCCCGCCTGTAAGGACTGATTTATCGCGTCCTCGGGATGGGCGGTAAGGAGCGAGATGGCGTCAACATGGTTCATCCCCAGCGTGATTCCCATCCGCCCCCACCCCGAGGACGCGATAAATCGGTCCCTACGAAGAACGTATCCTCATAAATTTGTCACGTTGCAATATCGTCTATGTTAGATAAGGAGGAGACCAATGGCAATCATAGAGGTCGATGGCCTGACGAAAACATTTAAAAGTCGAGAACGTGGGGTAGGGCTAGGTGGTAGCCTACGCTCACTTGTGGCTCCAAGCTATCGAGAACGAGAAGCGGTGAAACATATTCGCTTCTCGCTTGAGGCAGGCGAGGTGCTAGCCTTCATTGGCCCAAATGGAGCAGGTAAGTCTACGACTATAAAGATGCTGACTGGTATCCTCTATCCAACTGATGGAATGGCCTGCGTGCTAGGATTGGTACCATGGCGACAACGACGCGAACTGGCCTATTCGATTTCTAGCGTCTTCGGACAAAAGTCTCAGCTATGGTATCACCTACCACCGCAGGATACCTTTAACTTGCTGTCGCGCATTTATGAACTGGACCCACAGGAGTATCGGAAGCGACGCGACTTTTTAATTGAGGTCTTCGATATCCAGGAGCATATGCGTACACCTACGCGCAAGCTCAGTTTGGGGGAACGTATGCGTTGCGAATTAGCGGCTGCGTTGCTACACAAACCAAGAGTGGTTTTTCTGGATGAGCCTACGATAGGGCTGGATGTGATTGCCAAACAGCGTATTCGTGATTTGATCGGGCAATTAAATGTGGAGGAAGGATTGACCGTACTGTTAACCTCCCATGATGCCGGAGATGTCGAACAAATATGTCGGCGTGCCATTGTCATCAATCATGGCGAGATTATTCTTGATGCGCCCGTCTCGACGCTGAAACGTGACTACTTGAAAGCAAAAACGGTGGACCTATTGTTAGCAGAATCGGCAGAGGGATTACTGAAAACAGATGTACACACAGGTATACAACGCCTAAGCATTCAATCATTTGGCGCAATTCATGAAGAGTTGCAGGATACAAGGGGTGTGCGTATCCTGAAAGCTAAAGGGCATGGCTTGAAGCTAGAGATCGACACCGCTCAAAGTCAATTGGAGCCGATTCTTGCGGCGATTATGCAACGTTGCCACATTCTGGATATGACCATTACCGACCCGCCGATGGAAGAAATTATCGCGGCAATCTATGGTGAAAAAAGCAATGTGACAATGAGTCAGGCTGCTGAAGCGCAGGACGATATCATGCCGATAGACTAGGGAGAGTAACCCCATGGATACAGTGATAACACAACAACAATTTGTACCTATCAAACGCCGACGACGCTGGTTGGGTTTAGACAAATATATAGCCATATTGCAGGTCAGTATTGCCAACAATCTGGCGTACATCATGGAGGTCTTTTTCCGCGCTCTTATGCTGATCGCCATCGTCTTCATTCTCAGTCAACTGTGGAAAACGACCTATGCGCTGCATGGCTCGAAGATGCTCAGTGGCTTTAGCATTTCAGATATGATCTGGTACCTGTGTGCTGCCGAGGCGATGGCGATGAGTTTGCCGCCGTTGACGCGACGTATCGACGAAGAGGTACGTTCGGGTCAACTGGCCTACCTAATAGGACGACCATGTAGCTATGTCCTCTACAACTTTGCCCACTACTTGGGAGAACGTATCGTGCGCTTTGGTATAAACTGTGTGGTTGGTGCAGTCCTGGCTTTATTGGTTGTGGGGCCGCCGCACTTCTCCTGGCTGGGAGTGCTCGCGTGGCCGTTTATGGTCTTTTTCGCTTTTGGTATCGAGTTCGCATGCTACTTCGCCATTGGCCTACTCGCCTTCTGGACGGAGGAGACACAATCATTCGCCTTTTTATATAGCCGTGTGACCCTCGTACTTGGTGGTGTACTGGCTCCATTAGAGATATTCCCACAACCGCTACGAAGTATCGCGCAAGCCTTACCATTTAGCACAATTCTATATGTTCCAGCACGAACGCTGGTGCACTTTGAGTGGGAGCGTTTTGGCTGGGCCTTAGTACAGCAAAGTATAACGCTGATTGTAGTGAGCATGCTGGTGCTGGGTTTGTACAGTATAGCGATGCGTCGTGTCAGCATAAATGGAGGCTAAGCAAATGATAGTGTTCAAAAAAAGTATGAGCTGTTTACGTTTCATTGGAGCCTATGCCGTTGCAAATTTACAATCCGCGTTGGAATATCGCGCAGCCTTTTTTGTGCAAATCGCGACGATGGCAACAACCGATAGCCTGTGGCTCTTTTTCTGGTGGACCTACTTCCACCAGTTTCCCCTGGTACATGGTTGGCAGAGTACTGATATCGTCATCCTCTGGTCGGTCTCTGCATGCGGCTTTGGAATGTGCGTTGGTATCTTCGGTAATGCACGTCAGTTATCAGCACTGATCGTGAAAGGTGGCCTTGATGCATATCTAGGTATGCCGCGCTACGTCTTATTGCATGTCTGTATCGCAGCAAATGATCCGAGCGCATGGGGCGATGTAATCTTTGGCTTGGTTGCGTTCGTTGCATTTCTACATCCTTCTATTCCACAATTTGCTTTGTTTGTGTTGCTCACGCTTTTCGTCTGTTGTATCTTTACCGCCTTTACCATTCTGCTCAGTTCGCTAGCATTCTTTCTTGGCAATACAGAGGGTTTGGTGCAACAAATGATGGGTGCATTAATCTCATTCAGCACTTATCCAATGGACATCTTCCAGGGTGCTATACGCTTGTTGCTGTTCACTATCATTCCGGCAGGTTTCATCTCATTTATCCCGTTGCAATTGCTACACCAATTTACCTGGCCTCTATTGAGTGCTTTGATAGGCTTTACTGCGTTGTTTACTGGAATAGCGATAGGCGTGTTTCATCTCGGTTTGCATCGCTATGAAAGCGGCAATTTGATGGGTATGCAGGGATAGATTGTATTAAAAAAACACTTGGCGTTGAACACAGGTCAACGCCAAGTGTTTTTTTAATACCGCGGAAGATTCAGTATTGACAATGACCATTTCTCGTGTTATTACTATGTCATAGAGACATATCATGTAGACAGGTCATGTAAACAGGTCTGCTAGTTATAGCGAGACGAAACAGAGATGTACGAGTTAATCATTCTTGCGCAACTTATGCGCTGTCGAGCGCATGGCTATCTTATAGCCAGGATTATTAATGATATGATTGGGCCTTATGCTCATTTGAGCAATGGACGCCTTTACCCTTTATTGTCCAAATTGGAGAAGTCAGGTTTAATCGCTCTACACGTAGAAACAGCTACTGGTCAGCAAGGCGATCGTCAGTTACGCACCTATGAGATCACGGACGCAGGACGTAAACGCTTTCATGAACTGATGATGGATACTACAGCTAACCCGGGTGAATATCAGAAATTCTTTACGCAGAAAGCTGCTTGCTTTGGCTATTTGAAGCCTGTGGAAAGGTTGCGCTTAATTGATCACTATATCAATTATTGTCAGGCACATATTCTACATTTGACCGCTGAAGCTGAGGATATGGCACGTGAGTATGCGAACTGGTATCCTGATACAAACGCGGTATGGGTGCAAGATGTTCTGAATGTCATGCAACACTCTGTAGATCAATGGGAGATAGAACTGCAATGGGTCAAGAGATTGCGTGAAAAAGAGAGTGCTATCCAAAAAAATAGTGTACAGCAGGAGAATATATCATGAAGATAGTCATTTTTGGTGCCGATGTAGCAGATTTATTGCTCAAAGAAGCTTTTAGTGAGCAGCATATACACAAAAAACTGATGCAGATGTACTAATTTTATCATAACACGGAGTAAAATAGTGGAGATAAATCCAAAGAGTGTAGAACATCCTGAGAATCAGGAGGCTTTGCCAACAGTTCCTGAAAAAGCAGAACAGACTCAGCAAAATATTGGAGGCGGAACGCGTCTTCGTGGTATTGCACTGATTAGTATTCTCGTGGCGTTAATGCTGACATTGCTGCTTGAAGCACTCGATCAAACGATTGTCGGTACGGCGCTGCCAAAGATTATTGGTTCGCTGCAAGGCTTTGATCGTTACACATGGGTCGTTACGGCGTACCTATTAGGGTCCACGACGATGATTCCTGTCGTGGGCAAGTTGTCTGACCAATTTGGGCGTAAGTGGTTCTTTATTGCTGGCGTCATTCTCTTTCTGCTTGGCTCCGCCCTGTCGGGCGCGTCGCAAACGATAGACCAACTTATCGCCTTCCGAGCATTACAGGGTGTTGGTGCTGGTGTTGGCATTTCGCTTGTCTTTACTGTTGTTGGCGATATCTTTCCACCTGCGGAACGCGCACGCTGGCAAGGTATCTTTGCCGCCGTCTATGGTTTTTCGAGCGTAGTAGGGCCGACCATAGGTGGATGGCTCTCTGACAATGGACCATTACTGGGAAATCTTGTCACTGATACAACGCGCTGGCGCTGGGTCTTCTACATCAACCTGCCGCTCGGCGTGATTGCGCTCGCTGCATTGCTCGTCTACCTGCCAACAAACATTTCGACGCGCACGAACAAGTATACAGGCTGGGCGGCTATCCGTCGCGTGGACTTTCTTGGTGCGATTTTAGCTTCCAGTGCTACCATTTGTCTTCTGCTCGGACTCACATGGGGTGGCAACCAGATTTACGATTGGAACTCACCGCAGGTCATTATCATTCTTATAGCTGCCGCTGTGCTCTACATCTCGTTCATTATTGCCGAACGTTTCGCGGTTGAGCCAATGTTGCCGCTCGACCTCTTTCGGAATCAGGTCTTTGCCGCCGACGCCGTGCTTGGTCTTACATCGGGTATGGTCTTGCTTTCCTTAGTTATCTACCTGCCCCTATACCTGCAAGGCGTATTGGGAGAGTCGGCGACCAATTCAGGTGCAGTGATTACGCCAATGACGGTGAGCCTTGTCGTGGGTGCCGCTATCGCTGGTATCGTCGTCGCCCGCGTTGGACGTTATCAGGCAATCACGATCATTGGTGCGATCATCCTGTCAACGGGTGTCTTCCTGATGACGCTCATGACTTCCTCAACGAGTCTTCTTGAGGCGACCCGCAATATGATTGTTGCAGGTATTGGACTCGGCATCTTCTTCTCCGTACTTACGCTGGCGGTCCAAAACGCCTTGCCGCGTACACGACTAGGTGTTGGAACGGGTGCTATTACCTACCTGCGCTCGGTTGGGCAGACGCTTGGTGTTGCGATCACAGGTTCCGTCGTCAACAACGTTGTCGCGGCAGAACTTTTGAAGCACTTACCGAGCGGATATAAGCAATTGGGTGCGCAAGGTTTAGCGGCGGCAACGAACCAGCAGGTGCTTATCAATTCTGACTACCGCAACAGCATTATAAAGTATGGTACAAAAGCGGCTGTCGATAATGCTGTACCAAAAGTTGTTGCACAGTCGGTTCCGCCAATCGTGAAGCAGTCAGTTGCACAAGCGGTACAGAAAGCGGTTGCTCAGGCTGTGCCGCAGGCAGTTGCGAAGGCAACCGCTAATGTTCCACCGGGACCATACCATGATGCAACTGTAGCAAAAATTACTGAACAGGTTACTAAACAGGTAACAGATTCAGTTACCAAACAAGTGACCGCTCAAGCAACGCCACAGATTACGCAGCAGGTGACACAACAAGTCACGGCGAACGCTACGCAGCAAGTTACCAACAATGTGCATCACCTGTTACAGCAGGTGTTTGACGCGTTACGTGTCTCGCTGGGTGTTGGTATAGAGAAGGGCTTTCTGGCTGTCTTTGTCTTCTGTATCGGCGTCTTTATCGCCTCACTCTTCCTCAAAGATGTGCCGCTCACGAAAAATTATCGTGACGAAGCGGAAAGTACTCAGGGAGCAGAGGAGGTACAGATTACGCCCGTAGCATAGCACGATGTAATACCACATATCATCTTTCCTCTTGACACACATCTCTCTATTCGTGTATATTTATTTAGTGTACTAAATATTAGTGCACTAAATAATTTAGAGCAAAGTAACATGAATATTAACCCGGATGACAACCTCGGCTACTGGCTTTTTTATGCTCAACGCTGTGTAGCATACGCATTCGCCGACGTGTTGCGTGCTATGTGTGTTGAGCAAGGAAAAGCGTATGTTGTGACGCCCCCACAATGGGGGGTGATAGCATTACTTCACGGAAGCGATGGTATGACGGTTGGTTCGATCAGTCAGAGGCGTGGCGTTGACGCTCCTACGATTACAGGGATTGTTAAGCGACTTGAGCAAAATGGGCTGGTCGAACGCCGCAATGATCGCGAAGATCGGCGTGTGGTCAAAGTCTATCTTATTTCCGAGGGTGAGAATATCCTACGTGTGCTTAACCCTGCTGTAGAAGCGTTCAATCTTCACATGCTTCAAGGCTTATCAGAAACCGAGCGAAAAACATTCTTAGAAAACCTCCAGCGTATTATCACTAATCTCAACGATGTTGCTGAGGGGACAGGAGACCGCTTTAGACTCCTGCCTGTAAATTTGAACTTTGACTGACTATCTACATGCAAGGCAAAGGAAAAAAGACATGAGTAGCGAACGCTCAGATATACTTACTGTCCCTGAACCACGTAATACTTTCACGAGTACAGTCCCTGCGATTGAAATACAAGACCTATCGAAGACCTTCGGCAACTTTCATGCTGTCGATCATCTTACCTTGGCGGTCCAGCAAGGCGAGGTATTTGGTTTGCTTGGACCAAATGGCTCTGGCAAGACAACGACAATTAACATGATCAGCGGCCTGACCGTCCCCACAAGTGGTACCGTCAAGGTGCTCGGATATGACGTGCGACAGAATGCACGAGAGGTACGAAAAATCCTGGGGGCGGTTCCACAAGAGACGGCTTTATATGAAGAATTATCGGCCTGGACAAATATGGACTTTCACGCAGACCTTTTTGGAATTCCGCGACGCGAGAAAAAGCCGCGCATCAATACGATGCTTGAACTTGTGCAACTCGCGGACCGCAAAAACTCGCGTGTCGGTACTTTCTCTGGCGGTATGAAGCGGCGCCTCGCGTTGGGACGCGCTCTGCTTCACGATCCCAAACTAGTGTACCTTGACGAGCCAACATTAGGTGTAGACGTACAGGCCCGACGTGTCATATGGGATTATATTCTTCAACTGCGTAGTCAGGGCAAGACTGTCTTGATTACCACGAACTATCTTGAAGAGGCTCAGGCACTTTGTGATCGTCTCGCGATTATCGACCACGGCAAGCTTATTGCTGTCGATACCCCTGAGCATCTCAAACAAACCTATGGTGGTAGTGTGGTCGAGCTAGAAACTGCACACACGATCACCTCAATAGACAAGATACGAGCTTTAGAGGATATCAAAGAGGTCAAGCAAGAGAAGACACACCTTACTATTACAACACAGGGAATGAGCAACGTTGTACCACAGATAATCAATATTGTGTCGCAAGAGGGCGACATCCGCGATATTGCCATTCGTGAACCGAACCTTGACGAAATTTTCTTACGTCTCACGGGAACCGCGTTACGCGATTAGCAGAGGAAAACAACATGTTCAGCTATAATCTACGCGTCATCTGGGCTTGTATGAAAAAAGATATCAAGGTTGCGCTCACTGATCGCATTTTTGTGATCCTTGGTGTGTTTCTGCCTGTGAACTTTTTGATTCTGTTTAGCCTGTTTGTGCTATCAGGTGGGCAGGCACCTACCGCCGTTGTAATGAAGGATACAGGTCCATATGCACAGCAGTTTTATCGTTCGATGGCTGGTGCTCACTCATTTATTCTGCGTAAGGCTAGCGCGAGTGAGGCACAGAGCCTGATTCAAGCAGGTCGCATTGTGGCGGTGGTAACAATTCCTGCCGACTTCGATACACAAATTCAGAACAATCAGCCTGTCACTGTAAATGTCGATGTTAATAATCTCAATACAGATTTTACGAACGACATTCGACGAGCTGTGCCCCTCTCGATTACGTCGTTCTATGCTAAGGCGTTTCCTAATGTCGTTACCGTTGTGCCAAGAGAAACCGATCAGTATACGCAAGACACCGATTATATTCCGTATCTGACGGTCTCGATTCTGGTGATTGCGCTGGTCGTAGGTGGTCTGTTGCAATCTGGTACATCGGCGGCGCGTGAATGGGAAAACTCAACGATGAAAGAATTGTTGCTTTCTCCTGCGAGCCGATGGGCGGTTGTGACTGGCAAGATGCTAGGCGCACTCGTGATGAGTCTAACGTCCGTCTTTGTGGTACTTGCGGTCCTCATCTTTATCATTGGAGTGCGTCCCTTGCACTGGGGGGAGATGGTTGGCTTTACACTTCTCACGCTCTCTATCTTCATCGCGCTAGGAACGTTATTGGGCACATTAATAAAGCAAAGACAGGCATTTACTGGTCTGGCCTTTGGTGTGGCAATACCCCTGTTCTTTGTGAGTGGAGCCTTTGGACCAATTTCGTTTAACGTGCCCATCCTCCAGGTAATTGCGCAAATAACCCCTGTGTACTACGCAATTGTGTTACTACAACACGCCTTTCATGGCTTTGCCTTGAACACCTATGGTGTAACTGCCAATACTCTCATTCTTGCAGGGTTCGCAATTGGACTCATTCTGTTATCCGCACTTGTACTGCGGCGTAGCACTGTAGCAAGCTAACGTCTTGAGGAGTCTTTTACCATGTTATTAGCATTCTTGCGTTCAGTCTGGGCCATTACAAGAAAAGATTTACGGGTTTGGCTAAGCAATCGGCGTAATATCGCGGCGACTGTTGTTCCGCCGATTGCCTTCTTGCTCATTCAAGCTCTGGGTGCGGTCGCCGTTGGGCGTAGTCCTGTCGCGCTTGTCACACTAGATACTGGTGCAAAAGGGCAGCAGATGCAGCAAATCTTTCATAGTGCCGATGTGTTTCGTGTCACTGATGCAACACCAGAGCAGGCCGCGACTCTCTATAAAAATATTCAGGTTATCGCGATTATTACTATTCCAAGCGATTTCACACAACGCGTCGATGCACACGATCCATCGCCAGTAGATGTGCGAGTGAACAACTTGAATCTCGACTTCACGAATGATATTCGTCGTTCAGTGCCAGATGCAATTACCCAGTTTTATCATGCACAAGGTAGTACCAGCCCTATTAAGGTCACTGTCCATGAACAAGACCTGCGTACTCGTGATGTTCAGTTGTTCCAGTACGCAGTGCTACCGACCATTATTCTGCTCCTGACGCTTTCGGGTTTAGTGACCAGTAGCATCTCCACTTCTCGCGAGTGGGAAACGCGTACTGTCAAAGAGATGTTGCTTTCGCCGACATCGAGCACCGCAATCATTGTAGGGAAGGTCCTTGCGGGTTTTGTCACAACATTCCTGCTTGGCTTAATGGTACTCTTGCTCGGAGCAGTATTGAATTGGACTCGGCCCGAAGGTATCTACTGGCTTACCAGTCTGATCATTCTTGCGATGATTGCCCTGTTCAGCACAGGGCTGGGAGTTGCGCTGGGTGCGGCACTGCAGAAATCGCAACCAGTCATCGCCATTTCAATCAATGTTGCCATTTACCTCTTTTTCTTGGCAGGTGGAATTGGTGTAATTGCTTTTGAACCGTTGTGGCTACAAAATATCGCGGCATATATTCCGTTGACATATGGTATCCATGCATTAGAGCAAGCTGTCTTCTATAGTTCGTCTGACCTATTTGGACGCGATATGCTAGTCTTAGGACTATGTGCATTAGCCGCGTTAGGCTTAGGAGTATTATCAATGCGACGTGGTATCGCGAGTTAATCCAAAAACGCTGTTGCCACGCTTGTAAGCGTGGCAACAGCGTTTTTGGATTAGTTCAACAAACCCCACGGTCTTACTCTGCGCCGTGCTTTTTGTGCCTCTTGTGGATTACCCAACGCCTCATAGACATCAGCTTTCAGGGTCCATGCGCGTGCGTAACTCTTGTCCATTTCGGTTGCTTCGTTGAGGGCGTCGAGGGCCGCGCGGTTATGACCAAGACGGATAAGAGCCTCAGCTTTATTGCACCATGCGACAGCACTGCGGGGGTTGACGAGCAACGCACGTGTATAGGCATCGACGGCACCATTGAAGTCACGCAAGCAGGAGCGAGCATTGCCCAGGCCATTCCATGCCTGGAAACTCTTTGGATCAGTGGTCAGAGCCTGCTCGTAGGACGAAAGTGCTTCGGATGGCATATTCATATCAAGTTGCGCATCGGCTTTGCCATTCCACGCTGCGACATATGTTTTGTCTATGTGCAAAGCTCGTTCAAAATGTACCAGTGCCTGTTGATAGCGCTGCAAGCGATTGAGGACCAGTCCTGCGCTTACCCAGACAACGGCGTTATTCGAGTCGATTTCGGTTGCGCGTTGGTATGCCTCAAGTGCCTTGCGATAGTTTCCCTGGTTATATAGTGCTGTACCTTTGCCATTCCAGGCGTAAAAGTTGCGTGGGTCAATGTGTAATGCCTCTTCATACGCTTGCAACGCTTGTGAGTAATGCTGCTGTTTGAGATACTGGTCTCCCTCGCGACATTTATCCCGTACATTACCAGTATTAGGCACCGAGCGTGAGATATAATTGCCGTTGCCAGTAGGACTTTTACCTGTCCCATTGGGTGAGGAGGGCAAGGAAGAACTTGTAGCCCCTCGTACTATTTGTGGTGTACGTGGTTCGGGTGGCGTGTTTTGCGTTGGAATACGTATCTTGGCGGTAGTGGCAGGACGGCAAGCAACATCGAAAGCATACATGAACTCTAGCATGTCGGCGTAGCGGTCTTCTGGTCGTGATGCAAGTGCGCGTTGTAGTACAGCATCGAGAGCGGTCGGCAACTCAGCATTCAGGGTAGAGACCGCGGGAATATTGCCGCCAGCTGGATCGAGAGGATGATAGCCAGTAAGCATTTCGTAGAGGACGATGGCACAGCCATACTGATCGCTACGAGGATCAACAACGCCTGCAGTTTGCTCTGGTGCCATATAGCCTATGGTACCCCGTACAGTGACAGTTTTGCCAACGCGCGCCCCAGGCTCTAATGAGCGAGCGATACCGAAGTCAGTGATAACAAGTCGATGGTCTTCCTGGTGCAGCAAAATATTTTCGGGCTTGATATCACGGTGAATCACAGGGCGTTGCCGTGTGTGAGCATAGTGCAGTGCTTGCGCCAGTTGGTGAAAATTTTGTACTGTTTCTGTGGCTGGCATTGGTCCCTTTACCTGTGCCAATCGTGTACGAAGCGAACCAGCAGTATAGAGCGGCATTACGAGAAAAACAACGCCATCTCTGCCATGCACATTAAGACCATCCTTACCATAGTCTAGAATTGGGGCGATATTGGGATGATCCAATGCAGCCGCAATTCTGGCCTCGCGTAAGAAATGGTCTCGTTCGCTTGATGTGGTCTTACTTGGTAACAGCACTTTGATAGCTATGTGACGAGAAAGATTTTGGTCTATTCCACGAAAAACTGCCGCGTATCCGCCTTTACTCAATAACGCTTCGACGAGGTACCGTCCAGCAAGGGAGGTATCTAATAGCGGTAGTGCACATGCTCGACAAAACAGATCGCTGTCCCGATTGTCATATCCGCAGTCTACAAGATCGGCGCAGCGTCGCATTCCCTCCTCCGAGTCATAGGGTTGCATCCCTTCTTAATACATAGAGAGTTTCAAAAATATGTTTAAGCTTCAATTGGTCGCATCTGTTGCTCTAGTGAATGTGCCCATTCCTGACACGTATGTGCCTCTTGCTTTCTTCCCAATTTCTCAAGCACAACGGCTTTATTGTACCAGGCGTCTGGTTCATCTGGTGCAAACGATGTTGCCTGATCTAATGCAGCTAACGCCTCTTCCATTCTCCCAAGCGCGAAGAGGGACAAGCCTTTATTATTCCATGCCGCTATATAGTGTACATCAACGCCGAGTGCTCGGTCAAAAGAAAAAAGCGCGTCCTCATAGCGTTTGAGTTCGTGTAACAAGCTTCCCTTATTATACCAGGCAGAAATCAGCCCATTATCATATTTCAGTGCGTGATCGTATGAATTTAATGCATCTTCGTACATATGTAACGCAGCAAGAACATTTCCTCGATTATACCACGCACCTGCTAGCGTTGGGTCAAGACTAAGTGCATGATCGTACATTGCCAGGGCTTCAGCGAAGCGTCGTAAATCGCGTAGGTCGTTCGCGCGGTCAAACCATGCTGTAGCGTTCTCTGGATCGAGCAGTGTAGCGCGTTCATGCACAGGTAATGCCTGCTCTGGTTTCTTCAAACGCCGAAGAATATTGCCTTTCGTGTCCCAAAAGGATGCACCATTTGTATTTAGTGCTAATGCATGGTCAATTGCGATCAGAGCTTCGTCATAGCGACGGAGCATATAGAGTGTGTCGCTCAAAGCCTGCCAGACGACACTCTGCTGTGGATCGAGTAGCAATGCACGGTCGAAGGCGAGAAGGGCTTCTTCTGAGCGACCTTGTTCCGCTAATGCCATACCACGTCCACTCCATGCATAGACATAGTTCTCGTCGAATGTAAGTGCCTGCTCATAACAGTACATTTCATCATCAAAGCGGTGTAGTTCGTGTAGCACGCTGGCACGTGCAGTCCATAGTTCAGGGTTATTTGCTTGCAATGAAAGCGCGTGGTCATAGGCAGAAAGTGATGCTTCCCAGTGTCCCAGGTGAAAAAGTACAATAGCCTTGCCACTCCAAGCGTCAACCGATGTTGCGTCATTAGTGGTTGCATGTTCGTAAGCCGCTCGTGCATCCTCATAATGACCAAGTGTGTACGCTTGGTTGCCTTCTGCTAGCCAGTCACGTTCTTGTTGGGAAGATGCTTGTTGAGCTTTGTCAGGAGGAGGAGTATGCTGTCTCTTCGCCGATGGAATAACTACGCGTACCTGCGTAAGCCCATCTTCGTCTTCTAACAAATCTGGATGAATTGCAGGCAGAGGTGTAGCTTTTGCCGAAAGCTGTTGCTGCTGAAAGACATTGCTCCCTACACGTGCAACAGTATGTGTAGGTGTATAGGCTGCTACTTTTTCTGTTGGCATCATCTCTGATTTGATGAGGAAGGCAATAGGACCATCCTGTCCATAGTCAATGACCCGAATACTATCGGAGTCGTGAATATTCGCGGAGACCGAAGCGGCGAACTCAGCATCCTGTAAAAAAATTTCGCACTCTTCCGTATTTGTTTCGCGTGGTACGAGAGCACGTACAGTTACAGGCTGATCGTTATGATGGTCCATTGCTTGTAACGTGATGATATTACGCTCTTTGCTCGTGAGCGCAAGGACCTCATAGCGACCGAGTAGAAACGCTCCTGCTAACGGAATACCACAATGAGCGCAGAACCGAGCCTTATCGCGATTCTGAATGCCACACTCTTTTTTATTTAAACATTGCCCCATTGATGCCTTTCCTCTTCCCATTCCTGCACATTTTTTGTTTTTATATTACTCAGGCGTTCAGTGTCTCTACTCTAACGAAAAAAGTGTTAGTTTGTCAATACGCAAAGTACCTGTTTTATGATTGATACCAAACATGGTAAATTGCACCATTTGTATCGTCGCTGACAAACATCGTCCCATCTGCTCCAAATGTGATGCCAGTGGGTCTTCCCGTTACATTTCCATCAGTCGCTAGCCAGCCCGTCAAAAAATCCTCAACCGGACCTACAACCTTACCGTTTTGTAACTGTACGCGCACAATTTTATGGCCAGTAGGAACACTACGGTTCCATGAGCCATGAAACGCAATGAACATACTGCTACGATATGCAGCAGGAAACTCGGTACTCGCCATTGGATAAAAATCTATTCCCAGTGGGGCCGAGTGAGCTTGCATGGTGATAAGCGGTTGCTGTACTCCGTTGCATGCATTGGTAGATTGACCGAATTCGGGGTCTCGAAGTGTGCCAGCATGACAATGAGGCCAGCCATAGTCGCCCTGATCGGTGAGTGCATAGACGGTTTCAGGCGGAATATTGTCACCAAGCAGGTCACGTCCGTTGACATCTACCCAAATTTGCTTGTTCCACGGATTGATCGCCATGCCAACCGCGTTTCGTAGTCCCTTCGCGTATAGCCGTCCGCCAGAGCCATCCATATTGTACATCCATACCGCGGCTCGGTGTGGGTCAGTCTCGATACATACGTTACAATCGGAGCCGATCGACACATAGATATGATTGTCGGGACCAATCAGTACAGTCCGTGTACTGTGTTGCCCTCCATTCGGCAGGTCGGTGATAATCCTTTCGATAGGACCCACTTTGAGGTTATTGTCCAGTTGCATGCGTGCAATACTTGATCCTTCGCCAACATACAGATAGCCATTGTGTATCGCAAGACTCGTAGGGTCATGTAGTCCACCGACAACTGTAATTGGATTTCCAGCCTGTGCTGCTGTTGCCCCCTTTGGATATGCCACAACCGTGTTTTTTCCTCGATCCGCTACGAGCAGTACTCCACGGGGACCAATTGTCATAAACCGTGGTGTGCTCAGCCCTTTTGCATACATACTGATTTGAAAGCCCTGTGGCAGGTGGATACCTGGAAGACTCGAGGTACCAAGCGATAGCATATTGGGGGATGATGTATGAAATGATGGCGTCTGAGAAGGTCTACTCATAGCTGTAGGCAATTGCTGTGCATTGGAATTGGTGGATGAGACACAACCAGCGAGGAATAGCACTAAAATGAACACTAGATACGTAGGTCTTCGCACAAGTATACCTCCTTGGAGAGCGAGAAACTTTCTTTTACTGCATAAATATTTCCCTGCAACTATAGCGAATTCGAGATTGGTGCGCAAGGTTTCCTTTCGCAAAGCAGCCTTATGGTCCCCGCAAAATTTGTTATATAATGAAGTGAAGAACAAACAGCTATGGAGCGTAAGGAAAACGTATCCCCTAAATTTCCTAATCTCTACAATTTCACATTAAAGGACCTACAAAGTATGACGTACAATGATGTATTTGGCGCACGCTCAACCCTTGAGGGCGCCTATGGCAAAATAACTTATTATAGACTAGCGTCACTCTCTGAAAAAGGTGTTGAGAACCTTGATCGCTTACCCGTCACCGTCAGGGTTGTGTTAGAGAACCTGTTACGCAACGTGGGTGGTGAATTGGTCTCAGAGGACGATGTGCTTTCACTGGCACGTTGGACTCCTGGGCATGCTGCGACCTCTGAAGCAGAGTACCCATTTATGGCGGGCCGTGTCCTGCTACAAGACTTTACAGGTGTGCCAGCCGTAGCGGATCTTGCGGCTATGCGTTCTGCCGTGGCGCGTATTGGTGGCGACCCACAAAAAATCAATCCGCTTGTGCCTGCCGACCTTGTGATCGATCACTCGGTACAGGTTGACTCGTTTGGCTCGACATTGGCATTCGAGCGTAACGTTGACCGTGAATATGAACGTAATAGCGAACGATACGCATTGCTGCGCTGGGCACAACAGGCATTCAATAATTTTCGTGTTGTACCTCCTGGTACAGGTATTGTGCACCAGGTCAATCTCGAGTATCTTGCGCATGTTATCCTGACAAAGGACGAAGATGGTGAGACGGTTGCCTATCCTGATACGCTCGTTGGCACCGACTCACATACGACTATGATAAATGGTCTTGGTGTCCTGGGTTGGGGCGTTGGTGGTATCGAGGCTGAGGCTGTACTGCTTGGACAGCCGCTCTATCTGCTCACGCCAGAGGTGATTGGCGTGCGCTTGACAGGAGCACTGCCCGAGGGTTCAACCGCGACAGACCTTGTGTTGACCGTGACTCAGATGCTGCGTAAACGTGGCGTTGTCGGCAAGTTCGTTGAGTTCACAGGTCCCGGTCTGAGCCGATTACCACTCGCTGACCGCGCGACAATCGCCAATATGTCACCAGAGTTTGGTGCTACCGCGACTCTTTTCCCCGTCGATGCTGAGACTCTTCGCTATATGCGTGATACTGGTCGTGATGAGAAACTCGTTGAACTGGTCGAACATTATACAAAGGCACAAGGCTTGTTCCGCACCGACGACTCGCCGGAGCCACAATTCGACGACCTACTCGAACTTGACCTCGCCACGATTGAGCCAAGTCTTGCGGGACCACGCCGTCCACAGGACCGCGTGCCAATGCAGAACATGAGCCAGGTCTTCCGTGCTGCCTATGCGGACCGCTTCAAAGATGCCGAAGAGAATGTGACCACCGAAGACGATGTAAACCGTTACCTCGGCGAGGGCGACAGAAATGGCACACTTGATCCCGTTGCGCAACACGAGGATGCTAAAAAACAGATAGCTAAAAATGGGAATGGCCAAAATGGACATGGCAAAGATGTATTAGTCGAGATTGGTGGCTCACAGTCGCATATGACGAATGGCTCCGTCGCCATAGCCGCGATCACAAGCTGTACTAACACCTCTAACCCCTCTGTAATGGTCGCGGCTGGCCTTGTCGCCAAACATGCAGTTGAGCGTGGCCTCTCCGTCAAGCCCACAGTCAAGACAAGCCTTGCCCCCGGTTCACGCGCCGTTGTTGACTACCTCAAGAACGCCGAACTACTCTCGTATCTTGAGGCACTACGCTTTCATCTTGTCGGCTATGGTTGTACAACCTGCATCGGTAATAGCGGTCCGCTCTCTGAACCAGTGGCTGAAGCGGTGCAGGACAACGACCTTGTGGTAGCCGCGGTGCTGAGTGGCAATAGAAATTTCGAGGGACGTATTCATCCGCAGGTTCGCGCCAGCTTCCTGGCATCACCACCACTCGTTGTGGCCTATGCCCTCGCTGGCACCGTCGATATCGACCTGACAAAAGACCCCGTTGGCACTGACATCAATGGTGATAGTGTCTACTTGAAAGACCTCTGGCCCACACAGGAAGAGGTGCGCGATGTCGTGGCTCATTCGCTTTCGGCAGAGATGTTCAAGGAAAACTACGCACATGTCTTTGATGGCGATGAGCACTGGCAGGCACTCACGAATTCAACGGGCGCACTGTTCGAGTGGGACACCAATTCGACGTATGTACAGGAACCACCATTTTTCCAAGACATTTCTGATACTATCCCACCTGTCAAAGATATTCATAGCGCGAAAGTGCTGGTCATGGTTGACGACTCGATTACAACCGATCACATCTCACCTGCTGGTAATTTTTCGCCTACGAGTCCTGCCGGCAAATACCTGCTTGAAAAGGGTGTGCAGAAGCGCGATTTCAATACCTATGGAGCGCGTCGTGGCAATCACGAGGTTATGGTTCGCGGCACCTTCGGCAACATTCGCTTGCATAACAAGCTGACCGACAAGGAAGGCTACTACACTGTCCACATGCCTGACGGGGAGCAGACGACCATCTATGATGCGTCTGTACGCTACCAGCAAGACGGTGTACCCTTGATTGTGATCGCGGGCAAAGAATATGGTTCTGGTAGTTCCCGTGACTGGGCTGCGAAGGGTCCTTTGCTGTTAGGTGTGCGGGCTGCTATCGCGGAAAGCTTCGAGCGTATTCACCGTAGCAATCTTGTGGGTATGGGCATTTTACCTTTGCAATTCAAGCAGGGTGAGAGCAAAGAGTCGCTTGGCCTCACAGGGCACGAAACCTACGATATCGAAGGTATCGAGCAAGGCTTGAAGCCACGCCAGGAAGTGACTGTCAACGCCACGCGCGAAGACGGTTCAACCTTTACCTTCCGAACGATTGCACGTCTGGATAGTCCTATTGACGTAACTTACTACGAGAACGGTGGCATTCTGCCAACTGTCTTGAGAAGGTTGATGAAAGGCTAATTCACCTTTCTAGTGTAGATACTCTTCTGTAGGGACCGATTTATCACGTCCTGCTAGCGTTTTGAATGCTCACAAGGACGTGATAAATCGGTCCCTACATCCTGACGGTTTATGCCATCAGCAGAAAGGTGATGAGACTGCATGGAGAACGACTATGTACTGTTTATACACGGTGTGTATACGCGGAGCAAGACGCGTAATGCCTCATATGCGGATAAGCTCTTTGACCGCATATATCGTAACGTGCAGAGCGAGTCATCAACCTTGCAACTGATAAAGGTTCCGCTGTATTGGGGCAATGTGAATGAGGCGGAAGAGAAGCGATTGCGTGATGCCTATGCACGTTCACCGGATTGGAGCAAATTCTGGTTTAGAAGTCTACGCGAAACCGCACTCTTACAGTTCATCGGTGATGCGGCCCTCTATATGAGTCGTTCGGTTGGCGCAAAGGTTGTCTCGACGCTGGAAGAACAAATTCGTGATGGGTTGAAAAATGTGCAAGCTGGAGATCGCGTTCATCTTGTTGCGCATAGCTTTGGGGCGATTATTCTCTTCGACATGCTCTTTGCCTCGCGTTGGGACATACAAGATGAACCTGGACATGAGAGTATCATGCGTATCCGCGAACTGATGTATGGCGTCGATCCGGCCCCACAGAATGGTTTTCGGCTTGCCAGTATTTCGACGCTCGGTGCCCCAATCGGTCTGTTCAGCCTCATGAACGTGACGTTGAACCAGGAAGATGGAAGGGTGAGTTCGCACGATATCAATCCTCGATTACGCCGACTACTACAGCATCTTCAAGAAGATCAAGGAACAATACACATTCCATGGCTCAATTTTGCTCACCCTGCCGATCCTCTCGCCTACCCTCTTCAACCTTTATTGCACCAAATCGTGGGCGAAGAGCATCATTATCTCGATGTGCGAGATTATATCAATATCGGTACAAACTGGCTCGATGTACTGACTAGTCCGTTTAGCCAAACTGCTCTCGCGCTCGCCAATATTGGCAACGCCCACGCAAGCTACTGGTACAGTCAGAAGGTCGCGCAAAAAATTGCTTCCGCTGTAGTACAATCCGCACAAACGTTGTCAGTATCACTGCCTTCAGAAAGTAGTGTTTCATGAAATCTCTTCGTTTATCATCGCAACTAATGTATACCTATTGACGTTACTTCTTGTATAAATACTTGCGTTTACCCTAAAATCTATAGAGGATACACTATGAAAAGGCTTCAAATTCTGCTGGTGCTTCTCGTGGTTTTGGTTGTCGTTATAGGTGTTTGGGGAGTACGAACACTAATAGTTAATCAGACAAATGCTAGTGCTACTTCTGCTGCAAATCATTGCGAGCCTAAGCATATTCCAAGTATTACCGCCGATGCTGCCAGAGGACAGGGTGCATCTGCTATCAAGCCACATTTGTGCAGTATTCCCACATTTAATGAGCAGGATGTTCGTCAATATATGAGCAGTGTCCACAAGTTCGAGGGTATGCGTATAGGACAAACCTCTCACTCCTACATCATCACGCGTGTTCTGTTTGTCTCCAATCAAACCGCGAACGACAAGTTTAACGCTGATACAGGAATCATGGACCAGTCACTGGTTGTGAGTTATGTCGAAGTTCACGGCGACTTTACGGTTAGCGCACCTTTCGCGGCTAAAGATAGCAAACCCGAGGTTATGCATCGAGGGCAAATGGTCTTCGATGGCGTGACTGGCAATATGCTGGTGATGGGAGTGAGGCCGTAGGGACCAATTTATCACGTCCTGGTGAGCAATCGAGACGCTAGCAGACATGATAAATCGGTTCCTACCTATAGGTATGAGAACGACATTTTACACCTTCTCAGCCTCAGCGATTTTTCTCAGTTCAGAATCGCGTGAGTCAATCGGCAAGACTTGACAATCGTCGGGCGCGAACGAAAGTACAACCTTTTGTCCTACCGCGAAATTCTTTGATAAATGGTTAGGAATATCGGCTGTAAGCGTCGTACTATCGTTGACAACTACGTGGAAGCGCGTGAATGGTCCCAGGAACGTGCGCAGTTCGATCACACCCTCGATATGATTGTCTCCACGTTTTGTTCCATTCGTGTTAGGAACTGTTCCTACATTTGTAGCAGGTAATAGCGAAACCTCTTCTGGACGTACAATGATGAGTACATGTGCACCATTATGCAGATGTCCAATATGCGAGGTAGAAAGCATGTAGTTGCCCGCCTTGCATACACCCTCTGATGCAGACTCAACTATGGCATTGAACTGGTTGCTGTTTCCGACGAAGGTAGCCGCGAAAACGCTATTTGGGTTACTATAGATTTCCTCTGGCTGATCGAGTTGCTCGATTTTGCCTTTTGCCATCACCGCGATACGATCGGAGATAGCTAGAGCCTCTTCCTGGTCATGAGTCACATAGATCGCGGTCATCTTGAGTTGCTGCTGAATACGGCGAATCTCGTTACGTAGAGAGACGCGTACTTTGGCGTCGAGTGCCGAAAGTGGTTCATCAAGCAATAAAACTTTCGGTTCAACGGCAAGCGCACGTGCGATAGCGACGCGTTGCTGCTGTCCACCTGAAAGCTGATGTGGATAGCGTGGACCCATTTCGGCCAGTCCTACGAGTTCCAGCAGTTCTGTGCAACGCTTCTGCACATGGTTCTTTGGCAGTTTTTTGATTTCCATGCCGAAGGCAACATTTTGTGACGCGGTAAGATGTGGAAAGAGTGCATACGACTGGAAGACCATACCCATTGGACGCTTGTTGGCCTGACGGTTCGTGATGTCCTCTCCATCGAGCGTAATAGTACCCTCAGTTGGTATCTCGAAGCCCGCAATCATACGCAGAATTGTTGTCTTGCCACAGCCACTGGGTCCGAGCAGTGTCAGAAATTCACCTTGATTGATGGAAAGGTTGATGTGCTCGACGGCAGCGGTAGAGCCAAAGTATTTCGCGATGCCCTCTAATTCAAGAAAGGCCATAGTTGTTACCTTCTTCCCTATTTTATGGCTACGATTTGTACATTTTGTTGTCTACCACCAACTCTTCGCCCAACGAAGAGGATAATGGCGAGGACGCAGACGAGTGTAAAGAGAAAGCTCAGAATCGAGAGCGAGGCAGCTTTATGCGCATCGCTTTGCCCAATCTGGTTCAGGTAAATCGGAAATGTATAAATACCGAACAACGAGGAAAGCGTAAATTCGCCCATCGCCGTCGAGAAGGTCAGCAATGCTGCACTGACCACGCCAGGGAGAATGTTGGGCAGCACAATCGTGAGAAATGTGCGCCACCAGCCACCACCCAGACTGTACGATGCTTCTGTCAGCACGCGTGTATTGATGGCACGCAGACTATTATCAATCGGACGATAGACGAATGGTAGCGACACAACGACAGAGGCGCAGACCAACAAGGGTGGTGTGTTCACTATGTTGAATGGTGGAGTACTCAGCAGTGGCACGAAGCCAAGCGAAAGAATATTAACAAAGATGTTTGACCCCCCGTATACCTCACTCAATCCCACCGCGAGCAGAATTGCAGGCACCGCAAATGGGACGAGCGAGAGAAAATCCAGCAATGGGCGAGCCTGTGGTAGCCGCAACTGCATCCAGTACACGGTTGGAGTGACTAGCACGACTGCAAGCACCGTTGAGGCCAGTGACAACTCTAGCGAGAGCAGCAACGTATTCGAGAAGTCCTTGTCGGCAAATATCTGCTGATAGCTACTAAAATCAATGCCTCGGCCACCTGTAAGACCAAAGATCAATGTTGCTCCGAGTGGAACTACTAGGTAGAAGACAAAGAGCACCAGAAAGAGTGAATCCCATCCGAATGTAAGGCGTGTCGCTTGTTTTCTTTGTATACTCATGATTCTTACCTTCCTTGCCATCTGCTCGCACGACGAAGCATGGCGGTATAGAGCGTGACCGCGAGTAGCAGGATGACGAACATCCCAACGGCAAGCGCGTTCGCCAACCCAGGATCAACGCTGACATTGCCATCAATGGCAAAGGCAATCTGGATCGTCACGAGGTTAATATTGCCTTGTGCAAGCGCGAATGCTGTAGCAAAAGCACCGAGCGAGTTTGCGAACAGAAGCATAGTCGCGGCAATGAGCGAGGGCAAGAGCACAGGCAAGGCCACGCGTCGCCAGTAGGTTGCATTTGTTGCACCAAGATTTGTCGCGGCCTCGCGCCATTCTGGTTTGAGCGCACTAAGGGCAGGTACAGTTAAGAGCACCATCAGCGGTAACTGGAAATAGGTATAGGCGAGTACAAGTCCTAAAAAGCTGTAGAGACTGAACCCTGCATCATAGATGCTGAAGTGAAACAGGCTTTGCAAGAGTACAGTTATAAAGCCGGTGACACCAAGTGTTGAAACGAAGGCGAATGCAAGCGGCACACCAGCGAAGTTCGCGGCGATACTCGAAAAACCAATCAACAGATTTTTGAGCCATTCTACACGCGAGTTATATACACCGTAGGCCGCGAAGAAACCAACGACCGCCCCAATTAGTGCGGTGACAACTGAAAGGCTGATGCTATTTTGAAATGAGTGAAGATACGTTGTACTTGCAAGCAAGTGTTGAAAGTTGTTAAGCGTAAATCCGCCTGTATCGCTACTCACAAAACTATCCTGGATAATAATGAGTGCAGGTAACAACTCAAACAAGAGACAAAAAAGTAAGAATGGGACTAACCCTAACCAACTGATGAGCGAATAACTCAGACGAAATCCCCGGCCCACCCTTGTAATCGCTTTCGCTGGAGAGTTTGCCGCCGAAGTTTCAGCCGACGCAGGTATTTGCATAATCCACCACCTCCTACTAAAAACATAGATGGATAGTTGCTTATGCGTGAATAGAGCCGGATTGCCAACTCTATCCACGCATAAGCAACTATCCTACATAAACTATTGACCGATAACGGATGGCCAGTTCTGTGTCAACGTGTCCGAAGCCTTTGAGAGCTTGGCAAGATCGGTGACGAACTTGACATTTGCATACTGCTCTGCAGCGGGCAGCTTAGCTGAAAGTGCCGCAGGAACCTTCCCTGCATCAACCAACTTCTGGTAACGTGCCGGATGTGCATAGCCCTTCAAGAAGAAGAGTTGTCCTTCATCAGAGAAGAGATATTCGATCCAGAAGCGTGCAGCAAAGGGATTCGGCGCAGTCTTGTTGACGATAGAGACATAAGGACCTGCAATCGAACCATCGGACGGGATAACAACCTTGAGATTTGGCTTGCCTTTGAGCGTGTCGCGGAAACCCAGTCCGAGGTAGTCCCACATGATACCGATCGCAACTTCACCCTTGGTCATGTTAGCGATATTGGCGCGAGCAGAGCTGAAGTTGCCTTTTTTCTTCAACTGCTTGAAGAAGTCAACCCCGGGCTGAATATCGTCGATGGTGCCACTGGTGCAAGTGCCGCCGAGTAGACAGCGATGAAGGCATCATTTGCCTGGCGAGGATCACCGTCGATACCGACCTGATTCTTGTAGTTACCAGTGAGAAGCTCTTTGAAGGAAGTTGGAGCATTTTTCACGATATCCGTATTGACCACGAATGCCTGCGTACCGCAGTACTCAGTACACCAGTTGCCATCGGGATCCTTGAGATTATCAGGAATATCAGCCCAATTGGCATGCTTATAGGGTGTAACCAGGCCTGCTTTGATAGCCTGTGGTCCGAACTTAAAGCCGACATCGCCAATATCACCGTGAGCATGATGACTTCGACTTTGTGAAGACTTCGAGTTCCTGAGCGGAAGAAAACTCCGCCTCAGCCTTATACTGGACCGGCACATATTTCGCAGCATAGCCGGCAAGAATATCCTTATAGTCAGCCCATTCGGGTGGAATACCGACAGCTTGAAGCTTGCCTTCCTTCTTTGCATTCGTGATTAACGTCTGCATATCAATTGGGCCGGCCATGTTCACACTACTACCTGTAGTGGTTGTCGTAGTGGAAGAGCTACCGCATGCCTCTAAGAATGATGCAAGTGCAAGCGAGGAAACACCGAGCGCACCTGCTTGCTCAAGGAAACGCCGACGACTGCGAGGGGCGAACACATTACCAAATAGTTCCTGGTTACTCATGAATGAAGATACCTCCGACTGCCTCAATGGGTCACATGTGTGATCGCGTACTTATTTACCATACCAGTAAAAAATAGCACGGCGAAATACGCATTGTGACACTGTGGACGCATGGACTGCGCGACATGCGCAATGATAGTAGGACCGTAGGGCAGGACAGAGAGTGCAGAGAGTTAGTGCCGTCACAAGAACGTCACCTACAACAAGTGTACGCAATAAATTGTTTACATATCAATAGACAATGTATATATAAAATTTATACATATATGGATAGCATATCTATAAAATTAAATGATATATATATTTTAACAAAGTCTGACTTATCCTTTAAAGATGGCTTAACATAACAACGCTACAGTTACGTATGCAGAGCTAAAAGAAAATAAGGGTCGGTCAGAGAATTTACAGGTGACTCCTCTCAAGAAGAGTCACCTGTTCATCATGTCTACTTCACTTTCAGCTCGTAATCATATTGTGAATGGAACAGAAGCTCTTTCTCTTATGCTGCATCATCAGGACAGTTTGCCTTCCATGTTGAAAGAATGCTTCCTTGCGGTGAGATTTTCTCTACCTGTCGTGGACTTGGTCCGTCAATCACATAGAGATTTCCTTGTGCGTCAACGTCAACCGATTCGACAAATGTCTGTTTGGGTTCTTTAGAGGTATCCCAGACCAATTGGAGTGTCCCATTAGAAGCCACTCTGAAGACACGATGATTACTCATATCCGCGACATAGATGGTTCCTTTTGTATCTGTAGTAATTCCTCGAGGATCAAATGAAAAGCGATCCGTCCACGCCTGAAGACGCTTGCCAGTTGAGGAGAACTTGACTACGTGATTGATATCCGAAATATACAGATTACCTTGTGTATCAAGGGTGATGGAATTCAGTGGCACGCCTGAATCATTATTTTCGGTTTCATCCCATGCGGAAATTGGATTTCCATCCGGTGAAAATGTGCGCAGGAACCCGTTGTCCGACACATAGAGATTTCCCTGAGCACTGATAGCCATGCCGAGCGGAAATTGCAGCGGATGGGAGGTCTGCTTCGAGGTGCCAAGTTGAGCCAGAAATGTTCCCTGTGGAGAGAATTTCATAACACTATTCTCAGCGGTCTCCGTGAAGTAGAGGTTTCCCTGTGTGTCGAATGTGATTTTGGAGAGCGTAATACCTTGCTGACTGCTATAACCGGATTTGAGTGGATGCCATGACGTGAGTACTTGTCCTGTAGACGAGAGCTTCACAATGCGCACGTCACCGCTGTGTATCGCACCCTCTGACAAATAAATATTTCCCTGCTTGTCGAGAGCAATTTGATGAGGACAACGGAGTGAGAATGCCACCGGGGTAGTCGGAGTCACTTGAGCACTGCTTGAAGAAGTACTCTGAGTGCAAGCAGTTAAAAGTAACAACATGAAAAGTGATATCATTACCTCTTGTAGAGAACGCCTGAGCCTGTTCATAGCTTTTCCTCCGCTTGGTCTAATTGAATACAATGGATCACACAAGGCAGTGATGTGGAAACAATAAAAACCTCAAGGATGATACTCAGACCCCGAACACATTTTTGACTGTTGAGTATGGTATTCAAGGTCTGTTACTGCTCGGGGTCTATGCCCACTATTGTCCTGGGTAAAATGTGGCCCAATCATACCTGGTGATCTTCCCATGCTCGACCACAAATACATGGATACAGCGTCCTGGCACCTTTGAAGATGGACCACTTGCATGCTGATAGACAAGTACAACGTTTGGAGCTAGGCTGCGCATGGAGTCTACCGTCCATTGAAAGCCGGGGAACTTTTTCCTTAACCCTTGATAGAAGTTGGTGATAGCGGTAAGGCCATGAACTACTGTAGTTACTCCCTTTGGAGTGGACTGAGTGAAAGTGGCATCAGACGTGTAGACGGAGTGTAGCGCGGAGAAATCTCCACTTTTCATACCCGCGTTAAAGATACGAAGGTAAGTCGTAACCACTGAAGTAGAACTTGGGGCCGCCGCTTGCGTGGTGTTCGTCATGGTACTTGCTGATCCTTCACAGGCAGCTAACAACATAATGAGTAGAAACGCACCAAGTAGAAGTACTTTTTTCATAAAACTCTCCTCCTGCCATCCTGACAGCATGTTTACTGGACTACATTCATTGCTAAGCCTTTTATATAAGGCAAGGTGAGAACGTGTATGAACTGAGTATAAATTGTTACTGATGAGAATACATCCCTTAAATAAGGTGTTATGGTGATATGTTTTAGAAGACCGACAAAGGGAGATGCGATTGGTATATCCCTAAAATAAGGGAGGGAATATGCACAAAATGCCGCCAACTAACCAAATCACTGAACAAGAGGAGTAGCGTGACAAATAAAGGCGAGGTTACAAGAGTTGGTGCTTGATAGCGTAACGGGTTGCTGCACTGCGCGAGTTCACCCCTATCTTGCCATAAATGGCCTTCAGATGCGTGTTCACGGTATGGGGACTGATAATAAGTTGTTCGGCTACTCGTATATCGGTCAACCCCTGTGCCACCAAGCATAAGACCTCGACCTCACGCGCAGTGAGCCCATCAGGAGAGAGAAAAGATGATTTGGTTGGCGGTGACTGCCCTGCGAGTGCCGACGAGGACAAAGCTACTGGTCTCTGCGAGGTAACGGCTTGCTCTATCGTCATCGCCCTTCCCTCGGTCCACGCGGTGGCAAAGCGTTTCTTGCCTAGTTGGGTGCGTGCGGCTTCCACTGATTGCTTATAGAAGGCTCTCTCGACAGGTGGAATAGGTGTACCCACAGTTTCTCGTAGCATCTCTGAGGCTCCCCACAACCATGTCGCCCGTACAGTTTCTCCCTGCTTCGCGAAGACCACTGCTAATCCTTCCATGTAAGAAGGAATTATGTACCTATCATCATGTTGTAGCACGAAGGAAAAACATTCCTCAAAGTGGGTTTGTGCTAGAGCGAGATTTCCTTGACGTGTCTCCAGTCTGGCCAGGATGAACAGTGCTTCGGTGACAGCAACAGCATTTTTTACCTCTCTGGCTTTTACCAGGAGTTCCTCTGCCAGTGTACGTGCGAGCGCAGTGTCACCTTGAGTAAGGGCGAATTCTCCTGACAAAGAGAGGTAATGGAAAATATTCTCCTGGTCTTGCAACTCTCTCGATAGTACCAAACTCTCTTGAAGCAAGGCGCGTATGTTCATAGGATCACCCTGTACAGAAAGGAGCACGAGAGCTAAAAGTTGGAGTGCGAAGATAATACCCCAGGTATTCCCTGCCTCTCTCTCTATCAGCAGGCTCTCCTCCAACAGGGTGCGTGCTCTTGCATACTCACCCTGCAACAGGCATAGGACTCCAAGTTTGTTGTATGCCCAGGCAATGTTTTCCTTCTTCCCAAGCGTTGTAAAGTGAACCAGGAACTCTTCTGAGAGGGAGCGTGCTCCCGATAAGTCACCTCGGGACATTTGTACCTCTGACAACCACATGAGTGCGAACGCGATCCCTTGTATGTCTCCGAGTCTGCGGAATAATACTAAGCTCTCTGAACACTGTACCTCTGTTTGAGAAAAGTCGCCTTGTTGGAAAGCTAGCATGCCAGCAGCATTCAGGGCACGTGCAAGCATCATTGCCCCTCCTTCCTCGCTTCCCCCCAGTGCTTGTTCCAGGAAAGTACGTCCCTCATGTGTATACCCACGCCTATGCCAGAACCATTCTAGTGCTCCTCCCAAGCGCAGGGCAATCTCCTTGCGCTCTCTACCCTCCTGAGCCTGTTCCGGTTCGATAGACCACTGCATTGCGGCTCGAATGTTTTCATGTTCCTGTTCCAACAGTTCTAGACACAACATTTGCTGTGGGCCATGTAGTTCCGACTCTGCCTTTTCTGAAAGTTGCAAATAGTAGACGGCGTGCGCCTTGCGCGTACCTTCCTTCTCGCTACTGTTTGTGAGTGCTTCCAATCCATACTCGCGGACTGTTTCCAACATATGGAGACGAAACTCGTTTCCTGCCTGCTCCATTGATTGCACCAGACTCTTGTCAAGTAACGAGGTTACGTCGTCCAAGACCTCTTTCGCCTCACCATCGAGGGTTATGCAAAGAGCCTCGATGGCATCCAATGTGCACCCACCCATGAAGACCGCAAGCCTCTGAAAAAGTTTTTGCTCACGTGTATTTAGCAGGTCATAGCTCCACGTAATAGTATTGTGCATTGTCTGCTGTCGCTCAGGTACATTCTGTGGTCCTCTTGTTAACACCTGAAAGCGATGAGTTAGTCTTGTCAGAAGTGTTTGTGGTGAAAGCACTTTGACACGAGCCGCTGCTAGTTCGATTGCCAGTGGCAACCCATCTAAACATATACAAATTTCAGCAATGGCACGAGCATTCGTTGTGGTTAGCTGGAAATCGGGCTTGACTGCCTGAGCACGCTGCAAGAAAAGAGCTATAGCTGCGTACCGCGCGAGGACTTCATGATCGGAAAGCTGGTTGAGAGGAGGAAGCGAGAGCGGTGGAACGAGGAACTCGTGTTCACCATAGACATGCAGTGTGGTACGGCTCGTTACCAGCAATTTGAGGTCAGGGCACATTGCCAAAAGGTCCATGATCTGTGGACCTGCCATGACGACTTGCTCGAAGTTGTCGAGGAAGAGCAACAGGTGTTTGTTCTGCAGAAAGGATTGCAACATATTTAGTAGAGAGTGGGGTGCAGTCTCCTGGATTTCAAGGGCTTGTGCGATGGAGGGAATGACCAAGCTTGGGTCGCTAATGGGAGCCAGTACAACATAGTAAACCCCATCGGGGAAATCATAGAGCAAGGTCATCGCTGCCTGTAGACCAAGACGAGTTTTGCCGACCCCACCAGTGCCATAGAGGGTTAGTAAGCGCACCTCTGGACGCCGGAGAAGAGTGCACACATCGGCGATCTCCTGTTCGCGTCCTATCAGAGGAGTGAGTTGTGCAGGTAGATTGTGTTTAGACGTGCGTCCAGGTTCAGATGGCTCTTTTGAAGGAAGTATGAATATGTCGTCTTGCATAGTCGTTTCCTACCCTCCACCTTGTTCTTGTTATAAAATGAGCGTTTGATACCTCTACCAGCTTTTAATGGTCTATTCAGTAACTTTTATCGGCTTTATTATACTCTATTCATGGTAGAGTTGGTAATATTGAATGTTCGAGTAGATGAATGCTTTAAACAATACATCCTAAGTACAAACCATAGTTAGCAAATGTTACTCCTCGGTTCCTAAAAACACACGTAACCAGTATGGATATGCCGCCTCATACTCCCAACGTTCATCTGGAGAGAGGCTGGCGATCAGTCG
The DNA here is from genome assembly GCA_963791655.1 of uncultured Chloroflexia bacterium. Lineage (GTDB taxonomy): Bacteria > Chloroflexota > Ktedonobacteria > Ktedonobacterales > Ktedonobacteraceae > JBBQVS01. The sequence goes on along the minus strand of CAWBSZ010000006.1, from coordinate 435,881 downwards.
CGCCCAGGTAAGTGCGCGGCACAACTTACCAACGCGTTGCGCAAGCTCACAGGCAACTCGGAGGTCCTCGATTGGCTCAAATTGCGTCCATTGTTGTAGGTAGCAGTCGCGCAAATGGGCGATGGTCTCTGACGAGAACTCAAGTACATGGCGGAAGACACGTTCGACAATCACCAGTGAGCAGAACGGATGTGTCACCGCACATTCGGCCCAGTCGAAGAAGACAAAACCCTTTCCGTTGACGAGCATATTTCCGCCATGCAAATCGTCGTGGTGTAGCGATTCTGGTATTCCGTGTTGTTGCAATTCGATACATACAGCTCTTAGTTGTGGAAGATATTCTTGTAGTTGCACATACTCGGTTTCTGGTAAACCTCGTTCCTGGTTAAGCATCAAAAGTGATGTCTCACTCAATGCATGCTCTAAGAGCGTTGGTAAAAGGTTCAGGCGTCTATCGGGACAGCCAGCCGCGAGCAATGTTTGTTGCTGTTCGATCAAACCAATCTGCATTTGTGCGTATTGCCGCAGGACCTCTTCCCAATGGGCAGGATCAGTACGCTTGTCTTCAAGTTCTGACAAGGGGATACCTGCGTCACGCATGAGCATCCAGTGACGTTCTTGATCTATGACGGGGACGGGAGGCGTGTATGTAGGAACTAGCTGGAAAAGCTTTTGTGTCAGTATTGGCTCGTAGGCAAACACAGGTGCCGAGGCTTTAAAGTACAATACTTCTGCCTCTGTTGGAATACGCAGCACGGTAGACCAGAGACTCACCTGGACCTGCTCTATCGGTCCTACAATTGTCAAGCCTAATGTCGCCATCTGTTCCTGAACCCACCGTGTAGTTGAGGAAAACCAACCACGAGATGCCCAAGGAACACGCTGGTTAAGGAAATCATCCTGCTCAGCCTGATTGAACCACTGCTCAAGAACAGTATGATGATCCGCAACAGCTAGCACGAGAGTATCAAGATCGGCCTTGCTTATCCAGCGTGCATTGTGTGGGAGTGGAAAGTCGGGCGAGTGATTTTCTAAGACGTAGACACGATGTTGCTCCTCACGTTCGTCATCTTTATAGCGATCATAAGCACAGTAAAGAACCGTGGTGTCAAATCCTAGCTGCTCTTTCATAGCGGAGTTGATATCGGATGCATCCTCTGCACCGTGTTGTGGAAGTGTCCATCCTGCTATGTTGTTGAGTAAGAGTACAGCAGGCTCAATAGGGTGTGGAATGAGAGCATAGTTGTCGTGAGGCATAGCCAATTCCTTTCTTCGGATGTTGTATTGGATATCTCTGTTCTTTACAAGAGTAGGTATTTGATGAACGAGCAGGGTATATGAGAAGAAATTGCCTGTAGGGACCGATTTATCACGTACTTGTGAGCAATCTATATGCGAGAAGGACGTGATAAATCGGTCCCTACAGGCAATTCATGCACTTCCCAAACACCTACTCTTGAAAGTTCTTCCTGTTCCCCCACAAAGGACATATACTCTTTGATTAAGGAAGTTAGTTGTCGCGAGACAAATATGATAAAATTTTCCTATGCAACTCTCTAAAGATACAATTCAACGATTGAGGTCTATTCAAGCTTTGCTTGACTCACTGAACTCTGACACAGAGCCGCAAGCCTTGCTTGTACCGGATTCACCTATGCCTCAAGCGAACATCATTGTGTTTCCAGGCTCGTTTAATCCGCCTACAAACGCACATATTGCGCTACTACAGCAGGCGCGATTTGCTCTTGATTACGAACCAGTGCATCTCTACGCTGCTATAAGCAAACGTACAGTCGATAAAGAGGAGGTTGAGCGTCCAACATGGCTTGACCGTATAGACCTGCTACATACCGTGCTACATACATATTTACAGGATACTGGCATTATCCTCTTCAATCGTGGTCTCTATGTAGAGCAGGCACAAGCTCTACGAAGCTCTTTTCCAGGAGTACAACGTATCTTCTTTTTGTTAGGGTTCGATAAAATTGTGCAGATATTTGATTCACGCTACTATGAAGATCGCGATTCATCACTTGTGGCTCTGTTCAATCTCGCGGAACTCCTGGTTGCGCCACGTGGCAACGATGGTGAGAACGAGCTATATACACTCTTGCACCATCCCGAAAATGAACGCTTTGCACAGTATGTACATCCGCTTCCGTTTGACGCTCAGTATCGCCATATGTCATCGACCCTTATTCGGCAAGGCAGCACTACATCGTTGTACGATGTACCACGTGAGGTCCAGCAGTTTATACGTGACACACATACCTACGAAGCTCCACAGCGTAGACCTGATGGAACGATTGTCGATGCATATGAAGAGCGAGTAAAGGAAATGAACCGATTGTTAACCATGTGATGACATACGGAACGTGAATGTGCTTGCTCCGATTTGTACCATATCGCCATCATGTAACACGTTATGCTTGACCGCGCGTCCATTGACGCGAGTCCCTGTAGCGGAGCGATTGTCCACTATTTCATATTCTCCATCTGGGCGTTCCTTGATTTTTACATGTATCCGACTAACCGCTAAATCTTCCAGGAATACGTCACATTCACTACTACGTCCTATAGTCATGCCATTGAATAGCTCGATGCTGCGTACTACCGAATGCCCATTCATGAGTTCCAGGCGTGCTAATGTTTGTGCATGGGTATCGGGAAGCTTGCCGATGTGCAATTCTCGTCCACGTGACACCGGTAGCTGAAATGGCCTTGTGCCTTCATTCGCGTGAAACGTGATCTTGCTGTTTCCAAAGAGAAGCTGATCGCCATTATTCAAAAGCTGCTCCTTGACGGCGCGTCCATTAACGAAGCTATCGCTACTCCCGTTATCGTCCCGCAATACATAGCCTGCAATCGTCCAAATAATACTTGCTTGCTTGCGATGAACGGCGATGTCTGACAGGAAAATATCACACTCGCGGCTTCTTCCAATTGTTGTACTATCTTTCCAAAGTTCAACACGCTTGCCGACTGGCCCCATTTGTATTACAAGGTATGCACCTGTAGGCTGCTCTTCTGTCATTGCTATCCACTCTATCCCAAATAAAAGTATATGCCATGTGTGCGAGTATAGCGAATTGCACAAAGGAGTGTCAAGCTTTGCTAGCACCTTCCTGTCGGTGCGTTGTATCATATCCTCATGATGCATATGTGCTATCAGGGTTGATACATTGTTACACAAAGAGGAGTCACTTTACCTATGTCAATGCAAATGGATCAGAAAATCACTGTAGATTTTGATGTGCCAGCGCAGATGCGTGATGGCGTCACGCTACGTGCAAATATTTATCGTCCACAGGGTGACGGACAATGGCCAGTCCTGCTCACACGCCTGCCCTACGGCAAGGACCTACCAGGAGCTACGGCTGTACTCGATCCGGCGCAGGTAGCACGGCGTGGCTATGTCATGGTCATTCAGGATACGCGCGGACGTTCGGCCTCCGAGGGCGAGTGGGACCCGATGCGAAACGAAGCACTTGACGGTGTTGATACTATTGCGTGGGCCGCAAAACTGCCCTATAGCAATGGGAGTGTTGGCATGTACGGGGCCTCGTACTTTGGTTTCACACAATGGGCGTCCGCGGTGCTACAGCCACCTGCACTAAAAGCTATGGTACCGTTTATAACATGGAATGATCCTCTCAACGGCGTCCTATTTCGTGGTGGCGCAATGGAATTGGGGACAGCAGGAGGCTGGCAGCTCATGATGGGACTTGATGAGCTGTTTCGCCGCTTTCGTGGCGATCCCGATCCGCGTCACCTTGGCTATGCCCTTTATGGTCTGATCAAGGACACGGATGCGTTGGGGACGCAAGGCTATTGGTCTCTACCTCTAAAAGAGTTCGCGCCAATCAAGCGTAACAATGTCGGCAAAGCCTTTTTTGAGAGCGTCGAGTATGTCATGGACCGTGAACATGCGGATGCACTTACTATTCTTGGCAAGCACGAGCAGGTAACGGCCCCTTCACTGAACGTTGGTGGTTGGTACGATATCTTCTTGAAAGATACAATCGAGAATTTTAGAATAATGCGTGCGCATGGCAGTACGTCGGAGGCGCGACAAAGCAAATTGCTCATCGGGCCGTGGACTCATGGGGGCGTGACTAATCCGATTGGCGAATTGAACTTTGGCTTCGGTGCATCCGCAGCTCTGATTGACCTGAAAATCGACTTTGGAAGCTTGCAGGTACGCTGGTTCGATCATTTCCTTAAGGGTGTTGACACTGGTATGCTTAACGAGGCACCAATCAAGCTCTTCGTTATGGGTGCGAATGTTTGGCGTGATGAGCAGGAATGGCCTCTTGCTCGTGCCGTGGACACACGTTACTACCTGCAAAGCAATGGACATGCCAACACGCTACATGGTGACGGTGTGCTAAGTACCGAGGTTCCTACGTCTGGTTTATCCGATGCCTACACGTATGATCCCGCTAATCCTGTATTCACGCGTGGCGGTGCGTTACTGATGACCCCCGAATTTCCAGCCGGTCCATATGATCAGAATAAAACGGAGAGCCGCGAGGATGTGTTAGTGTATAATACACCCGAACTGACACAGGATGTAGAGGTAACGGGTCCGATCACGGTCCATCTCTGGGCCACCTCAAGTGCAACCGACACCGATTTTGTCGCACGCCTGGTCGATGTCCACCCGAATGGCTATGCTCAAAATCTAACCGATGGTATTATCCGTGCACGATATCGCAATTTTTCGCAAGGCCAGAAACCGTCATTGATCGAGCCTGGGAAGCCTTATGAGTACGATATCGACCTGTGGGCGACGAGTAACGTCTTCAAGCAAGGCCATCGTATTCGCCTCGATGTCACCAGCAGTAACTTCCCACGTTGGGATCGTAATCCCAATACTGGACATGATTTTGGAACCGATAGCGAAGGCGTTGTAGCGCAGCAGACCATTCTGCATGATGCAGAACATGCATCTTATGTGGTGTTGCCACTTGTGCCGATAGTAGTACCAACTGCATAAAAAGAAAAAACAAGTGCCAGGTGCCCGCAATTGCGGGCACCTGGCACTTGTTTTTTCTTTTCAATGACCATGAAGAAACAGTAACATAATCATCAGACCAATCACAAGCAATAATAGCAAGACAAGACCAAGCACAAAAATGCCAACGGTCGGTGATTCTGATAATGTACGAATGACACCGCCCTTATGTTGTACGCCTGGCATTGACACCGTTGGTATAAACGCTGGGTCTCGCTGTTCGCGTGTTGCTGGGAGTGGCGAGTGTTTTTGTACTCGTATCTCTTCCAGCGTGGCGACGCGGGTAGATGTGGCCGTTGGTAGTAGTGCTTGTGGCATTGGTGCCACAACTGGCACGGGAGCTGGTATCGCAATTCTGCCTTGTGTCTTACGAGGAAGAGCTTCTCCTTGTTGGAGACGGGCAGCCAGAACCTTTTTTGTTTCTTTCGAGAGTTCGCGTGGTGTCTCAACGCTTCGACCTTGCACACGCACGTGTCGTGTCTGTAGGACCTTTTGCAAGGTTGCATCATACGCACGTGCGAATGAAATGATGTTAGGGTAACGTTGCTCAGGCTTTTTGGCAAGTGCGCGCAAAAACACATCATCTAGTTCCTGTGGTAGTAAGGGATTCGAGACACTTGGAGGTGTTGGTGGAGTATGGTGATGGTGATGCAGTAGTTGAGCGGCGTTGCCTTCAAAGACTGCGTGGCCTGTCATCAATTGATACATCATAACTGCTAATGCATACTGATCGGCTGCAGGCCCAACCTTGACCGATGTTGCCAGTGAAGGATCATCAAATTGCTCAGGAGCCATATAAAGTGGTGTACCAACTGAGCGATGCAGGGAACGACCGTTACGATAGAATGCTGCTAATCCAAAGTCCGCGAGCAAAAGATGTGGACGCCCATGCGGAAAGATAGTAGAAAGGTAAGCAGGCTGATCGGCTTTGAGTGCTCCCCGTTCAACGCGAATGAGAAAGTTTGTTGGCTTGATATCGCGATGAATGATGCCATTATCATGAGCGCACTGAAGTGACGCCGCTGCCTGAAGCAGGTAATAGCCAGCCTCTTCCGCTGATATGGGCCAGCCAAAGCCAAATTGTTGTGTGCGACGCTGTAGCCAGTTCCAAAGGGACCCCTCGGAGAGGTAGGGCATCACAAGATAGGTGATTGGTATGCTTCCCTCATCCAACAATTCGTCGCCAAAATGATAGAGCGGCAAGATATGTTCATGTTCTAGTTCCGCGACAGCTTGTGCCTCACGCTCGAAACGTACCGCCGCCTGTCGTCCCTCTGGCGTATTGGGGACCGAACGTAGGTCGCCACATACCACCTTGATTGCTACTTTTCGTCCAATTCGCGCATGTTGGGCCAAATAGATGTCACCCATACCGCCGCTCTCGATGAGTCGAAGTAAACGATACCCACCGAGCGTTTTCCCCACCAACATAGTCATCCCATATCCCTCTACAACGAAAGGTGAGAGTATAGCAATGAAAGGATATTCCTTCCACCTCAACCTCTAAACATCACAACTATCCTTATAAAGACAGTATACCCCTCAATAAAAAATATATGAGACAAATGGTCTATAGAGGAGACTAGAAAGTCGTGCATACTGTGTAAATGAGCAATGCTCATTTACACAGTATGCACGACTTTCTAGTCTCTTATGGTGAAAAGGTCAGGCGCCAAGTTGACGTAGGGCGTCGTAGGCGGCGGGGGATAGGTCGTTACGGGCGTCGATGAGGCCACGCAAGATTGGTATCGCGTCGCTATCGCGATACTGGACGACCAGATGAGCGGCAGCACGCACAACAGTATCGCGTGGATCATTGAGTGCTTCTCGTGCTGCGATACGACTACGTATGTCTTCACCTCTGGAATCAATACGCTTGAGGGCATCGATAGCTTGTGTGCGGACATAGGGATCGAAGTCGCGTGAAGCACTCAACGTACTTTCCAATGCCTCACGTTCAGCGAATTGCCCATTGGCACGCAATACGGTGGCATAAAGGATGCTGCCTGGAATTTCTTTATCACCTGCTGCAAGATTGTCGCGTCGTTTGGGAAGTTGGCCGCGTCGATTGATGTCCACAACCCTGTTCAAAAGTTGGGACATAGAGGTAATCGAGCGACGATCTCCCAAACGTGCTAATGTCTCACAGACAGTAGCTAATGATAGAGCTTGTTCGCGACTGACAAGTTCACGTGTATTGTCGAGTCGTGTGAGCAGGATAGAGGTAGCACGTGGGTCTCGAAGTTCACCTAGCGTTTTCACGATGAGTGGGAATGCCTCTTCGTTTGCGCCTGCAAGTGAGGTAAGCAACACATCTCTACCCGGCCCGTTCATCCACCGTTCGACCTCGTTCATCATCGGGGATACTGCGTACACAACATCAAGAATACGTGTATCATTGATTCTACCCTGTGATGCTTCAGCCCAGTAGCGACCCAGGAACAAACCAAGGCGATGCAAGGCAAGTGCTGATTGCCACGTTGGATTACGACGCGCACCCTCAAAAAGTGCATGTGCAAGCGGGGGGAGATCGTTTTCAAGAATAAGAGGTAGCTCGTTGGTTTCCTTTTTAGGCAAGGTCATACTATCCTGTAGCACCTGTCCAATGACCAAGGCTGCTTGCTCTGACAATCGTGGCACAATATCGTTGCCACCACGTAAATAGCTAGCTAATGGGATGGAGCGATAAATAGGGACCGCGACATAGCTTTCTAAGCCTGGTATGTGGTCAAGACCACTCGCCAGCACAATAGTATTAAATTGTGTCTGCTTGAGCGACAGAATAGCCTCGACTACATCGACCTTTGCCCAGCCCTGTGCATCTTTTAGGGAGGTGACAAGCACTTGTATCGCTGGCGTGATATTTTGCTTCGCTAACGATTGGACGGCATAGAGAGAGGTATTCGGGTCTGTGGCGAGTTGACCCAATGTTTTGATGAACTCCGGTGTCTTGATTGTCCCGACACTCATACTTGATTTCGCAAATCCCACAGATTTGTTCACATCAGAGGCATCTTGTGTTTTGTAGTTGCCTAGCATCATAATAGCATAACGTCGCGCCCGTCCTAATGGTGTTTCAGCAGGATTAGCCGTTACTGGCAAGTCTTTTGGTTCCTCTCGCTCAAGAATTTTAAGCCACACCGGAATCATATTGCCAGCGCGGTCAATCTCAAAAAGAAACGGAATGAGCACTGGTTGCCACTGTGGAACAGGACCGAGGTTGAGTAACGGAATAATACGCTCAGTTGTATCATCTACCGATTGACCGCCCCAGCGCAGACCTGTAACAAGTCGTGTTATCTCAGCTCGTAGCTCGCCAAGGCGATTTTTTACATCAGGCTCATCCACGTTTAACTCAGTCACGGGACGCCGTGCCGCTAAATGTTCCGCTGTGCCCGCACGCTCCATCGCACGTGACGAGATCGGCACGGTTGTTTGTACATTCAGGTGCGGAACCGTTGCCTGCGAGTTCGTAGATGCTGACGTGTTTCCCTCTTGCTTTTCCTCTATATGCAGGAAGCCACCAGAGCCAGCAGACTCTGTGATGTCGCTCCCAAGTGAAGGTACTCCCTCGTTCTGCCCCAGGTCTATTTCTGCCATCGCTCCCGTTCTCCCTTTCGTTTCAGGCACCCTAGGGCATCTCCAGTGATACCTAGAACGCAAATTTCTTAACTACTGGCATATTATACTGTGCTACTTGAGCGTTGTCTACTAAGGTTACGCTTATTTATACAGTTCAGGATCAGTTTGATTGATCTTCACCAACATTCCATCGGGACCCTCAAGTTGAAGCTGATACCCAAAGCCCTCGTCACCCGTTGGACGCGCTATCGTTATGCCGTCTTTACGTAACCTTTTCTCTAACTCTTCTAGCGAGTCGCTGTACTCGAAATTGAGTTCGACCTTACCCTCGTTCTGTTCACGGTTCGCTGGATGTGCCAGTAAACCTAATTCGCTGGTGCCAATGCGTAGCAAGGCCCAATCTCCATCACGACTACCATGAAGCACTGTTGCACCTAGTTTACTGTAGAAGTCTAAAGCTTTGCTCATGTCTTCAACATGCACCATTGGCTGTAAGCTTAGCACGTTCGTATCCTGTGCTTGTTGTGCGTGATCTTTAGTACTTCCATCCTCCACAAGTGTTGAGAGATAAGCAAGAAACACCTTCTCCGTCAAATCAGACATAGAAAGTTGCTCATCAACTGAGCGGTGCTTCATACGCTTGACCGTTTCGGGTGTAAGATACACGTTGAATTGTTGCTTTTCTTCTTTCACGAAATTGCTCCTCAAAACATTTTATTGCTAGTATGTTAGTATTATAACATGCTAGCAATAAAATGTCAATCTGCTGACCAAGCTAAAAAATATTCGTCACCTCACAAGATGAAAAAAAGAAACAACATGTTAACTGTAGGGGTTTAATTTATTACACCCTGCTGACAATATACAGAGTTAGCGAGGGTTGAAAATTTTCCATATTCTCCTACGTTGCATATCGCCAGCAGAGTGTACTGACTTAGACCCCTACGGGGTTCTTGGCTGCTAGAATAAAGCTAATCACCCCTCGCTTGTTGTGGACTCCTCTATACTGAAAAAGAATTTTGTACTAGGTGTAGTTGGAAGGGGAGAGATATGACGACCATACAAACAGCTTTATATGCTATCGCGCAACGTGTTCGTATTCTGCTCGAATGCACGGACGTAGTCGTGTCCCTTACTCTTCCTTCCGAAGTATGTCATCCTCTGCTTGCTACATGTGCACAAATAGACGAGGCTGACGTTGTTACACTGCTTACACAGGATGAAAAGACCAGGAGCATTGCTATTTTACCGCTTGCATGTCCTGCGGGCTTACTGGGCTTTCTTGTTTGCACTGACACTCGACCTAATCGGTTTCTACAGGGTGAATATTCTTTATTGGAGCAAATCGTACCAACTCTTGCGCGAGAGGTGGAAGATATTCTTTATAGTGCTATAACAGGTGTTTTACGTGATGAGCGCGAAACGCAAGCACAGAGAGTGCTCCAGGAACAGCAGACACTTGTCTCATTAGTTGGCCACGATTTACGTATGCCTTTAACCGCGATCAAGGGCTATGCTGGCCTTTTACAGGCATATGGACCAACACATACAGATATGACGCCAGAATTGCAGCAACACTATCTTGACGTAATTATGGAGCAGACACAACATATGGAAGTGCTTGTGAATGACCTTCTCGACGTGTCACGCATACAGGCCGGACAACGAACCCTTCATTGTACATGGGTCAATATCGTTTATCTCTGTCAACGGGTTATTCGTGTGGTGCAAGACAGGTGCGTGCAACAACAACCGGGTAAATACACGCTTATATGTCGCTTCGATACGTCATCCGAACTTGTGTGGGCCGATCCAGATAGAGTACGTCAGGTACTTATGAATCTCGTAGAGAACGCGGTAAAATATTCGCCCGATGGTGGGTTGATAGAGGTACGTGTGCGAAATCACGTAGCGCAGTCCTCGATCACTATACGCGATTGGGGATTAGGAATTCCGCAATCGCAGCAGGCATCACTCTTTCAAGCATTTCATCGTAGCGAACGTTTGGAGCAACGCGGCATCGCTGGCCTTGGTCTTGGTCTTTATATCGCCCGTACGTTGGTCGAGGCGATGAATGGTTCCATCACATTGCATAGTAGAGAAAATGGCACAAGTGTCTCATTTACGCTGCCCAGGATGCACGCCACAAATACAAACTCTCGCAATGTTAAGAATATATCTACTAATTTCTTTGACCCTTGCGAAAAATTGTCCAGTTTGTTATAGTTAGCATGTAGAAATTCGTAAATATTTGTAGCGTAAAGGATTGAGCTATGCATGTAGGACTTCTTGAAGACGACGTAGCGATCCAGGAAATGCTTCTGCTTGTATTAGAGGACGAGGGATATACAGTTACGAATTATCCTGACGCTAAAGAATGTCTTCGTGCACTTACGTCCATTACCTCAAGAGAGCAGTCCCCCATAGATTTGCTCATTATTGATTGGCGTTTAGGCGGAAATACATCTGGTACCGAAGTGATACGAAAGATGCGTGGTAATTCTGCTCTTAACACACTCCCAATTATTTTAACGACTGCTGCGACATTTAACGATATTAAAGTGTTACAGCATCTCCAAGTCTCCCTCCTTGAAAAACCTTTTTCAGTTGATGACATGACTCAATTGATCAAAAACTTGACACAGGCGAGGAGCGTGTGATACCCTTCATAGTCATGTTAGCTCTTCGATAAGAAATAATAAGATTTTTGTGTCGTAATTCTTATTAATTCCATCTCATCAATTTTTAATAAAAAGAAGCGTTTTCTTCAAATTTTGAGAATACAATGAGCGTAAATGCGTTTATTAGCTCATCTTTTTTCTTAGAAATGGTTGAGGCTACCTTAGAAAAAGCTTATGATTTCTATGGATGACTTGAACTCTACTAGAGTTCCTGTTATGCTTACTTTGGTGGAGGTCACCAAAACCTATTCTCCAAAGAATAGGCACAGGGAAAATGGATGTTTTAAGAATAGAGAGAGCGTACTTGGTAAACGCAAGAGGAGAAAAGTAATGCAGGCACAAAAAGGTCGTGGACGTGGTTTTGCTTCGATGACTGCTGAGAAGAAACGTGAAATTGCTAGCAAGGGCGGCAAAGCAGCTCATGCTCTAGGCACAGCTCACAAATGGACGAGTGAAGAGGCACAGGCCGCAGGTCGTAAGGGTGGCTCTATCAGCCGTCGCCGTTCAAAGTACTCTGTTCAGGCATAAATAAGATAAAGACAACAATAGGCTGGCAACCTCGCCAGCCTATTTTCATGCTGTAAAATGTCTTCTTCTGCTCTTCTACTTAACCTCTCCTATGCTAGAACGGTACTTTTTGAGCGTTTATTCGTCATATATTGTCGTTGCTGGTATAATAATCTGAAAAGAATCTCAGCTATATATGCCTTCTAGGAGGATACGTCATTTTACACGAAACACCTGAACCAGAGCAAACCGCTATAAGAGAGGCACCTGTTCAAACGTTGTTGCCGGAAATATCTAGCGTTTCTTTACCAAAAACAGAACCTGGAAAGCGACGCAATGCGTGGGGTGGAAGGACATTTCGTTTCAATCTGAAAAACTTTCTTCCAGGCAGAGATTTTTCACTGCGCCGTTTCAGCATCGTAGAGGCTGCTCTTCTGCTTATGGTTGCCCTCCTTGCATCGCGAGGTTTAGGCGTAGTTCGTCAAACTATTTTTAACGCTATGTTTGGTGCTGGTCCAGAGGCAAATGCTTATTATGCCGCGGCACGTTTACCTGACACCCTCTTCAATCTTATCGCGGGTGGTGCTTTAACACACGCTTTCATTCCGGTCTTTCTTTCCCATGAGAATGATCATGGGAAGCGAGAAGCGTGGAGGTTGGCCAGTCTTGTTTTCAACGTTATGCTTGTTGCTCTTACCCTATTTATTTTCGTAGGCGAATTTCTTACGCCGACCGTCGTCTCTTCGCTGATTGTGCCTGGCTATTCTCATTCAGAGCAAGTGCTAACAACATCACTCACGCGTATTATTTTAATTCAGCCACTTATCCTTGGGCTTGGAACGATTATTACAGCGGTGCTGAATGGCAAACGCCAATTCTTACTACCGGCTCTTTCTATCGCTGTCTACAATATTGGTTTAATCGGTGGCCTATTTGTTGCATTGGCCGTCCCGAGTGTTGGTATTTATGGTCCAACATATGGTATTCTTGCCGCAGCGGTACTGCAAGTAGCAGTACAGGTTCCTGCATTGCTTAAACAGGGGTTTCGCTACTCGTTTGTCTGGGACATACGCGACTCTGGCTTGCGGGATGTAATGAAACTCTTAGGTCCAAACGCGCTTGCGGTTGCGATTGGCTCGGTAGGCTTTATTGTGGATACTGCCTTCGTCTCGTATCTGCCTGATTCTGCGAGCCTAACGGCCATTCACAATGCACAACTACTTTACGCACTTCCAGAGGCATTGATGGCGCAAGCTATCGGACTAGCTTTGTTGCCACATCTTGCTACGCAGGCCACCGCTAAACGTTTTGTGCGTATGCGTCAAACCACGCTAAAAGTGATGGGTGCAGCGATCGTGCTCGCCATTCCGAGTGCGTTTCTGCTTGGGCTTTTAGGGAAACCAATCATTCGGCTACTATTTCAACATGGAGCATTCACGGCTCACGCTTCTACCCTAACAAATCTTGCCGTCATTGGTTACGCAATCGGGTTGCCGGGCATTATCGCTGGCGAACTTATTGCAGGCGGTTTCTTCGCGCTCAAGGATACACGCACGCCTCTTTTTACCAATATGTTTGCGTTAGCAATGCGTTATGGACTGATAGTCTTTCTCTTGCGCGTGCTTCATGGTATTTACATCATATTAGCGATTCCGCTTGCTCTATCGGGTGCCGCAACAGCAGAAGCGGTGTTAATGTGTACTATTCTCCTGCTACGTTTGCGTCAGAAAGTGAGCAAGGATCAAGGAATGCTGCGTTTACAGCAGCGGCGTGACTATGAAATACGACAGAAACAGGAGCAAAGTGATATGCTAGTCAAGAAGGAAATAGTCAATTAGCTAGAGAAAGATGTATTGCATGAAACTATACGTCAATGGCACTGAACTTTATTTTGATGTGATTGGAAGCGGACTAAACGCTTCAGCTGACTTTCAGCAAAAGCCGACACTGATCCTACTGCACGGTGGACCTGGATTTGACCACAGCTATCTCCGACCATGGCTTGACCCAATTGGGGATGTCGCTCAACTTGTCTATGTCGATCAACGTGGTAATGGGCGTTCACAGCGTCATACGCATGAATACTACCAGCTTGGTATCATGGCTGACGATATCGTCCAATTGTGTGAGGCACTTCAGATCGAACATCCCATTGTGCTCGGCCAATCCTTTGGAGGCTTTGTTGCCCTTAGTATTGCTCAGCGTCACCCAACTTTTGCTTCTGGCCTGATTCTCTTTGATACCTCCCCTGCTTGGACTGGCGGTTATGACCTGGATGCGCTAGAAAAACTTGTAGGGGGTGAACGCGGCAAAGAACTGCGTGAAATTGCTTATCGCGAATTGACTGGACAAGCAACCGAGTCCGAGTTAAAACGCTTTGAGCAAGAAGTCATGCCGCTCTACTGGCACCAAGGCTTCAAACAAGAATACATTGGTGAACTGTTCAATAATCCACTGGTGAACATGGACATTGCCACCTACATGATGGGTACGCTAAGTAAAGAATACGATCTGCGCCCACATTTAAAAGATATCGCTATCCCTTCACTCGTCCTACAGGGGCGTTATGATTGGGTCACACCAATGGCAGGTGCAGAAGAGATGGCGCACACTATCCCAAATGCCCAACTCCATATCTTCGAGCACTCGGGACATATGGTCTTCATAGAAGAGCAAGACGAGCTAGTATCCGTAATCAAGCACTGGATTAGCTCGCTAAGTAGGTAAATACATGAGGGGCTGGAGCATGACAGGTGCTCTGCCCCTGTCATGTTCTGCCACCACGCTGTTTCTCTTTATGCATTTATTTATTACTACGGCATTACAACGGTCTGTCGCTGACTTCTAAGAATATGGAGCACTTGATAGCCATCACTTGGATAGCCTGCGTATTTCCACCACCACGAGGGGTAGCGCATCGGAATGATTGTAAGTAGAAATTGGAAAAACGCGGCAATCGCGGCAAATTCGTTGATGTAGTACCAGATCGAAAATGCATGCGTATGGGAGCGTGCGAAATACGTTGTGATACTAAAAATAATCACGAGTAGCAATGATGCCAGTGGACCCGCGAGATAGGTCCATAATTCATGCTCATCGACGGGTTCCCAATGAGCAAATCCAAGTGGACCGCTAAATGGCTTCAGGTTAAATGTGATACCCGCAAGTGAGAAAACAAGTGTACGTGGACGCTTTAGAGGCGGATTGAATACCTCATCATCCTGCGGAATAATACCAAGATAGACCTGTGTCGGTTGCTTGGTAAGAATACGGCTGGTGAGTGCATGTGCTAACTCATGAATGAATGCCTCGAATGGCCCAAGGATGCAAATATAGACCACGGGAATAATCAGGTAGAAGGTGAGAAAATACGTCAGGTCTGTTAACATCATTGCACTCGCTCTCTTTACTGTATGATGAATGTTGCTGTATCGCATATAAGCGGTACAACAACATTCATCATACAACAAATTCTAGTAGCTCCAATTTAATCCGCATTGTGAACAATGCTTGGCCGGGTGGTGACTTTCGAATGCGCGACGGAACGACTCATAGGTTTCGCCTTGCCAGATGTCCTGGATTGATTGCTCAAAGACATTGCCTAGCACGCGTTCCTCTTTGTACTCACGTGCGCTCTTGTGTCCAAAGGGCGCGAAGCAGCAGGAAAGCACGTTTCCACTGGATGTTATATACGTCAACTCGTAAGGGCGACGACATCCTGACCACGGACGATCTCCAAAGTCACGCACCAGGCTTTCTACAGGTGTTGCGGAACCCGCGGCATTAAAGCTGATTCCAAGTTCTTTGCAACGTGCCTCACAGGAACGCACAAGCTCCAACTCTTCTGACGAAGAGCGACGGAAGAGTGCCTGACTCGAAGCGGCTAGCCCTTCTTCAAAATAGACGAGTCTCTGCATATAGACCTCTTTAACGCCTGCCTCACCTGCCAGTTCGACCAGCCCGGGAAGTTCATGCAGATTTTCGCGCATCGCTGTAAACCAGACTGAGAGGGCGGGCTTGGTCGCATCCTGTGCCTTTTGCATTGGAATAAACGCGCGTACGTTGCGCCAGATTTTGTCGAATGCATCGACTCCACGTACATGAGCATACATCTCACGTGTCGAACCGTCCATCGAGAGCCGGTATTCATCGAGTCCTGCATCGATCAGCGCCTGCCCACGCTTTTCGTTCAGGAGGATACCGTTAGAGTTGAAGAGGACATATGTGCCACGATCTTTGAGGTAGCGAATCATGCGCGGCAGTTCTTTATTCAGTAATGGCTCACCCAGTCCATGCAACACGACGCGATCAAGAACCGGGAACTGCTCCACAATACGCAGAAAGTTATCGTAGCTCAGGTCGCGATCATCCTCGCGTGAGAGTAGTGTGCGTGGGCACTGCTGACAAAACTCATTGCATCGGCTGGTTGGTTCGATGTAGATTGAGCGTGGAAGTGTCATTACTGGTGTTGCTTGTGTAGTGGTCATGAAAGCTCCTCAGGGTTTTCAAGTAAGCGGCTGTAGCAGGTGCGAGTGTCGGGTCTTTTGTAAGTATCTGTGCGAGCCGCACAAGATCGGGAAGTTCATCGACATCAAAGAGTGAGTCAATGAGACGGACAGTCAAGCTCTTGTGTTGTGCCGCTTCAAGTGTCATCTGTGTTACAACATCGGTACTCATCGGAATACCGCTAAAAATATCATGTGCTACCCGCATGCCGAGTAGATAATAGCCACCATCGTCCGATGGTCCTAACACCACATCCACCTTGTCGAGTGCCTCACGCGCGGTTACAATGTGCTCTCGGCTAATATGCGGTGAATCAGTTCCAATAAGTATTGTATATCTAAAGCCTTGTGCTTGCGTCCACTGAAATGCAGCGTGGAGACGCGTCCCAAAATCGGCACCTTGTTGTGGGAAAAAGTACATCGCAGGAGCCTGGTCGGGCACAAGTGTTGCTACCAACTCTTGATAATTGACTTCAGCGGGCGTGTAAGACCAGCAGAGCGTGTATCTTTGTCCCGCGTGACGACGCGCAATATCAGTCAGGAAGACACGATAGAGACCCAGTGTCTCCTGCTCACCAAGGGCACGAGCGAGTCGCGTCTTGGTTTTGCCTAATTCGGGATAGCGAGCCATCACAACGAGTGCTGTATCGGAGGTGAAATCAGGCATTCGACTTTTGTGCCTCCCGTATCATCGCCACGTTTGTAGTACTTTGGACACCAGCATAACGTAACGTTGTACTCAGCATATAGTACGCCGCTTTGATACTACCGACAATCGTGCCCGCGACTTTAGATTGTCCATGACTACGCTTGCGGTAATGAATGGGCAATTCAAGCATGCGATAGTTCGCACGGGCCGCCTTGACGACCATCTCGACTGGCCAACCATACGTCATTTCACGCATATCTAGCTCTTCTAACGCGGAGCAACGGATAGCGCGAAACGAACCTATATCATGAATAGGTGCTTTATACAAGAGGCGAACCATACCACTAACAAGCCAATTACCCAAACGTGCCTGTGCGAGGATGGCCCCTTTCTCGGCTCGCTGGCCTGTTCGAGAGCCTATCACAAAATCCGCACGCCTCTCAAATAGTGGCGTAAGCATCATCATAAGGTCAGCAGGATCGTCGCTTCCATCACCATCCATGAAGACAAGTATATCCGCATCCAACTTTTTGGCCATCTGAAAGCCACTTAAACAGGCACGGCCATAGCCTCGTATCGGCTCAGAAACAATGGTTGCTCCAACTGCACTTGCTACCGTAGCCGTGGCATCAGTACTCCCGTTATCGACAACAAGAATGTACTGCGCGATATCAGGGGGAATTTCTGCCAGCAGGGGTGGAAGAGCAGCCTCTTCGTTCAAGGCGGGAATGATAATTGCAACCTTTTCGGTTGTCATCGGACTACAACTCCTCAAGTACAAAGGGACAATAGATCAATTTGTCTACACTAGCATACCACGTTTTGAGAAGGTTGTTATTTTCAGAATGTAGGGGTCTAATTCATTACACCCTGTTGGCGACCAACGATGTTAGAGAGTGTGGACCAGCATTTCAACATTCTCCAACATGGTTCATCGCTAACAGGGTGTAATGAATTAGACCCCTACAGTTCGTTCGTTTTCCCATCAAGGGGTTTGGTTGCCCATATTTGGCAACGTAAATTCACGTGGATGAGCGAAAAAACGCATAACCGTCTCCGTAAACTCTTGCTCACAACGTAGATGGGCCGCGTGGCCTGCTTCGAACAGCAACAAATGTGATTGTGGAAGATGTTCATGAAGCTTCATCGCATACTCGACTCGAACAACGCGGTCACGTTTTCCATGCATTAGAAGAATTGGACACTGAATCGCAGCTAGTTCTTCATCTGTAACAAGTACGCCGCCAGCTTGAACAAGGTCCTCCTGCACTTTGACAAATAGAGGTAGTAGCGAACGCCAATAGGGGACGCCATGTAGTTGCGTCAGTTCTTGTTGCCACGCCTCGGAAAGCGGTTTTTCGAGAAGCCACTCGCGTAGCCCTAACACATCCTGTTCGTCAACGCTGGCTTGTGCACCCAGGACCGCAAGTGCTGTAACGCGCTGTGGATGAAGGGCTGCTAGTAGCAACGCAGCAATACTTCCATCACTGAACGCGAGCACATGAACTGTATCGAGGTGTAGCGCGTCCAAAAGTGCAATCAAATCAGCGACATCTTCACGGTAATAGGAGAGGCCATAGGCTGTGCGATGGGAAGAAAGTCCATAGCCATGCAAATGCGGAGCAAGCACAGTATACTGGCTGGTCAAGCGCGGTAGTTGTGCTGCAAAGTCACTCGTAGGGGTCCCCATGAATCCGTGAAGCAGCAGCACTGCGTGAGATGGAACCTCTGCCGCGCTTTCTGTGATATCTGGCAAAAAAATGTCGTAATACAAAGTAGCATAAGGTGCCGGAAAATATGTCATGATGTACCTGCTCTTCAATGCCCTGGTAGGGACCGATTTATCGTGTCCTTCTGGTAGCAATCGACCGCCGACGAGGACAAACGAGGACGCGATAAATCGGTCCCTACGGGACAGTGTATCATATGGCCTTTTATGTGTACGCTTGACAGGGCATTGACGAATCCCTATACTTATTTCAATATCACACGGCTGCGTTTTCCGACGATAATGGCTGCCTTGTATCGTCGCGTGGTGCCTTTGCAGCAAACGAAGGAGCATGGTATGAACTCCGAAGAGAACAGAACATCTAGTGTTGTTCCTACACCAGCCACCATTCCAGAAAGTGGCCCTCTCTCGATTAAACCCGTTGAGGGCGATTTTATTATTCAGGCCAAGAAACTGAATAAGTTTTTTGGTGATAAGCATGTCCTCAAAGACATCGACTTTGAGGTGCGCCGACGCGAAGTGGTTGCCCTCATTGGTCCCAGTGGTTCCGGCAAAAGTACGCTTATACGTTGTCTCAATGTGCTAGAGAAGGCCACAAGTGGCGAAATTTACATTGAAGGCAAATTGCTCGACTCCTCACTTTCCGTAAAGCAGTTAAGTCCTATTCGCCGCGAAGTCGGCATGGTCTTCCAAAACTTCAATCTTTTCCCACACATGACGGTGATCCAAAATGTTATTGAGGCTCCCTTGCTTGTGCGCAAACTTCCAAAGGATCAAGCGATGGCCTTGGGCGAAAGTTTGCTGTCGAAGGTGGGACTTTCGGAGAAGCGTGATGTGTATCCAAGTCGTCTCTCTGGTGGCCAGAAGCAGCGTGTCGCCATTGCGCGAGCACTGGCAATGCAACCACGCGCTTTGCTCTTCGACGAGCCAACATCCGCGCTTGATCCAGAACTGGTTGGCGAGGTCCTCAAGGTCATGAAAGACCTGGCATATGAGGGTAGTACGATGGTCGTAGTGACGCACGAAATGCAATTTGCACGTGATGTATCTGATCGGGTCGTCTTCATGTCCGATGGCTGCATTATTGAGCAAGGTGATCCTGAAGAGCTTTTCAGGAAACCAAAAGAAAAGCGCACGCAAGTCTTCCTGGAACGCGTGCTGTCTGTCTTGCCTTAGTATTTTTGCTATTTTCCAGGCTCGATTACAGAAAGGCATCATATCCCATGTCTTACAAAATGGACCGTAGAACAGTATTGAAACGTGTGGGGCAGGCTGGTGGTCTTCTCTCCATTGCAGGTGGATTAGAGGCGTTGCTCGCTGCCTGTGGTGGCAATGTAAGTACCACCGGTGGTGGTGCATCACCTACAGCGGGTGTCACACCTGTTGGTACAGCAGGCTTGAAAAACCCCTCCCTATTGCAATGGGGTTCTGATTATGTCAGCGGTGCTCCCTATGTCTTTCAAGACCCTACCAATCCTAATGGTCCACTGATTGGCTTCGAGGTCGAGATCGCGACAGCGATTGCGGGTCTCATGGGCATCAAGCAGAAACAGGTCGAGGTCTGCTACGGCAACCTTGAGCAGGCACTGCAAGCCAATCAAGTAGACTTTGTAATGAATGGCTGGGAAAAGACTGCTGATCGTCAGAAGACCGAATTATTTTCCGATCCCTACTATCGCTATGGGCAGCAAGTCATTGTCCGTAAAGATGATACTCGCTTTACAGGAAAGACGCCAACAAGCGTTGCGGACCTTGAAGGTCTCACCGTTGGAACAGGTTCTGGTTACAAAGCTGAGACGCTTATGAAGGCAGACTCTAAAATCAATGTCAAGTCTTATCAGGGTAACATCGCGTTCAGCGACCTTGTACAGAAGAAAATTGACGCATTCTTTCTCGACTTTCCTATTGCTGCCTACTACGTCCTGGGTACGGGACCAGGCGCAACACCCATTCCGCAGTTGACGCTACTTGGAAAGCCAATTTATCCCGATGACTACTTTGTTGGCTTCAATATGAAGAGTCCGAATGCAGCGAAGTTGCTCCCCGAGATCAATCAAGCATTTGCCACACTCAAGAAGGATGGCACCTTGAAGAAAATTTATACCAAGTGGCAACTCATGAATGATCAACAGGCTGGCATAGGTGTGATGTAACTTCTAATTGCGAAAGACAAGGAAAAGCGTGTGGTGCTAGCATGATAGGGGCAAGCCCTGTCACTACTATACACGAATACGCAGTGCAGCCGTGTAGCGGCAAGTAGTATAGCAGTGACAGGGCTTGCCCCTGTCATGCTGCCAATCGAATGAGATAACTTATCTTGCGTGAAGAAGGACACATGCTTATGGACCTCATCATACAAGCAATTCCAGATTTCCTTGACGGTATAAAAAACACCATTATTTACTGCGCCGTTTCTTTTCCGCTCGCGTTGCTCCTCGGCTTTGGTCTCGCACAGGCGAGTAATTCGTCTAGTACGTGGCTTAACAAGCCTGCACGCATCTATATTGAGATTGTGCGCAGTACGCCAATGATTGCACAGATATTCCTTATCTATTATGGCTTGAGTTTGTTTCTTGCCATTTATGGCCTTGCTCCTTATGACAATGCGTGGACGGCTGGTATTGCTACGTTGGCCTTGAACTATTCAGCATATGAGGCAGAGGTATTTCGGGCCGGTTTTGCTTCTGTGAACAAGGGACAGGGTGAAGCCGCCCTATCCTTAGGCTTGACAGAGCGGCAAAGTTTCTTCCGCATTATCTTCCCTCAGTCCATTCCGTTGATGATTCCACCTTTTGCCAACGACCTGATCTATATGTTGAAAGACTCTGCTATTGTGAGCGTCATTGGAGGTTTCGAATTGACTTCAAAGCTTGACTCCTGGCGCAACCATAACGGAAGTAATGTGTTGCCAATTTACTTTTTGACCATCGTGTGCTACCTCATTCTAAGTATGCCTATCTCGTATTTCGCACGATCTTTTGAACGTCGGCTACGCGCCGCTATGTAATAGAGGAGGTGAGTAGATGCAAAGAGCAGCTATTGCCGAGCGCCGCGGTTTATTGGGAACTCGTTCTAGTCTTAACGCGCTCAATTATGGATTTTACATTCTTCTAGCACTCGCTATTTTAGGATTTCTTTATTATCTCTATTCCTACCGTGATTTTTTGCTTCTTGACCTGCCTGTATTGCTCAAAGGTGCAGGTTTGACAATTGTACTTTCAATCATGAGCATAATACTGGCGACGATCCTGGGCTTAATTGGGGCATTGGCGCGTCGCTCACGCATTGCCCCAATACGCTGGCTCGCATTTATTTATGTCGAGGTCATACGCGGTTCGCCTATTTTAGTGCAACTACTGCTCTGGGGCTTTGGTGTAAATAGTGCTCTCTCAACATTGGGTTTTGACCCGTACAATGTCGCTTACCAGATTGCTACAGCTCTGCAAAGTAATAGCTTTTTACCAGACCCACAGCCCTTCGATGCAGTATTCTATGGCATTATCGGTCTAAGCTTTAACTATGGTGCATACCTGACAGAAGTATTTCGTGCTGGTATCGAGTCGGTGGACGCGGGACAAGGTGAAGCGGCATTAAGCCTGGGTTTGAACTCACAGCAGACAATGCGTCACATTATCTTGCCACAAGCAATACGCATCACGATACCGCCATTTACCAACTACTTTATTACGCTTGTACAAGACACTGCCCTGCTTTCGGTCATAGGTGGTGTTATCGAGTTACAGCAAACAACGACGGCATTAGCCAGTACGCAGTCGTCGAATCCACCAAGACAACTCTTTGTTTATATCTTCGGTGCGCTCATCTTCCTTCTCATTTGCTATCCACTAGCCCTGCTCTCAGGTTTCCTGGAACGCAGGTTAGCGCGAGCAGATTAAATAAATATAAGTAGCAAAATGCATGTGCCCTGTCGTCGAAGACGACAGGGCACATGCATTTTGCTACTTAACAACTATCGGGTGACTCATGCCCGCTGCATAGTGACCACGCATGAGACATGCTATCTCATAATGCGTAGTAGAGGAGGTTTTGAAAATGTAATTGACCATTAATGTCTTACCAGGCTCTATCTCTTGCCCCTGCACCGCATTGCCTTCATACTGCCCGTTGACTAGATAGTTCGAGCCATTCGGCTTATCGGGCATAATAAAAAACTCATGTAACGAGTCCCCAATATTTTTCACAACGAAAAAGTACCTTGTTCCCACCTTGAAGCTCGTTAACGAGGAGGTAATCTTAAATTCATCCAGTGTCACATATACCTTTACAGAGGCTGGTGCTGGTGTGGCTTGCACCGTTGGTGTGATGCTGTTTTGTATCGGTGTACTACGCGCCGCCGATAATGCCACATTTCGGCCTTGCGTAGAAAATATGCCTAAAGACACAACAGCAATCAGAGCCAATAACAAAATAAGCATGCTCACGATGAAACGAGACGAAATACGTGTACGCTTCTTTGGGGTAGGTGACATATCTTCAAGGTTCTTCATAAGATTTTTTGCTTTCCTGATCATTAGAACGATCCTTCGTAGGGACCACGTTTACGGCGTCCGAGGCGCAATGAATTGCGCGAAATCATGGCGATAATGTCTCGTACAAAATTTAAACTAGCCGATAAATCGGTCTAAGACGCCGTAAGCGTGGTCCCTACGAAATTAGGGTATCGAGATATATGAGAGAAGTATAGACAAGCCTGATTGAAACGTCAACTCTCAATTATTTACTAACTATTAATAAGTAACTTTACAAAAGTACATAATCATGATATAGTATAGAAAGGAAGCAACTTCCTCCCAGAAATAAAAAGAAAACAATCCATTGGAGAGAAACATAATAGCATGGCGATATCTAACGAATCACTACAACTTAATAATACTGGCCTTCAAACACACCTTGACAACGTTTTGAAGCGACGTTCTATACGCAAGCTTGCCTCTGGGTCAGTGAGTGAAGAGACAATTTCTCATATTCTTGAGGCTGCTCGCTGGTCCCCATCTTCCGCGAATAGTCAACCAGCACGTATGGTCGTGTTGAAAGAGCGCAATTCAGAGTTCTGGGACTTCATTGAAGCCACTTTCAAACAAAAACTCCAGGGCGAACAATTGCAACGTGCGTTGGGCCGTCTCCCTGGATATCGCGCAGGTGTTTTCAGCATTGTATTTTTCGAGGATACAACTATCGCGGAGAACCAAGTCGCGGCTGGTATGCCTGCTGAAGTAGTCAAAAGTTTTGCGGCTCAGGCACTGGGAATTGTCCAGGCGAATGTCTGGAACGCTATCGCTGCTGCTGGCTTGGCCGCCTCGAATCAGCATATGAATATGCAGATGGAAGAGGAACTGCGCGAATTTCTCAATGTGCCCTCAACTTGGAAGAGTTATAGCATCTTTCCTGTTGGCTATCCCGATGAGGTCCCTGCTGAGGGAAGTCGTCATGAGGCGCAGAGCGTCATCTTCTTCGAGCACGGCCCCAACGCGTAGCACAAAAAGATAAAAATGGTGTGATAACATTTGAAACCTGCGTACAGGTTTCAAATGTTATCACACCATTTTTATTCTATCGAATCATGCATATTCTTCTGCTGGAAAAATGAGACACCACCTGATGCGATTACGATTAGGGCTAGCGCGATCAATGCGCGTAAACCCGTTGTCTCTCTCAGCACAATAAAGCCGACGAGCGCGGCAATCGCAGGCTCCAGGCTCATAAGCACACCGAAGACACGGGCGGGCAGCCTTCTCAATGCCTCTAATTCAAGGGTGAAGGGGATCACGGTAGAGAGTATTGCTACGCCAACACCCAGGAGCAAAACTTTTGGATTGAGTAGAGCAGCTCCGCCACTCCATATTCCGAGTGGTAACATCACAAGTGCCGCGACACTCATGCTGAGAGCTAGCCCACTGCCACCCACAAATGTGCGTCCAATCCGCACATTGAGCAGGATATACGCTCCCCAACAGCCACCCGCGAGCAGCGCAAGCCCTACACCTATGGGGTCAATGGTTGTATTTCCAAAGGGTGCAAGTAGTACGACACCAGCAGCCGCGAGGCCAGCCCATAAAAAGTCACGGCGTTTCCTCGACGCCATTACGCTTACTCCTAGTGGTCCGACAAATTCCAGTGTTACCGCGATGCCAAGTGGGATACGCGCGATGGCAGCATAAAAAGCTGCGTTCATACATGCAATCGTTAGTCCGAATACTACCAGCAACATGTAATCAGCACGTGAATAACCGCGTATACGTGGACGCGACATCAGCATAAATATAATCGCGCCAAAGCCAATACGCAAGAATACTGTTCCGCTCGACCCAACCGTCTGAAACAACCCCTTTGCCAGGGCAGCGCCAACTTGAACCGAGACAATCGCTAATAGCACAATGACGGGCGGAGGTAGCGTACTCAAGACACCGCTTTGTTGCTGCGTTTTGTGTGAAATGTTTTTCCATAGACGGGTGATACCCCAGGAAGAGGACGTGTGTGTGTGTATAAAATGCTTGCTCATCAATAGTCTTTCTTATGTAAATAGGATATATTTCTTTCTATCATACCACTTCTAAGGTCTCCATCCATTGGGGAAAGGGGAGACCCTTGCGGTCTCCCTGCAATTTTACTTCTAAAACAGGACTTGCTTTCTTACCATAACATAAGCTATACTGTATACAAGGAAGCCCAGACACGACAGACGGCACGATAGAGCATGGTGTTTTATGAGATTGCTTGCAGATATTCCAGGAAAAAGAAGAGGCCGCTATATACCGAAATTCTATGTGTTTCGGGGCTTTCACCTGTCCACTTGCTACCCCTGATGCTTCTTTCCTCCTTCTTCTCCATCCTTAACACTTTTTGTTAGGATGACGTTTTTTATTCTTTACACTAACGCACTTCTATCTTTTTGAAGCATTCTCGCGAACAGGTATTCTTTAACCCGTAGCAAGCTTCCTATGTTTTTATTCCGTTCTACTTATCTTCAAGGATAAGAGACCATCCCCATATCTACAAGCTGAATGTGTAGGTCATCGCCTGACCGATAGTGGCTAGTTCGGAGCGCAGCCCGACGTAGAGTGGTCAACAGTGTGCTGCGTTACCGGAAAGGTTTTTTATGAGTACCGATGGATTACTCAAGGCCCTCAACGATTCTCAGCGTTATCTCGATATTGTGCATAAGCCACAATTGAGCAAGAGCGAGTCAGAGTGGTTGATCGAGACCACCATCAGCAATTTTGCGAAATATTATAATAGCGGTTTTATCGAGTATCGTAAGTCAGTCGCGGAAGCAAGCGACTATGCTGCAGTCGAATGGACGGGACGAGGCGCAACCTTCAAGGATGTGCTTGGCCGTGAATATATCGACTGTCTGGGTGGATTTGGCGTATTCAACCTCGGTTGGTCACATCCAAAGGTCGTTGGGGCCGTGCAAGCGCAATTAGAGAAAAGTCCATTACCAACGCAAGAACTTCTCGATCCTCTGCGTGGTATGCTCTCTCATCTGCTCGCTGAGATTACTCCCGGTGACATCCAATATAGCTTCTTTGTGGGTAGTGGTACCGAGGCAGTCGAAGGTGCCATGAAACTCGCGAAGCTCTACACGCGCAAGAGTGGCTTTATTGCCTCAGTGCGTGGTTTCCACGGCAAGACTACTGGCTCATTATCCCTTACAGGTAAGGCCATCTTCCGCAAACCTGCAATGCCGTTACACAACAACGTCTTCCACGTCCCCTATGGTGACGCCGATGCCGTTGAGCAGCAACTACGTATTGCACGTGAAGTCGGCAACGACATCGCCGCCGTCGTGATGGAGCCTGTCCAAGGTGAGGCGGGCGCGATTGTGCCGCCCGATGATTTCTGGCCTCGTCTACGCCAAATCTGTGACGAGTATGAAGTTCTTCTTATAGCTGATGAGGTACAGACGGGAATGGGTCGCACCGGCAAGTTATGGGGCGTGAACCATTGGGATGTTGCGCCTGATATCATTTGTTCCGCGAAGGCACTTGGTGGCGGTGTGATGCCGATTGGCGCGTTCATGTCCACACCAAAAATCTGGAGCGTGATGAATAGCAATCCGTTTATCCACACCTCCACAACGGGTGGCAATCCGCTTGCCTGTGCCGCCGCCATTGCCGCGATCAACGTCACGCTTGAAGAGGGCATCTCTGAGCAAGCCGCCGAGAAGGGCGACTACTTTATCAAGCAGTTGAAGGATATTGCCGCTCGCCATAGTGATATCTATACAAATATCACTGGTAAAGGTCTGCTTATCGGACAGCACTTCATCAACGACGACATTGGTTACGCGGTTGCATCCGGTCTGTTCAAGCGTGGCGTGCTCATCTCTGGCACCTTGAACAACTCACGGGTCATTCGTGTCGAGCCACCTCTGGTCATCACGCGTGAAGAGATCGACACTATCCTGAACCGCCTGGAAGACACGTTGCAGGAAATGCATGCCTCTACCTCGGCACCAAGCATCTCTGCCGAAACCAGCACGCTCACCGTCGTACCTAAAAGTGATTCAGATACAGCAGTGGCCTAATACACAAGGGGGTGGGACATGACAGGGGCAAGCCCTGTCACTACTATACATGACCGCGTGGCTTCGCCCGCAAGGATGAACAGTATAGTAGTGACAGGGCTTGCCCCTGTCATGCTCGCTGCTCCTATGGCACTCCCCGCCCCCTTATGTGTTAGGCCACAATGGAGATAATTTTATGCATATTATTGTTCTGGGTGGGGCAGGTGCAATGGGGCGCGTCACGGTACGCACACTCACAGAATACGACGATGTAGACCAGATCACTCTCGCGGACTATAACGAGGCTCGGGCGCACGAAGTTGCCTTTCAATTGAACAGTAGCAAAATACATGTTCAACAGATCGACGTAACACGCGAAGAACAACTTGACGCTCTTCTACGTGGAGCCGATGTGGTGTTGAGCGCGGTTGAATATGTTTACAACCTGCCGATTTTGAAAGCTTGCATCCGTAACAAGGTTCACTACGCTGACCTTGGTGGTCTCTTTCATATGTCGCGCACCCTACTTGCAATGAACGCCGAAGTAGAGGCAGCGGGCATAACCGCGATTCTTGGCATGGGTGGTACACCTGGCATCACAAACCTGCTTGCGCGTATGGCGGTCGATAAACTTGAGCACGTAGAAAGTATCAAGGTACAGCTTGGTTGTGGCGACGAAACGCCATCTACCGCACCACTTGTCGCGCCATATTCTATTCGTACCGTGCTTGATGAATTTACCAAACAGCCTCAGGTCTTTGAGAATGGCACATGGCATGCACAGCAGCCTCTGACGGGCCAGGAAGAACTCGTCTTTCCAGCACCCGTTGGACGCGCCACCGCCATCTACTCATTACACTCTGAATGTGCGACGTTCCCTGCCTCATTTCAGGACAAAGGCATCAACTACGTTTCATTCAAGATTGCCTTTCCGAATGACTTCCTGACGAAACTCAAATTCCTGGTCGATCTAGGCTTTGGCAGTAACGAGCCAATCAATGTACAAGAAGTCAATGTCTCACCACGCGAAGTGCTGGCACGTCTGCTCGAAATGGCACCCGTCGAAGAGGTTGAGCCGCAGGATTGTGATGTGTTGCGTATCGTCGCGCAAGGCCAGGCGCAGGGGCAGCGACTAGAGATCATGAATCAGGTCGTGGTGCGTCCCTACACGCGCTGGGGTATTGGTGCTGGTGCGTTGGATACTGGCACTCCGCTTGCCATCACTGGCAGAATGCTCGCCCGTGGAGAGATTACAAAGCGTGGTGCCTTCGGTCCCGAAGCGGGTGTGCCAGCGGATATCTTCTTCCACGAAGCCGCACGCTACGATATGCACGTTGAAAGCGAACAACGTGTGCTGTCCTAAAACGATACAACGAATGTTCCACAACGAAATTAATGTACGGGCCTGATTTATCACATCCTGTTGGCGATGAACAATGTTAGGGGACATGTTGAAACACATTATCAATCCTGTAAACATGGCGGGTCGCCAACAGGGTGTGATAAATCAGACCCGTACAATTCATTTTCATTTGTTCTTCAAGAGACAGAGAGCCAAAAGTATGCTGATGATGTGATAAGATACATATACTACGTAGTTATGAACAAGTACTGATATTCGTACTGTTTAGCGTAAAATATGCGAATATCGAAGGAAAAATCTTATTTAGGTACGAATTAGTGTCTTTTGAAGTATCCGAAAGGAACAACGGTGGTGAGCAATTTCAAACTTCTGATTGATGGGAAACTTGTCGGCAGTAGCACTGGTAAAACTATTGAGGATATAAGTCCAGCCACTGGCAAGACGATTGCCGAGGTACCTGAGAGCACGATGGATGACATGAACCACGCGGTCGCGGCGGCTCGTGCGGCCTATGACGATGGCCGTTGGTCTGGACTAACGCATGGCGCGCGTTCTTCTATCATGGAGAAACTGGCCACTCTGGTTGAAGAGCATGCTGGCGAACTTGCTGACCTGGAATCACAGGATACGGGCAAACCTATCAAGCTTGCGCGTGATAGCGATATTCCGTTCGCGGCTGACAACCTACACTTTTTCGCGGGAGCCGCGCGGCACCTTGCTGGTACTGCGTCTAGCGAGTACACGGGTGGGCATACAAGCATCATTCGTCGCGAACCAGTTGGTGTTGTCGCCTCTGTTGCGCCGTGGAACTACCCCTTCATGATGGCTGCCTGGAAACTTGGACCAGCTCTCGCGGCTGGCAACACGGTCATCTTCAAGCCTTCACCTGAAACACCGCTGACCGCCCTTCGACTTGGTGAGCTTGCGCTTGAGGCGGGCATTCCTGCTGGCGTCCTCAACGTCATCACCGATGGGCCGGAGATCGCTCCTAGCCTTGTGAGCCATAAAGATGTCAATATGGTCTCGATCACTGGCAGTACTCGCAGTGGTAAGTATGTCATGCGAGCCGCGGCTGATACGATCAAGCGTGTGCATCTTGAACTCGGTGGCAAGGCTCCTTTTATCGTCTTCGACGACGCGGACCTGGATGCCGCGACCAGTGGTGCTGTTGTGGGTGGCTATGTCAACTGTGGCCAGGACTGTACAGCAGCGACCCGTATCTACGTGCAGGACAGCGTATACGATACCTTCATGCAGACATTCATGAACAAAGTCAAGCAGCTCCGTGTTGGAGACCCTTCAAAAGAAACGACCGATATGGGTCCCTTGATCTCTGCACGTCAGCGTGATAGCGTCGAGAGTCATGTCGAGCAGGCACTTCGTGCCGGTGCCAACATTCTCACAGGCGGCAAGCGTGGGAAAGTTGTGGGCTTTGAGAACGGCTTTTTCTTCGAGCCAACCGTGATCGCGGAGGACCGCAATGATGCCGCTATCATCCAGAATGAGGTTTTTGGTCCCGTACTCGTCGTGAGCCGTTTCAAGACCGAAGAAGAGGTACTTACGAAAGCCAATGATGTTGTTTATGGTCTTGCTGCCTCGGTCTGGACACGCGACATCTACAAAGCTATGCGTGCCAGTAAGACCCTGAAGTTCGGCACCGTCTGGGTCAACGATCATCTACCCATTGCCTCTGAAATGCCCCACGGTGGCTATAAACAAAGTGGTATTGGTAAGGACATGTCTATGTATTCGTTCGATGAATACACACAGATCAAACATGTATTGATCGAGCTAAATGGTGAAGCCAACAAGAGTTGGCACTACACCATTTTCGGCGATGCCCAATAATAATGTAGTTTTGAGAGAGTTAGAGCAGAAGCATGACAGGGGCAAGCCCAGTCACTACTATACTGCTTGCCACTACGTGGCTTGCCACGCCCATCCGAGTATAGTAGTGACAGGGCTTGCCCCTGTCATGTCCCTGCTCGACTTTCGAAAAGTCCTGAATTTGATCCCTCCAAGCGTTGACATTGACTAGACAACCCTCTATACTGAAATTGCCAAAACAGTCACTACGAACTGTTCTCTAGTTTATGCTGGCGAGTCAAGAGGAGGATTTCAAGTTCATGACATATGTGATTACCCAACCCTGTATCGGCGTCAAAGACGCATCTTGTGTGGATGTCTGTCCTGTCGATTGTATCCATCCATCGCAAGGTGAAGCAGGGTTCGAAACGGCGGAGCAGCTCTTTATTAATCCCGATGAATGCATCGACTGTGGTGCGTGTGAGCCTGCCTGCCCTGTCACCGCTATTTTTGAGGAGTCGGCGGTTCCCGAAGAGTGGAAAAGCTTTATCAAGATAAACGCTGACTTCTTTAAGTAAATACAACATTTTTTCGGGGATAAATATAGACCGTATTTATATCCTGTTTTGCTTCGGTGCTAGCCTATCTCCTCACAAGCTATGGGCATGCACCGTAAAGATGTACTACTTCCGTTCTAGCTCTTCGTTCTGTGATATACTACATGCGCCCTACCCATCTTTCGCGCATCGTATATAAAATTGTGAAGCGTATACGCATCATTACTTCTTATGGAGCACACTCCTATGCCAATAACGCGAAGAAAACGCGCCAATCCGCCTGATCAGCCTGAAAATAACAATAACCATAGTGCTGAAACAACCGAAAATGTGAGCGCGACATCGGCACCTACTCAGACTGATAGCTTATCAAAAGAAATAGAACAAGCTTCTCAGCCTTCTGTCACACCCCCTGTAGAACGTGTGGAGAACAATTCTCCTCAGCCATCATCCCCAACTGAAATTTCGGCTCATATACAACAACCGTCGTCTCTACCATCTGTAACACGTGCGACGAATGGTGAACGTCCAGAAAGGCAAGCACCAGAAAGACAGAGTACCGAACGGCCAGAAACAACAATCGAAAGTGGTCGTCGTACTCCGCGTGGTGAACTATTTCGTCGTCCACCACAAGTTCCACCGCAGGCAATACAAGCGGCTAGCCCTCAGGCTACCGCTACTCCACCACTACAACCACCATCGCACGAGATCAGTCTTCCACTTGGAAACTTGCTGCACCTTTCCTACAACCCAGGCTATACTGGTGCGGAAGAAGCGCGAAGTCAACTGCTCGAACAACTTGCCCAGGAAAGTAAAAAAGGTGGACGTGCTCGCTGCTGGAATTGTGGTGCCATTTCTATCGTATACGACCGCTGGAATACACGTAGCAAAACCTTCGGCGAAGTCGGTGTTGCCATCTGTGAGATTTGCGGCGTGTGGAGTGTGATGTAGCATCTCAGGCCGTTTCATGGACCTTAATTACTTGTACGATGGGAATAAAATAGACGCAAAATTGCTTCTCTATTGTAGAATATCATGCAACTTATCCTGTTTTCCTTGCGTAATTACTACAGCATAGTAGCCATTGTTCTATGCATTTCTAAACGTTGCAACGCGTCCGTTCTACACGAACAGTTCTGCAATTGAGGTTCATCATGTATAACTATAATCAGAGAAATAATGGTCCCTTTGGAGGCAATAATACATTTGGTTCTCGCTACCAGTATCAAACACTTGCTCCCGCTTATGAGGGTACACAGTCGAGTGGCTTGATTGGGAAAGTCATGGGCTTACTTGCCTTCTCATTCCTGTTTGCCACGCTCGGTGCCTTTGTGGGTTTTGTTGTGTTTGCTCACGCGACTAGCAACGGAACATTTTTCACGGTCGCCATCGCTGGCTTTGTTGTTTTGCTCGCGCTTCATTTCTTGATCCAGAAACCTGGCATCAATCTTTTCTTGCTCTACCTGTTCACATTTCTCGAAGGCATGTCGCTCGCACCGCTTATTAGCTACTACCTGGTCAACGGTGGATACATCTTAGCCGAGGCGTTTCTAATTACCACGCTAACGGCGTTTGGCTTAGCTGCGTATTCCTGGACTACAAAACGAGACTTCTCGCACCTTGGTGACTACCTGTTCTTTGGCCTACTCTTGCTGCTAGTCGCAGGTGTCCTGGGCTTCTTCTTCCAGGGCTTTAATACGGGTATCGGTGGCCTGATCGTTTCTGTGATTGGCGTTGCCATCTTCTCAGGCTACGTGTTGTACTATGTGCAGCGTGCCCGCTACATGGCTGATACGCTGCCTAACGCGATTGGATTGACCGTCTCGCTCTTCATCACCCTGATTAACCTGTTCCTCTATATCCTACGCATCCTCTCCATTCTACAAGGTGGAGGAAGTCGCCGCAGATAAACGATCGAGGAATGGAATAGAATATCGGGTAATGGTGTTGTCTCTAGTGAAAGAATTTTATCTTGGCATAAGCGAAAATGCTACCAGGAAGCTAGATAGACCACTTACTTTTGAAAGAGAGAAAAATAACAATGGCTACACACGAAAATCTGTTTCATGTTGGCGATCAAGATTTTGAGAACAAGGTTCTTCAGTCGGAGACGCCCGTAATCGTTGACTTCTGGGCTGCATGGTGTGGACCCTGTAGAGCGATTGCACCTGTGTACGAGCGCTTGAGCGAAGAGTATCAGGGCAAACTTGGCTTTGCCAAAATGGACATCGACGAGCACAACGAGACACCAGGGAAGCTCGGCATTCAGGCGATCCCAACCCTGATGATTTTCCAGGGTGGTAAGGCAATTGGTCGTCTGGTTGGTCCTCATCCAACACGCTTAAAGAGCGAAATCGATCGCGTACTGGCTGAGAACACCGCCGCCAAGTAAAACTAGTATAAAACAAAAAATTGTTCATCCACTGGATGAACAATTTTTTGTTTTATGTTCTTAATTTATGCCAATGGCTCGTCCATTGTGCGCATCTAAATCTCGATGATGCGTGAGTTAGATGACTGTGTGCATGCCAGCAAGACTGTTCCTGCCACATCCTCAGGATCGAGCATACCGGACTCAGCAACGCTTTGCTCTGTTCGTCCCTTGCCTAACGCGAACTCTGTCTTGACCCCACCAGGACAAATCACACCCACCTTGATACCATGTGGGCGGAGTTCTTTGTCCAGGGCTTGCGCGAACCCAACTTGCGCGAATTTGGTCGCGCAGTACACGGCTTCGCCCGCGAACCCATAGATGCCAGCCATAGATGAGATCGTAAGAATGATGCCTGACTTTTGCTCTATCATCAAGGGAGCCGTGTGCCGGGTAAACAGGAAGGTGGAGCGCACATTGCTATCCATCATCTCATCGTAGTCTTGGGCACTCGTGTCGGTCAGTTGCTTATAGTTTCCAACGCCAACATTGTTGATCAAGATATTTACTGTCCCAAATTGCTCTTTGGCCATCTTGACGGCCTGAATCGCCGTCTCCTCCTCACGTGCATCACCCACGACCGCCACGGCTCGCCCGCCAGCAGATTGTATCGTCTGTATCAGGTTATCAAGACGATGCTCGCGTCTTGCGGTCAAGACAAGATGTGCTCCTTCACTCGCGAGTGCAAGCGCGGACGCCTTACCAATACCCGCACTGGCTCCGGTAATCAAACATACGGACCCGGCTAACTTTTGACTCATAAACTTCTTTCTACTCCATATCCCTGCAATAGAGATGCTCAAAAACGCTCCCCCCAGCCATAGATGGCAGTATTAAAGTGCCATCAAGCATGAGGGAGAATAATTTCGTATGCTTTATACTACCACTTTTTTGAAGCAACGGGCTTGGGAAACACCCCCAACGCTGGGAAGGCGCAATCAGAGTAGTTCCCCTTTTAGATAATTATGAGTATTGAAAGCTCAACATACATCATCTATCATGAACTGGAATGCGATGCCAAATGTAATACAGAAGGGTAATACTTAAATGGTTATTAACACGATACAACACGTCGAACCACATATCATTGAAGATGGATCACTTCCAGCAAGCACAAAACGATTTATCAATGAGTCACCGTTTATTCGCCTCACGATTTTAGGGCTGGTCCAGTATGCAAGGAAGCAGTTAGATGTGGGGATGAGTATCCTGGACGTAGGCGCAGGCGATAGTCCATACAAACTTCTCTTCAGTCATGTACATTACAAAAGTACTGATTTTGCGGTAACGAAGTATCACGCATTCAGTGGAATTGATTATATCTGCCCGGCAAACGATATTCCAGTGCAAGACAGTAGTTTCGATGCAGTATTGTGTACAGAAGTATTGGAACATGTTCCTGAACCAGATTTGGTTTTAAAAGAATTTCATCGAGTACTGAAAAGCGGTGGTCATATATTTGTTACAACCCCATTTATGCACCCACTACATGAAGAACCGTATGATTTTTATCGCTACACACCTTACTCATTGAAAAAACTTGTAGAGTCAGCAGGGTTTGAGATCATATTTATTACGCCGCGTGGCGGGTGGATTGTAAGCATTGCTAGCACCCTGAGAAGATATATTCTGAAGCCAACACTGAACCTCAAGGTATTATCACTGTATACCTTGATCTTTTTACCAATATTTGTGCTTCCAAAGCTGATTGTACATTTATTGCCGCTTCGCTTTCTAGCTTGGCTTGATAAACAACTGGACACACAGCAAACATGGACACTTGGATATGCGCTCCATGCAAGAAAACGAGAGGGATAACGTATTTTTTGCTGCTCAGGCTATAGACTACTCAGCAATATATGAGTATACTTAGTGGGCGATACTGCAAAATTAAGGTCATATCGGTGTATTAGCCATTGTACGTTGTGTGCAGCAAGTCATCTTACATTGATATGGCTCACTGTTCTTGCATGAAAGGAAGGGAAAGTGCAGGCCCTGTGACGAAATAGCGACACAGGAAATATAATTCACACGGGCAGAAGCATAAAGTGTGTTCCCTCAAGCTCAAAACGAACATACCCTCTCTCCATCAATTCCACCTAATCAACGACAAATATAGGTTACTCATTTTTCTTCCATCGAACGTCTTCACTTAAATGACTCGACAAATTTATGTTAGCAGGAATTCAGAACGAAAAGCATATTCTCAAGAGGAAAGGCAACAATGCAGGTAGAGGAAAATCCCATTCAAACTGCTCATGTCACATATGTTACCTTCGATACGACAGCAACCCCACGAGGAAGAATCTCAATTGCAACTCAATCAGAACCACAAAATATATGTGGGGTAGCACGTCGCATTGGGTATACTGGCTCATCACCTAATGCTCTTGCGCTTTACCGACTCAAGCTTTATACAACTCGCCCAACAATCATGGAGACCCTCTCTGGATATTTCGTTCTCGTACACGGAACGTTTCGAGAGTATGCACCGTCAGAGCCTCCAAAGGATGTGTGATATTTAGGGAAGGCTGGATGCGAAAAGATGGCTTCTATTTGTTCTTAACATCACATGTTCGCAGGAAATTCTCGATAAGAGTTTGTGCGTGTTTCGCATACGTTGGATACAATTCCACCGCCTCCTGCTCCGTTTTCTCGTATTGCTCGGTCCCGTATTCGTCGATGAACTCCTTTTTCAAAGCTGGATCATGGAGCCACTTATCGAGCATGTCCTCTGTAAGTTCGATATGATACTGTAAACCATAGGCGTGACTGAGATAGCGAAATGCCTGATTTGCGCCATCTTGATGGTGCGCGAGTGAAACGGCCCCTAGTGGTAACTCGAAGCAGTCTTCATGCCACTGAAATGCTTGCTGATATCCAGGCAGTCCATGATACAATGGGTCATTTTGACCCGCCTGTGTAAAATGGATCGTGAGGAAACCAATGTGTTCTTTTGGCAACTTACGTATCGGTGCCTTGAACGTGTTTGCAAGCAGTTGACCACCCAGACACATTCCCAAATACGGAATATCTTGCTCAATTGCCCTCCGTATATAGAGTTCTTCATGAACCGTGTAGGGATATTTGGATTTGTTGTACAGGTGCTGCGTTCCACCAAGCACAAAGATCGCCCCATATTCGCTCGGATTGGGTAGCGTATCTTGCCCCACATGAATCAGATGATAGGGAATCTCATGCTCATCCAGGAGATTCCCCACGCGGCCAGGCGGGTTTTCATGGAAATGTTGTAAGACCAGTGCATGTTTCTTGTCAGTCATATCTTTTTCCTGTGCGCATTAGAGGTGCGCGAAATGCGTACCCTCTTCTTTTTTTACGTGCATAGGCTGCAATTCGAAGTACTGTAAAGCGTTACGCATATCGCGTAGCAGTATATTCGCCATATCACGGCTAAAACCTTCTTTTACCACGATACGTTGTACCACTAGGTCTTCACAATTCTTCGGCATTGCATACGCAGGCACGAGCCAGCCATTTGTGCGGAGCCGATCAGACATATCAAAGAGTGTAAAGTTTGTCTCTTCTTTCAGCTTCCATGCGAAGACGGGCAATTCGCTTCCGTCTGACAGCAACTCGAATGGACCCATCTTCGCGATTGCCTCAGACAGGTACAACGCAGTGTCATGACATGCTTGCTGTATACGTGTATATCCCTCTCTTCCGAGGCGTAAGAAATTATAGTATTGTGCCACAATCTGATTGCCTGGACGCGAGAAATTGAGTGTGAAGGTCGGCATCTCTCCACCGAGATAGTTTACCTTAAAGATCAGTTCTTCCGGCAATGCCTCCTGGTCGCGCCACACAGCCCATCCCACACCCGGATACACGAGTCCGAATTTATGACCTGATGCGTTAATCGACACGACGCGATGCACGCGAAAATCCCACTCCAGGTCAGGTTGGATAAACGGCGCGATGAAGCCTCCACTTGCGGCATCGACGTGAAGAGGAATATCCCATCCATTCTCATTCTGTAACTGATCCAGGGCTGCGCTAATGTGCTGAATTGGTTCGTAACTGCCATCGAACGTACTACCAAGAATAGCAATCACGCCAATTGTGTTCTCATCACAATAGGCAGCAACCTCTTCTGCCGTAAGATGATAGCGACCCTGCTCGACTGGCACGTAGCGAGGCTCGACCTCCCAGTAGCGAGTGAACTTTTCCCAACACACCTGTACATTGATGCCCATCACGAGATTTGGCCTGTCCGTTGGTTTACCCATCGCCTTCATACGCGCTCGCCAACGCCATTTCAGTGCCATCCCACAGAGCATTGCGGCCTCACTCGATCCAATGGTAGATGTTCCAATCGCATCTTGCTCTTCCTGGGCATGCCACAAACGCGCAATAATATTAACGCAACGCGTTTCGATCTCTGCGGTCTGCGGATACTCATCCTTGTCGATCATATTTTTATCGAACGTCTCCATCATTAACTGACGTGCCTCTGGCTCCATCCATGTCGTGACGAAGGTCGCAAGGTTCAGACGAGAGTTGCCATCGAGCATTAATTCGTCATGAATAAGGCTATACGCTGTACGCGGGAGCATCTCATGCTCCGGCATCGTATTCCGTGGAATACTCTCATTCAAGAGTCGCGCTCCATAGGTTGGTGTTAAATCGGTATCTTTGTCCTGACGATGTGTGCGAGAATGAACGTTCTTTGAAATCATGACGTTTCCTTTGGCAAACACAAATATAGTGGGTAAGAAGCTTTTATGGAATGAACACTGAAAGTGCGTTCTGCTTGATACACGTTTAGAGGCACCTACGAGTTGCAAACGCAATGTAGGATCAACGTTAGGGTATCTTGCTCTTATTTTTCGTTTGTTTCACTCATGATTTGCCACTGATTGACCACATGAGGGAAGCCATCATGACAATTGACGACATACCTTGATGAACTGTCGTTCGGGTAGACTTTTCCTAAAATGGTATGACGACCTCTTGAGGAAGAGGAACTATGAGTCCATGCCTTGTGTGGGGGAAGAAGAGAGACGATCTCTCCGGTGTATCTCTGCTCATGTTCTTCAATAGTGACCAGAGTACCACACTCATACTCCCCTCTATGACTTGGGCCAAAGAGTTTCACGAGAGCATTCCCGTCGTCTCCGTCGAACATAAAGTGCTCATAGACACGCTGCCCATCTCTGATGTATTCAGCAATCGCGATCCGCTCATCCGTCTCAAGAGTGATGATCCAGAGGGATAAAAATGCTTGTGGTTGTACGACTTCTACAGGACTCCACATGATAGCTTTGAGACCTGGGCGAGCACCGACAGCTTTGAGCGCGGCCTGCTCGAAGAGTTTGAGTTGAAGTTGACGTAGAACGGATGCAGCATCCTGACGGCTCATCTCCAAGAGGTCTGCTATCTTGAGCGTCTGTACCGTTATATCGGCCTGCATGCCAGCGTTTTGCCAATCAATCGGATCTAGCGTAATATGAAGCTGCTCGCAGAGAACTATTAAGTTTTGGGCTTTCTGGTACGCGTCTTTTTGTTCCTCGGCACTATTTCTACGAATATACGTCATGATATATCAACTCCTCTTGAGAAATACGCTATGCTTCTCTCTAAGGAACTCAATATACCAAATTGGCTCTGTTTCCAATGAGATTGTTCCATAATCGTAGTAGCATTAGTATACCATAATTAGGGAGTAGATGTTGTATTTCACTAAAATGAGAAATACAACATCTACTCTCTAACTATGGTATACTATAAATAATCTTCTGTTGTGAAAGGCAGGAATGTTCTTACCGATGTCCTTTCGGCAGGAAATCAAAGCTCACTTTGAGAAACGAAACCTTGATGCCTGCCCATATCTTAGCAATCAACGACGACCAAGCGATCCTAGACCTCTACAAACTCGCTCTGGAAAGCGAAGGATATACGGTTTCCACGTCCCTTATGGCAACGCAAGATGTCAAAGAGATTGCAGACCTGATGCCCAATCTCATTCTGCTCGACTTTAAAATGGGTAAACATAACGTTGGCATCCTGTTGTTAGAGCAACTCAAGCTGTACCGTCCCACCAAAGACATCCCTGTGATCATCTGTACGGCTGCACTCAAAGATATCCGTGAACAAGAGGACGTGTTACTCCAAAAAGGTATCCCTGTTCTCTACAAGCCCTTTGATCTGGATGAATTCCTTCTTCTTGTGAAAAAAATGGTCTCTCATCTGCGACTCACGTGATAGGAAGAGAGCGAACGGAAAACGTGATGTTCTCAAAAGCCGTTCAAAAAGGTCGGTTTCCTCGCTGTTCAACACGTGCGTAAGAGGACCGTCTTATGGTGTGGCGTATTCCAGGATGTGTTGTACCCTTGGGGCAGTCAGAAAATTCGTTCGTAAAGCTTTATCCTCGATTCTCTCGGCAAGTGCTTGGACCAAGCTCATCGCCTGGGCATAGGCACGCTCTGCCTGCACTGCTTCTCCTTGCGACTGATTCAGGTCTCCGAGTGCGACCTGAATTTGCCACCGTTCATCTGATAGGCCAATCTCTTCGGCAAGCACACGAGCCGCATCCAAGTCGGAACGGGCCTGCTCTTGACGACCTTCCCACACAGCTAGCCTTGCGGAGGCCCACAGGTATTGCACACGATCACGCCGACCAGCTCTCGTGTGCGCATTGAGTCGAGCGAGATATGCTCTCGCTTGCACTGCATCCCCTTCATATAGTAACGCCTCCGTGACACACCAATAAGGAAATTCCACGTACACCAGTTCGTGCTCTCCTGCACCTTTCGTTGCTTGCCGTGCGTACCGACCAGCATCGGCCCACTCTCCAAGAAGGGTCGCATCCGCGCAGAGGACCGACGTGATAACCGTCGTGTAGGAGGACGACGTATGCGTTTCGTTGAGCCTCAGTGCTTCCAAATCAACGATGTGTGCAGCCGTCGCAGCCTGCATCGCCCGGTAGACGCCTCCTAATTGAATGAGGGCACGCAATAGCAGCGTACTCGCCCGCGCGGAACTCCTGTTGAGGGTTCGTGCGCTTGCCGCAGCCTGGAGAGCACTTGAGAGTGCTTCTGTATACGCCCCACTGTCAAGTAAGCCCGAGGTCAGGTCATAGAGGGCATTGACCTCTCCCCAGGTGTTCCTGATTTCCTGGCTGATCCTGAATGCCCTACGTGCGTGTGTGATCCCCATGTGCAATTGTCCACGGTGGAGATGTGCCTGGGCGAGCATGCAGAGAGCATCTGCTTCCATGGCTCGATCGTGAAGCGAGACATAGTACGCAAGCACTTCTGTAGCGTGGTGCTCGTATTCCTCCCACTCACCTGTCTGCATCGTGACGAAGGCGAGCGCGTTCAAGCTCTGGACAATCAGCTCCGGGTATCCACTGCTTCGGGCGACTGCCAACGCACGCTCCCCGTATGGAAGAGCCGTTGCTCGCTCGGCTGTCGAGAGGGCAAGCATCGCCTGATACCACAGTGTTTTCGTCCTCTTGCTCGCCTCGTCCTCCTGCTCTACCATCTGAAGCAGATAGGTGAGCATCGCGTTGGCTAAAGGACGAGCTTGCTCCCATGCTCTGGTCAATTCGTAGGCATAGCCTAACGCAACGTAGAGATGGGAGACGTCATCGTAGCCGATGTTTGCCTGCTTCAATGAGTCCATTCGTTGCGGTGCCAAGAGTTGCCATGCCTGTTCATAGTGTTCGATGGCAACGTGGAACGCAAAGACCTCTCTCGCTTCGTCACCCGCCGCCACACTCAGGCGGAAGGCTGGGGCGAGCATCCCTGCTGCCAGGGCATGATGCGCCAGTCTCGCCGTAGGAACAGAGGTATCTTGTAAGAGGTGCAGCGCACGTCGATGAAAGACGCGACTGCGTGTCTCACCCGCCTCGACAGAGACGACATCACGGATCATGGGATGGGTGAAGGTGTACACGATCCTCTCTGTTAGCCCTCCCAACCGCTTCGGCTCCGGCACGAGAAGGCTCCATAGCACCTCGTCCAGAGCGACCAATCCCTCCTGTTCGGAGAGGTCCGCAACTCCACACAGTCGCTCAAAGGTGGCATCTTGCTCCAGCACGGCTCCTGCGACGAGGAAAGCAAAGGCGGCTGGGCGAAGCCGATCAAGCTGGATGCTTATCAGTTCACGAACGCTCGGTGGGAAGAGCTGTGCTGTACCAAGCTGCTTGACGACCGCGACCGCGACATCCTCATCTGAAGATGACGGAAAAAGGCCATGTGCGAGCAGCAGCTTGAGCGTTTCAATCAGATAAAAGGGCTGCCCACGTGTTTCCGCGAAGAGCTGTTGCCCGACCTGCTCCAAGACGTCAGTAGGTTCCTGCATGGCTAAAGTGGGAGCTTTCGGCTTGTGTGTCTCTCCCTCCAGATTACTTCGTGCCAGCAGAGACAGGAGGCTAATCGTATCCTGCATGGTGAGTGGATTGAGCTGCAAGCGGGTCAAAGGCACAATCCGACCTACATTCGCTCGCCACTCAGCAAGTTCAGAGGACATCTGCCGTGCCTCGGTGCGCACACAGAGCAGCAGAAGCAGAGGCGTGGCACGCTCAGTGAAATGGCGTACCAGGTAGTGGAGCAGGTCCAATGTGGCGGTATCGGCCCAGTGGAGATCATCCAGGAAGAGAATGAGAGGCGTACGTGCTGCGAGAACCGTGAGCAAGCGTGCCACGGCCTCGAACAAGTGATTACGCGCCACCGACGCATCCTCGACCACGCGCGTCAGATCGGGATAGCGTTCGTGCAATTCTGGTAAGAGGCGAGCGAGTTCCGCCAACCACACGTCATGCAGCAAATCTTCGGGCGCATTTTCCTGGTCGATCCTGGGCGTAATGCCTCAATCAACGGCTGATACGAGAGCCGTCGATTGCTTTCAAACGCCTGACCCCGCAGCACATCAGCTCCCTGTGCAGTCGCCCAATCGACCATCTCAGTGGCGAGCCGTGTCTTGCCAATACCTGCTTCCCCCTCCACCAACACCACTTGTGTCTGCCCCTGGCGGGCGAGATAATACTGCTCAAGCAAGAGACCATACTCGCGTGTCCGTCCAACAAAAGGAGCCGCGAGCAGGACCTGCAATGGTGAGGCTCTTTTTGTCGTTTGCGGTTGTGTGTGGCGAGCAGGAGAGGTCGCCCGAATACGTTCAGCTAGAGCCATCGTGATTGGGGTCGGTTCCGCATGAATTTCTGATGCCAGCAGAGCACGTAAGACCTCATAGGCTTGCAATGCGGCAACTCGATTGCCTGCTGCAAAGTGCAGACGCATCAGGCGTTGTGACGCCTCTTCGTTCAAAAAGGTGAGGGCGAGCCAACGGATGATGACGGCAATGGCCTGTTCAAACTCGCCGACATCTTCATACAGCGAGGAGAGTCGGTCGAAGACCAGATGCATACGCAGATGCCAGTATTCTCGTTGGAAGCGAACCCAGTCGTCGAAGCCTTGGACATTATGCAGCGAGAAGCCCTCGAGAAATTCCCCACGCGCAATCGTGATCGCCTTCTGAAGGTGCGTGAGGTGCACGCGACGTGTCTCTTCTGGGAGTGGGACCGTCCCACGAGCGGTGTCACGAGCGAGAACCCAGGCGTCTTGCAAGGTGTGCAGGTCCAGGCTGACCTGAGAGGTAGCGTCGAGGCTCAAGCTTTCACGGTCAATGAGCAGATGCGGGATGCGATGCATCCCCGTTCTCTGCGTTGGGGATGGCTCCTCAGCCAGCACGTCGCGTAACTCAACCACGGTTGTACGAAGTGCTGACCGCGCATGGGCGGCATCACTTTCAGGCCAGAAGAACTCCGAAAGCATCTTGCGCGAATGGCTACCCTGCTCCACAGCCAAATACAGGAGCAAGGCGAGGGCTTTGTGAGAGGGAAAGACCAACAACTGCCCATCCCGATACACCTGTGGCGGCCCGAGTAATGCAAAATGAAGCGTCCCCCTCTCCACTAAACTCACCATGGCGCACATCCTGTCTCTCGTGAGCGTTCTCGCTGTACATCGCAGGAGAATACTCACTTTGATTTCCTACTCTATCGTACACCCTCAGCGTTGTAACGTCAACCATTTCACTGCTTGGCAAAACAGAGTTTCACGCATGTCCTCACGCATTTTCTCACGCACTCGAAGTATGCTAGAACCAAAGAGGAGAAAGGACACTTTGCTGCTGGCGACGTTTTATCAGGAGCATCTGCAACGATGGGCAGACCATACAGCAAGAGAAAGGAGACATCATGCACAAGACTCACAATAGCCTTCCCGAAGAGCAACGAGTGAAACTGGTCGAGGTGTTGAATCGCCGCCTGGCTGATAGCATTGATCTGATGCTTCAAGCCAAGCAAGCGTACTGGAATGTAAAAGGCCCGCAATTTCTAGCACTACACACGTTATTCGGTCAGATTGCGAGTGGCGTCGAGGGATACGTTGACCAGATTGCTGAGCGTATTGTGCAGTTGGGAGGCAGTGCCAATGGAACAACGCATGTCGTCACCAGTAGAACAGCACTCGATAGGTATCCGCTTGAAGTCGCTGATGAGAACGGGCATATCGAGGCCCTCGCGACGGTCCTCGCTTCGTTCGGCAAACACGTTCGCTATACGATTGGGCAGGCGACGGACTTGCTTGATGCTGACAGCGCGGCACTCTTCACCGATATCTCGCGTGACATTGATACGTGGCTCTGGCTTGTCGAAGCCAACCAGCATACTGTGCCGTAAGTTCTCGTACTCGTAACAGCACCACCAGCAAGAACGCCTTCTCCTCACTCTGCCAATGCTGGTGGTGTGACTGCCCCAAGATGCGTTGCATATGAAAGAGAGCGTTGAAACGCAGACTATTATTTATTCGACAGACAACACCAATCCTTGCCA
Source organism: uncultured Chloroflexia bacterium (assembly GCA_963791655.1). Taxonomy (GTDB): domain Bacteria; phylum Chloroflexota; class Ktedonobacteria; order Ktedonobacterales; family Ktedonobacteraceae; genus JBBQVS01. The sequence continues at coordinate 391,672 of CAWBSZ010000006.1, read as the reverse complement.
TTATATGCGATTTACATCGCGTAGCGGGAAGGATGATGCACATCGAGAACTATCTCGACTAGCTGGCCTACCTGGTAGCCTGTATTGAGCCGAAAGCCTCGAAAGGTGAATCTGCGCCCTGTACGTGGGTCTGTCCATGCGGCAGTTATCAAACATGTTTGAACGCTATCCCTTCTCACATACGTGATGAGTGCGCCAATATGCGTTCCATGAGCTTTCAGCCATGTGTCATTCGAGATTTGGAGCCATACAAACCTGATGCTGAACACGAACACTGTTGCGAGAAGCACAAGATCGAGAATGATGATAGGAGCCATTGTTTTTTCCTTCCTTCCATACGTACATAGGGATGCATCGTTTTGAAATCATAGATAACGTGGTAGGGCTAGTAACCAGAACAGGAACGGAAAGAGCGTTCAAAGTACAGGAATGCCAACATTCCTGTACTTTGAACACTCTTTATAGACTATACTGCCGGTACTGGAGTTGGTGTTGATACAGGTTTTGGCGTCGATGCTATCTTCGTAGGTGCCATGCGTTGTGTCATGGAACGGGCCGCTGCCATCCACGCTCGGACGAAGAGCCAGCCAGCAACTGCTATCACGCCAGCCAGAGAGACCCACATAATTGCAAGAGCTACTGGGACGTTCGTGTTGCTGGTAAAGAACTGACCAAACCCGGTCAGGTACGGCTGACTCGCCGACTCGACCGCAAAGACCAGAGGACCATAGTAGAGGGTTGCTCCCAGTACGATAAACACCGTGGCAAGCCGATAGGCTGCAATGTCATCATCCACCCGCCGTGACAGCTTGACCGCTAATCCAAGTAGGAGTAGCAATGCCGCCAGGGAACCTGTGATGGGAAGTGCTGTGGCCGCAACGATGTTCGGTTGGAACATGATCCAACTGAGCGCGAAGGTCATCAGCATCAGCGCGTCACGCATGAGCAGATAGGACATCCACCACACATCGGCACCGAGTCGCAATCCGCAGCGACGTAGGATGCGCAGGACGTATGGTCGTCCCAGGTGTAACATCAAGGTCATGGTCCATAAAGCGGGTAAAAAGGCAACAATCGAACTAATCATCCACGCTGCACCACCTTGCAGCAGGGCTTGAGTAATCGCACTCGCGACATCATCTGGTTTCATTGTGTAATCCTCACTTCTTTTCTGTCTTCCGTTCCTTGTCTTCTTTGGAACGGAAGCCATCTCTCGTCTTACTTTTTAGGACTCTCTTCCCGGTCTCTCTACGTCTCTCGTCTTACTTTTTAGGAAGGGAGGCTTTAGACGGTCGGAGCAGAAGCCTCGGCTTCAGACACGTCTGCACGTCCACCAGTCCTCAACGCGTAGAGTGTTGCGAGTGCACCCATGATCGCGAGCAGAATAATCGAGATGTAGGCAATCCCGACTGCCCATGAGGTGTTGGTATTCGTCACCAGGAACTTGCTGATTGACTGATAGGGTTCAGCCGTAAAGACCGCATTGGCCTGAACACCGAGCAGGTAGGGAACAAAGTAGAAACCGGCTCCTATGGCTAATAAGACAGTGACACGATGGAAGTCACGCAAATTATGATCGGGATCGCCTGTCAGCTTAATCAGCAGAACTCCAAACAAGCTGACTGCGGCAAACCCACCTGTAAGGGGTAACGCATCCGCACTCACCACATCCGGGAAAAAGAACATAAAGCTCATAACGACACCAGAGACGATTAATAAGTCACGGATGGCGACATACACCAGCCAGAGCAGGTCTGCGCCCAGGCGTAGCGTAAAGCGATCAATCATGTCCAGGATATAGGAACGACCAAGGTGTAATCCCAGGATCGCGAGCCAGAGAACCGGCAGGATCGCAGCAAGTGTTCCCTCTAAAAACTGTTCGGCACCAGCGTTGATCCCCGTAACAATAGCTTGTGTCAGTTGGTCTACTGTCATTGTTGAAACTCCTTTATGATATGCAGAGGGCAATAAACCGAGATGCGGGTTGCCCGTGGCCTTAGCGAATGGCCTTGACTCTCTCTTCTCGTCCGATTGTCTTCACAGGAATGATCGAGATGGTTGGGCAAAGGTAGGCCAGATCACACCGTAAACAGCGACCAGCCTCTCGCCTCGCTTGTTCCTCGGTGAAACCAGATGCGAACTCGATGGACCGATCTCTTGCAGCGGCCTCCCGAAGTGGCATCACTTCTTGCGGTGTGGGACTCAGGTCCAGATGCACCGTCCCACCCGAAGGAAGCGTTGATGCCGTTTCAAATTCGTCGTCTGGCATCTCATTCACGGCCTTGGGTGAGAGATGACGCAGGTAGGCGTGAATGGAACGAGCGGCTAATCTTCCATGTGCGGCAGCCTCAATAATTGTCTTAGGGCCATAAGTCACATCACCTGCCGCGAAAATTCCCATGGCACCTGTTGCTAATGTCTCTTTGTTAATCAGCAGTCCACCCCATGCTGCTATCTGGACGCTCGATCCCGCAGGCAAGAAGGAAGGGTCGGGTGCTTCACCAATGGCGACAATCACCTGAGAGGTTGGCACCTCAAACATTGAGTCAGGGACGGGAACGGGTCGTCGTCGGCCATGTTCGTCAGGCTCTCCAAGCACCATACGCTGGCAACGCAGGCTAGTGATGCGTCCCTGTGTGCCCAGGACCTCGACCGGGGCAGTCAATTCGTGAAGGGAAATCCCTTCTTCAAGAGCCGCTCGCACTTCTTCGCTCTGGGCGGGCATTTCAGCGCGTGTGCGGCGATATAGGATACTGACACTGCTTGCTCCTGCCCGCAAGGCTGAGCGTGCCGCATCCAGCGCGGTACTGCCACCACCAATGACGGTAATAGCACCTTCAATGCGAGTCGACGGGTCCAGGTTAAATTGCTTGAGGAAGGTGATGGCTGCACGGACATCGCGGTACTCGTTCTCGCCTGGAATGTCGAGTTGTTGACTGCGTTGCGCGCCAACGGCTAAGAGCACAGCATCGTAGGAGGTACGTAAATCATCCAGTGAGTAGTCAACTCCAATGGCAGTGTTTAAGTGAAGCGTGACTCCTAGCTCTCGTATCGCATCGATATCGCGATTTAACTCGGCTCGCGGGAGACGGTACGCGGGAATACCGACAGACATCATACCTCCGGCAACTGGCATGGCATCGTACATGGTGACAGTGTAGCCGCGCCGGGCAAGATAATAGGCCCCACTGAGTCCTGTGGGACCAGCCCCTACAATAGCGACTCGCTCCTTGTAGTGCTGTCGGGGCGCGGGAATCGTGCGCTTGGTGTGTCCTGCGTGATCAGTTGCGAAGCGTTTTAAATCGCGAATAGCGATAGGCGCGTCGAACTCTCCGCGTCGGCACACATCTTCACAGGGAGCAGTACAAACACGACCACAAATAGCAGGGAAGGGATTGGGTTCGGAAGCGACTCGTAGGGCTTCATCATAGCGGCCCTCGGCAATCAAGCTGACATACAAACCCGCGTTGGTTCCCACGGGACAGGCCGCCTGACATGGTGCTCGCAGGTCCTCTTTGCGCTCACCCAGCCAACTTCTCCAACTCTGCCAGGTGGACTGACGCTCAGCCACATGCCACGAATGTTCTTCCCCCCACGGTGCTTCTCCCGGTTCCTCGGAGGTCGCACGTGTGTAGGCGTCGAGAGCCACCCATCCATTGTCCTCAGGTAGAGAGGTGAGTGGGCCGCGCTTGGCAAGCGTGAACTGTGGCACCTTGCTCTCAATAGTGATCGCATTGGTAGGACATTCCTGAACACAGACTTGGCATCCTACACACTGAGCCACCTGGACTGGTACGAGCATCATCCAGGGGCGGTCGGCCCCTACACCGGGGATGGGGCTTTGCCGTGCCCAGTCTTGACCAATCTCTCCCTCACCAGAGGGGCGAGACATATCAAGACAGCGAACCGGACAGAGGTCCATACAAATACCACAATTAATGCATGTTTGTTGATTGACGACAAAACGGTATGTCATGCACACCTCCTTGTGAAAACAGTTCGGTCTTCTTAACCGAAGCAACGAGATTCTTTAAGATGTGTCAGGAATGACTATCCATAGCATTCATTTACATGTGCATTTCTGCGTCGTCTCTTTTTCAGTTATCCGCCATCGTGATGTATTCCATCATCACCTTCTGAATAGGCGTTCTTCTTTTCGTAGGCATCTAAAACGTCCCTTGCAATCTCACTCTTCCCTTGTACGCCGGGTCGCACACGCGGCCACGTCTCCATATCACCTTCGTTTGCATGAGTGAGGAGATCGCCTTGATAGGCATTCAAATACTGTAGCAGGTCGGCTGCCTCTCGCGGATTGAACTCCTTTTGAAGAATACCGCCGAGTGTGAGAAGTAATGTTCCATAGTCTGTGTAGCGAAACGTCACACCTTGAAGAGACACGCCATGTGTTTTTGGATACTCATTCATCTGTTACTTCCCTCCGTTTTCATGGGAAGTCACACTGTCACACTTTTATGTGTTACTTGGAGTCTTCTCATTAATTTTTCTCGACTTCTTTTCTCATGATACTGGTAGAGCGTGAGAAGATGCGTGAGAACGACCGTGATTTGCTCACTTTGGGGAGAAGATGGGACAAAATGGGGGGGATTTTTTAAGTCCTTATGCTTTCCCACCTTGTTCAAGTACGTTCTTGACATGCACAATGGTCTTTTGCATGGCGACGTACAGCACAGGTGGCACGAACAGACCAAGGCTTTTCGAAAGTCGTTGAAAAGTGCAGTGCTCCCATGACAGGGGCAAACCCTGTCACTACTATAGACGCGCAAGTGGCGTGAACGGCATCTAGTAGTGACAGGGCTTGTCCCTTCTCGACTTTCGAAAAGCCCTGCGAACTGGCTCATTTGCTTGACAAAGGTTGTATGCATAATGCATACTCTTCAATATTGTAGCATGTTCTGTTTAGTTGGCGATGAAGAATTACACAATGAGGTGAGCAAAATGAGCCAAACTACTGTAACGAACAGTACTTCCTTTCCTTCAGGTCGTCCAGTCGTATTTCGTAATGCCACGGTCCTGACTATCGATCCCTCGCTTGGGATGATCGAGAGTGGCGATGTCCTCGTCGTTGATAAGCGCATTGCCGCTGTCGGACGACAACTTGTCGTACCAGATGACGCCGTAGAAATCGACGCGACCAATGGTATTCTCATGCCTGGCATGATTGACACGCACCGTCATATGTGGCAGACAGCATTACGTGGGTTCGGTGCCGACTGGACTCTCACAAACTATTTCCATTTTTACTATCTGAACTGGGGCAAAATCTTCCGTGCGGAAGATATTTATGCTGGAAACCTGCTTGCGGCAATCGAGGCTGTAGACGCTGGTGTCACCACTTCCGTTGACTGGTCTCATGGCTTGCAAACAGTCGAATACGCCGATGCTGCTGCCGACGCGCTTGAAGCGGTTCCGGGTCGCTTCGTCCTCGCGTACGGCAATCTCCTCGGTGCTCCCTGGGAGTGGACAAAGACCCCAGAGTTTGCGGATTTCATTCGTCGTCGCATCGACGGACATGGCGATAAATTGCGCATGCAGATTGCCTTCGACGTGACTGGAGACCCGGCCTTCCCTGAGAAGGGCGCGTTCGAGGCTGCGCGTGACTTCAACCTGTCTGTGACGACTCACGCAGGTGTTTGGGGCGCGACCAACGATAATGGCATCCGTTTGATGCACGAACATGGCTTCATGACTCCCTCCACTATTTATGTGCATGCGTCAACACTCTCCGAAGACTCGTATCATCGTATCGCGGCCACGGGTGGTCATGCATCAGTATCTACAGAGAGCGAGGATAACGCGGGTCAAGGCTACTCTCCCACATGGCAGCTTCGGCGGTACAACATCCCCGTTTCCCTGTCAATGGATACGAGCGTGTGGTGGAGTGCTGATCTGTTCTCCGCGATGCGTGCGACCCTTAACGCAGACCGTGCGCGTCAGCATCTGGAAGCGCACAAGCGCGGCGAAACTGTCGTTCTTAATCAGTTACGTGCCGAGCAGGTTGTCAACTGGGCGACGCTTGGCGGTGCACAAGCATTGGGCATGGACAGCATCATCGGTAGCATCACCCCAGGCAAAAAGGCTGATCTCGCCCTGATTAAAAATGACCAGTCGCCTGCGATGTTCCCGTTGCTCCACCCCTACGGGCACGTTGTGTTTCAAGCAGGGCGTGGAGACGTGCATACGGTGATGATAGATGGCAATGTTGTGAAGTATGACCACCGTCTGCTGGGTATCGACCTCGACAAGACAAAGCAAGCGGTCGCGAAGACGGTTGAGTACGCGAAGTCCAAATTAGGCGAACAAGCCTGGAAAGAGGGTATGAATCCTGAGAAGGCAGAAGCTGAGCTGATTGACAATCCATATCTGTACGCCGAGCGAGAGCATGACCAGGGTACACAGAAACAGGCAAGTCAGGACGCGTGAGCAATTTTCTTCCTACGGTCTCGGACGAGTTCTAAGGCAACGCCTTGTTGAATGTAGAAAACACCGTGACTCCGTTAGTTCAATGCATCGAGTGCCACTTTCCCTGGCCAGGGAGAGTGGCACTCGCAGAAAACCGCAAGGTGGAACACGGGTATACGTTTAAGTACCAATAGTAGGCATTGGTTCAGGGTTGGTTGTTGGACCTTGCACAACGGGCGCATCGTTGTTCCAATTGACACGATCAAGCCACATATAGCGACTGTTCCCCTGGCTCCCGTCAGGATTGACATTCCACGCGTGATAGAAAATCCAGGTTTGATTGCCTACCTGTAGCAAGGATTCGCCTCCTGGACCTATGACAAATGGTTGCTTATCCATTTTGCTCTTAAGAATGGGATTATTGCTCGCATCGGTACACGGTCCAGTCGCTGTCTTACAGTTCGCATAACCAACAGCATAGTTGACACCCGCATAGCTATTGGCGGAAAAAAAGAGATAATATTTCCCATTATGCTTGAACATCTCCGGTGCCTCAACAACATTGCCTTCCCATGGTTGATCGTCGTACACCAAACGAGCTGGCTTCCCCGTAAGGCTGAGACCGTCAGCGGTAAGTTGTTGTGCGTACAGGTACGTCGTTATGCCACAGCAGTTTCCATCGTTCTTGAAGTATAGGTAGAGCGTACTACCATCGCTGAAGGGCCTGGGATCGATCGTACCTCCCTGGTCTGCTTGACACACGAGCGCATGGCTATTTGTATCTTTGAATTTTCCTTCTGGCTTGTCACTGGTCGCAACCCCAACGCACTGCTTGTTAGATTGTTGGTCTCGTGCGACATAGTACATCACGTACTTGTTTCCAATGTGTATAGCCTGAGCTGCCCAGACGTATGAGCCTCCCGGACTCGCCCATGTCGGTAGCGCGGGCATAGCATCCGGCAACTCATTCCAATGAACTAAATCATTTGACTGTGCTACCTGTACATTTTTGCCTGATGCGTTGGTCGCATAGGCGTAATACGAATTGCCCGCTTGCAACACGCGAGGATCAGGAAAATCGGTTGCTAAAACAGGATTTACATAGTCGCTTTTCGGCACAACTGTCGCGGTAGGTGTACTTGTTGTTGCTTGCTGGTTCTGTTGACCGCAAGCAACAACAAGTACCATCAATACACTAAGAAGTAGTCCTGGCACAAATTTCTGCCGCATAGTTGAGTTAGCCTTTCAAGCCAGAACTGGCAACACTTTGCACAATATAGCGTTGCAAGGATACATAGATGATGAGCACTGGTATAGCAACAACCACGGCACCTGCCATCATCAAGCCATATTCTGAGGTATACGCCCCTTGCAACGTTCGGAGTCCTATGGGCAGCGTTTGCAGGTTTACATCCTGTAGCACAAGCAGGGGCCAGAGGAAATCGTTCCAACTTGCAAGAAATGTAATGACGGCAAGCGTCGAAAGAGCGGGTCTTGCCAGCGGTAGCACAACCTTATAAAAGGTTTGAAATGCGTTCGCGCCATCCATACGGGCGGCTTCCTCTAGCTCTTTTGGCAACGACTCGAAAAACTGACGCAGGAAGAAGACGCCGAACACGCCAGCGAGATAGGGTAAAATGACGCCCGCGTAAGTATCAAGCAGAGTCAAGCTGTAAATCGTGATGAAGTTCGGGATTAGGAACATCAAGCCGGGCATGAAGAGCGTTGCCAGCATTGCTCGATAAATCCATTTACTGCCAGGAAACACCATACGCGCATAGGCATAGGCGGCAAGCGAATCGAGAACCAGTACAAGGATAGTTGTGATAATGGCGACACCAAGGCTATTAACAAACCAGGTGATGATTGGGATACTAGGGTCCGAGAGCAGGTTCTGGTAGTTCTGCGTCGAGATGCGCTTGGGTATCCAATAGATATCAGGCAAAAAGAGTTGTGATTTAGGCTTGAATGATGTAGAAACCATCCATGCAATAGGTACAAGTACAATAAGCGCAATAAGTACAAGGAGTACGTATACAAGGATACGCTGTATAATCCTGATTGTGTTACGCCGACGAATAGCTGCTTGTGCTTCCTCAGCAGTTGTATTTCGCACACGGGCTTGGGTATGTGTACCAGTAGAAGTTGCCATCCTCTATTCCTCTTTCTAGTCTCGACTACTAAAGAATTTGAAGTTCAGATACGAGAGCAAAATCATGATTGCCGCAACTACAAACGACATTGCGGCTGCACTGCCAACAAAGTGACGTTGGAAGGCATCGATGTAAATGCGCATCATGACTGGTTCAGTAGAGCCACCGCCCGATGGTTGAGAAGGGCCGCCGTTCGTCATGATAAAAGGTTGCCCGAAGAGGTTGAATGACGAGATGATCGAAAGAGTAACAATGAGGAGCATCACGGGTCGCAACATAGGAAATGTAACCAGCCAGAATGTTTGCCAGCTATTTGCTCCATCGACTCCTGCTGCCTCGTGTATTTGTTCAGGAATATCCTGCAAGGCCGCTAACAGAATAATCATGTTGAAGCCCATGGTCCACCAGATGGTCGCAATATCAATTGCAACCCATGCCCAAGGCAGTGATGAGAGCCAATCAGGAGTTGGAAGATGTAAAGCACCAAGATAGTAGTTTGCCAGGCCACCTGCACTTTGAAAGATCCAGAACCAGAGCAAGCCAACCACTGCCACGGAAAGCACCCACGGCGCGAAGTAGATCGCGCGGAAGACATTGCGCCCTGGCAACTTCATATTCAGCAATACAGCCAGGCCAAGTGGAATAATCACCAAAAATGGCACACTGTAAAACACAAACTGGATCGTATTCCACAATGCATTCCAAAACTCCGAGAACTCGACTGTACCAGGTGTGAAGATATGAATGTAGTTTTGAAGCCCAACGAAGATGTTATTTGTCTGGAGGTAGTCGTATTGGAATAAACTGATGTAGAGTCCATTAAAAAAGGGATAGCCGACAAACATCACAAAGAAGATCAATTGCGGCAAGATGAACGCATATGGAACCCAACTGAACGTAGATTTCCTTTTCTTGCCCGCCGTATTCAATGTGATGTCTTGCCGTTGTACTATTGTCGCCATTGCAATCACCTTTCTACAACAGGGAGGGAACGCCTTTCATGACGCTCCCTATGCACAACGCGTTATCTCTATTTTTAAGGGAGTGGCGAACCAAAGAGACTACATGGTTCGCTCTTCTGCTTATGAATTGGTTGGTGCGGAACCATACTTTTGCTTGTTTTGTGCAAGAATCTGGTCGGCACGAGAGGCTGCTTTATCGAGAGTTCCCTTGATATCCGATGATGTTCCCGCCATGATCGAGCCAATCGCATCACTAAGAGGCGCGAATGCATCAGCAACACCCGGTATTGCTGGTGGGAACACAGGGTTTTCAACTGATGTTGCCAATGCGCTTTGCAAAGGTAATGCCTTCAATTGTGAACTATTGCGCACGGTGTTATAGGCAGGAACATTACCCGCACCCGCCCACTGTACAGCATTGGTCTCAAGGTACTTGATAAAGGAGATAGCTGCATTGTCTTTGCACTTGTCAATGCCTTTTTTGTGTACAGGTAGTGCAAGTGAAGCCATACCAGCCCAAGTTGCAGGCTGTGTACCAATTTGTGGTGTGGCAGCGGCTTGTCCATTAAAATCGACGCCTTGACCAGTCACGTTGGTCGCCTGCCATATACCATTCCAGATTATACCAACTGTACCAGACTTGAAAGAGTTGAGATCGGCGTCTACTGGTAACTTAGGAGCGGAATATTTACTCTGAGCATTCTTCATCCATTGCAACGCCTGCACGCCTGCGGCACTGTTCCAGGTTGCCTGGGTGCCATCGGTGCTAAACTCGCTACCACCATACTGATGCAAGAGTTGCTGGAAGATTTGCTGGACCGGGAAACCAGCCGTGATCTGGAAGCCATGCTGTTTCCCGCTTGTGACCGCGGCGGCGACGGCGGCAAAGTCTGCGGCGGTCTTTGGCGGACTGCTAATGCCAGCCTTCTTTAATAAGTCTGCATTGTAGTACATAGTCATGGGGACAATGCTCAGAGGAATTGCATAGCGTTTACCCGCAACCTGACTAATGCTCCATGCAAGGGCTGGAAAATCACTGCTAGAGTAGCCCAGTTGCGGCAGATATGCATCCATGGGACGGATGATATGGCGGTATGCTTCAGTAGCTATCTGGTCTTCGTTGATGATGGCTACATCAGGTAGGGTATCAGAGGCAGCCGCAGTGTCGAGCTTTGTAGGATATTCTGCCTGTGTGGTCATCTGTACTTTGATGTTCGACTGAGATGAGTTAAAGCTAGCAACCAAGCGACTCATGTAGGGACCATCAGGTCCAGTAAACGGGTTCCAATAGGAAAGTTGCACATTCCCGCAGTTTGTTCCATTGCTGCTGTTCCCGCTAGAAGCAGTGCCAGCTCCACTACCACATCCCGCAAATACCATACCCACAACGCTTAGGAACATGAAGATAGTTACAGTCCGTTGTAATCGAGAGTCCATAGGGTACAACTCCTTTGATGGTCTACATACAACATCATTGTTCTATGCAAGAGTAAGAACATCCTCCGAAGGAGGAGAAGAACACTTGCGCCGCTTCAGGTGGAGTAGAAGCGATAAGCATATTATATTTCAGTATACGTTTAAAAAAGGAGAAACGTTTCTTCGAAAGAACTTGCTCGACTATCAATGGTCGAAATGCAGTTTTTTCCTTCCTAATTCTCGTCCTCGCCTGGAAAGTCGAGCGGAAGTTGTTGTGCCGCATCCATACGGAGTGTTTTGAGGCGACGACGTGCATCCTTCCGACTCCCATGTCGTAGGAGAACCGCGCGAGCCTGCTCCTTTGTGGTTGGCTCGTGACGGAGGGCTGCAATGCGCGTGTGCGCGAGACGTGCGACACTTGCGTGATCCACAATGGGAAAAGGGTAGTCACGTCCAAGCACGCATCCGTGTTTATGTTGTACTTCGGTTGGCATTCGCCATGGCTCGTGAATGTAGGCGAGTGGGACGGAGGCAAGTTCCGGGACCCATCGCCGAATAAACACCCCTTCAGGGTCTTGATCGTGTGCTTGCTTCGTTGGATCGTAGATACGTACCGTATTGATGCCAGTTGTCCCTGACTGCATTTGCATTTGGCTGTAATGAATGCCAGGTTCGTAATCAAGCCATTGACGCGCCAGGAAGACTCCTGGCTCTCGCCAGTGCAGCCAGAGATCATAGCTGGCAAAGGAGACAAGCATGGCACGCATGCGAAAATTGAGATAGCCTGTGGCGCATACGGCTCGCATGCACGCGTCAATAAGTGGATAGCCAGTGCGTCCCGCACACCATACCTCAAACCAGTCACGGTTGAAGTCGTTTTCGCGCAACCCATCATAGGCATGGTTGAAATTCTCAAATTCGATATGCGGCTCATCCTCTAACTTCTGCATGAAATGGCTTCGCCAGTGCAAACGTGACCCAAAGGCGACAAGGTCTTTGAGTGTTGGGCCGGCAAGTGCTGTACGCTCATGCGCATCCATCTGTCGAAGAACTTCCTGACGACGAAGCACGTCCTGATACACGCTGCGCAATGAGATTGTGCCCCATGCGAGGTGAGTGCTCAAGCGCGAACAGGTCTCCCATGCGGAAAGGGGACTCGACATAGCACGCTGATAGCCTGCGCCTCGCGTGGCAAGAAAACTCGCGAGTATATGTTGTGCCTCCTGCTCACCTCCCTGTTGCATCGACACGCGTGTCGAGGCGTTGAAACTGAGGTCCCGACGAGAAGGAATTGGGCCGAGTGCAACTCCTGGCACGGGTTGTACACGTCTAGGCGTTGCCACGAGTGGCGCACGCATGTACTGCTCCCACGCACTCGCCCATCCGTTTCGACTCTTCAAGCGTCGTACGACCCCCGTCTGTGGTAATTCGTGCCAGGGAAGACCCTTCGCCTGTGCCCAGTGTGCCACCGCGAGGTCACGCTGATATGTCTGCCAGTTCCCCGTTTCTTCGTGTGACCACAACGTGCAGAAAGGCATGTCTTGTGAGAGTGCTTCAAGCACGTCAATAACCTCTCCGACACGCACGACAAGCGGCTGGCCAAGGGCAGCTAATGCTGTACGCAATGCGTCAAGACTTTGATGGAGAAAGGTCCAGTGCGCAGGATCGTAATCGTTGGCGTGGACAAGCGACGGCTCGACAATGTAGAGGGGCAGAACCCGGCCATGCGGTGCTGCGGCCTGTAAGACGGGGGAGTCTTGGATACGCAGATCGCGCTTATACCAGACAACTTGTACACCTGTATCCATGGACCTTAACCCTCTTCTCACTGAAGCGAAACACGTTTCCATCTCCTCTTTCTATTGTAGGTGCTTTTGCGTGTTTGTTCCACATTCTACCACTCCATTAAACTAGTTAATTGAGGATCAGTTTCATCCATCCCTACTTTTGTGAAGTGGACAAACCTGGAAGAGACGACATTACAAAAGAGGTGCAGCACTAATTTCTTGAACGAGTCTCGCGCAATGAATTGCGCCGTGGATGTGATACATCTGGTCCCTACAAAAACTATCAAATGAAGGTTGGTGATGATGTAGGGGCCATAATTCATTACGCCCTGGCTCGGCCTGTGATATGGGACGAGGGCGTAATGAATTATGGCCCCTACATCCTGATTATTTTGTTATATCCCATCATCTGGTCCCCATGAAATCCGTCGAAGCAATAGTGGTGGTCTACTTGCCTCATCGTGCTTGGATGACCTGTAACTCCATCGCAATTTCATCAATGATCGTCCCACTTGGTGGGGGAAGTGCTATGAGAGTACGCTGCCTTCTCGCGATCTTGATAGCGTTTTGAAAGTGAGTTGCCGCCTCTCTCGTTCGCTGAAACTCGCTTTGCAGAGATGGGTTACTCAACAAATACGTCTGTAACTCGTCTATCCGCGACCCAGAACCACGGAGCCGTCGCGTCTTCGCATTTCAGCCTGAAACACTCGCGACATGGCTTGCACAAGCTCCTGTTGGCGTTCCCAACGAACAAAACGAGACGATGTGAGCACGCCTCAAACGCCTCCCTCCTCTGCTCACGGCGCAGTTACGCAATTGTCAGGCGGAGGCGATCACCAACCTGGAAGCATCGCTGGCACAGAACAAGCGACGTGCCCTTATTCAGATGGCAACGGGCAGTGGCAAGACATACACCGCGGTCAGTAGCATCTATCGCCTCATCAAGTTCGGAGGCGTCAAACATGTCGTCTTTCTCGTGGACCGTTCAGAACTGGGCAAGCAGGCATTGAACGAGTTTCAACAATATGTGACGCCCGATGATGGACGCAAGTTCACGGATATCTACAATGTGCAACGCCTACAAAGCAATCGCATTGATCGCGTGGCGAATGTCTGCATCACGACGATTTAACGCCTGTACTCGATGCTCTCCGGCGAAGCGGAACTCGATCCCGCGCTGGAGGAGCAATCGCAGTTCGAACTTGACACCGCACAACTTCAGCAACCACCACGAGAGGTGCGCCGCAAGCTCTTACAGGAGTGTGATGTGCATACCCTGCTTCGTCTGCCAACGGGCATCTTTTACGCGCAAGGTGTCAAGGCCAACGTGCTTTTCTTTGACAAGAAGCCAGCCAGTCCGCACCCATGGACACAGCAACTCTGGGTCTATGACCTGTGTACCAATCAGAATTTCACGCTGCGTACTAATCCGCTCAGTCGCAAGCACCTGGACGACTTCGTAGAGTGCTACCATGTCGAGAACCGTCATCAACGGCAGGAGAGCGAACGGTTCCACGTCTTCTCCTACGACGACCTGCTCAAACGCGACAAGCTCAGCCTCGACCTCTTCTGGCTGCGTGACGAAAGTCTTGAGAATGCCGATACCCTGCCAACACCACAGGTGCTTGCCGCCAGCATCATCGAGGACCTGCAAGCGGCCCTTGGGCTATTCATGGAGATTGAAGCCGACGTGAGCAACAGCGTTGTCCCGAAGGAAGTATAGGATGAAGTTACATATTTTGCTCTTGCTAGCAAAGGGGAGTGCCAGGAGGTTTGAGACAGTAACCACAGATGGAACTGTCGTGCATCTCCAAAGACTCACTGGTGAGCCTCCTTTGACCATATTCTCTCTTTGCTTCCTTGCTGTGATTTCGTTGCGTCTTCCGTCAATTGGCGTGCAACGTGGATCATGGCTTGGAGGCTGCGCTCAACATCCGCATCGGTGGTTGCCCATGATGAGACACTGATGCGCATGGCCGTTTGCCCCTGCCAGATGGTCCCTCCACACCAACAGGTGCCATCCCGTTGAATACCAGCAATGACACGCTGCGTCCTCTCAGCGTCCCCGAATGTCACCAGGACCTGGTTGAGTACGACCTCGTTCAGAATGGTGTATCCTGCCGCGCTCAAACCTTCCGCAAAGCGTGCTGCATAGCGACAGGTGCGCTCAACGAGGTCCGCGAGACCAGATCGCCCCAGTGAGTGCAAGGCAGCCCAGACTTCGACCCCGCGTGCCCGGCGCGAGAGTTCTGGCGTGAAGTTTGCTAGGTCGCGTGTTGAGCTTGAGGGCAGGTATGCCGCAGTAATCGCCATCGCAGCCTGCAGCACATCTGGAGAGCGAACAAATGCCAGGCCACTGTCATAGGGCGTGTTCAGGTATTTATGCGCATCCGTCGCCCAGGAATCGGCGTCAGCGTAGCTCGCCATCAGGTGCGCTTTGCAAGGGGACGCCGCTGCCCACAATCCAAAAGCTCCATCAACATGCACCCAGGCTTTCGCGGCTTTCGCTTTGGGGATGATCTGGGGGGCGGGATCGAAGGCGCCAGTATTCACATTCCCGGCCTGCAAGCAGACAATGGTAGGACCGGAGAGGTGAGGAAGCATATCAGCACGCATGCGGCCCTGCTTGTCCACAGGAACTCGCGTCACACGGTTGCGACCAAAGCCTGCCAGCCCCAGAGATTTGAACAATGTGGGATGAGCCTCCTCGCTAACGACCACGGCGACTTCCGGGGCACCAAACATGCCATTGGCTTCCACGTCCCATCCTGCTTGCTGCAAGACCGCATGGCGTGCCGCAACCAGGCAAGTGAAATTCGCCATCGTCGCGCCGGTGACGAACCCCGCTCCCGTTTCAGGCGGTAAGCCGAGCACATCACGGAGCCAAACGAGAGCAACATCCTCCACTTTCGCAGGAAGCGGTGTTACCGCTGCCAGTGCAGCATTCTGATCCCAGGTGCTGGCTAGCCAGTTCGCTGCCAGTGCTGCTGGTAGTGTCCCACCGATCACGAAGCCAAAGAAGCGAGGTCCCGCCATCGCCATCGTGGCCGCGCTATAGGAATCGAGCAGGGCTATCGTTTCCTCCGCAGGGGAAGGATCAGCAGGTAGCGGGATAGCAAGCTCTGCAAGACGAGCAACGACGGTAGGATTAGGAGCAACACCTCGCCCGTTCAGTCCTTCAAGGTAACGGCTCGCTCGCTCGGCTGTGGTTGTGAGCAACTCATGCATGGGAATCTCCTCTTTTCAAAACAGTTTTTATGAGGAGTGTTTCCTCCTCAAACAAGCTCTTCACAGAAAACGAAAGCACTAAAAAAAGCGCATGCGCCCAAACAACTGATTCAGTGCCTCTTGCTCCACACGTTCGCCAATGCGTACTAGCAGGATGTTGGCAGGGTCCAACTCGACATTTGGCTCATCTGTCTGGCATTCAAAAAAGTGATAGGGTTCAAGGATGTGTGCGAGCAGCGAGCGATAGCGAAAGGGAGACAACCCTGAGCCTTTGAGGTCCCAATGCCAGCAGAGACCTACTGCGACAAGAATCATCTCCTCCACGGCAGCAAACTCAAGGGCTAAAGACAGTAATTGACGAGCAATCCCCAACCTGCGCCAGTGAGCACTCACTTCAATCGCGAGTTCATACGTGTGAGGCACTCCCTGCCACCATGGATCAGCAGGAGCTAGTGTCACTTGACCAACAATCTCGCCGCCAGGAGTGTATGCAAGTATGAGCGCACAATCCTGACGCTCTGCTATTCCTAACAAGAGTTGGTGTTCTCTTTCAGGAAAATGCGCGAACGCATGTAATCCTCGCTCAGCTTTGAGAGACGCGACCAGGGCTGGTGTGCAGAAACTTTGTAGTATGAGTGGTCCTGCAGTTGTCTCAAATCCTCTCCTCATTGAACTACCATGGACTTTCTGTAAAAGATCAGATTCATAAAGAGTTAAAGGACGTGATGTCATAAAATTTCTCTTTCTTTTCAATCAATAAAAAAATTCTGTTTATAGATGACATACTAATCAGCACACTACTCATTGAGCCAGACCCCACCCTTCCAGGTTGTAAAATGATACGGGGATAGTGCCACCGTCACCGTAGGCACCTGCGGTGACAGTGGCACTGATATTTGCCATCGAGGACATGCGCCTCCCATAATGATCAGGAGGGTAGCATCACCTGCCGGGTTTGATATTCTGATTCACATGTAACAGATTGTTAGGATCATACGTGGCTTTGATCTGTGCCAGTCGAGCGTAGTTGTCGCGGTACGCCGCTTTCACGTTGTCCGTACCCTCGTCCATCATCATGTTGATATAGCCCCCTCCCGCCGAATAGGGATGCAAGGCCATCCAATAGTCCTTAGCCCATCTGATCATGCGCTCGTTGTTGGCCGGATCAGGGTCAACTCCAACAATCACCTCGGCAAAGTTGGCGTCACGATAACTGAATGCCGTCTCACTTGTGCTGGGCCGATGGGCCACTCCATTGATAGGATAGAGGTGCATGCCCGAGTGCATCGTCGGCAACTGTGACCCGTACTGCGTATGCAAATCAATGGCCGTATCACTCAGTTCCTTGAAGAAGTCGGCCTTCCAGTACCATTGCAAACCAGCCGGATATAAGGCGTCAAACATGCTCTGCAACACTGGCCACGGAATTGGCCCCGCGAAATCGACTGCAGGAGTACGAAAGGCACGGATAGGTTTCAACAGTTCTTCGGCTCGCTCCGTCGAAGCCGTGGAACACCACACGATGGCGCACATCTTCTGCATGTGCAAGTGCTCTGGGAACGGGGGAGCAGGCGGCACAGTGAGAAACGCGAACCAGCCATTGATCTCCTCGGGGGCGGTCAAGATGAAGTCACGCCAGAACTTCATGACATCCGCTGCCTGTTCGAGCGGCCAGAGCATTGGTCCACCATAGACTGTGCTTATTGGGTGCAGTTGGAATAGGAACGAGGTGACGACGCCAAAGTTGCCACCACCACCGCGTATTGCCCAGAAAAGGTCAGTCTGCTCTTGGGCACTGGCGGTGACAAAGCTGCCATCGGCAAGTACCATGTCAACGCTCAGCAGGTTGTCAAGCGTGAGGCCCAGGGTGCGCGAGAGGTAGCCGATGCCTCCGCCCAAGGTCAGTCCACCCACACCGGTACTCGAAATGAAACCGCTCGGTGTGGCTAGCCCGAAGGCATGGGTGGCATGATCCACCTCTCCCCAGGTGCAACCGCCTTCGACCCGAACAGTACGCGCGGACGGATCAACGCGGATGCCCTTCATGCCTGACAGGTCGAGCATCAAACCGTCATCGCAGGTCCCCAAACCGGGACCGCTGTGTCCACCCCCTCGCACGGCCAACGTCAGCTCGTGCTCACGAGCGAAGGTGACCGACGCGATCACATCAGCCACATCCACACAGTGAGCGATCAGCGCAGGGTGCTTGTCGATCATACCGTTATAGACCCGGCACGCCTGCTCATAGCCGACATCGCTGGGACGCAGCAGTGAACCGCGTAGGCGTGCTGCAAACTCTTGAATTGCCGTTTCTTCCAGAGAAACGCTCGTTTTTTGCTGTTCAATCATGGTTCATCCTTCTTCGTTGAGTAATATTCTGTTCTTCGTTAAAAGAAGGCGAAAGGAACGAACGCTTATGGCAACTTTCGTGCCAACTGCTCGCCCTTGTCATCTTCTTCCACTGAACCCGAGGAACGATTGATCGCTCTGTGTATCCCTTCCTCCCCGTGTTCATCATACGTCTAATGTACCTGTAAGAGGGCTTTACACTCATCGGTAATATTACCCACTTCTTGATAGAATGACCCAGAAGGTCTTTATGACAAATGGGAGATAGATGGTGGCATGATTGCAGAATAACCGTCGCTCTCATACGTCTCTGCAGGTCGTCGAGAAAAGAATAGCATGGAGGGCGGTTAGCAAAGTGTTATGCGCAGAACATCTTGTAGACATAGAGTAGTTACAATTGTGCGAGAAGGAGGTGGGCTGCATAAAGTAAATTAGAGGTTTACTGCCTGGAGTTTTGCCTACACATCTAGACCCGGACGAACGGATGTGTTACACTTGGGAAAAGTGATGATTTCGCGTTCGTCTTGGCTACGAGGCGCGAGACCAGAAATGACCGTAGCTAAAGAAGGCTAAAGGGAGGGTATCATGGAATTTGGCGTCCATCTTCCGTTGCTTGCCTTTCGCGGTCAAGCGTTCTCACTCTCTCGCCTGGCTGACTATGCTGAGACGGCGGAGCAACTTGGCTTCACTACTCTGTGCGCCAACGATCATCTCACCTTCTCCCGTCCCTGGCTCGATAGTCTCACAGCGTTGGCCTCCATCCTCACCAAGACACGTCACATGACACTCATGACCACGGTGGCGTTGCCTGTAGTACGCGGTCCCATTCCACTGGCAAAGTCCCTGGCCGCCCTTGACATACTCTCCAGTGGTCATCTGATAGCAGGTGTCGGTCCTGGTTCCTCGCCCCAGGACTATGCTCTGGCGGGAATTGCCTTCGAGGAACGTTGGAAGCGCTTTGACGAGGCGATCCAACTGCTGCGCAGTCTCCTTCAACGAGAGATTCCTCCCTTTAAAGGCCAGTTCTATGCGTCAGAAGCGACCCGACTCGAACCCTTTCCAGTTCAGGAGCCGGGCGTGCCGATTTGGATTGGTAGTTGGGGATCGGAGGCGGGACTGCGCCGGGTTGCTCGCCTGGGAGATGGCTGGCTCGCTTCCGCCTATCACGTCAGCCCGGCGTCGTTCGCAGACGCCTTGGCGCGACTTAACCAGTCTCTGCATCAAGTTGGGAGGGAGCCAGCGAGTTTTCCACACGCACTGGGATCGATGTTCTACTATCTGACGGAGGACACACGCAAGGCCGAAGAAATCCTTGTTGAGGTGATGAGTCCGACACTTGGTCGCCCGGTCGAGCTATTGCGCGAGCGACTGCTCATTGGAACACCTGCTCAGTGCGTCGAAAAACTGCTCAAACTCAAGGCAGCAGGGGTTCAAAAGGTCATCCTGTGGCCTGTAGAGGACGAGGCAAGTCAGTTGGCGAGGTTCCACGAGCAAGTCCTTCCTCAACTCCCACTGTAGGGTTCCACGTGCTGGCTCTCGATGAATGTGCCGATGCCGTAAAGAATCGCACGCGCCTGCTGGGTTTCAATGGGCCGTTTTTTACGCGGCATCGGTTGAACACCTCTGTCATAAGTATGAAATCGCCAGTCCTGCATGGGCACTTGATCCCTATTATCGACTCGATGCTCCGTGGTATGTGGGTATTGGTGCTAGCCTTGCTCATGTTCAAGCAAAGCTAAGAACAACAACACCTGACGAGTTTATCAGACGCAATGTCTTGTGTGGGGATAAAACCTTCAGGAACAAATCTGAAAATGCCGGGCGTCGTGGTAGACAAAGCATTGCGTAGCCAGGAAGCTTCTCCGTGGCTTTCTCGTCTTTACCTGAAAATATCCGAAATTCTCCGTTGTTTCGGTTGGTGCACCTTGATCTTCCTAGACTTCGTTGGTGCATGGGATGCAGGGTATAAAGCCGTAAGCCTTCGCCGCCCCTCGTAACAGTGGCAAAAGGACAGGGGAGCGGGAGCGAATTGCCGAGTTAGAACTAATAGTGGGGCGACTCACGATGGAGTTGGATGCCTCAAAAAAGCTTCCAAGCTGCTGCCCTGCGTGGACGACCCACGGAGGATGCCTTTGCTGAGCGGTTTATGCGAATGCTCAAAGAGGAGGAAGTTTCTCTCAACGAATATGAGGATATGCCAGATGCACGGGCGCATGTGTCCCATTTCTTAGATCAGGTGTATCAGCACAAGAGGATGCATTCCTCGTTGGGCTATCTCACTCTTGCTGAGTTTGAAGCTCAGTGGAATGTCGGTTACATTGAAACAAGTGGCTCGTAATGTCTACAGGTTTATGGGTCCACTACAGTATTAGCCCGATAGAGGGTACTGAAACCTATAATGGGTCAATTTACCGACGTTCAAAGCATTTAGTTGTAGAGGTATTGGCCCGATAGAGGGTACTGAAACTCAGCAATCAACGCCACAATCGCAAACACGACGAAGAGTTGTAGAGGTATTGGCCCGATAGAGGGTACTGAAACTTCAAACATGTAGGAGCGGTCATTCTTGATGAGAAGAGTTGTAGAGGTATTGGCCCGATAGAGGGTACTGAAACTGGACTACAAGCAGATATGCAGCAACGAGCGCAATGTTGTAGAGATATTGGCCCGATAGAGGGTACTGAAACGCAAGAAAATGTCTGAAAAGGCGTCACTAAGAGGTATCAGTTGTAGAGGTATTGGCCCGATAGAGGGTACTGAAACTTGCCACGTCTCTCCCTCACTTGCTATTGTTGTGTTAGTTGTAGAGGTATTGGCCCGATAGAGGGTACTGAAACAGCACACCGCGCCGTGTTTTTCAAAGGTATGCACGAACGAGTTGTAGAGGTATTGGCCCGATAGAGGGTACTGAAACACGCTGATTTATACGCCGCGTTCATGTGGGGCAATGTTGTAGAGGTATTGGCCCGATAGAGGGTGAAATTGTTGTTGTGGCACGAGATCTGCGACCATTGTCGTTTAAATCTTTACGTTGTCATGTCTCAGATGGCAGCCACAAGGTTGACATCAATAGCATTGCGTTACGATGATTACGAACGCAGGGTATTGAGCATAATTGTAGTATTTTAAATGCCTTGATCGTGCTTCATAACCCATTTGACAGCGTATTTCTTTTTCCCTCTCGACGCCTACGTGCTTTTGTGATATATTCTTCCCATATCCTGATGCGCTATCTATTATCGAAATCTTAGCAAAATATTACTGTTGTCAGGACATAAGGGAAACCATATATGCCTACACTAGAACGTTCAAACCCCCTCCCATTGTATTATCAATTGAAAGAGGTGTTGAAACAGCAGATTTGCGCTGGCCATCTCGCACCTCATACCTCTATCCCTTCGGAGCCAGAATTGGTTTCACAGTACCAGGTGAGTCGCGCCACTGTGCGCCAGGCACTGACAGAACTGGTACATGAAGGACTTTTATATCGTCAACATGGTCGTGGTACATTTGTGTGTGAACCACGTATCCAGCAAAACATCAGTGAGCTTACGAGCTTTACCGATGAGTTAAAACGTCGTGGCAAGCGTCCTGGTGGTGTACTACTTGTCAGCGAATTAATTCGTGGCTCGCAAAGTGTGCGTGAGCGATTACGGTTGAGCGACGAGGACCAGGTTGTCCGTCTGGAACGCCTACGTCTCGCCGATGACACTCCCGTCGCGCTAGAAATCGACTACTTGCCTCATCCACGAGCCGCGAACATTTATCAACGTGCCAAAGAGACCGCGGAAGGCTCACTCTATAGTCTGATGGCCTCGGAAGGTATGCATCCCTATATTACCGAGCAAACATTCAAAGGCGATAAGCCATCAAAACGCGAAATTGAACTCCTGCATATGACGGCTCATGATCCAGGTCTGCGCCTTGTCTGCACAACCTTCGATGAAACTGGGGCACCCATCGAATATACTGAAGCATTTTATCCTAGCAACCACTATGATGTACAACTTACTCTACGCGTAAAGTAGGGACCGATTATGCTCTTCGACAAATTGATGAGGACGCTGTAGGGACCGATTTATCACGTGCTAGTCGGCATATCATTAAGCGAGAAGGACGTGATAAATCGGTCCCTACCACGTATAAACCAACTGTGCTATACTACGCAAGGACTATTCTCAATCCCTATACACACAATAATGTACCTACTTAGGAGTGAAAATATTATGGATGATACACAAAATACCGAGAATACCGAGAATACCGAAAATACTCAATCGACACCAGTGCAAAATACGAGTGCACCGCTCCACTTTGTAAGTCGCCAGGAAATGCAAGAGTCTACTCAGGAGCCAACGGAGCAGGCGTTGACGGATCGTGGCAATGCCGCCGCCGAACAGGGCGACTACGAAACCGCTGCCGAGTCGTTCGAGCAGGCAGTGGCTCTTGATCCCGAAAACGCACGTGCACGTTATAACCTTGCCCTCGCTCAGCAATATCTTGGCGAGACCGAATTCGCGGTCGCGGGCTATCGACGCGCGATTGACCTCGACCCACAATTGCTCGACGCCTACATCAATCTCGGCAACTTATACGGCGAATTGGGCCTACACGAAGACTCGTTAGAGACCTTCCAGTTGGCACAGGAGATTGACCCTGAAAATGACGAATTGTATATGAGTATTGGTGATGCCTACCGTACACAAAATCTGTATCAGGACGCCATCCAAGCCTATCGCCAAACGCTCATTCTCAATCCAGAGAACACCGCCGCCGCCGACAACCTGCGCGATGTGCGTGAACGCGTCAACGATCAACAGCGTCGTTTGATGGACCAGGAAAAACGTGTAGACGCTGATCCCGCCGACCCAACACGCTACGCGGAACTCGCCAGTATTTATCTCGACATGCGCAGGTATGATGATGCCCTTTCTATCGCCAATCAAATGCTTTCGCTCGACCCCGAGGGGCGTACAGGCTATGACATGTTAGCGGCAGTTTATGAGCAGATGGGCGAGCGTGACCAGGCCGTAGAGGTATACAAGCGTATCGTCTCCATTGACCCCGAGGATGCAGAGGCGTGGGAGCATTTAGGGACATGGTTGTCTGTACAAGAAAATACAACTGAGTCCATTGATGCCTATGTGCGTTCTATTCAAATCGACCCACAGCGCATCACAGCCCGCTTCAGCCTCGCGGAAGCCTACCTTGAGGCCGAGCGGTACGACGAAGCCCTGACCTCATATCAAAGCCTGATCGAGCGCACCGACGAACTTCAATCCGATGATATTGCCGCTGCTTATGCTGGTCTTGCCGACACCTACAACGCCCTGGGTCAGCACGATAAAGCTATCGAGACCGCCAATTCATTGCTCGAACGTTCGGAGGACGATCCAGAAGGCTACTACCAGCTTGCCAGCGCATATGATGCGCTTGGACGCTACGATGAGGCCATCGAAAACTATCAGAATGCAATTGACAGTGACCCGTTGAATGTCGATTATTACAACGACCTTGCCGATACGTTGCGCGAAGCCAAACGCTATGGCGAGGCACTCGATGCGGCCCAACAAGCCATCTCAATGGACCCCTCGATGCTGCTAGCGTATGAGACGTTGGAGCAAATTTATCGCGAGACCGGTCGCACCGCTGAAGCTGACGAAGCCAAGCAACAGGCCGATACCCTGCGTGAACGCGAAGGTATTCTTGCATAAAGTGAGGACAGGACAACCCATGCCGCGAGCAATTGCTCGCGGCATGGGTTGTCCTGTCCTCACTTTATGCAGCTAGCTTTTCATCTATCGCATCGGCGAATGCTTCGAGGTCGGTGAGACGATACTGCACATGCTCATACAGAACATCTCGACTGAGCGTGCCGGGATCACCGATGAGCGCGTCACGCAGGTCTGTAAGCACTTCGAGGCGATAGGCTAATGAGCGAGGCAAAATCTGCTGTGCCGCGATAATACTCAATAGCTCGTGGTAGCCTTCTGGACGCCGCAAGCCAAGTGCCGCGACTATTGTGCTACAGATGTGAAGACATACCTCGATTGCTAATTGCAGGTAACGTTCGGCGATGCTGTAGACATGATAGTCTGTCGTGAATGTTGCGCGATCTGTATCGCCCAATTCACGAAGAATAATGACCGCATCACGCAATTGTTTGAGTTTGGGTTGTAGTGTCTCTTTCTCAAGTGGCATGACGGGATTTACCTGCCCATAGAGACGACGACTCAATGCCTGATTTTGAATCTCATCGAACTTCTTGAAGTCCAGGTAGTCCATGACTGCTTTGGACTCAAATGAGACACGCTGTTTCTCGTTGCGAGTAAACAGGATTTGTCCATATTTGATGACCTGGAGTTTCAGTAGGAGCGAAGCCTGATTCAGAATAACCACGTCGATGGTATCCGACTCCAGGCGTTTCGCCAGTTCGCTGAAGAAGTACAGTTGATAATCCAAAAACTGGTCGGCTTTGATTTGATCGGTCAGGAGAATAGCAATATCCACGTCGCTGAGGTGTCCAAAAGAGGTCCGAGTACTAAGAGAACCCGCGAGGTAAGCCGCATTGACGGGACTCTGTGTGAAGAGTTGGTTGAGTCGAGCTTGTTTTTCAAATAAGTTCATCAACACCTCCGTGAGGAATGTAAACGCACACTAGTCCTTGGGGGCAAGTATACCATAATAATCTATAAATTGCGTTGTTAGTTCCAAACGGGCAGGGCTATTCGAAAGTTGTTGAAAGGTGCAGTGTTCACATGACAGGGGCAAGCCCTGTCACTACGATACTGATCGCCACTGCGTGGCTTGCCGCGCCAGTCCGTCTATAGTAGTGACAGGGCTTGCCCCTGTCATGCCGCTTGCTAAGCCATTGTGAGGATTTGTTGGAGTTAATGGGGCAAGCCCTGTCACTACGATACTGATCGCCACTGCGTGGCTTGCCGCGCCAGTCCGTGTATAGTAGTGATAGGGCTTGCCCCTGTCATGCTCCAACTCGACTTTCGAATAGCCCTTCCCACAAGCCCTGTTATAGTTGTTTGACACCTCTTCCTATAACTCAGACGTGATATACTTATGATGATTTCCCGTACAGTCGTATTTATCTGTACGCTTCAGGCTACTTTCTGCCTGCGGCGTTCATTGTGTTTCCCCTTACGGGTATATAATCTTTTGATATCATACAGGGGTTTTCATATATGCAAGCTCAATTCTCTTCGATAAGTGCGGCTATCGACATTGGTAGCAACACTATTCATATTGTGGTGGCTCGCTGTGCTCCGAAGACGCTGGACATTCTAGCGGACGAGGTTGAACTGGTACGCATCGGCGAAAGCGTGACGGAAAGCGGAGCCATTTCACAAAAAAAGCGCGATGCAGCCCTCACAACACTGCGCAAGTATAAAGCTATTGCTGAACAACATAACGCATCCTCGATTTTTGTGGTGGCGACTGAGGCTATTCGGCAGGCAAGCAATAGCGAAGATTTTATTGACGTGGTACACCGTGAGCTGGGCCTTGAGGTTCAGCTTATTGCAGGCACCGTTGAGGCAACACTAACATTCTTAGGTTCAACCTATGAACGAAGCCGAGAACGTCATGCACCCGCTCAGCTTGGCGTTATGGACCTTGGTGGTGGTAGTACCGAGATGATTACCGCGAAACATGAACATATAACATGGCTCACCTCGGTTCCTATTGGTTCTGGCTGGCTCCATGATCGTTACTTAACCTCGGACCCACCAACACGCGATGAGTTGAGTACAGCTTATACCTTTCTTACTACCTATTTGCAGGGAATGCAGGTCAAACATACACCTCCATCATTGATAGTCACAGGTGGCAGTGCCAACTCTTTACTTGCCCTTGCACGCAATGCGTTCCAGTTAGCTGACGACGAACAGCGACTGAAGCGAGAGGATATTGTACGTTGCGAAGGACTTTTACAAGCGTTATCGGCCAAAGATATTGCGCGACGTTTCCGACAACCTGTGGGCCGTGCGCGTATTTTGCCAGCAGGGGCGTTAATTATTCGTACGATGATGGAACGTTTGCAACTGAACGAAATCTTTGTTAGTCCACATGGTATTCGTGAAGGTGTCTTGTTAGCTTACGCACGGTATGGAGAACAGTGGCTACAGCGTATAGATACGCTTACAACTTCATTGGCAGGAGATCATGACACTTCCACGCGTGTGAAAGAGCACAAACAAGAGACATTCGCGCACTCAGGGAGGCGTTTGCTGCTAGACCGAACGGAAAAGCTGTTTGAATGGCGTGATGAGGTACTCAAGCACGATGATATCGAAGCCGTACATAAAATGCGAGTTGCCTCGCGCCGTCTACGCGCAACACTTGATGCATATGAAGCTATTTGTGCTCCTCAACCGTTCAAAGAAGTGTACAAGAATACTAAGAAAATTGCGGATATACTAGGAAAAGCACGTGACACTGATGTCATGATCCAAAATTTACAGGCACAGTTGCAGAGCACCTCACTGGAAGAGCAAGCAGGCATACAATGGTTAATCGACCGTTTGCGAGAGTATCGAGAGAAACATCAGCGTGTCCTGGAGGCATTTTTCAAGAAGTTCGATGAGCATACATTCAAGCAAAAAATAGACGCGTGTCTATCGCGAGAGGAGGTACGCAATGGCAAAAGCTAGAGCGATTTCAGGTCTTGATGCGCATGCATCGACAAATACGAATGCTAACATTATCGCACGTACTCGTCTCGAAGAGATGGAAGCTTGGGGTCGTTATGCTCACGATCCACAACGCTCAGACGAGTTACATGATTTGCGCATTGCCGCGAAACGCTTACGTTACACGCTAGAAATATTTGCGGATGTCTTGCCAGAAGAGAGTATCTCAGTTGTCAAAGAAGTCACACAGATACAGGAAGAACTTGGCGCACTCCATGACAGCGATGTGATGATTGCACTCCTTTTACTTTGTTTGGAGCAACAGGTAAATGGTAAGGCACATAAAAGTAGTAAGCATACGCAAGCAGTGGAGGCGCAACAGAAAGCTGGAAAACATCTCATTACTAACCTGGACCTTGTGACGCAACTGCTCGATGCATCTACCGCACCAACACAGGCACAGCGTGAGGGGCTAGAGCACCTACTGGATAGTACACGTCAGCAAAGGACGGAACAGTATAGAGCATTTCGAGCACACTGGGATATGATGCATGAACGTGGTTTTCTACAACAGGTACTTGCCCTTTTAGAGGTGTGAGACGTACTGATTGGTTTAGTATTTGATGAAAGTGGAATGCATTGATGATGTCAAACTCAATAGAAGAACTAGGCTGGTGGCAAGACGTACAGCCGACAAGAGAAGAGTTACACTTGAGCGGTGGGCTACTCGTGGAGGATTGGCCTCATGCACGTCAAGTCATGCGTCTTTCTGTACATCTCTTTGATGCAACACGTTCGCTTCATCGTTTAGATCAGCATCATTTACGTATGCTCGAGCGTGCGGCTCTGCTCCATAATGCAGGTATGCTCATAGAAGCACGTCGCCATCATAAGCACTCGTTTCGCTTGATAAAAGAGGCCAGCCTTCCCGATTTTACAGAAGAGGATCGGTACGAGATAGCTCTTATCGCACGATATCATCGACGCGCTCTCCCTAGCAGCGATCACGAGGAGTTCGCGACCCTGAGCCGCAGCGCACGAAAACGTGTTTCCATGTTAGCGGCCCTCCTACGCATCGCTGACGCGCTTGACTACAGCCATGACGCACGCGTGCTACGCATCGCGGCAGAGCCGACTTTATGTAACGAGAACATCTGGACCATCTTACTCTGGATACGCTCGCTTGCCGATCTTGATGCCGAGATAGAGCAAACACATGACAAAGCGGATCTCTTCGAGAAAGTATTTAAGCGTAAACTCCGTCTCGTTGTGCAAGACGGCTGGTATGCAAAGTCATCATAATATGCATGGATTGTCTGTAGGGACCGATTTATCACGTCCTTCTCGCATCTCGATTGCCAACGAGGACGTGATAAATCGGTCCCTACAGGCGTTCCGGTTTATCGCCCTGGTGTCAACGTCACGGTAGGTGAAACGATAGGTGTGATTGACTTTGCTCCTATAGCGGTCGATGTTGCCGTCGGCGTAGTAGTGGGATGCGTAGGTGTAAGCGTAGGTGAAGAGGTTGCAGATATTGAAGGCGTAACGCTTGGCGTTGCTGTACTCACTGTTTGTAACTGTACCTTCGGGTTTCCCTCTTGCGAGAACAAACCTGCCATCGTGCCCACTTCATTGTTGATAAAGCCCTCGATTGCTAACCCAAATTGTGATTGCGCGAAGCTAGTGATTGTTTTGAGTATACTATCGCGCGGGATTGCCTTGCCTTGAATTTTCCATAACACGTCAGCTAATGCGCTTTGTTCACTCGTGTCCGAGAGCAGTGAGGCAATATTCTGCGCACAGTCATATGCATGAGGCAATATCGCGTCCTGCTTGGACTCTAAAGCCTGTGTGTAGTTTCCGGTGAGCGTCGTAAAATCTCTTATTGTTCCCAATTCGGTAAACACATCTTGTAGTACACCAGCTTCAAGCAACCCGATCTGTACATTATTCTGTTTTTGTCCAAGCAATTGGAGGAGTAAGGTCAGTACGTCGAGCATAACCGCATGTTGTTCCAATGGTACGAGTTCTAGCTGTACTTGTTGGCCTGGACCGGAAAATGCTGTTTTCAGTTTGAGTGTCTCGAAGTGATAACTCCCATTCCATAAATCATACGGTAATACCTGAGCAGGTGGTAAGAGAGGTAGAGAGCCAAGGAATGTTGTTGCAACAAGATCACTTGTCGTGCTCGCTGTTGGTATGATGCCCGTTGGTGTGGATGTTATGCTGATACTGTACCAGAGCGATGTGCCATTTTGGAGACTGAAACGTGCGTTGCTAGGATCACTGATATCATCTGTTGCTACCGTCACAAATGGAACATGGAAATTGTTGCTCGTAATCGTGACCGCGTAAGGTACAACTGCTGCGTGGGTAGAGTGTGCCGTGAGGCTTGACATTGTGCCTATAACCAGAATGAAAATGAACCAGAGCGTTCCAAAAAGACGCAAAGAGATCGAGGCATCCTTTTGCCGTTCAGAAAAAAATAGTCGCATTAACTTTCCTACCTATTCTTCGTCGTCATCGTCGTCATGCTTACGCTTCCAGTGGAAACCTGCTAGTATTGGACGCCGTTTCTTTACAGGTACTACTGGCTCTACGCTTGCCACCAAAAGCTTAGGCGCAACAGGCTTGGGCACAATTTCTTCGATCAATGTATCCATTTCTTCTTCATCTCGTACGCGTTTAGCATGTCGTCGATAGAGCAATATGCCTGAGAAAATCAATACGAGCGCGAGTACAACACCGCCTGCAATGCTCAGTATGAGAGGAGACAAAAACATGTTTAGAATGGACATAGGGACTTGATGTTTTACCGTTGGTGTTGTGGCAACGGGCAGGACGATTATATCAGGTGGATGTTTTCCTGCTTTGATCAGTGTGACAACTGTGGCTTCGACTTGTGGCACTGGTGTAGGTAACAGGCTAACCGAGTTCGCAACGACCACTATTTCCCCCACCATACGTTGTGGTGCTTCGGACGAATGGTATTCATGTCCACCTAAAACGCTGAAAGTATCGCGCCATTGTTGCCCGGGAGGAATTTCAGGTGAAGAAATGCTTCCATCTGTAGAAGTAATCGCGTACGCTGTATTTGTACGATTCACGAAAATTACTGTATCATATATATGTATCGTCAGGAGCGAAGGCGAGAAACCCGGTGGCTGTGTAGGCCCATTAATCTGAACGAAAGTTGTTTCCCCCATCGCCGCCGCCTGCTGTGGAAAAAGGAAAAGTATACCTATAAAAAACGAAAAAATTACAAGAAAAATACCAATTTTTTTCATCCCTGCTACACCGTTTCTGCTATAACTCATTACATTGTTATCATACACAGCAGGAACAAATTGTTTAGGTTCGGTAGGGGCGGCAATTCATTGCGCCCCATACGCATTAGGATAAGAGTTGCTGGGTTTGTCATCGCGTTTTGCGCCGTGGGAAGCATGACAGGGCTTGCCCCTGTCACTACTATACTCGGAGTCGCGTGGCAAAGCCACGCCGTGGTGGTCAGTATAGTAGTGACTGGGCTTGCCCCTGTCATACACTCGGTATCCTACATTTTCCTCAGAGTAATCTCAGCAATTATTATTCTAATGGTATGGGGCGGCAATTCATTGCGCCCCATACCGTTAGCATGGCAGGTTAATTACAACACCAAGGGATTGCTTTGTGGAAGGTCGGGCGTGAATTCGTGTAAGACGATAGAGGCACCACAGGCTTGATCGGGCGCAATCCAGAGAAGCGGGCGTGGATAATCTGGATGCTCTTTATAGGTGTAGGTGACACTATGTGCATCGAGGTAGCGACGTGACGCGGTAAGGTTTTCGACGGCCAGTGTCATACGGCACAGACTTTCGCCAAATCGCTGAAGGTGCTGTGTCAGGGCACCAGGTTCTGGCAGATAGGTGGCATCTTCAACAGGATCGAGAAAGGTCGGTAGTGGGGTGGCCAATTCAAAACTCTGCCCACTCTCGTCGAAGCGAAATGCGACCAGGGTTGCATCCCACGAATCCGCCTCACCAGAAAATTGTTCGGAGGCTTGAAGTCCATAAATGTGCGCGAACCGTTGTGTAGCCTCGTCAAGGTCTGCTACAGCAAGTGTTGTGCTCAGCACCTTTGTAACACCTAATGGATGCCCGGGTGGTGTGTTCCATCCGGCCAAGCGCGAACGTCTCTCTTCACCTTTGCTATCATGCTGTATCAAAAATGGGTAGTGTTGCGTCAGGTCAGGACGTTCGATATTTGTGCGTGACCAAACTCTTGTACGTCCATCGTTTGCTGTAAGTGACCCTTTTTCCGGGCCAATAAGAGAGACACCTCGTGCTTTCATCGCCTCGCTATCCGCTTGCATATCGTTCGAGGCCAGCACGAAGTTCAGGTAGCCCTCACCTTTCGCCAATCGCTCTACGATGCTCGCCTGGGCCTCGGCTTGTGTGCGAACCGCAATCAGTTCCAGGTAGGTATCACCAATCACAATAATACGATTAGCGGTGCCGACCTTTGGGTGAATACCACCACCACTTGGTACAAGCCCCAATTTATCTCGAAATGTTTCAGTTGCCGCGTCAAGGTCTCGTACCCCGATAATGATATGGTCAAGTCCTGTTAGCATCAGTCCCTCTTCTTGCTATGCGTATGAAAATTCTGCTAGTGTCCTCACAGTATACAAAAAAGAGGGTTGAAGATGTCAAACGTGCATGCACGTTTGACATCTTCAACCCTCTTTTTTGTAGAATATCTATCCGCGTGTGCGAGCGAGTTCGCGTTCGCCGATAACCTTTGGACCGTCGATACGTCTTCCACGGCCAAAGTTGAAATCACCCTTCTCCCACATGACCAGGAGCATGCTGGCATTGAAGATGGAGGAGTAGGTACCGCTTATGATACCGATGAGCAGCGCAAGCGTGAAGTTATGCACGCTACCCGTGCCACCGAAGAGCGTAAGGGCACTTAGAGTGAAGATAACCGTCAACGAGGTATTGAGTGAACGCGCCAATGTTTGCACAAGGCTGGCATTGACTACCTCGTCAAAGGTTTCCGAGGTGCGACGCTGCATATTTTCGCGGATACGGTCAAACACCACAATCGTGTCATGGACCGAGAAACCGACTACTGTCAGCAAAGCGGTGATAAACAGCGTATCTACCTGGATATGTAATGCCCAACCCAGGATAGAGAAGATGCCGACAACCACCAGTACGTCGTGGAGCAATGCGATAATTGCGCATGCGCCATAACGCCATGGCTTGGCCACCTTGCGGAACGCGAATGAGATATAGAGTAGGATCAGTATCGACGCTGCGAGGACTGCGAAGATAGAGTTACGAATGGTGTCACTCGCAACGGATGGACTCACTTCGTAGTTTCCGTTCAACGCGACGTAAGAACCTGTGCCGCTAAGTAACGCCGAGTACACCCTTGGCAGGTCTTTCTGACCAATAGTTGATGTCGTTGCGATACTTACTACCTGTGTTGAACTCCCTTGCTGTACATCCACAACCTTGACTGGTGTTCCAGTCGCAACAGGGGTACTCGCCGCTGTAGGCGTTGTTTTCGCGACTGGTCCAGGTGTGCCAGCACCAGTTGTCGCGACTGGCGTTGTGCTAGCGGTCGTCGTGCCGGTGCTACCTGTATTTGGTAACTTGGCAAGAGCCGCCTGGATATCACTCACTTGAGGTGTGTTGGTGAACCCCGTAAGGGTTACCTGTGTAAAGAGCTTTCCATCAGAACCTGGAATGTCAGCATATGTAGGTGGTTTGACTGCGCTACCATATTTATTTTGTATAGCTGTGGTGATCGCGCTCTGCACTGTTCCGTCAATTTGTGTGTTGAGGCGTACCCAGACTATTTTGTTGCCTGCTTGTGTTGCACTACTCCCAGCATCGCCAAGTGTGATTTGCAGATCAGCGAGGTTGAGTGGCTTGAGTGCTGTGCGTACCTGCTCGATCTTGAGTAGCTTTTGTGGTCGTAGATCAACGGTGGCACCACTTCGGAAGTCAATGCCAACATTGAGTCCTGTGAAAATCAACGAGATCAGCCCCGGTACGATGATCGCAAGCGAAACGATAATGAATATCCAGCGATATTTTACGAGATTAAACACAACATACTCCTCTATACAATGCTATTCCGCCGTGCCAACGAAGCGGTGGCAGTAGCAATGGAGCCAGCAGGAAGCCCGAACAACGCGGGATGATTGACAACACCTGTCGGGATGAGCAGGTTCAAAAGAGTACGCGTGACAACGACCGCTGTAAACATACTCACGACCACACCCAGGAACAATGTCGAGGCGAAGCCAACGATGATGCTTGCGCTAAAGTTACTACCAAAGTAGAACAATACCGCGCATGTAATCAG
The DNA here is from genome assembly GCA_963791655.1 of uncultured Chloroflexia bacterium. Lineage (GTDB taxonomy): Bacteria > Chloroflexota > Ktedonobacteria > Ktedonobacterales > Ktedonobacteraceae > JBBQVS01. The sequence continues at coordinate 358,355 of CAWBSZ010000006.1, read as the reverse complement.
AGTAGAAATGTTTGAGTCACGGATAGAGGGCCATGCACGTCTCCAGCCAATGTCGATTGCTGAGGAGAGCAGTCTACCAGCACGCAACTCCTCTTTGATACGCTCAAAGATCAGGATGTTCGCATCTACCGCCATACCAATCGAAAGCACGAAGCCCGCGATGCCCGCCAGTGTTAATGTCACGCCAGCAACTTTAAAGATGGCAAGTGTGAACAGAGCGTAAAGGACCAGTGCTACGTCCGCCAGTAGTCCGGGCAAACGATAGTAGAGCAACATGAATAGGACCACGATGCTGAGTCCGATTACTGCCGCGAGAATACTACGATTGATCGCGTCCTGGCCGAGTGTGGGTGAGACGGTTTCAGAACTCGCGATTGTCAGTGGTACGGGTAATGCACCGTATTTGAGTACGTTTACCAACTGTGTGGCCTGATCTAATGAAAAGTTACCTGTGATCTGACCTGTGCCTGGAAGCTGTGACTGGAGGACTGGCGAAGAAACGACCTGTCTATCCAGGGTGATTGTGAAGTAGTCTCCGATATGTGCTTTCGTAAAATCCCCCAAGCGTCCGAAGGCCGCGCCTTGCATACCGAAGTTGATCACATAGCCAGTGCCACCAGTTTGTGAATTCTGCCCAACGCTAAGCGCGTTAGGGTCAAGGTCTTTACCTGTGAAGAGTGGCTTTGTACCGCCATTGCTCGATGCATATTGTGTGGGATCAAAGGCCGTACCCGCTGGCACACTAGTGGAACCTGTATCCCAGAATTCAAGCACACCGCTTTTCAGTAGTGTATCGATTTGTTGTTGTTGATTGCCGCCATTCAAACCGGGCAACTCAACCGCGATACTATATTTGCCATTTGTTTGCTGTGTACGAATACTTGGTTCGTTGACACCTAAACCGCCATTGACGCGGTTCTCGATCTGTGTGCGTGTATTATCAATCTGCTCCTGTGTTGGGTTTTGTGTACCAGATGGTACCAGGAGTACGCGCACGCCACCTTGCAGGTCGAGTCCTTGCTTAAAGACAAATGGATTGGGAATGCCGTGAAACGCCTGAGTCGTCTTCCCATCATTGTTGGGCCAGAAGATAACATATGATGCGCCCACCGCCAACAAGATAATGAAGAAGAGGAGTGTGAGTGTTCCTCGCCGCATAACTTTTATTTCCTCTCACCATGACTAACTAGCTTACAAATTCTTACGTATGGACTGCTTTGTCGTGTCCTTATACATGATCAATTACTACATAGGACGCGATAAATCGGTCCCTACATCGTTTGCCCTTCTTCTTCTTTGGGCGCAATAAAGAACGTCCCCTCTGAGGAACGTGGCTATATGCCATAATTATCGAGTGCAGTATAGCATAGTTGACTCTTATTGCATATACACGTTTCTGACCACGACTATTTTCTCATACACACCTTTTGGGAAAACGTGTAGATGAACGTGTGAAAGAGTGAGAGGGATACAACCTTCGTTGTCTTATGGCGTAGCTATATAAGGGTCTATTTTTCGTTCGTCGTAGGGACCAGATTTATCGCGTCCGAGGCGCAATTCATTGCGCGATATCACAACAATCATGGCTTCTAATAGAAAGGTCTACCCTCGCGCAATGAATTGCGCCTCGGACGCGATAAATCTGGTCCCTACGATAGACATTGGTTTCCCCTGTTTATGTATTACATTGCCCCCTTTGTACTTGATGGAACCTTATACGTCGTCATATACATAAAGAGATAATTTCACACACATTTTAAGATAAAAAGGACGAGAGAAAAGAAGGAGTATGTATTCATGATGGAAGAGACAATACAAGGACCAGAATATGCGACAACGCCAAGGCTTGATACAAATCGTAAAGTTGTCATGGATGTACGCAATATTACGAAGAGTTTACCGCTTGGTCGTGAACGTATCGATATCCTCAAAGGGATCAGTTTTCAGATTTTGAGTGGTGAATTTGTTTCTATCGTGGGACCATCGGGTTCTGGTAAGAGTACGCTACTTGGCATTATTGCCGGCCTTGATAACCCTACCGATGGGCAAGTATTGATCGACGGTGTAGATATCACGCGTATGGGTGAGGGGCGTCTTGCGTCGGTTCGTAACAACAAAATCGGCATGGTCTTTCAAGCATATAATTTGATCCCAACGCTGACCGCACAGGAAAACGTCGAGGTGCCTTTGTATGTCGGCAAGCACAAAGGCTTGCCATCGACACGCGCAAAAGAATTGTTAACACTCGTGGGACTTTCACATCGACTATCGCACCGTCCAAGTCAGCTTTCAGGTGGAGAACAGCAGCGTGTAGCTATTGCGCGTTCGCTGGCAACGGACCCTGCGTTCGTTATCGCCGACGAACCGACCGGAAACCTTGATGCCAAGAATGGCGAAAATGTGCTGAAACTCATCGCCGACTTGCGAGACCGTACAGGTAAAACATTTATCATCGCGACACATGACCCCGAGGTTGCACGACACGCCGATCGAGCTATTCGTATTGTTGATGGTTTGATTGCTTCGATTGATAATACGGGCGGGATAATTACACAGTAATGAAAACCTCTATGTACTTCAACTACACTACGCGTTCGCTGTTCCGTGGTGGACAACGCACACTTTTGGCGATATTTTGTGTCGCGGTAGGTGTGATGGCGATCGTCTCGTTGCAGTTGGTGGGCCTCATGATTAATGGAGCCTTCAATAGCAATGTGCGTGATGCGAATGGTGGTGATATCGCGGTCACGTCGTCCAACCAACCTTTTACGCAAGACGACCTATCTTACTTCAATACCCTCAAATCGAATAACAAGATTACGGGCTACACGCCTACTATTGATGCGACTGGTCGCGTTACGTTAACTAGCTCGGCGCGGCAAAGTTTTACCCTGCGAGCAGTTGATCCCGCGACCTATCCTGTAGTGACACCGCCAACGTTCACCAGCCCAAGCGATGGCAAAATATCCAATCTCCTGAAGAATGATCAGGTGATTGTCACTGCTCCCTTTGCTAGCCAATATCATAAAAAAATTGGCGACGTTTTTGACATTCATGCTTCGTCACAGCAGGCCAATGGACGTACAATTCATGCTAAAATCGTTGGCATTGTGTCTGAAACAGGTGTGTTGACACAGGCGGGAAGTGTTGTCCTGGTCTCTATCAATGATTATAAAGCTGCGGCTCCAAAAGAGACTGTCACCTATGATACGGTTGATATCGCGACCGCAACGCCCACACAGGCCGACTCAGTAGCGAAAGAAATTCAGGGTAAGTTTCCTATCTCAACCGCGCAAACAGCCGCGAGTGCATTGAAGCAGCAACAGGCCTCGGTTGATAACATCAGGAACTTCCTGGAGATTTCGGGTTTGCTGGCACTATTGATTGGTGGTATCGGTATCGTCAACACAATGCAGGTGTTGCTGTCACGACGCAAGACCGAGATTGCCATGCTCAAGACAACGGGCTATCGTCGCTTCGATCTCTACCTGTTGTTCGGCTTAGAAGCTGGATTGCTTGGTCTGATTGGTGGCGTGATTGGTTCTGGTGCCGCGACAGGTGTGAGCTATCTTGTGCGCAACCTTGTGCAGCAGACATTCGGCCTGAACATTCCCTTTACACTTGACCCACTTACTATTGGTGGTGGCGTACTTATTGGATTGGTCACTGCATTGATCTTTGGTCTCTTACCAATTGTGCAAGCCGCAAACATCCGTCCATTAAATGTCATCCGTGATATACCAGAGGGTGCTGGTGTTGGTAGCGTACTGCTTACCATTGGCTTACTCGTAGTACTATCGGTGCTCTTCTGTGGCTTAGCCATTGTCATACTGAACAACAATGTTTTCCTGGGTCTGGTTTCAGTCTATGGAACTTTCATCTTCTTAGGCTTGCTAAGCCTGTTCCTGGTGTTGATCATCTTCCTGGTAAGCAAATTGCCTGTGCCCGAACGCTTCAACATCTGGTTACTTGGCCTTGTGGTCATTGGTCTTGCAGTTGCGGCCTTACTCTATAAATTCTCGCTGACGTTTAGCGTCTTATTGCTCGTGGTGTCGTTGCTAGGACTGATAATCATGTTCTTGCCGCGTCCCGCGAAGGCAACAACCAAGATGGCCTTTCGTAACCTCGGACGCACCCGTGCTCGTACAGCCACTACTATGCTTGCGCTCTTCGTAGGTGTCTTCACGATTGGCTTAATTCTTGTGCTAGGGCAAGACCTGCGTGAGAAAATCAATGGTGTACTCGCCAGTGCGTTAAACTTCAACGTGATCTCGATTACGTCTGGCAACGATACTGCCGCATTGCATGATAAGTTGCATACCCTCCCTGGTCTGTCGGTGTCGCAACAAAGAAATCTCGCGACATTAGCACCTGTGTCAGTCAATGGAAAACCAATTTTGACACTCTTGCCAAAGGATGACACGAAGGCATCCCAGTCAAACCTTGGACGTGGGGGTACGCTCTACTTCTTGAGTGGCATCGAGGGGTATGACGTTGGTAATAACCAGTTGCCCAGCACACAAAACCTGACGATCAAAAATGGGCGCAACCTGACCTCCGCAGATGCTGGCACAAACAACATCCTGGTAAACTATCAGTTGTTGGCGGATGATCCCTTGCGCTTAAAGATAGGAGATACGATCACATTCGCGAGCCTCGATCGTAGAACTGAGAAGACGCTGACTATCGTAGGGGCATACCAGCAGTTATCGTTGGGATCGAACCTGTATCCAATCCTGGGTGCGTCCGATACTGTGAAAGCACTTAGCCCGGCGGGACTCAATCAAGCTGTATTCTACATGAAGATCGATCCCGCGCAGGTAGGTAAGGCCGTCGATATGATTGGTAATACGGTGCCGAATGCGTTTGTGATCAACCTTGCCAATATCGGCAATGTCATCAATCAGTTCCTGAACGATATTCTGTTGACGCTGACCACGATTGCCTCACTCTCGTTGCTCGCAGGTATCATCATTATCGCGAATGCCGTAGCACTTGCGATGCTGGAACGCCGACGCGAACTAGGTATTCTGAAATCAGTTGGTTATACCAGTGGAACCATCCTGAGCGAGGTTCTGATCGAGAATGGACTTGTGGGTGGCATTGGCGCACTGCTCGCGGTACTATTGGTAACGCTCGTCACCAGCCTGCTCGGTACGTTCCTTTTCAAGTCAGAGTTTGGTGTCAATAGCGGTATTGCGCTCGCGCTTATCGCAGGCTCCGCAGCGTTAGCCATGTTGACCGCCGCCCTTGTCGCGTGGGGTTCTGTACGTGTGCGTCCACTGGAAGTGTTACGCTACGAATAATATTGAACGCAAAGAAGGTGGAATATGTGAAATGTGCAGACCACGGTCTGCACATTTCACATATTCCACCTTCTTTGCGTTTGTGCTTGTCTACTCATGTATAGCATTGTGCGTGTTACATATAAGGACTACGGTAGTACGTAGTGGAGGATACATTTATTATGCAAACACGACAACTTGGTAAAACAGAGATACATATCACCCCGATTGGTTTTGGAGCATGGGCGATTGGTGGGGGCGATTGGAGTTTTGGCTGGGGCAACCAGGAAGACCAGGACTCGATTGCCGCGATCAAGCATTCACTTAACATGGGTGTGAACTGGATTGATACCGCTGCCGTATACGGGTTGGGTCACTCCGAGGAAATGGTTGGAGAGGCAATCAAAGGACGCGAACGGCCCTATATCTTCACAAAATGCTCACTTGTCTGGGACGAGAATCGTAAGCAAGGCAACAGTCTCAAGGCAGACTCGATACAGCGCGAGTGCGAAGCAAGTCTGAAACGCCTTGGTGTTGACTATATCGACCTGTACCAGATTCACTGGCCCAATCCCGACCCCGATATCGAAGAGGGCTGGGGCAAACTCGCTGATTTGAAAAAGCAGGGCAAGGTGCGTGCGATTGGTGTTTCAAACTTCAATGTAGAGCAGATGAAACGCGCACAGAAGATTGCTCCCATTGACTCCTTGCAACCGCCATACTCATTGCTCCGTCCCGATGTACAGAACGAAATTTTGCCGTTCTGTGAGCAGGAGCAGATTGGTGTGATTGTTTACTCACCAATGGCATCGGGCTTACTCACCGGTACAATGAGCAAGAAGCGCGTGAACGATATGCCTGACAACGATTGGCGCAAAAAAAGCCAGGACTTCCAGGAGCCACGTCTTTCACGAAACCTCAAATTCGCGCAACTCTTGAGTGATATTGGTTTTCCGCATAACGTCAGTGCAGGTGTCGTCGCGATTGCCTGGACGTTGCACAACACCGCCGTTACAGGTGCTATCGTCGGTGGGCGTAGTCAGGCTCAGGTCGATGGTATCATTCCAGCCGCCGAGTTCCGCCTGAGCACAAGCGAACTCGCCGACATCGAGAAATTCTTGCACGACAACCCGTAGCGGAAACGTCTAAAAACTTTGCTAATCCAAGAGCAATTGTCTTTGTGAGTGGCAGGACCGGGGGCCAGCCCATTCAGTCCAACGAACTCATAAAAGAGCCACCATGCTGATTTGGAGCATGACAGGGGCAAGCCCTGTCACTACTATACACGAACTGGTGGGCAAGCCACGTAGTGGTGCAAAGTATAGTAGTGACAGGGCTTGCCCCTGTCATGCCTCACGCCGCTATCACACTTCCTATAATTGGATAAATTGACCCTTCTTCGTTTGTTTATATAGAGTACTCTTGACAAAGGGGTATCCTCATGGTACATCTTCTATAGCAGATAGCTATATTCCAAGAAAATATGCAATAGAGACGAGAGAAGGATTACTACTACATGGCGACGTTTCCTGAACAAAATATGTCCCCCTTTTCTATGGAACAGTCAGTACCTCAACCAACCATGCTAACTCCTGCTGATATGGCGCAGTATGCCGTGGTGACACGCGACCTGATGCAGGTCTTTGGGCAAAAGGTTGCGGTAAGCCACCTGAACCTAGCGGTACGGGCAGGAGAGTTCTTTGGCTTCCTGGGTCCGAATGGAGCGGGTAAATCGACAACGATAAAAATGATGGTTGGCTTGTTGCGCCCAACGTCCGGCTCTGTGTATGTTGGCGGGGTCGATGTCTGGCATGACTCACTTCGTGCGCGAACATTGATGGGTGTGTTACCCGAATATCTCAATCTCTACGAGCGGCTCAGTGGACGCGAATTTATTACCTTTGCCGGACACATGTATGGTGTGCCGGAACGCGAGATTCGCAGCCGTACAGAAGAGTTGCTTAACGTACTGGGACTTGCTGGCGATGCGGATAAACTCGTTGTCGATTACTCGGTTGGGATGCGTAAGAAAACAGCATTGGCTGCTGCCATTATTCATCGTCCACAGGTGCTGTTTCTCGATGAACCGTTTGAGGGTGTGGACCCTGTAAGTTCACGTGTTGTACGTGATATCCTGCAAGACTTGACGCATCATGGAACGACCATCTTCTTTTCATCACATATCATGGAGGTTGTCGAGCGCTTGTGTACGCGTGTCGGCATCATCAACCAAGGTGTGCTCGTGGCTGAAGGCACATTACAGGACCTACGAGATCGTGCAAGTGGCAATAACAAGGATGCCACGCTGGAAGACATTTTCCTCAATGTGATTGGTATACAAAACGAGAACCACAATCTAAGCTGGCTCGAACAATAGAAAAGGATCACGTACAACAATGATAGTTCATTCGGACAAGTTGCGCTGGCTCTTCTGGTTACGCTGGAAGTCGTTTATACGCAACTACACACGGAGTTCGGGGCGTGTTGGTCGTATCGTTGGTGTGGTCTTCCTGGTGTTGTTTGGCCTACCCTTTATGGGTGGTATCGCTGTCGCCACCTACTTTGGCTATCGTTTGCTTCCACCACCCGCGAATGCTGAAATTCTCTTTATTGTGTTGACTGGTATCTATCTGCTGTGGATTGTGTTACCTCTTTTAGAGTTTACGGTCAATGAGGGTTTGGACATCTCTAAGCTTGCGCTTTTCCCGCTTACTCGTGCGGAACTGATGCTGAGTCTGATCTTTACCTCACTCTTAGATGTGCCCACAATTGGATTGCTCATTGTGCTTGGGGCGGTTGTAGCTGGTTGGGCTGTATCGCTACCACTTGCACTTATGGCGTTCCTCACAATGGTGGTATTCTACGCACAGGTGGTAGGTATCAGCCAACTTGTACTGGCTCTACTCGCGCGTGTACTACAGAGTCGTCGTTTCCGCGACCTGAGCATTATTCTAATTGGCATCTTTTCTTCTTCCTGCTACCTGTTTCAACAGTTTGTCTTGCGTGGTTTGGGTCTTGTGCACATCTATGATAATCTAAAGGCAGGCGCGATCTCGCCTTACCTACAATGGTTTCCCCCTGGTATGGCGGCGCGAACGATACAACGTGCCTCACAGGGGGATTGGGGGACGAGTGTACTCTGGCTTGGTGGCTTGCTCGCGACAACCGTGCTTGTGCTGTACCTGTGGCAACTGGTCGTCGAGCGTGGCTTGACCGCGAGTGAGAGTGGCAACAGTAGTAGCGTGCGTCGTCGCAAGATGGAACATGCAACTGTGATGCCTGTCGCGACCTCGACTTCGGCATCAAATGGACTTGTCGAGCGCATCATGGCTTCGCAGTTCTTTTCTATCGCGGTGAAGGATATTAAATATTATCGCCGTGACCCGCAATTGCTGCGTCTCGTCTTTCAATCATTCATTTCCATGTTTGTGCTGATTGCCGTAACACTCTTTAATACAAGTGGTTCGGGTCGAATTGTTGTCGGTGCCTGGGCGGTGATGGTTGCGCCGCTGTATGCACTCTTCGCGCTGACCTCGTTTTCCTACAATGTTTTGGGGATGGAGCGGCAGAGTCTGACAAGTCTATTCTTGTTTCCCGTCAACCCTAAACAGGTATTATGGGGTAAAAATATCGTGACGTTCACCATAGGGCTGATCGAGGTTCTTCTGCTTGTACTCGTTTCGTCCTATGTCAGCAATGGCTGGCATCTTTTTCTACCTGCGCTAGCCATAGGTATCGCGGGTATCGGGATAATCCTCGGTTGTGGTAACTTCTCTTCCATCTTCTTCCCACAACGCATGTCACAGGGACGACGGGGCTTTCAAACCAACAACAATCTTTCTTCCGAGGGTGGGTGCCTTCGAGCGATTATGTCGCTGGCCGTACTCGCGGTAATGGCAGTTTTACTTCTGCCTGTCGCGGCTGGCCTCGTCTTACCGGTTTTCTATCATGTCGAGTGGATATGGGCACTGACTGTTCCAGCCTCACTACTGTATAGTGCGGCGTTCTATATCATCGTGACAAATGCTGTCGCTCCCCGCATGCTTACACGTACCCCGGAAATTCTCGCCGTGGTGACACGCGAGTAAGAAATTTAACAAAATAATGATACATTGAAAGAGGTCAAACGTGTTTGACCTCTTTCAATGTATCATTATTTTGTTAGCATAGAGGTATTTCATGCAAAGCACTGCGCCAGAGGAACAACCAAACAGGCTGGCCGAGGTCGCTATACTCTTCATACGGCTCGGCTTTACCGCGTTTGGTGGACCTGTCGCGCATATCGCGATGATGCGTGAAGAGCTTGTACGACGGCGTAAGTGGGTGAGCGACGAACATTTTGTGGACCTCATCAGCATCGTCAATCTCGTTCCTGGCCCTAATTCGACGGAGCTAGCAATTTATCTGGGCTACCTACGCGCTGGCTGGCTCGGTCTTATCGTGGCAGGTGTGTGTTTTATCGGTCCCGCGATGCTGATTGTCCTGACACTAGCATGGTTATATGTACGCTTTGGCTCACTACCACAAATCACTTGGCTCTCCTATGGTATTAAACCCGTGGTTATTGCTATCGTCGCACAGGCATTGATTGGCTTGTGTCGGACGACGTTGAAGAGCGTGTTGAGCATCGCGCTGGCCGTACTGGTCCTCATCCTCTATCTCTCAGGTGTCAACAATCTCTTGCTACTTGTAGGCTGTGGTCTCGTTTTCGCGCTCGTGCGTTGGATAGAGAAACGTAGTTCATCAAGCGGAATTGTAAGTCTTGCATTACCCGTTTTCCTGCTGTACACACAGAGTATCTGGCAAACGCTAACCACCGTTGGCATTGCGGCAAGCGAAACGCCTGTAAGCCTGCCTGTCCTCTTCCTGACATTTCTCAAAATAGGTTCAGTCCTCTATGGGAGTGGCTATACCATCCTAGCTTTCTTGCGGCCCGAATTTGTGCTTGGATTGCACTGGTTGACTGACCGTCAACTACTTGATGCAGTCTCGATTGGACAACTTACGCCCGGTCCTGTGTTTACCACTGCCACCTTTATCGGCTACGTCGTCGCTGGTTGGCAAGGTGCGTTATTGGCAACACTCGCCATCTTTCTACCTTCCTTTGTCCTTGTTGCCATTATTCACCCGCTTGCGAATAGACTGCGCCGTTCTCCCTGGACCTCCATGATTTTGAACGGTATAAACATCGCCGCCCTCGCGCTGATTGCCGGTGTACTCATTCAACTAGGACAAAATGCGTTGATAGACGTTGTGACGTGGGGAATTGCTGTCGTGTCGCTCGCTATTTTGTTGCGGTTCAAGCTTAATTCGATGTGGTTGATTGTGGGTGGGGCATTGATTGGGGTTGTGCGATTCTGGATTGTAGGGGTCTAATTCATTGCACCCGCGTCTGGCACCAGAGACCAGACGCGGGTGCAATGAATTAGACCCCTACAGGTTCATTCAAAGAAAAATGATTATTACTGATACTGTCATGTAAGTTTACTCTACGATTTTCTGCTTCTCCATCTTCGTATAGCGTCTGAACAACAAAATCGGGACTACAAACAAGCCTATCACAAGTACATAGGCTGCCACGTTAAGTACGACGGTGAAGACAGACGCTTGCTGTGGCGTGGTGCCGAGAGCAGGCGGATAGATGCCGGTAATCACAAATGACGGATTGCCACCGACGCTGATGGTTTGTAGTGTTTGCCGTCCAGGGACATCAACCATCGCTATGTTGCCATTGGCGAGAGCTGCGAAGCCTAGCTGTCCATCAACTGTGATGGCGATTGATTGTGGTGCACCATCGAGTTTGACAATGTGACTTGGTTCACGTGGCACTGGTGAGCCAGGATTTATAGGTGTAAGCACAACGAGCTGGTTCTTGGAGCGATCAGGTACATAGACTTCGCCTGTAATCTGATCGTAGTCCATTGCACCATAACTCCCCCCTGTTACTAATGGAACTACATGCTGATTGTTGAGGTCTACGGCTATCACACCTCCTGAGCGCGTTGTTGCGTAGACTGTTTCGCCAGGCGGAATGCTGATAAAGCTGGGACCTCCTGGTACTGTAAGACTTCCTAGTTTTTGTTGCTTGGCATCATCGAAATAAGTTAGCGAGGTTGTATCCGAGACCCACAATTGACTGCCATTACTTCCGTTTATGCCAGAGCCAACTTGTGCTACCGCGAGACCATAGACACTCCCGTTTACCGAATAGGTGTGCTTGATGCTACAATTTGTGGGATCAATCGCGCTCACGGTTGAGGCACCATTGCCAGCCGCGAAAAGTGTGTAGTTATTGGCACTCGTATCAAGAGCTAGCAGGGTTGGTTTTCCTGGCACTGTAGCGGTACAGACGGTGTTACCATCCTTCGCACCAAGCACGACGATACGATTTTGGTCTGGCTCTGTGGCATACAAAAAGCGTGCATCACTGCTTAAAAGTATCGTATCTGGTTTGCCTGATATACTAATCGTGCGCGTCACTTTTTGTTGCGCTACATCAATGACGCTTATACCCGAAGCTGTGCCCGCAACATAGGCGAGATTGGGCGCACCACCATCGGCTTGAGCGACAGGAGTTACGAAAACGGTATATATGCTCAGCAACGCGAGCACTGGCAACAAGATTAAAAAACGTCTCACTGATTAACACTTCCTATATATTACGCCTTTGGTGTTAGTGGCGACCATGTTGTGTTGCCTAGATTGAGGCTGTACACCTCTGTCGGGTAAGAAATCGACAGGAACACTGTTGACCCGTTATCTGCATCCACGGCCACATTGCTATAGCTCCCCGCATTGCTACTATTACTCTTGAGCGCAGGGAGATCAGACCACGTTTTGCCGCCGTCAGAACTGCGCGTTATATGAAGATACGAGTGGCTATAAAGAACCAGCGGTTGTGAGCGCGAGGATACCAATTGAGGATGGTAGTCCTGGTTCAATTGTGTAAAGGTTTTGCCTTCGTCCTTTGACACATAGGTTCCAGCATCACCAGAGGCATAAATTGGGCTATGAGGACCGGAAACCGTCATGGTGAAGATGCTACTGCTGATTGCTTGCAGGATTTGCCAATGCTTGCCACTGTCACTACTACGTGCCATCCCATCGCTCCCATAGATAAGCAGTTGTCCCGGTGCACCAGGAATAGCAATCATATCTGTAATGTTGCCGAAGGGGAGTGTGCCTGTATCGGTAAAGTGTTGTCCGTTGTCATGACTGACCTTGAGGCCGTTTGTACTGAGTGTACGTACATAGATATAGACCTCATTGGCGTCGTCGTTACCCGCGACAGCGAAGGGAATGCCAGTGAGGGCAGCGGTAAAATTCGTTGTCTTATTGACAAGTTGCCATGTGCGTCCTTGATCGTTACTTGTATAAAGTCCAAGCACACCTGAAGGATGACCTGTCACGGAAGGCTGGGTAATCAAATAGAGCCGCTGTGAATTAAAGGGGCTTACAACTAACGAAGTGTTCATGACTCCTTGCATTAGCTGGTTAGGGCCACCTGAGACCTGTGTCCACGTCTTGCCGCTGTCCTCCGAACGGAATGAGCCATAGTGCGTAGCCAGCACCAGTACATGATTTGGTAAAGCTAGCAACGCGTGTACGTGGTTCGAGGCAATACCAAATCCGTTGACTGGAGCCTGTGTCGGGGTAGGAGATTGCACGGTGCTATTAGAGCTATCACAAGCAGCTAGTAGCAATGCTAAGATACCTAACACGAGCCATATATGCCATTGAATGTCGTGTTTATTTCTCATTGTTATCACAATCTATGCGTGTCGAATGAAATTCTGTACGGGTCTGATTTATCACACCCTGTTCGTGACCTACAATGTCAGCAAGGAGTAAAACGTTGGTGTATGTTCGCTCAAAAGGTGTGTTGCCAAGAGGGTGTGATAAATCAGACCCGTACAGATGGATTATTATCATACAATCATTTCTTTATCGTAGCATACATCAACCGTCAGCGGCTGGTGTACTGAAGTACACTGTTGCATGGCTTGTGCCTCCGCTTTGTGTACGAACATCTATGCGTACTCCCCAATGACCACTCATGTCGAGCTGATCGCTACCTTTAAAATGGCCTTGTCCAGCAGGTTGCAGGTTGAGATGGCGCGTACCCATGTCCATGTCGAGCATTGTATTATAGAGCGACACGCCAACGCTCGCATCCGGTTGACCCTTACTATTTAGTACGCTTACTGTGAACTCATTGTTGCCAAAATGGTTCGGCGTAACGTTAAATGTGAGCGTAAACTGTTTATCAGTCGTCTTGACTGTTGTCGTATAGGGATTTGATGGTGTCGTTGGAACTGCTTGCACAGGTTGCTGGATGGGTGTCGTCGTCGCTGGCACAAGCGTACCCGAGAAGACAGTCAGCAAGCCTGTACATAGCAAGACGGCAACACCAAGAAGCGGCTCCCAACGGAGCGTGTTCATGAGTCTGTTTCCTTGCCGCTCGATACTCCGCTCAACAGTGCCTATCTCCTGCTTGGGAAGGGTTGCTACACTTCCACCACTTGTCGTTGCAACTCCTGTTTCTGCATAAACCTTGTACTTCTTATAGTCTTTAGATAATTTAGGACGCAGGATGATTACATGATAGGCACTTGTCAGGAGCAGACCACCGACCAGCAAGACTTTGACTAGCAAGACACGACCATAAGTTGTTGAGAGCAGTTGTGCTACTGAGTCCATACGCGTGGTGGCATTCAATGGGCCTGTCACACTCATAATAATGACGCCTACAATTGCCAACGGGGAGTAGCGTGGCAATACCGAGAGCAAGGAGCGAATACGTTCTTGTGCTGGGACATGTATCAAAATGGGTGAATAGCTTGTCGCGATGTACATCATGCCGCCAATCCAGAGCGAAGCGGCCAGCAGATGAAGCCAGTCGGACAGGACTGCAAGCACAACGATATTTCCACTTACGGCTGCCGCATGACCGGAAAGCGTCAGTGCAATCAAGAGCGCGAGGCCGAGTAGCAAATTGACCCATGAAAAAATCTCTGCAAACATTTTCGTCTGACGTTTGGCAAAAAGTATGTAGCCCGTAACAAGCATTGCTACCAGAATGACAATTTGGCGCATGATCCAGTACTTCCCAAATTGTCCACTACTGATAAGCCCCAGCAAAATAGAGGGCGAGAACGCTTGCGCGAGTTGGCCATTTGTTAAAGACAGTGCCTGTCCAATGAGGACACCGATGTCCGCGCAGAAAATGAGGAGCAGCGTGGGTAAAGAGAAGAGACGGTCAAAGCGTTGTTCTGTATGTTGCAGAATAGTTTGTTGCTCAGTATCTTGTGATGGCATAAGCTGTAAGACAAAGGCTCGCCAGAGTTGTGCGCCGACCCAGAAGATGGCTCCTATATCAACTAGTGTTACCATTATCAGGGTAAATAGCGTAGGTCCATCAAGCTGTCCTGTCGCGGAGCCACTCGATCCACCAAGCTGATTTTGTCCAGGAAGTGCGCCCGTGAGTTTTTGTGCGCTTCCATCAGGATTAGCAACCGTAAAGATAAATGAGCCTGTCAAAACATGCCCGTCATTCGCGGATTGTGTGCGCCATATTACAACATAGACCGCAGGAGGCAGGTTTGGTGGCAGATTTACATCCATCTCGGTCTGATCATTAGAGGCCACATGAGCGTTATTTTGATCGACGCGCTTCTGCGTGCCGTTGAGGACACGAGCCGTACTATATGTGGGGTTCAAAGACTCTGTGAACCACATACGTACCACTGTCGGTGCTGTATTTAATATAGCTCCCTTTGCCGGATCGGAGCGCAACAAAATAGCGTGTGCTTCGCTCGTACTCGGAAAAAGGAATAGCAAACAGACTGCCAGCGGCAATGCTTTATAAAGTAAGTGCCGTATAGCGCGTATATGCAAGAAATTTCCCATTGAATAGTATCCTAAATTCGTGTGCCTCAATTTTGTACGGGTCTGATTTGTACGGGTCTGATTTATCACACCCTGCTGGCATCACACAATGTGAGCGAACATAAACCAGCATTTCAACACCCGCCAATATGGTGCGATGCCAGCAGGGTGTGATAAATCAGACCCGTACAATTATTCTGTTTCTCTCTAATAGTAGCACGATCCACCTGATTGTGCATCAGGTCAAGTACTTATTTTCTCTCTATCATGCTTCTAACATGTTGAGATATAATAAGATGAATATGGAAGAAACTAGCGAGACTATAGACAACCTTGCGGCATTGGAAGTATTGCTTGGCGTGAAGTTTCATGACCGCTCATTATTGCAACGTGCTGTGACACATCATACCTGTTGTCCAGAAACTGCTATTCGCGATTCATACGATACGCTAGAGTTTCTGGGTGATGCCATTATCAGTGCACATGTGGTCGAATATATTTACCGTACCCGACCAACGGCGTCTGAAGGCGAAATGACGGCCTTGAAATCAGAGGTTGTCAGTCGTCGTGTCTTTGCACGTATAGGTCAGAGTCTAGGTCTCTTCCCATTTATTCAGGTTGATATCACGAACCTGCGTACATTCAATGATCGCTCACGTGACTCGCTTTGTGCCGATGTGTTAGAGTCGCTCGTGGGCGCGATGCAGATCGACCAGGGACCAGAGGTGGCACGTGATTTTATTGCTCGCGTCGTGTTTCCGATGGTGGAAGAGATAAGCCGTCAAGCACTTGATACAAATCCCAAAGGACGACTACAGAAGATTGTGTTGCGTCGCTCCGCGAGTCTGCCTCGCTATCGTGTGTTGGAGCAGAGTGGGCGCAACAATGACCGTGTATTTGTTGTTGGTGTTTTTGAGCGTGATGCCCTCCTGGGAATGGGAAAAGCCTCAAGCATCAAAGAGGCTGGACGATTAGCCGCTCATGATGCGCTAGACATCTTGGCCAACAAAGAAGAATTGTAAAAAGGGTTACATAATGCATTATCACGCCCGGGAAAAGGTGTAAGACGTGTTACGCAACAAGACGTTGAACTGGTATGAAAGCAGTCTATCAGCACACGAACGCAAGGTGCGCGGTCACTTTTCTACGCCTCCTGCCCTCGTCAACGCTATTCTCGATGCTTGTGGCTATACGGCTGATGCCAAGCTTACACAACTTCGCGTCCTCGATCCTGCATGTGGTAGTGGTAATTTTCTTACAGGTGCCGCGAAACGCCTACTTGCCTATGGGCAACAAAATGCAATAAAACCTCAACACATATTTACCTCGCTACAACACAATATTTGGGGCTTCGATCCCGATCCTGTTGCCTGTTTCCTGGCAGAGATGCAACTTCAGACACTTCTCGTAAAGCAGGACATGGCAGACTACACGCAAAACAAACATCGTCTTCATATTCATCAAGCGGACGGTCTGACGTTACCGTGGGGAAAAGAACCCCACGAATCGGTCGATCTTTTCCTCGCAAATCCACCCTATCTTGCCGCGAAGAACACGGATTTAAGCGGCTATCGCTCAATGCAAGAATTTGGACAGGCAGATAGCTACCTATTCTTTCTCAAACTGGCTTTGCACGTTGTACGACCAGATGGGTGGATAGGACTTGTGTTACCTGATCCGGTATTAGCACGTGCAAATGCCACTCGTGAGCGGCAACGTCTTTTGCAAGAGACAACGGTGCATCATCTTTGGCATCTCTCGAATGTTTTTCCAGCATATGTTGGTGCGGTTGTCATCGTTGCACAAAAACGTCTACCGACTCGTGTTCACCAGATCGCCTGGATGCGTAAAAAGTGGAGCAAGCATGAAGAGAAGTCATTGCATGTCAGCCATGCTCTTTCAACATCGTGCATCCGACAGCATCTTCTACAAACTCAAGCAGGTTCTGAACTACGTTACTTGCTCGGTGACGAACACGAGACGCTCATAGAACGACTACATACGCACATGACAAAGGGCGTTGAGCACAATAGTATCACAACTTTGAGCAACATTGTCTCCATTCGACGCGGTGAAGAACTTGGTAAGAAGAGCGTACTACTCGTGAACAAACCGCCTGACGAGGAAGGCTGGCATCGGCTGTTGCTTGGCGGGGTGGATGTGCGTCCTTACGTAACACCACAGGGGCAGTATTGGATAGAAGAGAAGGTGCTAGGGAAACCCCTAGAGAGATATTCTATGCCAAAGCTACTTGTGGTCAAGAGTACGAACACGTTGCAAGCCGCACTCGACATGCAAGGGCATATCGCTTTGCAGACCTTGTATTTGCTGACGTTGCATAGGGTTACAGGTTCATCAACGGAGAATGCAGGAATGGCAGACATGACAGGGGCAAGCCCTGTCACTACTATACTACCAACATCGCCGCAGAGCGGCAAACCCGTGTATAGTAGTGACAGGGCTTGCCCCTGTCATGCTCCCGATGCTACAACTATTTCATCATCCGATACATTATATTTTCTATTAGCTCTCCTCAACTCGCGTCTCTTACAACGTTATGTGTATGTGTTACATACTGCGTACAAACTTGTACAACCACAGATAGAACAACATGTCCTTGCACACTTGCCTGTTCCTATAGTCTCGCAAGAGAGACAACTGGATATTGCTATGCGAGCGAAGCAAATTATGCTTGCTTGCAGCAACACAACTCCCGTTGTAGAATTGAAACAACGGTTACAGGAAGAACAGGAGCGTGCCATCTGTGCGCTCTACGAATATGCATTACATCTGTAGGGACCGACAAAGGAGTTGACTACACTATGGCTACTGATGCTCGACCTATACGCGTCCTGGTGGCTAAGCCAGGCTTGGATGGACATGATCGCGGGGCGAAGGTGATTGCGCGTGCGTTACGCGATGCAGGTATGGAGGTGATCTATACAGGTATTCGTCAGACGCCGGAAATGATTGTCGAAGCGGCTATCCAGGAGGATGTAGATGCAATCCTGATGAGCATTCTTTCCGGTGCACATATGGCAATTTTCCCGAAGGTGATGGACCTACTGAAGCAGAATGAGGTTGACGACGTGCTGGTTGCGGCAGGTGGCATCCTACCCGATGAGGATATTCCAGAGATTAAGGCGATGGGTATCAAGGGTTGCTTTGGGCCGGGTACCTCTACTGAGGAGATTATCAAATTTGTGCGTGAGAACGTGCAGGCCGACCGCCTGACCGTCGAAGTATAGGTGCAGCGTGCAAAATATTGTGGAACGTCTTCTCAAAGGTGATCGTCGCGCCCTCGCTCGTATGGTGACATTGATTGAAAGCGAGTCGCCTGTGGCGCATCGCTATCTAGCTGAACTACATCGCGCATCAGGTCATGCACATATAGTGGGTGTGACAGGCTCCCCCGGTGCTGGCAAAAGTACATTGGTGACTCAATTAGTTCGTGAACTGCGCCAACGTGAGCATAAAGTTGGTGTCGTGGCAGTTGATCCGACAAGTCCCTTTACAGGGGGGGCTATCCTGGGTGATCGTATTCGTATGATGGAACTTTCCGGCGACCCCAATGTTTTTATCCGCAGCATGGCAAGCCGGGGTAATCTTGGGGGCCTGGCTTCCTCAACGCGCGATGTCGTTCGTGCGATGGATGCCGCGGGCTATGATCCGATTATCATCGAAACGGTTGGAACGGGACAGGCAGAGGTCGAGGTGATGCGTACTGCGCAAACCGTGCTTGTCGTGAGTGCTCCGGGAATGGGTGATGATATCCAGGCAATCAAGGCTGGTATCCTGGAGATCGCGGATGTCTTTGTGGTCAGCAAAGCCGACAAGCCTGGGTCAGATCAGACCGTCGCGGAACTCGCGATGATGCTTAGTCTCGACTCGAACCGACGCAATGCCGCATGGCGTATACCAATTCTGAAAACGTCGGCCTTAAAGCATGAGGGCATTGCACAGGTCGTCGATGCGATGCAGCAGCACAAGAAGTACCTCGACACAAGCGGGACGTTGCTACAACGAGCGCAACGTCAGGTACGCAGCGAATTGTACGCCCTGGTTCTGCATACTGTCATGGACACTCTCAAAGCGAAGGTGAGCGAGGAAGAGTGGAACACACTCATCGACGATATCGCCAAGCGTGAACGCGACCCTTACAGTGTCGCCAACGAACTAGAGAAAAGAATAGGGTTAGTGTAAGCAAATAAAAACAACACACAAAAGACTGCAAAAGCAGTCTTTTGTGTGTTGTTTTTATTTGCTAGGAATTATACGTGCTGGACGATTGATCAGCGCGATACCCACCGCGACCGCGACCAGTCCAAATGCATCCCGTAGTCCAAAGGGTTCGCCGAGTAGAAGCGCGGCAAGGGCGAGACCAAAAATTGGTATGAGAAAATAGTAGGCACTCACAACACTTGCCTCACCTTGCTTCAAGAGCCAGAACCAGAGGAGTGAGGCACCAATGCTGATGACCAGCACGAGATAGAGAAATGACTCGATAAGTGGCATGTCGATATGCACCTGCGTTGGATGCTCAAAGAGAAACGCTGGCAGAAGTAGTGCGAGACCTGCCGCGCCCAACTGCACTGCGTTGACGACAAAACCATGTTCTTGTGGCGGGTAGCGTTTATACAACACAGTCGCGCCAACGAGACATATGATGCCGAGGAACGCCGTGACCATACCACCAACCGTATCGAGATGACTGGTGCCGCTAAGCCTTGCGCTCATCACAAAAAGTACGCCCCCAAAGCCTAAAATAAGACCGAGTACGCGCCACCTTGTCAATCGTTCGCGTAACACAATTGGCGCGATAAGCGTTAGCAGGAGCGGATTTATGGCGGCGATAATGGATCCCATACCAGCCGAGAGATAGCGCAATGCTTCGTAGTTAAAGCCAAGATAGAGGCCGGAATTGAGGAGTCCGAACAGGGCTAGTCGTCCCCACGCTGCTCGTCCTTTTGGCAATGGCAACTTTAATATCCACGCGAGCAATGCCATGATGAGTGCAGCGGTAAGAAAGCGTATAGAGAGTAGCGTCAGTGGAGGACTATGTGTGACGCCAACCTTTGTCGCGATAAAGGCCGAACTCCACAGCAAGATGTAGAAGAGTGCTACCAATGTAACCAATGGAGAACGCTTGAGACGCGGTGAAATACTTTTAGTTGCTACTGGTTGTGTTTCGTCTGTGAAAATAGATTTGTCTGCCGTCTCCATCGGAACGTGTCTCCATCCTTGTTGTATTGAAAATGGCTACTAGAGTACTAATTTACAGGAATGCCACGCAGTTGTGTCAGGCAGTCATCATAAACTGCTAACTGTTTACGCTGCTCAATACGGGTTGCGATATCTTCTGTGCGTTGTATCTCTGCCAACTTCTCGCGATTCATGCCTCGTACCGTTGACTTAATCTCCTGGATATTGTCCGTCTCGTCAAGCAACATTAATATTGAAACTACCGCCTCAATATACGAATTTCCTTCGTGAGTACGCGTGCTCTTCTCCGCGAAATAGTCAATGAGTTCTTGCTTGGTCGTGATTTTTGGCATGTGGCGTATTGCTCCTTCTATCATTAACGTAGAAATACATCTGCTCTCCTTAGCATAGCATATTCCTGGTTCAGGGAATGAACTCATGAAGAGAAAATCTGAATGTGTGGCTCTGAAATTAGGAGTCTGGCACTCAACAACCCGACGCTTGCAAACTCTTATCAACGTTCGCTTGTTCTCGTCTCCCATAGCCATAATCCAAAGAGGAATTGAAGCCGAAGTGGAGCGGCTTAGCGATTTCTTCAAAACGAATGTTGTGTTGGAGTGTGAATGAGCACGTTCAGCTTGAGCTAGAGTGTCTCTGGTTTCTCAGGCTGTGTGCCTGAGTTTACAGATAGTTTCTTAAACTCTCAATATGGTATACTGAGAGTTTAAGAAACTGAGAGCAAGCGCAAGAAGAGGAAGCATCCATGATTGAAGCCTTACGAAAAGCTTTTGAGTTTGCACAGCAGCAGTCAGAGGAAGAGCAAGAACTAATAGCCCAGCTTATCCTTGAAGAATTTAGTGCTGAGGAAAGGTGGAATGAACTTCTTACCCACCCAAAGTCTGCTACACTTTTAGAGCAGTTAGCAGATAAAGCTCGTAAGGAGTACAGTGCGGGGTTAACCCGTGACCTTGACGAACTACTGTGAAATCACACACTACCGAGGATTTTCGCACTCTTCTTGCAGCGTTACCTCCTACTATTCAAAGACGAGCACGAGATGCTTATAAGCTTATTAAATTAAATCCATCTCATCCAAGCCTACACTTTAAACCAGTTCACACCAAAGCAAAAAGCTCTTTTTATTCTGTGCGTATAGGTATTCATTATCGTGCTCTCGCCTTACGTGAAGGGAACGAACTTATCTGGTTTTGGATTGGTTCACACGCAGATTACGATGCAATACTCTCCCAATTGTAATGTTATCGAGCAGTCATAAGCGAATGCCATAACTATTGACATTTCTTTCAACCTCTCCTACGATACATATCGACATATAGACATTCAACTCTATATCAATCTGTACAAAATGTTTGAGGATTAGATGTATGGCGATAACGTTGCCAAGCGTGACGTGGCAGGAGTGTCCACCTGAGAAGCTACTTCGAGAGCGTTTCCACATTGCGACAGACTTCCACCCAGGGCAGCGCGAGATTATCGAGCAGCTTGTACAAGGGCAACGTGTCCTGGCAATTCAGCGTACAGGCTGGGGGAAATCTCTGCTGTATCAAGTCGCGAGTTTGTACTATCCCGATCTTACCATTATTTTCTCGCCACTAAAAGCACTGATGCGTGACCAGTGTCAGAGGTGCAATACTCTATATTCGATCCCATCAGCTATCCTTAGCTCGGATTTTACAGTGCAAGAAAACCGAGAAACACTGGTACGAGCATTAGCAGGTGAATTCAAACTCCTCTTTATTACACCCGAACGCTTAGGCAGTGTCTTCTGGCAACGCATTGTCTCTACGTTAAAAATCAGTATAGTTGTCATTGACGAGGCGCATTGTATCTCGTTGTGGGGACACGATTTCCGCCCTTACTATCGGTATATCAAGGACCTGATTGTACCTCTGCCAGTAAGTATGCCTGTGCTAGCGTTGACGGCTACCGCGAATAAGCGTGTCGAAGAAGACATTCTGCAACAAATTGGAGCGGCACGTGTGATACGTGGAACGATGCAACGTCCAAATCTCTACGTCCATGTTGCTCGCTTACTTGGAGATTGGGAAAAGTTGTGTTACCTGGAAACGGTGTTGCACGGTCGCTCTGATACAGGCATAATTTATACCGCGACCCATCATGATGCTGAGATGGTCTCGACATTTCTCAGCGCACGTGGCATTCTCTCCGACTATTATCACGCTGGACGCGAGGATAGCATACGTCAGCGTGTGGAGCAAGGGTTGATGGCAAACACCTATCGCGTGGTGTGTTCGACAACCGCGTTAGGCATGGGGATAGACAAGTCAGACCTGTGCTTCGTCATTCACTATCACATGCCTTCGTCACTCATGCAATATTATCAAGAAATAGGTAGGGCTGGTCGTGGTGGTAATATTGCATGGTGTATTTTGTTGTATGATTCCGCTGATGCTGCTATCCAGGAGTCTTTAGTCGAGAGTGATCGACCAAAGGAACGCCAATATAAGGCGGTGTGGTCCCAGTTTGTTCTCAATCCGGCGGGAGTGGATGAGCATACGCTCTTGCTGAAAACGGGTTTGACTCAAACTGTGTTACGTGTAATTCTAGCGGACTTTGAGGAACAGCACTATATCACATCCAACAATATAATGCGCACATATAGTGTGAGTTCAACACTCAACTTACTCGTGATGCAAGATGCCACCTTTTATCCTCAGCTTGATTTTTCCCGTCACGATAAAATACAGCAGCAAAAACTACAGGAATTACATGACATGCAACTGTACGCGCAAACCGAGTATTGCTACATGAGATATATGACAGCATACATGGGCGATGCCGATACACAGAATTGTGGTGTTTGTGGAACATGTCGGCGCGAAAACTTTCCGCTTGTGCGATCTTCAGAAAGAATACAAGTATCAGTAACACATTTTCTTGAACAAGAGCATCTTCCACATATAGAAGCACGTACTGTAAACAACGTTACTGTGTATGAAGTTGGCTGGTCGTTGTCGTATCACGGCATAAGCCACATTGGAAAACTTGTAGCATTAAGTAAGTACGAGAATGGTGGTCCTTTTGCGTTGAGTATTGTGCAACGAACTTTAGAGATTATTCGTAACCGATATCCTGTACATTTGTTGCAAGCAGTAGTCAATGTGCCATCAACGACTCAGGGGAACAAGCTTGTTGAAATGTTTGCGCGACAAGTGGCTATGATTTTAGGGTTGGCATATTTGCCTATTCTGATAAAGGCGCGTACTACTCGGAAACAGAAGTCTCTAACGAATGGTGTGCAGAAAGAAGAAAACGTGAAAGATGCATTCGTTGTGCAGCCTATTGCGAACATCACAGATTGTACGTTGCTCTTAATCGACGACATCTACGACTCAGGCTACACACTGCAAGCATCAGCAAAAACGCTCAAGCAAGCTGGCGCAAAAGCTGTATACCCTTTCACAATCACGCGCACATATCACGCGGATAATCAATAGCAGTGTATAATGCTCGAAAAATATGTTTACAAATAAATACTTAGCTATTGTTACACAATACTAGTTTTTGCCTTTTATAACAAAATTATTGACACTTGCATTTCACCCAGATACAATATAGTACATTCCAAAGATAAGTTTCTTAGAATGTAAAATTTGTATTTGGGGGAATGCGGTATGGCGTCGGTCTTTGAATGGGAGAGTAATCCACCAGAGAAAGTCCTTGCAGAACGTTTCTTGATTTCTTCTGGTTTTCATCCTGGACAACGCGCAATTATAGAAAGACTTGTTCATGGACAGCGTGTCCTGGCAATTCAGCGTACTGGTTGGGGAAAATCGCTTTGCTATCAGATGGCAAGCCTCTATTATCCTCACCTTACTATCGTATTCTCACCGCTTAAGGCTCTCATGCGCGATCAATGTCAACGTTGTAATACAGTGTATAACATGCCAGCAGCTATTGTCAGTTCGGATTTTGACGACGAAGAAAATCGAAAAACGCTTAATCGTGCAATAGCTGGGGCATATAAAGTATTGTTTATTGCCCCAGAGAGATTAGATAACGTGGATTGGCAAGAAAATGTTATTCGCATGCGTATCAGTATGATTGTAATAGATGAAGCACATTGTATCTCCACATGGGGACATGACTTTCGACCTCATTATCGTCGTATAGTGCGTTTGTTGGATGCGTTACCACAAAAGACTCCAATCCTAGCATTAACCGCAACGGCGAATAAACATGTTGAAGACGACATTCTACAACAAGTCAAGGCAGCACAAGTTATTCGTGGAACAATGCGGCGTCCTAATCTTGCACTAAATGTTGTAGAGACAACTGGCGATAAGCAGAAATTAAGTTATTTAGCTCAGATATTGCCAAGTCTGGAAGGAACCGGAATAATCTATACTGCCACACGCGCCAATGCTGAAATGGTTGCAACATTTCTCAACTCCCAAGATATGCAAGCTGTATATTATCATGCAGGACTTGATGATGAGGTAAAGCAAGGTATCGAGCAAAGTTTGATGCACAATGGTTATAAGGTAGTATGCTCAACGAATGCTTTGGGTATGGGAATAGATAAACCAGATATACGTTTTGTTATACACTACAACATTCCTGGTTCTCCGATACACTATTATCAAGAAATAGGAAGAGCAGGACGTGATGGCCAGTATTCACGTTGTATTCTGCTTTACGATCCAGAAGATTTGACCATACAAAAACATTTTATAGAAAGTGGTAAGCCTGACGGAAAGTCCTATACTGCTGTCCTTGAATTTATTCGGCGTTCAGCGCAGAAGGTACGTCAGAAAGATATTTTGTTAGCTACAGGTGTGTCTCAAACTGCAATCCGTACAATCCTGGCAGATTTGATTGAACAGCACCTTATCGAGCGAGACACGAAGGACCCTCTTTATACATTTACTAATCGTTTGCAAAAAGTAGACTTTTCTGGACATGATAGTATCCTGCAAAAGAAACGCGAAGAGTTAAGCGATATAACAAATTATGCTACAGTGCAACAATGTTATGCCGAATATCTAACTACTTATTTAGGAGATGAACCTGGCTACAGATGTGGTGTATGTGGGGATTGTCGTCCAGACCTCTTTCCGATTATTGTTGCTTCCCCAAGAATACAACAAGCAGTAGCACAATTTCTTGTGAAAGAAAGTCTTCCTCGTATTCAAAAGAGAGGAACTGAAGCACACCCAATTCATGAAGCTGGTTGGTCTCTATCGTATCATGGAGGTAGTCATATAGGTGCGTTAATACGTCAAAGTAAATATGAAAATGTGGGACCTTTTGCGGAAGAATTGGTTCTTCTCTCGGTAGATTTGATACGCACACGTTATCCTATGCAAACTATCAATGCGATAGTGAGTGTTCCACCTACCCAAAGTGGTAAACTAGTGGAGAACTTTGCAAGAAGCGTTGCTGCTATGTTACAAGTAGCGTATATACCTGCGTTGATAAAAGTACGTGTAACAGGAGAACAGAAAAATTTTGCAAATAAAGTGCAGAAGGAAGAGAATGTAAAAAAGGCATTTTCTATACCTTCGCCGGGACTTATAGCTGGAAGAAACGTACTCCTAATAGACGATATTTATGATTCTGGTTATACGCTTCGTGAAGTAGCGCAGACATTAATGAGAGCGGGAGTGATATCCGTTTATCCCTTCACGATTTCGCGCACACTACATTCCGATGATCAATGAGTATGAGAGAGGATGTATAGAGTATATGGACGCACGAGAACAAGCATGTTGGTTGCTACTAGTTTTTGAAAGTGGACTTACAAATCGTGTGGTAAATACTATTCTTGCTACATGGTGTAAGCAACTTGGAAGGTCTTTGCAGGATTTCTTTGAGGCAGATATACAGGAATGGAACAAGATTCCTTTGCTAAAGCCTGAGCATGTACAAAAACTCGAACAAGCAAAGGAGAAACGGCTTGCACAGGGATTTCTTGTAGAGCAGTTGCAAGATGCTCAGATTCGTATTGTAACTGTACTCGACCCAGAATATCCAGCGTTGCTTAAATCGTCCCTTGATCGAACACATCTGCCCGCTATACTTTTCGTCAAAGGTGACTTACAAATTCTTGAGCGGCGTACTATTGCCGTTATCGGTTCGCGTAATGCCAGCACTATAAGTCTTGATTTTACAAGAAAAACTGCTCAAACTTTGGCACAGCAGGGAGCGAATGTTATTAGTGGAAATGCTCGTGGAGTAGATCGTGCTGCTTATGAAGGGGCTATAAGCGTTGATGAGGGACATACAACAGTTGTCTTGCCACATGGCATTCGCAAATTAAGTAAAATACAGATGCGCGACCTGCAACCGAGAATTGAGGCGGGAAATGTTCTTTTGATGAGTCAGTTTCATCCAGATGCACAATGGGTCGTGAGTCGTGCAATGGAACGCAATAAGGTTGTTACTGGCTTGGCGCAAGTTGTGATTGTTGCAGAGTCAGATGTTAAGGGTGGCACATGGGATGGCGCAAAAACTGCCCTAGCACAAAAAAGACCTTTATACGTGAGAAAAGGAGATGCGTCATCACTGCTTGGAAACGAGACTCTTATTGAGCAAGGGGGGCAACCTATTAGTTGGCCGACAGATGATTTCAACGCTATAATAACACCAATACTTAGGAAAAGCAGTGCTGCACGTCAGAAACAACAAAAATTGCCAGAAAAGCCAGACCAGCAGTCACTTTTTGCTTCCTAAAGGGTGAGTGATATACGTGTCTACAACTATAACAACACTCGATCTACGTGGGCGCGATCTTACAATCACGCCACCAGATGAACTTACACATCTTTCTCTTTCGGCATTGCTGTCAACGCTCTTTGGTTCGCATCTTTCTGCCTTGATTAGCAGAGACATCGAGCAGGACAAGCGATACCATTTTTTACGTACCTATCCTATTCACTTCACCGCCATCAAGCAGGCTTTACAGGCGCAAGCTACACCCTTCACTGTAGTATTTGAGGAACGACCAGTGTTGCCCTTCGAGACAACGCTCGCGCTTTCTTCGCGTCCTTACCAGGATGAGGCATTGGCAAACTGGCTTGCGGAGTCGAGTAAGGGTGTGGTTGTGTTGCCAACGGGTGCGGGTAAGACGTTTGTCGCGGCAATGGCAATACACGAGACTGGTCTGTGGACGCTGGCAGTGGTGCCAACAATTGATCTTTTGCAACAGTGGCGTGTCGCCCTCTCCGCGGCACTCTCTCTACCTCTCGCTGAGATTGGCATCTTTGGTGGGGGCGAAAAAGACATTAAGCCAATCACGATCATTACCTATGACTCCGCGGCACTCTACCCGCGTGAACTGCGTTCCTTTGGCCTGCTCATTTTTGATGAATGTCATCATTTACCCGCGCCTTCCTATCGTTTGATCGCGGAAAGTGCGTTTACACCGTTACGTTTGGGCTTGAGTGCCACACCCGAACGCAGCGACATGGCACACGCTGACCTGGACACGTTGATCGGACCGGAGGTATATCGACGTTCGCCTGCTGAATTGACCGAGGGCAACTATCTGGCACAGTATCATGAGGAACATGTCACCATCGCGCTCTCGTCCGAAGATGAGCTTCGCTATGCCGAGCAACGCCGTATTTATCGTGCGTTCTTGCAGAGGCGGCGTATTGTCATTCGCACCCCCGAAGACTTCCAGCAAAAGATTATTTACATGAGTGCACGTGACCCGGAGGCGCGAGTGGCTATGCTGGCATGGCGTGAAGCTCGCAATATCGCGATGAATACACCCGCGAAATATGCGGAAATCGAGCGGTTACTAGAACTTCATGCGGATGACCAGATCATCCTGTTCTCTGAGTATAATCAAGTTGTCGATGAGATTAGTCGGCGTTTTTGCCTACCAAGTATCACCTACAAAACTCCAGCCGAAGAGCGGCGTACTATCCTGGACCGTTTTCGCTCCGGGCAATATAGCAAACTTGTTACTGGGCGTGTGCTGAACGAGGGTGTCGATGTGCCGGATTGCCGTATCGCAATTATTGTCAGTGGCAACAGTACAAAGCGCGAGTATATTCAACGTCTAGGGCGTATACTTCGCCCGAAGCAAGGACAGGCGACACTCTACGAGCTAGTCACTGGTGGTACAACCGAAGAAGGAATTGCTCAAAGAAGGAAATAGCATTGCTTTGTTGCGTACATGACAGGGGCAAGCCCTGTCACTACTATACTCGACATGACGTGGCTTGCCATACAGTGGCGAGAAGTATAGTAGTGACTGGGCTTGCCCCTGTCATGTCTCACATCCATAAGATTGTTCTATGCTACCTTCTTGATGTCTAATGTTGCTAGAAATTGGCACTCCACGTATGCTTGGTAGGCACCCGCCGAACCAAGTATTGGTCGTGGTCCATCGTTAGGTGGAACAACACGTCCTGTATAGGCATCGCTAGCAAGTTGTCTCACTTGTAACGCGTTCCCAATGAGAGCAGGGTTGGCTATGTCCTTTGCCTGTACAAGTTGCTTATCGTAGGTCCGCAGCTTTTGCATCCAATCTCGCAGATCAGTAATTGCGCTTTTCACGTTCTGGATGTGTTGTTGTAAAGATGTATTGTTCGGCGATGCCTGTTGTAGCTTATCCAATTGGGTTGCCAGTGTGTCAATATAACCTGGTTGCGTTGGCGAAGAGAGCAAACCTATCCGTGCATAGACTGCACTTGGCATATTTTTGGGCATATCACCAGATGTCATTGCATATTGTGAGCCATCAATTAGTTCTATAATGCGCGTGGCCTGACGTTTTGCAAGAGCATAGTCATGTGTACCTTGAATGCTATCTACCAGGCTACCCGCTTTATCATTAATAGATTTGATAGTGTTGAACGTGCCCACAATCACACTGTTATTAGTAGAAAAGTTTGGCGTTTGATACAAAATATTTTTAATATAGTGAAAAGTTGTTGTATCAAGCGTCGCCTTGTATACTACACTGCCTGATGGCGTTGGAGGGATTTGGCCGGAGTTTTCCGTAGTCACAAGAAGTCCTTGTGCTAGTGAAAGTAAGTTTGTATGCCTTGCATCACCCTGGTAGAGCAGAGACGCCGTATCGCTATCGAGTGTGAGCGTACCAAGTGGTAGAGCGTGATGGTTGTTTTCTTGTAACCACGCTTGATACACTTTGTTTTGAGGTGGTGCGGCGATATTCTGAATATCGAGACGCAACACGTCAGCATACCCTAGCGCGTCATCTTGAAAAAATACGTGACCCACTACTGCCGCAGAGTCATCACCTTTTGAGTTTAGCAAAACACTTCCAACAATTCCTGTTGCGATAAGTAAAATAATAGCGAAGATAGCAAGTACTGCATACATTGGTACGTCTGTAATGCGTGAACGTTTGCCGCGAACCACTACTGGAAAGGGTGTGTTAGGGAGTGTGTGCGATGACTCAGTAGGGGCGTATGCCTGAGTAACTATAGATGGTTGAGTTGTTTTCTCGATAGTGGGCGTTGACCGGGCGAGTTGTAGCTCTGTATTTGCTGGTACTATACCGAATGGAAGGGGCGTTGGTATTTTCCTGGTAATCGGGGCTGCGATAGGAGCAGGAGTGACACTGCGTAGTTTTCCTGAAACATCGGATACTGCAGGTGTGCCTGTTATAGCGGCTGGCATAGCAGGAATAGGGGTACTCGGCTTTGTGTATACATGCTGGGATGATTGTGTTACAGGTTTGGTTGGGCCTGTTGGTTGCGAGACGCCAAGAAACGAGCTGTATTGTCCACTTGCTGCATGATACGCGCTCTCTTCCTCCGCAAGGGCTGGATGTGGAAGTGGAATGGTTGAACGAATGGAACACGCATCCGCGATAGCTGTTGCGAGCAGTGATGCCATAGAGAAGCGTGTCGCTGTATCCTTTGCCATCGCTCGCAAATCACTTCAGATAGTGCTGGCGGAAGTTGCTGATTGATAAGCAAAGGAGGTGTGGGCAGTGTGTTCATGTGTTGCATCATCACAGCGACCGAGCTTTCATCGCGGAATGGCTTCGTCCCAGTACATAGTTCATAAAGTAGGACACCTAATGCATAGATATCGCTACGGTTGTTTGGTGCATCACCTCGTGCTTGTTCTGGCGACATGTAATGAGGCGTACCAATACTGGCTGTATTGCCAAGTAAGAGAGGGAGACCAAAATCGGTAAGTGTTGGCTCACCAAGCACGAAACGTTCTATATGCTGCTGATCGAGAAGAATATTGCCCGGCTTGATATTACCATGAATAATACCTTTTTGATGTGCATAATCAATAGCAACACCTAAACTGGTGAAAAGATAGACGATTTCAGCCAGGGATAACAACGTACCCTTTGTAGATGCTCCCGCTATATACTTCTCTAAAGTTTGTCCTTTTATATATGTCGATGCAATATATGCAGTAGTGCTTGTTGATTGCTCTTGATGCACAACGGCAACATCATAGACAGCAACAATATTGTCATGACGGAGCGACTCAATTTTCTGACCTTCTATTGTAAATCGCCTCAGAAAGTTTGGGTCGGATTGCAGGTCAGTATAAATCACTTTTACCGCAACGTCGCGCTTATTTTGCAGGTCGTAGCCTTGCCAGACCTCGCCAATATTACCCCGACCTAACCGTTGTCGCAGTTCGTATTTGCCTAGCTTTTGTGGAGCTATACTCATCACATCCTCCAAGGCACCAATAGAGAATTGGTCGAGCCTCCCATAATATATCAATGTTACCATACCAGAAATAAAGTACGTATTCAATATCTTGGGAGGGATTTCCTACGTACATATGGTGTTAACAACGTTTCCACATTTATAATAGGAATAGAGAATACTAATATAAAATAAACACCAGAACGAAGGTATACTATTGCGTTTTAGTTTACAAGATATCAAAAAGACAATTCGACGGCAACAGGGTGAACTCACTGTCTCGCTTCACTTCTTACAGGCAGGTGAGCTATCACACGAACTGGCGCAACTCATTGTATATTATGAACGCTTGCTTGGTCAACCACAACGCTTGTTCTCGCTCGATGATGCACGTACATATATTAGTGATTACCGCCTTACGCATTGTCTCATTGCTACATTAAGCTCCTGGTACACGTGGCAGCAGCGTGAGTGGACCGAGACGATCCAGGCACTGAGTCAGCAACCAGACCTTGCAGAGATTGCTTCACCAATTCAACTTCGTCTAGCTTTGTATAACTATGTCAATGAATATCATCATGGTTTTCTCAATTCTTCCACGCGTGGTCAGGTATTGGATATGTTCGCGACGAAACTTGCTCTTCCTACGAGTGAACTGGAGTATCTGCTGACAATGGATACTGATGACGAAGCGCGTCTAGTACGTACCACCTTAGAGCCGCCTAATCCACAAGATGTTGTAACATTATATAACCAGTGGGTATTCGAGGCCGCCTTGTACAATGCGTCGAGCGTGCACTTTCTGATCGACTGTAGCGCATTTGGTAGTAGTCAGCTTCTTCCTTCAACTGGCGTAGGTGCTGTGATAAAGCGGCTTTGCTATATCGCCCGCAAAATAGGGGTCTATTACGATCTGGCTTATGAACCAACGCTTCCTGGCATGCCTCTACTGCTATCTTTAACACTCTACGGGCCACAAGAGGTAACGGGAGCTGCGCAACAGTATGGATTGCGGCTAGCGCGTCTTTGCCGCGTTTTAATGGGTTATGGTATTGCACGTGCCGAGACGCCACATAAGGCGAAAAAACCATCACTTGCGAAGGCAATTCTCGAGGCAAAAGCAACGGTACATTTTTTGCAGCGTTCCTATATTTTCAAGATGGATGCAACACTTTTGAATTTGCTACCGTCGGTGGCACAAAATGAAGACGGGAAGCAGCAGTCTGATGAGCAAACCGAAGACACGCATATTTTTGATAGTAGCATCGAGCAGACCTTCGCCGAGGAATTTACAGCCCTCGCAAGAAGTCAGGGTGTCGATGGCTGGCGGTTAGAACGTGAACCCGAACCTTTGTTACTGGACCATAGTATTTTTATTCCTGATTTCGCGGTAACACGTTCTCACCAACGTATCTATGTTGAGATACTTGGATTCTGGACACCCTCTTATCGAGAGCGAAAGCTGCAAAAACTGCTAGAACTACAGAATAGATATGATCTCGTGCTGGCTCTTCCTATAGATGCGAAAGAGGCATTTTCGACTATTCTTTCAGCCTTTCCTGTTATCCTTTACGAAGGGAAACTTTCTGCAACAGATGTTCTGGCTGTGCTGCGTACTTCTTACGATGATTTTAACGAGCGACTGGCTCAGATTGATGTCGTGGCAATACGCGAGTTAGTACAACAAGCAGGGCTTCTGAATGAACATCTATGTGCCGAGGTGTTGCACTGCTATCGTCGCTCTGAACTTCAATTGGCTGTTGAACACATCATCAACGAAGAGATAAAGTTTTCTGTTGGGGTAGGCATCTATACAACGACATGGATGGAACACCAGCGGCAATCCTTTACAAAATGGATGCGTACTATGCGCTCAGTCGCACTTGTAGACGCACTGCAAGAACTTAGAACGTACGCCGAAGTACTACGCGCTTGTGAAAACGAGACGCTTGAGGCAATAATGAGCATGTGGTCTGATGTAGAGGTACGCAGAGATACTATCTTTGAGGCACGTGTCGAACTGGTTGAAGAGCAACTGCCGGACGTGGAGGAGCGGACGGAGCGAGGTGTATTTGTCCCTTCCGCTAAGCCAGTGAAACTGCGTGAAAAGCGTGCCCCGATACGGAAACGGCAAAACAGCGTAAGTACTACACAAGAAGATTTATGGACATAAACTACCCATTCTTCTCATTTACCACTACAAGAAAAACCGAATGTTACAAATCTGTAAAATAGTACGTTTTGATGAATGTAGTGGTCAAATGAGTAGTGTCCCTTTTTCTCATTTTCTTCAGCTCGTAAGGGATACAAGGCAAGAAATCCTCTATATGTGACGCACCCTTCTACAGGCAATACTACTCTATTATCGCGTCATAATCCAAAAGACTAGGACTAATTACTAGCGGGCCTATTATTAACATTCAGCGGGAAAAAGGGAGTTTTTGTAACGAACAACGATAGACGTATAATGGGTGGCAACAATTATTGCTTTCTGGCACGCAAACATATAGCAGCCGGGATGCTCTTATTCTTTCAATACGGAATTTTTACTAAAATCAAACATTTGTTCTAAAACTCATTGACAGGATACATGTTCCAGTGTTATTATTAAAAACAGTAATCCACTAGAACATAGGTTCTAAAAACTCTCAAGAAATCCCCCTTTAGAGAGGACGGTGACAATGTGGATCAACAGAGTCACACACAAGGCGTAAGGCAGAACTATTCGCAACGTCGTTTAGGAGACGGGGCAAACACGCGAAATCCACGACCAGATGAAGAAGAAGAGTACGATGATGTTTGGCCTTCGCGTATGCCAACAAGTGCACGTCGCTATCAGAGCGATGTGAAAACAGACAACGGGCGTGCAGACGTACAAATGTCATCGCAACACGAACATCGTACATCAAATCCAGGGCGTACAGGTGGAAACACGATTCCGCCACGACGCACCGCAACGCAGAGTATGCCTGCATTGCAGTCCCCACCGCGACGTGCCGCGACCCAGAATGTACCTGTAGTGCAAACACCACGTCGTATGGTGACCCAGAATATTCCAGTGGTACAATCATCAAGAAGACGGCCACTTGATGATTTCGAGGACGACGATCTACCACAGCGTACATCAGGCTTGTTAAAGGAGCCTAAAGCAGTGAGTGGACGGCGTTTTCATTGGCTGGTTTATGCTGGGCTTGCAATGATTGGCATGCTTCTATGCTGGATGTTGCTGACAACGTTTCTAAGTTGGTGGCAAGTTGAACAGGACGATTTGCACTATGGGCGTCCACGTACATCTCAGTATGATTATGTTGTTGGCCACAATGACTCAAATGCGAACAAAAGCCACTTTATCGCGCTAAATCTCAGGCGTCACATCGAGGTTATAGAGTGTCCTGCTGGTGATTGTGCTAAAGCGAGAATTTTGATTGGCCCTGTTCTGATCGGACCAAACCAGGATTTAGCACCAGTAACACTGACCTTCAAAGATGTAAATGGGGATAGCAAACCGGATGTAGTTGTTAATGTGCAAGATAGCCACTTCGTGTTTATTAACGACAACGGTACATTTCGTTCGACCCGCCCGGGAGATAACATTCGTTTATAGCTGAATCTTAAAAAGGGTTGTAGTTGGACTTATTCCAAGCTACAACCCTTTTTTAATTACGAATTATACGAAAGGCGCGGCCTCACTTACAGACTCATACATTGGTGCGTGTGTTGGTGAATGGGCAGTGTTTTGAGCAACGTGGATTACCGATGTTTGAGGAGTAAACAAGGTGTCAGTTTCTGTGACTATCTCATTCGTCTTCACCACTTCTGGACGTAAAGCTAGGAACGCAAAAAGGAGTATCCAAATAAGAAGAACACCCAAAAGTGTCCAAATAATCAAAAGGTGTGTTAAAGTCATTGTTGTACTAGAGGCATCCATGAATTATGTATTCTCTTTCAGACTATTTTTATAGAAGGGCAAGCTAGCATATAGATTACGTACTCATTATAGTAGACGAAATGACCATATGAAAATAACATCGGAACAAAATTTGGGAACCTCTCTTGTTCTTTTTGGAGAAACCTGTCACAATAGCTATTAATGGCTATAATGAAATATATGCAGCGTACAGGATACATGTAACTAAAGGATATAATCTATGGACCATACAAATTGGCAACGAACGCGTGATATTCTTATCAGTACTATATGTATTGGTATCATTCTCTGGGCGGCCTGGAACATTGGAGGCCGATTTGTCGATATCATTGTAATCTTACTCATCTCGATGGCCATAGCATTTTTGCTCACGCCTCTTGTTAACATGCTTGTGAAGTACAACGTTCCACGTCTTGTGGCGGCAATCGTGGTTTTTCTAGTCGTTGTCGCGGTGATAGGGGGTATTGGTTCTGCACTGGTCTTATCATTAATTCGGCAGACCCAAGCTTTTTCAAGCACGATTATAACCTACTTTGAAAAGATACCAAACCTCAGTAGCTTCGAAGGCAACAATACAAAAACAGGCAGGTATTCCAGCGTCAACCATCAATCAGGCTATCGACCAACTTCGTGGACAGGCTGTGACCTATGCACAACTGGCGGCAACGAACGCGATTAACATTGTGTTCGTCGTGACAAGTGCCTTCTTGAACGTTTTTCTTGTAGGTGTACTCAGTTTCTACTTGTTGCTCGATGGGAAG
Source organism: uncultured Chloroflexia bacterium (assembly GCA_963791655.1). GTDB lineage: Bacteria > Chloroflexota > Ktedonobacteria > Ktedonobacterales > Ktedonobacteraceae > JBBQVS01. The sequence continues at coordinate 322,645 of CAWBSZ010000006.1, read as the reverse complement.
CGACTTCGTGATAGTATAATCAGCATTGTGCCACAGCGTCAAATGTCGCATGTATTAGTATTCGAGGATGCTTTGAACCGCGTCGTCGGAAATTATATTCGTGGGCAACTTACACTGGCGGCGATTGTAGGGGTACTTGCCGCTGTCACCTGTGCTTTAACGGGCTTGGGACAGTTTGCGATCATTATTGGTGTCTTAGCATTCCTGTTCGAGACCATTCCAATGGTGGGGCCAGCTCTGGCCTCTGTGCCTGCGATTGCCATCTCCTTACTTTTGCCCGCTCCATTCCCCCGAACTTTGTGGGTGGTTGTGGCCTTTATCATAATTCAGTTATTGGAGAGTAACATTCTTGGACCTCGCATTGTCGGACATGCTGTGGGTCTACATCCTGTCGCCTCGATCCTTTCCTTGCTTGTGTTCGCGCAGTTGTTTGGCCCATTTGGAGCACTGATCGCGACCCCAATTGTTGCGGCGGTCTGGGTTGTGATTGCGAGTATCTATCGTTCAGCCCGTGGTGAAACGCCTGACCAGATGCTAGCAAAGAAACGGGCACCGTGGGAGATGCGGCGCCCCACGATACCATCATTCCGTGGACGACGACGAACGAGTATGCTCGATGATGGTAGCGGTGCAAATAGCAATAGCCTCAGACCATCAGCAAGCGGAGATGAAAATGCTAGTGGGACAACTCACACCAATGGGCAGGATGCTGTACACATGGAGATTAGCCAGGAGGAGCATGTTGAGGTAGGGAAAGAAGATGGTGACGGCAAGCGAGTCGTTTCTATCGACCGCTCCACTGAACGTTGATATAGATAGTTCTTATATGAAACACCCTGCGAGGTCTGAAAATATTGTTTTCAGGTCTCGCAGGGTGTTTCATTGTGTTTATGCTCCAAAGGTACGTTGCAGTTCTGCTTCTCCATCATGGTTGACGAGCGCATACACATCATCGTCCGCCATAAGGATTGTACTTGCGTCAGGAAAAATAGGTTCGGTTCCTCGAATAATAAGCGCAAGATTCGAGCTACGAGGCAGATTCACGTCAGAAAGTCTTTTGCCAACAACCCTAGATTTTGGATCAATTGTCAATTCAACGATCTCTAGACCGGATTTCTTGAGCGTCATAAGCATTAGGAATGGAGGCCGTGAGAGTTCGGACTCGATAAGCGCAAGGATTGAGCGCGTCGGACTCACTGTGATGTCAATTCCAAGCTTTTTAAACAACTCTTCGTGTTTTGGATTGTTTACTCGTGCAATTGTTCGCTTGACGTTGAAGCGTTGTTTCGCCATCTGACAGATAACTAGGTTATCCTCGTCTTCACCTGTAACCGCGATCACCACATCAGCACGTCTGGCACCTGCGTCTTCCATTGTCCGAGCTTCACACGCATCACCCTTCGCGACGGATGGCCCTAATTCGTCCGCGAGTACCTGCTGGCGGTTGCTCTGCTTCTCAAGCAACAGCACTTCATGCCCAAGATTGAGCAAGTTGCGAGCGAGGTAGTAGCCCACATCGCCACCACCTCCAATGATAATATACATAGAACGTGCCTCTTATTCTTTTGCTTTTGGAATGACGTTACCTTGTTGTTTCCCACTTATAGCGTTGAAGAGCATGTTTGCCCCGAGGAGCGTAGGGCAGAAGGTTTCTAGCCCTAGTTCTTTATAGGTACTTTCACGTAGCGGATCATAAATACGACAAACTACTTTATTGACATTGAACAATTGCTTTGCCATCTGGCTTGCCATGATGTTTCGGTTATCACCATTGGTTACAGCGATAAATACGTTCGCATCTTCTAAACGCGCACGCCGCAAAACCTCTTCATCGACGCCATTCCCTGTTATTTTATCGCCTTTAAATTCGGGATCAAGGCGTTGAAACGCATCATTACTGCTGTCTACAATGGTAACGGCATGTCCCGCGCTATCTAATTGCGTCGCGAGTAACGCACCCACACGCCCACACCCAAGAATTACTATCTTCATAAAAAAATATGGCCTCCTGTTGTTGGTATCTATCCAACATCTGCAACTACCGTTGCTCATTGTATCACGTACAGGAAGCCGAGTACGTGAGGCATTCTTTATAAAATAGTTTGCTTGCTTTGGTTTTACAATGCTAGACAAATAGCGTATGATGGTAGTGGTCTTGTATATGCTATCATTAAAGTGAGTATCTATCCGCATGCCCTTGCAATCGTCTACCTCGCACTATGCGCTACGTTCTGTTCCCAATACACAGCGGAACGTGTGGGATCGTTTTGTCAATGAGCATCCACAAGGCCATTTCCTGCAAAGTTGGGGCTGGGGCGAGTTGAAAGCTGCCTCAGGCTGGCATCCACTGCGTCTCGCGCTCTGGGACACCACAAACAATCAGATTGTTGCTGCCGCTCAGATTTTGCGCCGCACTGCGCCGCATGTCTCGCTTCACTTAGGCCATCTCGCTTACATTCCTAAAGGTCCTGTACTCGATTGGTCGAACGAGCTGCTTTGTGATACGTTCTTCGCACAATTGCATGCGCACTTACGAATAGATGGTGCCATTATGCTTCGCCTGGAACCAGAGCAGGAGGGTGATAGTGATGTATTTCTCCACAGAATGGTGCAGCAAAAGATGCATCCAACACAAGCAGTTCAACCTATGCGTACAATCCTCCTTGATATAAGTCCTGGTGAGGCGATATTGCTCGCACAGATGAAAGAAAAGTGGCGTTATAATGTGCGACTCGCTGGTCGTAAGGGTGTGACCATTCGTGTTGCGGAGACAATAGAGGACGTGCAAGCGTGGTATTCATTGTTAGAGACGACTGGAGAACGCGACCAATTTGGAATTCATACACTTGCCTATTATCTACAGGTGTGGCGCACATTTACGCCAAACGATACTGTTCGGCTGTTGCTGGCAGAGTTCAATGGACAACTTTTAGCCGGTATCTTTGTCAGCGTGTTCGCGCGTCAGGCAATCTACCTCTATGGGGCATCGAGCAATGAGCAGAGGCATCTGATGCCAAACTATCTGTTACAATGGGAAGCGATATGTTGGGCAAAAAGTCGAGGTGCTGTCTCTTACGATTTCTGGGGAATTCCAGAAACGGAGGCAGAGGATGAGGCGATGGCGGGGGTCTATCGTTTCAAGCGTGGTTGGGGTGGACGCGTTGTACAGTTTCCTGGTTGCTATGAATATGTCTATCGCCCATTGACTATGAGAATCGCGGAGAAATTTTTACCATCATGAACGAACACGGTATGCATTTACCTTTTACATTAGAAACCGAGCTGGAACGTACAATCGCGGCGGACCCGGCATGGCAACAAGGTGTAGTATGGGGCAAGCCTCGATATGGACATCTCGAAGGGGCTATACAATTTCATATCGCTGATGTGCTCGCGAATATTGATCGACAGCAACCGCCTCCAGAAGAGCGTACTAAACTGCGCTTGATAGCTCTTGTGCATGATACCTTCAAGTACCGTGTCAACGAACTTAAACCTAAGATGGGAAACAACCATCACGCCCATATAGCACGCGTCTTCGCCGAAAAATACATTTCTGACCCAGTTATTCTCGACCTTATTGAACTACACGACGAAGCATACAATTGTTGGCGTCTCGGAGCCTACAAAGGTCGCTGGGAACATGCCGAGGAGCGCATCAACCACTTGCTTGATCGACTAGGTTCGTCTTTGCCTTTATATATACGCTTCTTCCTTGCGGACAGCCAGACGGACTCAAAAGATCAAACTCCCGTAGAATGGTTTACGAACTTGCTAGAAGCAAGGGGTTATACCTTGCCACAAGTTCGTAAGGCTTAAAAAGTTCCCTATGCATGAAAAGTACTATCTCACACTCGTAGAGCAATAAATACATCATGTTCGCTTTGAGCCTCAATTATCTTGCTTATAATATCGTCAAGAATAGTCTCTTCATGAATATTGCTTGCTTTTTCTTGAACTAAGGTCGCTAAATTAGGAAAACGCAGTTGAGTTGCCATAAGTAAAATGCGTCTGGAAGCCTCTAATCTTCCAGCCTCACGGCCCTCTTCACGGCCCTCTTCACGGCCCTCTTCACGGCCCTTTGCTATACCTTCTGCCAGCCCTTCACGTAATATCTCTTGATAAATGGGTGTGTCTCGTATAATGTCGTGCATTTCTCGGAACCTCCTGATAAGCCACTCTAAGTCAAGCGAGTTTTTATGTTGTAGTACAAGTGAAGCTAGTGTAAAGCCAATTACTTCTAAATCCGATATTTGCTTTGCAGTGTTGTTACTCATCTCTTGCTTTTTTAACTCGTCGAACATTCGTTGTAGTACACTTCAATTCATACCATCTTTTGTCAGAGGCAATAATGGGATTAGAGATGTGATACCGGTGCTCAAAATATCTTCAGGTGTAAGTTCTCCAATTTCGATACTTTCAAAATGAAACTCAAGAACCTTCTTGTTTTCTGGGAACATGACAAGCAAGGGCGATTGTTGGATAGTTCCATCTTGAAGCAAGTAAATGACACATGATAGGACAGACATGCCATAAACATTTCTTACAAGTACATTATACAATAGCAATCGTTCTGCCATTGTCTTATCATTGTACGTTTGAAATTCAATATGAAGCAATACTCGTTGCCCATTAACAATAACTTCAAGGAGCGCATCAACTTCGCGCTTTTGGCTCTCTAGGTCATATGGTTGTTCTTTAACGAACTCAGCTCCTGGAATTAGCCATTGTACAAAAGCTGATGGGTTGACGCGAACCAGCATTTTCAAGAGGGAGTCCCAAGGTTTCGGCTTTGCCACTGCTTGCGTCCTTTCCCCTTCTTTTTTTACAAGTATAGCATGGAAGGAGTGTATTGTCGAGCTATACAACACGTAGTTCTGGTATTTTTACCTTGCGCACTGGCGAAAATAGTAGGCACAGGCCAGCCAAAATCACACCTAATACGCCTATGAGTATTGTGATGCGTATGCCGATAAACGTGGCAAGTACACCAGCTAAGAGTGCGCCGATAGGTCCAACTCCTCCTGTCAAAAATTGCATGCTAGCATTAGCACGACCCAGTAGATGTGATGGTATAACGCTCTGCCGCAAACTGATCTCATTGATAAGATATATTTCTACCAATATATCGCCGGAAAATTGTCCTACAAAGAGGATAGATAGTGCTATGAGCATAGGTCCTTGTGCTAAGGGTATAAGCAATCCGGTTATACCGTAGCCAAATAATGACCAGCTTATAGCCTTACCAATCCCTATACCTCTGGCAACACGTTCCGCGACGAATGCCCCCAGGAGTGCGCTTATACCACCAGTGGCAATTAGAAAACCTATTGCAAATGGTGGAGCATGCAAGACACGCACAACATAGAGGATATATAACGTTCCAATAAAGTTGCCAAAGAACTCAAAGATAGCGGCACTCAGTGCGAGTGTGCGTAATACGGAACTTCTTGCGATAACCTGTACCCCCTCAGCAATTTCACGCCAGATGTTCTGCTGCGAACTCTGCTTCTCAAGTCGAGGTTTGTCAGTTCGAATAAGTCCCATACATAAGGCGGAAATTAGAAAAGAGAGGGCATCAAATAAGATAGCGATAGGTGCCGTGACGAGTTGTACGAGCGGGCCAGCGAGGGCAGGACCAACAATTTCAGCAATTGAAGCACTTGCTCCTAACTTACTGTTTCCCTCCACAAGGTCCTTTGACTCAACAATGGTTGGTAGGAATGACTGATCGGCGACATTAAAAAATACCGTGAGCAAACCCACACATGCACCCACTATGTACAACTGCTCAATACGCAATACTCCTAGCAATGCCGCGATTGGAATACTTATCAGGAGAAGGGAACGTCCTAAATCGGTCACAATCAATATCGGACGCCGTGGTAGACGGTCAACCCAGACGCCAACGAACAGGCTAAATATGAGGATAGATACACCACTTAGTGCGCTCAGGATGCCCATTTGTGCTGACGAAGCTGACAAGACGAGTACAGCCGTAAGCGGGAGAGCAATTCCTGTGATACCATTGCCGATATCAGAAATTGTTTTGCCAAGCCACAACCTTATAAAGTTGGGATGGTGCCACAACCCCTTGTGATGTGCAAGCATCACTTAAACCCCTTCTATAGACCCAAAATAATACGAGGGACCTTTGTCCTGTGTTCTCTGACGCATTCACATCTATCTAACTAAATTTCATAACGGTCCGATAAAGAAAAATAGGAAATGTAGAGGTGCTTCCCTGTCTCGAACCATGGTAGCACATCTATTAAAAAGTATTTGGATGAATGGAGTATTATATGCGACGGAGACCGTCACAATCACTTACTAGATCACTTGTCTTCCTACTACTCTTACTGGTAGGTATTCTAGCGGCAGTGAACTTACAAGGAAGGCAACAACAGGCGCACTCACAAACGAAGGTAGCCAGTGCCTCACCCTTCTCCTATCTTTATTATACACTGAAGGATACAAGAGGTTTTGTCATCGCACGTGCTCGTAAGGGAGTCAATAGTCAGCCTATCGAAACGCCTCAAACGGTAGCAGTACTGGGTAACGAATTTGGGCTTGTTTCCACTGACAGCGTTGCTACGATTCAGCTTTCACCTGATGGCAAATATGTAGCTATCGATGGTGTACGCGATCATGGTGAGCAAGTGTGGGTCTACGACACACAGCGCATGACGGTAAGTTTTGTACCGGCTAATGTAATGGGAAATTTTCTACATTGGCTGCCAGGTGGCAATGGACATAGTTTCCTGTATCGTCCCATGATGCCAATGGGTCCCAATGCACCGATGGATGGTAATAACGGTTGGAACCCTGGCTTGTGGATTGTAGATGCAGCGACAAATACGCATACCAATATAGATATTCAAATTCCCTCGGCCTATCTCATTGATGCTGCTGCGTCACCGGATAATTCTCATATCATTTACTCAACCACACCTGGCTTGGGTATGGGGAGTGATGTATGGTTAATGAACCGTGATGGAAGTGCACGTACTCATGTGCTCAGGAGTGCTGGTGAGGTACAGTCAATTCTTGGTTTGTTTACATGGTCGCCTGATAGCTCACAAATTGCCTATGAACGGCTCGCGGATAGCGCAACACCCTTTTTGAACGCTGGTTTATGGGTGATGGATAGTCACAGTGGCCAATCACACTACCTTGTCGATACAGATGGTGGTCACGGTTTTATGCCTGTCTGGTCGCCTGACAGTCGTAAAATTGCTTTTGTCGCACGCACAAATATAGGGAGTCGTCTGGCTGACCAACAAGCGCAAGCTCTTCAGTGTACGATTGGCGTTGTTGACGTGCAAAGCAAGCAAGCCTGGCATGTTGTTTCCTCACAACAAACTGGCATGATGATGAATATCAATCCAACATGGACTGCTGATAGTGCAAGCATCACCTTTACCGCGCTTAATCCAATAAATCATATTGTAGGTGGTACACCGCGCTACTGGTCTGCACGTGTTGCAGGACCAACAACACGACCGGCAGCGACTCAGCTAACACCAGCTATGTCTCACGTTGTCGCAATTGGCTAATGGGCGAGTATATATAACGTCGGTAGGGGTAACAATTCATTGTGCCCAACCAATCTTTGGGCACAATGAATTGTTACCCCTACCGCGAGAGGAGAATAAATACTACTATGAAACTACATTTATGGCGATATCGTATTTCGCTTTCTATAACACTTCTGATGCTCATAAATACGTTCGCATTTTTACTTCCATCTACTTCGACTTTTGCACAAAAGCAAAACAAAATGCAGCATCATGCAACAGCAAAAGTGGCCACAACTCCTGCACCTTTTATGCATCGTCCGTACTATGGAAGTCGTACTATCTCATCGCGTACAGTATCATTTGTCGATCACGATCATCCGTGGTATGACAATGATGGGACGTTTGTTCGCTATGATGGCGCGAAGTGGACAAATGTGTCAATTGGTTCATGCACGGGTGGCGTCAACTGTTATGACGGACACAATGGCTATGATTTGAATATGTGGTACGAGCCAGTATTGAGTGCCGCTGCTGGCACGGTAACGCGTGCGGGTTGGTATAACCCTTTGAACCATAATAGTTCGCTTGGACTATGGGTTGCTATCGACCACGGAAATGGTATGACAACGGCGTATGGACATTTGAGCGCGATTACTGTTGCCGTTGGCGACCAAGTTGGGACACAATGGCAGATTGGCACCAGTGGCACAACGGGATCATCGACGGGTCCACACCTGCATATGGCAACCTATTATCTTCCCAATTGGCAGGCGACTGATCCCTTTGGCTGGACTGGCAATTATGCTGATCCAAACGTGGTGCCGGATTCCTATCTCTGGGTGGCTGATGCTGCGAACAACACACCTGTTCCTACCTTGAGTAGCAACGGGAGCGCAACTTATCCAGGCGCGGTCATGGTTGATGATAGTAGCACTGGTTGGAGTGGCACAGGTTCCTGGGCGACCGCTACAGGAAGTACAGATATTCAGTCTGGTCTGCATTGGACAACTACATCGAGCGGAGCTGCCACTGCCAGCGCGACATGGCATCCGACTATCCCGGCTGATGGCTACTACGAGGTTGGCGTCTTTGTTGACGACACCTACGCAAGTAGTAGTTGGGTGCCCTACACTGTGTATAGTGCTGACCCGAACCAGGCGGGAACTGAAGTTGTACATCACGTCTCTGTCGATGAGTCGCATATCGGGACATTTCAGGGACCATTTAGCCAGGAAAACACGGGGCCACAGTGGATAGGGCTAGGCACCTACTACTTTAAAGCTTCGATGAATGGGCGTCTTGTAGTCACCAACGCAACTGGTGAGAGTGGAATGCAGATCGCGGCGGATGGAGCTGAATTTGTGCCAGTCTCGGTACAAACAGCACCGTCAATACCCAGCTATCGCTTCCAGGTAACAAGCGATAATTCACCTACAAAACTACTTCCTGGTGGTTCAGCACAAGTGAGCTTGACCCTGAAAAATACTGGTAACTTTACATGGAATGCAACCAGTTCGAACAATGTCCAGCCTGTTCAGGTGCTCTATCGTTGGGTCAATGCGCAAGGTCAAACAATTGCCACAAGTACTCCTCTTGCGTTAACACAAAATGTTGATGCAGGCAAGACACTTTCGTTTTCTGCAAAGATACAAGCACCAATGCAATTCGGTACTTATACATTGCAATGGGACATGCAGCAAGGCTCAACCATTTTCTCGCAGCAAGGCGCACAGGTCAAGAATGATATGGTGCAAGTTGTTCCAATGTCTCGTGAAGGCTCTCCACATACGGGGTTACAAAGAGTATAAGCGAGACAGAGTACAACGCGATTTCATGTAAGATCGCGTTGTACTCTGCTTGCTTAAAAAGATTATGACCTACTCTGTACACTAGAGTTAGAAGAGAAAGTAGGGTTACTGGGACGATGAGGACCCATTGAGTGAAACATTATGGACAGAGAGAAGTTAGCCATGAGCAATGATACCGAAAAGCAGGTTCATACTGCCTTAGAAAATAAAGAATATTATCTGATTACAGAATACGAAAAGGTACAAAGTGAACGCGATAAAGCCCTTACAGCTTTAAACGAGGCAAACGAGCAATTAGAGTACATGCACAAAAGTAAAAGCGAGTTTGTCTCGGTAATCAATCATGAATTTCGCTCTGCACTTACCACGATCCAGGGCTTTAGTGAGATGATTTTTAAGGGCAATCTGAGTATTGCAGAGATGAAAGAATTTGCTCTTGACATTTATCAAGATGCACAACATCTCTCATATATGATTAATGATATGCTCCACCTGGAACGTATGGAAATGGGCAGAATACAACTACACTGTGGTTGGCTCGACCTCAATTCAATTATTATGGAGGTGGTCAACCGTATCCAACTAACTACAGAGCAACATACAATCCATACAAAGCTTGCTAATGCGCTCCCTGTTTTGATTGGCGATGCTGAAAAATTGTCACAAGTGATAGCAAACTTGCTTGATAACGCGATAAAGTACTCGCCCGACGGTGGCGATATCTATATAAGCAATTCTGTAGAGGGTGGTGTTGTGCATGTCTCAGTGCAAGACAATGGTATTGGAATTCCAGCCGAGGCGATCAACCGTATTTTTGAACGGTATGAGCGTGTCGAGACGAAAATAAACAAAATCGTTTCCAGTACAGGTTTGGGGCTTGCGCTTGTACGTCAAATAGTACGCATGCATGGTGGACAAATATGGGCGGAAAGTGTTCTCGGTGAAGGGTCTACTTTCCACTTTACAGTAAAATTTGTGAACAACTCTACCAATATTACCGGGTTGCTCAGCTAAAACGTTGCATGCAACAATATGTTCCTCAATGCGTATGATTCTATGGATATAGATATACACATAAATTATCTGTAGGGCTGATGTAGTATGTCTTATAGCTACATGATAGGCTAATAAAGACTCAATACGTTCGCTACTACAGAGGATATATCAAGGAGCATATATACAATGTCAAGTAATAGAGGCTGTTTTTTCAATTCGTTACTGTTTCTGATTATCGTGTTTGTACCACTTGTAGGCCATATTATCGAAACACTTTTGGTGCTTGAGGACGATCATTCGGTTGCTGGCAAGGTACTTTGGTTAGCAGTCATCTGGCTCATGCCAATTCCTGTGATTATCGGACCATTGTTATACCTGCTTTTTGGGCAAAATCGACGACAACGTGTGGCATTTGGTCGGCCCAGTTATTAAACATAGGTTCTCCATCCTGCCGGGGGAAACAGGGAGACCGCAAGGGTCTCCCCTACACGTAGGGTTCTATGACATGTAGGGGAGACCCTTGCGGTCTCCCTGCATCTTCAATGCGACTTGCGTTTTCTTGCAAATAATGACTTACTAAACAGAAGAAAAGACAACTTTGTATCTATACATGGCAACCGTTTCTTTGCAGGAGGATTTTCATGGCTACAATGAGGGAAGCCGTCATCGTAGAGGCTGTTCGTACTCCCGTAGGGCGTAGAGGTGGAAAACTTAAGGACTGGCATCCAGTAGACTTGCTAGCCCAAACACTTGCGACACTCGTACAACGTACTGGCATTGATGCTGCTTTGATCGAGGATGTTATTATAGGTTGTGTGAGTCAAGTCGGTGAGCAGGGACTGAACGTAGGTCGTAATGCTGCGCTTGCCGCGGGCTTTCCCGAATCTGTACCAGGCACAACTGTTGATCGTCAATGTGGCTCAAGCCAGCAGGCGATTCACTTTGCGGCACAAGGTGTGATAAGTGGTGCTTATGATGTCGTTATCGCGGGCGGTGTCGAGGCAATGACACGTGTGCCTATGGGTTCCACATCTAAAGGCCCGGGCGAACCTTTTGGGCCGCGCATGGTTGAACGCTATCACAATGGCCTGGTACACCAGGGAATTAGTGCCGATCTGATCGCGCACAAATGGGAGTTGAGTCGCGAGGATTTAGACAAATATAGCTTAGAAAGTCACAGACGCGCTGCGCAAGCTACTGCAGAAGGACGTTTCACGTCACAGATCGTGCCAATTCAAGTTAAGAATGAAGATGGCACTACCAGCGAGTTCTCACGCGATGAAGGTATTCGACCAGACACTAGCCTCGAAAAACTTGGTAGTTTGAAACCAGCCTTCAAGCCGGATGGCCTCATTACTGCTGGTAACTCTTCACAAATCAGCGATGGTGCTGCAGCAGTCTTGATTATGGACCGTGAGACAGCCGAGCGACTTGGCTTCAAGCCCCGTGCCCGCTTCGTCTCATTCTCGGTCGCTGGCGCGGACCCCATCTTTATGCTTACTGGCCCTATCCCCGCAACACAAAAAGCACTGGCGAAAGCTGGTTTGACTATCGATCAGATTGACCTTGTAGAGATAAACGAGGCATTCGCGAGTGTTGTGCTGGCCTGGCAGCATGATATTGGTGCCGATCTCAGTAAAGTCAATGTCAATGGTGGCGCCGTCGCAATTGGGCATCCTCTTGGTGCCTCAGGCGCACGTCTTACCACTGTGTTGCTACACGAACTAGAGCGAACTGGTGGACGGTATGGTCTGCAAACCATTTGCGAAGGTGGTGGCATGGCAAACGGCATGGTGATTGAGCGACTGTGATAAAGGTGTAGAGACTATATCTATGGCGTTCACCCGCGATTAATCGTAGGTGAACGCCATAAATATAGTCTCCACGAAAATCAGTACTATGAAGGATCAAAGAATTGTAGAGGTGTCACGTGAAGTACGTGCTTAGCGTCGGTGAAATGCTGATAGACTTTATCCCTACCGCTCCAGTACATACCCTCGAAGGAGGAGACAACTGCTATCGTCCACATCCAGGAGGGGCACCTGCGAATGCTGCTGTCGCGGTGGCACGCCTGGGTGGAGCATCGCGCTTCATTGGTAAATTCTCGTACGATGCTTTTGGTCAACTGCTCATTCAAGTGTTACAGAATAACAATGTCGATAGCCAGTATGTACGAAGTACTCATGATGGCACTACCGCACTTGCCCTTGTCGCTTTACAAGACAACGGACAACGATATTTCTCTTTTTATCGAAACCGAACCGCAGATACATTGCTCGAAGTGTCGGACCTGGATTGGAATGCGTGGCAAGATGTCGCACTCTGTCACGCCTGTTCTATTACTCTTTCTACCGAGCCATCACGTACCGCGACACTCGCGGCTATGGATCACACCCGTCAACTGGGTGCGCTTGTCTCGTTTGACGTAAACATGCGGCCCGCGTTCTGGTCTTCTGAGCAAGCAATGCGCGATGCTATGCTGGATATCGTGCCAAGAACTGATATCCTGAAACTCAGCGTAGAGGAGGCGAACTTGTTTGACTCAACCCTACAGTTTGCCACACCTGAGCAGGGGGATGTGATGCAACTCTCGCGACTGGGAGAGCAGTTACTGCAACAAGGGCCACGCCTCATCATTATCACCTTTGGTAGTAAGGGTGCCTTACTGATAACGCAAACACACAAAGTAGAGGTGCCAACTGTCCCTGTTCGTGCTATAGACACAACGGGCGCAGGCGATGCCTTCATAGGGGCAATTCTCTACTCACTTGCCACAACGGGCTATGCATCTCCTGCTGATCTTACTCGCCTTACTCAAGACGATCTGCATCAAATGGGCGCTTTCGCAAATAAGGTAGCCGCTTTAAGTTGTACGCGCTACGGCGGTATCGAGGCACTACCCTATATGCGTGAGGTTGAAGCGATGTGAACAATCGAATGTCATTCAAAGGCATAACGCAAAACCAACATCCGAACCGATAATGCGGATACGTCGCTTGTAGGGACCGATGATGGACATTAAAAATTAAATCTGGATACCCTGGGCATGAATCATATCCAAGTTTAATTTTTAATGTCTATTATCGCGTCCGTTAGCAAATTGAGATGCCAACGAGGACGCGATGAATCGGTCCCTACAAAACCCAGTGCCCTGTGAGAAACTGGGTGAGCAGGAAAAAGAGGAGCGCACCTGAGATCACTAGATAATTTATGTTGTACATACGGAATTTGCCAAATCCTGCCAATACGATAAACGCTGGGAAAAGTTCCAGGAGATAACGTCCAACAGACTGTAATGGAAAGAGTCCTGTGCCACCTATTGGAAAGATCTGCAAAAACACATAGACGAATGCTGCATAAAAGCCGTATGACCACATTGAACGTGGCAACCGCCATGGTCCCACAAAAATCAATACAATCAATATAAGCATCATTAAGTCTGGTACAAGATCAAGCAGGTTGCGAATAGATTGAAAGCCTATTAGACCACCACTTCGACTAATGGCAGTAAAAGAGCCAATAATGCCGTACCAGGGCGGCTCAAGCAGGTGGTTCCAGTGTGCCTGTGCATGTGAAAATGCAAGAAAATCGTGGAACTTGTAGTAGCAATAAAGTGCGTACACACCAATACCCGCCGGGATAAGTCCGCCACTTACTACATCAAAACGGATGCGTCCTATACGAAATTCATGCTGACGCAAATATTCGTAGCAGAAAGGAATGAGTAAAAAGATACCAGCAGAGCGTGTCAGACAAGCAAAAAATCCACATAGGCCAGCCAACCACCATTGACCGTGACGCATACTGTAAAAGCTTAATACCGCTAGACATAAAAAGAGGGATTTGTTATAGCCAGCGGCGAGGAAAAAGGCCGTAGGAAAGAGCGATAGATAGAGGATAGTGCGGCTCGCACGTTCTTCATCAAAGTCTTCACGTACAAGTTGATACAGCACGACCAGAAGGAAAAAGCCCGTGACGTCAGAGATGATGAGTCCCGCCACAAGTGGATTGTGTGTGAAAGGCAGGAGAGCACGTTCGAGTAGCCCATAGAGTGGGAAAAAAGCGGTCTGCTCGGCCTTCTGATAGCCGAACTTTGCAATAACCATATAAAAGCCTGTATCCCAGTGATGCCATGCCTCTGGTAAAGCCGTCAAAGGAACCCACGAACCATCGAAATCTCTATGCGTGAATAAAAAAGAAAGACACGTAGTGAGGAAAAACCCGATATGGACAGCAATGTAGACTGGTAGTATACTCAACGTTGCAGACAACCATATTTGGCGAGAATGTTGTCGCGTTGTGGTGGGTGCTTGTGTCGTTGCAGCATCAGGAGAGGCTTCAGGAGTGGAAGCGTGTATCTGTCTGTCTAACTTTTGATGTGTTGAATCTCGTTTCGCGTCCAGTGTGTCCATTCATTACTCCTATTGGTAGGTGTATCGACCTACAGTTCCTAATATAGGACGTTCTAATAAAAAAGCGGTAACAAACTAAGTATCGGTCCTACAACGTTAAAGGAAACGTGGAAGATGCAAGAACAACGTACACAGGTGGAAAAGCAAAAGATGAGTATTGCATATAGTCTTTCGATTGTGATGCCCGCCCATAATGAAGAGGTTGCTATCGCAAGCACGATGCGTGCTGTGATTGACGCAGTGACACTATGGACGCAGGACTTTGAGGTGATTGTGGTGAATGATGGCAGTAGAGATGCGACTCGTGCCATCTTGGAGGGGATAGCAGCGGAGGAGCCACGTGTACGTGTAATCAACCACGAGGTCAACAAAGGCTATGGTGCAGCCCTCGTGAGTGGTTTTGAGGCAACAAGTAAAGACCTCGTATTTTTTATGGACTCCGATGGCCAGTTCGATATCTGCGATTTGGAACGCTTCTTCCCCTTAATAGGACAATATGATGCTGTGCTTGGCTATCGTATTCAGCGCCAGGATACGTGGCTACGTAAGCTCAATGCATGGGGCTGGAAGATGCTTGTGCAGTCGGTATTTAAGCTGCGTGTACGCGATATTGATTGTGCCTTCAAACTTTATAAAGCTAGCTTCTTTCAGCGGAACCACCTGGAGACGCGTGGTGCAATGATCAACACAGAGATGCTTTACAAGTTCAAACGCGCGGGCTACACCTATACAGAGGTTGGCGTACAGCATCTTCCACGCCGTGGAGGACGTGCGACTGGCGCGAAACTCTCCGTTATCACGCGTGCTTTCCGCGAACTCTTCATTTATGCACAGAAATGGCATCAGGAAGAGCAACAGCAGCTAGCAGGAAAACGTGGTACGATAGTATAACAATTTAACGATGCCGATATATGTAGGGACCGATGTATCACGTCCTTGTCGGCAATGGAATCATTGATAGGGTGTGATAAATTAGACCCGTACAGATGGCGTATTATATATAGGAGCCTGACCCATGCCAACAGATTTCGCGGAGATGTATAGTAGATTACTCAAAGATGTTTTTATTGAGCAGGCTCGTAAACAAATCGAAGAGGGAGCCGACGCGCTCACATTGGCGGATGCCTACGCCGAACAGGGAAAACCAGAATTCGCGCTGGCCTATCTCTTTCTGACGGACCTCCCTGATGATGCTAAACGCGATATTTTCGCACGCTCTTATGAACGACGCGCGGTGCTGTCTGAAGAGAAAGCGGAGTCCTTTGATCGGCAATTCAACCGTCCATTTCCTCTTATCAAGCTGGAAGCGCAGAAAGACCGTACCTCCGCCCAGCAGATACGCCAGGGTAAACGTGTACGTCGCGAAGTCAAGCCATTGCGTGTAAACTGATGTTTTCTTTTGTCTTAAGCAGCATAAGAATTTAGCACCCAGAGGGCAGTTTTTTCGTCTTCCACTGTACCAATTTGCTTTATTAACTGTGCCAGGACCTCCACGCTCTGAATATTTGAAACCTTCTGTTGCGCAACTTCTACGAGTTGAGGGAAGCGTGCTCCAACAAGAGTAGTGACCATTTCTTGTGCACCCCTAGTCTCTCCTTTGGCAACTCTTTTCTGTATATCTGGATTGTCATCTATGAGGCTGTCATATTCTATAAGATTGTCATGCATCGTTTGTTTCTCCTGTTCCGATAACGTTTTCGATCTTTGTAGGATTCTTATAAAACGTGCAAGATGATTACCAAAGCGTATTTTAGGATAATATTGGTTCATCTCTTTGACTGCTTGCATCAATAATGGGACACTGACATTTTTCATTGCAGGTAACAACGTATACATCGCTATTACATGCTCTTGTACAAACTGTAAAGCGTCAAGAGTTGATAACACAACCACTTTATACTGAAATTTTAGAAGTTCCTCTTCTCCACTCATTTCTTGATATGGTGACTTTGGGACTGTCGTCTCAAACGGATACAATATTATTGAGAGTACTGGTAAGCGATGCTTAACATGTAAGCCTACGTGATATGAAAGCATACGCAATGTCATTTCGCTATCAGCACCTGTTTGAAGTTCCATATTAGCAATGTGTGGTTTGCCTTTATACATTACATTGTACACTAAATCAACTCTTAATGTGGACCTATCAATCTCAATGTTTTGCTCACCGATCAGTTCCACGCCTTCTATGAGCCTGGGTAATATTTCTGCTGCTTCGTCCCCAAATAGAGATTTTAATGCGCGGTCATATGGTTGTGACTCTCGTTGTGTCATAAAAAATAATCCACCATTCCCATATTCTCCGCCGTATTATAGCACATCAGTAAAACCCAAAACAAGCCCTGTAACATCGTTGTTATAGGGCTTGTTGCTAGAGTATTTCTCTGTACAGCACTTGTTCTCCATTTGTGTCACCTACAAACCAAAGTGTCGTTGTATGCTGATTTATACCATTTGTCACAGCAAGCAGAGTTCCACTAGAAGGCGTTTTTGTAATGGTTGTCCACGTATTGCTTGCTATATCGTAGCGTTGAATTGCAGTAACATTGCCTCCTTGTACCCCTGGATTACCTGAGATGATAACCCCAATGGGTTTTGTACCAACGGGGACCGCTGTTCCGATAGTGCCTGTTGGCTGTCCGCTTACAACAGCACCAGTGGCGATATATATCTGACCACTGGCGTCAACAAACCAATTTTGTACAGGTAAATCTTGCGCTGGTTGCTTGATCGTCTGCCATGTTGTACCCCCATCTTTGCTGACATCGAGCGAGAAGTAACCCGCTAGTGGTGTGACATCTGATCCCCTGGAAGTGAGTGCACCAGTCGAGCCACTAAGAAAGACAAGAGCAGTCTGTTTACTCGCGATCTGAATTTTGCTACCATACTGAATATTCTCACGTAACTTTGTCCAGGTGCTGCCACCGTTTGTTGTTTTATAAAGTGTAAGATTTCTGCTATAGGTACCTATATTTTTAGGTGTTATGGTATATGGAAACAACTGTGGGGCAACAAGCTCATATATTGTTTGCGGGTCGGATGGCGAGACTGTGTACGATTTTGTGCCTTGTCCTGTTTCACTTAGATTGCCATCGACAATCGTCCATGTGTGTCCACCATCGCTACTCTCGACGAGCCGTGCAAGGTCAAGTCGAGTCAAAACGCCCACAGGGGAGGGCTTTACGATTGGTTGAACCCCTGCTGTTGGCAACAACTGTATCCCCAACAGGCGGTTTCCTACCATCGTGAGTTGCTGTACATCCCACGTTGTCGAAAGTTGTGTACTACCCATATAGATCACAGGAGCGATATCCGTCCATGAACGTCCGCCATCGGTGCTGTGTTTGAGGACATTTGGTACCGCTCCATTGCTAGCCAAATGTCCTGCTAGCCCGACAATATAGAGATCATTGCTCTGTCGAGGATTGATAGCAAGTTGACAGCCATCCATGAGGTGTGTAACCTCTTGCCATGTCGTCCCACTATCGGCACTACGCAGGAGCGTATAACTAACTAGTGGCTGACTTGGACGATATGGGACAGATGTCGCGGACTGGGAGGGCACTCCACACGCGTAGAGGACGGCAGGATTACTTGGTGCTGCTATAAGCGACGTTAACGTATACCCTTTGAGGACACGTTGCCATGTACTAGTTACTGTTTGACTACTGCCTACTGTATGGGTATAAGCGAGTACTGTCGCCCCAATACCTAGCAGAAGTGTTATTGTAATGAATATGCTCAGCCCTGCAATCCATGGTATGCGTCTGCTTCTCTGAACTGATGTGGCTATTTGTGTTGTTTCTTTATCTTGTGTTTGCATGAGTTTTATCTCCCAGACACATCTTATCGTACCTTCTATCGTAATTCAACTATAGGAGAAACGAAAAGAGGTAAGGAAAAGTTCCGTGTCTATGTTCGTTGGAGAAACGGGGAGACCCTTGCAGTCTCTCTGCATTTTCACGAGTTTCTACATTGACAGGACCCATCTGTTAGGCATATTATTGGCAAGATGGCTAAGAGAACGTATACTACAAGTAAGCTAGATAGTGGTATAAGGATAGAACAGCATGGCACAGATGCATAATGATCGGCATATGCTTCCCAATGGCGAGTCTGAAGAGGACCTGGAACGACTGCTCTCACAAGAGGTTACGCTTGATGATAATACAAGGGCGATCATCACGCGTACAACCTCCATTGTTCAGGAAAACGATGAGGATGAAGACTCTTCAGCACCTTTACAGGGTGATATTCAAGGGTCGTTGGCCGTCTTCGCGGAGGCAGCCCAGGATATGGCGACCGCAAGTGTTGAGTTGAGCCTTGGACGACATTTTGCCTGTGCAGACTTTTGTAATCAAGCGGTTGAGAAGGCGGCACAAGCGGTCAGCGTGTTGCGTTTTGGCCGTCGTTCACCTTATAATCATGACTTGCGCGAGTTGGCGATTGCTGTCGGTGCGCCATTGAACATTCAAGATGAGATGGCTATTCTGACACCTTTTCACCCTGAAGCTTTCTATGTAAATACGCCACCCGAAGAGGCCGATGAAGTCATCAGCGCGGAGCAGGCCAGCGATTATATTGGGCATGCGCGTGCTATACTACGTTGGGCCAGAAACATTGTATTGAGTGCGTAGAGCCAGGGTGTCCGCAAGGGAACACCCCTCCCATATGACGATGGGGCATTGGGAGCAAGTTCGTGTATGGGAGGGGTGTCCCCTTGCGGGCGCCCTAGTGTGAAGTTACTTTTATTTTAGCTAACAAGAACTTTTTGTTGGAGGGATACCTGGTATGACACAACAAATTACTCGTTCAGGATTGGACGAGGCGGTCAAACAATCCCCAAAGAAATGGGTATATCTTTTTAGTGAAGGCAACGCCAAGATGCGTGACCTGCTTGGCGGCAAGGGCGCAGGTGTCTCCGAGATGACAAATGCAGGTTTGCCCGTTCCTCCCGGTTTCACAATCACAACTGAAGCCTGTAATGCATACTATGACTCGGAGAAACACTTTCCGCAGGGTATGTGGGAGCAGGCATTAGCGGCACTCAAAATTGTGGAGCAACAGACAGGTAAGGGCTTTGGCAAGCAAGAGAATCCTTTACTCGTGTCTGTGCGCTCTGGCGCGAAATTCTCTATGCCAGGCATGATGGATACTGTGCTGAACCTCGGTATCAATGATGAGACGGTACAAGGGTTGGTCACACTCACGGGCGACGAGCGTTTTGCCTATGATGCGTATCGCCGCTTCATTCAGATGTTCAGCAAGATCGTGCTGGACACCAATCCCCAGGATTTCGAGCACGTTCTTGAGAAGTATAAAGAGAAGGCAAACGTCAAGACCGATGCCGAGATTCCAGCCGCAGACCTGAAACAACTCGTGGTTGAGTTCAAACAAATCGCTGAAAAGCAATCGGGTGAGCCGTTCCCCACAGATGTCTACAAGCAGTTGGAAAAGGCTATCGAGGCTGTTTTCTCTTCCTGGAACAACAAGCGCGCCATCGACTACCGCAATTTCAATAAGATTGCGCATTCGCTGGGTACAGCCGTCAATGTGCAAAGCATGGTCTTTGGTAACATGGGTAGTGATAGCGGCACTGGTGTAGCATTCACTCGTGACCCTGGCACAGGCGAGAAGCAGTTGTATGGCGAATACCTGCTGAATGCGCAGGGTGAAGATGTGGTCGCTGGTATCCGCACACCATCGAAGATCAGCAAACTGCAGCAGGACTTGCCGCATGTCTTCCAGGAGTTCCAGGAGATTGCGAATTGGCTTGAGCAGCACTATAAGGATATGCAGGACCTGGAATTTACCGTCGAGAAGGGCCACCTCTACATGCTTCAGACACGCTCCGCAAAGCGTAATGCTGGTGCTGCTGTCAAGGTTGCCGTGAACATGGTCGCCGAGGGACTGATCTCCAAGCAGGATGCCATTAAGCGTGTCGAGCCAAACCACGTCTATCAACTTCTTTTGCCGCGCTTCGATGATGCCGAGAAGAAAAATGCTGAAAAAGAGGGTCGTTTGCTGGCGAAGGGCTTGAACGCCTCCCCCGGTGCCGCCTTTGGTAAAGCCATTTTCGATGCTGACCGCGCCGAGGAACTTGGTAAGGCTGGCACCCCTGTGGTGCTGGTACGACCAGAGACAAGTCCCGATGACGTACACGGTATGCTCGTGGCAAAGGGCATTCTCACCGCGCGTGGTGGTGCGACCAGTCATGCGGCAGTCGTTGCGCGTGGCCTTGGTCTTCCTTGTGTCGCTGGTTGCGAAGGTATTCGTGTGAGCGAGTCCGAGCATCTCTTCCGCGTCGTCGGTTCTAACCTCGTTATCAAGGAAGGTGACGATATCTCGATTGACGGTGCCACTGGCGAAGTCTTTGCAGGCATCATCAAGACCGTTGAGGCCGATTATGATAAAGAGGAAGATTTAAAGACCCTACTTACGTGGGCTGACGAGGAGCGCAGGCTTGGTGTCTGGGCGAATGCCGACTATCCACGTGACGCTGAACGCGCCATTAAGTATGGTGCCGAGGGTATTGGTCTGTGCCGTACCGAGCATATGTTCATGGAGCAGGAACGCTTACCCATCGTACAAAAGATGATTTTCTCTGAGACAACGCAAGAGCGTCAGGCTGCGCTTGACCAGTTGTTGCCGTTCCAGCGAAGCGATTTCAAAGGTATCTTCGAGTCGATGGTCAATCCTAAGACGGGCGAGGGCTACCCGGTTGTCATTCGCTTGATCGACCCACCTCTCCATGAGTTCTTGCCGTCCTATGAAGAACTCCTGGTTGATGTGACGCGTCTTGAGACAAAAGGCGATAATCCACAGGAACTGGCTGAGAAACGCAAGTTGCTAGAAGCTGTTGGAAACATGCGTGAGATGAACCCGATGCTTGGCCTACGTGGCTGTCGGCTTGGCTTGCTCTTCCCTGAGATCAACGTCATGCAGACACGTGCAATTCTTGAGGCCGCACGTGAACTGGCACAGGAAGGCAAGAAGATTCAACCCGAAGATCATGATTCCATTGGTTGGACATGTCAACGAGTTGAAAGAGGTTCGTCGTCAGCTAGAGGCGGTTGCACACGAGATCGCCGACGAGGTTGGCGGAGCTATCGAGTACAAGTTTGGTACGATGATCGAACTGCCGCGTGCCGCCTTGACCGCTGATCAGATCGCGCCTGTCGCTGACTTCTTTAGCTTCGGCACCAACGACCTGACACAGACCACCTTTGGTATTAGCCGTGACGACGCCGAAGGCAAGTTCTTGCTCCGCTATGTCGATGGTCTCGATGAACCCGGTTTGAAGCACAAGGTCAAAATCCTGGCAACGAACCCGTTCCAGACGCTGGATCGTGAAGGTGTGGGACAATTAGTACGTATGGCGGTCGAAAAGGGTCGTCAGGCCAATTCACACCTTGAGCTTGGCATTTGCGGTGAGCATGGTGGCGATCCCGATAGCGTGGAGTTCTTCCACATGATCGGTCTCGACTACGTAAGCTGTTCGCCGTTCCGTGTGCCTGTTGCTCGCTTAGCAGCAGCGCAAGCTGCACTAACAACGCAAGAGCGAGACCGCTAACGTAAAAAGGTGTCGTAGAAGCAGAGTGCTACTGCCATCAGCACTCTGCTTCCACGACACCTTTTTATATGGCACTTTCATTCGGGAGCAACACGATTTTCCCTTCTACTTGAGATGTTTCGAGTAACTCATGCGCATGGGCAATTTGTTCAAGTGGAAGGCGTTGCGCGATCACTGGTTTGATTTTGCCCTCAGCAAGCAGTGCAAGGAGCAGTGCCAGGTCTTCTTGCAACCACTCAGGATGCTGCGCAATCTGGTACAGGCTGGCGTGTTTGCCATTGGGCATCAATGACCACCACTGTAGTAACCCCAGCATTGTAAGAGATTGAGCAAGAAATGTTGCCCTATTGCCCCCCGAAGTGACGACCGAGGAAACGCCATACGCAACCAACCTTCCACCTTTCCGTAGTGTTTGGAACGATTGGCGAAGATGGACGCCACCGATAGGGTCAAATACTGCATCGACTCCATCGCCTGTGAGCGTCTTAATGCGCTTCACAAAATCTTCTGCCTTGTAGTCTATCGGAATAGCTCCATACTGTTCGAGTAGTGGATGTTTCGCAAGAGAGGCTGTGCCATACATCTGCACACTCGCTAACTGACCAAGTTGGAGGAGAGCTGTTCCTACACCACCAGCAGCACCATGAATCAGAATGCGTTCTCCTGGCTTGACCTTCGCAATGCGATGGAGCATTTGATAGGCCGTGATGTAGTTCAGGACAAGACTCGTTGCCTCCGCTGAATTGATGCCTTCAGGAACTGGAACAAGGTTTTTCTCATCCAGACAGATATATTGTGCATTGCCGTGATAGACGGTGAGTGCTACTACATACTGTCCAACGCGAAATTTCGAGGCACCTGGACCTTGCTTGTCTACCGTTCCGCAAATGTCATATCCTGGTGTAAAAGGCATTTTTGGCATACCAACATAAGTTCCGTGTCGCATCATCACATCCGCAAAGGCGACACCACTTGCCAGAACTTTGACGCGTACCTGACCCGTCTTTGGCTCTGGTAGAGTGGTTTCAACGACGTGGAGTGCCTCTCGTGGTTCTCCTTTTTGTGTGAGAAGAACTTGTTTCATGTGCTTTTTTCTTTCTTGTTACCGAGCAGGACTACCAGTCAATTGGTGAATATCTACTGCTTCGGCCATCAGTCGATAGCCTTCATCATTAGGATGGATACCGTCCCCAGAATCATATGCTGGATTGATCACAAATTCATTTTCAGGTGAACATAGTGGTGTCGCGAAATCGAAGATTGCGTCAAACCATTGATTTCCTTGTTCACGTATCCATGTATTCACTTTCTGCCGCTGTACTGCTTGCTCAGGAGAATATCCCCCTGGCAATATCGTTGTCCCAAAGACTTTCTGATAGCGGGTTCGTGCTTGCTTTACCATCTGTTGAAAGCTGTCAATCAGGGTTTCTCCTGAAACGCCAAAGCGTAGGTCGTTGGATCCAATATGCACAATCAGGTCAGTCGCTCCTGGCTGTGTCAAGACATCCCAAGCGAGCCGCCGACTTCCAGCCTCCCCGAAAAGCAGACGGGGCATCCCTGTTCCCAAAAGTTGAGGAACCTCTGAGGTGGTTAGTTGATTACCGCCAATGCCTGCATTTAAGACCGACATGATACGTGTCCCACCCACATCTATCAGGCGGCGGGCGAGATAGTCGGGCCAGCGTCGGTTCGCATTCAGGGTTGAGCCAAAGCCGTCGGTTGTGGAAGAGCCGAAGGCCACGACAGCGTTGAGTGAAGAGGTCGGCAAGACATCAACGCCAGTGATGAGGTACCAGGAAGTGGCCATGAGGGGATAGGCAAGGAAGGCAACTTCGGCTGGAGCGGCAGTATAATTCCCTATGCCTGTTACATATGAAGTTTGTTGAGCACCGACGTGTCCGGTTGTACTTTCTCCTTGCTCAAGAAAAAAGGTAATCGAAAGATTGGTGAATGCCTCGACCTGTAAGGCAACTGGATCGCTGGTTATCTCTTGCCCAGGCTCCAACGCCACCATCGCTTGTCCCTCAAACTGCACATCCTTGAAGCCTGCACGTACAACTGGACCACTAAGAACCTGTCCTACGGAAATCGAGCGGAGCGTGACCGATGTGTTTCCGTAGCGGTTGGACAAGCGCACCCGAATATGTTCGCCCCCAGCATGCAGTTGAACGATTTGCCGCAAGGTTCGACCGCTCAGATTAGCCGTGATTGTCTGTGTGGGTGCAGCATACCATGCTCCTACCCAGTTTGCTTGGGAGGCAGAAGTTGGTGGAGTTGAAGCCTGGTAGACCTGATTATCTCTTTCTAGACCCATAAACATTGTCCTTTCGCATTGCGTATTTCGTCACTACATTTCATTATGAATGTGGATGTGATATATTTACTGACAGATCAATCACTACTGAACATTATGTTCACTTAGCGTGACTGCTCTATTGTACTGTACACCTCCTCTTTAGAGCAAGCGAAAATGAGCGTGGTAGAGTTGTCGAACACTAGGACACTATATGTTCACTACTGAACAGGAACAAGAAGATGAATGGAAACCGACTTCTGGACCGTCGTATTCAACGCACACGCCCACTCCTTCAGGAAGCTCTCTTTCACCTGATTATCGAGCGAGGCTATGACCGCATCACGATTGCCGACATTACAGAGCGAGCTAATTTGGGAAGGACCACGTTTTATCTGCACTATCGCGACAAAGAGGATTTGCTACAGGAAAGCATCAAAGCACTCCTACACGACTTGCATCTGGATGTGGAGCTTGAAACGGAAGAGATATGCACCTTCCCTACGGTGAGCATCCGTATTTTCCAGCACGTCATGCGACGGCAGCGGTTGTATCAAGCGATGCTCAAAGAAGCAGGACCAACCAGGACCCTTGAGGACGTGATGAGGACCTATTTTACCGAACTGTGTCAACGATTTCTGTCGGGAGACCTGTTGAAAGTAAGAAGCTCATCATTGGCGAGTAGTGAAATCATAGCGGTCCACGCAGCCGGGTCCCTGCTTGGCTTGCTCTCCTGGTGGCTTAAGCAGGAGGTCCCAATTTCTGCTGAGGATATGGGAACGATCTACTGTCAATTGATGGCGAATGTCAATACCTGATACTTTGCAAAACTGCCCATGCATGTCAAGCCTCATGCGGGTTGATGTCGATTATGTTGTCTCTGTAGGGACCGATTTATCACGTCCTTGTTGGGTTCTCAATGGTCAAGAGGACGTGATAAATCGGTCCCTACAGAAGGGAATTTATCCTCCAACCTGACAGCTTTGCTTATTGCCCAAATCGAAGATACGATTTATGACAGGCTGAATATTGTCGCAGCGTGGAATAACCACGTCTTGTTTTGTTCCAAGTGATGGATCATTTATACTTGTGAGATCACCATAATCTTGTGTGCCTGTTCCGGGTCCTAACGTGATATGTTGAGTCGCTGAACTCTTTATTGAACGTCCAAAGTTCGCGAAAGCGATCAGTTCTTGTTCGTTCAGGTCGGTGTAAACTGTACCCGTCAGGTCTTTTACGAGTTGTGGTAAGTCTGTAAATAGCTTATCAACTGTCAATTTCTTCTTGAGTGCTTCCAATACCTGTTGCTGACGCTGTGTGCGCCCGATATCACCAACCAGGTCAGCATGGCGTGAACGTACATATTCCAGGGCTTGCACCCCGTTGAGACGTTGAAAGCCAGGGGCAAGCGAGATGCGTTTGAGCGCATAAGGATCATTAGGGTTCGCACCATCACCCGTGTCATCAGGATAGTTATCATCGACAATAGGATGTGTCACGTCGATATCAACCCCGCCAAGAGTGTCGATGACCTTCGAGAAGCCGCTTAGCCCTACCCATGCATAGCGGTCGATAGTGATGCCATAATCTTTTTCTATTGTAAGCCGCGTGGCACGTACACCATCGTCAAAACTATTTTTTTGTGTCGTGCCGAGGAAAAAAGCCTGATCGATCTTATGCATGCCACCTATTTCTGGCACTTGCACCCACGAGTCACGTGGAATCGAGACCATGGAGACGCTGCCTGTCACTGTATCAATATGCACGACCATCATAACCTGCGTTAATACGTCTGGGAACGTATACTTTCCATCGTTGTCGCTCCCCATGAGCAGAATATTCCATGAACGTCCCATGATGACATTGTATGAAGGCGTGATGCCTAACGCTGGCTCTTCTACACTACGATGTACGGGATGAATAAAGTTCTTTAAGGGCGTATGAATATTAGTATTGTAATAAGAATAGCCATACGCAGATATACCGCCTCCAATACCGAGAAAGAGGAGTACTACAAGTAGTAGGCTGCGAAGTAGACGTTTGTGTGTTTTTCTCTCTTTCTTTCCTTGTTTGATGACAGGCATGACAACTGTCATTTGTGTGTCTGGTTTACTTGGATAGATACTCATTGGAATGGTACATGCTTCAAAAAGTGCATCCCTGCTCTTTTGCAATCGAGAGGGCATGCTTGGAAGCTGAACGGTTGCTATTTCATCGAGAGCAGGCTGTTTTTGTATCGGCCATGTCTTGAATTGATGCAATGTAGAGGATACAAACTGAGCTTTTTCAAAAGAAACCGCACTTTTTGTTTTGCTTCGCTCAGACCATTTTGTGTTCTTCTCATCTTGCATGATATTTGTTTCCTACAATTGTGTCTCTTACGACATAAAATTCTGTAGTCCGTCAACGTTCCTGCGACAGAGCCTCTGCGATTAGTATAGCGACCAAGCCCAAAAGCATTGTCAGAAGGCATATTGTAAGGTGATACAATATCTTATGCATTATTTTGAGTACTACGCTTCTTGGAAGGATAGATCGCATGAGCATTGAACGCATTCAACAGGCATTGCAGGATGAGCATATTGATGGCTGGCTCTTCTATGATTTTCGTAAATCAAACCCAATCGCTTATCAGGTCTTGGCACTGCCTCGACAGGAGATGTATACGCGCCGCTGGTTCTATTTCGTGCCAGCACTGGGTACACCAACCGCGATTATCAGTGCGGTCGAGTCGCATGTACTTAGTTCATTGTCAGGTACACGACTCGTGTTTCGTACATGGGAAGAGATGCAGCAGCATGTACAGGGCCTACTTCGACCAGGGATGAAGGTCGCGATGGAATATTCACCATTGAACGCCATTCCGTATATTTCGCGTGTGGATGCTGGTACGGTTGAACTAATACGCTCGTTTGGTGTGGAGGTGGTAAGTTCCGCGAACCTGTCGCAACGCTTTGTAGCACAATTGACCGATGAGCAGATCGAGAGCCACCGTGAAGCTGGTCGTCGCCTCATAGCGGCGAAAGACCAACTTTTCGCGGAACTTACGCATGATTTGCATATCAGTACTGAACTCGATGAATACACAGTGCAACAACGCTTTGAGAGCCTCATCACACAAGCTGGACTCATAACACCTGAACCTCCAATCGTCGCTGTAAACGCACATAGTGGCAATCCGCATTATGCGCCAACACAGCAGCAACATGTACCTATCAGCGTGGTGATCTAATTTTGTTTGATTTCTGGGCCAAGTTGCCGCAGGATGGTGCTATCTTTGCCGATTATACTTGGATGGCTTTTGCAGGTACACGTGATGAAATTCCTCAAAAGCAACGTGACGTATTCGAAATCGTGCGCCGTGCACGTGATACGGGCATCGCGTTTGTACGCGAGTGCTTAGCGGCAGGAGAGCGTGTAGAGGGTCGTCAGGTCGATGATGTGACACGTGCGGTAATTGTAAAAGCGGGCTATGGAGACTACTTTGTACATCGTACAGGTCATAATATCGCGACTGTGGGTCACGGCAATGGAGCAAACATCGACAACTTCGAGACGCAGGATGAACGCGTGTTGCTCACGAATACTTGTTGCTCTATCGAACCGGGCATTTATCTCCCCGAATTCGGTGTACGAAGCGAGGTTGATCTGCTGATACACGCGAACGATGCCGAGGTGACGGGCGTCCCTGCTCAGGAAGAGATTTTAGCGTTAGTGCAATAACAGAGTCGTCCCCCATGTATCACTATACATGGGGGACGACTCTGTTATTGCACTAACGCTGCTACTTAGCTGCTGGAAAAGCACCGAGTTGTTGAAGTAACCCCAATGCATCATAGCTTACCCATGCCTCGACAATCTTGTCGTTGGCGATGCGATGGATAAATATGTTTTCGATATTCACTTGTTTACCCGTTGAAGGAATGCCTTGGAATTCCTTCTCGTGCCTCCCGCTGAATGTCCAACGTGAGACCACTCTGTCTCCCTCTGCGAACAGGTCATCCACCTTAGCGTGGAATGGCGTAAACGTGGAGATAAAGGTTTCGTTCACCTGTCTGTAAACTGCAAGCCCGCCTTGCTGCCACTCAGGGGGGAATGCAGTATCATGATGTAGATAATCTGAGGCAAACAACTCGTCCATGAGAAAGAGGTTCCTTTGATTGATGGCTTCTTCATAGAAACGACGGACAATAGCCTTGTTCTGTTCGATTGACATGTCTTGTTCTCCTTATGCGTCTTCCCACGGTTTAAGAATTATTTTTCCATGTGTCGTGCTTCGAGCTTCGATTATGCGATGCGCCTCCGCAGCATTGGATAATGGGAATGTTTGACTAACTGGCACCTTTACCTGACCAGAGGCGGCTAAGCCTATCAGGTCTTGTAGTGCCTTCACCGCGACTTCGGGTTGCTGTCCGAAATAGAGTCCTAGGTTGAATACATGAAGGGACTGGTTGTATGCCGGACTGTAAAAGAATTTAATGATAGTCTCCTGGTCGAGTTGTAGTGGCTGCAAACTTGCCATGCTGTACACAACCATACGGCCAAATGGTGCGAGACTGTTAAGCGTTTGCGCGAAGATGGGGCCGCCGTTCATCTCAAGCGCAATATCGACTCCTCGACCATTCATAAGCTCGCGTACATGATTAGACCAATCGGACTGCGTGTAATCCACAACGGAATCAGCACCTGCGGCAAGGGCCGCTTCTCGCTTTGTAGGCGAACTGACGGCACCAATGACGACTTTGGCCCCAAGCAATTTGGCTATTTGTGTCGCGTAGCTTCCCACGCCTCCTCCGGCTCCAGGTATCAGGATGCTTTCGCCTGTCTGTAAATGAGCAACCTCCCTCACTGTTAGCATAGCGGTTACACCTGCTACTATGAGCGCGGAAGCTTCATCCATAGCGAGACTAGGCGGAATTGGAATGACCTGGGCAGCATTTGCCACAGCATACTGAGCATAACCTGTCGAACCATCATTCCCAGCTAGGGCGAACACCCGTGTACCGATAGGAGGTTGTTCTACACCCTCGCCAAGCTTTTCGACAATACCAGCTACTTCGCCACCTGGAATGAAGGGCAACGGAGTCGGGAATGGATAGGGCGTATTGGTGCGTCGCATGATGTCTGAGTAGTTGATTGCGGCAAATTCGACCTTAATTAACACTTGACTAGGACCGGGTTTTGGATCGGGTACATTTGTATAGCGTAAGACATCAGCAGTACCATAACTCTGCATTTGAATAGCTTTCATATAGACTCCTTTTTTAGCCGAGAATTGTTTTCTCTTCGTACAACAACACCGTGTACAAAGTATACCTTACATGCTTTCAAAATGCAAGTATTTAAAATTGATTTGAAAGTTATTAGACAGGAAGAGCAAGTGATGTTATACTGAGAAGTATGACAGAACATAGTTACCATCAATATTGTGCCGTTGCCCATGCCCTTGATCTTGTCGGGGAGCGCTGGTCATTGCTGATTCTTCGAAACTTGCTCATGGGTCCAAAGCGGTTTGTGGACTTGCAAAATGGACTTCCTGGACTTGGCACCAATATTCTTACAGCACGGCTCAAAGGACTCGAACAAAATGGGGTAATCCTGCGTCGTTTCTTGCCCCCACCTGCGGCCTCAACCGTGTATGAACTGACAGAGTATGGTCGTCTGCTTGAGGAGCCGCTTACTGCATTGGCAGTCTGGGGAGCGCAATCAATAGGGCCGTGGACGCCTGATATGGTTATCAAGCCAGATGCGGTCATGATGGCAATACATGGCCTTTTTCGAGGAGAGAAGCGAAGGTATAGACAGGCAACCTATGAAATTCGTTGCGAAGACGAACAATTTCATGATGTATTTTCGGTCCATGTGAACGGAGAAATGATTGAGGTATCACAAGGAGCCGTGGCTACTCCTGATGTTATAATATCTTTAAACGTTGAGACGCTTTATGCTCTTTCTGCAAGGCAGATATCATTGAATGCTGCATTGGCGAATGGTGCAGTTTCGCTCGGCGGAGACCAGCAAGCTGTTAAGCGTTTTACAAATCAAATGGAGATGTAGGGGCTAGAATTCATTACACCCTAATCAGTTTGCGTTGGCGCGAGGGCGTAATGAATTCTAGCCCCTACCTACAGGCGTTTCATCAACCAATAGTATTATGCCAACGAACGTGCGAAGCAATGTGCGTTTCCTACAGAGTGACTGGATGCATCAGAACATCATTCTTCCCAGCTATGGAAAACATAAATTGTGTGATTGAAGCAGAGCTATCTTCCACAAAAGTTGACAAGAAACACCACATCCTACTAAAATGTAAGTATATAACATTTGTTATATCCCCCTAACCGTTTGTTCCCTTTATTGGGTAAGACCCTAGAGTTGTGTAACATGGCAATAGGCGTAGACGACAGCACATACGACAATATAGCAACAACTACTGCTCCGGCGGTGTTTGTGGAGAACTTGAGTTTCCGTTATCGTGCCTTCGAGGATGATGACGACTCTGCGAAAACCGTTGCGGCAACACCGACTATAGAGCAAGCCTTCGCCATCAAAGATATTTCTTTTAGTTTGCCAAAAGGCGAATTGCTCCTTATTGCTGGTCCAAGTGGGTGTGGTAAAAGCACGCTCCTGAAATGTCTGAATGGTCTTATTCCTAATAGTTATAAAGGAACGTTGACAGGTGATGTTCAGCTTGAAGGGCGTTCAATCCCTGGTCTGGCTTTGCGCGACTTAGCGCAACAGATTGGGACCATGTTGCAGGACCCCGATAAACAGATTATCGGGAGCACAGTTGAGCAGGAAATCGCCTTCGGAATGGAGAACCTCAATACACCACGAGCGGAGATGCGCGAGCGTATTTCCGATGTGCTTGCGCGTTTGCACCTGGATCATTACCGTAAGCAGGCTACGCACGCTCTATCTGGTGGGCAACGTCAGCAGGTCGCGGCGGCAGGTCTCCTGGTCATGCAACCCTCCATTTTTCTGTTTGACGAACCCTTCGCGAATCTTGATGCACGCGCCATCGACGAGCTAGAGGGCTTAATCGCGGCACTACGTCAAGAGGAGCATACGATTATTCTCGTCGAACATCGGGTCGAGGAAGCTTTGACACTCAAGCCCGACAAAGTATTGCTCATGCGTGATGGTACTCAAGCATTTTTCGGGAGCACGGAAGAGTTTCTAGGTTTTGCCGATCCTACCCAGGTCAAGTTGCCTGTCGAGGCTACGTTACGAATCCTGAACAACCCAGTAGACGCCCGTGCTGAGCTTGTTCAGCCGATCACCACACGACAAGAAGAGAATGAGACGCTAGCTCGGCAGAGCACTCCTATATTATCATTCGATAATGTGCATTTTCGTTATTCGAGTTTTTCAGAAGAGATACTGCATGGTATCTCTTTTGATGTACATTCAGGCGAGACCATCGCGCTGCTCGGACCCAATGGCTCAGGAAAAACGACGCTAGTAAAGCAGGCACTTGGCTTATTACGTCCGACAAAAGGGGCTGTGCATTTGTATGGCGAGGCGACGCGTAAGCTTAGTGTTGCTCAAGTCGCGGCACGTATCGGCTATGTCTTTCAAAGTCCCAGCGCGATGTTGTTCGCGCCAACTGTACAAAAAGAGGTGAGGTTTGGGCCCGAAAATATGCGTTTCACCCCTGACCGTGTTACCTCAGTTGTGCAGCAGGCGGAAGAGGCTTTGAACGTTGCCGAGTTCGCGGAACGCTCACCTTTCTCTCTCAGTTTCGGACAACAAAAGCGCGTTGCAATCGCTTCGATTCTTGCCATGCAGAGCAAAATACTCTTACTCGATGAGCCTACAGCCGGGCAAGACTACCGTTCATATATCGCCTTTATGGAATATTTACGTGCCCTGCCAACGCTCGATGCTCTATTATTCATTACTCATGACCTCGATCTCGCGTTGCGTTATACGCAGCGTGTTTTGCTTTTAAAAGAAGGGAAACTGGTGGCCGATGGACCACCGTTACAGGTGTTAGCAGACACAAAACTGCTCGATGCCTGTAATTTGCGTCCAACGTCATTGTTACGCTATCTGCTCAGTTCATCGGACGTGTAGGTAAGTTGTAGTGCTATGTACTCTTGTGGGCATAACGAATCGTTGCTTCGTTGATGTCAAATGAAGAAAGGATGAGCTTGTAATGGAATCTGTTCAGGCAGTTAGCGACATGACAGGTGATTGGGAGCATGACACCCGTAAAGGGCGTCACTACTATACACGAACTGGCGTGGCAAGCCACGTAGTGGCCTAACGTGTATAGTAGTGACAGGGCTTCCCCTGTCATGCTCCCGACGACCTTCTTCCTTCACTTTATTCGTTGTCTTTGTATCATTTTATTTGTGAAAAGGTAGACTATCCAGAAAGGATACTCGCAATGGCAGTACGACAGGAACGTTCAAGCGCCGAGGCGCGTCAGTCGCTGTGGTCTTTCGATGTACGCAAGGTTGTGTATTCGGCTTTGGGTATTGCGCTCTATGCGATCCTGAGCATTATCTTCAACCTTGTACAACTTCCCAACGCAGGTGGTGGTGCGATTGCTCTGCGTCCTGGTATCGTTATCCCGTTATTATTCGGTGTACTCTTTGGTCCCATTGTCGGTTTGCTCGTTGGTGGGCTTGGCAACATCATCGGCGACTTGATCAGCTATCACAGTTTCTATTGGAACTGGGACCTTGGCAATGCACTTATTGGCTTTATCGCTGGTCTCGTCGTAATTTACACTGCCGGACGCTATCGAAATACGCGGGCCATTGTCTACGCAGAGGTTGCCAGTGCCATCGCTATCATCGTAGGTATTGGCTTCGCGGCCTACAATGACATCTGGGTCTCTAAGATTGATTTCGCGGCGGCGAGCAGCGAATTTTTCGTCGCGGGCCTGCCCGATCTCATTAACGGACTCATTCTCCTTCCCATATTGATTGTTGCCTATAATGCGGCGACACGTGCAAGAGGACGTGGCTAGATAACAATAAATTGTGTAGTTTGAGCAGATAGGTGAGCATGACAGGGGCAAGCCCTGTCACTACTATACTGCCTGCCGCACTGCGGCGGAAGACGTATTCCGTATATAGTAGTGACAGGGCTTGCCCCTGTCATGACCCAATCCCCTTTTGTGACTTGGATGGAGCAAGGTAGCACATGCTGATTAATTTCCCTTACATCAAACGAGAATCGCCAGTACATCGCCTGGACCCACGCACAAAGTTGGTGCTACTTTTTGCTTTTATTTTCGCGATCACACAATCCTCAAACTTCTGGTTTATACTTGGGGGTCTCGTCCTTGCCTGTATCTACTACAGTCAGGCGCATCTCACATGGGCTGAGACAAAAACGGCATGGGGCTACATCATTGTGCTCGCGTTGATGCTGGTCTTAGTGAACTACTTTGTGACGGCGGGTGCGGTTGTACAGGGTGTTGAAATTACCTCTGAGCACGTTCTGTATCGCGTTCCCTTTTTCTCGCTTATTGCCAGACCTCCTTTTATCGGGCCAGGCCGTCTCACACTGAGTGTTGAGAGTCTTACCTTTATGGTGACGCAGATTATGCGTAACATCAGCATAGGTCTCTTTGTGCTACCAATCACCTATACAATTGATCCTGCGTTGATGGGTATCGCGTTCAAAGGTATGGGGGCACCAGATAAAATTGCGTATTCCGTCGATCTCTCACTACGCTTCCTGCCAAGTTTGGCACGTGACTTTCTGACAACCTACGATGCGCAACGTGCAAGAGGGTTCGAGCTAGAAAAGTTACGTGGAGGTGTCTTCGGTAAGATCGCGCGTCTCGCTCCCATGATTGTGCCAGTCGTCATTGGTTCGATTGTGGAGGCGGAAGATATCATCAGCGCGATGGAACTACGCTGTTTTGGTGTTGGCAAGCGTACATGGCTCACCGAACTGCACCCACATACAATTGATCGCATGCTTATTATAGGGTCATTTGTAGTACTTGCGCTTGTGACACTTCTGAATATTGTTGGTGCCTTCTCATCAAATCCTGTGCTTCATAGTCTCCACGTGCTGGGTATTCCCGCTTTTCTTGCACCATAAAACATTGTATTACCTATCAACTTTATGAAGCTCTATCGTGTATGGTTTTGGTCAAGAGATAGGAATAAAAGTTATTATTCCTATCCCTTGTTGGTCGCATCTTTCTAATCGTCGTACTTTGTGTTGTTATATTGATATGCCACCTGACAACCGCGTTGCTGCAATAGTACAGGCGAGCGCGGACTTTGCGAGAAGTCGAAGGCTCCCATCATGTTGTTCGCCCCCTTGTCTCGGTTGGTCATTGTTGGCAATCCGAAGCTATCTTCCGCGAAACGCAGCATCGACGAATACTCGTACTGAGTATGGTCAATGTAACCTTTTTTCGCATAAGGCGAGATGACCAGTAGTGGCACACGGAAGCCCAGGCCATAGCCGTCGATCTGTTGTGGAGCAACGTGATCGTAAAAGCCCCCGAAATCATCCCAGGTGAGAAAAACAGCGGTTGAGGACCAGTTAGGTCCCTTCATCAAAGAATTGAGCATTTGTACGGTCCAGTTCTCGCCTGTACACACACTGGCAGGTGCATGCTCACTGACATTCGCAGGGGTGACGATCCAGGAGACAGTAGGCAAATTCCCGTTCGCGGCATCAGTCATAAATTGCTCGGTAGGAACTACAAATTTCCAGTCGGGACCGTAGCGTATGTGCTTGATGGCGTCAAACGATGACCAGATATAGCCACCCTCACCTGATTGGGGCGCATAGTAGCGCCAGCTATACTGCTTGCCATCTAGTTCGTCTGCCAGCGTCTTGAAATCGAAACAAGCCTCTTGCAAACTGACCGAGCCATCACTAGCCTTTACCTGTACCTTCTGGTTCTGAATATCGCATCCCCAACCTTTTGCAGCATTACGTGTCGTTCCAATATTTTTATCGGTAGTCGGATTATTAATCGCTCCCCCTGATTGAGCTGCAACGGTATAAAGATGATTGGGAAAGCTTGGTCCCATAAGAGACGAGAACATATTATCCCCCAGGACATAGTTCTGCGCATATGTCCAGTAGTTGGGAATGTCCGACTGGTGAAACTGAGTCAAGCTATTGTTCTGGTATGGTGGACTGGGATGTTTCATCTTCTGGCTTTGTATCTGGTCGAAGCGATCCATCTTCCCACTATCATAGGCCATAATTGCACTTTGAGAGGAATGGCTGATATCCGGTACCTGGTCACTTTCGTGCTGTAACGGCACCGTCTTCCCTTGCGAGTCCACAGCCGTCGTTGACCCATTCGCACCTGGATACGTTCCAAAATAGTTATCGAATGTTCTATTCTCTTTTACGAAGAACACGATATGTTTAATTGGCCCTTGCGGGACTTTCGCCGTAGCAACCGTAGGCGTTGACGTACTGCTAGAACTACTAGAACCACCAGCCGCCGCACATGCATTTAGCATGAGCATACAACTCATGAGGACCCATCCTGCACTGCGTAACCGCAACCGATTCGAGCCTCTCTGAACTCTCATAGAATTTCTCCATTTCTGTGTAGAAAGCGGAACTCTGCCTTATTACTACACTCGTAGTAGGATAAGATAGCCTTCAATCTACGCTTTCCTATCCAGCATACAGGAGAGAGTTCAAGGAATCTTCAAGAACAACTAAGGATTTACTTAATAGTTTTGTGCTCTGCATTTGATTGGTAGAAATTGGTTAAAAGGAAGAGTATATCGTTTGTAGCCTGGATTACTAGCCATTTTTACAGGTGAATGCTGTCACTTTTTCTAGTACAGTCTGCACCAGTGTAGTATATACTGAAGGCGTGTTTGGTGATAGGATAGGTTACATCACATTCATAACGAGGAGATATGTACTCATGGCGCAAGAAAACCCGATTGTTGTTGAAAACCGAGAAGAGTTATTTTTTCTACTTTCAGAAGCTGCACAGCTTGAGCATATGATTATGTGCCAATATTTGTTTGCTACGTTCAGTCTCAAGCGTGATAGTAGCGAGGGAGTGACACAAACACAACTTGATGCGATGAAGCGTTGGGAGCGTGTTGTGCTGGATGTAGCTGTAGAGGAGATGCTGCACCTTGCGCTGGTGAACAACCTACTTGTCGCGCTTGGCTCCATTCCCTATTTTGATCGCCCCAATTTTCCTTTACAGGGGAAGTATTTTCCAGCAGGTATCAAACTGGCACTGATTCCTTTCGGCGAACGTGCACTGCAACATTTCCTTTTCCTGGAACGGCCTGAGGGAATGACGCGCGAAGATGCGGTTGGTTTCGAGGCTGATGGCGTTCCCAATCCACCTATGCCGTTAGACGATATCGCACCGGAGGCGCAAGACTACGCTACTGTGGGACATCTCTACAGAGGTATTGAGCAAGGCTTTCGTCACCTTGTGGAGAAATATGGCGAGCAGCGTGTTTTTGTAGGTCCTCCGCAGGCTCAGATGACGAAAAAATATTTTGGTTGGCCTGAACTTGTCCCTGTTACAAATCTTGCCTCGGCAGTGCAAGCTATCGAGACGATTGTCGAGCAGGGAGAAGGTGCACGTGGCGATTGGCAGCACGCACATTATGGAAAGTTCCTGGGAGTGTGGAACGAGTATCACACGATGAAAAGTCAAGACCCAGGCTTTGAGCCAGCGCGTCCAGTAATTGCGGCCTTCACACGCCCTCCCCTTGATACAAGCGATGTTGAGATTATCACTGACCCATTTACTGCTCATGTCGCGACCTTGTTCAACGTCTCCTACGAGGCTGTGCTGCAAGTCTTAATCCGTTTATTTGTTTATCATGGAGAAACCGTGGAAGAATTGCAGACGCTCAGCAATATCGCGGTTGATGGTATGTTTCAACTGATCGAGCCGCTTGGTCAGCTTCTCACAACTCTGCCTATTGGCTCGAATGCGCCCGGAAAAATGGCTGGAGCGAGCTTTGAAATCTACCGAACAGGCTACATGTTGCCTCATCGCTACGCTGCCTGGCACGTTCTACACGAGCGTTTTTTAGAACTGGCAAATGACTGTGCTCGACTTAGCTCACATAAGGACGCGCCAAGTGAACTCGTGGAGATAGAGCAAAATATACGGAAGTTCGCCTCGTTGCTCGAACAGCATATGAAAAGCTTCAACCAGGATACCTATTAGAGGGAAAAGAATACATGAAGGACCTTAAAGAGCTAGACCGTAGGGAAAAAGCGGAAGATACAAAGGAAACGGGGCGCCTTGAAGCGTTTAGCGATGGCGTGTTTGCTGTCGCGATTACGTTGCTTGTATTGAATATACAACCACTACCAGTACATGATCCATTGATACATCAGAATGGTAAGTTGCTCGATTTCTTGTGGGGCTTGGCACCAAACTATCTTGCATTCATCACAAGTTTCGCAACCATAGGTATTATGTGGGTAAATCATCATAGGCTTTTCACTCATATCAAGCGTTCGGATAATAATCTACTTTTGCTGAACCTGCTGCTCTTACTTGTCATTGTTTTTGTCCCATTTCCCACTGCATTAATGGCGGAATATATCGCGCAACCGGATCAGGGCATCGCAGTACTTGTTTATAGTGGAACATTTTTTCTGATGGCGATCTGTTTTAATATTGTTTGGTTGTATGCTTCGCACGAAAATCGACTTTTAGACCCGAACTCAAACAAACAAGAGGTCCGTGCTATTACAGGACAGTACCGATTTGGGCCTCTATTCTACGTTGTTACATTTGCCCTTGCATTCTTTTTGCCACTGGTAAGCGTTGTACTTCAACTGCTGCTTGCCATAACTTTCGCACTGCCTGGTCGCAAACGGCCTGAATAACGTGTAACCAATAATGTGGTGTAACCAACGGCCTGTAAGGGTGTCATGAATGAGACCCCTACAGGCCGTTGGTGTGTATCACAAGCAACATCCCGCTTTCCAATGACACTTCTCCCTGTTCGCTGGTGAGCACATTGCTAACACCGCGCGGTCTTCCGAAATGTAGAGTTTCGCCATGTAAGGGATAATACAAATTGCGCGTGTGTACACCTGTTGCCTCGCCTGTCAGTGGAAAGAGGGAAAGCAGATCGCCGTTTTGTCCTGTAATGGAAGTGCTACCGGGGCCGCGCAATAGCCAGCACGTCATTGGTCCATCGACGATGCGTATCGGTACTGCGTCGATACCCGCTAGTAGCAGAACATTTGCCATGGTATGATCGAAGCGAGCACCTCCGATTGCTCCGAGCAGAGTAATGTCTGTTGCGCCGAGTTCGAGCGCGACCTGGATCGCAAGCTCGGTATCCGTCTCATCCTTTTCAACCTGTGCTCGTATCAGCTTGCTCCCTTTTGCCTCTAATTCTGTTGTCGCTATGCTGAGCGAATCGAAATCACCGACGACGAAGGCTGGTACGTGCCCATAATGTAGTGCTGTTTCAGCTCCACTATCGGCAGCGATTATCAAGTCAGCATGTGAGAGTGCTGCCGTAATACCTGTTCCTGCTTGTACGGTTCCCCCGGCGAAAATGACAACGTGCATCGCATGTGTACCTTTCGGTGTATTTTCATGAAATTAGTGTCTGTAGTGTATCATGGAACGTTAGATATAGATAGAAAAAGAGTGCAGGGAGACCGCGAGGGTCTCCCCTACACGTAGAATATGAAATGTAGGGGAGACCCTCGCGGTCTCCCTGCTATATGTCTAAAGGTTAAAAACTTATTTATGCGTACTGAAAATAAAATTCCGCAGTCATGGGGTCGTTACCCGACTGTGAAGCCAGCGCAGGTGGCACCTGTCTTCTGGCGTAGTGAACTACCCGATCTTGCCGCTACTGACCAGTCAATCTTACCATTTGCCTATGGCCGAAGCTATGGTGATAGTTGTTTGAATGAAGGTGGTATCTCGCTCGATGTGAGCCATCTGAATCGCTTCATTGCTTTCGACGAAGAAGAGGGCCTGTTACGCTGTGAGGCAGGGGTCTCACTTGCCACTATCCTTGAAGTGATGGTACCGCGTGGCTGGTTTCTTCCGGTTAGTCCAGGCACCAAGTTTGTCTCGGTTGGTGGCGCGATTGCCAATGATATTCATGGCAAAAATCATCATAAGGCGGGCACCTTTGGACGCCACGTCACTAGCTTTGAGTTACTACGCTCTAACGGTGAACGTCTCCTCTGTTCGCCAACCGAGAATAGCGCACTGTTTCGTGCTACTATCGGCGGGCTTGGTCTGACTGGTGTCATTCTGTGGGCCGAGTTTCGCCTGAAGCGTATTGCCAATCCCTATATCGATGCCGATTCTATCCGCTTCGAGTCGTTGGACGAGTTCTTTGATATCTCTGCTGAGTCGGACTCCGCATATGAATACACCGTGTCATGGGTCGATATTTTGATTGGCGGCAAGGGCCTGTGCCGGGGAAAGTTTCTGCGTGGCAATCATAACCAGCAACACGAACTGGCCACGAAACCAATGAAAAAGCCCTTGCCACTTGCTATACCTGTCAACTTGCCCGGTTTTGCGCTCAACACGCTCACTGTCAAAGCCTTCAACGAAGCCTATTATCATGTGCAAGTAAACAAGCGTGTGCATAAGGTTGTATCATATGAGCCGTTTTTCTATCCACTTGACTCTATCCGTGAATGGTACCATTTGTATGGGAAGCGTGGCTTTTTGCAGTATCAATTTGTGGTGCCGTTTACGACCGGCCATGAAGCGATGCGCGAAATTCTTGGGCGTATCCGGCACTCAGGCGAGGGATCGTTTTTGACGGTGTTGAAGAAATTTGGCGATCTACCATCCCCTGGCATGCTCTCATTCCCAAAACCAGGGTTAACGCTCGCGCTGGATTTTTCGTATCACGGCAAGAAGACGTTAAGCTTACTCAATGACCTGGATGCGATTGTATTACAAAGCGGTGGTGTTGTCTATCCAGCGAAAGATGCTCGTATGACACCTGAGAGTTTTCAAGCCTATTATCCGCAGTGGCATGAGTTTGAGCAATACATCGACCCACACTTCTCCTCTAGTTTTTGGAGACGCGTCACTCCTCGTGCGACCGCGCTTTTACCTGTGAATGGGAAAAAATAAATTATGAAGATAGCAATAGTCGGGGCAACATCAGCGATTGCCCATGAAGCCGCGAAGTTGTTCGCGAAAGACAATGCCGAATTTTTTCTGGTTGGTCGTTCCGAAGCAAAACTTGAAACGCTAGCCAACGACCTCAAGGTACGTGGCGCGAAGCGTGTTGATACCTACACTGTTGATCTCGCGGACCTCGACCATCATCAAGCTTTGCTCGATCAGACTGTGACAACACTTGGCCACGTTGATGTGCTATTGATCGCATATGGAACATTAGGGAACCAGCAGTTGTGCGAACAAAGCGTTGCAGAGACGTTAAAAGAGTTCAACAACAACTGCACCAGTGTTATCTCATTGCTAACCCTGTTCGCCAACTATTTCGAGCAACAAAAGCAAGGGACCATCGCCGTAATTTCCTCTGTCGCGGGTGATCGTGGACGACAAAGCAACTACGTCTATGGAACAGCGAAGGCCGCACTAACCGCCTTTTTACAGGGATTACGAGGCCGTTTAGCGAAAAGCGGCGTCTCTGTCCTGACTATAAAACCGGGCCTCATAGATACACCAATGACAGCAGAACTCAAGAAGGGTCTGCTCATGGCGAGTGCACGAGGCGTGGGTGAGGGTATCTACAAGGCGATTCAGCAGAAAAAAGAAGTTGTGTACCTTCCTGCGTTCTGGCTCCCCATTATGCTGATTGTGAAAAGCATACCAGAACGCATATTCAAGCGGCTGTCGATATAAACCAATTAAACAACGAAAGACCAAGTCGGGGTCTCATTCATAACACCCTGTTGGCGATTTGCAATGTTCGAGGATAGATGGAACGTTTCATCAATCCTGTGAATATGGTCAATCGCCAACAGGGTGTCATGAATGAGACCCCTACATCTAATTAAATTATTGCGGCAACGGCTGCTTGGCGACGTAAGCCCCACGTCGCGAGTGCGAGTAGTAATACAATACTCCCTACGACTATGCTAATATCGACCCACACATTGCTCAATGTTGCAGAGTTTTGTAGTGCTTTCGTTACACCGTCAGCGATATAGTAGGTTGGCAACACTTTGACGAAAGGTGTGAAGGGTGTGTCACCCAGGATTTGGTAGAATAAGCCGACGAAGAAGATTGGTGCCAGGTAAATTATGGATGTTATACCTGAGAACATACCAGCCGTGGTTGTGGTTTGAAACAAACTGCCAGCAAGCAGACCGAGTGAGACGCTGAAACAGGAGCCGAGCAGGGCGAAAAAGAGGATGAGCGGAACCTGTCCCATGAATCCACCTTCGATGCCTAGCACGACCAGCGTCAACACAATTTGATAGCTAAAGCCGACAAGTAATTTCCCTAGCACAACATCGGCAAAGGATGCGGGTGTGACCATCAACATGCGGAGCGTTTTCTTCTCCTTTTCTTCCGCTAACATGCCAGGAACAAGTGATGTGCCCGCAAGAAATGACATGAGGAAGATTGTAGAACTATACAAAATGTTGATGTCGTATGTTCCTGTCTCGACAACCTTTGGTGGGTTAATCATTGCAACCGTGATACTCGCTGGTGGTTGTGGGCTGGCGATATTGCGAGAATAGTTGGCAATAGCACCTTGTAGAAGCGTCTTCTGCTGATTCGACGTTGAATCACCATTGAGAAAGAGTTGTAGCTGTGGATGTTCACCTGCCCGAAGACTTCTCTCAAAGTCTGATGGAACAACCAACCCTAACGCGTACACAGAGTTTCTATGTGTCCCATCGGGACCAAAAGCATTGCTTACTCCATCTGGTGAGTTAGCGTAGGTAATTCTGATATCCTGATATGCGCTCTTAAGTACTTGCTCGACACCGGACTTACCAGGATTGTATATCAAAACATTCGTGGTTTTGCTGCCAAGCAGCGAGCCTATACCAAGAAACAGTAAGGCTAGCAAAATGGGTGTGGCAAGTATACTCAGCGTTGCTTTATTCAGTAAAATGTCTAAAGCATCTTTACGAGCGATGGCAAGAATTAAACGAGGATGCATCTGCAGTTCTCCTTATTGACTGTTTACATTGAATATGACGTTGACGCGGGTCGTGTTAGCGCGAGGCATGACACCCGTAAAGGGCGTCACTACTATACTGTCCGCTGCTTCGTAGCGTGCTACGTGGTTCGTGTATAGTAGTGACAGGTGCTCTGCCCCTGTCATGCCCGAGCAAGTCAAACTACGTAGGGTGCACGCCCGCAACCTCTATAAACACTTCTTCCAGTGTGGCTTCCTGTGAATGTATCGTGCGTATCTGCCCTTGTGACATAAGTGAGGCAAGTTGTGCCTGATCGCTTGCATTGTCCATATTCAGAATAAGTGCGTTTTGTGGATTATTCAAAGAAGTTGTGTTCTCTAATGTGACTGACATAATGCGCTGTCCATGACTCAGCTTTAATGCACGAGGTGTATCGTTGGCGACAAGCATG
The DNA here is from genome assembly GCA_963791655.1 of uncultured Chloroflexia bacterium. Classification (GTDB taxonomy): domain Bacteria; phylum Chloroflexota; class Ktedonobacteria; order Ktedonobacterales; family Ktedonobacteraceae; genus JBBQVS01. The sequence goes on along the minus strand of CAWBSZ010000006.1, from coordinate 279,523 downwards.
CCACCTACGATAAAGGCTACATGTTGACATAGAGAGTCTGCTTCTTCCATGAGGTGTGTTGTGAGCAGCACAGTTGTTCCTCGCTGGCTCAACTCCTGGATTGTCTGGCGTATCTCGCGTGCCGAAATTGGGTCTAGTCCTCTACTTGGTTCATCTAAAAAAAGCATTTGTGGTTTGTGTAAAAGAGCGCGAGCAATCATCAGGCGTTGCCGCATCCCATTTGAGAATGAGCTTACTTTATCTTTCGCACGGTCACGCAGGTGTACCAACTCAAGAACTTCATCGACACGCTGTTTGGGTAAGTTATAGAGCCAGCAGGAGAAATCCAGGTTGAGCCGAGCCGAGAGTCGCTCATACAGGTTTTGGTCTTCGAACACGACGCCAATTTGCTTTTTCAGGTTTGCACGGTCCTTCACAATATCGCAGTTAGCAACGGTAGCATGTCCCCCACATGGGTCGATCTGCCCTGTCAGCATACGAATGGTTGTGGTCTTGCCCGCACCGTTTGGACCAAGTAAACCAAAGATTTCGCCCTGTCGTACCGTAAAACTAATGCCCTTCACAGCCTCTTTTTTGCCAAATGTGCGCTGTAATTCAGAAACTTCAATCATCGGGTCTATAGTAGTATTGCTCATATACATATGTCCTTTATGCTTCAATTCGACGTGATGAATGTTGTTCGCGTTATGAAAACTGTAACATGAGGCTTTGGAAGTTTCTATAAATATTAGCTGGGGAGAGAAAAATACAGGCTAACAGGAGCATAATAGAGGTCGAATAGAACTTTGAGGAACAGAGTGGAGCATAAAAAGGGATGAATGGAGAGGCTCAACATCTGTAGGGACCGATTTATCACGTCCTTGTCGGCAATCGAGACGCCAGAAGGACGTGATAAATCGGTCCCTACTGTTATTCTTTTACGTCACGCCGCCACGTGAGGATGATAGAGATAACCACGAATATGAGTGTGTAGATAAGCGTCACGATCAGTGTATGATTGCCATCGACATTCACAAGCGGCGGAATGCCGATAGACAAGACGAACGGTGCAGTGAGGGAGGTTGGCATCTGATTGAGGTTTGGTCCAAGAAAGTAGGCTGTAACATTTGTCCAAAAGGTGTTATGCGTGAGGCGATTAGCTAGCAGCATCATGATAACCCCAAAGTTGTCGGCTGCAAACCAGCATAATCCCGTACTTAAACCAATAGTGAGTGAACGACCTAGCACAGAGGCAGCTGTGGTCATGAGAATTGTTGCGCCCATACTAATCAGAATAGTGAGCATGTATGTTCGAGTATCAGCCCAAAATGTTGCTGGTAGTCCGTTAAGAGCGTTGAAGTTTCCCGTTAGTATTCCAACAAAGGCAAGGCTTAGCAACCCATTGACAAGGATGCCGACTACAAAGAGTAGCAGGGCTATGATTGTCAGTGCTAACAATTTTGCTGCAAGCAGTTGTAAGCGGCCTGCACCACGAGCTAGCAAAACGCGAATTGTGCCAAGCTGATATTCCAGACCAATTACCTGTGCTGTTAAGACGATCAGAATAAAGCCCGTAAAGACGCGCAAGACAGCAAAATTGCTTGCCATATCAGTGTAGAAGAAAGCGGTTGGCGTTTTTTGAATAGCGTCTTTGACGGTTGGCACGGTAAAGCGCACGAGATAGGGTAAGCAAATGATGCCTAATAACAGCACTGACATAACCCATGTAGCCCAACGGCGCGACACCTTGAATAACTCACCGCGTAGCATACCAAAAAAGCTAGGGGTCGCGCTATGCACTCGTTGTTGGTCCTCGATAGAAGCAACCAATGCACTCATTGTACACCTCCTGTACCACTACTAGTGAGGCGAAGAAAAACTTGCTCCAAGTCTTGAACTGCTGGTGTAAGAGTATCGGGAGCAAAACCAGCGTTCACAAGGGCAAGATTGAGGCTTCGTCCACGACCATCTGGAGAACCTGTTACAAGCATATTTGTGGGTGCTTCAAAACGTGCATTTCTTCCCCACACTTGGGTGTGTAGAAATGCTATAGCCTCGTTCATACGCTCCACCACAACTGCAAATTCGCCTTGTCCTTTTACGAGATCTTCAACCGCCGCTTCTGTAACTAACTTGCCGAGATTAATAATGGCGACACGCGTACAAAGTTGCTGAACCTCGCTCAGTAGATGACTCGATACAAAGACTGTCTTGCCTTCAGAAGCAAGGCGTTGTAGCAGATCGCGCATCTCCACAATGCCTGCCGGGTCTAGCCCGTTCGCCGGTTCGTCCAAAATCAGAACATCTGGGTCTTGTAGCAATGCCATCGCTACGCCCAGTCGTTGTTTCATACCTAACGAGTAGGTACGTACACGATCTCTTTGGCGCGTCTGTAGTCCTACTAGTTTCAGAACGGTATCAATGCGCTGCTTTGGCACACCTCCAAGTACCGCGCTCACGGCACGTAAGTTGTCGCGGCCCGACATGTACAGGTAGAGCGCGGGCGTCTCGATAAGGGCACCAACGCGAGGGAGCACATGCGCTTTGTGTGTTGCCACATCCTGACCCAATATCTCGACATGGCCCGACGTTGGCGTAATCAAGCCCAAGGCCATCCGAATTGTTGTTGTCTTGCCAGCGCCATTGGGACCGAGAAAACCAAAAATCTCGCCACGACACACTTCCAGATTGAGATGATCGACGGCCCGTCTTGCGCCATATTGCTTTGAGAGGTCGTGTGTACGCAACACAATCTCAGTAGTGCGCATTGGCGAAGCACTTGTTGCAGCCGAAGCTAGAACTCTTTCTACCATATTTTCCATTTCTTTCGACAAAAAATTTCAGAGACACCTATGTATATCCAAGAGCTTTCCATAGAAGAGACACCGCCCACCATGATTTTGTGACAAAGCCAGTGCTATTTCTTGTTTCGATTCATGTTATAATAGCGTCGATAAAAACAGAAGTAGGATATGATGCACGGAGGCATTTCTACATGTTGCATGTCGAGCGATTGGAAAAAGTAATTGAGATGCGTCGCGTGCTCTCTATCGATAGGCTAGATGTGCAGGCGGGAGAGATTGTTGCTGTCATTGGTCCCGTTGGTTGTGGTAAATCGCTGCTTATCTCTTTACTAAGTGGACAAGTACAACCAAGTGCAGGTCGTGTGACGCTGGATGGGCAGGATGTGCTCACGACACCTGCTACTCGTATGCATATCGGCTTGCTCCTGGATGAAGATTTGTTGTATGAACGCCATACCGCAAAAGCAAATTTAGAGCTATATGCAGACCTGCAAAAACTTCCTAAAAGCCGTGTTTCTGAAGTGCTATCGCTCGTTGGTTTAAGCGATCAGGCGGAGAAGCGCATTCCGAAGTTGTCTAGTTCAGCCCAACGGCGTCTCGCTTTTGCCCGCATGATGCTTACACAGCAACCATTATGGCTGCTGGACCATCCAATAGTGCGAACCGATATGGACACACAGGCACTCTTCGCAACACTCATTACACAGTCTGCTGTTAAAGGTACTGCTATTGTGCTAACAGGCGAAGACCTATCCTGGGCCGGTAAGTTCTGTACCCGTGTCGTGGAGCTAGCGGATGGACATATCGTCGAGGATCGTACTCCACATCGAAAACAAGATGAGGCAGGCACTCAAATTACAACCGAACAGCGCATCCCTTTTAAAGTGCCAGCACGTAAAGAGGACCGAATTCTGCTCTATGATCCTGGTGATTTACTTTACGCCACCAGTCGCGATGGTAAAACATTCCTGCGTACTGCTAATGATGAAGCTGCCACAAATCTCACGTTGCAGGAACTCGAAAGCAGGTTGGTCGGACGTGGTTTCTTCAAGGCGCACCGTGCCTATCTCGTCAACCTGCAACATATTCGCGCGGTTATCCAGTACACCCGTAACAGCTATACGCTTCTGTTGAATGATGACAAAGAGACGATGATCCCGCTCAGCAAGCAGTGCGAGAAAGAGCTACAGGAATTGCTTGGATATTAGAGAAGGGTTTTCTTAGGCAGGTATCCAGCCGAGGGCGAAAACAACATGTTCAGTGTCCAAATCGGGGCGTCTTAATAATCCTGCGTGCTCTGCAACACGCTTTGATACAACGTTTGCATCTCTTATACGGGCAACAATGGGAAGTTGTGGCAGATGACGTTTGAGCAAGGGAAACTGCAGTCTGCGCCATCTCGGTAGCATAGCCTTGCCCCCATGCACCAGGAGTAAACCTGTAGTACAGATTTAAGTGTATCTCGTCCTTGCCAATACATTTTCGCTATTCCTCCAAAGCCAATAACCTCTCCTGTGTGGAGCCAATGTGACAGCCCAGTAGCCATAGCCGTTATCTTGCCAGTGTAATATCCAACGATTCAAATCCTTTTCACTCGTTGCTTGGTCAAGGTCGGGACTTCGTGGACTGTAACGATATGTTGCTGGATCACCATGTACCCTGAACATTGCTGTACCATCATCCGCAGTTGGACGGCGTAGTATCAGGCGTTTCGTATGTACCTCATCAAATATGTTTGCTAACATGCTTATTTGGCATTTTCTCGTTGACGCAACGCTTCATACAACGCGATACTACCTGCAACGGCCGCATTGAGCGAGTTGATGTGACCATGCATTGGCAACTTTACTAACAGGTCGCAGTGTTCGCGTACAAGGCGACTCAGGCCTTTGCCCTCGTTGCCCACGACAATCGCTAATGGTCCGGTCAGGTTTGCTTTGTGATAAAATGTCTTCGCCTCGCCCGCAAGCCCGACGACCCACACGTTTTCTTTCTTGAGTTCGTCAATCACTCGTGTCAGGTTGGCCTCTTGCGCGATAAGTAGATGTTCGGTGGCACCCGCCGATGTTTTGACAACAGTGGCGTTGACCTCAGCCGCACGGTGCTCCGGTAATACAATACCGTGTACTCCTGCCGCCTCTGCTGTACGAAGTAACGAACCAAGATTATTAACATCTTGAATCGCGTCCAGGATCAATAGAAATGGTGCTTCTTGCTTGCGTTCAGCATATGCCAAGATGTCAGACACACTGATATATTTGCGCTCTTCAACCAGGGCAACACAGCCTTGATGCACGGCCCCTCGACTTAGCTGGTCGAGTCGTGAACGTGGCACCATCTCAAGCGGAATATGTTGTCGCTCGGTCTCCTGTATAATTGCGTCAATCGGAGCTGCATCGCGCTGCCCCTCCGCCAGCAATACGCGTTTCACCTGGCGTCCAGAATGTAGAGTTTCCAAAACGGGGTTACGTCCCCATATATATTCAGGCATGAACTCTCTCTTGTCTTGAATTGAACTTTCAAAGAGTATAACACACAGGATGCAGGAACTTAACTTATCTATGCTATAATCTCGTGCATGAATAAATTATATTTGATGTGTGGTTTCCCTTTTTCTGGAAAGACGACACTCGCTCAAACACTTGCAGTAAAAACAAAGAGCCAGTATCTGAGCCTGGATGATATTATGAGGCAGCGAGGATTAGATCTGTCTCAAGCACAACCTGTGGAAGAGTGGGAAAAGGCGCATCAAGTTTGTTTACAGCGAATGGATATGCTCATGCGTGAGCATATCTCCATAGTGTTTGACGATACAAATAACCTCAGAAAACTTCGAGATCGCTTCAGGCATCTTGCTATACAGCACCAATACCAGGTCTTGATTATCTTTATGAATATCCCTCTTGCAGAATTGGAAAGAAGGCGAAAGCAAGGTCTTCTTTCAAAAGAAAGAAATTCACTTCCTGATGAGGTTTTCTACATGGTAATCGAGCATTTTGAGAAACCCGAGAAAGACGAGCAGATACTTATATTCGACGGGACTATGAACATGAACGACTGGATAGAGCGAGAGATTACAAAGTAGCTTTGGAAAACGCAAAAATGAGTGAACTAAACATCATCGCACGAACAACTGAAACGATACAGGTCATACATAATTCAGACCTGGACGCAGATGCTAAGGATTGGAATGTGTATTTTCTCTGTGAAGCCTTTGAGTATGCAGCGCAATTAGTTTCCACAGACGAGATAGGTCAAGCTGCAGCCCTTGTCGTAAATGCGCTCATAAACGAAACAGAAAATAAGGCGCAAGGGTGGCTTATTGATATTTTAGAAGCAGCACTAATCAATAATGATGACATATATGAGTACATTGACTTTGAGGCTCTTATTCGTTTGCTTCCTAGGCACTCTATGGGAGTAGATACCGTTATCTTCATACTTGGCTATTCGCGAAATAGGGAGTATGTTCCATTTATAGAACAATACAGCTATGTATATGAGATAGAAGCATTTGATGCGCTTTGTAGGATTTGCTGGGATGTGAGTGGTCGTAGTTCTGAGGTCAAGTACATGTTGAGAATGGATGAAATTCGTCAAATCGATTTTCTTCTCATGAACCCGAAGAAGCGTACAGCAACAGAAGCGGAACTTCAAGCACAATATCTCGCACTTCGTATAGAGGTGTTAGGTAAGGTAAGGATATGGTTTGAGCAACACAATGTAGTGTCGTAAACATATTTTTGTGAAGATAGATTGATACATATAAAAAATTCATAAAGAAATCGTAAGCTAGCTAACAATATGCCCCAAAAAAGCTTGTAAAACGAGCGGGAATAGTGTATGCTTTTCTTCGGTATCCCATCTCGGTCTCGCAATACAGCGCTCGTCCAAGTATTCCATCCCACGCTGGTAGGGGGAAAGAACAACTGGTGAACTCTGCAGGGATATGGACCCGGAGGACTACCAACATATCGCAAGGAGGCTTCTAGTTGAACTTCGAAGACAAAACCCTAAAGTGTCGTGAGTGCGGTAACGATTTCGTGTTCACCGCCGGTGAGCAAGAGTTCTACCAGCAAAAAGGGCTGATGAATTAGCCAAGCCGTTGTTCTTCCTGCCGTGCAGCACGCCGTAATGCGTCGGGCGGTGCGGGTGGTCGAGCCGAACGTGCTCCACGAGAGATGCACACAGTTATTTGCGCTGAGTGCGGTTCTGAGACACAGGTGCCATTCTTGCCCAAGAATGACCGCCCTGTCTACTGTAGCACCTGCTATGATAAGGTACGTGTAGCGCGAAATTAGTCTCGCTTCATGTCTTGCTCTAGTAGCAATACACCAGAACAGAGAGAGGCAACGTCAAGGGGTGTTCTTGACTGCGCCTCGTTTTTTATTTTTTGAAACATGACAAGGTTCGCCATTGCATCTAACTAATTACTCAAACATCTTGTAGGGCGGTGTGGGCATGACAGGGGCAAGCCCTGTCACTACTATACACGAAAACGTGGCTTCGCCCCGCGGGGTGAACACTGTAGAGTAGTGACAGGGCTTGCCCCTGTCATGCTCCCCCTTTGAAATACTATTGGAATAAGCCCTGCCTCCTTCACTGTTTCCTATAGTAAAGAAATAACATGTATATGTCAGTATCCGTTTCGACTATTTGCCTCATCCTTTAGATAGGACCTATGCTATACTGCTTGACAGGTGGTTATTCCCCTCTATAATAGGGAAAATAACATTTGTTAACACTTGTATTTTCATGTAGCTATGCATATGTTTCATTCGTTGTAGCGTATACTTATATTATTGGACATTACTACTATGAACACAGTGTCGCGGGAGACGAAATTGATCCCATCACAGATTACGCTTGAAACCTTGTTAGCGGAGGCACAGAAATATCTGGCTCCGCAAGACTTGGAGGGGATTCAGCGTGCCTACGACCTGGCGAATGAGGCACATGGTGGAGCGATACGTCGCTCTGGTGAGCCATACATTCAACATCCTCTTGAAGTTGCGCTCCTCGTTGCACGTATGCGTATAGATGCTGATGGCATTATCGCGGCACTGCTACACGATGTTGTTGAAGATACTCATCACTCACTTGAAGAACTCAATGCTTTGTTTGGTCCCGCGCTGGCCAATATCGTCGATGGTGTCACAAAATTCGATGCCATTGCCGAAAAACAGAACAAAGAGCACATCGCTTCACCGGGTAGTCCTGTGCCTTCCCCGATAGATAAACGTCGTCAGCGGACCGAGACGGTGCGTAAAATGTTGTTGGCGATGGCGGAAGATCCTCGCGTTGTGGTGCTCAAACTCGCGGACCGTTTGCATAATATGCGTACTCTAGGTGCTATGAAACCCTCACAGCAAGAGCGTACCGCACGTGAGACGGGTGAGATTTTCGCACCTCTCGCGCGTCGTCTTGGTATGGCGATTGTGCAGTGGGAGTTAGAAGACCTTGTCCTGTGCTATCTTCAGCCAGAAAAATTTGCCCGGCTCTCCCGCGAGGTAGAGGTGGAGATGAAACGTCGTCAACCTTACCTTGATGAGGTATGTCGTGTTTTACGTGAAGAGATGCAACATGCGGGCATTCATGCGGAAGTAGATGTGCGCTGGAAAAATCTTGATAGTATCAATCGTAAATTAGAGGACATGCCTGAGCAAGAGGATGGCGGAGAAAACGGGCGTGTGACTGGTAGCACGCTCAGTCAAATTCACGATCTTGTCTCGTTCCGTATCCTCGTTGATACCGATCACGAATGTTACCTCGCGCTTGGACACATTCATGCTCTGTGGCGTCCGAAGGATGGACGCATCAAAGATTTCATTGCTACCCCTAAACTGAATGGCTATCAATCGCTACACACGACCGTGTTTTGCCTGGATAATCGCTTAGCGGAAATTCAAATTCGCACCTATGATATGCAACGCACCGCAGACTATGGTATTGCAAGTTACTGGTATCTGCGCGAGCGTGTTGTGGGCAAAGACGCAAACTCGCCGAGTAGCTGGCGTCTCTCCTACCATGAGATGGTGGGATGGATCGAGCAGTTACGCGAATGGCAACGTGCATTGCCACAAGGTGCCGATGAGTTTGTCGAGGCGGTCAAGGATGATATCTTTGAAGAGCAGATTTTTGTGTTTACGCCGAAGGGCGAAGTCAAAGACTTACCGCGTGGCTCGACGCCGCTAGATATGGCATATCGTATTCATACCGATCTTGGCGACCATTGCGCGGGTGCTCGCATTATTACCAATATGGATGACTCGGGTCGTCTCGTGACGCGTCTTGTCCCTCTTGACTACGAGTTGAAGGGTGGCGAGATCGTGGACATCATGGTCAATCGCACCATTCATCCGACGCGTGACTGGCTTTCGTTCGCACGTACTGCGGCGGCTCGTACAAAGATTCGACGCTATCTAAAGACATACGAACGCGAGATCAACCTGCAACTTGGACACGAACGCCTGGATATGGCACTTAAAGCCGCTCGTACCCCCGGTTTAAACGAGCAGATCGAGGCACTTTTGCAACGAATTCGCACCGATGATATTGTCGCGAATGATACGCTAAAAGAGTATGCAACGCTGGAAGACATCTATGTCGCATCTGGGGCGCGAGGACCTGTTAGTAGAGCAAGTCATGGGACATCTGATGCCATTTTTACAGCAATATGACCTGCAATTGTTCGATGGCGCGAAGGCGCGTGACGAGAAAAATGGTCATGCTAAAAGTGATGATGAGAAACATCTGTTACAGACAGTAAGCCTCGCACATTGTTGTTGCCCTATTCCAGGCGACCCGATTGTAGGTTCATTCACACCAAGTAAGGGTATGCAGGTTCATCGTAGCAATTGCCGTGTGTTGAAACGACGACGGAGTAGTAAAAACGGGCTAGTCGAGGTCAACTGGCTTCAAATTGAGCCAGACTACTATCTGACACCCGTTACCATTGTGGCTCATGACCGCTCTGGCCTACTACGAGACGTGGCTGCGGTAGTTGCCGATGCAGGTGTAAACATGACAATGGTTACATCTATGTCAAATGTCGCATTGCAGAAAGCTGTTATTACAGCTACACTAGAAATAGCGGCAGCGAATGGCGTGATTGACCAGCTTGAACGCATCTTCCGCCGTCTACGCCAGGTCAAAAATGTGGTCAGCGTAGAGCGAGCCATGAACGCGAAATAACCGTAGCGATATCGTTACAACATGACAAACAGGTGTGCGTATATAAAATTGGATTGTGGTGATACATAATCAATGTTACTGTGTCACCAAAACCAGGGCACCCGCAAGGGGATGCCCCTCCCATACGACGACGCGTTGGGAGAATATTCATGTATGGGAGGGGCATCCCCTTGCGGGTGCCCTGGCCTGGACCAAATGAAACAGCCTACATAACGAGAATAAAAATATTATGGTTGAAAGATTTGTAGAACATTCTGCTTCACCCCCGGACTCACTGGAAGAAATCGAGCGACTTCTGACGCTTGTACGGCGTTACATGCATCCTGATGAGGTCAATCGTGTCATCGACGCCCTTCACCTTGCGCAGGAGAAATGCAAAGGTGTCATTGGGGTACGACCCATTCCACCCCTGGAACACGCGTTAGCAATTTCTACAATCCTTGCTCAACTTATGCATGCCGACGCGGTTGGTGTTGCCGCTGGACTTGTTTTCGAGGCGGTAGACGCAGATCTGCTCATGTTGGAAGACGTAGAGCGTGAACTTGGTGCACCAACCGCACGCATTGTTGGCAGTATGTCTCGCCTCAATATTCTCGAACGTAAAAAGCAAAGCGTTGCCGGTGCTAATGCCTCTAAAGCAGGCGATGAGCGCGATGACGCGGGACAAAATACGCCACTGGAAAATAAGAAGCGGCGTGTCCGCGAGGCAATGCGTCGTCAGCAAGCCGAGACGGTGCGCAAAATGTTTATCGCGATGGCCGACGATCCAAGAGTCGTGTTGATGAAACTGGCCTATCGTTTACATGCGATGCGTCTCATCAGTCGTCCTCTTTACGTTGGAGATCGCCAGGATATGCTCACGATGGCTCTGGAGACACGCGAGATATATGCTCCGCTCGCGGGTCGTTTAGGTATGTCACGCGTTGAGAGTGAGTTGGAAGACCTTGCCTTTGGTGTGCTCGAACCGGAGAAATATGCGTGGGTGCGTGACGAGGTGGAGGAAGAGAAAAAGCAGTGGCGTTCCTATGTCGAGGATATTTGCACAATTTTGCGTGCTGAAATGCAGGCGATTGGCGTCAAGGCTGAGGTATCGGGTCGAGTCAAGCATCTCTACAGCTTCTACAAGAAGCTTCATCGTAGCGCAGGTGAGGTCGAGGACCTGGAAGAGATCAAAAAATCTGCCGATATCACCCAGATTCATGACCTTATTGCATTTCGTATCCTGGTAGATAGCACACAGGATTGCTATGTCGCGCTTGGACATGTGCATAGCCTGTGGAAGCCTAAAGAGGGACGCATCAAGGACTTTATCGCGAATCCCAAACCAAATGGCTACCGCGCATTGCACACGACAATTTTTTGTAAAGACGATAATCTTGTAGAGGTGCAGATACGTACACGCGAGATGCATGAGATGGCCGAATATGGAGTCGCGATGCACTGGCACTATAAAGATGTGGGTGATAGTGCATCGTCTTCGGCAAAAGAACTATTGTCGTGGTTGCGTCAAATGACCGAGTGGCAACGTGAAATGCATTCGTCCAGTACGAGTGACACGGATTTTGTCGAGGCGGTCAAGGATGATCTCTTTCAGGAGCAAATCTTTATCTTCACTCCACGTGGTGAGGTCAAAGACCTACCCGTTGGCTCGACTCCAATTGACTTCGCGTATCGGGTTCACTCAAAAATAGGTGACACGTGTGCTGGCGCACGTATCATTACGAACTCCGAACATGGAGACGGTGATAGGCTCGTAACACGTATGGTGCCGCTCGACTATGAACTGAGAAGTGGCGAAGTTGTCGATATTGTTACCAGTCGAACAGCACATCCCACGCGCGACTGGCTGAATTTCGCACGTACTGCCGCCGCGAAAAGCAAGATACGTCGCTACCTCAAAATTCACGAGCGACACATCAACATCCAGATTGGACGTGAACGGCTGGACCGCGAATTGAAAGTGCTGGGCGTGCGTGGTATCGAGAGCATCTCTGAAGATGCAGGTAAATGGCTGTGTGAAGAATATCGCATGGCTGAATTTGAAGACTTGCTCGCGGCTATTGGTGCTGATGACATCCGTCCACATCCCGTCGCGGTCAAGGTCGCTGACCGCTGGCAACTACGCGAAGGCAAAGAGACCAGTAAAGAACATGAGGACATTCCAGGCTTATCAACATCGACTTCTAAACAGGGCGGGTCGGCAAGCCTACAGGTCGCTGGTGTCAGTGGTTTGCTGACGAAATTAGCCAATTGCTGCTGCCCATTGCCAGAAGATGAAATCATTGGTTTTATCAGTCGTGGCAAGGGCGTGATCGTGCATCGGGCTGATTGTCACAACCTCAACCGTTATCGTGAGCGCGAACAAGAACGCCTTGTTCATGTAAGCTGGTCGGGCATGAGTCAGACGCGCTATCTGGCACCCGTTGTCATTCAAGCCCGAGATCGCCCGGGTCTTATTCGCGATATTGCTACCGTTGTGTCTGATGTTGGCGTCAACATGACTGCAGTTGGCACACACTTTGGTACAGGTCGAGGTGGGAACCGCGAGTCGGTGATTGTCACGACAACCCTGGAAGTCAACGATATGGAGCAGATGCAACGCCTCTTCACGCGCCTGGAAAAAATCAAGGACGTGAACCATGTCGAACGCAATATAGGCAAGCGTCCATGAGCGTCGTTTCGTCAATGGTGAATGTTGTACGACGGCATTCACCATTTGTTTTTCTTCGACCCTCATTGTGTGTCGGGCTTATCTACATTATCTTCTTCATTGCAGTAACGCTGCTTCATCACTATACGGCGATGAGCTATGTACACCTTGGGACGCGTTTTGCATTGCATATTCCTACCGCCAATCCAGGCTACGATGGACAATTCTACTATCAAATAGCTCGCGATCCATTGCATGCCGCCCAGTTCCTGGATAAACCTCCCTATCGCTATCAACGCATCGTGTATGCTCTGCTTGTGTTTGTGTTGAGCGCGGGCCAGACAACTCTTGTACCATATATGCTTTTGCTTGTGAACTTTGTGTCTATCGTGGTAAGCGTTGAAATTGTGGCACGGTTACTTTCAAAATATGGTTTATCGCCGTGGTTCAGCCTTGCCGTGGGACTCTATTTTGGACAGATGGCAGCACTCTTTTTTGATACTACAGAACCATTCACGTATGCCCTCGTTTGCCTGGGATTGTTGCTAATAGAAAAAGAGTATATTACGGCTGCCGCCCTTAGTATGGGTTTAGCTGCGCTCTCACGTGATACCGCGATCCTTTTTCCCCTTGGCTACACACTCTTTTTTCTCTTCCAAAGACAGTGGGATAATGCAATACGCTTCATCATGTTGGCATTTCTTCCGCTTCTGCTGTGGTATGGCATATTGTGGCGCATATTTGGGGAAACAGGAGTCAAGTATGCACCACCATTTGAACATATTCCCTTTGCGGGCTTATTCATCTTTTTCCCAGAACAAAAATTATTCTGGCAGCTCTTTGTCATAATGTTTGTGCCAACAGTGGTTGGGTGGCTCTTCGCGGCTCTTGAGATACTACGGCGACGATGGAGTAGTGTCCTGGTGATATGGGTATTGCATCTCACACTCGTAACATTCATGGCACCCGACTCCTACCGTGAGTTTGTCTCCTCTGGTCGCCTCTCGACAGGTCTTGTATTGGCAGTTCTGCTCTATGGCTGGCAGATTAGGAACAAGACATTGCTTTGGATATCTCAATTCTACACGCTCACGTTTGTGTTTTACGCTTATTTGATTTTGACAACGAGGTTCGCACCAACATAGAACGTAATTTTTGGATACATTGTATGGCCCCTACATCCTTGATATATCCCTGCTCATGTGTTAAAACACCATTATCGCGCCCGAGGCGTAATTCATTGCATGATAAATTCACATGATGTGAGTATAGTCGATAAATCCGTTCCTACTAATTCGTCAGCATCAGGGCTAATACTTCCTTCAACAGTTTCACAGCAGCGCTCGCTGTGATGTTCTGCGGATCACGTTTGGGGTTGAGTTCGACGATATCGGCACCGACAATTGGGACCGTTAACCCTTGTAGGATGCTGATAAGCTCGCGTGTTGTGAAGCCGCCTGGTTCGTGATGCGATACTCCAGGGGCAAAGGCTGGATCAAGCACGTCAAGGTCAAGCGAAAGATAGACTGGTCCTGTGAGTGCTAATTGAAGCGTAGGCGTCCATTGACGCATTTCGATGACTTCGACCCCATAGCGTTGTGCCTGCTCGCGCTGATGACCGTTCATCGTACGGATACCTACTTGAACGAGGCGCGTCGCAAGATGCCCTTCCATGATACGCGCGAATGGACATGCATGAGAGAAACGGTTGCCTTCATAGTCTTCATAGAGGTCAGGGTGGGCATCGAGATGTAAAATGGTCAGGGGCTTATACTGCTGTGCGTAAGCACGCAAAATAGGGTAGGTAATGGAATGATCGCCGCCAAGAGATATGATCCGTTCTCCTTGTGCGAGTATTGCCACGACACCCGCTTCTATTTTCGCAAAGGCGTCTTTGCCATTGGTCAGGTCTATATCTCCATCGTCTTGCCACTTCTCTGATGCTCCCAAGTCGAGACCACTCTCAGTCCACAGGTTCATCGCTCCTTCGTGCATCGCAGCGCGAATACTTGTGGGTCCTTGAGCAGCACCTATGAGAAAGGATTCGTTGTCGTCAAAAGGGATACCCAGCACATGTACATTTCCAAGAGGATGTTCTAATGGTAGTTGGTTATTAATGTTCATTGTATATTTCCCTTTGTTACTCAGCTTGGGTAGTAAGAGCGCGAAAAGCACAACGTCGGTTGGAGAAACCAATTGACGTTGTGCTTTTTTTATATCTTATATCAGCTTTTTAGCCGCGCAAGCGATCTAGCACGGGTGGCTGACGCAATTTTGCTAATGCGCCTGCCTCAATTTGACGCACGCGTTCGCGAGTAATGCCCAATTCACGTCCAACTTGTTCGAGTGGATGTGCTTGACCATTGCCTAACCCGAAGCGCAATTGTAAGACGAGTTGTTCACGTGGCGTGAGGACCGACTCAAGCACACGTTGTACTTCGTCTTTCAGCGTCTGGGTCGTCGCGATATCCTCTGGTGAGGCTGATTCCGTGTCGGCTAAGACATCACCCAACTCTTGCTCTTCATCCTCGCCGACGGGAAGTTCTAGCGAGACGGGAGCACCAGGAGCGGCCTGAAGTTCGACCATACGAATGGGATCTAAGCCAGTAGCTTCAGCCAGTTCAAGCTCGGTAGGTTCGCGTCCGAGTTCTTGTAACAGGCGTTGCCGTTCACGGCGAATGCGGTTGAGTGCGGTATTCACATAGACGGGGAGACGAATTGTGCGACCCTTGTCAGCGACGGCGCGACTGATGGCTTGACGAATCCACCATGTTGCATGAGTGGAGAAACGATGACCGCGACGCCAATCGTAGCGCTGGACTGCACGGATAAGCCCAATGTTACCTTCCTGAATGAGATCCAGAAGCGAGAGACCACGGCCAACATACCGTTTGGCGATGCTGACTACGAGACGTAAGTTTGCAAGAACAAATTGCTTACGTGCATCGCGATCACCGTTCTCTATGCGTTTCGCAAGATCGATCTCTCGATCATGAGTAATCATAGGGACACGTCCAATTTCGCGAAGGTAGGTCATTACAGCGTCGGATTCACCTGCATCGGTCGAATTAGCTGCGTTTTCGTCTTGCTCTTCCGAGCGACGACGACGCATCATAGTACGACGCGCGGGTGGTTCCGTTTCTGGTACGAGTGCAGCGGGAATTGCAGGGAGAGGTTCTGTGTCCATTTCGCGCGTTCCCTGTGGAAGGTCTTCCTGCATATCAGGCAGGTCGTCCAATTCCAGAGAGGCGGGTTCTAAACTCGTCAAGTCTTCTTCAAGCTCTGGCTCGTCTTTCTCCTCCTCTTCCACATCTTCTTGCGTATAATCCAGGTCTTTTGGGAAAAGCTGTTCAACGATGTCAAACGGTTTTTCAAGACCAGTCGCAGTTTCTGTATCGTTCAGGGTAAGCGTTGTTCCCGTCATGGCACGCTCTAAGTCAATCATTGTGCGCCCTCCATGAAAAGTAGTATCCTAAGCAGCAAGATACGTCGTTCGTCAGTCCGGTCAGTCCTACACCCAGAAAAAACAAGCCGCAAGATACGATTTGTTTTGACTAAGTGTAACCGGGAGGAAATCAAGGACATGCATCCTGTTTTAGTCAGTGTGTTTGTAAATACACATAGTAAAACAGCATGAGACCGGAAAATATTCCATGCTCTCATTATAACGCATATTGGCCTATCATTCTAGTCCCTAAGAGACCCATTTGTCCCAGTTTTTGGCAAGAATATATTTATTCTTCCTTTTTATACGTTTGAGACGCCACGAAAGTGGCAGTAGGAAGATTCTCAATGTCTGAGGAACGTGTCATTCTGTGTACATGCATATGATTGTTAGAGGGTTTATAGGTAGGAAAAATGCCTTAAACATGTAACTTTTCCTATTTAGAAGGCGTGTGAATAACAATAACATAGTTACAGATTATGCTCTCGCTGATAATGATATTGATGTACAACGCAGAAAGCAGAAAAAGAAATGGCTGTATTTGCATCGTTATTTGGTAAACTGGCTCAGCGACTTTCTCCTGATGCCATTGGCGAAACCCTTTCCACTCATGTGGGTGCTGTACCCAACCCGCTTAGCAACCGAAGCAAAACTCTTGAACCACGGATACGTGATGCTAAAGTATTTCACAGTGTGTGCCCCTATTGCGCTGTCGGTTGTGCGCAACTCGTATATGTCAAAGATAACAAGGTTATCGATATCGAAGGTAATCCCGATGGTCCTATCAATCAAGGTTGTCTCTGTCCCAAAGGTAGTGCGAGCCGTCAACTTGATTACAATAACAATCGTTGGACAACGGTAAAGTATCGCGCACCATACGCTACAGATTGGGAAGACAAGCCGTTGGAATGGGCCATGGAGCGCATTGCACAAAGAATTTATGAGACACGCGAGGCCACCTTCCATGAGACAAACGAGGAAGGGAAGCCTATTAACAACACGGTGGCAATTGGTTCACTTGGGGGTGCCACTCTCGACAATGAAGAAAACTACCTTCTTACCAAGTTTCTTCATTCATTAGGAATGGTGGCAATCGAGAACCAGGCCCGTATATGACACAGTGCCTCTGTGCCGGGTCTCGGCGCAAGCTTCGGGCGTGGTGCCGCTCAAAATTTTCAACAGGACTTACAGAATAGCGACTGCATTTTAATCGAAGGCAGTAACTTCGCGGAAGCTCATCCTGTAGGGTTTCGCTGGGTCATGGCCGCTAAAGAGCGTGGCGCGACGATCATTCATGTTGACCCACATTTCTCGCGTACCTCGCAAATGGCTGATATCTATGCTCCCATTCGTGCTGGTACAGATATCGCGTTTCTGGGTGGAATCATCAACTACATTCTGCAAAATGATCTTTACTTCAAGGAGTATGTGCAGGCATATACAAACGCATCGTTTATCGTGAACGAGGATTTCCAGGATACAGAGGACCTGGAAGGCGTGTTTTCTGGCCTGAAAGCTGATGGTAGTGCCTATACAACTGATAGCTGGCAATACCAGATGACCGAAAAGGGCGATTCTCAAGAACCGACCAAGCATACTGCAAGTAAGACTTCGGCTCCCGGTAAAGGAGATTCCAGTCATCACGATGAGCAACAAATCATGCCTGATGGCCAGGAAGGACAGGGCTTGCTTCCTCATGCACATCCAAGCCAGATCGAGCGTGACGAAACGATGCAACATCCCCGTTGTGCTTTGCAGATTTTGAAGCGTCACTACTCACGCTATACACCAGAGATGGTCGAGCAAGTATGTGGTATTCCACAAGAGCTTTTTTATAAGATCGCAAACACCTTGGTAGCAAACTCAGGGCGAGAACGTACTACCAGTCTCTCCTATGCTGTTGGTTGGACACAGCATTCGGTGGGTGTACAGATGATTCGTACAGGTGGAATTCTGCAACTCTTGTTGGGTAACATCGGTCGTCCTGGTGGCGGCATCATGGCACTACGAGGGCATGCTAATATACAAGGTTCCACCGATATTCCAACGCTGTACAATCTGCTCCCGGGGTATCTCCTCATGCCCAGTGCCTTACGCGGTGAGTATGACTTCAAGACATACATGGAGCATAACAACCAGGATGCAGGCTGGTGGGTGAATTATCCCAAGTACTTTGTCAGCTTGATGAAAGCGTGGTACGGTGATGCCGCTACGGAGGAAAATGATTGGGCCTACAATTACCTACCCAAGATTGTTGATGACCATTCAGACTTACCTATGTTCATTGGTATGAAGGACGGGAAGATGAAGGGCTTCTTCCTCCTAGGACAGAATCCCGCTGCGGGGGCGTCAATGCTGGCTTTCACCGCGCCGCCATGGAGAAGTTGGAATGGTTGGTGATTCGCGATCTCTATGAGATTGAGTCTGCATCGTACTGGAAACGTCCTGGCGTGGACCCGACCAAGATTCCTACAGAGGTTTTCTTCATGCCTGCCGCGTCTCATGTCGAGAAGGAAGGCAGCTTTACCAATACGCAACGTCTTGTACAGTATCGCGATATGGCTATAGAGCCACCGGATGATGCGCGTTCTGAAAACTGGTTTACAACCGAGTTGTGTCTGCGCATGAAAGAATTGTACAAAAATAGTACAAAGGAGCGCGACAAGCCGATACAAAACGTGACCTGGAACTATCGTCGGGAGGGATTGCAGCAAGAACCAATCGTCGAGGATATAGTCAAAGAGATCAACGGCTATACCGTGGCAGATGGCAAGGTAGTCAAAGACTACACACAACTTCAAGATGATGGTAGTACCGCGTGTGGTTGTTGGATCTTCAGTGGCATTATGCCTAAAGAAGGAGACAATCGGTCTCGACATCGCAACCCCGATAACTATGTGAGTCCCGATTGGGGTTTTACGTGGCCTGCAAACCGACATATTCTCTATAACCGTGCCTCGGCAGACCCGGATGGGAAACCCTGGTCGGAGCGCAAAAAATATGTCTGGTGGGACCCTGAACATGAGAATGATGATGGCACAAAAGGTCGTTGGGTTGGCTATGATGAGCCTGATTTTCCTGTGACGAAGGCACCCAGTACAAAGGCCGATCCACATGGTCACGGCATGAACGCCCATTCAGGCGCTGACCCGTTTACGATGATTAACGAAGGGCGAGGACGGCTCTTTGTGCCAAGTGGCCTTACTGATGGACCGCTACCTACGCACTATGAGCCAATAGAGTCGCCTGTTCACAACCAGCTCTATCCCAAACAGGACAACAATCCTGTTGTGAAATACTGGGACCGTCCAGATAATCAAAGAAATGGGATAGATAATCCTGATTTCCCCTATGCGATCACTACGTATCGCTTGACTGAACATCACGTCGGTGGTGCTATGTCACGCTGGGTACCGTGGCTTTCTGAGCTACAACCAGAGTTGTTTGCTGAAATCAGCGAGGAACTGGCGGCGGAAAAGGGTGTCAAGATGGGCGATTGGATTACCATCTGGACGAAGCGTGGCGAGATCGAGGCAAAGGCAATGGTCACGCAACGTATACAACCCTTGAAGATGAAGGGGCGTACCGTTCATCAAATCGGTCTTCCGTTCCACTGGGGCTATTCCGGTGTGGTGAAGGGCGATATCGCAAATGATCTCTTGCTCCTGGTGGCCGACCGCAATGTGAGTATGCATGACGCGAAATCGTTTAGCTGTAATATGCGGGCCGGTCGTCGTTCACATCAAGGCGAGGATGGAAGTAATGTTGGCCGTGAGATGCCTGTTCGCTCTTACTCTACTGAGTCTGCCCAGGGCGAGAAGTAGGCTGGCGAAATAAAGAGGGAGAAAGAACATTTATGAGTCAGCATGGATTTTTTACTGATACCACGCTCTGTATCGGCTGTAAAGCCTGTGAAGTGGCATGCAAGCAATGGAATCAACTGCCTTCTGATGGGTACAAACTGACAGGCCACAGTTACGACAATACGATTGCGTTATCATCTACGACGTGGCGGCATGTAGCGTTTGTCGAGCATACACGGCCAGCAGATGATAATGGTAAAGCAGTTAATTGGCTCATGATGAGTGATGTGTGCAAGCATTGCACACATCCAGGCTGTATGCAGGCATGTCCAACGGGAGCGATCGTTCGCAATGAGTTCGGCGATGTCTATGTCCAGCCGGATATCTGCAACGGTTGTGGCTATTGTGTCCCTTCGTGTCCCTTTGGTGTTATCGGTCGCAACAAGGAGACCGGCAACGCTGCCAAATGTACGCTCTGCTATGATCGTCAAAAAGATGGCATCGAGCCAGCGTGCGCGAAGGCGTGTCCTACCGACTCGATTCAGTTCGGTGATCTAAACGAATTGAAGGTGAAGGCAAGAAAACGTGTCGCTGTACTGCAGGAGCGTAACGTACCAACGGCCTATCTCTATGGAGTCGATGAGAAAACCTCAGTCGGCGATCTAAACGCGTTTTTCTTGTTAACGGACCGTCCTTCTGTCTATAACTTGCCTGAGACGCCAAAACTGCCACAGAATAATGTGTTGCCTGGATTTGTTGCCAGTGCTATCGCGGCAACATTTTTGACAGTTGCTACGGCATTCTCGTTATGGCGCGGTAAGTCCTAGTGCGATTACAATGATTGGGAAAAATTATGCACAATCACAATGATAAGCCATCACAAAGCACTGGCGATATTGCTACTGTAATCCAGCCAAACCTAAGAGGAACGTTAGGTGGAGCAAGTAAGCAGTGGTCAGGTAAGCAGAGCACATACTATAATTTACCGCTTGTGAAGAAAGCTCATTGGGGCTGGGAAATTATTCTCTATTTCTTTCTGGGTGGTATTGCTGGTGGCTCCTATCTCGTCTCGACCTTAGCCGATTTCTTTGGTATCGATACACGTCTCGTCCGTGCCGGTCGCTACGTGTCTTTTGTGTGTATTCTTGCCAGCCCTATTCTCCTCATCATGGACCTGGGACGACCTGAGCGTTTTCACCATATGTTACGTGTATTAAAGTTTCGTTCCGCTATGTCGCTTGGTACATGGGGCCTTTCGCTTTTTGGCCTCTGTTGTGGCTTAACTGCCGCATATCAGATGGCGAAAGATGGCCTTTTGAACTGGTTTCCGCTTGTAGCACGCATCATGAGGGCGTTACCCGTGAAGGTCATCGAGGCAATGGGAGCATTTTTTGGCCTCTTCGTTGCCTCCTATACAGGGGTTCTCCTCTCTTCCACTGCTGTACCCGTCTGGGGACGAGCAAAACACATTCTTGGTCCTCTGTTTCTCACATCAGGTGTCTCGACTGGTCTTTCCGCACTCTCTTTGATCCTCTCAATAGGAAGATACAAGGGACAGCAAGACACACTTGAACGTTTAGATAGCGCGGAAATAATCGCACAGGCCACCGAACTGGGCTTAATTGGTGCTCTTATTCCAATCCTGGGACCGTTAGGCAGACATCTCTTTAAAGGAAAAATGGGACAACTCTTCACAATAGGGACAATTGGTGGCGGTTTGATCTTACCCTTGACTACGAAATTAGGCTGGCGACTGAGCAAAAAGACAGCATCACCCTCTATAATTATGACCTCATCTCTGCTAGTACTTATCGGCGGTATGATACTGCGTACCGTCTGGGTGTTAGTTGGGCGTGCATCGGCAGATGACCCACAGGATACTCACTACTACAATAATATAGAGTGGAATGAGCGAAAAAAGTGAATAATAAAAATGTGGATGTCAGAAATGACATCCACATTTTTATTATTCACTTTTATTTAAGAATTAGTTCCATATCAAAAAAATGATCTATCATGCTGTGTTGAACGTAGAAAAAGGTGAAAGCGTATTGTCTGCTGTGATAGAATAGCGAACATGAGTATAGACGCGCACCACTTACATGTGGCAATTAAACGTATCGACACAAGTTTACCTCTGCCCACGTATGCGACCGCAGGTTCGGTTGGTTTTGACCTGGTGTGTCGCGAGGACACGGAGATTGCTCCACGCAAACTGGGCTACATTCCAGGGAATGTCATTGTGCAAACACCACCCGGATATATGTTGCTCCTGACCATGCGTAGCAGTACGCCGCGCCGTAAAGGATTGTTGGTGCCGCATGGTATAGGCGTGATTGACCAGGATTATTGCGGTGAGGGCGATGAGCTGATGATACAAGTCTACAATTTTCGCGAAGAAGTTGTTACGGTACAACGTGGGGAGCGTATCGCGCAGGGGATGTTCGTGCCAGTGACGCATGTTGTATGGGACGAAGTAGACTCGATAGGTAAAGGTCGCGGTGGTTTTGGTAGTACGGGAAGCTAAGAGAGGCCAGGAATGATTGTACCAGATTATTATGCTCGTTTAGAAGTATCGTCCGACGCGACACCTGAGCAGATTAAGTCTTCATATCGTCGGCTCGTACGACTGCACCATCCAGACCTGAATAAGCAAGCAAAAGATACACGTATTAAACAGCTCAACGAAGCCTATGGTGTATTAAGTAGTCCTACAAGACGCGCAGCCTATGATAGTTTACGTACTGAAGAGCAACGCGCGGCAGTGATTGCTGAAGCAATACGGAGTCGGCAAGAGGCGTCTAAGCGTAAAAAAGCTGAAGAGCCAAAAATGACCTGGATGCAAGGGGCATTCGGCTTTGTGCGTGAATTCAGAAAAGCGTTACGTGAGGAATAGAGAAATACGAAAGACAGGCCGCCAGTTCGCATTCGCGAACTGGCGGCCTGTCTTTCGTATTTCTCTATTTTTTAGGTTTATTGACTGTTAGGTGTACCAGTACCACCGCTACAGGCCGCTCCCGGTTCCTGAGTCTGTGGTCCTTGCTCATAATATTTCAAGAATTGAGCAAGCCGAGGATCGCTTGCGCTCGAAACCTTTAACTGTACACCCCATGCTGAAATGACAACGGGCGAAGGCAGATTGGTATAGGGCGAGAGCAATACGTAGTTGTGTCCGCTTGCCAACGCTGTGAGCTGGCCGATATCTTGTGCCGACAATGTAGGCTGGTAGGTGATCCAGACGGCTCCGTGTTCCATTGAATGAACCGCGTTTTCGTTTGCGATCGGCTGAGTATAGATACCGCAGTTCTGCCATACTGGATTGTGTGAACCGCCCACCGGGGGCACCTGAGGATAATTTACTGTACCAGATACATGTTGTCGGCTCAAATTGCTATATGTAACGACACCTGGAATAGTTCCTGTAGTACTCGGGTCTGTACTGCTCACTTGTGCTCGAACGATCAAGACAACAATCAAAGCAATCAGCATAATAGGAATAAGAATAATTCCTATCCGAAACCATGGGTCTTTCCGTGCGTTCGCTACCCGATAGCGTTGTTTGGTTGCAGGTTTGGAATGAGTCATATTCGTTGGTTTGGAACTTACGGGGATGGGTGTCTGTGTAAGAACGGTGCTCGTTGGTTTGGAATTCACGGCGTTCGTTAGCTGGGATTGTGAATTCTTCCTGCTTTCTGGTACCGTGGCCGCTGTAGATTTCTTTCTTTTTTGATCTCGTGGTGCTGTTTTCATGTGCTTTGTTTCCTGTAAGCCTTATAAATAAAGTCGTGCTATTTATCTCATATCATAAAGCCATTGGACGTTTATTTCAAGTAGCACAAATTATGACTAAGTTATGCTGCCCATGCCTTGCCATCAGGTCCGGCAGTAAGCAATTTTGGGCCTTCTGCCGTTATCGCGATAGTGTGCTCGAAGTGTGCGCTGGGTTGGTTGTCCTGTGTGACAATTGTCCAGCCATCGGCAAGCATCTTATAATTTTTGATACCCATATTGACCATTGGCTCAATGGCAATAACCACACCAGGCACCAATTCAAAATCACCGTACAACTCATACTGGCGCGTGTAGTAATTGGGTACCTGCACAGGTCCCCATAACTCGCGTCCAATACTATGTCCTACCAGTCCCTCTACGACTGAAAAACCCGAGCGTTTGACGTATGCCTCAAGCTCTTTGGCGATCTGGCTCCACTTGCGACGCTGTGGAATAAGTTCTATTGCGCGACGGAGTGAAGTCTCAGTCACATCAAGTAGCTTTTGTTTCTTGGCATCAATCTTGCCTACAGGACGTGTCACCGCCGCATCACCACACCATCCGTTCAGCCGACAGCCAATGTCGATACTGATGATATCGCCTTCTTGCAAATGACGGGGGCCAGGAATACCGTGTACAATCTGCTCATTCACAGAAATACATGCTGCGGCAGGAAATGGAGCTTTCGGTCCAGGAACACCTTTGAAGAGTGCTTCGGCGTGGTTTTCCGCGAGCAGCTTTTCAACTGCCGCATTAATTTCACCTGTTGAGACGCCGGGTTTTACTAAATCAGCCGCAACCTGATGGGCCTGCCAGACAAGCAACCCCGCTTGCCGCATGAGAGCAATTTCTTCTGTCGATTTAATATCGTTTGTCATGTGAATATACCTTATCAGTGCCTATGGAACGATTTGTGCCAGGGCTTTTTTGTATGCGTTATAGGTTTCACCATCGAACAGAACGAACATAACCTGTTGCAAACTGGTCGGCTGTTGAATATGCTCAATTATCGTTTTCAACGCGATAGGGGCAGCTTTTTCAACGGGATACCCATAGACACCAGTGCTAATCGAGGGAAAGGCGATACTTTCCAGCTTGCGTTCCTCCGCCAGTGTCAAACAGGTTCGATATGCACTGGCGAGCAGGCGTGCATCCTCATCGCGACCGTGGTACATTGGACCAACGGCGTGAAAGACGTACTGTGCTTTGAGACGGCCAGCCGTTGTCGCGACCGCACTACCCGTGGGACAACCGTTGTACTTGTTGCACTCCTGCATGATAGTAGGTCCACCCGCACGATGTATCGCACCATCTACGCCACCGCCGCCAGCAAGTGCCGAGTTCGCCGCGTTGACAATAGCGTCCGCCTGTACCTCTACGATATTGCCTCGTAGCAGTACAAGCGTGACCCCATGTATGGCTTGTGTCGCCATAAAATCTTCTGACATGGCTTACACCAACAGGCCAAATGGCTCTTCCAACAAGCGTTTTACCTCTTGTAAGAAGCGAGCTGCAATGGCTCCATCTATGGCACGATGGTCGGAGGAGAGCGTGACCTTCATGCGGTCGCGCACAACGACCTGTCCATCGACGACAACAGGTGTGGGTGTGATAGAACCAACCGCAAGGATAGCTGATTCAGGTGGATTGATGACGGCGGTAAAGCTATCCACGTCGAACATCCCAAGATTGCTGACGGTAAAGGTGCCACCACTGAAATCCTCTGGGCGTAACTTGCCCTGTCGTGCGGCCTCCGCTAAACGACGCGTCTCACTCGCTAGATTCAGCATACTGCGCTGGTCTGCATTACGCACAACTGGCACAATCAAGCCTTGTTCCAGGGCTACTGCGACACCGACGTTGACCTGCTTTTTTTGCAACAGGCGATCTTCAGCGAAGGAGACATTTACTTCTGGCATACGTATCAGGGTGCGTGCTACTGCTTTGACGATCAAGTCGTTGAAACTGACCTTGATTGGCGTTGTGTCTTTCGCGGCAAACTCGTTGATTTGCTTGCGTAACTCTGCCAACTTGCCCGTATCTATGACAGTGGTAACATAGAAGTGAGGGGATGTCTGCATGCTCTGTGAAAGCCGTTTGGCAATAGTGCGCCGCATAGCTGTCAAAGGAATCTCGACGATATCACCGCTGCTTGTCGCGATTGGCGCAGGTATGGCGACTTCCGGTTTTGCCTGTGGCTCGACAGACGTTTCGGTAGAAGAAAGCGTTGGCGCAACCGCTATAGGTTGTGTTTGTGTCGCAGTGGATACAGCAGGATTTGTCAGTGCCGCTTCCACATCCATTTTGATGATGCGACCATTTGGGCCCGTGCCGTGTAAATTTTTATAGTCAAGACTGTGCTCTTCGGCCAGGCGACGTGCGAGAGGTGAGATAAAGACACGTCCACGCTCTGCTGTTTGTGATGCATCTTCGCGATATGCTACCTGTGTTTGTCCATTCCCAACTACAGAGGCTGACGACTCTTTTACCGCATAGTCACCATTAACTGGTACTGATTTGGGGGCTTCGGTCGCTTTCTCGACTCCTACATTATCCACCGGGGGAGTGGGGGTGTTGCCCTCACCTGGAAGTGCTTCATCGGCTGCACCAACTAGGGCGATGCTCGCGCCAATCGCTGCTGACGCACCTTCTGGCACCAGAATTTTACGTAACACACCACTTGCGAATGACTCGACTTCGATGTTGACCTTATCAGTTTCGATTTCCGCGAGAGGTTCACCCTTCTTGACTGGCTCTCCAACTTGTTTAAGCCAGCGCAGGATTTTTCCCTCTTCCATTGTGTCGCCCATCTTAGGCATTTCTACTGTTTTCATTTTTCCTTACCTATGTGCAACGGCTGTTGGCACGATTGCTTTTACTGCGTTGATAATGTCGGCCTTTTTGGGGAGTGCAGCGCGTTCAAGGACTTTCGAGTAGGGCATAGGTACGTCGGCACCATTGACATGTTGAATAGGTGCATCCATGTAGTCAAAGGCGTGTTCATATATAAGCGCGGCTAAGCCCTGTCCTGTGCCGTAGTATTTCCAGCCCTCTTCAGCAATGACAACGCGATTGGTCTTTTTCACGGAGTCAACAATCAAGTCGATGTCGATAGGGCGAATACTGCGCAGATCAAGGACTTCGGCCTCGATACCTTCTTTGGTCAGGTCTTCTGCCGCTTGCATCGTGATATGGAGCATACGCGAAAAGGTGATAATGGTTACATCGCGGCCTGCGCGTTTAATCTCGGCCTCGTTGATTGGGACGGTATATTCAACGCCTTCGTCGGGCACTTCACCTTTGACATTGTACAGTAGTTCGTGCTCTATGAAGAGGACAGGATCGGGGTCGCGTATCGCCGATTTAAGCATACCCTTAGCATCATACGGCGTGGCAGGCATAACGACCTTTAAGCCAGGGATATGGGCATAGAAGGTTTCGAGCATCTGCGAATGCTGTGCTCCACGCTGTGCGCCACCACCACCGGGCATGCGTACAACGAAAGGCAAAGAAGGTTGCCCCCCGAACATATAGCGAAATTTGGCGGCATTGTTGATGAGCATGTCACTGGCAAGCAAACTGAAATTAATCGTCATCAGTTCAAGAATAGGACGCAGACCACCGAGTGCTGCACCAATCGCTGCTCCTGTGATGACCTCTTCCGCGAGTGGCGTATCACGTACTCGCTTTTCGCCAAATTCTTCAAATAGGCCCTTGGTGACAGCGTAGGTGCCTCCATAGCCAGCTATGTCTTCACCGAGGATAAATACACGCTCATCGCGTTGCATCTCCTCACGGATAGCTTCACGGAGCGCATCACGATACGTTATTGTACGCATAATTCTCTAATTCTTTCTTCTCTCCAAAGAGCAATTTGAAGAGGTAGTGTATTTATTGCCTGTTCCGGTGCGTGATGGCGGTGGAGTTATCGACTAGAATGTCCTTATACAAGTCTTCCAACGCAGGGTCCGCGCTGTTTTCCGCGAACTCGGCGGCGTCCTCCGCGACCTGTGTGGCCTTTTCATCGTTGGCGTCGAACTCTGCTTGTGTGGCGATGCCACTTTCGATCAGCATCTTCTCGAAGATGCCAATGGGATCACGTGTCGTGCGCCAATTGTGCTCTTCCTCACGTGTACGATAGTAGGCGGGATCAGTCATCGAGTGGCCACGGAAGCGATAGGTTTTGATTTCGAGTAGTGTTGGACCTTTCCCACTCCGTGCATACGCAACGGCGGCTTGTGTGGCTTCATGTACGGCAAGCACGTTCATGCCGTCGACTTGTGCTCCAGGGATACCATAAGCGGCTGCACGTGGGAGCAAGTCGCTTATAGCCCATGCTTTTTCGACTGCCATGCCCATTGAATACTGGTTATTTTCACAAATATAGACAACTGGTAGTTTCCAGAGTGCTGCGAGGTTCAACGCTTCGTGGAATGCACCCTCATCAACGGCTCCATCACCGAAGAAGCAGACTGCTACCGTGTCTTGCCCTTGATATTGGGCTGCCAATGCAACACCTGCCGCAATTGGTAATTGTGCCGCGACAATGCCATTGCCACCGTAGATGCCTAGGTCGTTACTCCACATGTGCATGGAGCCGCCCTTGCCCTTGCTACAACCGGTCGCTTTGCCAAATAGTTCCGCCATTACCGCGCGTGGGTCCATACCTTTGACAATGGCATGCCCATGCTCACGATAACTACACAGGATTTTATCATCGGGCCGGAGCGTGGTGATGCTACCGACGCCAATTGCCTCCTGCCCAATATAGAGGTGCATGAAGCCGCCAATTTTGCCGCGTGTATATTCCTCGGCACTCTTCTCTTCGAAGCGGCGTAGAAGAGCCATTTTATAGTGCATTTCCAGGAGTTGGGTACGCGTCAAGCCAGCGAGCGTCGCGTTACTGATCGCCATAGGCCCCCCTTATCTTATAAAAGGTACATTAGAGTTGCATGTATAGTCTCGTTTATCGTTTCTCCCCTGACATACAGCGGTGTATGCGAGAAAGCCTTCCCGAACACAACGTCGTGTTACCTATGTTTTCTCTATTTTACCTTATTCGTGAGGACTATGCTATAGGGGATTTTTTTAGCAAAGGAAACACTTTATGAAGCACACAATATACTTTTTCAAATCATATGCATAAAGTTATTCAGTAAATATCTCAGCCTCTATGGGTTTGAACGTGCCGTTGTTGGATAACTCCGCGGAGCAAGCTGTTAGACCAACGATCAGGTCTATCTCGGCTTGTAGGAGTATAAAATCTCTCGGACGTGAAAGTGGTGGATCGATTTTTAGTTCTCCATGAGGAAGGACTGCAACGTTCATAAAAATGTTGAAGGTGGTCGGAATGGCACTTTCTGATATGCCAAAAGCAGCAAAGTTCTTAGCGAGATTCTCGAAGCAACTTGGATGATAGCCTTCATAGGAATAGAGCTTTTTGAACATTTCGGGGCTACAGGGCGTCAAAAGAAAGTCATGTCGTCCGACGGCGTCCTCAAGAATAGTCAACATCGGGTTACTCTTATTCGAGTACAGAATATGTCCCGTTGTCAGATAAATAGTATTGTTATAGTCAATGCTACGTCCAGAGGAAAGCCATTCGCTCGTATCTGTCTGAGCAAACGCCATAAGATCCGATACCTGTTCTCCCTCTGGATCGATGACACGCAATTGCTGTCCTTTTTTGAGAAGAAAACCTACTCCCGTTTGTGGCTCTAGGTGATACTCTGTGATTTTCTGCATAGATAGCTCTCCATAAAAACCTATGAGCTGTATTCCGTCGATGAATCAGCATACAGCTCTATCTTCATTGTACCTCTACGAATGTGAATGAAATGGGCAATGCCAGTCTTGCTCTACAGGTCGTCCAGCGTATTGTCTGGCCTCTGATTGCTCTCCAAAATCGCTGAGTAGAGCGTTAGAACTCCCCTGAAGGGCATATTCTCTAGCGCGAATGCTATCTCGTATGGACTGGTACTTTCCACGTTTGCGCAATTGTTCAAATTGATTGTGCGCGTTAAAAATCAATGTGGGCCATGCAAAACGGCGTGACCAGCGTGAACTAGTAGGCGAGAGGCCAATAATGAAGAACGCGCGTCCCGCGAAACTGAAAGAAAAGGAGGGACTCTCAGGGTTGGAAGAGACGGACGGGTCCCAAACATGAAGAGGAGCATCCAGGTCATGCAATGCTTGTAGTTGCTGCCAGAGAAGTTGTTCGAAATGAACTTCGTCAACTAGACGAGGTTCTGTGAAGCACGCGATAAACGTGGTAAAGTCACTCTCTATATGTTGTTGTTCCTGCACAAATGCAAAGAGATCGTGTGCGAGTCCGGCATTTGCTTCTGGTGTGTTCATCTGACTATACATACCCATACGATAATCTTCTTTATGTACAGCCGCTTTTGCTCCGACACAGGTGAACCTGGGACTGAGTACAAGCGCACGAAATGAGTCGTGGACAAGTTCCATGAGTGCTGATGGACGTTGTTCAGGATCAAGCACGCGTACCAGCTTGTTATTGTCAAATGCTGCATAACTACTGTTGGCGCGAGCAAGGTCGCTAGTAAAGGCATTAGAATTTTGCAATGCGTTGGAATTCAGTGAAGCCATAGGTTGGTCAGTCCTTGATAAAACTACTACTCTTCTCTACTTTGCGAAGAGGTATCTTTGAGTGACGCAGGGAAAGTTCTGCGTAATGTTGTCGCAAAACTTTCTCTGAATTGGCGGCATGCGATAGGACAATTCCATGATAGGGAATGCCATCTAAAAAAAGTCGCACTCCAAGTGCGAACCAGATGCAAACAGCTCGCTCCATGAGCCATGCTGGTGCAAGCAATGAGGCGATGAGAGGAAAAACATACTTCCCCTTCCCGCGTCGTCGTCCTATCTCAGCCAAACAAATAAGAGTAACAAAGGCAACTGTAAGAGCTATCCACTGTCGCCGTAAAGACAGACTAAGTATGAGAGGTAGTACAGCTAACGACACGATTAGGCGTCCAGGTCGCGCAAATTCATCATATGCCTGCCGAATCCGTTGAGACCAGAAATGATGCTGAGAAGGCGGCTTACGCAGCACGAAAAGATCGAGTGCAACAAGCTCTTTTCCTCCTATAGCACGTATTGTCCGCACTAACTCCAGGTTCTCAAAAAGCACATCTCCATCATAACCGCCTGAGACTTGAAGGAGAGACAGCCTTACGCCCAGCGTACCGGGCCAATCACCGCCAGTCACTCGATTGAGCAGAGTGCGACCTGTATCCCAATAAGCGTGCCAGGGTAGCGGCTCAAAATAGTTTTGTGGTCGCACGACATCAGCATGCTCAAGCAAGGCAATAAGTCTAGGTAGGGAAATAGAATTGTAACGCACATCGTCGTCAGCGATCACCACATACTCGTGATTTGCTCGCCGTAACCCACTTAGCACACCTCTCACTTTGCCATTTGCAACCTGTATATTGGTATCGGGTGGAATGTGCGTTAAGAGGGCGTCCCAGCGTGCATGATGAGCGGCAAAGATATTAGATGACGAGCCATCGACAACGATGACTTCTACCTGAGTAGCAAGCCAGTAGAGGTAGGAAGTGAGTTCGTCGAGATCATCATCGAACTGCATACGCCGGATAGGTAAGATATATGTTGCATCCATCGCAGCGGCTCCTTTCTACTACATAGACAACCTCCTCGTTGTCTTTTGGCCGCTCTCAACCTCACTTAACATATCCAGTCCGTAGCACGAACGCATGAGAACAAAAGTTACAATATATAACTGGCATGTGTCATACCATTTCCTGATGAAGACTAGAGTTTTTCACGAGGGTGAGGCCACCAATGAAAGGAGGTATGAGACCGGATTAGATCAGGAGAGTCCTGTAAGAAGACACAGCGTTGGGCTTGGACCTCTTCGAGTTCATCGAGATCATGAAAATGGCGGTTGACCAGCGGTTCATTGGACACTGACCACAAATGTTCAGCAGGCTGTAACTCGGGAGAATAGGGAGGCAGGAAGAGCAGGTGCAGACCCTCAGGAAGGGTGAGCGCCTTACTGGTATGCCAGCCGGCGCGGTCAAGTACCAGCACAATCTGCTTCTGTGGACTCACCCCTACTGCTTGCGCGAAATGCTGCAAGGCCAGGGCAAAGATGTCGGTAGTGACGGTGGGAAGGAGCAGCCACTGGGTACGTCCTGATGCTGGATGGACAAACGCATAGACGTAGAGCCACTGATAGCGATGCTGCACGACCACAGTTGGACGTTGCCCGTTGAAGACCCAGACCCGGTGAAGGATGGGCTTGAGTCCAATGCGGTGCTCATCAAAGGCCCACACTTCGACCGTCGCTTCAGGAGCGGCTTGCTGGACCTGCTCGAGCGTCTCCGGGAGTTTTTTTAAAGGCCTCTTGCTCAGCTTGATCAGCCTTCGCATGGCGTGGACGGGGCACACGCAAGGTTCCACCCAAGCGTCGGAGATACTCCCATCCGCGCTGGGGATGCACCTGACGACCCGTTTTGTCCTTGATCCAAGCCGCTACTTTCCTGCCTGTCCACAGACCCTGATCGGCAGGAGGAGCCTGCAACGCGTCCCAGAGTTGCTTCTGCACGTCAGGAGACAAGATTGCTGCCGCTCCAGGATTGCCATGGCGGCGGTCACCCAGGGCTTGGGGTCCTCCTTCGTTGTAGCGATGGGCAATCGTACGGATCCAACTCAGACCGTATCCGGTATATTCGACGATCTGCTGAGTGGTTTTGTCTTGTGCAAGGAGCCACACGATCTGCCAATGACTTCGGGCAACTGGATCTTTCGCCGTGCGATAGTGGTGCTCGACCTCTTCGAGGCTCAGATGCGGTTTGACCGTTAAACGTTTTTGCATGACAATAGTATACAACAGGAAATGGTATCATCCATTCCTCCCATGCCCTTTATCGCTAAAGCTACTTACAAAAATGCTCACAACCTGCTCCGGGTCAGGTCTTGTTAGTACGTCTATGCTCACAATCCATTTGACCCACTCGAAGCCGCGCCGACCCGGGGCAACGAGGCGTAATGGGAAACCATGCTCATACGAAAGTGCTTCCTCGCCAACATGCGTTGCTAAGAGAGCCTTTCTTGCTTCATCTAGCGGGAGGCTCCAACGATAGCCTGTTACAGAAACAAAACTTACATACTGAGCGTTTTTCTCTACTTCATTATCATCAAGTAAACGATCAATACGTATCCCTTTCCAACGCTGCGTACTATAAAAGCCACCAGTACAATCAAGTGTTGCCTCCAACTCATCTCCTACTGAAACCAGTTCATTGTAAGAAATGGCGCGAGGTTTGCTAACTGCTCCGCCTACTAGCAGTTGCCATGTTTCTCTAGCAAGGGGGCGCGGCTGATCGGCCACCCAACTCGATGTGGGGAAGGCGTTACCTGCAAAACTACCACTTTCACGCGAACCTGTGAAGCGACGGTCCGCGCCTGACGATTTAAGCACACGTTCCGCGAGTTGTTGTGTAGGCCAGAGTAAGCCTCCGCCGATGAGTAATGTACTGAAGTGTAAGACACGACGCCTACCGATAATATCGCGTTTGCGTAACCATTTGAAGCGTGCGAACATATGGAATGTGATAGCAGCAGTGAGTATGAAGCCGAGGATGATATGCCAATTTAGCAGGTTGAAGCCAGCAACATACCATTCGCCGCCGCCAACCCACCAGATACCCGAACCGAGTGCTAAGGAAACAAAGAGTAGGGCTAATCCACCAAAGATAGTGCGGCGGTCCCAACGTCGAGGAGATATGAGCCGAGGCAAGACGCGTCGCAGTTTGCCCCATAGCAGTAGCAAAAGCCAGAGGCCAGCAATACCATGTAGCGCAAAGATGACCCATTCTTGCGGTAGCCCGCTTATCAAACTGAGTAGTCCAAGTATGAAGGCGAGCAATGTGGCAAGTGCAATACTCCAATCAGTGAGGCGCGGAGACATGTGTATATCCCTTTAGATGTTGACCATATTCTTATTACCTATTGCTATATAGTATCACGAAGACACACAAACGGCCCGTTAATGACATTAACGGGCCGTTTGTGTGTCTTCGTGACCAAAGCGCATTACGCTTGTGCGACTTCGGGTGCATTGTTTTCGGTGCTTGGTGCCTGATTGCTCTGCTGCGTGTTGGCAGAGATAAGGTCCAGCAGTTCTTTGCGTGAACGCTCTAAGAACTCGCGTAGTTGCGCTTGTTTCTCAGTATTACCATAGCTTGTGCGGGCGGTAATGGCGAAGAGCCGTGCGACTTCGATAGCCGTACTGCGTAGTACTTGCTGTTCTGGTGTAGGCTGCTGCCAGTGACCACCGTGATGGTGTCCTCCGCGCTGTCCGTGCTCTGGTCGTCCCTGCCTATGTCCTTGATGGCCCTGGAAGAAGCGTGGACCGTTCCATTCGCCACGCTCAAATCGTGGTCCAAAATGTCTGTGATTCATCATGTTTTTCTTTCTCCTAATTTCTTTCTTGATAACGATATATCGTTATCTGCTATTAATAACATTACGATATATCGTTATATTCCCGCATAAGAGAGATTAGAAAAAACACGTTATTTGGTAGAGATAGTAGTAAGAGGCATGGCAATTCAGTACGACTGAATTGCCATGCCTCTTACTACTATCTCTACTGGAGAGATGCTGAATACGTGTTGGCAGCGAGAAACAATAGAAACTACTTTTTGGTGATTGCGTCTGAAAGTTCTTTGCCAGGGGTGAAGCGCACACGGTCCTTCGCAGGCACCTCAATGGTTTCGCGGTTACGTGGATTGACACCTTTACGTGCTGCGCTCTGACGCACCTTAAAGGAGCCAAAACCAACTAGGCGTACCTCACTGCCTTCCTGGAGTGCCTCACGTATTGAGTCAAGAGTCACTTCCAGTACGTCAGCTGCCTGTTTCTGTGTGAGATTCGCTTGCTTGGCGATGCGTTTGACTAGTTCTTGCCGACCAATGGTATTTGTTGCCGTTTCGGTTTTCTCAGCCATAGGTTCGATATCCTCCTTACAACGCTGACACGTCGCTTCCACCACTACAATAGAGTATTGTAGGGCCTATGGTGCGGCGTCACAACCTCACTGCCGTTAGTGAGTATAGCACGCATATTCTAGAAATACAAGTGATTTGGCTCTGTGCCTACAGTAAAGCAACAATATTGGGCAGTTCGGGATAAGTTTTACTCCTACTATACATGTATTTACACCATGAACTAGTCAATACTCTTAACAAAGCTCTTCCCCATAGTACAACTGTAAGTGATGTACTATTCCACTATTTTGTAGAGGATGATACCATCAGGGGTCGGACTTTGTTCTAAACGCCCGTTATATCTCATGTGTTCAAGGTGTGCTAACACTTCCGCAACCGCCATGCGTTTTGTTTCATCATTGCTTAAGCGACGGTTGTGAAAGAGTTTTTCAGTTAGTTGGTAGGCATTCTGTGGTTGTTCAGCGATCATCTCTTGTAGTTGGTTTTCCCGTTCATAGTGATGCTCGGTGATCTCTTGTGTGCGTTCCGCAAGTCCAATGAAGGGTTCGCCATGTCCAGGGAGTACAATACTCGCGGGAAGCTTGGAAACTTTTTCGAGGGACGCGAGATAATCACCAAGAGGGTTTTTCCGATCATGTTCTGAATAGAGGCCAATGTTTGGTGTGATACGTGGTAAAACGTGATCCGCAGCTAAAAAGACGCCATCTCGTTCGCGGAATAGACAGATTTGTCCATCAGCGTGGCCAGGTGTCCAGATCACTCGATAACGTTCGCCCACGAGATCAAGATATTCGCCATCATTCACGAGTGTAAAGGCTTCATGAGGCGGAACGCTCAGAATACGGCGTGACTCTTCACGGTTCATATGATTGAGCCAGAGCGATGTTGGAGGCAATCCATGTTTTGTGAAAAAACCTGAGACGCGTCCAAAGCGTTCAGGCATGGTTCCGGCCCAGATAAGCTGGACGCTTTCCTCGTCTATAGGGTGCATATACACTTTTGCGCCACTCTGCTCTTGCAACTCACCTGACAGCCCAATATGATCGGGATGATGATGTGTCAGCACAATGGCCTGAAGCTTGTCAATGCTCAAGCCCGCATGTTGTAGCCCAGCGGTAAATGCTGTACGTGCATCAGGCGTTCCCATTCCTGTATCGACAATTGCCCAGTTCCCGTCTTTTCCAACTAATGCATGCATATTGACTGTGCGGAGCGGGAATGGGATTGGGACGGTGAGCTTCCAGATTCCAGGAGCTACTTCACGTGTCTCGGGTAGTGGTTCGTCGGGTCGTTTGGGTGGCTCTGATGACGCCTGTTGCATAATGAGAAATGTCCTTTTTGTAATCGCTAGGTATGTGAGTGGAGTTAAAGCTTCTTATTCGTTAGCCTGCGAAGTCCTTTCTCAATTGTATGGTTTAAAGTTAGGGAGTGTCAACTAAGAAGGTAAAGGAATGTCGGTATAGAGCTATGTTATATACACTGAAAAGTACTAAATACTCTATAAAATTGTAAACAACTTGACAAGCTACAATGCGCTTGCGTATCCTTTAGTAGCATAGAGATTTAATCACGCGTTTCAAACTTCTCGCATTGGAATACTAGGCTTCACATCCACGCATTCTTTAAGGCTCAAAAACTAGTATCACTATTTTTAGAGGAAGGTTTAATCTCTCTTTAGAGTAGGAGAACGACTAATGGACAGACCTCATTTCGTCCTCATCCCTGGCTATACTGCTGGTACCCGCTGGGATGCTGTGACAGGCATAGGCACACCGAAAGTGTCTACCTTGGCCGCACTACTCGCTGTGTCCTTGCTTTATACGCTCTTCTGAATGGTCTATGCCTACAATCTCCAAAAAGTGTGAGGACATACGCAACGTAAATCCTCCACTTCCACATCCCACATCCAGAGCGGTTTTGTTGCTACCACTCATCTCAACAAGCTTTTGCTCGAACATCGCTTCAGGGTTTCCATTTGGGTATTCTGAAGTAGAGTTTGTCTTCGGAGCATTTGCTCCGAATTTTCTGGTGAATTTGTCGTAAAATTCTTCCGCCATTGCTTGTCCTTTCAAACGATACTGTTACAAGAGTTTAGGATCACTAGGAAATTTGTATCAGGCAATCTATACTATATAGTGCTATAGATAAAATTGATGTCAAGATGAAGGAATTTTTAATAATGCTCTACCGTAGAAAAATACTACTTGCTTTGATCGAAGTCCTGGGAGGCTCATTAGCACCAGTAGACTGTCAAAATTTACTTATGTTATTTTGCCTATGTAGAGGGAAAGACTACTATGATTTTTTTCCTCATTGCTCCGATCCATATAGCTTTTTATTGTATCAAGATAAAACACGATTAATAAATTTAGGCTTATTAGCTAGGCAAGACGCTTTTACAACAAGTGAGCAAGAACTATTCTTCCCGCAAATTCACAAAGAAGACCAATTAGTGTTGCGTGCTTTGGCAGAGGAAGTAGGAGGAAAGCATGACATACAACTCGAATACAATGTTTATTGCGGATATCCAAGTACGGCTTCATCTATCTTGCCACGTTCCAAGTATGCCCAAGTTCGACACAAACGAAATAATCATACAACTCCCTATCTCTTCACTTTAGGTTACGAAGGTTTGTCAATTGATGCTTATATACGTATCCTTCTTGCAAACAACGTCTCTTCCTTAATAGACGTGCGAAAAAATCCACTTTCAATGAAGTATGGCTTCTCTAAGACAAAGTTACGGGAGTGTCTTGGAAATGTAAATATAGAATACTTCCATATACCAGATTTAGGAGTTCCATCAGAGTTAAGAAAAGAATTGAACAACACAAGTGCATATGAGTCATTGTTTGACTACTACCGTTTACGCATCTTATCTGAACAAAAAGAAGCAATCGAGCAAGTAAAAGTAATCACTAATACTCACAGGCGAACGGTTCTTACTTGCTTTGAATCTCACTCGCATTACTGTCATCGACGTGAAATCACCGATTATCTTGAAAAAGATGCATTTTTTACTTTACCTGTAATTCATTTGGTAAAGACCTGGACATGTAGTACCTCTTCCGTATATACTACTGATGCCAACGTTTTACATGCATTGCCTGAGTACGTGAATGCATAATCAGTAGATAGCTAGCTATAGTCCATTTGGAGGTACTATGTATTTACCTGATGAACTTTCTAATGCACATGTCCTGATTACTGTCAAAACTTATCCTCTTCCTTCAAGCAAATATGACGAATTGGTATGTACTGCCGGAGTGCTTCCTGTTGTAATAATTGGCATTTTCTATCCGCCTAAGAAAGACGCTCAGCAACTCTCACTATTCTAGGTATTTAGAAAACTGGTACAGTAAAGCCCTTGCAGGATTGTGGGCGAACTATGCATCCTCACAAGGGCTGTTTTTTGTTTTCAACTTAAAAGTCAGGCGAAGTCTCGGCAAGTGCCTGTGCTTCATTGATCCAGGAACGGACTTGTGCACGTGAGGGTGCGTGATACGCTATACGCTGTCCAATATGTAATTCTCCGAGTCGCTTGTGTAGACGTTCCGTGTTCTGCTCGCTAAGTGCTTTACAACTCAGTACCCCGGCTTCTTTAAGTAAGAGCGAAAGATCACCGCCTATGCCACGTAAACGCATCAGGTCCGCGCGTCCAACAAGTTCCGTGAGAGCCTTTGTAGATATACCAAGTTGTCTTGCTAACTCTTCGCGCTGTGACGCTGTTCTTCCACGCTCCAGAAGGTGCTGGGTGTATTTTACTCCAGCTGCATAAAATGTTTCGCTTACCTCAGGGCTGATACCCTTCATCATGCTAATTGGGTTATACATAGCATATTTCTTTTTGTACGATATCATAGTAACCATCAGTAGTGTCTTTTCTCCTCTTATAATCATCAGGTCTATAGGGACCGATTGATTACGTTCTCGGCGTAACCAACAGCCAGCAAGGACGCGATCAATCGGTCCCTACAATTCCATCCTTTACATTCAGTGCGGTTAGACGGTACCTGTCCCAAAAAGTCACTTTTTTGTTCCGCGTGCTCGCAAACGGCTTTATTCCAATCTTTCCACAAGTTTTCCACAAGTTCTCCACGAAGCCACAAAAAATTGGTGGATAACCCCCTTTCCTCATTGGCATAAGTGATGGTACAATGAAGTGGGGAGAAGTGGGGAAGAATGGTGGATGAGGACAGGGTGCATGCAACGAGTGTACGATGAGTGGGGGAAGTGGCGCAGAATGTCAGGACACGGGAGAGTTCTGATGTGCTTCCCAAAGGGACCATCGTAGCACACTCGACTAGGGATTAGAAAAGACAAAAACGACCATGTTTCTTGGCGAATACGAGCATACAATCGATACGAAAGGACGCATAGCGGTTCCCGCGAAATTTCGCGCACAAATACAAGCGAACCGTGGAGCCGTCCTGAGCAAAGGCATGGGCACATGTCTGTCGATTTACTTGCTTGATCGTTGGGAAGAGAAGTCGAATGAATTAGTGGCAGGCAGGGCTAGCGAGGAACTGCGCGACTTTGAAAGACGCATCTATCCCAGTGCAAGTGAGATAGAGCTAGACGGGCAAGGTCGTATAGTCATACCTGCCAAGTTGCGTGCCTATGCCAAACTGGAAAGCGAAGCAACGGTTGTCGGTGTTCGTGATCACTTTGAAATCTGGGACCGTGCGATCTGGCAAGCCTATCAAGAACGACTAGATGCCGAAGGAACAGGCGTTCCCTTTTAATAATGGGGTATAGGTGTGATACATCAGACCTGTACAGGATATGCAATGGAACATTCACAACATGTGTCTGTCATGCTCGATGAAGTATTGAAGTACCTTCAACCTACATCTGGTGGCCTTTATATTGATGGCACACTTGGTGGTGGGGGGCATGCAGCAGCAATCTTACAGCAATCCGCACCCGAAGGTCGTGTGCTAGGCATTGACACTGATGAGCAAGCGTTGCAGCGAGTACGGGCGCAGTTCCCTGAATTCGTAGGAAATGGACGATTGGTGTTAGCACATGGGAACTTTGCGAACTTGGATACCATTGCAACCGAAAACGGTTTTACGTCAGTACAGGGTGTTCTACTTGATCTTGGGTTTTCGTCAGACCAGATGGATGATCCGCAGCGAGGTTTCTCATTCAGTGCTAATGGGCCTCTGGATATGCGGCTCGACCAATCGCTTACGAATTCTGCTTCTGACCTTGTAAATACGGCAAGCGAACAAGAACTAGCAGACATTTTCTGGAAGTATGGCGAGGAGAGACGTTCTAGGCAGATTGCCCGACGTATTGTACGTGAACGTGAACACGAAGCAATCACTCGTACGGCGCAACTAGCGAGAATAGCGGCGGCAGGGGTATCCTTTAAGCCAGGGACAATTCATCCTGCGACTCGCGTTTTCCAGGCACTGCGCATCGCTGTCAATCAAGAACTGGAGCGACTGGAAACAGTCCTTCCACAAATATTAGACCTGTTAGCCAGACCAACGAATGTGGTACAGGAAACTGTGGAGCAGCATGGTGGCAGAATGGCGATCATCGCATTCCACTCATTGGAAGATCGTATTGTAAAAGAGTTTATGCGGCGTGAGGCAACTGATTGTATATGTCCTCCCCGCGTACCAGTCTGTATCTGTGGACATAAAGCACAACTTCGTATTCTTACGTCGAAGCCGCTGACACCAGGGATACAGGAAACCGAGCGTAATCCCCGTGCTCGTAGTGCTAAGCTGCGGGTTGCGGAAGCGATAAGTAATGCGGAGACGCGGGTACGTAGAGGGGTGGTCCAACGTGTCAACCCACGTTTGGGTGAAGTTTAAGAAAAGTCTCTACATCTCGAAGGAACGCAAGTCTATGTATAGCCTGAAAGAGCGAATAAGCGCACCACTCGGTGCAGTAGCACAACAGCTTCCGGTCGTGAAACGTCGGAGACAACTGCATCCGTTTTTCTTCCGTATGGGACCTGTCGCGTTATGTATTACCAGTGTGTTGTTGATTGGGCTGATGGCGATTCTTTATCTTAGCCAGGTAGGGCAGGCGGTTGCATCAAACCAGCAACTTCAAACGATACAGGCACAGCAAGATAAATTGCAACGCCAGAACCAGGACCTTGTAAATACCATTTCGCAAGAACAGTCGCCGGCATATATCGCGGACAGAGCAAAACATATGGGTTTGATACCGTTAGACCCTAAGAATGTACAGATTATTACAGTGAAGAACCTGTTACCGATTCAGAACGACGATCAAAACATCCAACCGTAGGGGTTTAATTTATTACACCCTTTGAGACCAACAAGCAAGGAGGCGAAAACATGAACGCAGAACTACAACGCGCACGACATCGCCAGATGTTCGTTTTTATGCTTGTATGTGGTGGCATGTTGCTTCTGCTTGGACGCCTGTACTACTGGCAAGTATTGAACCATCCACGTTTATCACAACTGGCAACTGATGAGCACACAAAAAATCTTCCTTTACTTGCACCGCGTGGCCTCATTTTCGATGCTCAGGGACATTTGTTGGCGACAAATGTGATGCGCGATGATGTGTATATCGAGCCTAAGCAATTTCGTATAGACTTTGAACATGACGACAATGCTCACGACAAATGGGTATCGCTCATTCACACGCTGCATCAGGTATTGCCCTATATCTCGGAAGATAAGCTCATAAATGCCTATGATTTTAATTTATGGACGCTTCGCGTTAATCGGCAACCAATTGAGCCTGAGCAGAGTACTCAGTTACGGGCGATGTCAGCGCACCTACCTGATGTGTTTTTACAGCAGAGTCCGATACGCTCATATCCGGGCGGCGATCTAGCCGCACAGGTGCTCGGTTATGTCGACACAAATGCGACGGGGCAGTACGGCATTGAGGGTCTATACAACGCCAAACTTGCGGGTAAGGATGGCAGTCTGACTGCTGAGCGAGACCTGAATGACAATCCGTTGACGGTGGGAGCGAGTTCGGGACAGGCACCAGTATCAGGGGCGAACCTGACGTTGACAATCGATAGCACTATTCAATATGTTGCACAGACTGCACTAGTGGATACTATTAAAAAGCTACAGGCGCAAAGTGGGTCTGTTGTAGTACTGAATGCCCGTACTGGCGCGGTTGTCGCGATGGCTGGTGCACCGAGTTTCGACCCTAATCACTATGGGGACTATGCAACACAAAACGGTTGTATCAATAGTGCATCTGTGTTCTTTAATCCCACACTATATTGTACATATGAACCCGGCTCGACAATGAAGTCTGTGACGATGGCTGCGGCACTCGATCAAGGTTTAATTACACCCGACACCTCGTTTACTGATAATGGCACGATTACTTTTCCTGATGCGCGGCAGGTGTCAAACTGGTCATACAAGTCCTATGGTGTGGAGACGATGACCCAGGTGTTAGAGCATTCCGCCAATGTGGGAACCGCCTATGTCGCGCACGATATTCTTGGCGCGAACCGTTACTATCCATATGTGCAGCGTTTCGGGTTTGGCGAAAAGTACAACATTGATGGACCTGAGCAAGTAGGTACTTATCGCACCAATGCATCCAATGGATGGTATCCAACCGACCTGACACGACAAGCATTTGGCCAAAGCATTTCAACGTCGCCATTTCAAATGGCGATGGTCTATGAAGCGATTGCTAATGGTGGTGTGATGATGCAACCATATCTTGTGAAGTCGATAAATGATAACGGTCATATAACGACAACACAACCACAAGTACGACGGCGCGTTGTGAGTGCGGATACAGCAAAGATGCTTTCGGGCATGCTCGTCAGTGCGGCTAATTTTAATAAACAGGCCACATTTCCAGGGTATAGTGTCGCAGTAAAAACTGGCACATCGACAACACAGTCATTGGATGCAGATCAAACTGAAGCGTCAATGGCGGGTTTTCTGCCAGCTTCGAATCCGCAATTTGTGATTTTGGTCAAAATTGATCGTCCATCATCAACACTCGCAGGCGGCACAGCTATCTTTGGCGGCACTGCGGCGGCACCATTATGGAAGTCTATCGCGGAACAACTGATGTGGCACTATAATGTTCCATCAGATCAACCTGTAGGAAATTGATATATTTTACCCGAACCTAATCAATGTAAAGAAGGTTATTATGCAAGAAGATAAAGATACGCACTATATTCATATGGAATTGAGCAAGACATGGTTAGAGTTGCTTGGGAAGCAAATTGATGCTCCTCTCGTAAGTAACAACTCGTTGCCAGCACTTGAAAGTGACCCTTGGAGTTCACTCCTGCATGCAAATGGTGTAAAAACCATTGACCTGCAGAAAGTTCATCTCCCAATGAGCGATCAAGATGTAGAGCAGTTGTTGCAATATATGCAGGACCCGTTGGCTTAACATCCTGAACTCTAAGCAAGTTCTCTAAAAGAACTATACTAGAAAAAATGTTCTATGTCAAGCCTTTTTAG
Source organism: uncultured Chloroflexia bacterium (assembly GCA_963791655.1). Classification (GTDB taxonomy): domain Bacteria; phylum Chloroflexota; class Ktedonobacteria; order Ktedonobacterales; family Ktedonobacteraceae; genus JBBQVS01. Next base: position 236,412 of record CAWBSZ010000006.1, on the reverse strand, counting down.
GACGAAAGTTCTACGCATTTATACTTATGTACCAACCAGGTAGAAATAGGGACTAACTCATGCTACGTGATAAGCAAAAAAAGAGCGAGAACGAGAAGCTAACTAGAGGTGCGAAACAAAACGATCAAGCACCTCCGGTCCTGCGTTCTCCCGCGCTGGCTTCGGCGGAGCAGGGACGCGTAGAACGTCAAAAAGAGCAAGCGGCGCGTCCCAAACGTAGCCCATATAATGCTCAAAGGGTAAGTTTCGCGGTTGAAAACACGTTGGTGAGGCCAAGCGTGCAACCGGGGAAGAAATTGCCAAAGCAGCAGATACGCAAGTTCTCGAAAGTGGGAGCAGTAAAAGAGCCACCACTGCGCACAGGAATGACCGCTAGCTGGCGTTCTCACATGCCAGAGGTGGCGGAGCGGCCAGTAGTGCAGGAAAAGGCCACGCGTAAACCTGGTAAGGCGATTAATACTGATGAGCAGAAAAAGCTCGCCGAGTTGGAGATGAGCCTTCCACGCGTTGCCGGGAAAATCGATTCCTGGTTGCTCATCGTTGTCCTGGCTCTTATCTGTATTGGGCTGGTAATGGTGTATAGTGCTAGCTCATTTATTGGAGCACGCTATTATAACGATGCATCCTACTTCTTTCAGAAGCAACTCATCTGGGCATTGCTTGGAGTGGTCGTACTGTTTGTGACAATGCAAATCGACTATCGCTTCTGGCGCCGCTTCTCGCTTATTGGTCTGGTCATTACCTTTCCAATGCTAGTCTTTGTGCTGAAATTTGGTACAAGCGCGTATGGTGCATCGCGCTGGATTGGCTTTGGTTCGTTTTTCTCGTTTCAACCAAGCGAACTTATCAAGTTGGTTCTCTCGCTCTACATCGCTGACTGGCTGGCACGCAAGGGAAGCAAGGTAAGCACATTTTTATATGGTCTTGCACCGTTTGTCATTTTGATTGGAATTATCCTCGGACTAGTTCTACTTGAGAATGACATGGGTACAGCTATCATTATCGCAGGCCTTACCACGGTCATGTTCTTTTCGGCGGGTGCCAATATTACGCAATTTTTGTTAGCCATGGGCTGTGGTGGTCTTATCTTTGCCACTCAAGCGTTTCGAGGCTATCGGCTACTGCGCCTGACCGGATTTATGAATCCATTTAAAGATGTAACAGGTATTAATCTGCAATTATATCAATCACTATTAGCACTTGGCTCAGGTGGATGGTTGGGCGTAGGACTGGGAGCGAGTCGTCAGAAGACTGGTTGGTTACCATTGCCACAGATCGACTCTATCTTCGCAATTCTAGGTGAAGAGCTAGGGTTCATCGGCTGTACAGCCATTATAGTCTTGTTCCTGTTTCTTGCGTTTCGTGGCTTTCGGCTGGCACGCCGCACACAGGATATGTATGGTTCACTGCTTGCGGCTGGCATCACAACCTGGTTAGTGTTACAGGCGATGATCAATATTGGGTCAACAACGGGTTCTATTCCTTATACAGGTGTTCCATTGCCGTTTATCAGCTATGGTGGTTCATCATTTATCATCGCGATGGCTGCGGTTGGGGTTCTACTGAATATCTCGCGTTATACACAGGAGCCTGAAACTTCTGCGTTAAAGCGCACAGTAACTATGACAATTAAAAAACAAGCTACACAAAAGGCACGCTAATACGTGCCGTAATAGGACATTTATGCGCGTTCTTATCTCAGGCGGTGGTACGGGAGGGCATGTGTATCCAGCTCTCGCGGTAGCACAGCTACTACAACAAAAATATGATGCGGAAATTCTCTATCTCGGCAGCGATGATGGTCTGGAGACTCGCCTCGTCCCTGCGGCTGGTCTACGTCTCAAGACTATCCAAGCAGGCAAACTTCAACGCTACATTTCATGGAGTACTGTAGCAGGGGTGGCACGCGTGCCTGTTGGCATGGTACAAGCAATCGGCATTGTACGCGCCTTTCGACCGGATGTAACATTTACCAGTGGCGGCTATGTAGCTGTTCCAGCAGGCTTAGCGACACGGCTCAACGGCATACCACTTGTGATGCACCAGCAAGACGTACCACCAAATTTGTCGAATAAACTACTGGCACCTCTTGCGACTCGTATCTCTGTCGCTTTCGCTGACTCTTTGCGCTATTTCCCGACACGTAAGACTGTGCATTTAGGCAATCCAATACGTCAGGTCATCCTGGATATTCGTGCGGTTTCACCACAGCAAGCACGAACGAATTTAGGGCTTGCACCCGATGTCCCACTGGTGCTTGTTACAGGTGGTAGCCAGGGAGCACGGCATCTCAACCAAACAGTGTGTCATGCTTTACCCGAATTGCTGAAACATTGTCAAGTGTTACACATTAGTGGCAGCAAGCTCTTCGATGAGACACACGATCTTGCCGATCAATGCTTAGCAGGTGTCGAGATGCGCCAACGTTATCGCTTGGAGCCATACATGGACGAGGAGATGCCATCTGCGCTGCAAGCTGCCGATCTTGTGTTGTGTCGGTCGGGTGCGTCGGTACTCAGTGAACTTGCAGTCCTGGGAAAGCCGAGTGTACTTGTTCCGTTACCGTCAGCAATCGGAAGCTCGCCACAGGAAGCAAACGCCATGATGTTCAAACATGAACAGGCCGCAGAAGTTATCTTGAACGATATGTTGAAACCTGAACTAATGGTGGAACGTACAACATATATACTATCGTCGCCTGCTAGCTTACAAGCAATGGCTCATGCGACCTTGAAGCTTGCAAAGCCGAACGCGGCGCAAGAGATTGTAGAAACGATCGTCTCTCTCGCCAAAAGAACTGTAGTGAAGTCGCCTAACAACTATGAGGTTACAAGCATTTGAGTCAGACACGATTACATTTTATGGGCATAGGCGGACAAGGTATCTCTGCTGTAGCGCAAATGGTACTACAAGCAGGAGATATCGTCACAGGCTGCGACCAGAATGTTTCCGCGACAACTCGCTTGCTTGAGCAGGTTGGTATTCATATAGCTTTGGGGCACACTGCTGAGCACCTTAATAACGTCGATACGCTTGTGATTAGTCCGGCAGTGGCTGCCTTGAATGTGAATAACCCTGAGTTACGAGCGGCTCAAGAGCGCGGCATGCGAATTATCACCTGGCAAGAACTATTAGGGGAGTTGTTCAAAGATAAGTTGCTTTTGTCGGTATGCGGCGTGCACGGAAAAGGAACCACAACTGCACTCTTATCGCTGATGCTCGTAGATGCTGGCTTCGATCCGATGTGCGAGATCGGGGCTGTAGTACCACGCTTTGGCGCGAACTATCGTCTTGGTAAGAGCGAATATGGAGTGAATGAAGCCGATGAATTCAATCACAACTTCTGGCACTACCATCCACGTTTAGTGGTTGTGAAGGCATTGGAGTTTGAGCATCCAGAGTTCTTCGCGGACTATGAAGCGTTTCTCTCGGCATTTGAGCACTTCGTACGCGGCATGGATATGCAACGGGACTGGCCTTTGCCGCCAACGCTGATTGTGAATAGCGACAGTGTTGGCTGTCTCGACCTGCTTGCACGCTTACAAGATTGGACGGGGCGCATCATTACCTATTCTGTTGAAGGATTGCGAACCGAAACAGGAACGCCCGAGAGCGAACTTCTACCGGATGCAGTCTCCGCTGGTTACGTGGCAACACCAACTGTACAGACAGCCATGTTCGAAGCATATGATGTGCGCTTGCACGGTGAGACAAGTTTCAGGGTCAGAAGCCACGGTGTTGACTTAATAGATCAAGCAATACATGTACAGTTGCCAGGAGCGCACAACATCGAGAATGCGCTGGCAGCCCTGATAGCGGCTCGGACGGTGGGTGCTGATATGGCAGGGCTAGTCAAGACGATAGAGAGCTTTGGTGGTATTAGGCGGCGTTATGAGATACGTCATCAAGGGCCGTTACAGGTCAATGGGCAAATGCTAGATGTGATGATTATCGACGATTACGCGCATCATCCAACCGCGATTGCCGCAACGTTAGAAGCGACACGACAACGCTATCCGAACAGGCGTATCGTCGCTGTTTATCAACCGCATATGTACAGTAGAACAAAGACATTTTTTACACAGTTTCTGGCCGCGTTCGATGAGGCAGATGTGGCGATCATCGCCGATATCTTTCCCGCACGTGAACGCGATACAGGCATCGTTCATGCGCAAGACCTGGTGAACGAGATGGCACAGCGGAAGCATTTTCGCGAGGGGTCATTGGTACTACATGGTGGAAGTGTACAGGAAACGGCTCAGATGGTACAAACGACACTACATACAGGCGACATTTTATTGATAATGGGAGCAGGCGATATTTACACTGTAACCGAACAATTGTTAGCACAAGACACTGTTACTAGCGCTTAAAGGAAACCAGCAATGACGTTTGAGATCGAGACAGCATACAGCGAGCTACGCGCCCTTTTGGGAGAGCGGGTTCGGCGCAGTGAGCCACTTGCACGCCATTGTACCTTTGGCGTTGGTGGCCCCGCGGACGTATGGGTCTCGCTCACAACGCGAGACGAATTAGTGAGCGTTGTGACACTCTGTGCTGAAAAGCGCTGGCCTCTACTGATTACTGGCAACGGAACCAATGTCTTGTATGCCGATGCAGGTGTGCATGGTGTGGTTGCGCGTGTAGCTCTGAATAACTATCGCATCGAAGAGCAAGGCAACAATACCGCTGTATTAGTCGCGGGAGCGGGTGTAAGTTGGCCACGCTTATTGAACGAACTCGCAACACTCGGTTGGGGTGGCCTGGAATTTGGTCCGGGTATTCCAGGAACGCTCGGCGGTGGTGTAATTAGTAACGCAGGTGCGCATGGGAGTGATCTTGGTGAGGTGCTCGCATGGATTGAGGTACTTGATGCTAGCAACGCAGAACAAAATGTCGGAATGCCAGAAGTTCAGCACTATCAGCATGATGACATTGGCTTGAGCTATCGTCATAGTCGCTTTCGTGCACAGCGGCGGGTGCAGTTTGATGAGCAAGGCTATCCTATCTCGGCACCACGCAGACTGATTGAACCGGCTGAGATTATCATGCAACTAGGAATTTTTCTACACCGTGAGGAGCCGCAAAAGCTGCGCACGGTAATTGATGAACATAAACAACATCGAAAGAGGACACAACCACCACAGCAAAGTGCTGGCTCTGTCTTCAAAAATCCGCAGGGGGACTATGCAGGTCGTCTTATCGAGGCGGCAGGGATGCGGGGCTTGACCTACGGTGGGGCGCAAATTTCGGAGCGTCACGCTAACTTTATTGTCAATGTAGGAGGTGCGAGTGCTGCGGATATCGCGGCACTAATCAGGATGGCTCATACTCGCGTACGCGAACAGTTCGGTGTGGATATGGAATTAGAGGTTGAATTGCGTGGCGAATGGAGGAAGGTGACGACATGACAGAGAAGAAACCGTTACGAGAACAAAGGGCGAATCACTACGTGCAACTACCGGATGTACGAAGTCAGCAAGGTGAATATGGACGAAATGCACAGAGGTCCCCTCGACAGGAGCCTGTGTTAGAGCACGTCAGGTTGCAACGTGTTGTTACCGTTCCAGAGGAAGACCCTTCGCTGGCATGGAATAGTTTCGCGCAAAGGCAAGAACAACTGCGCCGTGCACGCTCACGTCCACAACGCTACGTAAGTGAGGCTCAGCCAATTGCTCGTACCTATGCTCAAACGGGCGTTCGTGCCACGAGCGGACGTATTCGTGCTATTCAACGCGTTCAAAAAGCTGAGGCGTCGTCTATTCCAACACGTAGTGGCCGAAAAGCGATTCGCAAAGGATTGCTCTGGCGTATCTTGAGCTTCTTTGCGGTTGTCGTTGTTATTGTCCTTGCGGTAAACTTCGCTTTCACTAGTAACGCATTTCGTATCGAGCAGGTCAATGTCGTCGGGACGCATAACACCACCTTGATTAACAATATTCAACGGATGGGTATGCAGGGTCAGAATATATTTCTGGTCAATATCGAGGGCTTGACGGCAAAGGTCGATGCCTATCCACTTGTCGCATCTACTGTTATTAGTAAGGAGTGGCCTAACCGACTGACGGTTCGAGTGATCGAACGTGTACCTGTTTTGCTCTGGCAAACACAGCATGGCACCTACAGCGTGGACAGTCAAGGTGTGGTTATTTCACCAGTGGGTGAGACTCAAGGGGCCGAACACCTGATGACGGTAGTCGATACACGTGTCGGTAGCAAAGGACAGCTTCTACACCCTGGCGCACGTCTGAGCCAGGCGGATACTGTCTTCGCGGTTGATGTATTCAATCATCTTCCAAGTATCGCGACTATCACAACATTCAAGCTACGCTATGACGTTACTGCATCAGGAAGTTCCTATGTGGTGCAAAGTACTGATGGCTGGTTAGCATATCTAGGAAGTGCACATGACAGCAATCCACTAGACAACCGGCTCATCGAGTTACAACAGATCGTCTCGTTGGCGCGTCAGCAGCAACTTACTCTTGCTACTGTTGATCTGCGGTACGGTTTGCATCCGGTGTATACATTGAAGAATGCATAACGACGGAATTGGTTACTGTCGTTCTACATTTGGAAAATGAGAAACTCGGATGTCACAAAAATTATGCGAGAGAAGGTCTCGCACGTTCATTGTAGTGCGTCTCACAACTGAACCGCCCAAAGGAGCGTCAAGGTGCAAGAGCGGGTAATCGTCGGAATCGACGTTGGAACAACAAAAATCTGTGTCCTTGTTGGCGAGCTGGACCGCGACGGGAAGCTGAATATTGTTGGTGTTGGTACCTGCCCTTCACAAGGGTTGCGTCGAGGCGTGGTGGTGAACATTGAAGAGACTGTCACTTCCATCGCCGCGGCGTTAGACCGTGCTGAACGGCTATCAGGAAAAAAGATTGCCAACGCTTACGTGGGGATCGCGGGGAGTCACATCGAGTCTGAGAACAGTAAAGGGTTCGTAGCAATCTCACCAAGTCATCGCGATATCATCCAGAATGATATCAGTCGTGCTATCGAAGTAGCTCGCGCTATACCATTAACCGCGAACCGTGAAGTGATTTATGTCATTCCACGCGGCTATGTAGTAGATGGACAAGAGGGTATTAAAAACCCTATTGGCATGTCGGGTTTCCGCTTGGAAGTGGAAACACACATTATCACGGGATCTGTGTCATCTATTCACAACTTGATTAAGTGTGTGCATAAGGCACAGGTTGAGATTGAGGACCTGGTACTTGAGCCATTGGCCTCAAGTGAGGCTGTGCTGGCCGATGGCGAAACTGACCTGGGCGTTGCCCTTGTCGATATCGGTGGGGGGACTACTGATGTTGCTGTTTTCTCCGATGGTGCTATTTGGCATACTGTTGTCCTGCCCATCGGGGGCAACTTGATTACCAGCGACATTGCAATCGGGTTACGTCTACCCTTTGCGGTCGCTGAAGAATTAAAGATTACCTACGGGCACTGCGACCCAAAGACCATTGCCGAAGACGACATGATCGACCTGTCGCAATTCATGCCTGATTGTAACGATCTGGTGCCACGCAAACTCCTGGCTGATATCATCCAGGCTCGCGTGGAGGAACTCTTCAACATGGTACATGATGAACTGAAGAAATCCGGCTATGATGGCTTGCTTCCTGCTGGTCTAGTGATTACGGGTGGGACCGCCGAACTCCCTGGTATTCTCGACGTAGCAGGACAGGCACTTGACCTGCCCGCGCGTATTGGCTCTCCATTAGGGCTTCACGGATTGGCAGAATCAATTAGTCGGCCTGCTTATGCCACTGCTGTTGGTCTTCTCCTGTGGGGTATGCGCCACACCTCGCTCTTCATTGACGAGGAAGAGTCAGAGGAGGAAGGGTCAACAGGCGATGTAATGGCACGCCTGGGCCGTTGGCTACGGGCATTTATTCCGTAAAGAAGGACATGTCTCAACATATGGGTGCGGGAAACGCGCTCGAAAGGGGCCACGAATATGTTACCAATGGGAAATCATCAAATGGAAGGCTTCGCCCAAATCCGCGTGATCGGCGTCGGAGGCGGCGGCAGCAATGCGGTGAACCGCATGATCCAGGCCAACATGACGGGTATTGAGTTCATCGCCATCAATACCGACTCACAAGCCTTACTACTGAACGAGGCACCACGTCACATTCGTATCGGCGATAAGCTCACGCGTGGCCTCGGAGCAGGCGGTAATCCTAGCGTCGGCGGCAAAGCGGCTGAAGAGAACGCTGAAGAAATCTATGAGGCCCTCAAAGGGTCAGATATGGTGTTCATTACCGCGGGTATGGGTGGTGGCACTGGCACTGGCGCGAGTCCGATTGTCGCACAGATCGCACGCGAACTCGGGGCACTCACAGTCGGCGTTGTCACTAAACCCTTTTCCTTTGAAGGGCGTAAACGCCTTCTCTCGGCGGAAGAGGGTATTGCAAACCTGAAACAACACGTCGATACATTAATCACGGTGCCAAATGACCGTCTTTTACAGGTTGCCGACAAGCGAACTCCCTTGTCTGAAGCGTTCCGCCTTGCTGACGACGTGCTACGTCAAGGTATTCAAGGTATCAGTGACTTGATTACCGTCCCAGGCCTGATTAATCTGGACTTCGCGGACGTGAAGACTATTATGTCTGCCGCTGGTTCCGCGCTCATGGCAATCGGTGAGGCGAGTGGTGAGACACGCGCATCTGACGCAGCCCAAATCGCTATCGCCAGTCCTTTACTAGACATCGACATCAGTGGTGCGCGTGGTGTGTTGTTCAATATTACTGGTGGTATGGACCTGACGTTGTTCGAGGTGAACGAAGCTGCCGATGTAATCTATCATGCCGCACATCCAGAGGCAAATATTATCTTTGGTGCTGTGCAGGACCCGAATTTTGATGGTAAGGTCAAGATTACGGTGATCGCAACAGGCTTTGATAATGTACCTGGCAATCCACGTCCAACTATTGCTACGCCACAATACGTTCAAGCACGGCCAGAATATGACCGTAGCAAGATTTATCAAGCGTCACAAGCACCTGCAAATGGGAGCAATGGAAATAACAGCGGTGTATCACAGCGTTCACAGCAGTCACAGAACTATGGAGCACTGCCGATAACACCTCCGCCTGTCAATGTCTCTAATCACCCAACTGGCCCATTGCAACCAGCACAGCGGGCACAGTCTATGCAGTATCCGCCGTCGCAGTTATCGTCAGACACTGGACGCCAGCAAGCGGTCCGTTCTCAGGCACAACTGCCTTTGGATACGGGACGCCAACGTGCTGTGACACCACCATCATCCATGATGCAGGGGGATACGGGACGCCAACGCGCTGTGATGCCTCCAATGCAGATGCGTGATCCTATGCCACTCGCTTCAGACGATTTACAGAACATCGACGATGATGATTTTGAATTGGACGATGCCGCACTGGATGCTGAGACAACAGGAGACGCCATGAGTTCTCATGATCGACTTCCTGTGCCTGAACCGGAGGCGCAACCTTCACAGCGACCACCAACAACGCAGCAACGGCCTATTCGGCGCTTGGACCGAGGTGCCGATGTTCCACGTGGTGGACGCAATGCTCCATCAGGAGATGTCATTGATATCCCAGCATTTTTGCGCAAACGGTAAATACATACATTCTCAAAATGGACACGCCAGCTATTATTTGCTGGCGTGTACATTTTGAGAATGTTTCTACTCATCAAGAAAATTACGCTGCTGTTACACCTTAGTTCAAATTGTGAACCTTACGCGTTACGTATCTCTCCCGAGCCACGCGGATACAAGGCTGTTTGCAGAATGATGCCTTGGTGATGGTCTTGTGACCCGTCCAAACGCGCGAGCAACATCTTGGCTACAAGCGTGCCGATCTGGTTGATATCTTGCAAGACCGTAGTGATTCCAGGATTTAACAAGTCAGCCATTGGGATGTCGTCGAAACCAACCAGCGCAACCGAGGATTATAAATCCAGGGATTTTAGCGCAGCAACCGCACCTATCGTGATTGTATTGTGAGCAGTGAAAAGAGCGGTTGGGGGATTAGGAGATGAGAAGAGTTTCAGCACTGCCGCTGTCGCTGCTTGCCCTTGACAGTTGTTAGCGATGCGCCTACTTCCACCTTTAACGTAGATACATTGCTCGGAACCATCACTGGCCTGATTGAATCACAGGTACAATGACGTGACAAAAAGGTATCCCACCAGTAGGAAGACAATTAGCTGATCTTCCTACTGGTGAGATACCTTTTTGTCACGTCATTAAATCTTGTTGCGCGTTCTGCCGAGGTTGCCAGGAATATCCTCGTTGAGGCCAATGTGATTGACCACTACTCTTACACCTGTAACACCAATCATCTCACGCTCGAGCATGACCTTCATATCGTTGTTTGGCACATCACCGTAGAGGTGAAGAATGTAGTTCTCAACGAGCACCGAGATGTTGTCTGACCCGTTGAGTTTGCCTTTTGTGTGAAGCTCGTCAAGTTTTGCGTTGGCGGCTCTCAGGATAGAATCCTCCGCAACGATAAAGTTAAGTACATTTGTGACCTTTGGAAGTTCCCATATCGCGGCTTCTACCGCGTCGCGCTGAGCCTCTAACTCGACTTTGCCATAGAGAGCCATCACAATACCCTCACCCTTGATATCGTCGATTTCGACCCGAACCGGGTGTGTACTATAAGCAGTACTACTGACCGTTACCGTGCTTTCGACGATAGCCCGCGCCATGTCTAGTATCGCTTCGGGTTTCATCGTGGTATAACGCTCAGAAAGTTCGGCTCGTGTTTCACCAGAGCCGCCCATTGGGTCTTCCAACGCCCAACCGAGAATTCCAATGATGACGAGGGGAGCACCAACAACAGTGAGCCAGGGATTTTCTGGGAAAAATATGATACCCGTTACTGTAATTAAGATTGCGGCACTCAAGATAAGGGGCCATAAACTTGGATTTGGTAAATGTATATGATGCTCTTCCTCTGTAGGCTCCTCATTATGAGTTGCAAGAGATGTATTAACCTCTTCCGCAGTAAGATTAGCACGTTGAAGAGAAGTATCCATAAGTCTCCTCCAGGGATGTAAATAGCATGTGAACGCTTAATAATTGTATATTTGTCCTTGTTACTAGCATACCAAAATTATGGCCTTGATGCAAGCAGTTATGCTTTTTTACAGAGCTTTTCGAGAGTCACTGAATGATCTGTTGTTTACGTGATAGGGGTAAGTCCTATTCCTACTATAGATGTGAAAGTGGTGTGAGCGGCATACAGTAGTGACAGGGCTTGCCCTGCTAGACTTTCGAATGGCCTTAAGTCGTGTATTGTTCGTATTGACATTTTATATGAACGTTCATTAATATATACAGTATTGGTTTATAATGCATAAAAAATTAGTACAGGGGGAGATGTAGGATGCATTTCTTTAGTACACCCTTGCGTGCTTTGCGTACTTTGTCGTATGGGATGCGACTTAGCGTACTAAGTTTTTGCTACCTGGTATGTGTCCTGGTATTTACTGTGAGCTTTTTCTATTCACATGATGCTAGTCTCTTTGTGCTACCAGTCGCGCTAGCTGCATGGCTGTTCAAACGGCGTGCAACCAGTATTTTCGTTGCGCTGGTGATTGGCACTGTTGCCCTCTTCAATACGCTCTATGTCGTCAATAGCATATGGTCTCGTAGCCTCATCATTTCTTTTCTTGGTGGTTCACTTATACTCATTGTCGTTGCCATTTTTATTAGCATTCTCCGTGAAATGTTGGATGCGACAGAAGAGGCTCGTCATAAGTCACAAGAGGCTGAGCGACAAATTGCGGAGGCAAATCAACAACAGAAGCGACTCAACCGCTCCAAAGACCAACTACTTCTCAATGTGAGTCATGAGATGCGTACTCCACTGACAGAGATACGTGGCTATCTGGATTTACTACAAACCTATGAGTCTCAATTGGATGAAAAGAAGCGTGCGCTTTTCCTCACAAACGCTATGAGCGGCTGTGAGGAATTAGAGGGACTTGTGAACAACGTTATGGATGCGATGCATGCTGGCAGTGTTACGCCACGCTTGGACAAAATCGTTGTGGCTCAAGCGGTGCAAGAGGTACTACAACAATTTGATCCACGCAAACTGCAAGCCTTTTCTTTATATACGGATATTCCTGCACAACTACAGGCACGAGCAGATTCGCAATACGTTCGTCGTGTTCTCCGCAATCTGTTATCGAACGCGTTCAAATATTCACGGCCACATACACCTGTTGTACTTACCGCAGGATTGCATGAAGCCGAAAATGGAGGGACATACGTTTGTATTCGCATACAGGACGCTGGACCTGGTATTCCTCCACAAGAGAAACATCAGTTATTTGAGAAGTTTTCCCGTCTCGAACGCGACTTATATGGGAAAACACGTGGTACTGGTTTAGGATTGTATATTAGTAAGCAACTTGTAGAGGTCATGGGCGGAACGATCTGGGTAGAAAGTTCTGGTGTCCCTGGCGAAGGAAGTACGTTTTGCTTCACATTACCCTATATGCCGCCAAGAGTTGCATCAATTCGTTTAAATGCCGAGTTGCAACACGTACATTCATCTCTTTAAACTTTTGAATAACATAGCTCGGCCATGTAGGGACCGATGTATCACGTCCTCTTGGCATCTCAATTGCCGACCAGGACGTGATACATCGGTCCCTACATCAGTTCACCAGCATTTTTTCTTGAAAAGAAGACTAGGAGCGACGTAATCGCTTTATACGATACAAGATGAATCCGCCTGTTAGCAGCAAGAGAATGATTTCAGGCAACCATGATACGGCTGGCTGTACGAAATCACGTGTGGCATGATAGTTCGGGTCAGAGCCTGTACCAGGAATACCGGGTAGGCCATTGACCTGGGCCGAGACGAACTGAATTTTCGGCGTGCCATTGACAAGGCCAATTGCGAATACGCTTGTTATCGTATTGGTTCCAAGCGTTGCTGAAACTGGTAATGTCGTGTTGCTGTTAGGCGCACTAACATCAGCACTCCACGCACCTGATGGCTCCTTAAGGTAGTCGCTTGCCTGCTGATAGGCAAGGCCATTTACAACTGTACTTCCGTCAACGGTGACATTAACGGTCCCTGTACCAGGAGAGAGATGGTAAACGCGTACCTTCGCGCCTCCACTGGTTACGAGGTTGTTGTCAACAAAAATCTGTAACTTGAAACCTTCAGTAGTTGTCCCAATTGCTGCGACCGTATATGGTACACCTGCTTGCACCTGGATAGTTTGCGTGATGGTTGCCGCCCCGGGTCCTGTTCCAATCAAACCAACTTGTACTTTGTGTGGTCCAGCAGGTATAGTAGCATAGGGTGTAACAGTGCCAAATTGGAAGTTATTGAGTAACATATTTCCATCGACAAAAACAGTTGCTGTGCCAATATCGGGCGAGGCATGAATGACACGGACATATGAAGGACTATCGGCTTTCACATGACCAAGTGGCACACTAAAAAAGAGAACGAGAGCAGAGACGACTGCGAAAGCTGCCATACAGGGCAGAATGAACCTTGAACCTGAGAAAAGTTTCATTGTAGTATCCTCCAAATGGTGTAGATAATAGAACTACAATAGTAAATGTATAGATATATATAGCTACTTTGTATAACGAAGCAGAAACCAAATTGGGAGACGAAAATCAACGAAATATAGCAAATTTTGCCTATTTAGGTGGAAATCTAAACAAGATTTATAGAAATTTGTACTAGGGTGCTTTACAAGTAAAGCATTTATCATTATAATTGTGTAGAATATAATGTATGTTACACAAGTCACATGTATTGGACAAGAGATGCAACAGGTACAAGAATTACAACAAAAGCAAATAATACTTCCTATAGGTTCTATTGTTCGTAATGTGAATGGAGACCGCTACACGGTAGAAAAACTGCTGGGTAAAGGCGGCTCGGGCGCAGTATATCTTGTACAGGATAGACGCAATAAGCAAGACTTTTTCGCGCTAAAAGAACTTATTGATCCCGATAAAGTGGAGCGAGAGCGATTTGCATTTGAGGCTGAAGTACTCATGCGTCTCGACCATGACTCACTGCCGCATGTGTATCGCGTATTTGAGAATGAGCGGTTAAAGCGAGTCTATATCCTGATGGATTATATCGAGGGACAAGACCTCGAAGCACTGCGAAAAGAACAACCCGACCATCGGTTTCCACTACACTTCGTGTTAGCATTGCTTACACCTATTATCTCAGCCCTTGACTATTTGCATCAGCGAGAAGCACCAATACTACACCGAGACATCAAGCCTGCTAATATCGTTGTACCTAAAAAAGGTGGTGATGCGCTCCTGGTTGATTTTGGGATTGCCAAAGAGTTCACACGTGATGGCACAACAACGGTTGTCCGTCATGGTACGCCTGGCTATGCTGCGCTTGAGCAATACGGGGGCGGAACAAATATTCAAACGGATGTTTATGGTTTGGGTGCAACGTTATACACGCTTCTTACCGGCACTACTCCCATTGATGCACTGACGCGTGTCACAGGCAAGCAGAGCGTAGACCCTTTAAAACCAGCACATGAAATAGTTCCAACTCTTCCACTTGGTGTGAGTAAGGCTATCAGCCGGGCGATGAGTCCTGCCCTTGAAGATCGCTTCGCCACCATCGACGAGCTTTGGGCAGAAGTCAATACGCAAGCAAAAGAGGCGCGGAAATATACTGTCAAGGTTGCTGAAATAGATCCGAATGCGGCAATAGAGAGCACTACAACAGCAAATACCGAGAAGCAAGGTAAAACAACAAACAGTTTGGGCGATGAGAGCGAAACAACCGATAAACTTGCTTCTAATTCACGGCGTATACGACACGTCAAAAAAAATATTGTTCCAATGACTCTGGCCGAACAACGTCAGATAGCGCAAAAGGAGCGACGGCGGAATACTATCTACTCTGTATTAGCAGTATTTGCCTTTTTATTATTACTTGTTGGAAGCATTACAGTATTTATTGCTCGTATACCTCACCCAGCAGTGATAACGAAGCATACAAGTGTAACGCCGCAGCTATCACCAACATCTACCCCTACAGTTGATCAGTCTCCCTTTCCAACGTTAGCGGCTACCTATCAAGGGAGGATGCACGATTATATGAATGGGAATGCAGTAAATTCCTACCTTGAAAATGTGCGGCAAAATAAAGGCGTGATTCAAGGTTCTTGTAATTGCCTTGGCCTGACGGGACCATTTACTGGCACTGTCACAGTGAATGGTGTGATAAAGTTTACTGTGGAGATGGCTGGACGTGGGACAAATATACTTTTTGAGGGCAATATCAAAACGGGTGGGGAAATGGCAGGGCAATTCTATATCGTAAACGCATCTGATGGGCAGCATACGGGTGAATATGGAGATTGGTCATTTAAATAAATGTAAGTAGGATATCCGAATAAAACGGAACAATCGTGTAAACCCGGGTTTACACGATTGTTCCGTTTTATTCGGATATCCTACCATCCTGAATCTGCAATACACGGTCCGCAGAGGCGACGAATACAGGATCATGCGTTGCGACAAGCATACCGATTTTTGTATTATGGGTGATATCGCGTAGTAGCTTGGTAATGTCGCGACCCGTAAGTGAGTCAAGATTGCCCGTTGGCTCGTCAGCGACAATAAAGCGTGGTTGGTGCACAAGCGCACGTGCCAGTGCCACACGCTGTTGCTCGCCTCCTGAAAGTTCCAGTCCTCGATGATGGGCGCGTTTGCTAAGTCCTACATGTTCTAAAGCTTCGCGTGCCTGTTTTGTGCGTTGAGCCGATGGCATACGTGCAAGGCGCAAGGGAATTTCGACATTTTCTTGTGCCGTGAGCGAGGGGAACAAGTGCGCGTTCTGAAACATAATGCCGATGCTTTCACGTCGTAAACGGGCACGTTCGCTCTCGTTCATCTTACTCAGGTCGCGCTCAAGGACCTTTACAACGCCTTGCGTTGGACTATCCAGCCCGACCAGGATATTCAGCAGTGTTGTTTTACCCGAACCGGAACGACCACGGAGTGCCACAAATTCCCCCGGTTGTACACGCATGGTGATACCGCGCAATGCTTGTACGATGCCAGCACCAGAGCGAAACTCGCGCGTCACCTCTTGCATCTCCGCGATTGTCGAAACCTCTATCTCCACAACTGATTTCATACTCGTCCCTCTCTCTGCCCTTCAAGTGTACCATTGCCATTTGTTTCGTCAAGAATGGGCCATAACTCAACATGGTCGCCAGCGATACGCACCTCGGCTCGTCCGTTAAAGGCGATGTTCTCGATGGCCTCTTTGGGCAATTGCAGACGACCTGCGCGGTCGATCAAAATAAATTCGCGATGTGTTTCGCTTGACAGGCCAATCACGGCACTAGCTGCGAGAACGTTTGGGTTGACCGCTTCTGAAACATTCTCGCGGCGTATCGTCTCGGTGCTTGTGCGCCCATCTCGGATAGCGATGGTGCGGTCAACTTCTGCCGCGATAGCGGGGTCGTGGGTAACGGTGATGATGGTCAAACCTAATCTACGATTCAGGTCACGCATGAGGTGTAATACCTCGGATGCTGTAACCGAGTCAAGCTCGCCCGTAGGTTCGTCCGCAAGTAAGACCTTTGGCTCATTCGCGAGTGCAACGGCAATGGCGGCCCGTTGCTGCTCGCCACCGGAGAGTTGAAAGGGCCGCTTCTTCCCCATCGCTCCAAGCCCGACAAGCTCTAGTAGTTCTTGCGCACGTTTGCTACGTTTTGCTGAACCAACACCACTTAGCATTTGGGGTAATTCGACATTCGCCGCTGCACTTAATTCTGGTAAAAGATTGCGCCCACTTTGTTGCCATATCTGTCCAACGATAAAGCGACGATAATTAATACGTTGTCCTTGCCCTAGACGTGTCAAATCATTGCCATCTACAACGCAACTACCAGCACTCGGCACATCTAATCCACTTAAAATATTGAGTAACGTACTCTTACCCGAGCCAGAGGCTCCAACAATCGAAATCATCTCTCCCGCGGCCACTTCCAGGTCTAATCCTTGTAATGCTACAACTTCCAGATCAGCAACTTTATAAATTTTGACCAGATTATCACATACAACTAGAGGTTCAGACATAGGGACTCCTTTTTCTATAACATCAATCCTCATTTAATCTCAACGTTTGGCTCATTGATGGACGTGATACTGTATGCACCATCATACCGAGAGCTAGGATGAATACCGTGATAAACGCTCCTAACGTGAAAATAAGCGAAACAGGAATAATAATCCGTACTGGCAACGTGTTTTGAAGACTCAGACCATAGTAAATGAGTGTTGGCACAACCGTTGTTGCCAGGAGGACACCAAAGCCAGTACCAAGCAAAATACCGATACCATAGATAAGTCCTTGCTCCCATGTCAAGACACTCGCGACTTGCCGTGGCGAGGTCCCGAGTGCGCGTAATACCGCGAAGTTGGTCAGTCGCATGCGTGCGCTTGACCATGATGCTAGTAAATCGCCAAGCAATGCTAATAGTAGTGTTGCCACAGTTCCTATACTGAGAATACCTTCAAGTGTAAGCGTAAGTGGGTCAATATGCAATGTATCGATCAGCGCACGTCTATCACTCATCGCGTTCAGATGAAGGTCGAGGGTATTGAGTGCTGTACGAATGTGGTTCAATGCACTCATATCATCGCGTGTGCGCAACAAGAGCCAGTTGACTGGCAATATATCACTGCCCTTTCCCAGTTCCTTTACCTGCTGCATATATATGCTGTTATATGTCTCGTAGTCAAACAAAACTCCCCCATCAGGAGCATAGAAAGAGGCACCTCCGGTAGTCGGCGTGTTGATCACGGTGGGAATGTGGGCGACCGTTCCGATCACTACACAATGCATATCTGGCGCGAGTGGTGCCTCATTTCCTCTATTGACAAGAAACGTTGAACCAATATGAAGAGAAAGCGCGTTGCGTGTCGTCTCATCCACAATAACAGGAACGAGAGTATTGCTAATGCCATACTGACGTTTCGCCGTTAACAATGCTACGAGTGAAGATACCGACTGCGATGATGACTGCACAGGCCACAGTGCCGTTTGTCCGTAGGTACGAGTATCAATACCGCGCAATTGCAGCGAGAGAGCGGTATCGGGATTAGTCAGCGTACCACTTCCTATATAACCCGCGCTTGCCGAAGTAACGCCTGAAATTGCTCGATACGCAGCCTCCGTCTGTGCCACCGATAACGCATACGTGCTGTCTGGAAGTGTTCCGCTCACGTCAGCACCTGTTTGATACGCGGCAAGGTCGCTGATACGTTGCTCTTGTGAAGCAAAGAAAATCAGGCTGAAGAGGGCAAACGTGATGGTAAGGGCCAACAGTGTTGTCATACGTACCGATTGCCGTGGTGAGCGTGACATTTGGGCTAAAGCGAGCATCGAAGCGGCAGTACGACCCCGAACAGTAAACCATGCACCCAATCGTAAGAGCGCGGGAAAGAAGCGCAAGAACAGGAGTAGCAGGACAATAATCAGAAAGTATGGCGAAATCAGCGAGAATAAAGACGAAGCAATTGCCTTGATGGTGCCGTTCAATACCGATCCCAGCGTTGTCACATAAAGAGTTATACCATATCCAAGTAAGGCAATAGCGCCAGCTATAATGTCCAAGTGCAGACGTTGCCAGAGGGGATGCCGTGTAGAACGAGCTGCCTCACGACGTGTCGCCAGCACATCCATACGTACTGCATGTAGCAATGAAAAGCTCATTGTCAGCAACACAACCAGGACAACGAGCACTGCATAGCCAAGCACACTTTGTAGTGCTTGTAGTGGATTATTCGTAATAGAGTTCAATGCGTCTTGCACTTGAACTGGTAAGATACGTTGTGAAATAAGTATAACAACAAAGAACGTCAATGGTACCCCGACTAGAAGTGCAACTAAGCCAATGCCGACACTTTGCGTCATCAATGTCCCAAAGACTTGTTCACGACTCGCCCCACGACTGCGTAGCACCGCGATAGCGTCTGCCTGACGGTCTACCAGCAGGTCAGTCATTAAGCTAACAAAGAATAGAATGAGCACCAGAATTTGTACAGCAATAATTGTCGCGGGAATACTTGTCACTGTGGTACGTCCACGAAACTGCTCCAAACTGCTTTTTGCGCCAACATCGGAAAACAGCGTGCTATATGGATTTGCATTTACAAGATAAGGATAATCCGGCGGAGTACCATAGTAGGTACCATAGAACTCTATAGTGCCATAGCGTTCATCAAGAGCTTTCTTGACGGATGATAGACGTGTAATGAGGTCGTCAAGCTGTGTGATAGAGATACGTGAGGAATCCAGGTGATAGTACCATGTGAGGCTGATACCATCTACAAACGTTGTATCGATATGCTGCCGCGCCGCCAAACTATCAAAGGAAGCAAGCAAAGCTGTATCGGACGAAAGAATTGAATAAGTGATTGGACCGTTTATCTCTACTTTTGCTGGCTTAAAATCATTTCCATGCCAGTAGTCAAGGTCCGATGCATCAACCGCAAATAGTCCTACCACACGCACATTTACAAAAGCACTTTTGGCATTCTTGAGATAATCTTGCTGCGACGTATCTGGTACATAAGGAAGATACGTCAACTTCAGCTTCATAGTTGAACCAAGTGTGACGCCAAAAGATTGTGCTGTCTCAGGTGTCAAAGCAATTTCAAACTGCGTTGCATTGCTACTTGTTGAATGTGGCAATCTCCCTTGTAGCATCCTAACATGAGGTGACGCTTGCTGCATTGACGTTCCATAGGTAACAAAGTGATATGAACTTGTGTGTGGCTGTGGCGAGACAACGGAGAAATTATTCGATTGCAGTACAAACTGTGTTGGCTTCGCAAGAATGCTGCCCAGATTGTGTTGAAATAGTGGGTCAAACTGTTGCTGCACAGCGGATACGAGTCGTGTTGATGCGCCCAATGTAGTGGTATCAATGCGTATTTCAGAGTTAGTCGGTTGCGCGTTAAGCGTATTCCGTAATCCTGCTGTTGTCGTCACAGTAATAAATAGGGGTACTGCGCAGGTGATAATAACCGCCGTAACCATACCAATCGTTGTGACGAGCAACAAGAACCATGTGCGCCGCAACCGCCACGAGGCAAGCGTTAGCACCGACAAGAACGAATTATTAGGCGTGCTGGAACGAACCATACTCTTAATCCTCATTCAATCGTAACATTTGCCCTAATGCGGGTTGAGTCACCACGCGTACCATGATCCATAGCGCGACCAAGCATATACCTACTACTATAACGAGTGCCACTACAAGCGTAAACGGAACCGTGATTTGTACTGGAAGAATATGCTGTAGTGCATAAAACGAATTACTCGTGCTGTTCATCCCACTACTGGGTACGCTGCTGAATACCAGCGATGGAATTGCCGTTACAGAAAGCAATGCGCCAAAGACGATGCCTAACAAGAGTGCGGTGATATACGTAATACCTTGCTCCCATGACAGCACACCCGCGACCTGCCGGGTACTGGTTCCCAAAGCGCGCAATAGTGCGAAATTTGTGACGCGACTCCGTGCGCTCAGCCATGATGCCAGCAAGTTCCCAACAAGTGCGAGCAAAAGGGCGGTCATTGCGCCCAATGCCAGTACACCAAGTAAATCCAGATAGAGTGGGTCTGTACTCAACTTTTTGATTATGGCGCGTCTATCAGCAAGTTGAGCAATGCGCGGCTGTACAGTAGTAAGTGCAGCGCGTACGTGAGCAATCTCTGTTGGATCATCACTTGTTTTAACCCAAAGATAATTGCGTGGCAAGAAATGTTCTGTCGCATGCTGGGAGAGCAGATTGCCACTTTGATAATCGAAGAGTAAATCTGTACCAGTGATGGTTGGAATACGCTCTATTTCGGCAAGCGCGACGTAGGTGATTGTGTCCAACTGCGAACTATTCTCATCGTTTGGATGCAACGTAAAATGTGCTCCCACCGAGAGGTTGAGTTGTTGCCATGTTGCGGCGTCAACAAGTGCAGGTAGCACATGGCTAACTGTGACATCACTCCTATGCATACGCAACATCTGCATTAAGCTATCAAGCGATTGCATCGAGTTTGCCTGTGTCCATTGTGCTGTCTGTGCAAAGGTATCGGCATCAACACCGCGTACCTCGAATTGAGATCCGCTAGCGCGTCCTCCTGTTGACGCACTTCCCTCATAGCCGAACGTAGCGGAGAGGACGCCGCGAGTGCTTTTTACAAAGTCTGCGGTCTGCTCTTTGACGCTCAGTGATGTGTCGTAAGAAATTGGTCCGCTAAAGTCTGCGCCAACCTGATAAGACGCGAGATCAAGTACATGCTGTTGCTGTGAGTCCGTAAAGACCAATGTGAAGATAGTAAATGCGCTTGCCAATGCCAGAAGAAGAGTCATGCGCACGGATTGACGAGGCGAACGCGCTATCTGACCGAGGGCAAGCATTGCTGATGCTCCACGCCTACGTACCGCAATCGATGCTCCCAAACGTAAGAGTAACGGAAAGAGACGCAGCACGAGTAAAATACCAGCGACAACGAGAAAGAGCGGCGTAACTAATGTAAGTGGTGAGACGATCAAGGCGTTGGCGCGAAGGTCAAGGACCTGTAGACCCGACACATAGTACGAAACGAAGTAGCCTGTGATCGCTACAACAATCGCCACAACGTCCAGGTTAAATCGTTGCCAGAGTGGTCTTGTCGTTGAGCGTGCAGCCTCGCGACGTATCGCCAAAACATCTAGCCCTACGATACGATAAATAGAGAAGCCCATTGCCACAATAGTCAGAAGCACTGTTGTAAGAATATACCCACGTAAATCATACAAAACGCCTATTGTATTGTGTGAAAGTACATCGAGAGCACTTAGCTCTTGATGTGAAAGCATTCTTTGTGCTAGTAGCTTGACTATGAAGAGCGCAAGTACTGGTCCCGCAAAGAGCGCGAGAATGCCAAGTGCAATACTTTGTACCATGAACGAACCAAAAATTTGCCACCTGTTCGCACCTCGGCTACGCAAAATCGCAATCGTCTCTGATTGCCGCTCGACCAGCAGTTCCGCCATCATCGCCACAAAGAAAAGTACCAGCGCGAGTATTTGGAACAGAACAAGTCCATTTGGAATTTGCAGAACGCCGATACGAGCGCGATACCGCTCTAGGCTACTTTCATTGTCAATGCTGTTCAACGTGCTACCTACTACTTGTACATTCTGTACATGTGTATAATCTGGTCCACCAGAGTCTAGATAGAAATCGGCTGTGCTAATAGTGTTTTGCCAATTATTTATCTTTGTGATGATGTCATCAAGTTGACTGATGAAGAGATGAGATGGATTTATAGAGTAGTAGAGATTAAAATTAGACAATTGCGTTGAATACACAGCACCATCGGCAACATCTAGTGTATCAAGAACTGCAAGGAAATTGTCATTTGATGTGAGTGCTGTGCCGTGCAAGGTTGGTAGTAGACCAGCTTCTGCGCCAAGGTTCACACCTGTACCATGCCAGAAGGCATCATCCGAAGCAATTGTTGTGTAAATTCCAACAACGTGTAGCTGCAAATTATGTATTTCGTCGTGTTTCTCCGCTGAGAACACATTTACCTGTATGTCAAGTGGTACAACGATGGTAGAGCCAATGTCAACATGAAATCCAAATGCGGTCTCAGGGGTAAGCGCGACTTCAAGCGTTTTGCTTGTAGCATTAGGTAGGCGACCGCGTACAAGCTTGACATGTTTTGCCACTTCATGAATTGGGTAGCCTCGAATAGCAAGTGTATTTCCTGAAGGTAGCATCAAGTCGTCTGTTTGAACAACAAGCTGTGATGAGCCGTCAATATATTCTTTCAATCCTGCATCCGATAACGATGAATCGATATCGCTTCTAAGATGAGATACAGAGTCCGTTGATATGGCTGAGACGTTGACATTAAGTGCTACGGTAGCACTATCAGGAGTAGCTGTAAGCACATCACGCAATCCAGCAGTGAGCACGACCTGAGAATAGAGCGGCACAGCACACACAAGCATCACGGCGGCAATCATGCCTAAACCTGTAATAAAAAGCATGCCCCACATGCGACGCACACGCCATAAGGCAAGTGTTGTGGTTGAGGTGACTGTTACGCCCCACCATCTTTTCCCGCGTCTTCGTTGAGATTGTGCCATGCTCTTAATCCTCGTTTAAGCGTAGTGCTTGACTCAACTGCGGCTTCGTTACGACTCGCACCATCATACTCAGCGTGACAAGACAAATTATCACCAACACAGTAAGTGCTAGCAGCAACGAAAGCGGTACGGCAATCTTTACAGGAAGAATATGCTGTAGTGCATAAAATTCACCGTTGTTTGTCCCACTGGTCGGTCCATTAGTGGGAACACTTGTAAACACTAATCCTGGAATCGCGGCAAATGAGAGCAGTGTGCCAAAGACAACACCGAGCACAAGCGCGGTTATGTAGGTAATGCCTTGCTCCCATGTCAAAACACTTGCCACTTGCGCTGGACTAGTGCCCAACGCCCGTAATATCGCGAAGTTAGTCAAGCGATTGCGTGCACTCAACCACGATGCTAACAAGTTGCCAAGTAATGCTAATAGTAAGGCAGTGGAGGCTCCAAGCGCAAGTTCACCAATAAGATCGAGCGTTAGAGGATCGCTATTCAAGCTATCAATCAGCGCGCGACGGTCAAGCAGGGGATTGACCTGTGGGTCGTTTTTTGTCAGGGCGATGCGCACATTCGCAACCGCAGAAGCATCGTCGCTTGTACGCAACCAGACATGATTGATTGGTAAAGCTTCACCAAGTGTCATTTGTTTATAAACGGTTGCATAGCTTGCATAATCTACCACGATGCCACCTGGAAGCGGAGAACCATTGCTATCTCCTGGCTCGGTGCTATCGTTCACTGTTGGAACGTGTTGTACCTTCGCCATTGCAAGAAATTTGACTGTGCCATCACTGGTGTCCGAGGATTGTGCCGCTTGCAGTGTAAACTGATCTCCCTGCGATAATCCTAACCGATTCCACAGTAGCGAGTCCACAAGAGCAGGAACAACATAGCTTGATGTCATAAGCTCGCGTTTTGCCACAAACTGTTTCATCAGCGATGCTAACGGTACAGAGGAATCGTTCCAAGTAGCAGTTTGCGCGAAGGTATCGGCATCCACCGCACGAATCTCGACGGGGTTCACGTTTTGTCCCACCGTTGAGACTTGTTGAGCATAACCAAGCGTGACTGAAGCGACACCTTTAATACTCTTCAAGGCGTTTGTATCGCGGGCAATATCTTGTGTCGTGGTTACGTTGGGAATTGTACCACTGAAATCGGCTCCAACTTGATAGGCGGCGACATCGAGCACATGTTGTGCCTGTGACGCTGTGAATAAGAGCGAGAAGATGGCGAACGCGGTTGCGAGGGCCAATAGAAGAGCCATACGCACGGATTGACGCGGTGCGCGTGACATCTGCCCCAATGCCAGTACCGCCGAAGCACCACGTCCTCGCGTCGCCAGTGTCGCGCCCAAACGCAGGAGTTGTGGAAAGATACGTAGCAGTACGAGTATACCCGCCAATAATAGAAATGTTGGCGCAATGAGAGCAAGCGGCGACTGCACAAGCACACGCGTCTGTGCATCCAGTCCTGGTACGCTGTTCAAGTACTGCGAAATAACATAACCAGCTATCGCTATCACAATCGCCACAAGGTCCAGGTTGAAACGTTGCCACAGCGAACGCCGACCGGAGCGCGCCGACTCGCGTCGCAGTGCTAATACATCAAAGCCAACCGCTCGATAGGTCGAAAGGCCCATCGCAAGCACCGCTATAGCAACAGCTACCAGCGCATAGCTTCCTAAAAGCAGCAATGTACTCTCTATATTGCTTAATGTGACATTTAATGCTGTTTGTCCACCGGGGCCAAGAATGCGCGGTATGAGCAGGGAAACAACGCCCAATGCGAGAACAGGTCCGAGCAATAAGGCGATAAGTCCAAGTCCCAGGCTCTGTGTGAAAAAGGAGCCAAATATTTGACTGCGACTTGCGCCACGACTACGGAGTACCGCGATAGCATCCGATTGACGCTCGACCAGCAATTCGGCCATCATACTGATGAAAAACAGAATGAGCGCGACCACCTCGATCATCAAAATAGTCACAGGTATACGCGCCACATTGACGCGGTTGTTGAAACGCTCCAATGTGCCGGGACCTTGATAGGTACTGAGCACAGCACCGCTCACATCAGCACTTTGAATGTAGGGAAAGCTAGGACTCTCCTGTATCGTGCCATAGTTGGCACCGACCTGTCCTTGTAGAGTTGCTAGACTATTTTGTAGATCGTTCTGATTGTTTATCGAAAGTTTTGCCGAATTCAGGCGATAATACCAGTAGGCATCACTGATGAGCGACGAGAAAACAGTGCCACTTGCTGTACCTTTTTGTGCGGTGGGGATTGTATTTACCGTTGCTGCAACCAGTGCTTTATTAGAAACGAGCGCGTTGTAATAGGTGAACGATGTGCTGTGCTGTTGCGTAGCGGGGTCAAGCGCAATGCCGTGCCAGAATACATCATTGGCCTGTGTATGTGCGTAAATGCCAACAATGTGCAGTGGAAGTGTGGTATCAATAATAATTTGCGATCCATTCCCATTCGTAGAAGTATCGCCCTTGAATGTGCTATACGCTTGAAATTTGAGGAGCACAACGGAACCAGCATGAATATCGAGTGCGCTTGCGGTTTGTGACGTAACAACGGCCTCAAGCTCGTTGCTTTGTGACAAGGGCAAGCGCCCGTCAAGCAGTTTGACATGTGGCGTTACTTGCTCAATTTCGTTGCCAAGCAGTGCAAGTGTGTCGGTAGCATGTTTTGGCTTCGGCGCAATTATTGGAAAGCCCTGCGACTGCAGCGAAAATTGAGTGCCCTTGTCGAGATACGATGCAAGCGTACTCTGCGGAATAGGGTCGATGCGCTTGCGTACCTCCTGCACAATTGGCACGGACAGACCCTGTAGAGTCGCGTGAAGACGTAGTACAGGACTATCCGGTGTCGCGTTAAATACAGTGTGCAACCCTGTTGTCGTCGCGACTTGCGAATAGAGCGGTACCGCACAGACCAGCATCACCGAGGCAATCATACCTAATCCTGTGATAAGCAACATGCCCAATGTATTGCGCAAACGCCAACGTGCCAATACAACCGTCGAGGCAAGCGAAGGAGAGGAGGTATTTCTGGACTTCGAAGGTGCTGGAACAGGTTTTATATCAGGTGAGCGAGCCATTCAAACCTCGTTTATTAAATAATGTTAAAATAATTGCTGAATAAACATAGGAACTAATAATGCGATTTCACCAAATAATCATGATACGTGAGCTGTAGGGACCGATTTATCACGT
Source organism: uncultured Chloroflexia bacterium (assembly GCA_963791655.1). Lineage (GTDB taxonomy): Bacteria > Chloroflexota > Ktedonobacteria > Ktedonobacterales > Ktedonobacteraceae > JBBQVS01. The sequence continues at coordinate 209,989 of CAWBSZ010000006.1, read as the reverse complement.
CCTCCTCGCCTGTCGAAATGCTAGCAGGACGTGATAAATCGGTCCCTACATCATGTAACGCGTTCTTCAACATTCGTGACTGCCGACAAGGACGTGATAAATCAGTCCCTACGCGTCCACAGGCCACATGACGTTTTACACAATGCTCTATATATACGGTAACACAAGCATATACCTCACAAAAGAGAACGCGAAAAGAGGACTTTGAGTTGTACATGCAACTCAAAGTCCTCTTTTCGCGTTCTCTTCTCTATGCTAACGCTTACGGTTTCAGCACAACCTTGATACAATTGTCTTCTTTATGTTTGAAGATGTCGTAGGCATGTGGTGCATCGTCCAGTTTCATCGTATGCGTAATCACAAATGATGGATTGATGTCACCATTTTGGATACGTTCTAATAAAGGATGCAAGTATCTATGTACATGGGTTTGACCCATCTTGAAGGTCAGGCCCTTCGCGAATGCTGCTCCAAAGGGTATCTTGTCCAGGAAGCCGCCGTAGACTCCTGGTAGCGAAACCGTACCGCCTTTTCCACATGCTTGAATGGCTTGTCGTAGCACATGTGGACGGTCAGTTCCCAAACGTGTTTTTTGTTTGGCCGTATCGTTGATAGCGTCAATACTGCTCCCATGAGACTCTAAGCCTACCGCGTCAATACATGCGTTTGGCCCACGGCCGCCTGTCATTTGTTTGAGGACCTCGACCACATCCACGCCTTCATAGTTGAAGACCTCCGCTTTACTCTGCTCTGCCGCCATACGCAAGCGTTCGGGGAAGCGATCAATGGCGATAACACGTTCCGCGCCCAACATATACGCGCTCTGAATCGCAAACTGCCCAACTGGACCACAACCCCAGACAGCGACAGTATCACCAGGTTGAATATTGCAGTTTTCAGCCGCCATATAGCCTGTTGGGAAGATGTCGGACAGGAATAACACCTGCTCATCAGTCAGACCATCAGGAATTTTGATTGGTCCAACATCGGCGAATGGCACGCGTGCATACTCTGCCTGCCCACCTGCATATCCACCATAGATGTGCGAATACCCATAGAGTCCTGCCGCCGAGTAGCCATATAGCGACTCTGCTAGCCATGCATTCGGGTTCGAGTTATCACATAATGAAAACAGACCTTTTTGGCAGTAGTAACAGCGTCCACATGAGATTGTGAATGGCACAACCACGCGATCACCCTTTTTCAGATTCTCAACGCCTTTGCCTACTTCGACCACTTCGCCCATGAACTCATGCCCAAGAATATCGCCCTTCTCCATCGCCGGAATATACCCGTCGAGGAGGTGCAAGTCAGAGCCACAAATGGCTGTTGTCGTGATCTTGATAATGGCGTCACGCGGATTGAGTATCTGTGGATCGGGCACGGTATCTACACGCACTTTATGCGTACCATACCAGCATAATGCTTTCATATGTCTCTCTTCTTTCTATATTGAGTGCAGTAATGCGATTTAAATGTATTACCAGAATATATCCCTGTAGGGACCGATGTATCACGTCCTTTTGGCCTTATCAATTGCCGACGAGGACGCGATACATCGGTCCCTACTTGCGACCTACACCTGTTGATTGACCTTTGATTGTGGGTACCTCGCCAGCCTCCATGATTTCTTTGAAGTGGCGCAGGGTTTCTAGTGCCTGCCGTTCTGGAATATGGCCAAATATACTGCCAATTCCTGTTCCGAGGGCACCTTTGAATTGTAGGAAGTCAAGTTCAAGTGTGACTACCGTGCCGTGTCCATCTGGTGTGGGATCGAAACTCACCTTTCCTGCATTCGCCGTTGTTGGTTTGCCATGCGCATGCCAGGAAATTGATTTGTTTGGTACAACTTGCAAGAGTTCTGAGTTCCATTCAACCGTCTTGTTTCCAGGACTTTGCGCAACCCAGTGCGATGTGCGTTCGCCTGTCTTCATAACCGATTGGATATAGTCCATATAGCGTGGAGCTTGTTCGATATCGTACCAATAGTTGAACAGGTCTTCCGCGTGGCGATTTACGGTCATTGAACGCTGAACACGCACACCACGCTTGCCAGGAATGCTCGAGACTGTTCTTGGAATGCCCGGCGCGAAGTTCGGCTGCTTTTCGGCTGTGCTGATTTTCAGTGCCTGATAGATGAAAGAATGGCCGCTTGCTCCACGATAGAACAAAGCTCCTCCGATGACAGCAAGACCGGCACCAATCCAGTCACGTCGAAAGATGCCATAGCCTGCCAACACACCGCCACCTACCCCGGAAAGCCAGCGTTCAGTCTGTCCAACATTACGTGTAACAACATTCTGATCACCTTGTTGATACGTATTTTGAAAATTTTTTATTGTCGATTGTGCTGATGCCATATATATTCACTTCCTTTTTACTGAAAAGTTTGACATCAATAACACGTTCAAATATGTATAAGCGTTTCGTTCTATGATGATATGCCAAAATTCCTGTACGGGTCTGATTTCATCACATCCTCTTGGCTACGTACTATGTTATAGATATGTTGAAATGCTCTCCATATTCTGACAAACTTGTGTATTGCCAAGAGGATGTGATGAAATCAGACCCGTACAGGAGTCTTTATTACTTAAAAATTGCACACAATTACCATTGAGATAATATTAATCACCAAAATCATTGACAATTTTTATGTGTTCATGGTATTATTGCCTTGTAAAGAAAAATATTCACCAATAAATTGGTAAATATTGCCATTTAAAGTGAAAGGTAACAACTAAGATGTGTAACAACATGTACATGCGTGAGAAGGCGTTGGAGGAGTTGCAACGTGAACGAACGCGAGAAATTGAAAATCGTCGTAACATTGCGTTAGCAACAGGCAACCATAATGCCTTACGTCACATTGTCAAGTGTTGTGGCACATTCCTGGTTATGCTCGGCACACGCTTGGAACAGGCCGAACGGCGCGACATTCCTGCGAGGGTATGATGTAACCGTCGTAGGGACCAGATTTATCGCGTCCGCGGCGCAATTCATTGCGCGATGCAAATGAATTGGAATGGAATGGTTTATGTTTCGCGCAATGAATTGCGCCGCGGACGCGATAAATCTGGTCCCTGCGACCTTGATGAAACATTTTTTTATTGGAGGAGACGCATACATGCATCAATTGATTACACGTGACCCGGTAAGCGGTGGCGAGATGATCGTTACGCGACTGGAATGTCCTGATAGTGGTATCGTGATCGAGGGACAATTCAGTCTTGGCTGGATTGGTCGCCTGACACGGGAGCAGCTTGAGTTTGTCGAGTTGCTTGTGAAGTATCGGGGCAATGTGCAGAAACTGGCGGTCGAGATGAACGTCGCGTATAACACGGCACGCACGCGGCTTGACGAAATTGTTACCGCGCTCGGTGGGGCACCCGAAAACGATGGACGCCAGGACCGCCGCGTGGTACTTGACCGCCTTGCCGCGAAAGAGATTAGCGTAGAGGAAGCCATGCGCCTCCTGAAAAGCTAGGTACCTGCTATGTCAACATCCAAAGAAGAACGCAATCGCATTCTGCATATGATCGAGTCAGGTCAAGTGACCGCGACCGAGGCGGCACAAATCCTGGACACACTTGAACCGGATCGCATAGCTGAACGCACAATTGAGCGCGGACGTGATCGACTTCTACGCATTCGTGCCACGACCCTAAACGCGAGGGCGCAAAAAGTTTATGTCACAGCTACCCTACCGATGCGTCTTATCAGGACTGGCATGCGATTAGGTGTAAGCTTTATCCCACAAATGAGTAGTGCGGCATTAGAAGACCTGCTAAAAAGTATAGAAAATGGAGCTACTGGACGTTTGCTGGACCTGCAAGATATGGAAAAAGGTGAACGCCTCGAAATCTTCGTCGAAGAACGATAATGGTATTAACAAGGAAGGATACAAAAGATATGACCACATTTCCCGCAACACAAAAAATCGTCATCTCGGATATTGGAGGTGATCTTACCATTCGTGGCTGGGAACAACCAACGATCCAGGTAGAGTCAGATGATACTATTGAACGCTTGAGGCCACAGGGCGACTCATTACTTGTGAGCGATACTGGAGGCTCTGTTCAGCTTTCGGTTCCACATGACACAATCATTGTGGCGAAAGATATTAGTGGTAGTGTTAACATCGAGCATATCCTACGTGTCGATTTAAAAGATGTGAGTGGTGATACTACTCTTACGCTTATTCACGGCGATGTAACTGTTGTCGATGTTGATGGTACCGTCACTCTTCGAGATATTAATGGTTCAGTCAATACAAAAGATGTAAGTTCAGATGTTACTATCAGCAATATACAAGGCGGTGTGACGCTTGTTGACGTTGATTCAGATGTGGAATTAAGTGAAATTAATGGTCCTGCAACATTGAAAGATATTGGTAATAGCGCGACACTAAAAAGTATTGGTGGAAGCGTGACGCTTGTTGATATTGGCAATGACGCATCGGTGGTTGGCGTCAACGGGAGTGTTACAGCACAAGATATCGGCAACGATTTGTATATAGAGAACATCAATGGTAGTGTTCAAATTGGCGACGTAGGGAACGACCTGACGCTGAAAGAGGCTAGAGGCAATGTGACGGTGCACGATATCGGCAATGATCTCTCATTGACGAACGTGTTTGGTACCATACAAATTTCAGATGTCGGTGACGATATGGAACTGGCGGGTTTGCGTGGCAACTTGATGGCTGGCGATATCAGTGGAGACCTGAAAATGCTGGCTGATCTTATTCCCAGTCGCGCTCGTATCAGTGTAGGTGGAGACGCCTCAGTAACAATACCCGTGAATGCAAACCTGACGATTGCCGCGACTGTCAATGGTGATATCACGGGTCATTCTCTCGCTTCAACTGCGTCAGGTTCGCGTAGTAAAAGGGCTATGCTGACCTATGGAACTGGTGCGGCGTATCTCGAATTGCATATTGGAGGAGACCTTGTGCTTAACAGTGACGAAACCCCACGAAGTAGTAGTACCAGTAGTTCAGGTAGCTTTGCCAGTGACTTTTCCGCCAGCTTTCAGCGTAGCCCGTTCGAGTTTGGCGATAGGAGCGGGTTTGAGCGCGATATGGAAAACATGGGGCGTGATATGGAGGATATGGGACGCGACATTTCGGAGTCGGTCTCTAAGCTCAACGTGCGTATCAATGATCGCGAGTGGCGGCTCGACCCCGAACGACTGAACCGTCTTGTCGAAGAGGCGAAACGCGCCGCAGCCGACGGTGTGCAGGGCGCGATGGAAGCTGTGGAGCAGGCATTGAGCAACCTGCGTATGCCACCACCACAAACCGCGCCCAAGCCGCCCGTTCCACCGATGCCACCTGTAGCACCTACAGAGCCAGCATCACGCACAACGCCAATGACGCCGATTCCTTCTACGGAACCAGCGTCTCGCACGATGCCAATGGCTCCAATTCCACCTATGGAACCGATGAAGCCGATGGAACCAATGAAGCCAATGACACCCATGCAGCCAATGAAGCCGATGGAGCCTATGCACTTTACAGAAACAGGTGATGAGCAACCTGCTGCATCAATGCAATCGCAAGCTCAAGCTCAGCATGAGGAAGAACCTGTCAGCACACCACCACCAAGTGCAGACCCAACTCAAGAGCGTATGGCCATCCTGCGTATGATTTCCGAGGGACGTATCACACCTGACGAGGGCGACCTATTGTTAGAAGCGTTAGGGAATATATAGAAAGAAGATGTGGTAGGGACCAGATTTATCGCGTCCGCGGCGCAATTCATTGCGCGATGCCTGTCTTATGAATATGGAAAGAACAGTCTCGCGCAATGAATTGCGCCGCGGACGCGATAAATCTGGTCCCTACGACGTATTGTTGTGTTTATCTCTTTAGTGCGTGTAACGCCTCTACCAATTTCTCGATTTCGCCGAATGTATTGTAGTGCGCCAATCCTACGCGCACCATGCCGCCGTGTTCCTCCAGGCCAAGCCGCTTTACGACCTCTACCGCGTAATAGTTGCCATCCCAGACGTTGATATGCTCTTGCGCCAGCCTCTCTGCAACCGTGAGCGGGTCCAAGCCTTCGAGCGTAAACGAGAAGGTTGGCACACGTTGACCCATCTTTCTGGATCGGTGATACCACGAATATGTAATCCAGGCACCGAACTCAGTCCCTTTAATAAAGCGGCGTTTAGCTGTAACTCATAGGCGTCGATGACCTCGATACCTTTTCTGAGTGCTTTGCTCAATGGGCCAGTTTCTCCACCGAACTGCTTACCGATCCATGCGAAGTATTCCATCGCCCCAAGTACAGCCGCGATAGACTCGAAGCTCTGCGTACCAGTCTCGAACTTGTCGGGTGGGAGGTTGCCAGAGGGACGCACCTTGTATGCCGTGAGTTTGTCGAGCAGGTCATATTTGCCATAAAGAATACCTGTGTGAGGTCCGAAAAACTTATAGGCTGAACACGCCAGGAAGTCGCAATCAAGAGCCTGCACGTCGATTAGCTTGTGGGGTGCGTATTGTACGGCGTCGATAAAACACAATGCCCCAACGCTATGTGCCAGCTCGACAGCACGTTTGACATTGTTGATCGTGCCAACCGCGTTCGAAGCATAGCCAACGGCGACAAGTTTTGTACGCGGCGTGATTTGTCGCTGCATATCCTCCATATCCAAAGTACAATCTTCGGGGTGGATATCGACCCAACGCACAGTACAGCCTCGGTCTTCGGCAATCAGAAGCCATGGTGCGATATTGGCGTCGTGATCAAGGCGTGTCACAACGATTTCGTCACCGGAATTGAGTGTGCGTGCGATGCTACGGCTGATGTGTAGCGTTAGGCTTGTCATATTCTGCCCAAACACGATTTCTTCTGGTCGTGCTGCATTGAGAAACGCGGCTACGGCTTGACGAGCTTCCGCGACAACCGCATCTGAGTCTCGGCTTGAGCGAAACGCGCCACCGTGGTTCGCGTTGTTATGTTCATAGTAGTACTGCATACGCTCTATCACCTCACGCGCCACCTGTGTACCACCTGGATTATCGAAATAGATATCATCCGAAACCAAGGCGGGAAAATGGCTCCGAACTTCATCTACGTTGAATGTCAATTGGGTTGTGTGTTGTTGTTTCATTATTGTATGTATCCTCATGTTAGGTCGTAGGGACCAGATTTATCGCGTCCGCGGCGCAATTCATTGCGCGAGACATAACCTGTTCCTTCCATATTCATGAGACAGGCATCGCGCAATGAATTGCGCCGCGGACGCGATAAATCTGGTCCCTACGAATGGATGCGTTATTGTTCTACGGGACGTATATCTACGACGCGTGTCGATTTGAGCGTTTTGGCCGGGTCGAAGATGTCGCTCATACCTACAAATTCTATCACGGGACGCATCTCGGCTGCTTCGGCAACCTTCGCGATAAGTTGCGTTTGGATACGGTCCTGCTCGTTGGGCTGGCTGGCAACTCGTAACAGCAGTTTGTCGCCCGAGTAAGGATCGTCGGGTTGCTCTTTAGTAAAGACGATTTGATATTCTTCAATCCCTTCGACGGTGGCTATGGCTTCTTTGATAAAATCCGGGTTAATCAGCGTGCCTTTGAGCTTGACCAGTTCGGCTGTCCGTACCGTGTTAGTCACAACGCGTGGTCCCTGTCGTCCACAGTGCGGACATGTCTCGTTACTGATCGCGTTCAAGTCGCCTGTAATGTAACGCAATAAGACGGTACCACGTCTATCCAAATGCGTTACGGTAAAGAGACCACGTTCACCATCGGGTAGCGGCTCGTGCTTTTGCTCATCGACAACCTCGAAGTAGAATTGATCGGGCGCGGGATTGTGACCACCACCCAGTTCGACGCATTCACCTGTGCTGCCCTGCATCTCGGTAAAGCCAAGTGCGTTGCCGATCACTAATTCGGCATCATTCGCCCCCAATCTCACGAGACGGCGGCGCATATCATCACGCATTCCTCGTGGACATGGTTCACCAAGGGCCGCGACCCGACGGACATGCGAGAAGTCCGCGCCCAGCTCCTCGGCACGCATCACAACGCGACGTACATAACTGACGATGCCGCTGAGTACGGTCCCTTTATGCTGCTCGACCATACGTACTGCATCATCGAGGCGACGATGTACGGGATAAGCGGGATAGGGTGTGCCAGTCAAGGCATTGACTGTTGCGGCCCCCACGACAGCACCATAGTCACGAGTACGTAAAAAACCGATATGCGGTACGGGCGTCAGCGGAAAAAGGTTCATCACAGTATCACTTTCTACGATACCAATAATGTCGCATAAGCGTTTCAACTGTTCAAGTGTCGCGAAATAATCGTGGGTTGTATTGAAAAACGGTGTTGGTACACCAGAAGTTGTGCCCGTTGTATAGCTCACATCCCACAAAATACGCTCTTGTGGCAGAAATTCTGGCAACGCATTCAAGCGAAATGCCTGCGGGTTCTTCATGTAGTCTTGCTTGGTTGTGATTGGCAACTTGTGCAGGTCATCGAGTGTTTTGAAGTCACCGGGGGTAAGGTGTAGACGTGCGAACACTTCTTGATAGTAGGGGTGCGCTTTGAAACACAACTCGATCTGATGGCGAAATCGTTGATTTTGCAAGTCACGTATTTCATCCTTGCCACGCTGAAGAAGATCAATCGCTGTATCTTGCATAGTTATGATGAAAACTCCTTTAACACATAAATAATCTTGCCTGTAGGGACCGATTTATCACGTCTTTTGTCCAATCGACAATGATTACGGGTTATGGAATGCATTTCAACAATCTCTGGCGTTCGTGATTGCCAACAAGGACGTGATAAATCGGTCCCTACACAATTTTACAATGCTAATAACAACAATGGAGATCTCCATCTCTTCGCGGGTGAGGCCGCCGTGATGACCGAGGAAATCCATTCCGTATTTCCCCTCCTGGCTCCACCAGACCGTCTCGTTTTTGTAAGGTAGAATGACGACGTTGCCGAGACGTGCCAGGAAGGTAGGCGATGGCTCTGCCACACCAAAGAAGTGTTGCGCCAGGAGTTCCTGTGTTGGATACACTTCGGCGCGTCCCTCAAGGTTTTGGCGTAGTAGGGCAATAGCTTCATCAATGTGTTCATCATGCACATAAAGAAACATGTCGCGTGCGGAGCCTGCGGGGGCGAGTATCTGTCCCTGGCGATTTGTCTTGAGATAGCGTTTGATATCCGGCAGTGCATTATCAAGATAGTAGGTTGTCTTCGGGTTGACCTCGACTTGCCCATGATCGGCGGTCACGATGAGCAGTGTACGTTGGGCTTTGCCCTGGATATTCTTGTAAAACAATTCCTGCAATGCCTTGAAAAAATCATCGACCTCGCGTTCGAACTCCTTTGAGAAGGGACCGTAGTGATGGCACAGGGCGTCGATGCGGTCAAAATACACAAAGTAGTACGAAGGTGGTACGTTCTCAACCGTGACAAGTTCCGACAGATAGAAAAGGGCTTGCTGAATACTGGCATAGGGGTGTGTCTTCGCGCCACGAAAGGTGATGTTGGAATAAGTCGAGGGCGTGTAGTTCTGAAATTGCAGGACATGTGAAGTGATGCCCTGAGTTTTGAGCGTATCATACAGGGTTTGGCGTGGAAAAAATGCTTCGGCGGGAATATTCGCTTTTTTTAAGGTGTCGCGCTTCAACTTCTCGCCTTCGGGATAATCCACATAGGAGAAGAGGAGTGGCGAGATCAGGGCATCCACCAGCGGCTCGTAATAGTTCCATTCGTACACACCACTCTGTCCAACTGGCAAGCCTGTATGAATGCTGGTGACATGCGCGGCGGTTGTCGAAGGGAATTGTGATGTTATCTTAGATGCAACGCCTTGACTCAAAACAGCTTTGAGGAAATCGTATTTCTCGGCGTAGCGTTCAAAGAAACGCCAGCCGAACGCATCAACGAAGAAGAAAACCACCTTATCATAGCGCGTTGGCAAGCTCCCAAAAATATCCAACGGCAAGGCACTCTGCCCATTGCCCGTCAGCAAGAACTCAATCGTCGCTGGCAGATTGGCGAAACAATACGAATCACACAACGGCCTCACAAACTGCCGCGAAAATTGGGCATGATTGACCGCCTGTACCGACGCCTCGTTGTGCATGAATACGTCTCGCTTCCTAGTGATTATGTCACGTATTTTATAAGAATAGTATAGCATGAAAAACATGTGGTAGGGACCAGATTTATCGCGTCCGCGGCGCAATTCATTGCGCGATGTTTCTCGTCTTCGTTCTTTCGAAACGAGAAACATACGCAATGAATTGCGCCGCGGACGCGATAAATCTGGTCCCTACCACGATTATGGCTGATGAAGAATGTCTTCGTGCCAGGTAACTGGATTATTGATAATATAGTTTCGTATACGTGTCAAATCAGAGTTGTTGCGAATAACATGCTCATATAACCTGCCTTCCCACGCGAAGTCTGAGGTAACGGTTTTACGAACGCGGAATGTACATGCGGCTTTGAACGTGCGAATTACTTCACCAAGAGTGGGCAACTCTTTGTTCTTTGTTCTATCATGCAAAATACCAGGAACAACGAGGTGCATTTGGTTTGTAGTACCCACGAATTGTATGAAGCGGTCAGGAGGACGAGACGTAGCCGTATCTTCAAGTGGTATTGATGGTCCTTCAAAGAGAATGATTCCATGAAAATGATTAGGCATAATGACGTACTGATCAAAACGAACATGTTGAAAACGGTTTGAGAGTTTCTTGCATTCATCTTCCACAATGGAACCGATTGTGTTCAGTTGTACCTGTGCATCTACAATATTGCTGAGTAAGCATTGTCTCTGAGCGACACAGATAGTTACGTAGTAGTATCCTGGTTGTCTATAATCATATGACTGTAAGCGCATTGAGTGACGATTTGGCAGATCGTAATAATTATCGTTCAGCATAACCCTTCCCATTCTAAGATTTTACAAGAAATATAGTAATTATCTATCTATTATTAATAGTAATACACCTTTTTACAATGAATTTGGACCATTATCCTATAACCATCCTTCGTGAGACACCCAAAACATGTGGTAGGGACCAGATTTATCGCGTCCGCGGCGCAATTCATTGCGCGAGACATAATATATTTCTTCTATATTCATGAGACATGCATCGCGCAATAAATTGCGCCGCGGACGCCGTAAACGTGGTCCCTACCACGAACAAAAAAGAACCGCTTCAACACTTATGTGTTGAGGCGGTCCACTAGGGAGAGAAAGAAAGTTACTTCTTGCTGTAGAAGTGGTGGTGCAAGACATGGGCTACGACGAAGGGATGATCTTTTACAAGGTCCGTGAGAACCTTTGCCTGGGCCTGATTGATTTTGCCATTGTGCTGGGCCAGGTCGATGGATGCCTCAGTCGTTCTGACAAGAATATCCTTCAACGCCTCTTTGGAGATGCCCTTATCTTTCGCGATGTCTACGAGATGCTGGCCGCTCTTCAATTTCGCTGTCAGATCTGCAGCGGTCATGTGCAGTTGAGGGGCGATGCGGTCAACCAGTTCGTCGCTATGGTTCCGTACAAAAACGCGCAGTGGACGACGCTCAGGATGCTTGTCCTTCGTGGTTGTCGTCGTGGTTGTCTTAGGCTTTGTGGCCGTACCGTGGGCCGAGGCCATAAGTGGGCTGGCGAACGCCGCGCCACAGAGCAATGCGATTAAGAGAAGCAGGCTGCCGCCGCCAACGTACAATAGTTTCTTCATGATTGTTTTCGTTTCCTTTTTTGATTGTCTATACATTTTTATAGGTCGCTTTGACCTGTGCTATTTTTGCTCCCTCTTTGTGGGAACATCTATAGTATAGTTCGGAAAAGTTCACGACTTGTCTCAAAGCTGTCATGATTTGCTCAAGCCCGTCATGAGGAAATCTATATATGTGCAAACTTTATCTTCCTTTTCCAATTCCGCTCTGCTATACTAGCGAGCAAACATGTAATGCTTTATCAACCTTGATTCGATGGTTTTCGTAGGGACCAGATTTATCGCGTCCGCGGCGCAATGAATTGCGCCGCGGATGCGATAAATCTGGTCCCTACCACGTGTTGTGTATGTCTCACGAATGTGGAAGGAACAGGTTATGTCTCGCGCAATGAATTGCGCCGCGGACGCGATAAATCTGGTCCCTACCACATGTTTTGAGCGATCATGAATGCTTGCTTGCTACCTTCCAGCATTCCTTTGCGATTTCCCAATCCTCTTCGGTATGCACAACGAGCACGCGCACGTTTGAATCGTCTGTCGAGATTTCTGTATCGGCGGGCGATTGCTTGTTTTTCTCTGCGTCGAGTTTGAGGTTGAGGAAGCCGAAATTTTTACATACCTCGGCACGTATCAGGTCGTCGTGTTCGCCAACGCCACCTGTGAACGAGAGGACATCGACACCGCCGAGTACGGCAATCATCGCGCCAATGTAGTAGCGTAAGCGGTATGTATAGATGTCGAGTGCCAACTTCGCACGTTCGTTGCCAGCCTCAACTGCTTTATGTATCTGGCGCACATCGTTGGAAATACCAGAGATGCCCTTGAGACCTGATTCTTTATTCAAAATCTGATCGAACTGGTCGGCGGTATAGCCCTTTTCGCGTTGCAAGTAGATCAGAATGCTAGGGTCGATAGTGCCGGAGCGACTCCCCATCATCACGCCCTCAAGCGGTGTGAAGCCCATCGTCGTATCGAAGCTCTCTCCATTTCGTATAGCCGCAAGCGAACAACCATTGCCAAGATGACAGTTGATGATGCGTAGATGTGTTTCGTCTTCTTGCAAAATCTGTCCGATACGCTGAGTACAATACTGGTGACTGATGCCGTGAAAGCCGTAGCGACGAATGCCCTGCCCGTACCACTCGTAAGGGCCGGGATAGACGACGGTCTCCATAGGCAATGTTTTGTGGAACGCGGTATCGAAGGCGGCAACCTGTTGTACCTTGTCGCCAAATACATGTTCGACTGCCTTGATACCCTCAAGGTTTACAGGATTATGGAGAGGAGCAAATGAGGCATATTGTTGGATATCATCTTTGACTTTTTGGTCGATGAAGACACTCTCGCGATAATCGGGTCCGCCATGCACAACGCGATGTCCTACGAAATCAATGTCTGAAGGTGCATCGAGCACCTTTGTCTCGCCACTCCAAATTGTTTTGAGCGTTTGCTCGATCACCTCTAGCCGCGAATCGGCTGATACCTCTTGCTGCACCTTCTTGCCACTGCTTGTCGAGATATCTAGCTCCGCTGACCCTTTATCCTTTGTCCAATCGGCATCGGCGGCCCACAATGGTTCAGGTGCGGAAGCGGGTAAGGTCTCGCCGATCTCATATAATCGGCTCTTCTGGCTGCTAGAGCCTGCGTTAAGTACAAGTATTTTCATTTTTTAATCCTTTGATGTATCTGCTCAACCATATATAATGCTATTACGTTCGTAGCAAAAGGCATGTGACATGCTTAAAGCGTAGGTGATATGCTAAAATATACACCAACATTAGGCAAAGGATATTCATGGTCAAGATAGCTCTACATACGGTGCAGGTAGGTACATACAGGGTACGTTATCAGACGCTGGGCGAAGGCGAGCCAATTGTGCTGGTGCATGGATTGTCTGGTTCGACCCTGTGGTGGCGACGTAACGTGCCGGAACTCGCGCAACATTATAAAATCTATCTTGTCGATTTGCCGGGATTTGGCTCGGCAAGACGTAGATATGGACGTTTTGCTTTGAAGCAGGCTGGCGACTGGCTCCTGGCATGGATGGATGCGATAGGCTTGAAGCAAGCACATCTTATTGGACATTCAATGGGTGGGTATATCTGCATGTGGATCGCGGCCTATCGACCTGATGTTGTCTTACGGCTTGTACTGGTTGATCCAGCCTTCAAAGCACGCGCACGCAGTGTTCTGGGTTATACACTTCCCTTGCTTGAATCCGCGCGTTATCTCACACCGCGTTTCTTCCCTATCCTGGCCTATGATAGCTTAAGGGCAGGGCCCATCACGCTCTTAAAGGCGACACGCGACCTGATCGCGCTTGACTTCAGCGAAGAGCTTCAGAGTATCGAAAACCCTGTCTTGCTTGTATGGGGTGAAAACGACACGCTCGTCCCACCATCGCTTGGTCACATGCTACGAGAAGAACTGCCACATGCAAGATTGCTCATGCTTGAACGGGCCGCACATGTTGCCATGTTCGATCAACCGCAAAAGTTCAATGCCGCCGTGAATGCGTTTTTGCAAGGTGAGGAGGTCGGGGAATAGACGTGCCTTTGAAAGGTCGTAGGGACCACGTTTACGGCGTCCGAGGCCGATTTATCGGCTATGTTTCTTCTCTGCCAGCTCGACGAAAGCCATCTCGCGCAATGAATTGCGCCGCGGACGCCGTAAACGTGGTCCCTACGACAGATCGAATATGCATGCTTGTGTTTCTTAACACACTTAAGCATGGACCGTACCGTCAGGCATAATGGTGCCGTGAAGCGACTTTGCTACTTTCTCTAAATATGTCGGGTCAACATCGGTCCCTTTGAGGTTGGCTCCACTCAGGTCGGCACCATCCAGCGTAGCTCCACGAAGTTTCACACAATACGAGGTGCCTTGTAGTACATTGCAGTTGAGTTGTGCGCCAGTCAAATTTGCATTAGTCAAGTTTGCGCTACTGAGATCATCTCCTCTCAAATCAGCTTTTATCAATTTAGCATGAATAAACTTGACATTAAACAGGTTTGGGCACACATTGAGTTCGCTTTTGTCCATGACAATTACGTTTGGGTTAACGCTGATTGAGTCGCAATTTAGCCACGCACCGCTTAAATCTGAGCCAGACAAATCAACTCCGTGTAGGCTTGCATTAACCATGTGTGCATGCATCAAGTAAGAAATACTGAGATTATCGTAGGTCAGGATAGTGTTGTTAAGCTGAGCATCATTCATGTTGATGTCCCGTATGTCAACGTTGGTCATGTAGAATCCTGTTAGGTCTAGCCCATTGAAGTTGTCAAAATCGAGGTTGACGAGCGGAAAGGCACTTGTGTTTGGAATAGGTGTGGGAGTTAAATTGTGCCAAGCAATGAGACCTGCTCTATACAAGAAGGTCATAACATCTGCTTTATACTTTGCATCCAGGCTTTCCAGTACTATCTGTGTTTTAGCTTGTGCTACTTTTCTTACCGCATCGTTTTTGTTTGCCTGTAGTAGTTGAGGAGTAGCGATGCTAGTGCTAAGTAATAGATTAGACATATCGTCTAAGTACGTCTTCAAGATAATCTGTTGTTGCGTCTCGTGCGCGATATTTTGCTCAACAGTATTCTGCTGTTGAGCAAGACGTTGATCACTGTCGTGTTGTTGCTTAGCAAGATTATTGCTCAAAAAAACTTGGAGGATACCAAAACCAGCACTAATAAGAACTACTAAGACTGGAATAATAAGTAACTGAAACCAATCCCATGGCGTTTTTCTGCCTGGCGACTCTCCATAGAACTTTAACAGATTTCCAGTATCATTATACTGTGCAGTTATTTTGAATTTGCTTTTCTTGTAAGGTTCGAACGCTTTGTCCATCTCTACATCTGGAAGACTAGTAGATGTCTGCTGTTGGTTAGATAGAGTGTTGTTTGCCATGAGTCTTACTCCTTATGACGAAATAAATAACCACTCCTTTATGAAAAATCTCCGTCTGCTCAAAGAAAAGTCTTTTCTTGGTTCCTTGAATACTTCCTCTCTTTTAAATAGATAACCACTAATGTGAATTTATAAGATTTATATACTATCAAAGTAATAAATGTCAATCCCTACCCATCACGAGAAATTTCTCGTGTGATATATTGGTAGTATTACTTATAGGAGGTACTCTCGCTTACATGTCTTCACCAGTGTGCTAGGGAACACAATCAGGGTATGCCTTTTTTGTTCAGCCAGCCGTTAGGCAATTCTGTTTGCTAGCGGTTGTATCTGATTATTCCCTTTTCTCTACACTTATTCAGGAGTGAAGACAATGCATTTCTCGTCTAAACAAGAGCAGTTACATCAACTGCTCAAAGAACAACATGTATCGCTACAACAGACATTTCCTACTGATAGATATCAGAGCTTGCTTGCCCTTATTTGTGCCAGCAATAGACACTATTTCCAAAATCAGCACATTAGCACTGAGTACACTACCACTGGCTTACAAAAGGCACTTTCGTTGTGCTTCTCGATAGAGAACAGCACAATAGCAATACCAATTACTACACTTAATTCCTGGGCCGACTCTACACTGAAAGCATGCAGTCGTCTCGTTGAGGCAGAACGTGTTCTTGCGTATTGTGACACAGGCTTCATGCGTATGCAGCAAGACAGGGCTTCCGACTACAAAGTCTGGGTTGCCAGTAAAAAAAAGCCTACCGAGTGGCGCGAACATGAGGACATTGTAGCGTGGACGAACCTTCTCAAGCAGACATACATTACCGAGTGGGATACGCTTTATGCTAAAAAAGCAGCCATTCAACAACAACTTGCTACCTTCGCACTGCACGAGCAAGCATTCCCTCTCTACAAAACGACACGCACAATTGACGATTATTATGACCGACTTGGTGCGCTACACGTCAAGTGCATGGTTGCCTATACTACGTATCCCGCTTCAACGCTCGTCGGAACTTGTACGTTTGCTGTCTATCGAGATGTGCTCGGAGTGCTGATTGGTTTAGTCTTGAAGCAGATAGATATAGGTAGGGACCGATTGATCACGTCCTCGTCGGCAACTCGAGTGGCAAACAGGACGTGATCAATCGGTCCTTACCATGGTTGACATGTTCTCAGACGTTTTCAATTGCCGAGAAGGACGCGATGAATCGGTCCCTACAGATGATGTTTTGCTGATAGAGATGCTTGCGGAAACGCTTGCGCTGGATGATGCAACGGTGCGGCTCGCATTGGATGCATTTACGTTGGATGCTGAGAATGTTTCGTACCATAGTTCGACCACAGAGGTACCGTCACCTCCGCTTATCCGTCTCGACGAGCAACACCGTGTTCTATCACTTGTAGGTTTGCTTACATACCCACTCTTTTTTCTGATGCGTGAATTGAAGCGAAAGTATTCATCCGAGTATCATACAGCTTCTCAACTGCGGGAAGAGGTCTTTCGCCAGGACGTGTACGCTCTATTCGGGGATAAACGCTTTGTCAAAAGTGCTGGGAATGTAGAGTTGCGAGGTACAAAGGGCACACTCACAACGGATGTGGATGCACTGATTTTTGATCGCAAAACGGGAGCATTAGCTCTGTTTGAACTCAAGTCGCAAGACCCCTTTGCCTATTCACTACAAGAACGTATTCGGCAACGGGACTACTTTTATGGTGCGAGCAGACAAGTAATCGCTTGCAATGAATGGGTGAAGCGTAATGGAGCAAACACGCTTCTGAGCCGTCTCGACTCGACACAGGTCAAGCGGCTCAAAGCACAAAACGTCTATATATTCGTCCTGGGACGCTACCTTGCACACTTTTTTGATGGCCCTCCGTTCGATTCTGCGTGCCACATGGGGAACATGGTCACAGGTGTTACGCCTTACACAGGGAAAGCCATTTAGAGCAGACGATACGAACCCCATTCAATCATTGCATAACAAGCTTACGAAAAACACTCCTTTGACGTTGGCTGATAAGTCTCTCGATTTTCAAGAGATTGTGCTTGAGAATACGCGTATACATGTGTATCCCTCGTTTGAGGCGTATAGACTCAAGGGGCATGATGCAAATTGATAATTTGATTTGATATGAACGCCCCCTACGGACCGTTCATACCCTTATTATGTTCTAAAGGACGATTATTGGTGGATCTAATAAGCCATGAATTGGACTCGCACATTGCTCCGCTCGTGCTGAGGACGCGATAAATCGGTCCCTACCAGATGACCAATCCTTAAGTGAGAAATTTCGTAGGGACCAGATTGATCGCGTCCGAGGCGCAATTCATTGCGCGATACAAGTTCAGGCAAGCAAGTTGAGGAATATAGCCGATAAATCGGCCCTGGACGCGATAAATCTGGTCCCTACGAATGTTAGTGCTTCACGCCGGATAGTTCTTCCATGAATTGGATCATGACTGAGAAGTCTTCGTCGTGGCCTTGCGCGAGGGCCGCTGCATACATTTGTTCGGCGGCGGCGGTGGCGGGCATGGAGACGGAGAGTTCGGCGGCGAGGCGCATGATGAGGCCGAAGTCTTTGCGCATGGTGGCAAGCGCGAAGTTGACAGGGTACTCGTTCTGCTCGGCGTTAGCGAGTTTGGCTTTATGTGCAGGTGCCACAACCGTTGTTTGTCCCAGCACGTCGAGCAAGTGTTTCCTGTCGAGTCCAGCTTTTTCGCCTAATGCGATAGCCTCGGCAAGAGCCTGTAGTTCAAGGCCGAGCATTGTATTCACGACCATCTTCATGGTCGTACCGTTGCCGCTCTCGCCCATGTAGAAGCTGTTTTTGCTCAGGGCTTCAAGAATTGGCTTACACTGCTGATAGGTAGACTCTTCACCGCCGACGAAGTAGATCAGGCTACCCTCCTTTGCCTGTGGAGTGCTACCCGACACTGCCGCATCAAGCATCGCGACACCGTGTTTCTTGGCCGTTTGAAAGAGATGGCGCGAGGTTTCAGGTGAAACAGTACTCATGTCGATAAGCGTTGTGTGCTGGGATTTTACGCCAGCAAGCACGCCATCAGCACCGTACATAACAGCATCGAGGGCGGCGTTATCTGTCACCATCGAGATAATGACATCAGCTTGACTGCCGAGGTCGCGCGGTGTATCGGCGACGGATGCGCCTTTCTGAGCTACTTCTTGTGTCTTCTCTTTCGTACGATCATAGACGGTGAGCGTATAGCCATGCTGCATGAGCCGCTCGACCATCAAACTTCCCATATGTCCTAAGCCAAGAAAGCCAATACGTGGTTTTGTGGATGTGTCAGGGGTGGTCATACTCTATATTTCTCCTCTAGTAGTAATTTTTCGTTTATCTCTTTTGGACACGTTTATCATGCAGAAGCAGTGACAGGGATGTAAGGGTCGAGGGTGTGTTATGTGAGATGCCTCATCACTCAGGCGTGAGAATGGCCATATTATTACTAAATCATATAAACTATACTTCAAACGTAGACAAACGAATTACAAAAGAAACAGTCGAATGGTTGTTAGGCAGGTATGGATGTATGTTAATACTTCTTTCTGAATAGTGACGAAAAAAATGGAGAAAACAGCAATGAACACTCAAAAAGCAGCTAACAAACGGGGTCCTCTCACGCTTATGCTTGGTATCGGTATTCCCGCATTTATGCTCGCTATCATGCTTGCCGCAGGCGTGCTTTTGATGAACGGAGGCGTGCCTAGCGCGAACGCACTTTCGTTAGCGAATGCTTCACAGGGTCCTGATCGTGCCTCATTGGGGAATGGTCTGCATGGCACAAACCAGGATAGTAGTGGTGGTAAAAACTCACTTCATACAAGAGTCACGAATAGTGGTGGAGGTTGTTGGAGCTACTACACTTCTTCACCTGATGCCACGTATGTCACAAGTAGCAATCCAACCGTGTATGGCTTTGATGGTAGTGATGCGCCTTCGCTGAGCCTTGCATTCAACCGTTGTAGCGATTATATCCAGGTGGCCTATTCCTCCGGTCATGACTACTACAAAATTGACTGGTGGCGTCCGGGACGTAGCGGCTGGACGCAGTATACCACTTCAAACTCTTCCTCAAATTTCACGAATGCCCACTATGGAACAACCTACGAATTTACAGTCGAAGCATGCACGAGCCACTGGTATGGCGATAGTTGTACCGCCTGGTCGCCCCGCGTCTACGTAACCGCGAACTAGCTTTTAGAAACAATACTTGCTGAATGTGCTGGTGAGCAGGTCCGATATTTTGTCGGACCTGCTTTTCTTTATTCCTGACATTTATTTATGGTTTCAGTACAACGCGCAGACATTCGTCGGTTTTGTGCTTGAATGTCTCATACGCCTTATGTACATCGTCAAGTCCCATATGATGTGTCACGACGGCTGCTGGGTCAATCTCACCGCGAGCGACACGTTCTACCAGCATGGGAACATAGCGTTGCGCATGCATCTGTCCCATACGGAAGGTCAAGCCTTTAGAAAAGGCAATGCCCATGGGGAACTTGTCAACGAAGCCTCCGTAGACACCTACAATTGATAGAGTCCCACCCTTACGACAGGATTGAATGGCTTGACGTAATACATTGATGCGATCTGTCTCAAGACGGAGTGTCTGCTTCACCTTATCATAAAGACCCAGGAAATCCGCTCCGTGTGACTCCATGCCTACTGCATCAATACAGGCATCCGGCCCCATACCGCCCGTCATTTGCTTGAGTTCTTCAACTACGTCTGTGCCTTCGTAGTTAAGTACCTCCGCATGACCAAATGTTTGTGCCATGCGCAAGCGTTCGGGGAACCTGTCAATCGCGATAACACGCTCGGCACCTAACATATAGGCACTGCGCATCGCGAACAGCCCAACAGCACCTGCACCCCATATTGCTACCGTATCGCCTGGGCGAATACCACAATTATCAGCCGCCATGTAGCCAGTTGGGAAGGCATCCGAGATAAACAACGCTTGCTCATCAGACATGCCATCAGGAATTTTCGTCGGACCGCTATCGGCGAAGGGAACACGGATATATTCAGCTTGACTGCCTGCATAGCCTCCATAGAGATGCGAATAGCCATAGATGGCGGCAGGGGTGAAGGTGTAGCCAGCTTCGGTCATCGCTGCGTTCGGGTTTGAGTTATCACAGAGTGACCAAAGGCCGTTGCGACAAAAGTAGCAACGACCACAAGCGATGACCGAGGGCACCACTACGCGATCGCCTTTTTTAATGTTTGTGATCTCTTTGCCAACTTCGACCACCTCACCCATGAACTCATGTCCAAGAATGTCGCCCTTTTCCATTGAAGGAATATAGCCATCATACAGGTGCAGGTCCGAACCACAAATGGTTGTTGCCTGGACTTTAACAATGGCGTCATGTGGATTCGTTATCTTTGGTTCGGGTACTGTTTCGACACGTACATCATGTGCGCCATACCAACATGCAGCTTTCATAGTTTGTGCTCCTCTTTTAGTTTTTTCTACCCTGCTTGCTCAGGGGTTGCCCATGACCCACAGGCTGTCCTGACAGTGTTGGAATTTCGCCCGACTCCATGAGTTGCTTGAATTGACGCAGGTTTTCACGCACCTCTTGCTCTGGAAGATGTCCGAGTATCTTGCCAATCTCGACTCCAAGCATGCCCCCGAAAACGGGATATTCAATCTCTGAGGTCACGATTGTGCCCTTACCGTCAGCGGCTTTCGCAAAACGCACCTGTCCTCCATTACCAAGGGGCGATTGACCCTCGATGCGCCACGCGATCAGGCTATCCGGTACATCCTCTGTAATGACAGAATTCCATTCAACGGGAATATCGCCCACAGGTACTTTCGCGGTCCAATGCGAGTGGGTTTCGTCGGTTGCTTTGACCGATTCGATGTTGTGCATGTATAGGGGAGACTTTTCGACATCGCGCCAGAAGGCGTATAGTTCTTCTGTGGGACGAAGAATGGTCATCGAGCGTGAAATTTTCACACCTTTGTTGTCGGGTAGGCTAGCAACAGTGCTTGGACTCTCGTCATTTGTGTTCAGGTCAAGGAATTGATACAGGTAACAATGCCCCGTGGCACCACGTCGAATAAGTTCGCCGCCAGCAAGGGCTAGTCCAACACCAACCGCATTGCGACGCGCTATACCATAAATCGCAAGCGCACTACCGCTCGCAATCGAGAGGATGCGTTCAATTTGTCCAACATTGACAAGATTTGCGCGTCTAGGATCGTGCTGAATGCCCGCGATATCCTGACCACTTGGTGATGTTCCTATGTTTGTGAAAGCCATAGTCTGCTCCTTTTTAGAGATTGATAAAGATGAAACACAGTGTTGCGAAAACAAGGACACCCGCAAGGAAACCCCCTCCCATATGACGTGGCTTGCCTGTCATGTTCGTGTATGGGAGGAGAGGAGCGTTCCCTTGCCCTATAAAACGAAGTTTTGCGTTCTACCGGAGAACAAAATTATGCATTTGTCCCATCAGATGCCATAGATGTGCTATTAGCTGGACTCTCCATCTTTGGTGTGCCTGCTGTTGCCATGCCTTTAGGCATAATGAGTGTGTGCGAGGCTAACGGCGCGGTTGCCAAGGTGGGTATCGGACCGAGTGGCTTCGCATTGACCATTGTGAACTGACCCTTACCGTCGATGGATGTACCTTCGGTAAAGCGAGCATGTTCGGGCAGTGGGGCACTGGACTGCACGAAGTACTGATAGCTGAACTCATTGCGCTCGTTTGCCTGTGGGAAATCACTTGGAACGGGGTAGGCATTCTGAAGCTCTTCGATGACCGCTAACCACTGATTCTGGTGCATGGTGTCGCGGGCAATCAGGAAGCCAAGTGTATCCTTCATGCCTGGATCATCGGTCATTTCCCAAAGGCGCGTGA
This sequence comes from uncultured Chloroflexia bacterium, assembly GCA_963791655.1. Taxonomy (GTDB): domain Bacteria; phylum Chloroflexota; class Ktedonobacteria; order Ktedonobacterales; family Ktedonobacteraceae; genus JBBQVS01. The sequence goes on along the minus strand of CAWBSZ010000006.1, from coordinate 187,444 downwards.
CGAGCAAACGACCGGTTGACTCTGCCTCGACATTAGCATGCATGTCTGCTACCAGATTACCACTGGCTACAATCCAGGACCCATTGAAGGGATTACCGTTAGCATCCTCTGCATTCGCGGCAAGCGCGGCTGAAAGAAAGTGACGTGGATTCATGCCGCCCAAGACTGCCGCAACGGTAGGATTTTGCCCTGCGATCGCGTCCTTCAAAGATGTTGGCGCACCCTCAAGGTTAAGTGCGACGGCTGTTGCCAGCATCTCGATGTGACCAATTTCTTCGGTGCCTGTGTTGTAGAGCATATCCTTGTACTTCGCAGGTCCTCGGAAGCCCCACGCCTGAAACAGGTACTGAAGCATGACTCGTATTTCACCCTCAATACCACCAATGGCTTGTTGTAGCATCTTGGCGAAGACTGGATTGGGTTTATCAACGCGAACTGGATAGGCAAGGTGGGGATCACTGTAAAACATGAATTGTGGCCTTTCTTGTCACTTTTAAACTTTTTCTAGTAGTTCAAAGAATTCTACTACGCACTTACCACGTTTCTAAAATGTGGAAAGTATACTCGGCATTGAAAAATGGCTTTGTGGTGTAGAGGGGAAATAGAAGACAAGATATATCCTATAAAAGGAGGAAAAGCGCTTTCTGAATGCGCTGGGGAGTAGGTCTGATAATATCTCGGACCTGCTTCTATTTATTACTGATACTACTTGGGGACCTGCACGTAGACATTGCCATTCTCGACTTTTGTGTTGAGGCGGGGTAGGGGCGATAGGCTAAGTCTGTAGTTCAGGCGGATGTGGGTCCCATCCTCAGCGAAGACTGCTGTATGGCAGGGGCAATGGAAACGTCGGTCGGCATCTTGCCAGCGTACAAGACAACCCATGTGTGTGCAGGCGGCGGAGAGCGCAATGATTTGTTCTCCCTGCGTTGCGTCGGTTTCTCGAAGGACATAGCCAACAAGCGTGTCTGCCGTAAAGCGTACGGCACCTTGCCCTAGGGCCGCGAGCGTAGTTACAAGATGCCATGTTGTGGGCAAACTGGTACTGATTGCCAATTGTGTGCTCGATGGTTGTGTTATAGCAGTGTTATCTTTGTCATGAGATGCTGCGCTTTGCTCTAGAATGTGTGTTGTACCAGCTCCAATGACAAGGGACGCGGCTGCAACTGCACCTCCAGTGAGAAGGCTACGACGTGAAAAGAAACGTGCTGGCCTGGTTATGCCTGTTTTTGTAGATGTTGTCTCAGGAGACGCTATGGGTGGTACAGGACTTTCTTGTAGCATGCTTTCGGGCGTCTGTTCTGCAGACTGAGTATCCTCTTGTGCATGGAGCAGTTGCACCTTTAGTTGCTCGGCGAAGGCAAGACTTGGTTCCGCGTTTTCAGGAGATGCCGAACGGAATAGGGCCGCCATATGATAGGTGCGTGCTTGCTCCGGCGTCAGATCAGTTGGTGGCTGCGCACGCTTACCCACTTGTAATTCTTCGATATAGCGTTCTAGTTCTAGATAGTCTTCAAATCGTTCCTGGTCTTCGTCCGCCATGATTTCTCTCCACGTAAGGTTATGATATATCGGTCACGATAGGTTCAAGTTCTGCTGCATGCTTGAGAGCGCGAAACTGTAACACCTTCACATTTGCCTCGCTCAAATTCAACTTCAAGGCAGTTTCTTTGATGGAAAGATTGAGCAAAAAGCGGCAGGTCAACACCTCTCGCTGGTGTTCTGGCAAGAGGCGTAAGAGAGAATGCACTTTTTCTGTTGGAGTTATACTCACCGAAATTGGCTCGATCTCTGCTGGCCCTTCCCAACCACTATCAAGGAGTTCTTCCAGCGAACTGACCGAAACGCGATAGTAGTGCCGCCAATAGTCGGCAAGCGTTGTATGAGCCACCTGAAAGAGCCATTTCTGCATACTCTGTTGACCACGTTCCGCGTCGATGCTACGTACCGCTTTCATAAATATTTGAGCGGTCAGGTCCTCGGCCTCTTCGCGCACTCCCACTTTGCTATAGACATAGCGATAGACGATACCAAGATTTTCCTGGTAAAACGTTTGAAACTCCTGTCGTGATTGTTCAGATGGATCGCGTGATGTATTCACGTCACTGCTCCCACTTGTATGGGTCTAATGTGTTCTATAACCAACAGTAATGTTTACAAAAGAGTGGTTGTGGCGGCAAACCATTTTCCGCCGACCCCTTGACCATTTGTTTGACCTGGTGCGGAGTCCCCTGCGTAGGTGTAGAGAAAATGACCGTTGTATTGAATCTGTGTGCCATTCGCGTTCGTTGCTGTCGTGAGTTTTCCCGGTGCCGTACTTGTGAGGGTAATAGAACCAGCGGCTAGTAAGGGAGGCCAATTGCCAGCACATCCACCCGTACAGGCACTCGTTGTTTGTGTATCAGGCGTGAAGTAGTAGAGCGTCATGCCCTGCGCGTTCGTCAGCACTGTTGCGGCTTTACCGTCGAGTGTTGCGTTCGTTGTTTTTATTGTTGATGCATTTGTATTACTGGTACTTGTAGTTGGGGTTGCACTATATTTGCCTGTTGTTGTCGCGGTTGGACCCGTTGCACTGGTGTCCGGTGTTGTCGTTGGGCTGTTCGTGGCATAAGAAGAACTGCTGCCTGCTGTCGAGCCACAGGCTGCAAAGAGACAAGTAAGTACGATCAGGAAGCCAAGCGAGAAAAGCGTTTTTGTATATCGCATTGTATATATGCTCCTTTGAATGATAGATGGTATATTCGTGTTCAAACATACATACGTTGGGAGGTTACACCGGAATGGGAGGAACATGTTTTTTCAATAGTAAGATTTTTTTGAGAGAAAATGGTTGTAGGGGTCTCATTCATGACACCCTTTGGGCACATCACACAGTTGACAGGGTTTTCGTGCGGATACAAGACGTCGTCGGTAGGGACCGATTTATCGCGTCCACGGGGTGGGGTTGGGGGGAACACGTTGGGGAAGAACTGCGCTGTCGCCACGTTACCCCTCCCACGCCCCACCCCGTGGACGCGATAAATCGGTCCCTACCTGATTTTCGTGAAATAGTTGATCGCTTGCAATAATTCTGGGAAGGTGTAGATGATGTAGTCGGGTATACTGGTCTCGGAAGCGACGTTCGCACGGTCATATGAGACGAGGATTGCCTTCATGCCTGCCTGTTGTGCTCCAAAGATATCGTGGTAGAGGTCATTACCAAGGTAGAGAGCCTGTTCTGGTCGTATTTCTAATGTGGCAAGTGCATTTTGAAAGAGGCGTGGGTCGGGCTTGCGGTACCCATAGTCGCCAGAGACGATGATGGGATGAAAGTAGTCTAGTATGCCTACGGCACGCAATTCTGGTATAGCATAGGCACTCTGAGCGTCCGAAACAACCGACATGCGATAACGCGCACGTAGCTGGTCAAGCGTTTCTTTTACTTGTGGAAAGAGACGAAGGCGTTTGCGGGCAATTCCACGATGCAATTCCGCCAGGAAAAGAGGAAGTTGTGCCAGCTTTTCGGGAGGTAAGGCACGCGTGTAGTCGCTCCCCGTTTGCTGTAAAAACTCACGCCAAATGGATGTGGCATCCCACTCGACAAATTTTTCGGTGCTTGCCGCACGTTGTTTCTGCATAATCTGAAAGTATAGGTCACGCACCTCCCAACGATGAAGGGTAATGCCCTGATACATCAGAAAGTGGGCGATAGCGCGGTAAATTTCTTCTAAGCCTTCATCTGTTTCAATATCAATAAGGGTGCCATTTACGTCAAAGAGGATTGCACGGATATCCATTAAAACGTCCTTAATGTGAGTTTCGCTTCCTCGATGAGCTGACGACGATAGTCGTTACTGATCCAGGAGTTGCGGGCGATACGGAGCAGGGTTAGGCCCATTTGAAACGGTAGTCTTCTGCTGATCGAGGCAAATGCACTATGACGGTCGGGAAAATGACATGAGTATTCCCAGAGGAAGTGACCGATAAAGGGTTCAGCCGCGTATTTGTTGCCCGTGATTTGTAAGAAAAAGTGTTGAAGTTCACCCGCGATACGTCCAAGATCGAAGACACGATCAGCTCGCTTCATTCTTTCCAGGTCTATACCTACGACGCTCAGTCCCTCTCCAAACAGAAAATTCGAGGGGGTTGCATCGCCATGAACAAGCACCTGCTGGTCTTCCCACATACGGGGTTGTTCGCGCCAGCGGTCCCGTAACCAGGAAAATTCGTTGACCTCATCCCAGCTAATCGCCTGTTTTTTGGAAAGTTTGCGTACAAGTCGGTCGAGGTAGGCACAATCATCGTGAAAGTTCACACCGTAGCCATTGGCGGTCCGGTTATGGAACGTGGCGAGGAAGTAGGCGAGTGCTGTGAGTTTGCCATAGAGTCTTTCTGGCTGGCGTGTGACAATGGCATTTGTGATGACACTGCTGAGTGACTGCCCGCCGCGATATTCTTCAACCAACAAACTATTTAACCAACCATTGCGCCCAAGCGGGCGTACAACATCGTGCGGATAGCCAACCAGACCATAACCACGCATCATATGCAGATTGTGAAATTCCTGTTCCATACGCTGATCTTTTTCAGGCATGTGAAAACCACTGTACGTACTTCGGGCGAAGAATTTGCCTATGACCTGCGCGTTGCTATACTTTTCTTCGTAAAGATATACTTCGTTACTACCACCCATCCGAAACACACGAAAACGCGCTGGATGATTAGATAATCCTATTTGCGGCAGTATATCATGCTGTAGATAGTGATAGAGTGGATCATGACTAGGTAAATGGCCGATATATTGCTTTGACATACGAAATCCCCCACACGTTTTCCTCATAGTGAATCGTGCGAATGTTATTGTAGTGTTAAATTTTAGTTAACGGAATGTTAATACTTATCCCCTATGATAGGTTAACGTGAGGAAGATGTCAAGGAGAGAAGGTGACTTATCGCAGGGCTGTTTAATGGGCAGAAGATAGCCAGATGGGGGCATGACAGGGGCAAGCCTATTGAGTCCAACTAACTGGTGAAAGCTATGCGCAGGACAGCATGATAGGGCTTGCCCCTGTCATGCTATCCTGTAACTCATTCTCTCTCTACTGTTTGTGCCTGACGCTTTTCCACAAAGTCTAGCGTCTCGTAGAGCCAACCCAGATAGGTCTTCTCAAAACCGATGGCAAAGTGTGCGATCAATCCGAAGTAGGGGTCTTCTTCACTTTCGACTGCATAGGGATTGTGACGTTTGTCTGCTGCTCGCAACTCGCCTTTCGTCGGGATAAAGAGAGAGGTTTGGCGATACTCTAACAAGCGCATCTCATGATAAGCGATGGCTGAACGCAAGTTTTGCGCTAAGTCACCGGGAGCAGCGAAGGTACCAAACAGGACCTTGAGGAGTAGTTCGTCACGCAGTTGAAACACATCCGCTGGTTGAGCTTGCCACTCACGGAGCGCATTACTGCCTTTGTCAGTAATAGAGTATACCTTACGGTCTGGTCGTGCCTCTTGCTCCTCGCGCTCCATGTCCACCCAGCCAAGCTCTTTCATACGTCGCAACTCTTTATATATTTGACTATGTGCCGCCCCCCACATGGGTGCAAGCGTATGATCAAACACACGTTTGATATCGTAACCTGACATGGGTCCCCAAAAAGCCAGCAGACCAAGCATGCCATAGGTGATAGGATAGGCTTCGGGTCGTTCCATTGATGTCCCTTTCTTATAGGGACCGATGATATCTCGATGTAGGGGTCTCATTCTATTACACCCTTGTCGGCAAAAGAAATCGTTTACGAGATTGATGCGACGTTTCAACAATCCTTCAACATAGCCGTTTGCCGACAAGGGTGTAATAGAATGAGACCCCTACAGGCGTTTCGTATCCTGGTGAATGTTTCAAACGCCATCATCGGTCTCTCTATCTCTTGACAAAACATATTATACCGCTTTATACTGAATAAAGACATATGACTTGAAGTCATATAAAATGAAAACATATATAAAGATGAGGAAAATTCATGAGACAAATTCATGTGAAGGAATCTGCTGTGCTGGATGCTCGGCCAGAAGATGTGTATGCGACGATTGCCGATTATCGGGAGGGGCATCCACAGATTGTGCCGAAAGAGACCTTTTATGACATGCGCGTGGAGCAAGGCGGATATGGTGCAGGCACGATTATTCGTTTCAAGATGAAGGCACTTGGTGTAGAGCGAGAGTTGTATCAACGTGTGAGCGAGCCAGAACCAGGACGCCTGCTGGTTGAGCAGGATATTGATTCGCCACAAAACATTGTTACTTCATTTACCGTCACTCCTGTAGAGCAGGGTCAAAAGTCTCGTGTCGAGATTGCGACGACGATGAATGCAAGTCCTGGTTTGACAGGTTTCGTCGAACGTATTGTGGTGCCATTAATTAATCCTTCTGTCTATCGCAAAGAACTCAAGCAGCTTGAGGCGGTGGCGCGGCAGAAATCTGTAGGAGTCTAATTCCATCACACCCTTTTCGCTATTGATCCTGCTGGAAGGGATTGACCCTTTGCATCTATCCTGGGAACATGGTCAAGGGCGAAAAGGGTGTGATGGAATGCAGACCCCTACAATTGTTTATCCAAGCCCAATATCTACGGTGCGGAACTGCATAACCCCAACGACCAGTAACACGAGAGCGACACTCAGCATACCCCAGAAGTTACCCCAGTTCATGCCGAGAAAAATTGGGTTGCCGTAAAGGTGAAAGATGGAGAGCGACAGGACCCAGGAAGGGATGGTAAAGTTTCCTTCAAGCGTTTCTTCCAGGAAGGATAGCACGAGATATGCTGAGACGATCCCTACAACCGTGATGTAGCGTAAGCGACCTGCCAGAGCGTAGACCAATCCCATTGTAAGCAATGCTGGTGGCAGCAAGCTAAAACTGGCGGCGGCAATTCTGCCTTGATCGACATTCAGGTTATCCAATGTGGCTCCAAAGACGAGAAGTAGCCATATCAAGATCGGAGCCAGCAACACCATGAGGAGCGTGGCACCGAAGCGTTCGAGTAGTACCTGGAAACGTGGTTTCGGTGTGCTGAAAATCAATTCCAATCGTCCACTTTCAAGGTCCGAAGGCCATTTGAGCGAGAGTGTCAACGCAAAAATCACGACCACTGCTGGCAGAAATGTAAAGAGTAGAGTCCCTAGTAAACCTGCGTTGGTGCTAGTTGGCGTGTCGAAAAAGAAGTGCGCTAGCCACGGCGTTTCTTGCACAATCTTGTAGAATGGCTTCTGGAGGCTGGGCGTAATTAGTAGGATGTCGGTACAGAAGAACAGTATGCCGAACAGCCACCAGAATGATGCCCATCCCTGCATACTCAGCGTATGCAAGCTAATGGTATGTGTGGATGCTGCACCCTCTGCCTTACTTAGGGAGCGTATCATCTGTTGTTTGCTGTCTACGTTCTGGCGTTGCAATGAGAACACCGATCCGCCAATATCGCGCCTTCTAAACAGGATAAGACTCGCTACTATGAACAGGATGCTCAGCCCAATGAGTAGGAGAACTGATGCAGGTGTATTGTGAAATGTAGGAACGAGTGGTCGGTTGAGGGTGTAATAATAGAATGGTGAGAGGTATTGTACCAAGCTACCCTGAACTTCTCGTCCGGTAATATCGAAGAGTAATGCCACCATTAGTAGCCCACTTGCTCCACCTGCCGCGACCCCCCGGCTGATTGTGAATTGAGAGAGCAACAAGGCAACCATACCAAAGAAGAACGCGAACATGCTCAAGTTCAGTCCAGTCAGCAACGCTCTGTCAAAGCCAATATGTTGAAGACGCGCCTCTCCTGCCATGATTCCTAACGCGGATAACACCGCAATTAGAAATAGGGCGGTTCCTAATGCACCTATCTTTTCCAAAAGCAAGCGCGAACGTGGTTGCGGTGTCGCAAGCAAAACGTCTATTGTGCCACGTTCCTCTTCTCGTCGTACCAGACCTGCTCCCGCCAGGATGGACCAGATACTGAGCAAAAGCGGTAAGACGATGCCGAGATAGCGGAAAGTAACATAGCCTTCTGGCGTCTGAATGGCGTAGGCATCACCCAGGAAGTGGAAAAGTGGTGCGAGACTGGCAACGCCTGCGAGAACAACGGATGTTGCTGTGGCTAAGCCAACCGTCATCAGCAAGCCAAGCCCAATACCCCAACTGAGAATAGCTACTCTGTAATCTCTGAGTGATTTGCTCCAAATGGTGCGAAACATGGCATACCTCTCAATCTGCTAGTACAGACGATGCTGGCTCGTAAAAGCGTAGAAAGACCTCTTCTAGCGTCGGCTCATGTGTCGTAATATTTGTTGCATCATGGACGCCTGCGATGTGTATAATCTCTTCCAATGTCCCCTGTACATGCAATTGCACGCTTCTCATATCAGTACCGAGAGACACATTTGTCACGCCTGTAGCATGACTAAACCATTCCGTAGAGGCCGGGCCAGGAAAACTAATTTCTACAGTGTGCTGACGAATATCCTTGAGTGCTGACACATGATCTATCTTAATCAAGCGTCCCTCGCGAATGATTGCTACGCGGTCACAGGTACGCTCTACCTCTGGCAAGACATGCGAGGAGAGGAAGATGGTGCTACCATTTGCACGTGCTTCGGCTGCGATTTTATAAAATTCCTGTTGATTGAGTGGGTCCAATCCACTCGTTGGCTCGTCGAGAATGAGGACACGCGGCTTGTGCATGAACGCTTGCACCAGACCTACCTTTTGTTTGTTGCCGCGTGAATATTCACGGAAACGCCTGCTTGGGTCTAAGCCCAGACGATCTACTAGCTCATGCAGGTATGTCTGATCGACGCCGCCGCGTAGATGACCTAGATACTCAAGAATTTGTGCTCCACGTAGGCCAAAGTCAAAAGAGAACTCGCCAGGCAAGTAGCCTACTAGCTTTTTGATTTCGGTTGATTGTTGCCAGCAATCACGTCCGTCAATTGTGGCACCGCCGCTTGTAGGGCGTAATAGACCCATGAGAGTACGCATCGCCGTGGTTTTGCCAGCACCATTCGGACCTAGAAAGCCGAAGACCTCGCCCTCTTCAATGGCAAAGGTAACGTCGATAATGCCTCGACTTCTCCCGTAACTTTTTGTAAGTTTGTTTGTTTGAATAATGGTAGGCATAATGTTGTTCCTCCATGAACAATACTTATGCGTTGTCTCGTAACGAGGCAACCCACGCTTTTAGTGTTTCAGCATCAATAAGACACAAGGAACCAGGTGTCACGCCAAGCACACGTTCAATCGCATCTGTATAAGCGGCAACAGCAATTTCAATGTGTCGGAGCATATCTGGCTCATAGACAAGTACTAGATGCCCTATAGTTTCCTGGAGGTTTAAACCAATGGACAGAATGATGCCGCCCACCTGCTCAGGAAAGGACGTTTTCAAGGCACCTTCCTGGATGCCCTGTTGCACAATAGCGGAGAGCATAGGGATAAATCGTTCGATGCTCTCTGTACGTATCTTCTGACGCACAAGCGCATTTTCATCGTTATACCAGACGCGCAACAACGCGAGCAAAATTGTAATATTTTCGGTTCTCCAATTTGCAACTGTGGCAAAGAACCGTTGGAATTTCTCAAGCGCAGAGAGATGAGGGTCAAGCAGAATAGGATTAAGTCGTACTTCTACCTCCGCAACCATACGCTCAATTAAAGCCTCTAGCAATGCCTGTTTCGAGACGAAATAGTGATAGAATGTCCCTTTAGCAATAGAGAGAGTATCCAGGATATCCTGGATCGCCATCTGCTCGTACCCTTTCGTATAGACAAGCTGTTGCGCGACATCGAGAATTTCGTTGCGCCTCACCGCGTGTTCTTTGACGACTCTTGCCATATATCCTTCTTTTCATTGATAGACCGACGGTCGGTCTATCAATGAAAGTATATTCTGTGATATTGTAGATGTCAATAAGTGGGAGTGGAATGTTCGTAGGGGTCTCATTCATTACACTCTGTTGCGATTGCACATGTTTGAGGAAATATTGAAAGTTTCATCAATCCTGTGGACGGTTTCAATAGCTGACAAGGATGTAATGAATGAGACCCTTACAACTTATTGCGTGAACACATGGTTGACCGTATGAAAGAGTTGCTCAGGCCCTGTCAAATGCATTTGATAGATAGCGTCGTTAGCGTCTTCTACAAACCTCACCTTGTGTGGAAAAGAATTCTACTGCGAATACTAGATGAGAGAGTGGGATTAATCTATTATTGGGCCAAATATGCGGAACACCATCGAGAAAGAGATGGTCTTGTATTCTTTTTACCATACAAGTATGCTTGACGCCATCTTCTATAAAGCTATATGTGCCAGTAAGTGTATCAAGAGTTTCTATTGGAAGCGATAGCTCTGGTAATGCGGATAGCTCAAGGACATCGAGTACCTGTTGCTGATATGTAAGCCAATCGCTTGCAGAGTTCTCAATAGAGAGTTTTGTCCATTGTATTGTAGAATAGACCGTATCTGTAAAATCACGATACTCTATCCAATAGCGAAGCATCCCATCAAAGCCCTGTAGGTTTCTACGTTTTCCATATGGAGATTCAACAGCTTGATGAATAAGAGGCTCTTCGTCAATTTCCCTTCGTTGGACCTTCCTTCTAATAGCATGGGCAAGGTCATTTTGATAGAGGTAGATGAGGCAGGGGCTAAGGGGACGAAGAATTTGCTCCACTCGTGCTAGATATATTTGTATCTCTGCGATTGGTATATCAAGTGGAAACATTGTCCACGTGAGATAGCCGAATAAGCAACCATCTAGTATAACAATTTTCTCAGAAGTTTGGACTGCCTCAACGAACTTTTGCCACAACTTAAGAGCGGTATCAATGACAAGATGGTAATTCTCTGTTGCCAACGTGTCTAGCACCTTTTGCATAGAGGACATATCGTGGAAAGGATAAAGCGGGTGCCATTTGTCTTCCTCATACCACCATGTATGCTCTATCTCGTGAAGTGTTAATTGGCGTGAAAGATAATGCGCCATTGTTGACTTACCAGAACCTGACAAGCCTTCAATAAGTATGAGTTGTGTTGAGCGCACAAAGCTTATCTTCGTAGACTCCTTACAACGAAACTTGGATATCCCTCATAATGTTTCTGCGCAAAGTCGTCGGTTTTTGAATGTTGCTTTACATGAATTAAAGACGCTGAGACAGGAGTCCTGGTTACAGGGATTTCACGAGGATGGGAGATACTCAACTCTATGGGAGTAGTGTTGCCGCTTGCATCATCGGCAAGAATACGAATATATTCTGCCAATGGCTCTCCAAGGGGTAATTTCTCGTCACATAAAGGACATACTAACTCCGTCTCTTTTGCTTCTGGCAAGGCAAGTAACATCTGTGCCGTTGTTTCGCTCCTTTCAGAAAGAAGCGTAATGAGGTGATCGTGCGTCTTCAGCACGATAGACAGTTCTATATCAACGTCCTTTGGGCGAGTCAGGAACAGAGATTGGTGTATAGCGACGATAACGATGAACGATAAAAGGCGAGTCTGCTGGAATTGTTTGAGTTTCCTCAACGCCTATGGGATGCTCAAAAATGAGTTGTATCTTAGCATCACTACCCCACCACTCGATTCCTTGCTGTATCCGCTTATCGAGCGATTCACTAAATCGAATTGTCTCATTACAAACCGGACAATGAACATCAGTTGCCGTGATTTCAGGTAGCGCGAGCAAGGTATCTGCTGTAACTCCTGAGCCGGGTGTTTTACTGAGCTGTATTTTTACGCGATGCTCTCCATGCACGTCGCTACACGAAATAAAGTTGCTGGTACGCTTACTTCCTGCATGACTACTCTTAACACGGAACGAAGAGGGCGACGCACTACCTTTATCAGTGACCGCAGTAGGTGACGAAGTTTGTGTAGAGGCTTGAGAAAAAGGTGCTTGTCGTAGCTCTGGATCGATATGAGCAGGAAAGAGTGGAGTTGTATGAAATACCATCTGTAACAGTGTTTTTTCTGGGATCTTGTCCCTCCCATGCTGCAACGGAGAGAGCATATATCTCTCCTGATGGGCCGATAAACTTGCCTTCGTTTTCACTCAGTCCTTGTTGTAGTTTCGCTACAGAAATACCGCCAGGGAAAATTGTGCCATCTGGATTCATATGCTGATAGGTCGGATCTCCCTCTTGGAACTCAAATATTTCCATTGTGTAGGTTGATGGAACAAGAGCAGAATGTAGAGGCATGTGCGTATTCCCTTTCTTGTACAAAGTATAAGCTACAACATGTTTTATTTCTCATTGCTAGCATTATAAAACATACGGTACAGCAGATACTAATGTTCATTAGCATATAGATAGTGCAATTTGATACATTACAAGAGACAGGGTGTGATAAATCAGACCCGTACAAGTGTAACTTCGCATGTACGGGTCTAATTTATCACACCCTGCATCACCGCATTGTTTCGTTTATATGCATCACTCTTACCATATTTCTATTCATACCATATTTCTATTCATACCCTCTTGACAAACTACTGATATTAGTGTATAAACTAAGTATATTAGTTTAGATTTGAAAAGGCAACAAAATGTTACCCGAACAAATGATACCAAGAGGAAAAATACAACCATGAAAACAACGACTTATGGCGAGAACTTTGTACAACTGACACGCTTTCCCGTTTTGTTTCCGGTGAACTGCTACCTTGTACGTGAGGACGATGGCTTTACGCTGATAGACACAGGTATCGCGGGTAGTGAGAAAATTATCCTGGCATCGGCGCAACCGCTGGGTGCACCGATTGTGCGAATTGTGCTGACGCATGTTCATGGCGACCATGCTGGCTCGTTGGATGCTCTGCATGTTTTACTACCCAACGCAGAGGTGATTGTCGCGGAGCGCAGTGTGCCGTTGATGACTGGCAACATGAGCCTTTTACCAGGGGAGCCTGTAGATAAGTTGCGTGGTAGCTGGGTAAAAGTCGCGACGAAGCCAGATCGCACGGTTGTAGCGGGCGACCGCATCGGTTCGCTTAAGGTTGTAGCCACACCAGGGCATACACCTGACTCTATCGCGTTTCTTGATACACGGGATAACACGTTGATCGCTGGTGACGCTTTTCAGACACGTGCTGGTGTCGCGGTATCGGGCGTTTTACGGCCATTATTCCCATTTCCAGCACTCGCAACGTGGCACAAAGCTACTGCGTTAGAGAGTGCACGTGCGTTATACGCGCTTAAGCCTTCGCGTCTTGGTATTGGGCATGGTGTTGTGTTGATAGACCCTTTGCCAGCGATGGCGCAAGCGATTGCGGTTGCGGAACGTACATTTGCTACTCAGGAGCAACTATGCCACGCAAAGCAAATAGTCGAGTATTGAATCGTGAGGCGGTGGTACAGGCCGCCGCCTCACTCATCGACACGATCGAGGGCTAGAGCAAGTCACGATGGCGGACCTTGCGGAACGCTTAGAGATACGTGTACCCTCGCTCTACAATCATGTACAGGGTATGGAGGGATTGCGGCGCGAACTTGCTCTGCTCGGCATGCGCGAACTGCGAAAAGAATGGGTCAAGTCGTGATGGGTAAAGCAGGTGATGAGGCAGTTTTTGCCCTTGCCAATACCTATCGTGCCTTTGTGAAAGAGCATCCAGGCTTATATACCGCGACATTACGTGCTCCTGCATCCTGACGATATCGAGCTACAGAAGGCCGCTCAGGAGTTGATAGATGTGCTCTTGAGAGTGTTGTCCGCCTACAATCTGCAAGGAGAGGACGCTATACATGCCATTCGTATGCTTACGCAGCACTCTACATGGCTTTCACGACATTAGAGATAGCAGGTGGGTTTGAGATGCCTATCGAGCTTGATGAAACGTTTCTGCTTCTTATAGTCATGTTTCTTAGTAGTGTGCATGATAAAAGAACTCTGTAGGGACCGATTTATCGCGTCCTTTGGCCTTGTCAATCGCCGACAAGGACGCAATAAATCGGTCCCTACAGGTATCCGCATCATTTGCAAACAGTTGATAAACAAAGAGCATAGTTGGCGACGCAACTATGCTCTTTGCTTACTTGTAGCGAAACGGCCTAGTACTCTGGCATCTGTGGAGCGGCTGCGGCAGCCTTCTCCGGTAGGTCGGTGATGAGGGCCTCGGTGGTGAGGATCATCGCCGCGATGCTGGTGGCATTCTGCAAGGCAGAGCGTGTCACCTTGGCAGGATCGACGATACCGATTTCAACCATGTCAACGTAGGTGTCGGTCAACACATTGTAGCCGATGTTCTTGTTGTTATGCTCTTTCTGAGCGCGGCGGGCACCTTCGACGACAACGGAACCATCACGGCCACCGTTGACTGCGAGTTGACGCAGTGGCTCTTCGAGCGCGCGACGTAGGATGAATGCACCTGTCGCGGCATCGCCTGTGAGGTTCAAGCCATCGAGAGCCTCGATTGCATTGACCAACGCGATACCACCACCGGGGACGATACCTTCTTCGACACCAGCGCGGGTGGCGGAAAGTGCATCTTCGACGCGAGTCTTGCGGTACTTCAACTCAACTTCTGTGCCTGCACCAACCTTGATGAGGGCAACGCCACCGGACAACTTGGCGAGACGCTCCTGGAGTTTCTCACGGTCGTAATCGCTGGTGGTATCGTCGATTTGAGCCTTGATCTGACGGATGCGGCCCTGGATGTCCGCGCTTTCGCCATGTCCCTCGACGACTGTTGTGTCGTCCTTGTGGGAGATAACCAGGCGAGCGGAGCCGAGGTCTTCGAGGGTTGCGCTGTCGAGACGGCGACCCATCTCTTCGCTGATGACTGTGCCACCAGTGAGGACGGCGATGTCGCGCAACATCTCTTTACGGCGATCACCAAAGCCAGGGGCCTTGACTGCGAGCACGTTGAGGATACCACGGAGTTTATTGACAACGAGTGTCGCCAATGCTTCGCCATCGACATCTTCCGCGATGATAACGATTTCGCGCTTGCCCTGCTGAACCATCTTCTCGACGACTGGCAGGATATCCTGTACCGCGCTGATCTTCTTGTCGGTGATCAGGATGTAGGGGTTCTCAATCGAGGCTTCCATCTTCTCTGTGTTTGTCGCGAAGTAAGGAGAGATGTAGCCCTTGTCGATCTGCATACCTTCGACATACTCGGTCTCGAAGTTGATGCCGCGTGACTCTTCGACGGTGATTACGCCGTCTTTACCAACACGGTCCATGACTTCGGCGATAAGCTGTCCAATCTGCTCGTCGGCTGCCGAAACGGTGGCGATCTGTGCGATCTCTTTCTGGCCATCGACAGGAATGGCAGACTTGCGGAGGTAGGCAACGACCGCTTCTGTGCCGCGATCAATGCCGTACTTCAACTGCATTGGGTTAGCACCGGCGGCGAGGTTTTTCAAGCCCTCGTTGACGATGGCCTGTGCCAGTACGGTTGCTGTGGTTGTGCCATCACCTGCGACATCGTTGGTCTTGGTCGCGGCTTCTTTGAGGAGTTGTGCGCCCATGTTCTCGAATGGGTCTTCGAGCTGAATTTCTTTCGCAACGGTCACACCGTCGTGGGTGACGCTAGGTGCGCCGAACTTCTTGTCAAGGGCAACATTGCGGCCCTTTGGTCCGAGTGTAGTTTTCACAGCGCCCGCGAGAATGTCGATACCGCGTTTAAGAGCGCGACGAGCCTCTTCGTCAAATACGAGTTGCTTTGCCATGTTGTTCTATCTCCTTCGACAACTAGCTGAGAACAGCCAGGATATCGTTTTCTTTCAATACAAGATACTCTTCGTTGTCCAATTTGAACTCGGTACCACCATATTTGGCGAATAACACGCGGTCTCCCTCGTGTACGTCAACTGGTGAGCGGTCTCCATTGTCCAACAAGCGTCCACTACCAACGGCGATCACGGTGCCTTCCTGGGGCTTCTCTTTCGCTGTATCGGGAAGAACGATGCCGCTCTTAGTGACTTCCTCTTTTGCTGCTGGCTTCACGACCACACGGTCGCCAACAGGACGAATTTTTGCCACGATGTCTACTCCTTTGCGTTATAGCCTTGAACAAACGGTATAGTTGTCCTTGCTCGCGTTAGTGCTCAGTTCCATAGTGAATGACACCTGAAATATTTACCGAGCGGTAGAGCGAGTAATCACAGGTACAGGGACCACCGCCAACACAGCCAGTACAGCAATAAGATGTATCCTGTACGACGACTGCTGGCCAAAGGATTTCAATATCACAGTTTGCGCATCGAACACGTTGCTCTTGCTGAGCTGAATGTGCGATGTACGAATGTTCGCTGGATTGTGAGGAATTCGTCTGCGTATTCATGTCCTTGTGCCTTTGGTGATGCCCATGTGCGTTAGCTTCTGTGTATAAGTATGCCATGTGTTGTGTTAGAACAACGTAGGAGGAGTGTTAGAGGAGTGTTAGAAATCTACTCAATTTTTAAAGGAAAGAGGAACGCTTTCAAACTACCATGTGGGTCGAAGTCGATATGGCATAATGTTACTTTCCGAAGTACGAATCAGATGGTTTAAGTCTGCACGGAACATTTCCATGCGTTCAGGGCCAAGCACTGCTATCCAACGAGCCTCCAGAGTACCGAAAATTGTCTCAACAGCATGGATACACTCCCAGCCCTTCTTTGTAAGCTGAACAAGCTTCCCTCGCTTATCATTAGGCAGAGGAGTACGTGTAACGTACCCATGCTCCTCTAGGAAGTCAATCATCTGGCTCGCAGCTTGCTTTGTGACTCCAAGATGCTCGGCAAGTTGGTTTCCAGTCGCACCGTTTGGTGCCAGCAGTTGAAAGGCAAAGCCATGCGCAGGTCGAATATCGCCATATCCGATTTTGGCAAGCTCGGTCTGCAAATCATCAACTAAAATACTCCAAGCGGTTGCCAGGAGTGCGACGAGTTCATAGGAAGTGGATGGAATATCAGACACAAAGCATTTACCTCCTCTTTTGACTTTCTATATCTAGCTTCCATTATATACCATAGATAGTCAAGCCACTTGACAATAAGGTACGGAGCATGTTACCTTGTTAAAGTAGTCAAGATGCTTGACTATTAGATAGAAAATACTCGTTTTGATAAAAAGGAGAACATTTATGTCTGTTGTACGAACAAAAGATGCGCCAACATTTGCGGTAGAGGGTTTTCATATTACCGGTTTGACTGCTCCGAGTCGAGGGGCAAGCGAACTTTGCACATGGAGGTTGGATATCGAGCCACATGCTATAAGTGAGGCGCACTGGCTCGATCATGAAGAGGTGTTTGTTTTGCTCGAAGGAACACTCACCGTCACGGTCTCAGGAGAGGACATCGAACTTCACGCTGGCGATGCTCTCAGCGTTCCAGCACGATCTTTGCTTCAACCCAAGAATATCAGTGAGCAAGTTGCGCATGCTGTTGTCTGTTTGCCCGTGGGGACACATGCAACAATGGCAAACGGAAGCGAGGTTGGAACGCCACCGTGGGCACAATAATCCTTGTTAGGGCATGATAGGGGCAAGCCTCATAAGCGTTAACGTAAGTAGTTTTTTTATAATAGCACAATGTATGAGCAGAAACGCCTGTAGGGACCGATTTATCACGTCCTCTTGGCCTTGACAATCTACGGCAAGGACGTGATAAATCGGTCCCTACAGGCAATTGATGTATCTCTCAAAAAACCTATTGTAGAGGGACGTTCCCCCTTGGGGTGCCTTGGCTCAACTGAGCGAATTAGATCAGATGCTATGCTATAATGCCATAGAATATATTGATAAGAGGTACACCTACATGGCATACATCACAACTGTAAACAAGCAGACGTATCGTGTCGGAACAGGCGAAGAGGGACAACAATCGGTAACGTTAGAGGGCGTTGCGCATGCGATAGATTGGCAACAGGTCACTCCGCTTAGCGCGGATAGCAAGGGGATAGTGAGCGAAGGGGGACGTTATAGCCTGCTTATTGAGGGCAAGTCCTATGAGGTGTTCGCACGGCGCATCACGAAGGCCGATCAAAAAGGTAGCGAGACGTATGAGATACAGGTCGCGGGCCAGCGTTTCGAGGTTAATGTAGAGGATGAACGCGCGAAGCTTCTAGCAGGTATGGCACGCTCGACTGCCACGGCAGGCGAGGCGACGGTACAAGCTCCCATGCCCGGTCTGGTCGTTGGCGTGCCATTAGAGCAAGGGACAACGATCGAGGCTGGTCAAACGGTGATTGTGCTTGAGGCAATGAAGATGGAGAATGACCTGTCCTCACCTATTGCTGGTGTTATTAAAGAGATACGTGTGAACAAAGGGCAGACGGTCGATCAAGGAGAGGTCTTGGTGATTATCACTGCTGCCGCCGAATAATCCTTCTATCAGCGTATGTTATAATTCTGGTGAGATGCTTAGAAGGAGACATGTATGGACCAGCATATAAGCAAGTCTGCCGCAGAGTGGCGTGAGACAACTGCTCGTGCCGCGCAAGAGAAGACGCCAGAACGCCAGGAGAAGTTTGTCACAAGCTCAAATATCGAGGTGCCTGATGTCGCGACCGCCGAAGACCTGCGCGATGTCGATATGCAAGAAAAGCTAGGCTACCCCGGCGAGTTTCCCTTTACACGTGGTATTCGCACCAGTATGTACCGCTCACGTTTGTGGACGATGCGCCAATATGCGGGTTTCGCGACGGCGGAAGAGTCGAATAAACGCTATCACTATTTGCTGGCACAAGGTACAACGGGTCTCTCGGTTGCCTTCGACCTGCCGACACAGATGGGCTATGACGCCGACCATCCTCTCGCGGAAGGCGAGGTTGGCAAGGTTGGCGTCTCGATCTCTAGCCTGGAAGACATGGAGACGTTGCTACACGGTCTGCCGCTTGATCGTATCAGTACCTCTATGACGATCAACGCTACCGCGAGTATTCTGCTTGCGCTCTATATTGCTGTTGCGAAAAAGCAAGGCATCGAGTCACGCAAGCTTTCGGGCACCATTCAAAACGACATCTTGAAAGAATATATCGCACGTGGCACCTACATTTATCCACCTGAGCATTCGATGCGTATCATCACTGACATTTTTCGTTTCTGTGGTGAGCAGGTGCCGCGTTGGAACACGATCAGCATTAGTGGCTATCATATTCGTGAGGCGGGTTCCACTGCCGTACAAGAGGTTGCGTTCACGCTCTCGAACGCGATCAGCTATGTCCAGGCCGCGCTCAACGCTGGTTTGAACGTAGACCGTTTCGCGGGCCAACTCTCTTTCTTTTTCAATAGTCACAACAATCTGTTTGAAGAGGTCGCCAAGTTTCGAGCGGCGCGACGTATGTGGGCGCATATTATGAAGGAACGTTTTTCGGCGCAAGACTCACGCTCGATGATGTTACGCTTCCATACACAGACAGCAGGTTCCACGCTGACGGCACAACAACCCGATAATAATATAGTACGTACGGCATATCAGGCTTTGGCGGCTGTGCTGGGTGGCACGCAATCATTGCACACCAACTCGAAGGACGAGGCCCTTTCACTTCCCACTGAAGAATTGGCTCGTGTCGCGCTACGCACGCAACAAATCCTCGCACTGGAAACGGGAGCCGCCGATACCGTCGATCCACTCGCAGGCTCGTATTATGTCGAGTCTCTGACGAATGAGATTGAGAAGCAAGCGTGGGAGTATATCGAGAAAATCGACGCGCTCGGTGGCAGTGTGCATGCGATTGAACACGGCTTTATGCAGGCTGAGATAGAGCAGGCAGCGTATGAGTATCAGCTTGCATTAGAAGAGAAGCGTGCGATTGTGGTTGGCGTCAACCGTTTTACGATAGAGCAAGAGGTACGGCCCGATTTGCTAAAAATGGATATCGAGATGGGCAAGCGACAAGCCGCAAAAGTCGTGGCTCTACGTCAGAAGCGAGACAACGAGTTAGTGCAGCAAAAATTGCATGCGCTTGAACAAGCGTCTGCTGGTACAGAAAACGTGATGCCATTGATTATCGCAGCGGTGGAGGTCTATGCGACGCTTGGTGAGATCAGCGATACCATGCGTCGTGTATTTGGCGAACAACACGAATTTCGGAGTGCGGAGTAGAAATAAAAATTTATGCAACAGTGGAATTTGGACGAGGAGCCATCCGAGGTGTATCCGGGACGCGATGCCGAGCGTAGTGTGCATACTTTCGACGATGCGAAACGTAAAATGGTAGGGAAAGCGATGGCTCCAATTGGTGTTTTTGATTCCGGGGCGGGTGGCCTGACGATTCTCTCGGCATTGCAGCGAGAACTACCACAAGAAGATTATATCTATATTGGTGATACAGCGCATTGTCCCTATGGTGTTCGTAGCGATGCTGAAATCGCGGAATTGACGACAAATGCATGTCGTTTCCTTATCGGACAAGGCGTCAAATTGATTGTGATTGCCTGTAACACGGCGTCTCAGGCGGCTCTGAACGTCGTACGTTCGACCTTCGACGTACCATTTGTGGGTGTCGTGCCAGCGGTAAAGCCAGCCGCGCGTGCGACAAGGCGTGGGCGTATAGGTGTTGCCGCTACCAATCAAGCGGTGAAAGCGGTGTACCTGCACCACTTGATTGAAGACTTTGCAGCGGGTGTGCAAGTCTTTGCCGTCGGTTGTCCAGAGTTGGTGACACTGGTTGAACATGGCGAACTGGATGGGCCAGTTGTTGAGGAGACATTGCAGCACGTGTTGCATCCTCTTTTCTCAAATAACATTGATGTGCTTGTGCTCGGCTGTACCCATTTTCCCGCGATGCGTTCCGCCATTGAGCGTGTGGCTGGTAAGAACGTATTGGTGATTGATAGTGGAGCAGCCGTAGCACGGCGTACACATGCTGTGCTCGATACCGAGTCACTTGTTCGTCCGACTGAGACGCTTGCCAGCGTGGGTACTCTAAGGGTATGGTGTAGTGGTGATGCTCAGGATTTCAGTAGTGTCGCAAGCAAAGTTTTAGGCTTTCCTATTATTGCTCATCATGTATCATTATAAGGAGAAATATGTCTGACGACCTTGCTTTAGACGAGCATATTCACTCACCAGTGCCCTCGCAGACTTCGCTATCGAAAACACCACAACCTACACGTGTACGTATTGCTCGCTATGTCTCCAACATTCTTTCACCTTTAGCGGTCTCATTGCCCTTCATCTTTTTTGTCGCGCTCTATCACGCGCAAAATGTGCTTGCCGCACTGCTCTACGCTCTCGTTATTCTCTTCTTTCTCAGTTTTGGGCCAACCGTCTATATTCTTGTCGGAGTACGGATGGGGAAGTTCACGGATGCTGATGTGAGTATGCGATCACAACGTGTTGGTCCTTTTCTTTTTGGCATCACCTCTGCCCTGATTGGTTTCGGGACGCTCTTTTTTACGCATGGGCCCAAGAATTTACAAACCCTTTTGCTTATAACCATTGTGAGCGGTTTTGTGATGATGATTGTGACACTATGGTGGAAAATTAGTATTCATGCCTCATCGCTTGCCGCTGCCGCGACAGTCCTAACGGCCTTATATGGGAGTATTGTTCTTCCACTCTTCGTATTACTCGTAGCCGTGTGCTGGTCGCGCGTCGTCCTACGTCGCCATACAGTGGGACAGGTAGTGGCTGGTTCGCTTCTCGGTATCGCGCTAAGCTCGCTTATTCTGGTAATACGTGGCATGTAGGGACCGATTGATCGCGTCCAAAGATGGGCCGGCGTGGGGCAATCGTTCCCAAAACGTAATTCGTGGCAGCGTGGACCCTTCCCCGGCCCATCTTTGGGCGCAATGAATTGCGGCCCCTACCGTTTCTACATTATTGAATTTGAAAGAGAAGAAAGGATCACATCATGGGACGGTATGACAATTTGCATCGTATCCAGCAGCTTGATCCACAGAAGGATTCTGTCGAGATTTATGGATTGACTGGCTGTTATGAATTTCCGTGGGATCAGATCCGCTCGCTTGAAATCGCTTTATATCGTACCTATTGTGTGCCGAGTATCTCGGCGTTGCTCGACCAAACGGGCGAGTTTGCTCAGCGTACGCAGAAACGCTATGATGATACGTCGCTCATCGTCGCAGAAATGTCGGCGTTTGGCTACGATAGCGAACGGGGACGTGCTGCTCAGAAGCGCATGAACCGCATCCACAAACATTTCACGATTGCCAACGACGATTACCTGTATGTGCTTTCGACGTTTGTGTTTGAGCCGATTCGCTGGAATGCACGTTTCGGATGGCGCAGGATGTGTGAAAAGGAAAAGTTGGCAGCCTATTATTTCTGGCGCGAGATTGGGCGACGTATGAACATTCAAGGTATCCCTGATACTTATGAAACGTTCGAGCAGTTCAATATTGCCTACGAGCGCGACCACTTCTGTTATACCGAAAGTAACCAGCACGTTGGAGAAGCCACACGCGACCTCTTCTTAAGTTGGTTTGGTTTGCCAGCATCTGTGAGCAAACTGTTCAGACCCGTTGTTTATGCATTGCTAGACGATGCGATGCTAAACGCTTTTGGTTTTCCGCAACCCCCGCAGATTTTGCGTACACTCCTGGCTGTCACGCTCAAAACACGTGCGTTCGCGCTGCGTTTCTTTTCACCACGCACAAAACCATATCTCTATGTCGAGCATGCCAAACACCGTGAATATCCGCAGGGGTACACGATAGAGCAACTCGGCCCACCACATATGTTGCCAACGCTGAACGGAGTAAACGCTGACGCATCAGCGGATTAAAGGAATAACGCTGTAGTCAGGAGAGAGAATATGGATACATCAGGTTGGACAGTAGAAGAAGTAGAGCTTTTACCAGACGACGGGAGTCGGTATGAAATTATTGATGGAGAGCTGTACGTGTCAAAACAACCTGATATGCAGCACCAACTTGTGGGAACGAGAATAGCTTCTTTCCTGGATTTGTGGAGTCTTCAATCACAACAAGGTTACGTGGTTAGTACTCCAGGTGTTATCTTTACAAATGATAATGCCGTAGTGCCAGATGTAGTTTGGATCAGTGAAGAGCGTTACGCCTCTGCGTTGCTCCCTGATGGAAAATTTCATTCTTGTCCTGAATTGGTCATTGAAATTCTCTCTCCTGGTTCAGAAAATAGGCGTCGAGACCGCGAAACCAAGCGTAAACTCTATTCGCGTCGTGGTGCGGAAGAGTACTGGATTGTGAACTGGCAGCAGCGTCAAGTCGAAGTGTATACGCGTGAAAATGCTGCGTTGACACTTGATAGAACGCTTACAGAGAATGATGTGTTAGAGACAGCACTGTTGCCAGGGTTTCGCCATAAAGTTGGAGAGTTTTTTACGAACATATTGAGATAGTCAAACTTTCTGTTTATTAACTTCGTAGGGACCAGATTTATCGCGTCCATTCGCGCAATTAATTGCGCGAATGGACGCGATAAATCTGGTCCCTACGACATTTCTTTGGTAGAGACTTCCCCAATCTTATTCAAACGCAGAGACCAGATGTACAATGGTAATGTAGGTACAAGCACAATGCCTGCTACTATCATTGCAACTCGTGAATTAACTCCTGTAGCAACCAGTCCCAAGCAAGGGACCCCCAATAATTTGAGCTATAGCACTCACGTGTCCTCGTAGAGAGAACAGGGTCGCACGTACACTTGAGTCGAGATACGCATTCATCCAGACCTGCTCTAGTGTGAGACTTGGCATCCTTACTGTTGTAAACAGAAAGAAGGCGAATAGGGCTAAAACAAATTGTCCTGCTAACGCGAACCAGATAATACTTGTTATCGCTATGCAGTTTATGACGAACTGCGCAATCACCACCGCTCTCAGGTTATTGGTATCCACAAGCCACTTGACAAGCGAGATGCCACAAAAGCTGGTGATGACGATACACACCTCAATGACGCTAAACCATGTGACAGACGTAAGCCCTCCTAAACGTGGAAAGGCGAAATTGTGCAACAGGTGGTAGTTCCATAGCTGGTCGAAGCCTGCGCTAAATGCACCGGAGAATCCGGCAACGCCGAGGATGGCAAGTAACACAGGTCGCATGCGTATCAACTGTCTCCCAACGCGTAGTGTGTAGTACACCTGCTGAAAGGTGTTGCGGTTCTCACGAGGTGCGGGTACAAAAGCGTATTCTGTCATGACAAACACCAGGAGAATGCTCAGTACTATGAACAAGCTTCCTCCCAACATAAGCGGAAGGTTGATCCGTATATTGATAAGCACCGCGCTGATCGCGATACCTAGTAGCGAAGCGAGCGAGCCTAGTTGCTCGGCTCGTAGGAAGATAGGCCCCACACGTTCGGCACCAACCTCATCGGAAATCCACGCGGCATCTGCACCTTGCATGAGTGTGTTCCCAAAGCCAATAAACACCTGCGCGGCGAATACAATTGCTACTATCGGAATCGCACCTTCTACGAGATAGCCAACTCCAATTAATAGCAGACCGAGTATAACCGCCCAGCGACGGCTATACATATCGGCCAGTACGCCTGTTGGTAGCTGAAACACAAAACTAAGAGACTGACGGATGGTGCCAATCAACACCAGTTGTAGTGGATCGAAGCCTACTACTTTGATAAGGTAGACTAATTCTACGGGAAGTAGCATCGAATAAAAGAGCGATGCTGCACTGCTCAGGAAGAGGAAAACAAAAGAAGCTCTCCAATTGCGCATGATATCCCCTTGAAACTGTCTGGTGGAATAAGAAACAATAAAAAGGAGAGCAACGCAAGAATGGAGGAATGATGTAGAGCAACACTACTCTGAGCAGAGAAGTGCATGAAGGACATTCTGTGGCACCAGTGGAGAGGCATACGAAAACAGACACTTCCACAGAGGAGAGTGTCGATACGAACGGGTATGATGAATACTAGCTCACACTGACTGCACGTTCCAATTGCTTGCGTTACTCAGTGTTGAGACCATCATACGCAGTACCTCTCTTTCAGCCTACGGGCATGTGTTTTATGTGGAGTGCATCTATAAGATGCTTTCAAAAGCATACTCTATTTATGTGGCAAAAGCAATCCTCTTTTGTATGCCCGGTATTGCAGTTTCTATGTAGGAGGGATATGAGGCGGTTGCTTTTCTTCTTTCCACTATTTCGCGCTTTCTTTGAACGTATGTAACCTTCCTTTCATACTTTTCGTGTCAAATGTGAAGTTCTCTTATTTTCCAAATATTTCTTTGGAATTATTTTCACTACACCACACGATTAATAAATCGATCCAAATCAAAGAATTACTCAGGTTGCGTGAAAAAATTCTCAAGCAGGGACTTTCTCTTCAACATGAAGAGCTTCTTTGGCCGTAGTATTTCTCAAAGAAAGGACTCTCTTGTATGAGAGGTGAAGCCGCGTGCTTTGCAGCTACGCTTGAACGTACAGGACTACTCGTTCTTCATCAACTTGAACATCTTCCACCGTCAGCATTGAATTGGATTGCGCCTATTCCAGAGTGCCATTCACTGTTTGACTTTGCAACTCGACTTGTCGAAATGAATGAATTTTGGGTACAGACAGTTGTAGGAGGGCAACCACGAGAGCGTGATAGTGTACTTGTCACGCTGTACAAAAATGGGGAACTTGCCTATCTTGTTGCTCGTTACGAACGTTGGCTTCTGAGTCTGCATGAACACCTGGACGATTTTCCAGATACGCTTATGAATAAGTGCGTGGTCCTGCCCAATGTCGCTCATCACGCTGTTGGAGTGGGTCCTATCACGGTTCGTGATTGTCTGCTGTATGTAGTAGAGCAAAGTGCTTTACAAGCAGGTCGAATCCAACTCATGTGTCAACTCTACGCTGATTTCGAACGGCTGCAAGCGGAACTTTCTCAAGCTCATGCTGATGAAGGAATGCTTTTAGATGTAGTCAAGAATGAGCAATTGAACTAATTCTTTTTAAGAAGCCTCACGGAAGAAAATACAGATAAAGATTTGCGAGGAAAGACATGGCACAAACTGATCAACCAGACACGCAGAGTCATTTGGAAAGCGGAGGTGAAGGCATTGAGTCGCAAGAGATGTTGCTCAATATGGGGCCACAACATCCCAGTACTCATGGAGTTTTACGCTTAATCCTCACTTTGGAAGGCGAAACTATTACTGATTGTACGCCAATCATTGGCTACCTGCATCGAGGAATGGAGAAGATTTTTGAAAATCGGACGATCATGCAAGGTGTCCGGTATACAGACAACTCGGACTATCTCTCGCCGATGCTCTGTGAAATTGCTTACGTTGGTGCAGCCGAGCAACTTATGGGCCTGGAGCCACCGCGAAGAGCGCAGTACATTCGTTTGCTTGTTGGTGAGATGCAGCGTATTGCTAGTCATTTAGTCGGTGTTGGAACCTATCTACTCGACCTTGGTGCGTTTACGCCTGTGATCTACGCATTTCGTGACCGCGAAGGTATCCTGGGCCTTTTTGAAGCTCTGGCTGGAAGCCGCTTTACCGTCAACTTTCAGCGTGTTGGAGGAGTTCTTCACGACTTCCCAAAAAACTGGTTGCGTGAATGTGAAGCCGTTCTCAATCAGATTGAAAAAGGCTTAGATGAGATGGAGCAACTCGTGGTTGGCAACGAAATCTTTATGTCTCGCACGCAAGGTGTTGGCTATATCGATTCGTCGCAAGCGGTTGCCTATGGACTTACCGGTCCAATGGCTCGTGGTAGTGGTATTGCGTGGGACTTACGCGTCAACCGCCCCTATATGGCGTATCGGGAAGTCCCAGTCAACATGCAAGTGCGCCAGGAGGGGGATTGCTTTGCACGTAACGCTGTTCGTATGCAGGAGATGCGAGAGAGTATTCGCCTGTGTCGTGTTGCTATTGATAAGATGCCTTCTGGAGCTATCGCAGCTCGTGTTCCAATTGCACTACGACCTCCACGAGGTGAAACGTACTTTGCAATTGAAAATAGCCGAGGCGAGTATGGCTTCTACATGATAAGTGACGGGAGCGAGTATCCGTGGCGTGCCAAGATGCGTTCCCCATCCTTAAGCAATCTGCAAATTGTGCCCGAGTTACTTCGAGGTCATAAAATGGGTGATGCCGTCGCAATCATTGGCAGTACAGATCTTGTTCTAGGGTGTGTGGACCGTTAAGCACAAAGCGAGTGCGTGGTCAGGAAAAAGATTCTTTTTCCTGACCACGCACTCGCTTTGTGCTCATCCTTTTGTTTGAGGAGATGATAGGATTTGATGCACATTCTCGACTAATTCCTCTTTCTCGATTGGATTGAAAAGGAGGTGGATGTTTTTTTGTCGCAAGTGATCTTCGTGAGCGGGCGTCAGAAATAATGGAGCTATACAAAGAAGAATAGGAATGTTCGCTACAGGTGGATATAGTTTGAGCATTTTCAGCAGTTGCCACTCTTCTTCATTCCCTTCTCTAGCAAAGTCAAGAATGATCACGTCAGGCCGTAACTTTTCAATTGTAGCGAGATTTTCAAAGGTGTAGTTTGAGATTTCGACCTCATACCCTTGCTCATCAAGCATATCGTGAAAGAGGTTTAATACATCTAACGAACGATTTATAGCAAGAATGCGGGCTGGTTTGTTTGATTGTGTCATCTTTGCAAGCCTTTCTCGAATGAAGCATTTCCTGAATTAAATCACATTTTCAGAGCATAAAAAAGTAGGAACCAGAATGAAAACACCTTCCTCATCCTGGTTCCTACTTTTTGTGAGCTATAACCTAAACATTAACGGTTTCTCTTGGTGCCTCTTCAGCAATCTTTGCGGGCATCTCGCCACGGCGTTTGGGTCCCCAGACTCGCTGATTTGTTGCCAGGAAGTAGGAGCCGATAACGGCAACTGCTGCCAGTGCTTGCAGTCCTAATGTCTCAACAGTTGGAAAGACAGAGAACCAGAGGCCCATCCAGGAGGGTATCCATTGTAGTTGTGGAATAGGCGTCGTTGGAATCCAATGGGCAAGTTGCATCTCTTGCCCTTGTTCGCCGACCATCACGAGCAATACTGCACCGAGCATCACACCTGTTACAATCAGCATCTTCTTATAGGGCAAGCGACGGTGCGCTACGAAGTTCAAGATAGCCACGAGACCCGTGAGAATAAGCCCTACGATCACCCCTTCTAAGACAACAGTCGAACCTAAGCGCAAACGGAAGCTTTGCAGGAAGAGCACTACCTCGACGCCCTCGCGATAGAAGGAGGTAAAGCCGAGGAAAACAAGTCCCCACAATACTTTAGCTGCTGAAGCCGCTGAATTGTTCGAGCTTTTCAGCAGTTCTTTCTTCTTACGATTGTGCAACGAAATCCAGCCCGTCCAGTAGATTTTGTGGAAGAACCAGTTCATGACGGTGAGCAGCACGATCACGGCAAGCAGTCCCGTTGCCGCCTGTACCTGAAGTGCTGAAATGTTCTGCGATAAGTCGTTGACAATACCTACCGCGATAAACCAGGTTGCAATTGTCGCCACAAAGCCGACTGCCACACCTATTGCGATGGGACGGCGATATCTCTGGTTAGACCCCATCATGCTTGCCACAACCGCAGAAATGACCAGTATACACTCTAAGCCCTCACGAAAGACCAGTATTCCTGTATTGATGACTGCCGCTCTCGTATCTGTATGTGGAAGCGTAGGGTCTGGTGAACCAGAGGCCGTGATCCCTTGCCATACAAACACAGAAACGACAATCAGCGCAACTATCACCAAGAATATGCGAAAAACCAGCTTTGCGATACGAAGTGAAGATGCCTGAGTCATACAAAAACCTCTCTTATACAGTGTGGAAGGTAGATTGGAAAATACTCTTGTACTCTTTATGGATTATGCAAATATCATACTTGTCTACTCGGATATTAGCATGCCCTAATAGATAAAGTCAAGGGTAAGTGGTAAAAATAGGGTAAAAAATCTAGGGTGTTAAGGACAAAAATTAGGTGAATTTGACGACCCAAATTCACCTAATTTTTGTCCTTACATTTTACTCTCTGTCAGCGGTTACTGCTGCCGCATTACCACCTTGTGGTAGGGCAATGCGGGCTGGGACAGCATCACGTAGTGGTAGTGCTGCTGATGGCACAGATGCGGCACGCTGTCGGGCGCGAATAGATGGAGATTGTGCGCGACGTGTCGAGGAAACTGTTATCCGTGTCACGAGTGGTATAAAGGCGAAGAGGGCGGCCCAGTTGACCGCTGCTACAACGGTCAAGAAGACCCATGTAGGCAAACCGAAACCACTAATGATAAGGTAGAGCAGAGCAGTGACTATGATGTTACCAAGTGTAAATGGTATGAGAATTAGCCATGCGAATTGCATCAACTGATCAGGGCGAAGTCGAGGTAATGTACTACGAACCCAGATGAAGATGAAGCATATTGCATAGACTTTGAAGATGAAGTAACCAAGCGCGAGTATGTTTCCTACGAGTCCCCATAGTGGATTGTTGAGGCCAGTCAGGAAGTTGACTCCTGGACCACCGTAGCCACCGAGGAAGAGAAATGTGGTAATGGATGAGACAATCGTCATATTGCCATACTCACCCAGGAAGAACATGGCCCAACGCATACCACTATACTCTGTCAGGTAGCCCGCGACCAGCTCCGATTCTGCCTCAGGGAGGTCGAATGGAGGGCGATTTGTCTCGGCCAGGCCACACACATAATAGATGACAAGCATCAATGGTTGGAACAGGAAGAACCACGACCATGGTGTAAAGCCATCGAAGATGAAGTCGAGTACAGGAATGCCTGTTTTGTGCCATACATTCTGGAAATTCATAATATCGCGAATAGAGATTGTACCGATACCATTATTCTTTGAGAGAATACTTGTAAACATGACGACGCCGACAAGTGCCAGAATAAGTGGTAGTTCATATGAGATCATTTGTGCGGCGGCTCGAAGACCACCAATCAGTGAGTATTTGCTGTTAGAACCCCAACCAGCCATAATGACAGCAATCACGTCGATAGAACTCATCGCGACTAAGTAGATCAAGCCAGTCGCGAGAGCGGTTCCTGGAATACCAACATAGGGAGAAAGCGGCAGCACTGCAAATGCGGCTATTACTGGAGCAATAAAGACAGAAGGTGCCAGTAAGAAGACCGCTTTATCGCTTGTTGTCGAGTGAATATCTTCCTTGAGCAGCAATTTTCCAACGTCGGCAACCGACTGTAAGAGTCCGTGAGGGCCAGTATGTATCGGACCAAAGCGGTCTTGCATCCAGGCCATAACCTTGCGTTCGGCAAAAACGAGGATCGCGGCACTGGTCAAGACGAAACCGAAGATAGATGCCAGGGCCACAATAAACTGCAAGAATGCCCAGGAAAAAATGCCATGGAGCAGTTGCGTACCCACGTCATCTGCAATCAAGATCGTATGCATAGATAACTCCAAAAGAGAGAAATGAGAACAGGTATTTGGTATACCTGTTCAAAAGTTAAGGCTCAATTTATCTATCGACCTCACCTAAAACGAGGTCCAAACTTCCGATGATTGCTACCACGTCACCCATCTTGTGACCACGTAATAGCTCTGGTAATATCTGCAAGTTGACAAACGATGGACCGCGTAGTTTCGCTCGCCAGGGGTACTCGCTTCCATCGCTGATGAAGTACACGCCTAGTTCGCCTTTACTGCTCTCGATGCCAAAGTAGGTCTCACCACGCTGAGGACGTAAGGCAATTGGGGTACGAACGCCAATTGGTCCTCCCGGCATCTTGTCGATCGCGACGCGACACAGGCGAATGCTTTCGTCGATCTCTTGCATTTTTACCTGGTAGCGTGCGAAACAGTCGCCTTCTTGACGTACCTGCACATTGACGGGTACCTCGCGATATGCCATATAGGGACGGTTCACACGAAGGTCCCAGTTGATGCCACTGCCACGCAGCATTGGTCCTGTTAACCCATAGGCGATAGCTTGTTGCTGATCTATATAGCCAACGCCTTGAGTGCGTGATTGAAAGATTTCATTGCCTGTGACAAGGGCTTTGAACTCGACCATGTTTTTCTCTAATTGATCGAGGAAGGCGGAACACTCGCTCAACCAGTTCTTTGGGAAGTCATGGAGCACGCCACCAATGCGCTGATAGTTGACGTTGAAGCGGCTACCAGCGAGTGCCTCGAAGAGTCCCAGGATGCCTTCGCGATCGCGGAATGCGTAAATGACAGGTGTAAACGCGCCGAGGTCGAGTAGATAGGTGCCAACCGCGACAAGGTGGCTAGCGATACGCTGCATCTCGCCGACGAGCAAGCGAATATATTGTGCACGTCGAGGAGCCTCGATACCCATCTCTTGCTCAACAGCACCAGCATAGGCAATTTCGTTGAGCATGGGAGAGAGATAGTCGGCGTTGTCCATGTAGCGGATACCGCCCATAACCGGGCGATTTTCTAGAATTTTTTCGATACCTCGGTGAAGATAGCCAATGACAGGTGTACAGTCAGTGACAGTTTCACCTTCAAGTGATAATACAAGACGCAGCACGCCATGGGTACTGGGATGCTGCGGTCCCATATTGAGCAACATCTCTTGTGACTTTATACCTTCAGGCTCATCTCCAGCATTTCCAGCTCGCGCGTATGTATCAGATTCTGTAGCCATATAAATCCTCTATTATGTGTCTTTGTTTACTACTCTACATAAGTTGGCACTTTTGTATGTAACACGTGTGGGAAGTATTATTTGTATATGCGTCCTGCACGACTCATTCGCATGACACGAGTAATGCGTAATCCAACTATGATCGACCAAATAAGCCCCATAGCTGCTGCCATGCCAGCATACAAAACGTGATTCGGGTCGGGAAAAAAGAACATAAACGATATTGCTAATCCCCAGCAGCCTAACGCGACAAAAGCAGGCATCAACACCCCTTGCGCGGCTTCCATACGAGATGCAACTGTGGAACCGCGCCCAGAGTTTCTACGCGGCATCGGGATGGTACTATTTTGCTGTACCTGCTTTGTTTCCTGTACCGTGCTCCTTTGTGGCGTAGAGCGTTTGTGTGCTTTTGTCTTTGACATTAAATCTGCTCGTTCGCTGTGCGTATACCGCTTTTATCTTTCGTATCTTTTCCAGCATCAGCAGGCGTACCTGTAGTAGATTGACCCGCTGGATTAGATTCATTTTAATTCGCAGGTCTTTGTTGCGCTTCTTCTGTGTGTCCAAAGGTTGGTGTACCGGGATGAAGACGCTCTTCTTGCCCTTGTCCAAGTTTTTTCTGCACAACGTGTTCGACGCGTTGCTGCTGAAATTTTCCGGCAACCGCCATGTTTGGGTCTACCTGTGTTGTGGCACGTGGCTTCACGGTCAATGGTACTTGATGGAAGTTCTTGAGCAGGGGATGTCCTTCAAAGTCATCGTCCAGGAGCATACGTCGCAGGTCCGGGTGTCCCGTAAAGCGAATACCGAACATATCGTATGTCTCACGCTCTAGCCAATTAGCGGTAGGCCAAACTGAGACGATACTATCGACTTCGGGTTTTTCATGGTCGATACGGACTTTCAGTTGTAGCAATTGATTACGTCCTATTGAGCGCAGATGATAGACTGTTTCCAGGTGGTCGAGCATATCGACACCGGAAATGCATACAAGTAAGTCAAAACTGAGTTGGTCACGCAAGAAACGCGACACTGCGACCAGATTTTCGCGGTCAATGTCTAGCGCGAGAAAGTCACCTTTTAATATCTTAGGCGCAATTGCTTTGCCAGTGATTTGTGCTATTGGTGCGAGATCACGTGCGAGAGCGGCATTTTGATCGCGATATCCTGTTGTTGCTGTAGGAATATTTCCTGAACGTGGAACTAAATCCATCGCGTCACTCCTTTACGCCATGCATAGACTAAACCGAGCGCGAGTACAACAATAAAGAAGAGAATTTCAAAGAAGCCAAAGAAACTTAGTTGTTTGAAAATGATTGCCCACGCGATGATAAACACAATATCAACATCAAATGCAACAAAGAGGAGTGCGAAAATGTAGAAGCCAAGCGGGTATTGTACCCACGCTGACCCAATAGGCGTTTCACCAGATTCATATGTCTGGAGCTTTTCCTTGGTTCTATTGTGGGGTGAAATAATGTTCGCGAAAACTGTGGCAGCTATCACGAATACAAACCCACCTGCTAACAAAATACCGGCATAGAGATATCCAATATTTACTGTCATAAAAAAAAGTCCTCCCAACAGTTGTCTTCAAAACCTCATGAGCGAGGGCTAGAAGATGCTGCATTGATTATAGCACAGGGAGGAAAGTGCGACAATTTTTGTAGCTGAATGGAGTACATAGAATAGGGGCTGATAGCATACGCTATCAGCCCCTATTCTATGTACTCCATTTGCTTATGAAAGTGGAGGCATCTTGATATTATCTTGCAGATAGATCGGCTCTAATCCTGGATTTGTTTGTTGTGGGGCACGATCAACCACATTCACGACGATTACGCTGACATTATCTTCGCCCCCTCCTTTGAGGGCTGCAGCAATGAGATTGTTCCCAAGTTGTTGCGGGTCTGGTGTGGGGGTTTCCAAGACATGTTTGATCTCTGGGTCACGCACCATATCCCATAGACCGTCGGAGCAGAGGAGCAGTTTATCTCCCAGCTGTAGCTGCACTGTAAAGGGGTCAACTTCGACAAATGGCTTTTCCCCAAGGCTACGATAAATCTGATTGCGCTTAGGATGCGTATAGATGTCATCAGGCTTGATAATCCCTGCATCTACAAGGCTAGCGACGACGGAGTGATCGCGTGTAACTTTAGATAGTCCATCGGATGTACGATAGAGGTATGTACGACTATCGCCGACGTTAGCCACATGAGCAGTATCATTAACAACTAGTGTTGCTGTTACTGTAGTTCCCATATCGGCATTGTGCTCAATATTATGTTGATGGACTGCCTGATTCGCTAGCTGAACACTATCGACGAGGAGTTTTTCCGCGGTTTCTTGTGTGTCTTCTCCATGTACAAGCCGAGGCAGGAGGTAGTCTATGATGGTTTGAATAGCAAGTCTGCTGGCGTCTTGTCCATTCGCATGACCTCCCATACCATCAGCAACGACAAACAAACCAAATTGTTGTGTGTGTCCATTCTCATCCTGTATACCACGAACTGCAAATAAACTATCCTCGTTCGGCTTATATTTGCGCTTGATACCAGGGTTTGTACTTGTGATAACCTCGAAGCTCATATGCTCTTCCCCGTTTCTTACCACAGATTGTGGGCCTGATGGAAATGGTTGCGTTTTGTCCAGGTCTTGTATTTCGTTGCGTTGTACATTACCCATATCCACAGTGGGATAATCCGCGATTGCACTTGATTGAACGGGTGTAGCTGGCGTAGTCGAGAGCGAAGCAAGTGATGGTGTGTTCACTAATCCATTTGGAGCTTGTTGTGTAGGATAGTGTGCCGAATTTTGTATCGGTTGACGGGTTCTGAGTGGCACAGCCTGAGCCGCTACCTGCTGGGCCTCTCTTTGTTGTATGTGTTGAGCCTGAATTGTTGCGTGTTTATCAGCTTCCAAGAAATCTTTGTTGCGTTGTGCACGTTTAAAAAGCATTGTGAGTAAAACAAGAAGTAAAATGAGGACGATTATTCCAATAGCTCCTATCGCTAGTAAGAAATAAGGAATAGTACCAATGTATGGAAAGGTAATGCCATTATCTGGTGTGCCACTTGTTCTTGTACCAGTATTTCCCTGGCTTGGGAGTGCTGTCACATCTGCTAACGTTTGTGCGCCTTGAAACTGTGAATTACTGGCAGTGAAGGCTTGTTTGAAGTCGCTGTTTGCTTGCTTATATTGAGTTGGACCTTTGGCATATGCGGTTATACCACTTTGCCAGGAGTCATTTACTGGGTTTGGATGTTGTTGATCGGTAATTAATCTCTGGTCATTCAAAAGAGTATGAATATCATCTGCTGTAACAAATTTAGCTTTCGTGCCATTTTTTGTGTATATCTCGTTGAGAAACCCGTGTGAGTCAACGATGGGTGTTCCACCGTCAAGAGTATTCAAACTATCAACCGTTGCCCCCTGAATGGAAGTCTCTGTGGGTGTAAGGCGTTGTTGTGGCGGTAGTATTAAGGCTGGGGTTGCTGTGTTTGAAGAGGAGGTGAGTTGTATAGCGGATAGTGCCGTACTATTCGTCGCTGGCAACGCGGCTAATGGGAGCAGAGTATCGCTATGAAAGGAGAATAGCGAAACGCCATCACTACAGTTATCAGCACTGCAACGAACAGTATTCATATTCGAGATGGTAACAGGTGTTTGGATCGTGTTACTGTAAGCCGTACTGAAAAAGACTGTTATGGCCGAAAGCGTAAAAAGTTTTACTAATGATGGGCTAAGAGGTGGGGTAGCAGCAAGAGGACTTGCTTGGCAGGTAAATTCTTTTGGATTGACGAGAGAGCCATCGGTCATGATGAACGCGTTTTGCTCGTTGGTGGTCCCTAGCC
This sequence comes from uncultured Chloroflexia bacterium, assembly GCA_963791655.1. Taxonomy (GTDB): domain Bacteria; phylum Chloroflexota; class Ktedonobacteria; order Ktedonobacterales; family Ktedonobacteraceae; genus JBBQVS01. The sequence continues at coordinate 152,060 of CAWBSZ010000006.1, read as the reverse complement.
AGCTCGCGACAACTACGCCTAAGCCACTACACGCGACATGCGAGGGGGCGAGAACATTCGGTGCGGCACTCTTCGTTTTTGTAGATATGGCGGGTGCAAGCGTTTGAGAACTATATGTCGCAACAATTCGCACAACCGCGACTCCTATACGTGCAAGAGACTCTGGCGGTGTGGCGTCTTTTCTCATTGCTGACACAACCGGAGATAGCACCAGCATACTTTGTAAGATAAGAAGCGCGAGAAGCCCGGAGAGTACGCAGTACGACGCCCAGACGGTCAGGCCGGTACCCTTTCGCCCAGTGAAAGTGGAATAATACGTACTCATGAATAATTCTCCCTTATATGGGTGTAGAATATCAGCGTCCGAGTTGCACACGTAGACGTTGGTACAGTTGTGGCACGGCAGGGTTACTCTGGCCCAGAGGACCAACAACATACGAACATTCACGGAATGCATCTTCTATTTTGTTTTGCTTTTCATATGCCTGGCTTAGCAAAAAACGTGCCTGGTAATCTGCGGCGTTGATCATAAGCACCTGTACGAATGCTTGTTCAGCAATTTGGAATTGATTCTGACGCATGGCAAGTTGACCGAGTGCAAACTGGAGTGGTCCTATAATGGTTGGTTGTTTGGGCGCAAGTCGCACCGCTTCCTGGTAAGCACGTAGGGCAAGGTCAAATTGTTGTGTACGCTCGTAGCTTTGTGCCAGGCGTTGATGTGTCTCGAAATCCCGGGGATTGTAGCGTACTGCCTGAATGTATTCTGTAATGGCCTGCAAGGGTTGTTGGCGCAGGAAGAGCCAGACATCACCTAGTAGTTTATGTGTTTCTGCATCCTCGACGTTCAACTGCAATGACCGAACATATGCTTGTATGGCGGGATCAGCCTGTTGCCGACGTGCAAAGACCTGACCAAACAACTTGTGAACCAGTGCGTTATTCGGTTCAAGCCCATAGGCACGTTGCACCAAAGCATATGCCTCATCCACGCGCCCACCAGTAACTGCGTTTGTCGCTGCTGTAATTTGTTGGCCTGCGGGACCATTGATACCAAGTTGAGCAGGAGGAGTGACGGGACCATTGTTCGGTCCTGATGGTCTGATGCTATTGGGCGTGTTAGGATTCGCTAATGGACGTAGTTCTGTTCTACCTGGCGTTGCTATAGAACCTGCCGACTGAATGGGTAGTGGAGGAAGATTGAGAATTGCTCTCTCCATTTCACCTGCGCTGGACCAGCGTTGATCGGGAAACATCGCTAAGGCTCTCATGATAACTTGCTCAAAGGCAGGAGACACGTCTGGACGAAGTGAACGTAAGGGCGGAAACGAGAAAATTGTTGGCTTGTTATTTGATGCATCATGACGTGTAAGTACTCTATAAAGGGTTGCACCCAATGCATAAAGATCGCTTCTCGGCTCTGGATTTCCGATCAACTGCTCCTGTGGTGCATAACCAACAGTCATTATGATGGTCGCTTGTCGTTGTGATTGGAATGTACGTGCAATTCCAAAGTCGATCAGCTTAATGTCGTCGGTACCTGTCACCATAATGTTTGTCGGTTTGAGGTCACGGAAGATAATAGGTGGAGAAAGGCGATGCAGATAATTAAGGACACTACAAATTTGTTGTCCCCAGTGACGTGCACGCGCTTCCGTCACGCCCCGTGCTCCGTTTACACCTGCAACAGTGGCTTCTTGTTCCAGGACAGCACCCATTGTACGGCCTTCGATGAAGTCCATGACCAGATAGTGTCTCCCACCATCAACGAAGAAATCACGCACACGCGGAATACACTGATGGTTAAGCTCGAGCAGCAGCGATGCTTCCCGTGAAAACCACTCAACCGACTGAGCGCGTTCGCTTTCACTCTGAAAGTCATCTAGCATCTCTTTTACTGCGCAAGGCTTGTTAAAGCGTTTATCGATGGCCCGATAGACTGCACCCATACCACCGGATGCGACCATGCGCTCGATACGATAGCGTTTGCCATCAGATAGTTCTGTGCCTGGTGTGAGCCGCTGCTGATTACTTGCTCGCTCGCCACTTATTGAAGGTATCATCGGTTGTCCCGAAGCCTGCAATGATGATGGCTGAATATGAGAATTAGGGGTAGAAGGTGTTTGCGAAGGTAAAACAAATTCTGGCTCGGTCCCACCGGGTCCGCTTGCAGGCGTAGAAGCATTACTCATGGATGATACATTTTTAGGGTCATACGAATAATTACTTGCCATATAGCTGTTTACACCGCTCTATACTAACTGAACTTCGCTTTGTGTATAGGACTTACATTGGGTATGAAGTGCAGTCGAACATTTTTTACTCCACTATGGAGTCTCATATTGGAGGCATTATAACATATCTCTTCAATCTTGGCAGCAGGTTTAATAGTGATAGAGTGACATTTTTGAGCTTATTCCGTCTAAGTTCAGTAGGGCAGGCACTTTACACTACAAATCTATACGGATGTGGTATTATATTGTAAGCGTTCTGCTTATTTCATAGCTTTAGAGAAAGAAAGGGAACTGTTCATGAGCGATCCAATCAGCAAGGTCAGAGGCATGACCCCCGAACTTCACACCAAACTAGAGGCAGAAGGTATTAAGAATACTGCACAGTTACTTGAGCATGCGAAGACAGAGAAGCAACGTGCTGATCTCGCGCATAAAGCGGGAACAACGGCGCATGTTATCAAGGAACTGGCGAACCGGGCCGACCTTATGCGCTTGAAGGGCGTGGGTGAGGCACTGTCTCATTTACTTGAAGAGGCCGGAGTCAATAGTTGCAAGGAACTGCAGCATCGTAAGGCCGACAATTTGCATAAGACACTTGTTGACCTACAAGCAAAGCAGAAACTGGCACACCATACTCCAACTGTCGAAGAGATCAACGTTTGGATTACCGAGGCGAAAACATTTTCGCAAAGTGCACCTGAGTAAAGTGACTTTTTGCGGAATGTAGCATCTAAGAAGATGTGTTACTCAACTAGAGCAACACGAAGACAGCTATTTAGTACAATATATAATCAATAAGGAGAGCGCTCACATGTCTACACCACACGAAAACAATTTTTTACAAGGCGTCGGTAACTTCGCAAGTGATGCCGTCGTCGATACCACTGCCGATAACTTTATCAACCAGGGCGTTGATACGGTTGCATCACGTCTTCCCGGTGGGCAGATGGTCGATCAAATGCTCAAAACAGAGGTAGATCAAGTCGCCAACAATGCTATTAACAACGAAGTAAATAAGGGCGTTAATGGTATGATGGGTGACGTAGAAGGTCTCTTTGGGCATCACAGCAAATAGTTTTCTGAGAATACAAAGGTAAACACGGAGGGACGCATTCATTGGATGCGTCCCTCCGTGTTTACCTTTGTATTCTTTATTGATTGCAGAATGTTGTATGTTAAGATAGCAGAGGATTGAGCTTGTTTATTGCTACGAAAAAAGCGGGTAAAAATGGTATATCGACTCCTGGCACTTTCTCTTTTTATACTTCTTATAGCCTTTGTGCTGCCGCTACCCGTGCATGCTGCTGGCTTTCCGATTGTTGGGACACTCCATTCGGGGAAAAGTCCCGAGGCAATGGCGGTTGATACACAGACGCATCTGCTCTATATCGCTCATGAAGGTCCAGGGCTTGTTGTTGCGTTCGATCCAATACACGGTGTGGTGCGTTGGCGTGTCACATTGGGGAATGTTGCAACAGATATCCAGGTTGATAGTGCAACACATAAAGTATTTGTGGCTGTGGACTCCTATGATCGTAAAGAAGGCAATCTCTTTATTTTGGATGGCTCAACTGGAAAAACACTGGCGACATTAAGGACAGGGCTTGGTGATAACGGTATCGCGCTTGATACACTGCGGCACATAGTGTATGTATCGTCAGGCGACAATGGAGTTGTATATATGTTTCCTGTGCAAACTGGATGGCAAGTTGGACCAATTCAAGCTACAACTGTCCTGCTTCACATCGGTTCACATCCTCAAGGGCTTGGCATCAATAGTCGTCTCGGAAGACTGTATGTCGCTGATGTTGCAACACATATACTTTCCGTAGTCGATGAGACAAACATGCATGTACTTGCAAGGTTGCAAGTAGTACAGACACCGTTACAACCTTTACGCGTCGATGAAGCGACGAGTCGAGTGTATATCGTCGGCTCTGGTGGGCAAGAAATGGATGTCATCGACGGCAGAAAGAACACTGTATTAGCTAGAATTCCAGTTTCGCCTTATCCCGAGGGCGTGGCGTTCAATACAGCCACGGGCCGCATCTATGTTGCGAACGAAGGGGATGACGAAGGTGGACGCATTCATGACAGTGGCAATACTATTACAGTTATCGACAGCAAGACATTCAATGTATTAGGAACACTTCCTGTCGGGAAGGCTCCCGATGGCGTTGAGTCTGACCCTGCACTCCATCTTGTCTACGTTGCATTAGAGGACAGTAACGCGGTTGTGGAGGTCAGTGATAGCGTGAATTTGCCTTTGCAAGCTGACACAAAGCTAGGGCAAGTGATCGCCGCCCGTAACGCAATTTCATTGTTGCAACAGGCGACGATTATTACGCTGATTGTTATGCTTTTGACGGTTGTGTGGACGACACTTGACGTCCTGTCACCGCGTTGGCGTGCGCGGGAAAGCCTTCAAACTCCGCGAGGCGGCGCGTCGTCTCGCTCAGAGGTCCATAGCCTTCCTCGGTAACATAGGCCAGACCAGTACGCTTCAGAAAATCAAAGACCGAAGTGCATGAATAGGTGTGCGCGAAGCCGCCTGTGGGCAGAACAGCATTTGTGCCAGCACTATAATTGCCTATACAAAATGGTGTGTATGGTCCAATCAGAATTTCGCCCGCATTCTTTAAATCACCAAGCAGGGCGAATGGCTCTTGTACCTGTACTTCAAGATGCTCTGGAGCATACTCATTCGTGAATGAGACCGCTTGCTGCATGGTTTCTGTCAATATAATACCGCCCGTGCCTTTATCAGACTCGAAACCTGTACGGCAGAATGTTTGACGAGGCTCAGGCAGGGCCGCCATTTTTTCTGCTAACAATGGTCTTACGGCATCAATGAGAGTGCGGCTATTGGTGACTAACAGACTGGACGAGTCGTTACCATGTTCTGCCTCAATCAGTAGATCACGTGCAACCAATTCAGGGTTAGCAAACGCATCCGCGAGAAGAATGGACTCGCTGGGTCCCGCTGGCAGCCCTACATCGACAGTTCCATATAACAAGCGTTTGGCGGCAGAAACATAGGCGTTGCCGGGACCAGTGATTTTGTGAACACGCTGTATCGACTCTGTACCATACGCAAGCGCGGCGATAGCATGTGGACCGCCAATGCGATAAATTTCGTGGACACCGCATAAGTCTGCGGCGACAAGTGATGCTGGGTCGATAGTGCCATCAGGTCCTGGCGGTGTGCACACGACAATACGGGGTACGCCCGCGATCTGCGCGGGAGTTGCTAGCATATACATGACTGATGGAAAGATACCTCTGCGCCCGGGAACACAGAGGGCGACGCTCGTAATAGGTGTTACCTTTTCACCTACCATGACACCACGGGCGACCTGTGTAAAGGTCTGTTGGGCTGGCATCTGTTGCTCATGCAGTGCACGCACATTACGAATGGCATGTTTTATTGCTGTGTAGACGCTTGAATCGAGTTGATGATGAGCGTGTTCGATCTCTGCTCGACTCACGCGCAGGCGTTCGGGCGTGAGTTGTATCTGGTCAAACATCTCCATGTACTCGATCAAGGCTACATCACCTCGATCCCGTACATCGCGAACTATCGGGCGTACATAGTCGATGAGGTCGTCAATCTCAACCTCCGCACGTCTCAGTAAACGCTTGTATTGTGTTGTATCTAATTTTGAGAGTTCGTAAAAATGGATCATAGTGTATAGATTCCTTGCTATACGAATCAGGATAAAATGTGTCATGCATCACTGACCGCTTTGTGGCCAGTGATGCATGACACATTTTATCCTCTAGCAACTCTATCGGCCTCATCAGCCGCCGAGATATCGCTTTTCATCCAACGTGCTCCGAAGAGGCCAATCAGACCCGCGATGACGAGTGCTGGTGTGCAAGTTAGGAGGAGGGCGGTACTTAAATCATTGCCCGCCATGCTGATAGCAAAATGATGTCCATGCGTTGGGTCAAATTGTGTCGCGAGCACACCTACCAGTGTAGGTGAAAATGCATCACCGAGCAAGTGAGCAATAAGTAGTGAAATCGCGACGGCTGATGCTCTAAGTGCCGATGGGACAACATCTTGAGTCGCGGCGGTGCTTGGTCCGGTATAAAGCGTCAGCAAAAGCGTTGAAAGAACAAAAAAGACTGTGAAGATAATGATATTGGAAGAGGTAATGGCAAGCGCGAAGGCAGGCGCGCCCAGTACGAAGCCAATGCCGCACACGAGGATGCGTGAGCCCGGGTGACTTTTGTTCAACCAATCTGCCATATAGCCACCAAGAACCGTACCTGCCATACCAGCCAAAACCACGACTGCTCCCGAAAAAAGTCCTGCTTGCCCGGATGTAAAGCCGAATTTGTCTTTTTGTTGTAGATAGGTGGGCAAAAAGACCACGTTCACAGTGAGTACAAAGTAGGCGAATATCTGCATTAAAATCAGGACAACAAGTGTTCTGATACGTAACAACGCGCCAAACTGAGCAACTACGTTTTTCGATACTGGTACAGCGTGGCTAGCTCCTTGCTCAGCTTTCACTGCTACACGGCCCTCGTAAATACCCATATTTTCTTCGTCTGCCTGGTTGCGGCGTGGCTCCCGTACTCGCCATACGAGAAGCGCAAGTAACAAACCAGGGATGCCTGTTATAAGAAAGGCCAAACGCCAGCTACCAGGATAGAGGCCAGCGAGAGCACCACCGAGGACAAACCCCACGAGGATACCAAAGAGTTGCGCTACACTCCACCAGCTCATGATGCGTGAACGTTTCTCGCGATTAAAATAATCGCTCATCAATGCGGTACCAGCAGGGAAATAACCAGCTTCACCGATACCCAGCACCATACGCGATAAAAAGAGTGTTGTGAAATTTGTGGCCAGCGCAGTTATAGCGGTGGCGACACTCCAGAACGCCACAGAAATAGCGACTACATCTCTGCGTTTCGCACGGTCGGCCCAGATGCCCAGCGGAATCGTGCCGAGTGTGTAGATGATGAGAAAGGCAGTCGCGATATAGCCAATGCCATCGAGACTGAAACCAAGTTCTTTGGCTATGACGTTCGCGGCTCCGGTCAAGACATTACGATCCAAATAATTCAAGAAGCTGATGAGGAACATGACCCAGAAGACGTAGCGAGCATAGCCAGTTGTAATCCGTGGAGAAGTCTTTATACCTGCTGCATCGGCAGAAGGTGCGATATCACTCATTGAATAACCTCCGTGATGGGGACGCATAAGGTAACACTAGTGGTTGGGCGATACGGCTTAAATACATGAGTGTAAGATACCACAGAAAGAAAGTATTGCATAGTTATATATCATATTAACACCTCTGTACGGGTCTGATGTATCACACCCTGTTCGCACATGATGATGTTCGAGGATATGACAAACGTTCCAATATCCTTCAAACATTGCTGTGCGCGAACAGGGTGTGATACATCAGACCCGTACAGAGGGTTCAATTACAAGATAGTATTTTATTGTATTGATTTTTATGTTAAAATAACTTATAGTTAAGTATAGTAACCAATAGTCATTCAAAGTATGGTCAGGAAGGCAAAATATGGATGCGTTATTGACAACGGAGGATGTGGCCAATTTTTTACGTGTAGATGTCGTCACTGTGCGTAGGCTTGTATTGAAGGGCGAACTGCCAGCATATCGGGTGGGTGGGGAGTATCGTTTTATAGGAAGTGAGATCGAGGGCTATGTAAAGCGTCAGCGTGTCTATGGTGGGGATGTGATCTTTAAAGACAAATTTGACAGGTTTACAGAGCGTGCGCGAAAAGTTCTGGCTCTTTCTCAAGAGGAGGCGCAACTCTTCCAACATAACTTTATAGGTACTGAGCATCTCCTGCTTGCTTTGGTACGTGAAGGAGAAGGTGTTGCAGCAAAGGCCATGAAAAATTTAGGTGTCGTTGATTTGGAGCAGGTACGGGAATTAGTAGGAACTTTTGTGAAGCCCGGTGAAAAGCAAGTTAATGGTGAGGTTGGGATGACTAATCGTGCTAAGAAGGTGATTGAGCTTGCTGTCGATGAAGCACGTCGTCTAAATCATCATTATATTGGAACAGAGCATCTCTTGCTTGGTTTGATACGCGAAGGCCAAGGCATTGCAGCTAAGGTGCTAGCAAATTTGAATATAGATTTGGAACAGGCTCGTATACAGGTAGTGCAGATACTTGCAAGTCTGGATGCAGGGAAGACTGAGCCAGAATCCCCAAATGTTTAGCGTAACATCTCTAAGAAGCTCCATGACTTGAGATCTCGTTCGAGATGGAAGCGTAGCAATCCGTGCATGGCGCGTTCGACTTCGGTGTGCAGGTTGGCGTCGAGGCGAAAGCGTGGGACCTGTCCCCAGTCGGAGCGATGTAGGAGGCGTAGAACTTTGAGTGCGTTCATCGAGAGCGACTGGCTCCATAAATGTGAGCAATTGGGACAGAGCGCACCACCGAGCGAGGGTGTGAAACCGTTCTCCTCTGGCCTTTAGCTCTGTATCGCAGTTGGCGCAGGTGCGTAGCACTGGTTCATACCCGACACTTGAGAGCAGGTAGATTTCAAAGTAGCGCATGAGGAGTTTGGTGCGATCATGCATAGTTCGCTCTTCTTGTACAGACTCTTCTGACTTTGAGATGTTCTCGATACGTTGTTGCTGTACCTCTGTCGCATCTATCTCAAGAGCACGCAAAGATTCCAGCAGAAGTTTATAGACATCGGTGTGTGGAGTATTGTCTTCTATAAAACGCTCGACAAGCTCGGTCAGGTACATACCGCAGGTGAGATGCCAGAGTTCGTCGCGCAAATGCAGAAAGCTCTCAAGTCCCTGTGCCTGTGTCACGATATCGAGGTTGCGACCTACCGCGACCTGTAGTTGTGAACGATACAACAGTTCGAGATGACCTGTTTTTTTACTGATTGGACGGCGTATGCCTTTGGCAATCGCGCTGAATTTGCCCTTGTAGGGTGTGAAAAGCGTCAGAATACGGTCGGCCTCACCAAGATTGGACTGTTTGAGTATGATTGCTTCAGTAGAATAACTGCGTTGTTCTCGCATGGGGTATTCCTTACAGATCACTTGACCGAAGGGTAGACACGAAAGTGTCGTAGGTGAGCTGAATAGCAAGATGTCTCTTGCCTGAAAAAGAGAAGAGACGTGATACGTATCACGTCTCTTGGAGGCGACGAGCGGATTTGAACCGCTGGTGCAGCTTTTGCAGAGCCGTGCCTTACCACTTGGCGACGTCGCCTGAAAAAGGGAGAGCGGGAGACGGGGATCGAACCCGCGACTTTCTCCTTGGCAAGGAGATGCTCTACCACTGAGCCACTCCCGCTAATGCCATCGCATAACTGTATCACACATGGGTGATGTTGTTTGCAAAAGTAAGATACCATACCCTTGGAGAATTGTCAACACCTTTCTGACTTTATACAGGGCTTTTCGAAAGTCGTTGAAAAGTGCAGTGTTCACATGACAGGGGCAAGCCCTGTCACTACTATATGCCGTTCACGCCGCTTGCGCGTCTATAGTAGTGACAGGGCTTGCCCCTGTCATGCCCCTGCTCGACTTTCGAAAAGCCCTGGACTTTATTCTACCGTTCAGCCTTGACAAGCAAACTTAGTAGTTGCTTAATAGATGGGGTAGGCAAAGATTTCTACTGCTTATTATGAGATGTAGGCTAATGTAAGCTCAGTGAAGAGTTACACATCTTCTCAATGATGAAAAAGGAGAATTCAATGGTGCTCAAGACCAATGTAGATGCTCTTTTGCGAACAGCCACAGAAGCTGGTGATGTTCCTGGAGTAGCAGCCGTTGCAACTGATCGTACTGGAACGATCTACGAGGGTAGTTTCGGCACGCGTGCGCTGGGCGAGCACGTTGAGATGACGCTGGATTTTGTTGTATGGATTGCGTCGATGACCAAGGCAATCACAGGTACGGCTGCTATGCAACTCGTCGAACAGGGCAAACTCGCCTTAGATACGCCCGCGAGTGAGGTGCTCCCAGAACTGGGAGAAGTGCGCGTGCTCGAAGGCTTTGACGCCGATGGTCAACCACGCACACGTGCACCGAAGCGACCAATCACGCTGCGCCACTTGCTTACTCACACGGCAGGCTTCTCCTACGAATTTTGGAACGCGGATATCGTACGCTACCAACAACTCTATCAGCTACCACCTATTATTAGCTGCCAGAATGCAACTTTGAGCTTGCCATTGCTCTTTGATCCCGGTGAACGTTGGGAATACGGCATCAATATTGATTGGGCTGGCAAAATGGTTGAGAAGGTTAGTGGGCAGAAACTAGGAACCTATCTTGTCGAACATATTTTTGGACCACTTGGTATGAACGACACCGCGTTTCGCATCACGCCAGCTATGCGGCAACGCCTCTCAAGAGTTCATCAGCGTGGGGAGGATGGGACACTTACCGTCATCGACTTTGAGGTACCCCAGGACCCTGAGTTCGAGATGGGTGGAGGTGGCCTCTACGGGACTGTGGAAGACTATTTGAAGTTTATTCGCATGATACTTAATCATGGTAGTGTTGGTTCTGTCCAGGTCTTGAAGCCAGAGACCGTTGACCTGATGGCGGGCAATGCTATGGGTGACTCCAAGGTGTCAATGCTGCATACAGTGATGCCTCATGTCTCAAATGACGCGGAGTTCTTCCCGGGCATGTCAAAGGGTTGGGGATTGAGCTTTATGATTAATGATGAACAGGCACCCACTGGTCGCACTGAAGGTAGTTTGGCGTGGGCAGGACTTGCCAATACCTATTATTGGATTGATCTCAAGCGCGGCATCGGCGGTGTTTACGCTACACAGCTTTTCCCGTTTGGCGACACCAAGTCGCTCGCGCTCTTCTATGAGTTCGAGAGAGCTGTTTATCAAGGTTAAGTCAGTCGTATTAAATAAAAAGCAGATGTGCGGTGAAATTGCTACCGAGTAGCAATTTCACCGCACATCTGCTTTTTATTTAGTATAGTTCTTCATTACCGATGCTGGTAGAGAATGTTCCAACTGCTTGAAAGGTAGTTGTATCAACAGTTCTATACTCGCTATTTGAACTGAAGCCACTGCGAACAAAAGGTTGTGCGCGATTATTGATCACCTGATACTGTCTTCCAAAGGTAAAGACATATTGTTGTATCTGGCCAGATGCGCGGTTCAGCACAAGAATATCGTCACCTTTGCTACAACCTCCACTGGTAAGACAGGCTGTACGATCAACAAAGGCACCGACCAGGATTTGATAGTGCTGATCCCAGCTATGAACGGTATGAAGCGTCAATATTTTGAGCGCGTCATTGAAGACAATGAATGTACTTGTGCCAGCTTGCGGATCATAGAGCATAGCGTTCAGGCGATCAGTGCCAAAGTGACCAACATAGAAGACCTCGTTTGGAGTCCAGCCCGTGTAGTCTATCCTCTTTACGAGTGAAAGGTCGGACCCAAGAATGAGGAATGCACCTATGCCTCGGCTTGGCTCGTAGAGCATCACTTGAGCGTGTCCTGACCCATTAAAGTCTCCACTGAACACTTGCCAATTGCCACTCAGGTCGTGTATCTCTTGATAGTTATTGATCGCCATGCTGCTATCAAAATCCATAACACGTGCCTCACCAATCCTGCGATCGTAGAGAAAGACACCATCTTGATTTGAGTTGGTATAGCGACCAACATACACTTCCCACGAATTATGCCACTGGGTATATTGCTGTATATGGTTCACACTCAGGTCTGTGTTAAAGTTGAGAATGACCGCGTTCGCCGTTCGTCCTGTCATGCGCCACTGCTGTAACGAGTCACTCATTTGAACATTGTTGGCAAGCGATGCTGGAACACTGGCATCGGCGAAACGATTATACAGAAACAATCCAGTGCTATGCCCATCGAAACGACCTGCATACAACTCCCAGTTTGGTCCCCAACCTGTCAAAGAGACATGTGTCTTGATTGTAAGTCCTGGCGTTAGCGAGAGCATTTGCATTGTGCCATGTATTCGATCATAAAGTAAGATATCGGATGTACCTGTACCAGCGAAATCGCCAACGCGAATATCCAGGTTTGATCCCCAGCCTGTAGAAGTCGTTTTCGCATCTGATAACAGTACCTTTCGCGCTACGGACGTCGTTGAAGGTGAGTTCTGTGAGTCTCCACGTATAATATGTGGTCCGGTTGGTGTCGATGGCGAGAGCGAAAGAACGCTGAGACTTCCCTGTTGACGATTATAGAGAAGGAGATCGCTCAATCCAGTACCTGTGAAGTTGGCGTTGAACTCTTGCTCTGCACTTCCACTTCCACCTGGAAGGCCAAGTGTTGGACGGCTCTCATTGACTGTATTTTTTGTTTGTGTTCCTGTCTGGATACTTCCCATAGTTTTTGTTTGCGCATTCGCTTGAGTCACGCCCGCAACTGCGTTACCATTGATGCCTGGAAGATGTACAAATAGGTTAGTATCAATGGTAGTTGGGAAGTAGATGAAGCGTAATTGGTTGTTCTGAAAACTTGCCGCATTGATCTGGTCAACAGGATAGTTAAGTCCTGTATACATCGGTGTTGGATCGCCATAATTTTGATAGGTGACATTAAATGTACTTTCATCGTTGCTCACTGATGTCACGAAGGCCACATGACCCTCTGGTCCATATGCCCATACACCATCAGCGTGTGGAAAAACGGCAATGGAACCCACACGCGGTTCAGTACCAATGGGTAGACCTGTACGTTCTGCATCCACCACCCAATCAGCAGCATTGCCCCAGTTCAAGGGAAGATCATAGCCGAGCAAATGCCATTGTTCCCATGCCCACCAGACACAGTTGCCACCCCCGGGAAACGGACCAGGGCACAATTGAAATGGATTGCCATCTCGCGAATAATAAGATGCCTTACAATTCTCGTCTACTGTCGCACTGGTATGTGCGGTTGTAGCTATCGTAGATTGTGCATGCGAGTTGTATGCTGGGCCGATAGCTATACATAGAAATAAGAGAACCGCGAAAATTATCAATATAGGGAGAAAAAGCGTTTGTATACTTTTATGAAACACACGTTTCTGCTTATGGTGTATCCTCTGAATTGGTTGTGTGTTGGACGACATGCGAAGCTCCTTGCAAATAGAGAGAGTATTTCATTTAGTACTACGCTTGTTTTCACTTAGTGGATTGCTTTCAATGATGAATGTCGATTTAGACTTGCATGTTAGAACGCAATAGAACTTGCATTTTACTGCTACGTCGGTTACTCTTAATTTAATGCGAGACCCTGCAATTTCGCTGGCTTTCAATTCTTCCGCACCTATTTTAGAGGAGTCTAAAAACACTATGACAGTGACACAACAAAGTTCGTCTACTGCTCAAACAGAGCAGGCAACTCCACGATGGAGTTATACGAGTGGGACAAGCGAAATCCCGTTACTTGGTCTGACGATTGGCGACCAGTTTGATCTGACTGCGGAGACATATCCCGACAATCCCGCGCTTATCGCACGTCAGCAGAATATCCGCCTGACCTACAATGAATTGCAAGCACAGGTAAATCAGTGCGCGAAGGGCTTGCTCCAAATGGGATTGCGTAAGGGGCAGCGTGTTGGTATTTGGTCGCCCAACCGTGTCGAGTGGTGTGTGACGCAATTTGCCACCAGTAAGATTGGCACCATTCTTGTGAATATCAATCCCTCTTATCGATTACATGAGCTGGAATATGTGCTAAAACAATCGGGGTGTACCGCGCTTATCATCTCTCCGGCCTTCAAAACCTCGAACTATACTGAGATGGTTCAAACGCTTGCCCCTGAACTTCAGCATAGCGAACCGGGGAAGCTCAAGGCTGAAAAATTACCTGAACTCACAACCGTGGTTCGCATGACTTCTGAGAAGATTCCAGGCATGTTCACCTGGGACGAATTGATGGATAATGGGAAGAATGTAAGCAATGAACAACTTACAAAGGTACAGCGTGAGCAGGAGTTTGACGATCCAATCAACATTCAGTATACAAGTGGCACAACGGGCTTTCCTAAAGGGGCAACGCTCAGTCATCATAATATCCTGAACAATGGCTATTTTGTGGCTAGCTTGCAAAACCTGACGCATGAGGATCGGGTGTGTATTCCAGTGCCGCTGTACCACTGCTTTGGCATGGTCATGGGCAATCTTGGCTGTATCACGCATGGTGCGACAATGGTCTATCCTTCTGAAGGCTTTGAGCCATTAGCGGTATTACAGACGGTGCAGGAAGAAAAGTGTACCTCGCTGTACGGTGTGCCAACAATGTTTATCGCGGAACTCGATTCTCCCGATTTCGCCAAGTTCGACTACTCTAGCCTGCGTACGGGCGTGATGGCAGGTTCACCATGTCCGGTCGAGGTCATGAAAAAAGTACAGACCTTGATGAATATGTATGATGTCGAGATTTGCTATGGTATGACGGAGACCAGCCCGGTCTCGATGCAGACACGTATGGGTTCGCCGCTCGACAAGCAAGTCAGCACCGTGGGGCAGATACATCCACATCTCGAAGTGAAAATCGTCGATCCCGCGACGGGTCAAGTTGTGCCAATCGGTGCGACAGGTGAGTTGTGTACACGTGGCTATAGTGTCATGCTGAGCTATTGGAATAATGAAGAGGCAACAAGTGCCGCTATTGATGCGGCACGCTGGATGCATACAGGCGACCTGGCGGTGATGGACGAGGAAAACTATGTAAACATCGTGGGACGCATTAAAGACCTGATTATTCGTGGTGGCGAAAATGTTTATCCGCGCGAGGTCGAAGAATACCTGTACACGCATCCAAAGATCAGCGACGTGCAGGTAATCGGTGTGCCCGACGAAAAATATGGTGAGGCGATCATGGCGTGGGTTATGCTCAAGCCTGGGGAGCAGATGACAGAGGAAGAGGTACGTGACTTTTGTAAAGGCAACATCGCACACTACAAAATCCCGCGCTATATCAAGTTCGTGACTTCCTTCCCCATGACCGTTACGGGCAAGGTGCAGAAATACCAGATGCGGCAGCAATCTACCGAGGAACTCGGGTTGCAAAAGGCTGCCTCGGTGAAAACCGCGTAGAACTAGCTGACTTAAAATGCTGTGTCTTTCTTGCTGGGAACAAGAGGGGCGCAGCATTTTTAATATGAAAATATCATCATTTTAAAAAAGCGTAGTCGTCTATATGTTTTAGTAGTGATATTTTAGTCTATATATTATAATGGAATGGGTGATATTTCTAACTTGGATAGGAGATGTTTCATGCAAACACCGGATTTTGACTCAATCAAACAGGTAAGCCCATATGGTGCTGAATTTTGGAGTGCACGTGTTCTCGCGCCACTGTTAGGGTACAACAAATGGGAACGTTTTGAGGTAGCAATTCAGCGTGCCATGACAGCGTGTGAGCAGGTAGAGCAAATTGTGCAGGATCATTTTCCCGCCTCCTCGAAAATGGTTCAAGTAGGTTCAGGAGCCAAACGAGAGCTAAAAGATTATTCTCTTTCTCGATTTGGCTGCTACCTTGCGGCGCAAAATGGCGATCCACGCAAGCCAGAGATCGCGGCAGCACAAGCTTATTTTGCTATCTCGACTAGAGAGAACGAGCTAACAAAACTCTTTGCAGAACAGCAGGAACGGTTACGACTTCGGGAACAAGTTGCGGAAAATAACAAGGCTCTGGCTTCGGCAGCTTATGCTTCTGGTGTTCTTTCTAAAAATTTCGGTACGTTTCAGAATGTGGGATACAAAGGATTGTATGGTGGGTTGGATGTGGCAAATATCAAAGAGTATAAAGGCATAAAGCAACGCGAGGATTTACTTGATAGAGCTGGTCGTGCAGAGCTAGCCGCGAATGACTTTCGTATCACGCAAGCAGAGGAACAATTGCGATGCGAGGGAGCTATCGGCGAACATGCCGCAATGGATGTGCATCATGAGGTTGGAAAGAAAGTGCGTGAGGCTATCGAGGACATCGGCGGCACGATGCCAGAAGATTTGAAGCCCGAACCATCTATCAAGCCGCTCTTTGATCAACGAAAGCGAAATCGACGTAAGGATAAATCTGTACAATTGGGCAAGCAACAAGGATTGGTCGATAAATCAGGTCCCTACAGTCCCGAATGCATGAACGCCAGGACAATGAACTTGTATACCAACAACGCAACGGCTACGACAAGGTAGATGCGCAACGCGAACATCCCGGTTTTGAGCGGTAGTGACAACTCAGGTTTTGTCAGTTCAGCGAGGGGTGGCATGCGCCAGTCGTTTTTATCCATATTATAGAGCGCAACTAACTCCGCATCTGGCCCTTTTCTGAGGTGCTTCACGAATGAGACAGCTCCGAATACACTCAATGCGATTACCAGAACGGTCCCCGCCACAACTGCCAACTGCAATATCTGTACGTTTGTAAATGATACGAGCGTCGTCGCTGCCAAGATAACTGAGAGCGTTAGGAGGACACCGACTACAATAGCACATATAACGTTGAGCCACAGTTTATTCACCCACGGACCTAACACGGCTCGGTCATTGCACAACAAGACGAGAAACAGAGTGGCACTTGGAAGCAAAATGCCCGCGAGTGCCTGCACAACGAGTGTCAGGATAGCAAGTACTTGTGCTGGTGAAAGGACAACGATTGTGCCCGCGCACATAATCAGTGCGGCATAGCTTATGTAAAAGCCCTTTGCTTCACTAAATTTGCTATGTAGCGATGGTTTTGTTTTGAATGCATCGCCAAAGGCATAGGAGGTCGCAAGGGAGACGGCACAGGCACCGATGATGCTGGCGTTGAGCAGGATAATCATCAAAATCACGCCCATGATAGGATGACCCGCTAACCCGAACTGATGCGCCGTTGTATTCAAGTCTAAAAATCCGTTATCGAATTTTGTAGCGGCAAAGCCAAACGCCGCTGCTATGACCAACCCTGCTGCCTCGATATTTGTTAGGAATGCACCGATGATGGTATCGGTGCGCTCGCTCTTCATCCAGCGTGCGGTTATATGCTTGTCAACAACATTCGATTGCTGAAAAAAGAGTTGCCATGGTGTTACCGTTGTACCAATGATGGCGACGATGGTGAGCAATGCGGTCGAGTTGAGACCGCCGCGCACACTGGGAATAAAGGTGCCACTGACGATTGGGCCAATGGAGCCGTGAGGGATAAACGCGATTGGAATCATCAGCAAGCTAGCAAGACAGCAGACCCACATCACGCTCTCCCAACGGCGAAAACTGCCCGTTGTAGTAATGGTGATGAGGCCGACAACGCCCAATGGAACCGAGATGTATGGGCTTACGCCAAAGTATTGGAGCGCGACACTGAAGCCAATGAATTCCGTGATAATGGTTAAAAAGTTCAAGATGAACAGGTCGCTCAGCGAGAACGCGCCCCAGAACTTGCCGAAACGCTCGAAAATTAGACGCGCATGTCCAACGCCACTCACGGCGCCGAGGCGTACAACCATCTCCTGATTGACAATCAGCAGGGGAATCAGAATGAGTAGTGTCCATAGTAGGGATGTGCCATATTGCTGGCCAGCTTGGATGTATGTCTGAATGCCACCTGCGTCGTTATCGCCGACCATGGTAATTAGTCCTGGCCCCATGATTACAAGTAAGGCCATGAGCCGCTTGAGCCATGTTTTGCGGGTTGCACTCTCGCCGCCTTTAATCGTGCCCCAGGCTCCTTGAATGTCTTCGGTATGTGCTGTATCAATATAGGTTGTGTTCTCTTCTACCGCATCGAACACGAATGTGGTCTCTTCAATTTGGTACATGGGAGTACTCCTCTCTTTCTTTTTTATGAAGCAAGAGCATAAAGATGTAGAGATTCTCTCACGGGAAACCTTCTGTAGGGACCGATGTATCACGTCCTGGTCGGCAGTTGAAAAGGCCAAAAGGACGTGATACATCGGTCCCTACAGCACATTGTTTCGTCCTGAGTAGAAACAATGTGCGTGAGAAAATCTGAAAATGAGAGAAAGAGTGAGAGGATGAGACCATCGTTGCCAGAGGAATCGGGCAAGGAGAGTACTACCTTCACGCTTCTCGCTTTGGGAAAATTGTATCCGTAGTCAAAGCGAGTCGTGAGATGATAGCACTGAATTGGAAGATGCTAGCAGTCAAGAAACGTTTGTACTACGGAAAGATGGTGACGCCGACACCAAGTAGGGTCAGGGTCCATTCGGTTCCTCCTTCGTTCCGTACTAACGGGAACGAGATACACACCTAGATAAAGCGATCTAACGCGTCTTTGAGATCGCGTATCGCCTCATCAGAACTACCTTGTTCGACAGCCTTTGTCACGCTCTGTTCGACGGCATATTCCAGGATCGATCGGCCAACCTGGTCAAGACCAGCGCGGACGGCGGCTATCTGTGTTAACATATCGTCAACGTCGCGCCCTTCGTCCCAGAGTCGTTTAAGGCTTGTTGCATGTCCGGCGACGCGTGCGATTCGCTTGGCGATATCCTCACGTGGGGTCGGATCAGGCGGGTGTGTCATGATGTATAAAAACTTTCTTACAAGCAATCCACCCACCCCCCTGGGGGGATGTCTTGCTCTTGTCCAGAGTATATATCACCAACGTGGTTTGTGTCAAGCAAAAAAATGTAATGGATAAACAGGGAGACCTTCGCAGTCTTCCTGTTCCTGTCTAGCATCCCCAGAGCGGACTATGCTATAATATATCAGAGTTCAGAAGTAGGAATTAAGATACTATCTAGCATCTGTTTAACAATACAAATGAAAGAAGAGTAGCACGAGTATATCTTTTTTTGTGCTATCGGTGAGGATAAGCCATGGTGGAAACAATAAGTCCCGATATGATTATTCATGATGTCGTAAGCAAGTATCCGGCGACGGTCAAGGTGTTTCACGGACACGGTTTACCGTGTACTGCCTGCGCGGTTGGAGCACGTGAGAGTGTCGCGGGTGGTGCTCGTACGCATCGCTTTACGCCCGAGAAGCAGGATATGTTGATAAAAGACCTTAACGCGGTTATCAACAACCAGCCTATCTCGGTTGCGCCCAAGAAAGCACCTGTTGGGCGTGGTGTTCCATTACAGATGTCGCCTGCACCAGCGGAGCGTAAAATCAAGCAAGTGATCGCGGTTATGAGCGGTAAGGGTGGCGTTGGTAAGTCACTTGTGACAGGCTTGCTCGCGGTCTCTCTGCGGCGGCAAGGGCAACGCGTAGGTATTCTCGATGGCGATATTACAGGTCCAAGTATCGCGCGTATGTTTGGTACAAAAGGCCAGCCCGGAAAGTCGGCTGATGGTGGTATCGAGCCATTAGTGAGCAAGGGCGGTATCAAGGTCATGTCGATGAATATGTTTCTTGAGAAGGATAGCGATCCCGTCGTCTGGCGCGGACCCATGGTGTCGAGCGCGATCAAGCAGTTTTACAGTGATGTGTCCTGGGGAAACCTTGACTATCTACTGGTAGACCTGCCTCCAGGCACATCGGATGCGCCTATGACCGTGTTACAATCGCTACCCGTTGACGGTATTGTTATCGTGACCTCGCCACAGATGCTTGCCACGATGATTGTGATGAAGTGTATCAACATGGTGCGTCAATTGAAGGGTGTGATTGTCGGCGTTGTCGAGAACATGTCATACTTTGAGACGCCAACTGGTGAACGCTACGAAATTTTCGGACCCAGCAATGGTTCCGAACTCGTTGGCATGACAGGTGCTCCTCTGCTGGCACAATTGCCTATCGACTCTAGCCTGACAACGCTATGTGATCTAGGGCGTGTCGAGGAATACTACGCCGAAGGATACGAAACGCTTGCCGCGAACTTTGTGAACACACTCAAAGTCAAGAGATAACAAAAAAGACAGGCGTCCAGGCACAGCATTGCTGTGCCTGGACGCCTGTCTTTTTTGTTATTCTATAGATTGCTTTCAAAAGAGCCGAGGACTTTACAGAATGTTGTGTGGCTTGCGAGGTCGGCGAGGGCTGCTCGAACGGCAGTATCTTCACGGTGTCCCTCAAAGTCAAGATAGAAGACGTATTCCCAGGCACGCTGACGCGAGGGACGCGACTCTATTTTGAGGACGTTGATTTTATTCTGCGCAAGTACCCCTAGACATTGGTAGAGAGAGCCGGGCTGGTGCGCGGTCGCCATGACAAGCATCGTTTTCGCATGTCCACTCCGACGTGGCGCGGGTTCACGACCAAGGGCGATAAAACGTGTATAGTTGTCTTGAATGGTTTGAATGTTGCTGGCTAATATTTCTAGCTGATACAGTTCGGCTGCTCCACGGCCCGCGACCGCCGCGACGCCTTCGAGTTGTCCTTCGCGAATCATCTTCGCGCTACCCGCGGTATCGTACGTGGCGACAATCTCGACGCCAAGTTCTCGTAGAAAAACATCGCTTTGCGCCAGAGCCTGTGGATGTGAGATAACACGTTTGATATCACTCAGCGTTTGACCAGGCAAACAAAGTAGGCAATGATTGACTGGATGACTGATCTCGCCAATCACGAAAAGGTCGTGTTGTCGCAACAGGTCGTATACATCGTTGATGCTGCCAGCCTGTGAATTTTCGACTGGTGCCAGGCCAAAATCGACCTCACCTGCTGCGACCGCACGAAAGACCTCACTAAATCCACGATAGGGCAGTGGTTCTGGAAGAGCTTGAGTAGCCTTTTTGAAATATGTTTGTACCGCTTCATCACCATACGCACCACGTTCTCCCTGAAAGGCGACACGAACGCTGTTCTGTGCTTGTGTGGAAGCTGGTTGTTCTTCATGTGAATGAATTGACTGTACCACAGGTAAATATTCTCCTCGTCTAAATGCTGTGTCGATTGTGCCAGCTTGTAGGGAGATTGTCAAGCAGAAGTTGGAGGAGGCAGAGCAATTTAATATTCAGGTGGGAAGCATGACAGGGGCAAGCCCTGTCACTACTATACTGACCACTACTGCGTAGCTTGCTACGCCAATCCGTATATGGTAGTGACAGGGCTTGCCCCTGTCATGCTCTCGGCGATTTATCTTGATGTGTATGGGAGACTTGAGTGAGAATGAACATCCCAAAAATAAAACAAGCCTCAATTATGGGGCTTGTTTTGAGTATTTTGCGTCTACCGCAACGTCTTACTGAACGTTGTAGTGTGACTTGTGATAGTAGGCCATGCCTTTGCCAAGAACCTTCACTGGCTGAAGTTCTTTAAGCATAATGGCCTCGCCACACTTTGAACAAATGCGAGCGGTCAAGTGATTGACCTCTTCGCGGTTCGCAAGTGAGGCACGTGCTGTCTTTGAAAGTTCACCCTTTTTAGGCATTGATTGTGGACCCCTTTCGCCTATTGCTCTGCTGTTACTGATTGTCTATATCTGAATTGCCAGGTGTGTTTGGTTTCCTCGTATATGAGAACACCAAATGCATTAAATTTGTTCCATGAGTATAGCATATCTTGTCAGAAGTGTCCACCGAAGCCCCAACCCGAATTTTCTTCCCGTTTACAATGAGTGAAGACTACGCTATACTACCCGAAAGAATTGTCTATTTGCTTCCCTTTTAAGGATGTGTTTGGAGGAATCAGTTCGTGAAAATCACATGTAAACAACAGGATTTGAGTCGGGGGCTTTCCGTGGTGAGCCATGCCGTTTCGAGTCGTAGTACACTGCCCATTCTCGCCAATATTTTGCTTTCGACCGATAATGGACGACTACGCCTGTATGCGACAAACCTGGAAATAGGTATTAATTGTTGGATCGATGCCGAAATTCATGAAGAAGGGACAACCACCGTTCCTGCCAAACTGATTACCGACCTTGTGAATAGCTTGCCATCGGCATCCGTTGATATCGTTGTGCCAGAAGATTCACATACAATGAGTATCAAGAGTATGCGCAGTAGCGCGAACATCAAGGGCATGGATCCATCGGAGTTCCCACTTAGCCCGAATACGGAGGGGAGTGATCCAGCGGTTGTCGTTGACGCATCCCAGTTGAAAGAAATGATTGCCGAGGTCGCGTTCGCTGCTGCCGATGATGACTCACGTCCAGTTCTGACCGGTGTGCTGGTGCAGGTGAGTACGGGTAAGATGACCTTCGCCGCTGCCGACGCTTTCCGACTCGCAGTCCGTGTTTCAGCCTTGCCTGATGACACTGTGCTACGTAACGATATTCTTATTCCCGCCCGTACACTGACCGAGCTTTCACGCATTCTGCCATCCGAAGGTTCTGTGCAAATGATCGTGACACCGAATCGCAGTCAAGTCCTCTTCCACACTGAGAATATCGACCTGTTGTCACGCTTGATTGAAGGCACCTTCCCGAACTTTCGGCAGATCATTCCTAAAGAGCATACGACGCGCGCTGTTGTCGAGACAAAAGAGTTCGCGGCGGCGGTCAAGTCTGTTGCCCCCTTCGCACGCGATAGTTCAAATATCGCACGCATCAAAATTAACGGTGGTGGTAGTGGTGGCATAGAGCCAGGAGCGTTGACGATTGAAGCCACTGCGGAGGATGTTGGCAATAACGTCAGCATTATCAATGCTGCTGTTGATGGACCTGAGCAGCAGATCATCTTCAACGTCAAGTATCTCGCCGAGGTGCTAGCAGTCCTCGATACGCCAGAGGTCGCGATTGAGGTGACATCTGCCTCGCGTCCCGGCGTCGTTCGACCTGTCAGTTCGGCGGATTACACCTATGTCATCATGCCAATGAGTACCAATCGTTAATAGCATGGTGTTGACACGCTACAATGTGCCATGCATATTGTAGCGTGTCAACACCATGCTATTCATTTTATGGATATTATATGTACCTTTCGCATCTCACCTTGAGCGAGTTCCGTAACTATCGACAATTGAACTTTCCGCTTGGCCCTGGCCTCTTCCTCTTTTATGGTGAGAATGCGCAGGGCAAGACGAATTTGCTTGAAGCCGTGAGCATGCTTTCTACCGCGACCTCATTTCATGCGAGCAGTGATCGAGAGGTCGTCAATTGGCAAGCCACCGATCATATCGCACGTCTCGAAGCAACGGTAATACGACAAGAAGGCGATGCTCATATCGAACTCGTGATTTTTGATCCGACACCAGATGCGGTGCAGACTCCTCGACGTGGTATGGAACTGCCCGCGAACACGCCCCGAAAACGCATCAAGGTCAACGATCTGCCACGCAGAGCTATCGACCTGATTGGGCAGATGAAGGTTGTGCTATTCGCTCCAACCGATTTACACCTTGTCGATGGCTCACCCGACGAGCGGAGACGTTTTCTCGATAGAGCCTTGTGTCAGGTCTCGCCCCATTATTGCCAAGATGTCGTGAAGTATCGCAAGATTGTGATGCAGCGGTCTGCTTTACTCAA
Organism: uncultured Chloroflexia bacterium; assembly: GCA_963791655.1. Lineage (GTDB taxonomy): Bacteria > Chloroflexota > Ktedonobacteria > Ktedonobacterales > Ktedonobacteraceae > JBBQVS01. The sequence continues at coordinate 128,504 of CAWBSZ010000006.1, read as the reverse complement.
ACGTATCAGAGATGTGCAAGAAGACCCACGTCTACTGGATTTTCTCGACGAGCAAATGATAACGCTGGCAACCCATATCGTTGGAGAACGCAACAAGATGATTACAAGCCTCACCCCTATCGCAAGCGAATTTCAAGCGTCGATCAGTGGTAAGCGTGAAGAGTTGCGAATTGTCTATCGCCCCTCGCTGAAGATTGATGCCTCGTGGGATAGCCAGGAGGCGAAGCAACACTATCTTGCGCAACTGCGTGAAGTACGTAAAAAAGAGATTTTGCAGGGTGTGTGCTTGCTAGGGCCACACCGTGACGACCTGGAATTCGTGGTCAATGGCGTCAATATGCTGACCTATGGCTCACGAGGCCAGCAGCGTACAGCCGCACTTTCCACAAAACTCGCCGAGCTTACCTATATGCGGGACAGCACAGGTGACGAGCCAATCCTGCTCCTCGACGACGTGTTCAGCGAACTCGACTCTCTGAGACGCGAATATCTCCTGCAACAAGTGCGCCAACATCAACAAGTCTTTCTGACCGCAACCGACTTGACAGGCTTTCCCTCTGAAATTGTGACACAGGCGCATATCTATCGTGTGGCGAATGGGATGATACAGGAAGAACGGGCTTAACTTTTAGATTGACCAAAGAGCATGACAGGGGCAAGCCCTGTCACTACTATACTTCTCGCCACTGTGTGGCTTGCCATGCGAACCGCGTGTATAGTAGTGACAGGGCTTGCCCCTGTCATGCCACTTGCGAAGCCATTGTGAGGGTTCGTTGGATTCAATGGGCTTGCCCCTGTCATGTCGCCTACACTTGCCATGCCCCAACTATAATGATAACAACATTGTTCTGTTAATGGGTGTCATGCCCAGTCGTTCATAAAAAGCGATAGCGTTTTTGTTAAATTCCCACACTTGTAATTCAAGATTTGTTGCTCCTCTTGCCTTTGCCCACTCGATGCTTGCCGTGACGAGTTGATGTCCAATACCCTTACTATTATGTGCTCTCAGCACTGCAATGTCGCTTATTTCTACCACACGGCGTGGCATAAGGTAGCTATAGGGTGGCGCATCCTGTATGTTCAGGAAGACATATCCAACAATGTGTTGCTCATATTCTGCTACGAGGACCGTTGTGTCTTTACCCTCTAGCATCCGCGTAAAATATTCTATTGGAATGCCACTCACGCCTTGCTGAAAAATATCTGGATATGCTGAAGCATGTATCTCCTGTGTCTCAAATCCAATTGTAGTAATGGCTGGATAGTCTTCTTTGACTGCTGGTCGGATAATTGCACTCAATCTGTCTCTCCTAGCGAAATGATAATTTGTGTTTGAGGACATTCTACCATCCCGTAGGGACCGATTTATCGCGTCCAGGGGTGGGGATGGGGGAACGCGCCGACAAAGAGCTGCGTTGCCGCCACATTGCCCCTCCCGCGCCCCACCCCACGGACGGGATAAATCGGTTCCTACATTTTTGCATCCATCGCCTTTAATGCAGGATTGATGAGGAGCGAAAGCGTTGCTAACAGATATATTGCACCTATTCCAATAATTGTTGTTTTTAAACCTAGTAGCGTTGCAACGTAGCCACTTGAGGCAGTTCCTAAGGGAACACCAATGAGTGCGCCTGCGGTGATTGTGCCAAAGACTTTCGCTCGCATTTCTTTAGGGGTACGTGCAAATGTGATTGTATCAATAAGCGGATTAATTGCTCCAATCGCAAGACCTGCAAAAATATGAATAACGATTAAGAAGGGAACCACTGGTACGAGAAATGCCCAAAAGCGCAATGCCCCTCCGATAATGTATGCAATGCCAAAGGTCAAGCGTCGTGGTAGTCGATGTCCAATAGCTCCGAAAACGATAGCACCGACGAAACCAGATCCGCCAAGTGCTGCAGAAATCAAACCAAGTGGAATAGCACTATTGAAAACCTGCTTAATATAGGCAGGTTCAACTACAGAAAAGAAAGCAGCATCGAGGAGGTTTGTCACAAATATGACTATAACAATACTAAGAATAAGTGAGTCGTGTCGAATAAAACGAATCCCACTAGCAAGGTCCGCCCAGTAATTATGGTCCTCTTTCACTTTTGTCTCTGTACGAATAAGAGACGATGGAATAAGTATTCCAATGAGTAAAGCAGAAATGGCGAAGCTAGCACCATCAAGCCAGAGCAAGTTGCTTGTGCCTATAAGAGTTATTAGGATACCTGCAAGCGATGCGCCAACAAGCCTTGATACACGGCTCATGCCATCGTTAATCGCATTAGTGCGTTCCATACGCATCTGTGCGGCTTCAACAAGCTCTGGTATTATGGCAGAACGAGCAGTTGCTCCCGGGGATTTGAGCAGTCCACCGAGAAAGACAAGTGTAAGTAGTTGCCAGAAAGCAAGGCCAACAGTGTTGTAAAGCAGAGGTATGAGCGTAACACTAATTGCACTAGCAGTATCGCTTATCACGCTCATGCGTTTATATCCTAGTCGATCAACAACAGCACTTCCGAAGAATGCTGAAAGCACTGCGGGCAACGTTGAGAACAGGGCAGTAATACCCGTTTTTGTAATACTACCAGTAGTTGAAAGCACAAACCAAGGAACTGCAATTAGTGTTAAGTAATCCCCAACGTAGGAAATCGCGTTTGCTATAAAGAGTGTAAATAGAGGAAGACTGTGTCGTTTCTCTTGTCTGACTGCTTGAATCTTGTTGCTCATTTACATACTCCGTCAATGTGCAACACTTCATATGTATCAAGTGCGGAGACAGTGGTAAAACGCGTATTGCTGCTAATGCTTTCATATCCGATGATAATTGCATTGCGCCCATTAGTTTCAACATATTGTTCTGGCAACATCCTCAGTCTAGGATATGCTTGCAAGAATTGTTGTCCTTCTGGCAACTCTAATATGAGAGGAGCTAAGAGAGTATTATATGAGGCTGCACATAAGGTGCATACAATACTTACACCACGTCCTTTTCCACGAAACTCCACTGGCATATCTTCCGGTGAAAAAAGCTTGGTAAATGTAGCTCCTCCACATTTTATACAAAGTGTGGTTTCATTGCTTAAACCAGAACGATAGTAGCTGTTACACCAAAGCATTAACCGAGAGAGCAACGGTTTGTAACCTTTGAGACCTTTGAGGATTGGAAGATAATTTTGGCTTATAAGTTCATCAGTACCTGGAGAGCAAGAGGGACATTTTAAGAGCAATTCGCCCTTGCTTGAATTGCGTTTTCCTAGCAATCGATGCTGACCACAATGGTAGCACCAGAGAGGCGTTTGTTCCCATCCGCTTACGGCATGAGTGTTGTAAGGAGAAATTTCCTGGCTCATCTCGTGGATAAGCACTTTACGCAACGCAAGTTTGCCCCGTTGTATACGCATCGCTACCGTGCTCGTGTTCGTACCCAGTTGAGCGGCAACCTCGGCAAGTGGCAACTCTTCAACATAGCGTTTGACGAGGACAGTACGTGTTTCTGCAGGTAGGAGTGCCATTGCTCGGTCTAATAGTTCGATCAGTTCTTTTCGTTCAAGCTCGACCTCAATATCGTAGTCATCAACCAGCGTCTCTTCAAGCGTGGAAGTATCTTGCTCTGTATCGTCTGCAAATGCTGCAAGACGTGACCGTTCTCTTCCTCTTGTACGTAGCCAGCGTAGGCAGACATTACGAGCGATACCAGAGAGCCATTGAGATTGTTTTTCGGCGTCTCGTTGTGTATGCTTGTGTCGCCACGCTTCCAACATCGTCTCTTGTGCAAGGTCTTCGGCACTATCTTTGTTGCCCGTAAGGGTGGTACATAGGCGTACAAGTCGTGCCCACTCTTGTGGTGAGATGAAACTACCAGTAATGTTGCTTGTCTGTTGCTCCATATGCGTGTCCTTGATTTACGGGGAGAATGACTTACGTCTCTAAATAGTATGTCGCATATGGAGAGCAAAACATAACGCAAAAATTTTGTGGAAAGTTAAATTTATACTTTGTCTTGCATATTCGACGTTTTGTGTTGTAGCTGTTGCCATGTCTGTTGAATGCGGGCAACGTCGGCTTCGCTTGGCACGGCATGCCCATAACGAATAGCGGTATAGGCTTCAGTGACTGTGCTGACCTCTGGCTCGGTGAAGGGGAGAAGTGTGCGAAGACGTGTGCGGAACTCATAGGGTGTCTCATCTCGTTTACGTGGATAGCCACGCAGCATGGCCCAGCGTAGCATGGCACGATATACTTCGCGAATGCTACGCGCTGTTAGCTCGGTCGTGAGGTCGCTCTCACCCTCCAATGCTTGTATATCTTCTACCTTTTGAGGGAAGAGACGATGCCATAGAGCTAGAAAAAATGCCTTCATTTGTGCCAGGAATAGCTCCCAGGACCATAGGCTCTCATGTACTTCCACAGTGCGACGTGTTGTTATACGTAGCGGGCGTTTGCGTAAGAGGAGGCGCATAATCAGTACAATAAAGACAACTACAAGGATAGGCAATAGTATTTCAATTGCAATAATAAGTACCGGGCTAAAGGAACCTTGAGTTGGAGGACTTTTGATACATTGTACTGAGTGTGGATGTTGCTTGCATAAGGCCTGAGGTGTTTGCACATGGAAATTTGGATCTTTTAGCCTGAAATGAAAGAGGTTAAGAAGCCAGATAACAGGTGTGATGAGCAGTGCCAATCCAAAGGCAAGTATATTTGCAAGACTGGTATAGGCAATTGCTAAAGGTTCAAAAATACGTTGTGCATCGGCGAGAAAAGCGGGACTGGCAATAGCACCTACAAGCAGCGAGAGTAGTATCAGGATACCGCCAAAGACCGTAATAATGCCCAAAAGCGCACGTTCTTGTGAAAAAACACTTCCTTGCAAACCAGAGCGATGAGTAATGCGTACAAAGACTGTTTGTGCCAAGGCGTGAGAAATTAAAGCGAACATGAGGAAAAGCGGAATGAACAGCAGTAAGAGTAGTTCATTGGAAGACGCTGTACTGTTGACAGCTTGTAATACAATTACAGCGATCATTACCCCGATGCCTATACGCATGGTGTTGAAGACCTGCCCTGGCTCAAGTGAACTACGCGACAAACGCACACCGCGCCAATAAAAGTATAGGACGAGCACAATTATTGCTACACTATGTAATGCTGCTGGACCTAGCAATAGTATATCCCCAACGAGACTTCCCAGCCATGTCGGATCGTAGAAAGCTATTGACGAAGCATATATGCCAGCCCAAAGTGAAAAGAGCGTGGTACCAACGAGTAGTGCAACGACAAAGAAGGTAGTTGGAAAAGATGTACCTCTCCTGGTTGTTGCAGCACGTCCTTGTTCTAGTGTAGTTGAAAGCCAGTAGCTACTTGCGATAAGCACAAATGGCACCCATAATGGAAGAAAAAAGGCATGTGTCGATGTGGATTGTGTACCTGCTATGCCAATTATGACTACATCGACCCAACAGGTCTCCATGGCGACGAATAGATATGGTAGTAGTCGTTCGCCTGTGCTGAGTGTTACGGAGCGAGGAGATAGTACGCCTTGTATACCTGCTTCTCGTGGCTCAACTAGCTTCCCGTTATCTTTAGGTGTAGCATCCATCGCATGAACCCCCTTTTCTTCACATATTGGCTCATGTAACGCATTGTATGCTGCAAAGCAAATGATGTCAACGAATATAATTGCTCAGTCAGATAGCCGAGATGTTCTCTTTACATCCGCACTCCTAATATGCTATGCTCAGACGTACCATTGCAACGTATCGCAATGGTATCGTTTCCAAGAAGAGCTAAAGACCACCATGACGTTATGAGAAGGTGGAACACTATGACAGCACAGCCAACTATCCATGATGTCGCACGCATAGCTGGTGTCGGCATTGGCACTGTTTCACGGGTCCTGAATGAGCATCCCAGTGTGCGGCCTGGGACGCGTGAAAAAGTTCTTGCCGCTATAGCGCAATTGCGTTTCAAGCCCAACCCGATTGCACGCAGCATGATTTCCAAGCGTACGGGGTCTATTGGTGTAATTGTCCCATTTTTTACACGTCCTTTTCATGTCGAGGTATTACGAGGGGTGCAAAATGTGCTGTCACATGCACAAAAAGAGCTGGTTATCTACAATGTAGAAAACGATATGCAGCGTGATGCCTATTTCTCCGAGTTGCCGATGCATCGTAAAGTGGATGGTCTCCTTATCATTTCATTAATTCCCAGCGACAAGTTTGCCCAGGATTTTCGTGAGATCGGGCTTCCCACGGTGCTCGTAGACGCATACAGTCCTTATCTTACCTCTTTAGTCGTCAATAATGTCGAAGGTTCGTATCAGGCGGTGAAAAGTTTGCTCGACAAGGGTCATACACGCATCGGGTTTATCAATGGCATTATTGAAGGGAACTTCAAGTTCAATCAGGCCAATGATCGTCTCATTGGATATCATCGTGCATTGGGGGAAGCTAATGTACTTTTTGAGCCAACACTGATTGTTGAAAGTGAATGGAATCGCCATGCAGGTCGAACCGCGGCCTTGCAGCTTCTGACACAAACTCCGCGTCCAACTGCGATTTTCGCCTCTTCCGATATGCAAGCTATAGGTGTGCTTGAAGCAGCGCGAAGCTTACATATCGAAGTTCCTACAGAACTCGCGGTAATTGGTTTCGATGGCATCGAAGTGTCAGAGCTATTGGATGTAAGCACGGTGCAGCAACCGATGCAGCAGATGGGCGAGATGGGCATTGTCAAGCTTTTCGAGCAGATGGCAAACCCACAACTGGCACCGGAACTCATTCGTTTGCCCACGACTTTGATTGAACGTGGCACAACGAGGCTATAAAATATTTACTTTATGAAAATTTTATGGTATTGTTTCAATAACGGGTTAAGGAAACGTTTCCATAGAAGTTGTACACGTTGTACTTCCTGTTTTGAAAGGTGCTTCCCGTTCGGCAACCTATCTTGTAGGATAGATCGAAATTTCTGTCTTCAGAAAGGAGTGTAACTCATTTGAGACTTTCTTATGGGTGTATTCCATCATGCATGTATGGATTTTTTCTGTAGGGCAAGTGAACGTACGGGTTGCTACAGATTTCGTCCTCACACTCATGAGATAGGGTAACGTTGTTACGAACTTAGCGAGTAAGGGTCTCCTTTGAGAGATTGGCCGCAAAGTTGACGTACTTCAATCAGTTGTTGCTAAATAGTAAACAACACCACACCGTATAAACAGTAGAAATGAGTTGCTTGCGACGAAAGGAGCGCCTTCCGCAAGAAGTGAAATTTCTGCATAACCCCCAGTAAGTAATGTATACTTGTATTTGTACGTTGCTTACTAAAGAGACAAAGCTGTCTCTTGACCGTGCTCTTCCACTCAAGATGTATCTAACTGGGGAGCCAACGATTTGAGCAGTCTAGCAAGCAAGGGCAAGCAGACTCTCAGTAGAGCAATTAATCTATGTAGATTAGCAGTTTTTCCAAAGGAGAAACCCACATGATCCTTGGGCAACGTGAAGTCATTGACGAAATCGTCACTAAGATGCGCTCCGGGCGTATGAAACGCCGAACTTTCCTCGAACGTGCTGTCGCTGTTGGCTTAAGTAGTACCGCTGCAGTATCTCTCCTTGAAGCTTGTGGTGGCAGTACTAGCGGTGGTAGTAGTGGACCAACAACCGTTATCTGGCAGACTGAGAACGATACCTCAGGCTCTTATCCCGCGATTGTGGATGGCTATAATAAGTCCAACAAGGATAACGTTCATGTTATCTGGCACAACGGCCCATCCGACACCTCTACTCTCATCACTCTATATGACAACACCTTACGAGCGCGAAGTGCATCATTTGATGTGTTTAATATAGATGTTGTCTGGCCAGCTCAATTTTCCACTCAGGGCTGGACTTCGGATCTTTCGAGCAAGTGGCCCGCGAGCGACCGTGCAAACTATCTTCCAGGTCCAATCAAGTCCTGTACCTACAATGGCGCGGTCGTAGCAGCACCGATGCGTACAGACCTTGGTGTCCTCTACTACCGCAAAGACATTGTCTCAACCGCCCCCACTACCTATGAGGAACTAACGACCAAGGCCAAGAGTAGCCTATCTAAGGCTAAGATTGGCTACGCATGGCAGGGAATACAGGGTGAGGCACTGGTGTGTGACTTTGTGGAGGTGTTGGCTGGTTATGGCGGTTCCGTACTTGACCCCACCGATTCAAAAAAGGTGACTGTTAGCAGCCCGGAGGGGGTAGCAGCACTCACAGAGATGGTCAGTTGGGTTGGCTCGGTCTCGCCTATCTCAATCACTACGTATGCTGAGGAAGCCTGCCGTCAAGCCTTCCAGAATGGTGATGCCGCCATCATGCGTAACTGGCCATATGCGTACGCTCTGGGCAACGATGCGACCAAGTCAAAGGTTGCAGGTAAGTTTGATATCACTGCCCTCCCCCATGGTGGAAGCGGTACCGTTGGACATTCCTGTGTCGGTGGTTGGAATATGGCAATCAATGCCTTCTCTAAGAACCAGGATGCCGCGTGGAGTTTTATGAAGTATGTACTCAGCCCGACTGCGCAGAAGATATTAGCGATTACAGGTTCGTATACGCCTGCCCTCAATAGTGTCTACAGCGATTCTGAGGTACAGACGAAGCAGCCGCTCTTCACCAAGCTGGCCCCCATCCTGCAAAATTCGCTGCCTCGCCCAGTTTCACCGGTCTATACCGATCTTTCGAACCTCATTCAGGTCAATGTCCACCAGGCACTTACAAAACAAGTTAGCCCTGCTGCCGCACTCAGTGCTTTACAGACTCAGTTACAGGCTCTTGTCTCGAAGTAATGTTTTCGTCGCTTTGTTATGGTAGTGGCGCAATGCATGGCGTCACTACCACGACAAATGCAATGGGACCTCATTTTTATAAGCGAAAATAGATAAGGGGAAAAGGCATTATGGCAACTACTACACAAACGTCTACACTCCCTGTACACAAAGTCACGTTGCGTGAACGCTTGGATTTGGGCAATGGCGTCTTTCCGTATTTCCTCGTTGCACCTACCATCATCATTATCGCATTGGTGGCTGTTTATCCTATCATCGACTCGATCCGTCTCAGTTTTCTGAATAATCCACTTCTACCAAATGGCTCGACCTTTGTTGGTCTTAGAAATTATGTCCAGGTCCTCGGCGATCCAGCGTTCCGTAGTTCGTTTGGATTGACGGTCGTCTTCAGCGTGATAAGTGTAGCACTAGAAACGCTCGTGGGTTTTGCTGTCGCGCTCCTGATGAACCAAGTATTTCCAGGCCGTGGTCTGGTTCGCACCGCCATTCTCATTCCTTTTGCCTTTCCGACCATTGTCTCCGGGCAAATCTGGTTATTGATGTTGAACGCTCAAAATGGTGTTTTGACGTACCTGTTTCAATCGTTCCATATCCTGGCGGCAGGGGATTCCTTGTTGCGAACGCCAACCGGAGTGATAATTGCCGCAGTCATGATTGACGTTTGGAAAACAACGCCCTTTATGGCACTGCTGATACTCGCCGCTCTGCAAGGCATTCCTAACGAATTGTACGAAGCGGCGGGCGTCGATGGCAGTAGCCGCTGGCAGCAATTCTGGACAATCACTCTTCCATTGCTCAGGAGTGCGCTGTTGATTGCGCTGTTGTTCCGTATTCTGGATGCTCTGCGTGCATTTGACCTGTTCTACGTACTCACAGGTGGTGGTCGCGAGATACAGACATTAGCACTTTACTCATATGCGAATATGTTTGTGGGAACCACCCTCGACTTTGCGCCGGGAGTTGCTGCTGCTGTCATTCTCTTTATCATCTGTGCCGTCGTTGGTATCGTGGTCGTCTCATTCAGCCGTATCAGCCAGAACTAGGAAAGGAGAGTAGTATATCATGGCAAAACAAGCACTTGTGGTCCCTTCGGTACCAACAAGGACGAATACAACAGAACCAAAGCGACAAATAAACTGGCGCGTAATTGGTCTCTATGTCGCCCTTGTAGTTGTGTTAATCATAGCTCTTGGTCCATTTTACTGGACAGCCATCACTTCAATAAAGATTGATGGGGAGATCAATGCGTCGCCACCCACACTCTTCCCCCAATCATTCACCACGAATAACTATACTCAAGCTTTCCTGAGCGTCCAACCTGCTTTCGCGAAAGACCTGTTGAACAGCACAATCGTCGCGGTCTTGACAACGATCCTGGCTTTGATCTTTGGGTCAATCTGTGCGTATGCGATTGCACGTACGAAATTCGTGGGAAAATCAGCCGTCCTGGCAATTGTACTCTCGGTGCAGATGTTCCCACTCATTGCGCTCGTCGGGCCACTCTTTGTTCTTTTTACCAATACGCTCAATGTCTACAACACGTATGTGGCATTAATTATCCCCTATCTCGTGATTTCCTTGCCTGTCACAGTGTACTTCTTGACATCGTTTTTCCGCGATTTGCCAGCAGACCTTGAGGAAGCGGCGATGGTAGATGGCACCTCGCGCCTTGGAGCGTTGTGGCGCATCGTCTTGCCCCTAACTGCCCCCGGTGTCTTTACGACAGCAATCCTGTCCTTCATCACCGTCTGGAATGACTTCCTGTTCGGTTTAACTCTAACTACAGACTCGAATGCACAGACCGTGACCGTGGCTATCCCTCTCTTTAACGGAGAGCATCAGATTGCCTTCGGCGAGGTTAGTGCGGCTGCGATTATCGTCACCATTCCGCTGGTGATCATGGTGTTGTTCTTGCAACGACGAATCGTGTCCGGGTTGACGGCTGGAGCGGTCAAAGGCTAAAGCCAGGATGTATCAGCCAGTACATGTAACCAGGCACCCACTTGAGAACTCAAATGGGTGCCTGGTTACATGTACTGGCTGATACATCGGTCATAAGTCTAATAGAGTAAATTGAACTGTATTGTTTCCTGGTAGTCTTCTGCGTTTGGGAAGATGATATACTACAGAAGCACCCTGTGCGAGGAGGAGAGAAACAGTATATGGTACAGCCTCATTTATGGTGGCAAACAGGTGTAATCTATCAGGTCTACCCACGTAGTTTTCTTGATAGTAATGGCGATGGAGTAGGGGATATCTCAGGCATTACCAGTAAATTGGATTACTTGAGTTGGCTAGGTGTTGACATTATTTGGCTCTCGCCAATTTTTCCCTCTCCAATGGCGGACTTTGGCTATGACATCACGAACTACACCGATGTTCACCCACTCTTCGGAAGCCTTGAAGACCTGGATATTCTCTTACAGCAAGCTCACCAGCGTAGTCTCAAGCTTATCCTGGACTTTGTACCTAACCATACCTCCGATGAGCATCCTTGGTTTCAGGAGTCGCGTTCCAGTCGAACGAGCGAAAAGCGTGACTGGTATATCTGGCGAGAGCCAGCACATGATGGCGGACCTCCCAATAATTGGATGAGTAGGTTTGGTGGGTCAGCATGGCACTATGATACGCAGACCGAACAATATTATTTACATTTATACGATAGTAAACAGCCTGATCTGAATTGGCGTAACCCGCAGGTACGCCAGGTAATGCTTAATGTAATGCGCTTCTGGCTTGACAGGGGAGTTGATGGATTCCGTGTAGATGCACTCGAAGTGCTTATCAAGGATGAGCGCTTTCTTGATAATCCAATAAATCCTGCGTGGAAACCCGGTGATCCCGAATATACGTATCTGATTGAACAGTATGTTGTAGACCAGCCGGGGATGCATGAAATTATGCAAGAGATGCGTGCTCTGACTGAAAAATACAGTCAGCGTATGCTAATTGGCGAGCTTTCTTTACCCTTAGAACTTTTGATGCCGTACTATGGTGAGCAACTCGATGAAATCCATCTCCCCTTCAATTTTCATTTTGTGACCATGCTGACCTGGGACGCAAGCACCGTTCGCGAAGCTGTCGAGAATTATGAAGCAGCTCTACCTCACGAGGAAGCCTGGCCTAATTGGGTACTTGGCAACCACGATCAACCGCGTATCGCGACTCGTGTGGGGCGTGAGCAGGCACGGTTGACTCAGATGCTCCTGCTTACATTGCGCGGCACTCCTACATGTTATTATGGTGACGAACTAGGTATGCAAGATGTCCCTCCTCCAGTCGAATTGATACATGACCCACGAGGAAAAATTTACCCTGAACTAGGTCGTGACCCTGTTCGTAGTCCCATGCAGTGGGATACCAGTCCGAATGCAGGCTTTTGCCCGGCTGGAGTGAGACCATGGTTGCCCGTCGCCAAAGACTACCAGACTTTCAATGTCGAGGCAGAACAACGTGAACCTCATTCCTTCCTTACGTTAACACGAACCTTGCTTGCCATTCGACGTTCCCATCCTGCTTTAACACTTGGTTCGTACCAGACCGTGCCGCAAGAGAACACAAGCTGTTTCGTCTACCTGCGTCAGCACGCTGGGCAACGCTACCTGATTGCGCTTAACTTCTCATCGCAAGAGCAGATCGTAACGTTACCACAATACGGTCAAGGTCATATTCTGCTCTCTACATATGTCGATAATGAGGGTTTAATTGAGTTATCGGAGGTACGGCTTCGGGGGAATGAGGGGCTGTTGGTTGAGTTGTAGGGGTCTCATTCATGACACCCTGTTGGCAATGCACAATATAGAGAGGAATTGGAAAATGGTTCAAACCTCGCTAATATTGTGCATTGCCAACAGGGTGTCATGAATGAGACCCCTACAAAGATGTGGAGAAACGCTTATTTTGAGCCACGAGCGGTCGCGTAGCGTTTGTTGATCTCGTCCCAGTTGACGACGTTCCACCAGTTGCTAAGGTATTCTGGGCGGCGGTTCTGGTATTTGAGATAATAGGCGTGCTCCCATACGTCGTTACCGAGGATGGGGTATGCGCCGTTCAGTAGGGGGCTATCCTGGTTTGGTGTCGAACTGATCTGAAGTTTTCCATCCTGACCGAGTGTCACCCAGGCCCAGCCCGAACCAAACTGCTTGGTCGCGGCATCGTTGAATGCTGTCTTGAAGGCATCGAATGAGCCGAACGAGGATGTGATCGCATCGGCAATCTCACCTGTTGGTTCGCCCCCGCCGTTGGGCTTCATAATCTGCCAGAACATGGTATGGTTGACGTGACCGCCACCACTATTGCGCACGGCTGTGCGAACGGCATCGGGTACTTCGTTGATACGCTGCAATATCTGCTCTGGTTGTAAGGAAGCAAATTCGTGATCCTTCAGAGCATTGTTCAGGTTTGTCACATATGTTTGATGGTGTTTGTCATGGTGCAATTGCATGGTTTGAGTATCAATGTATGGCTCCAATGCATTGTAGTCATACGGCAGTGGTGGTAATTCAAAGGCCATGATACGTCTCCTTCAATCGACTATACTACGAGGGTTACAACCCTCTTAATTTTTTGGGTAAACCACTACGCACAAAACGTCGTCGTTCGGCAAAGTGTATGCGTGTGTTCCTTCCCACATAAGTAGTTGTATGCCATAGTAAGAGCACATGTCAAGTAGAAGCGTAAAATCCTGAACAAAAGAACAGGTTGATTGAAGGTACCCTTGTTCATCATGCTTCGCGTTGCATCTCTATGAATATCCGGTCACCATTTGGATGTTGCACAATATGTGGACCTATATGCTGAAAGCCCGCGCGTTCGTAGACACGTATCGCGCGTTTGTTCCATGCAAATACATATAAACGAAAACACTTCGGTGCAAATTCTTTACGCGCGAAATCCAGACCAGCATTGACGAACGCTAGTCCCAGGCCCTGACCTGTTACATCCGGGCGTAAACCAAGCCCTATCGTTACCATATGGTCCTCAACAAACAATCCAGGCTCCATATCACCATCGACATGAGCAGAGGTGCCATAGGCATAGAAACCGACGAGTGTATTCTGCTCGTCGCGGACCGCATAATATGGGCTACGTGTATCTAACATTTCTGGGAATGCCTCTGGTTCCTCATCCTCACTCATATCGTAGACCGTGTATGGTGCCTCATACTGCCATGATTGAATGGAGCGTACGTCCTCCTCTGTCATTGGAGTGAAGGTGAAAAGCATGGCGGTCTCCCTGAAAAATACATATTGAAACCATGTATCGGTAGGGCATAATTCATTTTGCCCCATACACATTAGGATAAGAATTATTGAAATTACTAGGTGGAAAATGCAGGGTGCCGAGAGCATGACAGGGGCAAGCCCTGTCATGCTTCCCACGGCTTGATACACGATGACAAACCCAGTAATTCTTATTCTAATGCTTATGAGCACAATTTATTACGTCCAAGTACGGGGTGGTTGAGGGGCAATGTGTCAGCGACGATTCTCTTGCCCAACGCGAACCCCGCCCAACCCATCTTTGGGCGCAATGAATTGTGCCCCTACCGATTGAATAAAGCTCTTTGGTTATTGTTGCGGCTCTTCGGTTATCTTTGTACCTCCGGCGGGGGCGATACCGAGACGTGCTTTTCGGGCTGCGATACGCTGTTGCATTTCGGATTGTGCTAATGCTTCGGCAACGGGGTCTTCGGGTGGAGTTGCCGCGTTGAGTTCTTGCTGCAAACGAGCATGTGCGACATCTGAGCGACCCTGAATACGGCCCGCGATGTTGTCTATAGAGTTTGTGCTCCCCAATGCGCTGTTGACAGAGTGAAGGGCTTGAGCTGCACGATCTTCGGCGTTCGCTGAGGCATCCAGAGATTGTAGTGATTGCAGTTGGCGTATCATCGTGGAATGCTTTGCCTCAAGTGCGTTCATCGCTTGCTCATACTGTCCTTGAATGGCGCGAACTTTTTCTAGCTCGTTGTTGAGAGGTGTCAGGTCTCCTTCGACGACCTGTAGGCGTTGCTCAACCGTTGCCGCTAAATCTTCGCGCGGTGGATTTAATTGCAGCAAGGCGTCTGCTTGCGTGTTCAAGGTTGCCCGTTGTTGCTGAAGCTGACTTATTCTTCGATTTAAACCAGCTATGGCTCCGTTGTTTGTTGCCTGAGCCTCGCGTAGGTCGGACATTGCTTTTTCTAAATCACGAATATACTGTTGCACAACGGGAATTGAATGTGCATCAATCGCTGCATCTGTAATTTGATGTAGCCATGCTAAAGACAAGACGCGTGCTTTCTGGCCTAAATTTTCCATAATATATAGCTCCTTTACCTGTTTCTATGCGTTATAGCCTTGCTCTACAACATCCTCTTGAGACGTGTTGAGCATGGTTAACTGGCGGAAATTAATTTGTGCCTGCTGGTTTTGTTCTAGTGTTGTAACGGCTGTTTCAACACCTTGGAGCAAGCTCTGAGGTCTACGTGCTTCGTTGTACACCTGCTGGTAGTTCAACTGCATACGCTTGTAATAGTCAATCTGTGGTCCAGTACCAGCCGGGCGTGCGTCAAGACTGCTCAAGAGGTTTCCTAAATGTTCCTCTAACCTGCCCTGTTGTCCCTGTGCTGTTTGGAACAAAGAGCGTAACGAGTTTGCTGTAGTCGTAGGTACAAGTGCTAAGAGCACCTCGACACGCGGTGCCAACTCTTTGCTTTGCTTGCTCAAAGCAGTTACGAAATCAACCGCTGCTTGCTTCGATGTCATCGCTTGCTCGCGTACATTCGTTTCTACCGCGACATTCTTGCGTCGTCGCACGAACGTGAAACTAGCAATGCCTGCTACAGCTAACACCACGAGAACCGCGAGTGTGATCCAGAGCCATGTATAATTCGGGCTAAGTTTACTCTGTACCTGCTGCATAACGTCAATCGTGCCCTGAGCGTAGTTGTTGCTTGTCAACGTAGAGCGAATGCCCAGCGTCATCTGCTGGTAATCCGCGGTGTTCAGCTTGCCGTTGAACGTACTGCCGAGATGTAGGAATGGATCGAACCCTTTAGCGACAACGAAGACGATAAAATTTTGTCCAGCCCAATTTGGACACTTGGATTGTACATAGTAATAGTAGTCGCTCAGGCTCTTACCTCCGAGCATACTCTGGCTCACTGTCACGACGCGTGTATCTGCCTGTAACGCATTATTCATGGATTGTGCTTGTTTAAGCACATCAGCCGTTCGAGTGCCGAATAATTGCGCGTCATCTGAGATAGTATCGCCGCAAGTCCCTGTTGACGCGGTTTGTTCAGCATGAGCAACAGTAGTCTGTAAGCCAATAATGGTGATTGTTAATGGGATAACAAGTACAATGAAAAGGAGTAAACGCTTGAAAATGGTCATTCTTTCTGCTCCTTAGTATCTATTCCAGTTTCCTCACGTCATGCTCTATCTTTTAGTTTCATATATTCAAGGGGTGTATCGTATGAAATATAGGATGCACTAGATACTATACAACAAGAAGCTGATAAGCAGGTTGTTTATAAAGGGGCAATATTGCTTAAGAATTCGGTGAATATAGCAAGCCTGTACGGGTCTGATTTTATCACACCCTCTTGGCAATACACAGTGTTTGAGTATGCAAGGAACAATTTAACATCTTCCAACATTTGTCTAGGGCGAGAGGGTGTGATGAAATCAGACCCGTACAGGGGTCAATTCCTATCGTATTCTCAATATCACACCACATCCTCAGCCCTTATAGTCTCCTTCGGTGGCTTCTTTTGTTTGGTTAGCTGTGCGGAACGACCAGCTATGGCGAAGAACAAGGCAAGTAGCAGGTTGAGCAGGATGCTTGCAGGTCCATTTATCCAGGCTAAAACAAATGCTAGCAGGTTGGCGAAGGGGCCAAAGATATACTGGCGGCTGATTGCCTTTGTATCTTCTGGGTCTGCGTCTTCTCGCAAGAGCCGACTATGATGCGCTGCATAGAACCAGAGTAAATTAAAGCAGATTGCCAGGAGTACATTTATGGCGGTGTAAAAAATCGCGGCGTCGTGTCCTTCAGGATGATCTTTGTATTGCTCTGCCAATAATGCTGTGGGGTAGGGAATAAAGATGATTACAAGCAAGAGCAGGAGGTTGAGTAAAAGCAGTGTGTTATCTACATATTTGATACGACTAAACACTTTATGATGATTAATCCACATTACCCCTATTGTGGCAAAGCTGGTTACAAACGCGAGCAGCATGGGCCACTGCTGTACGATGTAACCATGCAGATGACCATCTGCAAAGAAACCCGTATCAGCAATAGGCGGTGGTTGAATATTCAAGACAAGCAGTGTGATAGCGACAGCGAAGACGCCATCGCTGAAGGCTTCCACGCGTCCAGTTTCTTTCTCGTCCATATTCTAAAACTCCTATACTTTATTTGGGGTAGTGGGGGTTGGGAAGCGTACCGCGAGATGTTTGTCCGCACGTTGCCATTGGATAAGTTGATATCTTTGATGTAGCACAACACTGATAAGAAAGCCTGAGATGCCGCCTATCGCACAAAGTACCAGTGCCAAAGGTGTTTGTGAGAATGCTTCGGATGCACCAAGAAAGCTAGCGTACAGGAGTAGACCTACAAAGGCACCTGTGAGGATACTGTTGATTACTTCGATCATTCCTGGCATCGAGAGGAATGTCTGCCACCAGCTTCCCCGTACACCCATGTTTGTCATGATGCCGACGTTGTCGTCGTAGCGCGAGAGAATGAAATATGGCTCCATCTGTGGTGCGTATTCGAGGTAGAGATGGCGGAGCCGATTGATACCGCGTGCATAGATCGTATCTTCAATACTGGATTGCAAGACGCGTTCAAATGTGACCAAGCCGAGAAATAAGAGCGAGGGGAATAGGATGAGGCTGAACACAAAGAATGCAACACCTAAATGAGCGATTTGGCCTACAAAGGCAAGCGCAACCAGCGTACTTGATACAGTTGATAGGAATAGGCTTGCACGACCGTTAGCTTCTGAGATAGTCATCGAGCGACCCGTTTGGAGATTGTAGTGTTCCGTTGTGATGATCGAGACAAGTTGTGAAGATAACTCCAATTGTTTCTGTTCGTCTTTTTGTGTGTCCATGTGTCACTTCTCCTCTAAGAAGATGGTAAAGCAAGATTATCCCGATTTATAGTCTTTAAGACCAATCGTACACCAAGTACTTTCGTATAGAACGTAACATTCCGGGAAGCGTTGCCTGTAATAACCTTTATAGAATGTATTTCCGCGGGAAAAAATCAGGCAAGATTCTTTTCTATGCGTTGGAGAAAGCTGGAAAAGAGTGTATATTCGTCAGAAGTAAAGTCCGCGAATGTACGTTGCTCCGCCTGATTCCATTTTTCTGTCACGATAGGATGTAGGGCGCGTCCCTGGTCGGTCAAAAATACGCGCCATACGCGTGTGTCTTGAGTATCTTGACGACGCTCGACAAATCCATAGCGTTCCAGGCGTTGTAGTGCCTTCGTCATAGTAGAGACATCTATACCCACGCGTTCAGCGAGATGTGATTGGGTCAGTCCCTCCTCAATCCAGAGTTGTACCATGATGAGGTCTTGACCCACATACAACCCGAATGGCTCGACTGCTGTAGCAATCAGGTTACGGCGATCACGACAAACCAGTGCCAGGTGAAAGCCTGTCGTTTCTTGGATAGAAGCCATTGTCTATGTCCCTCTCTTCTCACAGATAATGCAATAGTATACGTTATCCGTCTGGCTTAGGACAACGCTTTATGCGTGAGAAGGACGAGAGATTACTACGCTGGTAGCGGTGGTCCTACAATATCTGTATTGTACTTCTGGTTTAACTTTTCGATTATTACCTGATCGACAGGATCAGCAAACATATATGGCGATACTTCCTCGAAAAATGGCTCCATGCCTCCTGGGATGTAGGTAAGTATCATGCGAGACGTTACCTTTGCTGCATTACGCCACGTATGGTGAATTTCGCGTGGTACGAAGAGGAAGGAGCCAGCCTCAGCTAGTACCAACTCATCGCCAACTTTGAAGCGGAATGCACCTTCTAGCACATAGAAGAATTCATCAACTGCATGATGAACATGCTCTGGAGCACCGAAATGGTCTGGCAAGGCTATCAACTCGAACTGGTCCATGATGCCGCCAGTCGTAGCCGACGTAGCTTTCCAGATCAGCTTCTCACTTGGACTGAACTGCAGTACATGACCTTCCCCTGCATGCTCGACGATTGGTTTTACTGTATCAGACATGAATGTTTTCCTTTCCTACTAATTCATCTTCTTCAGGTTTGGTACATTTCCTTCAAGCGCGGCACGGTCCCATCCTGCCAGGAGCGCAGATGCCTCATACGTACTTTGAAAAAATGAGAGGAGAGTCTCGTCAGGCGATGATGCATGCCGAATATCGTCGTAAAGGAGCACAAACTCGCTCAAGGCTTTGTCGAAGTGAGCTACATCTGGCTGAATAGTAGCTTCTTCAATCTTATTGGGAGCAGGTGACATGTAGGCGTAATAGGCTGGGCGAGGAAACTGGTCAGTACCGGGCCAGAAACCAATCGCGAAGTTTTCCTCGTTCTCGCCGAACTTCATGATGCGTCCACCATATGAGGGTGGAGTTGCTGCTTTACCATTGAAGCGTGTGGCATCCAAATCAAAGCCGCCCCAGAAGAATTGTACCGGGCTACTCTTTCCATGGAATGGCGTTCTGAACGTATCCATAACTCGTCCCGTTGCCAGCATAGCACGCCACCAACGTTGGACATACTCCTGATCGTAAGAGGCATGTGTAGTGTCCTGATCGAAGGGAATACCATTTTGCATTTCTGCTGGCATGGTCGAAAATGCTACTTCAATACCAAAATTTTTGAGCGCACTCATGAAAAGATGATAGAAATCGGCGACAGAGCGTGGTTCGAGCGTTATTTCCTCAAACTGCCCATCGCTGGCACGAATGGTGAGAAGATGGTCAATGAAGTTGAAGTCGATTTCAAAACTCTCACCTCGCCAGGGAATAGGACCTGTATTCAATCCCCTCGCTGTGAGGTGGAAGGTGATTTCCCACCACTGATTGAGAAAGGGGCACAGCTCTAGCTTCACCTTGCCCACAATTTGCGTCCACAGGTGTAGCGTATCGCGAGTATCCTTCCACTCTTCATAGGGTAATTCAGGCCATATGTCCATCTTGATTGCTCCTCGTCTTTCGTTCTCTCTCTTTTTGGTTGGCTAGCCAACTATCGTAGTATACCTACCTTGTTTGTCTCATGTCAACAGGAGGAGTTCTTTAAAAATGATAAAATGAATGTAGGGACTTATTTACGCTCTAGCCAATCGCGCTACCAATGCCCTTTCCTCCGGTCCAAACCATGGAGCATTTCCTGCTAGCGCGTTTTCACTTACACGTTCTGGGCGTGTTGTGGCGGGGATAGTAACGTGGCAACGTGGATCGCTCAGGACCCATTTCAACAATGCCTGTCCCCAGGTTGTTACACCAAAGGGTTTCAATGGTTCGAGGTCTGTTGGAGAGGGACTGCGACGCATCAGACTACCCTCGGCGAAGGGACGCATGACTACCACGCCTAAACCTAGATCGGCTGCGAGCGGTAAAATGTCGCGCTCAACCTCGCGTTGTTGTGGATTGTATGGTATCTGGATCGTGGTAATGCGACCCGTTTTCATCACCTGACGCAGCTCTTTGAAGGCTGAACTGCTATAATGTGTCGCGCCGATAGCACGTACCTTGCCTTCATCGCGCAACCGTTCTAGTAGAGCCAGGTGCTCTAGCCAGTTGACGAGATTATGAATTTGGTAGAGGTCTATTGTGTTATTGAAAAACGAGAGAGCACGCTTGATTTGCGCTTGCGCCTCACTTCGTGTTGGTGTCCACACCTTCGTTGCGATCAATGCTTTATCACGTCTGCCTTGTAGCGTCTCGCCTAGCACCTGCTCTGCCGCCCCATACATTGGCGAAGAGTCCAAGAAGTTTGCTCCTGATGCAAGAGCCATGTCAACAATATTTTGTGTATTGCGCTTTGCGTCATTGCCGCGCACATCGAATGTGCGCCATGTTCCCATGCCAACGACTGGTACTTGTAGCCCTGTCTTACCGAGCATTCGCTGTTCCATTACGTACTCCTTGAACAAACACTTGTGGCATATATCATAACACGCATACATTGCTCAATGTGATACCGTACATCAGCAATTCTAGGCAGACGAAGATGCTATTAGGAGCAGAGTGTACACCACAATAAAAATACACCTCAACACAAATGTTGAGGTGTATTTTTATTGTAAATCAGAGAAGCTTACTTCTTCTTTTTGCTCGCACTGATTTGTGGTATTTGGCCGAGTTTATTGGAAAACTCTTCCGCGAAGTAAACCGTATTGTCACTTGCTATTGCTAAGCCATCGTGTGGATGACTTCCACTTGCGAGTTGTATCGGGGTTGAGAAGATGTTGGTGGCAGGGTTATAAGAGCCGACCCAGTTTCTTAACGAGTCGTCGTACCATACAACGCCAGCATTATCGACGGCTATGCCAGAGACGTGTGAGCCACAATTGCTGCAAGCTGGAATTGAGTACTCGCGGACGCCCTTAGATGTTCCCTTGACTGCTTGACTAATCGTGAGGCTGCCAATTCTTCCGTCGAAGCCCTCTGTCCACCAGACGTGGCCCTTATGATCAAGGGTAATCAGGTGTATCGTCGTGCCAGAACTTGGATTGATCGAGAGATACTCGCTGATGCCAGCGGTTGTCAGCTTACCTTTTGTGGGAGGAACGAAACTGGCGACGCGGGCTACTGCCGAATAATTCTCGGCAAACCACATGGCACCGTTGGCGTCAGGGCCTGTGATGCCGTAGGGAGTACTTTTGGCACTTGGTATAACAGTTTCCGTGAAGGCATGTGTTGTTGGATTAAATGACCCAATCTGATTGACCTGGGGTTCTGTAAACCAGATGGTGCCACGTGCGTCAAAGGCGAGTTTAAACGGGGCTGCGTTGTGCGTTGGAACACTCCACTGCTTCCAGGTAGAGGCGTTTGGATTGTTCAAATTCGGCGTTAGTTCACCAATCGCGTTGGCATTTGGTTCTGTAAACCAGATGTTACCGGACGCATCAAGAATGGGGAAGAAGGGGCTAGTAAACCCTTTTCCTGATGGCTCAGTAAAATTCGTGGTAAGACTAAACGGTGAACTCTTTGCCAAGGCAATACTGCCTGTACGAGCAGCGCTACACGTAAACGGATGCGGATCACAACCAGGTTCCGCTACCCACGCATTTCCCTTTGTATCGGTGGTGATACCCCATGGGTTTGAGGTGGGTAAGTAGATTTCATGGAAATTTGATGCCGCCTTTGTAGTACTGAGCGTGCCTGTAAGCAGAACAAAGGCTGCTACCGCACTTACAGCAATAGCAGTGAGCGAAAGAATAAGACGAAGAGGAACACGAAGATTTGGTTTTGTAGATAAGTGTCTATGCATAGATATTTGACTTCTCCCTATTAAGAATTAGATATTTTTACTTCCCCTGCATACTCAACGGTTAGAAGGTAGTAGTGTAACACCATAACACTTGCCAGTTTTTAATTAGGACTTAATGGTAGGAGAAAAATAGCTCACGCCTTTTCGGTAGTAGCACACTAAAAGTAGGAACGAAAGTATAATGCTGGACGTGTCAATTATAGAAAATGTGTGATCAAGGAGAGGACGTTATACGATGCAAATGCGACGTTTAGGCGCGACAGGCACAATGGTTTCCGAGTTATGTCTGGGCTGTATGACCTTTGGAAAAGAGGCAAACGAAGAACAAGCCAGAGCCATCATTCAGCGTTTTATCGAGGCTGGTGGTAATTTTTTAGATACAGCAGATGTATACTCACAAGGTATTTCCGAAGAAATTACAGGACGTGCCATTCGAGAGATGCGAAGCGAACTTATATTGGCGACAAAGGTACGTTTTCCAATGGGGAAAGGGCCGAATGATGTCGGTTTATCACGCAAGCATATTATCGAGGGATGTGAAGCAAGCTTGCGCCGACTTGGTACCGACTATATCGACCTCTATCAAGCCCACTGTTGGGATGCTGCTACACCGCTAGAGGAGACGCTCTCGGCCTTCTCTGATCTTGTACACCAGGGCAAGGTACGCTACATTGGTGTCTCGAACTTTACAGCGTGGCAAATCATGAAGGCACTTCATGAGAGTCGCATCCATGGTTTTGAGCGTATCATCTCACTGCAACCGCAATACTCGCTGGTCGAGCGTCACCTCGACTACGAAATATTGCCGTTATGTCGTGAAGAACATATCGCTGTGCTGCCGTGGAGTCCGCTAGGTGGTGGCTTCCTGTCTGGAAAATATAAGAAGGGAGAGCAACCACCTGGAGGGACACGTATCGCGCAAGCGGGCGAACGATTGGAAGAGCACTGGCAACGACGTGCAACTGAACAAAACTGGCGCGTTATCGACGTGATGGACGCAATCTCTCATGATAGTGGAAAATCGTACGCCCAAATCGCGCTTAACTGGCTGTTACGAACTCCTGGCATAACCGCGCCGATTATCGGTGCGCGTTCATTAGAACAGCTCAACGACAACCTTGGCGCGGTAGACTGGATATTAAGCGAAGAGCAAACGCGTGAACTCTCGAATGCTAGTGTGGTAGAGGATATTTACCCATACCGCTTCATTCGTGAGGCACAGCGTTCCTGGACTTGACATAGGTCTCCTATCCTGATATCATAGCCTTGCTACCGTATGCCTACGACTAGTTTATTCATATGTAGGCAAACCCCTTACGCTACAAGGCGAAGCACGAAACTCGGTTCAATTCGTCTCCTACGATGAAATTGAGATCTGAGATACGTAAGTAATCAGGACATGGAACTGTGCTGGATGGCTCTCCACCTATGCCTCCCACGTATCCCCTGGTACTATGCAAAGGGGAGTGGGGCGGGAAAATATAAGGAGAGAATCATGTTCGCGGTAATTAAAAGTGGTGGAAGACAATACAAAGTTTCTGTGGGCCAGACGCTCGAAGTCAATCGACTCGCGGTCGAAGATGGAGCGCAGGTTTTGTTCGACGAAGTGTTACTGATCTCTGATGCTGAAGGCGCAATGGTGGGTACACCATTTGTGGCAAATGCATCGGTTGTAGCAACTGCGGTCAAACAAGCACGCGGAGAAAAATTGATCGTTTTCCGGTATAAACCTAAGAAACGTATTCGTCATCGTAAGGGGCATCGTCAAGAATTGACCGTCCTGAGCATCGACGACATTGTGGCCGATGGTAAAAGTCTAATCACAGGCGAGGCTCCTCATGCGAGAGTTGTTGCAGAGGACGAGGGTGTGGCAACAAGTGCTAACGCTGACACCATCGCACTTGTAGACGAGACCTCCGAAACCGAGACACGTACGCGTCGGCGTCGTACCTCCTCGGATGAGGGTACTGAAAGCAATACAGAGGTATAAAACGTCATGGCACATAAAAAAGGAATGGGTAGCTCTCGTAATGGACGAGATAGCAACCCGAAAATGCTTGGTGTAAAAAAATATGACGGCGAGCTTGTCTCTGCTGGCAGTATTATTGTGCGCCAGCGTGGAACAAAGATCAAGCCCGGTGTGAAGGTTGGCGTGGGTCGTGACCATACGCTCTTCGCCTTGATCGATGGCTATGTCAAATTTGGGCATAACTCACGCAAACATCGCGATGTTAGCATTGTGACAGAGTTTCCCAATCGACCATCAATCGCTGAAATCATCGCAAGCTTCGAGGCAGAACAGCTTGCCGTTGCTGGTCAATAGATAAAAATAGGACGGGGAATGTTGGAGCGAAATACAGGAATTCCAACATTCCCCGTCCTATTTTGAAAAACTGGAGCTGTTATGTCCTCCCAACCATTACAGGAGACTACCGAGCGCGTCACTCGGGATAACGACACGAAACAGCAGTCCTCAACGTTAGTCACTGACCCAACCACTAAAAAAGCCTCTTTGCTCGCATGGGGAACAGCTCTCAGACACACATTTTCTTGCTACCTCGCAGTACATTTAGCATTCCTGGTAACAACACTCTATTCTGTATTATTTATACTCAAGGACTTCTCAGCTCAATCACTTCCACTCGAACTTCTATGGAACGTGTGGGCGCGTAAAGATGCAGGACATTTTCGCTATATCGCGCTTTTCGGCTATACCGACTCGTGGCGTACTGCATTTTTCCCTCTCTATCCACTGCTCGAACGTAGTATGCTTCCTTTTGTGCAAAGTCCCTATGTCGCGGGATTAATAATTTCTAATAGCGTAGGTCTTTTAATGCTTGTTGTGTTGTATCGCCTGGTAGACGAAGATTTTGGGCCACAACGAGCGATGAGAACAGTGCTTTACCTCTCGGTGTTCCCGACCGCGTTTTTCTTTGCTGCCGCATATAATGAGTCTCTCTTTGTCTGCCTTACCTTGCTCAGTTTCTATTACATGCGTCGTGGGCGTTGGTGGCTGGCAGGACTCTTCGGCTGTTTGGCGAGCCTGACACGCTCGGCGGGACTCTTACTACTTATCCCCTTTGCCTATGAGTATCTCTATCAACACCAGTTCAATATGAAAAGATTTCGGGTTGACGTACTTAGTGGGGGACTTATTGCGGCTGGAACAGGTCTATTTGCTCTCTATTGCTACATCACGTTCCACGATGCGCTCGCGTTCTCACATGCGCAGAGTCAATGGTTACGACAACTCCATGCACCTTGGGATGCATATCTACTGACAATACACTTTATAGAAAGTACAGCCTTTCTGAACTTTATTGCTTTGCGTAACGTTCTTGATCTTGTACCTGACCTCTTCATGCTGGTAGTTGTTGTCCTCAGCTTTGTCGGTCCCTGGCGTATGCCTCTCCGTCTTCTTTCGTATAGCCTTTACGCATTTGTAAGTTATATCTTCTTTCAACTTTTCCCTGTCATGAATGCATTTCCTCTAACTTCGGTACCGCGCTTCCTACTAGAGCTATTTCCCGCTTTTATTGTGCTTGCAGGTATTGGCAAGTCTCGCGCTTTTCATCTCAACTATCTCATGATCTCAGTGGCTCTCCTCTTTTTCATGTTGATACAATTCTTAACTGGGCACTGGATTACATAACATATATAACACAAAAGGAAAAAGGGCACTCGCGAGGGAACGCTCATCCCATACGACGCAACATCTGTAGCCCATTCGTCTATGGGAGTGGCATTCCCTTGCTTTCACCAATAGGTTTCTTTAAAAGAGCAAGGTGCCTGCCGGAGAAGAAACGCCTGTAGGGACCGATGTATCACGTCCTCTTGGCCTTCATAATCGCCAACAAGGACGTGATACATCGGTCCCTACAGGCAAATTGTGCATTTCTTAAAAACTACTGGTGAAATGCAGCCCCTTGTAGGTGCTCTTGTTATAGATATTGAACCAAGTAATATTACTAAGACTCGGAGACGTACCACATTGAACAGGGTCAAAAGATACCATTTTGTGGTTAAGAAGCCTTAACCCGCATGTCGTATACTAATGTAAAAGAATCTGGATGTTCCTGAAAGGAAATATAATAGATGCGAGCACTTATAAGCGTTGACAATCGCAATGGTCTCATTGAGTTAGCACAAGAGCTATTAAGTCATGACGTAACTATTTTTGCAACGGGTGGAACCTTGAAGGCATTGCAAGCTGGCGGTATTGAAGCAGAGTCAGTGAGTGCCTTGACAAATTTTCCAGAGATACTTGGAGGGCGTGTCAAGACATTGCATCCCGCGATACTAGGTGGCATTCTTGCACGCAGAAATTTTGCGGCGCATGAGGAAGAGTTGCGTGCGCATAACATGGTCCCAATCGACATCGTGGTATCCAACCTGTATCCCTTTGCTAAAACTGTTGCACAAGCGGATGTGACGTTGTTAGAGGCATTGGAGAACATAGATATTGGTGGTGTAACGCTGACTCGCGCAGCCGCGAAAAACTTTCAAGATGTGTTAATCCTGACTCGTCCAGAAGACTACGCCTCTGTAATGCAAGAATGGCGCGAACAAGGTGAGGTAAGTCTTGTAACACGCCGTCACCTGGCCGCTATCGCGTTACAGCAGACCGCTAGTTATGACACAACCATCGCTGAATATCTACGCTCCTCAACAACTGAAATCTTTCCACAAACGGCGACACTGCCGCTTGAGCGTGTTCAAACGTTGCGCTATGGCGAAAATCCTCATCAACAGGCGGCATTCTATCGCTGGTCGGGTACGCGAAGCAACGATGCGACAACCGCAACGGTTGCCGACGCCGAAGTGTTGCATGGAAAGGAGTTATCATTTAACAACCTACTTGATCTGGATGGCGCATTAGCGGCTGCGCAAAGCTTTACCGCGCCAACGATTGCCATTGTCAAGCATACCAATCCGTGTGGTCTGGCATGTAATGAAACACTTGCGGAGGCATATAAGAAGGCGCATGCAGGCGACCCCATTTCAGCGTATGGTGGTATTGTTGGCAGTAATCGTCCTATTGATGAGGCAACCGCACAAGAGATTAATCAACTGTTCTATGAGGCTGTAATCGCACCAGAGTTTACTCTGGGTGCGCTTGAGATACTGCGCAAAAAGAAAAATATTCGATTACTCGCTACACATCGTCCTATCGAACCAATGGGAGCTAGCACAGGTAAACTAGATGTGCGTTGTGTAAGTGGTGGCCTCCTGATCCAAACACCAGACGCTGTAGGGGAACGTGACGTGGCCTACAATGTTGTGACTGAGCGAGAGCCAACTCTGGAAGAGGTAACTGACTTAATGTTTGCATGGAAGGCTGTGCGACATGTCAAATCCAACGCGATTGTGCTCGCCCATAATTTATCGCTTGTGGGTGTAGGGGCAGGACAGATGAACCGGGTGACCAGTGTCCAGATCGCGGTTGAGAAAGCCTCTGACCGCGCACGTGGGGCGGTCCTGGCCTCGGATGCTTTTTTCCCTTTCGCTGATGGTGTTGAAGCTGCTGCGAAAGCAGGCGTGACCGCGATTATCCAGCCTGGTGGTTCAGTGCGTGATGAAGAGACCATTCGTATGGCAAACCATTATGCTATTGCTATGATCTTTACAGGCCAGAGGCACTTCAGACACTAAAAAGTAGGGACCGATTGATCACGTCCTCGTTGGCAATTAACATCCTTCGAGGAGGACGTGATCAATCGGTCCCTACTTTTTCTGGGTTATGCGATAATCTCATCTGAGAAGAAGCGAATCCAGAGGACACAGACAGCTAGACCACCGATGAGGGCAAAGAAACCGACTGCGCCATCATTCTGTCCTGCTTGTAAAGGCTGGAATGGATAAAAAATGATGAGTGAAAGCCACATGAGTGTGAGAGATGCAGTCAGGCTTAATTTTGTTGTTTCTGGACTGGCACGATAGAGAATATGATAGAAGACGAGGACAAGAATGCCAATCACCGCGACCAAAAGGATAAGGCTTGTGGTGACGCTACCGTCGCCCACCCAGTCTATAACCAACGAAGATTTGATAAATATGAAGCAGCAGACATAGATAAGCGTAAGAAGAACGCTGCCGACGACCTTGCGTATTTCTAGTGGATTATTCACTGCTATAAGGCTCCTTTCGAGGAGTGAAGAAATTGAAGCGTCAAGCGCTTGTCGATGGAATACGTATGTGTATTGTAGTCCTAGTTCCTCAATAAATCAATATGTTATTTTGAACTGAATGCAGACACTCATGTATCACGCCCTCAAATCCGCTCGATTGTCGACAAACAAGGACGCGATAAATCGGTCCCTACAATTTTGTCAGTTTATCATGATATGTTTTGGCGAAACGTGCGGTCCACATGGCATTATTGAGCAGGAGGGCTTTGTTGGCTTCGACACTTTCGCCCGCAGTCACTTTCGCGACATGTGAGAGCAGAAAGGGGGTGGTAGCCGCACCTCGAATACCCTGTGTTTGTGCAAGTTGTAAAGCCTCTTCTGTCGCAGCTTCTAACGGCTCTGGGTCCATTGCGTATTGCTCAGGGATCGGGCAACCTACGATGATGCCATGCAGACCACATTCCCACTGCGTTCGGGCTATGTCCGCGATCACTGATACATCGTCAACACGATGGGTTAAGCGGCGTCCACTATGACGCACATAAAAGGCGGGCAGTTCATCTGTCTGCCAACCAAGAACGGGTACACCATGCGTCTCTAAATATTCGAGTGTCAGGTCAAGATCAAGAATAGACTTCGCGCCCGCACAGGCTACCAGGATAGGTGTATGGCTTAACTCAATCAGATCGGCTGAAATATCCATGCTTGTCTCTGCTCCACGATGAACACCACCAATACCACCTGTCGCGAAAAAGCGGATGCCAACCATACTCGCGCAAAGCATGGTACCCGAGACCGTCGTTGCTCCCAGCTGACGCGTGGCCAGTGTTACAGCGAGGTCACGACGGCTGACCTTCTGTACGGTAGGTGCTGTGCCAAGCTGAATAATTTCATTTTGTGTAAGCCCAATGATAATCTTGCCGTCATGAATACCAACGGTGGCAGGTATCGCGCCCTCTCGTCGTATTGTTGCTTCCATTGCCTGTGCAACTGTAACATTATCAGGGTATGGCAGGCCATGTGCGATGACTGTTGACTCAAGAGCGACAACGGGTCTTTGCTCGTGCAGTGCGCTTTGTACTTCGTCTGAAACAACTATGTGTGCTAAAAAATCTTGCATTTTTTTGTCCATAAAGAATTTGGTTGACTTCCACTACTCCTGTACTATACCACGAGAGGCGACCCATGACTTCTCTCATATTATTTGCACTTCCGAAACGTACATGCTATAGTAGCGTTTGTGCTATCCCTACGAAAACATATGACGGTAAGGATAACAAATTATTAGGAGTGGGGTTATACTCTATTAAAAGTAACCTCTCTCGACGTTTTATTTTGCGATATATACAACACAATGTAGGAGTGATAAAAATGGGTTTTACGAAAAATTTACTCACAACCACTGCCATTATTGGTGGTACGGTTGGTGCACTTGCAGTGTACAATAAAGTAACTCAATCAATGGCTGGCGAGCTTGATACCGTACTCAGGGGTGAGGAGCGTCGCTATCCCTGGAAATATGGTGATATGTTTTACGAGGTGAAAGGTGCACGTGACGCCAAGCCTCTCTTGCTTGTGCACGGTTTTGGTCCAGGTGCCTCGTCTTACGAGTGGCGTAAGAACGTCGATACCCTGGCTGAGCAGTTCCGTGTTTATGTGATTGATTTGCTTGGTTTCGGTCTCTCCGATCGTCCCTCGGTCGATTACACTGCCGAGACATACACCGACCTGATTGGCGATTTTATCAAGGAAGTTATTAATAAGCCCACAACTGTGGTCGCACATGGACTGACAAGTGCTTATGTTATCGCTATAGCCTTCCGCAAGCCTCAGTTGTTCGAGCGTCTGATCCTGGTTGCCCCAAATCCAAGCATTTTGCAAGAGTCTCTGCCAGGACCTCTGAACTCTGTATGGAAGGGATTGCTACGTACCCCTATTATTGGGGAGTTTGCCTATAACTTGCTTACTTCACGTCAGGCCATTCGTGCATATTATGATCGTCAGGGCTATCACAACCCTGGTTTGATCACCGATGAGTTAGTCGAATATATCTACACATCAGCTCACCAGTCAAACAGCCGTTATGCCGCGGCATCGTTTGTCAGCGACTTCCTGAGTTTGGATGTACATGAGGCGTACGCTCGTCTACAGATGCCTGTTGTCGCAGTCTGGGGTCGTGAGGCACTCGTGACGCCTTCGGAATCATCGGAGGCATTTAAACGTGTCAACCCACGCATCGAGACACGCATCATCGACAAGAGCAGCTTCCAGGTACAAGATGAGCAGGCCGCTCAATTCAACAATCTCGTTCGCGAGTTCGCAAGCGCAGCTGTCCGGTAGAAGTATACACAAAAAAGAGTGTACAATTGCAGGGCTTAGCCCTGCAATTGTACACTCTTTTTTGTAGTAAAAGCCTTAATCTAATTTACTTGGAGGTGTGTCCTCACCCAACTGCTCTGATATTCGGAGTTACTGACAAAGAGTGATATAACATGCTTTACGCCTTGGCGTGTCGCGATATCTGTGTTGACCTTCAATCCACCTTCGTCGGCCTTACGTCCTAGTAACTTCTCGTAGGCAATATTGACAGATTGCTCATTTGAGTTCGGATTGATAAAGCGCTCTTCATACTCTGAAGACTGGCCGAAGAATCCGACAATTTCACGCACATTGTGCTGACCAGTTTCGAGCATTGCCGTGTATGTTGCTAATCCGCCTTCGTCAGGTTGACGCTCAAGGATATAGGTGTAAAGCTGGTTCACGCGATCTTTCGCGTCATCGGAACTTAGCTTGTTTGCCATTATATTCCTCCTAGGTTGGACGATAATAGGTTGTTACTGCATCTCCACAATGCGTGCCTTCGTTTGAGGGGCAGTAAACAAATAGACTGCACACCATTATACAATACCTCAGCTATGTTATGGCAGTATTAAATGAGTTATCTTACATCCCCTAATAGTGCTCGTGCGATTACCACGCGCTGTATCTGGTTAGTACCCTCGAAGATTTGCGAGACTTTGATGTCGCGCATATAGCGTTCGGTAGGGTAGTCACGGACATAGCCAGCACCTCCAAGTATTTGCACTGCATTGGTCGCAATTTCCATTGCGGCATCGGTGGCGAAACATTTTGCCATCGCTGCATACATGCCTGCGCTCTGTCCTGTGTCGATTTTATGCGCGGCTTCGTAGACGAGGAGGCGCGAGGCTTCAATCTTCATTGCCATATCTGCCAGCATAAACTGGATGCTCTGAAAGGTTGCTATGGCTTTGCTAAATTGTTTTCGTTCTTGTGCATATGAACGTGCCGTGTCGAATGCAGCTTGTGCGACGCCGACCGCCACAGCACCAATGTTGATACGTCCACCATCAAGGGAGGCAAGCGCGATTTTGAAGCCTTGCCCTTCTTCGCCTACGCGATTGACAACAGGAATTCTACAATCTTCAAAAATGAGTTCACGCGTGGGGGAAGAATGCAATCCCATTTTGCGCTCGGTCTTGCCAAACGAGAAGCCCAGTGTGTCTTTCTCAGCGACGATGCAAGTAATGCCAGATGAACCTTGTTGTTTAGTTCGTACCATGAGCAAATAGATATCAGCCTCACCACCGTTTGTAACCCAGAGTTTTGAGCCATTGAGGATATAGAAGTCGCCATCACGCTCTGCTCGACATTGTAAGCTAGCTGCGTCTGAACCGGACGCGGACTCACTCAACGAAAATGCTCCTAACAATTCGCCTGATGCCAGTCGTGTCACCCACTTTTGGCGTTGTTCGTCGTTACCAAAGCGAGCCAACGAGCCTGTCACCATGTTATGAACGGAGAGACCGACAGCTGTAGCCATCTCGCCCTTCGCCAACTCCTCGTAGACAATGGCACCCATCAGGCGACTGAGCATAGTTCCACCATGTTCTTCAGGCGTAGTCATGCCCATTAAGCCAAGTTCCGCCATCTTCGCGTACACCTCGCGTGGGAAGTGGGAGGTCTCATCCCACTCTTCCGCGTAGGGCGTAATTTCTTGTGTTGTGAAACGACGTACCATATCGCGTATATCTGATTGCTCGTCGTTGAGGTCAAAATTCATGGCTTTGGGGTCCTTTATGTTATGTATCGTCCGTAGGGACCGATTTATCGCGTCCTGGTTGGCATATCGACAGGCGAGAAGGACGCGATAAATCGGTCCCTACGGACGGTCCTCACTGGTCTCACTCATATTCATCATACCACGCATTGCTGGGCAATATACTCCAATTGTTGTTTTACCATGGCCATACTTCCAGGACGCTTATCAGGGTCCAGATTGACCATTTGCATAAGTAAACGATCTAGCAGGTGGAGTATATCTGCTTGTGGATGATGTAGATTATAAGTGTGGAGAGGCATGAACCGGAATGGGACTTCAGTAGGATCATTGCCTGTAAGCATTTGATGTAGAAGTGCGCCAAGACTGTAAATATCGGCGTAGGGTGTCGTTTGCGCTTTGCCATATTGTTCAGGGGCGGCATAACCAGGTGAGCCAAATGCCATGGTGTCTCTGAATTGACCTGGTTTAAAATAGCGTGCGATTCCAAAGTCGATCAGGCGTATACTGCCATTTGGAATCAGCATCACATTAGAGGGCTTGAGATCACGAAAGATAATTGGTGGTCGATGCGTATGCATATAGTCAAGAACGGTACAAAGTTGAATGCCAACACGCAAAACATCGATTATGCGCAGAAAATGACCCCCAATTGTTTGCTCCAGGTGACGTTCTAGGGTTTCACCCTCAATAAAGTCCATTACAAGATACCAGTGTTCCGTATCTGTAAAATAGTCATAGAGCCTTGGTAGACCTGGATGACGGAGGTCGGAGAGAACCTGCACCTCTCGATTGAAGGATGACGTAGCGTCAAGTACCTCTTGTTGTTGTAATCCGGTAAGGCTGATCTCTTTTATCGCGACAATTTTGTATTGAGAGAGGGTATCCTGAGCTTTGAAGACGGACCCGAAACCGCCTTGGCCGAGGCGAGAAAGAAGCTGATACCGATCGTGGAGCAGTTCTTGAGAGGCTACAAGGACGTGATTTGCAATGTTTGCAGTCTCCGCTGAAAGTTCTGGTATTTTTAATAGATAATGACAAATGCTACAGAGGACAGCATCAATGCTATTAAGCGTTCCGCAGTGTTGGCAAAACATGTTTTTTCCACTCTATGAGAGAGCTATTGGTGTTCCGACTACGTTTGACACCATTCCCCTCTGCTACTTCAACTTACCACATATATAAATTCATCTACCTGTAAAGATTAAGACGCTCATGCACAAGAAAAGTATAATTTATGACCTACAAAGGCTATTTAGATGGTGAACTTCATGTATTTATAGAGGATACTACAATGGAAGATTACTTGAAATATATTTGCTTCAACTAGCCTACTCAAAAGTACCTACTTTGTCAACTGAATTACTTATTTTACTTGTTACCCGTTATACTAAGTACTATTAGAGAATATCTGGATTAGTCTTATAAGTATCTTGTATAATGTGTAGGCTATTACATTGTTGTGAGGCTTAAACAAGGAGACGTGAAGAGCGGTTCACAACATTGAAAAGAGCTGATTTGACTATCTGTGGTGGGAAATAGCCTGATAATTGTGTTCACGGTCAGAAAGTGGACGTTCTGTCTGTGAATATACATGTGATGTTTATGGAAGAGCATCAGCAAAAGCAACTTTATGTCTGGTATACGTCTTGGACTATACCGAGAGGGAGAAAATCATGGCAATGCTACCGCTTACAAACCAAACTACCGTTACCTCGAACCCATATTCTGTGCCAGAGAAGGCACGTAATATGTATAGTGCCTTGCGTGAACAGGTGCATCGTAAGAAGGTAGTAAACCTTATTTTGCTGGTGATCGCTTTACTACAATTGATCGATTTACCTGGGGCACTGCTGATGAAGAGTCCTGCCGCAATTGGGACGGTTCTTTTAGGATTATTTTTGTGCGCGGTCGCATTACTGTTCAATCAAATAGGCCAGGTCACGGTCGTAAGTATACTACTTATCGCAGTGGTGGACCTTGGATGTGGTTTGATGCTGCTCACAACACCTATGGGTTTAGGGGTTGGCGATCTTCCAACATTTGATGTACTAATTGTATCAGAACTTATTGCGGTCTCTCTCTTACCTCCTATCAGTGTTTTCCCGGTTGCTTTGAGCAACATTGCATTCATTGTTGCCGATCTGGTGTTTCAGCCAAAGACGAGCGAATTGCATATGGTATTGAATTCTAGCATGGGTTTCAACGCTGTAGCGCAACCAATCAGCTTACAAATTGTTGTGGCAATCGTCTCCTTTATCTGGGTACGCAGTGCTCTCGTTGCTTTAGCGAGGGCCGATCGAGCTGAAGAGATTGCTGAAATGAAGCAGCGCGAGGCAGACTTCCAGCGTCTTGAAGCTGAACGACAACATCACCTGGATGCAGGCGTGCAACATCTCTCACAAATATTGGTGCAAGCAGCCAATGGTGATCGCACCGTACGTGCGCAGATGAATCAAGATAACATGCTATGGCGTATAGGTAATTCGCTCAACTTGCTCTTAACGCGCGTCATGCGAACAGGGCAGTTAGAGCAAGAAAATAAGCGACTACGTGCCGAGGTGACAACATTGATGGAGGCTCGACATATTGAGCGAATGAGGGCACGCATGTCAGCTACAGAAAACGATTACCAAAAAGAAAATAGGTGAGGATAGGAAGACACATGTAGTTTTCCTGCTCTCCCTGGGAAGGATAGGTATGGCGATCTCCAACATAAGCTTTAGCGTACCAACAGCACTGATTGTGCTGTTGGTAAGTGTGATGCCAGTATTGAGCTTTTATGTTTGGCGCAGCATCTATACACATAGGAAGAAAGCGAACAAGCTCTATGCTTGCGTTGGTTGTGTACCTGCTAGAGTAACACAAGTGACATTAGAAGATAGTACCTGGAAAGACGGTTGGGTAGTGAAGGCAATATGGGAGGACGAGAACAAGCAAGAGTCCTATATTTTTAAGAGTGCTCCACAAGAGTTACGTCCGAAACAGCAAATCGGAGATAAAGTGCTTGTCCTTGTTGAGTCCGCAAATCCTGTCAGGTACACGATAGAGCTTTGAGTGGCGTGGCTGTCTCTTTAGACAGCTTGCCACACTTGAATAGTACGGTCAACGCCTGCGGATGCAATGCGTGTGCTATCGGGCGACCATGCAACTGCGTTGACATATCCAATGTGGCCATGATACACGAAGCTTGACCCTTTTGTTGCCATGCTCCATAACTCCACCGTCTTGTCATTGCAGCCGGAAGCGATATGCTTTCCGTTTGGTGCCCACGCAACGCAGTTTTTCATTCCCTTTCTTCGCACCCCATAGGAGTACGCTGTGGTTCCTGTCAATGCGTCTCGAATGAGGACCCAATGGTCGCTACTCGCTGAAGCAATGTATTTGCCATCGGGCGACCATGCAAGACTATTGACTCGTCCATCATGACTCCACATCTTCAGCACATCACGTTGCGATGATAGCAAGGAGGTGAGGGTGTTAAAAAAGGACTTTTTGGGTTGCTCTTTGATGGGGTACCACACCATGACAAGACGGTCTTCACCTGCAGAGGCAATACGCCTTCCATCTGGCGACCACGCGACCGCATAAACTGCCTCGGTATGCGCACGAAACGTAAATTGATTTGCCCCCTGTGCATCATCCCAAATATGGACAGTTTTATCTGTTCCTGCCGAGGCAATCAGTGAGGGGAGCGTAGTCCCATACGTGGAGAGTGCTGGCGACCAGGATAGAGCGTTCACTGGCCCATTATGTCCATAATAGGTTATGTAGTGTGTTCCAGAAAGGGCATTCCAAACTCTTGCCGTTCCATCGTCACTCGCAGAAACAAGTTTTGTACTATCGGGCGACCAGGCAATGGCATTCACGCGATCATGATGTTCTTTATAGGTCGAGAGGTGTTTACCGCTAGCTGCTTCCCATACACGCACCGTTTTATCATAACTCGCTGAGGCAATCCATTTGCTGTTAGGCGACCATGCGAGCGCGGTAACTCGGCTTCCATGGCCATGGCAGGTATAAAGCATATTGGACATCGGTGGTATCTGTGGAGTGGCGACGCTCTTTGCCGCTTTTATGGGCGTCTTTGGAGGTGCTTGATAGATTGCTGAAAGAGTATTTTGTTGTGTGGTTTGTCCCTGCTGGTAGAGTGTCGCGATGCGTTGTAGTTCTTGTTTCACCACAAGGATGGTTGCTGGTCGCTTGTTGATATCCACACTGGTCATAGTCGCGAGTAAGGTATTCAGTCCCAGGAGTGTCGTATCTTTCAGCACAACAGGCGCAAAGGTAAATGGTGAATCGGATGGATCATGTCCTGTGACGAGTTGATGTAGTGTTGCGCCAAGGCTATAAATGTCTGCACGAACGGTGGTTTGTGACTTCCCATATTGCTCTGGCGCGGCATATCCAGTGGAGCCGAGGGCAGTAGTATCTTTGCTTTGCCCGGGTTTGAAGTGACGCGCGATACCAAAATCTATCAGGTAAATGTGACCTATAAGGGTAAGCATAATATTGGCGGGTTTGAGGTCTCGAAAGATGATGGATGGTTGACGCGAGTGCAGGTAGTTGAGTACATCGCAGAGTTGTATACCTATGTTGAGCGTTTTCGCAATAGGGAGAAGTGTATGGCCCAAATCTGTAAGATGGTCTTCAAGAGTCTTGCCATCAATAAAGTCCATCACAAGATATGAGCGGCCATTGTCCATAAACTGTTCATAAATACGGGGCAGATTGGGATGTATAAGCCCTGCTAGCATGAATGCTTCGCGTTTGAATGAGAGCGTCGCTTCCTGTAGCTCCTGGACATTCATGTTGCTCTGGCTCATTTCTTTGATCGCCACAAGCCGATTGCCGAACTGAGTATCCGCTGCTTTGTAGACGGCACCGAAGCCGCCACGCCCTACTTGTGCCAGAACCACATAGCGTTGTTTTAAGATGTGTTGATGTGAAAGGAGACCTGTAAGTGTAGAGGAACTGGTTGTTCCGTTCGTTATAGATGTATAGAGAGGTTGCCCACAAGCCTTACAAAAGGTAGCCTGTACACGATTAGCCGCGCCACACGTATCACAAAAGAGGTAAGACGAAAGGGTCATGCTAGCGTGCCATCCTTTTCCAAACAAACATTTGTTCTTATTGCCATCTAAACGGTACACTAGTACATCTCCTGGTCATTGTCAAGGTCTCAAAAGGAAAACAAAAACATTGTCGAAAACGCAACAACGTGTTATGCTACCTTTGATAAAGGAAAATTAGAGCAACACTTGCTCCACATATTCATCAACAGTTCGAGCACTATGTATTATCTATAAGGGAGGTATATTTTTCTATGGCAACAACCGAAGCAGAAAAAATGGTATGTCCTGTTTGTAAACAATCTGATGCGGTAATGACAATGCAGGATGCATATAGCTCCGGTGTGGCACGTTGTGCGCCACCGGATATGCCGACAAAAAACATATCAATGATGCCATATATCATCGCATGTGGTGTCCTCGTGGGCGTTTTCATCTTTCTTATTATCGTACTGATTGGAGGGTTGGAAGCGAGTCTTGATCCACTTTGGATGATCGTGCTTGTAGCTCTTACATTCCTCAGTATTGTAAGTGCGCTTGTCGTTTCCTACAATGCTTTCCAACGTGTGGTCAAGGGCGATGCCGAGGCGACTGAGCGTTTTCCCGCATGGGACCGCGCTACCGCGGCCTGGAACAAACTTCGCTATTGCAAGCGTGATGATGTAGTGTTTGATCCAGAAGTAAGCAAAGTTATATCCAATGAGGCGGTTGCAGCCCTTCGCTCGATGGAGGAAGGAAACGCAGAAAAGGTCGCTTCAACGCTGGTCAAATAGTAGGTTCCTCTAACAGAAAAGGCTGCATGGGTACATTGGCCCATGCAGCCTTTTCTGTTAGAGGAGATTAACCACCGCTCATGATATTTTCGTCTGTTGCGCGGCGTCTAGGCCAATCAACTTTTGTTTCATCGGTGAAGAGCGTGCCCGCGTTAGCCTCTTCCTCCTCCTGGCGTCTATCTGCCTCGGCGTACAGGTTAATCGCGGCCCTACCAGCATCAAAGGTAAACGACTTATTCAACTCCGGGTTATTGGCAACGGCTTCAAATTGGGCCGCGAGATTGCGAATAGTTTCTGCTTCTTTGATATTCCCATTTTTTACTTCAGTGTATGCTTTACGTAATGTTTCTTCTTTCAGTCCTTTGGGAACTTGAGCAATCGCTGCTGACTGCTGTGGTGGTACTGGTTGTCGCGGTTGTTGTGGCTGTGCCATAACTGGTTGAGAAAATTGTTGAGGTTGAGGGCCTCGTTGTTGCTGAACGTTGGCTTCTACATGACTTTGAGTCATTGGCTCTGTTGTGTCACCCTGGAATGAGTGTCCGTGTGGAGCAAGCGAGATGTCATACAGACGAACCTCATTAACCTGTACACCCCAAAGAGCGGCACGGTCTCGTACTCGTTGCAAAACCTGCCCATTGACTTGTTCCCAGCGAACTTCGCCTTCCGAGAGCGGGATGGTACTGCCATGGGTTGGGCGTGTATGCATCCCTTGAGGCCATACAATGAAATCTTCAGGAGTGAAGGTCTTCGCGACCATTTGGAGCGAAGCGACAAAAATGTCTTGTAGACTTGCTTCCCAGTCTTTCACACTTGTCACGTGATATGCATCTTCGGGTAGTAGCTGATAACTAATGCTTCCGCGCAATACAACATCTTCGTCGCGTGTCATTTGAACACGTTGGACAGGTGTTTTCCAGGTTGTTTCGGCAGTACTTAGATGGTGCGAGACTTGCTCCCATGGCAACAGGATATTAAAGCCGGGATACAGGGAACGCTTGTATTTTCCAAACGACCGCACAATATCCACATATTCCTCTGCCACAGGATGAATATAGCGTCGTGCAAGAAAAATGGAGAGACCAATAAAAATGAGTAGGACAATGATACCTGTGACGGGACCAAAGAGCGCAAAACAGCCGACAAGCATAAAAAGAAAAAATCCTACAACTGTATATACAGTCCATAAGCCATTTGTTGTGCCAGCATAATAAATTGCGATGCCTTGTGCCAAGGCAATGGCCAGGATAACAATTGCAAGAGGTAAGAGCGTTTGTGGTGGCAACTTGGCATGGCCAGTAGCTACAATTGGCAGCACAATTAGGCTAGTAAGTCCAGCGAAGAGTAGCGGTGCCAGGATGAACGAGGAGTAATATCCGATTTGACTCATGAGTTCAGAGCGTGTGGAGGTCGTTTCACCTTCGTCTTCGACGGGAGCGTTTGCCCCCAAGTGTAAGGCGGTAGTATCGGCTGGAACTGTTAAAAATTCCTGTTCCTGTTGCATTGGTGGGATATCTGTTTCGTCGTCAGATGGTTCCCAGGGAACGTCTGGCGGAACCTCAGTAAATTTATATGCTTGAGGACCTTGCCAGGTAGAGCCTGAGTCTTTCCTGTCTAAAGGCATGGGTGTATATACCTTCCTCTCGTCTTCTCTTGTTAGACCTGGATTTTCTTTTTGACACCACACGAACCACAACTGCCACCTTGTGTGCTACAACCCCCACTGCCACATGAACCCCCGCTCCCACAGCCTCCCCCACTGCCACATGAACCACAGCCCCCACCACCTTTGACGCTACAACTCCCACAACCCCCAGCTTTGCTTGTTACTGAGTCTGAAATTGACGGTGCATTTACTGGCAACTGAATAATAGCACCACTTTCGAGCATCACGTCCACCGAATCTTTAGGAACGTTGACCGAAACGACTTTTCCAGGGCCACTGGGAGTTGGAAGCATCGCACCAATTTGTGGCATTTGTTGTTTTGCCTGGATATAGTTATCATTCTCATACGAGAGGCAACACAGGAGTCGTCCACAAACACCCGATATTTTCGAAGGGTTGAGTGGTAGACCTTGCTCCTTTGCCATTTTGATGGAGACAACACCAAAGTCAGTAATCCAGGAACTGCAACAGAGCGTTTTGCCACACGGTCCTACGCCGCCCTGCTGCTTCGCCTGGTCACGCGCTCCAATTTGACGTAGTTCGATACGAGTGCGAAATGTTGCTGCGAGATCACGCACAAGGGCACGAAAATCGACGCGCTCCTCAGCCGTGAAATAAAAGGTCAAACGACTGCCATCGAATGTGTACTCGGCTTCAACGAGCTTCATCGGAAGCCGATGCTGTACCACGCGTTCGCCGCAACGTACAATTGCCTCTTTCTCTTTGCTTTTGAAGGAGAGCATCATACGCAATTCGTCTTCAGTAGCCAGGCGCAGAATAGGTTTAAGTGGATCGCTAAGATCACCTTCAGCAATTTTTTTGGATGCAATGACTACCCGTCCAGCCTCGACCCCACGAACCGTCTCGACGATAACAAACTGACCGGTAGCATACGTTTGGCCCTGTGGATCAAAATGGTAAATGCGTCCAGCGGGACGAAAACGAATGCCAGTAGTGATCACGGTATTTTCAATGCTTGTTGCCAATGACATAGCTACTCAATCTCTATTTATATAATAAATACCTCTGTACGAGTCTGATTTATCACACCCTCTCTGACTTCTGATGTGTGCGAAAAGGTGTGATAAATCAGACCCGTACAGAGTTCCCCTATCTGTGTATAGCACCATTGCTATACACATAGCGGTTTACATCTCGTTCGTGAGGAGGATAGCCTCCGCAACTTCGCGCATGGACTTGCGGTTGTTCATGCTGGCTCGCTGAAATCTTGCGGAATGCATCCGATTCAGATAAACCTTGTTTCTCCATCAGAAGACCCTTTGCCCGTTCGACGATCTTGCGCGTCTCAAGCTGTTCGGTCAGAGTACGTGTCTTCTCTTCAAGCGCACGGAACTCATTGTAGCGTGCGAGTGCCACTTCGATAGCAGGAGTGACCTCACTTTCACGCAATGGTTTGACGATATAGTTAACAACGCCCGCTTCTTTCGCGCGTTCAACAAGAGGCAAGTCTCCGAAGGCTGTGAGCAACAACACTGGTGCGATTTTTTCTTGTGTGAGTGTTTCGGCGGCTGCAATGCCGTCCATGTCGGGCATCCGAATATCCATGATAATCAGGTCTGGTCGTAGCTCACGAGCTAGGTTGACGGCACTCAAACCATCCCCTGCCTCGCCCACCACGAGGTATCCCTGCTTGGTCAGCACATCTTTCAAGTCCATGCGCTGAATTGTCTCGTCATCCGCAATAATAATGCGTG
Organism: uncultured Chloroflexia bacterium; assembly: GCA_963791655.1. Lineage (GTDB taxonomy): Bacteria > Chloroflexota > Ktedonobacteria > Ktedonobacterales > Ktedonobacteraceae > JBBQVS01. The sequence continues at coordinate 86,780 of CAWBSZ010000006.1, read as the reverse complement.
TTGGCATCGTGTTCACCTCAAAGCCTTTGGTCTATCCCGACCAAGTATTACAAACGAACCCTCTCTACGTACACAGAGTATATCATAGTTCCCAAACTCTAGCGAGTCCTAGATTTTGGGCTTTGTACGTGTAATCGTACTGGATTGGTAGGGTAAGAGGCCAGGTCTTGGCTTTCCCAAGAACACCAACCCCTCCCCTCCGAACAGTGCTGGCGCATTTCTACGCACACTGCTCTCCAAGAGTCGCTACTTTTCCGTCTTAGTATGGGATATAGGCCAGTTCAGAGAGTTTGAGATGGTCGTACTCTCCTCGATGGATTTTCCCGTGACAGGTTGTACAGACGGGTATTTGTTTTCGGTTTATCATTCGTAAAATACGGTTAAAACCTACTGCTTCCCGTTTGTGGGAGAGCTTGCGAACGTGTCGGACGTGATGCATGACAATCTGTCCTGCTGTTTCTCCACAGGTGCAACATGGCTTTCCTAGTTTGGAGCGTGTTCTCATTCGTCGCCAGGTTTGAACGAGATCAATAGTAGAGTGCGTTCCGGTTTGGAAAGCATTTCTGTTCTTGGTCCAGTCCCGATTAAAGTAGAAGCTGACCTTGCGGTCTTCTTTTCCCTCTTTTCCTGGAAGCGTGAGTGTTATCTCTTTACCAAAGCGTTTGTATACTTTGACGGCTGAGATTTGGTATTTCCTCCCCAGGGTTTTTGCAAGAGATGTTCGTAGGATGTGTTGAACATGATTGAGTTGTTTCCAGTTGTCTGCAAATCGGTAGTAATTCTGTACACCACGATTGATGCTGCTGTACAGATGAATGATCTGATCTGCGTCTAAATGGGACCATCCCGCTTTTGATGTCGGTTTTCCCTCTTTCGTGCAGAAGCCTCTCTCGCTTAGTCTCTTAATGAGCTTGTGCAAGGGAGCATTCATGACCGTTTGCCACCCTGTTGAGCGGCGTTTGAAGGATATTCCCAGACAGTTGGTCTGTTGCGTGACCTTTGCCTCTCCTCCATATCCGATTTTGAGAATTGTTCCCAGGAAGAATGCCTCCTCGGTTCTCGCATTGGTAATGCAGGTTTTTTCCTCACTTAGGGTCAGTTTGAGCTTTTCCCCAAGAAAGGTTTTGATTTGCTGCTTTAGGTCTTCTGCCAGTGCGTGGCTTCCGCAAATTCCAACCACCCAATCATCAGCATATCGTAGGTATCTAACTCTACTGAAGTCCGGGTCATCTACCCGCATGGCTGGTATTGCTCTCATCTGTTTGACAATCTCTTTGAATGCTTTTGATTTGGTTTCTCCACGTTTTAACAGACGCCCTTTTCTCAGGGAGAGCTTTCTGTAGGTAGGGTTGAGGCGTTTCTTTTTTCCCTTTTCTAGCTTTGCGCGTAATCCCTCTACGAGCTCGTCGAGTTCATGGAGATACACATTGGCTAGAATTGGGCTGACAATACCACCCTGTGGAGAACCGATCAGGCTCTCCTTTTTTACCCCGTGAAGGTCCATGTATCCTGCATTCAGGATTTTCCAGATCAAATTGAGGAACCGTTGATCTTGGATTTTCTTTTGCAAGATTGTTATTAGGATACGGTGGTCTAGTTCGTCGAAGCAGGCACGAATGTCTCCTTCGAGCAGCCAGTTCATTCCTATCCATTTCCCTCGAAATTCCTGCAATGCCGTGTGGCAACTGCGATGTGGTCGAAACCCGTGACTTGCTTTGCTGAAGTAGGGTCCGTGAGGGCTGTCGTAGATGGCTTCGAGGATCATTCGTATGACCTCTTGCACTACCTTATCCCTCACACAGGGGATGCCAAGTTTCCTCTTCTTTCCGTTTGGTTTCGGTATGAACTGTTGCCGCACGGGTCTAAAGCGGAATTGTTCGGTACGCATTTCCAGGATGATTTCTCGTATGGCGTCAATGGAAAAGCCATCGAGTGTTTCATCGTCCGTTCCAAATGTCATGTTTCCTGGTTTCGATTTCATCCGTTCGTAGGCGACGATGTACAACTCTTCCTGGTAGAGAAGTCGGTACAGTTCGTGATTAACCCACTGCCTGTTGCTATTCAGTTTTCGTAGGTGTTCCAGTCTCTCTAAGGTCTCCTGACTCATCCGAGTCAACCTCCTTTGATTGAAACATACTCTTTCTACAGCCCTTTCCCGTGTCTCATCCATTACGATAAGTATTTGGGTACTATGGCTGCTCCGTCGCCGTATCCCTCACGGAACGTAGGCGATCCCCAAGTTACACGTAATCTTCGCTCCGCATACAGGTTCCCCGTTCGTCGTTTCCCTCTCCCTGAGAGCTAGCTTTGATGCAGGCTGTAGAGATGTGTAGTCCCGCCATCTCCACCATCAAATGTGGGCGATTATCCCATTCCCACAGGACGGATGAATTCCGCTACGACTAGGATTCAAGCAATCCAGCTTTAACCATGTGCGGCCTAGCTGCCCATCTTTTGGCTCCTGGGATTGGAACTTTAATGGGCTTTTATGACCATGCTATTGTTCCCTCGCCCTTTCGGGTCTAGGTTAGGTCATGCTTTACTCACGTTACCTGAGTGAGGTCATACTCTCGCATGACAGAAAATTACGCGCCTCTTTGGGCGCACGACTACACAATCCTCTACACCCTTGCCATGCATGGCTTCAGGTGCTACTTTGCGCAGGATGTTGTAACTACCGTTAACATCTGCATTGATTTTACGCCCATTTGCAGCTTTGTATAGACCACGCTCAATCCGTTTCCCTGAGAACACTGGCTCCTGCTTCAGCTTGCCAAACGTCGGGATTGGGTCATTATCCAGAAACGAGGCTTTACTCGTAAAACTCTATTCCCCAATGCGTACCTGTATTCCTACTAACTCCGCTTTGTATGTCAGCATGGCAATAAAACGACTATGAGGAATTTGCAAAAAGTTCTGATTATTCCTCTTGCCCATCTTGGTCTCTTGCTTCCATAACGGATTTTTGCCAATCACGAGTATGCCTATTCTCTCTTGAATGAGCAAGTCAAGAATGCGCCGTGAGGCTGTATGTAGGTAGTGGTCAATAATGCGAGTACGCCTGATAGTCATACGTTCCATGCGACGTGTGAACGTGGTCTCGCTTCCTCTAAGAGCTTGCAAGTCGGCTTTGCGCTTGTTGTAGAAATGATTGGCACTCTTAATGGGTCTCCCGTTAACCAGTCTCGGAATGAAACCGACTTTGTTTGATGTTAGAGCCACAAGATTGTTGATTCCCAAATCCAGAGATGCAACCAGTTTTTTGTCTACATCGGCCTGTTGTTTCTCTTGCTCATACACTACCTCCACCACATAGTAGCCGCTGCGTGGCACAATACGCACACAATCTATATATGTATGCATAGTCTGTATTTCGATAGGGACGCCTGATGGTTGCACAATGCCTTTTTTGAGTCCTTTCCTACTCACGGCTTGCACTGTATAGACAAGAATGTTACGTCCCTTTTGCTTGTCCTTATACTTAGGCAACCTGGGATGTCCTACAAACTTGCTAGAGTCCTCATTCCATGCTTTACATGCCTCAAAGTAACTTTCCCAGTTCTGGTCAAGCTGTTTCAATACTTGTTGAGCTACTTTCGCAGGAAGAGCTTTGTAGGCTTCATGTGACCTCATCAGGTGATAAAGTTCTTTGAAGAAGATGCGATATCCCTGATGAATGTAGGCTTGACGCGTCTCATAAAGGGCAGCATTGTATACATTTTTGGAGGCAAATGCTACGCGGTCTATCACCTCAAACCGTGAATTGTTGCGTCCAATACAATGTTGCTCAACTAGCTGCATCTACTTGTCCTCTTTTTGCATGACCCCTAAGCACTGCTCTAAACAAACCACCAACTGGTTATTCATGGACCGTCTATTCTTTTTAGCTTCATGCTTTAACGCATCCACCGTTTCTTGTGGAATGTAAGCGGTAACTCTTGGATGCTTCGATGTATTTTTATTCATACCGCTATAATACATGAAAAATAACGGTATATCAACAGTTAGTATACACACGGTTTGTCAAAGGTATCCAAGAAATTCAACAAACGGTTATAGTATTTGATTGCATCCTTTATGCCACGTTTACCAATACTTCCTCGCTCATCATCTCGGTGAGCATACGTGCTTCGCGTACGATTTTTGAGAGTTGTTCGGGTGTGATGGATTGGCGACCATCGCAAAGAGCACTATTGGGGTCTTGATGGACCTCGATGATGAGACCGTTGGCACCGGCTGCGATACTCGCGCGTGACATCGTGGGCACAAGTTCACGTTTTCCGGTGGCATGGCTTGGATCAACAATGATGGGAAGGTGTGTGAGTTCGTGAAGCAAGGGAACACAGGAGAGGTCGAGGACGTTGCGCGTTTGCTGGTCGTAGCTGCGAATACCGCGTTCGCATAGGATAACGTTTGGATTACCCGCTGCCATGATGTACTCAGCCGCTAATAACCATTCGTCGATCGTTGAGGAAAGACCGCGCTTGAGCAGGACCGGACGTTTCTCTGCATGGCGGCCAGCAGCGAGGAGGAGGGGGAAGTTTTGCATATTTCGGCTCCCAATTTGCAAAATGTCTGCATATTGAGCAACTGTCTGAACCAAATCCGGCTCCATAACCTCTGTAATAATGGGTAAGCCAGTTGCTTCGCGTGCCTCGGCTAAGAGGTGTAGTCCTTCGATACCCAGACCCTGGAACTGGTATGGTGAGGTGCGAGGCTTGTAGGCACCTCCGCGCAGGATATGAGCACCAGCACGTTTAACCGCGTGAGCTGTGTGTAGAAGTTGTTCTTTGTTTTCAACGGCACAGGGACCTGCGATAATGGTGGGTGTAGTGCTACCAATTATCACCTGCTCGCAATCATGACCCACACCAACATGTACACTGGTGTCTGTAGCCTTGAATGCACGGCTTACCAGCTTATAAGCTGTCTTGATGCGTGTGATGTGCTCGACCGCGGCTTGTTCGCGTAGGAGCGCATCTGCTTCTCGGTCGAGATGGCTACCGTCAAGGACGATAAGCTCATGTCCATCCATGACTGTGGTTGTGATGGGATGCAAACTCCCTGTAACTCGGCATACCTGCGTCATGAGTTGTGTACGTTCTTCACTTGTGGCCTGGCTACGAATGGTGATAATCATGGAACAAATCCTCTTTCGTGTTGTGGGCGTTGGAACCCGTTTAAATTTTTGGAAACAAAAAAGCAGAGGTTGTTTTCCTCTGCTTTCCCAGCACGCTGGTGGTGTTTGTCGTTCAGCCTAAAAAGGCCCACCATCATGCTGGGGGGCTAAACCAATAATAAAAGCTATTCTGTTGTACTGGTTGTTTGTAACTGAACATTGTTATAAGTCCGTGTACTTTCTCGACCGTATCTTTATCGGCCTCTATTTTGATTATAGAGACTCCCACCAAATAAGTCAAGCATAATTCATCAAGAGGAAGAAAAAAGGCTATATTCGAGGCATTGCCTCGAATATAGCCTTTTTTCTTCCTCTTGATTTTACCTCTTCTTCTGGCGACGTTGGCTGGTGCGATACTGCTGGTAGAGTGTATCGTCGGTGCCTTTGACGCCTTGACGAACTGTGGGTGGTATGACCCGTTCACCGACAGTTGTCGTGGTACTAGTTTTTTTTGTTTGTGCTTGACTGGCGCGTCTTTGCGCTCCACCGAGACTGCGAGGAATGAGATCAAAGCGTGCGAGTAGAACAAGGATAATGACGAGGGATGCCAGGAACACAATCGTTGATGTGTTTACATGTAAGACGCCACCAAACAAGTTAAACTGCGTCAGTTGTTTTTCGAGGCCAAGATAGCTTAAAAATCGCTGTTCGTATAGTCCTAGAAAGTCTGCCGCGATAAGATAGACGCCCATGCCAATGATGTAGCGTGTCTTAAACAAGCTAGGTGGCTTGGTCGTGGTAGGTTTAGCCGCAGGAGTTGGAGTGGTACTTTTACCTTCGACTCCAGAAGTTTTACTCGTTTTGGCAGGGACTGTGCCGATGGCTTCCACTGGTGCTTTGCTGCGAGTAGCGCGGGCGAGACGGGCCTGCGCTACCTCGGCTTCTTTTGTCTCTTTTGGCGTAGTATCTTGTTCGCTCTTTTTTACTGTAGAGAAGAAGCCTGGCAGTTTTCGTGCTGGTTTCTCAAGTGGCTCTGACGTGGGAACGACGAGCGGTTTGGGCTCGTTGATTGTTGCCGTACTTACCGAAGAGTTCTCGATTTCACTATTTTCTGTCTCCTCATTTAAGGATGTAACGAGAACGGGTTTGTTACGCTGTGAGCGTGCTGTCCGTCTCGTACGTTTACTACTGGAATATTCCTGGCTCATGATTGACCTCCCGAACGGTCTGGGTTGTATGAATTGAACGTGTTATCGTTATAAGGATCGTCCTGATCGGGGCCGATACTTTTGGTAATGTGTGGTTGACCTGGAAACTCGCTTTGTGGTGTTGCCCCATTGTCCGGCTGTTGTTGTGGTGCAGGCTGATAGAATGGAGGCAAAACATTCGAGTAAGAAGATGGCGTCACGGGTCGTACAGGAGAAATGGGCGGTAAAGATTGCGATGCGATGGATGGTGGTGGCTGCATTGGTTGTGCAGGTTGTATAGCTGGACCATCGACTGCCGCGATACCAGCACGCGCTATTTCATCATCACGTCCAGGCGCGTTGCCTCCGCTTACGCCAATACCACCAATAGTTGCACCAGCCGTGCGAATGGGCCAGCCGCCAGCCGCCATGATAAATTTCCCCTCAGTCATGGTTGCCATACTCGAGGCGAAACCTGGGATACCAGCCCCCCATTGCGCGACCGCATCGGTGGACTGATTAAACATTACGGCAGTGCTGGCTTTCGCGATACTGATATTTCCGGTCGCCCATCCATAGGGAGACATCATGCGCTCAAAGAGGACAAGATGGCCTCCGGCATCAACAATCGCAATACTGACGGGACTACGTAGTTCTCTAGCGCGTTGTTTGCTGGCCTCTAATATTTTCCGCGCTGTGTCTATAGACATGCTCACGCCCGATTTACTCCTTCTAACGTGACGGTATTTCAGTGGCGATCTTCTTGAGGGTAACGAACCTCTACGTTGCGCCTATTGTACATCATCTTGTATATTTGAGCAATGTGTCTGTATCTGTCACCGTCGCAAACTCCTGGTGAAGACTTGCCAGAGAGATTGCGTGCATGTCTTCGGCTGTAAACTGCTTCCCATCGTAGCTCGTGCGGTCAAAGGTGGCGGTTGCATCGGAAACGATATACGTATTGAATCCCAGGTTGCCAGCCATGCGCGACGTGGTTGAGACACAATGGTCTGTTGTCAGCCCCACAATCACAAGCGTATCAATATCGTCTTTATGTAGGCGTTCTTCAAGGTCGGTGCCAATAAACGCGCTATTTACATTTTTCTGAACGATCGGTTCACCTTGCTGTGGTTTAACCATCTCTTTGAACTCATGACCAGCAGTATCCGCGCCTAGTGGTGAGTCTGCCTCAAGCGAAAGATGTTGTATATGAAAAATTGGACGCTGAGTTTGCCGCCAAACAGCGAGAAGTTTTGCGATGTTTGTCTCTGCTTGCGGGTTGTTTCTTTGTCCCCAGCCCGGATCATCGAAGCCTTGTTGCACATCTATGATTAGTAAAGCTGTTTTTTGAGGCAAGTTTTGCATGCTGCTATCCCTGATCCTTTTTGAACGCGTTTATTTATTATACAAGGGAGATACGCTCTTTTACCCAGATGAGATGATTATACTTCTCCTCAACTAGTTGCTGTGCCATGTCCCACTCTGATTTACTCAGCTCTTCTTGTACAAATCGTGTGTGCAACGCGTCCCCAAAGCCTGTAACGAACGCTTTTGCTACCTGCTCCCTTGTAACATTCGCATCAAATGTATGAAGTGGCGTCGTTTTTGTTTGATAGAGGGCAAGTGCTTCGGTTCGTGCTGACTCAGTGGGGAAGCGTAAGAACGAAAAGAACTCGCTAGAGCGGTCGTCAAGCGGCAGTGAGCCTTGTTGAAGCAGTGCGTCATCCTTCCAAACTTGCGCACTACCGATAATTTTGAAGCCACGTGCTGTCAGGTCTGCCTGCGTCGAAGAGGCAAAGCAGGCCGCCGAAGGATTTTTGCTGACATGTTCCTCACTGAGTTCAGAGGCAATACCAAGCTGTTGCAGAGCCGCTTGTAATCCCTGTGCTAGATAAGCGTAGGCAGCGACGACGCCAGAAGGCACATTCTCGCGTTTGCCAATCACAAGGCTGTAGGTAAACTCGTCGCGGTGATATACCGCGCGACCACCAGTAGGGCGCCGTACAAGGGCAACGCCTGCTTGCTGACAACGCTCTTGCTCGATTTCGCGCTCGACATTTTGGAAACGACCAAGCGTGATAGATGTCGTTGTCCAGCGAAATGTACGTAGCGTGGGAGGAACCAGCCCTTGCAGGTAATGGGTCAGGATAGCCTCATCAATGGCCATATTGAGCGCGGCTCCCAGCGGCTCTGTGTTGACGTAACGATATGTTGTTGTGGACATAATAAATCTCCTGTACGGGTCTGATTTATCACACCCAATACGCATCACAGGCCGAGGGTGTGATAAATCAGACCCGTACATATTATACGTGTTTGGCGTGTGCTGTTTTCCATTTTTCGCGTTGTGCTTCGCGTACCTGCTCGGATGCAGGCATGTAGGTTGCTAGGAATTCGTCTCGGAATGTCGTATAGGTTCCGGCAAGGATAGAAGCACGTAGTTCACCTGCGAGACGCAACATGAAACGGATGTTGTGAATGCTGCCAAGACGGTAATAGAGTTGTTCTTCAGTACGTGCAAGGTGATGCACGTAGGCCGCGCTATAGTTTTGGCATGTGTAACAATCACAACCAACCTCGACAGGATTGTGTTCTGCTCGAAAGCGTGCCCCCTTGATACTGACACGGCCCTGACGCGTGAAGAGTCCACCATGTCGAGCGACTCGCGTCGGTAGGACACAATCGAACATATCCATACCCAGTCCGACCCCTATCACAAGGTCTTCCGGTGAACCAACACCGAGGAGATGGCGTGGTTTATCGCGAGGCAGTGCAGGTGTGACAATATTGAGCATGTCCCACATCATCGCTTTTGGTTCTCCGACGGAAAGCCCGCCGATAGAAAGACCCGGAAAAGGCATGTTGCCAATGATTTCCGCGCTCTGTCGGCGCAGGTCAGGCTCAAATGCTCCCTGTACAATACCAAATAGGGCTTGTGCCGGATTATAACGTTCTTTGGCAAGCAGTGCACGTTCTTCCCAACGATGAGTACGCTCCATCGCAGCCTTTGCCTCTAAGGGAGCACATGGGTAGGGGGCGCAGATGTCGAGTGGTAGAATGATGTCCGCACCCAATTCCGCCTCGATACGCATCACGTTTTCAGGGGTAAGTGTATGTGCTGAGCCGTCAAGGTGTGATTTAAAGGTAACACCATCTTCACTCAATTTGCGTAAATGGCCCAGACTCCATATTTGGAAGCCACCGCTATCGGTCAGGATTGGACCATCCCAGTGCATGAACGAGTGGAGTCCTCCAAAGTCAGCAACCAGTTCGGAGCCTGGCCGTAGCATCAGGTGATAGGTATTAGAGAGAATAATTTGTGCGCCTGCTGCATGCAATTCTTCTGGTGCGATGCTCTTCACAGTTGCTTGTGTGCCGACGGGCATAAAGATGGGCGTCTGAATGGTGCCATGTGGCGTCTGAATGGTGCCTGCACGCGCCCATGTATCGGGAGATTCTGCGTCAATTGTAAATGAAAATGGTGGCATATATCTTCTTAAATCTTAAGTAGTGTCTGCAACTAATGAGTGTTGAGCCACATAGCTCAATCGGATGGTGTTGCTACATGTGTTATTGTCTCATTAGCGTCAAGGGTATACTCTGAATTCAGCAATAAACACGAGTTCTCAACCATAAACAGCAATAAACACGAGTTCTCAACCAAGCTCATCACTCTATTTACATGCTCCGTACAATACTCTTTTAATTATTAAAGAGTTACACAAATCTTTGACTAAACTTGCATCTCCTGATGTACATAATCTCCTGATGTTCATAACCGAGGAAATCAGCTTATGTTGGATTCTCAAGTTCTTATAGAAGATGCCGTTATACAGAAACCTACTAGTTATAACGAAAAAACTTTACACTATACTCAATGGCTTACGACACAAAAAGAGCAAGTAAATGTTGATTGGCAGAGGCAGCGTGATGCATACAGAGAGATGGTTATGCAACCTGTGCAGGTCGACGGACAAAATGTTTGTACATTTGCCCCATATCAAAATCGTTTTTCTGCATTGCAAACGATGACGCGAAAGCAAAAGCAAATACTGCAAATGCTAGGAGTAGCCTACGTACTTAGCCTTATTATTTATAGTACGGCAGGATTATTAAGCATTATTGCGGTATTAACCTTGTTCTATACCGTTGATCTTTTTATCTATTTTTTCATCTCTGTGCGCATTGTTGGTGAGTCAGACGTTGTACAAATTCCTGATGCACTTATACATGCACTTACTGACGTAGAGTGGCCTTCCTATACTATTCTTTGTCCACTCTATCGTGAAACCGTGATTGTACCACAGTTTGTGCAGGCAATGAAGGCATTAGATTACCCTGTTGATAAGCTGCAAATTCTCTTTTTAACTGAAGAGGACGATGAAGAAACGCGCAATGCCATTGAATGTCTTAATCTGCCATCACACTTTGAAATTGTGACTGTTCCTGAGGGCCAGCCCCGAACAAAGCCACGTGCTTGCAACTATGGCTTGTTAAAAGCAATTGGTGAGTATGTAGTGATCTACGATGCAGAGGATATACCTGACCCATTACAACTCAAGAAAGCTATATTGACATTTGCTGATGAAGGGCCGCAAACAGCCTGCGTCCAAGCAAAGCTCAATTATTATAATGTGAAGCAGAATATTCTTACACGTTGGTTTACGGCTGAATATTCTGCATGGTTTGATATGACTCTTCCAGGATTACAGGTACTTGGTGTTCCTCTTCCTCTTGGTGGTACATCAAATCACTTTCGTACTAATCTCCTGTACTCGGTAGGTGCATGGGATGCGTTTAACGTCACTGAAGATTGTGACTTGGGTCTGCGTCTTGGCTACTATAATTTGCGTACGGTTGTGATGGACTCAACAACATATGAGGAGGCCAACTCACAGTTCATAAACTGGATGCGACAACGCTCACGTTGGATTAAGGGATATATGCAAACCTATTTCGTACACATGCGTTATCCACTTGAATATCTTCGTGAAGGCCGTATACGTGAGTTTCTCTCACTACAATTAATTGTTGGTGGTAAGAGTGCAATCTTGCTTATTAATCCTTTGATGTGGCTACTGGTGGCACTCTACTTCCTTTTTCATACGTTTGTAGCTGGAGCCTACCACACGTTATATCCTACACCAATTCTTTACATGGGGTCCTTGTGCCTCATATTTGGTAATTTTATGTATATTTATATTCACCTTATTGGATGCATAAAGAGTCGTCAGTTTAGTATTGTCAAATGGTCTCTTACCATGCCTCTGTATTGGGCTATGGCGAGTGTTGCAGCTTATATAGCACTCTACCAACTTATCTTCAAACCTCACTATTGGGAGAAGACACAACACGGTTTGCATCTTCTTACTGAAAAAATTGAGGTACACAATTATGCAGTAACACCACTTCCTCTAGCCGTCCCTGTAACGCCACCTCTACCGAACACGCCTTCCGCTAACATGATAGTTATGGAAGAAACTGAAGCTGAGATTGTCGACTAGGGAAAGTGTTTTACAATGATACACTCAGAGGATTCTGCTTCACAGAATGCAATAACTCTTACCCCATCATTGAGTGAGAAAATAACCGTCAGAATATATGCCTTGCCACGCGCTAATCGCATGCAGCGGAAATCGCTCAAGTACGATCCCTGGTTCCGTCTCACTCTACTTGCTGCCTGTATAAGCAGTGTTGCTTCGCTTTGGTATTTTTTTCAAAACTATGAGATTTTGCTCACTGGTGATACGTATGCACATATGTTGATTGCGCGGCGCCTTTTTGATAATTTGACGCCTGGTATCGCACAGTTGGGTGGTATTTGGCTACCGTTGCCCCATCTCCTAATGCTTCCTTTTATATGGAATGACTATCTCTGGCATACCGGTTTGGCGGGAAGCTTTGCTGCAATGCCATGCTATTTTCTTTCGGCTATGTATCTCTTTCTCACGGCTGAACGTCTGACACATAATAGTCGTGCAAGTTTTATTGGAGTGTTGGCTTTTATTGGCAATCTAAACATTCTTTATCTTCAAACGACACCACTCAGCGAATTGATTCTCATAGTGACGCTCATCCTGGCAAGTTACTATTTTCTCGTCTGGGCGCAAGAGGGAAAGCTGAAACACCTGGTTGCGGCTGGTGCTAGTACGTTTCTAGCAACACTTGCACGCTATGACGCTTGGTTTTTATTTCTTGTACTGCTCCTCTTCGTTTTTGTGATTGGCAAACTGCGACGAACACCTTGGTCGGAAATAGAAAGTAATTTACTGGCATATGCTACTCTAGGAGGACTAGGTATTGTCTTGTGGGTACTCTGGTGCCTTATCATCTTTGGGGACCCATTGTACTTCCAGCATAGTGCCTTCTCGTCGCAGGCACAGCAGCAGAGCCTGATTAAGCTTCACTATCTGTTTACCTATCACGATCTCTGGCAGTCTATACGTACCTACATTGTAGATGCTGCATGGAATGTGGGAAGTATACTACTGTTTTTAGGGGCAGTTGGGTGTGCACTCTTTTATGGTAAACGTCGTCTCACCCCCGAAACTATAGCTGCGTCAGCTTTTCTCGTCCCGTTTGCTTTCTACGTATTTTCACTCTATACAGGTCAAGCTGCTCTTTTTGTACCTGGAGCCTCACCAGCACACGCTCCTTCGTATAATATGACCTTTTATAACACGCGTTATGGTGCCCAGATGGTAGCACCGACAGCAATCTTTATCGCAATCCTAGCAAGCATAGATACGAAGGTCTGGATACGTCTTTTTTTTCAAATAATGCTGTGCTTCACGATTATTGTACAGATGTTTTCGATGGCCTCTACTGGTATTATTTCTCTTCAAGATGGTCAATACGGGCTAGACTGCGCCCCATTGCATCCCATCGTTGTGTACATAGCCCAGCACTATGCTGGCGGAAAGATTATGACTGATACCTTTACCTCTGGTACAAACGCCGTGGGTCTGGATGTGGGTGTGAATTTTAAAAATGTGATCTACGAAGGTTCTGGTAGCCTCTGGAAGCAAGCATTAGAAAATCCTGTTTCCTTTGTAGACTGGGTTGTCGCCAATCCAGAGGATAGACGCGATCTTGTGACACAAGGTAGCCATATTAGCGAACCGATATTTCTTTCTCAATTTACACTTGTCGTGCAAGAGCAGAGTGGTCTCAGTCTATACCATCGCAATGGTCTTAATCCACTCCCCACACGTCCCATTCCATCTGGCCTTCTGACCGAGCACCGACGCTGTGGCCAGAGTGGCCCTATTGCACATATACAACAATTCGCTGTGGCTAACTCCATTGCATATAGACAAAATACTCCTACTTTATCCAATAAGAGAGTGAAGGTACTATGAAAAAGGGGCAAACCAACTCGAATTTGCTCAAGTTTGCACTCGTGGTTTTGCTTTTCTTTAGCTTGCCTATGCTTGCTGTAGAGAGAACTGCCCTGCAAGATGTCGCAACACGTGTTTTCCCATCGCAGAACGTTGCACAAGCGCAAAAGCCTATAGCAACTGCACTTCCCACAGTACCAACCGCAGGTAATGACTGGACAACGTATTTACATGATCCAGAACGGACCTCGGCAACGAAAGAAACTATTCTTTCGCCTGAAAACGCATCACAACTTAAGAAGTTATGGGCATTTGATACTGATGATATTGTGGCAGCCTCTGCCGCCGTTGTGAAAGGCGTTGTCTACATTGGCTCTTGGAATGGATATGAGTATGCTCTTGACGAAATGACTGGAAGACAACTCTGGCGAACGTTTCTTGGTGTAACCCATACGCGTCCAGTCTGTGATCCAATGCGGGTTGGTATTACCTCGTCTGCATCGGTTGAGAATGGCACCGTATATGTTGGGGGGGGAGATGCATATTGGTATGCGCTCGATGCGAAAACGGGAAATGTATTATGGAAAGTATTTACTGGAGATAACAGTGCTGAAGGTGGACATTATAATTGGTCTAGTCCCCTACTTTACAAGGGATATGCATACATAGGTATTGCGAGTGAAGGCGATTGTCCTCTTGTGCCGGGACAATTATTGAAGGTGAGCCTGACAACACATACAATTGTTCAGACGCTCAATCTCGTGGCGAATGGACAAATTGGAGGAGGCATCTGGACTTCTCCTAGCGTAGACCCTGCCACAAATACTATTTTTATCGCGTCAGGAACCGCAACTAGTTACGAAGAGCACTTAGCACAGGCGGTCTTTTCGTTAGATGCTACCACTATGCAGATAAAATCTGTCTGGACACTCCCTACTGCGGCTGCAATTGGTGACTCAGACTTTGATACAACGCCCATCCTTTTCACAAACGCCAATGGCAATCCGTTAGTGGCTTCTGTTAACAAGAATGGGACCCTCTATGCGTTTAATCGCAATAATATTGCAGCAGGGCCAATTTGGACACAAAATGTTGCTGTTCCTGGTATGTGCCCTCGATGTGAAGACAGTACGGTTTCGTCTAGTGCTTTAGGGCAAGGAACGTTGTATGTTGCTGCTGGTGATACTGCCCTCAATCAGCAATATGTACGTGGTTCCGTAGGTGCTTTGGACCCAACAACTGGAAAATATCTCTGGCATTATCAGGCAGCCGGTCCAGTATTAGGTTCGCTTGTTTACACGAATGGTCTGATCATATGCGCGGCAGGACGATATCTGGAGGTATTAGACGCGACGACAGGGGCTACACTGTATACCTACCGTACTAAAGAAGTTATCTACTCAACTCCTGTTGTCTCGCATGGGCAAATTTTTATGGGTAGTTCCGACGGCAACGTGTACGCCTTTAGTCTCCCAACACAGGTTATGCAAATCAACTCTGCTACACAATGCTTAAGCGGCTGGGTATGCCAGGATATCGGTGCTCCTGTTCTCGTGGGTTTTAATCAGTCAACGAACAAGACGATTACGATAACCGCTGGTGGGCATGGTATCGCTCATACGTCGGATCAGTTTCACTTCGTTTCGCAAAGTGTAAGTGGCGATACGCAAATTACCACACAAGTGCTTTCGGAGCAGGTAACAGGGGTTGGCGGTCCTGCACAAGCGGGGTTAATGGTACGCCAAAGGAATGATCCCGATGCTCCATATTATGGTGTGTTTCTTGTCAAAGGTGTTGGACTGGTTGTGCAATTTCGCACTGAATTTGGTGGGGAGGTGCAAAAAGATATTCAATTCCCTGCCGGGCAAGCACCTTTATACCTGCGCATAACACATATAGATGAGCAGTTCCAAGCAGCAGTCTCGCTAAATGGTGAAAACTATATAACTGTATTAGGCAGTGTTGCAACTTTAGCTCTACCAACTACTGTTGACTACGGAGTAGTAGTGAGTTCAAATGAGATTGAAACGCAGCAAACGGTGGTATTTAGCTTACCTACTATTCATGCCTCTACTGCTCCTAACTCTGGCTTTATCCCTACCACTACGGGCTGCCCAGTTCCGTGGGCCTGCAATGATATAGGCAATCCTGCTAGTATAGGTGGTCAATCTTTTAACAAGGGCAAATGGACTATGCGAGGCTCAGGTGCAGATATCTGGAATGATTATGATCAGTTTCATTATGTGTGGCAGCACTTGAGTGGGGATGGAAGTATAACAGTACATATTACAGCGCATCAAGCCTCGGCTTCTTATGCCAAAGTGGGGATCATGGTGCGCGAAAATTTACTGCCCGATTCTCCCTACTATGCTGTGTATTTAGAAACAGGCAACGTCAAAAATGGTATTGGAGTAGAGGCACGTTATTTGCAAGGACTCATTAGTGGTCAATATGCAGGGGTCGCTGGTCCTGCTCCGAGCGATATATACCTGCGAATTGTGCGCTTAAATCATACAGAATCCTTTAACGCGTACTATTCCCATGATGGTATAAGATGGAAGTTTATAGATGGATCGACTATAAAAATGCAGATGGAGGATACAACAATAGCTGGTATTGCTATCACTTCGCACGATCCTGATGCAACAAGCACAGCAGCTTTTGAGAGTCCTTCTATTGTAGAACAACCTTGATGGGTGTATATAGCGATGTGTAGCAAGTCAATATGTGTATTATACTTCAGAGCATTGCCTCTTTATTGGAAGATAAGGCAGAAGGAAATAAAGGTGAAGGAACATTTTTTGTCACTTTCTATAAAGAGTAGGAAGCATGTTAGGCGGATACTTCCATATAGATGGCTTCTTTCGGTGTTCCTTGTTTTTTTAGCTGGATGTGGCACCTATATAACTACAAAGTCACATAGCAATGAACCTCCGGTATCTCGTACAGTCACTGTGACTAATACGCCCGTGCCTACTCATGCTCTTATAGCAGCACCTCCAGGGTTTCTTGCGTCCATTGACACGATGAAAGTTAGTCGAGACACCGTTCATCGCCCATTTTCTGTTGAGCAGATACAAGATGTTGTACGAGTAACAGCACAACTACATTCAAACTATATTGCGGTAGATACCAATTGGGATTACCCTGAATATATGCAAAAATGGATAAACGCCGTACACGCGGTAGGACAACACGTATGGATGCGTGGGCATCCAGATCAATGGGAAAATGATAGCAATGCATTAGGTGTCATGACGCCCCACGCATATCTTGATGCTGAACGGAGTTTTATATTAAAGCACTCGTCCCTCTTTTGGCCCGGCGATATTTTTGACGCCTGCTCTGAGCCAGAGCAAGGAAAATATTGGTTCTCGACCTATCAAGAGCATTGGGCCTATAACGCTCCAAATGATGCAACGCGAGCCTTCAACGATTTCATCCGTAGAGGTAGTGATGTGGCCGATGCTGCATTTCATCAAGTAGGTATCTATGGTGTAACCACGAATGTGCGTTCGACGAACACATTTTTCGCAACCCATCCTGGTGACTTAGAAATGGCTACAGTAAAAAAGTTTGGCTCCATTACTGTTGACAGCTATCCTGAGCAAAACACTACTGATGCTTGGACCGCGGCTCATGCTCGTACTACAGAGTTGGAGTCGATAGAAAAAATTTGGCATCTTCCTATCATCATTGGAGAAATCGGGTATAGCAATAACGTGAACGTAGACGATGCAACGCAACTAAAGGTTTTACAAGCCGAATTTTCCGCAATTGCTGCATTGCCTTATATAAAAGGTATGAATTATTGGGTAGGTCCCGGTTCTACAACATCCGGTGGCTATACCTATATCATAGTCAACGATAGTGGTATCTGGACATTACGACCGGCTGCATACGCTTTAACAAATTTTTATAAATCTAGAGGTATATAAAAATTTTGAAGGAGGGAACCTTGAAAAATGTCTCTGATACTTCACATGTGATTGAATTGGTTTCTATGACAGACAACGCGGTGTCTAATTCAACGAAAAAGGCCCGAGGCGTCTGGCAGATATTCCGCTTTGGTATTGTGGGGAGCCTCAATACGTTGCTTGATATTCTTGTCCTCAACCTCCTTCTTTTTTGTTTTCCTACACATGATGTAAGCATGCTTTTGGTCTATAGTTCTCTCGCTTACATAGTAGGAGCATTAAACAGTTACCTTATGAACAAATATTGGACATTTCGCCATACAAAGAGAACTACAAGAAGTGAAGTATTCCGTTTTGCATGTGTTAATATATTTGGTATTTTTTGTAATGATGTGCTCATATGGTCTATCGCTCATTTAGCACATCCGGTGTTCGTAAACACATTTGTTTGGGCAAATGTCTCAAAAATTGTAGCTATTTTAGGAACGATTTCTATTTCTTATCTTGGTATGCGCCTCTGGGTTTTTACGAGCATTCCCTATGCCGCTCGTGAGGTTCTATTGCAGCAAAAGGAAGTTTCAATGGTTGCACACTATTCGCTCAAACGTATCCAGCAGAAACCTGCGCTTGTAGAAACACTTCCTGACGATATGCTAACACATGTCGAAGAAAAGGCTACTATTCAGTTTGGAGGTATAGAAAATGAGCCACGAATTATCTAAGTTGGAGGAAAACTTCCTCATCTACGAAAAGGTAGATGAGGTGCGTTCAGGAAAATTGACACGACGCTCTTTCGCGAAAATGTTGACAAATTTCGGTTTAACAGCAGTTGGAGTAGGAGCAATTGTTGCCGCTGCTGAGATTCCCGTCACTCCGACTGTACAAAAAGTTGTGAATGCTGATGAGCGTGAAGAGCATAATATTCGCTTGCATGATCAGCATTTAATACATCAAGCAAATGGCAATGCACAGGGCTTGACGAGCGATTACGCGCATAATGCAGTTGTTGAGGACAGTTTGCATGCCGAGCCGCTTGTTGGACGAGCCGCTATTATAGAGCATAAAAGTGACCGTATGGCTGCTGTCTCTGGCGCAAAAATTGTGGTCAAAAACCGTATAGCACGGGGCGAACAGGTGATCGTTGAATGGACTGCTACTGGCGTTCATATCGGCGACTTACATGGTCTAGCCGCAACAGGACGCAGTTATACTCTGCATGGTGTGACTGTGGTGATACGACACGAGGGCAAGATTGTGCGCGAGTCGATTTATTACGATCCTAAAGAACTCCACAGACAGCTAGGGCCTCGATAGCGAGAGAAGTAAAGAATATGGCAGATACATATATACCTGATCAAGGGATAGCAGTTGTTGAGGCATTGCACCTTCCTACGAGGGCAGTCACGCCGATGTTTCAATTCTTGCTTTGTTTCGTCAATGTCGCATGCTGGATGAGTGTGTTACCTGTAAGCTTGATTCTCTTACCAACACAGGTTGCTGCGCTTGATCCTGTACATAAATTCAGCAATCTTGCACTTATTTCAGCCTCAGGAGCTGTAGCCGCGTTGATTACTAATCCTTTAGTAGGAGCAATGAGTGATCGTACTCGACTCCGTTGGGGGCGTCGGCGTCCATGGTTAGTGGCTGGTACGCTCTGCTCCGTGCTGGCCCTCACGTTGATGGCGTATGCAACAACTTTTCTTGTATTGCTACTTACATGGATTGTCTTTCATGTCGCGATCAATATGCTGTTGGCTGCCTTAACCGCTGTCGTTCCTGATAAGGTCCCTACGCGTCAACGGGCTACCGTTGCGGCATTGGTCAGTTTAGCCTTACCGCTAGGGGGAGTTATTGGTTCTTTACTGATTACCAGGTTAGGTAGTGGAATTGTTATAGGATACTTTCTGCTTAGTGGCGTACTAGTTGTTGCAATGACTCTTTTCTTACTCAGTTTGAGAGAGACGCCGCTGGAAAGAGAGAGCGTCACCCCCTTTAATCTTCGTATGTTGTTTACAAGCTTTTGGGTTAACCCTATTAAAAACCCTAATTTCGCCTGGGCTTGGTTAACACGCTTTTTAGTCTACCTGAGCTATTATGTAGCTTTGGGTTATCTCTTGTATTTTTTACACGATGTTGTACATTATACAAAGCTGTATCCACATCAAACTGATGCACAAGGCGTGACCTCTTTTCAAACAGTGCTCACTGGTACCCTTATCATTGCCTCGTTGCTCGCAGGTTTTTTATCGGATCGGTTTCAGTGCCGCAAAATCTTTGTAGTCGGTTCAAGTATGATAATTGCCTGCTCCTTTTTAATTCTCGTATTTTCCCAATCATGGGGAACAGTTTTACTCGCCTCTGCTATACTCGGCATCGGTTTTGGAGCCTATCTTGGTGTAGATATTGCGCTCATTACTCAAGTGTTGCCGCATGCTAGAGATAATGGTAAAGACATGGGAGTAATCAATATTGCAAACACTCTCCCTCAAGTTTTAGGGCCTACTGTAGCCGCCCTTGTGATCACACTTTCTCACAACTACAGTCTCCTGTTTCTAGTAGCGGCTGGTCTAGCTTGTCTCAGTGCTGTACTTGTGAGAGCAATCAAAGGTGTACGTTAGTGCTATGCAAAAGAGGTCATATAATAGCCTTTATAGCATTCCATGCAAAAGCTTTTCCAGTTCCTCGTTGCTAAACTCGCGGTTAGGTGTAGTGGCTGCGATTTTAGAAAGTTCACTCTCACCAACACCAACATCATGTAAATGTTGTGGTAGTCCAAGTTGGCCAATCAAGCCGCTCACAGCGTCGGCGGCGGAGAGAGCTAGTCGTGTTGCATCGGTATTCTCCGCGACCAGACCAAGGGTTTGTGTGATACGGCCAAGTTGCTGTGTGTAAATTGGTGCGAAAGCCCGCATCACATGCGGTAAAATAATGCAGGACGTAATACCATGTGGGATATCATAGCTTGCCCCTATACGTCTACCTAAATTATGACTGAGACCCATTGGCGTGTTGACTTCGCCAAAGAAACTCATCCAGGAGGCAAGCTGAAGTTCGGTACGTGCATTCAGGTCGTCCGGTTGCGCTTTTACACGCGGTAGATAGATAAATAGCTTTCGGATGGCTTCCAGGGCCAGGACATCGTTGATAGGATGTGTGCTCGGGGCATAGAGCGTTTCGACAGCATGGTCAAGGGAGCGAATACCCGTAGAGAGCCAGAGGTGCATTGGTGTTGCAAGCGTTAAACTGGCATCAAGAATAACACCACGAGGCGCGACTTTCGTATCGGCAGAACCTCTTTTCATCTTCGTACTCTCATCCGTAACACCAACGAGGTGCGAGAACTCGGCTGCGGAAAGCGTTGTTGGAATAGCAATATGCGGTAGTATGCCACTCCCATCGTCCTGCATGAAAGTTTGTACAACTGCTTTTGTGGCGTCGATTGGACTGCCACCACCAACACTGACAAGCACATCGGCCTTGAGGGTACGTGCCTGCTCTGCAGCCTGCGCCACATCTCCCTTAGGCGAGTGCTGGCGAATACTCGAAAATGTGCCGACATGAAGGGAGCCGAGTGCTTGCTCGACCCGTGTCACAACATCGCTCTGTGTTGCCAGCGAATTACCCGTGATCAGAAAGACGCGTTGTCCACCAACACGTCGTACCTCGTCCGCGAGACGTGCGAGACTTCCCGCGCCAAAGACAACGTGTTCCTGTGGTAAGAAAAAGTATTCACCTGCAAGTGTGTCGGACATGGCAGTTCCTCCAACATTTTTGCTTGTATCTTACCACTTTGTGGGGACAGATTATGCGATTTAAATGTACCTTGATAATGAAAATTGGGAATTCCTCGCGGTAGGGGCGGCAATTCATTGTGCCCAAAGATGGGGGTGGTGGAAGGGCAATGTGTCGGCAACGATTCCTTCTGCCAACGAGAACCCCTCCCAGCCCATCATTGGGCGCAATAAATTGCCGCCCCTACCGACCACGATTCCTGTTATGGAGCGTCAAGGTTCATCGGGATTATTTTGCTGTGACACGCATGCCGATACCATTGATTGGTGCACCAGTGACACTGTAGAATTGGAGAATTTGCTGGCCTGGAATCAAGTCGAGCTGGTAGTTGCGCAGAATGTGCGAGACCATCGCTTTGATTTCGATCTGCGCGAAGTTGATGCCGATACAGATGCGTGGACCACCACCGAAGCCGACGAGTGCATATGGGTTCTTTTTGTGTTCCTCGCGTGGTGGGGCGAAACGGTCTGGATCAAAGGTTTCAGGATGCGCGAAAATGCTGGGAATCATGTGTGAACCGGCGATAGCATAGAGGACTGGTGTACCTTTGGGCAAGTGATAGCCGTGAAAGTCGACATCTTCGAGGACTCCCCGAGGTCCGTTTGCTACAGGCGGATACATGCGTTCTGCCTCGCTCAACGCGTTATCCAATACCTTCATTTGCTTAATCGCTTCTAGTGTTGGCTCAGTACGTGGCGCAAGCAAGGCATTTTGTTCGTCCATCACTCGCTTCGTATAGTCTTGGTGCTGGTTCAAGAGGTAGAGCAACCATGCGCTGAGACTGGTCGAGGTTTCATGGCCCGCGACAAGTAGAATGTTGAGGTGCGCGATGAGTTGCTCGTTGCTCATAGCATTGCCTTGATCGTCTCGTGCCTGTACAAGTAGGCCGAAGAGGTCGTTCGTTGGATGCTTACGACGTTCTTCAATCTTTGGCGTGAGGAGCGAATCGAGTTCGTGACGAATGAAATTAACTTTGTCTTGAAAGTCTTCCTCAGATGTTGCCGTTGCTCCGACCATAAGTAGACGTAGAAAGAGGTCACGGAACAGGTCACGTTCGGCAACATCGGTTAGTCCTGCGAGGGCTTCGGCGGCTACGTCAAAGGTGATTTTGCGTGCTTCATCGTAGATGTCTACGGTGCCTTGCGCGGCCCATATCGCGACCCGTTCACGGATAATACGGTTCATCAAAGGCAAGTAGTTATTCATATAGCTTACAGTGAACGCCGGATTTATCATGCGTCGATGCTCGTCATGCTCTTTGCCATCCATGACCAGTAGACCTCTGCCGAACATATCGAGCGTGCCGAACATCTTGCCCCAACCCTCGTAGTTCGAGAACTTCTGACGATTGTTGACCAGCACAAAGCGGTTCGCCTCTGGTCCAACCAGAAAGATAACCTCACTGCCAAACGAGGTCGAACGGAAGATTGGTCCATGTTTCTCATACATTTTCGCGAGAAACGGTCCAACATTTGTCTGATAATCTGCTGGAAGCGAAACGGTTGGAATAGCTTTATATGATTGAACGTTGTTCATGAGTTGCAACCTTTCTGCTCTGTTATAAGCTGTATGCTTTGCGATTGTCACGGTACCATGCTACCTCATCGCGTAGAGTATCTTCGGTAGAGCGAAACTCTGCTCCTAGCTCTCGCTCAGCTTTAGCCGCGATAACACGACGCTTGAGATGAAGTGTGCGGACATTTTCAAGTGAGACCAGTATTTGACGACGTGTGAGGCGCCCTATAAGTTCCAGGATGAACGCATAGACAAGCGAGACAATATATGGTATACGACGTGTTGGAGAGGGAATGCCCGAAACTCTTTCGAGCGTTTTCATGACATCCGCAATTTCAATGTAATGCGTTCCTACTATATAACGTTCGCCACTCTTACCTTTTTCAACCGCGGCCAGCATCGCTTGTGCTACGTCGCGAGCATCGACGGCAACAAGACCTCCTTCAACAATTCCTGGTAACTTGCGATCAAGAAAATTGAGGACGAGCGAGCCTGTACCTGTTGGCCCGACATCGCTCGGCCCAAACATCGCTGTCGGTAGAATAAATACCACTGGTAGTGGGTGCGTTTTGAGAAAATTGTCAATGGCTTGTTCCGCGACAATTTTGCTTTTGAAGTAAAGATTTTCCAGTTGCTTACTATCGGCTGGTGTTGACTCATCTCCAGGAGCATTTCCTGACTTTGCCCCGATTACACCCGACGAACTAACATAGATGACCTTCTTCACGCCGTGCTGCTCTGCCTCTGTAAGGATGTTGATCGTACCCTTGACATTGATCTCCTCGAGTGTTTTCCAATGATCCCCGGGCTGGTAGTAGTCGCGAAAGTATGCGGCAGTATGAAACAACACGTCACAACCTACTAGCTCCGAAGCGAAACTCGTTACATCTTGCATGTCGCCCGTGACAACCGTGATGGCTTCAGGGTCAATATTCGAGAAGACAGCATCAGCTTTTTTCTTTGAGCGAGCTAAAGCTTTGACATGATACCCTTCTTGCACTAAAAGGCGTACGAGGTTGCTACCAAGCAGTCCAGTACTGCCTGTTACGAATGCTTGCATCTGTATATCCCTTTCACCATCCATGAATGAACTTCATGCATGTGTTACAAAATGCCGAATTGAGTATGTATAGGTCCTTCAGGTGATGTCATTAAAATGAATGAACTTCATTCATTAAGGACTATACTATGTACGTTTGTTGTATCCGTCGGGTTAGACCTATTTCGTCTCTTTTTGACCCTCTTGTAGAGATGGACCAAAAAAGAGACGTTCGACAAGTTCTGTAAGATATTGCTGAAACATACCTTCTCGCTCGCCATTTTCAACAGCAAAGCATTGATGAAAAACTGCGCTAGCAGATAAGTTCAACATGCGGGCATATGCCTGTGTATCAAATGGAGCTAGCTGTCCTTGAGCAACAGCCGCGCGTAGTATAGCGTCGATGGCTTCAGTAACACGCTCCTTCGATTGTTTGTGCAGAAGTATCTCTTCTGAAGATTGCATGTCTATCTGTAAGAGCGCGACCAAATTTTTGTGTTCATGACAGACGCGAAACGAGGCAGCAATCATTGCTGCAGGTATTTGCTCAAATGGTAGGTCAAGAATTGAGGGTGCCTGAAATGCCCCTGCAATCATAGCCTCTACATCAAGCGCAACGCCTGTATAGACCTCGTGTTTATTGCGAAAGTAGAGATAGACTGTTCCTACCGCGACTCCTGCTGCTTGAGCGATGTCGGCGATCGTTGTCTCCTCATATCCCTTTTGGACGAAAAGGTCACGTGCTGCTTCAAGAATAAGCTCGCGTTTAGAGCGCGTCTCTTCATGTGTCCGTTCTGCCATGCTAATCCTTTAATATGAATGAACTTCATTCATATTTATAACATCATTAAATAGAAAAGTCAAATAAATTAATGTTGCATAGGCGTTATTTCTCTTGCCCACCAGGATAGTTGTTGTAAAAGCAGTCAGTTTAAGGCTCATACGCATCCTCAATGACAAAGGGCCAAGACTCTACAAGTGGAAGTACGTCAGTATCCTTCACAAGGTCATGGACTATGTCGAGCGTATCTGATCTTGTACTAGTGTCATCGAACTTGCGTATGAGCCGAATAATGTTGGGATTTACAGCTTAGCGGGGAAGAAATAAGCCAGAGTCATCTCGACAAATCCTTAGCCGAGATTCTGTGGGGTAAAAATGTTGGTACCCATTATGAGAACCTGACCAAGTTTCCGAACAAAGAGTTTTCTGTTCAGGAACTTGGTCAAGGAATGTCATGCTGACAGCAGATGGGCAAGATTGAAACCTTCTTCGTCATTCAATAGAAGCATACCAGCCACTACTCTTAGTACGCTCTCGCAAGACTGGGTTATGGAGCAAGCCCACCGATTTCGGGTTCGGCAAAGGCAGCCATAATATCAGCAGGAATGCCTGACGCAGCCGACGATGATGCATATCTACTTCCTAGCTCTACCGACCGCTCAGCCGCAGCGACCGCTTGCACTCCCTCGGCGGCAGGGGCTGCCGCGCCTCGACCCGCAATAATCCAACCGGTCACACTGGCACCAGAAATGATTGTACACAGTGTTCCCAATACCGCCGCAATACCCCCCAGCACTGCCCATGTCTTGGAATGCTTTCCACAAAGATTGGCATTGCAGACTGCTGCGACCGTTCCACCTCCCACGGCAAGAACGAGACCAACGGCTGAAAGAACGAGAACCGCCGCAGGAATAGGTAATGCCTGTGGAGTTGTGCTGCTAGTCGCACGTTGACCTGCACCAGTGTTTACGCTTGCGCCAACCTTATACACGTTTTCCAGCCTGCTGAATGCCTCGTTTTGACGTGCAATCTGATGTTGCATATTATGAAACATTGGACTCGCAGCTCCACCTGTTGCTGCGTCTTCTTGAACTGGAAAGGGACCATCGCTAGGATTTGTGATGTATGAAACAGCATTAATCGGCCCATAGTACGAGTTGGCGAAGCCCCACGCGGACTCATGTTGAAATCTCCCATCATTGGGATAGGAAGACTCAATGATTTCATGTGGGAGGTTGACGCCGTGTATCGAGGTTGTGATATCTATGGCCCAACCGGGATGTCCATTACCAGAGGTGAACTCATTCACCCCAACGTCAACTGTCCCCTGCACATAGTTCCCCTCTTTCACTACCCACTTTCCAGTGTCAACACGCTTTTTCACAGGGTCTGTGTACCACGGACTTGCCTCTTTCCAGGTATAGCGCACTCCAAGGATGGTTTCGGTGAATCCCGCGGGTAGGGCTGTGGCAGCACTGTTCTGTGCGGTAGCGGCGTGTGTGGTCTGACTGGGAAAGAAAACCGCGCTGGCTGCAACCATGATAGTGAGAGCCAACGCAAAGCTTAGTTTGCGCATCGTGAGACGGATTTTCACGCTTAGTCTCCTTCTGTCTTTACATGTTTTCAAGAGAAAAGTAGTGCCCTTTTCTGCTGAGGTGTAGGCATGATAGCTATGCCTATGTGACTGGTACTTTTGATGGGAAGGTTTCCAAAGAAAGTATATGGTATAATACGGGAGATAATAACCCCAAGCTGTCCCCTTTTCCGAGACAATTTGGGATGGGGATTAAGATGCTGATGTTGAAATGCAACTGCAGTGTGTGCAGTTGTCAGAAGAGGGTAGTGCTATGTCAGCCAATCATGCGTTACGACATGCTCGCCAGGAGCGCGGTTGGTCGCAAGCTGTTGTTGCGGCCCATCTCGAAACCTCCACCAAGAATGTGAGTCGCTGGGAGTGTGGCGATACTCGTCCTTCGCCTTATTTCCGCGCGAAGCTCTGTCAACTTTTCGCTCGTGATGCGAGTAGTCTAGGTCTATTGGTGCCTGAGTTGAGGGTGCCAACAACATCGGCGCCAATCATTGATCCGTGGTTGCCTCGCCTCCGTCTCCCGGCGGAGCAATTTCTTGGAAGACAGACCTTGCTCGATCATCTGCGTTCCCAGCTTTGTCAGGGTTACACCTGTGTACTTTCGGGCTTACCTGGTGTTGGGAAAACGACGATTGCGCAGGTATTGGGGATGGATGAAGCACTTCGTGTCCATTTCTTCTCTGGCATTATTTGGGTGAGTCTTGGTTTTACGCCTGATGTGTTTGGTCAACTGCGACATTGCGCAGAGTTGCTAGGCATTGCCCAGGAGGAGTTAGCCAGGAAACGTAATCTACAGGAATGGAATTCACTGCTGCGGCATGCTATCGGTTCGCGTCGGCTCTTCATGATCCTAGATGACATTTGGACGGTAGAGGATGCACAGCCGTTCCTCATCGACACCTCTCAGGTTTCCTACCTGATTACTACACGTCTTCCCCAGATTGCACTCGCACTCTCCGATGGTGATCCAATCGCGGTTCCAGAACTTTCGCAGGGGCAGAGCCAACATTTGTTAACACTCCTTGTTCCTGCGCTAACAACGATGGATGCCGAACAAGTGCAAAGCGTGACAAACTTTACAGGAGGATTACCACTTGCTGTCACTCTTGTTGGCAAATTTCTGCAAAAAGAAGGCTATGGTGGTCAGACACGTCGTCTTGCAACCGCAATTGCTCGACTTCTCGATCCTCTCCATCGTCTACACACCAGTAGAGATAAAGGCTCCGAGCTACCTTCGGACCCGATACATAGTTCGTTAGATGCGGCTATCAACTTGAGTGATCAGCATCTCTCTACACGCGCCCAACAAGCGTTGCGTGCTTTATCCCTCTTGCCCGTCAAGCCAGACTATTTTTTAGAAGCGGCAGCTTTAGCGGTGTGTGAGGATAGCGCGGAGGTCATTGACACTCTCTGTGATGCTGGATTACTCTGAAAGCCTCGGCTCTGGTCGGTACACACTCCACCAGTCTGTTGCCGAATATGCTCGATTCCATCTGCACGAAACCGCTCCTGCCGAACGGCTCCTGCGCTACGCGCTCCAGAGGAGCAGGGACCAGCGTGACCTGAAGCACTTTGCGGAGGAGCATTCTACCTTGCTTGCTGCCTTACGCCTAACCACTTCTCAAGGCAATGTGCATGAGCAAATTACTTTGACGCATTCTCTCACCAATTTCTGGCGCGTCCAGGGATATACAACGCTTGCGGAGCAAGAGATACACAAAGCGTTGAACGGAGCGCGTATGATACAGGACATACCGGAAACGATTCAACTCCTCTGCGATCTTGCACAATGCTTTTTCCTGCGTGGAGACACACTTCTCGCCGGGGCCTCGCTGCGAGAAGCTGAGAAATTAGCACGAGCAGGTACTTATCCTGCACTGCTCGGTCAGGTCCTACACAATCAAGGCACTATCTACTACTCTCAAGGAAACCTGGGTATGGCTGAAAGATGTTTTCGTGAGAGTTTGGTGTTGACGCGTAATCATGTTGAGGTACAATTCATCGAGAAGACGCTCAGTAATTTGGGGGCTATTGCCGCCAGTCGTGGGAACTGGGATGAGGCACGAAGCTATTGGCAGGAGCGGCTTATGCATGCTCGGTCGACACAAAATAAGGAAGTGATGTGCCGAATGTTAGAAAACTTGGGGCGTATAGCTCTTTATAGATTGGGAAGCGAGGCTGAAGCTCAGGCATACCTGCAAGAAGCTCTAGGACTTGCCGAGGAACTTGCCTTTCATTTGAAGCGCTGTGATATCCGTTGTATGTTAGGCGAACTAGCATCCTTTCAAGGGAAGTTCGATCTAGCAGAGCGATACAATCGGGAGGGGCTGGACGTTGCACGTCAGTTTGGATACAAACGCAGCCTCATTCTACTCCTTGATCAGGCAGCCTCTTTCGCTATGAAAGACAAAGATGTGAGTCAGACTGAGATGTTATTAGATGAGGCAGAACACATCGCCCAGGGAAATTCATTTCTGCTGGGTATTGTGAACTGTGGTAAAGGCAATCTTCGCCTGATGCAGCACAGATTACAGGAGGCTCAATATCTCTTAGAACATGCATTAGCAGCTTTCGCTCCTAACGAGGAAGAGGAATGTGCGCGAGTAGAATATTCTCTTGCTCAGGTGTATGCCGAGCAAGGGGATATCTATAAAGCCAAGCAATTGGGTGAGCGAAGTTTGACGCGCTTTACCTTGATGCAGCATCGGGAGATGCATATTGTTCGTGCGTGGTTGCAGCAGTTTTGTTCTCCTCAACATGCGCCAAACTCTTCCTCAACGCCTTTTGTTGCGCCGGAGGTTGATACTCTTTCCCCTTGTCCTCGTTGTGCGCGATGTGATACGGTGAGCAAACGTGGAAAAAGTCGTAATGGAGCGCAGAGGTATCATTGCAAACAGTGTAAGCATGACTTTACTCAAAAGGTGCAAACATCTGGTACTGTTATCGCTCATGCACGCGAACTTGCTGCACAGGGAATAAGTTTTCGTGCCATTGCCCGTAGATTAGGAGTACATCATAAAACGGTGAGTCGCTGGATGAAGGACAGTGCCATACTTTCCACAAGATAAAACGGTTGTGTCACAGCCAGTTTTTGTGAGGAAGAGTGTAGATTTGATAATTCAATGGGCGGATTGTCAAAAATTCCGTTTATACAATTCCAAAATCTACAGTCATGGGAACCGATATTGCTCTGGAAGCGGTGCATGCTGCTCTCATGCGGGAGGATTGGAATTTGGTGCCTAACCTCTTTACGATTGCCAAGCGAATCATGCGCGTGGTGAAGATGAACCTCTTCTTTACCATTCTCTAGTGTCATCGCAACAGGCACGAATTCAACACGTGCATCGAGAAGAGCGTCTTGCCAAGTACGAGTAGGTTCTTTTGTTGCTGAAACAAGGATGGTCACGTCGCGCCATTGCCGATCAGGTTGGAGTCGGTCTCACCACCATTCAGAACTGGGTTTTGGCTGGTACTTTTCCAGAGCGCAAACTCCGCGAACAATTCAGTCAGCTTGATCCCTATTGGCCCTCTGTTCAGAAACGATGGTCTCAGGGAGAGCACGTTTTGATGAACATCTTTCGAGAACTACAAGCAAAAGGGTACAAGGGATCATACGAGAATGTGCGAGCGCGATTTGTTGCTGCATCACCAAAATCACGAAGGAAGCATGTTTCCAGCACTTCGCGCCCCTCTGTCTTCCCTTCCAAGCGGCTTGCGACCTTTCTCTTTTTGCGTCGTCCCGAAGAGCTTAGCATGGAAGAACAGGCAACGGTGCTACAACTGCGACACCTTCATCCAGACGTTGACCTAGCGTATCTCTTCGTCCAGCAATTTGCCCAGATGCTGCGCACACGAACAGGTGAGAAGCTGGATGCATGGCTACTGGCCGTCGCTTCCAGCCCTCTTGCTGAGTTGCAAGCCTTTGTGAAGAGTGTTTCTGAGGATAAAGTTGCTGTCCTCGCGGGATTGACGAGAGAAGAGAGTAATGGTCCAACGGAAGGGCATATCACCCGACTCAAACTGATCAAACGAAGCATGTATGGTCGTGCGAAATTCGATCTTCTGCGAATACGCGTACTTTCTCATCCACACAAGGAGAACCAAATCAAGAGATGAAGGCAGAAACCGACCAGAAGCGGCAGAAGAGGGGTCACAAAGAACCAAGGGCAGCAGGAAATACTCTAACTCCTCAACGTACCACATTTCGTGTCATCGAGGTTGCGTAAGAGCCGAATAATGTTGAGATGTCATTCCTAGCTGACGTACAAAAGCATATTCGAGCATTGACCACTCATGAAGCGACATCTCCGATTGCTAGCTCTACGGCTTGTCGTAGTTCATCAGCCAGGTGACGCCGAACTGGTCGGTGCAGTGGGCGATGATGGCACCCCAGCCACTGTCGGTTGGCGTAAACACCTCTTTGCCGCCGTCCACCAGTTTGGCATAGAAATCTCGCAATTGTTCCTCGCTGTCACAATTCAGCACCAGACTGTAACCATTACCGCGCTCCAACCCAGCCTGATCGCCTTGGAGGTCACTACCCATAAAGTGAATACCGTTGGCTTGGAAGTCCAGGTGTATAACGCGTTCGCCCTCAAACTGCACCTCGGCGTCACCACCGAACACACCCTTGTAAAACGTGATCGCCTCCTGGCCATTATTCGCGAAATTGATGTATGGTACAATATTTGCCATCGTCTTTCCTTTCCATTAGTTCTACTTACGAACCTATCTTATTACTAGTGATGTTTTTCATCTTTTCTTTTATTCTATCTCATGGAGAGTTTTTCGGTTGTCATAGACAAGCAGGTGGTGCCATTTTCATTATTCAACTACGTCAAGTAGCATCTGGCGGGGTCTAGCCGTGTTTTGCGAAAAATCAAGGTGCAGGATGTTGAGGAAGAAATATGGCAAGGAGTAAGGGTAGGAATACGATGAAGGAAGTGCAGCCAAGAGCGAGTAACGCGAAGTAAGGGTATGTGTCCTCTTTTTGCTGGAAAGCATTTTTAATGCTACGTAGTACACGCCAAATTGCAATAGCATAAGTTGCACTTGAAAAGGTAAGCCCTATTATCAGAATGATAAGGACTACTTGTTGTTGTACAAAAAAACCTGAACTGAGTGCTAGATTGCGTCCAAGTACAACAAGTAAAAACGTGACTAATAAGAGACTTAAAAACAGTGCCAGTGGAATAAAACCTACTATTATTCCACGTTGTGCGCTATTTTCGCTCTGTTTCATTGATTTCTTAGAAGCAGAAGAAGGTATAAGCATCAATGCTACTCCTTTTTTCCTGCATCGGTTCCAAGTGCTTTAGTGTAGAAGTTAACGACAAGGTTTACGTATGCGTCTTTATGTGTGTTAAAAGCTTGAGCATGTGTCGCACCAGGTACGAACCATGTTTGAACGTGAGCGTTGGGAGCACTCCGTGCGGCATTGCTTAATATGTTCGTGTTCGACGGGGGAGTGTCGTGGTCCGCTTCACCATGAATAAAGAGGAGTGGACGTGGTGCAAGTTGAGCTACTACATCCACTGGACGAACTGCATAGAAGTTGATGCCGTAGATGACACGTGCCGTAAAGAGTATTCCAGGCGTAAATAGCTGAGGAAGATGATCGCCCTTTGGAAGCTCACGCTCCAGCAGGGGAATAATGTCAGCGTACGCGCTATCGGATACGATAGCTTGCAAAGCTTGTTCATGAGCCGCCGCTAATAGAAGGGTCGCGGCCCCCATTGAAACTCCCCAGCCTCCAATAGCATGAGGGCGACCGAGATTGGGAAAGGGAAGTGGGCCTGTTTGCAAAAAATCTACCGCACCTAACACGTCACGCTGTTCAAAATATCCCAGTGAAAGTGGGGCGGGAGACGATTTACCCATACCCCTCATGTCAAAGGCAAATACTGCAAAACCGTGGCGAGCGAGTTCGCCACTAAGGGTAAGAAGTCCAGCATCTTTATCCGCTCGATTCGTGCGATTGCCATGTACAAGGATAATTGTGCGGTGAGTCGTCAATGAGCCGTTAGGAAGAACGCCTGGAATAAGCCACCCCTTCAACTGAACATGGTCCCCTCTACTTGTAAAGGAAACGTTCCGAAATATGAGACCTAGAGCCGCAGGTGTTTTATAAATCGGCTGTGGTGGTACATACACAAGTTGCGTGACAATAATGAGAGAGATTGCTGAGTAACTAAGCAACGATACAAATGAGATACCAAGTGATAATGTCACAAGTCGATACCAGACTCTTTTTGCTTTAGTCCAGCCTTTTGTAGAAGTGGTGGGTTTAGAGGAGGGTATAAGAGAAGCCATAATGAGAAATACCTTTTGACTCATAAACATAAAAAAAGATAGGCGTTTAGATGTACTTCTGAGAGAGAAGTCAACATTTTAGCAGAGTATATGTAGCACCATTATAATCTCTGCGGGGAGGGTAATCAAGCTTATTTGTACATCTGTAGATGCGTTCAATGCAAAGATAGTTGAACGCTATAAGCAATGGACTCGTGAAGCTGTCGAGGAAAATTTGCAACGGTCCTAACCACCTTTGAGAAGTTTCTTACAGACGTTTTATATTCGTTATGTTATTACATCTATATCACCTGTAAACATGTTCAGTTGCTCGACACGTTCTCGAACGGGTGCGAAGCTGCGGCGGTGATGGGGGGTGACGCCGTGTTCACGCAGAGCGGCGAGGTGCATTTCGGTACCATACCCTTTATGTTGGGCGAAGCCGTAGAGGGGATATTCCTCGTGGAGTTGGAGCATGAAGCGGTCGCGGGTGACTTTGGCGACGATCGAGGCGGCGGCTATCGAGAGGCTACGTGAGTCGCCCTTGATAAGGGAACGCTGTGGGAGCGCGATATCTTTGAGTAAAAGGGCATCGAGCAACAGGGCTTGTGGGGCAAGTGAAAGTTGCGCGAGGGCATTGCGCATGGCTTGCTTTGTGGCTTGCAGAATATTGCGTTCGTCGATCAGTTCGACAGAGCCGAAACCAACGCTAACGGCAAGGGCATGTTGATAAATAACATCGTAGAGACGTTCACGCGTATGTGCCGTTAACTGTTTTGAGTCGTTGACGCCCGCGAAACGCTCCGGTGTATCCGGCATTAGAGGAAGTATAACGGCAGCCGCTACTACAGGGCCAGCGAGGCAGCCACGACCAGCCTCGTCGAGTCCTGCGATACAAGAATAGCCCTGTTCACACAGGGCCATTTCTTCTTCTAGTGTCGGTGAGTATTTTTTATTCGCCAACATTCGTTGTTGTGTCAGGTGCTGGTACTACTGGTGCTGTCGTAGGTGTTGTATTGATAGATGTTGGCACCGTCGTAGTGGTCGTGTTGACGGGTGTTGATGTTGTCGTAGGTGTTGTATTGACAGGTGTTGACGCGATTGGCGTTGGCGTGGCAGCGTTTCTAGCAACTTTGGCAGCTTCTTTAGCGGCAACCTGTTTTGCGGTTAATGGACGTAATTCCTTCAAGCGAGCGGCTTTACCAGTCAAGCCACGCAGATAGTACAGTTGCTGGCGGCGCACACGTGCGTGACGCAAGACTTCGATTTTATCAATGCGGGGAGAGTTGATGAGAAATGTACGTTCAACCCCAACACCATTTGTGATACGGCGAACAGTGAAATTTTGGCTCATGCCACCACCACGAAGACGCATAACCACGCCCTCAAATGGCTGGAGGCGCTCACGAGTGCCCTCAACGACCTTGATTTGCAGGCGTACTGTATCACCGGAACGAAGCTCTGGGACATCTTTGCGTAACTGAGCGCTTTCGACAGCAGCAATCAATGCGTGACCTGCTGGCTTCGTGATAACCTTGTTGTCAGCTTTATCAGCCATCCTAAAATCCTCCTAATGCGCTCAGTGCTCGGCTACGAAAGATAGACCGGAGAGCAATGGACGCAAAAACCTATTTTGCGTTAAGTTGCTTCATCAAGCGCGACTTGCGGCGAGAAGCATTGTTTTTGTGAATAACACCTTTTTTGGCGGCGCGATCAAGCTCGCTCACTGCCGCACGTACAATGGCCTCGGTATCTTCCGCACTGACCGTTTTGGCCGCGATAGCGGTACGGGCCTTTGTGATTTGTGTTTTTACGATTGTTTTGACGCTGCGGTTGTGTGCGCGGCGTGTATGTTCCTGGCGCATGCGTTTTTCAGCAGCTGCATTATTGGGCATGTGGTATAAATCCTCCCCGAAACGTCTGTCTGCCCGTACTCTGGGCTTCTCTGTATAAAAATGCCGACGAGCTGTCGGTCTTGAGTGCCCAACGATTATAGCAGAAAGGTGTTTCACATGTCAAATAGTAACGACCTTTAGCATGACAGGGGCAAGCCCTGTCACTGCTATACACGAAATCGCGTGGCAAGCCACGTTGTGGCGGTTAGTATAGTAGTGACAGGGCTTGCCCCTGTCATGTTTAATGACAAAAACTAGTAGATGATAACGGCCATGCCGTAGCCTGTATGAGCATAGAGCCATGCGATCTGGTCTTCGCGCATGTTGATGCAGCCATGACTGCCAGTACCTGCGAACGACTCATCGCCACCAGTATCGTAGTGTGGATAGTTGGTACCAACACCGTAGTTTACACGCCACCAGCTATCGTGCATGAAGTAGCCACCGTCGTGGTACTCCATCGCGTAGTTGATCTTTGTATCTGGATACCAGAACGCCGATCCCTTTGGCTCGCTCGATTTGAATTTGGTCGGTGATTCGCGGTCAAACACATGCCAGAAACCAGGAGGGGATGGCTTGTCAAACTGTCCAGACGTGATCTGGTACGCCTGCACAAGAACTCCGTTTTGATAAAAGCGTAAGGTTTGTTCGATGAGCGATACAACAACAGTTTGACCTGTTGTTACACCATAGTGTTGCATCAACTGGACATCGGTTGTGTGGGACTTACTCCAAGGTGTGGTATCAACGAGATCCGCTTCCATTGCTTTGAGATGCATCATGTCGTTGTTGATAAGGTCAATCGCTGCTTGATAATCGTCGGGTGTCTGTGCAGATTGCACTGCGGCGTCCGCATCTGAGCCAAAGCCCTCGGCCTGATCGTACTCATAATCTTGTGTGTAGTTTTTACCATCATAGGCATTATGATACATGTGAGCGTTACCCCACACGGTGACTTCCTGGTGAAACTGATTTAGTAAAAAGGTTGCCTGCCCTTTGATAAGCGGCGTTTGAATGGAGGCAACATCGGTATCGATCTGCGCAGACACTTTCAAATAATCGCTGAGAGACTTCGCCGTACTCAAGGCCGTTTGATCGGTCGTGAGCATCTTCTGATAGTTGGTGACATCTTGCCCGTATTGCTTCATCTGATCAATGCTACTACCAAGTTGTTTTAGCTTTGCGGCTCCAACATAAGGAATAGCTTGTGTTGAGAATGTCGTTGTTGCCTGTAGCTGTCCGTTGAGCTGATCGATAATCTGTGTAAAAACATCCGGGTCAGAGGCGACCCGGAACTGCTGGAGGTCGAGTTGATACTCCTGGTTCAAGGCAGTGACATCAAGGTGAGAGGATTGTAGTTGTTTGATCGTATTTTGCAGTGTAGTAAGCTTGTCAAAAGCAGGTCCCATTAAGCGTAGTGCCTGTGTAGAGCGTTTCGCGCTTGTGCTAATCGAGAGATAGTCTTTCGGGTATTGGGCTTTTGCTTGTAATTTCTGGTCCTGAGTCAATTGGTCGGCGAACACCTTTGCCTCGACAAAGCCTTGTCCTTGACGCTGTGCCAACACTTTCTCGAATGCTTGTAGATCGAGTGTAGATTGATAATCATATTGCTGCGTAGCCTGTGTCATCAAGCCGTTTACCTGGATGGCAAGCATATGATAACGCTGCGAGAGGTTTGTATAGTAGTCAGTTGTGGGTTGGTCGCTGAACAACGTGACAGGTGCACTGGTTGCACTGAGTTGCGACTCCTGATGCACAATAGGCTGCAACATGGTATCTGGGACACCAATGTCTTTAGCATGCGTTAGAGCTGCATCGAGTGAAGCCTTATTTGTGGTCGCTTGTTGTTGTGCCTGAGGATCGCCACTACATGCACTTAAGAAGAGTGCTACTAGCAGTATGCTAAGCGCGGCAGGTATCCATCGGTGCACACCCTTTTTAACAGGAAAGGCGGGATGTATCATTATAGAAAGGGCCTCTCGTTAGATTTACGTATTAGTAAGATAATATAATAGTCTATAGAAAAGAATAAAGTTCCTTCGTATTATACATCGGTTTGTCTATCAAAAAGTAACGAGTTATACCAAAAGGTTGTGGCATCATGGTTCAGCGTGCTGAACCATGATGCCACAACCTTTTGGTGTGTTTATTTACCTACGCTAGTGCTTGCTCAAGGTCGCTCAAAATGTCCTCGATATCCTCAATGCCTACGGAGAGGCGTAGCAGTGTGTCATCCAAACCACGAGCCTCACGAATGTCTCTGGGGATGGAACCATGCGTCATAGTTGTCGGATGACACACGAGCGACTCTACGCCCCCGAGACTCTCGGCAAAGGTGAAGACCTTGAAACGGCGCACAACTTGCTCTACGTCCGCAAACGTTCCTTTGAACTGGAAGGAGACCATGCCACCAAAGCCACTCATTTGCCGTTTGGCTAACTCGTGGTCGGGATGTGACGACAAGCCAGGATAGTATACTTTTTCCACACGTTTGTGTTCCATAAGGAAACGTGCGACTGCATGAGCGTTTTCTTCGTGTTGGCGCATACGGACCGCAAGCGTTTTAATACCCCGCATGGTTAGCCACACATCGAAGGGACCAGGAACCGCGCCAGCAGCGTTCTGATGAAACTTGAGAGCCTCGTAGACTTCTTCGTTGCTTGTGACGACCGCGCCACCGATAACATCGCTATGTCCATTGATATATTTTGTGGTGCTATGCAGTACAATGTCCGCACCCAACTCAAGGGGTTGCTGAAAGTATGGACTTGAAAAGGTGTTGTCCACGACAAGGAGCAGGTTGTGACGGTGTGCCACTTCTGCAACAGCGCGAATATCGACGAGACGCAAGAGTGGGTTTGTAGGAGTTTCTAACCAGATCAGCTTAGTATTGGGACGAATAGCCTTCTCGTAGTCAGCGACATTGCCCGCGGTAACGTAGCTTGTCTCGACATTGTAACGGCTCATGATGCGTTCAAAGATGCGATATGACGCCACCATAGAGATCGTCACAGGAAATCATATGATCGCCAGCACTTAACAGGCTCAAGATCGCACTTTCTGCCGCCATACCGCTGGCAAAGGCAAGTCCATGTGTTCCATTCTCGAGTGCCGCGATACACGCTTCAAGTGCGCTCCGTGTTGGGTTCGCTGTACGCGCATACTCGAACCCTTTATGTTCTCCTATGCCTGTTTGAGCATAGGTCGATGTCTGATAGATGGGGGTCATAATGGCACCTGATGATGGGTCTGGCTCTTGCCCCGCGTGAATAGCTTTCGTCGAAAATTTCATATTATAAAAAACTCCTCATAAGATGGAAAGAATATAGCATCATGTCTGACAAAGTACAACAAATAAGGACTCATGTTCTTATTATTGAAACCAAAAATGTATGCGATATTATTCCTGTAAAGAATATATACGACAAGTAGGAATGGGCGACCCACAGGTCGCCCATTCCTACTTGTCGTATGCGCCGTCTTCGAAGTATGGTTTAGAAAGCACCGACCCCATTTGGTGTGCCAAGCCCAGTAGGTCCATCGTACCCTGAAACCGCTGTACAGAGGTATGATGGACTACACGAGCCATTCGAGCCGGATGTGACATCGTTCAAACTTCCGCGATGGCTATAGGGGTAGGAGCCATAGGTAATACTTGCTGCATTGCCTGCGAGTGCATACACGCTTGCAATGATTGGGGAGGAGACACTTGTGCCACCGAAGACCAGCCAGCCTGACTGCCCTTGATATGCATAGCTGTCATAGACAGAAACGCCCGTGTTGGGGTCTGCGACTGCAGAAACGTCTGCGACAGTCCTTTTACTGCATCCGCTATCGGATTGCCAGCTTGGTTTCGCGATATATGCAGAACAACCACTGCCTGCACCACTCCATGCACTTTCTGTGCGCACACCACCATTATAGGTTAGTGAAGTGCCACCAACGGCAGTCACGGTGTTATATGCGGCAGGAACCTGCACACCGTAGCCACTATCACCTGAACTGGCGGTGATGGCAACGCCGGGATGATTGTAGTATGCGGCATAGCTACTCTCGTTAGAAGCTTCGCTTCCGCCGTAACTATTACTTACGGCATTGGCACCAAGACGTACCGCAGTATTCACCGCGATACCAAGATTGGCATTCGATGGGCTTGTTGCCTCTACCAATAAGATGTGACAGTTGGGACAGATGGCACTCACCATATCAAGGTCGAGCGAAATCTCCTGCGACCAGCTTGCATTGTTGCCAGGATAACTTGTACCGCCACTTTGATTGACTTTCTTAAAGCACCCGTTAGCGGTGGTGCAGGCTGGCAAATGAAAATACGAACGATAGAAAGCGAGGTCAGACTCTGCTTTAGGATCGTTGTATGCATCGACAATAGCGACAGTTTGTCCTGTCCCATTTGTCGCACTGGGAAGATTATACGCTCCCTGAAGAGTAGAGGGATTAAGTCCAGTCGGGCTACTGGCGTGTGGAGTGATGCCGTCGGTAACAAGCAGAATTGCCTGACAACTGGCGAACCCCTTTTGCGCAACGCTGCAGACGCGTTGTATGTGATGTTTCAATGGTGAAGTGTGCATTGCGGCCTGAGCAGACGTTTTTGTAAAGGTTCCGAACGTTGCTACTGAAAGGAGGGTAAGAGCGAGAAGAACTGGAGCAAGCTTTTTCAAAAGTATCTCCTTATTAGTTGTAGTTGGTTGTGAGTTGATAGCATGAAAGACATCATGAGTTCATGCCACAACATGTTTCAAAGTGGTTCACAGTGTCAGTATAGTATCCCCCTTGTACTGACTGTAAGTAGACGACGCATGCTATAAATTATACGGATATACTACAAAAAGTCAATATAAACACGAGGAGTACCGATCAGACATTTGATATGCTTGATATGATATGCTATGACATAGGATATCGGTGACGATAAGCGGACACAAGGGAACACAAAATGGGCAACACATCCCCACTACAACAGACAAATCAATATACTTCATCCAATTCAAAGCTAAAGGTTGGTGTTATGCTTGTGCATGGCTTGAATGGTAGCAAGCATGACATGGAAGAACTCAATGATCTCTTTTATGCACAGGGGATGGTGACAGAAAACATTTTGTTGCCGGGACATGGTAGTCATGTACGGAACATGTTACCGCTTGGCTGGCCTGAATGGGCTGAGGCGGTACGTGAAGAATTGCATGCACTGAAGCAACGATGCGATGTGGTCTTTCTTATCGGGCATTCACTTGGAGGTGCCCTGTGTTTGCACGCTGCCGCGCATGAAGAGGTTGCAGGAGTTGTAACGATGTGTGCTCCCATCACGATGCACCCATGGATGATGCCCGTGATTCAACTCGCAAAACGTGTTACACCCTTGTTACCAACGTTGCGCGAAGATGTGCGTGACCCACAGGCGCGTCGTCGTTATACCCGCAATGTGTATCGCTGGACGCCCATGGCACCCGTCGAAAGTATGCTACGTTTCTTACCACAGTTGCGCAACGAGTTGAGGCAGATTACCGCACCAACACTGGTGATGGCGTCGGTGCGTGACCATGTTGTGCCAGTGCGTGACGGACGCGAGATTTATCGCTTGCTCGGTTCACAAGAGAAGCATCTGGTTACATTCCATCGTTCATATCATGTAATTATGAAAGATCATGACCGAGAAGAGGTGTTTGCCAAGACGGTTGCTTTTGTGCAACGACATGTCGAGAAACTACAGCAAGCTGGTCGAGACGATCAGACCGCATAATAAAATGAAGAAAGTGAATGTAGTGTGACGCAGCAAGTAGACAATCTGCCCCCATCAGAACAGGTTTCATCCCCATTACCAGAGCAGACGCGATCGGTTTCCCGAAAGGGCATACTCGTAGTGCTTGTACTTGTCGGAATGCTTTTTTTGCTCTTCACGGGGCAGTTACTCTGGAACTTATCACGACTGGTAGCACGCAATACAAGTACTGTTGCACGTCCAACACCGACCGTTAATCAGAATAAAGATATTGGACCTTTACTTCCGCCTGGACAGGCGATTGCTCCACAACTCACGCTGCCTACGGGGAAATATGTGGTGTATGAGCAACAAAAAAGTATTTCGCTAGTTCCGCTCTCCGGCGGTCTTACAACGGTGTTGACAACTCCTGGTTATGTATACAACTTGGCGGTACCACCACGCATAACGCCTTCGGGCCAGTTGCTCTATAGTGGTAATGGACTGTGGCTAACTGATTTATTTGATGGCATCCCAAGGCAAATTGCTACGCTTCCCGCTGGTCAGGTTATTACTTCTATGGTGCTGAGTAGTGATGGTACAACAGTCGCATGGAGCACTGAACCTGCCAACGGAACAGGTAACAATATGCTCTATGTTGGTCCTTTAGAAAAATCTGTGCCAATCTACCAGCACGATGCGACAGACTGCCCCTGTTACCGCGTCTTTGCGTTTTTGCAAGGCAAAGGGCTGAAAGCGAACTCGACGTTGTTGCTTACCGATGATCGAGGAGACCACCGTGCAGTGCATTATGGTTTATGGAGCCTA
This sequence comes from uncultured Chloroflexia bacterium, assembly GCA_963791655.1. Classification (GTDB taxonomy): domain Bacteria; phylum Chloroflexota; class Ktedonobacteria; order Ktedonobacterales; family Ktedonobacteraceae; genus JBBQVS01. The sequence goes on along the minus strand of CAWBSZ010000006.1, from coordinate 45,775 downwards.
AACCTTACTGATACGCCTCTACAAGACCCACAGTTAATGCTTCCAGGTGATGCGCAACAGGGACCACTCGCACTTTCTCCTGATGGTACGACGCTTTTGTATTCGACCAATCAAGGTATTGTTCCCACTACGGATGATTTGAGCGTTCCGCTCGATATTGCCGCGTTAAACTATCCGAATAGCCTTTCTGTAGCGCATATTCAAATTCCTTCAACTGGTAGCGACCGTGATCCTGTACTACAAAACGCACAAATTATTTTGCCGGAACAACACGATTTGAGTAATAGCGCGGCATACCATTGGGTGACTACGCCGACATTTGCTCCTGATGGTCGTACGCTTGTGTATATCATTTTTTCAAGTGATGCACAAACACCTTTTGACCGTCATAATGCAGTATATACAGTATCTATAAGCGGCTCTAATGGGAAGTTAGGAAAGCCACAATTGCTCGCGAACTCAACAGACCTTTTTGTTGAATTAGGATCGTGGATAAACGCTTCGAGCCTGACATTCTATTCTGATGGAACGCTTTATGCTTTGGATACAAGCAGTGGGGCCGTCGCACCTATTATTAAAACAACAGCATATACGCAGGTGATCGCTGTCGTGCAGGGTGGCAACGCATGAAATTTGAGCAGTATTCTGTTTCCGTATGGGGGCAACGCGCATTTCTCGCGCTCTTCGGTATATTTTGTTTTGCATATCCAATAGCGGTAACGGGTGTTGCCTTTGATGTGCATCCTCCATTTTCGTTGGCGTGGGCGGGTAGTGCCTTGCTGTTTCTTGAGGGCATGCTGCTCATTGTAGCGGCAAGCTTGCGTTATGGTTGGTTGCGTGGTGTGTGTGCTGGGTTGATTGTTATTACGCTTTCGTTTTTAGTAGAGGCGTTGGGAGTGGGGACGGGCTTTCCTTTTGGCATCTATCGTTATACCAATGTACTCTTTCCGAAATTGCCCGGTGGAGTGCCAATGGCGGTGATGTTCGCATGGGTGCTGATTGTGTTCGGTGCCTATGGTTGGGTACGAGTGGAGAAGCAACCGATTGGTCTATCTGGTGCGTTATCGGGTGCAGGACTTGCGACACTGCTAGATTTAGAGATCGAGCCTGTCGCGGCACACCTGGAGCATTACTGGGAATGGCTTGCACCTGGACATGTCAACTATTATGGTGTGCCACTGGCAAACTTCGCGGCATGGTTTGTTGTCGCCTTTGTGCTACTTTTGCTCGTCGATAGGGTGCTTTTTCGTACCCAGGCACATTTAAGACAGGGAGACCGCAAGGGTCTCCCCTACATACTATCTTCCCGCTATGTAGGGGAGACCCTTGCGGTCTCCCGGCCCCGACATGAACGGATAATTTCAAAAATTGTTTTGTTGACGCCTCGTTTTCTCTTTGGAACAAGCCTCTTCATGTTTGGACTTGTCGATATCACGCATCGCTATTATGGTGCCGCGCTCCTGGGTATACTTGCTGGCTTGGCTTTATGGGGATTAACTTTTATACAAAGGAAAAAACTGTATGCGTAATGTATCTTCTCTTCATATGTTGAAAACAATTGCACGGCTCAGCATGGGTCTTCTCTTCATACTTGCTTCGACGCTTCACTTTACGGCGAGTGATGCGGAATTAAAAATTATTCCAGCATTTCTACCTCTGCGACGGGAGGCACTCTATATCACGGGCGTGCTTGAGTTTCTTGGTGGTATCGGCCTTTTTGTGCCCAACCATAAGGTGCAACGCGCATCGGCATGGGGGCTGGTCGCGCTCCTCATTGGTATTTTCCCTGCTAACGTCTATCAAGCTGTGGCAGGTATCAAGTTAGGTGGTTTCATGAATTCGCCGCTCTATCTGTGGGGACGTTTGCCATTTCAAGCTGTTTTTATCGGGTGGGCATTGTGGTGTACGAGTGGGAAATGGTAAATACTTATTCACTCCTGGTAGGTTGTATATCTCCTACCCTTCCATACGGTACCCTGTTTGCGATAATGCCAGCATATCGAATTGAGCAGGATCAGGCATTCAAGCATGATAGAGATAGGATGAAGGAAGCAGAGCATGAACATTTCTAAACGCTGTTCATGCGTGAAACGGAATGTTAATAACATGCGCATGAGGACTGGTAGCAGGTAAGCAATTGTTACAAGAAGACGTACTGTATCCGGAAAATGTAGTGCGAACGAGGAAAGCATAAGAAGCAGAGGTACTATAAAAAGTAGAACGTTTAGTACAAGCCCAATGAGCGCGAATGGTAATGCATAGTTATAAAACGCGAACAAATTTTTGGAGAAGCCAGACCAGACCTCACTAAACGAGTGATACATACGACAACGTACCAGGTCTTGCGCATCGACAAAAATTATGCGATAGCCTGCTGTCTTCACGGCACGTGCCAACAACACATCTTCTAAAATACGGTTCTTTACGGACGTATGTCCACCAATCTGTTTGTATGCGGAACGTTCAAAACACAGAAGTTGTCCATTACCAGTTGCGAGGCTTGGCTCTGGTCGTAAAGGAATCAGGGCAACTGGTAACAAGGTCATGATGGTAAAGGTGAGTAACGGTACCACAAGGCGTTCTCCTATGCTACCGAGTTCATACGTTGGCTGTGCTGTCAGTAGCGAGACCTTACGGCTTTGCATACAATCGAGTACGGACGTAACCATTTTCGGATCGTGAACCGTGTCAGCATCCGTGAAGAACAGATAGTCACCTGACGCCTGTTGTGTTAGTTGATGACATGCAAAGTTTTTGCCCCCCCATCCTAATGGTAACTCTTCTCCTTGTAAAAGCTGTAACCGTCCTTGTTGTTGTACAGGCAATTCGTCGATGATACGCTGCACAATCGCTGTTGTCCTATCACTGCTATGATCGTTCAGGACAAGTATCTCTAATTGCTCGTATGACTGGGCTATAAGTGAGCGGACACATCGCTCGATAGATTGCTCTTCATCTCGCGCTGGTACAAGGACAGAAATAAGTGGCTGTGCTGTAGTTTGTGTCTCGATGCGCGGTCGAAGGCGATAGAAAGTGAGCAGGTTAATGATGAGGATAGTGAACATGATAATGAGAATACACAGTATGCATAGGAGAAGAAAATATAGGTGCGATGTTGATGGTATGGCAGGGGTGGAAAGCGTTGTGGGGGCGGAGGGCATGACGGGGGCGGAGGGCATGACAGGGGCAAGCCCTGTCACTACTATACTGTTCGCCACTGCGTGGCGAAGACACGCCAATCCGTCTATAGTAGTGACAGGGCTTGCCCCTGTCATGCCTGTCCACATAGCATTCATTAATATCATCCCTATTGCCTGCCGATCTGTTTCCGCAGCAGGAGCGAATCGAATATTCGGTTTGTCGAGGATGCACCACGCATCAATAGTGTGAATGACGAGTAATTCCCACCTACAATATCGTCACGCAACTGGTCGAGTTCGGCTGTCACCATGCCTTCTAATTGGTGGGTGCAGGATTTGAGAAAGCCGGGAGTACGCGCCATTTCCGCATCAACGCATAAGGGTTCGCCGAGACTGATAAACAGGTCGGGTCGTTGTTCGGCGAGATATTCGATCCGTATCGCTAATGGATAGACAAGACTGGTTGTTGTTAGGCGTGCGAGATGTGCCGCGCCAGTAAAGAACTCGAACGGACGACGGTCATTCGGCGAAATCTCGCCTTGCGGAAAGAGCCAGACCATGCGTCCTTGCTTCTCTTTGAGGATACGAGCCGCGTATTGAAGCGATTGCATGGCGGACCGTGCATTCTGACGATCAACTGAAAAGCAGCCGATCCAGCTAAAGAAGAAATAGCGACGTAATTGTGCCTCTTCCATCATCAAGTAGGGATCGACGCCGAGTTGACGCGCCACGAGTAACGCGACATAGCCATCCCACCACGTCGAATGGTTGGCACAGATAATCAGTGGCAGAGTGCGTTGCTCATCTGTATAAGGGCTATGTTGTCGATAATGGATGCGGTCAAAATATTTGCGGAACGAGCCATCTATCAAGCCCTCGACGAGATATTCGCCGAGCGGAAATTTGCGTGCTGGTATCATATACATATTCCTAAAAAAAATAATAAATCTTCTGTAGGGACCGATTTATCGCGTCCTCGTTGGCATATCAATTCCTAACAAGGACGCGATAAATCGGTCCCTACCCATTACAATCTATAATAGCATCACTATAATAATGAAAACAATGAGGTAATAACTTGTCTACTTTTCAATATAAGAGCATTATTGTCATAGGAGCGGGTATTGGTGGACTCTCGGCGGCCATCCGGTTAGCTGCACAGGGACATCGTGTTACTGTGTTAGAGCGGCAGGCGCAGGTTGGCGGGAAGCTTAACCGTCTTGAAATGGATGGTTTTAGCTTCGATACAGGCCCATCGCTTATCACCATGCCCTATGTCCTTGAAGACTTGTTTCACGCGGCCCGACGTAATCTCAATGATTATCTTGATTTACAGCCACTAGATATCACATGCCGTTATTTTTATCACGATGGCTTAGTGTTGAATGCATGGCGTGACCATAAGCAATTAGCCGAGGAGTTTACGCGTCTCAACCCGCACGATGGTGTCGCACTCACGCGATTTATCGACTCTGCGCGTAGCATCTTTCAAGCGGCGGCTGACCCATTTCTGTATCATAGTCTGGGAAGTCCGTTGGATGTACTGAAAACGTTTATAAGGTATGTGTTGTTGGGGCACCCAGAAGATCGTAGGGACCGATTTATCGCGTCCAGGGGGTGGGGAGGTGGCAAACGTTCTTACGAGGTATCTAATGGCAACGTGGACCCCACCCCATCCCCTGGACGCGATAAATCGGTCCCTACCAATGACATATCCTCCTCAACCGTATTCTTGCGTCTTAAGGCGGTGTTGGCCGCCCTTTCGCCACAAACGCTTGATCAGAGTGTGCGCGGCTTTTTTGAAGATGAGCACTTACGCCAGTTGTTTGACCGTTACGCAACGTATAACGGGTCGTCACCTTATCAGGTAGCCTCGGTCTATTCGATCATTCCATATGTTGAGCTTGCCGATGGTGGTTGGTATCCACGAGGAGGTATCTATGCTGTGGCACAAGCGTTGGAAAAGGTGGCGCGTGAGTTAGGGGTTACGATTGAGACAAGTTGTGAGGTGCGGCGCATTCTTGTGGAACGAAACGAGGCACGCGGTGTTGTGCTGGCAGATGGGCGTGTTCTGCGAAGCGATATCGTGATTGCGAATAGCGACGTGGTGATAACGCATCGCGAACTGTTGTCGCCCGCCATACGCAACAAAAGATATGTGCAATACCTTGAACAGCTAGAGCCATCCTGCTCTGGCTTTGTATTGCTGCTTGGTCTTGATAAGCAGTATCCGCAATTGTCGCATCACAACATCTTTTTCTCCGACGACTATCACGCGGAGTTCGATGACTTGTTTGAGCGTCATGTGCCGTTGAGCAATCCGACGATTTATGTCTGTGATACCTCAAGAAGTGATCCAACACAGGCACCTCCTGGACAACGAAAATCTGTTTGTGCTTGTCAACGCACCCTATCTCACCTCGAAAAGCAATTGGCAACGGGAGGCACCAGCATATCGAGAATCGTATTCTCGACATGCTTGCAAGCTATAAGCAGGTAGATTTGAGCGATATACGAGAGCATATTGTGTGCGAAGCGATTCTGACACCGCAGGACTTTTATGAGAAGTATGGCGCGAATGCTGGTTCGATTTATGGTCTCTCCTCGAATTCGCGTATGGCTCCCTTTACGCGTCCTGGTAACACATCGAAGATACGCAACCTCTATCTTGTGGGGGGAAGTACGCATCCTGGCGGTGGTGTGCCACTTGTGATGTTGTCGGGCAAGATTGTGGCGGAATTAATCGAGTGTAATAACGATTGGGTATGCAGAAAAGGCTAAGCCTTTTCTGGATACCCAATCGTTATTACCCAATTCACTTTTGGACATTCATTGCTTTGTGCAGAAATTCACCTTCTTCTGGTGTGTACGGCATAGGGAAGGGTCTTTGTTCAGCAGACATGTTCCCGACATCCTGATACATACCGTTTAGTCCTTGTTGGATACCTGCGTCGCCATGCGTGAACTCGCCAACAAGGGTCTTCCATTGTGTGACGAGAGCTTGTGCTTCTGGTCCGTCTGGAGCTTGTCCAGTCGAGACGAGACGCTTCAAATCCGCAAAGAGAACATTCCATTTCTGGGTGACAACTCGCTGATCCTCTTCACTCCAGTTCTTGCCCCAATCAGCTATTTGCTGCCGTTGCTCTTCAGTGTAGTGTTTGTTGCTTAAGTCTTCCATTTGTTGTTTTTGGGCAGGAGTGAAGTACTTCTCTTGCCATTCGTTGTTTTGTGTCATTTGAATCACCTGGATCACCCGTACAATAGACTCCCACGTAAGTTTGTTTGCCTGTAGCAATTCTTCTGTCTCAGTAATCGCCTGAATAACGGTGTTAAGTTGCGTTCTGCGCTCTTTCATCATGGCCTTTTGTTGTGCTAACGACTCTTTTAGATGAAGTGGTTCAGCGTGCAAAAATTGCTGAATTTCTTGCAACGAAAAGCCGAGAAATTTCAAGGCCAGGATTTGTTGTAAGCGCAAAAGGTCCGTATCCGTGTAGAGTCGATAGCCACTCTCCGTATAGGTGGAGGGCGACAACAGCCCTACTTTATCGTAGTAACGCAACGTGCGGACCGAGACCGACGCTTTCTGTGCAAACTCGCTTGTATGATAATAATGGCGATCCAAGGTGTTCCTCCTTTCTTTTGAGAGTATAAAGGATGACGTAACGTCATGCTCAAGGGCTTTTGGAGCCAATTTTCAGAATAGTTCCATTCTCGTACATAATCTGCTATTATAGCCTCATTATCAGATAAGCAAAGAGATTGTATATGTACTCGTGTTTTTTCATAACAAGCGAGAACCAGCTGCAAAGCCAACCTTTTGTGGGTTTGGCTTTCTTTGCATGCCTCTGAGTACATACAAGCAGTCGCAACGAGTCGCCGGGCCTACTTAAAAGGTCCGGCGACTTTTTTTGTGTGCTTTGCTACTCAACAAGGAGAATTTTATGGATGGAAGTTTCTTTCTACGTGGCCTTGTAATTGGGCTGTCTATTGCGGCAGCCGTTGGGCCTATGAGCATTTTGTGTATTCAACGTACGCTGCAAAGGGGGCAACGTTATGGTTTGGTCTCTGGATTGGGCATCGCGACAGCCGATGCTCTTTATGGTTGTATTGCTGCCTTTGGACTAACCCTTATCTCTAATTTCCTGGTCAGTCAGCAATTGTGGATACGCTTGCTTGGAGGCTTGTTCCTGGTGTATCTTGGTATCAGGACTCTATTGAGCAAACCTGCGGAACGTGCGGCAAGCGCGAAAGCGAGTGGTTATATAAGTGCTTATATCTCTACCCTGTTGCTTACTCTGACAAATCCAACGACGATTCTTTCGTTCGTCGCGATTTTCGCGGGCATTGGTGTTGGGGCCGCGAGCAAAAGCTATGTCTCCGCGATTATCGTTGTGCTGGGTGTTTTCGTCGGGTCCGTTTTCTGGTGGATTCTCCTGACAAGCATCGTAAGCTTTTTACGCACAAGGTTTACGGCTACGTGGTTGTTATGGATTAATAGAGTGTCGGGGAGTATTATTCTGATTTTTGGTGTAGTTGCATTGGTGAGTTTATTTGAGTAATGCAGAAGGAGAGCAAGAATGCACTCATCAAAAGCAAACTGGACTGTCTTACTTATTGGTGGCCCATCAGGAGTTGGCAAGTCAAGAATTGCGCAACAGTTAGGACTTCGCCTCGGCGTACCGTGGTTGGGGGTAGATGACTTGCGATTAGCGTTTCAGTATAGTCACGTCACGCTGCCGCAAAGGACAAAAGACCTGTACTTTTTCGCCGATACGCCGAATGTATGGCAATTGAAGCCAGAGCGATTGTTTGAGGGTTTAATTGCGACAGGTGAGGTCATGTCACCTGCTACTGAGATTGTTGTGGCAAACCATTGTGACAATGCAGGGCCGATTATCATTGAGGGTGATGGCATTGTCCCATCGCTATTTGATAGACCCTTAATACATCAGTATAGGATGAGTGGTCAGGTGAAAGCGGTATTTCTCGTTGAACAGGACGAGGAGATGCTTTTTGCAAACTTGGTAGCGCGTGGGCGTGGTATTGCTGAACGTCCCATAGCAGAATTGCGTACAGAGGCACGGGCTAAGTGGCTATATAGTCAATGGCTTATTGAGCAAGCGAATAACTATTCGTTGCCTGTGATAGAGGCAAGGCCGTGGGATACGTTAGTTGAACGCATAGGTGTCTATTTGTGATATCTTAGAAATGCAGCCCTATAGAGAGAAAAAGAGAATTACATATATGAAAGCTATCGGTTTATATCGTTACCTGCCCATCGACAATCCAGAGAGTCTTGTGGATGTCGAAATTGCGAAACCTACTGCGAGTGGACGCGATCTGTTAGTTCATGTTAAGGCAATTTCAGTTAATCCGGTTGATGTGAAGACGCGTGCACCAAAAGAGCAGGTCGAGAAGGAGCCGCGCATTCTTGGTTGGGATGTTGCGGGAGTGATCGAACAGGTTGGACCAGATTGCACACTGTTTAAAGTTGGTGACGAAGTATATTATGCCGGCTCTGTCACGCGTCCTGGTGGGGATAGCGAATTTCATCTTGTGGACGAGCGGATTGTCGGCAACAAACCTAAAAGCCTTGACTTTGCGCAGGCAGCAGCATTGCCTTTGACAGCACTTACTGCATGGGAAGCTATGTTTGAACGGCTTGGCATTTCGTTAAGTGCTAACGATAACAAAGGGAAACGTATTCTCACTATTGGGGCGGCAGGTGGGGTTGGCTCAATCGCTACCCAACTTGCTCATCATGCTGGCCTGACTGTCATTGGTACGGCATCGCGGCCCGAAACGGTGCAGTGGGCAAAAGCGCATGGCGCGGACTATACGATTGATCATCATAAAGCATTTGCGCCCCAACTTAAGGAGTTGGGCTTTGAGTATGTGGACTACATCTTCTGCTTGAATAGTACCGATAAGCACTGGGATGATATGGTAGAAGTTATCGCGCCATTAGGTAGAGTCGCCTCAATTGTGGGTACAAACGGACTTATCAATCTCTCTGCTTTGACGGGCAAGAGCGTTGTTTTTGCATGGGAACTGATGTTCACCCGTGCAAGATATCAGACACCTGATATGATCGAGCAGCACAATATTCTGAACCAACTGGCACAACTTGTGGATGAGGGCAAGATACAAAGCACGCTCACGGAGAAGCTTGAGCCTATCACTGCGGCGACTCTGCGTGAGGCTCATAAGAAGGTTGAGAGTGGCAAGACGATTGGGAAGATTGTGCTGGCAAACTTTCCTGCATAACCTTTTGTGTACAGGTTATAACGAGATGACTTAACTGCTTAAATCATCTCGTTATAACCTGTACAAAGGAGTTTTTCATGAGCATTGAAGATGCCTTTACACAATTTCCTACGCTTACCACGAATCGTTTGCAATTACGTCAGCTTCGAGCAACAGATGCGGAAGCGATCTTTGCGATGCGTTCTGATCCGATAGGTATGGAGTTTATGGGGCAGGAGCCACATCAGACGCTTGAAGAGACGCGTACCTTTATACAACGCTTACAGACCTTTTATGAGCAGCATAACTCTTTGTTCTGGTGCGTTACGCTCAAGGGAGAAGATGTCGTCATTGGTACATGTGCGCTCTTTTCGTTCAACTTTGACTTTCATTATGCTGAAACAGGCTATGACCTGCATCGTGATTATTGGGGAAAGGGCATTGCGAGCGAGGCAATGTCAGCGGTGCTCACTTATAGCTTTACCGAGTTAGGGCTGCATAGAATTGAAGCGGATGTTGCACCCGATAACACGCGCTCGAAAAACCTCTTACTCAAACTCGGCTTCACGTTCGAGGGAAATTTGCGCCAACGCTACTTCTTCCGTGGTCAGTATGAGGACGAATACTACTTCGGGTTGCTCAAGCATGAATGGCTGAAATAAATGCTGGTAAGCTCATGTTCCAAGAAGAAAATGATATATAATGTTGAATATTGGAGGACGATTAAGAAACGAGGAGTAAGGCTATGCAATTAGAAGACTACTTCAACTTTTTAGCTGAAGACGACATTCGGCTTAAAGGTACGCGTGTAGGTATCGAGACGATATTGTATGACTACATTCATAAAGAACTTTCGCCTGAAACCATCGCCAATACCTACACGTCGCTTACTCTGGAACAAGTGTATGCGACAATTCTCTACTATCTCCATAACAAAGAAGCGGTCACGAAGTATCTTACCGACTGGATCGAGTGGGGAAGAGAAATGAGAAGGATTCAAGCCAACACACCCTCACCTGTGCGAGATAAGATACGTCAGATTAAAGCTGAACGACAAGCGGAAAAGGGACTAGCGTGAGCCTACGGTACCTTATGGATGAAAATTTGAATCCGCTCTATAAGTCGCAGCTATTGTTAAAGCAATCGGAACTCATTGTATGCTCTGTCGGAGACCCAGGATTTCCATCAAAAGGGACGCTTGATCCAGAAATTTTGCGTTGGTGCGAGGCGAACAATTTCATCCTCGTCCCCAATAATCGTAAATCCATGCCTACTCATCTAGGGGATCATTTGTCACAAGGGCATCATATTCCAGGCATCATTACCCTCAATGAAGATATGAGCGTTGGTGAGACCATAGAAGAACTCATCCTTATAGCTGAGACAGCACCAGCAAACTACTATCAGGACCGTATTGAATATTTACCAGAAACCTAATCAACAGCTTTTACTATTGAGCACTTTACCGTTTAATAGCGTTTTCTGTAAGTGCTTTTGCTACAGCATAGCTTTGTGCAGCCTCTTCTAACCTACCTAGCTTTTCTAGTAGTTGAGCTTTACTTTTGTATAATGAAGGTTCAGTTGATGCAAGTTTAATAGCTTGTTCATAAGTTACAAGAGCTTCTCTATCCCGTTTCAGTTGTTGAAGGGCAAACCCTAGTTCATGGTAAGCATTAGTGAAACTAGGAACAAGTTGTATAGCCTTTTTAAATGCCTGAGATGCCTGTTCGTATTGTTGCTTTTGTTTCAATCTAACACCTTGATGATAGTAGGCTATGGCACCAGTTACGTTGTCGCTGTAGTGATATACATGGTCCTCCACTTCGTCTACATCATCATCTTCCGTCTCATCTACATCCTCGTCGTAATCTTCATCTCCGTAATCTTCGTTTTCGTCTTCATCATCTTCAATTAGTCCTGACGTTTTTAAGGGTTCTTGAAGCATCTTTTGCAAACGAATTTTGCTGTCAAGAATATTAGGCATATCAGGATTAAGCTTAAGAGCTTGCTCATATACTGTAATTGCCTCTTGATAAAGGTTCATTTTTTCAAGAATTTGCCCTTTAAGCGAATAAGAGTTAACACTATTATGAGGGTCAATATTTATAGCTCTATCGTAACTTATAATAGCCTCTTGATAGCGTTCGAGAAGCTGAAGCGTAACTCCTTTCATATAATGGTTGTATGATATAGTATTATTGATGCGAATAGTATAATCACATACTCTAAGTGCCTCTTTATACTGTTTAAGAGCGAGGAGTATACTTCCTTTGCTTTGCCACGCACTTAGATTGTCGGTGTCCAAATAAATAACTCTTTCAAAAGCTATTAGTGCACTTTTATAGTGTCGTAGAGACTCTAATACTTTACCTCTACCCATATAAGAAGGTATATGATTGTTATCAAGTGAAACAGCACTTGCAAATGCTGAGAGTGCTTCTTCTTTTTTGTCGAGATAAAGTAATGCATATCCTCGTCCGCAATGAGCGTCTACATGTTCAGAATCAAGGTCTACAGCACTTTGAAATGTTTCAAGGGCCTCTTGATAGTGTTCAAGATGCCACAACATATTTCCTTTGTAATACAAAATATCAGCATTTTTATAACCTCGAAGTATGAGTTGTTGATATGCAGTTAACGCGTCCTCATAACGTTCTGCTTTGGAATGAGCGGTAGCTATGCTCATCCAGTGAGTGTATATTTTTTCATCCGCATCGAGGGTACCTGCCTTAGAGGTATTTGGTGTATTATGCTGAGGTGCAACTGATAGACTTAATTCAGCAATAAATGTAGCTACATCAGCATGGCGGTCGGCTCGCTCCTTTGCTAATACCTTTAAAACAGCTTCTTCGATAGATAAAGGCAATTTAGAGTTGTATGTTCTTAGCTTGGCTGGCGTTTCTACTAAACACTTCATCATCGCTGTAGCGGCATCTGAGGTTTCAAAGACCATGTGTCCTGTAAAAAGTTCGTAGGCGACACATCCTAATGCGTATTGGTCGCTCTGTTTGGCAATAGTGTTCCTGAATTGTTCAGGGGCCATGTAGTTGAAAGTACCCATCGTAGCTGTTTGTCTGGTTGCAGTATTCAAGACCGTGGCTATACCAAAATCGGCGAGAATTGCTTTGCCCTCTGCATTAAAAAGTATATTTTCTGGCTTGAGGTCCCGATGAATGATATTCTGTTGATGAGCGTAGTCAAGCGCTTGCCCCACTTGTATAAGAATATTTATTGACTCTTCAATAGGTAGCAAGTGTGGAGACTGACGTTGTAGAAGGTCACGCAATGAACCTTTTGATGCGTATTCAGTTACCAAATATGGACATCCTTCATGAACGCCAACATCTATAATAGAAAGAATGTGAGGATGTTTGAGTTTGTTAAGAAATTGAGCTTCCTCAAAAAACCTATCACGTTCCTGAGATGAAGCGTGATGTACAGAACGCAGAACTTTGATGGCGACAATATGATTGGTCAGAAAAGTATGCTTTGCTAAGTACACATCTCCAAAAGCACCATTAGAAATTTTTTTTATTATGCAGTAGTTACCTATATATTCGTCTTTATTCCTCATTCCACAACCACCCCTTCGTCAACATGAGACAAATTTTCTATGCTCTACCAGTGTCACACTTATATTATAATTGGGTGCAAAAGCGGTATACGCGATGTCAAAAACACGTTCTATCCTCTTATGTAACGTGACCTTGTATTTCCTACGCACTATCTTATTAGCAACATATTTGTTGTCTTAATACACAAATCAAGCGTTTATGGGGATGATGCAAGAGGGCGTTTGTATCATTCTATGCTCACAATCTCGTATAGGTTACATATGCAAAATTCCATTTTTGTAAAGGATTAAAGATATGTCCGATATCGTGCAAACAAGTCGCGCACGCTCTTCCCAAATATCCCGTGGGATAACTGGCAATAGGCGTGATAACCGCAGACCGACCATTGTGGTAGGTAGTATACTCTGGGTACTTGCTGTGATTGCATTTGTTGCATTAGCATTTTTTGTGCATGCACATCGTCAACCGTTGCCATATGAGTTGTCTTTTAGTAAAAGTGTGCAAGCGATTGGATTTCCAAATTGGGTCACGGTAACATTCCGTTTACTCACGCGGGCAAGTGATCCTGGGCCAGACGAATTTATAGTTCCGGCAACTCTGCTCTTCTTTCTGGTGTTTCGTTGGTTCTGGCAAGCCCTCTTCTTAGCTCTATCAGCTATCATTGGCAATGGTATTGATGCATTGGTTGGCGATGTTGTTGGACGACCACGGCCTCTATCAAGTATGATTCATGTGGATAGCAAGCTCATCTTTAACAGTTTCCCTTCGGGTCATAGTTGTCATATGATGGTCTTTTATGGGTTTTTGCTGTACCTCAGCTTCACGCAATCGGCGCGTCAGTCGCGCTATCATTGGTTACTAATTCCCTTCCAAATATGGGCTATTATCAATATCCTGGTTGTGGGTTTTGCACGAATTTGGGAAGGTGAACACTGGTTCACGGATGTTCTTGGTGGTTACCTGGATGGAGCTATCTGGATGGTCTTGTTTATCTTTCTCTACAGCCTGACAATGGAGAGGGTACGCGAACGCCGAGCCAAAAAACTTGCGTTACAATAAAAAATAAAGGGCTGATTTGGTCTGCATTACAGACCAAATCAGCCCTTTATTTTTTATTGTAACGGTACCTCTATGAGTGGTAGTACAACTTCTACAACTGTACCGTGTTTGGCTCCTGGTTTCAAAGAGAGCGTACCGCCAATATGCGCGACGCGTTCTGCCATACCGTTTAGTCCGTAGTGCCCGACTGGACTGGTATATGCTGTTTGCCCATTAGCTTTATATCGACTGCACTCATGTGGTAAACCCACACCGTCATCTTCTAAGATCATGTGTAGGGTTCCTTCTTGGTGGCTCACGCGTAGGAGAACATTGCTTGCCTGAGCATGTTTTTCGACATTAGCGATTGCTTCTTGTCCCACCTTCCAAAGTGTCTCTTCAACTTGTTCTGGGAAGCTTGAGATGTCAGGTTGGAGTTCATACGTAGCATGAATACCTGTCCGTTGTGCCATTTCGTCCACAAGGCGTCTGAGGGCATTACATACTGGCTCGTGTTCGAGGGCGGGTGAACGGAGATTTGCGATGGATGCACGTAATTCATTCATGCTTTCACGTACAATCTGCTGTGTCGCTGCTAACTCATGGTTACTGCGTTCGGGGTCGCGCTCACGCAGTCTTTGCGCGATTTCTAGCTTGACAGTAACAAGCACAAGTGCATGTCCAAGTGTATCGTGCATCTCACGTGCAAGGCGGTTACGCTCACGAAGTACCGCGAGTTCTTGCTCTTGTGCGGCAGTATCAGCGAGCCTTTGATGAGCTTCAGCGAGTTCATTATGCGTTTGCGTCAACTCTTCTAGTAATTTGTTACGCTTGAAGCGTTCTGCGATCATGTTTTGAATGACAATCGCGGATGCCGCTGTACCAAAAAGCTGATACCGACACCAAGAATACCGCTCAACTGGTTCCAATCGAATGGCCACGTAATCACACCGCCGAAGATGCAGAGCGAGCAAAAAAGGATTGCGACAAGAACGAGTAGACGACGCCCGGCAAAACGTCCAAGTATGGCACCGAGCACGATATAGAAATCCCAGACAAAATCGCCGTCGATGAGTGAAAGGAGGACTACCGCTCCATAAATGCCAGCAAAAATCGTGAGTGAAGAAAGCAATGGTGGTGGCCAGTTCTCATGGCTTCTCATCAAACTCTTCCAGTACATTACTAGTATGAAGAGTGAGAGGATAAGAATTACACCACCATGCCAGTTGTGAAGTAAATAAGGTCTGCTATGAAAAGCACTATAGTCGGTTGAAATCATCAAAACAATGGTGACTACAAGCCACCCTATTGCCCATCGTCGCAAGTTATGGGTACGTTTTTCCTGTAACTCTAGTGGTTTCACAAGCATTTCCTTCCAATGTTAATGCATAGGAAAAGGATACCATAGAGATTGATTGTATGTTAGTGTAGAATGACCTAACGCGTGTTACGGCGTTATGACGAAAGTCATAGCGTCTCCATAGCCAACACGTAATGTGTGGGCGGCACTGCCATTGCGTACCGCAATGCCTACATAGCCGGAGCTATCGCCAAAGATAAATGGCTGCTTATCTTGTGACTGTGTACTATCTGAAAAAAAGCGTCGGACCTCTGAAATACCCTCCTTTTGATCGGCAAAAGTTGCCTTGATCTGTGAGCTACTGAAAAGGTCGGGTACAAGGTGCAGAGAAATGTTGGTGACGAGATTTCCGAAGTTGTCTACATGCAGTATACGAGCATCAAGTACTTCATTGCCTTGTCGAGTTGCAAGCCCTAAATCAAGACGTTGTAGCGTCATTGGGTCAACTGACGCACCTAGTTCTGATAATGCGACACCACTTGCGATATGCGCCGCGACAGGTGTAAAAATATCGCGCCCATGAAATGTAGAGCTTACTCGCGCGAGATGATATGCGGGCTGCGAAAGTGTGACAACGGAATGCACGGGCTGTTCCACGAAAACATAACTAAAGAGACCGTTGTCGGGTCCCACGAAATACCAATCACCAGCAGCAATGGCAATAGGTCTGCGATTACTACCAACACCCGGGTCAACAACACAGACAAAGACGGTGCCACGCGGGAAATAGCGGTAACTTGCCGACAGTATCCACGCACCTGATGCGACGTTTTGTGGTGCAACGGTATGAGTGATGTCGATAAGCTGCGCATTGGGCGCAATACCAAGCGCAACGCCTTTTAGAACGCCTACATCGCCATCGCCAAGACCAAAATCTGTCATAAATGCGACAACTGGATGCAAAGCGGCTGTTGGGAGGAGAGAAGATTAATTCATAGTACGGTGATACTCCTAGATTATAATGCTCGACTATCCCTTTGATTAAGAAACACGATGACACATAAGACCAATAATAGTTCACGTTTCACCCTGCTACTATTATATGCATAGGAAGTATGCCTTGTAAGTTCATAGGTCTATAAGTCACCATAAGTCAGGGTTTCTATGCCTTTTGCGCACAGGCATGCTATACTCTTGCCACTATGGACAGTTAAAGCAGCCGAACAGTGTCGATAAAGATGGATGCACGTTCATGAAGCATAGAATTAGCTTATTTCTGGTGATGAACAATAGATCGGATAGAAACATGGTGCTCTTTAGAGATATAGAAACAACAGATGATGGGATGGGGAGGATGAAGCTATGAATATTAGCACCGGAGGACCACAAATTCTTTTCTTTGAACGCGATCAGCAATTGACGGCATTACTGATCAGTGAGTTTCAGCTTGCCGGGTATGAGTGTCATACGGCTCGTACAGCCGTGGAGGTGTTTGACACCATCGCGCGTTTTCCAGTGCGCATACTGCTGGTCAATCTTGCGCAAGCCGCTGCTGGTCGTCGAGAGTTTTGGGTAGCTTTAGACACGCAACGGCGGGGACGTGGAGTTCAGGTGCTCACCTACTTGTGTTCAAATCTAGCAGGGTATGGCTCACGGGATAGCGATGAGCGTTCACAGAACCAGGTAGCTGATATAGAAATTGAAGGTATGCTGGGACTGATGAACCTGGTCGATGCCGTACGCGAACGCGTCCCAGGACCAACGTTTGCAAGCAACGCTCCCACGCAGGTACGTTTGCCTCGAACCGCACCACCAAGGACTCCTCCAACTAGCACTAGTATGGCTTCTTCGTCAACACATAGTAGTGGTCCTGCCTATCGTACGGGGCAAATCGCTGATACTCCCCGCACAGCAACACTTACTGCTCCCATTACTGCACAGATACCAACACCTGTTCATCAGTCATATTCTGAGAAGATACGCGCAGTCCTTTATCCAACCCCCCGTGCGACAAGTGCGCAGGCACCTGCCGGACATGCAGAGACAAGACCCTCATTTCAGGAGACCGAGCGAACGGCAACCTATACGCCAGACGCGCAGCCGAATATCCCTCAAAAAGACTACCGTGTGCAAAATAGCCAGAGTACCCACACGTATGATGAGGGGGCATCCACCTTGCAGCGGCTTGCCTATGGACATCCTGCTGACGAGCGAGAGTCAGGACTCGATCAATTGTCTCGGTTACTACAAGAGCGGAGTGCCCCCATCACTACTCAGAGCACCAACAATTCTGCGTATCAATCAGTAGCAGCAAACGACGAGTCAGAAATCCAGTATGCTCCATCTACAACACAGGTAGCACCCGCCACAGACACACTAGAAACACAACCTTTACGCGCATCGCCAATTGAAGACTTACCCCTTGACCGCGCTACAAGCAGCTCAAGTACAAACGATGGTGCGCGACGTGGGGACGGCACTGTACGGACAAGTTATGGCCAATATAGTGGGAACTCAACACAAAATATGCAGGCAACACAAACGACTCCTTTGGCGTCTATCTCAACGTTGCGTACTGCAACGGCACCCGCACCAGTTGCGACAAAAGCAACAATGTCGATGCCAGGGGTAACACTACCTGAGCCTGTTGAGCCTGTAGAGAAGCATACAAACCAGGCGCAAATTCCTGCTCAGCAGGCACAACCAGTACAACAAAAAGAACACACCGTGCAAGATGCTGTCCAGGAAACACAAGGTGAGTTCAATGAGCGTATCAAAAACGAGGTGTTAACAGACACCCTTCCTACAACGCAAGGGAGCACCGATGAAGAGGAGGAACGTGATGAGGTAACTACTGCTACTACAACGCGAGAACAGCAAGAACAGGTACCTGTGAAAGAGGCACCTATGGAACAGGATATTACTGCTAATAGAATATCTCCAAACAATGCTATGCTGTTGGATATCGTACAAAGTCTTCCTTTAATGCCATCTCCGCCACAATCGCAAGCGGTAAGTGGAAGAACAGTACGTACTCTTGGCAGTGTTTTGCTTGAAGGACATCTTGTTCCACAGAGTCGATTAGAGGTTGCACAGAATATTCAGCGCATGTTACGTGGGGTGGATTTGAATTATCAACTTGGTGAAATTTTACTTATGTTTAAACTTTTGACGCCCGACCAGTTGCTTGCTGCGAGCCTGGTCAGCTATGGGATGATCTCGACACAGCAGATCAGTGCACTAGGCCGTATTCGACAGGAATTGCATGCGGTTGGCCTGGAGTATGACCTGGAGAGTTTATTAATTCTATTTAGAATGATTACGCCTGAACAGCTACGTGAGGCACGAATGAGCTGGCAAGGCTAACTTTAGAGCATTAGAAAAGCGCGTCTCGCATGCGAGACGCGCTTTTCTAATGCTCTTTTCCCAAAAAAATGTTCCAAATGGAATTGTTTCATAGGCAGAAGTATGGTATAATGCAAACATACCTTTTGTCGTGAACGATTACCAGCAGTGTTTAGAGGTATGTGGACGACATACAACGTCGCTTCTCCATTCCTCGTCTCTCACCTAACCAGAAATGAGAAAGGACAGATTGGAACATTGCAGGAGCATCATAAAGATGCATCGCTCTACAACATCCCCTCGTTTCCTGTTACATAATGGGACGAAGGTCATAATGAATTCTAATCAACATATCCTCTGTTATGTAGGAACGGGCTGGTTCTCTCGTACGTGTCGTCGAGTAAGAAACTGGCCTTTTTGGTCTCATAGCGTCTTCTTTATTCGAGCGAATGCGCCGGAGTATTGCAGGTGTTACACATATCGCCTGAGTTCTTTTCTCCACGTATGCTCCTGGCTCGATCGTGTAGTGCATTTTCCCAATTGTTATACGTAGATGAGTTGCAGCGAGTAGTGGCGGTAGTGATGCGCAGGAGATAGTATCCGCGATACAGAAAGCCTACACTACGCAGTCTTCTATACAACGAAGAGAGGGTGACAAACATTTATGGATTTGGTAAAGCGGTTAGAAGAATATCGAGATCGTGAGCGGGAGTTACAGTGGGAGGGAACATTCGCGCAGTACTTTGAGATTGCTAGCAAAAATCCAAAGGTGGGCCGACTTTCTCATGAACGCATCTACGACATGATTATGGATGCAGGCATGGATATGACACGTACAGGGGAGCCACACTACAAATTCTTCGGTCAGGAAATTTTTGGTATCGAAAAGCCCCTTCAGCAGATTGTTGACTACTTCCACTCTGCTGCACAGCGTTTAGAGGTACGCAAGCGCGTCCTCTTACTCATGGGACCTGTTGGTGGTGGTAAATCTACCGCGGTTGCGCTTATGAAGCGTGGTCTTGAAGAGTACACACGCACCCCGGAGGGTGCGGTCTATGCCATCAAAGACTGTCCAATGCACGAAGAGCCACTTCACTTGATTCCGAATGACTTGCGTGCGGATGTCGAAAAAGAGTTCGGCATTTACATTGAAGGCGATCTTTGCCCACACTGCCGCTACGTGGTTGATAATGAGTATCGTGGACGTATTGAAGAAGTCCCTGTCAAGCGGATCACTTTTAGTGAAAAATATCGAGTGGGAGTTGGCACTTTCACGCCGTCAGACCCAAAGAGCCAGGATATCAGTGAGTTAGTTGGAGGTATCGACCTTTCCACCATTGGCGAGGTTGGAGTCGAGAGTGATCCAAGAGCCTATCGCTTCGATGGCGAACTGAATATCGCTAATCGTGGTTTGATGGAGTTCGTAGAAATGCTCAAAACCGATGAGAAATTTCTATATGTACTGTTAACACTGAGCCAGGAGCAAAATATTAAAACTGGCCGTTTCAGTATGATCTATGCCGACGAAGTGGTCGCTAGCCATACAAACGAACATGAGTATCAATCCTTCGTGGGCAACAAGAAGTCGGAAGCATTGCAGGACCGCATTATTCTCGTGAAAGTGCCGTACAATCTGCGTGTTTCTGATGAAGTAAAAATCTACGAAAAGCTCCTCAAGCAAAGTGCGCTACTCAATGTCCACATTGCGCCCTATACACTGCGTATCGCCAGCATCTTCGCAATCCTCACACGTTTGGAGCCATCCAAGAAGGCGGGCATTAGTCTGATGAAGAAACTCCGTCTCTACGATGGTGAAGATATGGAGGACTTCAAGCAGAAGGACGTGCGTGAATTGCAGGAAGAGGCCGTGCGTGAAGGTATGGATGGTATCTCGCCACGCTATGTTATCAACCGTCTCTCGAACGCGCTTATCAAGCAGGGTGTGACCTTTATTACACCAATTGACGCGTTGCGTGCGCTGCGCGATGGCCTCGATCAGCATACCAGCATCACACGCGAAGAGCGCGAGCGTTACCTGAACTTCATCAGTGAAGCACGCAAAGAATACGACCAGATTGCACAAAAAGAGGTACAACGTGCCTTTGTCTATTCTTATGAAGAGTCGGCACGAACCCTGCTGAACAACTACCTGGATAACGTCGAGTCGTACTGCAACAAAACAAAAATGCGCGACCCCATCACCGATGAGGAGATGGACGCGGATGAACACCTGATGCGCTCGATTGAGGAGCAGATTGGTGTCTCGGAGAATTCCAAACGCTCCTTCCGTGAAGAAATTCTGATTCGTATCTCATCGCTTGCCCGTAAAGGCTTAACCTTTGATTATATGAGTCATGAGCGGCTCAAGGAAGCTATCGAGAAAAAGTTGTTCGCGGACCTGCGCGATGTTGTCAAGATCACGACCTCGACACGCACACCAGACAAAGATCAATTGCGTAAGATCAATGAAGTGATCAACCGTCTCGTTGCCGAGCATGGGTATACACCCGAGAGCGCGAACGAACTCTTACGCTATACGGGCAGTCTCTTGAATTGGTAATTGCATAGTAGGGACCAGATTTATCGCGTCCGAGGTGCAATTTATTGCGCGAGATATGTATTCTTATCATAGGCGATAAATCGCTCTCGGACGCGATAAATCTGGTCCCTACATTATGTTTATAAAAGGAGTATGGCTATGTCCATCTCACAACATGATTGGTCGTTACATCGTAAGGGGCAGATTGACCAGGAACGCCACAAAGAGAAGATTCGCGATGCCGTGAAGAAAAATCTTGGTGAGATCGTGAGTGAGGAAAGCATCATTCTTTCTGATGGTCAGAAAACGGTGCGTGTCCCTATTCGCTCTCTTGACGAGTACCGTTTTCGCTATGACTCTGGCAAGCAGGAGCACAGCGGTCAAGGTAATGGCAAAAGCAAGGTCGGTGATGTCGTCGCGCAGGAGCCACGACCCGGCAAGGGCAAGCGCGGCGAAGCTGGCAAAGAAGCGGGACAAGACTACTACGAGGCCGATATCTCGATGGAAGAATTGGCGGCCTTGATCTTTGAGGACCTTGGCTTACCCAACCTGGAACAAAAACGCCAGCAGGAGATGGAAACCGAAGCGGTGCGCTATACTGATGTGCGTAAAAAAGGTCCAATGGCCAATCTCGATAAAAAGCGTACAATTATGGAGAACATGAAGCGTAACGCGGCAAAAGGTGAAGCCAAGTTTCAGGATATCAAGTCTGAAGACCTGCGTTTCAAAGTATGGGAACCCACCATTAAATATCAATCGAACGCTGTCGTGCTCGCTATGATGGACGTTTCAGGTAGTATGGGTGAGTTCGAGAAGTATATCGCACGCAGTTTTTACTTCTGGATGGTGCGCTTCTTACGCACGAAGTACAACAATGTACAGATTGTTTTTATCAGTCATCATACGGAGGCGAAAGAGGTCACGGAAGAAGAGTTCTTTCACAAGGGTGAGAGCGGTGGCACACAAGTATCGTCTGCGTATGAACTTGCGCTACAGATCATCAAAGAGCGTTACAATCCTGATGACTGGAACATCTATCCGTTCCACTTTTCCGATGGCGATAATCTGCCGTGGGACAACGATCGCTGTGTGCAGATGGTGACGAAGCTTATGGAATTGTGCAACATCTTCGGCTATGGCGAAATCCGCGAGGGACACTATCGTTCACCCAGCACACTCATGTCTGCCTACAATAAGATCACCGATAAAAAGTTTACGGCTGTAACCATCTCTGACAAAAAAGAAGTCTACCCAGCCCTACGTAAGTTCTTTGCCCAGAAGGACCCTGTAGGGGTCTAATTCATTACACCCTCGTCGCTGACCATGTTGGAGAATATATTGAAACGTTGCACAATCCTTCTAGCGTGGTCAATCGCCAACAGGGTGTATGAATTAGACCCCTACAGGGTATGAGAGGAGATACCCGGTATGACACAGATAGAAGGTAGCGATGATCTTGAACGCTTACGGGATAATATAGATATTGCATGGGAGCAGGCACGCAAGTTCGGGCTTGATCCATTTCCAACGCACTTCGAGATGGTGCCTGCCTCAATTATGTATGAATTTGCTTCCTATAGTCTTCCTGGTCGCTTTAGCCACTGGACACATGGTAAAGCGTACCATCGGCAGAAGATGCAGTACGACTTCGGGTTGAGCAAAATCTATGAGATGGTGGTCAACACCAATCCAAGTTATGCTTTCCTGATGGACATGAATGATCTTTTGCAAAACACCTTCGTGGTGGCGCATGTCTTCGGGCATACCGATTTCTTCAAAAATAATGCCTACTTCCAACACACTTCACGACGTATGATCGACAAGGTGAGCATTCATGCTGAGCGCATTGTGCAATATGAATTCGACCATGGCAAACTCGAAGTCGAGCGTTTCCTGGATGCCGCGCTCTCGATACAGGAGCACGTTGATTATAACCTCTTCCTACGTTCAGACGATGTGAAGCACGAAGAAGAGTCGCCGGAACGTACAAGCGAATACGACGATATATGGGGCCTTGACAAGAAAGCTAAAAAGTCTGAAGAGGATCGCGATAGATATCCCTCGGGTAAAGCTCCTAAGTTTCCAGAGAAGCCTGAGAAAGACCTTTTGCTCTTCCTGTCGCGCCATGCTCCCAGCCTGGAACCGTGGCAACGCGATATCATTGAAATTGTGCGTACCGAGTTCCTCTACTTCGTGCCTCAAATGCAAACAAAAACTATGAATGAGGGGTGGGCCTGCTTAAAATCGGATAGCCTTGTGCTAACAGAGCGTGGTTTTTTGCGCTATGATGCATTACACGAGCAACTTGCACGAGGAGAAAAAATTACTGTAGGAAGCGGCGAGGGTGTTCAGGATGAGATTACAGACCGTCATATTCGATGTAATGCTTCAACAATTCGTTTGAAAACGAGACGTGGTTTAATATTGGAGGGTGCGGAAGAGCATAAACTGAGCATCGGACCTGATACGTGGCTTCCGTTAAAAGATGTGCATGTTGGGCAGTGTATCCCATTAAGCCTAGGTGATAACATATGGCCTGAGCAACTTGTTTCTATTGCTGCTCCTGCAAAAATTGTGTCGCCAACGGTAGTCGATGTAGCGCAAGCGGCAGGCGTTGGTGTGCATACAGTGTACCGCTCTTTAGGTGGGAAAACACCCTTTGCTCAAGATCGTATCGCCGATGCTATTAAGCGTACTGGTTACACCTTTGGTAATGAAGGTAGACCATTATATAAAAGCCGTTTTCCTCTTACTGCACCCACTCATATTACTGAAGAATTTGCTGAATTTCTTGGCTATCTGATTGGTGATGGCAACATTCATCATACGAAAAATGCTGTCGGCTATACGAGTGGCGACAAAGTGCTGGTTGACCGCTATGCTCAGCTTGTGAAAGATTTGTTTGCTATCGAGGCAACCCCGTTCTGGGATGATAAAACAGTTAACGGTAAAGGTGGGCGTTGGCGCGTTGTCTTCTATTCAGCCAATGTACTCGACCTCTTGCAGTCGTTGGGCATAGACTTGAAGGCTAAGGCTCCAAAGAAACGCATTCCTGATGGCATTCTGCGTTCTCCAAAATCGGTTGTGAGTGCCTTCTTACGTGCCTACTTTGATTGTGATGGCTGTGCTTCAGAAAAAGAAGGTGTGATTCTATCAACGTTCAGCGATGATATCGCGCAAACGTTGCAGATTGTGCTATTGAACTATGGTATTCTCTCACGTCGCTATGGGGCGAATGTACGTATCAAAAGCAGTTCAGCGAAGCTATTTGCCGAGGAAATTGGCTTTGGCCTAGCACGAAAGCAGGAAAAGTTACAAGCTTACTTAGCAAGTCACCAGTGGTTCAAAAAAGAGGACCCGACCGATGAAGTTGTTAGTATCGAGCATGATGTTGCCGATGTGTATGACATCACTGTAGATCGTTCGCATCGCTATGTTGCCAACGGTATGCTACATCATAATAGTATATGGCACTCGCGTATCATGCGTGAGCTTGGCGATCAGGGTGTCATTTCCGACTCTGACACCATAGAGTTTGCGCAATTACATTCGGGCGTGCTTTCACCATCGAAAACCTCGCTCAACCCCTATTACCTGGGTTTCAAGATGTTCGAGGCCATCGAGAAACGCTGGGATAATCCTACAAAGGAAGAGCAGGAGCGACTTGGACGCAAACCAGGCATGGGCCGGCAGAAAATCTTTGAGGTGCGTGAACTCGACAATGACGTGTCATTTTTGCGGAACTACCTCACGGAGGACCTGATTAAAGACCTTGACCTCTATATGTTCAAAAAAGAGGGCGACGAGTGGGTTGTCTCCGAAAAGCAGTGGGAACGAGTGCGTGATGGTATTGTTGCCAGCATGACGAACTTCGGTTATCCCTATCTCGTGGTTGATAACGGCGACTACCGTGGCAACCGTGAGTTATACATCAAGCATATGTTCGAGGGACAAGAGCTTGATGTGAGCTATGCTGAAAAGACGTTGCAGCATGTCTACACCATGTGGGGGCGTCCCGTGCATCTCGAAACAATTTATGAAGGCAAGCGTATCCTCATGACCTATGATGGTGAGCGCAACACAAAGACCTCATTAGAGAAATAACAGGCTTTTAGCGTACTGAGAGCATGACAGGGGCAAGCCCTGTCACTACTATACTGACCGCTCCTGCGGAGCTTGCTACGAGACACTGTGTATAGTAGTGACAGGGCTTGCCCCTGTCATGCCAACTAACAGCGATGTGTTAGTCTATTGACCTTCTGGCCCCTCTATTTGCAATTGCTGTTTCATGGCTTGCAACTGTGCCTCGACATTTTGCTCGGACGATATCTTTTGTAGTTCGCGGTCAAGCGTATCGCCTGAGTTCGCACCAAGTAAGCCCTGTTCGCCAAGCGTTCCTTGCTGTATAAGCGTCTCCATCGCGTTGGCGCGTGCCTGCATGGTGAGCACTTTGTCCTGGGCGCGTTGCATCGCGAGGTTCATTTCGGTCATTTCATCGGAGATGCCCGTGGCAACTTCGTTGATCTTTACCTGTGCCTGCGCTGCGTTATATTGTGCCTTGACCATTTCTTTCTGCGTACGGAAGCTTTCGATACGGGCGGAGACGGTACGTTCCATCTCGATCAATTTGTTTTCTTGTCCACGCAATTGCTCGATCTGCTGACGATAATTCACGATCTGCGTTTGTAATGTCTCTTTACGCTGTAGTGCCATACGCGCGAGGTCTTCACGGTTGGCTTGCAGGGCTATTCTCGCCTGTTGACCCAGCTTGTTGAACTGCTGCTGAATTTGCTCTTCCTGTAACTCTAACCGCTTCTCGTTTGTGACCACATCAGCGATAGAGCGACGTAACTGCTGTAACTGCTCCAGTTGTTTTGCATACGAGTAATCCATGACCTGACCGGGGTCCTCTGCCTTATCCAATGCTGAACTAGCACGGATACGCAGAAAGGTCGCAAGTCGAGAGAAAAGACCCATAGTTGTATTTCTCCTATCTCGTATAGACGTAATACCGATGATAGACTATACCCTTTTTGACTATAAATAGGTGAGTGCGTTCAAACATATTATAGTATTATTGACGTAAGGCATGTAGGAACACAAAAGGCGGAGTCCTTTTTTATCCCTACAACTATGATATACGAATGCCACGTTACACATGTTATACTATTCAAACTAAGCACAGTAGTAATATGAGGCAAGCATGTTGCAAGCGCGAGAAATTATCGGGGCGAGTATCGTCGAAGGCAGTCACGGCTGGGGGCCGCACATCATCGAATATTTCGCGCTCGGCACCGCTGTTATTAGCATTTCGGATACACATCAGATTCAGGCACCATAGCTCATGTTGAAGCTGAATAGCTAACCAACATGAAGGCAGCACAATCATGTTATACTGACTGAGAAAAAGCATAGGTTCATAGCTCTTCACCTGGAGGTTTATATGGTTGCTCAAAGATTACCACAGCATATGAGCGTTGACGAATGGCGTGAACTGATGTTCAACAGTCACTTGAAGTACGAGTACATTGATGGCCGAGTATATCTTATGTCTGGAGGAACTGCCAACCACGCTCGTATAGGAATTAATGTTGTAAGAGTTCTTGAGGACGCTCTTGGCAACGGTCCTTGCAATGTCTATAACTCAGACCTCAGCGTGCGTTTATCTGAGACGCGATATACCTTCCCTGACGCGACTGTAACATGCGACGAGCATGACCAGGGAGAAGAAGACATGGTGCAATCGCCACGTCTCATCGTCGGAGTTCTTTCAGATTTCTACGGAAGCATATGACCGAGGCAAAAAATTTGCATTTTACCGTCAATGTCCAACGATAGAAGAATACGTCCTTATTGCAACGGATCATCAAGCCGTCGAAGTGTTCCATCGTACACCCGAGGGTTGGTCAGCATATCGCGCTCGTCTCTATAGTCCTGGCGACACCGTAGAAATTACAAGCCTCGGTATTTCGTTTCCCCTCGCCGATCTATATCGACGCACTACCGTGAAAGAAGAGCTGCTGGATAAAAAGAATGAATAATTTTTCAAGCAAGGCAGAAACTACTGCTGTATAATTTTCCTGGGAGAAAAGAAATGGAGAAGTTTCCAATATATACAGTGGGCTACGGAAACCGACCAATCGAGATATTCACGGAATTATTGCATAAGTATCACATCAAATATCTGGTGGACGTGCGCTCACAACCCTACTCGCAGTATAATCAGCAATTTTCAAAAGAACCTTTAGCGACGTATTTAAGTCAGTATGGAATACGATATATGTTTATGGGCGATACACTAGGAGGAAGACCAAAGGATGAAAGCTGTTATGATGAGAAGGGAAGCGTAGATTATGCAAAACTATCAAGCAAACTTTTTTATCAAGAGGGAATTGGGCGACTACATACAGCTTGGGAGAAAAATTTATCTGTGGTTGTAATGTGTTCTGAGGTTAAACCATCTGAATGCCATAGAGGTAAACTAATAGGAAATACTCTTACTGAACAAGGTATAACGGTAGCTCACATTGATGAAAATGGGAAGATAAAACAGCAGCAAGAAGTAAACCAACTTATTGTTGGTATACAGCCGTCCTTACTTGGTGAGAGCCTGTTTGAGCAAAGTGAAAAAATAGGCTTTTCGCGCAAACAATATGTAATACGGAGTAAACAGGGGGACGTAGATGTATCCTAAAATCGTGACTATAGGTGTATATGGTTTTGACAAAGAACACTTTTTTCAAGCTCTGTTAAATGCAAATGTAGATACCTTCTGTGATATTCGTCTCCGACGAGGTATGAGGGGTTCTGAGTATGCTTTTGTGAATAGTACAGCATTACAGAAAAGGTTAAGAGAACTAGGTATTAGATATGTTTATGTAAAAGACTTAGCCCCAAATCAAGCTATTAGAGAGAAACAGAAACAAGAAGACGAAAGATTGGGTGTAGCAAAAAGAAGCAGAAAAGAATTGGGACAAACTTTTATACATGAGTATGAACAACAATGTCTATCATCTTTTGACAGTGAAGTACCCCATGCTAAGAAAGCAGGGGCTTCTACACACTGACGCGCCGCTCCACGCACGGCATTCCAATATGTCGGCGTCTTCCACGCCAAATGAATGTTGATGGCAGCGTTGGTATCGCGGTCTAGGACTAGTCCACATGAGGTACAGGTATGTCCCCTGACGGATAAGTCCTTGCGTGGTCCCTTGACGCCACATGCACTGCATACCTGACTGGTATACTTGGGGTCAATCGTGTAGACCTGACGACCAGCGTTTGCAGCTTTGAACGTCACGATCTTCACAAATTGCCCCAAACCAGCATCAAGTATGCTTTTTGTTAGTCCTGATTTCGCACTTGCCCCGTTGGGAAGGTACTCACCTGTTGCCTCATCCTGTTTGGGCTTTGCATGTTTGGTGAGGTTGGTTAACTGTAAGTCTTCAAACACAATGACCTGATGCTGCTCAGCCAGCTTCTTAGCCTCTTTGAAGTGGAAATCACGTCGTTGGTTTTTGACCTTCCTGTAACATTTCGCTACTTGTTTTCTTGCCTTGTCGCGTCTATGGCTTCCCCGTTTACACCTCGACAAGTGACGTTGTTTGCGCTTCAAGTCCTTTTGTGCCTTACGAAAGAAACGAGGTGAGTCAATGAAGGTTCCATCTGACAAGGCCGCAAAATGGGTTACCCCCAAATCTATGCCGATCTCGCTCTGTACTTCTGGCAAGGGTACGGGTTGCTCAACCTCACAGGAAAAGATGATGGACCACTGGTCAACTTCTCGCTTGACGGTTGCGGTCTTGATATCCCCTTCAATCGCTCTATAGAGTTTGACTTTGACCTTCCCTATTTTTGACAAGGTAACATGCTTCTCTGAGAGGGTATAACCCCCTTGTGGATAGGTGAAACTATCATAGCGGTTACGCCCCTGAAAGCGTGGGAAGCCTGCTTTCTCTCCGTTCTTGACTCTGCGAAAGAACGACTTCATGCCCTTGTCGAGTCGCAAAAACACATCCTGTAACACCTGACTATGAATATCTCTATATTCTTCCCTGATGTCCTTAATTTCAGGTAAGTCTTTCTTCTGGTCGTAGTACGTAACGCCCTTACCAGTGTACTTGTAGCTATCTTTTCTTTCTGAAAGAGCGGCGTTATACAATTCCCTACAGCGATTGAGGGTAAAGAACATCTTTTGTTTTTGCTCATGGTTGGGGTACAGGCGAAACTTGAAAGACTTTCGCATTATTTATCCTTCTGTGTTTCTACATACCGCTTTAAGGTGTCAAGCGTCACGCCTCCGACTGTAGCTACAAAGTAGTTATTTGTCCAAAGAGACGGTAGACGCTGTTTCAAGGTAGGGTACTCTTGTCGTAGATATCGGCTGGAAGC
This sequence comes from uncultured Chloroflexia bacterium, assembly GCA_963791655.1. Taxonomy (GTDB): domain Bacteria; phylum Chloroflexota; class Ktedonobacteria; order Ktedonobacterales; family Ktedonobacteraceae; genus JBBQVS01. The sequence goes on along the minus strand of CAWBSZ010000006.1, from coordinate 16,201 downwards.
ACCCTTGATGTACTTGACCAGCCGATGTATCCCAAATTGTGGGTCGCACCCTACAAGCAGATGTACGTGGTCAGGCATAACTTCCATCTCTATGAGTTCTTGCCCCCATTTTTCAATGACTTCCATGATAATAGTTTTCAAGCGTTCATCTATCCCATTTATGAGTACCTTACGTCGGTACTTTGGACAAAAGACAACATGGTAACGGCAAATGTACGCTCTATTGTTGTTTGTTTTTGTTTCGTATGTCATACAAGAATTATACTATACGCACACTAGATATGCCAATGGTATCTACTATGCGTGTGTGCCTTATATCCCCCTGTCTGGAAGCCAGGGGGCTTACGGCACGTTTGCTAACAAGTTTATTGAGATGTTAGGGCTAGAAACTAGAGTATTAGGGCTGTTTTGCGTTGAGCGAGAGCCAGAAGCTTGTCATCGTTCGCTTGCAGCTAAGAAGATTGCAACAGATTTAAAGTCACGAGTCGAGAATGTAAAGTCCTAAAAAGTGTAATAAAAATTGAATAGTATTTGGGAGGGTTGTAAAGTGGAAAGAGTTCTTATAGTGTCTAAAACACGTATGAAAAATGGTGCTTGTGTTAGTGGGTTGACGCGTGATACAAATAAAAGTGTTCGTTTAATTCCACCAGGACGTTTCAATCAACCTAATGATACCATATATGATATAGGGCAAGTTTGGGATGTAGAGTTTCAAGAAAACCAAGAAGTTACTCTTCCTCACGTAGAAGACGTTACTGTTATTAGACATATATATGTGGCTCAAGTTGCTAATATGCGAGAAACCTTAGTGAAGCGTGTGCGCATTTGGCAGGGCGAACCAAATGCACTCTTTGACAATTTACTTGTACTAAGAAACACAAGTGCCTATATCTCTAGAGATAGGGGGATGCCAGTGCAAAGTACAGGTTATTGGATGCCCGATGAGGAATTATTTTTAACTTCAGAAGATGGCAAGCATCGTTACAATATGCAATATGCGGAATTTTCTATTCCCTACGTGGGTTTTGCTTCTCCTATATCCGTAATTAAAAAAGGAACTCTGTTACGTGTTTCTCTTGCTCGATGGTGGAGACCATATGGTTTAGTGAAGATAGATGCTATTTGCAGCTTTCAGGCTGGTATTTGTAAAAAAAGGCCCTATGCACCACTACCGTGCCACCCTCACGAATCGAGCTTATATGCTATTCTGGCTTGGTTCACTGATCTCAAGTTTTGGTGATAGCTTCACTGTGTTTGGGCTGGCGTGGTATGTCTTGCGACGTAGTAATAGTCCGCTTGACGTTGGTCTCACGTTCCTGATTTTTCAGTTGCCTGGTCTCTTTTTCAGTGTTATTGCAGGTTGGCTACTTGATCGTTTTCGACGCGAGACAGTGATGCTTTGTGACAATCTTCTTCGTGGCCTGCTGGTCATGCTTATTCCGCTTTTGGATAGTCACGGCTCACTCTCGTTTCCAGCACTTTACAGTATCATAGCATTGTTGGGTGCCCTGTCCGTTATCACATCGGCTGGTAGCCATACCATGATCACAGACCTCGTATTGCCTGAAGATTATAATGCCGCTAACTCGCTTGATGTGGCCCAACGACAAATCAGCTTTATTGCTGGACCCGCATTGGCTGGAATTCTTGTTGTCGCAATTGGCCCAATCTCATTACTATGGGTTGATAGTGTTTCATTCTTTGCTTTTGCCTTACTCTTGACGTTTTTGCTTTATAGCATATGCATTCCCCATGTTCCCAAAAGACAGTTACAGCATGCCAATCAATTTTTTATGGGACTAGTACAAGGAGTACAGTTTACTATTCGTAATCCGCTTTTGTTAGCTCTTACGTCTGTCTCATTTTTTTGGAATGCTGGACTAGGACTTTTCCTCGTCGCTCTACCCTTTTACTGCGAACGTGTATTAAAGGTTGGCCCTGTTGGAATGGGAGTGTTGCTTTCTGTCAACTCGATAGGAGTGCTGCTTTCTGCACTGCTATTTGGTCCTTTGCGTCCACTGTATCCAGGACGTGTAACATGTGTTTTGCTTATAGCACAGGCACTATGTTACGGACTGCTTGCGCTTGTTCCTCCATTCTGGCTTGCGCTCAGTATCTATTTTCTACTTGGAGCATTCGATGATCTGGGCGCGATATATCTGACAACGGTTCGTCAACGGGCTATTCCAAACGGACTTCAGGGCCGTGTATGGGCTTTCACAAGTACGATTGGTTCGAGTGGTGAACCACTTGGAAGTGGAGTTGCAGGTGTACTCTTGCTGACGTTGGGAACACCTGCTCTGGTTGCTCTTAGTGGTTTACCTTTACTTGTTGTTGGACTCGTATGGCTTATGGTTGGCCCTATACGAGGCATTGTAGACGATAAAAGACAATGAGTAGTGTTACAGTACGGGCTGCTCTTCGAGTTGTTTGACAACTTGACGCGTTGCTAAACGCTCTACAGCGTCGGGATCGTGCGAAGGTAGGTAGACCGTTGGTGTTGTTTGGACATATTCGTGAATACGTGCCAGTGTTCGTCGTGCAACATTCGCATTAGGCGATACGCCATCCATTACTTGCTCGACCATGAGTTGTTGCGTGTAGGATATGTCGCCAGCGAAGAAGATCGAGGTTCCTTCTTCTTGCAAAACGACCGAGAGGTGATTAGGGGTGTGTCCATTTGTCGAGACCAGAAAGACATCATTTGCCTTTGTGAGCGTCAGGCTAGCTGGAAATGTGCCAAATGTCTGTGGTGCGAAATCCACGAGGCGAGGATGAAACCATTCGGGCCAATGTGCAGGCATAAAACCATTTATACGTCCTACAAGGCTTTTCGCTGCTTCATACTCCCCACGAGCAACTACAATTTCTGATTTGGGAAAGTGTTCGAGTCCTCCCGTATGATCGGTATGCATATGGGTAAGGATAACCCAGCGTACATCCTTGGGGTTGATACCAATTCCACGTAACTGCGGACCAATTTCGTCATCAGGTTGCACAGACATACGTACTGCTAGTTTAAAGTAGGGATGCCACCTAGGAAAGTAGTTACGCTCTGCTGTTTTTGCTGTTTCACCTGTGTCTATGACAATTACACCTTCGGGATGTTCTATTACCCACGCGTAGATTGGAAGTGGCTCGGTCCATTCTTTGTCTGACAAAATGTGTATCTGCCGTCCAATTTGTCCCATGCCTTTACCTACACGCTGGCTTGCTTTGATCGCGACTGATCCTGTACGGATAGCATGAATGCGCATCATAATATTTGCTCCTTTTCCCTATTCCAGGGAACTAACGTTTTTACTATTTTTGCTTATACGCTCCAAGCGTTTTGCTAGAGCTTCACCTGCTGGTTTGTCGCCTACAAATTCCCAGAGTAATGCCATTGTTGTAGCAACGGAAGTCGTAGTACCAACGTGAGCAAAAAGTGACTCAAATCGTTCTTCAATGCTCATAATGTGTCTGTTTAGCTCGTGCCCTTTATCTGTCAGTGAAAGCACTACTTTTCTTTGATCGCTAGATGACGGGAGACGTTCGACAATCCCAACTTTCACGAGTCCATCCACTAAACGACTGGGACTACCCGTCTCGCATACCAATAGCTCTCCAAGCTCAATCAGCGAGAGTGGCTGTGACTCGTGCAGTACACGAATAACCTCTGACTGTGAGGGAGTGAGTCCTAATGGGCGAAGCCGTTCAGCCAACAAGCGGTTTCCTTCACGCTGTGCAGCAAGAACAAGCAGGCGCAGTTCTCCGGCTGGTGTCATTTATCTTAGCCTATCCTTTTGCTTGTTACATTACACATCATCAATGATATATCATTGATGATGTGTAATGTATAACACAATTTTGATGACATGTCAATGATTTTTTGAGAATTACAAAATTATGTGCAGGTAAATAGAACTTGGTTTTTCATCGCTATGTGGGGACGCTCTCTGTTAGAATAATTGCACGAAACTGATCAATTTTACAACAAATATCCTGGTGAACAAGCGATTCCAAATGGCTTGTTCGCCAGGATATTTGTAGAATGCTTTCTATGTTACTGTTGGGATTTACTGGTCCCATAATTGCTCTTTTGAACGCTCTTTCTACTTTATGCGCTCCAGCAGAACAACGGGGACCTTGCGTGTATTCTTCGCCTGAAGCTCAGCGAGAGCGGGGAGTTTTTGTAACTGGATGCGACCGAGGCGTTCTCCCTCCGCGCTGTCTACGACGGTGGCTCTGGCCTCGAATGTTTCAGTGCCCAGTTCGACAGTCACATTGGGATGCGCGACCAGATTGTGATACCAACCGGGATTGGTTGGTGCACCCCGATTTCCCGCGAAGACGTAGATGTAACCGCCATCGGACAAATATGCCAGTGGGCTGATACGCTGTTGACCACTTTTGGCTCCCGTCGTTGTCAGCAGAAGTAAGGGAACGCCAGCGAATGGACCACCAACATTGCCCTTGTTGGCACGGAACTCTTCGACGATCTGACGATCCCAGTCCTTCAAGTCATGTATCTCAGTCATGAAATTCTCCTCGTGATAGCATTTTCTACGTCTCCTGGGCCTCTCTCATGAGAGGTCGAAATGTTTGGTCCGTTTTCTCAAAGGCGACACGAGTCTCGTGTCGCCGCTCCTTCTTCGGCCACCCTGCCTGGACATTACCTTTTGTTCGTGAAGTAGTGACCTTGATCGAGATCCGCCAGGAGATCGGGATGCACGGGCTGCCATCCCAGCAGCTCACGGGTTAGCGTGCTTGAAGCTGGAGAATTGAGGCCGAGGAAGCCAGCCAGAAAGCTGAAGTGTTCGCCCACGTTTTCGGGAGAGATGGCGACCACCGGGAGGTTGAGATGCCGACCGATCACCTCGGCGATATTGCGAACAGGCACGCCTTCGTCCGCAACCCCATGCAGAATTGATCCGGCTGGTGCCTTTTCTAGTGCCAGGCGGAAGAGGTGTGCAGCGTCGAGTCGGTGCACGGCGGGCCAGCGGTTGGAGCCGTCGCCGATGTAGCCGGAGGTGCCCTTGTGACGGGCGATGCCAACCAGGGCCGCGACGAAGCCGTTATCACCATCTCCGTGAACAGTTGGAGATAGTCGCACCACTGACGAGCGGACACCGTGCGCTGCGAGGGAGAGTACCATCTGCGCGACGGCGGCCCGGGGGCCTGCAAGCGAGCCGGGATCAGGTAAATCTCGTTCGGTCACCACATGCCCCGGTGTGAGTCCGAGCACCCCGGAGGCGATGACGAACGGTCTGCTAGAGCCTGCAAGTGCCTCGCCGATGGTTTCGACGGCGCGGCGATCCGCATCGGCAGCACCTTGGAAGTCCCCCGAGAAGGCGATGTCGTGCTTGAACGCGAGATGGATCACGCCATCCGACGCAGCGGCTACACTACGCAGGATGTCAAGATCATCCAGAGTGCTGCGCTGCACCTGCACTCCGGCGGCGGCGAGGGCAACGGCGGAGGCATCCGAGCGGGCTAGCCCGATGACCTGATGGCCGCCGTCGATAAGCTCAGGGACGACGGCGGAGCCTATCCAGCCGCTCGCTCCAGTAACGAAAACTTTCATAGGAAATTTCCTCCATGTATTAGACATCGGGTTGGGTTTCGAAGCGTGTGGATAAACCAGTCGTACGCTGGTCTGGGAAATCTTGAAGCTTGCATCTCTCTAGGCCATATGCATTACGTGGCCCCGAAGACCCATGAATACAATTTTTCTGTCTTTCGTAGCAACAAGTTGCTGCAAAGGCATCAGCTTGTTACAATAGATAGTATAGCCTGAACAGGAATATAGGGCAAGCATCAATTTGTGTCTCGTGTTACATATGCAACACGAAGGGAAAAATGTCGCATGAAGAATAGACCGTCTTGTGTATATGGCTGTTGCAAGAATAGAAAGATGTTTGCTGAACCTTGTGCAAAGATTACTACCTGAGTCAAGGAGAGCTAACCCTTAGATAACATGTGAGTATATAGAAGCATATTTTTCTGCTTGAAAGAAATATTTCAATATGCTATATTATGTATAGCATAAGGCAATACTTTTCTGCTGAGCGCAAAAAGTGGCATTTCAGCATAATCCATGGAAGCCAGTTGCTTTACACCTGTCATTACACATGTATACACTACAATAGAATAATCTTATTCTTTCTTATTCCTACGCAGCACAATAACTTCCCATACTTGAGAATTGTGTTGCTGACAAAAACAAGGAGAGCCTGTATGGTTATCTTCCTACTTGCACTTATTGGTGCGCTTGCCGTTATGGTGATTCTTAGTATTGGACGCCTCGCCTTTGGACGTAGCGAACCGTTTAATAGTCGCAAGTTTTTCACCTGGTTCGGTATATTCTTTGCCGTAAACTTTATTCTTGGTCTGTTGATCCTCTATTTTGGACAACCGGCACTTACGGGACCATTCGGCGGTTGGCAATGGATTCTTGGGCCGCTTACCATCAGTAGTGTCGCGAATCTTTTCGCGTTTGCACGTCCTGCAATGGGCGTTTTAGAAGAAGCTGCTGCCATTAGCCAGGGGCGTGGTCGAGCTGGAACGCGTGGAACAACGATGAGTATGCCCTCGCGCTCTTCACGTGGCATCATCGCGGCAGGTATCTTTGGCTTGATTTTCGTAGGCGTGATAGGCATTGCTGCCTCGATCCTGATTACCATTTTCACCACATGGTTCGATGTCAACGCGAAGGTGCTTGCCGCGATTCCGAACGTGAAGGTGATGGCTTCACCATTGCTACCACCAACGGATCAGAACAATATTATTCTCGTTAGTCCAAATATTGCCTCTTATAAGGGACAGCAAGTACTTGGTTCTAATGGACAAAATCTTGGGTCAGCCTATAACATTGATCCTACCAGTTATACACTGCAATCCATTAATCATCATCTCTACTACGTGGCACCGCTTGCTTACAACAACATCTTCGTCAATCTCTCCAATCCTACGACGCCAGGCTTTGTGGTGGTAGATGCCGAAGACCCACAGCAGGTACCACAGTTGCACACCGAGAACAGCGCGAAGGTCGCTTATCTTCCTGGTGCGTTGCTCAACCAGGACCTGTTGCGCCATGTGTATCTTAGTGGCTATACCTATGGTCGCCTTGTTGACCCGACGTTAGAGTTAGACGATAACATGCATCCGTACTGGACAATTTCATTGATGCAACCGACGCGTGGCTATACAGGCGATGCATTGAGCGAGGTCCTGATTGTTGACGCACATACGGGTGAAATCAAGAAATACCAACCCTCGCAAGTGCCAACATGGGTTGATCGCGTGTTTCCTTCCGATACCGTTACACAGTACTTGCAATGGTGGGGGCAGTATCATGCTGCACCATGGTTCAATCCCTCTGGTTTGGGTCAGCAATCCCCATCGGGTACACCCGAACTCCTGTACAATAAGGGAGATCAACCAGTGTGGCTTGTGCCTATGACCTCTTCCTCATCGAGTGATAATTCAAGCACGGGTGTTTTCTTGTTCAATTCGCATAAGAACGAGGCGGAATTTTATCCCTTGTCGGGCATTGGTATTGGTCCCAATGTAGACTCGACATTTTCGTCAACACGCGCGAATATCCGTAACTATTCTGTTACTAGTAGGCAGCTCTATCAAATCAATGGTGTCCCGACATGGGTTGCGATTTACGCACAAAGTACTGGTAGTGGTGACATCTTCCAGGCCGTTGGTATTGTCGATGCACGAGCCTTAAACGGAAACAACGTGCAGTTCGAGTCAAATCTACCTGCCGCGCTCAATGATTATACGCAATGGCTCACGCAACAAGGGAGCGGAGGTGGAGGCACTGGTGGAACAGGTGGAGGGACAACGGCGCAAACGGTGACGGCGAAAGTGCTCCGTATCTCGTCGGTACAACAGGGCACGAATACCATTTACTACCTGCAAATCGCGGGCCAGAAACTCATCTTTACCGCGAACCTATCGCTCTCCGCGAAGTTACCGTTGGTGCAAACAGGTGATACCGTCAAAGTAACATACTTGCCAACGACACAAACCGTGGTCAACCTGCAAAGCTTTGACGACACAAGTATCAATCTTGGTACAACGGCAACCCCAACTGCTGTAGGGGCAACGGCAACCCCATAATTGTACGGGTCTCATTCATGACACCCTGTGAGCGATTCATAATGTGAGCGACGGTTGAAACGCGTGTATGCGTCCTCCATCGTTGATATTCTCATCTCCAGATGGGGAGTCAAACTCAAACCACGTACAAGCTCAATTCGAGCTCATTTTGGAAGTGGGTGAGACGAGGACAGCCCCACGTTGTGCATCGCCAGCAGGGTGTCATGAATGAGACCCGTACAGACATCACAGTGCAAAGGGCTTTGAACGCATGATAAACTACATATGATGAATATATAGTTTGCTATGCTAAGGACTGCATTATGACAACACTGCGAGATGTTTTGACACGAGGCCGGCGCATGCTGATACAAGCAGGGCAGGACTCGGATCGCCTGGATACACAGGTGCTGTTGGAACATGTACTGGGGATTGATCGCGCGGTCCTTTATGCTCATCCTGAACGTGAAGTGACTATTGAGCAAGAACGACAATTTCTCGCATTGATCGAGCGGCGTATGCAGGGTGAGCCGATTGCCTATATCATCGGACACGAAGAATTTTATGGTCTCGATTTTGTCGTCGATACACGTGTCCTTATTCCACGTCCTGAAACAGAAATGCTCGTCGAAAACGCGTTACGTCTTGTACGTGAACGGCTCGACGCCAAGCAGATACCACTTGTCGCTGATATCGGCACTGGTAGCGGAGCAATTCCAATTACCCTCGCCGTAGAAGAAGCCCGTCTGCCCTCTCTCTATGCAGTCGATATTTCTACGGATGCGCTTGCTATCGCGCAACAAAATTGTCAGTTGCACCATGTCGAGCAACGGGTACACCTGTTACATGGAGACCTGTTGATGCCTTTACCGGAACCTGTTGACATCCTTATTGCAAACCTTCCTTATGTTGGGACCGATGAGGTCGATGTAATGACACGAGATGTGCTTGACTATGAACCACATCAAGCACTGTTTAGTGGTCCGAACGGGTTAGACTTGCTGCAACGTTTTTTTGAACAGGTCCGTGCAACAGAAAAATTAAAACTGCATGGAGTGATGCTTCTGGAAATTGGCTATCATCAACGTGCACTCCTTACACAACTGCTGGCGAATCTTTGGCCTCGTGCTATCGTTACATTTCAAAAGGACTATGCTGGATGGGACCGTATGTTACAAGTCTCGCTTTAAACGTTTATTATTAGTGTAGGAACTGCAATCATGCGATGTTAAGAATTACAATAGAAGATAGGGGTATCCATTGTTTTATCAGCAGAGTAGACCGATACTCTTCAATATAGAAAAAATTTCTCTTGAGCGAGTGCACACAACGTCACCATCACTTCAACCTCTATTTGGACTTTCACCCCTTGCGATTCTATTCGTTGGTGGCATTTGTGCTTTTTTGCTTGCATATCTTTTTACCTTTGGCATAATTGCTCTCAGTCGTAAGGCTGGTTGGCTCGATATGCCTGCTGAGCGACGTGTACATAAACTTCCGGTCCCTCGTTTAGGTGGTGTTGCTATATTTTTATCTTTTGTCGTTACATCAGCAACGTTGTATGTTACCATGTATGGATTGCAGCAAAAAGAGATCGTGATTTATTGGCTGTTCTTGCTTGCCTCGTTCTTGATTGTCGCCGTCCATGCATATGATGATGTAAAAGGACTCAAACCACTTCCTAAACTTATCGCTCAAACCCTCTCAGTTCTTATCATCCTTGGTCCATTCAATGGCAGATTTAACGGTGTGTTGTTGTTCGGGATCAGCAATCCTTTTAGAACATTGCATAGTGCTATTCCATGGTTTCGGCAGCCAGAACTGACCCTCTTTATTCATAGTCCCGACATCAGTTGGCTGGCTATTCCTGCTGTGCTTTTCACCTGGTTTTGGATGGTCGGCATGATGAATACTGTGAACTTTATCGATGGCTTAGATGGTCTCGCGACAGGCGTTGTCGCCATTACAGGTATTTTCATCACGATCATTAGCTGGACGCTCGAACAGCAAAGTATAGCGATACTCGCGGCTATTTTTACGGGTGCAACACTTGGTTTCTTGCCTCACAACTGGAATCCCGCGAAGATTTTCATGGGTGACACGGGTTCGCAATTCCTCGGCTTAGCCCTTGCCGTTCTTTCAATTATGGGTGGTGCGAAGATAGCATTGGCGTTGATGGTCCTGGGTATTCCTATTCTCGATGTCGCGGTGGTAGCGATCAACCGTATTCGGCGTGGGCAACATCCATTGCACTACGACAAAACACACCTGCACCATCGCTTCCTGGCGACAGGATTGAGCGTGCGCCAAATCTGTTACGTTATGTACGGCCTGACCATCATCTTCGGGATATTAGCATTAGATATACCCCGTATCTATAAACCACTTGGTCTTCTCTTAGTTGGTGCAACAATGACAGGGCTGATTGTCTGGATGGACTATCGACAACGCAAACGTGGTATCCACATCAAACTCGATGGCCCTGATCCGAAGCCGAAAACAGATGGGATGGATGCTGGAACTAAGGAAAGCACTAGCTCGTCTTCGGGGTATAGTGTTGAGAGAGTAAAGCAGTAGTTTACTCATCTTTTTGCTCTTTCGCCTCGTCCCTCTGTAGGCGTGGAAGAGCGATCCATACACAGACAATAGCGAGGACAATAATGAACGAAGCTGAGGCATATGCTTGAAAATGCCCCCATGCTGTGTATACAAAACCACCGACGAGCGGTCCGACAATCCATCCGAGCGATTGCAACGATTGCATAGCTCCACTCACACGACCTTGTTCACTTCGTCCAACCAGTTTAGAAATGAGACCTCGCAGAGCATTTTCGACAAGGCTCCCTGACCCCGCGAAGAGGATGATACCCACAAGCAAGAGCACTGGTGTGGCGAGAAACGCGATGGACCCAAGCACAAGGTAGCTGATGCCGACCAGCACTAAGGCGATGAGACCAAGCCGGATGTTTCCCAGCTGTGCGAGTAACCAACCGACCAGCACCCCCTGGACGAGAATGTCTACCGCGCCGAGCACAGTGACCACGAGGCCGACTTGCGTGACATTGAAGCCAAGGCTGTCTTTCATCAAGACGGTGATCGTCGTCTGCAACATGCCCACTGGGAAAGCATAGAAGAACCAGGCCAGCAGTAACCAGCGCACGTTGGCCCAACGAAACACGGACACCAGTTGTTTCAAGGGATTGAGTTCGCTCACCGCAATCGAGGTGATGCGGTGCTCTTTCTGCAAACTCTCTGGCAACAAGAAGTACCCACAGACGAGCGTCAGCAGGAAAAGGCCAGCAGCGGCAAGAAAGGGGACACGATAGTTAATCGTGGCTAGCAGTCCACCAACAGCAGGGCCAATGAGAGTCCCGACACCTGCCGCACTGCCCAGCATGCCAAAGTACTTGCCACGGTCCTCTGGTTCCGTGATATCAGCGACATAGCCAAACAAGACTGGGATGTTGCCGCCTGTCAAGCCATCGATGATGCGTCCGAGGAAGAGCACCCAGAGCGCACCGCCAAAGCCCAAAATGAGATAGCCAAACGCGGACCCAAGTAGACAGATGAAGAGAATGGGGCGTCGCCCAAAACGGTCGCTCAGAACGCCTAACCCTGGCGCAGCGATCAACTGGCAGATCGCATAGGCTGCGGTCAGCCATCCCACGATGACTGCAAGATTATTCGGATGAGCCAGGTACGGGATTATGAGAAACGGTACAATAGGGACAATGATCGTTATACCCATTGTATTCAAAAGTGTGATAACAAGAAGAAGCACGAGAGATGTGCGTCCAACAGAGGTGTTCGAGTTCGTAGGACCGATTGATTTGTTCATGGAAGTGTTCTACCTTTGCAAAAAAATTCTATCCTACTCCTTCATAAGTGGAGGAGTAGCATGAACCTTTTCAAACAAGTTCGAGCTTTTTTCGCGCGGTAGATACGCTACACATCTGTTTACGAACTGTACTCACGAGAAGAAGAAATGGTTTGTGCCCAAAAAGGATAGGAATGGTAGAGCTTGTATTTCTGCTCTCTCCTCGTCATGCGCCAGATACGGCGCGAACACATTCGTATTATGAGCAAGAACGCTGACAACGAACATTCGTTGGAGGTGTCATCAACGTTTCACCTTTGCTTCATCGATATATTTGCTGTGATACACTTGCTGTTTGCTTCTTAAAAAAGATGTGTTCACTTTATCACAGGGCGTTTCTGTCTGTCAAGCGTCATTTCCTCTATCTACTCGGCATCTTACAATCGGTGGTTTAATGAGACCTAAACACTTGCTTTTCTAGTCGAGGGCTTCTCGCTCATACGCGTCTCTTCACGAATCTCAAAGCCCATCTCATAACCATACTCACCTCTTTCTCCCTCATTTTCTTATGGCACAGAGACGGCAACAACCGTGTAGAAATGCCCATCTGTCTGCCCAAGTTGCTGTGCAAGTCCCATACGGGTACGTACTTCCGCACTCTGCATCATAAGCTCAAAAGCTGCTTTGTCTTTCCACTGAGCATAATTAACGACTCGCGTTCCATCTACACTCTTATGAAAACTAGCTGACACAAATCCTGGTAAGTGTTTAACCCACTGCTCTGTCGTTTCGACAAGAGTATCAATCAATTGTTGTTGATGCTTCGGATCAACTGTAAACACGTTTATAAGCGTATAGAGGTTGTCCTTTGATGAAATAACTGTCATAATCTTTCCTCGTTTTTTCATTTTTTCTAAAACACGTTAGACAAACACTACTACAGAGTGCCCATATATCCACCATCAATTCGATAGTTCGCTCCAGTGATATATCCAGAGAGCGGGCTGGCTAAAAAAGTAACTAATGTAGCGATGTCTTCGACTCGTCCTAAGCGTCCCACTACATTGGGAAAAAACTGTTGAAGAATGTGTTGCTCAATCTCGTTCCAGTCTTCACCCCAACCGAACTGTGCTGCAATTTGACGATATCCTGCCTGAAATGCTTGTGTTGTGACAGGACCAGGACTTACTGAATTTACCGTAATCCCAGTGCGTGTAAGTTCTTTTGAGAGGCTGAGCGTGAGATTTACTAAAGCGGCTTTGGCGGCGGCATAAGGAGGGACTTGTGATGATGGAAACATTGCTTCATCACTGGCGATCTGGATAATCCGGCCCCATCCACGAGTTTTCATCGGCTCACTAAGAACTCGTATTAGACGTATAGCCGCGAGGACATTTCCATTGTAGATACTTCCCCATTCTTCTGGAGTAGCACCGCTCCATCCTTGAAAGCTGAAGGCACCTGCGTTGTTGATCAGAATATCGATGGTACTCACATGCGCAAGTGCTTGTGCGAGTACTTGTTCGGCTCCTTCGTTCGTCGAAATATCACCTGCTATAGCAAAAGCGGTACCCCCCTGTGCTCTAAGAGTGTCCGCTACCAGTTGTGCCTTTTGTTGTTCACGACCATGTACCACCACTACCACACCCTCCTTTGCTAGAGTATGCGCGATACCTTCGCCTATCCCACTACTACTTCCAGTAACGAGGGCATGTTTTCCTTGTAATTGTAGGTCCATAAGACTCCTTTAAGTTGTTATAGCTCCGATCTTGGTGATAGTATAGAAGGGACTAGCGAGAGAGTCTATGCTCATTCGTCTTATATTTCTACCAATTCGTCTGGAAAGATACTTCAAATAAAGAGGAGGCTATGATGAATTCGTTAGCCGAAGTTTTGCAAGATTTGCGACTCTCGACTAGCTTCTTTGCACGTAGTGAGCTAAAAGCACCGTGGGGCTTGGCCTTCTCTGTCGACGATGGTCCTCATTTTCACATGATCGTTACGGGGCAATGCTTTCTTCGTATCAACAATGAGCGTATCCACTTGAAGGCTGGCGATCTGGTCCTCTTGCCTCACGCGGACGACCATCAGCTCGCTGACTCCTCAGAAAGTACAGCGGTTCCACTGCTGGCTTTACCATCTGAACGTATTGGTCAGAATGCTGCCCTTCTACATTACGGGGGCGATGGAGTAGCAGCACTACTTATTTGTGGAGGCGTAAGCTTCGCTGGACCTATCGTGCATCCGTTATTAAAACTCTTGCCCCACGTCCTTCTGCTGCGTCGTGAGGAACTTGAAGGGGAGTATACCTGGCTGGATACGACGCTCACACTGATGGGAGCGGAGGCGTTGTCCCTCCGGCTTGGTAGTGCTGCCATTATGACGCATCTGGCGGATATCCTTGTACTCCAAAGTATCCGCGCATGGTTGGAGCGAGAAAAATCGTCAGACAGGTTGGGTTGGAGCACTCAGTGATGTTGATATTGGACGCGCACTCATATTGATGCATCGTCACGCTGAGGAAGCCTGGACTGTTGCCTCTCTTGCACGAGAAGTCAATCTATCTCGCTCTGTCTTTGCGGAACGTTTCTCCAGGCTAGTAGGGATGCCTCCTATGCAGTACTTGACCCAGTGGCGAATGTCGCTTGCCAGTAGCTGGATTCGTGAGCAGCATATGAGCGCGAGTGAAGCAGCCCATCGACTTGGGTACAGTTCGGAAGCTGCTTTCAGTCGAGCTTTCAAGCAGCATTTTCATGTGCCACCAGGGAGTTTGCAATGGGGTGCGTGAACGTCATGCACTCATCAAGGATTAGGCAAATGATCCTGTTTTTACTTCTCCTCCATGCTTGAAGGTAGCAATAATCACTCCACTTGGTGAAGATTGAGATTCAACCAAGGTATAGGAAGCGGGAAGAGTACCTGTATCAAACAAGCGTTTTCCTGTGCCAAGTGTCACAGGAAATATTTTAAGCCAAAATTCATCGACTAAATCATGCTTCAATAATGTCTGAATGAAATTGCCACTCCCATGTACTTGTAGGTCAGGACCATCTTGTTGTTTGAGCTGCTTAATTTCGTCTGCAACGTTCCCCTTTAAAAAGACCGACTTCCTCCACTCATGGGTGGTAAGTGTATTTGAGGCAACATACTTTGTTGCGTTGTTGATGCCAGCTCCTTCTTCCTCATGATACGGCCAATAGGATGCAAATATCTCAAATGTTTTTCTTCCTAGTAAGAGATCAAATGGTTTACTCATTTGCTCTCCCATGATTTTGCCAACAAAATCATCAAAGTATGGAACAGTCCATCCGCCATATGTAAAGTTCCCACTGGTATCTTCTGTTGGTCCACCTGGTCCCTGCATTACGCTGTCAAGCGTTATGAAAGAGAGGACGATAATTTTTCTCATACTGTTTCCTCCGAAAATGGAAGACTTTTATGTCTGGTGGTGTGCCACCTGTACAGGTAAGTCTTCTTCTCCTTTTGTCATTGATCAGATGAGGCTAGTATAGCTTATTCAATGGTCATTGTCTTGTATAAAAACGACATTTGCTCAGGTCTGCTTTTTTCTAAAATCTGAGCAGGTGTTTGTCCGATAAGGAACTTTAAAGCTCTCGTCAGGTGCGGCTGATCGAAATAGCCAGCCTGCTAAATGGTATCCAGGATCGAGATGCCCTGCTGTAAGAGGAATGTGGCGAAGCGAGCACGCTCAATTTGGCGAAGCGCGTTTTGTGTTAGTCCAGTTGAACGCTTGAAACGACGTTGGATGGTGCGAAGGCCATGCTCTTGTAGGTGCCCCTGCAAGGCTGCATCAACGATTGGATCACGCATCAGGAGGTCTTTGCGTATCATCCAGTCAATAAATGTGTCGGCATTGTCATAGTCTGGTAGTTGCCACAAGGAGCCAAAGAGCCAGAAGGAATTGCTAGAAACGGTAGGTAGGTCTACTTCTGCATCCACGAGCGTATTGATGGGAAGAGAGGGCAGAAATGTACCTACCTTTAAGATGATGCCAAGCCACTCTCCATCTCTAGGACAGTCTCCAATCAGTGTGGCTTTGGTCTCTGGTCCGCGCACAGTCATAGTGACCTTGCCCTGAAGCCTGCCTAGCACTAGCTCACAACGGCTCGCGGCAATCGAGAGAAAAGGACTGTTACCCTCACTATGGCATCGCCAAACCCTTTCGACAACAGGCGAGTCGGACGGTCTGTCCTCGTCAAAGATAAGCATTTCGCGCTCCACTTTTTTCTATTGCTATGGTAATGACCTATGGTCATACTTATAGTATGA
>CAWBSZ010000005.1:0-952813 GCA_963791655.1 uncultured Chloroflexia bacterium | reverse complement strand
GCCAGTGGAGATAATATGGTAATAAGAGCCATCGTTGACGAGCTGCAGTTTCTGCCCTTTAGCAACTGTGACAGTGCTCTGAGTAAAATTTGTCATTCCCATATGGACAACGGCATTCCCGCCCACATGCGTTGTAGCTAAAGTTTTGCTCGTTGTAGCTGTAGCGTTGCTTGATGTTGCTATAACGTTACCTGTTGTGGCTATAGCGTTGCTTGGTTGTACAATTGCGCCTATCAGGAGTGCTCCGAGGAAGAGACCAATCATTCCAGTGAGGGCAAAGGGCAACCAGCGTGGAGTTGTTTGCTGTTCCCGTTGCCGATAGTTCTGTATGCTAGCACTGATCCCAATCGCAGTTGTCGTTATCATGCACCATACAAAGCCCGCCACTATGACGAACATCCCGAATGAGAGCCATGGATTGCTCCCAGTACCTTTAGGGTACATAAAATGAGCGAAGGCAAAGGGTGTTGGAACCAGCATGAAGTACAAGGAAATACTACACACGACACTGCCAATTAATGGTATCCAGCGTATTCCTGTTGGGATCAACGCCGCACAAATGAACATTATCGCAATAATAATCAGGAAGAACGGAACCGCTCTGATGATGAGCCATATCAGCATGCCAAAAACTGCAACGCCAAAGAGTCCCGCAATAGTAGTTTTACTCAAGGCAGACAACGGTCGATGTGAGAAGAAATGACTTCTCGTTGAGCCTACATCCATTTCTCATTCCTTTCTTAAAAAGGGGTCAGCGTTTTCTCCTGCATCATAAGTTCTCACGCTTACCAAGGACTTACCCTTAAGAGAATCAGTTGGCAAGACAGTTCTACTCATAATTACCTGAGTAGTGGCTATGCAAAACATCGCCCTTACGTAAAGCACAAGCTGACCGTTTCCAGATTGGTACGCATCTACTCACTAGGAGCTTACCAGAAGAGTAAGGAACCGGTAACGTGAAGAGCATAGAGTAGTTTCATCAGAGCGTTGCTACAGGATATGTTTGAAATGAGGGTCACAGCGCGACAAAGTACGCCTGTAACGAGGCTCTCTAGTTCGATGTTCGACGGGAGCATGAGGAGTGGATCGTATGACACAAAGTAAACCCTTGTCGGTACAGCACCCCCAGGTGAGACCGCAATTCCCTGGGTATCGTCCTCTCGCGGTTGGAGAGCCTATCTTTAATGAGTCACGCAAAACATGGCTGGTCTTGCGCTACAAAGATGTTCAACGTGTGCTGGTCGATTATCAAACGTTCTCCAGTAGACGCGGAGGACTGACGCCCGCAACGAGTTTGGAACGCAATCCTGGGGCAAACATGATTACTATGGATCCCCCACAGCACCAACACCACCGGATGTTTTTCAATGAAGCATTCTTTTCAGAGTCAATTGCTCGCCTGGAACCAGGAATCGAGGCGGATGCTCATCGACTCCTGGATCAGGTAATCGCGCGAGGCTCAATGGACGTAATCTACGAATTCGCTCACACGCTCAGCTTGAATGCGATCACCAAGCTCCTGGGTATTACCATTGAAGACCAGGAACAGTTTCAGAAAATGTCTGATGTCGAGATCACTTCGCCGGGATCGGCTCAGGTGCAGGAGGCGTTGGAAAGGCTATTCGCCCCCGTACTTGAACAACGCCGAAAAGAACCGCAAGACGACCTTATTAGTGTTCTGATGGCGGCACAGATGAAAGGGGAGCAGCTGAGCGATGCAGAAATCGCCAGCTCCTGTGGCTTGATACTCATGGCAGGCCATAGAAGTCCACGCAACCTTATTGGAAATGCGATCATGTGTCTCGATGCCTTCCCAGAAATCCAGGATGAGGTTCAGCAAGACCCTACTCTTCTCTCTGGGTTCGTGGAGGAAGTGATACGCTACGTGCCAGCCTTTATTTCAGCTCCACGTATCGCAACGGTCGATACACTCGTGGGCGAAACACAGATCAAGCGTGGGCAGTGGGTGATGCCGCAACTTGGTTCTGCAAATCGCGACCCCGACATCTTCTCAGACCCAGAAGTGTTCGATATTCGGCGTTCACCAAATCCACACGTCTCGTTTGGACATGGAGTTCACCTCTGTGTAGCCCGCCCACTTGCACGCCTTGACACCACAATCGGAGTGAGAGTCCTGCTTGAGCGTTTGAAAGACATACGCGTTATGCACACTGTAGAGCCAGAGCCAGTGATAAGTCCAGTCGTCTATGGCATGAAACACCTGCCAGTAACTTTTCACCAAGCATAAAACATTGTCATCTAACCAATGTATGGAAACCGAGCGAAGGGAGACCCAAGAATGGATATAGGATTACAAATCTCAAGCTTTAACTGGCCCGGCAGTCCTGAGAACACAGGCATAAAACTGGCTGAAATTGCTCGTACCGCTGATGAGGTAGGGTTCGCCAGTATATGGACTATGGATCACTTCTTTCAGTCTGGCTTCCTTGGACCTGCTGAGGACCCGATGTTAGAGGGATACAGTGCGCTGAGTTACCTCGCAGCCGTAACTAGACGTGCTAAACTCGGCACGATGGTCACGGGCGTGATCTACCGAAACCCCGGTGTGTTGATTAAGACAGTAACAACATTAGACGTATTGTCGGGAGGACGAGCATATCTGGGGATTGGTGCAGCCTCTCACGAACGCGAGGCGAGAGCGATGGGTACAGGTTTTCCCCCCACCCAGGAGCGCTTCGAGCGACTAGAAGAAACACTTCAAATTGCTCATCAGATGTGGTCAGACTGTAATACGGCTTATGATGGCAAGCACTATCAGCTAACAGAAACACTCAATCAACCTCAACCACTCAGCAAGCCGCACCCACCTATTATTGTAGGTGGTATGGGTGAGCAAAAGACGTTACGCTTAGTCGCGCAATATGCCGATGGGTGTAATTTCTTCTCACAAGCTGGTGAACAGGTGGTGCGTCAGAAACTCGATACTTTGAAAAGATATTGTGAGGAACTTGATCGGCCCTACGACGCCATTGAAAAAACGGCAATGGCAATACCTATCGGTCCAAAACAGTTCATTGAGCAATGTCGCATGCTGGCAAAACTAGGAATCCAGCACGTCATCGTTGCCTTCCGCAACGCACATGAACTCACACCGCTTGAAGTATATGGACGAGAAGTCATCCCGATAGTGGCTGAATTCTAGGCCGCTCAGTCTTTCAGCTCACATTTTCGAGGTGAGCTGAAAGACTGAGAAAAGGGACCAGGGCGTCCGCAAGGGGAACGCCCCTCCCATAGACGAAGCCGCTTGATAGCATATTTGGTCGTATGGGAGGGGCGTTCCCGACCCGCATTCGGGGAATGATGAAGGGAGCGGGCGCCTTTTTCCCCTTCT
This sequence comes from uncultured Chloroflexia bacterium, assembly GCA_963791655.1. Classification (GTDB taxonomy): domain Bacteria; phylum Chloroflexota; class Ktedonobacteria; order Ktedonobacterales; family Ktedonobacteraceae; genus JBBQVS01. The sequence continues at coordinate 949,461 of CAWBSZ010000005.1, read as the reverse complement.
CACGAAAATAAAGACAATGAAGATAGACATACGCATGCTCAAGTATCTATTGCTACCATGTATGCTGATATTCGTGTTCGTCGCCTGTGGTGAAGAACAGCAAATATCAGCAAAAAAGAAGCCTATGCCGACTGCGACGCAAGGAGCCACGGTACAACAGATTATAAGTACTCCTGTAACATACGTCGCGTTGGGGGCATCAGACGCTGTTGGCGTTGGTAGCAGTCAGCCAGGTTCACAGGGATATGTTCCTTTACTAGGGGCACGGTTGCAAAAAGGCTCGCACCTCATCGACCTTGGCATTAGCGGTATTCTCCTCCACGAAGCACTGACCCAGGAGTTACCGCTTGCCCTCAGTACCAGTCCAAAGCTTATTACCATTTGGCTCGTCACGAATGATTTTGTAGGTGGCGTAACCTACAACGAATATATGCACGACTTGAATAGCCTGTTGCAGCAGCTACGAGCGGGTACTAAGGCGCGTATTGTCATGGCGAACCTACCTGATCTAACGCGTCTTCCTCTCTTCAAAGGGCAATCCGCGGCAAGAAAGGCTAGGACGCTAGCAGAGATCGAGATGTGGAACAGAACAATTGCGACAATAGCAGCTCAGTACGACATCACACTCGTTGACTTGTTCAGCCATCAGAGCCAACTTACAAACCATCCAGAATATATCAGCAGTGATGGCTTTCATCCCAGTCCAGCAGGGTACGTGCAGCTCTCAAACTACTTCTGGGATGCAATTCAGGTATAGCAAGGCCAAGGTGATAGTTCTAGTTTCCGCTTCAGGAGATGATATACATGATACAAAAATCCCAAACACATATGAGTTTAGTGGAGGACGTAGTATCGAGGAGTGATGAAGCTCAGCCGAATATAATTCGTGAGGGTAGTGAGTTCACTGCTCCGCTGAAAAGCACGACACAACCGATACTGGCATTAACGTACTGGTTTGGGCCTGAGGAGCATCCAACCCCCTATGCTGCCATAGTGCGTTTTTCTGGACACCGTGTTGATGTAAAGGGGGAACTCTCGGCGGGTGATCAGTTCGTCCAAGACGAGACAATCGAGCATGTCATCCCCGGAAGTGGACCTATCTCAATTACTACCCGTGTCCGTAACATCAACACTGGCGAGTGGTCTGTCACAGCCCATTTGCAGGAGTCCCAGACCTCTACATATGAGTTGAGTGGATCGAGAATTCGCAAGAACTCGATCCCTGCGGCTAGTTTACAGGGTACGGTCACTCAGCTTTGGCGTCGATGGGCACCATCTGCCGAGGAAGGCGGACATGCCAAAACATGCCTGATCCCCTTTGCACATATACCAGGGATACTTCCTGGCATTTGGGGAGGAATGGTAATACTTGGCATTGTCGTCGCACTCGTGCTCCAATCCCTTGTTATTGCCAGTGTCCATCTCGCGGTTGGCTCCTCATGGGTAATCTCACTCGCCGCAATCATGGTTGGCATTGTGGGTGCGAAGGGGTTGTATATATTCCTCTACCATCGTATAGAAGGATGGTGCATCCAGGGATTCATTACAGGTGCCTCCCTCTCAGTTACGTTGCTGCTCGTAGTGCTTCACATACCAGTAGGGGCCTTTCTCGATGCGACAGCACCAGGTTTGCTGGTGGCAATGGCTGTGGGAAGAGTTGGATGTTTCTTTGGTGGTTGCTGTGGTGGACCGATTACTGCGTCTCGCTGGGGAGTGTGGTCGTCCGATCAACGTGTGGGAGCACGACGTATCCCCACACAACTGCTGGAACTGATGCTCGCTGGGATACTGGGATTGGGAGTGCTAGTAGCAGTGTTGACTTACGGGCCGCGAGGCGGTGCCTTCTTCGTTGGAGGATTGGCGTTCTATACCCTTGTACGACAAGGTATTCTGCACCTTCGTGCAGAGCAACGCAAAACGAGGTTGGGGAGACGGGTCACTGCGGCCTTGGCTGCACTTGTGTTCATTGTAGCTGTCGTATTGCTCACTCGATAACCATGCAGGACGTGTGTTCCAAGATAAATGCAGTTAACGTTTTGTTGTCTTCACACACATGAAGTACAAGCAATTACCATATACCTAAGAGGAGGGGAATAAGGATGTTTCATCAGTTCTGGCAACGATCTTCGACACATGGCATCTTGCGAACACTTCTACGATATTATAGCGTGCTAAAACCATCTGAGTTGCGCTTTCGCTCTCGCGCCCAGAGAAAACCTAAAGTAGATTTGCTGCGCCCCAAAGTAAGCAAGGATACTATACCTTATGTAACCACCATACAAATAAGGACGCAAATGTTTTTCTGCTACTATACAAATAACGCCGCTTATTTTCTTCAATTAGCGGATGCAGAAAAAAACTCACAATCTTGACACGTGTTCGTGTGGCTTGCCGAGGACGGTTTCTTATCCCATACGTATGGAAAGTAGTTTGTGCTGATAGAGAGAGGAGACTATTGTGGTCACGAAAGTCGCTAAGCGCAGCAGCATCTATGATGCATCTGCATTGCTCGTCACGATTGTTGTTATTGTGCTCGACCAATGTACAAAATCTCTGATAGCCACATATTTAAGCCCCCCTAGAAGCAAAAGTGTACCGCTTGTTGGTCAGTATCTTATTCTCTACTATGTCAGAAATAGTGGAGCAGCTTTTAGCATGTTCAGAAATACAGCAGTGCTTATCGTACTGATTACAGTGGCACTGATTGTAGTGGGGTACATCTACCTACGTATTTTAAATTCTGGCCCATTGTACTATAAAGTAATTTTTGGGTTAGTTATTGGTGGTGCGTTAGGCAACGTGATTGATAGGATACACAACGGCGGTTATGTCGTCGATTTTATCGCGTTTCGCATCCCACAGATCAACTTTTACTTTGCCATTTTTAATGTTGCCGATGCGTGCATTACCATTGGCGTCCTTTTGCTCTTTGTGTTCATTTTCTTTACACGTCGCTCTCATAATGGGCCGTATATAGAAAATACATCAAAAGAAACCATGAGTGATGAATAGCCACACAACACGAAAGAGTCACAACGTTTCGACTTAGTATCTATAAAGAATGAATGCTCTTACCGAAAAATTCTTGTACGTGTAAGAGAGAGGTAATCGTACTGATGTATGTTCCTGAGGAAATAGGAACTCATTTCAAGAAAGGACTGAGAAATGCACACGGACTTAACCAGAAGACGCACCTTCTCATATCGACCATTATCTGTCCTGGGGAGAAGTACGCTTGCCGGACTCGTTGGGGTCGCCGTTTTTAGCCTACTGATGTGGCTTACCATCAAAGACCTGCCGTTCTTCCTTCTGCTAGCTGCGATTATGGCCGTATGCGCTGCCTTTCTCCTGACGGGGGTACGCTGGATGCCCTTTTTGAGCAGCGCAATATGCGCGTGTTTCTTATATTTCTTGCTTATTCCTTCCCCCTTTGCCTTCAATCACTTAGCCCATCCAAAAGATACGGACGCCAGTACCTGGGTCTCATTTGGAGTGTTTGTCATCATCTTGAGCTTTGTATGGTGCCTGATAACGGCCATCTGGACAGGGATTAGCGCAGGCGTTCAGAATTACCAGTACCCAGAACGGAAAGCTCCTCCACGTTGGTTTTCTGCGGCCATGACGGGAATGTTTGGCCTCTTGCTTGGGTCACTCCTCATCGCCGCTATTGGACAACCGGGCGGCGCGGCCGCCACAATAGACACGAGTGGGAACGGGATTGTCCATATGGGAGTGGCAAATTTTGAACAGCCCACCATGACCATCAGTAAGGGCAAGAAGCTGGAGCTTGTCAACGATGCCTCTTCCTCGCACATCCTCTCCACCGGCTTCTGGACAAAAGGACATGCAGTCGTGCGACATCAAGCAAGTGAACCGATTGTCAACAATGTAGAAATCAGTGGAACTGGCAGGAGCATAGAGATTGGGCCATTCAACACGGCTGGAACGTACTACCTGCTTTGTACGGTCCATCCTGGAATGACCCTTACCATCATTGTCCGATAAGCCTGAGAGACTAAAGTGGACTAGAGAAGAGGTAATCATAGTACTATGGATGAGGCACAAACAGTATTGGCACCGCACCCAGCATTAACGCCCACACTTAGCTCTCCTCGCAAGGTAGTAATGGACGTTCGCACTATCACGAAGAGTTTGCCATTAGGTCGTGAACGTATTGATATACTTAAAGGCATCAGCTTTGAAATCCTGAGCGGAGAATTTGTGTCGATTATTGGTCCCTCTGGCTCTGGAAAAAGTACCTTGCTAGGTATTATTGCGGGATTGGATAATCCCACCAGTGGTCAAGTATTGATAGACGGCGTAGATATAACACGAATGGGAGAGAGGCGCCTTACTGCGGTACGCAACAAAAAGATCGGGATGGTCTTCCAAGCATACAACCTTATTCCTACGCTGACGGCACAGGAAAACGTCGAGGTGCCTTTATATGTTGGTAAGCATAAAGGGTTACCATCAGCGCGAGCAAAAGAGTTGTTGAAGCTTGTTGGCCTCTCGCACCGCCTTACTCACCGACCAACGCAGTTGTCTGGTGGTGAGCAGCAACGTGTCGCCATCGCACGTGCGTTGGCAACAGATCCCGCATTTGTGATTGCCGATGAACCAACGGGGAACCTCGACGCCAAAAATGGCGAGAATATTCTTAAACTCGTCTCAGACTTACGAGACCGTACTGACAAGACCTTCATCATCGCAACACACGACCCAGAAGTCGCACGCCACGCTGACCGTGCAATTCGTATCGTAGACGGTTTGATAGCATCCATCGATAACACAACTGGGAGCTTCACACAATAATGAAAATGTCAATGTACTGGAACTATCCTTCACGCTCGCTGATACGCGGAGGGCAACGCACTGTGTTGGCGATATTCTGTGTCGCCATTGGCGTGATGGCGATTGTGGCATTGCAGCTTGTGGGCATCATGATTAACGATGCTCTCACGTCGAACGTCCGTGATGTCAATGGCGGTGACATCGCTGTCACTTCTCAAAATCAGCCCTTCACTCAGAACGATCTGACATACTTCGATCACCTTAAATCGGAGCATAAAATTATTGGTTATTCACCAGTCATTAACGATACGGGCAAAATCAATCTCTCCAATTCACACCGTCAGAGTTTCACGACGCGTGCGGTAAATCCTGAAACATATCCGGTGGTGACACCACCAACCTTTCTCTATCCAGCGAATGGAAAAATATCGAACTTGCTTAAAAACGATCAAGTGATCGTGACACAGGCTTTCATCAACCAGTATCATAAAAAGATAGGCAGTATATTGGATATTCAAGCATCATCATCTCAGATAACGGGACGCATGATGCATGTGAAAATCGTGGGCATTGTCTCAGAAACGGGCGTGCTGACGCAGGCGGGCAGCATTGTGCTCGCCTCGCTCATCGATTACAAGAAGGCCGCTCCTGATATTCCATTATCATATGATACTATTGATATCATAACCTCTACCTCTGATCAAGCAGACCTCGTGGCGAAAGACATCCAAGGCAAATTTCCAGTAGCAACACCTCTGACATCTTCAGCAGCATTAGGGCAACAACAGGCACAAGTCGATAGTATCAGGGATTTTTTGGAAATTTCGGGTCTACTAGCACTCCTCGTTGGTGGTATTGGCATTGTTAATACGATGCAAGTGCTACTCTCACGCCGTAAGACTGAAATCGCAATGCTTAAAGCGACAGGTTATAGTCACTTCGATCTGTACATGCTGTTCGGTTTAGAGGCGGGTTTACTCGGTCTAATTGGTGGCCTGATTGGTACATCTGTGGCGACTGGTGTAAGCTATTTTGTACGAAACCTCGTGGCTCAAGCATTTGGGCTAAACATTCCTTTTCTATTAGACCCACTTACTATTGTGGGAGGCGTCGTGATTGGGCTTGTGACAGCCCTCATCTTTGGGCTTCTACCTATCGTACAAGCTGCGAACATTCGCCCGTTGAACGTCATTCGCGACACATTAGGAAACAGCAGCATCCGAAGCGTATTGCTCACAGTCCTTTTACTCGTAGTTCTTTCAGTGTTGTTCTGCGGACTCGCGATTATCATCCTCAACAATAATGTGCTTCTGGGATTGGTTTCAGTCTATGGAACGTTTCTGTTTCTGGGATTATTGAGCTTGTTCCTACTGCTCATTATCTTCTTAGTAAGCAAACTTCCTATCCCTGAGCGTTTCAACATTTGGTCTTTTGGACCAGTAATATTCGGTTTAGCTATTTCAGCTTTAACCTTCAAATTCTCGCTAACCATGAGTTTATTAGTGCTCATCATATCATTAACTGGATTTGTGGTTATATTCTTGCCGAATCCTGTGAAGGCTGCAATAAAAATGGCACTTCGCAACCTTGGTCGAGCACGCGGACGCACCACCACCACTATGCTAGCATTGTTCGTCGGTGTCTTTACTATCGGTCTTATTTTGGTACTGGGGCAGGATATCCGTGACAAGATCAATCAAGTGCTAGCAAACTCACTTGACTTCAATGTAGTCTCTATTACGGCAGGTAAAGATACTGTAAGGTTGCACAATGACCTGCATGCTATTCCAGGTCTCACTACATCACAACAACATGACCTTGCGACACTCGCTCCCATCGGGATAAACGGGAAGCCTATTCAAATGGTCCTCCCAAAGGATGACTCGCAGGTTTCACAGACAAACTTGGGACGCAGCAGCACACTCTACTACCTGGGTGCCATCGAGGGATTCAATGTTGGTAATAATCAGGTGCCGAATACACAGGCCCTTTCCATTAAGCAGGGACGTAACCTCACACCATCCGATGTTGGTACAAACAACGTACTCGTGAACAATTTGCTATTAGCGGACGCTCCTTTGTATTTGAAGATAGGAGATACCTTTACTGCAGAAAGTATTGATCATAGGACAACAAAGATATTGACTATCGTAGGTGCTTATCAACAGCTTAAGGTTGGCTCCAACCTGAATCCTATTCTGGGTCCATCAGATACCGTCAAAGCGTTGAGTCCATTAGATTTCAATCAATCCGTTTTCTACCTGAAAATTGATACAGCAAAGACAAGTATAGCGGTAGACCAAATCGGGAACGCTGTACCAAATGCTTTTGTAATCAATCTCGCTGACATCGGCACTATCATCAACACGTTCTTGAATGATGCCCTGCTCATGCTGACCACGATAGCCTCTTTATCGTTATTCGCGGGCATCATTATTATTGCCAATGCGGTTGCGTTAGCCATGCTTGAACGAAGGCGCGAGCTTGGTATTCTCAAATCGGTAGGCTATAGCCATGGAACTCTTTTAAGTGAAGTGTTGATCGAGAATGGTTTGGTCGGTGGTATTGGAGCCTTGCTTGCAGTTACGCTCGTTACACTGGCAACGAGTACGCTCGGCCTCTTCGTTTTTAAGACCAACTTTGGGGTCAATAGTCTCCTTACACTCGGTCTGATTGTCGGTGCTGCTATCCTGGCGATGCTTACCTCTGCTCTTGTCGCCTGGGGAGCGATACGCGTGCATCCCATAGAGGTGTTGCGTTATGAGTAGGTATACTGAGCCTTATATAGGCAGAGCATGGAACCCGCGAGATCAAGCACATAAGGTGAGGCAAAGGGTAGGAGCGGCGGCACGGTCTCCGCCCGCTGAAGCCTTGGGTTAAGATTCCATGGTGTCCTCATAGGCGTGATGGGATGGTGCTGTCGAAGATCGTCAGCTTCTATGTGCGAATGAACCTATTATTTGTCGATGAAAGAAAGGAGCTCGTGATGAGCATCGTAATCCTCGTGGCATTCCTGGTTGTGGGGATCAGCTTTGTAGCTCTGTACGCGAAAGCGGGCCAGGTGAGTCTTGGCCAATTTGTCCATCAGAGCTATAAGCAGTTACTTGGGCTAAGTACCCTACTCGTTCCCGCGGTCGTACTTCTCTCTGCTTGTAAATTGGGATAGGACCAACGTTTTCTCCTATCAGTTTATGTCGGCTCATGAGAAGCTTAGCCTCCGTCTCCTTCTCATAAGCTGCTACGTCCTTTCATCGGTAGAACTCCACTATAAGGAGTTCTACCATTTGATTCTTTGAGAAGAGAACAAAGAAATTTTGTATACCTGAGAGGCAATTTCTTTAACCGACTATTGAATTGTAAGACGAGTTCCTGGAGTGATTTCACCGAGGAAATGGTGTGTGTGAGTTTTACATTTTGAGGTTGCACTGACAGAGAGTTGGTAGGACTCCACAAAAATGTTTTTCTGGAGTCCTACCAACTCTCTCAGTGCAACCTGTTTGCACTGAGTTAGAACTGTATGTTCACGCTGTCAAACACGCCCATGTTGCGGAATTTTTGATAGCGTTTCTCCAACAGGTTTTTCATCGATAGGTGCTGTAGTTCCTCAATGTGTCTGAGCAGAGCCGTTTTGAGGTTAGCAGCCGCTCTTTGATGATTACGATGCGCCCCGCCTAGTGGTTCAGGGATGATTTCATCTACCACATCCATTGCCTTTAATTCTTTAGCACTGATACGCATGGACTCCGCGACTTGCGGCGCGAATGCAGTGTCTCGATATAGAATAGAAGCTGCTGCTTCTGGCGCGGCTACGCTATAGGTCGTGTGCTCTAACATCAATATATGGTCCGCAATGCTCAAGGCTAAAGCTCCCCCGCTTCCTCCTTCTCCGATGACAACAGCAAGAATAGGTGTTTGTAGCTGAGCCATCAGAGAGAGATTTTCAGCAATAGATGTAGATTGCCCTCGCTCTTCATCTCCTAGCGTTATAGAGGCACCAGATGTATCAATGAAGGTTACAATTGTAATGCCTAACATATCTGCTTGCCGCATCAAGCGGTTGGCTTTACGGTATCCCTCTGGATGCGGCATACCCGAATTACGGAATATTTTCTCTTTGGTATCGCGTCCTTTTTGATGACAGATAAGCATAACGGTCTTCCCAGAGAGTGATGCCAGACCTGCCATAATCGCATGATCGTCTTCAAAAATGCGGTCTCCATGCAGCTCAAAGAAATCATCGAAAATGAGACGAATGTAGTCAGCAGCATACGGTCGGTCCTTATGCCTTGCCACCTGCACCGTTTGCCATGAAGAAAGATTTGTATAAACTTCTGCCGTAACTTGCTGTAACTTGCACTCTAGCTCTTGCAACTGTCTCTGCTCATCTGCTTCCAAGCAATCACCTTTATCTCGCAAAGCAACGATCTTTCTCTCTAAATCTGCAAGAGGCTTCTCAAATTCAAAGTCGTAAGCCATCACATTTTACCCTTATCATATGCCTTCTTCGATGCTTCTCTCTACTGCTATTTTTACCTTGTTTAAGCAAAAAAGCATAACAGACGAGTTAACGTGTGTCGCAAGTCTTTTCTATGCACAACCGCATCAATCATACCGTGTTGGTACACAAACTCTGCACTTGCCGTCCCTTTGGGCAATTTGATATGCATAAAGCCCTCGATAACTCGTGGACCTGCAAAACAGACGAGTGCTCCTGGTTCGGCGAGAATAACATCTCCTAACGTAGCAAAACTTGCTGTCACGCCGCCGGTAGTAGGATCTGTCAGAAGACTAAAATAAGGAAGTTTTGCCTCTTTCAGTCTTGTTAGTGCAACGGCGGTCTTTGCCATTTGCATAAGCGAGTAGATGCCCTCTTGCATACGAGCACCACCTGAGGTTGCAGCGATGAGTACAGGTATGTGTCGCTCAATGCCTAACTCGATGGCTCGCGCAATCTTCTCTCCAACTGCGGAACCCATGCTACCCCCAATAAAATGAAAATCCATGACTGCCAATGCACATGGTTTTGTCCCAATAGTAGCATGACCGATAACAACTCCCTCATTTAACCCTGTCTTTTGACGTTCTTCCCTGGCTTTACTTCTGTACGATTGCGAATGAATAGAGAAGGAAAGTGGGTCTGCTGAGACGATATTTGCATCCGTCTCGACAAAACTCTCTAAGTCCACCAGGAGCTTGATGCGTTCATAAGCAGTAAGCTTAAAATGATAGCCACACCAGGTACACACCTTCAGGTTTTTTATCCAATCACGCCCATACAAAATCTCTCTACACTGAGGGCATTTGACCACTAAATTATGCGGGAGACTGCGCGTTGTTCCGTTCGTAGGCACATCCTGTTCAGTAGAGGAAACAACGAATTCCTTGACCATGCGATACCTCCTTTTCGATACCTCCTCTATCTTAAGAGTTATCGAGGCTTTCGTAGCACGAGTGCAGCATTAAACCCGCCAGTACCACGTGCGCCGATTAGCACATTGTGAAGCGGTTTGGAGCGTGGGGTATTCGGAACGCAATCTATTGGGCAAAGCGGATCAGGCGTGCTGAATCCGATTGTGGGCAAAATCGTGTCCGTTGTGATACCCATTACCGCTGTTGCTACATCGACGGTTGAGGCTCCATTGAACAAGCGTCCAATCATTGACTTAGGCGCAGAGGCTGGAATGTGCGGTAGTGCCTCACCAAATGTCTGAGTCAGCGCACGGACTTCTGCGACATCACCATGAGGAGTGCCGAGTCCATCGCAAACAATCCAACTAACATCTTCTGGCTGTATCTGCGCACGTTGCAGAGCGCTGCCCATAGCACGTGCGTACTCGTTGCCATCGCGTGTGGGTTCACGTGTGTAAGCACCGTCAAATGATTGTCCCCAACCACTGATCTCAGCGTAGATCCTTGCATTACGCTGAAGGGCATGGTCTTTACGTTCGACGCAGAAGACGGCTCCACCTTCTCCGAGAATCGTGCCAGTACGATGCGAATTGAAAGGTCGATAGGGATGGTCGCCCGTTTCAGATGAGAGTAGAGATGACGCTTGATGGCAAGCGAACGCATAGGGTGAGATAGCCGCTTCTGAGCCACCCACAATAGCCACATCACAGTGCCCCTGTGCGATCATCTTGCTTGCGTGCCCTAGCGCAATCAACCCACCTGCTGCCTCAGCACAGATATTACGGCCATAGCCACGAATGCCTTGATGGATAGACACTTGTCCAATGCTGGCAGCATAAAACCAAGCAATTGACAGATAAGCACTGACGTAGTTGGGACCTTTGCCCCAACAGGTATGTAGCTGATGCTGTCCAAATTCGTTGCCTCCTGATCCAGCCGCGAAGATAGCTGCAATTCGCGTTGGATTCTCAGCGTGTATGTCTAAATGTGCATCCTCGACAGCACACTTCGCACTGATGAGATCGAAATGAGTCCAACGGTCCGTTTGGGCGACGATGCGAGGGTCGAGGTATTGTGTTGCCTCGAACGGCTCCACCTGCCCTGCTACTTTACTCGCAAAGTGCTCGGTTTCAAAACGCGTGATAGGCTTTATGAATGACTGACTACTTTTCATGCCATTCCAGAAGTTGCTTACTCCTATGCCGGCTGGTGAAACCACACCAACTCCAGTGATCACTGCGGTATTTGACATCTCACTCATAACTCCACCTTTGACATTACCATAGCCGATTGAAAGCCACCAAAACCACTCGCGGTCGAGATCAAGGTCTGAACCGCTAAGGTACGTGACTGATTTGGGATGTAATCCAAATCACAGTTGGGGTCTGGATTTTCGTAATTAATTGTGGGAGGCACAATACCTCTATCAAGAACGAGCGCGCAGGCTGCCAGCTCAATCGCGCCAATTGCCCCCAACGAATGACCAATCATAGATTTGATCGAGCTAATCGGGATGTGGCGGGCATCCTCTTTCCAAACCATTTTGAACGCATTGGTTTCGTGAAGATCGTTCTGTGGCGTCGATGAACCATGAGCGTTAATATACTGAATTTCCTGTGGAGTAATGCCAGCAGTTTCTATAGCCATAGTGATCGCTTGCACCATATCAAGGCCGTTATGCGGTAGCCCTGTCATATGGTAGGCGTTCAAGGCACTACCATAGCCAGTGATCTCACCGTAAATGTGGGCATGCCGACGTTGTGCGTGTTCAAGACGTTCCAGAATGAGAAAGGCACTTCCCTCACCTAGCACAAATCCATTTCGCTTCTTATCAAAAGGACGTGAGGCCCGTTTGGGATCATCGTTACGTGGGGATGTGGCTTTAATAGCATCAAAGGACGCAATATTGATAGGACAGATGCCAGCCTCCGCAGCACCGCCAATGGCTATCTCTGCGTCACCACTATGTATCCACTCATAAGCTTGTGCGATTGCATCAATACCTGCTGTACAGCCACTCGATATCGTTTCGACTGGTCCTTTTGCACTAAACTGGGTAGCAATCTTCGCGCTTAGATAGGAGGGGTTGAACGCATCGAATAGGTAGGGTTGCGCTAGTTCAGGATCGACATTGAAATCAGTCGCTTGCTTACTCACTACAAAATACTCCTGCTCAAGCATTGCAGAGGAGCCTATTGCTGTACCCACAGCAACTCCCATTGTCTGGGGAGTGAGTTGCGAAAGGACTAAACCAGCGTCATCCCACGCTTCTGTTGCAGCGACAAGAGCAAACTGAATATGTCGATCAAGTTGTCTACTCTCCTCATCAGTAATGCCATACTTGCACGGCTTCCAGTCGGGAACGGCTGCCGCAATTTGAGACCTGAAGCGTTCTGGTCGATCAATAAGAAGTTTATCACTAGTCGATATGCCTTCAACGAGTGTCTTCCAAAATGCTTCTCTTCCAACACCTCCAGGAGCAACCACTCCAACTCCTGTTACAACAACACGGTACGCCATGATTTTCTTTACTTTCACTTAGAGTCTGTCGGTTAAGTGCTTAGTGAATACTCTATGTATAAGAAAGAGGACTTACCTAAAACTTACTAAAACAGTAACTCATCGTGACAAATAGAGAAGGGACAACGAGGAATGATTACTTCATCTGTAATTTACAGGTAATTTCTCCCTGCCAATATTATCCATATACCCATCAACCTTATAATCTATGAGAGGAGTTGCACTTGTGAGTACAGTGGCATTCATATACCCAGGACAGGGTTCGCAGAAAATTGGGATGGGCGAGGATATACGAACACGTCGGCCCGATCTCTTTGCGAACTACCTGGATCGCTGTAGTGATGTCGTTGGTCTTCCGGTCGCACACTATTGCCTAGCAGGACCGGCTGCATCACTGAATCAAACATCCGTTGCACAACCGGCACTGTTTGCCCATTCCCTTGCTTTAACCGCTTATGCACGTGAGTTAGGCATCCATGCAGATTTCATTGCTGGACACAGTCTTGGAGAGTATACTGCTGCAACAGCAGCCGGAGTCCTCTCGTTTGAAGATGGACTACACCTAGTAATGATGCGTGGAAAACTCTCGCTTGCAGTACAGTCGGAGCATCCAGGTGCGATGCTCGCTGTCACCGGATTGACAGCCGAAGTACTCAGTGATCTATGTGCATCGATCTCCTCTAGCGATGTGCTCGTATTGGCAAACCGAAATTCCTATACGCAACTCGTCGTATCGGGCACACAGGAGGCAATCCAAAAGGTATTTGCGAAGCTGACTACCCTGCCACAGAAGATCATGGTTACACGCTTAGCTGTTGGCGGAGCCTTTCACTCTCCGCTTATGCAGCCGATGCAGGCAGCACTCCGCGAGATCATGGAGACATTAACATGGCATGACCCTCAGGTTCCTCTTGTCGCGAATGTGTCAGGGCGACTTTTAACAACACACGAAGAGGTTCACCAAACGCTGATCGCCCAAATATGCGCCTCGGTCTACTGGACGGATTGTGTAAGTACGTTGCTTGCGGGTGGCTGTGATACGTTTATCGAGTTGGGTTCTGGCAACGTGCTCACCAAACTGGTACGAAGTATTGCTAGCCAATTAACGAGGAGCGAAGTTTCCATTACTTCGGCAGATACAATGGAAAAAGTCGAGGCCATTGCGCTCTCAGCTCAAGCATTCAGCACAAATCGCCTGACTTCTCAAATCGCGTAGGAGTCCTAGGAATACTCACTTCACCGGAATACATGACTGCCATATTGATGTAAGTAACCGCTATCGGTTGGCTTATAAGTCAACTCTATGGAGAAATTTCTCATGAGCACACGTGAGCAACAGAGGATTGAAACGAGTCAGGAATCACCTTACGGTCGCCTGATTGATCTCATTGGATACAGATGGAAATGGTCGGCACTGGTAGAAGCGGTGCGCTTGAACATTGCATCGATGCTTGAAAACGGACCGATGACGACTGAGGAGATAGCTTTAAAGACTGGAGCGCACCCACATTCGCTGTATCATCTGCTCCAATTTCTTACCTACTCCAACATTTTCACGGAGGTGTCACCTGGTTGTTTTGCGCAGACGCCCCTTTCAACCTTCCTACGCGCTGATGCAATGGGTTCCGTCTACAATCTTTTGCTCATGCAAGGTAGCGACTGGCATACACGTGCTTGGGATGAACTGGGCTACAGTGTTCGTACAGGTGAACCTGCGTTTGCTCACACCCACGACAAAGGTATCTGGCAATATCTCAATGAGCATCCAGAGGAGAAGCGTATTTTCGATCTGGTGATGGATGATGTCACACGTATCTTTACGCACCAGGTCGTCGATGCTTACGACTTCGGAGCAGCGCAAACCATTGTCGATGTGGGTGGTGGACGAGGATCTCTCCTTATGGAAATCTTACAACGTCACACCAACCTACATGGAACGTTGTTTGATATGACCGCGACTGTCGAGGAAGCGATGCCACTAATCATGCAGAAACAACTGGATCGCTGCACAGTGCAAAGTGGCAATTTTTTTGAGTCAGTGCCTACAGGAGCAGACATCTATCTATTGAAGCAAATTCTTCATGACTGGAACGATACGCAGGCTCTCGCAATCTTACGTACCTGTCGAAAAGCCATGGAGCCGACTAGTCGCCTGATCATTGTGGAGATGTTTCCTCAGCCGATAGGCCCTACTCCCCCTGAAGGCTATCCACCGTTTTTAGGCTTCCTCCAACTTCAGATGATGGTGTTGTTCGGTGGTCGAGAGCGTAGCGAAGAAGATTTTAAGGTACTTTTAGCGCAAGCCGATTTACAGCTTACACAGACGATTGTCACGCGTTCACCTTATCGTCTGCTCGAATGCCGACCAATGCATATATAGATTGTATTGAGCTAGCACGTTACGTAGTATTTTGTTGCGTAGACTATAGTGAATCAGAGGAGATTATTATCATGCCATTGACTATCGTCCGTGAGCAAGAAATTCCAACGAAACGAGATCGTGGTGGAGTAATGCAAGTGCTTCTTAGCCCACGAACAGTAAACACAACATCCGGCTTTATGGGCACCTTGACCCTGGAGCCAAACGAGACTTATGGGAAACATTACCATCCCTATAGTGACGAATATCTCTACATTATCAGTGGTCAAGTGAGCATTACAGACGACCATTTGACCCGTGCGGTAGAGGCAGGATCAGCAGCTTTTATCCCCAAAAATGTCCCACATAGCTTGCAAAATACTGGAGCAGAAAAAAGCTGTATGATCTTTTTTTCGACTCCGCTAGCACCACGTCCTGAGCTTGGTCACGTGTTATTGGAGGAATGATATGGATAACACATTACTTGTGCTCTACAGTTTTGTCATTGGTGGTGATTGTAGCGCATTTGAAAACGCATATCGAGAATACCTACCACAACAGCGGCAATTCCCAGGGCACATGGGAGAAACATTAGTTCGTGCAGAGAACGAAACGTCTTCCTACACAATTGTCAGCAGATGGCAGACACCAGCGTTCTACCATTGGCTTCAGTCGTCGGAGCATGACTCGATGGTCGAAATGCTGAACAGGTTTCAGCGAGAAAGGTCGAGCGTGAAGAGATATGTTGTGGTTTCCAGTCACGGAGTTGAGATGCTGTGATAAGTAAAACACATGTAAAGATTATGCCACTGGGTGACTCGATTACTCAGGGATTTAACTCGAGCGATCTGAGAGGGTATCGCGCTCCACTTTGGAACCTTGCCCAAGTAGCAGATTGGTCAATCGACTTTGTTGGTTCACTCGAAGATGAACCTAGTGATCAGAAGATGTGGCGACACGAAGGTCATTATGGATGGCGCATTGATCATCTATGTGAGCACATGCAACCCTGGCTCCAACTCTATCAACCTGATGCAATTCTGTTGCATATCGGCACGAATGATATTCTTCATGGGTGCAGTGTAGCGACAGCAATGACGCGTCTTGAGCAACTGCTCGACTGCATCGACGGTGCGCTCCCTGACGTGAAGGTCTTTGTCGCACAGATTACACCGCTCGGCTTTGAAGCGTTGAACACGCGACTTCGTAAGTATAATCATCTTATTCCTGAGCTTGTTCACAACAAAGCCAATGAGGGACGACCGATACAGTGCGTGGATATATACAATGCAGTCCCTATCAGTACGATTCATGACAAAATCCACACGAACAATGTTGGATACGCTGCCATGGCACAATGCTGGTTTCAGGCTCTTCAAGCATGGTATGCAGGTTTCACGTCGCGATATGTGGATATGACGGCACGTTCGATGGAACAAGATACTGGGAAGGCAATCGCGTAGACCATTGATCGCTTTTAAAGGACTACATTTCAAGGAGAAAGTCTATGACAACTTCTGGCCATACGAAATCCACACATGCGAATAAGGCTGCGTATAAACGATTAAATGACTTGATGGGATTCCGCTGGAAATGGTCTGCATTAGTGCAGGCAGCGCATTTAAAACTGGGGGACTTACTGATTGACGGCCCATTGACGGTCGATGAGTTGGCAAGCCAGACACAGACGGACTCATCTTCTCTCTATCTTTTGCTCCAATTCCTTGCCTACTCTGGCATTTTTAAGGAAACGACGCAAGGCCGTTTTGAGCATAATGATCTCTCGTACTTTTTACGCTCTGATGTTCCATTTTCCTTGTACTATACCCTCTTAATGGAAGGAAGTTCTTGGAATCAATGCGCGTGGGAAGCCTTGGAGCATAGCATTCAGACTGGGCAATCCGGGTTTGATCATATACAAGGAGAAAATATTTGGCAGTATTTCGCGGCCCACCATCAGGAAAAGCAGCTGTTCGATAGTGCAACGATGAATTTATCGGAACTCTTTGATCACGAACTCGCGAACGCCTACGACTTTTCAGCGGTAAATACTGTGGTTGATGTTGGTGGGGGACGAGGCAGTTTTCTTTTCACGTTGTTACAGACTTATACACAACTTCAAGGAACGCTTTTAGAGCTTGACACTACAATCACGTATGCATCACGCTTGCTGAGTGAACTCCAGCTTGAAAACCGTTGCACAATGGTAGCTGGAAACTTCTTTGAAACTGTACCTACGGGTGCTGATCTCTATGTGCTTAAACAAGTTCTTCATACGTGGAACGACGAGCAAGCAATACACATTCTTCAACGCTGTCGAGAGGCGATGAGATCGGATAGTCGCTTGCTCATCGCTGAAATGTTCCCGAACCCACCAAGTACGAACATTCCCGAAGGTGGATATGATCCTTTTGTTGGGTTTCAATCACTTCAAATGCTGGTACTATTTGGTGGGCGTGAACGTAGCGAAGAACAGTTTCGGCGACTGCTGTACAGTGCGGATTTACAATGCACTGAAACATTAAGAACCCCTTCACCATTTCGTTTGTTCGTCTGCCAACCACTTTAGAACACGTACTCGTACAGAAGAGATTTGGCTTTGGTCAACAAGGTCCATAGTTCACTGTTTCACGCCAACACAGTTTCCAGGTGACGACCCTTTGGTAGCCACCTGGAAAATTCGCTGCTAGGTTCCCTGTTCATACTACTACGTTCGCCTCTTCTCTTAAATGTTCATTTTCTCAGCAAATACGTAAATACCCGGGTAACCACTTCTGTTGCATCATAAGGTATTTGCTCTATTTCTTGCTTGCTGTTAGAGTCGCTCTAGCATACTGAATAGCAGCTTCAAGGCCGAGACTTCGGTAAATCTCCATTTTGTGAGGAAATTTGGAACAAGTATACGACCGCACTTCAGGAGATGGCAATATACAAGGAATGGTGCGAACACGTCTCTATCAAAAAGTGGAAGATGATGAATATCCAAACGCGACGAAGACTCTTAACTCTCTTACTATAAGCCTACGAGCTATCTCACCTCATTAGAGTTTGACAGCAAAACTGACAGCAAACACGATAGACACTATGAGAAAAAACATCATCTCAATAGACATCACCTCACACATTCAAGCACAAATTAGACGCCATGAGACGCCCGTAGAAGGGCTGAACCGAGTCGTGGGTTCAAATCCCACCTCCTCCGCGCAGCCCCTGAAGCCGCTTCTGGCCTAGCTTCTTACAAACCCACAACTCGGTTGACAGCAAAAATCTGCGGCGTCGTTGTGCGATGCTTACTCTCCCATCCTTGGGCTGTGCTTGCTCAACACCTGGCTCGCTCGTTCTTACTCAATCCGTCCATCCTCAAAGACTTCATACGAAATCAACCATTGCACTCGAAAAAGGGAGACAGAGACAATTCAGGGAACGAGTGTACTTGGGTTTCCGTCACCAACGCATCAACCGTGTTGAACAGAGCATCGACTGCTCGCGAAAAACAACCATACATGTCGTGACGGACCTCTCCGAGTGTTACCGTTTATATGAATAATGCTCCTGTCATGATCATAAATACTCAGGCTCCACAGATTTGAGTGATGATGGCCTCCGCCGTTGGTCGATCCACAGATGGGCCACGCCAAGCGACGTGCTGATCAGGCCGCACAAGGAGTAGCGGGGCCCCATAGTGTTCCTCGTGTGCCTGACCGTGGAGTTCAAGTAAGGTTATTGGCACCCTTCTCGCCGCTACGGACTCGATAAATGGAGCCACCTCCACGTCGTTGCGGAGCCGAAGCAGTGTCAGCCCATTTCCCAGCCGATCATAAAGTGATGCGCCATCGGGGAGCCACAAATGCGGTAGGCGTGCTCCCGGTCGGGCTGTCGGTAGATAGTCTTGGCCGACGGGAAGAGGAGGTGTGCTGTCGTCAACGATGACTGGTGAGGCCGCGTACTGGTAGCCTAGCACGAGACCCAGGCTATGGAACTCGCGGTCTTTGGCAGCTTGGATGGTCTGAGCCGCCAAAGATCGAGCCTGCTCTCCAGCGAGGCTTGGAGTCATCATCTCTGAATTACCAAGTTCAGGAGCGAGTACACTCATATTCGCCGCCGCCTCCTGGATGGTTTGCTCGGCGATCGGTCGCCGTTCGGCCTCATAGCTTGCGAGCAGGTTCTCGCCACCCCAACCGCCAAGCACTGCTGCCAACTTCCAACCAATATTCACGGCATCACCGATTCCAGTGTTAAAACCGTGTCCTCCCCATGGTGGATTGAGGTGTGCGGCATCGCCAGCCAGGAAGACCCGACCGACGCGGTAGCGGTCCACGAGAAGCATGCGAGCCGTCCAGGGATCAGTTCCGAGAATTTCGGCGTCGATGGTGGTGCCGACGAGTCCATGGATTAAGGCATGTGGATTAGCCTGACCGATCTCGGCAGGCACGCCGTTGGCGATGATCCACCATTGATCCGCTAGGTCCATCCGGCCCATGACACCTGGACGAGCCGGGTTGAGGACCCAGTAATGAACTGCCGAGCCATGAGGCTGCCGCTCGGCCAGTCCCGGTGCTCGGAAGACGAGGCCAAAGTTCGGACGCGAATCCGAGGTTCCCACGTAGCGTGCTCCGATGGACGAGCGCACTATGCTGCGAGACCCGTCGCAGCCTAGCGCGTAGGACGCCTCGATCTGTCGCTGTTCACCCTGTTCATTGATGATCGTTGCCTGTACACCATCATCGCGCTGATGGATGGTGTGTAGGGACCAGCCCAGGCAGAGCTGACACGCCTCCAGAGCGGTAACCGCCTCGCGCAGTACCTCCTCGACCAGGGGCTGGGCGATTTGTTGCCCCGCTTCCGCATACAGATCGGTGCGCTGGGCAGAAAGACCCAAGCAATTAGTGAAGCGTGTCACCTCGTGGCCTAGCAACGTGGTACAAAAGACGACATCTTGCGACCAGTCCACCTTGAGCGGCGCTACCTCTCGGATGCGCTTGGCCAATCCCCAGCGGCGAAAATGTTCCATCGTTCGCACATTTGTCGTCTTGGCACGCGGCCTGAGTCCCGAAACGACGAGCCTCGGCTCAACGATCAGACATCGCACACCCTGGCGTCCCAGTTCGACAGCAGCACTGAGACCCGTTGGTCCTCCTCCGATAATAAGTACTTGTGTCTCCTGGGGAACTGCTTGACTTTTAACTGCGGTTTCACCCACTCTCATATTCCCACACCTTGCCTTTCTCCAGGACACCCAAATGGTGCATGAAAAACAACAATGCAGACTACCGATAGCCATTACAACGGACGCATCCTGAAGGGCCTGATTTGACTGCGATAGCTCTCTTTCGCTTCTCTGGATCACAGTTTGAGAACTTTTTCGGCATTCCCATGTGCAATTTTGGCTCTGTCAGTAGGGCTGATTGGAGCTTGCTCCAGAAATGTTCTGCCATGCTCGTTTTTACCATAGGGATAATCGACTGCATACATAATACGATCAGCACCCATAACTTGCAGCGTGAGCAAGAATTGGGGCAGGGTAAACATCCCGCTGGGTGTTACATACACCTGTTGCAAGAAGTAGTCCGCGATAGGCCGTTGCAGATGTTTGGCAGTCTGGGTTAACATCTCAGCGAAGCGAGCCAGAAAAAAGGGAATCAACTCGCCCCAGTGACCGAGAATAAGTTGTAAACCGGGATAGCGATCAAAAACTCCGGCCAGGATCATGTGCAGCGCGTGAGTGGCTGTCTCTATGTGCCATCCCCAGCCAGCAGTCGCAAATCTCGCGCTGACTGCTGGATCAAGACCAGCATAGTAGGCATCCTGCACTGCTTTGGGCGGATACGACGGATGCAGATAGATGGGAACATCCAGGGCCGCCGCCGCTTCTAGAATGGGCTGAAATAGAGGATCGTCCAGGAAAAGGCCATTAGTCCGTCCACCAATCATCGCTCCTTTGAGGCCAAGCTTCTGCACCGCACGCTCTAACTCGGCGGCGGCAGCCTTCGGATCAGAGGTCGGTAGCGTCGCAAATCCGGCGAAGCGGTCAGGATGGGTTTGGATAGTAGCCGCAAGTTGGTCATTGATCTCTCGGGTCAGTGGTACCGCCTCCACCGCAGGGATGGCGGGGAGCCCTGCTGGTGTGTAGGAGAGAACCTGGACATCAATGCCCATTGCATCCATGCGCTGCAAGCGACCAGCTCCTACATCTTCCAGTGGAGCGTCAGGGGGATTGTACCCCAACAAGTGAGATGCACTTTGACCAGGGAAATATTTTGCCACCGCCTTCTTGATTTCAGCAATCTGGAAGTGCTCTTCTATCGTGATGATTTTCATGTACCCACCTTTCACTGGTGTTTCTACACGCTGTCTTCCTGCTTTTCAACCACCACCATCTGCAACTCGCTAGTCAAGCCCAGCTTCTTGAGAAACGGGAGAGGAGCAAACGAGTTACTGCTCGTATCATGCTTGTGTCCCTTCTGTCTCCTGCATAGGTGGCAGTTCACGTATCGGTTCCGAAGCAAAGGTATCAAACGCGCTACTCCGCTTGGGAAAATCAGAGGCCTCGAAGGGAAATATCTCATATTCCGCCAGCCCCCTCTGGTGGTAGGGATCAGTGCTCAGGAGTTCACGAAGCTCCTCTTCACTCGCTGCTCGCACTACAACGATCCCCCCGATTGGTGGTTCACGGCGTCCCGAGACGAGAAATCGTCCAGACTCATACTGCCGTTGTACCCATGCGCCGTGTAGCGGCAGAGTACGGTTGATCTCATCAAGCGGCTTCTGGAAACGGGAGATCAGGACAAACATTCGCATAATGCCTCCAATCGAATTGTAGAGAACGCCATATGGTATCGAACCTATATGAAATCAAAACACGAAACGCACGTCTGGTGTTCACTTCCAAGACAAATCTGTCACTTTTTGAGAGGAGGAACACTTGTATATAACCCTTCTCCTCTCACCACGACTATAAAGGAGAGCGTGGATCTCCGATTGGTACATGCAGGTCGAAAGGTTCAGAGGGCTGAAACTCGCCACTATAGGCGCGTTCGTGTAACTCGGCAAACGAGGCACCAGCCTTGTATGCCGTGATCATCTGCTCTGGATCGACGGGCACCCCAATCGGATTGGCGGCAAACTGTGGTGAGGTACGTATCCACTCACTGGACTCCTGCCAATTCTTAAAATTATCGACTTGTAATTCAACGCTATTGCCGTCGGGGTCCTCGTAGTAGAAGGAGGTTGTCAGACCATGATCTAGACTCGCATGCGGCTTGATACCCAGGGCCTTAAGCCGCACGTAGTTGTCGAACAAATCGCCCATCGACGGATACTCGAAGGCACTATGATGAAAACCTGTATGCATCAGCTTGTCAGCGTCCTCGCTTAAGTAGGGTGAGACCAGTAAAGCGAGACGGTGGTTCGCCTCATCGTTGGTGAGCCAAGCTCCACCAGGAAAATGATAGTTCGCCGTCATGCCTACCACGGTGCTGTACCACTCAATCATCTCGTGCAAGCGTGCCGTCTTCAGATTGAAATGGTGTAAAATAGGCTTCACGGAATTCGTGTTCTCAGATACGTGGGACATTCCTTTTCTCCTCTCAAGGTGTTGAGATGAGAGACATTTCTTCCATGAGATGTCTCTCTCCAGCGAGATAGTTTTAGCTTTTCTTTTGCTCCGCTCCTACAGCGAAATACACTTCCTTCTTCACACTTCCGCTTACGCTCGTATGCCTACGACGGGATTACGAATACGCCCAATACCTTCGATCTCGACTTCGACACTATCCCCGTCGTGTAAAAAGAGCGGAGGAGTGCGTTTGAAGCCCACACCTGATGGTGTGCCCGTCGCGATGATATCGCCAGGCTCTAACGTCATGAGAGTACTGAGAAACGCGATCACTTTCGCTACCGAGAAGATCATGTTAGCAGTGCTAGCACGTTGAACTTCCTGCCCATTGACTTTGGTGGTCAGCAGAAGGTCCTGGGGATTGGGAAGAGCAGATGCGAGCACTATTCCTGGTCCCATTGGTGCGAAGGTGTCAAGTGCTTTGCCAGCCATAAACTGGCTTGTTTGCATTTGCAGGTCACGCGCACTCACGTCGTTCATGATGGTATACCCGGCGACATACTGAAGGGCCTCCTGCTCAGAAACCTCTTTACAGCGCGTACCAATAATGACCGCTAATTCCCCTTCATAGTCGATCTGATTACTTGCGCGAGGTAAGAGAATAGGGCTGGTTGGACCAGTTAAGCTGTTGCGATACTTTCCAAAGAAGATGGGTACCTCCGTCTGTGCCAGCCCAGCTTCGCTCGCGTGGTCAGCATAATTGAGACCGATACAAAGAATTTTATCGGGATCAGGGACTGGCGGTCCAAATTCAACGGATGCATCCTGGAATATTCCAGATGTATCAGGGCTAGCATTGAATGCCTCACGAGCGTGCGTGAAGACTGCCTGCACAGTTGCAGGGCCAGCCGCGAGCAGA
Source organism: uncultured Chloroflexia bacterium (assembly GCA_963791655.1). Taxonomy (GTDB): domain Bacteria; phylum Chloroflexota; class Ktedonobacteria; order Ktedonobacterales; family Ktedonobacteraceae; genus JBBQVS01. Next base: position 925,905 of record CAWBSZ010000005.1, on the reverse strand, counting down.
TGTTTGGTTGTCTCAGGGACATTCTCGTGCTGGAGAGCAGCGACATCCACCACGAGGCCCCTGTGTTCCACACCCGCACGCCAATTTTCATTCGTATGTTCTCGTATGCGGTAACTCACGAGTTGCATAACGACGTTTTCCTCCTTCTCCTGAAGTGCTGTCTCGCGTAATAGTAGTCTTCCTGTTTCATCTCTAGCATGAAAAACTTAGAGGCTTGATCGAATTGAATGATAGAGGATGCATTCTTCGACAAAAGCGAGTATTTTCATGTAGAAGGCACGAGCCAATGTATGCAACTCTACCGAATGACCCGCCAGACGTTGTATACCCATATCGACAAATGGTGCGGCAGTGAATATTTCAGCAACATGATTGAGTGCCTCTGCGTCACCACGCCAGACGTGATCGTATTCGGGTACAATGAACTGAACGGGAACCCGCACTTTAGCAGCAACCTGCGGAAGACGTGCTCCCCACTTTTGTGCTTCTACAAGCTCTATCGCGGCGGTGGGGACATCTCGTTCCGGGTCATAGTGACCTTGCTCCTCTGGATAGGACCATGTCGGCCCGTACATGGCCATGACTTTAATCGCGATATCCATCATCACTGTCGGTGCATCACTGACTACAGACGCAAAGGCTACCTTTGTCTGCTCATTGTAGAGACCGCCCGCACCGGTCATGTTCATGCCGATTAGACGCTCGTGTGGGTTTTCTGCTGCCAGCAACAAGGAGATCATTCCCCCGATTGAATGACCAATCAAAAACATCCCTGCCGATTGCTGACCATAACTATCCCAGATTTCCTTAAGAGCCTGCTGAAGGATGGGAACCTGACCATCGAATGAGAGCTGATCAAATGGAATGGAAGTGGCAGTTCCATATCCGGGGCGATCAAGAGCAAGGATTGAATAGCCTAGCGAGGCGCAGAATTCAAGCAATGATGATGAAGGGGTATCAAAATATTTGCTTGTGTACGTCCCACCGTGTAATGCCACGAGGAGTGCTCTTGGGTGTCCATTTGTTGCGGGAAGAAAGCGGCCTGAAAGTTTCACGTCACCAGCACCGATGCTGACAGATTGACCTGGCATGATTGTTCCCTTTCTTAACTCTCTGCTCAACAACAGAAGAGCGTTCTTTTGGGTGGTACTGTTCGCTCAGTCAATATCTATTGTCTCAGATGATCCTATCCGCGTTGATAGGAGATTGTCTTTGCCAACCTGGACAAATTCCCTGGAATGTTGTATATTATGCATAATGCATGGTACATTTGTCAAGAGGAAGAGAATGCAGTATGCTGCCAATGTAGCGAGTGTTTTTCTTCTAGCCTGCGCTCAGGCATCCAGCAATCGGTGGAACTAGAATGGAGTATGTAAACTTGATGGCTCACACAGGAAAGGACGGCTCAACGACCATCCTGACCAAATTGACGATAGCGGAGCAGATTGCGGATGCACTGCGGCAAGAAATCGTCACAGGACAGCTTCCGGCAGGAACCAGGTTGCCCCAGGTGGAGATCGCGCAACGTTTTGGGGTCAGCACGACTCCTGTGCGCGAGGCATTTGGCTTGCTGCAACGTGATGGCCTGGTGCAGATTGACACTCATCGCGGCGTCACCGTTTTCTTGCCGACCATCCAGGATCTGATCGAGCACTACGAAATTCGTATGGCCCTGGAGATGCTCGCTGCCGAGAAAGCTGCCGAGCACTTTCAAGACCAGGATACTCCTCCTCTGGTTGCCATTCTTGATGAGATGCTTACGACCAGCAATGCAGTGCTCTATGTTGAGCGCAATCAGCAATTCCACCTGCGCTTGTATCGCCTGGGAGGTCGTTCACGACTGCTCACAATGATTGAGGAATTACGCAATGCGTCACTTGCCTACAATCATCTCTATGCCGCCGCCGATGTCCCGAAAGATGCCCAACGTCTTAATGCAGAACATCGCGAGATTCTGGCCGCCTGCCAAGCCAATGATCCCGTTCGTGCGGCTAATGCGGTGCGACAGCATATTCACCAGACCATCATTCATGTCAAGAAAGTGCTTGAGCCAAGAGGAAGCGCTTAAGAATTCGATAGAGTTCCTCTGCTTATGTCTCTATGCGTCAGGAGTTGAAGGCTCCTGACTGTTTTTAAACGGCCTGTCTACTTTTGAAGGAGCGATGCTATGCCAAAGGAGGCTTATTCAGCCGCTACGAACGAAACGTATGAAGACATTCAATCCGAGCAGAAAGCGATGTCTTCAGGGGGAAGCGACCACTATGCTCAGGTGTTATCGCCTACCGAGTATGGAATTCTCGACGCCATTCAACGTCGTGTGCTCTGGCTATGCACATTTATGATTCACCATGCCAACCATGTTCGCCCGAATCCTGACGATCTCAAGGTGGGAGGCCACCAAGCATCATCAGCTTCGATGGTTTCCATCCTGACAGCCCTTTATTTTCGCTACCTGGAGGCTGGTGATCGGGTGAGTATTAAACCTCATGCCTCGCCAGCATATCATGCAATCCACTACCTCTTAGGAAATTTAGATCAGCACTACTTACGCACGCTTCGTGAGTTTCACGGCCTCCAAGCATATCCGAGCCGAACAAAAGACCCTGATCCGGTTGACTTTAGTACCGGCTCGGTTGGTCTCGGAGCCGTGGCCCCGGCTTTTGCGGCTGTCGCGCACCGCTACGCACACACTCACTTTGGTCAGGTAACGTCCCGTCGTTTTATCTCGGTGATTGGTGATGCGGAACTTGATGAGGGAAGCGTGTGGGAGGCAGCCATTGATGAAGCCTTACAGGGACTGGGTAACGTCTTGCTGATTGTCGATTTGAATCGGCAAAGCCTGGATCGCGTTGTGCCTGGTATTCGTGCGACCCAATTGAAACAGCTTTTCCAGGCGGCAGACTGGCACGTTCTGGAAGCAAAATATGGACAACAACTCCAACATGTTTTCGCTCGTCCCGGTGGGACGGCATTACGACAGCGTCTTGATGAGATGAGTAATGAAGAATATCAAAGCCTCCTCCGTCGCAATGGAGCTGACATCCGTACTCGTCTAACCCACTTACCAGGTTCTGAGCAGACGGAGGATCGAGAGATCGCGCTTGCCCTGCGTGAGACACCGGATGAGCAACTCCCTGCCCTTCTGAGTAATCTGGGTGGGCATGATCTTAATAGTTTACTCCAGGCCTTCGCGCTAGCTGACCAGCACCCGGAGAGTCCTACGGTGGTCTTTGCCTATACGATTAAAGGCTGGGGCTTGCCTTTTGCCGGTGAAGCACTCAATCATTCGATGCTGCTGAATTCCGAGCAGATAGCACATCTCCAGCAAGAACTGGACATTCCCGTCGGTGGCGAGTGGGATGCGTTTGCTACTGACTCGCCCGAAGGCCGTTGGTGTCAAAAAGCGGCTGAACGCTTGCAGCGTGGAGACGAGCAACGCCATCCTCTGCTCGACCCAACAGTGATTCCCTCTAGCATTGACCTCTCCTATCCCGGCAAGCTTTCTAGCCAGGAAGCCTTTGGTCGCGTGTTACCGAAACTCGCGGACCTTCCTCAGCTTGGCGAACGCGTAGTGACTGCGGCACCAGATGTTGCTGTCTCGACCCACCTGAGTACCTGGGTGAGCAAAGTCGGGGTCTTCTCACCAACCGCGCGTCCTGACTATCAGGAGGAAGTGCAGCGTCTTCTGCGGTGGCAGCCTGCTCCTAGCGGGAGGCACATCGAGTTAGGCATTTCTGAAATGAACCTGTTTATGTTGCTAGGACAATTGGGTATGAGCTACGAACTCTGTGGACAGCAACTCTTTCCTATTGGGACAGTCTATGATCCCTTCGTCTGTCGAGGATTGGATGCGTTGATCTATGGACTCTATTGTGGGGCAAAATTTATCTTTGCTGGCACCCCCTCTGGCGTGAGCCTTAGTCCCGAAGGCGGCGCACATCAATCAACCGTCACAGCGTCTCTAGGGATTGAACTTCCAGATCTCAACTATTATGAACCAACCTTCGCGTGCGAGGTAGAATGGATTCTGCTTGACGCGTTACGTGAATGCTGCGACCGGGTGCATGGTCGCTCGACGTACCTGCGTCTCTCAACCAAAAAGATTGACCAGCAGCTTCTCGAACCAGCCTTCCAGCGCCTTGGAAAAGAGGAATTGCGACGCCAGGTGCTTGCCGGGGGATACCGCTTGATCGAGGGACGTTCCCAGGTACCAGATGCTGACAGCAAATGAAGTCGTACAGATTGCCACAACAGGAGCCATGCTGCCTGAAGCGGTCGAGGCGGCACAACGCCTGTCTGCGGAGGGCATAGCCGCCAACGTGCTGCATATGACCAGTCCACAAAAACTCTTTTCGCTTTTCACAGAAGAGCGCCATCGTCGTCTTCACAACCCGAAGGCAGTCAGGACAAAATGAGTACTTGACCAGACTCTTCTCACCAGCAGAACGCCATGCCCCCATTGTCACGGTCCAGGATGCCTCCGCACATAGTCTAGCCTTTCTTGGCAGTCTCTATGGAGTTCCAACTATCCCGCTTGGCGTTGACCGTTTTGGGCAATCAGGCTCACAAATGGACCTCTACCAGTATGCAGGGATCAGCGTGGATGATATCGTCAGTGCCGGGTATCTGGCGTTGGAATTAAGTGAGGATGCTTGAAGCAGGGCTTGAAAGTGTTCCAGTACGCTGTTTGCCAGGACATTGAGCATCAAACAGAAGCCGTATAGGGAAAGAGGAACATAGATGAACAACACGTCCATTCCGGTAGGCTCAGAACGCCGCCGCGAAGATTACCCGTTGATTACAGGCCACGCTCACTATGTGGACGACCTGCGAGCCGGACAGGGACGGCCTGCTATGCTGCATATGGTGGTTGTACGTAGCCCATATGCACATGCCGAGGTACAGGCTCTTCACATGGAAGCCGCTCAAGCTCTACCCGGTGTGGTGGCGGTACTGTCGGCGAGCGATCTGGTGGAAACAATGCCCGCGATGGAGAGCATTCCGGTTCCGCATAAGCGACAGAGGCCGCTACGCAAACCACTAGCAACTCAACGTGTTCGTTATGTAGGTGATCCAGTGGCCGTGATCGTAGCTGAAACTCTCGTGACAGCCCTTGACGCCCTTGATCTTGTCGAGATCGACTATGTGCCGCTACCAGTTGTGGTCGATCCAGAGGCGGCACTGGCTCCTGATGCGCCTGTGCTTTATGAAGAGTTTGGCTCAAATCTGGCCTTCACTACGCATGTCGGCGGTGGCGATATTGAAGCCGCTTTCGCACAAGCTGCACATATCACTCATCTACGTGTGGTCAACCAGCGCATCGCTCCCAGCTCTTTGGAGCCGCGTGCGTGCATGTTTGACTTCGATCCAGCCAGCGGTGAGCTACGCGCCTGGCTCTCATCACAGGCCATCTATACCGCCAGGAATACGCTTGCGACCTTCCTGGGAATCAGCCGTGAGAAGATTCGAGTCTTCAATGCCGAGGTAGGCGGTGCTTTTGGCTCCAAAACAGCTTTTGTCGGCGAAGAGATCGCGGCAGCAGCACTGGCTGTACGTCTGGGACGGCCTGTCAAGTGGATTGAGAGCCGCAGTGAGAATTTGCAAGCGCAAACGCAAGGGCGAGGACAAATCAACTATATCGAGGCTGCCTATCAAACGGATGGCCGCTTACTTGGTCTGAAAGTACACAGTATTGGCGATCTGGGTGCGTTCCTAGCCAACACGACAAGTATGGTGCCCGTCGGTACCGCTTCAATGCTGAGTGGCCCGTATCGCATCGAGGCCATTCAGAGTCAGGTCATCGGCGCCTTCACGAACAAAGTGCCGACCGCCGCGTACCGGGGTGCGGGTAGACCCGAAGCTACCTATATCTTGGAACGTACCATGGATCGTATCGCCCAGGAAACGGGTCTCGACCCCGTCGAGGTGCGGCGCCGCAATTTGATCGCGCCCGAAGCCTTCCCTTATACCACTCCGCTTGGTCTCCACTATGATAGCGGTAATTATCAGGCTGCGTTAGAGAAAGTCGTGGAGTTGAGTGATTACGCGAGTTGGCGTGTGAAACAGCAGGAGATGCGCCAGCAAGACCATTCCCGGCTACTAGGGCTAGGTCTCGCAACCTTTACCGAGGTCTCAGGCGGAGCGATGGGCGGTCCGGGGATGCCGCGCGAGGCCGCAACGGTCCGTGTGCGTCGCGATGGCAGTCTCCTGGTCCAAAGCGGCGTAGCGACCAATGGACAGGGCCACTTTACCGCTTTTGCACAGATCGCTGCCACCGTTTTCGCTATTCCCGATGCGCAGGTCGAGGTGCAGATGAACGACTCCGCTCTACCTGCCTTTGGCATTGGCACCTTCGGCAGTCGGACCGCGCAAATCGCTGGCACCGCTGTGCATCTGGCAGCCGAGGCTGTACACGAAAAAGTGTTGAACCTCGCCGCGCTCCAATTGGAGGCAGCTCCTGCTGATCTCGACGTAGCAAATGGTCAGGTCAGTGTGCGCGGCGTCCCTACTCGTGCAATCAGTTTGGGCGAATTAGCTACGATGGCAGAGGAGCAACCAGAGTTGATCGAGCACGAAAAGCCTAATCCAGCCAATGGTACTCCGATTGAAGGGCTGGCAGCTTGGCGCGATTTTAGTCCGGCCAATGTAACTGTCTGTTCAGGTGCGCATCTTGCTGTCGTCGAAATCGATGTTGAAACGGGGGAAGTGCATGTCTTGCAGTATGCCGCGGTCGATGACAGTGGCCGGGTGCTCAATCATCACCTGGCAGACGCGCAGGTTCACGGCTCACTCGCTCAGGGCATCAGTCAGGCACTTTATGAAGAAACGGTCTATAGTCAGGACGGACAGGTGCTCTCGGCCACGCTGATGGACTACACGTTGCCAAACGCAGAGCAAATTCCTCCCTTCCTGACCGCTTTTGTCGAAACCCCTTCGCCCATCAATCCGCTGGGTGTCAAAGGTATAGGTGAAAGTGGCACAACTGGCGCGCCACCCGCCATCGTCAATGCCGCGCTGGACGCGCTAGCACCACTGGGTATTCGCACACTCGATATGCCGCTCAAGCCAGAACAAATCTGGGCGAAAATCGAGGCTGCCCGCGCTGGGAATCTCCTTGACGCTGATCCGCTTCCACCTGCTCTCTTTCGCACATTCCAAGCCAATCAGGAAGGCGGAACCTCTACGTTTGCGTAGCGGAGAACTAAGGAAGTATTTGATACATGGTTCTTAACCATTTGCCTCATTGTGAGAAGAAAGAAGGAATTATACGCATGTCTGAAGCAATCGCCATTACGAATGTCAAAGTGTTTGATGGCAACGCCTTGACCGAGGAACGCACGGTGGTCATTGAGAATGGAGCTATCTCTGAGGCAACAATGGCCGAAAGAACAGTAGATGGTCAGCATGGCACTCTTTTGCCTGGTCTCATCGATTCCCATGTCCATTTGCTGAGCCTTGCCCAATTAGAGCAAGGAACACGATGGGGGGTGACAACCATGCTCGATATGGGGTCACCAGCAATGGCGCTGACCGACTCACTGCGTCATCGACCGGGGTTGGCCGATATCCGAGGCGCAGGAAACACGGCCAGTGCTCCCGGAGGCATACAAACAACGAGAATGGGTATGCCTGCTTCGAGTGCAGTGACTGGCCCTGCCGATGCGGAGCGCTTTGTGACCGAGCGGGTGTCAGAGGGCGCAGACTATATTAAAGTGATTGTTGAGGATCCTCGTAGAATGGGAACTGCTGCCCTTGATAGTGCCACCATCGCCGCACTGGTCAAGGCCGCCCATCAAGCTGGTCTCAAAGCGATTGCTCATGTCACCACTATCGCCGCCCTTAGAACTGCTGCCGATGCAGGAGTAGACATCCTCACGCATGCTCCCATTGATGCAGATGTTGACGACGATTTGGCACGCACGCTCGCGACACGGGGCATCGTGTCGGTACCAACGTTAACCATGATGCGTTCCGTAGCGAGCCTGGCACTTCGTCTGCCGACGCATGGAGCTGATATAAACTATGCTCATGCTCAAGCAACAACGTCAGCATTCCACAGGGCGGGCATCACCATCCTGGCCGGGACCGACGCGAACGCCTCACCTGCTTCGCCCTCCCCGATTCCGCATGGAGAGTCATTGCATGATGAATTACGTTTGCTGATTGAGATTGGGCTGACGCCCGTGGAAGCATTGCGCTCCGCGACAGTCGTCCCCGCCGCGTTCTTTGGTTTCACAGATCGGGGGATCATTGAGGCAGGTCGTCGAGCCGACCTGCTTCTCATTGAGGGAGACCCAACCCAAGATATTGCTGCGACACGTGCCATTCGTGGTATCTGGGTTGCAGGAGTGCAAGTTCAATAACAACTGCAGCGTCATTCCCTGTGAATGAAGAAGCACATGGTCTTCCCATTCACACGGAACGACGCCACATCCTTCTTACTGTAGTATGCTGTGATGACAGAACGCCTCATACGCCCGTTCCCAGGCATCCGCCGCTTCCGGTTCATAGGTGATGTAGGGGAACGAGTCACGGACGATACGCCGCCCATGTTGTAGTGTTTGAATGTATCCAAGCGCAAGATATTGCACGAGGATGTTGCCTATCGCTGTTGCCTCCTGCGGCCCCGCCAAGACAGGACGCCCCAGCACATTCGCGGTACATTGACACAAGAAGGTGTTTTGAATACCACCACCCACCATATGTAAACCTGAGAAGCGTTTCTGGGTCAACTGCTCAATCCGTTCAAGCACAAAGCGATACTTACAGGCGAGGCTTTCCATGATACAGCGCATTAGATCACCCTCAGTTTCTGGCACATGCTGTCCTGTCTCGCGACAATACTGCTGAATCTGGCGCGGCATATGCGCTGGTTGCACAAACGAGGGAGAGTCAGGGTCGATGAATGATTGAAAGGGGCGTGCCTGTTCAAGCAATGCTGCCTCCTGGTAGCGCGAGAAGAGTTTGCCCTCGTTACGCCACGCTCGCTGACATTCTTGCATCAGCCACAGACCCGTTACATTTTTGAGCAAGCGAAATGTCCCGTTGACACCACCTTCGTTTGTCACGTTCCATGCCAACGCCTGCTCATTGAGAACGGGATGCGTAACCTCCGTCCCGATTAATGACCACGTGCCGCAACTCAGATACGCGAACGTCTCCTCTTCGGTTGGAATAGCCGCAACTGCTGAGGCCGTATCATGTTCCGCAACGGCAATCACAGGCAGCGACGCTATACCTGTCTCTTCAGACACCGAAGGAAGTAACGAACCAGCGAACGTGCCAGGCGCGACTGGTACGGTAAAAAGGCGTAATGAGAGACCCAGATGCTGCATTAATTCGCTATCCCATGTTTGTGTAGTAGGATTGCAGAGTTGTGTGGTGGATGCATTCGTCCACTCGCTTCGCAGTTCACTGGTGAGAAAATAACGTAGCAGATCAGGGATCATGAGCAGATGCTCTGCTTGAGCAAGGAGAGGAGAGCCTGTTTGCTTTAACGCATACAATTGATATAATGTATTTATTGCGAGACTTTGAATTCCTGTGCGGGCGAACAACTCTTCGCGTGGAATGATCTGCCAGACCTCTTCCATCATGCCAAGTGTGTGGGGATCACGATAGTGATAGGGATTGCCGAGCAGTTCTCCATTCGTCCCAATCAGTCCAAAATCAACCGCCCATGTATCAATACCGATGCTTTGGATATCCGTATATCCTTCCAAACGAGTGGCACGCATCCCCTGTTTGACCTCGTGAAGAAGGCGCAAGATATCCCAGTGCAGCCGTGTATGGACACGTACAGGCTCGTTGGGAAAACGATGCGTGTCGTGGATAGAGAGGTGTTGTCCATCAAGTTGTCCAACAACAGCTCGACCACTGCTTGCCCCTAAATCAAAGGCCAGCACCCTTACCAACTTGCACCGCCTTTACCCCGATGCTGAATGGACTCGGCATAGCCACTTGCAAGATATGCACGCATCGGGTCAACGGGAACACCCATCTCTTCGCGCACAACTCTGAGCAGTGGAGTCACGTCACATTCAAACGCCTCGCGTACCGCATTCTCCGCCCCCAGCACATCCTGTTGTTCCTGTGCTTTCTTTATCTCGTCCAGGTTGATAAGCAGTGCCTTCGCATATTGTGTTTGCACATTGAGCACAGAACGAATCATCGCTGGTATCTTCGGCTCGATACAATGACTCTGGTCAATCATATAGGCAATGTGCTCTGCCGTGTGACGCACTCCTTCATTGCTATCAGCATGGGCGTCAAGAATTTGGTAGAAGATCAGAAACAACTCATAGGGATTGATCGCCCCCACAATCAGATCATCATCTGCATACTTACGGCTATTGAAATGGAATCCACCGAGTTTCTCTTCGTCGAGCAAATAGGCGACAATCTGTTCCACATTCGTCCCTTGTGCGTGATGCCCTGTATCTACCAGGACCTGGGCTTGCGGACCAAGTTTTTGCGCCATGTTGAAGGCCATACCCCAATCGCCAAGATCGGTGTGGTAGAAGGCGGGTTCAAAAAACTTGTACTCGATAAGTATCCGCATCTGTGGAGTGAGTGCCTGGTAGACCTCATACAGCGACTCGAAGAGCCAATGCTTTCGTTGGCGAATATTGGCTTGTCCCGGATAATTAGTGCCGTCGGCAAACCAGAGGCTGAGTAGTGATGAGCCGAGTATCTTCGCAATCTCGACACATTCGAGCATATGCTCAGTTGCTTTCCGACGAATGACCGGGTTGGTGTTACAGGAACTACCAAAAATATACTCATCGTCTTGAAACAGATTCGGGTTGATGGCACCAATTGACAATCCTAGTGATGTGGCATGTTCCTGAAGTTTTGCGTAATCATCTACCTTATCCCAGGGAATGTGGAGTGCAACCGACGAGGATATACCCGTGAAGCGTGATACCTGTGCCGCGTCTTCGAGTTTCTCAAATGGATTGCGTGGAACGCCAACCTGTTTGAACACCTTGAAACGTGTACCGGAGTCACCGTACCCCCATGACGGCGTCTCGATGTTTTGTGCCTTCAGCCGCGCTTTAACCTCTTCAAGCTGAATTCCTCGCTCTGCTTGTTGCTGCTCAAACACTGTATATGCGATGTCACTCATTGACTCATTCTCCTCTCTGGGAAATAGGCAACATGAGGCTACTTTTTTGACTACATTATCGTGTAAATGCTGCTGGCACTCCGCCATCAACAGTGATTATACAACCAGTGGTCTTGGCGGATTTCGATGAAGCAAGAAACGCGATAGACTCGGCAATATCCTCAGGAACGATATTGACAAGCAACGTAGTGCGCTTACGATAGTACTCTTCCAACTCGTCGGAGGCAATGCCATAAGCAGTTGCGCGATCATTGCGCCAGTTCGAGTTCCAGATTGCTGACCCTTGCAGCACCGCATCAGGCAGGACGCTGTTGACACGGATACCAAATTCTCCCCCTTCAACCGCGATACAACGTGCAAGGTGAATTTCGGCGGCCTTCGCGGTACTGTAGGCGGCGGCGTTCTTTCCTGCGTACACCGAGTTTTTCGAGCCGACAAAGACCATATTTCCACCAGACCCTTGCGACTTCATGAGACGAAATGCTTCACGCGCAATCAGGAAGTATCCTGTGTTCAGCACGTTCATATTCAGGTTCCATTCCTTGAGCGTCGTCTCGGCGAAAGGGCTAGCGGTCGCGAGTCCTGCGTTATTGACGACGACATCAACACCCCCATAGGCAAGAATGGCTTCACAGAATCCCTCTGACACCGCCTCTTCACTCGTCACATCTACCTTCACTGCGAGCGCACGTCCCTCGCCAAATTCCTCATTGATCTTCTGCGCAGTCTGCCGCGCCCCTTCAAAATTTATATCAGCAATCACGACATGCATCCCTTCGGAAACAAAACGACGACAGGTCGCACTGCCAATACCACCCGCACCCCCTGTGATAAAGCCAACCTTGCGCGAAAATTCGACCTCTGGGGGGAGTAAGCGGAGCTTATACAGCTCAAGCGGCCAGTATTCTATGTCGTATGACTCTTGTTCGTTTAGGGAAGTGAAATTGCCAAGTGTAGTGGAGCCACGCATGACAGAGATCGCACGATGATAGAGCGCACCACTGACCTGGGACAAGGCCCATGATCGTCCAGTATTCACCATGCCAAGGCCGGGAATGAGCAGAACGCGTGGTGCAGGCTCCGCCATCAGAATCGCCTTCATGTTTGCAACGGGCAAAATAGTTGGTATATTCAGCTTTGAATGAGGCTATTCCTGCTTGGAGCTTTTCCAACAGTGTGTCAACATCACCTGTACCAGGATCCCAATCAATATATAATGGTACACGTTTGGTATGGACGAGATGATCGGGGCAAGCGGCACCCACTTGCGAGAGTGTTGGTGCATTATAACTATTGACAAAACTCAACACATCATCGGCATCGTCATGTGTGACAATCATCTGCTTTGTACTGCTGACTGCACCACGAATAACGGGTAAGATACGGGTAAAAATAGTACGACGTTGTGCAGGAGGCAACACTTCATATTTTGCGCCACCAAATAGACGACCAGTGTTGATGTGTGACTCGATGTAGCGTTGTGCCTCGTTAATGATCGAAATCGTTTTCGTATAAGAGGCTTTCGAAGTCTCCCCCCATGTAACAAGTCCATGTTTCTCCATCAAAACTAGCTCGGCGTGAGGATTGTGCTTAACGCCCTCGGCAATCATTTTGGAAAGCGCAAAGCCAGGTCGGACGTAGGGAACCCAGACAAAACGATTGCCGTAAATAGCTTCGGCGATTTCGCGCCCATTTTCAGTGCAGCAGAGACTGATAATGGCATCGGGATGAGTATGATCAACATGTTTAAAGGGCAAGAAAGCATGAAGCAGTGTTTCAATCGATGGGCGCGGCCTTCCGACATCAAGCATACAATGTCCTAAATATGTGACCATCTCTTCGTCTGACATCTCCTCTCGCTCAACTAAAGGACGCACATCAGCTAGAGTGAGGCCCGTGAAGTGCGATGCCTTCATAGTAGCGAGATCAGAGCCACTGCCTTTAACCCACAAAACTTCAACCGAGTGCCCTCGAAAGTCTATCTCACTTGTCTTCATCGACGTATTGCCGCCCCCCCAATTCGCGACCGCACGATCTGCACCCAACAAATGGGAACGATAGACAAGTTCATCTAGCCCTGGCAAAAGTGTACGAGCATCGTCCGCGTTCCAAAGATGCGCAACCATATGAAACCCCTTTACGGTAATTACGTTTCATTTCGATGTGTTTCGTTTATTCTTACCATAAAGACGCTTATCTTGTCAATGGGATACGGAAACATTTTCTGCCCTGCGCAAAAAGGTGCTTGTTTTAAACAAGAAGCACCTCAACTCCAGCACTACGTACCTGCTCAACCAATTCTTCCGGTGCTCCAGTATCCGTGATAATCGTTTTGATGCGTTGCAGTGGACAAAAAGTAGCGAACGCGACATGTTGCCATTTACTCAAATCAATGACTGCGATTACCTCTTTTGCCATTTCCACGATGGCTCTTTTCAGCTCGATCTCTTCGCTATTCACATCCGTCAAACCCTCGGTCAATGTGAAGCCGCGTGCGCCGACAATAGCCATTTTGATGTGAACTTGTTCGAGGATCGTTTTGCCCCAGGTGCCGACGAGCGAGAACGACTCTCGCCGCAACATCCCACCAGGAATGAGAACGGAGATACCAGGAGTGCTAATCAATTCCATCCCAATGCGTAATCCATTTGTCACAACGGTCAGTTCCCGCTTCTCCCTCAAAAATTGGGCAACAGCATGCGCAGTCGTACTTGCGTCAAGCGCAATAGTGTCTCCGTCCTGCACAAGGCGTGCAGTTGCCGCACCGATACGTTCTTTTTCGTTCTGCTGAATGTGCTCTCGAAATTCAAATCCCATTTCTGTCGCTGAAGCAGTTGCGAGCACTGCCCCACCATGCGTACGAACGGCGATATTGTGTTCTTCGAGCCATGCCAGGTCTTTGCGGATCGTCACCTCTGAAACAGAGAAGAGCTGGCTTAATTCTCCAACGGTTACGCGTTGTTGCTCTTCCAGAAGCGTTGCAACACGTTGTCGCCGTTCTTGAGTGAATAGGTTAGTCGTCGGTTGCACTGTTTCTAATGCCGAGATGTGTGCTTCGTTGATGCTCATACGTAATTTTCCTCAAAATTTCAGCTACTTTTGATCGCTTTCATCCATATGTAGCATATCATAGAGAAGGATGTCAAATACATCGAAAAGTTGTGCAAAGTTCATAGGACAGTGTTTCTATAGAGACCTATCCATCTTTCGTATTCATTTGAAAAGTTACTTACTATTACGATTTAGACGTTGACAAAAGCAAAAATACTATGTATAGTTCGTGTAAGCTGTTATAGATATGTTAATCGTCCAAGATAAACAATTTGACAGATAAAAACTCTATTTCCATAAAAACATTGATATTCTCAATACCACTACTTCTACTTTAGAAAGTTCAGCCATTTCTATGGTCCCTAACGCTTTCATTCATGAGGAGAACATACTCTATGCAGGAATTGAGAAAAGATGTGCGCCCACGAATCGGGATTTTTGCTATCGGCCTAGCAACGTACTGGCCGCAGTTCCAGACGCTCTATCCACGTCTACAACGATATCTCGCTCAGATTGAGAAGCGCATGACCCTGTGGGGCGATATTGTCTCGGCAGGAATGGTTGACTCAGCTGAAAAGGCTCATGAGGCAGGGGAACGGTTCGCGCAGGAACAGGTTGACCTGATCTTTATTTATGCCGCCACCTACGCAACCTCCTCGCAAGTCTTACCGGCTCTGCAACAACGACGAGTGCCAACGATTGTCTTAAATCTTCAACCAACCTCAACATTTGATTATGAAGCTATGACAACTGAGGAATGGCTTGCCAATTGTGCAGCCTGCTGTGTCCCCGAGATAGGGGGTGCTCTTACACGCGCAAAAACGCCATTTCGAGTGCTTTCTGGCACCTTGGAGGAAAGCTCTCCTGTATGGAATGAGATGAAGGAGTGGTGTCGGGCTGCAGGTACAGCTCATGCGTTACGCGGCGCACGCATCGGTTTTCTTGGACATACCTATCCTGGTATGTTAGATCTCTATTCAGACTTTACTGCGATTCAGGGACAACTCGGCTGCCATATCGAGGTATTGGAAATCGATGATCTTGTCGCGCGAGTTCAGGCCGTGACAGAAGGAGAGATACACGAGAAAATACGCGAGATTGAGAGCGTCTTTGATGTGGCTTCTCCGTCTGGCGATCCAATCGCTACGTATATGGGACCAGAGGACTTAGCTTGGAGTGCTCGTGTTGCTGTTGGCCTAGACATGCTGGCGCGGGATTTCAATCTCAATGGCTTAGCCTATTATTATCGAGGACTGCAAGGAAATGAAAATGAGCGCGTCGTCGCGGGAATGATTGTGGGTGCTTCCCTGCTGACTGCACGGGGCATTCCGTGTAGCGGCGAAGGCGACCTCAAAAATGCGCTTGCGATGCTTCTGATGGATCGGCTGAATGTAGGAGGAAGCTATACAGAAATCTACGCGATGGACCTCGTGGAGCAGTTCGTCTTGATGGGCCACGACGGGCCGGGTCATATAGCGATTTCGGAGCAGCGCCCAGTACTACGCAAGCTAAAGTTGTATCACGGCAAAAGTGGCTTTGGCGTTTCAGTAGAATTTAAGGTCAGACTTGGTGCTGTCTCTCTTCTCGGGGTGACACAGCGAGCGGACGGTGCGTTAAAATTTTTGATTAGTGAAGGCGAGAGTATAGCAGGGCCAACCTTCCGCATTGGCAATACTAACAGCCGTATTCGCTTTTCACGCGATCCTGCTACCTATATATCGCGCTGGAGTGAAGAGGGACCAACACACCACACGGCTTTAGGAGTGGGGCATGTCGGTACAGTACTGGAGAAGGTTGGCTATCTTTTGGAAGTACAAACCGTTCGCATGGATCGGTGAAAACACTTTACAGAGCCTACTTTCTATGTCCATCTGAAGTGACTATCTACGAGGAGAAATTATGTCTGAAAACGTACATCCTTCCTACGAAGTAGTTGCGTACTACTTCCCGCAATATCATCCAGATGCACGCAATGCTGTCTGGCATGGTCAGGGATGGACAGAGTGGGACATTCTCAAAGCGGCGCGTCCCCGTTACCCAGGCCATCGCCAACCAGTTGAGCCTGCATGGGGCTATTTTAACGAAGCCGACCCAACGTGGGCGACACGTGAAATCAATCTAGCCGCTGACCATGGCATTACAGCATTTCTTTATGATTGGTATTGGTACGATGAGAAGCCATTTCTCCATGATGCTCTAGAAAGTGGTTTTCTGACCGCCCCGAACAACTCGCGGCTCAAGTTTGCCCTCATGTGGGCTAATCATACCTGGCTCGATCTCTACACAGCGCCATTGAACAAACCACCAGCAATTTTGACCTCTGGACGCACCTCGCGAGAGTCGTTCGAGCGTATGACTGATTACGTGATCGAGCACTATTTCTCACGTTCGAACTATCTGACTATCAATGGAGAACCCTACTTCTCAATCTTTGAACTAGCGGCCTTCATTGAAGGCCTTGGTGGAATTGATGGAGCGGAACTTGCTCTCGAACGGTTCCGCGCGAAAATGCTGGCCGCTGGTTTTCCCGGATTACATCTTAATACGATAGCTCCGACCACAAACAACTTGCCCGGTGAAGTGCTCCTTTCGGATCCTGTGCAAACGATCAAGCAGTTGCGCTTTTCCAGCGTCACCTCATATAACTGGTACCAGCTTTATACACCCTCGCAAGAAGCCTTTCCAAGCGTTAACTACGCCGATGTTGCGGCACATAACTACGCCGCCTGGACAACGCTAACAGAACGTTTCCCCATGCCCTATTACCCTGGCGTCACGATGGGCTGGGACCCAAGTCCACGCACTGATCAGCACGTGGATTACACTCGTGACAACTATCCCTGGACCCCTATCTACGAGGGCAATACTCCCGCAGCATTTAAAGAAGCATTGATTCGAGTCAAATCCTTCTTGGAGCACTCGCAGGCAAGCGAGAAGTTGTTCACTCTAAATGCTTGGAATGAATGGACTGAGGGAAGTTACCTCTTACCAGATACAATACATGGAACTGCTTACCTGGAAGCTATCAAGGAGGTCTTTAACGCCTGAACGCTCTGGCACGGCAACAGCAGGGGACTCATTGAACAAAGTCACTTGCACAAATTCCCAATTCTCGCTCACACAATGGAGTGTGACAACCAAACCGAAGTGTTAGTTAGGTTTATTTGAAAGAAAGGCACTATACCATGAAGTTACGTGTCAAAGCCATTATCCCAGTACTCCTCGTCTTGCTGAGCACGTTGATCGTTGCCTGTGGAGGCAGTGGCAGCAGCACAACCACGAACAGTACCTCGCCGACAACAATTACCTACTGGACATGGAACCCGGATGCCACCACGGTCAAGACGCAAGTCGCCGCCTTTGAAAAGCAGTATCCCACTATTCATGTTGACTACAAAGTTCCTAGCTACACTGATTACCTTGTCAACTTGAAGGCTGCTGCTAACGCTGGCTCGCTACCAACTGTCTTCGGTTTGCAGGTTGGAGGACTTCAAGCTCAGTACCTGCCAAATCTTCAACCATTGCAAAGCTTTGCTCAGTCTTCTCTGGGTGCAGGCTGGCAGGACAAATATGTGAAAACAGGGCTTCAGCAAGCACAGATTGTCAATCCAGCGAACGATAACAGCTTCTACACGTTGCCTGAATTTATGGGTAGCGAGTCGCTGCTGGTCAACACTGCCATCTTCAAAAAATACAACTTGCCTGTCCCGCAGACCTTTACCGACTTGGAACAGGATTCAAAGGTTCTCAACAGTCACGGCATCGCCCCTATGCTGCTAGGTGGAGCCGATGGTTGGCAGAATGAAGACTTGTTCCTGGAAATAGCCGATCAGGTTGCACCAAATGCCTGGTATCAAGCACAGAAGGCTGGGAAGGGCTTTGACAGCCCGGGTCTTGAGCAGGCAATGAGCGTTTGGAAGAGCTTGTTTACCGAGCATATTGTGCAGTCTGGGGCGATGGGCGAACATGCCTATCCTGATGCCGTCAATGCCTTTAACAAGGGTCAGGGAGCCACAATTCCTCTGGGTTCCTGGGTTATCTCTGGCACCCTACCAGGCGCGGGCAATGTGCCACTCTCTAAAGATTGGAGCATGATCCTCTTTCCCAAATTGAGTGCCAACGCTACACCCTCACCCCTATCGGGGGCTGATGTTCTACTGGGCATGAGCAAGGGCGCATCAGGTGCTCAGGCCGATGCGGGCTGGAAATTCATTCAGTTCCTCACACAGGGCGAGGGGGAGAAAATTTATGTCAACAACATGATTGATCTTCCGGCACAGGTTGGCCTCACGCCTACAACGCTAACTCAGGCGTATCCCAGTGCCAACACGATGTATCAACAGTCAGTTGCCTGGGCAAGTCAGGGGACGCTACGGTATGTGCTCTATCCTCAGCTCGATCAAGCTCTGATCACCTCGCTGGCAACGGTCGCCACCGGTCAGGCAACATCAGCGGCAGCTTTGAGCAAACTCAATGGGGTAGTCAACCAGCAGCAATAGCTCGCTTCTAACCCCTCTTTGCTGAAAAGCTGGGTTTGGTTTGTGCGGGAGAGACACCTGCATGAACCCAACCCACTTTCCAGCTCTACACGATTCGAAGGAGCTTCTATCTATGAGTTTAGAGACTATTCCTCAGAAGGCTCTCAAAAGGCTACCCGGACAGCCAGCAGCACAGGCAGGCAGAAAAAGAGCCAGGGGTAAGCAGCACAGTATTGCGTATCTATTTGTCACACCTGCTACGTTGCTTTTCCTGGTCTTTATCGCGTATGGCATCGCATATAACCTCTATAACAGTTTACAAGGTCAGACTTTTTATGGGACCAGCGTCTATGTCGGCTTGCATCACTTCGCCTCTATGGTAGAGGATCCCATTTTCTGGCAGGCACTGCGTAATAATGGTATCTGGTTTGTCGTTTGTGTTGGAATCCAGACGTTGCTAGGCATCATTTTAGCGCTCTTCCTCGATCTGAAAATTCTGGGAACACGCTTTGTCAAAACCGTGATCTTCGCTCCTGTCGTGCTCTCGCCAGTGGTGATTGGTCTGGTTTGGAGTCACATTTATGACCCCTATTTGGGTCTGATCGCGAGCCTCTGGCATGGCTCACCCGATTGGCTCGGTGCGCCACAATTGGCTTTGCTTAGTGTGGCACTGGTCAACATCTGGCAATGGACCGGCTTTTCTATGTTGCTTTGCCTCGCGGCTCTCCAAGACATTCCGCGTGACCTGCGCGAGGCTGCGGCGATCGACGGAGCAAGCTACTGGGCATCCGCTCGCTACATCCTGCTCCCACTGTTAACTCCAGCTACTACTACGTTGCTTATCCTCGGTCTAATCGGCAGTTTGCAGACCTTCACGCTGGTTTTTGTCATGACCCGCGGCGGTCCAGGTAACGCATCCCACGTTCTCGGTACCTATATTTACCAGAAAACCTTTCTTGAGGGCAATTTTGGCTATGGAAGTGCCCTTTCCGTGGTATTGCTGCTTATTACCCTGGTATTGACAGTTCTGCAACTCGCTCTGTTTAATCGCCAACAAAGGGGGGCTTGAAATGCGCGTATCAAAAACGGTAATGATCCCCGTCTGTGTCTTGCTGGTCATTCTAGCCCTGCTGTGGCTTGTTCCAGGAGTCTACTCGCTCTTTCTCGCGTTAACCAGCGACACGCTCTCTCATCAATTCACGTTGAACAACTTCTGGACAGCACTCAGTACGCCGGAACTGGGTCAATACTTCATTAATAGCGTGGTGATCGCCTTCTCCACGGTCCTTCTCGTGACGGTCTGCGCTTCCCTGTGCGCTTATGCCATTAGCCGACTCTCATTCTTCGGACGCACACTACTTTATGCCGGTCTCTTGCTTACCTTGATGATGCCAGCTACTGCTCTTGCGATTCCCTTTTTCATCATCAATAAGACCCTGCATCTGTTTAACAACTATCTAGGTCTGATACTTCCCTATTCGGCTCTGGGTATTCCTTTTGCTCTTGTTATCCTAAAGAATTTCTTTGACACCTTTCCGCGCGAACTGGAAGAAGCGGCTATTGTTGATGGTGCGGGTGTCTTCCGTATCTTCCTCTTCATCGTGCTCCCAAACACACTCAGTTCGTTGACCGTGGTGATTATCTGGACCTTCCTCAACGCTTGGAACGAGTTTTTGTTGGCCCTACTATTCATGACCAACGACAATATGAAGACGCTATCGTTGGCACCTCTCGTCTTCGAGGGTCCGTATCAGTCCTCGGAGGGCGCATTGATGGCCGTTCTGGTCCTGATCAGTATCCCTGCCATTGTACTCTACATAGCCTTACAGCGGCAGCTAGAGCAGGGTGTCCAAAGTGGTGCTCTTAAAGGATAAACGGTGTCGTTCGTCTTTTAGAAATTTGTCTATGAGAATAGGAGGGACTTCATCTATGCTTGACTTGAACAGTGAAACATTTCGTGACAAGGTATATGGATGTTGGCTTGGGAAAAACTGTGGTGGCACGCTCGGTGCTCCATTAGAAAAAGCTTTTGGAGAGCCAGAGCCGTTTGACGTATGGTGGTATCCAGAATTGAAAGAGGGGGGCATACCCAACGATGATCTAGAGATGCAGCTTATTTGGCTGAAAGCCCTTGAGGAAGTAGGACCTGCATTACAGGCAAAGGACCTTGCGCAATACTGGCTCGATCATATCGGATACAACTGGGACGAGTATGGTTTGAGCAAGACAAACTTGCTGCTAGGACTGTTACCCCCAGTTTCAGGGAACTACAACAACTGGTTCAAGGACAGCATGGGATGTCCTATTCGTTCCGAGATTTGGGCGTGTATTGCTCCGGGCCTGCCAAATCTCGCTGTGCGGTATGCCTATGAAGATGCAATCTGCGACCATGCAGGTGGTGAAAGTGTCTTCGGCGAATTGTTCAATACGGCTATTGAGTCGGCAGCCTTTGTGCTTGCGGATCGCGAGAAACTCCTGGATATCGGCTTGTCGTATGTCCCACCATGGAGTCAGACCGCAAAGGCTATCATCGCTGCTCGTGAGTCGTATGCTGAGGGTGAAGATTGGCAAACGGCCCGGAAGCGTGTGCTTCAAGCGACACCACACTATAATGCGCAATATTCTCCTATTAACATGGGCTTTCAGGTGATCGGCTGGCTCTATGGAGAGGACTTCGGCGATGCCATCTGTAAAGCTGTCAATTGCGGTTATGACACCGATTGTACAGGAGCAACACTAGGAAGTTATCTCGGTATTCTTGCGGGAGGGAAAGGTCTTCCTCATAAATGGACCGAGCCACTCGGCGAAGATATTGCAACAAATGAATCCTGGGGCGGTCTCTATCATGCTTCTGACGGTAGTAATCCAGTACCTGCGACACTTGAAGTGCTGACGCAACGTGTCATCACGCAAGCAAAACGTGTGCTGACAGCAAAAGGCATCTTAAACGGAGACGCGATTGTACGTGTTGAGCCGTCGGAACTGTACGCAGACGAGAGTACTCAGGCACTATGGGTTGCCAACAGTACACGTTTGGATTATTCGTATGGTACGCTCAATGTGGGTGTGGATTACCTGGACACACCTGCTGTCTTTCCTGGTGAGCAGAAAGCGTTGCACGTCCATCTGACCAATCCCCATCCAGAGACGCTTCGTACACGTTGTGAGATACTCTCTCCTGATGGATGGACTTCCACACCCGCTCAGTTTGTAGACATTCCCGCACATACTTCTGTTGAAACGAAATGGAATATCGCTATTCCTCATCCTGCGTATGTTGAAAATGCGAATACGCTCCTGCTCTCGGTCAAGGCTGAGGCGCGTCCTGCCCAGCATGCAACACCACTGATGCTGATTGGGGCCTCCTGTTACTTACACTCGGATGTGTATGCTGGTAAAGGTCATACTGACTCAGACCTTTTTGAGCATGACTTTGGACCAGAACAGGTTGCACATGAGGAAGCGATGTTCACGCAGCAAGGGCGCCAAGGCGACTGGACAGCCTTTTATGCACGCGAAAACGCATTGCCCTTGCAAGATATCTTTCAGGAAAGTGGCGTGTTGTACGTGCGAACCTATCTCTGGAATCCAGGCGCGGAAAAAGAGGTCTGGATGGGTGCTGCTTCTAGCTGCCCGACGAAGATGTGGGTCAATAATCAGCAAGCCGTGGCGTTCTTGCACTATCCTCTGGTGAGACCAAGTTACGCTGGGAACAAAGAGTCGTACGCAAACGTACAGCTCCACACAGGCTGGAATGAGGTCCTGCTCAAGTTTGTACGTTCCGACGATGCACCACCTTTTGAATGTTACTTTGTCTTTAGCGGTGCTAACGAACTTCACGAGGGCTTGCCGCTACTTGGCAGGACTCGTACACCTTGGGATGCATAGTAGACCTAATACAATCTGGCCCTCTTCATCAACAAGTTTGAATGCAAGAGTGCCAGTGTTAAGAATACCCTTAGCTGTTTCTATTTGGACCGTGCGAAACTTCTCTCGCAAAACATGCGTATCAACAAGGAGGGCAGAGATACCGATGATACGTAAAGGAAAACAGGGCAATGCAGGCAACTGATCGTACAGGGCAAATGGTAAGTACGTACCGCGTGGTGCGTTTATTGGGTAGCAGTCACTTGGCGAACGTCTATCTCGCTCAACAGGCTGACTCGAAAGCTCAGGTGGTGCTGAAAGTATTTCATGCGCTACTTTCGCCCCAGGACCAGCACCTGTTTCTCTCACAAGCGCAGACTATCGCTCAACTCACACATCCCAATATCGTACCACTGCTCGATTACGGCGTAGAGGACGCTCTTTGTTTTCTTGTCATGACCTATGTTCCCGATGAGACGTTTCGTCAACGCCATCCACTTGGCTCACGGCTCTCTGTTTCAGATGTTCTCCCTTTTGTCGAACAACTTGCCTCCGCTCTTTCATACGCTCATGCAAGAAATGTTGTCCATCAAAATATCAAGTCAGAAAACATGTTTCTTGCGCAAAATGGGAATGTTAGCTTGACTGATTTTGCGATTCCGGTGATACTCTTGCATGCCTCTGCTCAAGAGAGGGCGGAAAACGTTCTCGCACCAGAGCAGGTGCAGGGTGAAGCAGCAAGTCCAGCGAGCGATCAATACGCATTTGCCAGTGTCGTGTATGGATGGCTGACAGGTCAACACCTTGCTACACCTGAAACAGGAAATCAGTACATGGCCTCTCCACCTGTGTCGGTTCAGAAGGCTTTTGCAACACTACCGCCGCTCATTGCGGACGTTGTACAGATAGCATTGAGAAGGAATCCTCATCAGCGTTTCAAAAGTGTTGCGGCATTCGCCACTGCCTTTGAACGAGCGCATGCTGAGAGTCAAGAACCCTCTGTTGCTTCAGCCAAACCTCAATCCACTCCGCAGGTACCTACTCGGCATCTACAAGATGCTCCATTAGAGCAATCCTATGCAAGTGTTCCTGTAGCCTCACGCGTCCAAAAGACTCCTGAAGCATCCATACCCTTAAAACGAGGTAAAAGTAAGGCGCAAAGAAAGTGGGGACCACTTATATTCATGCCCGTTCTCCTTTTACTCCTGTTCTTACTTGGAACATTTGCAGGTAGGCTCTTTCTTGCTTCCCACAATGGAAATACGCAAGTAAGGAAGACGGGAGTAGGAAATCAGACGCATGTAACTCCCACTCCAGTCCGAACCTTGACGCCAGTCCCAACGGCTACTCCTACACGGGTAGTCGGAGTGGTTTACCAAGCCAATTGGTCCAAAGACTGGTCTGGAAAGGGATCACCCGATTGGACGGTGACGAACAATGAGCTTGTCAACGATGGGTCATCCTATAGTGGGCAGCCAACCCCAACCATTCTCGCTCCCTATACGATGACTGCAACCTCAAACTATGCGGTCGAGACGAAGGTTCATGTGCTCGCTGGATGGCCGTGTTTCGATGTAGCACTTCGAGGTGTATCGACTCCAAATGGCTGGCATGGCTATAAAGCAGCAGTCTGCGACCAAAAAATACGACTTCAAGCAGAAAACGATATTCTGGCAACGGTACCCTTCAACCCCGGTACCGTTTGGCATACCTATCGCTTTGAAGTCAAAGACTCGCACCTCACGTTCTTCGTTGATGGGCAACCTCTTGTTGAGACACACGATACTCGCTATCCTACAGGAGGACAAGTTGGTCTCAAAAGCTATGGAACGCAGCTAGAGATAGGTAGTTTTCAGATAATTGCACTCTAGCACCTGTTCGTTATATGCACAGAGAATCAGCGCTATGATTTTATAGAACGCTTATGTTCCAATGCCCGATTATAATAGCCTTCGGCACTGCTTGCCAGGTGGTCACGTTCGGCTTCGTTCAAATCACGTTTCACCTGTGCTGGAATACCGATAGCTAGCACCCCACCGGGGATATGCTTGTGTTCACTGACCAACGCACTCGCTCCAAGAATTGTCTCTGCCCCAATTTCCGCATGAGAGAGTACGACCGCGTTAATACCAATGAGGACGCGATTGCCGAGGGTGGCACCATGTACTACAGCGTTATGGCCAATGGTGCATTCATCGCCAATGGTAAGTGGTGCATCAGCATCGACGTGTAGGGTGCAGTTGTCCTGGATGTTGGTACGACGCCCAATCACAATCGGGGCACCATCGCCGCGCACAACAGTGTTATACCAGATACTCGCTCCCCCATGAATGGTGACATTGCCGATAATGACCACGCCTGGAGCAAGAAATACATCATCCGCGATTGTAGGCCAGACATCTTTGTAGGGTAAAATAGTCATGTGTTCTTCCCTTATCTATGTTCGTTACGTACAATGATGCGACCTATCCGTGCCATTGTAAACTGCGTAAGTGGAACGTCTTCCTGCTCCGCGGTCATAACGACAATGATCAACGGTGGTTGTGTTGTCCTTTGAGGATAGGGTGGATAGAGAATCCCTGCATCGTGGACGATACCTGCTAGCCCGCCTGTTTTATGTGCATAGGGGAGATCATCATTCCAATAGGCAGGAATGGTCGTATCGTCGTTTTGACGTAGCAGCATCTTGAGCATCTCGTCACGCCCGGGAAGCACGTCCGCGCAAAAAAAGGAGAACAACAGGGCCATATCACCTGCGGTCGTCCAATTCTCATGTCCGGCCTTACGTGCCGCAATGTCCATGAAGTGACGCTCGATACGTGTCTCGTACAATCCAAGTTGATGCATCGTCACATTCACCGCTTCCATCCCTACGAGGTCAAGTAGTACATTTGACGCAGTGTTATCGCTAATGGCAATCATGAGATGTGCTAGATCGCGCAGGGTGGGGCGTAGGTCCGTGGAAAGGTCCGCCAATACACCGCTACTCTCGGCATGTGTATTAGCAGGTACGGCATAACGCGTATCCCAAGCGAGCATACCGAACTCGACCTGACGCGCAACCTCTACCAAGATAGGCACCTTGGCAAGGCTGGCTGCCGGAAAGCGTTGTTCTGAATTAATGGACACCAGTTCTCTCGGTGATGCCTCTTCCAACCTCACAACGATACATGACGATTTTCCATGCAGCGTTGCAAGTTCACGTTCGATCTCTGCTTGCATTGCATTACACCACAACGCGCTTTACGCCATAGACAAGTTCAAAGAGCCGCTTATCAAAATGTGTGTCAGCGGGATCGAAACTGTTAATTGTGACCCGGTTATAATTTTGACCCTCGGCATGTATGTATTCTTTCGCATTCAGCGCGGTTGCAACATGTGTGATATGTTCTTTGCCGAAGAAGATCAAATCGCCCTCACGCATCTCGTTGAGCATGACTGATGAGGGCAAAACATTGTGTTGTTGATCCGCGTCTCTCGGTAGGATGTAGCCACTCATACGATAACAAAGCTGTACGAGGGCACTACAATCAATACCACGCCAACTTGTCCCTCCCCAGAGATAGGGCACATCGAGAAACGCACGTGCATAACGCGTCGTGTCAGACACAGTTTGCTGTGGAAATACTGTTTCTTGTTGTTGTAATGCAACATCTTTACGTGTCAGCCAACCTACACGTTCGTCAGGGAGGGCAACCTGTATACGCTCGACGGGGGTAGCATCCAACAATGGCAGGACCGTGGATAAATATACATTGTCTTGCTTCTCCTCTCCTGTTTCTTGCTCGAACATAGGGGTGTATGTGGTATTAATTACCGCGACCAGACCTAAAGGAGTACCGCACCGTTCACCGATACGTGTAAAGCCTTTTTTTACGGGGTCTGCAAGTACATCTGTACTCACCCAACCTTCATAGTCCGAGAGCGTAACATGTGTCCAATCTCCTTTGCTTGCATCAGGAACTGCAGGTACATTCATGAGTACCTGTGTCACAAGTTCGGATCCGGGGTCAGGCTCGCGTCGAACATCGGCAAGGCCAACAGAAATTACGTAGGGAGCGGTCATCATGGCACAATTCCTTGTTTTCTTAAGTGAATACGATGTCTCATTTTACCACACCCTGGACGCGATAAATCGGTCCCTACACGATAATCCAGTAGCGCAATTTTTTGATTGCGGAACCATCGATAGGGACTGCATTCTCGAATTGTCCGCCGTTATGTTCAATAATCTTTTTTGAACCAATGTTATTTTCATCGCAGGTGACAAGCACTTTATGTATGCCTGCGGCTTTCGCCTTCTCCAGACCAAGCTGCAACATGCGTGTGCCGTAGCCTTGCTTGCGACGTGATGGGCGTACCTCATAACCGATATGCCCACCGAATTTCAGCAAATCCGAGTCCAGTTCGTAGCGTAGGTTGAGTCGTCCCACAAACTCACCGTTTTCTATGAGCCAGAAATCAGCATTTGGTACTCGCCCCTGTACCAGTTGTGAGCGTTCTTTTTGCTGTAAAGAGCGATGTACAAAGGCCGCGAAATTTTCCGAAAGGAAACGGATATTGTCGTCAAGACGTTTCCCGTCACCCTGGAGTTCCCGCACCGCAGCGAGATAACTATCTTTATATTGTACCGAAGGCTCTGCTAGAAAACACATAGTTGGCTGTCATCCTTCTTTTTTCGCTTCTAAAAGTAGGGGTCTGATTTATCACACCCTGTGAGCAGTATACAATTTCGGAGTCTGTTGAAACGTTTTCAGCATACTCTAATATTGTGAATCGCCAACAGGGTGTGATAAATCAGACCCGTACAGTCGTTTTCATATCTGTAGTAGTTCACCAATAGAAGTAAGTCGGCTGCTACTTATGTACAAAGAATTGTGCTACGAAAGGTTCCACGCTCCTATAAATAGCAGGCAGACTGCCGATAAAAGTGATGATGGCCGGAATTCCCAACGTGGCGATATGTCGCAAGAAATGCTGTGTAGGCCAGAGCGGAAAGGTATCTTGTAAGAGGTCGTAGCGTCGCTTTAGCTCTGCGAGTCTGTCGGTATCTTCCTTGATTGCTGCCGATGCTTCACCCTCTGCTGGAGTACCTGCACTAATGTTTGTCTTGAATGTGTCAGCGAGAGGTTGAAGCACTTCATTAGCTCCAGCTACCATGACGCGATGTGGAATGAGTGTCCAGCCTAGAAGTAACGTTGGGATCAGTGCTATATAGATGAGGCCAATCGTGATAGCCTCACTCAGAGAGAACAGGGTAAACGTCCCAGTCAAAAATGCTCCATTCATGACAAGGGCCGCTATGCCAATGAGTGCTATAAGTATGGCACTAATCCACAATGCATTCTCCATTTGTCCCAAACCCGCGCAACCGTCAGGGTGCAGGGGAGTAAGATGAAAATGGAAACGATTGAAGAGTTTATTCGAGAAGATCAGACCGGAGATAAGCCATGCAATCGCTATCGAGATGCAATATACAATGAGAACGTTGTTAAGTGCATTAATGATTTGGAAGGTAAGCAGGTTCGGTGTTTGCAAGTCTGGATTTAAGATAATTACAACGAGGCGATAGAGCAGATAAATAACAACAAAAGCAAGCGCAGCACGTGTCCACCAGGGGCTACTGGCGTATTCTGTGTAGCGTTCGACAAACTTCTCATAGCTTCTAGGCCATGCATTGGGATCATCATTGAGCGGGTCCTCGATAACACCGTTGCCGTGAATAACATTGAACAGATTCGACATTGCTTGAGGCATTTGCAAGTACATCAGTATAGCGAGCGGAAAAACAATGACTGCTTGTACCACAGCACTCACAATATATTGCCACTGTCCGTAATGCTGTGCGTGCAGAAGTGCGCCCAGTCCAAAGAACACAAATGCTGTGAATATACCTATGGCAGCAATAATGACATAGTTATTGACGGCAGTGCCTCGATCTTTCAACAGGCGATACAATGGATCATTGGAATAAATTTTCCTGGGGTAGACATTTGAGTCCTCGCTAGTCGGCACAATAGGCTGTGTTATTATCGTGGTCTGTGTTCCTGTTGAAGTACGTGTTGCATCCATACATGTGTGTCTCCTATGCTTGTCGTCCCATCTATTTTACCTTTAAAACGCTTAGTATTCAATGCTTCTATTAAAGGTATATGCCTGCACTATTCACTATTTTACTTGATAGGACGGCATTGTACAGCGCGTAGCAAGCTCACGCCGAAATCTGATTGCATTGGTAAGACTACGCCTAACATCGTTTGTTGACCCTCTGTTGTTGTAAGTGCCCATTGCACTTCTGCGTTTATGTGACGTGCTGGCAACCCTTGACCTTGCAGGTTTTGGAGTATACGAGCGGCAACCGCGCTGATAATAGGGGTCGCGAACGATGTCCCTGACCAGTAGGCCCACGCATGATTATTTGGTGCTAGCGCATCTGGTGTGAGTGGGTTTGTCGCTTCAAGTGCCG
Source organism: uncultured Chloroflexia bacterium (assembly GCA_963791655.1). GTDB lineage: Bacteria > Chloroflexota > Ktedonobacteria > Ktedonobacterales > Ktedonobacteraceae > JBBQVS01. The sequence goes on along the minus strand of CAWBSZ010000005.1, from coordinate 896,915 downwards.
GATATGTTGAGGCACTGTAGAGACCAATAAAGGCGTCTACTTCGTCCCTCGCGATGTCGGCTTGTGTGGGAACTCCACCACCGTAGGTCGCGATACCATTGTGCTGCGGTACAAGTTGTGGGTAGTTACTGTATGAAGCCATCTCGCCATGTCGATCTACAGCACCTACGGATAGAACTTCTGGAAACGCGGCAGGGTAACGTGGTCCAATACGCCCCGGCATGTCGATACTATTGGAGTCGTTGCCAGCGGAAGCTACCAGGACAGCTCCACTAGCTGCTAACGCTTGAATAGCAATCTGTAGTTGACTACGTAACAGCTTTGCCTCATTCATCATTTGTACATGCATATCTGGACCACAATTGACGCTATCGCCGAACCAGTTCATGAACAAATCTTCGTCCGAAGGTGTCATGACCAGACTCATGTTGATAACGACGGGCTTGTTATATAGGTCACCCCCTGGTAACATGCGCCCATATATTTCTGCAAGGACCGCAACTAGCGTACTAGTATCACCAGCACCATAGTCGTTCAGTACACGGATATACTCGATGTTTGCATCGGGTATAATACTCTCGATAATACCAGTTACGAATAGTCCATGATCCGGCATAGGAAAGCCATACCGCTTGCCATTGATATCGCGTCCGGTAACAAGCCTATCCTCAGCACCATTGCTCAATGCCGCTGGCAAGGTTGAATAAGAAAAATCCACATGTGGAGAAGTTGGAAGGTCTAGCTCATTGTTGATTCTATTGAGCAACAAGTTATTGGTACCCGCGCCGCTTGCCGCACCAGAGATGGCATTGGACGTTTGTGCAGTAGCACCATCGGGAATGTATGGCATAGAGTCAAGCACGAATACTGTTACCCCTTCACCCGTTGCACCTCCAACAGGAGTAGTTTCGGAAATATCGGGCAGTGAAATGGGCCAGACACCAGTTTCAGAGGCACATGAATCGCTTTCTGATACAGGAAATGGTGGGAAGATAGGGCAGCCATGTATAAAACAACTTGCTCCTCCTACCCAGTTTGGAGCAGCCGCGAGCAGAGGAATGCCAACATCCTGACGTAACCTTTCCAGGTTCTTGTTGATCAAGTTAACAATTTGCTTCGTCTTCGAGTCAGTACTTTTGATGTCCGCCATCATTGCGTCTTGCCAATGGTGCGCTGTCTCTGTAGCCGCGACAGTAAAGTAGCTGACAACAGTCGTGCCCTGACCTGAAGCAGCAGGAAACATATATTTACCAATGTCAGCATTAATAAATTCTTTCCCAGCCCTATTGCTATCATACTCTTCTTTTCTACCGTCTTCGTCATTCATTTGGTCGTTGTTCCCCTGTTGTGATGGGGCTTGTTGCTCTTTGCGTTCGGGCCGACGATATGTATGTTTTGGCTCGAATGCCCGTAGTTGTAGTCCACGTATATTGAGAAAATCATTCAAGTCGGTCAAGCGGAGTGAGCTAATAACATCCATTCGACGAAATCGTGCGAGAGACACTTCCGAGTGAAAGGTGAGCGTGACTTGATCGTCCAGCCAGTAGACGACCGAATAGTTCCACCAGGGCACTTGTTTAGCAGACATTTTTCCCTCCCAGTTATAAAAAGGGTATATCAAGATTCTATTTCTATGATGAGACGATGCAAGGCATCAAATTTGGGAGGTGTATTTAGAAATGGAGGTCGTGTAAGGGGTCAACATTCCCAACAAGGCGAAATGCAGCCCAAAAGTAGGGGTGCGCATAGTGCGGCATCAGTCTCATAAGGGCGCGTTGAGCATTCTGCAGTGCTTGTACCTTACTCTCTCCAGCAAGCAGGTTGCGATAGAAAAACTGCATGAGTATGTTAGTCGCGGTATCCTCCACAGGCCATGAACTCATGACTAACGAGGATGCGCCAGCAGCTAAAAAAGCTCTTCCAAGACCGATTTGTTCATCGCCCCCCCCACTTAAGGATAGTCCAGTTTCGCAACCGCTCAACGTTACCAACTCACACCCTTTTAAATCCAGGCTAAATACGTCGAGTGCGTTGAGTTGTCCATCTGCAAGTAGCACAGAAGAAAAATTGGGGGCATCAAGTCTACCGCGCCCATGCGTGGCAAGGTGAATAAGAGAACTTCCTCGCGCTTCACGAAGTAATCGCTCTATCGTTGCCTCGTGCTCAAGATAGCACCGCCCATGTATCACCGTTGCCAGGGTCTTTGCCTCTTCTACAGCGCGTTGCAGCATACCATTTCCTGAATAGCCAAAAACTAATGGCAGTGATAGTTGTGTATCGGTACCCCCCTTTGAGGTATATTGACTTTCACTATGAGCTAATGAGGAAATGATGCTACTTGTAGGCAGGTAACTTATCTGGACTTGCTCGATGAGGAAGTGCGTCCCATTATGCAACGCATGGAAGGGAACATTGTGTAGCACACCATAGGGTACAACGATAATGTGTTTGTATCGCTGTACAATATCTTCAATTGGCTTCAATAAGATTGAATACAGTTTTTGTAGTAAACGTAGGATTGCTTGTTGTGGTGGATGTTGTGAATCCGACCATCCTTGAGGCTCAAGATGAGCAGGTAATAACGTGAGTAGACGCTCCAATGTCGCTCTTTCAAGTGGCAGTTCATGATATGACAATCCTGCTGACGTTATGAGAAATACAACAAACTTTTCACGCGATACAAAGTAGGAGAGGACAAGTTGAGAGGGTGTAAGCTGTTGACATATCTGTTCAATGCGTGCTTGTCGGTTCGGCTTTTTTGATGTTTTTCGCGGCGAAAATGGTGTCCGATTCTCAAGTTCATACAGGTGGACACGTTCAAACAACTCGCTTATCTTTGCCTCACAGTGTTTTAGCGCGACTTGAATGGTATCCTTATTTATAAAGGTCATCTCGTTAGTGTAAGAAGCCAACTGTTGACTGTACTTACGATACTCTTGTTGCCACTCCTCAAGTTCTTTCTGCACATGAAGGACTGTCATGCGCTTTTCCTGAGACACCAGACTAGCTTCTTGTTGCCTTACCTCATTGTGTAGCGTATTCTGCTTTGTTAAATATTGTCTTAGCACGATAGAACGTGCCTGCTCAAGATACGCAAATGCATCCGCGACTTGTCCCTGTTGGAGTAGCACGGCAATCATATCCTCGTAGACCGACCAGGCAGTCTTCAAAAATGCAGGTGAGAGATCATGAGTAAGGTTGTCCAGAATACGTTCGATTTGTGCGATTGCTACTCTGTAACAACGGGTGGCTTTTCTTACATCACCTCTTAGAAGAGCTATTTTCCCTAGCAGATGTTGTCCTTTATAGACATGCTCCTGTAGATTGAACCGCCGCGCCTCTCGTGTTGCTTTTTCGCAAAGGTGCATTGCTTCCTGAAGCGAAAGAGACTGTTCCTCCTGAGTGAGCTGAGAGCAAGAAGCAATCATATGCAAAGCACTACTCATAACGAGACTGGCACGGATGGAATGTTCGATGAAACCTTGCGTCTCCGAAAATTCTTTCACTAATGCAGCTTCACTATATGCACTTTGAGGAGAACCGAGGATTAGCTGCAATTCGGCACGCTGCATTTTGATTGTTGAGGCATAATGATCAAAGCCACCCTGTGTAAAGAGTTCTTCAGCTTCATCGAGCGTATGAAGTGCTTCTTTGGGACGGCCAAATGCCATCAATGCTGTCGCGTACTCACGTAGTGCGTCGCCTGTATCAAGTGATAGGCCGATATTACGATACATATGTACCGCTTCCTCCGCAAGTACGCACGCTTCCTCGGCTCGGTCAAGTTTAATAAGGCAATCGACCAGCCGTAACTTTAATTCGGCCAGGGACATAGGACCATTAATCAGGTTGTGTGCAAGCATGCTGTCAAGTGTTTGATAATAGCGTGAGAGGGCAGAACCGTAATAACCTTGTATATAGTCTAATTCTGCCAGGTGAACATCCACTTTTATCACCGCCCCGACTTCGTGAAGCGTTTCAAACGTCTCTCGTGCTTGAGTTAAAAGTTGATATGCGTTTTCGAATTCACCAAGAAGATAATCAAGTAGAGCTTCATTCGCCTCTGCCATCGCGATAGAACGTTGAATGACTGCCTCGTCTTGGTCCAGCAAACTTGGAAAAACGGATCGAATATGTTGGTAGATAGCACAAGCTTCATGATAGCGTCCTTGCCGCCTATATATTGCTGCTATATTGTGATCTATAGCGCACACCCAGTACTGCTCATCGTGCTTCATAAACGCGTGTCGAGTTGCTTCTGCCTCTTGCAAGGCTTCGTCAAAATAACCCAATCCCATTGCCGCACCGACCCAACCCATCCGTGTTCGTGCCCAACTTACCTCATCACCTAAGTGCAAAAACGCCTCTCCCGCGATGTCTAAGCACTCCTTTGCGGATTGATACTGCCCTAGCATTCTAAGAGCGTCACCTTTCGCAAGAAAGCCGAGTGCACGAGATGGAGCGTGTTCCTTGTATTCGCCGAAGAAGATGAGTAATTCGCCCAATTTGAAAGAGACAGAAATATTAATATGCCATTGACGTAGTGCTTCACTTTTAATCTGTTCGCCAACTCTTGTATAGTCGCTTTTTGCGATTTGGTGCCCACGAAGGTACGCCTTACCTTCTTCAAGAGGTAAGTCACAGAGATGTTGCAGGAATGTTTGTTGTTGGTCAATATTCAACATGCAGTTCTCTAAGTCGTTGTGTTTTATGTATGATCGATATTGATCCCCTCGATACTCAACTCAGCTTCTGGTAGGTGCACAAGCATAGTATACACCCCCGGTGGAACAGCTTTGAAGACGATGTTGCCGAGGTCGTCAACGTTAGTTGAGAGCAAAGGCTTAGCGGCATGCCCATTTTGCTGTGCACGCTCTTCCTGTATAATCGGATGGGTGTAGAGGTCAACGCTACACCCCTCAAATGCCTCTATATCCTGGTTCGGGTCGGTGCTGGTGAAGAGGCCAAGCAACATAATTTCGCCGTTGCTACCACGAGAGAGGTGCAGTGAGATATCGAGCATATCGGCTTTATAATGTTTAGGCCAACTCGTATCGCTTGCTGTGTTCCCATCTGCCCCATTCATGGCACTGCGTGTCACAAGTTGTGGACGTTGCTTTTGTAGCGTCGCGACGAGTCTGCGGACCGTGGCTGGTGCTGAGAAGGACTGGACCGTGGCACGAACATGGGTTTCGCTCTCGGGGAAAAGGTCAGTGGCGGCAAGGTCACGACGTAGAGTCACGATTTCGGCACTACAGAGAGGGCAATTATGAACATGTTCGCCTATCTGCGTTCGAGCATCTGCCGACAAGAATTTAAAAGAAATAGGGGTACAATAATCAGCAAGCTCTGCTGGATGTGGACACTGACTACGATAAAGGTTCGATGTGAGAAATGCATTTGCACCTGTGTAAAACGCGACTCGTTGCTTACAAATCGGACAGGAAGCCATATGTTGTTGTGACTCATCAGACAGCGTTTTCCCATCAAGTGCGTTACGTATCAATTCCTCATCGGTAGGAGCCATCGGGTCCAGACAGTCTGTCATTACAGTTCCTCACATCCTGTATTTTTTTGGCACTCTGTGATAGGTAATACACTGTACGTTTGGCACTCTGCCCGTTATTACTACTATCATTACTGTATAGACGCTGATATATTCGCATTTTAGTACATCTTTTTCGTGCAATACAAAAGAAAGGAGCGTAGGCAGGAGAATTGCCTACCTACTTTTCTTCATCGCTGAGACGCCAGCGGATTTTGTCGAGGTTACGCATGATACGTTCCCACACATTGCGTCGGAGACTATAGATTTCTTGCTCACTCGAAAATTCTCCCGGTAAGTTGCGCACGATCTCGCGCGGTTTGAGGTTACAGTAAAACAGAAGGTAGGCTACACGAATTAGCCGTGGCTCCTTCACATCGCGCAGGATATCCTTGAGAACATCCCATAGCTCGCCTTCATGATACAGGTCTTCAACCTCGAATTTGGGATCATCAGCATATCCGTACTCTGATAGCGGTGTAAGATTTACCCGTGCGTGGTCGCGTAGTTCGTCCATCAATGAACTGCTCAGGCACAATTTCAAGTAACTCAATGCACTCGCCAGTGATTCAAATGCTGGTTTCGATTTACGGACCGCTTGCCAGAAGCGCTCGAAGGTCTTCGCCACATAGTCCTCTTCCTTCATGTAGCGTGAAGCGGTATCTTTGCTATTGTGGCGACGGAACCAGATGCTCACTGTCTCGGTGTATTGTTCATACAGCAAAGACCATGCGGCATGGTCATCGCGATGAATAGCGCGATGGAAGACTTCCAGGCAATAGCGGTCGTCGGTTGACTCCTTGTGACGAAATTTCTGAATTTCTAGTTCACAACGATGCGCCAACTCGGTCAGTGTCATTTCAGAGGGCGGCTTGTCCATGCTTGTACTCATAGCTCATTCCCTGCTTCCCCTCCAGCGGCGGCTGAAGTGTGGCCTGTGATTACGTGACACATATCTGTTCTCTTGTTTGCTCAGAGTGGTTTTGGTTTCTCAAAGCATTTCTGTGTACCCTTAGTATAAATAGCTTCATCGGTGATGGAACATGTCAATTGTCCCATTTCTTTCCCCATTTCTAAATAGCTCAATGAAGTAATCTTTTATACTCTTGCTTTGTATTCTACATTTATAAGAGTACAGCAATTTTACGGGAGATACAATGGTGCATATCACCTACATAATGTGAACGAGTACACAAAAAAGCAGGGAAACCTTTACGATTTCCCTGCTTTGAAAGTTTGTTCTTGAGTTTAACCCACGCTACCGGACATCTCCAGTTGGATCAAGCGGTTCAATTCCACCGCATACTCCATTGGGAGTTCCTTCGTGATTGGCTCGATAAAGCCGTTCACAATAAGCGAATACGCTTCTGACTCATCGAGACCGCGGCTCATCAGGTAGAAGAGTTGATCCTCACCAACCTTTGAGACGGTTGCCTCGTGTCCAATCTCGGTCTGGTTTTCCTCGACGCGTATGGTTGGATAGGTATCGGTACGGGCGTTCTCATCGAGCAGGAGCGCGTCACAACGCACGCTTGACTTGGTGTGATGTGCGCCTGGATTGATACGAACCAGTCCGCGGTAGGAGGCACGACCAGTACCCTTTGAAACCGACTTCGATAGAATCTGCGAGGTCGTGTGTGGTGCGAGGTGTGTGATTTTCGCGCCTGCATCCTGGTGCATGCCATCACTTGCGAATGCAACTGAGAGCACATCACCACGCGCACCAGGCTCCATCAGGAGTACGGCAGGATATTTCATTGTAACCTTAGAGCCGAGGTTGCCATCGACCCATTCCATTGTGGCATCGCGATATGCGGCGGCACGTTTGGTTACAAGGTTATACACATTCTTCGACCAGTTCTGGATTGTGGTGTAGCGAACACGCGCACCCTCCATAACCTTGATCTCGACAACCGCACTATGCAGGCTATCGCTTGCATAGGTTGGAGCTGTACAACCCTCGACATAGTGGACATATGAACCAGGAGCGGCAACAATCAGTGTGCGCTCGAACTGGCCCATATTCTGTGCATTGATACGGAAGTACGCTTGCAGTGGAATCTCGACGCGCACATTCTCTGGCACGTATACGAAGCTACCACCACTCCATACCGCGCTATTCAACGAGGCGAACTTATTGTCCGATGGTGGAATAACGGTTCCGAAGTGTTCCTTGATGATATCTGGGTACTCACGTAGCGCGGTATCCATGTCGGTGAAGATAACACCCAACTTCTCAAGGTCTTCGCGCACCTTATGATAGACGGCTTCACTCTCGTACTGTGCTGTGACACCTGCGAGATATTTTTGCTCAGCCTGTGGAATACCAAGGCGATCAAAGGTATCTTTAATCTCAGGGGGCACATCGTCCCAGTTCTTACCTTGTTGGGCCACGGGCTTGATATAATAGTAGATATTGTCGAAGTCAATGCCGGAGAGGTCGGCACCCCACGTTGGCATTGGACGCCTATCGTAGAGGTCCAGACTCTTGAGACGGAATTGGCGCATCCAGTCTGGCTCGCCTTTCATCTCTGAAATCTGCTCAACGACCTTCTTGCTCAGTCCGCGCTCGGACTTGTACGCGTAGTTTTCAGCTACGTGGAACCCGGCGGTATAATTGCCCTGTTCCAACTCGAATGCCTGACTCATGCTTCACTCCAATTTGCTGGCTAACACTCTATATGAATGGATATCTCATAGCAGACCATTAGCTTCGCTCTGCTAATCCTTACTTACTTACTCGGATTTAGTCATATTATATGTTTTTTGGCTGGTAATGTCAAGATGTTTTTGAAACGCGAACCACTGTATGGGTCTAAATCATTACACCTTGATGGCATTAGACCATGTTAGTTGCATTGATGAAACATTGCATAAGTCTTGTCAACATTAAGACGTAGAGTCATATCTATACGTCTCTTGTCAAGTCTGGTATAGTGTGATGTAGACACCATCGCTGTAGGAGTGAACTTATACTAAAGAAGGCGAAGTTACGTCTGCTTTGAACGAAAATTTACCAAATGCAGCGTCGGGAGACGTTGTTCGCACACAACAAGGGTATACTGGAATAACACCGTCAAAGGGGCAACTGCCACCACGAGGTGAGCGTGTATGGATTGACCGTCCAGAACAGTTGCTGGCGGCTGTTGCTGTCCTCAAAAAGGCGACTGTGATTGCGATTGACGCTGAATTTGCCCAGATCCGTTCCCATGCCCAACCACAGGCACAATCCTCCGCGCCACGCCTTGCGCTCCTTCAAATTGCCATCGACGCTACCTGTTTTGTTGTCGATGCTCTGCGCTTGAATGACCTTTCACCACTCGCAACGATTGTCGAGGACCCACATTATAGCATTTTGTTGCATGGTGCAGGAGCAGACCTGCGTGTGATGGCTGATCGCGGTTTAGAGGTTGCACACTACTACGACTTAGAGGCCACGAGTCGCTCCATCTTTGGCCAGCATGAATCATCGCTTGCGGGTATGCTGCAACGTGCATTTGGTTATCGTTTGGATAAGAGCCTGCAACGTACCGATTGGTTGCGTCGTCCGCTTCCACCTGCGATGGTTGCGTATGCCGCGCGTGACGCCGAGGTAACACTCGCTTTGTACTATTGGCTCGATGAACACTATCACACCATTCTCAAAATGCATGAATATATGGATGAACCCCTGCCTGTCGCTGCCTGGATCGAGCCGTTCTTGTATGGTGCGGCACCTCTCTCGGCGGAGATGGCGGTAAGTGAGGCTAAAAAGCAAGGACTCATCCAACAGAAAACGCAGGTCGCGGTTGATTGTCGTGAAGCCCTACGGGTAGTACTGCGTCCTTTACATCGTAGTCGCCTCTTGCGACTCATCGCGGACCTTTCGTTGACACAACTTACACCGGATATTGTGCCACTTCTCCACTCAGTAGCTTCAGACGAACGGGCGAGCGGTCTACGCACGTTAGGACGTTTAGGCGTGAAATCGGTGCAAGACTCAATACGCCCATTGCTCACAGACCCGGTGGATGACGTACGTAAAGCAGCACAGGCGGCTTTACGTAATCTTGGTGACAAAGAGGCAAAGCCCAAACAGGCGACACCAACAACCTCTAGCGATGGAACACGTACCTGGACAGTGGGACAAGGCGAACAAACCAACCCTGCAAGCGCAGATGATGACCCCTGGAAAGCTCGTTTGCGCTCCATGATGGATAAATAGTATAGATACAAAGGACGATGTGGAGGCTCACAGCGCCTCCACATCGTCCTTTGTATCTTATATATACTTAGCGGCGTGGAATAATACGTGTGCCGACCCACACGAGGAAAAGCAACATCGACGCATAGGTCGTGCGGCGAATGCGTTCTGTCCACCGTATCTCATCAGATGCACTACCCTTACCTCGTTGTAGCAGGTGTACTATACGTTGCAAAAATGATATACGTTGCGTCTTTTCTTGACTGGCACGCATCTGAACTTGAGACGAAGGACGTGATGTTGCTGTTCGGATGATTATTTCCTCTTCTACACGTTTCTTCTCAGCCTGTTGTTGCCATAATTGCTCTTCTAAAGCAGTAAAAAATTGTTGAATCAACAATTTTGCCGCCCCCTTAATCACTGTACGCTGTAACTGCATACCAGCTTTATGTAGGGCGATGTCACCTTTATAGGTAACAATTGTCGTGTCTTCGTGACTCTGTAAATCAAGAATTGCCTCACCGCTCAACGTATTCTGTGTATCGCGTACACTTTCAATGATGAAGTGCGAGTGACTTGGATACGTATGTTCTGCAATATGTACACTGCCGTAGTATGTTCCTTGTAACGGCGTATAGGTCAGGTGAAGTGCCAAGGATTGCGTATACTCATCTATATGTTCTAATTGTTTTATCTCAGGTATCGTGTGTAAAAGCGTTTGCCGATCTACCAGGATGCGCCATACCTCTTCAGGCGTAGCACGTAGGGTGTATGTACCTTCTATCTCCATGAAAAGTTATCCTTTAGTATATAATAAGTGAGTTCAATGTGTATGATAGGCTCATTATAAAGGACTTGACGTATTGGGGCAAGCGTGCGTAAAAGAACTGTGTATGTTTGACCCGCTATCAATGAAAAGGAATTTCGTACTTATGAGTAGTCTTGTTGGCCGTATTCTTATGTCAATTGGTGCTGTCGGAACAAGTGTAGTCCCATATCTCGCGGACTGGAATAAACATCACAATTTTGGACCAGGCTTTTCGGCTCATGCGCGACTACATGCCACGGAATTTGTATTTACTTCAACTGGTATGGGACTCGTCGCGCTCTGGCTAATTTGGAAACGTCCCCAGCGTGATTGGGCGACGAATAGGAAAGTTGCTACACTCATCCCCGTCATTCACTGGGGGACCTACAACCTTGCAGCCTTAGTGCCAACAACCTCTGTAGACGATGATGAGGTGAAAGTGCCACGGGTCTTTGGATTCCTTCCCGTTAACTTGATGGTGCAAAATCTCATTGCAATCGTAACTGTACTAGGTTACTGGTTGGATGCTCGGAGTCGCTGAAGTATGCTTTAGAGTCAGGAGAAGTGTCAGTCAGGGCCAGGGCACCTGCAAGGCGCCCTGGCCCTGACTGACACTTCTCCTGACTCTGATCTCTCTTAAAAAACGCTTGCGTTCACATACCGTAGGGTGTATACTTGCAACCATACTAATTGACGTGAGGAGGAAGACGGGTTTTCGCCCCACCTCTGTGAGGAGCTTTGTTCACTATGAAAGTAATTCTGTTACAAAATGTTGAGGGCCTGGGAAAGGCTGGTGATCTGAAAGAGGTCACAAATGGCTATGCCCGTAATTACCTCTTACCATCAAAATTGGCCGCAGGTGCCACACCTTCTTTAATTGCGAACCGCACACAACGTGTCGCGACTGAGCAGCGGAGACTTGAGAAGCAGGAAGCCGCGAATCAGGAGCAGGCCGAGCGTCTGAGCAAGGTCACATTAACCTTCAAGGCGAAGGTTGGCACTCAGGGTCGCTTGTATGGCTCAATCACCAGCCAGGATATCGCATTCGCGCTACGTGATGTCGAGAAAATCACCATTGATCGTCGTTCGATTGAATTACCCGATCCAATCCGTGCTCTTGGCACATTCACAGTTCCTGTCAAGGTTGCCTCTAAACTGGAGCCAAAAATCACTGTGAACGTCATTAATGCATCCGAGGCCGTCGCCGAGTAGCCCGCAAGAGGCATACATACGCGTTCGTGACGTCTCGTTGGAGATACGATGCCCCGTTGGTTGTACTACTCATTGATTTTGACCATTGTTGCCCCGCTACTCTCTTTGGTGCCGGGACCAAAACCAGCAATGGTCATTTTTATTTTCGCTGTACTTGGCCTTATTCCCCTTGCTACCCTTATCGGACGTGCCACCGAGAATCTCGAATTTTATGTCGGTCCCACCACGGGCGGCCTGCTGAATGCGACCTTTGGGAATGCGCCCGAACTAATCATCGGCATTGTTGCCTTGCAAGCGGGCCTTGTTTCTGTTGTCAAAGCCTCGATCACAGGCTCGATTATCAGCAACGCCCTGCTTGTGCTGGGTGGGTCACTCGCGCTTGGTGGATGGCGTTGGGGTGAACAATATTTTAGTAACCGCGATGCAGGCGAATATTCGGCAATGATGGTATTGGCGGTCGCTGGCCTGCTGATCCCTTATACGGCAAGTGTGACTCCCGCGAACAAAATCAGTACTGAGCCAATCAGTATTGGTATCTCTATTGTTTTGCTGTGTACCTATGTCATGTATCTCGCGCTCACCGTCTTTCATGTCAGATCGGAGCGACGGAATCCGTTCCGTCGTGGGAAAATCACCGTCCCTTTGAAACCACCGCTAGAGGGAGACGAACAGGAGAGTGAAGTGGTTGAGGGTGTTACAGGTGGCGTGGACCCACGCGAGTTAGGTGAAACCAAGCCGTCCGCGCCATGGATATCGCTGCTTATCTTGTTTGGAGCAACCATTGGTACGGCCTGGAATAGCGAACTCCTGGTTGGGACGCTAGAGACGGTCGCGCATCAACTTGGTTGGACGCCTGTCTTCATTGGCCTGGTGATTGTGCCTATCGTTGGTAATGCCGCTGAACATTCGAGTGCGCTTATCGTTGCCTATAAAGACCGTGTTGACTTGAGCGTGGCAATCGCGGCTGGCTCATCCATTCAGGTCGCAACCTTCGTTGCCCCTGTCCTCGTCCTGAGTAGCCTTTTCTTTACCCACCATCTCGATCTCGTCTTTCAGCCCCTAGAACTGGTCCTGGTCGGACTCGCGACCATCCTATTTACCTTTGTCAGCCTTGATGGAAAGTCCACATGGCTTGAAGGTATGCAACTGCTAGCGGTGTATGTGATGGCCTGTGTCGTATTCTTTTTGCTCCCTGGGTAGGGTGTTATGTAGAAAAAATGCTGTAAGCATTTTTTCTACATAACGCTATTTTTCCCCTGTCAAAAATTCTATCATCTTGGCATGCTCTACACTGAGCTGATTCATCCTATCTGGGTCTTCCTTGAAGGATATTTGTGTTTGTTGCTGGAGTATATCAGCGAGAGCCTTGCGTGACTCTTCGTCGTCTGCTCGTATGGCTTTATCTTCAGGTATATCGATACCGACCTGCTGAAGAACCTGCTCTGCTGCATAAATAGGCGCGTCCATCAGTACCGCTAATGTGAGAGCATCGCTGGGTCTGGCGTCGATTTCTTGAACATTGTTGCCATTGCGTATTTTGACAATCGCATAGTATATATCATCTTTCAATGCTTCTATGCGCACCTCTTCAATGTGTGTCCCTATCGCCTGTAGCAGACTCACTGTAAGTTGAGCAGTCATTGGACGTGGTAACGATGTTTTAGTGAAGCCAGCCGCCAGTACAAATGCCTCAGCTTGTCCTATCCATATTGCTAGAGCGTTTCTCCCAGCCTCATCCTGTAAAATAACGATGCGCTGTTCTGAAGCTTGATTGATACGAATTGAGTTAATAAGCATTCTAATCATTGTCCTTCTCCTCCGTTTCTCTGCATAAAGAACCTCTACCTTAGACTTTGTGTACAGTACTGAAAGCAGTTCTCTTAACTGGCTTCGTGCTCGATGCAAGCGACCCTTGACTGCTATAACTGATATATTCAGCACTGTAGCGATTTCTTGTAAACTCAGTTCCTCATAGTAAAACAGGAGGGTCGCCTCACGGTCTTTGGACGAAAGACTTTGCACGGCGTCGAACACAAAGCGTTGTAGCTCGCGCTCTTCCACAAGCGTTTGTGGGTCAACAATCATGTCAAGCACGTCAGCGGCGTCATAGTGCAGTCCCCCCATAACATCCTCTAATGAGAGTACAGGCATTTTCTGCTCACGTTGATAGCTACGACAGACGTTAAGCGTGATACCATAGAGCCAACTTTTGAAGCGTGCATCGTCCCGCAGATGGCTAAGCGAGAGATAGGCGCGAAGAAATGTTTCCTGCACTAATTCTCGCGCGGTCTCCTGATTCGCAACCTTTCCTATCGCGATGCGCTTAACCATCTGAGTATAGCGTTCGATGAGTTGTCCAAAAGCGTGCTTATCACCTTTGCGTGCTAACGCAACTAACTCACTATCTGTACTCTGTTTCATGCTTCTAAGTTGTTTGTTCTCCTTCATAAACATGTCTATAATAGTAGTAGTATATAGTGGTAAAAAGGTTACGTGATAGCTTACGAGAAAGAAAAAGACACTTCTGAGGGCTGACGCCAGAAGTGTCTTTTTCTTTCTTGCAAGTTGTCGCTTAGAATCCTCCACGCGAATGAAGTATCTGTCCCGTTATCCATTCCGCGTCATCGCTGGCTAAAAATGCGATAAGCCGTGCCGCATCCTCTGGCTCCCCAACACGACCAAAGGGTGCTTGTTGTAATAGTGTTTTCTTGAGTTCTGGCTCGGCATCCATCCAACCTGTATTCGTAGGACCTGGATCAACCACGTTCACTGTGATGCCGCGTGGCGCGACCTCGGCAGCGAGCGTGACCGTAAACGCTTCAATCGCGCCTTTGGTGGCAATGTATGGTAACTTGCCCGGCATTGCCGCTACACTTTGCCCAGAGGTAAGGTTTATAATACGCCCACCCTTTCCCATTGGCTTAGAAAAACGTCGCGCGAACTCGACACTTAACATCATTGTACCGCGCATGTTTACCGCGTAGTAGGTGTCTAATATCTCGGCGGTTAGTTGATCGAAAGGCGCGTCCGAATCGTCATGGGCAGCATTATTGACGAGAATAGAAGGGGGACCTAAACGCTTCTCTACCATGTCAATAATTTGCTTCGCCGCTTCAGGACGACTTAGGTCTACCTCTGCGCATTCACAACGTATACCCGTTTCCCGCAATTCTGCCAAAAGTTCGCGATAGCCTTGCGCTTCCTGCCCATAGAGGTCCTTGTCGTGCGCGGACCAGTAGGTGAAGAAGATGTCCATGTTTAATTGAAATAGCTCACGACAAATTGCAGCACCAATACCTCTATCACGGCTTGCCCCTGTGACAATCGCGATACGACCATTGTGCATACGCATACCGCATCTTCCTCTCTCATGTTTGAAAATAAAAAACCAGTAATTCTCTCGGTAGAGGCCCAATAATTGGTACATCCGCTAAATGAAGATGGAATGGTAGGGACCGAAGATGGAATGGTAGGGACCGATTTATCGCGTCCTCAGCACGAGCGAAGCAATGTGCGAGTCCGCATTCCCAAAACGTATCTAAAACAACGTGAACCCCACTCAACCCATCATTGCGTCCCTACCGTATATCACAGTACACTTTACTTAAAAAAAGATCATCCATGTCCAATTTTGTACATAGCACGTGGAATTTGTGGTAATAGGTCAGAGGCGAGCATACCCGCATGACCAATATCTTGACTGACAATGCCAGCGGCAACTGTGTGCAGGTAGACCGCAGCACTCGCGGCATCGAAGGGCTGCATGCCTTGCGCCAGGAAGCCTGTTGTCATGCCAGCCAATACGTCTCCCGTCCCTGCACCTGCGAGGGCAGGATTTGCCAGCCAGTTAATCCTTGTGCGGCCATCAGGCGCAGCTATGATTGTGCATGCCCCTTTGAGAACCAGGGTGATATCCCATTCTTGTGCTTTGCTCCGCGCTAATTCCAGGCGGTCAATATCGCCACCGGATACCTTGATGCCTCCGCTTAGGCGACCCATTTCACCCGGATGAGGTGTAATCACACTGCCCTTCGGCAATAATGTCCACCAGCGTTCAAGTTGAGATAGGTTGTTGAGACCATCGGCATCGACAACCAGACGGGGGCGTTTCTCCTCGGGAAGCGAACGTAGGTACTCCAGAACTTCCAAGATGACCTCTCGTGTATTGGATGACTGCCCCAATCCCGGTCCGATAAGTAGTGAACGATAGCCTTCGAGGGAATCGCACAATGCTTTTGAACGGGTAAAACTTTCTTCCTCTTCAGGTGGTAAGATCGCAAATGTTGCCTCATGAAACGAGCTTGCATAAATGGGTAACATTTTTTCTGTGACGGCAAGTGTCACTAAACCTGCTCCAACCCGTCCTGCCGCGCTACCCGCGAGAAAAGCGGAGCCAGGATAGGGAAATGAACCACTGAGCAGCATGACTTTGCCAAACGTGCCCTTGTTGCTCTGTAGAGGACGAGGAGGCAATAGCTTCCGTACCAGATCGTCTGTCGGCATTTCGGTTTGTAGATGGCTTTCAAGTTCAGGTGGCAGACCAATATCTCCTACAAGGAGTTTACCAATATGGTCACGCCCGGGAAAAAAGAAAAAACCTTGCTTGGGACATGCAAAGGTGATAGTAGTGTCAGCATGTACAGCCTCTGGATCGACCTCGCCTGTATCAGCGTTTAAGCCTGTAGGTAAATCAGCCGCGACGATGCGCAGGTCTGCACGCTTTTCGCGTTCCTCTCGCACACGCGCCAGGAGTGAACGCATATCCTCTACTAGTGGACGTGAGTTCCCTATCCCAAGTAGTGCGTCAACAATATAATCGGCACTACTTATAGCTGATTCCAACTCTGTTGTAGTTTCCGACTCGTTGATATCCTCTCCCCGCACGCTCAATTTGTGTTCTTTCCAAGAATAGAGGCTGATAAACGCCCCGGCCTCTTCAAGATGTTTTGCTATGACTAGTCCATCACCACCATTATTGCCGGGACCAATAAGAAAAAGAACTTCAAGCCCATTTAATGTGTGATGTGGTAGAAGATGTGCTTCAAATAGGTCCGCGGCACTTTTGCCAGCGTTTTGCATCAATATATGACCAGTTAAGCTATAGCGTGTATTAGCCTGAGCCTCAAGTTCTCGCATTTGCGCGATGGTAACAATATGCATGCCATGCCTCCCACTTTGCTGACATATATGTACGTTTCTCATGTGTATAGACAAGGAAACAGTTGTATGTAGTATATCTTTTTTTATAACACGTTTTGTAAACGTGTTCCAGATGCGGAAAAGTTCTGAATATATGTAACATGTACATGCTATAAGGCGTGCTACAACCGAGAAGTTGTGTATAGAAAAAAGAAATGGAGAAAACACATGAGCGATGATCCGCAGAAGAATGCACAAGGTGGCCAGGATGACACAAATCGTGAGCAACCTAAAGGCGACTATCAGCAAAGGCAAGGACAAGAGTCAAACAAACAGGATACGAAAGTTCAGGATGGTGCTCAGAAATTGCCACCTACAGCCTCAGCACAGGGTGGGCAAGATGATACTAACCGTGAACAGCCTAAGGGCGATTATCAACAAAAAGGCTAGCTACTTTCAAGACATTGGACCTATAGCCCATACGGGCTATAGGTCCAATGTCTCATTGTGTTTCAATGTAATCCATGATAAGATATGCGAGTTCCATAAATCCATACATGTATACATGCATGTCTTTGTGTGTTGTATGAATGGATGGAATGCGTCTTGCTATTCATTTGTCAACGTGCTTTAGTGTAGTGCGTTTCGGCAGGAAGCAAGAATTGCTTGCGGAGGTTGTAAGGGAGCATTCACTAGAAAGACTATACATTGCAAACACATAAGTACATCCTGAAGTATTTACGGCAGGACAACGGAGGAAATTTCGTAGTAAAGTCAAGTATCGGAGTAGTCGTAGCACTGCTCTTCTTAGCACTCACATTGAGCGTCCATGTTCCAAGTGCACATGCTAGTGCATATACAACGCCCTGTGCTAAGAGCGACCAACATTATACAGTCGTCCAGGGGGATACACTGAGTTGGATCGCATACCGTTTCCATACGAATTGGTCGAATTTAGCATCGTATGGACGTATTGAAAATCCTGACCTGATATTTGTAGGTCAGGTTGTGTGTATACCTGTACAAGGTTTCTCGACGAGTACACAGGTACAGCAGGTGCGGATCGCGCCTCATACCACGCCTGTCACGCACAAAAATCCACCACAGCAGGTACAGCAGCCGAAGCAAGCTGCGCCAGTTGTCGTGCCGCCGACGAGTGTTCCAGTTGTCGTGCCGCCGACGAGCGTGCCTTACAATCCACCACCAACGGCGATTCCAGCACCAGCGACTGGCGGCAGTGTTCCTGCCATCATCAACCAGGTATTTGGTGCATATGGACCCGCGGCAGTGAATGTCGCGCGATGTGAGTCGGGACTCAATCCTGGCGCATATAATCCGAGTGGTGCGACGGGCCTCTTCCAGATCATGCCCGGTACATGGGCAGGTACATCACAAGCTGGAGGTTCACCCTATAACGCTTATGCAAACGCTGTTGCCGCGCACGAAATCTTTGTGCGTGATGGCTACAGTTGGCGCGAATGGACGTGCCAACCCTAGTCGCACAAAGAACGTTTGGTAAAGCAGTTCGCTCCCTTTCTAGCTCGCAAGCAAATGTATCACACAAAGAAACGCAACCTCTACTCAGAGGTTGCGTTTCTTTGTGTAACCGCGCAAACGCTATAAAATTTTACGCAGAAGTGGTATACTCGTCCCACAGATCAACAATTGTCATCTATACAATCTTCTCAAGAGTAGGACCCTTCTTACCATGAATATACAGTACATTTTCGTCATTGTTTTGCTGGCCCTTGGCGGCATACTCATCGGCGAGAGTATTATCAGTAGTGTCAATCTTATCGAAATCATTCTCGGTGCTATCTGTCTTGTCCTTGCTGTTGTTCTTCTGATTCGTACACCCGTGAAACGAGTGTGAAGTAGGCAGGCACAGACATTTCTTGTGCCTGAATTAGGAGGTATGTTATACTACTGACGCTTAGTAACAGACTTGAGAGGAGGCTACTTCTTGCTTCTTTGTAGTAAAAACAAAAAGTAGTGCTACAGTCTATGGTAAATACACATCAGAGCCTAGACGTGCAGATATACGATCAAGAGGAACTTCCAGGCATTCCTCGTATTCACTTTCCCCAAGAAGGAACATATCATAAGCTTAACGAACGACAATTAAAGGCGAAAAAACCAAACTTATTTTATTCGCATTGTAATGGTGAAATTTGGCTTGGGGACTCGCTACTCTGGCCAAAAGAATTACAAAGTGCCTCTGTTGATCTCATCTTCGCCGATCCACCATATAATATCAAAAAAGCAGAGTGGGATACTTTTGAATCTCAACAAGCCTACTTGAGATGGTCGTTGAAGTGGATAAAAGAGGCCGCTCGTATTCTCAAACCTGATGGAACACTTTATGTATGTGGTTTTTCTGAAATATTAGCCGATCTCAAGCTTCCTGCTCTTCGTTTCTTTGCGGGTTGTCGTTGGTTGGTCTGGCATTACAAAAATAAAGCAAATCTTGGTTCTGACTGGGGACGCTCCCACGAAAGCATCTTGCATTTTAGAAAGAGCAAAGAATTTTCTTTTAATATTGACGACATTCGGATTTCCTATGGAGATCATACGCTCAAATATCCCGAACATCCACAAGCGGAAACCAGTCAGTATGGAAAAATAGGTGGGAAAGGGTATACCTGGCAACCACATCCCAATGGGGCAAAACCAAAAGATGTTATTGAGGTTCCAACTACCTGCAATGGCATGAACGAAAAACCCCTCATCCAACTCAAAAGCCGGAAGAACTTTTGCGAAAGTTTATCCTAGCATCTTCAAATCCTGGTGATATTGTTATTGACCCATTTCTTGGATCGGGAACAACGGCTGTTGTAGCAGAACAGCTTGGACGAAGGTGGAACGGTTGTGATATTACGCCAGAGTATTGCCACTGGGCTGCCAAACGAATAGACTTGGTTCAAAATCGCACTATTGAGGAGTGGATAAGGTTTATGCAGAGAACGAAAGAAGGAGAAAGTCAATTCGTTGCTATTTTTCAACATGACGTACGGAGAGCCACTGCGAAAAAAGACCTTAAACGTAGTGGAGACCGTCACTTTGGCATCGCATCAACGTTTAAGACAAACCACTTCTTAGGATATACTGTAGCGTTAAATCGCCTTGATGGTGTTTACTACATTGATCCAAGACCCGATATGCTTATTAACGAACGATTGCGCGAACAAATAGCAGATTTTCAAAGCTTCTTGACAAAAGATCTATGGGTCTTTTCGAGGTGACATCCTTCATGAAACTTGCGCTTAAAATTACGCCGCAGCGTAGCTCGCAGTACAGCAACATGGTCGCGACACTCGCGACACCGGAATTGCTGGCCAGTCCACTCGGAAAATTTATCAAAGAGTGTGAGCCTATCACATTAGCAGGTCAGGCATATCTATTGGTCACGCTTCATGCAGAAGCCTCCCTTTCACCATACATGCTATCTGTGCTTGCTCGTATGGGCGCGACAAGCGAGGTCTACGAATACTTCGATACTATTGGTGCTGTAAGTGGGCCTCTTCTGCGTCCGATAGAACCACTATTTGTCCCATTTGTGCCATTGGAGATGGCCGAGACACGGCGTTATAAAGGCAAGACAAACGAGGTTTTTACACGTGTCTTATTGAATGTGGCCCTCTTCGCAGGCGCGTATGCTGATAATTTGAATGAGCGTCTGCGAATCCTCGATCCTTTAGCTGGTGGTGGTACAACTCTTTTCCTCGCGTTGAGTGCAGGTTATGATGCCTTTGGCATTGAATTGAATAAGCAAGATGTCGAAACAACAGAGGTTTTTACACGGCAATACCTTGAGGGTGCTCATATTCACTTCAAAGAGCGTGATGAACGTGGACGTAGAGCAGGACGCCGCTCTCAATTCGAGATTGGGCGCAAAGGCGATACGCGATTACTTGTACTGGTTCATGGCGATGCGACACAGGCGGATATGCATATGCGTGAAGTTCTGGGTGGTCCTCGAGTTCATGCGATTGTGGGCGACCTGCCCTATGGCATTCAGCACTTCGGTGAGATTTCCTCTCTTCTCACACATGCTTTACCTGTATGGAAAAACATGCTCTTACCCGGTGGAACTCTCGCGCTGGCGTGGAATGCCACACGCGTTGAGCGTGCTGAAATGGTTAACCTTCTGGAACAAGAGGTTGATTTAATTGTTCACAATGAGCCACCCTATACACAGTTCGCACACGCTGTTGACCGTGTAATTAAACGTCGTGATATCATTGTTGGGGTAAAAAGCTCAACGTAAAAAATACGTCCTTTGACGAATGACCTATACCTCGTTTGCATGCTATGCTGAATAGAGCAACGGAAATCTGAGTAGTAGGGCTGTAGCATAACAAAGACGCGAGGCATATCGTTGAGTTCAACTTACTTGTCAACACACATACAAAGCGAGCATGACAGGGGCAAGCCCTGTCACTACTATACACGGACTAGCATGGCAAGCCATGCAGTAGCGCAAAGTATAGTAGTGACAGGGCTTGCCCCTGTCATGTCCCATGCCGCAGATTACGCAACTTCACGAGTGAGTTGGATTCTTCCTCTCCTTCTCATTTCTCTGCTCTTTCTCTCGACCAGTTGTAGTACTGCCAATAATAACACCTCTGTCCCTGGCAAGACCCCTACAATTAGTATTACCTCGACAGCGAGACCAACAGTTATGTCAACGTCAAAGCTATTACCAAACACTGCACAAATAGATACCTATCTTACACATCTCATGACTAAGGGAGTGATGAATGGTTCGGTGCTTGTCGCACACAACGGGATGGTGTTTGATAAAGGGTATGGTTTTGCTGACAAAGAGACGCATATTGTAAACACGCCACAGACGCGTTTTCGTCTTGGCTCTGTCTCCAAGCAGTTTACCGCGATGGCGATCCTTATGTTACAAGAGCGGGGCAAATTGCATGTGCAGGACCATCTATGTCTCTATGTTCCCTCTTGTCCACAGGATTGGCAGTCGATCACTATAGAGCACCTGTTGACGCACACGTCCGGTATTCCAGATTATACAAATTTCCCCGATTTCGCGGTGACATGGACACAAGCCGTGACGGTAGAACAGCTTATCGCGCGTTTCAAAGATAGGCCGCTGGAATTTTCTCCTGGCGCTGGCTTTAGATACAGTAGTTCGGGTTATGTCTTGTTGGGCTACATCATCCAACGAGTTTCGCATATGACATATGCTTCGTTTCTACAGACGCAAATATTCGAGCCGCTCGCTTTACACAATACTGGTTACGATAGTCGATACCCTTCATTGCCTCCGCATGCGACAGGCTATTATAGTGGCTACGTTAAGCCTGACGCTTATGATATGTCGGTCCTCTACGCGGCAGGTGCTTTATATTCTACAGTTGAAGATTTGTATGTATGGGATCAGGCTCTCACGACACATACACTCGTTTCGCAAAAAACGCTAGACTCCATGTTCACGCTCCATGCGGCTTGTCCCTCTTCAGGTCCTGGTGGTTGTCTTATGGGTGCGGACAGAGGCTATGGGTATGGTTGGTTTATCGCACAAGAACCACAGGGACGGCTCATCTACCACGTTGGTCGTATCGACGGCTTCCTCGCATTCAATGGCTTCTATCCCGCCACGAACACCGATGTTGTCCTGCTAAGCAACCTTGAGACGACAAACGTGTTGCAAATTGGGCGCACGCTGGGAAGTATGGTGTAGAGAAATAAAAGCCATCGGTGTGACAGAAGTATCATCATGATGCTTCTGTCACACCGATGGCTTTTATTTCTCTTTCTTGATGAAGCTGTTACACAGTTGCTCAACTTCGGCTACGGTCCCTACATTACACACGCGATCAGCAAGGTCTTTCAACTCGCTTAGGCTATGACCTGTAAGCGCCGCGCGAACGGCTGGCAGGGCATTTGGTGTCATGCTGAGTTCGCGGACACCCAGTCCAACGAGGACAGGTGCCAGGCGAGTATCGCTTGCCATTTCACCACAGACCGCTACAGACTTACCTGCATTGCCTCCGGCCTCGGCAATCTGCCGAATAAAGCGTAGAACTGAGGGCTGCAATGGGTTGTAAAGGGACGCAAGTGCTGTATTCGTGCGATCACTGGCAAGCGTGTATTGCAGCAAATCGTTCGCGCCAATACTAAAGAAGTCTGCTAACTTTGCTAGCTCTGGTGCCATGATAACGGATGCAGGCACCTCGACCATGATACCAAGTGGAATAGATGTTTTTACGTTCAACGCAGTAGAGACGCGCTCAAAGATTGTCCGTACCACTTGCAGTTCTTCGACAGTGGTGAGCATTGGTACCATCACATGGAGTTCCACCTGCTCTGCTTGTGCCGCCCGTATCAATGCTTTAAATTGCTGCTCTAATAGCTCAGGATGGGCTAAGTGGATACGCACTCCACGTACCCCGAGGGCGGGATTGGCTTCTTTTGTCGCGCTTAGATACGGTTGTAGGGCAGGCATTGGTTTATCCGCTCCTGCATCAAGCGTGCGTGCAACAATAAAACCACCATTTGCGGACGTGCCACGAAAAGCACGGAAGACCTGGGCATAACTTGTGTATTGCTCGTCCTCTCCTGGCATCGTTTGAGCGTTGGCAAAGAGAAATTCTGTCCGTAGCAGTCCAACTCCTTCAGCACCCCATTGGCGTGCTGCCTCTGCCTCTGCCGCACTGCCGATATTTGCCAGTAGAGAAATTCTTTGTCCATTGAGCAGTAATGGTTCCTGATTTTGTCGGGCAGCAACCTTAAGTGTATTTGTACGCTGCTGCTGTTCGGCTATTTGTTCGGTTAAGAATGTACGTGTTTCTGTCGTTGGATGAAGATACACAATACCTTTTTCCGCGTCCATGCCTACTTGATCGCCCTCACGGACCTGCTGTAATAGCACGTCATCAAGTCCGGCGATTGCGGGAATACCCAGTGCGCGAGCTAAGATAGCGGTATGAGCCGTTGGACCCCCTTGTGTGGTGCATATCCCCAACACCATTTCGCGTCGTAGTTGTGCTGTATCAGAAGGCGTGAGGTCACGGGCAATCAGGACGACAGGCTTGGCAAGTGCGCTGAAATCTGGACGTGAAGCTACTTGAATACCCAGGTGCTGTACAACTCGACTGGTAACATCGCGAATATCAACTGCACGCCCTGCTACGAGCGTATCATCGAAGCCCTCTAGTTGTGTCGCGTTTTGCTCTCCTGCACGTGCGAAGGCACTGGCAGCATCATAGTACTGTTGTTGGATGATATCAGAAGCGGTCGTGAGGAGAAGGGGATCGCGTAACAAGAGTGCCTGCGCTTCAAAAATAGCGGCTTCATTTTTACCAATCTGGTTTTGCACATCTTGCACCATCTCTTGCAGTTCTATAACTGTCGCATCTATCGCCTTCTGTAAACGTGTTTGTTCTGTTGCTACCTGTGCTGGCTCGATCATGCGTGGTTCAATTGTACGTAAGTCTATGCGTTTGGAGCTATAAGGCAATGCAGGCCCTAATGCAAAGCCTTTTGAAGTAGCAATGCCTTGTAGTTCGTTTCCCGTTTGTGTGGAGGTATAGGGAGTAGCGTTCTCTTTGACCTGTGAAGGTGTGTCTGTAGATGCTTCGTCGGTTTCATAAAAACTTGCTTCTACAAGTGTACTGAGTGCGTCCAATGCTGCTTGTGCATCTTGACCACTTGTACGTACAAGGATCGTGGTCCCTTTTCGTGCGGCGAGTCCTAGCAGTTCAATCAGGCTGGTGGCTCGTGCTTTACGATTGTTCGCTTGTATCTCGACAAGTGCATTGAACTTTGCCGCAGTTTGTATAATAACACTCGCTGGTCGTGCGTGTAGTCCAGCTGGATTGTTGAGGACAAACTGTTTCTCTAATGCATTGGCTGGAACTATTTCAGTCGGCTGTAGCGTATCGTTCGGTTCATTTGGCGTCTCTTCAGCTTGTGCGATCGGTTTTAAGTTTTGAAGTTGTGCTTTGTTCGCTGCATTTTCCGCTGCTGCTTTGACCTCTTGTAATGAATGACCAAGAGTTGCTTCAAGTGCTGCCGCGAGAGTGCCTTCTACAATCGGGGCGAAGGTGAGCGAGACAGGACCTTGTTGCCCCTTGTCGATCATTTCGAGTGCCATTTCTGTTGAAAGGATAGCACTACCCATATCAAGCAAGATTAGAACGCCATCCGGTCCACTTGCCTTTTCGATAGCTTGTTGGATTGTATCTACCGAAGTTCCGATAATACCGTTGCCCGCACCGCCCGCCGCTACTATAGTTATTGTCCCCTGCGTCATCTGCTGAGCAAGCTCTGTAACGCCGCTCGCCAGTTTTTCACTATGTGAAACGATGACCAATCCCACCGTCATGGTCGTATCCCTTCCGGCTGAATGGATGGTTAATAAGGTAAAGTGATTGATTGTAGGCGTATGAGGAGAAATGCATAAAGCATCTAAAAAAGATGCTTTATGCACATATTTCGGCTAATGTTCTGAGCATTAGTGCACTCGATGTGGCACCGGGGTCTTGATGGCCTACACTGCGCTCACCGAGATAGCTCGCACGGCCCTTTGTCGCGAGCATTGGAATGGTAGCTTTTGCTCCCTCTTCCGCCGCCACTGCCGTCTGATCCGTTAACTGAGCAAGACTAGCATTTTGTGCGAGTGCCTCTTTCGCCGCGGCAACAGCTGGTGTGAGAGCGTCAACCATCGTCTTTTCTCCGGGTTGTGCTTTGCCACGTGCGACAACACCACCCGTGAAGGCTTCCAATAAGGCAACGATATCGGCGGTGTTGAGTTCTTCCTTGCCAGCCATAGCAGTTCCGGCGCGAAGAAATGCTGTACCATAAAGTGGACCGCTTGAGCCGCCGACGGTGGAGACAAGCGTCGAACCAACGGTTTTCAGTTGTGTCGCGATGTCCATGCTCGCCATTGTGGGAAATTTGTTGCGTACCGCGACAAAGCCTCGGTCCATATTTGTGCCATGATCGGCATCACCTATTGGTGAGTCGAGCTGTGTAAGATACGATGCATTCTCATGAAGTACTTCTGCAATGCGTCCTAACCAGCGTAGTGTATCTTCGTTATTCATAAAGGTACAATCCTTTTTACACGCTATACACGAAACGTATAGTAGGGACGCCCCTTGTGGGCGTCCGTTGTGTAGTATATATCGTTTGTGTCACATGTATAATGTTCTCGCATGCGGTCGTCTACAAAACTATTTTGTAGACGACCGCATGCGAGAAAACAAAGAATTAGCGGCCCCAGCGTAGTGCCGGAGTGTGAACGGGTGCATCCCAGTATTTCAAAAGTTCGTCGTCGAGACGAACAAGTGTAATGGAGGCACCAGCCATATCGAGCGATGTGATATAGCTGCCCACGAGTGAGCGAGCAATCGTCACATTTTTGCCTTTGAGGATACGGCTCAACTCTTCATAGACGATGTAGAGTTCGATAAGTGGCGTGCCACCCATACCATTGACGAAGGCCAGGACTTGCTCACCAGACTTCAAGCCGAGGTCCTCGATGATCGGATTTGCCAGTAGCTCGGTGATTTCGGAGGCAGGTGCAATCTTGATGCGACGACGGCCCGGTTCACCATGAATACCGATACCGATTTCGATTTCGTCTTCACCAATATCGAAGTTCGGTTTGCCATTTGCAGGTACTGTACCGGATGTAAGTGCCATACCCATACTACGTCCCTGGTCGTTGACCTTCTTGGCGATGGCAACGACTTGATCGAGTGGTGCGCCTGTCTCGGCAAGGCCACCAACGATTTTTTCGACGAGTACGGTTACACCAACACCACGACGCCCCGTTGTGTACAGGCTATCTTGTACGGCTACGTCGTCGTTGGTGACAACTGCCGCGACCTTGATGCCATCGGCCTCCGCAAGTTCTGCCGCCATTTCAAAATTGAGCACGTCACCAGTGTAGTTTTTCACAATGTGGAGCACGCCTGCACCACCATTGACCGCTTTTGTTGCTGCCACCATCTGGTCTGGGACAGGTGAGGTAAATATGGCACCCGGGCAGGCTGCATCGAGCATACCGATACCTACGAAACCACCATGCATCGGCTCATGGCCACTGCCACCACCAGAAATAACGCCAACTTTGCCCTGCACCGGAGCACCTTTACGTACCACGATCTGGGCTTCCTGATCTACGGTGATCAAGTCGGCATGGGCCAGTGCCATGCCTGCAAGAGACTCTTTGACAACATCTTCCGGCTTGTTGATAAGCTTTTTCATGCGTTTCGTTCTCCCCTTTACACGCCGATTTCGGCGTCTATCTGACCTTGAATAGGTGCGCGATATGCGTTAATCATCGCTTGAGTACGTTCGGACGTCCAATGCAATTCTTGCGCCATCATCGCGGCTACGTCTTTCACGATCCCTAGTCCGCGGTCCCTATCCTCCAATGTGATCGAGGTACGACGAGCCAGGATATCATAAGGTGTCATTGCCATTTCCTGACGACACGCGTGAATAACTTCTGCTTTAAGATAGGGCAGGTCTTCTATCAATCGCTCTGCGAGCGATGAGTCGTTCTCGATTATGTCAAGCACTGCATTGGCCTCAGTGCCGTAGCTATGACCTAGATGCACAATGGCTTTGACATCTAGTCCAAGTTTGGCAGCCCGTTGCGCGAGTCCTTTTTGTAGTACGGACCAGCCCGCGCTACCCTGCAAAGGTAAGCTTTCGGTTGGGTGTACTGGCTTCGTGTTGTCGCGCTTACTGAGTACATCGACGGTATCCTGAGCCATTCGTCGATATGTGGTGAGTTTGCCACCGACAATGGTCACAAGTCCTGAGTCAGCCTGTAAGACCACGTGTGTACGTGAAAGCTTCGCGCTTGATTGCCCCTGACCTTCTTTACGAGGTTTTACAAGTGGACGATAGCCAGCATAGGTACTAACGATGTCGTCCGCCGTCAAATTGACAGAGAGATAGCGGTTCAGATGGTCGAGCAGATATTTCACGTCCTCCGGGCTAGATGTTGGGTTATCGAGATCACCTGCGCCAGTGTCAGTAGTACCAAGTACTGCACGAGACTCCCATGGTACGATGAAGAGGATGCGCTTGTCGTCCGTTTCTGGCAACACAATTGCACTATCTCCAATGTCCAGGTCTTCACGCGAAAACACAAGATGGATACCCTTACTTGGTACGATCTTGATCTGCGGTTCCTCACCTGTGAGTGCTTCGAGGTCCTCTGCGAAAACGCCCGTTGCGTTCACTATGTGACGTGCGCGAATTGTCACCTCTTGCCCATCAATTTTGTCCACGATGTGCGCACCCGTCAGCTTACCATTTTCCGTGACAAACGAGGTCACTTCAGCATAGTTCGCAATCACCGCGCCAAATTGAGCGGCGGTGCGAATTACGGCCATTGTGAGGCGTGCGTCATTGGTTTGTGCATCGTAGTAGATGAAGCCTTCTTTAAGTCCCTCAGTTACCAGGGTGGGAGCCATTTTGCGTACTGTATCGCGGCTAATGCGACGATGATGTTGTACATTACGACGCCCTGCTAAAGCATCATAGAGCCAGAGACCGATATCAAGTACAAAGCTGAGTCCAATCCCTCCTGGCGTGGTGAAAGGCATACCTACAGGATGACGGTCGCCTTCATATATTGGAAGGACAAAGGCAACTGGATCAACCAGATAGGGTGCGTTTTGTAAAAGTAGACCACGCTCCGTCAAAGCTTCATGCACGAGCGCGAAATCAAAATTGGGTAAGTAGCGAATACCTCCATGCACAAGCTTGGTTGACTTGCTGCTGGTTCCACTGGCGAAGTCTGTTTTCTCTACGAGTGCGACCTTGTACCCGCGTGCTACAGCGTCTAGTGCGACACCAGCACCGGTAATTCCCCCACCTATAACGAGTACATCAAACGTGTCATTTCCTAGCTGAGAGAGGCTTTGTGTTCGTACCTCTGATGAAAGTGGTTGCATGATGACCTTGACCGTGAAAAGACGACGAGGGTGAATGAAAGATGTTACTTTGAGAGTGCATGACAGGGGCAAGCCCTGTCACTACTATACTGCCTGCCACTTCGTGGCGGAATCGCGCTTGGGTGTATAGTAGTGACAGGGCTTGCCCCTGTCATGCTACCAGCACACCTGCCATCATGTATCTCTACATCACCCTGATCGTCTTTTCATCCTTTCTATGTAAGCGATGTTGTTAGCCGTTAGTCTACAGCGGGTTCTCGAACGGACTCCCCTTTAGTAACCGAGTCACCCGACTTCATTAATCCCCTTGCGGCCAGAACCCTACCAATCGTGAAGTCGAAGATGAAGGCCCCTGCGACACCGCCAAGGAGCGGGGCAACAATCGGAATCCAGAAGTAGTAGTTGTTGACTGAGAAGCTTTCGCCACCTGTGACGAGTGCAACCCAGAGGCGTGGCCCAAAGTCACGAGCAGGATTGATAGCATAACCAGTGTTGAGGCCGAACGATGCGCCAATCGCGACAATCAAAAAGCCAATGATCATTGGGTTCAGGTTTGACTGAACGGGCTGGTTACGTGCATCAGTGATTGCCAGGATCAAGCCAACCAATAGTGCCGTACCAATAAATTCATCGCCGAAGGCTCCAAAGGTACCAACGAAAGCCTTGGGTGAGGTGTAGAAGACGCCACCAACATTTGCCGCGAAGTCGTTGCCTGCGTTGGCATCTAACGCGCCTTTATATACAAAGTACAGGAGACCAGCGGCAACGAACGCACCCAGGACCTGAGCCAGGATGTAAGGACCAACCTTGCTCCATGCGAATCGACGGGTTGCTGCTAACCCTAATGTGACGGCGGGATTCAAGTGAGCACCGCTGATTGCGCCTGAGACGTAGATACCGAGCATAACTGCGAAGCCCCAGCCGAAGATGATTACCGGCCAGGTGTTGGCAAACGGTGTTGCTGCACCATTCGCGCCCAACTTTGTGAACAATGCGAACGTGGCTACACAACCATCACCGAAAAGAATAAGAACCATTGTGCCGAAAAACTCGGCCATTGCCTCACCTGCTGTTCCTGCAAGTGCAGGAACTCTACCTCTATCTACGATTTGTGCCATGAGGAATCACTCCATTT
This sequence comes from uncultured Chloroflexia bacterium, assembly GCA_963791655.1. Lineage (GTDB taxonomy): Bacteria > Chloroflexota > Ktedonobacteria > Ktedonobacterales > Ktedonobacteraceae > JBBQVS01. Next base: position 866,945 of record CAWBSZ010000005.1, on the reverse strand, counting down.
CTCTCATCATGAGAAGTGCGGCGTTATACTGCCGCGTGGCATGAAAATTTGGATAAGGAACACACTACAAGAACGATAATTGTTGTTCTGGATACGCCAGTCGAGAAAATGCTCTGTCGTACCCCATAAGACAATATAAAAGTTTACGAATGTATCAGGAACAGAACATACCGTTCCTGATACGTTGTAAAAGAAGAACTACACGTTACGCTTTTGCTGCGGCTTTGGGTGCTGGTTGTTCCCACCCACGGGAACGCTCTACGGCTCTCTTCCAGTTAGCATAAAGTGACTCACGCTGGTCTGCACTGAAGCTTGGCTCGAAGGTGCGATCGATGGCCCATTGCTTGGCGACTTCTTCCTGGCTTGACCAGAAACCAACGGCGAGACCCGCGAGGTAGGCCGCACCAAGCGCGGTTGTTTCCGCGATCTTTGGACGTTGGACAGGCACACCGAGAATATCGGCCTGGAATTGCATAAGCAGGTTGTTGACGACGGCACCACCATCGACACGAAGCGTTTTGAGGTCAACACCGCTATCGGCATTCATGGCCTCCAACACGTCGCGTGTCTGGTAACACATAGACTCCAAAGTTGCGCGTGCAACGTGTCCTATCGTGGAGCCGCGTGACAGCCCAGCGATAATACCACGTGCATACGGGTCCCAATATGGTGCTCCAAGACCGACAAAGGCCGGTACAAGATAGACACCACCATTATCTTTTTCGCTTGCCGCTAATGCTTCTACATCCGCACTATTTGTGATTGCTTTGAGTCCATCACGCAACCACTGTACAGCGGCACCTGTGACGAAGATCGAGCCTTCAAGAGCGTAAATGGTCTGATCGCCGATGCCCCAAGCAATGGTTGTAAGTAGCTTATTTTTGGATGGAACAGCTTTAGTACCGGTGTTGATAAGCATGAAGTTACCAGTACCATAGGTATTCTTCGCCATGCCAACTTCGTAGCATGCCTGTCCGAAGGTTGCCGCTTGCTGATCGCCTGCATCACCTGCTAGCTTAAGTGGAGCACCGAAAAACTCCGCATCGGTTTCGCCAAAAATACCACTTGACGGTAACACTTGAGGAAGCATAGATGAGGGAATGCCTAACTCTTTGAGAATGACATCGTCCCATTTCTTTTCGTAAATGTTGTAGAGCAAAGTACGCGAAGCATTAGTGGGATCTGTTGCGTGTATACGTCCCTTCGAGAGTCGCCACATTAAGAATGTGTCAACATTTCCAAAGGCCAATTCGCCACGATCTGCCTTTTCGCGTGCGCCCGCGACATTATCGAGGATCCATTTCACCTTGGTACCAGAGAAATAGGCGTCGGTAACGAGGCCCGTGCGATTGTAAATTTCCTTGTCAAAGCCTTTGGCAACAAGCTCCTCACAAATAGGAACAGTGAGACGGCTCTGCCACACAATCGCGTTGAAAACAGCTTTACCGGTTGTCTTATCCCACACGATAGCTGTTTCACGTTGATTGGTGATACCGATAGCCGCGATGTCAGACACAGAAGCACTTATTTTCTTGATTGCTTCTTGTGCGACTGCCAATTGACTTGACCAAATAGCTTCTGGATCATGTTCAACCAGTCCAGGTGCGGGGAAAATCTGTGGAAATTCCTGTTGTGCTACACTCGCGATTGTGCCATCGTGGTCGAAGAGAATCGCGCGTGAGCTGGTTGTACCCTGGTCCAGGGCAAGTACATACTTTGCCATTGAGTAGCCCTCTTTCTTCCTTGTACCTGCGTGTAATATGAGAATTACACCCATAACAACAATGTATCAAAAACGCATAAGCATCACTGTTTATGCAGGAATAGGTAGGTGAGTAGTACTATTTTTATGTGTCAGGTCCACAATTCGTCGCGTGCGACGACGACGCTGATAGCTCCCGCACGCAACACTGTGTGCATTTGCTGTATCGTCTGAATTAAGCCAGATGCGATAAATGGACGTATCCCCTGAAGTTTAGAAGCGACATGAGGAACCACAAGAGCAGGAGAAACATCAAGAATATCAACAGTAGAAACGTCTACCGACTCCAATGCGGCCTCCATGCCCGTTGAGTCGAGTGCAAAAATACGTTGAATAGTTTCTAAGCCTAGCTGTTTACTCAGCACTAGTGTGCGTGGATGACTAGAGATGATACCTTGAATATGCAGTGTGTTGGCTAGATACTGAAGACCTGCGCTGTCTGCGTGAATGCCATCAATATGGTCGACGCTTACATACACAGCAATGTTACGTTTTTGCACTTGTTCCAAGGGACCTGCAAGGTCAAATAGATTGCAGTGTCTAAGAAAAATCGCATTGATTGTGCGCGTCTCGAGAATTCGTACAAGTTGTGCACGGCTCTCGACGAGCGGTATCATCTTGCACTGCGTTGAAAGAGCGAGCAGTGGTTCACAGGGCCCAACAGGCATAATGCACCTCTGGTTCTAGCGTAAAACAATAAAGCCCTAAGCCTCTTCCTCTGGAAAAGGTGGCTCAGGACTTTTCATTTCACTGTCCTTCTAACATATGCAGTTGTAGACAGGCTGGTCACGAACATTGTATGTCTTGTTGTGCCCAACACTTCTTTAAGGCCATGCCGTTCTTTTGCATAGCGAAGAAGCTTTAGAATGAATGCGAGGTTCTCCAAACTGTAGAGCCTGTAAGAACTATACAAGGCGTTCGAGTTGGCTTATAATGATATTACTCGGCAGAGTTCTATTTGTCAAGGGCTTTATCGTTTTTTGCTTTCCTTGTCGCTAAAGGTGGCGAATTATTACAACTATAAGAGTATGAGTGGGGTATCCCACACCTCTACGAATCCTGCATTAAAGACTGGTGACTAAAAATAATGACGAAACAAGAGTTCTTGCGTTTGGCGCGTCTCTTTTCGGTTGCGGCAGCTATAAAATCACAAGAGGATATGGAATTTGCACTGGACTCCGATACCTCCCTTCTCTTTTTGTTAAAGGGAGATGCCTTCCGATTGGCACCTTTTGTTGAACAAGCACATGCGCGTGGCAAGGGTATTGTGGTTCATGTAGACCTTGTGAGTGGTGTGGGCAAGGATCGTGCAGGTATTCACTATCTGCACCAGATTGGTGTGGATGCTATCATTACCAGTCGCTCACAACTGATCTCAGCAGGGAAAGCAGAAGGACTTGTGACGATCCAACGCCTGCTCCTCGTTGACGACTCGGCATTGGAAACAGGTGTACGCACAATTGCCCGTGCTGCCCCTGATGTGGTAGAGGTGTTGCCCGGAGTAATATTTCCTTCCGTTGCATCTCGCTTACAACAGGTGTTGCCCGGCCCATTTATCGCTGGCGGTTTTATTCGCACATCTGAGGATGTGGCACGCATACAGATGGCAGGTGGTATTCTAAGTAGTAGTAGTACCTATGCATTGTGGCGGCGTACTTCAGAGTTGACAAGGAGAGCATAACGCTATGCGACATCTTCCCAATATACTGAGTTTAGGCCGACTGGTGGCAACCGTTCTTATCTTTGTGCTTGTGCTGATAAATCAGCCGTGGGCTTTCATGACCTCCTTTGTATTGTTTGTGCTTGCATCCGTGACAGACTTTTTCGATGGTTATCTCGCGCGCCGTTTGAAGGTTGTTTCTTCACTTGGCGTATTTTTAGATTTGACTGCCGATAAAATACTAGTATGTGCGATTCTCATTGCCCTGGTACAAGTTGGCTTTGTGCCCGCTTGGATCGTGTTTATTATTGTGACTCGTGAATTCCTGGTTTCAGGACTGCGCTCGATGGCAGCCGCTAAAGGACATGTCATTCCAGCGGGAATATGGGGCAAACAAAAAACATTTATTACGCTTATCGCTATGTCAACTCTATTGTTCGCAAAGGGTCTGGGTGCCAGTCAACTCTCACTTTTCCCGCTATTACTCAACTTCAACAATCATAACGTTGGCTTTGGAGATTGGCTATTGCTCATTGCAGATATTTTGCTTATAGTCGCGGTCATCTGGACTGCATTCTCTGGCATCGAATACATGATTGGTGCGCTGCCAATTTTTCGCAATACACCCGAAAAAACTACATCGCAAGCATAGTAGGGACCGATGTATCACGTCCTTTTCACATCTCGATTGCCAACAAGGACGTGATACATCGGTCCCTACTATGCTCGTGAAGTGGTGGGAGCGTTGTCAGGAATAACCTCTTTTTGGCCTAATTTCCGCTCTTTACCCGCTAGCAGACGGCCTATATTGTCGTAGTGCAACAGGATGACTAACGCGGGACCAATAATGAGAAAAATAACTTCTGGTATACTAACCCAGCCGAGGACGCGGAAAATAATGCCACAGATCATAATAGTTAACGCGCCCAGTATGGAGCCTAGGGAGACGTAGCGCGAAATGGCTATTGTGCTTATCGCGACCACCGCAGCGATCAAGAAGATGAGGGGAGATATTACAAGTACAGCTCCCGCGCCTGTAATGACGCCGCGTCCGCCGCGGAAACCGATAAATATGGGATAACAATGTCCCAGTAGTGCAGTCATCCCCGCTATCGCTATACCCCAGCCTGCTCCATTGAGTAAGGGTATATATCGTGCGAGAAGTGCAGGACCAATACCTTTTGAGAGGTCAACGATGAGGACAATAATAGCAGGTCCGTTGCCAAGCGTGCGACGCACATTCGTTGCGCCAGTCTTCTTGCTACCATACTCCCGGATGTCAAAATCTTTGCCCCGGAGAAGTTTGCCCATCCAGTAGCCCGAGGGAATCGATCCCCATAAATAGCCTATAACAGCCATGAGCAAGAGCGAAATGATAATACCCGGCATGCTTGCACCCCTTTGTGAAAATGTGTTGTATATCGTACAAAACGCCCTGGATAAAGTTTTTCTTTTTCACGCCCTCATTATAGAATCGATTCCCCGAAAGCGTCCAGTAGGGACCGATTTATCGCGTCCTCGTTCCGAATTGACCACCGACGAGGACGAGGACGAGGACGCGATAAATCGGTCCCTACACGCGTTCGGGAAGAATATGTAGAGCAACGTCGATGTTCAAGTCCTGCACAATTTTTTGTACAATCGCGACTTCGGGTGTTGCCTCTTGCCGAAAATAGGCCACGTCTGGCCGCACTATCTGAAAAAGTTTGATCATAACAGTCGCGAAACCATACATGTATGTAGGAGTAGTTTCCTGTTTATTTGTTGGATTTACGCTTTCCATTTTTGCGATGGTGGGCGTTATATATGTAGAGAAGGTTGGCGGGTACATGTCTGCGGCACGAGGTACGAAAACGACATCGACACGCGCACTTCTTAACATTTGAAGATCGTGAGAGAGTGAGCGCGGAAACTGTGTAAGCTCTTCTTCAGAACTGTACTGTAACGGGTTCACAAAAATGCTTACAATGCTAATCGCGCACTCTGCTTGTGCGGCTTTTACAAGTTCTAGATGGCCCGCATGCAAGTTGCCCGCCGTTGGTACAAAACCAACCGCTCCTGCGGCGAGCCAGCCACGAGCAGTTTCAATCATTTCGTTTATGGTGTAGATGACGCGCATGGTCGCTCCCCTGCACTCTGGCAGGCAATTGTGTCGTATTCCTACATCTTATACGGAATATCATTGTATTTTATCTAAATAAATCAAAAGAACACGTATATTTCTCTTTTTTTCGTGGCTATTGTAGTTTCCGTAACGCATAGTATTTGCTTCAGTAACTATATCATAGTAATGGTACCTTTGTTCTAAGATAGAAGGTGAAGGCTTCAGTGCCACGGTAAGGGTACTACTATAAGCTATGCCTGTGAAACATATACGACAGTAGATGAGGATTTTTCACACGAGTAGTACAAAATAATAGCTTTATGTGGTCGTGCGAGAAATATGTCCAGCGTAGACGATCAGTTAAAATGAGAAGAAAATAGGTTACATACTGCGTGATACTGAAAATTCGTCTGTTTTTCACTTGACGTTCAGAGAAACACAACGTATAATCACGGTCATGCATGCACCCTGTGCTTCGCAACTACGAGAGAAGTGAGAAATACACTACCTCAATTGACATAATAGAAATTTTATCCAACCGTGGACATAATGTGAACGTACATTAAATGATGAATACTGAGGAAGTATTCATCATACTCTTTTCCGGGAAATTGTTTAATAATTGTGAGTAATGTATAAACAAATGTGAGGGGATAGGGAAGTGAGGTTTGCGAGGTTATAGAATAACGTGGCTTGGCGGAGGAATAAGAGAACATGGTGGGGTAAGAGGAAGAGGTCGGCACACTTTCGGACGTGGGGAATGGGATTGTGAGGTATGCGTGTAATATTCATCGTCGCGGTGACGTTGAGGTAAGTACAGTGAGTATCTGGAAGAGGCCAATAGAAGAGATCAAGGACCTCACGACCAGGGAGGAGTTTTTCAATGAGTATTGGTGGTCAGAGTGATGCCAAGTCGGAGCGCAAGATTTATCGGTTGACACCGGAAGGCTTTGCCAAGAAGAAAGAACGCCTAGAGTATTTAATCAATGTGAAACGCAAGGAAGTTGCGGACTACATTCACGAGGCGAAAGAAGACGGCGATATCAGCGAGAGTGGCTCCTATGAGGATGCCAAGGATCAGCAGTCAAAGGTTGAGGGCGAGATTATGCAGTTGCAACAACTGCTCTCCGTCGCTGAGATCATGTCTCCCGATATGCATGGGGTGTCTGAGGGACCATATACTGTCCGCATCGGCATGCAAGTAGAGGTTGAGACGGATAGCGGCACAAAACGAAATTTCAAGATGGTCGAAACCTTTGAAGCGGACGTGAAGGCCGGTCTTATCTCGGATCAATCCCCTGTTGGTAAGGCACTTATGGGCCACAAAGAGGGTGAACAAGTCAATGTTTCAACTCCTGGTGGTATCACAACCTATACCATCTTATCAATCCGTCCTATGTCCTTCTCATAAACATTTGTGCTGAAGAAGGAGCAAACAATTCCAACGTCACACTCCAGCGCACGTCGTGCGCTGGAGTGTGACGTTGGAATTGTTTGCTCCTTCTGCCTTTATTTCTATTGACACAAACCTCTTCGACAAGTAATATAAGAGAACGCCGTGAACGAGAATGTTAGAAGGTTGTGTACTTTTCAAAATGGACGGCTAGGAGCAAAGCTTTGTTTACATTTGAGGACATGACCGCCTCGTTTCTTCAGGCGGCAAAGACAAATAGTTTGTCGGCGCATCCCGAATATTGGAGCAATACACGCACCCTTGAACGTGAATTTGCCTGTACTTGCCATACAGGAAGCTGTGAGGATATGCAGAGTCGTAGTTCCTGTGTCCTCTCCTATACATGGGGTGCACTGGATACTGTTATCTCTCTTGAGGGTCCGGTGGGTATCTGTAGTTTCTTCCACGAGTCACCACGCGATGATTGCCCACATCTGCACCTTGCCGAAATTCCACCTTTAGTACTCGACCTCTCATACTCGCTCGCGCTAAACGGAGCCTTACCAACTGAAGAGAAACTGCTTTCACTGATGCAGATACTCAAACTACGCGCAAGCGAGAACAGTCAACGTACGCTTGAAGCACGCCCTACGGTAAGTATGGTATTGCTGGAGAATCGCTTACAACCTGATACATTGAGCTTGCAGCAACATGTCGAACTTCCCATATGGCACCCTCTAGGTATGGAAGGCCTCATTCACGAAGAATCATACCCATTTGGTATGCATCCTTCAGATTTACGTATCGATGGCTTCGATCCAGTCACAGGCGAACTGCACGAGCCTGATATGCCACGCCCCGAAGATTGGGTACCCCACCTGCTCGTTGAAGTGTGTGAAGACATTGTACAGGTGCTGCAAGTACTCGACGCCAGCATCGCCTACCGACTCTCGTAGGGGTCTAATTCTATTATATTCCCCTGACGTATCATCTCTCTTGTGTAGTGGAGCATGACAGGGGCAAGTCCAGTCACTACTATACTGACCGCTCCTGCGGAGCTTGCTCCGCGTCACCGTGTATAGTAGTGACAGGGCTTGCCCCTGTCATGCCACGCACCATGCTGTTTTATGAATTAAACCCCTACGGATTTGCTTTCGCTCGATTTTTTGTGTTGCTGGACCTGCTGAATACTTGCACCAACAAAATCGCGGAAAAGTGGATGTGGGTGGGTTGGGCGGCTCTTAAATTCTGGATGGAACTGCGAAGCCACAAACCACGGATGGTCGGCCAACTCGATAACCTCGACAAGACTGTTATCAGCAGAACGACCGCTCACGACCAGTCCCTGGCTCTCCATGCGTTTGCGGTACTCATTGTTGAACTCGTAACGATGACGGTGGCGTTCAAACACGATTGGCTCACCATACGCCTGATATGCTTTGGTGCCAGCGGTGAGGCAGCATACCCAGTTACCGAGGCGCATTGTGCCACCTTTATCCGCGACTTGCCGTTGTGTGAGCATAAGATCAATGACAGGATGGGTTGTTTGCTGATCAAACTCTGTGCTATTCGCGTTTGTAAAACCAAGCACATTGCGTGCAAACTCGATTACCGCGACCTGCATACCGAGGCACAAACCGAGATAGGGGATATTCTTGCGACGCGCAAAGCTAGCAGCTTTGATTTTGCCTTCGATGCCACGATGCCCAAAGCCACCTGGGACGACGATGCCAGCCACATCCTCAAGTACCTCTGTATAGCCCTCGCCCATCTGCTCTAGAGCCTCAGAGTTGATCCACTTGATACGTACATCTACATCATGGAACCAGCCTGCATGGTTCAAGGACTCGGCAACCGACATATAGGCATCATGCAACTCGACATACTTGCCGACCAGCCCAATCGTGATCTCTGGGCGTGGACTCTTAATCTTCTCAACGAGGGCGGTCCACTCCTGCATCTGAGGCTCCTGGCGTTTCAAGCGCAACTCGTTAACCAGGAATTCGCCAAGCCCCGCCTCTTCTAAGATGAGTGGCACCTCATAAATCGTGTCCGCGGTCAACATCGGGATAACGGCAGCCGTCTCGATATTGCAGAACAGGGCGATTTTATCACGTAAATCATCCGTCATAGGATAGTCCGAACGACACATGATGACATCCGGTTGGATACCGACCCGTAGCAGTTCCTTCACGCTATGTTGTGTTGGCTTTGTCTTGAGTTCTTTTGTCGAGCCAAGATAGGGTAGCAGAGTGACATGAAGATAAAGCACGTCGCGTCGTCCCACATCTTTCCGCATTTGACGGATCGCCTCTAAAAATGGCTCGCCCTCGATATCGCCGACTGTGCCACCAACCTCGACGATTACTACGTCGGCATCAGAGCGACGTGCTACCGCATGAATACGATCTTTGATTTCATTGGTGATATGTGGGATAACCTGGATAGTACCACCAAGATACTCGCCTCGTCGCTCTTTCCCGATGACCGAGGCGTATACCTGACCGGTCGTGACATTGTTGGCTTGATAGGCAGGCTCGTCGGTAAAGCGTTCATAGTGTCCCAGGTCCAGGTCCGTCTCGGCTCCATCATCGGTTACAAAGACTTCGCCATGCTGATATGGCGACATGGTACCCGGATCGACATTGATGTAGGGGTCCAATTTCATGAGCGAGACGGAGACTCCACGATTTTTGAGGAGACGACCCAGCGATGCGACACTGATACCCTTTCCCACAGAAGAGGCCACACCACCAGTAACAAAGATAAATTTTGACATGAAAAAATCCTCCTGCACTCGGAGCCTCGTCGTCGTGCCTACATCCATGCCTACTCAAAAGCATGGGATGTGTAAGTAAAACGCTATTCTTTCTGTATACGCAAATCATCCTGCTTCCGTGACTAACGCGGTGAAAGCAGGATGATTTGGAGTTCAGAAGGTGCGCTTGCTAATGTGTTTCGCGTGAGAGTAAACTTCGGTTGAATATTATTTTTATCGACACCCATTTCGCGGCAGAATTTTTCAAGTGAGTTGGATTGTTCCTCACCTGTTTCGTCAGGCACTACTGGCCGATAGTGCATTGGAATGACGATACGCGGCTCAACCTGTCCAATAATCTCCACCGCTTGTGTGATGTTGATACCATGCTTTCCACTGATAGGAAGTAAAAGAACATCAGCATCAGCCACTTCTTCAAGCTGTTCTTCCTGTAATGTATGTCCCAGGTCGCCCAGGTGACATATCGCGATATCGTCGATGTGAATAATAAAGATCGTGTTGCGTCCCTGCTCCTGGCCACGTTTGTCGTCGTGGTAGGACCCGACCCCTGTGATCAGCACATCGCTGATTTCATACTCACCGGGGCTACGCACAACGCGTGGCGTCTTGCCATTGACACCAGGCACACCCTCGACATAATTATGTCCTGCGTGATTGTGGCTGATAGTGACGATGGAGGCGTTGGTCTTACTCAAACGAGCGGTATCGCCGTACTGAGGAGAAAAGGGGTCTGTGACGAGTGATACGTTTTTGCCACGCACCTGAAAACAAGAGTGGCCTAACCATGTAATATCCATAATGAGATTGTTTCCTCACATAAGTTCGGGCGGGGACTCTTGTCCTCGCCCGAACTCTATTATACCATAGGGATAGGTCTGCTACAAGGGAATAAGCGGCTAATTGTAGATACCGATTTGATTGTCAACCGCACCCCAGGTTTTCGAGCGAGCAGCTCCATCTCTTCCTACAGGTCATTTCCTTGACCGCAATGCCCTGCTCGGACTCGATGTTGTCCTTCCCGACAATGAGGCTCACGCACGTTTTGGAGGCGAGAATATGAAAGATGTCGCAGGCTACGATGTCAAACGTCTCTTCACAGGAAGCTATGGCATGTTTGGTGCGATAACAACGCTGATCTTCAAGCTCTCTGTCCAAGCCGGATAGACATCAGTTATGTCAATCACCTATAGTTTGTTTAATACACACATGTATAACCTTGGGACCGATTATCGCGTCCTCTTGTCCTTTTCAATCACGAAGAGGACGCGATAAATCAGTCCCTACAGGTATTCATATATATCTCATAAACTTACTATTTGTTTTAAACAAGCGAACAGTATTGACTTTTCCCTTAACTCATGCTACTCTTACATATGTAATCACTTTTCCTCGATTACATCATCCTCTTTCTCTTCTCCTCTTGATGAAAGGACCCTTCCTCTTATGAATGAAACGTCTCATTTCCCTGCACTGATGTCTGGACGCTGGTTGTGGTTTGGTTTACAGCAGTTCACACGTGATCAGTGGGAACAAATGTGTCTACAGGCCGTTGCATGGAATGTGCAGGGACTACATCCAAAGGTCGCTGATGGTACGAACCGTTGGTATGATGATGCTGGACTGCAAATGCTCAAGCAGGTCGCGACCTCGCATGGCTTACGTGTCGTTCCCTATCATTATTGCTATGGACCAAAGTTTGGTACGGAGCAGATTACGGCTGAAGCACATCTATCAGCGGCTATCGGCAACATCTTTGGTGCGGTCATCCCTGATATTGAAGATGAATATATGGGCCAGTACGCGAGTGCCGAGAATTTTGGGCAACAAGTACGTTCGCTCTACAAAGGTCTCTGGCTTCCAACCCTCTATGCAAATCCGTTGAATCATCCTGTTCCTCTTCTCTCGCTCAACCCATACATGGATGGGTGGCTCCCACAGGTCTACTTCGCAGAATGGAATGGTATCGCGCAGTCGGCGATAGAGTATGTCTATCCGCAATGGCAATACTTCGACGCGCGTGCACATGAGCAAGGACAGAACGGTTTGAAACCTATTCTCCCAATCATCTCACTAGAACGAGGCGTGGCTACCGCACAGATCGCGGACTTCATCGACAAAATGCATGGCTATGGCTACATTGGCTTCTGGTATTATGATACCTATGCTCCATATGCAAATACAATTATGCACTCTCCTCTTCCTACTATTGGCGGAACACCTCCGACACTTCCACCAACACCGCCCGTTGCGCAACTCACGTTTAACGAAGATGATCGACAGGTATGGACGGTTTGCAAAGCCATCGTTCTCAACGAGCATGCGGCTATCGAGCAAAGTTGGTTACGTGCCCGTTATCAACGAGGCTGGAACTTTGGGCCACCTTTGGAGAACGAACATACGGTCTTGCGTGCTGGCAAACACTATGTCGAGCAACAATTCTCAACTGCTCGTGCCTCCTACGAAACCGAGTCGGGGTTGTTGACGTGGTGGACCGCAAGCGGACCCGTGCGTCTGTAGGGACCGATTTATCGCGTCCACGGGGTGGGGCGTGGGCGGGGCAACGTGCCGACAACGCGACTCTTCCCCTGTGTTCCCCCGCTATCACCCTAGAAGCGATAATGCTATTTAACATCGCCACACAAATAAAAGGGATGCCCAAACAGTTTAGGGCATCCCTTTAAAAGGTTCAGGCTTATAACAGAAAAGCCTATTAGATGATATTAGACGCGGCGACGTGTACCACTGACAGCACGAAGAATGGCGATCAGGATACAGGCACCAATGAAGGCAACGATGATGCTGTAGATGATATTACCACCAGTAGAGAAACCGAGAGCGTTCATGATGAACCCACCGATAAGCGCACCGACGATACCAACGATGATATCACCAATGACTCCATAACCACCACCGCGCATGACGAGGCTTGCCAGGAAGCCAGCAACCAGACCAACGATAACCCAGAATAACAAAGCTGTAAGCATTTCAAAAATCTCCTTCTCTAATCGAAAACCCTAAACTATATTTCTTCGCAAATGCTCTTGTAACTATATTGACGATTTGAATGTAAGTAATAAGAGCCATATGCATTTGCTGTTCATAGAATAACCTACTTTAATTCATATATCAAGACCTCAAAAATACTCTAAGATGTCCTTAAACACGTACTTATGTTTCTTATCCAATGGACAAATGATAGATAACTTTTTACTGATTTGATGCTTGTTTTTCGGTGTCGAAAGAATTTCCCTTATTTTTCTTATCTTGTGTTGTACGTTTTTTTCTATGCAAGTGTATACAAATATCTGTTCTTTTGACCGTTGCTTCTGAGGAAGTGACTATGGTACGCTATCTTTATTGCTTTATACATGCTAGGAGTTCTTTATGCCCTCGGTGCCAAATGTTCCCAAGATCACTACATCCTTACAACCTAAATCATCGCCTGTTATCGTTCATACTGGGCTTGCCCGTTTACGTTCGTCATTAAGAAGCCTACCGCGCAACGTCTATATCCTATACCTGTTCACGCTTGGTAAAGGTTTCCAACTCACGATCGCGCTGTTGAATATCAACTACTATGCCCATAGCCTTGGCTATCGTCCCGATTTCATTGGAGTTCTCAACGCTGCGAGTGCTATTGGCGCACTTGTAGGTGCAGTACCTACAGGTTTGCTCGCTGATCGTATTGGACGCAAGCCTGTTTTGCTTGTGTCTGCGGTCTTGACACCATTGTTCCTTGCCTGCATCGGGCTAGTCACCTCTGCACCTCTTCTCTTGCTGTTTAGCTTCTTACAAGGGGTCGTCGCTACTGCGTACTGGGTAACAAACATTCCGCTCTTAATAGAGAACACAACGGAGCAGCAGCGTGTCGGTGTCCTGGCCTTTAACAGTTTCTTGCTGCTCGGCGTTGGCGCACTTGGCAATCTGCTTGGCGGAGCTATTCCTGAATTTGTAGCGGGTCTGCTTCACGTTTCGGCGGCGAGTACTATACCGTTGCGCTGGGGTGTACTTGCGGCAGCACTTTTCACGATTGTCTTTCGGTTTTCCCCTCTGGTTCTTGCGCGAGACCAAGCGTCAAAAAGTACAAACAACTGAAAAACGAGGTGAGCAAACCAAAGTCGTTTCACAAGACCGCCTGCCTACATTGCTGTTCATAAAACTGCTATTGCCAGACCTGCTTTTTACGATGGGTGAAGGCGCGGTTGTTGGACTCATCCAGCTCTACTTCGTCTTGCGCTTTCGTCTATTGCCAGGCCCGTTGGGGATTATATTTACTATCAGTGGACTAGCAGGGGGTCTGTTCTCGCTCACGGCACCGCTCTTTGTGCATCGTTGGAGCAAACTTCGTATCATCACGATTGTGCAATATCTCAGTGCGCCCCTGATGATCTTGATTGGCTTTGCCCCAACCTTGCCACTCGCGATTGCTGGTGAGTACACCCGTTCATTTATGCGCACATTGATTGAACCCATCTACATGGCCTTCGCGATGGAAAACGTCTCGGACCGCTATCGAGGACGGCTAAGCGGTTTCTATTCAACGACCTGGAGTATCGGCTTCAGCATCGGCCCGAGTATCGCGGGCTGGTTACAAACCAATGTCAGCCTCTCGACCTCGTTTCTATTCGGTGCGGCCTGCCTTGTGCTTGCACCCAGCTTGTTACTCGCGTTTTTTGGTGGGAGACAGAAGTCTATATAGTATAAAGGGTAGTCTTCAAGGGATGCCGATATGCATCAGGATAAGAACTGTTTAGATTGCCACGTAAAAATATGGTGCTGAGAGTATGACAGGGGCAAGCCCATTGAGTCCAACTAATTCACGGAACGAGCCTGTGAAGTGGGTCGGTGGGCATGACAGGGGCAAAGCCCTGTCACTACTATACTTCTCGCCACTGCGTGGCTTGCTACGCCAGTCCGTGTATAGTAGTGACAGGGCTTGCCCCTGTCATGCCGCTTGCTAAGCCATTGTGAGGGTTTGTTGGAGTTAATGGGGCAAGCCCTGTCATGCCTCCCACGGCTCGACACTCTAATAAAAACCCAGCAATTATTATCTTGATACGTATGGGCATCCACGAGGGGATGCCCTTGCTCGTCAATTACCACCAGCCTACGAAAGCTGTGTCAGCAGATCGTTCAACCTATTGACGAAGCGCACAGGGTCTTCCAATTGTTCGCCCGCGCTCAGGACAGATTGGTCGAGGAGCACAAACGCCCAGTCTGTAAAGCGTTGCTCGTCCTCGACCTCTTTCAGCTTGCGTAGAAGAGCATGCGTTGGATTGATCTCCAAAATCGGTTTGGTGTTTGGAATGGACTGCCCAACCGCCTTGAGCATGCGTTGCAGGTTCGGGTCTATATCGTACTCGCCAACCACCAGACAGGCGGGCGAGGTCGTCAGACGCGTGGTGACACGCACATCTTTCACCTTCTCGCTGAGCACCTTCTTGAGACGCTCGGTCAGCTCGTGTGATTTGGACGCCGCCTTTTCCTGCTCCTCTTTTTCCTGTTGATCCTCCATCTTGCTCAGGTCAATCTCGCCTTTGGAGATGGATTGTAGGGGTTTCCCCTCGTACTCGAACAATTCGGTGCCCAACACGTAATCGACAGGATCAGAAAGCAGTAGGACCTCGATATCCTTCTTCTTGAAGATTTCCAGGAGTGGACTTTCCTTCGCAGCCACGAATGTCTCGGCGTTGATGTAATAAATCTTGTCCTGGCCTTCTTTCATCCGCTCCACATAGGTTTGCAACGAAACATCCTGTGTCTCGGACGACGTAAGTGTCGTAGAGAAGCGTAAGAGTTTCGCGATAGTGTCTTTGTTTGCGGTATCCTCTGGAATGCCTTCCTTGAGTGCACGCCCAAACTCTTTCCAGAATGTGGCATACTTCTCCGGTTCGTTCTTTGCAAGATCACCAAGTAAGCCCAATACTTTTTGGTGGCATTGGAACGAATGATGTCGAGCACCCTATTTTGCTGCAATAGTTCGCGTGACACGTTCAGCGGTAAGTCGCTAGAATCCACGACGCCACGTACAAAGCGCAGATAACTGGGCATGAGCTTTTCAGCATCATCCATGATGAAGACACGTCGTACATAGAGTTTCACTCCATGCCGTCGCTCACGACTGAACAGATCGAACGGGGCACGCCCTGGAATGTATAGCAGCAGGGTGTATTCGTAGTTGCCCTCCATGCGACTGTGGACATAGGCCAGCGGGTCCTCGAAGTCGTGCGAGATATGTTTATAGAACTCGTTGTAGTCCTCTACGCTGATCTCGCTCTTGGAACGTGCCCATAGTGCCGAAGCCTGATTGACGCGCTCCTCTTCGTCTTTGTTCTCCTCGTCCTCACTCTGCATCAAAATTGGAATAGTGATGTGATCAGAGTAGGTGCGGATGATCGTGCGCAAGCGTGAACCACTTAACAGGTCATCTTCCTCTTCGCGTAAGTGTAGTGTTACCTCTGTGCCACGTCCAGGATGCTCGATAGTCTCAAGCGTATAGCTACCCCGACCGTCAGATTCCCAACTTACACCATGCTCTGCGCTCAATCCAGCGTGGCGTGTTGTCAGCGTCACTTTATCGGCTACCACAAATGCCGAATAGAAACCGACGCCGAACTGTCCAATCAGGTTAGCATCTTTCTTTTGATCGCCCGTCAATGATTGGAAAAACTCGCGTGTGCCGGACTTGGCAATCGTGCCAATATGCTCGATAACCTCATCGCGCGTCATGCCGATACCGTTATCTGCAACGGTAATAGTGCGTGCATCCTTATCAAAGGAAATGCGAATGTGTAGATCAGTATCGTTCTCGGCCAACGCCTGATCTGACAGCATATCGAAACGCAGTCGATCAATTGCATCCGATGCGTTCGAGATCAGTTCACGCAAAAATATTTCTTTGTTACTGTAAAGCGAGTGAATCATCAAATCAAGCAGTTGTGTGACCTCTGCTTGAAAGCTCAAATTTTCTTTTTGTGCCTCGACAACCATACTAAATCTCCCAAAAGAGCTAATTCCTATAGACATGCAACCTCAAAAGCTGCTCTGCCTGTTGTGTATTTAAATCCCCTACAATGTACCAAATTTTGCCCTTTTTTACAACCTCTCTTGCAAGGGGTAAATGACGTATCTCAATGTGAATTTGATAAATTTCGTAGGGACCAGATTTATCGCGTCCTTGGCGCAATATAATACATACATGTGCCTTTGGTGAATGATGTGCATATATACGCAATAAATTGCGATGCGGGCGCGATAATGAGATGTAACATAATAATCAGGATGTAGAGGTCTAATTCATTACACCCTGTTGGCAGCACACAATGTTCGAGGGCGATGAGATGCGTTTCAACGTTCTCCGAAATGGTGTGCTGCCAACAGGGTGTAATGAATTAGACCTCTACAATTGACGTACCTTAGACACCTAAATCACGTCTCTATCGTGTAACTAAGTATCGTCTCTTCAGACGATACCATAGAAAGAAGAAACAACATGCAACATACAACTGAACGACCTGCCGAAGCGAGTGGAACATTGACGCTTGGCGGAGACTTGAAAGTCTACCGTCTTGGTTTTGGTGCCATGCGCATCACTGGTGATGGCATCTGGGGTCAACCCAAGAATAAGCAAGAAGCACTGGCGGTTCTCCATCGTGCCCTTGAGTTAGGTATTAACCTGATCGATACAGCAGACTCCTATGGACCAGAGGTGAGCGAGTCGCTTATCGCGGAGGCACTATATCCCTATCCAAAGGAACTTGTGATCGCGACCAAAGGTGGACTTCTACGGACGGGTCCTGGTGAATGGCCGCAAGATGGTAGCCCCAAACATCTGCGTGAAGCATTGGAAGCGAGCTTGAAACGTCTGCGTCTTGACACTATCGACATCTATCAATTCCATCGTCCAGACCCTAAAGGTGCCGTTCGAAGACTCGGTAGGGGAAATCGCCAAGATGAAAGCCGAAGGCAAGATTCGACATGTTGGACTCTCCAATGTCACGATTGAGCAACTCGCGCAGGCGCAAAAGATTGTGCCTATCGCCACAATTCAAAATCACTACAACCTGTCGAAGCGTGAGTCTGAACAGATGACGGTTCAGCAGTCGGAAGAGATGGTTGATATCTGTGCACGTCAAGGCATCGGTTTCATTCCCTGGAATCCATTGTCAACCGGAGAGCTTGCAAAGCAGGGTGGCCCGCTTGACCAGATCGCGAAGCAGCGCAACGCTCAACCAAGTCAGATCGCGCTGGCATGGCTGCTATATCGTTCTAGCACCATTCTCCCAATTCCGGGTACATCATCAGTCAAACACCTTGAAGAGAACGCAATAGGCGCGACCTTGAAGCTGACGCAGGAAGAGTATGATGCTATTGACCGTAGCAGCAAATAATGAAATAACACTGAAATATGATGGCTGCAATCGCGTTGCTATCGCCCCAGCATATTTCAGTGTTATTTCATTATCATTCATTGTTCTCCTCTAATAAACATGCAATCAAGCCGGTCCAGCCCGTTTGGTGACTGGCACCGATGCCAGCACCATTGTCACCATGAAAATATTCATAAAACAACAGCAGGTCACGCCAGTATGGGTCCTGTTGAAATTTCTCGATCCCACCGTGTACGGCCCTGCGTCCCTGCTCGTCACGCAAGAAGATGTGCGCGAGACGTTTCGATAGTTCTATCGAAACTTGCTGCAAGGTCATTTGCTTGCCAGAGCCAGTCGGAAACTCGATGGTGAAATTGTCTCCGTAAAAGCTATGAAACGTTTGAAGGGCGTGAATAATCAGGTAGTTCAAGGGAAACCAGATGGGGCCGCGCCAATTTGAGTTTCCGCCAAACAAGCCTGTAGTAGACTCCGCTGGTTCGTAATCCACACTATAGGTCATGCCACCTAACTCTAACGTGTAGGGATGTTCCTTGTGATAACGCGAAAGGGCACGGAGACCATAGTCCGAGAGAAACTCCGCTTCGTCCAACATGGTTGATAAAATGCGTCCAAGTTTCTGGCGATTGACTATTGCGAGCAAAAGGTTCGCGCCCTGTCCCGCTTCTTGTGTTGTCTCGATGTGGTTGCCTGTCTGCTCCCAGTTATTGATAAACCATTCCATACGCCTCTTGAAACTGGGTAAGCGGTCAATCAGGCTCGAATCCAGGATAGAGATAGCGAAAAGAGGAATAAGTCCAACCATAGAGCGTACTTGTAGCGGGATATGAGTTCCGTTGCCACGATGTAACACATCATAATAAAATCCGTCTTGCTCGTCCCACAATTCAAGGCCGTCGGCTCCCATATCGTTCATCGCGTGTGCGATATAGACGAAGTGTTCAAAGAACTTACTTGCGATATCACCATAATCAAGGTTATCTTGCGCGAGTTCCAGGGCAATCGTAAGCATGTTCAAGCAGTACATACCCATCCAACTTGTACCGTCTGACTGCTCAAGAAAGCTCCCATCGGGCAGCGTGAGGTTACGGTCGAACACACCAATGTTATCCAGGCCAAGAAAGCCACCCTGGAAAACGTTTTGCCCCTCATAGTCTTTGCGGTTGACCCACCATGTAAAATTCAGCAGGAGTTTCTGAAATATGCGCTCTAAAAACTCGCGATCCCCCGTGCCTGTGCGGTCCTTCTCGATCTTGTAGACCTGATATGAGGCCCACGCGTGAACAGGCGGGTTCACGTCACCAAAGGCCCATTCGTAAGCAGGAATTTGTCCGTTGGGATGCATATACCATTCACGTAGCAACAGGATAAGTTGTTCTTTGGCAAAGTCGGGATCAATCATAGCAAACGCGACACAATGAAATGATAGGTCCCATGCCGCATACCACGGATACTCCCACTTGTCCGGCATAGAGATCACGTCTTCATTGAAAAGATGCGTCCAATCGTGGTTGCGTCCATGTAAGCGTTGTGACGGTGGCGGTGGCTCTGCCGGGTCGCCCGCAAGCCATGTTTTGATATCATAATAATAAAACTGCTTGCTCCACAACATGCCCGCCAAGGCCTGACGTTGTACATGTAGCGCGTCTTCTGACTGAGAAGGCGGAAGCACTTCTTTATAAAAATCGTCGGCCTCTTGCAACCGCTGGGCGAAAACGTCCGAGAATGTCTTATCAAAGGGTGCAATACTATCGGGTCCACTATTGCTAAAGCGCAGTTCAACCGTTTTTGTCTCGCCAGCAGCGAATGTGAAATGGTAGTGTGCTGCTACCTTTGTACCTGTTTGTGCGGGGTTGATTGCATCATGGTTGCCGTGAACGATATACTCGTTGATACTATCCTTCACATAGGGACTTGCGTTCGGTGTATTATAGATGCGTTCAGTATTCGTATCGTTTTCAGTAAAGAGGAGAGTTGGGGTGTCGTTTGCGTATAGCCATCTTGTGCCGTAGGAGTTGTTAATAACCTTGACAGTAGTGAGTGCAGGAAAAGATGTATGTTGATAATTAGTGAGGGATGGACGTGGTGTATCTTGTTGCCATGACCAGATATTGCGAAACCAAAGTGTCGGCAAAAGGTCAAGCTTTGCCGACTCGGGACCACGATTCGCAACGGTAATACGCATCAAGATATCTTCAGGACCAGCCTTCGCGTATTCGACAAAGACATCGAAATAACGATTTCCATCGAAGACACTCGTATCGATCAGTTCAAACTCTGGGTCAGCGCGTCCACGACGTGCATTTTCCTCTACAAGCTGTTCATAGGGGTAGGCGGCTTGCGGATACTTATACAGATATTTCATATAGGAATGGGTGGGCGTGTTATCTAAATAATAGTAGTACTCTTTCACGTCCTCACCGTGATTGCCCTGTGGTCCGCTTAAGCCAAAGAGACGCTCTTTCAAAATGGGGTCATGCCCATTCCAGAGCGCGATGGCAAGGCATATCTGTTGATGGCGGTCACACACTCCTGCCAGGCCATCTTCTCCCCAGCGATACGCCTTTGAACGTGCCTGATCGTGTGGCAAATAGTTCCACGCACTCCCATCTGGACTATAGTCTTCGCGCACCGTCCCCCATGCCCGCTCGCTAATATATGGTCCCCAGCGTTTCCAATGAATGCTGCGCTCCTGAGACTGCTTAAGTCTCTCACGTTCTGGCGTCATATATCATGTTCCCTTCTGTTTTTATTGCACCCACCAAATGAAATTTGAAAACCGAATAGGAGACTTGCTGCCCCATACATATCAGGAGAAGAATTGCTGGGTTTATCATCGTGTCAAGCCGAGGGAAGCATGACAGGGGCTTGCCCCTGTCATGCTCTCGGCATCCTGCATTTTCCTCATAGCAATCTCAACAATTCTTCTCCTGGTGCGTATGGGCGCAAGGAATTGTGCCCCTACAGATGAAAAATATTGCATGTATCTTCAACGTTTATCAGGTGTATCTCTATCATGAATGCATCATATCGTTTCTATAGTAACTGCGCAATAGATTTACATACTTAAAAGGACGGTTCACTTTCTCTGACGTGATAAAATGGTGACAATATATCTTCACGTAAAGAACGTGGAGATATTCAGGTAACGAGGAGTGAAAAATTATGGATGATACTGAATTGCTGCATCGTATAGAGAGTCTGGTCAATGAAGAACATCATCTTACGCAACGTGGTGAGGAAGAAGGTGGACTGAGTGCAGACGAGCATGAGCGCATGAAGGCACTCGAGGTCAGTCTCGACCAATGTTGGGACCTCTTGCGCCAGAGACGTGCACGTCGTTCGGCTGGCCTCAATCCCGATGATGCGAAGGCGCGTGACGAATTTATCGTCGAGCACTTCCAGCAATAAGTTGTGGACGGTTACGTGTGATGTGTTGAGGCTACGAAACTTGTAGCCTCAACACATCACGCGTAACCTGCTTCACCTTGCGTCATGTCTGTGCTGGGCGTTAAAATATTTTATAGTAGAAATGTTTGCAAGCCTACGATGAGAGTGGGCATATACAAAATGTGTTTAGTGCTGCCAAGAGCGGTGGAAGGATGAGAACATGGCAACCGAGATTCAGTCGTCGCAAGGTGTAGATTTTTATCTGATGGATGAGCTACTCACAGCAGAGGAGCGAAGAATTCGTGACAAGGTACGCGACTTCTGTGATCAAGAGGTCATCCCGATTATTAACGATTATTGGGAGCGTGCGGAATTCCCTTTCGAGCTGATCCCTAAACTTGCAGCCTTGAATATCGCGGGCGGCGCCATCAAAGGTTATGGTTGCCCCGGCATGAGTGATACCGCATCTGGCTTGATCGCGCTAGAGTTGGCACGTGGTGACGCAAGTGTATGTACCTTCTTTGGTGTCCATTCGGGTTTGGCAATGTCTTCTATCGCCATGCTTGGCTCGGAAGAACAAAAACAACGCTGGCTGCCCGCCATGGCACGTATGGAAAAAATTGGTGCCTTTGGTTTGACCGAGCCAGATCATGGCTCTGACGCTGTGGCGTTGGAAAGTACAGCGCGTCGTGTTGGTGACGAATACATCCTCAATGGCTCCAAACGCTGGATTGGCAATGCATCTTTTGCCGATGTCGTGATCATCTGGGCACGTGACGAGGATGGCAAAGTTGGCGGCTTCCTGGTCGAAAAGGGAACACCGGGCTTCGAGGCTACCGTGATGACGGGCAAAGTCGCCAAACGTGCTGTATGGCAGGCTGACATCAAGATGACCGATGTACACGTACCCGCTAGCAACCGTCTTGAGAAATCACATAGTTTCAAAGACACATCGAGCGTATTGACCGCGACACGTTCGGGTGTTGCGTGGGAAGCAATTGGACACGCGGTAGCCGCTTACGAGATCGCGCGTGATTATACCGAGAAACGTGTGCAGTTTGGCAAACCGCTCGCAAGCTTCCAAGCCATTCAAATCAAACTCGCGAGTATGCTAGCAAACGTGACGACAATGCAATTGCTCTGCCTACGCCTCTCGCAACTTCAGACCGAGGGCAAGATGACGGCGGCAATGGCATCGCTGGCGAAAATGAATAACGCACGTCTCGCACGCGAGGTTGTCGCGGACGCACGCGAGATGCTTGGCGGCAACGGTATTCTGCTGGAATATAACATCGCACGTCACCATGCGGACATCGAAGCTGTCTTCACCTACGAGGGAACCGATACCGTACAATCGTTGATTGTGGGGCGCGATATCACTGGATTACAAGCTTTTTCGTCGCGCTAAATTGTATATAATAACCTGAACTGTCCTGTAAAGTTCATAAAAGCCCCTCTTCGACTGTAGTATATTCATTACTGACATGGTATAGTTGAAGGGGGGATTTTAAGTTGTCTTTTTGCAAAGGGGTATGCATGAAGTGCAGGAATAACACGCGTGTTACGTTCAAAAAGGTTCTTTTCAGTTTCGTCTTCGCTTTTTCCCTTCTGTGTAGTATGCTTGTTGTGTCAGGAACACAATCCGCATATGCCTCAACACAGGATACGAACCCACTGGTACAATATCCTTTGCTACAAAATCCGGGCCACATCCTGGGCGTAGAAGGATCACCAGACACAACGTATTCCAACATAACCTGGCGTCGCATTGGCTATCCAACGTGTGGTTGGAGTAATTTCAGTGGCAATACACTCAAGCAAGTTGTACAGAATTATCACAATCATGGTATCTCTGTCTTACTAGTCGTCTGTCAACCCAAGCCAAGTGATCTTTTCAATACAAAGATACTGAATGACGCGGCACAAGGCGGAGCCGATGCAGTACAATGCGGAAATGAACAGATGAAGGTTGATGATCCTTCGGTCTCTTTCTTGTATGTTCCACCTGCGAAATTCGCACGTTTCTTCGATCTCTGTCAACGGGCT
Source organism: uncultured Chloroflexia bacterium (assembly GCA_963791655.1). Taxonomy (GTDB): domain Bacteria; phylum Chloroflexota; class Ktedonobacteria; order Ktedonobacterales; family Ktedonobacteraceae; genus JBBQVS01. The sequence goes on along the minus strand of CAWBSZ010000005.1, from coordinate 843,424 downwards.
GTGCATGCGGTAAATCCACATACCGTCGCCACCATTGGGTCACTCGATCCACACGTCGGTGGTATTGATATTGCTCCATTATGGCAACAAGTTGGGTATCTTGACCAGATGCAAACCGCGATGAATACAATTGTACATCCGGGTGGTCATTGGAATTGGCGCACACAGACGCTTGGCTTGATTGATACGTGGCATAATGGCTACCCGACAGATGCTACCAACAGCCTTTACTATCTCTTTCATTTCTGGGCGGACCGTTTCGGTGTTTCGTTGGAGCGTGGACAACTCGGTGCTCACCTGTGGGTGGTCGAGGCAACAGGGTGTTTCAGAGGCTGTGGGGTCGATCCAACGAACAATGCACAAGTTGCTATCGTTCATGTGCTTTCGCTCATCACAAATGCGCGAACATCTATGCAATATGGCATCCCGCACTTCTTCTTTAGTGGAAAAGATTTCATCTCAGTTGGCTTCAAGTGGCCCATCGGCTTACTCGACCTGAACGGTCACGATAAGCCGCTGCGCCAGGACCTCCCAATGGGTGTCCGTATCTTGACCATGAACTGCGGCAATGCCGTCACTGTTCGGACCCAGGAAGACCTCTTAGCCAAGCTGTATCAAGGCTGTAGTTTGCCTGGAAACTATCGTTCTATTCTGACAAGTTAGAGATATCTCTCTAATCTACACCCTTTAACGCAAACAAGCAGGAAGACCACAAGGGTCTTCCTGCTTGTTTGCGTTGTCACCATTCATCAGATGTAAATCGAATGTCTGGCACAACGCTCACTAGCTGTGCTGAGAACGAGTTAGCAAAGAACTAGTAGCCTGGTGCTACCACTCCTCGCTTTACAGTTTAAACTTAAATGATATACCGACCAATCAGATGCGAGCCACCAGCCTCCGTGAACCACAGGTTGCCATCTGACCCTACTGTCATGTTATAAGGCTCACTATAAGCTGGCAATCCGGCTGAGTACTCTGTGATGACTCCTGCCGTTGTGATTTTGCCAATTCTGTTTCCACTGTACTCGGTAAACCACAGGTTGCCATCGGGTCCTGCTACTGATGTCATTGGGCGCACTTGAAGCCGTGAGTCCGGCTGAATACTCAGTGATGACTCCTGCTGGCGTGATTTTGCCAATCTTGTTTACATCCAGCTCAGTGAACCACAGGTTGCCATCGGGTCCTGCGGTGATATAACGAGGCGCACTTGAAGCCGTGAGTCCTGCTGCGTATTCTGTGATGACTCCTGCTGGCGTAATTTTGCCAATCTTGTTTACATCCAGCTCAGTGAACCACAGGTTGCCATCGGGTCCTACTGCAATGCCGGTAGGCCCACTGTTCGCAGTTGGAATTGGATACTCAGCGATGATGAGACTCTCAGGAGAGATGACGCCAATCGCGTTGGTACCCCTATCGGTGAACCACAGGTTCCCATCGGGTCCCGCTACAATATCATAAGGCGCGCTACTCGAAGGCACGGGGAAGTTCGTGATAGTAGTAGAAGGTAGAGTTGACGTGATGCCCATAAAGCCCAGCACATCCGTGCCGCCCTGATTGCCCTGCTTAGTGTTGAAGTACATTGGTCGCTCTGCCACAAACATGTCCCCCGGGGTTGTGACTTGCACCGAAGATGACACCTGATAAGCTCGGAAGTCGTCTCCTATATGCACTAGATTGTGGCGAACCAAATCTGTGATATCCACCGTTTGACGGGTTTTCGGGGTCACGATAATGTCCTGGGTGTAGTTCCGTCCGTACTCGTTGACAACAGTCAATGCCAACGTCTCGGTCGCTGAGGTCGGATTTTGCAGCGTGATCCACTCGTTATAGCCTGCATTGGTGTAGCCCTCCGCGAAACGAGCAACGCTGGTTGCCGTGGCCAGTCCTCCGGTCACATCTGAGCCGCCGATGGTCGTTACGTTGATAGTGCTATTAGGCAGCGTATGCGTGTAGCGGAAGAACATTTGTCGCTCTACTACAAGACTGGATGCCGTGGCGGTAATGTCAGTCGAGACCTCAGGAGTGGTCACGCATGGCGTCACATCACAGGCACCCGAGGGCGCGTTATTTAGTGTGTTGACATTCTCAATCACCTGGGAGTTTGCTGGTACAGGCACCGTTACCACCTGATGATGCCCATTCTGGTACTCTAACGTCACTGTCGCGTTGGTGTCAGCATTGCTCAGGTTAGAGAGCACCAAGTTCTCTTGATACTGCCCTCCTGTGAAGCCCTCCGCGAAGAGCCAGTGATTGGACAAGGTTTGGGCTGGCACTACAGAGGCAGCACTTGAGACCACCCCAGCATTGCCTTCCTGCATGTTGCTGACATACGTCGAACGCTCAACGCTCACAGGGGTATTGGTACTTATGATCGCGCCAACGTGAGCATAGGGGAGTGTGCCCGGATAGATGGTGCCTGAGGCACCAGGAGCCACATACAGCGTTTGAGTATTCTCGACGTTGCCTGCTACGATGTACTGAAGTTGCACCTGGGCGTTGGTCGTGGTAGAGGGGTTGAGCACCGTAATGTACGATTTCATGAATGAGGTGTTGCCATTCTGTGTTGGCACATCAGCGAGATAGAAGGTTTGTGCTAGTGTTGTTGTGCCCAGGATGTCACTACCACTTGTAACGCCATGAAAGGTGAAATACATGGGACGCTCGACCACGACTCCTGTACAGCCTGAGGTAGCGGGCACCGTGACAATCGTAGCCAATAGCATGCCAGGTTGCTGTTGCTCGGCGATACCCAGGTCCTGATTGACCGAAGCTGTGTAGCGACTGGAATGAGCAATAAATAGTGATGGTTTTCACGGCCAACGGTTTGCGGGCTGCCTGGTGCTGTTTTGCCTGAGCATCAGTGATCTCGCCTTCAGGTACATAGGTAATGGTTGCGTTACAATCAGTTGTGGGGTCGGGATTGCCTATCGTGATGTACTCGCGAAAGCCTCCGCCCGCCCGTCCTTCAGCGAAATACCATGTCTTGCTCACTCCTGTCGGCATGGCAGGCTTAGCCGCATGTGCGGAGTGGTGCTGACTCATAAAGGAAGAGAGGAGAAAGCTACCACTAAGTATCGCAAGCAACACAAAGCTGAAGCCGACGAAGGTTTTTGATCGCCGGGTGCTTGTCAATCCTCTCAAAGAAACATACCTCTTCAACATATTCACCTTTTCAAAAAATACTCTCTTGAACTAGACATATACCAGTAATTGGCTACAGGGGGACAACATATAAGCTATATCCGCAAAAAGAGGGTGGCATACTCCACCCCTTATGTTCAGTATAGAATGGAAACACAAGCCATACATCTACATGTAGCTTCACTTATCAGATAAAGCTTACTGCTACAAACAAAACATAGGCAATGAATTGACTGCGATTTTATCCTCTACCTGTTTGTCATTTCCTCTAACATAGTCAATAGGGCAAAGGACGCGGTCAAGAGGTCCCCATCCATTGACTTTGCTCCAATTCATGACTATAATTATGACTAGATATGATTATTTGGTCACGTAGTCAAAGGAGGCAAACTAAAGTGCCGAGTCAGAGTTATGAGGCACGCGCGGAACGCATTTTAGAAGCGGCGGCTGAGCTGATTGTGCGTTGGGGCTACAAAAAAACTACGGTTGACGATATCGCGAGACAGGCAGGGGTAGCAAAAGGTACAATTTATCTGCACTGGAAGACGCGAGAGGAGCTATTCAAGGCACTTTTGATACATGATGAATTGAAACTTGTCGAAGATATGCAGCAACGTATCGCCAGCGATCCAGAAGGCATGACGTTACATGGCATGCTTAAACACGGCACGCTTGCAACCATGAAGCGACCTATCTGGAAAGCTTTGATGACGCGTGATACCGAGATGCTAGGTGAACTGGCGCAGGATGAGGCCGTGGCGCGACGTAGCATGGAGAATTTCAAAACATACTTCACTGTGTTGCATGAACAAGGACTTATACGCTCCGATATAGACATGAAACACTTTGTGTACCTTTTAAGTGCTATCACAATCGGCTTTTTAGTTGTTGACCCGTTTTTATTGGAAGAATTCAAGGTATCGGATGAAACCGCGGCAGACCTGCTTGCGGAGACTGTAAAACGTACATTTGCATCGAGTGCGCCGACAACATCGGAAAAGCAACACGAGTTAACACAAGCATTCAAGCAGTATGTTGAAGATGGCGTAAAGCTGCTGAAGGAAGAAGATTATAAGGAGTTAGAGTCATGAAGACGACAACGCCAGTCATTGAGATCAACTCACTAAGTAAATCGTATGGCAAGATTCAAGCAGTTAAAGATGTCTCTATTCGCGTCGAGCAGGGCGAAATTTTTGGCTTTCTTGGCCCCAACGGAGCAGGCAAAACCACCACTATTCGCTGTATGCTTGATGTTATTCGTCCCACGTCCGGTTCTATTCGCGTGTTGGGTCTCGACGCGCAACGTGACAGGCATGCACTCCATCAGCATATCGGCTATCTACCCGGCGATGTGCGTTTACCCGGGGATATGACGGGAAAGCAAATTATAAATTACTTCTCGCGGATACAAGGCTTGCAACCTGTTCTGCTCAAAGACCTTGTAGCGCGTTTCGATGTCGAGATGAAACGTCCTTTGAAGAGCTATTCCAAGGGTATGCGTCAGAAGATTGGCATTGTACTGGCGTTTATGTGTGATCCAGATGTGCTGATTCTCGACGAGCCAACCTCTGGTCTTGATCCATTGTTGCAAAAGACCTTCAACGAGTTTTTATTAGAGGAGCAGGCACGCGGCAAAACCGTCTTTATGAGTTCGCATATCATGAGCGATGTCGAAAAGGTGTGTCAGCGTGTCGCGGTAATTCGCAAAGGCGAACTTGTGACGGTGGAAGAGGTCGAGACACTACGCGAAAAAGCCGGCCAACGTATTACCGTTGAGTTCGGGGAGAACGCATCTGTCTCATCAGATGAGATGGCGCATGTGCCTGGAATTAGCGATGTAACGATAAGTAAGGGCATCTATCACATGAATATGAGCGGTAGGATGGACCCGTTGATCAAAGCATTGAGTCGTCACGAAGTCCTGCGCTTACAAGTGGAGGAGGCACCACTCGAAGAGGTCTTCCTAAAATTTTATGAAGATGTGCCAGCACAACGCACTGTCGCAGCATCCGGTTTGCAGAGCGTAAAGGAGTAAATCATCATGGCAATGCTAGCGAAAACGATACCTGCCCCACAAAAACGAATGCGCGGTCTGCCCGTACTGACTGCTGCGCTCATGAGCGCGAAGACGCCGATAGCGGCTGGCGCATTCTATGCCATGTTAATCGCGTTTTTCGTCGGTATTCTTTATCCCACTATCTCTTCACTGAACTTTCTCGATGCCTACCTTACATCAAGTACGATACAGGGTGTAGTTGGGACAGGTTTTCAGCTAAAACATATATCAGGTTTCACAGGATTTCTTGGCATAGAGCTATATGGTGCATTTTATGGTCTGCTTTTTGGCGGCGTCATCGCCTACATTGGTGGGGCTGCTCTCCCGCTGACAATTGAAAATGGAACACTTGATCTTGCCCTCTCGCGTCCTATCAGTCGCACGCGCTACTATCTTGAACTGTGGGCAAGTGCGGTTGTGGGAGCCATTATTCTCAGCCTGCTGACCGTACTTGCTGTATGGTTAAGTACGCTTTTTGTCAAAAATGCTGATATGAACTGGCAGTGGCTCTGGATTACGCAGGCATTGCAGTTTGCCTTCTTGTTCTTTGCTGCGAGTATGGGCATGTTGTTTGGTTCATTTCTCAACGCCAGTCGCACAGCAGGTTTCACCGCAGTTGGCATCATCTTTCTCGCATACTCGATGAATATCCTGGGTGCCCTCTCAGACAAATTTTCCTGGTTGCTCAAAATCGAGCCATTCTACTATACGCCAGCGATACAGGCGTTGTTAACACACGATTTCACGCGCTGGTACCCGTTGGTGCTAGTTGGTGCTGGTCTCATGTGTGGCCTTGTGGGATTGTTGATTTTCAATCGAAGAGACTTACCAACTGTTTGATAAACGTATCAAGATATGTCGGTCGTAGGGACCAGGTTTACCGCGTCCACGTGCAATTCATTGCGCGAGAGATAGATAACACCTCGCGCAATGAATTGCGCAGGCGGACGCGGTAAACCTGGTCCCTACGACATTCTCTTCTTATAGGATTGATCCTATAGGCGTGTCAATTAAACAGGATACGTTGTCTCGCTAGAGCATGTCTCGTATAATAACAAAAAACAACAATTATAAAAGTCCGAAGCGAAAGAAAATACAATGACCCCTCAACCTTCTTTAACAGATGCTATAACGAGCGCTACCGCGTATTTGAGCGGTATCGACCCGATTATGGCAGATGCAATTCAACGCATTGGTCCATGCACGCTTGTACCAAATCCTGATATTTTCGAGGCGCTGATTGATGCGATCATCTCACAGCAAATCTCTGTGAAGGCTGCCGATACGATGGTGGCGCGATTACGGAACGCTGCTCCTAGCGCGGTTCTCACCCCCGAAGCACTGGCGACATTTCAGCATGACGATCTACGTGCATTAGGGTTCACGACTCCGAAATCGAACTATATCCGCAACCTTACGGAGCAAGTCATGAGCGGTCAACTCGATCTAACTGCGTTACCACTGTTAGACGATGAGGCCGTCATCAGTAAGCTAACGGCTTTAAAGGGTATTGGACGATGGACCGCAGAAATGATTTTGATCTTTTCGCTTGCCCGACCCGATGTCTTGCCTGTTGACGACCTTGGCTTTGTCGAAGGAGTTCGTGTCGCTTATGCCTTGCCCACGCGCCCAACACCAAAAGATATGCGTGAACGCGGGGAGCTATGGCGACCGTTTCGTACATTCGCAACGTGGTATATGTGGGCAGTGCGTCGCGCTGATCTGCAACAAAGTACTCGCGAACGTACACGTATTGTCTCGTTGTAATATGTAATGTGATACCATAGAAAAAACATGATGGACACACCTGAAAACTATTATGCTGTACTGGGCGTGCCAGTGGACGCGGATAATGATACATTGAAGCGTGCGTATCGCCAACTAGCTCGACGTTTTCACCCCGATCTCGCCGGTACCGCTAATCCGAATGCCGCGACGGAAATGAAACGCATCAATCGTGCATATGCAGTGTTGAGCGATCCTGAGAAGCGGCAAAGTTACGATGCCGTAGTCGGCGGTGTGCTCGACTTTCGCAGGGGAACACGACCGCGACCGCAGCCCCATGTATTCAACCCCGAGCAAGATACAGCTTTTGATGGGTTGAGCATTTTTAGCACAAGAGGCCCGTTCCGAGCTGGCCCAGTTTTACATTCAGCACTCGGGGTGATTTCTGCGCTGGGAAGTGTACCAGTTGTCAACGGGCCTCTGCTTGCGGCTGGATCGCTCGATGGCAAAGGCAACATATGGCGACTGGCGAATAGTACAGTTGGTACACCTGTAAAATTTGAAGCTGATCCCACGCTAACTATAGAGTCACTTCGAGAACTACGCTTCTCTTCTGCTGGCGGCCTACTCGGAGGCTGGGGACGCCTTGCATTACATGTTTGGGATGCTGTAAGTGGAGAACGTTTGTGGAGTCATTCGCTGCTGAAACGCGCGGTTTCGGCCCACTACTCGCTTGATATGACCTTGCGCGTGGAAAGCAATGGAGCGCGTCAGGTAAGGATGGCACTGCCTTTGCAGGGTGAAGACCCACGTTCACCGCGTTCATTAGGTGTACGCGGAACTGATGTGTTAACTCATGTTATGGGAGCACCGAACGCTAGTCTGATTGATCCGGCGATCTGCGCCGAAGAGAATATTGAAAGGCGACAGTTCTGGGCCATCCGGCATCGATCGTTGTCACGTGACGCACAAACATTGGTCACGCTCTCCTGTGCGCATGTGCCTGACGAGGTGCAAGAGATGGCGATAGTCCGACGCTGGGACTTACGTGCGCGAACACGACAGGGCACACCACGCCCACATATCGCGGCATCGGTGCTGGTTGGACGATGCGCGGATTGTACACCACCCTATGTCGCGACACCTGACGCGGCTATGATTGCCTTCGTCTATGCTGGTCAGAAACTCCGTATTTGTGACACAAATACAGGGACTTATAGTGAACTCTTGAGTGGCACAATGGGTAGTAGCTCGAAATTGGCACTCTCGCCCGATGCACAATATGCGGCGGTAGCGCGTGAGGATAGTGAGGTCAACGAAGGCGTCGTTGATCTCTGGTCAATCGCAACAGGCCAGATTGTGCAGAAATTCTATCATCCGTGGCAGATTAGCGCGTTACATTTCGCCGAAAATCAGCTCTATGTCGCGCTTACCGATGGCACAATTCAGACGTGGCATGCGTAAGTCATGTTCTCCGTTGCTTTTATATGAATTATTCGTTGATTACATAGACAGAAATTATTTTCTCTTTTTGTAGCATTCTTTCGCGGCATGCAGGAAGGTAAGGTTGGGTTTTTATGCGTATCTCGGTAGTCGTTCCAGTCTATAACGAGGAGAAGACGGTTGCGCAAGTTTTGACACTCCTCTCACAAGTCTCGCTCGATATGGAAGTGATTGTGGTTGACGATGCATCAACAGATAGCACATGGGAAATTTTACAGAAACTCCGAGGCCAGGAGCCATTTAGCTCGTATCGTTTTATTCGCCATGAACAAAATCAGGGCAAGGGTGTGGGCTTACGCACAGGCTTTGGTTTGGTAAGTGGTGATCTTGTAACGGTGCAGGATGCCGATATGGAATATGATCCACAAGAACTCCCAATGCTAGTACGCAAGTGGGAAGAGGGACGTGCCGCCGGAACAGAAAAGGTGGCAGTTTATGGCTATCGCGATCTCGCTCCACAAAAGTTTACGACGCGCTGGGGTAATCGTTTCTTGACAGGTGTGACCAACATGCTCTTTGGTTGCCATATTCATGATATGGAAACATGCTATAAGCTCATGCCCGGTGAGATTGCGCGTGCGTTGCCAATGACTGGCCGCCGTTTCGAGATCGAACCAGAAATTACCTCGTGTATTCTACAAGCGGGTTATACCATCCTCGAAGTTCCTATTAGCTATAACCCACGTGTCGAGAAAAAGCTTGCACCATGGAAAGACGGTTGGCCTGCTCTTGCCATGCTTCTACGCCGCCGCTTCGGGAAACCTTTTCAAATTCCTGAACGCAGTACAGAACCTGTTCCGGCAACGTCCGCCGTTTCACGTAATATCGGCGCGTAGAAAAGTAACGCCAGCCGCTATTCTTTGTACGATATAGATATTTTGTGGAGATGATAGCATGGCCCCGCATATTCTTGTAACACAGAAATTACCTGATGCAGCTTATCCTCTGTTAGAAGCGGTTGGCACTATCGAAGCGAACATTGAAGAGGGACGTATCTGGTCGGCCTCTGAATTAATACAGAAGGCACCTGGGCATGACTATATTTTGTGCCTTGTGACTGATACTATAAACGCACAACTCCTCGAAGCATGTGCTCCACAATTAAAGCTAGTCGCGAATATGGCGGTTGGCTATAACAATATCGACGTAGAGGCAGCCAGGAAGCTAGGTATTGTGGTGACAAATACGCCAGGAGTCCTTACCGATACAACGGCTGACCTGGCTTTTGGCCTATTGTTGGCTATGGCACGACGTATGGGCGAGGCAGAGCGTTATTTACGGGCAGGTAAATTCACGGGTTGGGGGCCTTTACTGCTGTGTGGGACTGATGTGCATGGTGCCACGTTAGGTATTCTTGGCGCAGGACGTATAGGTAAGGCCATGGCACGACGTGCATATGGTTTCGATATGAAGATTATGTACTATAATCGGCATCGCTTGTCCCCAGAGGAAGAGGCTACGTACGCGCTGACCTATGCATCACTTGACGAAGTATTACAGCAATCCGATTTCGTAAGTATCCATACACCCTATACACAGGAGACACATCATTTGCTTGGTGAGCGCGAACTGGCATTGATGAAACCAGAGGCCATGTTGATAAACACGTCACGCGGCCCTATAGTCGATGAGAAAGCTCTTGTCCAAGCATTGCAATCTAACACTATAGCGGCGGCTGGCCTCGACGTATTCGAGCGTGAACCTGCCGTGGAACCAGAACTACTAACAATGGAGAACGTTGTCCTTTTACCTCATATCGCCAGCGCCTCACTCAAAACACGTACTCGCATGGCAACAATGGCAAGTGAAAATATTGTCGCGCATGCAAACGGGCAGCAACCTCCTAATGCCGTCAAGCCATAATTGGTCCCTACTTCATGGAAATATGTGTAACCTTTCTGCGTATTGACTCATAACACGACTATTAAGGGACGTGTCGCTGATTAAAATCAGCTATATGTGTGAAGATGCAGAAAGAAGAGCATATGAAACGTGTGAAAAAAGCTACCAATCGCCGTGCCTTTTTATGGAAAGGACTCGCGGTTGGAGGAGCAGGAACAATGGGTCTTGGACTACTTGCTACCAGTTCGCCAGCCTTCGCGAAGGAAAATAGTAGTCTCACGAAGGGCGATGTGTCGATTCTCAGGTTTCTCGCCGCTGCCGAACTCATTGAAAGCGACCTGTGGCAACAATATAATGAGCTTGGCGGTATTCAGGATAGCGAAGTACCGGGTGGAAAGGCTAGTTCTCCCTATGTCAAAGCTCTTTCGGTACTGGACGCGGATATGTCACAGTATATTCACGATAACACTGAGGATGAAGTTAGTCACTTCACATTCATCAATGCCTACCTGGAATTGAAGGGCGAAGAGCCAGTCAACCTGGACCATTTTCGTACCTTACAAAGTAGCAAGGCCACGGGTGCACAACAGATTGGACGCCTCACCAACCTTATGCAACTCACAGTGGATACCAGTTGGTGGACGAAGTACCGCAGTCGTACCGGGAACCCAGACGTGGGCGATACATTTCCGCAAGCCGTTCCGGGCTTGATGAAGGGACGCTTTCCAGCTATTCCTCGGCATGATGGCGATCTTGCACCTGACAATCATATTCAGGCAATCGCGAATACTGCCGGTTTCCACTTCGCGTTTATCGAGCAAGGCGGCACAAGCTTGTATCCAGCACTGGCGCAGCGGGTCACAAACGCGGAGGTCCTGCGTATCCTGCTTGCCATTGGCCCAACCGAGACCGCGCACTTCCAGACATGGCATGACAAAGCGGGAAACGCAACGCCTTTGACTGATCCTACAAACGGCCTTGTATTTCCAGACCTTAATTCCGCTCCCTTCGGCGGTGAGGATTTCCAAACCAATCTGATTATGCCTGAACCAACCGTCTTCCTTAGTCGTAAATTTCCGGTATGTTCTGTTATTCGACCTGTTGAGACAAAGGGCGCGGCAATGGGTGCTGCCAAAGCTTTGCAGGATGATGGCCTCTTCATCGGGCAATCACAGGAGTTTTTCACTGCTCTGCGCAAGCTAGCACAGCAAGCAGATGAGGCTCGACGCGGCTACTAGTAAAGAAAAGAGAAAGCGTGGCTAGTGTGTGTAATGCTAGCATTACACACACACTAGCCACGCTTTCTCTTGTTTTTTATGTTGTAATCAAAAAAATGTTAAATCTGTTAAAAGTAATGATAAACAAAGTTCTTTTCTATAGACATATTTTCTGGCATACTTAGTACAAGAAACTCGTGTTCTAAAATGACGGAACTCAAGCAAGGAGCTACAGTATGATGCAACATGCGACGTATCGTTTAGAGGAAGCACGCGCCCAACTTGAGCGCGATAATGACACGATCTTGCATTTCTCGCTACAGGATGCCTTGCCAGAGGGTCATATGTTCGCCTTGAACACCGCGCTCGGCACATTCTCGTACCTGTCGGTCAACGATGGTATTCCGCAATTAAAAGGGCAGCAGCAGTTTACGCGCGGCGAGATGAGTATGCTGCTACCATTGTTGGAATCTTATCCCTATTATTGTCCTTACGAAGTATTGTTCGCTAGTTTCTACAACAACGATACCAGTGAGGAACTCGTCGAGCAATGCCGCAACCATCTACAAAAAGCCGTCAACGATAGCGTATGGGATCAAGAGATGCGTCCGGTGCGTACTTTACTCTCGCGTACCCGCTTCAAAGCTCGCGCCCTCGGCATAGATATACTCTCCATTCTGGAAACGGGCTATATACTGCGCTTCTTACCCTCATTGAAACATGTAAGGTAAGCGCGAGTTATCCAGCGTAACTGCGGAAAAAGTACGGGCGTGAAATTTTACATAAGAGGTTTTCGAGAGCCTGTTGGAACATTTTCTCGGGGGCTGCTTAGTTTTACACTTTCGCAGATAATAGAAGAAGTGACTACAGAAAGTATATATTTTTTGTGGTCACTCCTTTTACTTGACGACACGGAACAGTATATCCGTCCTACTACCCGACTCTATGACCTTCATTTTTTCCAATTCAATGTGCGTGCCTATATGCTCGAATAATCTCAGACCTTCGCTAAGGAAAACAGGCATGATGCCAATGTGTATTTCGTCAAGAAGTCCTGCACGTATGCACTGCTGGCCGATATTCGCACCGCCGATTACCGTAACATCTTTGTCGTCTCCTGCAGCAGACTTTGCTTTTTCAATAATACGTTCAATACCATCGGTGATGAACGTAAATGTTAACCTCTCGTTCTCTCCCTTAGCTACCTGTTCTGGAACGACATGAGTCAGGACAAATATCGGTACTTGAAATTCGTAATCAGTGAAATCCCCTTCTGCCATGTCGTAAGCGTGTCGGCCCATCACAACCGCTCCTGTCATTTGTATCGCTTCCTGAAGCATCTCCGTTTTCCGTAATGCACCAAGATCGGGATACAGCCTCTGCACATTACCGTTCCGATCATTCACAAAACCATCCAGCGACATGGTCATACCAAAAAGAACTTTCCCCATACCTCCTCCTTTGCTCTTTGAATGTTGCCGATCCCGCAGTAGCGTTCTGTGTGGCTTAGGGATATCGTGGGCGGATCAGGTTTCTGCACGATGGTCAACGTCTTGTCACTCGACCATCATAGCATATCAAAAAGAAAAGAACTTCTTGTATCTTGCTCTCATGTGAACATGCTTCAATCGTCGATTACCTGGTAGACCAGGGTTCAAAAAACGAGGAAACCGTCTGATGAACTGCGGGAAACCCGGAAAGCAAGCAAGTTTGGAGAAGTATTCTTCGACCACGTATGCTATACTGGCAACGCTTTCGAAATGACTGGTCAGAGATATCAGAATCAAAGGAGTCGTCATCATGAGAAAAGTCGTCGCTGGTTTGTTTATAACCCTTGATGGGGTCGTGGAAGCACCTTATAAATGGCAAGAGCACTTCGATGAAGAGATGGGAGAGGCCATGATGGAACAACTCGCCTCCCAGGACACGGTACTTCTAGGGCGAGTGACCTATCAGGACTGGGCATCCTACTGGCCAACCGCGACCGATGAACCGTTTGCGAGCTTCATTAACTCCACGCCCAAGTATGTCTTCTCGACTACTCTGGACGGTGTAGAAGAATGGAACAACTCGACACTGATTAAGGGAGATCTCGCCCAGGAAATCGCACGACTGAAACAATTGCCAGGAAAGAACATTGGTACATCTGGAAGTCCCACCCTCGTTCTCTCCCTCCTCGAGCAGGGCTTGCTGGATGAGCTGATACTGCTGGTTCACCCTGTTATTGCAGGAAGCGGAAAGCGTCTCTTTAAAGAAGAGAGCAGCCTTAAGAAAGTGAAACTCATCTCTTCAAAAATGACCAGGACCGGGACAGTGATACTTACCTATCAGCCACTCCAATAATAGCAGACTGTCAATGAGAGAGCATCATGAGAGGCAAGGAGCAGACACACATGACACAACAGGTATCTTCACTTATCACGTTCTACAAAAAAGGCTGGGAGAACTATCAACAAGCCCTTGTCAAAACCGCCGCATCGCTTACACCCGAACAACTCGCTTTACCTATTGCGCCGCATCATTGGCCGATAGGTCAGCTTCTTGCCCATATGATAGATGCCCGTGTTTTCTGGTTCTATGGGTGGATGGGTGAAGGAACCGCCAATCTGGTTGACTGGAACGACGGTGGACAAGCTATGTACGAGGCTGCTTCACTGGTTGCCATATTTGAGAAGACCTGGCGTGTGATTGCTAACACCCTGGACCGCTGGACTTCCGCTGAACTGGAGCAGCTTTTTTCATCTCCGGCCTCTCATCAGGCATGGCTACAGAGTCAAGGGCTAGAAGAAGAGCCTGCGCACACACGGCAGTGGATTGTCTGGCATGTGCTTGAGCATGAAATTCACCACGGTGGCGAGCTTTCCCTGGCACTCGGAACGTATGGTCTGGAAAGTTTCTATACATGGTGAGCATCAATTGGCCCTGTTGCTTGATGAGCAATTGCATGATTAAGGCATACTGCCAGGGATACTGTAGAAAATCCCTATGTTATCAAGGTCGGTCTAGCAAAGGCAATCCCATGACAAGCGGTGGATCAGTCAAACGCGGCGAGTGCAGGACGAGATCAGTATTGCCTACCACATGTCCATGGCGTATAAGTAGTGGACTCGCGTTGTTGCCAAGTAGCATCTTCTCGCCCGGTAGCAGAGCTGAATAAATATCCGTGGATACAGGAAACGCGGCTGCTCGCAGATGATAGACGCCATCAGGAATATTAGACAGGAGATACAAACCGGGCGAACTGAGTCTGCTGCAACATATTGGTGCCCCTTGGGGAATAGGTCCAGCGAAAAGTCCTACATAGATCGTACCAAGAAAGGTCGCAGGCGCACTAATCCGACCAAGCAGCGTGTTGTTCCCTGGGATATGAGAAGGCACGGTGAGACTGAGATCGGCAGGCTTTGTAGGAGGTGGCTCAAATGCGTGTGCCCGTTGACGCAAGAGGCGTGGAGAAAGGCCAACGAGTCGTGTGAAACGGCTTGTAAAAGAGCCGATGCTGCTATAGCCAACCTCGAAACAAATATCGGTGACGCTGAGCGATGTCGTCAAAAGCAAACGCCGGGCTGCCTGGAAGCGCAACGCGGAAAGAAATTCGCAAGGCGGAATGCCAATCAGACCACGAAAGATGCGATTGAAATGAAAGGGACTCAGATATGCAATTGAGGCCAAGTCTTCGAGGGTGAGCAGTTCTTGGAGATGTGTATGCATTGTCTGAATCACCCGTTCGACAGCCAGTGTATGAGCCGTCAGGGGCGTATAGTGTGTTACACCTTCATAAAATATGGGTGCTTCTGCTTGCATGGTATGCTTCCTTCTCTCATAAATATCTCTACGATCTATTCTTTTTTGCCTCATGAAGACGGAAGTCTGCGTGATCTTAGAGCGGCTTGAGACTTTAAAGAGCAGGATCGGAGAAGTTTTGTCCTTTCTGCTATGCTACACTGTTGCTTGACAAGCACAGACGTGCCTTAGTCCGAATGGGGCGAGATTGCATGGCTCGACCAAGAAAATCGAGAGGTAAATAATGTTTCACAAAATCATGGCGAACGGGTTGTTCGTACAAGACCTTGCCAAGTGTACAGCATTTTATCGGGATACGCTTGGGCTTGAAGTGCAAGAACTTACTCACGATTCCGCCTCCTTCCAGATGGAAAACGTGTATTTTTTCCTGCTGGATATCTCATCGGCTGCGGACCTGATAAGTTTGGATGTACAAACACTGAAGGTTGTGGGAGGACCGCGAATGCTTCTCGCGGCTGGCGTTGAGGATGTGGACGCTTCATACGAGGTACTCAAGGCCAAAGGAGTCAGGTTTCTCAGACCTCCAACAACCCAATCCTGGGGTTTGCGCACAGCCCACTTCGCCGATCCCGAGGGCAACCTCTGGGAAATCAACAGCCCTATGCATTGAAGCCAGAACATCTGTAGGGACCGATTTATCGCGTCCTCGGGGTGGGAGGGGTACCGTGGCGGCAGCGCGACTCTTGCCGCCACGCGTTCCCCTCCCACCCCGAGGACGCGATAAATCGGTCCCTACAGACAAAGCTGGTATTTGCTACAAGACCTGTAAGACGATACGTCCACGGCCATGACCGGTCTGACTGAGTTCGTGGGCTTGGGCGGCCTGGCTCAGTGGAAATGTAGGGCCAACTAAACCATTTATATGGCCTTCATCAATAAGTCGCGCGAACTTGCTTAAAAGCTCACTGGATATTTGCGCGGAAAAACGACTAGTGCGTACATCAACTTCTTTAGCCTTCGCTTCATCAGGTTGGCCCGCGATAGTAATCAGAGTGCCTCCACGTTTAAGTGTGGGCAATACACTCGCGAGTGCCGCTCCACCAACTGTGTCGAGTACGAGGTCAACATCGTGTACCTCGTCTTCAACCTTTGTTTTTGTGTAGTCGATGACTGTATCAGCACCTAATGAGCGTACGTAGTCCACGTTATGTGTTGAGGCCGTGCTGACCACATGTGCTCCCCTCCAACGAGCAAACTGTACTGCGAAGAGTCCAACGCCACCCGCACCACCGAGTATCAGTACTCGTTGACCCGCCTGTAAATTGCCATGATCAAAGAGTCCTTGCCACGCGGTTGTAGCACCAATCGGAATCGTTACTGCCTCATCAAAACTGATCGACTGTGGTTTGAGGGCTAAGACAGGTGTAGGTGATATACCATACTCCGTGTATGCACCCTGAGGACTTTGACCAAAGACTTCCTGTCCTACCTGAAATGCTGTCACCCCAGGACCCACTTCTTCTACAATCCCCGCGATGTCAGCACCGGGCACATAAGGAAATGTCTTTGGCATGAAGTCCTTCAGCATCCCGACTCGTATTTTCCAATCAATCGGGTTAACGCCTACTGCATGTACTCGTACCAGCACTTCGCCTTCTTTTGGCTGCGGTCGTGAAATCTCTTCGAATTTGAGCTGGTTCGCATCCCCATAAGCGTGGACCTGAATTGCGTGAATGGTTTGTGTTGACATAGTTGTAAAATATCTCTTTTCTGTGTATGTAAGGTCGAGGACATTTTTATCCATCCTACGTACCTCACAACACGTATGTTTTGTGAGATATTCCTTCACAATGGAGGGTGTTATGCTCCTTGCATTATTGCTCTTCTAGATATTTCTATGCTCGCTGCGTATTTGTTCCCAAAAAGGTTGACTTTTTACAGCTTCTTCTCTATAGTTCAAGAAAGATATTTTTTGTATCCATGCTCATGCGTATGAATAAGACCGCTTATCAAGAACATTTTAAAATAGAGAGCCAGCTAAGGGGAGTGATGAATGAGTTCAAATTATCAACCTTTAACGCCACCTGATCAGCCCGTAGTCCCAGCGATGTCTGCACCATCTTCCTATACATCGCCGTATTTGCCCGCTGGCGCACCACCTTGGCCTACGACGGTGCTACAACGACCTTCGCCTGTGACAAATGACACGCTCGATACAATGGCCGGTAAGATTGCTGGTAGGAAGTCGCGTTCGGCACGTAGCGCATTTATCGCGCTTGGTGTGATAGTGTTAACATTGCTCATAGGCGTTGCGTTAACATATAGCGTCTTATATTTGAATGGTCAAATTGCTGCGAATACAGCAGGCCCGTCCCGTCTTGTGACGATTCCGAAGCCAACTGTACAACCAACTGCTGTCTCAAGTTCATCTACTCCAAGCGCAAGTAGTCTACCTACGCCGACCTCTTTTTCCGCCATGAGTAGCAGTCATCAGAAATCAATTGGCGTTCTCGTGAAGTATCCAAGCGATTGGATTGAAGAGCCACCTGCGGCAGCATCATCAAGTGGAACTGTGGTCGCGGTCTTTCACCCACAACAAGCATTAGGCATCGCGGTCTACGTTGGAAAGTTCTCCGTCTCGGCTAGCGGAGTAAGTACTACAACCGCCTTAAACCAGGGACTTATCAGTACGATTTATACGGGAAATGGAAGTTCTGGTAACACAAACTTGCAGGCAGTACAGTCCGCGACTCCTCACCGCACCATTGCAGGCGAACAATGGGACGAACAGGACGCCACCTTCTCTGACTCTAATAGCGTGCTTATGCATGTCTCAAGCATTACCGTCAGGCATGGTTCGTTCTTCTACAGTTTCATTTTTCAGGCCCCGGATGTGTATTATAATGACGTGTTGCAGAAATATGTCCCACCTATGCTCGACTCATTCAAGTTCCTGGCATAACACGAAGGAAGCAAATACTGTCGTGCTTTAAAAAGAGAGCGCAGGAGAAAAGGCATATGCCTTTTCTCCTGCGCTCTCTTTTTAAAGCACGAAGATGCTGTTTTCCGGCGTTTTATAGCTCAGAATACATACTAATCAGAGTAGGAGTTATTATGTTACGAGGAAAGCATAGTTCAAAAACGTTTTTATATACTGTCCTTATTCTTCTTGCCCTTTTTTTAATGGCTTGTAGCAGCACAACATCGGCTACTAGTAGTACTCACTCAACCTCTTCTCTCAGAATTACTCCGTTGCCAAAGGCACAGCAGGCACTCAAATTGTTTATTGAGCCGGATGCAGGTGAAAGTATTATCCTGGACGCAATCAATACGGCACATCATTCGATCTGGTTAGAAATGTACCTTTTGACCGATACAAGTATCATTCAGGCACTGGAAAACGCAGCCCACCATAAAGTCGATGTACGTGTGATGCTGGAACCGACACCCTACGGGGGAGGCTCAGCGCAAGATGTGCTGGATGAACTCAAGCTGTCGGGTATCATGGTCAAACCCACCAGTCCCAACTTTACCTTGACGCACGAAAAAGGTATGGTGGTTGATGGTAATACAGCTTTTATCATGTCCTGTAATTTTACCTACTCCGCGCTCAATGGTACCAATCGTGAATATGGAGTTATTGATACGCTTGCCCAGGATGTGCAAAGCGTTACAGATATTTTCAACGCGGACTGGGGCCGTACACCTCTTCGTATCAACAATCCTAGTCTTGTTATCAGCCCAACCAACTCGCGGACAGCTTTAACTACTTTAATCACGAACGCGAAGAAAACATTGGTGCTAGAAGAGGAAGAGATGCTTGACGACAACATTCAGCAAGCACTTGTGAGTGCGGCACATCGTGGAGTCAGCGTGCAAGTCATTTTACCCACACCCTACGCTGGCGAAAGCGATACCAACATCGGCGGTATAGCTATCCTTCAAAAGGGAGGCGTGAAAGTGAAAGAGGACCCTCAATTGTATATCCATGCTAAAATGATCGTCGCCGATGGCGTGCAAGCCTTCGTTGGCTCTGAAAACATCTCGGCACCCTCACTCGATGGCAATCGTGAACTCGGTATCCTGATGACGAATCTCTCTATAGTAACAACCTTGCAAAAGACGTTTCAGCAGGATTGGAGCGTCTCGCGTTGAGTAAAAAGTGCGGCATGAGTCATCAAACTCATGCCGCACTTTTCATTTTTGTACAACAACGATTAGATCCGCACCGTCGTGAATGGCATCGTACAAATGATATGTGCCTACCGTATTAAATGGTCCGATTACTTGTCTGTCTACTACCACGAAATCTACCTTTGGTATTCCACGTTCTTTAAGGGGTATAGCGTCTGCATTTGTTTTTCAATATCCATTCCTAAGACCTTCTATACACTATGTCGTTTGAAAGACAAAAACGCGGCATATCCCCTCATCTAACAGTATTCGTACATTGTAGTGATGTGTAACTATTACACTAAGTCTGTAACTATACAAAGAAAAAGCTAACTATTGACGAATTTTTCGCTACTCTGGAAAATTGACCCCGAAAAGGAATACATTTTCATAAAATCATGTTATAATAAGGGAACGTTGTAGAGTGAGCTATGAGTAGACTGTCTATTTACAAGCCGCGCGATACACACGGAAGTAAGTTTTGTTGAGGGCGTATGCCCAGGAATTGAGAAAGAAAAACATGGCAACTGACCAGACATTGTATTGTCGCGATTGTAACCAGGAATTTGCATTCACCGTCGGCGAGCAGGAGTTTTATGCCAGCCGTGGGCTAACAAATGCTCCAAGCCGCTGTCCTTCATGCCGCTCGGCACGTAAGGCACAGATGGGCGACCGACAAGGT
Source organism: uncultured Chloroflexia bacterium (assembly GCA_963791655.1). Taxonomy (GTDB): domain Bacteria; phylum Chloroflexota; class Ktedonobacteria; order Ktedonobacterales; family Ktedonobacteraceae; genus JBBQVS01. Next base: position 823,344 of record CAWBSZ010000005.1, on the reverse strand, counting down.
GGCGGCGGAAGCTACGGCGGAGGTCGCAGTGGCGGCTCACGCGAAGCACGTCAGATGTACACCGCGACATGCGCAAGCTGTGGCAACGAGGCTCAGGTACCTTTCCAGCCTCGTGGCGACAAGCCCGTATACTGCCGCGATTGTTATCAGGCACAGTCTCAGTCATCCGGCGGTAGCTACGGTGGCGGTCGTTCAAGCGACCGTGGCGGCGAGCGCCGTTCACGCTGGTAATCTACTCTAGCACTGAAACGTAACAAGGAAGACGCCTGTCGGGACAAGATTTATCACGTTCCGACAGGCGTCTTCCTTGTTCTCAGGGTCTTCATCCTTCGGGGGGAGACCCTTGCGGTCTGCCTGCACCTTCACGAGTTTCCCCCCGAAGGACGGAGACCCTGTTCTCAATATCCATTGACTTTCACTCAAATCCCGTGTACAATTACTATATACATTTCCCCAATAACTTCCATAGGAGATTCAGCGAGTGATAGTTTTTAACTAACCTGTACTCATCATAGTAGACGTTATAACCTTATCCATTCTGTTTTTGATAAGAAGACAGTATAGCTTGGTGCTTGATAACGTGTGCTTTCTTGCAGTATATGGTGAAAGAAAGCTGTTGCTTCCTATCCACTTCAAGATTTCCAAAGATGTTCTTGCTCCTTTTCTCATAGAAGTGTATTTCACCATGCTGTAAGTACTTTCAGCCGTATTCTGTAGGAACCGATTTATCGCGTCCTTCTAGCTTCTCGGTTGCCGACGAGGACGCGATCAATTGGTCCCTATAGTCGATTGCACATAAACACTAATATTCACATGAAAATCATGTAAGGAGCGTCTCTTGGCAGAACAATATATTCCCAATGTAGCAGAACAGGGGCCTATGAGCGGCCTGCTTGCCGAAGCACCTGCACGCGCTCTCCTCGTGGGCATCGATATGCCCGATAACACATGGCCCTCGGAAGAGTCACTTGACGAGTTGACACAATTGGCGACAACAGCAGGTGTAAACTGTGTAGACCGTATTATCCAGAAGATGGTTCACCCACACCCTGGTACCGTGCTTGGTTCAGGCAAAGTGCAAGAAGTAGCAGAACTCGTGCGCTTTCACAATTGTGATGCGGTAATCTTCGACCTTGAGTTGACGCCACGACAACATCGCAATCTCGAAAAGGAGTTAGAAACACAGGTGCTTGACCGCACGGCTCTGATCCTGATTATCTTCGGGCAACGTGCCCGTACCCGCGAGGGTCGTTTGCAGGTCGAACTAGCCCAGGTCGAATATGACTTGCCGCGCCTCGCACGTCAATGGTCGCACTTATCGCGACAACGTGGTGGTACGCAGCAACGTGGTGAAGGTGAAAAGCAGCTTGAGGTTGACCGCCGCTTGCTCAATCGACAGAAGGAAGACCTTTTGGAGGACCTGGAGCAGGTTCGCAATCAGCGTCAACGCCATCGTGAGCGTCGTAAGAGAGTTGGCGCCCCGGTAGTGGCTCTTGTCGGCTACACCAATGCTGGCAAATCGACTCTGCTTAACCGTCTCTCCGTCTCGAGCGTAGATTCACTCGCGGAAGACAAGCTATTCGCGACACTTGATCCAACTACAAGGCGTGTTCGCCTTCCAGGTGGACAAGAATTTCTGCTCACTGATACCGTAGGTTTTGTCCAACGCCTTCCTACAACGCTGGTCGCGGCCTTCCGTGCCACGCTGGAAGAGGTCAAGGAAGCCGACTTGCTGATACACGTTGTCGATGCTTCACATCCCTCGGTACATCGACAGATGGCAGCCGTTGAAGAGGTCCTGGAAGAGATCGAGGCTGCGGCACGCCCTATGATTGTTGTCTTAAACAAGCTTGATTTGCTCCCAAAAGATATTCCTTTGCAATTGCAAGGCATGGCGGCAGGGCTTCCAACTGTCGCGGTCTCCGCGAAGGATGGGACAGGCGTCGAGGCATTGCTGAAATGTATCAGCGAGACCCTTCAGCAGCAATTCACACCGCTCGATGTGGTCATTCCCTATAATCGAGGCGACTTGGTAGCATTGTTCCATCAATTCGGCACGATTGAGCAGGAAGAGTTCGAGGAAGGCGGTACGCATATGCGTGGTCACATGCCTGAGAACCATAGTGGCCCATTCATGGCTTATCAGCAAGCACAAGCTAAGCAAGTACGTGCGTAGTACACAGAATGTCGAACGCGTCATTTGCCACATGTGTGGCAAATGACGCGTTCGACATTCAACTAATAGCTGAGGAAGGAAGAGCTATGGCACCACGCATTGTCAAAATCTACACGGAAAACAATGATTTCCAATATATTGAGACGTTGCGGCGTAACCGTGAAAAGCGCCAGAAGAACAAAGAGTTCTTCATCGAAGGTGTTCGTCCGATCAACCAGGCATTACAGCATGGCTGGCAAATACGTGCGTTTGTCTATTCACGCGAAAAACAGCTCTCCGACTGGGCTGAGGACATTCTTGCTCGCTCACGGGCGAGCCAACACTATGAGATCCGTCTACCTCTGCTCGAAAAATTGAGCAACAAGTCGGCGGCCTCCGAACTTTTAGCCATCGTCACTATGCCTGAAGATGACATCGCCCGCATTCCTATCCACGAAAAACTGCTGGTTGTTATTTTTGATCGTCCGGCCAGCCCAGGTAATTTGGGAACACTCATTCGCTCATGCGATGCTTTGCATGTTGACGGTTTGATCATTACAGGTCACGCTGTAGACCTATACGATCCTGAAACCATCAGTGCCACTACTGGCTCATTTTTCGCATTACCTACTGTACGCTTGCCCTCACAAAAAGAGCTGGTGCATTGGCTTACTGATCTTCAACAACAATTTTCACGTGTACAAATTATAGGGAGTGACGAGGACGCACAGATAGATATCGATAAGCATGACTTCGCGGCTCCAACGCTTCTCGTCGTGGGCAACGAAACATGGGGCATGAGCGCAAGCTATAAAGCACTCTGCGATGCAATGGTGAAAATCCCGATGTATGGCTCTGCCTCATCGCTCAACGTAGCGTGTGCAACCTCAATTATACTTTACGAGATTGATCGGCAGAGAAGAAAGAATGTATAGCTACGAGGAGAGAAACACAGGCATCTGAGGAGTAACGAACGGTACATGCTTTTACTCCTCAGATGCCTGTGTTTCTCTGTTCGTATTTACTGATTTCCATTTCATGTATTCCTGCTCTATCGTTTTGCCAAGCAAGCTGACATCTGTAATATTCGCACCAAACACAAGCAACTTTCCATTGATACGTACAATAGTAACTGATGGTTGAAAACCCCTTGCATTTTTCGTCTCTGGGTAGCTAGAACACCGAACACGCCGAATCTCATTCCAGCGTATCACCTCGGGTTTGTTAGTTCGCATGCGGATTAGGCCGCCCTCATAGACGTAAACGCGCAAGTTTTGTGTAAAGGGAACATAAGAAGTTTGCATTTTGCGACGTACCGTACGTGAGGTGCTGGTAATATTGAGCATGAAAAATAGAAGAAGTACAGGCAAGAACAGGTTCGCGACATGAGCATGGAATACTTCTAGCGCAAGCAAAAAGCCAACGGCTATCAGTGCGGCAAGCAGCGCAAGTGCTATCTGTGTCCAGAAGAAGAGCCTACTCGCTTGCGTATAATGCGTGCGATAAACCGCTGTCGGCATGCCAAGCTGGTAGGTTTCACCTAAGCGGTATGCCTCTTCTGATAGCTGCTGTTGTGCCATCTTTCTTCCTTCGTGACGTCTCGATTGCCGACGAGGACGTGATCAATCGGTCCCTACAGTATACAATATCGTGATACAATGATAGATAAACTTATCAACAAGTATGCAATGCTAAAGGATAGCCTACACATGGTAGCCTCACATACATCGGATGCGCCCACCTATGCCCAACACTACTTGCCGCGTTTACAAGCCTATCAAGAGGAGATGCTTGCGCGTCTTGCCACACTCGTCAACATCGATTCGGGAACGGGACAGATCGCTGGTATCAACCAGATCATGCTTCACCTGCACCAGTGGATGACCGATCTTGGCTTCGAGGTGACATTGCATCCAATGGAGGGATTTGGCAACAACCTTGTCGCCCATTTACGTGGCAAAGGCACGACACGCATACTCCTTGTGGGTCATGTTGATACCGTCTATACACAGGGAGCCGTGCAGATACAACCATTTCGTGTAGTAGACGATATCGTGTATGGCCCCGGCGTAATCGACATGAAGTCGGGTGTAATCATGTGCATCTTTGCTCTACGTGTCTTGTTGGAAGAAGGCTTTGATCAGTTTGGTGACATCTATGTCGTGTTCAACAATGATGAAGAGATTGGTTCGACAGGTAGTGCACCATTGCTTCATGATATCGCGAAGCGCGTGGATGTCGGATTGGTACTAGAGTCGTCACGCTCCGCCAATATCATCACCAAAGCGCGTAAGGGAGCCGATAAATACATGCTTGAAGTGAGTGGTATCTCGGCTCATTCAGGTGCGGAGCCACAAAAAGGACGTTCGGCAGTGGTTGAACTCGCCCATAAAATCGTCGCCATCAATAATATTAATACCCTCTTTTACGGTGTGACGTGTAATGTTACACGCATTAGCAGTAGTGAACAACTCAACATGGTACCTGATATGGCGCGATGCCACATCTCTATACGAGCCTATGATGAGCGTGGGCTGGATATGGCAGCCGATGCGTTGCAGCAAATTGTCGCTGGTTGCAGTGTGCCCGACACAAAGACACGTTTAGTACGCATGCCCGGGAGGAGACCCTACCAACCTACACCTGCTATGCTCGATCTGCTCCACATGGCGCAAATCGAAGGCACTGCCCTTGGTCTCACTATTGTTGCCGAGGGGAAGGGGGGAGTTTCGGACGCCAATACACTCATGGCTGCCGGCATTCCCACGCTCGATAGCCTGGGACCGATTGGTGGTGGTATGCACAACCTTGACCGCGAATACCTGCGCCTGGACTCGATAGCTGTACGTGGTGCTCTGTTGGCTGGATTGCTACAACGCACCAGCCTGTCAAAATATACAGGCTCTGAACCATTGTCATAGTCAGTGTACAACGCATCAAAATTAGGTATACTTATACATAAGGAAATAACGAGGCATTATACATAAGGAGCATTTTTATGGGATTTCATGGTATGGGTGGTGGGATGGAGGCGTATGCGGAAGAACAGAAAAAAAGAGGCCGCAAAACTGACGCACGCACAGTCAGACGTATTGCACAGGCATTTAGCCCGTACAAACTTCAGGTTGTGCTGGTTCTTATTGCTATCATCTTGACAACCGTCTTAGGCTTGGTCAACCCTCTTTTGATCAAATATATCTTCGACGATGCTATCACGCCGAAGAACACAAACCTTCTTCTCATCTTTGTTGGTCTGATGATTATTACGCCTATCATAACCGGCATTATTGGTGTGGGCCAAACGTATCTGAACAACATCGTTGGGCAGAACGTCATGCGCGACTTTCGCAATAAGCTGTATTCGCATTTACAAAGTATGTCGCTGCGCTTCTTTACGGCGACACGTACGGGTGAAATCCAGTCACGCCTTTCAAACGATGTTGGCGGTGTACAAGGTGTTGTGACTGACACGGCAACAAGCATTGTCTCTAATGTTTCAACATTCATCAGTACATTGATCGCGATGCTTATTCTCAGTCCGCTTCTAACACTCGTGTCACTGGGTGTGTTGCCAATCTTCTTATGGATTACCTACAAGGTTGGTAAAGTTAGACGCTCGACAAGTAAGGAAACGCAAAAGAGTCTTGCCTCGCTGACTTCGATGATGCAAGAGACCCTTTCAGTCAGTGGTATTCTGCTCATCAAGACCTTTGGACGCCAGAAGTATGCACAAGACCAGTTCGAGACAGAAAACCAGAAGTTAACGAACCTGGAAGTGCGTCAGCAGATGATTGGACGTTGGTTCTTCATGCTGATTGGCACCTTTTTTTCGATTACGCCAGCCCTCATCTACCTGATCGCAGGTTGGCAGGCAATACATGGCAACGCCGCGCTCTATTCTTTCGGGACGATTGTGGCATTCACAACACTACAAAGCAGAATCTTCTTTCCTATCGGACAACTCCTGACGACACAGGTAGAGGTACAGGGTGCGTTGGCCCTGTTTGATCGCATCTTCGAGTATCTCGACCTTCCTGTCGATGTCAAAAATAAGCCGAATGCCTTGGTGTTGGAGCCGAATGCGGTACGTGGTGAAGTTGCCTTCAAGCATGTCACATTCACGTATAAGCGCGATGAACCGAGCATCATGAAAGGGTTAGGCAAGGAAGAGGAGCAGAAGAGTCCTGTTGTACCCGCTGCGAAAGTGGAAGAAATTGAGGAGCCGCATATCACTCTGAATGATGTGTCATTCGATATCCAACCAGGGCAATTAGCCGCTCTCGTCGGACCAAGTGGCGCGGGCAAAACAACGATGACCTACATGGTGCCACGCCTATACGATGTGGATAGCGGGTCTGTCGAGATTGATGGTCACAATGTGAAGGACGTAACGCTCGAGTCACTCGGCAATGTAGTTGGCGTTGTCACGCAGGAAACATACCTGTTTCACGCATCAGTGCGCGAGAATTTGCTTTACGCTCGTGCCGATGCAACCGATGAGGAGATGATTGCCGCTGCAAAGGCGGCAGCGATTCATGATCGCATCATGGAACTTGACGATGGCTATGACACCATCGTGGGTGAGCGTGGTTATAAGCTTTCTGGTGGTGAAAAGCAGCGTATCGCTATCGCAAGAGTTGTGCTCAAGAATCCACGTATTCTCATCCTGGATGAGGCTACAAGTGCGCTCGATACCCATTCCGAGCGACTCATTCAAGCGGCACTTGAGCCATTGATGAAGGGGCGCACAACACTGGCTATCGCGCACCGCCTCTCTACAATTCTCTCGGCAGATGTTATCCTGGTTGTAGACAAAGGAGAAATCGTAGAGCGCGGTACACACCAGGAATTGCTAGAGCGCAACGGTCTGTATGCCCAACTCTACAACGAACAATTCTCCAAACGAGTGCAGCAAGAAGAAGCTGTCGTATAACTACAAGGCATGATTGAAAGCACCGTTAGAGCCATGACAGGGGCAAGCCCAGTCACTACTATACACAAGCCCGTGCGGCGAAGCCACACCGCAAGTGAGTATAGTAGTGACTGGGCTTGCCCCTGTCATGCTAACGCATATATGCCAGCCCCCTTGCTTCTCTTATCCTTTCCTTTTAACTATGAGATATAATATCCTACAACATCTCCTTCAGGAGCCTCATTGAACGTGTTGCTTTAGTGGATAGGGTTTTGCCCTATCGAGTCGCTGTTCTCAAAGGTACATGGCTGTACAGAAGAAAGAGGTACAAGTATGGACGCACGTGAAGAGATACCCCCTGTAGTACCCATCGAGAGACATGGTGTAAGCGCAATCGGGGCACCGCGCCTTGAAAAGGGTGCGTTAAAACTGGTTGACATCGCTACATCGACAATGGCGAATATCGCGCCTGCAATGAGTTTCTATTTCAGTTCCGCTCTGATAGCTTCAGCGGCAGGAGTTGCTTCTCCATTGATTATCCTTGCCGCGATGATTGCCATCGCGCTACTTGGAAACACCCTTGCCGAGTTCTCACGTGTGATGCCGTCTACCGGGTCCTTTATCACTTTTATTGGGAAGACGTTTGGACCTGTCATGGCTGTTACCACAACTATAGTGGTGAGTATTGGTTACATTGTTGCGATGTCTTCGGTTATCGCCATTTCAGGTGGTTGGGTACAAATCATTGTGAATAAATACTTTGGCATCAATGTCCCTTGGCAGATACTCACATTGATCTTCGTCGTCATTGTTTATTTCCTCATGGTACGCGGTGTACATCTCTCCACGCAGTGGGCTGGCTACTTTTTCATTCTTGAAATGGCTGTCCTCGTCCTCGTTTCTGTGGTCGGACTGGTGACTCATGCCACTCATCTTTCTCTCGCACCCTTCAATCCTGCCAATATTTCAGGGGGGTTAGCAGGCTTTGGGCTAGGCTTTCCTGTCGCGGTCTACCTGTTTGTTGGCTGGGAGAACTCCGCTGCCCTTGCCGAAGAAACCGACAATCCAAGAAGCAACGTGCCAAAGGCTATTTACGCAAGCATTCTTTTGATGGGTTTAAGCTACCTGCTTTTTGCGTATGCAACCGTTGTCATCTTTGATTACAATACGAACGCCTTATCGTCCGCGGAAATTCCCTTCATTACAGCGGCGGAGAAGATTTCAGGCATTCTGGCTCTACTTGCCTACATTGCTGGCTTTACCTCGACCATGAGCGCGATGATCGCTGGCTCGAACTCACAATCGCGCCTGATTTTCAACGCGGCCAGAGAAGGTCTCTTACCATCGCGACTAGCCGCGCTAGACCCCAAAACGCATGCTCCGTGGGCTAGTTTCCTGGTCTTTTTCGGTATTGGCCTTGCCATCGTCTACATCTTCGGGTGGAATGTACCACCTGTTACCTTCTTTGGAGAAATCGCTACCCTTGGCACCATCTTGATTGCTTTGACCTACCTCGTCACGAACATTGCTCTCCCCGTCTACTATAGACGCCACCATCCAGAACTGTTTTCGCCTGTGAAACATCTGATCTTACCAATTCTAGGTGTCCTTGCAATCGGTTTCCCTTTATGGGCACTTGTACAACCGGGGCAACCTGCTCCGTACAACTACTTTCCCTGGATCAGCCTGGGTATCGTCGTTCTCGGTCTCGTCTACGCGTTGAATTCTGAGTCGTCGGGACCCAAGCCTCGGAGATCGCATAGGCTCACTCGTCGCAGACCGAGAGTAGATAATAGACACATATGCACAGAAGAAGCTCATGTTGAGCTTCTTCTGTGCATATGTGTCTATGCTAAACTACGCTTCGGCAATTTGTAGAACTTGTATCCCGCTCATATCGAGCCAGTACTGTCCCTTCGCATGGACGATGCGGATGAGTATCTGATCACACGAAGGGCAACGTACAACTGTACCCATACCATGAATGTAGGCCGCGAGTGAGCCAATCGCTCCTATTGCGCTACAGTTCTTGCAGGTTGCCTCGGCTTTCGTCATCTCGAAAGGGAAAAGTTCGTGTAAGACACCTGCTGCCGCATTACCATCCAATTGTTGTTTCATTGCTATACTCCTGTAGGACCAAACCGCTCGGTCTTTACACGTTCTGGCTCATATCCCAGCGGTAACAAACCCTCAGCTACTATTTCAACAAATTGTGTTGGGCCACAAACATAGGCAAGTGGCTTCTTGGACCCTTCCCATGACTACATCTTGCAACAAGTCGTTATCCACTCGACGATGATAGCCCGTCCAGTTCGCGGGTTGCGCTCGTGTCAATGTATAGGTTACTTCTAATCCTGTGTTCTTGCTCACAAGAGAAGTAAGTTCATTGTGATAAATAATCTCGTCATATGATCTTGCTGAATAGAGCAGGCGCGTTGGGACAGTGCTACCAAGCACATCCCGCTGGCGTATCATTGCCATCAGCGGCACGATGCCGGAGCCGCCAGCAACGAGCAAGAGTGGACCACCCATGCGTTCTTCCCAGACGAAGTAGCCACCAATGGGACCGCGCAGCTCAACTTTATCCCCCACGCGCAACTCGTCAGCAAGATAGGGAGAAACCTCTCCATCGTCCAAGCGTTCAATAGTTAACGTGATCTGCCCACTCTGGTCAGACGGCGAGGCGATAGAGTAGCTACGCTCTGTTCGATAGCCATCTTCCGCTGTGAGTCGTACATCGACGTGTTGACCCGCCCGGTGTCCAGACCAACCAGGGACGGCCAGCGTCACGCTCGTTGTCTGTGGTGTCTCTACCTTTTTCTCCACGACCTCGCCGAACTGCCAGCTTAGTCGCCCCAATAGCGCTGTTCTTTCCACGGATCACCATAATTGTTATAGCCAAGCGACTCCCAGAAGCCGGGGGTATCCTTTTCGACCAGGCGAAGGCCCCGAATCCATTTGGCACTTTTCCAAAAGTAGAGGTGTGGCACAAGCAAACGTGCAGGTCCACCATGTTCAGGCGCGAGAGGTTTTCCATCGAAGTTGAATACTACCCACGCTTTGCCATCGCGCACGTCCGCAAGTGGGATATTTGTGGTGTAGCCACCATCGCTAAACGCAACAACATACTTTACAATATTCGGGTCGAAGTCCACCTGTTGCAGCAAGGTTTCGACGGAGACCCCTTCCCAATTGGTGTCTAGCTTTGTCCATGTCGTCACACAATGAATATCAACCATCGGTGTTTCGTGTGGCAATGCGAGCAGTTCATTCCATGTCCAATGCTTTGCCTCCTTCACCTGACCTTCGATCGAGAAATTCCATGTTTCGAGAGGTGTATGCGGAGTCGGACCAGCCGATAAGACCGGAAAGCCACGCTCGAGATGCTGTCCTGGGGGAATGCGTCCCGCCTGCTCATTCTGGTGGCGACGGCCTCGAAAACCCCGTGAGATAAATCCTTCACTCATAACTTCATCCTTTCTCACCTTTTCACGCGAATGGAACCTATTTTTTACATGTCCTCTGCATTGTGTCTTGTATACATATACGTGTCAAGCGTGAAACATGACGGGGACAAGCCCTGTCACTACTATATAACCATCGTCGCCGCAAAGCGGCGAAACCGTGTATAGTAGTGACAGGGCTTGCCCCTGTCATGTTAACATTGCTACTACCCTATCCGCCCAATTCAGCACGACGTGCCTGCAATTTACCGATGCGCTCCTCCTGCACCGTCAGCTTCTCGCGCTCTTTCTCGACAACTTCAGGCTTGGCTTTGGACACGAAGTTCTGATTGGCGAGTTTCGCGTTCACTCGTACAATCTCCTGTTGCGCCTGTGCGATCTCTTTGTCGAGCCGCTCTAATTCCTTGCCAATATCGAGTAAGCCCGATAGCGGCAGGTAGATTTCGATGGGGCCAGCGAGTAGACTCATAGCCTGTTCGGGCTTCTGCGTCAACGACTCGTGCAAGTGTGGTTTCTCAGTACGGGCCAGGAATTCGATGAGCGATGATTGAGCCGCGAACATCTTTGTTTCTGAACCAACAACCATCTGCACTGGAATACGACGCGATGGCTCGACATTCGCCTGATTGCGTGCGTCACGGATGCGCGTAATCACCTCTTGCACAAGACCAAATTGCTGCTCCGCTTCGTCGTCGATAGCCGCAACATGCGTGTGAGGCCATGGTGCGATAATCAGTGCGGATGCAGGCCACTTTTCATGATCTGGTTCACTTGTCGTATAGAGATAGTGCCAGACCTCTTCAGTTACAAAGGGCATGAATGGATGGAGCAGGCGCAGGCTCTGATCGAGCACAGTGCGTAGGATACCCGCCGTAGTCTGTCGCTCATGCTCGCTGCCTTGCATCTGCACTTTCGCGATTTCTACATACCAGTCGCAATAGTCAGACCAGAAAAACTCGTTGATCTGACGCCCAGCCTCACCCAACTGAAATTCATTGATCAAGCGTGTCACGTTTTGTGTTAACCGTGCCAGTCGTCCAAGTATCCAACGATCAGCAAGTGTGCGTGGCTGTACCTCTGTCATACTAGGTACACCATTGCCAACCTCGGCGGTGGTCATCAACACAAAACGGGACGCATTCCAGATTTTATTGGCGAAATTGCGGTTGCCGATGATGCGCTCCGGTACAAGCTTACTATCATTGCCTGGGCTGCTACTTGTCGCCAGTGTGAAGCGGAGCGCGTCGGTTCCGTACTGGTCCATCACCTCGATGGGGTCGATGACATTATTTTTGGACTTGCTCATCTTCTCGCCCTTCGCGTCACGCACCAGACCATGCAGGTAGATGGTGTGAAACGGTACCGTACCCAGGAAGTGAATGCCCGACATCACCATGCGTGAGACCCAGAAGAAGATGATATCATAGCCTGTTTCCATCACCGATGTAGGATAGAAGCGTAGCAGGTCATCAGACACTTCCGGCCAACCAAGCGTGCTAAAAGGCCACAGCCATGAACTGAACCATGTATCCAGCACATCCTCATCTTGACGAATTGCGGACCCTTCGCAGTGTGCACATGCTGTAATATCCTCACGGCTCACGGTCATCTCACCGCAATCGTCGCAGTACCACACGGGAATGCGATGGCCCCACCACAATTGACGCGAGATACACCAATCGTGTATGTTCTCCAACCAATCCATGTAGGTTTTGTTGAAGCGTTCAGGAATGATTTTTATTTGCCCATACTTCACGGCACCAATCGCAGGGGTAGCTAAGGGTGCCATCTTGACAAACCATTGCTTAGAGATGAGCGGCTCTATAATTGTGTCACTACGCTGGCATCGTCCTAATGGCACCGTGTACTCTTCGATTTTTGTGACCACGCCGAGTTGCTGCAATTCCTCTACCAATTTCTTGCGAGCCTCGAAGCGGTCTAAGCCTGCATAGGGGCCAGCTTCCTCCGTCATAATGCCATTGAAACCAATCACCTGGATACGTGGTAGATTGTGGCGCATACCAATCTCGAAGTCGGTTGGGTCATGGGCTGGCGTGACCTTTACCGCACCTGTACCGAACGCAGCGTCAACGGCGGCATCCGCCACAATCGGAATTTCGCGTCCAAGAATTGGTAGAATAGCCAGACGACCCACGATATCCTTATAACGTGCATCGTTAGGGTTGACCGCGACGGCAGTATCACCAAGAATAGTCTCAGGTCTGGTCGTGGCTACGCTGATGTATTTTGTCTCGGTCTCGCCCTCAATCGGCTTGAGTGGATAGCGCACGTACGTCAGCGTTCCCTGTGTATCGACGTGATTGACCTCAAGGTCCGAAATCGCGCTCATACATTGTGGACACCAGTTAATGATGCGTTCGCCACGATAGACCAAGCCTTCTTCATAGAGACGTACAAAGACTTCGCGCACCGCTTTGGAGAGACCTTCATCAAGCGTGAAGCGTTCACGTGACCAGTCACAGGATGCTCCCAAGCGGCGATGCTGGTCCTGGATACGGCTCTTGTATTGATGGACCCATTGCCAGATACGCTCGACAAAAGCCTCGCGTCCCAATTTATGACGGTCCGTACCCTCTTGCGCAAGCAAGCGTTCGACAACGGTCTGGGTCGCGATACCCGCGTGGTCTTCTCCGGGCACCCATAACGTGTCGTCACCGAGCATACGATGATAACGAATGAGAATATCTTCGGTTGTCGCGGTAATCGCGTGTCCCAGGTGGAGCGCACCTGTCACATTCGGTGGTGGCATACAAATCACAAACGGGGGACGAGTGTTATTCGGGCGCGGCTTGAAGTAGCCTCCCTCTTCCCAGAAGCGGTACCACTTGTTTTCAACAGCCTGCGGATCATATGCCTTCGGCAATGTTGTCTCTGTAGTCGTGTTATGCTGTTCGATCATAATTCCTCCGTACAAGATTTTAAGCATAGAAAAAGCCCTTCCCCATCACGCAAGGACGAGAAAGAGCATTGCTCGTGGTACCACCCTGTTTCAGTCAAGCACCGGAATGTGGTAGAAACACCCCACGATACATGACTCTCAAGACGTGCGGTAACGGGCACACCCGTGAAAACTAGATAGCTTCATTTCCAAACTCCCAGGCGACCTTCAGTATCTCATGTCGAGGAAGACTTGCAGCCCAATGGCCTTCCCTCTCTTACGGACCGTGATACCTACTCCTCCTGCTCAACGTCCCATTATATAAGTTTTTGCTACATCAAGTGTAGCATAAACGTCAAGCATTAAACTACCACTTTGTTAGGGGCCGGAATACGGCGTCCCAGTTCTTGAGCAACCATAATCCAGCTCTCTATAGCATCTTGGCCTTGTTTGACGGCCTCTTCATATGTTGTTCCGTGCGTTTTGCATCCTGGCAATTCTGGCACAGTGACAATATATGCCTGATCCTCATCACTCCATTGAATGTTCATTGAGTAATGTTTGATATCCACGCTATCTCCTTTTCAGACGTTCGAGGATTTTTTGAACATCTCTTACCTGATATGGTTTAGCATATTACCATCTTTACCTGATATGGTCAACTCTTCTTATGGTATTGCTGGATGCGTCCACACCGTATGACTTCCCTTGCCAGGTCGAACAAAAACCTGCTTTAGACAATGATGCTTTTAACTGTCTTATTTTTGTGGCATTACTTCTATCCTTATAGTTGCTCCTATTATAACATACATAGGAGAAAATCAAGCGTTTGCCTTGTTACATAAGCTCTTTAAACCCCATGATAAGCATCAACGTTGTAAAATACTTATTGCATCTTTGATTGATGATGTTGTATAGTATTGTTTATTTACTTTATTTTTGGTATCAACAAAATCAAATTTTTATTTTGTATCATGAGGCGAATTATGGCATTAGAAGCATTACAAAACGGTCGTTACCGCTACTTGAGTCTGCTCGGCGTCGGTGGCATGGGCGAAGTATTTCTCATGCAAGATGAGCGTGTGACGCGTCAGGTAGCGATTAAGGTTATTCGCTCTGAAAACGCATCTTCACTTGATAGTGCTGCCGCTGCGAACGCGGCACGCCTCTTTCAACGTGAAGCAAAGGCTATTGCTGCGCTAGAGCATCCCAATATTTTACCGCTCTACGATTTCGGCGAGGAAGTCAGCGATGGTTCGACGATTAGCTATATGGTCATGCCATATTGCGCTGATGGCTCGCTGGCTGGCTGGCTACGACAACGCGTGCAGAATCCGCTGTCACCGCAAGATATTGCTTTTGTGATCGAGCAAGCCGCAGAAGGTCTTCAGTACGCGCACGATCACGACGTTATTCACCTCGATGTCAAGCCATCCAATTTCTTGTTACGTGGCAATAAGAAAAATCCGAACCATCCTACGCTATTACTTGCCGATTTTGGTATTGCCCGCAGTTCTACCACCGTATCCAATACCAGCCGCACCATTCGTGGTACGCCTACCGCGATGGCCCCTGAACAGTGGACAAGTAGTCCCGTTCCGGCGACCGATCAATACGCCCTTGCTGTTATGACCTACGAGATGCTCACTGGCCGTCCTCCCTTCGTGGGGAGTATGGAGCAGTTGATGTATCAGCACTTCTCGACTCCACCTCCTGCACCTAATACATTCAATACAACTCTTCCAGAAGAAGTTAATCCGGTGCTGACACGCGCCTTGGCAAAGAAGCCTGAAGATCGTTTCCCATCCATCGGGGCTTTCGCTGACGCTTTACAGAATGCCGTACAAGGCTTACCTATGGACGTTAGTCACGAGCCGCAAGCAGCAGGAATTGACACATACTCTACACTCGCGATTAGCAAGGAAGAGGCCGACACAGGTATTAGCCGTATGATTACCTTGCCTGGCGGTGGCAAAATCAATGTCCCGATACCGGCAGGAACGCAGGATGGGCAGGTCATTCGGGTACCATCGTCCAGTGGGTCATCTGACCAGTCGAGTGCCCTTGTCTTGAGTATCGCGGTCAAGCCATCCGATGAGTTGCAACATACAGCCGAGACTATAGATGCGGTACCACAATCGCCGATCACGCCACAGCTAATTGAGCCAGTCTCAGGTCATGACCTGCCGACAATGGCTGTTTATCCATCGACTCAGACATCTGAGCCACAAGCATCTAAACAAAAAGGATCGTCACCTTTTCGCTTTGGAACTGTTAGTATTGTTGCGCTTCTCTTACTTCTATTAGTTATTGGAGGTGGCGTATTTTATTTCAATGCTACGCGGTCCAATGGCCATCAGCTTGGTGCGAGTGCTATCAATGGCCCGAATGTTAGCGCGACACAAACGACGGTGAGCAATCAACGACCAACGCCGACGCCGACACTCGGAGTGACCGCAACGCCAACACCGAAGAATGGTATGTATATCCCTGGTACGTATAAGGGTTCGATGTTCAACGAAAATACGAATCAAACGACATCCATCACCGTCTTTCTCGTGCAAACCAAAGGCAGCGGGGCGTTAACTGGCTCCGTCACCTACACATCGGGTACGCCGGGGGTCTATACATTAACTGGAACGGTAGACTTGCAAGGAGCATTCTCTTTTTCCATTAAACAACCATCAGGTCAGCAGCCGCTTCTCTATTATGGAACGGTGAAACAAAACGGCGGCAATTTTCTGCAAGGCAACTTTTGTAATAGCACGACAAGCACCTGCCTCTCGAACCTGGGCTATTTCAATGTAGGGCCGGGATATTAGTTACAGCTATACTTGCTCTAGCCACCTTTTTACGGCTCTCGCATTCCTCGGTCGATTATTAGGATCATGAGATAGTAAACTGACGAGTAAAGCGGATGCATCTTTGGGAAGCCCCAACTTTGATAGTTGAGAAAGGTCGATAGCTTCGTCGGGTTCTGGATGTGCAAGCATGTCGTACCAGATTGCACCCAGTGCATAGAGGTCTGAGCGAGTATCTGCTTCCCGTGCATTTGTTCGTAGCTCAGGTGCCATATAGCGGCTAACTTTGACCGGAAATGGTTTGCCTAGAGTCGTCAAGGTTTTGGTGATATCAGGCACACGCGCAAAATCGAAGTCACTCAGTTTGATCGTCCCATCGTCTAGTAAATAGATGCAAGCCGGGGTAAGGTTACGATGCACGATATCATTCTTGTGGCAACAATCAATGGCATCTAAAATACCATTAAGAATGTGACGCTGTTCTTGAAAAAGCATGGCTGGACCATTTTCAATCATGTCCTGTAAGGTGAAACCCTTGATCCACTCTAATAAGAGCCAATAAATATCACTGCTATCACGATCTGGCTGGTAATCATATACCTGCACAATATTTGGATGATGTTCTAGTTTCACTAAAGCTTGTAGGTCCCGCCGAAAACGAAAGAGGCCTTCTTCCAAATCCCCTGTAGAAAAAGCGGTCGGGGTATAATATTTCTTGGCTCGAGCATACCGACCGGGAATATTTATATGTATAGCCTTATAAGCGTGATAAACTTTATCCGGGCTTGGACCCAGATCGTACACAATACGGTAAGACTCTCCAATCCGTTGCTGTTCTGGGTCGATAGAGCGAGGGAGGAGCATATCAACAATTTGTTGTATCAGACCCACACTCAACTCTTTATTTCTTGCATCATAGAGGTAATTTTTGCTGCTTAATGCGCGAAGTAAGCGGGAGTCAAGGTGAAAAATTTTGTGTTCGTGCGGTTCTCTTGTCTCTACATTATCGGTATTCTCCAATGTTGCTTTCGCTTGAGACAGCACTACTAAACCAACCACACTTACATTCCTATAACCCTCGTTCTTTAACACCGAAGCTAGAATCTTTGCCTTCGTCTCGATGCTGATGAGCGGACTATGTATAATAAGCCCATCATCCCGCTCCCAGTTCACTCTGTCAATGTTTATGCTTCTTCGCCAGTTCTTGACCTCTATAACCCAGATACCATATTGATTGAAAAGGACAAAATCGCACTCCAAAGTGCCATTGTTCACAGGTATGTGATAGTTCCCTAACAATACGCCATCAGAATTAGCCAATGAACTCAAAAGGAAATTGCGTGTAATTTGCTCACCCTCATTGTCGTTCTGAGCGCAAGGAATATATCGAAGGGCCATAGTCACCACTCCATATACATTTTGCTTCAAATATCAATAAAACAGATTTATAGTCATTGATCGATAGTTCTTCATGATAAGTGTAGACGCTTCTATACAGTTAGTCAAGCAATACTATCCAAGCTTCTCACACAAAGTATCGTTACCTTGACTGGCCATCTCAGCATCGTACTTCTGTTAATACATGTCTGCATATGTAAGACATGTATTATTAGAAATC
Source organism: uncultured Chloroflexia bacterium (assembly GCA_963791655.1). Taxonomy (GTDB): domain Bacteria; phylum Chloroflexota; class Ktedonobacteria; order Ktedonobacterales; family Ktedonobacteraceae; genus JBBQVS01. The sequence continues at coordinate 805,495 of CAWBSZ010000005.1, read as the reverse complement.
GCTGCCACTTTTATTTGTGTGAAAAAGAATAGAACGGCATGAGCGCATAGTGCTTACATCATTCTTCATTCAAAGAAGGAGTTCTAGGATGACCAGTTCTCAGACCGTAACGACACTTCCCGCTGACGACGTGACACTGGCTGCGCAATGGGCACAGCGTGTCCAGAATGGTATATTCAGTGCTGCCGTTTTGGGTACAGGTGTTATTCGTGTCACAGGAAAGAGTGGGGATGTACCCATTGCCTACCCGCGTATCAAGTCGCTAGATGCTCTCTCCGAGCTTGCGCCCGATGAACGATGGGCTGTTCGTATGACTGAGGCTATTCTAACTGAGTCTTGGATAGTAGGCCGTCGCGTCGTCACAACCCATATTGAAGCCGGTAGTATGAGTCCGACTGTCACGGATGTGACGACATTTGACCCAACTATCGAGACAATGATTGTACTCAATGCAACCGCAGGAGGCTAGTTTCTAGTACAGGTCTGCTCACGCATGGGCAGACCTGCACGCTTTTCAAGAGGAAGCGTCTCAATGCCAACAAAAAGCCTTGCTAGGGGGGGTACAGCCTTCTCATAGCCGTAGAGTCTTCTTCACGCCCAAACTTATGGTATCGCACACTCTCAGACCGTACAACGGGTATTCTGTCGTGTGATTGTCCGCCCTACATCTTTCGTCGCCAGAGCGATACGGACCAAAAAATCCGCTCATGCCCACATACGTGTGTTGGCATGGTATTGCTTCAACAGCAGCCCATAGGACGACCACGCATTAATATACTTCCGCAGTCCGCCACTTTACCACTCATTTGTGCTGTACAAGAGCAATGGCCTGGTCTCCGGGGAGAGTGGCACATTGAAGAGCGAGATGCACACATAAACAATAAGCCATATCATTTCGTCCTGGTAAAACTGCGCCTTGGTAATGGTGGTGAGGCCGCGGGAACGGTCGCCTTTTCGCAGAACCACGCTATCACACCAGAGCGCATCCGTGCAGGGGTTGCAGGATGGTGTGGATATGCAATAGCCGCCGAGGTTGCCCGACTCGGTGGGTTCCCTCTTGCAGGTCAGCCGCCTGAACACTTCAAGGTACGCTCGACTTCGGGCACCCGTAGAGCGGCGCGACAACCTGCTACCACGCCATCGCGCATCGGACTTTCGGACATTCTCCGCGTGGGTGATCAGACCGATTTAGGGGATGGACTCCTCCCAAGACAACGGGCTGAGAACACGCTGAAATTGTTTTGGGGGAGACTCTCTATGCACAGCTAGAGCGACAAGGGTTTTTGGACGTATCAAGTGCCCGACACGAACACCTCGTCTACCGCGTGCGTCGAGACCCCCATAAAATGCGAGACCGTCGTGTGAGGGTGTTTGAAGCAGGACGCTACACTAAGGACTACTGCATTGTTCGCAACCAGGACGTGCCAGAAGCCGACCACTTTCTGACCGTGTTCCTCGGTCTTCTCAGCGACGAACAGGCCACGCTTTCAGTTGTGAAGCAGTATAACATCTTTAGCCCCTACTCCGATGATCGTGAGCAAGAGCATCTTCCTGCCCTTTGGCAACCACGTATAGCAGTTCGCGCATAATAATATGCGTAATTCTCAAGGAAACTAAAAACCCCTCAAGCGGCTACGTATGCGGCTTGAGGGGGCATCCTATAAATAGGGGGTGCCGCGAGGGGGACTCGAACCCCCATGCCAGTGAAGGCACAACGCCCTGAACGTTGCGTGTCTACCAGTTTCACCATCGCGGCTTGACATGTTTGTACCACAGCAGTTCGTTGTGGACATTGCAATATTACTGTATCCGATGCGACTTGTCAAGAGCTTTCTTTATCGAAGAGCTTTAGCCCTCAACCCATTCTTCCCCGTTGGTGGCAACCTCTTTCTTCCAGATCGGCACCGTCTTTTTCAGCGTATCGATAATATAACGGCATGCCTCAAACGCCTCGCCACGGTGCGGACTCGCGACCACGATAATCACGCTAGCCTCCCCTATTTCCAATCGTCCAAAGCGATGTGCAACCGCGACGCGTTCGACGCCCCATCGTTGCTGTGCCTCTGCGATAATCGTGCGTATCTGCTGCTCTGCCATTTCCTCATAGGTCTCGTATTCCAGGTAACGAACCTGCTTTCCACGTGCGTTATCGCGTACCACGCCCTCGAATACCACGATGCCGCCAACACTTGCATGGCTCGTAGCCGCGACCAGCGCATCCCGGTCAAGCGGTTCGCGTGTAAGTTGAATCAACGGTTCCATCGACGTTCCTCCGCCCATCGGGGGAATAAACACCAGTTCATCATTCTCATGCAAGACTGTCTCCGGCTTCACATAGCCGCGATTGACCGCGCACACCGACCGTTCCAGCACAGGTTGCAGTCGAGGATAGCGTGTGGCAAGCAGCACACGTACATCCGAAACGCGTGTGCCCTCATCTATTGCAAGTGTCTCCTCATTACGCTCCACGATCTCGCGCAACGAAGCAAAATAGCGAATGTGTATGTTCATGTACAACCCCTACCTAATGTTGCTTGTATCATGGTCGCCTCTAAACTATCTTTGGTTCTGGCAACATGAGGATATCATAGCACACGAAATGGCTCGTTCACATGGAACGAGCCATTTCGTATATCTCGGGTACGGTTAATGTGTGTCTGAAAAAGATAGTGAAAAAGGGCTTGCTAGAAAAAAACGGACCTGCTGCATAAACTACTAACCTATGACCGATGGCCAGTTTTGGGTTATTGTGTTTGAAGCCTTTGAGAGTAGCGCAAGGTCGGTGACGAACTTTACATTCTTGTACTGCTCTGCGGCAGGCAGTTTTGCTGCAAGCTCGGCAGGAACCTTGCCTGCATCTAACATTTTCTGATAGCGTACCGGGTGGGCATAGCCCTTCAAGAAGAACAACTGTCCTTCGTCAGAGAATGTGTATTCAATCCACAGGCGTGCGGCAAAAGGATCAGGTGCTGTCTTGTTGACGATAGAGACGTAAGGGCCAGCAACCGAACCATCAGAAGGAATCACAACCTTGAGATTGGGCTTCCCATTGAGCAAGTCGCGGTACCCAAGTCCGGCGAAGTCCCACATGATACCAATGGCGACTTCACCCTTGGTCATGTTGGCGAGGTTCGCGCTGGCAGGAGTGAAGTTGCCCTTTTGCTTCAATTGCTTGAAGAAGTCGATACCAGGTTGAATATCGTCGATGCTACCGCTCTGCGCAAGTGCAGCCGAGTAGACTCCAATGAAGGCAACATTTGACTGACGCGGATCACCGCCAATGCCAACCTGATGCTTATAGTCGCCTGTGAGCAGGTCTTTGAACGAGGTCGGTTCGTTCTTCACGATATCCGTGTTGATGACGAACGCCTGTGTTCCGTAGTACGGAGTACACCAGTACCCATTGGGGTCCTTAAGATTGTCGGGAATGTCCGCCCAATGCGCATTTTTGTAAGGTGCCACAAGCCCTTGCTTCATCGCCTGGGGACCAAATTTAAAACCGACTTCGCTGATGTCTCCATGCGGGTGCGATTTCGACTTGGCGAATACTTCGAGGTCCCTTGCGGAAGCAAGCTCTGCTTCGGCTTGATACTCGACGGGTACATATTTCGCGGTATAGCCTGCCAGAGTGTCTTTATGATCGACCCATTCCGGCGCAATACTGATAGCTTGTAGCTTGCCTTCCTTCTTTGCATTCGTGATTAACGTTTGCATGTCAATTGGGCCTGTCATGTTCACGTTACTGCCTGTCGTCGTGGTGGAAGTGCTACCACACGCTTCTAAAAATGATGCTAGGCCAAGCGAGGATACGCCCAGTGCACTCGCTTGCTCAAGGAAACGGCGACGACTACGGGGAACGAACGCATTGCTAAATAGTTCCTGGTTACTCATGAATGAAGAGATACCTCCGATTGCCTCAGTTGATCGTAGATGTGTTCACGTATGTATTCCAGTGCTTTTGAAAAGCAGCCTGGTAAAATACACAATATAATGCTATAGACGTATGGATTGCGCAAAACGTGTACCGATAAAGTAGGACATGTGGATAGAACAGGGCATGCGGAGGAAGATGTGATTAACTTTGGTTACTTCGTTCAAACTTTCCCAAATGCTAACCATTGAGCCAATTCCATGCGTTCTCTCCTCGTATTTGCATTTTCAGTACAGGAAATTACACTATCCAGGTGATGCAGATTGACAGGACGCAGTACAACATGGGCAAGTGTTGACTGACGAAGTGGATCACGTATCACAATTCTCGCTTCTTTCGCATTGGCCTCTATCGTTGGATAGAGTATAGCAGCATCGACTCTGCCGGATTGACTGAGAGCGTAGATCGCAAGTTGGTACAGCATGTGTGAGGGCAAGGAATGTTCCCATAGGTCACGATACTTGGCATCCAGTATGCCAACCACTTTTGATTGGTGCAGGATGATATAATCTGGACGTGGCTCAGGAGCCTTACGCTTGTTTGGATTATGGTCGGGATCGTAACCCATCATACCCCGTATCTTATATTGATCCTGCACCGTATACCCTTGCAAATTCTCCTTCAAAAAGCGAGAAAGCAACTCCTGAAAGAAGAGATTCATGTCAAAGAGGAAGCCTGGCAACGCCATTTGAGGCAAGCTTTCATCGAGCGAAATCCCTTCTGATTCCAGCAACAACTCTATAATCGTGATTGCTGGCACATATGCATTGTTCAGACGATCCATTTCACGGTGCAAACGTTTGAGCATATTGTGGTCCAATCTCACAGCGGAGACGCTTTCTTGAAACACATGGGCTAACCGATCTAGCTTGATGCGCAATGCACTCTCGTTGGTAAGTGTTGCAGCAAGATGAAGTCCTTGCAAGAGGACTTGATTGATCAGACAATCCTCTTGCCTGGGATGATAGGTACAGGGCAAGGTGGCCTGAAGTCATTCCTCCTTGCCTGGCAATTTTCTGTACATCTATTCTTCCTCTAGGGCTTGCCAACTCATCATCGGTTCGGATATAGCGGCGATGCAACCCTCGTGCCACCAGTTCGTTGACTTCGACCACAAGCTGATGAATTAACAACTCCTGAAATGCCTGTCCTTCGTGGCTGTACTCAGCGTCATCAAAGCTTTCAAGTTGACGCAAGCCATAGGCATAGCGCAATAATCGTAGTAAAGGTGTACCCGTGATTTTTGGCTAAATCGTAATCTGAATATTCCCCAGCGTAATCCGTCCCACATACGACGTTGCTTTGAGTGCTAATCCCGCACGTAATTCTGAGATATGCAGCTTATCTGACGTGGACAGCGCACGAACAGTATCTCGTACCGCAGCATCCACCGGAAGGAAAACTCCTTCGAGCTGTTTGCCACGATCACTAGGGGTGATATGCTCCCACTCCTTCAGTTGAATGGTCAGGTGGGGTGTACTCATGAATGAGTCTCTTCAAACTTGCGCTCATCCTCTTCTTCTTCAGCCGCCTGTACCTCAGAAGATATTGCCTGTTTGGAAGCGGTGATTTCAGGCGATGGTGCGAGCAGTGCCTGAATAAGTTTGTCGCGGTTGGCAGTATCAAACAACTCGTGACGATAGCGTTGCTTCTGTCCATCTACCAGACTCGATCCCATAATCTTCTCTAACCGAGTGTAATCCTCATAGCAATACTCTTCTAAAAGCGGAAGGATATCGTCCTGCATTACTCTAGCGAAGGTCGAGAAATCTCCGATGGGATGTCCATTTTCTAGTAAATAGGAATGACCAATCTGCAAATTGCGTGCATCACGTCCTACATACGCACAAATACGCTCATTCAGTGCGCTGAGCCAGGGACCAAGGGGAATACCTCCTACAACGGCATCGCCTAAGACGTTACTGTCTGGCATCAGTTCGATGAAGCCGAAACGACGCCGCAGAGCGGTATCCAGCAAGGCAATTGAGCGGTCAGCAGTATTCATCGTCCCGATGACGTACACGTTTTCAGGAACGTGGAATGTTGTCCCCGTGAGTGGAAGCAGAATGCTTTTCCCACGCTTGCTTTTTTCAATCACGCTCAAGAGTTCACCGAAAATGCGCGGAATGTCTCCCCTGTTGATTTCGTCAATGATCAAATAAAACTTCTGATCTGGTCTCTTGCCAGCATCATTGCAAAGCTTCTTAAAAATGCCATCTCGCAAAGTGAACTGCATATTTCCATGTGTGGTCTCTGGTCGAAAGCCCTCTAAGAAATCTTCATAGCCATATGCCGGGTGAAAACTGCACATCCTGACCATGCCATGGCCATCGTCATTCCCTAGTAAATCGGTTTGTTCTTTTGCCGTCAACTGGTCGAATTCCCTCTGGTAACAGGAACGGGCCGCCAGTTCACGGGCCGCAACTTCAGCCCAGTGCGTTTTACCTGTTCCGGGTGGGCCATACAAAATTACCTGTCTTTTGCGTTCCAGTATCTCCTGAATCCGTGCGGGAATTCCTGTCAAGCGTAGCGGAGTATGGCTTATGATCCATTATCAGGTGGTCGTGCTTCAATAATTGGCTTGCCATATATACGCTTCTCAGCTTCAAGCAGATTTCCTGGTCTCTTCATTCTATAAACGGTTGTCAATTTCCCTTCAATACCTGGCTGTTGATCAGGTTGCTGCCATTGTTCCAGTGAGAGCCATTCTACAGGACGGGTGTGAGGAAAGTGGCTTGAAGCATCATACACATAGTCGCCGATGACTCTACCTATTCCCAGGACAGTCGCACCATTGGAGGCCAGTACCAGATCACCCTCAGCAATCGTCCATCGAAAGGTGAAAAGCTGTTGCGCGGCTTTTCCCACTACGGAATGATTCATGGATGGATCATCGTTGAGAAGAGCATCACGGATAGCATCTTTGCCAGTTGTATCATTTGTTATTGTTGACAGATCATGTGCGCCAGCCCATCCAATTGCCACACGACTCATGTCACGCATCATGCTCCAGAGGTCTTCTTTATCATAAAACCCTGTTGTTCCAATACGCCAGTAGTTATACGGTGTAGAGCCATCTCGCTCGTTGAGTACGGTGGTCAAACTATGCAAAGAAATAGCGAGCATTCGTGCAAGGGCCACAAAACGACCTGCTGCACTATATCTTCCTCCATTGTCGGGTGGAAGTCTGTAACAGCCTGAGCAGGTGAAATCGCTGGTAATCGTCGTTGTGGAAATCATCCAACTTGTCAGGATACAACAGGCTGAAATACTTGTGTGCCCACGCCAGATCGCTGATATCGGGAGCTATCCGGTTCATTTCTTGCTGTAACCATGCATAATCTTCATCAGACCCGTTCGCAGGCAGTTTCTCCAGGCGTTCAACACCTTTGAGCAACTGGTCCCGATAGTGTCTTGCACGCAGAATAGCTTGCTCAACTGTTAGTTCTACAGTTTTTTGTGGAGAACCCGTCGTCCATATTCCCGTCTCTTTTCTACGAAACAAGCCCAATTTGAATGAACTACCTCCGGCAATGCTACCAAACCATGGTGAATGAAATTCTTCGTCATCTTTGAATTCTAACCAGTACATAAGACTGTCTCTGTTGCCAGGACCATACATTGTGTCCAGTAAGGCTTCTCCATCCAGATTTTTAAGCTTATCAGGCCCTAACTTGTCACGAAAGGTAGTGTAGTATTCCGTGAGTTTCTCATCAGTGAGCAACTCGCCTTTCTCTTTCATTTTTCCGTAGTAATCTTTGAGTTCCTGGACTATTCGTTCGTCAAATTGCGTCATCATTTTTTCCAATTCCATCACTTTCTACTTCTATCAATCCTCTGTTTGCTTCTTTGTATGCCTGAGTAAGTTCGTGCAACAGTTCATCGCTGACTTCTCGAATGATTTTCCCCTGTGTAATTGGCATAAAATTGTGTTCGATATGGGCAAGGCTTCCGGGAGCACGTCTCTGAAAAACACTAAGCCAGAACTGTAATGAGGTCGCACCATTGTTGTTATAAATAGAAACGAGACCAGCGTCGTCCACTACTAAACGTGGTAGCAGCGTTAACATTCCTTTCTTTCCGTGATAGGTTTGTAACTTGACCAGTCGCTCTTGCTCCAGGTTTCTAGCCCAGTTGCTCAATCTGTGTAAAAGAAGTCTTGAGGTTTCAGGTGCATTCTCGATACTTGCAACAAAATCTCCTGCCCCTTCGACTAACTGGCCTCCCACCTTGGAAGATGAAGGAACCAGTTGTGCTGCCTCTGATTGGGGGCGTTCCGCTTCGACACGTTGCGGAACCAAAATGTGAGAACCATTGACCGAATAGGAAGAGAGCGTGATCACATCAATGACCAGTTGCTCCGATAAGGTCGCAAGATAGTTAACCAGCCGTAGAAGCTCATCGGGGGCCTCGTCGAGTACAAAGACCAGGCGAAAATGTCCGAGTTTGAGATAACTGGCAAACTGGTTTTCAAACGTTTCAGGATCGAATAAGCCCTCCTGATCGTTTGATTGAAGTGCATGCGCCAGACTTTTGTAGCCACGATTTTGCAGGTGCTTATAGAGAATCTCGTGTTCGAGCATTTCCTTATCCATCCCCCAGAGATAGGAGGCATAGGCTAGAACCTGCGCGATCACTGCTCTGCGTGCTTCCGCATTGCTCGCAAGCTTGATCTCGATAATCGAGAGCCGTCCTATTGGCTCTATCGCCAGAAGGTCTGCACGTCCACTTCCAAGTTGCACTTCTCGCCCAAGCACAATTAGGCGTGGAGTACCTGCCAATGGGAGCAGGTGGGGCGCGTTCTCAACCAGAGTATGTAGCGTTGCCTCATTCGGAAAACCTTGTGGCGAGAGTAGATGCCAACCAGCGTTGTCGTTTTGCCAGATTGCTGTCATAGCTTCCCCTGTAGACGAATATTCGTTATCTCTTCCGATGGATGTGGGGAAATCATTTGGATGAAGCTCTGAACAAACTATGCATAGTTTTCAATCAAAGCGTCCTGAAATGTGAAAACATTCAAGAGCATTCTCTTTTCTAGTAGGCTTCTCTAGCAAGCAGAGCTTCCGAGCAAAAGTACCCTGTCCACACCATAAATACATGTACACGCCCATAATACCGATAACCCCCATACTTGTCAACAACTATGTGTATATAAACAGTCATAAAAATAATGTATTTATATATTGCACCTTAGTACAGGATAGAGTTATAAACAGCTTCTCAGTGGGTACTACTTAGGAATTTGCAGCATACTTATTAGACGACTTTTTATTTTTATTGAGCGTGCTTAAGAGAAATCAATAGAATATACATGTATTATTAGAAATTTGCTTATCTCTCATTGACAAATAGAACAAAAGTTCAGTATACTGTCCCTATGTTAGTACAATCGCGACCAGACACCATGACAAAGCTTGCCCAGATGGGTGATGCTACACAATTCGAGCCTGTCGGCGACACTCCACAGCAGGAACGTCGCCATGCACAATATCAGTCGCGTAGCCTTTCGGAGTGTATCACGAACGTCTCGACACCAAGAGGGTCGCTTCCGGTTCTGAAGACGATGGTGACAACAGCGTGCGAACGCAACTGCCACTACTGTCCATTTCGCGCTGGCCGCAGCAAAATGAAGCGTATGACCTTCTCCCCGGACGAACTCGCGAGTGGTTTGGATACACTTCAACGCGCAGGTCAGGTGCAGGGCATGTTCTTGTCGTCGGGCATCATCAAGGGGAGCATCACGACACAAGATAAGATTATCGAAACGGCAGAAATTGTACGTAAACGCTACCAGTATCGCGGTTATCTGCACCTCAAGGTAATGCCAGGGATACAATATGAGCAACTATATCGTCTCATGCAATTGGCAGACCGTGTATCAGTCAACCTGGAAGGTCCGACACAAGAGCGTTTAGATGCATTGGCACCAAAGAAAGACTTTCAGCGTGAACTTTTGAGTATGTTACAGCAAGCAGAACAGATACGACAAACGCATCCTTATGAGAAGCTTGCTGGTACCGTCACGCAGTTTGTGGTGGGCGCGGTAGGCGACACCGATCAAGAGCTATTATCGCTCAGTAACACTCTTTATCGTAAATATGGCTTGACGCGTGCCTACTATTCTGGCTTCCACCCTATCGAGCAAACTCCCTTTGAAAATCTTACTTCAACCGACCCACTGCGTGAACACCGACTCTATCAAGCCAGTTTTTTGCTCCGCGACTACGGTTGGAATGTCGAAGACCTACCTCTCCTGACCAATGGCAATATGCAACTTGATATAGACCCCAAACAAGCGTGGGCCGAGATGCATCTGCGTTCAGAACCTATCGAAATCATGACCGCGCGGCGCGAGCAGTTACTACGTGTGCCGGGCATTGGCCCGAAAAGTGCAGATGCTATTCTTCGCGCTCGTCGGCAAGGACATATCACAGAACTATCCCAACTACAGCGACTTCGTATTCGTACACCCGAGCAAGCCGCCCCCTATATTTTGCTCGATGGGCGTAAACCTGCTCTGCAGATGAGCCTGTTTTGATGTAATTGTGAACATACTAGCTTTCTACTTCAGAAATTTTCTCACCTTTACTCTGCCTCAAAAGCGTCAGTGCAACAATGGGGAAGATCAGCACTGATAACAATCCGGCAGCAACGAGAGCTGCACCTGTAGCTTTCGTAATCAAGTGCAGGTCTAACCCAATCTGTGATGCCGCGACAATAAATGAAAGCGATGTTGCTTGTAGTAACCCCGCGATGACTGCGCGACGACTCCCAACGAGTGGACGATACAGCAAGGCTGGCACACCTCTGACAAGGAGCAACGCAAGCAGAAAGATTGGGACGCGTAAGAGTGTCGATGGGCTAGAAAGTAGCGCGGCAAGGTTGAAGTTCAGTCCACTTGTCACAAAAAATACTGGTATGAAAACGCCAAATCCAATTGCCTCTAGTTTTTGACGAAATTGTGGGTGCGTCATCATACGGTCTGCATCGACAAGTCGGAGAATCACACCCGCTATAAAAGCTCCCAGGATCGTTTCGAGTCCAAGTGCGCTTGCAAGCGCGACAAATGCTACGAGCAGCATAAAGGCGCCACGAACACGAATTTGCGCTGTTGTATCTTGTAATCTCTGAAGCACCCCTGCTAAATGCATCGAGCGTTCTAGTCGCAGAACTACAAAGGCGAATGCTGCGGCCAAGAGAATGAAACCAGCAAGTAGCACAAGTTTTGTACCTGTACTGCTTGCTTCGCGTGAAAAGAAAAGTGATAGGAGAATGATTGAACCAAATTCGGCAAACATCGCGCCAGCTATGATAAGTTGTCCAAAGCTTGAGTCGCTCTCACCTGCGTCTTTAAGTAGCGGCACAACCACGCCTAACGCCGTTGCACCAAGCACAATGGCGATAAAGAGTGGTGAGAGTACCTGACCGCCCAGGAAAAGTGCGTAGCCCACAAGCAGAGCTAGGCCAAGCGAAAGCAGGAATGCTCCACTCACGAATGCAAGTAGACGCCCTTTTAGTCGCTCAAGCTCAACCTCCAAACCTGCAAGAAAAAGCAGGAAGGCCAATCCAAGCAGCGAGAGAATTTGAATTGGGGCATCGACTTTCACCCAGCCAAGTACCGAGGGACCAATCAGAATACCAGCAACGATTTCAAGCACAACCGATGGCAAACGACGTGCTGGACTGAGGCCCAGCAGCAGCGGAGCGATGAAAGCAGCCACTGTAACAAGTAGCAAGCCATTAAACGAAATATTTGACATAAGGTCCTTTTATTGGTTGAAGATGTAGATTTATACCAATGAACACGAACAGAACCTATAATTCTTACGTCAATAATCCTTGTTATGTGCTATCCTATACCTTAGATAACATATTTACGTTGGAGGAGTTTCACTACATGGTTCTCAACTTTGAAGCGTTCCGTTCAGGCAAAGCCAGTTATGCCGAAGCTGTACGCGATGCCACGCATGCCGACCTTTACGAGGCGACCGACGACCTTTTTGATACTATCGAGGCCACCGTTACAGGTTTAACCGATATGGGCACTACATTTGTGCCACATGATCCTGAGTTGAAAGACCCGAACGAGCAAGCGTACACTTTAGGGCACGTCATTGTCCATCTCACCGCGACCCTTGAAGAGGCGTCCTCAGTCGGCTCCGTCCTTGCACGTGGTATTAACTTCGAGGGCCGGTTGCGCAACGAGGTTCCCTGGGAAACAATTCGTAATGCGCAGCAGGTACATCAGCGTCTCAGAGAGAGTCGCCGTATGTGTCGCGCTTATCTCGATGCGTGGCCGGACGCTCCACATCTCGATGTAACGATTATGCGTATTCCTAGCTTTGGCCCCATGAACGCCGTAGGTATGCATGCGTTGGGTATTTTGCACGGTGGGGGACACATCGAGCAGTTACGCGAAATTATGCGTCAATCCAAATCGTTGGTATAGAAATCAGGCATTCGTATGTCTCTACAAAAAGCATTTTAAAAAGAAAACACAGAGTGAAACAGGGCGTGGCGCAACAGCACCATGCCCTGTTTCACTCTATGTTTTCCAGGAAATTTATTTTGCGAGGCTGCGTGCAAGCTCTGCTAGTGTGCGAACACCGACACCCGTTGCACCCTTTTCCTGATAGGGCTTTTTGCTATCCAGATAGCTCGTGCCCGCGATATCCAGGTGTGCCCACTTCGTATCACCAACGAATTGCTCCAGGATTTTTGCTGCCGTAATCGAAGATGCGGCGCGTCCACCTGTCTGTTTGATATCGGCGATGTCGCTTTTAATGGCCTCGCCATACTCTTCGTCCATTGGTAGAGGCCAGAACTTTTCGCCCGCGACACGGCCAGCAGCGACAATATCAGTAGTCAACTGCTCGTCGTTGCTGAACACGCCCGTTGTGACGTTACCCAACGCAATTATGACCGCGCCTGTTAGCGTGGCGAGATCGACAATCGGTGAGAGTCCTTCCTTGACCGCGTAAGAAAGCGCATCCGCTAAAATCAAACGCCCTTCAGCGTCTGTATTGACAATCTCAATGGTTTTGCCATTTGAAATGCGTAAAATGTCACCTGGACGGTAAGCGGTCCCACTGGGCATGTTTTCGCAGGTGGGTACAAGTGCTGTTACATTGATGGCTGGCTTCAGCGCGGCGATGGCTTGCATTGCGCCAAGCACAGCGGCTGCCCCACCCATATCGCCCTTCATCTCGTCCATGCCCGCGGCGGGCTTGATTGAGATACCACCCGTGTCGAAGGTAATACCTTTACCGACAATGGCCATACCTTTTTCTGTCGCCTGTCCACCTCGATAGCGTAGGATAATGAACTGTGGAGGTTCAGCACTACCCTGAGTCACACCGAGCAGACCACCCATACCCAATTCTGTGATTTTGGCTTTGTCGAATACTTCGTATTCTAAACCGAATTGCTTTGCCATACCGACCGCGCGGTTGGCAAGTTCTGTTGGCGTAAGAACATTGGGCGGCTCATTCACAAGGTTACGGGCAAAGTTCGTTGCTTCAGCCAGTGCTTGCCCCTCTTCAATTGCACGTTCAACGCTTGCCGTATCGGTTCCATTCTCGGTCAACACATTGATCTGCGAAATACCCTTTCCATTGCTTGTCTGTTCCGCGTGTTTGTACATTCTAAATGTATAGAGACCGAGCAGTGCCCCTTCTACCTGTACTCTATCTTGCCCATCCTGCCATTGCAGGGCGAGCGTGATGGAATGTGCTCCCGTGTTTTGTGCATGACGTGCCGCAATCGCGCTGGCACGGCGTAAGGATTGGGTGTTGATTTTGTCTTGCGCTCCCAGGCCAACGACGAGTACACGTTTTGCTGCCAGATGACCCATTGGATGAATTGTCAGTAGCTCACCGAGACCACCCTTAAACTCTCCACTATTGCATAGCTCGCTCACGAGACCATTCAAGAGCGTATCTATCTTGCTGGCAACCACCGAAAGTTGTATACCATGTTCGTCTTTGCCTGCTTTTCGTGCCGCCGATACAATCAACACGTCGGTTGCTACATCTTGTACTGTTTGTGTTATCGCTGAAATGTTCATCTACAAAAAACTCCTAACTCGCTGTTTTCTAAAACAAGAAACCGACCAGGACGCGCTGGTCAGTCTTATGGAAGAATATACTTACTATGACGGATGAATACAAATGAATGGGTCAGGAACCCCGGGCTTTCGACGCATATAGGATAGAACCTCTGTACGGGTCTGATTTTATCACACCCTCTCGGCGATTGAACACGTTTGCGATCATGTTGCAACGTTTGCTCAATCCTCTCAGCAGAAGCAGACCAGGGTTCAACTCGTCGCTGGTAGCAAGCGGTCTACCAACTCTAAAAGTTGGCGTGGCTTGAATGGTTTGGTCAGATATTCGGTACAACCTATGCGTTTGGCCGCCTCACCTTCATCGCTTAATGCATAGGCGGTCACGGCGACAATTGGCACGTTTGCGAGATGTGGACGTGAACGAATCAGTTGTGTCGTACGATAGCCGTCCAGCACAGGCATTGAGAGGTCTGTCAGGATCAGGTCTACATGCTCACGGTCGAGTAAGTCAAGGGCTTCCTGGCCATTTGTCGCGGAAATACAACGGTAGCCACGTGTTGACAGGACACGCTCAATAAGAATGCGGTTTGATGCCTCATTCTCGACTATAAGGATGGCTGGTATGTTCATAGGCTTTCTTGTGTACTTTCTTGTGCATGAACCAATAATGCACTCTTTTGGTCACTGGAAAATAACGGTGTGGGGACGGTGTTTCACGTCCTTGTGGGTATTACGTGTGCCGACGAGGACGCGATAAATCGGTCCCTACGGTTGGCATGTGGTACAGACGTTATGAATTGTGCGTGGTTACAACAGGTAAGGTCAACGAAAAGGTTGAACCCTGACCCATTAAACTCTCTACCGCGATTTCCCCTCCCTGTAATTCAACGAGCTTCTTCGCAATCGTGAGTCCCAGACCAGTACCTCCAAAGCGTCGTGTAGTACTTCCATCTGCCTGCCGGAATGCTTCAAAGATCAGGCCAAGTGCAGCAGGTGAGATGCCAATACCTGTATCTTGTACCGCTATACGCACCATGTTCAAATGTTGTATACATGTACAACGAACGGTAACGCCTCCCTGCTCTGTAAATTTTAGTGCGTTCGAGACCAGATTGGTGATAACCTGGCGCAAACGATAGCTGTCCGCGCGTACTTGCGGCAAGTTCTCTTCTATTTCTAGCGTGAGATACAGTTTCTTTTCATCAGCCATTAACTTGAGTTGGTTGATGATGTCACCTATACTCGGGGCAAGTTCAATTGGCTCCAGTGTCACTTCTATTTTATCCGCTTCAATTTTTGAGAGGTCGAGCATTTCATCTACGAGATGTGAGAGGTCTTCTGCGCGTCTCACTATAAAGCGAATATCCTCCTCCTGTTGTGGTGTCAAATCTCCTTCGACGAAACCATCGACAACCATTGAACCATAACCGATGATGCTATGCAGAGGAGAGCGTAGCTCGTGGGTAACTGTGGCTAAAAACTGTGATTTCAAAGTGTTGGCACGTTCAAGAGCATCATTCTTGTCTTTTACCTCCGCAAATAGTAACGCATTTTGAATCGCCATTGAAGACTGGATCGCGGCAGTACTCAAAAGGAAGGTGTCTCGTTTGCTCACTTGATAGGGCTTATCGAAGTAGAGCATGAATGCACCAATCGCCTGATCTTGTAGTAGTAGTGGTACCGCGATTACCGCGCCATAGCCAGCATCGAGTGCCATTCGCGCCCATCCATCACGCTCTTGAGAACCTGACGCAATATCATCATCATAAGCAATCTTTTGTTTCGCGATAATCATACGCGCTAGCGTCATGTCCAGATCACGTAGCGCAGGACGGGGTATCCGGGGACGACGTATGCCATAGGTTGTCTGTGTAGATTTAGGAATCTGAACCGTTTTTCTTTTGCCGCTA
Organism: uncultured Chloroflexia bacterium; assembly: GCA_963791655.1. Lineage (GTDB taxonomy): Bacteria > Chloroflexota > Ktedonobacteria > Ktedonobacterales > Ktedonobacteraceae > JBBQVS01. The sequence continues at coordinate 789,588 of CAWBSZ010000005.1, read as the reverse complement.
CTCATGTTTGGTAATGCAACCATTTTTGTTGTGACTGTCATTGTTACATCACTATCAGGGTCAGCGTGAACAGTGACCGCTCCCTTTTCCTGGCTTGCGGACGATTCATACACCCGAGTCGATGCGTGGATAGGAGGAGTAGAACCTGTTATCCCTGTCTCAGACCACTGAGCAACAGCCCACGGTGAGAGCATCTCGCGTCCATAGAGCAGCATCGAGACGTGTTTCGCCTGCATGATATGTCCAAGACGAGCTACAATTTCTCCCAGTAACTGCTCAAGATTGACCGTCGAGACCAGAGCATCGCTCATAACCAGCACATTGCTCATTTGCTCTATCATTGCCTCGCTTTCGCTTTCTAAAGACTCAGAGAGCAAATCAAAAGAGCGTGAAAGCATCTCTATCTCGTCCTGTACTGGCAAGATAACACCTACATTCTCGACGACCTGTCTTTGTACCTGCGCTTGTAGTTTTCGTAGTGGACGAATAAAAAATGTCTGTAGTATCAGCGCGTATAGCAGAATTCCAATCGCGATAGTACAAATTCCTACACCAAGTAAGAGCAGCAGTACACGCTGACTATACAGCGCAATCGTAATTGGAGGCTCTATGTCAACGATGAGAAGCGGAGCCGAAGAAGCCATTTGATGTTCAGGCATCAACACACTTCCCACTGCGATATAGTGTTGCGTTCCATTACTTAAATTTTGTCTTTGTACTTGGCAGACACTATTTGCCCCATCAGACGCAGAAAGTCGGGTACGCGCATTGTTGTTCAGTGTGGTTCCGGCTATACCTTGTACTTGACCCCCTAGACAAAGAAAAATATTCGCATTAGAATGCATAACTACTGATTGTGCAAGCGTATCATCAATGTGCTGCGTTACAAGTAAAACACCTACCGTCGTATGTTGTAAGGAAAAAATGGGCAACGCGATACGTAGTACCCAACTACTCTTCTGAGCCTGGATAAGACTAAATGACTCTGTTTGGAGCGAGGTCGCAATATTCCCTTGTGCGGCTTGATCCACAAGTGCGATGGCGTTGACTGGTAGCTGGCTATTATTTTGGCTATCTTCTACCTGTGCCAGTAGAGCATGATTCATTGAGACGATATCTATAGCGGATAAGCTGAAGCGATACTGTGCGGAAGCAGAAATTTGCTTGAGGTAGTTTCGCGTCACATTTTTAGTTCGCGTGATGGAGGTCACAACTCCTTGATCTGCGGCTACTATCTGCAATGCATGAAGCAGGGAAGCGTTATTTGTATTGTACGCTTGCTTTGCAAGGGCGAGGTGGACCTGTGCATTATTTCTTGCATCACGTTCTGCGTAAAATGTCAGTACTCCCCATGTAGTGAGCATGAATAGAAGCAGACAAAGTAAGAGAACTAATGCTGCACTGGCTATAAGTTTTCCCCCTGATGACCGCATTGAAGATTGCATGCGACCCTTTCTCGCTTGACTGGCTGAAATGTAAGGGAGGAACGGGGTGCCATCTCGTTCCCCCTTACCACGCATATGCAAAGAGCGATGCGCAACTTTGGGCGGTGCGCGTGCAATCTCTATGGGGAAAAGATTGCACGAATGAAGTAAATATATGCTACAAGCTGCTCGTCGAGGTGGGTGTGCTTGCTCACATATATTCCGCTTTCCGTCCTAAGCCTATGTATTATAACGCATGAATAGTAGATTTGTTATCAGTTTTACTACCAATTTCTTTCTAGTAGGAAAATTGGTACAGCTTATATTCTACGTATCCCCATAAAATCTATGTGTTCACTTCTGAGAAGACGTACTAGCACCTGAGCCACCTCAGCCTCGGTACGATGAAGCAAACGCATCACATCAGAGATCGTGCGTTGACCGTCCAATAAGATGAGTACAACGCGGTCTCGCCTTTCCATCTGCATAAGCACTGGTACTGTAACTGCAGTCTTGCGTGCGCGAAAGACTGCATGAATACTGACCTTGGCTATTCCATCAGTTTGGCCTGCCGTCTGTTGAAATGGACGACCATTTAAAACACCTGTATTAGACGTTTGTGCAATTGTTACCATCGGATATTCCTCCAAAACACATACACCCCACCACACGAGTGGCTACGAAACAAGACTCCCTTATACTATACAGGTTTACTATGAAAATCTTATAAAAATATCACCTCATTTTGTGAAATACCCGTGAATATAGACAATAGTGATTGTATAAATACTTTTGCTGCGCTATACACTTGAATAAGCAAATACAAGAATAGAGCACGCTAGGGGCAGCAATGAATTGCTGCCCTTAACGTATTGTCAGATTTATTTTTAACGTTCGTTACGGTACTTGTGTCCATACAATTGGTCCAGTAACGTTTTGTGTGCTCAATACTTTTGCTGTGTTATGCTGTATGTCAATGAGATACACACCTTGCTTCCCATCTTTCATTGCTAGAACAGCAATATGTGACGGCGTTGTAGACCACGCAAACGTGGAGACGATGCCTGTGATGGAAAGTTGCGTCTTGTTGTTTTGTGCATCTGTGACAAAACTATGAGTCCCAACACTATAAAGAAGGTGTTGTCCATCGTTAGACCATATTGGAGTAGGTGTGCTCTGTACCATTGGCGCAACTAATATATTCTGACCAGTGGTTGTATCTACACTATGGAGCGTACCAATACCAGATGTCAATGCTTCATAGTAGGTAATGTGCTTGTTATCTGATGCCCATTGAGCTATACCCAGTTGGCTACCGTTTGCTACTGTACGCACTGTACCTGTCAATGCAAGTGAGAGGATGGTGTCGATATTTGTTTTCAGCGTGCGACTAAGGAGCCACCCACCTGTCCCTTGTTCTCCGTAACGACTAAATACAGCTTGCGTATAGTCGCCATTGTTAAGCAATTGTACGCCGTTGTCACCTGTTCCAATGTGTCGTAGCCATATATTGTGTACATGGCCCTGTGTTCCTGCGCTCCAGGTGATAGTCGGGACAGTATTTAGCGTCCAGGCTAACATAAGCACAGTATCATGTAGGTTTTGTGGAGTTGCAATTGTCGATGTAACCGTCAATGATTCCCGCGTCAAGACGTTGTAGTCAAGAATCTTCGTGATGCCATTGTGTGTAATGTCAAACGCAATACGCACACTATTTGGGGACCACGCGAGCTGCGAGATCGTCCCTATATCCGAAATTGACACTGATTGTATTTGATTTGTACTCGTCGAGTATGTATACACGGTGGACGTTTTCGCTGTAGCTGAAATAAATGCCAGTGTGTGGCCATCAGGAGACCAGGACAAACTACTTAAAATCGTCTTGCCGAGGGCTGAATTCCATGTAGTCGCTGACACGCTCGGTAACAGAGCCTGTTTGACAATCGTGTCACTTTGCCCATCAGTTCGAATGATGTGAATATAGCCTTGTTTCAAGTCGACATACGCAAGAAGATTGCCAGCAATATGACCTGAGGGTGCCGGGTTAACAGCCCAATCTTGTGCTACCGTGACCGCTGTTGGTGTTAAACGAACAGCTTGTGTGCTTCCATCCTCTGGTGTACTCCATAAACCGCCATCTCTCAAGAAGACGAAATGCATGCCTGCTGGTAGTGGGCCTCCCTGATGGGGTGCTTGTGGAGGTACAATGTCATGTGCATCTTGTGCTGTTTTACCCTGTTCTTGCCAGAGGTTCCACCCTATGAAGCTACCGACTCCGAGTGTAAGTAAAAGACATGCAGCTATCGCGATTTGCATAAAGCGCTGTATGTATATATTCCGACGTTGTGGGGTACGAATATGGACTTTTGTTTCTTGCACAGAAGGAAGAGGAGATTGAACCTTTGAAGGTAGCGCGACCAGATGTGGACGACTTGTAGTATCGGAACGAACCCGCTTTTGAGGAAGCGTCTGCCGACTTTTTATGTCACTCGCTACTATATTCCCACTTGTTACCTGCTCTGCTGCTATATCCTTGATGAGATCGAGGTATTCCGTTGAAGAAAAAATTCTTTCACGAAGTGCAGTACTAGGACTCACGCGCGGCTGCTTTTTCAGGAGCGTATCAAAGCGACGGAAATCGGTGAGAACTGCATTACATGGTGCACATGTTTGTAAGTGTAGCGAAACAGCATCTCGTTCTTGCTGAGTAAGAGCATCGTCAAGGTATGCGCTTAATAAATCCTCGACATGCTCAGTACTCATCAGGTGCCTCCTCCCTGTTCAAGGGATTTATAATGCTCTCGAAACGACTGCCGTGCACGAGAGAGATACATCTTGACACCGCTCTCGGCGATGTTTAACGTGCGAGCTATCTCGCTGTATGAGAAGCCCTCTTGCGTGTATAAAAGTAGTGCCGAACGATACTGTTGAGGCATACGTCGTAGAGCGGCACGCACTAATTCTGTTGTGCCGTATATCTCTTGCGGGTCCGCACTCTCAACATCCGCAGGCTCATGGTCAAGGTCTTGCCAGGGCAACCATGCAATTAGCTTACGACGGCGTAACGCATCGTAGGCTGTATTTGTTGCAATGCGGTATAACCATGCCGAAAGCTTCAAGCTTCCATCCATTTTTGGAAGTGCTTTGAACGCTTTCAGAAAGGTGTCCTGCGTGAGATCGTCTGCCTGCTCACGATCTCCAACTAAATGATACACATAGTTATAAATAGGTGTTTTGTATTCGTCGTAAATCTGGTCAAAAGACCAGGAAGTTTCTTTTATTTCCACCTGGGCCATGCGCTACAATCCCTTCGATGGCTACAATTATCATCTTGTCCGTTCCAAAGCAAGGAATTGCAACACATCTCCAGCATGTACAGTATGACCTGTTTGTTTGATCACATCTGCCAGTATGGAATAGGTTTTTCAACCTTCTGTGTAGTGGAACGGACAACCGACGCTACGAGTAACATACCTGAATGGTCATATATACTTGCACTCGCGTTAGGTATCGACTATCATGTTAGCATACTCTGGTAGAAATTAAGCTACATTGGACCATTCGCTTAGTACTATTGGGGGGACACGCTCACTTGATAGTGTTTGCTCGTTGTAACAAATTCCTTTTCGGTAAAAGTGATGGAGAAGAAACGAAGAAATATGTGCGTGTTATAGTGGACAAAAATCAACAACTCAGTCAGACACGGATTCGCACCGTTTGGTGGGAAGAAAATGAGAAGCAGGTATACGTCTGTTTGCTGGATCAGTCACTCCTACCGCAACAGGAAGTTATACTCAGATTTACGCATGAAGCAGAGGTTGCTACCGCGATCAAAACCCTCAAAGTGCGTGGTGCTCCGGCCATCGGTGTTACTGCAGCCTTCGGTATGGCTCTCGCACTCTTCCGGTTTCTACAAGAACAGGGTGCGAATGTGACGGTTAAACAGGCACACACGCATTTACAAGCTGTAGGACATCTACTGCGTAGTACGCGCCCAACGGCTGTCAACCTGGCATGGGCCGTAGACCGTATGTTGCATTGTGCTTCTCAGGAAGAGCAGTCTGTACAGCACATGTTTCAGCATCTACGGGATGAAGCACTCTTGATCGCTTCTGAAGATGCCAGCTCTTGTACACAAATGGGTTTTTATGGTGCAAGCTTGATTGCAGATGGCGATGTTTTATTGACGCATTGTAATGCCGGGGCACTTGCAACCGCTGGCTGCGGAACTGCTCTCGCACCAATTTATACAGCGCATAAAGCTGGCAAGCAGGTTCACGTGTTTGTTGATGAAACGCGCCCGGTGCTGCAAGGTGCTCGTTTGACTGCGTGGGAACTTCAAAAAGAAGGCGTTCCTCTGACACTGATTACCGACAACATGGCTGGTCACTTCATGCGTCACGGAGGGATAAAGGCAGTGTTTGTCGGTGCTGATCGTATCGCGGCCAACGGCGATGTTGCGAACAAAATTGGCACGTATAGTGTGGCTATACTAGCACGCGCTCACGCTATTCCATTCTATGTTGTTGCTCCATGTTCAACGATAGACCTTTCACTGGCATCGGGCGAGGCTATTCCAATCGAACAACGGAATGCGGAGGAAGTAACAACTGTACGTGGCGTGGTTATCGCGCCTGCGGGAGTTCACGTTGCGAATCCAGCCTTTGATGTCACACCTCACGAGTATATAACCGCCATTATCACGGAGCAAGGCATCGCCCGTTCCCCATATCACGAGATACTTCGTAGAATGTGTGCGGAACGTGCTGAAGTGAAGCAGAGCACCGATGTTGGAAAGGGATATGAGTAATGGGTATAGAGGCCCAGGAAAGCATACTACAGGCTGTTGTTCAGTATGTGGAAAAGACGTTGGGGAGCGAAGGATTTCGCTATGTAAGTATTGTTGTAGCGAATTGTAAAATGCTCGCCCTACAGCATGAGGATGATACAACCGTGGTAGATATGGATGCACTGGTTATTGCCGCCTATCTGCATGATATTTCGACCGTCTCACAGGGCTTCCAGCAACATCATATCGCTTCAGCTCAAATGGCGGTTGAGTTCCTGCAATCTCAGCAGGCAGCACCAGAGCTTGTGCGAAAAGTGGAGCAAACCATCTTAACACACATGACTTCTCGCGCTTCTGAGCAGAGCAACACATCCTCGCTCGAGGGCCGTATCTTATATGATGCGGATAAGCTAGGACGACTGAGCGGACTAGCCGTTGTAACGTCCTTAATCGAGATTGGTGCACGTTATACCAATAAGGCTGTGACGGGTGATATGCTCGCCGCGATGCTACGTCACATCGAAGAACGCTTTATTGAGCTATACCAATCCCTCAATACACAACCTGCTCGTGATATGGCACGAGAAAAATTCAATAGTACACTTGCGTTTCTTGATGGAGTGATCGAGCATCTTAGCGATGCTACTCCTGTCTAATTCTATATTTTTGTGCAAATGGAGGGCTTTTCGTGCCTATTCTTGTTGTTGGCTCTGTTGCCTTTGATAGTGTTGAAACACCATTCGCGAAGGTAGACCATGTGCTCGGCGGGGCCGCCTCGTTTTTTTCAACCGCTGCCTCACTCTATGATTCCGTGAACCTTGTCGCGGTTGTGGGCACCGATTTTCCACAACAATATCACGACTTTTTACGTAGCCGACCGATTAATCTCACTGGTTTACAGATTGAGGAAGGCAAGACATTCTACTGGTCGGGTCGCTACCATATGGATATGAACTCTCGCGACACGCTCGATACACAACTTGGTGTGTATGCTGATTTCCACCCTATTATCCCTGACTCATACAAGCAAAGTCCGCTCGTCTTTCTCGCCAACATCCAACCTGGACTTCAGCTAGAGGTGCTTGACCAGATGCCGCACGCCCGTCTGACCGTTCTGGACACGATGGAATTATGGCTCAATACCGCGAAAGAGCAGTTGACAGAAGTCATCAAGCGGGTAGACGTTCTGCTTATGAGCGAGGAAGAGGTTCGTCACTACACCGAACATGGCAGCATCCTCAAAGGTGTACGTCAATTGCTAGCTATGGGTTTGCAATATGTTGTGGTGAAGCTGGGCAGCTATGGAGCACTCCTCTTCGGTGCTGATGGCACCTATTTCACCGCGCCGGCCTATCCCCTTGAAGAGGTCGTTGATCCTACTGGTGCGGGCGATGGTTTCGCTGGCGGTTTCCTTGGTTATCTCTCGACCGTCGAACCAGGGCCAGATGGCCACTATACCGTTGATGATATCAAGCGTGCAGTTGTTCATGGCAACATTATCGGCTCCTTCGTGTGTGCCGACTTCAGCATCGACCGTTTGCGCACCCTCACGCTAGACGATATCGCCCAACGCTACAAAGAACTCGTGACCTATTCGCACTTTGACCCGAACTGGGAACCTATCAAATAATTTGTTCATGTTCATCCTATCCAACGTGCCCCAATTGGGGCACGTTGGATAGGATGAACATGAACAAATTACCCATAATAAATGTTGTAAGATATAGGTATCATTGCAAACATGTTGCGCCTGACAATCTGTTTTATATTGGCAGGCGCGTTGTTACGCATAAAGAAGGGAACATTCATACGTATGACAACCTCAATTTCTGGTGATGTGAAAGACATTACCTTATCTGCCCGTGGCAAAGGCCGCATCGAGTGGGCCGCCAAAGAGATGCCCGTGCTGCGCCTCATCCGAGAGCGGTTTGAGAAAGACCAGCCCCTCAAGGGTATCCGTATGTCCGGCTGCTTACACATCACGACAGAGACCGCGAACCTCGCCATCACATTAAAAGCTGGTGGTGCCGATCTCGTCCTGTGTGCCTCAAATCCCCTTTCGACGCAGGATGATGTCGCGGCTGCACTCGTGCACGAATACGGTATCCCTACCTTCGCGATCAAAGGTGAAGACGAGCAAACCTATTATCGTCACATCAACGCAGTGCTGGACCACAAGCCTCAAATGACAATGGACGATGGCTGCGACCTCGTTTCGACCATCCACTCCAAACGTCCCGAACTCATCGCCGATATCATCGGTGGCATGGAAGAGACAACAACGGGCGTTATTCGTCTGAAGAGCATGGAGCGCGATGGCGTGCTCAAGTTCCCAGTGCTGGCCGTCAACGACTCCGATACCAAGCACATGTTCGACAACCGCTACGGAACAGGACAAAGCGTCCTCGATGCGATTATCCGCTCAACCAATATTCTGATTGCGGGTCGCACCGTCGTCGTCTTCGGCTATGGCTGGTGTGGACGTGGTGTCGCGTCACGCGCTCATGGCATGGGTGCGAACGTCATCGTGACTGAGGTCGATGCTACACGTGCGCTTGAAGCTGTCATGGATGGCTATCGTGTTATGCCGGGCGTCGAAGCCGCGAAACTGGGCGATATCTTTGTCTCCGTAACTGGAAACGTCAACGTGATTGACCAGCAGCACCTTGAGAATATGCGAGAGGGTGCCTTGATTTCTAATGCAGGTCACTTCAACGACGAAATCAACATTCCCGCCCTTGAGAAGATGGCGACTGCGAAACGTCGTGTCCGTGACTTCGTTGATGAATATACCTATAGCGATGGTCGCCACGTGCACCTGCTCGCGGAAGGTCGCCTCGTCAACCTCTCAGCCGCGGAAGGCCATCCCGCTAGCGTGATGGACATGAGCTTCGCGAACCAGGCTCTTGGCTCTGAGTATATGCTCTCGAACGCCAAGCAGATGCAGCCGCATGTCTACACCATTCCCACCGAAATGGACAAAGAGATTGCGCGTCTCAAACTCCACGCGATGGGCGTCCGTATCGACACCCTCACTCCTGAGCAAGACAAGTATCTCAACTCATGGGAGTCCGGTACCTAGCATTAATTAATTCCACACGCATTAGTCATGTGCTACCTTGGTAGCACATGACTAATGCGTGTGGAATTGACAACCCTCCCTTTCATACCGTAGAATAGATATAACACGAAGCAAGGAGCTTGCGAAGCAACATAACAACTGAATAAGCAATGAGATCGCTCTCATCCAGAGAGGTGGAGGGAAACGGCCCTACGAAGCCCGGCAACCCATCTGCTAACAAGCAGGAAGGGTGCCAATTCCGGCGGAACATCGCATGATGCGTTCCGCGAGATGAGGGGAATGTGCGACACGCCACACCCCTACGCTCCAGGGGCTTTTTTATGCCCTCCTCCAATTCTCCCTATGTACGCGATAATGGGACGTCCCAGGATAGTGGTTGGGAGGATTTATCGCGTCGGAAGCGCAATTCGCATTGCGCGAACTACATTGCCCCATCCATGATGCATCCGACGAGGACGCGATAAATCGGTCCCTACGCCAAGATAATTGAGTACATCCTATAGTCATAATGTTTAAAAGAAGGAGATAACCCTTTGAGTAATTTTATGGAAAGCCCCAGGGCTTTTTTCACGAGTGAGTCCGTCACAGAGGGGCATCCAGATAAGCTCTGTGATCAAATTTCAGACTCAATTCTCGACGCGATCCTGGTGCAGGACCCATTGGCGCGTGTCGCATGTGAAACCGCGACCACGACAGGGCTTGTGCTGGTCGCGGGCGAGATCACGACGACGGCATGGGTTGATATGCCAGCCCTCGTGCGTAAGACCATCGAACAAGTTGGCTATGTCAATGCAGAGTATGGATTTGACTATCGCACCTGTGGTATAGTCACCTCGATTGGCAAGCAATCGCCTGATATCGACTTGGGCGTTAGTCGTTCGCTAGAGGCGAAGGATGGTGGCGTCAAGCATCTGAGCGACGATGAGCTAGAACAGATTGGCGCAGGCGATCAAGGTATGATGATTGGTTTTGCCTGTAACGAGACTCCTGAACTCATGCCTATGCCAATTAGTCTTGCGCACAAACTCACGCGCCAACTCTCGGTTGAACGGCGTAAGGCATGGATGGGTAGTGGCCCATTAGCTTACCTGCGTCCCGACGGCAAGAGTCAGGTCACGGTGCAATATGAGCATGGTCGCCCTGTGCGCGTCGATACCGTAGTCATCTCGACCCAGCATGCAAGCTATGTCGATCAAGAGCAGATTCGTACTGATGTGCTGGAGCATGTAATCAAGCCTGTTATTCCCGCGAACCTGTTGGACTCATCAACGAAGATTTATGTGAACCCGACAGGCCGTTTTGTCACAGGTGGACCAATGGGCGATGCTGGCCTGACCGGACGTAAGATTATTGTTGATACCTATGGTGGTATGGCACGTCACGGCGGCGGAGCGTTTAGCGGCAAAGACCCGACAAAAGTGGACCGCTCGGCGGCCTATGCCGCGCGTCATATCGCGAAGAACATTGTCGCGGCAGGTCTTGCTGATCGGCTAGAACTGCAAATCTCGTATGCTATCGGCGTGGCGCGTCCACTCTCGCTCTTTGTCGAGACCTTCGGTACAGGCAAAGTCTCTGACGATGAAATCATTCGTCTCATCAACGAACATTTCGACCTGCGCCCTGCCGGGATCATCCAGGCCCTGAACCTGCGCCGCCCCATCTATCAACCCACGGCGGCTTTTGGTCACTTCGGACGTACCGATATCGACGCCCCCTGGGAAGCACTGGACAAAGTTCCCATGCTGCGTAAGGGTGTCGGAGCGCGTGCCGAGAGTGGCGAGACCGTTTCTTAATCCAATATTACGATACAAAGGGCAAGACATATTCCATGCCCTGCCTTTTGTATCGTGGTATATGTAACTTCGAGTTCAATTTATACCTAGTGCTTCAAATACTGCTTCACTTTCTCTCGAACAATATTTGCCATTTCTTCTGGCATGGTTAGATGTGGAGAGTGAGCACTATTAACCCAGGTCACTGGACGATTTCCGCGAACTGCTGTAGCTTGATTAGCAGCCGTCAACCATGAAGGTGTCCACGTCCCAATTGTGAAGTCTACCGGAGCCATGTGTGCGAAATCTTCCTCGGAGTAACGTCCCATATCAACCGTCCCAAGATAGTATTGCGCCCAGTGGTCACGGTTTTTTGCCATTCGTGCATTTTGGGCAGCGTCAATTGCTTCGATACCCTCTAACGTTCCAACAAACGTGATGGCTGAAATCGCCGCCGGAGGAGCGATTTTTGGAGATAGAGAGGCCATCGTTTGAAAGTACACAAAACCCGCATTTTTAATAGGTGTATCTGCTTGTAATGCTGCTTCATGCACAATGCCGTTTCTGAGAACATCTGGATGGAACTTGGCTAGGGCGAGAACTGCCTGTCCTCCTGAACTCACACCAAATGCCGAAATAGGCTTTTCTACAGGTACTGCCTGAACGAGGGCCGCGATGTCGTCAGCAAATAATTCTGGTGTAACTGGACGTGGCTGGGGGTCTGGTGAGCGTGAACCACCGCGAGGGTCGAAGGTTAGAACGGTGAACTCGTCTGAAAGATATTCCATCATCTTCTCATAAGGACCACAATCATTGGTTCCATCAGGAACAATCACAATGGTTGGACCTTGACCCATCATTTCACAATAAAAATCCATTCCATTCGCAGGTGTTGTAAACGTCTTCATTTCCATAACGCTTTCCTCTCCGAGTATCTCCTGACTTACATTTCAGGAATATGAGCAACCTTAGTGAAATTATCTGCTCATTCCTTGAAAATCTCATCTTTACTTATGAAATCATGAGGCAACCTCTTTGTCAAGGCGGCGAATTAGCTGGGTCTCCGTCCTTCGGGGGGAAACTCGTGAAGGTGCAGGGAGACCGCAAGATTCTCCCCTACACGTAGGGTCCTACAACATGTAGGGGAGACCCTTGCGGTTTCCCTGTTTCCCCTCGAAGATAGCTTAGCCATCCTTTGTCATTATCTCGTATAATTAAAGTGAACTATTGTTTGGACCTATCACAAAGAAAGCGAGCCACCAGTGGATTTTTCACTCAACGAGGAGCAGATAGCCATTCGCGACACCTGTCGCGAGTTCGCGCAACAAGAAATCAAGCCTATCGCGGAAGAAATAGATGCAACCAGTCAATTCCCCTATGACCTGATTCACAAAATGGGTGAACTCGGCCTGTTAGGGCTGCCATTCCCTGAACAGTACGGAGGCGCGGGCGCGAACTTTTTAGCGTATTGTATCGCCATTGAAGAGATTTCACGCGGTGATGTCTCGGTTGGTATCACGATGGAGGCGCATACCTCGCTTGGCGCATCGCCATTTTATCTTTTTGGCAGTGAGGAGCAGAAACAGCATTTTCTCACGCCACTTGCGACTGGAAAACAATTGTGGGCCTTTGGACTTACAGAACCAGAGGCAGGCTCCGATTCGGGTGGTACACAAACACGAGCGGTCCTACAAGACGGACAATGGCATATCAATGGCTCAAAGGCGTTTATTACCAATGCAGGAACCGATATGACTGGTGGAGTCACCATCACCTCTATCACAGGAAAACGACCTGATGGACGCAACGAAATTACCAATATCATCGTTCCTAAGGGTACCCCTGGCTACGATATCGGTCAGCCCTATAAGAAGATGGCCTGGAAAGCATCGGATACCCGTCCCCTTGCCTTTGAGGATTGTGTTGTGCCAGAGGGCAATATTCTTGGGCACAGAGGCGATGGCTTCAAGCAATTTATGCAAATACTCGACGCCGGACGTGTAGCTATCGCGGCACTCTCCGTGGGCCTCGCGCAAGCTTGTCTCGATGAGTCACTGAGCTATGCGAAACAACGCAAGCAGTTTGGACAACCCATTAGCAAAAATCAGGCCATTCAGTTCAAACTCGCCGATATGGATACCGAAATCGAACTGGCGCGTTTAATGTACTATAAGGCTGCCTGGTTACATATGCAAGGCAAGCCCTATACGCGTGAGGCGTCAATGGCGAAACTTTTCGCCTCCGAAACTGCGAATCGTGCGGCAAATCAAGCTGTACAAATACATGGTGGCTATGGCTTTATGGACGAGTATCCCGTCTCACGCTACTTCCGCAGTGTCAAGATCAACGAAATCGGCGAAGGCACCAGCGAGGTTCAGCGTATGCTTATCGCGAAGCTCCTTGGCTGCTAAGTGAAGGAGTACATACTTGTATGAGTTTAGTGACAACAAAACTGCTCGCGGAAATACCGCTTTTTTCTAATATGGATGACAATGAGCGGGCCGAGGTCCGCTCTATCATGACTGAACGAATTTATCAGCCTGGCCAGCAAGTGATGACGGCAGGCGATGTTTCCTGTGCATTCAATATCATCGAGCGTGGAGAGGTCGAGATATGGCTGACAGATACCGATGGCAAAAAGGTGGTCTTGGATGTGCTTGGTCCTGGCAAGTTTTTCGGTGAATTGGCAATGCTGGCTGGCGAAACGCGCTCGGCCAGTGCCACCTCCGCAGAAGAGGTTGTAACACTCGAGTTAGATCGCGACGAGTTCTTCGATTTTCTTCGTCGGCGGCCAGACGCGGCACTCGATGTATTAATGGAACTTGGACAACGCCTCAAGCATACCGATGATATCCTTCGCACCCGCGTCACGCGCAATGCAAATGATGCTGAAGAGGTAAATCTTTCAATAGGTCAACGTGTTGCGGATGTAATCGCTGATTTCAGCGGCTCTATCACTTTTTTGCTTATCAACCTGGTTGCCTTCGTAACCTGGATTTTCCTGAACACACTAGGACCTAAAGGCTGGCAATTCGATCCCTATCCATTTCAGTTCCTCACGATGGCTGTCTCACTTGAGGCAATATTTCTTTCTATTTTTGTGCTCATAAGCCAGAATCGGCAATCAGGCAAAGATCGTATCAAGGCCGATTTGGATTATCAGGTGAACGTGAAGTCAGAACTAGAAATGAGCGTTGTGCTGACAAAAATACAGGACATGGAGCGTAAACTACACCACATTCACCTCGATGTCTTAGATAGTAAAAAAGAGACAGTAGAGCAATGAAGGCGCATGACAGGGGCAGAGCACCTGTCACTACTATACACGTTTTCACGCGCAAGCCACATAGTGGCGAGAAGTATAGTAGTGACAGGGCTTGCCCCTGTCATGTTGCTTGTCTTATGTGCTAGGCCGCAGGCAAGTTAAACATGTTGAATGTGGCTGTTTGAACTCCTGTCGTATTCTTTGTTGAAGTAGGATTTGTCGCTGCAACAATCCATACAGCAGAATCTCCATTCACCGCCAGGAATGACGCGCCCTTTGTAGTATCTCTCACCTCAACTGACGACCCTGTAGGGGCATCATACATCTGGAAGCCTGAGTTGTTCTGCCACAAGATAAAACGCGTTCCTGCCTGCAACGCGGCAGCCGTACTATCATTTGAGAGTGTCTTTGGTTGCGCCGTTGCGTCATCAAGCGAAAAGGCTAAAACAGTTCCATGAATAGACTCGTCGATTTGCGTCGGGTACAAAGCGGTAAAGCGCGAGGTAACAGGTGCCGTTGATATCGGCTGTGCTGTTGCTTGCACCGTTGGAGTATTTGCCGCGCCAGGTGTTCCTTGTGTTGATACTGCTGTATCACTCGTACTGAGTAAAAAGAGTGTATCAATAATTACCTGAGGATGGAATAACGTGTCTTGCGAGCCATAAGTGTGCTTGCTTGTCACTGTACTTGGACGCCATGCACCATTTTGGTGCACGATCTGTTTCGTAATTTCTTGTTCCCAAATTGTACTGTGCGGTTGTAGATTATCTGTAAACCATTCCTCCGACCAGAATACCCGCGTTCCATCGGCTGTAGCGGATGGCGAGGTGATTACATGACCGTTCGTGGTCGTCGCGATGAGAGTTGAGGTTGTTCCTTGATTACTGTCCAACTGATAGCGCACGAGTTGTGCATTACCTTTCGCATCAAGAGACGCTACAAGCAATGTTCCTTGTTGCACAAATGAGATACCTTGAATTGGCGTATGAACCCAGGGAGGAACCATTGTTGTATCGAAGGTCCCATGCTGTAATGTCATCACGTTACCAGGTTGCCCATCCTGGGCTGAAAGTGGAAGTGCGTTCAAACTCCAGGTTTGAGTGAATGCTGGTGTTGTTGTATGCTTCTGAACTTTGCTTTGTGCTGCGTCAAATTGTAGCCATACAACCCATTGTGATGATGCAGCAAGCACGAATAACGGACTCTGGCTACTCGTATTTAGAAGCGGGATACTTAATGCATTTTTTGCTGTGCCATTTACCTGCTCGATCATCCATTGCGTTTCGTCGTTACCATAGGCTGAATAATAAATATGCTCATTGGTAGCAACCGCACTCGCGATATGTGGATATGCTGTTTCAGCAGTATAGCTTACAGGAGCTATCAATGATGGTTTTGGATTGATGTTACCGTATTAGATCCAGTCACACCGTGATTTGCAAAGGTAAGCAAGGCGACAAGACCACCAACCAAAAATACCAATAGGAAGCTCGCTGCCAATCCAAGAACCGCGAATTGCCCCGTCGGAGCTATACGCTTTTTACTCTTCATTCGAATAACAGGTAATGGACCAGTCTCAGCGGTAGAGAAAGCTCGCAGTGAAGCAGCTTTTTTCTCGGCAGCTTGTGCCTGTTCATTCATATATGGCTTGAGAAAATCTGGGACAGAAGAAGCCGATGATGCATGTGCGCTGGTTGATTGTTGTAAGAAACGTGCATGCTCTACTGCTAGCGTTTGCATAAGTTTTGTATGTGCATCAGGTTTTGGTTCTATTGTTGGTAACAGGCGTAGACGTTCCCCAACAACGCTATGTTGTGCCAGGACCTGCCTGCATGCCGCGCATTGCTCCAAATGCACATCTAGCTCTGTCGTATCAACCTGACCATGTTTCAATTCCCGATATGCTATGAGCATTGATCGCGCTTGGTTACAGTTCACTCTTCACCGACCTCTTTTTTGTACAATCCAATAAACCGTTCCCGCGCTCGCATGAGTCGCATTTTTACTGCTGACGAGCTAATATTGAGAACTTCAGCAATTTCAGCACAAGACAACCCATCGTTCTCATAGAGCCAGAGACACGCGGCGTATTTAGGCTGTAATTGTTTCATCACACGCTCGACGATCTCTTTGTCGGCCACACTATTTTCAAATCGTCCTCCGTCATAGCCGTTGCGCTCATAGAGTGCGCTTACAGAGCCAACACGATTCTCGCTATGGTTTTCTTCGTTTGTGTTTGTAAAGCCATCTGCCGTGCCACCGGAATCGGAAAGAACACCTGCACCTATGCCACGGTCCTCATTGAATAACGAGAGTGGCAACCAGGAAATCAAGCGCCGACGCCGTAGCGTATCGGTTGTCGTGTTAGCGGCGATACGATAAAGCCACGCCGAAAGTGCCCCCGGTTGCACGGCCGTTCCGTTTAATAACGCTTTGTATGCTTTGACAAACACATCCTGTGCTAAATCATATGCTTGTTCTCGATTACCAATCAGATGATAAATGAAGTTGGTGATAGGTGTCTGGAAGCGCAGAAAGATTGCTTCAAAATCAGCAATATCTACCGCGCTCACCTGTTCAGTCTCTTGAACATGCTCATGCGTGGCAGTTTTGGACGATGCAATTGTGTGTTCTCGCTCGTCTCTCCGTATCTCAGACACACTGCCTTCCTCATCCGCTGGCAATGGAACGGTGAACTTACGTGTGCGTTCATCCTCGAATGGAGTATGCACATTGCTATTCGTATTGTAGAAACGGATAGAGGTATCCATCAGTTACATCAACCTTATGCAAAGTAGAAAATTTATATCATACAAAATCTTTTTGTTCTTATTGAAATAGCATAACACATTTATGCGGGCTATGCTGTGAACTAGCATACAGTGGAAAAGAGAGCTAGCCCAACTATGTAATTATCATATCCTATTAGTTAGAACAATCGTAAGAGGGCTTTTTATTCACTCAAGCAGATAATACATATCTTTCCCTGTATCTACTACGTTCAATTGTAGCATCGTATAATAAGATTTGTGAACATGATTTACTAGGTGTATGGGTCAATTATGCTGTTTGATCAATCAGGATACGTCATCTGTAGGGACCGATTTATCACGTCCTCGTCGGTGGTCGGTTCGGGACGAGGACGTGATAAATCGGTCCCTACAGATATCCGTACTCTTTTATCAGAGGGCATTAATTCGTCCTGGTTTGGCCTATGATGCGGGTTCAGGGCGTAATGAATTATGGCCCCTACATACCAATATTATAAAGAAGGATATCTATGCGGCTTGGATTATATTGGTCCTATGCGACACGCTCACTCTTGCGCGGAGGACAAAGATCTGTACTGGCTATTTTTTGCGTCGCGGTCGGGGTGATGGCGATTGTGGCACTGCAACTTGTGGGCCTAAGCGTCAACCAAGCCTTAGTAGGCAATATCGTGGAGGCCAATGGTGGCGACCTGCGTGTCAATGCAGGTGTCTCTCCACTTCGTAAGCGAGACCTGCCATTTTTTGACCAACTCAAACAGCGTGGCAGTATCACAGACTATGCTACATCATATAATACGGGTGGCACTATTACCTCTGCTTCCGGTGATGAACAAACTTTTACAATTGTTGCCGTGTCACACAATTTTCCTCTGGTGGGGCAGGCAAATTTTATTGCACCATCCTCCAATCTGACCATCCAACAAGTAGTACAGGGCAATAACGTTGCCGTCAGTATGCGGGTCTTCCAAACATTGCATGCTCATGTTGGAAACAGCTATACCGTCAAAGCTACCGATGGACGTAGTATTCCTGTCATCGTTGCGGCTGAATTTCAAGAGGGAGGAGCCTTCCAGGGACCACAAATTATTATTTCGCAGGACACCCTGTCCGCTATTCCTGGTACAAATGGTTCTGCTTTACCCGCTCAATATACCTCTATCTATACAACTATGTCAGATGCGAACCTGAAGTCGGTACAAACCCAGATTAATCAGAACTTCCCTACGGTAACGTTGATCACTGCTCAAGACCTGTTACAACGAAGACAGAGCCAGGTGGATCAAATACGACTCTTTCTACGTATCGTTGGTCTGTTAGCACTCTTCATAGGTGGCATCGGTATTATCAATACGATGCAGGTACTTCTGCGGAGACGACAGGTCGAGATTGCTATGCTTAAGACAACTGGCTATCGACAAGTTGATCTCTATGGACTTTTTGGTCTTGAAGCGGCATTGCTTGGTATTATCGGCGGCTTCGTTGGCACTCTTGCTGGTATTGGAGCGAGTTATCTCGTGCGTACGATTGTGGAATATGCCTTTCCATTGCACCTCCCAATTACCCTCGATCCCACTACCATTGGTTCAGGATTCGTCATTGGTCTTTCAACGGCCTTCATCTTTGGCTTACTACCAATTGTACAAGCGAGCCAGATACGCCCCTTAGCCGTTCTACGAGATAGCAGCGAAACGACAGGCACAACCTCACGTGCCGCCACACTTACATTGCTCGTCTTACTCTCTATCTTGTTCGTTGCGTTAGCCGCGAGCATTCTAGGGAGTGTGACGACCGCGATTATTGCTGTATATGGCGGTGCTATCTTAATTTTCACGTTGGCATTAGGGCTTGGCCTGCTTGTACTAGCCATCTCGAAGCTCCCTGTCTATGAAGAACCGCAAGCGCGTATCTTGCTCTGGATTCTCGCAGCGTTTGGCGCGATTGTGCTCGCCGCGCTTGCCGCTGGCTTGCTCGGATTATTGGGGAACGCTATAAATCACTATGCCTCGCGTCATGGTAATAGTACGTTGGGTGTGTATATCCTGGCCGTTCTGGGCGGATTGGGTCTTGTCTTATTGGGTGGTTCACTTGTGTTCTTTTTCGCGACAATGCTTGATAGCGTCGTCATGTTTATACCACGTGCCTGGAAAACACCTGTTATGCTGGCGTATCGCAACATGGGACGACAACGCTTACGTACCACAACAACGCTCACCGCTCTTTTTGTTGGCGTGTTCGCGATTGGGCTTGTGCTTGTCCTGGGACAAGGCATCAAGGATACCATCACCAGTACGCTCGACACACTCTTCACGCGCAATGTGTTCATCGCGGCACAACCGAAACAAAAAGCCACGATTCAGGCACAGATAGCACTGCAAAAAGGCGTTGATGGCAGCAAAACAGTAGTGAACGTGGTGGTACGTCAGGTATACCCACTGTTTATCCAGGGGCAGGACCTGAACACGGTCCTGAAACGCGTTAGCTCAAATGGAAAAGGAAATTCGAGAGATGCAGTCAACCGACTTGCCAGTATTGAGGGCTATACGCTGCAAGCAGGAGGCAATAGCCTGCCTGTGATTACGCTGCACAGTGGGCGTAACTTGCGTTCATCTGACGTGGGAACAAATAATATCCTTGTCAACTCATCGCTCCAGAATGCTCCTTTGCATTTGGATATTGGCAATACCGTGATTGAGCAGAGTGCGGATGGTACCGTTACAAAGGTCCTCACTATTGTCGGCTTCTACGACGACTCCGACCCGACAAAGAATCCTACCTTCGCGTCCATTCTCAGTGACGAGAAGGTGGCTACACAACTCGGGGCTTCATCGACCTTAGCAGTCTACTCGCTTAAAGTCGATCCCAACCAGTTGCCTGCATTCAAGCGCAACATCAATAAAGCTCTACCAAATGCACTCGTTTTCAGTGTCGTTGATATCGACGCAATCATCAATCAGGTGCTCGATAACCTTATTATCTTGCTGACCACCGTCGCATCGCTAGCAATGATTGCTGGCTTGATTATTATCGCGAATGCGGTTGCCCTCGCGATGCTGGAGCGACAACGAGAAATTGGTATCCTGAAGTCCGTCGGCTACACCAGTCGTTCAGTGCTGGCAACCGTGCTCATCGAGAACGGACTCGTTGGCCTGCTCGGTTCACTGGTCGCGATGCTCCTTGTCGCTGGCTCGATCACCGTATTAAGTAAGTTCGTCTTCCAGGTCCAAATTAGTGTAGGTCCGTGGCTAATCACTCTCATAGTAGTTGTAACGTCGCTCATCACTATGCTCGTAGCCCTGCTCGTATCCTGGAATGCCACGCGCGTGCGCCCCCTGGAAGTGTTGAGGTATGAGTAGGGACCGATTTATCGCGTCCTAGCTGGCAAATGGATACATATCAGGTGTGTATGTCTGAATTAGTTGGGATGCTTTTTGAAGCTGTTCCTTATCCCAGCTAATGAGAGGAATGCCAAGTTGATGTGCAACTTCTACATAAGTAGCGTCACCTGCACGTAATTGAAGCTCGTTTGCGATGTTAACTGCTGTCCGAATCAATGCAAAATCCATAGGGACGAGACGCATAACACTCACTTCAACTAAATTGGAAATAATTTCTTTTGTGAGTACCGGGTCTTTCGTTTGTCTTGCTATAGCCGATGTAACTTCTACCAAAAGGAGTAAAGGTGCTACAATTAAACTTTCGGTATTTCTGTAATATTGTATCCATGTAAAACTTGCCGGGTGATTGGCATCTTGTGGTCTCAACCAGCTAACCCATACACTTGCATCAACTACTACCATGTTTATCACAGTTCGCGTCTTACGTCATGTATCGCATCAACAGCACTTATATTGCTATTCCAATGCTTGCCTACTTCTGCTGATAAACGTTCAAGATTTGCCCATGCTCTATTTGACGCTTCATCAGATGAAGGCGTTGGTTGTTTGAGGGGTGGTAATAAACGTGCCACAACTTCGCCCTGATCAACAATCTCGACTGTTTCACCTCTGTCTTTCAAGAGACGCAAGGTCTCATCGATATGCTCCATAAGCTCATGTATGTCCATCGTTTTCATTTTATTAACATCCTTCCACTCTTAATTATCCTACACTCAACTATACACGATTTTTTCTTTGCTTACAACGAATATCCGAAGACACCAGGGCTTTTCGAAAGTCGAGCAGGGGCATGACAGGGGCAAGCCCTGTCACTACTATAGACGCGCAAGCGGCGTGAACGGCATATAGTAGTGACAGGGCTTGCCCCTGTCATGTGAACACTGCACTTTTCAACGACTTTCGAAAAGCCCTGTGAAGACACAAAGTGCACCATTCAGATACGTGGTCTTCTCTGAATGGTGCGTGATTCTCTACTCAATACTACTTTAAATTATCAACCAGGCGACGTGCGATATGGAGCCACTCTTCTGAATTGTCGTCGGGAATGGAGCAGCCATTCGCGAGTATCAAGCGTCGTCCTTTGGTTTGGGTCACGGCTGCCATGATCTCGTTGTCAAGTTCAGTCTCACTGCCATGGGTCAGAGGACCTCGTTCAGCAAGCCCACCCATGAGACATTTGTCAGTCATTGTGAGTGCCTCGCTCAGGCTCGGACCCGTGAGACGATCACTCCAACTCAAGGTAGAAACAGGATAGTCGAGGAAGTCGTTGAAGTAAATCTCATCACCTTCCTGGCTTGGCTCGGCATGGATGTGGAGAATATTTAACCAGGCACCTTTTGCCCCCTCAAGTGCCTGTAAGTCGTAGGGGCGTGCATAGTGTGTGTACTCGTCACGGGTCAGGTCGGCATTCGTCGCACCCATGCAGGAAAAGAAGACGCCACTCGCGCCAGCTTCTAATGAGGCTCTGAACAGATGGCTCAAGTTCGATGCTATCGTTCCCAGGCCCTCTTCCATAGGGGCAGGGTGTTTGCGTAACTCTTCGGTAGCCTTTTCTTTACCTAGCATATAAAAGAGGTGTGTCAATGGGCTAAAATGTGTGACAATGAGCGGATAGTCAGGGCCAAGTTGAGAGCGTAGTGTGCGTATACACACAAGTTGTTGCTCGAATATTGGTGTATCGAGACCAAGTTTCGGCAGCATACGTACTTGGTCTGCCTCAACTATAGGTTCAGTAGGCATAGGATAGGGCAGGTCAGGCATGATTTTGACAATATCCAGATCAAATTTCTGACGAAAGAACTCCATTGTAGATGTTGCTAGCCGTTCGCCAGACCCTTCAGGCTTGAAGTGGTGCCAGAAGCAGAAGGGAACTCGGTCAACATGCTCGCCTTTCAGTGCTGCATGTACGCGTTCACTTGCTGTCATCGTCGTTGTCATTAGTATTTCCCTCTACTTGTTGTAGTCGTTATACTGCTCTTCCCCCGAATTTGGTTCCTTGAACGGAGCCTGTGCTGGTGCGGCTGGTGGCAATACCACCGCACCTAATCCCTGTGAATAGCGTGTCTTGTCATACTCGGACTGCGTGTGTGAGTGTGACGCAATCCATTCATCGCATAAACGCGCCAGAAATGCGCCGATGACCGCGCCGCCCGCAAGCATCGCGACCTTTGCTACCGTTGTCCCAACATTACTCATGTGAATCAATCCTTCCTTTGTTATACTTCTTCTTATGGAGGTACTCTTGAATTTCATATAATAAGTACGTTAACATAGTATATTCATTATACGTCGTATAACGGCTTTGCGTCTCTTTAAGAAGCGCATTTGGCCAAAAGCTACAGATATTCTGTGATGCATGCGAGGCAGTATGACAAAGCAACGTGGTAGCTTCTGTGGTTTCTCTTTAGAAGATGTGCGCATTTTAGGACTACGTCCTGAACTTGTTGAAATTGAAAGCGAAGTATACAAACTTGCTTTGTGTGATAAGAAGGGGTCAAAATGGGAGATACGCCCCATTACGTTTCAGGAGAATACCCGCATACCTGTCAGCATTTCCTTGTATCACCGCAACAAGGGCAATTCAAAGATGCATTATCAGAAAGTGTATCGACCCGCGAACAAAGTGGGTGTACAAAAAATACTCAACTATATCGCAAATCACGAACAATATGAAAAAACTGGCATAAGAAGTTGAGCTAAATGGGGGGAATACTCGACTCTTTTGACACAATCTGATACTATGGAACACAATGTTTCAGACAAAATAGTGCGATACGCACCTTTCGATAGAGAAGGCTTAACGGTTATGAACGAATTGAAGCGGCGTATACAGGTTGCGCGAGGCGAACTGCCTGCCGACCTGGTCTTACGCAATGCGAATCTAGTCAACGTGTGTACGGGCGAATGCTATCTTGCGGATGTCGCGGTTGCCGATGGTCGTGTTGTGGGAGTGAGCGAGCGAAATACCAGTAATTCACATACATATCAAGGACGAGTGGAGCGCGACGTGCAAGGGCGGTGGCTCGCACCCGGACTGATTGATGGTCATATGCATATTGAAAGTACTATGCTTGTCCTTCCTGAATTCGCACGTCTTGTAACTCCTCGTGGTGTGACAACGGTTATGCTTGATCCGCACGAGTTCGCGAACGTGATGGGCGTTGAGGGCATTCGTTATGTACTCGAGTCTGGTCGTGGCCTTCCTCTTTCTACCTATATACTGCTCTCTTCTTGTGTGCCTGCGTCGTCATTTGAAAGCCCATTTCGCGTGTTAACCGCCGATGACCTACTACCTCTTTTACAAGATGACCGTGTACTGGGATTAGCTGAAATGATGAACATGCCCGGTGTATTGCAGGGTGATGAGCAGGTCTTAGCAAAAATCGAAGCGACATTGCAGCGTAACTTGGTTGTCGATGGTCATGCTCCCGGCCTTGTCGGGCGCGACCTGTCCGCTTATGTCGCCGCAGGTGTCATGTCCGATCATGAATGCACAACTATCGAGGAGGCGCGACAACGCCTGCGGCTAGGTATGTGGTTAATGATTTGCGAAGGTTCGGCTGCACAAAACCTCGATGCACTTCTGCCTCTTGTGAAAGAACTGCATCCGCCACGTGTCTTCTTTGTCACGGATGATCGCGACCCCGTTGATTTGACAACACGTGGCCACATAGACTCGATGGTTCGACGTGCTATCGAATTGGGGTTAGACCCTGTAGAGGCTATTCGGCTCGCTACCTATAATACCGCGCAATATTTTCGTTTATATCATCGTGGAGCAATTGCGCCCGGGTTTGTCGCGGATCTCGTTATCCTGGATGATTTACAAACCTTCAAGGTCGAGTCCGTCTATAAAGATGGTATGCTTGTGGCTCAAAATGGGAAGCTACTGGTCGATATTCCTTCCGCCGCTGTCATGGGTATAGAAACCGATATCGCCATGCATGAGGTCGAGGTAACGAAAACGGTTCATATCGCGCCTATGACTGAACGTGATATTCGCATTGTTGGCGAGCCTGGGCCTATCGAGGTGATTGGCATTGAAAAGGGACAGATTACGACAACGCATTTGCGAGTAGAGGCACCGCTGCGCGACAGTGAAATCGTTGCCGACCCGGAGCGTGACCTGTTGAAATTAGTCGTGGTCGAACGACATCATGCGAGCGGGCATGTCGGACTTGGGCTTGTGCAGGGTTTCGGTCTCAAGCAAGGTGCGATTGCATCGAGTGTCGCCCATGATGCCCATAACCTGGTGATCGCGGGCGCGAACGATAACGACATCATACAGGCTGCACTCGCGCTACAAGAAATGGGCGGTGGCTTTATTTGTGTTGTCGATGGGGAGGTGCGGGCCAGCGTACCTTTGCCGCTGGGTGGACTTGTGTCACCACTTCCTGCTCAAGAATTAGTACATCAATTACGACATCTTGACGAGGTAGCTGCAACGCTTGGTTGTACACTCGACCATCCATGTATGACATTAAGTTTTCTTTCGTTATCAGTTATTCCATCACTCAAACTAACGGATCAGGGGTTGATTGATGTAGAAACATTTACCCTGCTTCCGTTACAAAGGCCATAATTTGTATGTTGCGTAACCTTGCTGAATATTACTGGGCTGAACATATTGACGACGCAGTAGAACTGCTAGCACGTCTTGATATAAAAACTGTTCCACTTGCTGGTGGAACATATCTTTTAGGTTTGGATGATGATACTATCGAAGCCGTTGTGGACCTGCGTGAATTGGGTTTAGCGTACATTTCTGAAGATACACGTGGTAGCATTCATATAGGTGCTATGACCTCACTTCAACAAATCGTCGATGCCCCACTACTCAAGAGATTTGCGTCGGGTTTGTTAGCTCGTACTGCCCTTGCGTCTTCTTCATCGCGTCTTGTCCGTAATAGCGCAACTCTCGGGGGAACGATCGGTGCTGGTGCCGCGTCGCGGGCTGATATATTAACCGCGCTTTCAATACTGGAAGCACAGGTTGTGGTGCGTTCAGGCACGAAAACATCTGTCAACCTTAGTGGTGGTACGCAGGAGCGACCAGGGCTAGCACTATCAGGCGTGGTGTATAAAGGTAAGCAAGAACGACGCATTGCCTACGACGATGTGACTGGAGAACGCCACCCTAATGAACTGATAGTAGAGGTGATACTTCCTCCAATAAATACGACACACGGGACCGCATTCGCACGTGTTGGTCGCACACCAACAGATATAGCACTGCTCAATGTTGCCGCATTAGTAGAGATTGAGCGTAACCAGTACAAACGTGTACGTCTTGCTTTTGGTGGCGTACACATGGATCCAACACGCATGCTCGCGGTAGAGCACGCTCTTGAGGGTCAGCAAAGCGATGATACTACAATTATCCTGACTGCACTTCAAGGCGGCATGTCTGAATTTCGGCCACCAACTGCCATACATGTAAGTGCTGGCTATCGTCGTGTAAGTGGTGCCAAGCTTGCGCAACGCGTACTTGAAGAGGCAACATATCTCGCGCGTCAACAAGAATTGCTGGCAGCCCAAAGCGGTAGAAGTAAGGAAAGCAAATAGTACGATGGAACTTGAGTTACGTGTCAATGGAGTGGTTGAAAGTCTGGATGCAACTCCTAATGAATTGCTGTTAATGTTGTTGCGCCGTAACGGGCATACAAGTGTCAAACAGGGATGTGAAACGGGCGAGTGCGGTGCCTGTACCGTGCTTGTCGATGGCATACCCAAAACGAGTTGTGTAATGCTCGCGGCACAAGCTGGTGGTTGCACACTCACTACTGTCGAAGGACACCATTCTCTCGAAGTGTTACAGCCTATCCAGCAAGCATTTCTTGCCATGGGAGCGGTTCAATGCGGTTTTTGCATTCCAGGTATGGTTTTATCAGCCGCTGCGTTGCTCAATCGCTCCCTTGACCCGACAGAAGATGATGTGCGTGATGCTCTTTCAGGCAACCTCTGTCGCTGCATGGGATACGAGAAACATGTCGAAGCGGTGCTAAGAGCCGCCGCTGTCCTGCGTGGTGATGTACCATCAGAATATAGCGGTGTCGGTGGAAACTCATTGAGCGGTGCGCGCGTTACAGGTAGACAACGTGCCGTTGTGTTAGATGGAGTAAGTACCAGTACCGGGAAACAACGTACTATACAGGCCACAACCCCTTTCACAGGCGTAGGAAACACATCATTCACTGTCATCGGGAAACCAGTTCAGCCGCTACATGCTGTAAAAACAGTTACAGGTCGTGCTACCTTTACTGATGACGTCCCGTTCAAAGGCATGCTCTATGCTAAAATACTGACCAGTCCCCATGCTCATGCCGTGATCCGTAGTATTGATGTATCTGAAGCAAGAGCAATACCGGGAGTTCACGCCGTTTTGACTTATAAGGATGTGCAACGTATACCTTTTGCGAGTGGGAGTGAAGAGGGTCCGCAAGATCGCTACAGCCTCGATTATATTGTGCGCTACGTTGGTGATCGGGTCGCAGCGGTCGCAGCCGAAAACCCTGAACTGGCACAGCAGGCCCTGGAGCGTATTCATGTTGAATATGATGTCTTGCCCATACTCCTCGATCCACGTCAAACATTAGAAGTAAGCGGTATTCAGATTCATACGGAATCAGAGTCACGCAACATCTATGCCGCCGAGCGCAATGTCGCGGTACGCACTCGTGCTGAAACAGGCGATGTGGAGCGTGGCTTCGCGGAAGCTGACCTGGTGATTGAGGGCGAATATATTACTCCTATGACCCGGCAGGCCGCGCTTGAAACGCGCAGCGTGATTACCTATTTTGACGAAGATGATTATCTTGTAGTGCGTTGTAATGCATATACTCCCCACAACGTACGACGTGTACTGGCTTCGATACTTGATATTCCCCCACACCGTATTCGTGTTGAACAACCCACGCTTGGCGGTGGTGCGACAACACAACAAACGATTCTGCTTGAGGATATTTGTGCTCTGTTAACACAAGTGACGCGACGACCTGTACGACTGGTCAACTCACGAGCCGAGGAGTTGCGCGAGGGCGGCACATACTCACAGCATATTGTACGTATGAAAACTGGAGTGAAGCGCGATGGTACGCTAGTCGCGAACCAGATGATTGTACTCGCGAGTACGGGTGCGTATGGAACATATACGCCTACGAGCAAAAATGTGTTAGAACTTTATTCGTGCGCTCATACACGCTTCGTGACAGAAGTTCTCTATACAAATCATCCACCCGCGAGTAACACGCTTGCGGCCAACGCAGAGATGTTTGCCCTCGAATTGCAGATAGACGAGATTGCAAGACTGCTCGATATGGATGCTATTGCACTGAGACGTAAAAACTGGAGCATAACGAGAACACAGGGGAGTGAAGAGAGTCGCGTTCCAGAATGTATGCAGCTCGTCGAAACAAAGCTACAGTGGAGCGCGAAGCGTGGGCAGACATGGAACAGCCGTCTTCATCGTGGGGTGGGCGTTGCCTTCACAGGCTATAATAACGCCTTTGATGCCGAGAGCAGTGGTGCGATCGTGAAGCTCAATGAAGATGGTTCGTTTGATGTCTTTGTGAGTGTCGCTGACTCTGCCATCAAGACAATGCTTGCGCAAATCGCTGCCGAGGTGCTTGGTGTGTCGGTAGAGAAGATGCTTTTACATACAACGGGCACGGATATCACTCCCTTCGCTACGACAACAAATGCATCCTCTACCCTCTACAATACTGGTGCTGCCCTGCGTCGTGTCGCTGAGCAGGTGCGACGACAAGTGCTTGTGATTGCCGGTCGCCTACTCAACGTGATGCCAGAGACCCTGACTATTCACGAAGGAACGATCACGCCATCACCACTTAACGGACAAACACTCACCTTTGCTCAGGTCGCAGCACATCTGCTTGCAAACGAGGGCAAACAAATTATCGCCAGCGCATCGTGGAAAGAAGCACATCCTCCCATGGCGCATGCTGTACAGGGAGCGGAGGTTGAGGTTGATACCGAGACAGGAGTGGTGCGTGTTATAAAAGTGGTTACAGCAGTCGATGCTGGACGAGTCATTCATCCCTCGTTAGGTGAAGCACAGGTGCAGGGTAGTGTGGTGCAGGGCTTAGGACTTGGCATAAGTGAGGAAGTATTCTACGACGTGCAGGGGCAAGTACTGACAACGACATTTAGCGACTACCACATGTACAATGCGGCTGAGATGCCAGAAACGCAAACCTATCTGCTACAAAACGAGACGGCCTCGACGGGCATCTTTGGAGCGAAATCCGTGGTAGAAGTCGCGCAGAGTGGTGTCGTACCCGCCATTGCGAATGCACTAGCTGATGCCCTCGGCTTTCGCATTCGTCAACTTCCTCTAACACCCGAGCGCATCCTACGAGCCATACACACAAATAACGCAAAACGCCCTTTGTGATAAAAGCAAAACACATAAGAACACTAAATATTTCATTAGAATATTTGGTGTTCTTATGTGTTTTGCCCCTATTTCGTCTTTTCAATCGTTTATTATTACTCAATTGAAGACACAAGTCCTACTTTAAGCGTATCACATTGACCTACATTGATACAGTATGTAAAATCACTGTGTAAGTTATATAGAATTCTCTGTGGGGGAGCCTAAATGCAAACTGTATCAACCGATCAACTCGTAGGACAAACTGTAGGTCATTACACCGTAAAGAGCCTGCTAGGACGTGGACGTTTGAGCGCGGTCTATCTGGCTCAGCACCCAACTCAGAGCACAGCGGCTGCCCTGACAACCTTTATTATTCCTGAACGCTTTTCTGCGGAAACACGAACGCGCTTCGCGCAACGTTTCACAAGAGAGGCAGCGGCCTTGACCGCGCTCAGCCATCGCAATCTCTTACCGATTTATGAATATGGTGAGCAATTTGGCTATCCCTATCTCATCACACCATATATGACCAATGGTTCACTTGCTGACATTCTGCAACGGCAAGGACGATGTACGCCTACATATGCCCTCGAAGTCCTGGAACAAATCGCCGCTGGACTAGAATATGCCCATAGCAAAGGCATTGTTCATGGCACACTGAAGCCCGCCAACATTCTATCAGGCACCGAACAAAACCTTCTTGTCGCAGGCTTTGGGCTAGTGCACATGCTGCAAATGCGTGGTATCGAGCAAAATGATCAGCCTTATTCCTATCTCTTGAGTATTGCCGATACATTTCTTTATGCTTCTACGTATATCGCGCCAGAAGTCGTTCAAGGACAGCCGATCGATCCTCGTTCAGATATTTATGCTTTGGGGATCATACTATTCGAACTGCTCAGTGGCAGACCTCCGTTCAGTGGAACTTCACCTCTTGATACCGCGTTGCAGCACCTGCAACGTCCATTGCCATCGCTTCATAAGCTTAGTCCTGATATTCCTATCTCGATGGAACTTGTCATTAATCATGCTCTTGCACCCGACCCCAGTCAGCGTTTTCAGCGTGTGAGTGATTTGGTCGAAGCCTTCGCGCAAGTATGCAAAGGTGCTGTCAATCGACCTCAACGTGCCCACAACAACGAGGCTGCATTCCTGCTGGATGAGCCTAAAGCGGCACGCGATTTGCAAAATGTGCCAGAAGAAGAAGTTTCTATCGGCGGCTGGCAGTTGACTCCACCAATTATGACTGGCAAACTTCTCGCGCCTCGCGCCTCCGTTAAGACCAATAGTATGCCAACTCAAGCAAACGCTGCCAGGCCTCTTCCTACCGCAACCGATGGCTGGCAGATTTGCCGCCCATTGTGACCGGAAGTATCAAAGCCATTCACACTTCGCAACAGGTACCTGCGACACCAAAAGCCGCTCCATCCTTTTCTCCCAATTTCTTACAGCAACCTGCTCAAAATAATCCTGTTGCGCGTACACGTGAATTGTCACAACCAAAACAAGAGGTGCAACCAGTACAGTATCTACAACCAAAGCAGGAAGCCCAACCAGTACAGTATCTACAACCTGCACCAGTGGTGCCAGCCGCAGGTGGTGCCGATGCCATGAATACACCTACCTGGTGGATTCAGACACCTTCTACTGTCCCATCTCCTCTTTCGAATATGCAAGAGGCTCCTTCAAGACTACCAAATCAAGAACAGAAAATGTTGATGGAGCAAGATCGGCAGATGCTACCATCTGATAGAGTGACACACATTCGCCCAGCGAAACGGTCACGTAACAACGTAGGCCGGAGACGTGTCATTGCGACTCTTGCAGCAGGTAGCGTTGTCGCGGCAGGCGCGTTGATTGCCGGCAAAATGAACCTGGCTCACCTCGTAACACCTCTTAACACGCATACCGCGCAAGGGAATCCAACCGCTTCAGGTCAACAAAAAACTACGATCAACACTGGAACCGGTGCGGCAAAGGCAACTGCGACGCCAAACGTTACTAATAATCCTGTCAAAACGGCACCTACCGCACCAACTGCTAAAGTTCTGGGTGCTACGAGTCTTACTGCGAACACATCTATAGACATTGTTAATCCGGCAGACGGAAAAGCTGGCTTGCTCATCCACCTGCCAAACGGAAATTTCGTTGCGTATGAGCGTGCCTGTACGCATGTAGGTGTTGAGGTGAATTACGATCCGATGACACACACGCTTGTCTGTCCGGCGCATGGTTCTGTCTTTGATCCTCTCAACAAGGCCGCCGTTCTGCAAGGGCCAGCAACGCGTCCTTTACCACCTATTGCACTTCGTGTCAACGCGAATGGAACAATCACTGCGGGCTAAATACTTCGCTAAATGTGCAATACAAAGCTAGCCTGACTATGGAATTGCCGCAGTCAGGCTAGCGTTATAATTTGTCCTTAGTCTTTGTGATCCTCGAAGATGCGCGAGACTTCTGCAAGCACATCGTTAAGATCAATGCTGTTCTTTCCCGGCTCTGGTACCTCTTGCGAAGGGTCGTTCAGCGGTTCTGTCTGTGTGTGGCTGACTTTATCCGTCTCTGTTTGCAATGCAAATTCTTGCTCACACACGGTGAGTGCTTCTTGCACTGAAAGGTTGCCATAGACAATACGAGGGAGAAGACTATGGTACATGGCTACTGTCTGCATAAGTGCGCCAAAAGCAAGCTGGAATTGCTCAAATGTGATAGCGTGTAGGCCAAGTGGAATAGCCTCCTCTAGCCGTACCTCGCCATCTTCCAGGTCTAGCCCGAACTTGCCAACCGCAATGCGATAATTGACCGCCATCAATGCTTCGAGACATTCTAAACGGCGTTTTGTTGTCACCGTTCCAATATGGGGCGCGATCAACATCAGTTTTCTTGCTTCTCCTTGTTGCTGAAAACCAACAATCATGCGCCACTGCCCATGACTTCCATGAAATGCAAGTTCTACAACCTCGCGTTCGTAGTCTACATGTGCCATTTTCAAACACATCTGGGTGAGGTAACTCGTGATCTGAGGAATACCAAAAGGGCCAGTCATGCGTGACTCCTTCTCTGCCCGTGAGCAACCGGGCATAGGATAGTAGTGTGCAAGCTCCACTACCTAGAGTATAGCACGAAAACACAGGTAAACCATTCATCGACGTAGCAAGGTCCTGATATGTTACAGGCGAATTGCGAAATCCATCAGAAGGGCACCCGCAAGGGTGCCCTTGTTGCCACTTACAAACGAAACGTGGCACCCGCTCGCTTGTACACTTCCTGGTCAGCCCTGAACGTATCCGCGTGTACTCCACGAGCCGAAGCCAGGAAATCCGCGAACAACTGTAATGGAACTACGGTAAGCAATGGTGTCAATTCTTCTATAACATCCGTGTTAAGTTCGACATGCGTCCAATTCCCTTGCGTAAATAGGCTGGTATCTTCCGGTGGTACCATACCGAGTAACAGGACCCGAGTTCCAATCTCGTGAAGTGCATGTAAAAAATCTGCTATTCTTGGTTGCGCGGGACCTTTGACACTCACAATTACAACAAGATCATTTGCCTCAAGACCAACAAATGGTCCATGGATCGCTTGCTCCAAGTCTAGCCCCTCGGCTGTGACATACGCGGCTTCTTTTGCCTTTAACGCGCCCTCTGGAGCTATTGCCGCATTTGGTCCTGCACCCACAACAAGCATTCTACGTTGTTGTGCCACGAAATCTTGCGCCACGTGTCGTAAGCTATCTTCGTGCAGAAAAATTTGTTCCATGTAAGTAGGAATGACTGCCAAACTTTGTTCAATCTGCTGCGCAACCTGTGTGTTCCCACGTAATGCCGCGAGTCGCGCGGCTATCTGCGCGAGCCGTGTCAATGTGCCTGTGAAGCTGATTGAGTGAGCCGAGGATACCTCTTGCTCGACCGTCTCTATCATCACATCCACGTCACGCATCTTTGAACCTTTGCCTGTGATGCCAATTGTCAAAACGCCCGCTTGCTTCGCACGTTGGACCGCTCCCACACCATGAACCTTGCTCCCACGATGACTGAGCACGACCACTGCATCGTCTGAACGCAACGGACGTGGATATGTCACAAAATCATATGCATGAACCGCCCATGCATCGACACCCGCAAGCCGAAATAAGTACTCACCAATACGTGCTGCATGGTAACTTGTGCCAATGCCTGCTAGCAGAATTCGCTTCCGTGAGTTCAATTGCTGTGCCGCTTGCGTCGGCAAATCCCAATCCGCAAGTAGCCCGCGTATGGTCTGAGGTTGAGCATGAATTGAGCGATACAGTGCGGTAGTAGCTGTGGTCTCGTTAGTCATACATTGATTCCCTTCAAAGTGTGAAGTGCTTCACTGTTATGAAATAACACATGTAGTATGCTCATTATATAGCATAAACGATGCCGCTTTATGATGGTACAACCAAAGTATGATGCATCGTTACATATGTACATCCAAAAGTGTCACATAGCAAGAGAAATGTTACTTCAATATTTTTGTGAGCGTATATATTTATATCCACGTTACCTCTTTTATAAGCAGGAGTATAGCTTTTATGGCAGGCATAATAAACACATCCATTGGAAATCACTCTAGCGACAAGGCACTTGACTCTCTTACATTTGAAGAGCGAGTCCAACGAGGAGCCGAGAACGCTATACGCTGTATGGGCGTGACCTCACAGGACCGTGTTTTCATTATCACCGACTATGCACGTGAAAGCATTGCACGTCGTGTCGCTTCTATTGCGCTCGCGCAACATGCCGATGTCACTGTCCGTTTTCTTGAGCACTATGGTGAGCGACCTCTCACGGTTTTTTCTGATGAGATGCGTTCGGATCTTTTACATGCTCATCCAACTGTCACCTACTATATCGCCACAGCACAGCCGGGAGAAATCTCTTTCCGCCTCCCTTTACTACCATTTCTGGTAAAGGAACTCAAGGTGCGTCATGGACATATGATAGGCATTGATGAAGCACTTATGGCTGATGGCATGTGCGCCGACTATGACGAGGTGTTCACCTTAACCAATTCTATCTATGATCTTGTTCGTGATGCCACGACTATACACGTTACTTCGGCGAAGGGTAGCGATGTTACCGCAACCTTCAATAAAGATTGGAAATGGATTCCCTGTCATGGTCGCTATCATGAGCAAGGGAAGTGGGGCAATCTACCCGAAGGCGAGGTATTTACCGCACCCGCAACCGTTGATGGAGTCCTGGTGTGTGATGTGTTGGGCGATTACTTTTCCGAGAAATACGGCGTACTGAAACATCCATTAGTTATTACGGTGAAAAATGGCTATGTTATAGAGGTCAGTAGTGAAGATAAAGCTATTGCACAGGAGGTACATGACTATCTTTTCTCCGTGCCAAATGGCAATCGAGCGGGCGAATTTGCGATTGGCACCCTGACAAGCTTGAAGAAACTTGTTGGTAATTTGCTTCAAGATGAGAAGATGCCAGGTCTGCATGTCGCCTTTGGTAATCCCTATCCACAGTTCACAGGTGCGGATTGGGACGCAAAAATTCATGTTGATGTGATTCCAGACCGTTGTACCATCGAGGTCGATGGGCGTATAATTATGCGCGATGGTGAATTTATCCTGTAAAGAGATGTATATTAAGGGGCAGGTACGTTGTCCTATAGCTATCTGCCTTCCGTCATGTATAAAAAGTGTAATTTTGGGGGTTGTGCACGTCTATCTAAGAGTTGACACTTTCTCATTTTCTCGACTACAATAAATGCAGTTCAGACGTGTATCATCGACGATAATTGTGTCCGCGCCCGTTCACTTTAAAAGAAAAGCTATATGGGGGGCTTTGAAATGACCGCCACCAGGGGACAACATCTTATCGGCACCGTATTAGGGTCTTGTGTACTGGAGCGGCTCCTGGGGTATGGAGGTTCCAGTGTAGTCTTTTTGGGACAGCAACATGCTCCTGACCGTAAGGTAGCTATAAAAGTTTTTCTTCCACGCTCGACTATGGATATGCAGATGCGTCGTGACTTCTACCGTCGTTTCTTACGCGAAGCAGAGGCCGCGAGTCAACTTAACCATCCGAATATCCTCCCAATCTACTCCTATGGTGAGCAAGACGGTCTGCCTTACATTATTATGCCCTACATGTCCGGTGGTACACTCTCTGAATACATCGAGAAACACGGACCTCTCTCGCTTGAAGAAGCACAATGGCATCTTGAGCAACTCGCATCGGCACTCGACTACGCCCATGCAAATGGGTGTGTACACTGCGATGTGAAACCGGCTAATATCCTCCTCGATGGTGCACGTCGTATCATGCTTGCTGACTTTGGTATTGCTCGGCTCGCTCCAAAAGAGCCGACTGAAGAACAAGATACGTCGGTAAATAGCAACGAATCACTGATGGGAACACCCGACTATATCTCGCCCGAGCAAGCTCTTGGTCAAACACTCGACGGGCGTTCAGACATCTACTCGCTTGGTGTTACGCTATTTTACTTGCTCACGAAGCAACTTCCTTTCAAAGCTGATACCACGCTTGCTCTTGCCCTTATGCACATTCATGAGGTTCCACCTTCACTTTGTCTGATGCGTGCTGACATCTCTCCTGCTCTTGATCGTGTTGTACGCAAAGCATTAGCCAAAAACCCTGAGCAACGTTTTCAAACTGGGGAAGCATTTAGCCAGGCATTTATACATGCGATAGAACATGCACAAAGTGGCTTCGAAAACGAAGGACAGCTAGAGGACCCATTTGGTCAATTAGCTCTTACACCTGCTAAAACCAGTATCCAGGTGAAACATATCCCTGTGAAAACACGGTCAAGGCTTTTGACGCTACCAAGGCTGGCACTTATCGCGGCCTTGGTCATTATAATTGGCAGTGTTGCGACTTCTGCTTTCTATTTTACTCATCGCGCACCTCCTCTTAGTACATCACAAACCTCGCTCACTACTGGTATTGGTGTGCAAGCCAACGCTGATACATTGACGAATGACAATGATTGGCCTCTCAGCAGTACATTTTTTTATGATAAGCAACATCAACACTATCATGTACTCAATAAGTCAGATCAGTCAGTTGCCCTGGCACTTTATAATGAGCATCAGTACAGTAACTTTCACCTTTCCGTCACCATGATGCTTGTGCACGGCGAACATGATGCCTATGATTATTATGGTGTAGTGTTTCGTGCATCTGCGGATCAATCACACTACTATCTCTTTGAAGTCATTTCGTCGGTTACGGGAGAATACGTCTTTACACGCTTTGATGGCAACGGCAAATGGAAAACTATCTCCTCTGGTCTCGTAACTTCACTCCTGGTTGGAGCAGGAAAAAGTAACACGCTTACAATAGATGCTCGTGACAATACCTTTACCTTTGTTGTCAATAAACAACCTGTGAGTACGTCTATATCTGACCCATCATCGACCAGGATTTCTAGCGGCGAGGTTGGTCTCTATGTAGAGGAGCAAGACGCCGAAGTAGCCTTTTCTCATCTTTATATCACCCCACCTAAATAGATAAGACTATATAGAACGCCTGTGTTGGGTCATGGCTAGCGATCATGACCCAACACAGGCGTTCTATATTATAAAGGCAACGGAGCAGATGCCTGTGCCGGGAACAATGCCTTCAGCACAATCTCTGTATCTCCTTCGGCCCATACATCAGGGAACATATATCGCAGTTCATCCAAACTGCGGTGACAAAACAACAATTGTAGGAATACAAGCGAGGGGCATCCTGCACCTGCATTCGAGTCATATACAGGTACGCGCCAATTCTCCGCAGTCGTCAACTTCCCATGCTCAAACACCAGTCGCAAGCCACTCCGATACAGGTCGATTTTGAGTTCTCCTGTATAGTTCGCGACCACAGAACGCGCCAATCTGCTCTCTAATACAGGTGCAATGTGCATGAGGAATGCTGGCACATCTCGTACCCGTACATACCATGCATATGGAGCCTCATAAAATGGAGCAAGGTTTCCCAATGCCTCATACACAGGATGAGCGCGACCCAGGTTCAGAGAAATCTGGTCTAAAGAAACTGGCTCTGTTACATTACGGATGGGTAGCTGTGAACCATACGCGTGTAGTGCTTTCAGGACTGAGGGCAATATCGCTCGTAAGTTTACTCCTGGCAACATATCCAACGTGTATACCTCAAGATTGCTTCCAGGTTTATACCGTTTTGACGCGATGAGGGCGTAACCATAGACCTTATCTGCTGCATCCACAATCATTTGTAAACGCGGAAATCTCTGGTGCTCCTCGCTTTCTCTTTGCGTCTCATAGAGCCAATAGCTATCAGGTATATCGGCTGCGACAACACCACTCTTCCGTCGGTAACTGTAGACGTGCTGGATAGCTGGTACATCTTTTGGTGTTGCGTCACGAAGTGTGTAAGCTTCTGCCTCACCCTCCTTGGCCTTTGGAATTTGTGATGAGTACACAACACGTTTCCCACCTAAGTCCAGCACATATTCATAGCCGAACTGCCGATAGAAGTGAAAAATGCCTGTAATAGCCTGTACCAGATCACCACGCAACTCGCTACGCGCATGTACCATCTCGAACAATGCGCGAATCAGCCCCTTATTTCTATAGTCAGGATGTGTCGCTACGATCTCCGGCTGCCCCATGATAAAGGGAATGCCCTCATACTCCCAGTGATTGAGCCAGAGGCATGTACACGCTATAATGGGGTTGCCTTCTTTCTGTGTGTCCTCTATTATCCCATAGTCTCCTGGACCCATCAACGGATTCTTCCCACTCATGAGTTCGTGGACTTCGGTATTCATACCTTCATTAGGTGGATCGCTCTCTTTGTCACGAAATACAAATGCAACCAATTGAGCAATGTTTGCTGTGTCTGCCGCCGTTGACCAGCGCAGAAGCAGACCATTGCCCAGGTCACGCAGATATGTCGCTGCTGCGGCCTCGTGCGAATGTGTTGTTACCATGACTCTCTCTCATTTCTTTGTGCCAACTTACCTGTAATACCACGCCCTGTAGCGAGCACAGTTTGTGTACGTAAACACACAAAAAGGAAAACAAAAAACCGTGAGTCTCAAGTACCCACGGTTCGAAGAATGTAGTGTTGCTTCTGCGTCATGACAGAGGCTTACTCAGACAATACTCTCCGAAAATGGGCACAAAAATCCCTTGTGCCTGCGGAGTGTCTTCTGTGAAAGTCTGCCAAGAAATATTCACGATACTCAAAGTAGGTCCTTGCTTTGACAATATAAACAGTGCATTAGAGTACATGGTATACATACAGGGACCTCCTTTCCTGGATATCGTTTAATGCAACGGTATAGCAGAGCAATCTTACGCCTTACCAAATACAACTATACGGAACAGAACAGCGTTTGTCAAGCCTGAGGTAAGACGTTTTGCTGCTCCGTTTTGAGCAAGGTATTTCTATATCGCCATTGTTGCCAGATCAACCACACACAACCCACAAGCGGCAAGAGGCCGATAATCCAACCTAACCATGGCGGCATTGCGTTTGGTGCTGTCACAGTCACATCGAGGTTTGCTGACCCTCGACCTCTTGGCCCGTTGACATTCACAATGATGTGCCACGCCCCTCGTACAACGAGATGCAATGTCCCTGTCAGCAAATGCGAATTTCCACCACCTGAAATAAGAGGAATGTGTGCCGGTATCGCATCGGTGCCCGGCCCAGGCTGAGCTATGAGAGTTCCTGAGAGCGTTATTCCTGCCCGATTGCTAACTGTAACCGTAAAATCCTGATCTACAATTGGCGGATCATTGGAGACACCTACTATAATTGTGTACGGTCCTGCGGTAAGCGTCTCACTACGTGCAGGTTTACCACTTGCCAACACTGTGGTAGAAGTAGCCAGCAGAAACAGCAGTGCAAGCAGCCCACAACGAAAGAGTATCCCAAAAGATGTTCGCATCCTTCATCCTACTTTCTATTGAAGTGCCAGATATCCCCGAGCACCGACCCTATTACGCTAGTGAAAGCCCCTACAAGAAATACAAGTGGGAGCGCAAGTAACATTTCAGGCCAACTGACAGTAAGAATTCTAATACTATCTGGATGAAGTTTTATACCAGGAAAAAACAGTAATACTTGTACGAGTAGCACAGGGATTGTTGTCGTCAATACCGCTACAATGCCACCAATAAGTAGGAGATATGGACGGGAGATGCTTTTGGTTTCGCCATACTGTCTGTAATATCGAAGGGTAATTCCGTCTACGAGTAAAGCGCATACAACGAAAAGTAAGGGTAGTAACGCTAACACAACATTGAATGACGGTGTACGGTCTACAAAACGGAATGCGAGATGTAGCCTTGCGACCGTAAATATGAGAGCTAAAGGCACAAAGCTTTGTGTCACAAGTGCGAGTAACCAGACGAGCAGAGCCGTAAGTGTCGCCGCCCCTGGCTTACGTGTTGCTTGTACCGCTCCAACAAGGCAGAAGCCCGCCACCGCCACGAGTGGCAATGCATAGATTGGAAACTGCCATGCGCCAAAGGTAAGTGGTGCGAATGCCGTTAAGGACAGTTGTGTGATACCTACAAATGCAGAAAGTAGTAACAACACTCCCCATTCAGGTCCATTGAGCAAAAAAGCAGGTTTGATACCCTTTTGATGTTCAATCCTCGCTTCGGATGCGAACGCATAGATGCTGCCAAGTCCCATTACGACACCCCCAATCGTGCCCATTATATGAAATGGAGACCACAGTGTCACATCAATGCCGTACAACTGGTGCCAGTAGTTATCAAATGGGGCAGCCAGCAGGTCGTTCAATGCACCAAAGCCTAAAATAGCAAATCCAAGTGGACCTCGGAAAAAGCCGAAAATACGTACGGTTGTCGTATTGTCAACGCCTTCTTTCCCTTTATAATAGCGCATTGTATCCAAAAGTATTACAAGCAAGGCGATAAGCCCTGTGAAACCAACACCAGTATATAGCATAATGTGTGGCGGAATCCAAAACTGGTCTCGTCCAATCAAATCATGCCATTCCCTGTCCCATGCTAGCC
Organism: uncultured Chloroflexia bacterium; assembly: GCA_963791655.1. Taxonomy (GTDB): domain Bacteria; phylum Chloroflexota; class Ktedonobacteria; order Ktedonobacterales; family Ktedonobacteraceae; genus JBBQVS01. Next base: position 749,666 of record CAWBSZ010000005.1, on the reverse strand, counting down.
CTAACTCTGCCTGCATAAGAAAATACAGTATAAACCAAGCGGAGATCTGACGTAGCCTCCGCTCTACTACATCAGTTCGTGTAACAGAAGAGGTGAAACGCTGTTTGGAAAGAATCGTTTGAGCCATGAGACTTCTCCTGTATTCTGATCCATCAAAAAATCAGGAACCAGTAGGGGCAGCAATTCATTGCGCCCTCATGTCGCGCGTAGCACGACAGTCCCTACAAAGCTATCGGATGTACTGATAATGGAACGCGAAGTAAAAGGTCAATTACCTCTACTACGAATGGAAGAGGCATAGGGTAGCGCATTATTCAAGCAATTTTCCTGTTGCTATCACTTTCCTTTTCTGGTACCATAAGCATCATGGTAACGCAAGAAAATCCCTCAAAGGGCTGGGACATTATAGGGCACGCTCATGCTATCGACATCCTGCGCCGCACCTTATTCGCGCAGCAAGTTCGCCATGCCTATCTATTTACTGGACCTCCACACATTGGGAAATCATTGTTAGCGCATCGTTTTGCCCAAACATTGCTGTGTACAGGTGGCCCTGATCCCACTATTGCCCCACAGGAACCATGTAACGCCTGTTTGTCCTGTCGCAAAGTCTTGCACGGCAATCATCCCGATATACATGTTATCTCTAAACCAACCGATAAACAATTTATCCTGATAGAGCAGATACGTGTACTGCAAAGTGATTCTGCACGGCGCACACTCGAAGGAAGACGTAACATCTTTATTATCGAGAACGCGCATGAGATGAATGTACAGGCTGCGAACTGTCTCCTCAAAACACTTGAAGAACCAGAGCCGGATGTTGTACTTCTGCTCACCGTTCCCGATGCTGGCCTCCTATTGCCCACGATCCTCTCTCGTATACAACTTATCACAATGCAACTGCTCACTTCAACGCAAATCAAGAACGCATTGATACAGGATTGGGACTCAGACCCACAGGAAGCGGATCTGATCGCCGCCTTAGCCGCCGGGCGTATGGGCTGGGCGGTCCAAGCTGTCGAAGATGAGGACCTGCTGACACAACGTAAAGCACAACTGGACCTGCTCACAAAATTGCCCTCGGCTGGTCGCGTCCAACGCTTTGATTTGGTACAACGCATCAGTGGCGATAGTGAAAAGGTGCAATCTCTGTTAGAGTTGTGGTTACTATGGTGGCGTGATATGGTATTGGCAGCGAATACCTGTCTCGATTTGACCGTCAACGTAGATATGCGGCCACTGTTAAAAACGCAGGCTGCCAAACTTGGTACAGCAGAAGCAGAGCGTATGATACGGGCTATTTTGCGCACAATGGAAGCTATTGAGCAAAATGTCAACCCGCGTGTTGCGCTCGAAGTCCTGATGCTTGATATACCAACGATCAAAGCGTAATAGTCTACGGTCAATGTTTGTAGGTCAAAGGGAGACCGCGAGGGTCTCCCCTGCATTTCACCGTGCCCTATATGTAGGGGAGACCCTCGCGGTCTCCCTGTTTACTCAAAGAGGAGCATTCCATGCAAACCAACTACCACCATGTGCTTGTCCACCAGGAAGAAGGCGTTGTTACTCTCACCATGAACCGACCGGAGGTCCTGAACTCGTTCAATGACCTCATGCTTGAAGAACTCACTGATGCTATGGAAACAGCAGCCAGCGATGACGCGATACGCTGTGTTGTCCTTACAGGTGCTGGTCGTGCCTTTGGCGCAGGCCAGGACCTTTCAGGCTTCCCATCCGTTCCGGCTGAAGGTGAAGCTGTCAAGGTCAGTGAACATCTGAAGAAGTATCATCGCCTGGTGAAGAGCATGCGTGCCATGCCTAAACCCGTTATCGGCGCAGTTCGTGGTGTTGCGGCTGGTATCTCATGCAATATTGCCCTCGCCTGTGACTTGCGTATCGCCGCCGACAACGCACGCTTTATCGAAGCCTTTGCCCGCATTGGCCTTGTGCCAGATGGTGGTGGTGCCTATTTCCTTCCCCGTCTTATCGGCTTAGGCAAAGCGATGGAGATGTGCCTGCTCGCTGATGAAGTCAGTGGTCCAGAGGCCGAGCGACTCGGACTCGTCAACAAGTGCGTCCCTGTCGAAGAATTTCCTGGTGCCGTTGCCACCTATGCGAAACGCTTAGCCAATGGTCCAACACACGGCTATGGTCTCATCAAGCAACTCCTCTATAAGTCAATGGAGTCTGACCTGCAAGCCTCCTTCGACCTTGAGGGGCAGCTTCAAGACGAAGCCTTCACGACCGCTGACCACAAAGAAGGTGTCACTGCCTTTCTCCAAAAACGCCCCGCAAAATACACAGGGAAATAGGATAGAGGTGTGTTTAAGGGCTGACAATCGAGTACGCGGTAATGCTCTTTTATAAATGAATACGGATGGACCGATGTAGGGGTCCATCCGTATTCATTTATAAAAGAGCATAATCGTTCCCTACCGACGATTGCCAAAAAGTGTTAGCCCAATGTAACACCATCATCGGCATCCTGCCACAGAGCCTGCATCTCTTCGCAACTCTCTAGTAGTTCAGCAAGTGTGCCCTGAGCTTCGACATGCCCATCCTTCAACACGATAATATTGTCGGCGCGGCTCAGTACAGTGCGGCGATGTGAGACTGCCAGGCATGTCACTGTACCGTTGGTGAATAGACGCTCCCACAGCATGTGTTCCGTCTCGACATCCAACGCACTCGACAGGTCGTCGATCACCAGCAACTCGGCATCGCGCACAAACATGCGTGCCGCAGCCGCACGCTGTACCTGACCACCCGAAAGCTTGACGCCACGCGTACCCACTGGCGTCTCCAATCCCCCCTCTAGTGCCTGCACATCCTGCTCCAGAACGGCATCCCGCACGGCTGTCGTCACGGTAGCGGTATCGTCAGGCAGTCCTAGCAGGATGTTCTGCTTGAGTGTCTCGCTGAACAAACGCGGCACCTGTGCCGTGTACGCTGCACGAGGTGGCACAAAGAACGAAGCCGCATCGTCCACGATATTGCCGTTCCATTGAATCTCACCTTCGTTTCTTGGTAACAATCCTAGCAGAGTTTGCAAAAGCGTTGTCTTGCCCGCGCCAACGCGTCCCGTCACCACTGTAAGACTGCCACGTTGTAAGTGCAGGTCCACATCAGCGATACCATGCCCTGACTGTGGATAGTGATAAGTTAGTCCTCGTGCTTCCAGGAACGTCAACCGATCAGTTGTGTTGTGAATGAGAGGCGGCATTGTGGGCAAGGGGCCGCGCAAGTAGAGTGGAGTTGACTCTACCATTCTGGTTGTTGGAGCATCACCCAATAAGGTCGCCATACGTGCAAAAGCGACACCAGTTTGTTTATAATGAGCCAGAAACTGGCCTAACCCAGTAATAAAGTCGGCAATGAAACTTAGATATAAGACGAACAAGGCAAAGTCACCCACCGTCAAACTTCCATTACGCAAACTGTTAGCTGCTAACAGCATAATCAGACCTGTGCCTACGCTTACCATATTGGCGGTGGCAGCATCTAAAATTTGTGTAGCTAAGCGATCTGCTAACATCGTTGTACGTCGCTGCTCGTTCAGCTTGCGGAAGCGAGCCACGATTTGTTCTTCGGCACCATTCGCCTGTATCGTCTGCACTGTCGTCAAGAAATCGCCAATGGCACCCGTGACTTGACTGGTAGCTTGACTACTAGCGGTACGATAACGGCCCAGTATAGTACTTGCTCGTTGGGTTATTACCGCTACAATCACCAGAGGCACAGTGGCGATCAGCGTTATACGAGCGTCGATATGCAGGAGCACCAGGAACGCACTAATCGCGAGTAGCCCCTGACCCGTAATCTCGTCGCTCCAATCAACGCTGTCCTCAACCTGATATGCGTCATCGCGAAATCGACTAAGCGTCTCGCCTATCGAGTAGGGCAAAGCATTAGCCCCTGGCCTCCTCAAGATGTGTCGTAGTAGGTTTCGGCGTACCAGTCCGCTCATGGTAAAGCGCATGAGGATTTCGATAAAGCCTGCCGTGAGCCACACCACTACACGACATACTGCAATCACTACCAGTAGTACAACCAAGCCCGTTATGCCCGTCGGGAAATGAGCCTTTCCAGTGAGCGTATCAAAGAAGGCACGAGCTATCTGCCCTGTCAGAAGGAATAACAGGTTGACGATGCCCCACAACACGGCATGTAGCAGATAGAGCCATGGCCTGTAACGAATCATTGTCATCAAGTAACGCCACGTCGGGAGTAGTTTCATTGAGCCACCTCCTCAGTCGCGAGCTGCAACAATTGGGCAAAGCGCGAGGTAGGATCGGCGGCAAGAGTAAGCCGTGGGCCATACTCGCATACCATCCCATTCTCCAGGACAAGGATATCGTCTGCGTATGCGATAGTAGCCAGTCTGTGTGCCACGATGATACCAGTGCGACCATCGAGTAGCCGACCTAAAGCTGTGTGCACTAGTCTGTCCGTAGCCGGGTCAAGGCGCGAAGATGCCTCATCCAGAATCACCAGATCGGGGTTGCGCAATAGAATGCGTGCACATGCAAGTACCTGTGCCTGTCCAGCCGAGAGTCCTACGCCATCAGCACCGAGCAGGGTATCCAGACCTTGCTGTAGTTCTCGTAGCCAATTCGCCAGACCCATCATCTCTAGCACGTTGTTGAGCTTATCGTCCGACACATCGTCATTGAAGATCGTCAAATTGTCGCGTACACTGGCCTGGAATATCTGTACTTCCTGCGTAACCAAACCGATGCGCGAACGTATCGCTGAGAGGCTGACCGTCCGTAGGTCTACACCACTCAAACGCACGGTGCCAGCTAGAGGATCATAGAAGCGCATAAGTAGGCGTGTCAGCGTTGTCTTACCACTCCCCGTACGTCCCACTATCCCTAGCACGCGCCCTGGTGCAAGCGACACGTTCACGTCACGCAGAACCGGAGTATCTTCCGTATAGCCAAATGAGACGCCATTCAGTTCCACTGATAGCGACCTTACTGGTAGCGCGACGTCCGGGCCATCATTCACACGTGATACCGTATGCAGGAGTGTCTCGATACGACCCATGCTCGCGTCAGCCTGTTGCAAGTCCTGTATTTCATTGCGAATTTGCTCGGTCGGCTGGAGCAACATCTCTGTACACTGAAAGATGAGATAGACTGTGCCGAGCGTCAACGTGCCAGATTTAAACAGCACGGCACTCAAGGCAAAAGCCACTGCTGTACCAAGCGCAAACAATCCCTGACTGGCGGCATTCATCCCATAGCCCCACATCTGAGCCTTACGTGTCACCACCAGCCATGACCGCATTACCTCAGCACATCGGCGTAACACAAACGCCCCGGCCCCACTAGACCGAATATCTTGCAGACCAGCCAGATATTCGCTTAAGAAGCCATAGAAATCAGCATTGGCCTGACGGTCTGCCGCCCAGAGGGGTGTGGCAACAGCGCGAATACGCATTATAATGATCAGAGTTAGCAAGACAAACGTGCTCATCTCCAATCCTACACGCCAATCTACATAATACAGTAGCCCAAGCACACCTAGCAGCAAAACGCCATTGCCAAGCACATAGACCACAAATCTTGAGAAGAAGCGAGCCAGCGTAGACACATCACCATCCACACGCTCGATCAACTCCCCCGGCATATGAGCCGAGTGAAACGAAGCATCAAGTCGTAGCAGATGAGCGATAAGGGCCGTGCGCAACGCATTCGTAGCCGTCCAACTCACATTTTCCGCCACATATGTTTCGGCAACGGACAATCCCTGTCCCACCAAAGCCAATCCCATAGTGAACAATGCTAGCAGAATCAGACCTTGCATATCCCCACCAGAGGTAGCCAAATCGATAAAGCGACTCGCTACAAGTGGAGTAGCTACTTGCACGCAAATGGTGCTACACAGAATTACCGTTAACAAAACCATCCACAACCACTGAGGTCGCAGATAATGGGCCAACAATCGCCAATAGCGGTTCAATGCCCGAAAAGGGTGCATGAAGAACTCCTCACCTTTAGGTAAAATCATCTCAGGCATAGAGCAAGAGAGGATACGAAGAAACGGAACAAGCAGAGGCATCACACCCAAAAGTGAGGAGCATTGGAACAGAGGAATATTCAAGCATCGGTAGGGGCAGCAATTCATTGCGCCCACATGCCGTGCGTAGCACGGCAGTCCTCTACGAAATCACAGGATTGCATCAATACAAAACCGTGCAAATCAGCAGCAAACGCTTCTCACTAGTGAGGTGTAGCATCTTACGGGGGAGATAAATAAGTTCTTCATGATTAACTGCACCTCCTTTCTATAGTGAAAAAACATCGGGTTACACGTGTAGTGTACTAAAGTATATCATAGCTTGCAACCATGCGAGATGTGGTATCATGAAAAATATGCGAATCGACAATCTTTCTCATAATAACGCGCAGACACAGGGTAAACGTCGCAGGGCCTGGTTGCGCGAACATTCGCCACAACATCTCGAACATTGTACAGAACTCACACTTCACGCCCTCCATCAGCGTGCACAGAGTGCCGCACAAAACGCTCTTGTGCTTGGGGCTGGTGCCTGTACCGAAGTTCCGCTTCATGACCTGCTTCGTGCCTCTGATGAAGTTGTGCTTGCCGACCTCGATATCGCCGCGCTCCGTGCAGCCAGCGACGAAATCACCAACTCGACGCTGAACAAACGCTTACGTCTTTTGCAATGTGATATTAGTAGCATCAATGGTGAACCCAAACGTGGCATTAGCGCAAGTCTTACACGTCTCATCAATAACCAGGATTGGAAATCTCTTGCCGCGCAAGGTTCACAAGTCGTCTTTGATGCTGCCGCGCTCTGCCTTGAGCAGTGTCCCGTACCAGACCCACCGGAGATACAAACCCTTGCTACAGGCTCTTTTGGCCTCGTCGTTAGCTCACTGATTGTTTCACAATTGTTCAGCTATCCTCTTCTTGACCTACTGGACACTATCAAACAGGTCGCGCCAAAACTGCTTGGCGAACAAGAGCGTCATCGTCGTTACCAGGATGCCGCGCAAGCCTTTCGCACACGTATCATCACATCTCATCTGCACCTCATACGTGACCTGCTAGACATCGGTGGTCGTGCAGTCTTGCTAAGCGATATACATGGTTTTGTCTTCAACGTCCATGGTACCGATCATGACGTCACACATCGTCGGGCCCTACCGCTTGTTCCACGCGTCTTTCCTGATCTTGTGCGAGACACCTTCGATAGTGTCGAGGAGCAACAATGGGAATGGATTACCGACTTACCAGAAAACGAGCGTCCAGGCCGTGGCTATGAGGTGAGCGGATATGTGTTGAAACTTCGCGATTTATAAGTACCCTGTCTATGTGTGTGTCAGGAAGGTCCTTTGACACTTCGCATGCGTATTCGATTGTAGACTAATAACACAATCGTCACAACCGCCACGAGAATAGCGGCTCCATAGTGGGCAAGCACATTCAAGAATGAGAAAATAACCGATTGTTGGGGCGTATAACTGACGGATGAAGGATACAGCCCTGTAATCACAAATTGGGGCTTTCCTCCCACTGGAATCGTTGTGATGGTCTGTCGATCAGGGATTGCGAGCATTACTACATTGCCATTCGCGAGAGCTACAAAACCCAGTTGACCATCGCTCGTGATGGCGATAGATTGCGGCGCGGCTGGAAAACGCAGCACCCGTTCTGGTTGATGATGCAACGGCGTCTCATCGACTTGAACAGCAGAGAGTACATTTACGCGTTGATGCTGCATGTCAGGGACATAGACCTCGCCAGTTGTCGCATCATAATCCATAAGACCAAAGGTGCCATCGGTTAGCAATGGTGGTGTGCTGTGTCTACTGTTCACATCTATCGCGACAACTGTTCCGTTGCGCGTCGTCACATAGGCTGTTGGCCCAGATGGAATACACACGTACTGAGGACCACCTGCAACAGTAAGGGTCGCAAGCTGTGAACCTTCGGTGCTGAATATCGTAAGCTTAGCTGTACTCGCAATCCAGAGTTGGTTGCCAGTCCCGCCCGCGATGCCTCCGCCTACAACCGCGACAGCCATCCCTGTTACCTGGCTCTGCACATCAAAAATGTGGCGTGTGGCGCAGGTAAGTGGATCGAGCGCATGAACCTGTGTTGCGTCGGTCGCTGCTGCATAGAGCGTGTTCGTGCCGGGATCAAATGTCAAAAGTGAAGAGTGTCCAGAGAGGTGAGCGGTACATAGGACCTGAGCTGTTTTTGTCGCAAGAATGGTGACTTGCCCTTTATCAGGTTGAGTGACCGCTAATGTTCGTCCATCGACGCTCAATATCATCATCTGCGGCTTCCCATCGATTGCGATCTGCCGTGTCACCTTTTGTTGCGCTACGTCTATCACACTAATGCCTCCATCTGTCCCTGCTACATACGCCAGATTAGGTGCCCCGCCATCCGCAAGCGCAACCGAAGGACACAGTGTACTTATTGCTATAGCGATGAAAACGGCTCCCAAAAGCAGGGGAAAGAAGCGGCGTAAAGATGTCAGAGAAGAAAACATGTACTACCTTACTATATAGAATGAAAAGACAATGAAGCTATACTACTTCATCACTCTCCTGTTTACAAGTATCTCTTATTTGACCCAAGCTCTTCTAAAACAGGGCTTTTCGAAAGTCGTTGAAAAGTGCAGTGTTCACATGACAGGGGCAAGCCCTGTCACTACTATATGCCGTTCACGCCGCTTGCGCGTCTATAGTAGTGACAGGGCTTGCCCCTGTCGTGCCCCTGCTCGACTTTCGAAAAGCCCTGCTTCTAAAAAAAAGGAATTGAACATCCCATCTACATATGGTATGCTTTCTATGTCAATCCCCTTACTCATGACGTTGTTCGTTGTTGTACACCGCTTTCCTTGGTAGTGTCTTCTTATTTGAGTCATAGTAGGTACATTGTAGTACTAGGAGGATTTCGATGCTTAGCAGTCCCCGCAGAAGTTTTTTTGACCGCGAACTCGAACACTATCCCGCCAACTCTCAACGTATCTTGTATCTCACCCTTTCGGTTGCCGCGACCATTGTCCTGTATTACGAATTGTATGTGCTTCCGTCAGTTGCTCCACTTGTCTTAACTACCTTCCACATCACCTTCATCAACTACGTCTTCTTAACGCTTGGCTCTAATCTACTTGGCGCACTCTCTTCGCTAATAGGTAGCCTTTCAGATCGTGTAGGACGGGCCAACCTTGTTATCTATGGCGTTGTTGCCACATCGGTTATCACGCTTATCATCTCGTTCACTAGCTCGGCACCACTCTTTATCGTGCTGAGTTTGTTACTTGGCTTTGTTGAAGGCATTATACTTGTTGCCACGCCAGCGCTTGTGCGCGACTTTTCGCCACGCCTCGGACGCGCAACTGCGATGGCATTCTGGACCGTTGGACCTGTCGGGGGAAGTCTCGTGATTACTTTCGTCGCTAGTTTGACGCTCTCTGTCTTCGGAACGTGGCAGTCGCAGTATATCATCGCAGCTATCTTTGGCTTGCTCGTCTCTGTTTTGTGCTTCCTCGGTCTTCGCGACCTCTCGGCCTCCTTACGTGCACAAATCATGACCGCGATACAAGAAAAAACACTCATCGAGGCACGTTCACGCGGCATCGACGTTGCCGCCGCCTTGAGAAATCCATGGCGTCAGATGTTACGTCCACAAATCATTATCAGTGCTCTTGGCATTAGCATCTACTTGCTGCTTTATTATGCGGCTGTCGCGTACTTCCCGACATACCTGACAACCATTTACAAGTACCCACTCGCTCTGGCTAACGGCCTGCTCAGTATCTATTGGGCCTGTGATGTCGTTGCTTCTATCATAACGGGCATTCTCTCAGACCGTTTAGAGGTGCGTAAGCCCTTTATGATCTACGGCGGAATTGCCAATATTGCTGTGCTTATCCTGTTCATCACGCAGGTAGGGCAACCAACCAGTCCTCTCTTCATGGGCATTATCTTTGCCCTCTTTGGCATCACAGGTCCCGTCGCCTATGTCGGCTGGATGGCTGGCTACACCGAAACCATCGAGGATATCAACCCCGCGCTTGTCGCGACAGGCATCTCCGTATGGGGCTTTCTCATTCGTTTAGTGGTAGTCGTCTCGACGCTTGCGTTTAGCTTCGTTGTCGTCGATACCCATAATACTGGACAATGGGCTACATGGTGGTGGGTCTGTATCGCAGGAGTCATCGTGTTTTTGCCAACCGCGTTTCTCGCCAGTGGTTTCTGGCGTCCCACCCAAGCACGCGCGGCAGTGCAAGCCAAACTGCAAGCCGAAGGACTCTCCGTCGAGTCGAGCGTCGAACCTGCATAACGTTTGGGTAGCGTTTATTGTCGTGCTTTTGCTCATCGAAGATTGACATGTGACACACAACAGCGTCACCGAAATTGGAGGCATTTTCATACATTTGCAAGAACAGGAGACTACAATGGTCTCCTGTTTTCTATTGTGTTGACGTAAACTTTCTGCGACACGTATAATTGAATTTCAAGCAGCCGAAGCAGGGAGAAACACATGGAAGAACGAGACGCGCCAGAGGTGGGCGGATTTCCTGCCCACACGGAATTGAAAGAGCGCAAGGGAACCGGGTCGGAAGCGACACCACGCCTCCAACTATCCATGCCAGACCTTCAGTTGGTCCGCCTCGACCACGCGCCCGCCCTACTTGCGTTCGAGCAGGAGAATCGGGCCTACTTCGCGGCGTCAATACCGGATCGGGGGGACGAGTTCTTCGCAGAGTTCAACATGCGGCACGCGCAACTGCTAGCGTGGCAGGCCGCTGGGACGGCTTACTTCCACCTGCTGGTGGCCGAGGGCGGTGAGGTGGTGGGGCGGGTGAACCTCACCAAAGTGGCAGATGGTTCGGCGGAACTTGGGTACCGGATCGCGCAGAAGGCTACGGGACAGGGATTGGCTACAGCAGCGGTACGCAAGGTGCGCGAGCTTGCCGCCACCGAGTATGGACTCAGCAGGCTACGTGCGAGGGTCACGCTGGACAATCCGGTCTCGCGCAAGGTGCTTGAACACAACGGCTTCGTCGCCGTCGGTGAGCTTACGCTCAACGGCAAACCAGCCAGGTCCTACATCTGTGAGATCCAGTGATGCAACGCACTCGCCTCATGACCAACTATCAGATCACAAACTAAATGGCCGCAGAGATATTCTGATCCTAGCTTAGGTCATTTATCAAGAGCAAAAATGTATCCTCTATAAATATAGGAAAAAGTATGACACAATATGAAAAACAAGGTATATACGCCAAACAAACGCTCACTGAGAGCGAAACTGCCGAGATACAGCAACTCGTTACCATAAGTGAGACCTTCGAGGGTTTACACATGAACTTGTTTGTGAATGATATGCTCAAACAACGTTCAGGAGACGATACATTTGATTTCTTATTTTATGAGCAAGGGCAACTTATCGGCTATCTAGCTATAGACAACTATGGTACAAAAGAAAAAGCGTTAGTTGGCACGGTCCATCCCGAACATAGGCGCAAAGGTATTGCTAGCCTGTTATTGCGAGCCGCCAAAGAGGAGAGTAGGCATAGCGGAATAGAGCAATTAATACTGATGTGTGAACGTGCTTCAAGCTCTGGTACAGCGTTTGCTCACGCGGTAAATAGCAAACTGGACTTCTCAGAGCATGAAATGGTGCTAGGAACCTTTAAAGAACGCTCTGTGTTTGATGAGCGTTTGACCATTCGGCAAGCCACCAATGCAGACGATTTTGCGGCCATAGTCTCAATTATGGCAACCGACATGGGCGATGTCATGCAAGCTCAGCAGTATGTAACGAGCATGGCAACGCGCAACGACCAGCGTTTCTTTCTCATGACCTTCGGTGGACCAGATATTGGATGTGATGAACCAATAGGTAGTTTGCGTGTAGGTCAGGTAACTGACGGTAGAGGCATATACGGCTTCGTCGTACGACCCGAGTATCGTGGCAAAGGTTACGGGCGACAATTGTTACAGGAAGTCATTCGCATTCTTCGGAGCGAAGGCACACAAGGCATTATGCTTGAGGTAGATGTGGATAATCCAAATGCGCTCGGCTTGTATCTCTCCATCGGTTTCGAGAAAAAGACAACCTACGATTATTACAACCTGTAGGGACCGATTTATCACGTCCTTGTCAACAATCGTTTCGTTACAAGGACGTGATAAATCGGTCCCTACAAACGAATAGGATATAATTTATGCGTTGGTTAGAATTAACAGTACAGGCTCATCCAGAAGCTATCGAATCGGTGAGCGAGCTTTTGAGTCAGCATACCTCGGGTGGCGTCGCGATAGAGGAGCCAATTGAGCTATTTGATGAGGGGCAGGAATATCGCGTGGTCATGGGAAAGCCTGTACTTGTCCATGCCTACCTGCCAATTGATGGCAAAGAAGAGGAGGCACGTCAGAAAATCGCTGAGGGCCTCTGGCATTTTTCTAGCCTCGGCTCACACTTCGTTGGCGAACTGACGACACGCACGGTCAACGAGGAAGACTGGGCCAACGCGTGGAAAGACTATTTTCATGTCACACACATTGGACAACGCCTTGTCATTCGTCCATCGTGGCGCGAGTATACACCGACGCCCGATGAGGTCGTGCTGACACTTGACCCTGGCATGGCCTTTGGGACGGGACTACATCCCACAACGCGCATGTGCCTGGAACAGGTAGAGCAGCGCGTTCATGCAGGCATGAAGGTCCTCGATGTCGGTACAGGATCGGGCATCCTGGCGATAGCAGCCGCGAAGTTAGGTGCGGAAAGTGTCTACGCCATCGACAACAGCAGTGTCGCGGTCGAAAGTACGCTTGCGAATGCCGAGATGAACAGTTTGCAGGATCGTATTCAAGTTGTGCTAGGTGTCCTCGATGATGCGGAGGCCACACGTATGGCTGGTCAATACGATTTTGTCATCGCGAACATTATCGCGCACGTCATTGGCTCTATCGCTCAGCAACTCGCACGAGTCGTTTCACCAACAGGCTTGCTTGTCGTCAGTGGTATCATCGAGGCACGACGCCACGATGCCGAGGACCCGTTGTTAGCCGCTGGTCTTGAACTGGTCGAGCAGGTCATGATCGACGATTGGATGGCTCTTGTACTACGTAGACGGAGCTAGCCACTATGCATCGCTTTTTTGTCCATGATACTGGTCTATCGCTACAACAAATGTCTACCGAAGATACGATTACCCTCCCAGAAAAAGTAGCTCACCAAGTACGCGACGTACTCCACATTCGTAGTGGCGAACAACTCGTGCTACTCGACAATAGCGGCGAAGAGTTTGTGTCTGAAGTTACAAGAACCGAGCGTAAAGTTGTAGACGTTCGGCTAGTAGAGCGACGTGTTGGCAAACGCGAGTCACCCGTACGAATAGTATTGTGCCAGGGACTACTCAAGTCCGCCCGCTTCGAGTTGATACTCGAAAAGGGAACGGAGCTTGGCGTATCTGTCTTCGCACCAATACTCTGTCATCGCTCAACAGCAGGCTTAGAGGACGCAGGTCCAGCAAAAATACAACGCTGGCAACGCATCATTCAAGAGGCAACAGAGCAATGTGGGCGTTCACGTCTACCAACACTGGTTCCCATTCGAGCGTTAGAACAGGCAATAAATGATGTTCCACACGATGCACTAGCCCTCATACCATGGGAGGAAGAACATAATCAGAACTTACGTGACGTATTACAAGCACATAAACAGCGAAAAACGGTGGTCCTTTTCATTGGACCAGAGGGTGGTCTGACCTCGGAAGAAGTTGAGCTAGCACGGCAACATGGAGTACAGTCGGTCACATTAGGGCAACGTATTCTGCGTGCGGAAACCGCCGCACTCGCAGCAGTCGCAAATGTCATGTACGAACTAGAATGAAATGGGTAAAAACTATGTATGATGGACATGGGAACGGTTGCCCACCAAAGACGACCGTTCCCATGTCCATCATACATAGTTTAGTATTCGGTTGCACCTTCGCCATGAAGCACGGCATGCACGTAATCTTCTACATAGTGTCGCTCGTCAACACCGTCGATAATCATGCACTCCGCTACTGATACGATTTGTGGTGCCACCTCATGCAGCACACTGACAATAGCTCGATCATTGCGATTGTTCGCGTTAGGGTCCGTGACGAACGCGAAAAGTTCATCAGTGAATTTCTCTTGGTCCGCCAGCAATTTAAAAATGTTAGACATGGGTCCTATAGCCTTTCATATGGACAATGCTTGTTATAAGAATTTGCGCTTCTACATGTTTCTTCTCTGTTAGAATAGTACGTGTCAATAAGTGTTTATGTCAAGAGGAAAGTGATTTAGAGAAGAGTGATGTTTAGATTGCCCACGGGCAATCTAAACATCACTCTTCTCTAAATCACTTTCCTACCAAGATTGACCCTTGTCTCCGTTCATGTTATCATAGTCGAACTACATTATTTTACATTGGTATAATAGGCAAATTGCATATGGAGAACGTTGTACCCAGCGTTTTGCAGCGTTTACGCGCCACCGACATTATTCATATGGCTGGGCTGGCGGCTGCATCGTTGGGACAAGAATATTATCGTATTGGGGCTGTACACACGACACAACGTCAGGGTTTACGTATCGCTGGCGTTGTTGATGTTCCTCATGCATCACGCAGAACTGCATTAGCGACAAATACAGTAACAGTAGGGCCACACTCAAACTCCGCACATAGCACATCTTATCCAGTTGATCTTGAAATACAAAGTGTGACACAGTGGGAAAACCGCTGCCCCTGTGGACAACATCCACCCATTGTCCCAACTATCTGTCCACACGCCGCCGCATTGCTCTATCAATGGTTGGCACGTCCAATGGTCTTTGTGACTGATGCACCGCCGCTCGAAATTCCTTTACACCAAAATCGAGACGTAGGCTTCCCACAAACTGACGACATTGCCTCGCAACCTGTACGTCCATTTGGTACACGGAAGCCGGTTCGTCCGCAACAAGGTCCTGCACCGTTAAGCAACCTGACAGATATGCTTACGCTCCTTGGACTAAGTGATGTACGCGGTATCGCCCGTGAGTATGAAATCGTCACCAATGGTATGAACAAGCAACAACTTACGGATGCTATCCTGGCAGAATTGCAACATCCAGAGGCAGTACGGAGAGTGGCTGCGACGCTTGAGAAGTCACAACGACAATTGTTGGCCGCGTTGACGCTCGCGGGTGGCACCATGATGGACGAAGACTTACGGGGTCTTTTTGAACGTTTTAACCTGGGACAACCTGATCAACTCCAAAATGTTCTGCTTGCCTTACAAAGTAAAGCACTTCTCTTTCGTACAAGCTTGAATAGCTCTTCGCAACAGCGTATTGGTTTGAACGGAGTACTCCTCGATGTTGGTTGGTATGTGCCGCTTGAGGTACGTACTGCCCTGCGTGTTTCCGCTCCTGTAACACTCTTTGACATACATAATTCCAACAGCGAGGTGCAAGCGGTCCATGAAGCGGACCCATATGTGTTAGCCGCGACTCTGTTACTGGTCGCACGTACGTTAGAAGGCGTACAATTAAGTGCCGATGGTGTGAAAGAGGATCGCTTTGCGCAGGTTCGTCCTGCGGGCACCTTTACCGCTCGTACTACTGGCCCACTTACGGGCGATGGCTCGATTGCCTTGCCTGTACCACCTGACGAGCCAGAACCAACGCTTATCGCAAAGGCACAAGTTGCACTTTCTGCTTCACCAGCATTGCTGCGTTTTGCTACTCGTCTTTTACGCCTTTCGGATATTCTCTATAAAGACGACAAAGGCAATGCATACCTGCATGTCCTTTCAAATATAGCACAATTATTGCTCGGCTCTACTCGTAACGAGGTACTACACGATCTCTTTGAACTTTGGCTCACTCATAACTCCTATGAGGATTTGTATGCACTCCAGGAGGACGGTTTACGTCTACGTTGCCGAACCGTTTCGATGAACCATCCTATCCTACGTGCGGGCGAGTTAGAAGCAGAGAATAGCGAGGCGCGTCAAACCTTACTTACGCTCCTGGCTGAAACGCCTGTCAATCAGTGGATTAGCTTCAACGCCTTCGCTCGCTTTGTGTATCGTATCAATCCACTCTTCTTACAGAAACGGCAACGTCTCTATGCTTCACCACACTGGTGGATTGAACAAGAAGAGGGGCACCCGTTGCAACCCGCGAAACTGAGTGATTGGTTGCATGCTGAATTTCACTACCTCTCCCATCTTTTACGTGGTCCTCTACATTGGTGGGGCGCATGCGATGTTGCGCTTTCTCGGGAAGGACGCCTACTTGCTTTTCGTCTTACACCTTTTGCCGAGTGGCTCCTGAATGGAATACCAACCGAGCGGGAAGAGGAACCAGCGGCATACTCCAAACCTGAGCCTGTCTCACTCTCTGACTCGGTTGAAGTAGTCAATGAGCAGGATGTACTTGTTGTGTGTTCTGTGGCAACATGGCCGATCATCGAGACAATGGAGGCGTTTACAGAGCCAGCAGGAACGCGGCAAGGGCGGTTGCACTATCGCATCACGCCAAAAACGATTAGCCACGCTCTTGGTGAAGGGCACCAACCAACTGCCCTGTTAGACCTCTTGCGTATTCTCGAAAAGCAAGCAGGAACACTTTCAACAAGTCCCGCTACGCGTCTGCTCGCGCAACTGGAACGTTGGGTTGCCAGATATGGACGTGTGCGTATCTATACAGATGTGCATATGCTGGAAACCGCGGACACTGCGGTCATGCGCGAGCTGTCCGCGATAACTACGATAGACGAACAAATTGTGCAAACAATTGCTCCAACACTTCATATTCTTAAAAGGTCTGGGGCGCAGTCTATTATTGATGATCTTAAGCATCGTGGACAGACGCCACTTCTGCATGACGAGGAATAAGGTATGATGGAACAGAGCGACGTAGAATTATTGCAGACAGCACCCGAATATCACCTGCAAGCTGTCTTGAAAGGGCGACTCACGAGAGATCAACAATCTCCTGCTACAACCGCACTTCCTTCACAGCCATTAGAGGTTGCGCAATATCTTCTCAATCGGCCCGACCTTTTACGTGTTTTACGCGGTTTAGATGCTCCTGAAGCATACATTCTTCGTGAATTGGTCGCGTGTGGAGGACGTGCGAATAGTCGTGATCTCGCGCTCTACTTCACAAACGGCGATGTGCTTACGTCAGTAAAACTAGAAGAAGCCATATCTGCCTCGCCAGAACGAGCACAAGCACAAACGTCAAGAAGCATCATCAGCCTTGGTACCCCACCGCAGTATCCCGTTGCACATCCACATGGTGTCTTTGAACTCGCTATTCGTCACCTGTTACTCCAGGGTCTGCTCTACTGGGGCAAACAAACCAACTTTGTAGGACGCGACTATGCAAGCGGTATCCATGATGGTGTGTTGATTGTGCCTGAAGCGGTAAAAATAATTGTGCGCGAATTATGGGGCATGGAGGAGCCATTCAGCACGATCCTTACGAACCACGAAGAGCATGCAGAGGGAGAGGATGTAGGCGAAGGAGTACGTAATCTACAACGTGCGCTCTATCTTTACTGGTCGCTGGTCGCCACATTGCGTGAAGGCCTGCCACTTGTCAATAACGGTCTTCTCGCCCGTGCAGCCCTGCGTCAAGTCATGGAACAAATGGGATATAGCGGACAAGCACAGAAGGGTGAATTGATACGCCAGGAAAGCGATGTGCCCTACCTCTTGTTTTTACGCCTTCTCCTCATAAGGCTTCAATTGCTTCAAGAGCGACAAGGTACACTACATGCCGTCAACGCGGAAGCGTTTTTCTCGCTGCCCCTCTTCGAGAGAGCACGTCGTTGCTATACAATCTGGCAAGATACACCCTTCTGGAACGAAATGCTCTACTTGCCAGATATCAATGTACGCCCAGGCCCATCACCACTTGATGCACCGCACGAAGAAACAATACGCGGGCGTCATTTACTAGTTGAACGTGTCGAGCACGAACGGCTCAACGAGTGGCATGATCTAGCAACCTTCATTGCGCGTACCAAACTCTACGCCCCCTATTTGCTTTTCCCACGTCAGTATGGATCACGGGCCGAACGCTATACGAGTGGTAGTAATCCATATGGCTGGGATTTTCGGCTTCGGCGTGGCTGGCTAACGCATCGAGAAGGCTGGCATATGGTGGAAGGTGGCTTCATTCGCACCGTCATCATCGGTCCCCTCCACTGGTTAGGCGTTGTCGAGGTTGATAATAACGCCACGCCGACCACCTTTCGACTTACGTCTGGTGCACTCTTCCTCTTAGGTGATACTCCGCCTCGTGGCAGTGAAATTCCTACTGGACGACTGATTGTGCAACCAAATTTTGAGCTTGTCGCCCTTGCTCCTACCTCAGAAGCACTGCTCGTCAAACTTGATCGTTTCGCGGAGCGCGTTAGCCTGGAACACATCGCGCAGTATCGTATCACGAAAACCAGTGTGACACGGGCCATTCAAACGGGACTTCATGCGGACAATATTAAAACAATATTGGAGCAAGCGTCAGGCGGAGATGTACCACAAAATGTGCATTACTCGCTTGTGGAGTGGGAGCGACAGGCGCGACGTGTAGAGATGTGGCGTAGTGCCACGTTGCTTGAGGTCGATGAGTCTGCTCTGCTGGATGAACTCTTTGCGCATGAGCATATACGCTCTTTATTAGGTCGTCGTCTCGCACCTTGTCTAGTTGAAGTCCAGCCCCAACAACTACCCGAGATACAGGCATTTCTCTGGCAACGTGACTATTTGCCTTCACTCGTTACCGCGCCAACTCAAGATATCGTATCAGACAATGGACATCTAGCCGTGCGCGAACCACAGTGGCGACTGCATGACGACGGTTTGCTGCAACCCTTCTACGCTGTAACCGACCTTTACTTAATGGCGGCGGTCGAGCGTTTCAGCGATCATGACGACCTGACCGGGTGGCGTAGGATTACACCGACTGCACTACACCGTGCCCGTGAAGCCAACATATCGCTCGACGCCATCACGCAATTCCTGCACCAATATTGCGAAGGCGGCATACCACCATCATTCCTGATACGACTCAAACTGTGGGGCGGTGGCTACCCTGCACAGCACACCATCACCGTCGAACATACCCCCATGGTGCGCCTGTCGGCCTCGGTTCTACAAGACCTGCGCAACGATGGAGAAATCGCCCCCCTCCTCGGCACCGAGCTAGAGCGAGAAAGCCGCCTCGTCCACATTCAAGCCGAGCACGTCGAACAGGTCGTAAACCTTCTAAAAGAACGCGGCTTTTTGGTGGAGTAAACTTGTCGTGACCGATAATGCTTTTGGGATGTAAGTGCCGTAATGATGCTCTTTTACAAATTGACGCAGATATTTGTAGGGACCGATTTATCGCGTCCTCAGCACGAGCGAAGCAATGTGCGAGTCCCTTTGTTACTTACTCATTTTTGAGTTAGTCGCAAAAGCCAATTCGTACTGACTCAAAACAAAAAGTGGTAATGACGGTAATAATAGTAATCATTTAGGAGACAGCTATGTCCACAGAATACCCACTTAACCAGGAAGTTCACGATATCTGGAATCAGAATGCGACATTCTGGGACGAGCGAATGGGCGAGGGCAACCAGTTCCAGCAATTTCTCGTGGGACCTACCTCAGAACGACTACTAGACCTGCATCCTGGCGAGCAGGTAATAGAAATCGCGTGTGGTAATGGTATCTTTGCCAAAAGAATGGCGCAACTTGGCGCATCTGTTACTGCCGCCGATTTTAGCGAGAAACTCATAGAGTTGGCAAAAAAGAGAAATGCCGATTATGTACATGCTATTGACTATAGAGTAGTTGACGCAACTAACGAAGAACAGCTACTTAGCCTGGGTAAGCAACGCTTTGATGCGGCTGTTTGTAATATGGCTCTTATGGATATGCCAGCTATCGACCCCCTTCTGTCAGCACTCAGCAAGATGTTGAAACCTAATGGTCGCTTTGTTTTTTCTTTGATGCATCCTTGCTTCAATGGCAATATGAAGTTGATGCTAGAAGAAGATGACCGAGACGGAGTACTAACAGAGGTGCATTCGGTAAAAGTATCACGCTATCTTACACCCTCTACACAGAAGGGATTGGGCATAGTTGGGCAGCCTATGCCACAATACTACTTCTTTCGTCCACTACATCAGATATTTAATGCTTGTTTCAAAGCGGGTTTTGTCGTGAACGGCTTGGAAGAGCCTGCATTTCCCGCATCCGCCGAGGGGAAACGGTGGTTTAGTTGGGCAAACATGAAAGAAATCCCACCCATCCTAGTTGTAAAATGTATTCTGCACAAGGTACAATGAGATATCTTCTTTCCAACTACAACACGGCTGTATCCGTTGTGTAAGTATTTTATGGAGACTCTGTTATGTCAAAAACAATGTTCGATAAGATTTGGGATGCACATGTCGTGCGTGACGTGCCTGGAGAGTCAGCTATCCTCTACATTGATCGTCATCTTGTGCATGAAGTGACCTCACCGCAAGCGTTTACAGGATTGCGCCTCGCTCACCTTCCTGTACGTCGGCCCGATGCCACCATCGCAGTGCTCGACCACAATGTACCAACCGTCCATGGGCGTAAGATGCTCGATGTGATAGATCGTGATAGCGAATTATGCATCACAACGATGGAGCACAATGCCGTCGATTTTGATCTGACACTTTTCGATATGGCCGACGAGCGACAAGGCATTGTGCATATCATCGGACCAGAACAGGGCATCACGCTCCCAGGTATGACGCTTGTCTGTGGTGATTCCCACACCTCGACACACGGTGCGTTAGGTGTATTCGCGATTGGTATTGGGACCAGCGAGGTTGAACATGTGTTAGCGACACAATGCCTCTTGCAGAAGAAGCCCAAGACAATGAATATACGCGTCGAGGGTAAACTGGCCCCCGGCGTAACCGCGAAAGACCTGGCACTTGGTATCATTGGTAAGCTTGGTACAGGTGTTGGAACTGGTCATGTGATCGAATTTAGTGGCTCGACAATTCGTAACCTCTCGATGGATGGGCGCATGACCCTCTGCAATATGGCGATTGAGGCGGGTGCGCGTGCTGGTATGGTTGCCCCCGACGATATTACCTTTGCCTATATCAAGGGCCGCCGTTATGCCCCGAAGGGTGAATTTTTCGAGCAAGCCGTAGCCGCGTGGCGACAACTCGCAAGCGACCCCGATGCGACATTTGACAATGTATACGAAATTAATGTCGCTGAACTCGGACCGCAGGTTACATGGGGTATCAACCCAGGTATGGTTGCCGACGTAACCGCATCCGTTCCTGATCCAGCCTCCGAGCACGATGTCCTCAAACGTGAGGGCTATGAACGTGCATTACAGTACATGGGCTTGCAAGCTGGCCAGAAAATCACCGATATTAAGCTAGATACCGTCTTCATTGGTTCATGCACAAATTCGCGCCTGGAAGACCTGCGTATGGCGGCACAGTTCGTCAAGGGCAAACATGTCGCATCCACCGTCCGAGCCTTAGTTGTCCCAGGTTCATGGCAGGTACGTCGCATGGCGGAAGAAGAAGGACTGGCGGATATCTTCCGTGAAGCAGGTTTCGAGTGGCGTGAGGCTGGCTGTAGTATGTGTATCGCTATGAATGGCGACCGACTCAGCGAAGGCGAACGCTGTGCCTCGACCAGTAACCGCAACTTCGAGGGACGCCAGGGACGCGGTGGACGTACCCACCTTGTTAGTCCTGCCATGGCTGCCGCTGCCGCCATCGCTGGTCATTTCGTCGATATTCGCGACCTGTAATTGTAGAAAGCGGGATGCAAGGGGTGCAACCCCTTGACTGGGGTCTGGGGCTGTGCCCCAGCACTTCTTCTCTATTCGCCGCCGAAGGCGGCGAGTGCAAATATACATTAGCAAAGAGGAACTACATGGAACCATTTACCATTTATACGGGCATCGTTCTCCCTTTGGATCGTACAAACGTCAATACAGACGAAATCACACCTGCTCGTTTCCTCAAATCTATCAAACGTACAGGCTTTGGCGAAGCACTCTTCGCCAATTGGCGTTACACCGCTGATGAACATACACCAAACCCTGAATTTGTGCTGAACCAGCCGCGCTACAGTGGTGCAAGTATACTCATCGCGGGCGACAACTTCGGGTGTGGCTCATCGCGCGAACATGCGCCATGGGCTATCCGCGAATACGGTTTGCGCTGCATCATCGCCCCTAGTTTCGCCGACATCTTTTATAACAACTGTTTCAATAGCGGCATCCTACCAATCACGTTTGATGAAGCGACCGTCGAAGAACTCGTCAAAGAAGTGGAGGCACAAGAGGGTTACACGCTCACTATTGACCTTGATGCGCAAACAGTCACAACACTAAGCCAACGTGTCTTACACTTTGATATCGACCATTTTCGTAAAAATCCTTACTCAAAGGACTTGATAACATCGGCTGGACCCTCTCGCACAACGAAGAAATTTCCGCGTACGAGCAACGCCGAAAACAAGAAGCCCCCTGGCTATTTAGTATGCAATCACGATAAACGCACCATTCATGGGCGGGTATGTCCGTCCATGAATGGTGCGTTTATTGGAGGTATGAAAAGGAGAGTCTGCCATGACGACCCAGCAAATTGACCAGAGCATGGAGGCGTATCAGATTCTTGATGTAGAGGGAAACCTGCTACGTGCGATGCCCGATCTAAGCACAGACCGTCTGCTACAACTCTATCGTTTTATGCATCTAGGACGGGCATTCTCTAATAAGATCATTGCACTACAAAGACAGGGACGTGCGACAACCTTCGCATCGTTGATAGGACAAGAAGCCTCATCCGTTGGCCTTGCCGCTCCACTGCAACCTCAGGACTGGCTGACAACTTCCTATCGTGAAATTGCCTCACTCATGGTCAAAGGCATCCCCATTCCTACCTTGATGTACTCATTCCGAGGCTATACACCAACCTATCCTAAAGAGGCACATTGCATGCCCATCCAAATCGTCATCGCGACCCAGATGCTACACGCGGTTGGACTCGGCATGGCCTCAAAGATTGCTGGTGATAACGCTGTAGCCGTCGGGGTGTGTGGCGATGGCGCGACCTCGGAGGGTGATTTCAATGAGGCGTTGAACTTCGCGGGCGTGTTTCAGGCCCCGGTTGTCTTGTTCGTGCAAAACAACGGCTGGGCCATTAGTGTACCGCGTCATAAGCAAACCGCTGCCCCCACACTTGCCGCACGTGGAGCAGGCTTTGGCGTCCCTGCTGTCCTCGTGGATGGTAACGACATACTCGCGGTATACGATGTGATGCAAAAAGCCGTTGAGCGTGCGCGTATCGGACATGGACCAACCCTCATCGAGGCCATCACCTATCGTCTCGGAGCGCATACCACCGCCGACGATCCCACACGCTACCGTGTTGCCTCAGAGATCGAGGCATGGCGTCTCAAAGACCCCATTACACGCTACCAACGCTTTTTGACAAAACAAGGTCTGCTCTCAGAAGAACAGCAGCAAAAACTTACCAACGAGGTCGATGCCGAAATCAATCAAGCGGTAACAGAAGCCGAAGCAATGCCAGCACCAGCACCCGATGGCTTCTTCGACTACATGTCCGAAAGCCTCTCGCCCCGCTTACAAGCCCAACGTCAGGATTTGCAGCATCACCTGAAAAACGAGATGTCGTAGGGACCGATTTATCGCGTCCTGGGGGCGGGGTGGGGCAAACGTCCCCAATACGTATCATGCGCCAATGTGACCCTCTACCACCCCCATCTTTGGACGCGATAAATCGGTCCCTACGGGAGATTATGTATTAGAAGCAGATTTCTAGTTGTGGAGAAAAATCAAATGCAGATGACGATGATCGAGGCATTGAATAATGCCCTCGCGTTAGAATTAGAGCGCGATGCGCGAGTGGTGATGCTGGGACAGGATATAGGGGTCAATGGTGGTGTCTTCCGCGTCACTGAAAAGCTACAACAGAAATTTGGCGAGCAACGCGTATTCGATACGCCTTTATCTGAATCGGCGATTATCGGTAGTTCGATTGGTATGGCAATCTACGGCCTACGTCCAATCGCGGAAATACAATTCGCTGGCTTCCTCTTCGTCTCCATGAACCAACTCGTTTCACAGGCCGCACGCGTACGCTTCCGCAGTGCTGGAGTGCAAACCTGTCCACTGGTCGTACGCGCTCCCTATGGCGGTGGTGTACGTACGCCCGAACTACATTCCGATAGCCTTGAGGGTGTCTTTATGCAGACGGCAGGTCTCAAGGTCGTTATCCCTTCAAATCCCTACGACGCGAAAGGCTTACTTGCCTCCGCCGTTGCTGATCCCGACCCAGTTCTCTTTCTTGAAAACATCAAGCTCTATCGCTCATTTCGCCAAGAGACGCCGGAAGAGCACTACACATTGCCACTTGGCAAGGCCAACATCGTACAAGAGGGAACAGATGTCAGCATCTTCGCCTATGGTGCCATGGTGCAAGTCGCCCTCGAAGCCGCGAAGAAAGCCCAACAGACGAGAGGCACGAGTATTGAAGTTATCGACCTACGCACAGTCTGGCCGCTCGACGAAGAAGCCATAGTAGCCTCAGTTGAAAAAACTGGACGCGCCATTATCGTGCACGAAGCTGGACGCGCGGGTGGCGTGGGTGCCGAAATCGTCTCCATCATCAATGACCGCTGTCTCTATTCACTACTCAAACCTGTTGGACGCGTCACCGGCTACGACACACCCTACCCCGTACCCGGGCAAGAAGACTACTATGTACCAACACCCGCACGTGTCTTTACCGCTATACAAGCGGTAATGGAAGAATAATGATCTGTGATGGTCTTTCAATGTTCCTGGAATTCGAACCCCTGTACGGGTCTGATTTTATCACACCCTCTCGCCAATCGACTCTTTCCACAGGATTGACGAGATGTTTCATGCGACATCCAAAAGTGTGAATCGCCGAGAGGGTGTGATAAAATCAGACCCGTACAGGGTTCAAATCTACCTCGTTTCTCATGCTGAAACATGATGATTGACAGACAAATATTCAAACTGGAGGTTGCGTTGAACACAGATTCCGTTTTCATCGTTGACTACAATCCACAATGGCCTCAAATGTACGAGCAAGAAAAAGCACGCATTCAGGATGCCATAGGTGAATATCTTATAGACATCCAGCATGTCGGTAGTACCTCCATTCCAGGTCTAAGTTCAAAACCTGTCATTGATATTATGACGGTCATTCGGAACATATCTCTCATCGAACAATGTGTTCAGCCACTTGAAGCTTTGGACTACCTCTATCAAGGAGAGCGTGGTATTCCTGGTAGACACTTTTTTCGTAAGCCAATTGATATCTCGCATATTGGCCGTGCTTATCACATGCACGTGGTCGAAAAGGGACACGATCAGTGGGTCATGTACCAGCTTTTCCGTGAATACATGCTCTTACATCCAGAGTCCGTAAGCCAATATGACATACTTAAACGGGAACTAGCGCTAAAACATGGCTCTGACCGTGCTGCATACACCGCTGCAAAGGCATCTTTTATTGAGTCGATCATCCGTGCCGCCGTCATAGAGGGAATGAACGAAATGAAGAGTAAGCGACAAAGCACTTCATAGAAAGAGAATAAACCAATGCAAGAATTCAAACTGCCCGACCTCGGCGAGGGTATGCAAGAGGCCGAGATACGCCGTTGGCTTATCCAGTCCGGCGATAGCGTCAAACTCGATCAACCGATGGTTGAGGTAGAAACAGATAAAGCCGTTGTCGAAATACCTTCTCCGGTTGCCGCGACCGTCGATACCATTCGTGTGCAAGAAGGTACTGTGGCGAAACTTGGCGAGGTGCTTGTCACATTTAAGACGGCATCACAGGCGAATATCAGCGGTAGCGCTGCTCCGTCGATCACACAGAATCCTATCAAAGCTGATACCGTCCTCTCAATGGTTTCTGCAGAACCAGCAAATACTCACTCGGCCATAACAGCGCATCGTGTCCTGGCAGCACCTGTTGTACGCAAACGTGCCTTTGAACTGGGCGTGAACCTTGAGCAGATAACACCATCACATCCTAGTGGTCGTGTCACGATGGATGATCTACAAAAATATATCGTACATACAAGCAAGGTCGCAGATGGTGCGACACAAAGCAGTGAAACAACGCATACTGAAACTCACACAACATCAATGCACAGTCTGACACAAGTTGAGCCACAAGAGGTGATTCTTGAGGCCGCACAGGAAAGCGCACGCCAGGCAAGCGTACAAGCAAACTCTGTCACGGAAGAGCGTAAACCTCTGACAGGTTTACGCCGTCGCATTGCCGAACGTATGGAGCATTCTTGGCGCACCATTCCCCATGCTACCTCGTTCGATGAACTTGACGCCACCGAACTAGTCGCGTTACGTAAAGTACTAAAACCCATTGCGGAGCAGCGTGGCATCCGTCTAACCTACATGCCGTTATTAGTCAAACTGCTTCTCCCTGTTCTCAAAGCATTTCCTATATTCAATGCAACGTTTGACGAAGAAACACGCGAAATTGTCTATAAACATGCCTATCACGTCGGTATCGCCACCGATTTGCCCGAAGGTCTGCTTGTTCCTGTGCTACGTAATGCTGATACGCTCACAATTGTACAGATTGCGCAACAGTTAGAGCATCTTGTCGTGGGAGCACAAAAACGTTCGTTGACAATGCAGGAGGCGGTAGGAAGCACTTTCACGCTCAACAATATTGGTAGCTTTGGTGGTAACACAGGTACGCCTATCATCAACTCGCCAGAGGTCGCGATCCTCGCCGTTGGGCGCATCCAGGAGAAGGCGATTGTACAGGATGGTGTCATTGTGGTACGTACCATGATGCCACTCGCTATGTCATTTGACCACAGGGTTATTGATGGTGCAATCTCTGGTAAATTCCTTGCACACTTCAAAGAACTGGTCGAGCATCCACAACAGTTACTATTGGACATGCTCTAAGAATAGGATGTGAAAATGAGCCAAACAATTAATATCTGGTCCGGCGGAGCCGAGTCATATGATGCATTTCGTCCTTCATCTCCGCCAGTTATTATGGACATCCTAACTCAACTGGCTCATATACGACGACCTCAACTTGTTGTGGACATCGGAAGTGGTACGGGTCTCTCGACGCTCATGTGGACTGAGCGAGCAGAACGGATTATTGGCATTGAACCAAATGCTGATATGCGTCATCAGGCAGAAATACAAATGTCTCAGCAGCATGTCAACAACGTAGTATACCAAAATGGCGTCTCTACACAAACGGTTTTGCCATCAGAGTGTGCCGACATTGTGACATGTTCGCAGGCATTGCATTGGATGGAGCCAGAACCCACATTTGCTGAAATCGCTCGTATTCTTCGTCCAGGTGGTGTGTTTGCAGCCTATGATTACGACTTGCCTCTCACGATAGATTGGGAGGTCGAGAGGAGCGAAAAAGAGGTTATGAATTGTCTTCGCACGTTACGAACCGAACGAGGGATTGATGCCAATGTAAAATCATGGTCAAAAGACAAGCACCTCGAACGCATGCAAGCGAGCAACCTTTTTCGTTACATCAAAGAGGTAACGCTGCACAACATAGAATATGGCAACGCAGACCGTTTAATAGGCTTGGTTATCAGTTGGGGTTCTTTTCGCTTTCTTGCACAAGGTGTGACGGAACAAGAACTTGGCCTTGACCAACTAAAAGCTGTGGCGCACAGAGTAATTGGTGACGAAGCTTTTCCCTGGTATTTGAGTTATCGCGTACGTATTGGTATCAAGTGATAGACAATTAGGAAGGCAAACACTCATGGTTGTCGGAGATGTAACAACAGCGGTTGACGTGCTCGTGTTGGGTGCTGGACCAGGCGGCTATGTCGCGGCGATACGGGCGGCACAACTTGGTAGACATGTGACACTCGTTGAGCCTGGCCCTGCTGGTGGCACTTGCCTCAATCAAGGCTGTATTCCACTCAAAGCACTGCTTTCCGCAACCGAACGCTATTCACAAATGTGCTCTGATGACCTTACTTCAATGGGTATACATGCCGAGTCTGTTTCCTTTGATTGGGCCACCATGCAAACGTGGAAACAAGGTGTTGTGGATAGGCTTTCTCAGGGTGTACGTCGCCTGACTTGATGGCAACCATATCGAGATAGTCAAGGGCATTGGCTGGTTTATCAACGCGCAAGAAGTGCGTGTTGAAGGCGAATACGGAACCCATCGTTTCAAGTTTGAAGATTGTATCATTGCCACTGGAGCCAAGTCTATACCGGACGAGAACAAATGTGCAGCGACCCCTGAACAAATCTTACAACTTCCTCAATTGCCGCAGAGGATAAGCATTGTTGGTGATGACTACATCGCTCTGGAGCTTGCCACGCTTTTCGCCCGTCTCGGTGTCAAAATCAAACTCTATTCTCCTGGTGAACAGCTACTTGCGGGCGTCGAGCCTGCCGCCCTTCGACTTGTAGCGGCTGGTCTGCGTAAAGCAGGTATCGAGCAAATTGTATTAAAAAACAAGGTCATCGAA
The DNA here is from genome assembly GCA_963791655.1 of uncultured Chloroflexia bacterium. Classification (GTDB taxonomy): domain Bacteria; phylum Chloroflexota; class Ktedonobacteria; order Ktedonobacterales; family Ktedonobacteraceae; genus JBBQVS01. The sequence goes on along the minus strand of CAWBSZ010000005.1, from coordinate 721,069 downwards.
GATGAAGATAACCCTGTGATCTTTTCTAAGAAGGTCATACCTAATACGCAGGGACTACACCTTGAGAATATTGATGTGAAATTGTCGGAGAACGGGGGAATTGCTGTCAACACGATGCAACAAACCAGTATGCCTCACATTTACGCTGTTGGGGATTGTACAGGTGGGCAGGCATTGGCAAGTATCGCCATTAAACAAGGCAAGGTTGCGGCAGAGATGTTAGCAGGTCAACGTGCTCAATTCGCGCCATTGGTCACGCCACATGTGGTTCATACAACGCCAGAATTGGCAACCGTTGGCTACACTGCGCACGAGGCAACAAAAGCAGGCTATACCGTCACAACTGGACGTTTCCCGCTTGCCGCCAACGGACGCGCGTTGACGTTAGGTGTCGATAATGGTGTCGCCATGATAGTCGCTACTAAAGATGAAGGTGTGCTACTTGGTGCTACGCTGGTAGGGCCACGTGCGGGCGATCTAATCGGTCAACTTGCGCTCGCTATTGAGATGGGAGCAACCCTGATCGACCTCGACGAAATTCTTTACGCCCACCCTGGATTAAGTGAAACTATTCAGGAAAGTGCCGAAAGTGCGCTCGGGAGAGCAATACATATTCTAGCAAAGCATTGATATGCCTATTTATCTTTGACCTCTTCGAGATAACAGCGTACATCTTCTGCGCTCTGTGTATTACCTACGCTGAGTAGTAAGGCATTGAGCATTTGAATGCTGTCAATATTCTCAGCTTTTTTCTGAGCAAGAGGAACAAGTTCTGCAGAACGTGCCTGTACAAAGGCTATGAGCGTCTGACGTTGGCTTTGTAGTACTTCTTGTCTCTCTTTTTCAATACCTTCGTGCATGATATATTGATAAATTTCCGTATCACGGATTATGTCTTGAAACATTCTAAACCTCCTGAGTAGCCATGTTTTATCATCCTGTATATCAAGTGCTAATGATGATAACGTAAAGGTAATTGTGAGCAGATTTTTCTGTATTGCCTTGTCTTCTACTTGTAATAGTTCCGTCACCACCTCTTCGATTATTTCGCGCTTACCTCCTTCTTTCGTGAGAGGCAGTAGTGGTAGCAGTCCGATAAGTCCTAGTCCCATTAGTTCTTCGGTTGGTATCTCCCATAGCTTGACATTGACAAAATCAAAGCGATGAATTTGTTGAACGTCTAGAAATGTTCGTATATATGGTGACTCTGCAATCTTACGATCTTTTTTTAGGTAAATCACATACGAGATAACCGTGCATTAATACTTACGTGTCGCGAATACATTATACTCCCAAACACGCTCTGCCATGTTTGTATCACGATAGTGTTGAAACTCAATATGAAATCCCACCCGCTTTCCGTTAATGAGAACCTCATATAAAATGTCTATATCTATTGCTCTATTAAGATGTCCAGACAATTCGCGTACAACTCGTCCCTCTCCCATAAGCCATGTTACAAAAGCTTGCGGATTGATTTCTACCAACCGCTTCAAATTGCTATCCCAAACACCTGCCATGTCAATGCATATCTACTTTCTTTTGATATAATAATGTAGCATAAAAAGTAGATATTGTCGATATATTGTTCTCTATTCTCATCCAGGACGCAATGTAACCCTACAGGAAAGTTCGTGCGTCTGGATGAGCAATACACATTTTGACGAAGTGATACGTGAACGTTACTATCGTTACGACAATAGTTTACTCTGCGTCCATGTATCAATATATGTAGCGAGATGTGCGTGGTGGAGAGCCAGGAGTTCCCGAATCTGCTTCAATTGAGTGGCGTTCGCAGGATGTACCAGCAGGAAAGAACGTCCTCGATTTGCCTCTTTCAAGTAGTCATCGTAGTCCATTGAGGTGAGAAAACCCAGCAACGACTGACCTTGTGACACCGCTTCCGTATACTCACGGCTTTCCAGGATGTGAATGTCGCGTGCATCGAAGCCTGCATGGATGAGCGCAAACACTGCTTGCCTTGCGTCTTGTAAATTGATGAACGCACTATGTACATACTTTACAGGGAATGTGGGAAGTTTCCGTTTAATGGATACTGATACTTGCTCTACTACTTGCTGTTCAACAGTCAAGGACGTATATTGTTCGACGGTCTTTGTGTTATTCATGGTGTGTAATCTCCTCTTAGCTTCTTCCATTTTCATTAACTTCTGTCTTAGAAGAGGATGTTCTCTTCTATTACTGATAAGAGTAGCATGGGTGTATTGAAAGTCTATTGGAAGAAAATGTGAACATTCCAATAGTCTTGTCTACCAAACATATAGGTGTTTTTGTGCCATGTGCGAATGCTTTAGACATTTGTCACCTCATATACCCGCCGAAAGTCTCCCTAACAACACTCCTCCAGACGCATAGCAAAAAGAGCGTTTTCCTTTATTCTTAGCACAGAGGGTTACAACAACCCAATTGATTATGCTAAATGCAGAAGGAAATAAACTAATGAACATGCAGTTAACGCTTTCAGGTATACAAGAGCAGACCCCTACTTCAAAAAAAGTCGTTATGGATGTACGTGATATTACCAAGACATTGCCGCTTGGCAAAGAGCGCATCAACATCCTCAAGGGCATCAGTTTCCAAATTTTGAGCGGTGAATTTGTCTCTATCGTTGGACCCTCTGGTTCAGGGAAAAGCACTCTGCTAGGTATCATCGCTGGCCTGGACAACCCAACTACGGGGCAGGTCCTCATCGACGGTGTTGATATCACGCGGATGACCGAGGGCAAACTGGCAGCCGTTCGCAATAGTAAGATTGGCATGGTTTTCCAGGCATTCAACTTGATACCCACATTGACCGCGCAGGAAAATGTCGAGGTACCCTTATATGTTGGGAAACATAAAGGTTCACCATCCGTACGTGCGAAAGAATTATTAGCCTTAGTTGGCCTCTCACATCGGCTAGACCATCGTCCAAATCAGCTTTCCGGTGGCGAGCAGCAACGTGTGGCGATTGCCCGTTCGCTGGCAACGGACCCCGCCTTTGTCATCGCCGACGAGCCAACAGGCAATCTCGATGCAAAAAATGGCGAAAACGTTCTCAAACTTATCGCCGAGCTTCGTGAGCATACAGGGAAAACCTTTATTATTGCAACTCACGATCCCGTTGTCGCATCGCACGCAGACCATGCACTCCGCATTGTAGATGGTAAGCTTACCGAACTCGACAGCTCTAACGGCAAAATCACTCAATAGAGGTCCGATGTATCGCACCTAATTAGACGGAGATGGCACAATGAACCAGACAAAAAAACGCCTGAACGTGTTGCGCGGTACATTCCTTGTAACACTCATCCTCCTGGTTATTCAATACATATTCGGTATGATTGTAAACCTCTATGTCCAATTTCCAAGTACTCTCATCGGTGGCAAGGCAGTATGGGGATGGGCTATGTCCAGTACTCTCGTGGTACCAATCCATGCCTTACTCGGAACGGTATTACTGATTGCAGCTATTGTTGCTCTTGTACTAAGCATTCGGATACGACGAGTCCCTGAATTACTCACCTCTGTGCTTGGGTTCGTTATGATTGTTTTTGCCTGGCTTAGTGGCATCTTGTTTCTCTCGTTTGGGCAACAAAATGGTGTCTCTTTGCAGATGGCAATTGGCTTTATAGGAGCTGTCATTGCTTACGGTGTAGGTTGCTATACCGCTCGTCCGACATATCGCAACAGCAAAAATACTACGCAGGAAGCTCGTGTTCGAGAGCGTGAAACTTCACTAACTGCACGTTAGCAGCACAAGATAATGCTCAATACTGTTTCCCATATTCGTTCTCAACTCTTCGTGAGAGGAAGATGCAATTATGAAAACTTCAATGTACTTCAACTACACTTCTCGTTCGTTGCTCCGTGGTGGACAGAGAACGGTGTTGGCAGTGTTCTGTGTCGCCGTTGGTGTAATGGCAATTGTTGCTTTGCAACTCGTCGGCTTCATGCTCCAAAGTTCGCTTACATCGAACACGCGTGACGCGAATGGTGGCGATATCGCGGTAACAGCACAGGTCCCATTAAAAGAGAGCGACCTCTCATACTTCGCAAAGCTCAAGAGCAATGGTACGATAACAAACTATACCGCAGTCACGAGTGCTAATGGTGCACTCAGTGCAACCGGCTCATCGTTCCAGTCTTTTACCATAAATGCAGTCACTCCGAACAACTATCCTGTTGTCTCGCAACCAACATTCACGACACCCAGCAATGGCAGTGTTGCAAGCTTATTGAAGAATAATCAGGTTGTCGTCACACAGGGGTTTCTCGATAAGTATCATAAAAAGTCGGGTGATAGCTTTGACCTGTATACTAAAAACAATGCTGGTTCCGGCAAAACCTACCATGTAAAAATTGCGGGTGTGGTTTCAAATACTGGTGTGTTTGCTCAGGCTGGCAACCTCGTTCTCATCTCGAATCACGATTATCAAGCAACAGTAAAAGATGTTTCATATAGTTCTGTTGATGTGACGACGGCAAATCAGGCGCATACTGATACGGCAGTGAAAGCTATTAACAAGCAATTTCCGCTTGTCGCAACACAAACTGTTGCGGACGCGCTCAAGGCACAACAAGCTTCAATCGACAACATCAGTAAGTTCTTAGAGATCGCTGGTCTACTGGCACTACTGATTGGCGGCGTTGGTATCGTCAACACGATGCAGGTGCTCCTCTCGCGCCGTAAGACAGAGATTGCTATGCTCAAGACCTCTGGTTATCGCCGTGGCGACCTTTACCTGTTGTTTGGACTGGAAGCAAGTCTGCTTGGTCTCATTGGTGGAGTCATAGGAGCCGCAGTTGCGACAGGTGTAAGCTATATCGTACGTGGCCTGATGCAAAATATTGGTCTGACTGTGCCCTTCGTGCTTAACCCCTGGACTATCGCAGGTGGTGTGGCAATTGGTGTAGTCACCGCGTTGATATTCGGTCTGATGCCAATCGTGCAGGCTGCGAACATTCGCCCATTGAACGTAATTCGTGAGCAAACGGAGAGTAGAAGCGTGAGTAGTATCGCTCTGACAATCGCCTTACTTCTCATCCTATCCGTTCTGTTCTGTGCTTTAGCGATTGTGATCCTTAACAACGATGTACTGCTAGGAATAGAAGCGGTCTATGGTACATTTGCCTTCCTATTGTTGCTGAGCGTGTTCTTCGGTCTTGTTGTCTTTACTATTAGCAAGCTACCTGTACCAGAACGCTTCGATATCAAGTACCTTGCGCTCATTCTTGTTGGTATTGCGGCATCAGTCCTGCTCTACCTTGTCCTACCTATATTCGGTATTCTGCTGTTCGCGGCCTCATTGACGGGTGTCGTGGTTGTCTTACTACCGCGCACCTGGAAGGTCAGCACGAAGATGGCCTTGCGCAACATTGGTCGGCAACGCGCACGTACTACGACAACTTTGTTAGCTCTGTTCATCGGTGTCTTCACCGTTGGTGTTGTCCTTGCCTTGGGGCAAGACCTGCAAGTGCAGATCAGTAGCTCGTTTGCCCAGAACCTGAGCTATAACATTGTTGCATCAACGAATGGCAATGATACGACTGCATTGCATGCGAAACTGAATACGATTCCTGGACTCTCGAAGAGCCGCACTGACACATTAGCACAAGCAATGCCTGTCGCGATCAATGGAGTACCATTACAACAGGTGTTGCCAAAGGCAGCAGATGATCGTCAAAGCACCATCCAATTTCTCAGTACGGTTGAAGGCTATAATCTGACGCATGATGTACCTGCATCGACGATGACACATGGTCGAACTTTGAACGCAACTGATGCTGGTACGAATAACATCTTGATTAGTGACTTGTTGACTAGTGGTGGACCCTTTGGGATGCATTTGAAACCAGGAGATACTATCACCCTTGCCAGTGCGGATGGTAAAACGCAGAAAACGCTCACCATTGTTGGTACCTATGCTCGTACAGCTAGCGCGAACAATGTGGGTGGCATACTGGCCGCAAGCGGTACCACCAACGCATTCAGTTCCGCGAAGACTGGTTTGACAACTATCACGTATATGAAAATCGACCAGGCGCAGGTAAATAATGCATTGGACAAACTTGCCAAGATCACTCCAAATGCGACCGTGCAAAACCTGGCAGACATTGGTGCCTATATCACGCAATTGCTCAATAGCATTCTCGATATGCTCATCGCTATTGCCTCGCTTTCAGTGATTGCAGGTGTGATCATTATTGCGAATGCGGTGGCCCTGGCAATGCTGGAGCGCAGACGCGAGTTGGGCATTCTGAAAGCGGTTGGTTATACCAGTAGCACCGTCCTGGGTGAAGTCATGATCGAGAATGGTATCGTTGGTGGCGTTGGAGCATTACTCGCGATGCTACTAGCCACAGGTGCTATCATTCTACTTGGCAACCTACTCTTCAGCGTCGCCTTTAGCGTATCAGCCTTGATTGTCTTAAGTTTGATAGGTGGCTCGGTCCTGCTTGCAATGCTTACAGCAGCGGTAGTCGCATGGGGTTCGGTCCGTGTTCGTCCGCTAGAAGTCCTGCGCTACGAATAAAAATAGCAATAGAAGTTGTACATCCGGCACTGATGAGCTATAGCTCTTGTCTACTTCTGACAAATGGGCTGTAGCTCATGCTAGATGCAATAACAGCAACTGCTAATCCAACGACCACGATATCGTAGGCAATATAGTAGTAGATAAGCCAGTTGTGTAGTGTATTCAGTTCATTTCTGCCAGGGATATAACTGAGTGCAACAACACAGATGAAGTACCATGCTACGGCAACGGCTATCCCCTTACCACTTAGTGTTTTAACTCTCCACAATGGACAAACGAGCATAGCGATCCACGGGAGCAGAGCGGTTGCATACCACGGAAAAATATGGGGAGAGATGGAAAGGAAGGTGCCTATCAACAGCAATGTTGCACCTTCTCGACTCAAGCGATTTTTTCTACGTTGTGCGAAGACAAGCAATGCAACCGCACCTACCAACACTATATCAAAAACGTGTTGTACTAACACAATGCTAGCTAGTTTGAGACCCGTATGTTGACCTATTGAAAGGACCATAAGTGGCACAACGCCTTGATTTATGGCTTGTTGGTCTACAAATGAAAATATAAATCCAAGTACTTGCCCATGTCCCAGTATGAAAAAAGGCAGATATCCCAGGAAAATAGTCGCAAAACAACTAGCAAGCACTATCCAATCTTGACGACGTAAAAACATAGCTAGCAAAAGCAGAGGATAGAATTTTGTGAGCATTCCCATTCCAATAAAAAATCCTGTGAGTACATTCGCCTGTCGTGTAGCATTCGTTGCACACAGGAGAGCCAGTACAGTAAAAGTAATAGCGGTCACATCGACGTGGCCTTCAAGCGCGAATTCAACAATAGGTAGGGGACACCATGCGTATATGACCACGCGACGCATATCCAGCCCTTTACGAGCTAGAAGCATGCTAAGTGCTACACACGTTATCATGTCAAAAACGAGAAATACTGCCTTAATACCGAGCAGCGTTGTTGATGAGAGGAAATAGCCGAGTATATAAATTCCCTGGGCTCCTGGTGGATAAACTGTCACTACGTTGCGATAGCGACTGTTTTGAAGAAGAATGTCACGTAGTGGCTCTAGCACTTTATCAGAAGGAGCATAGACATAAGGACTGTAGCCGTGCAACGTAACTCGTGCATCCCAGAGATAACGCCATGCATCAGGCGATAACTGTACGTGTGCAGGAAGGAGTAGCAGGCGAAAAATGCATCCTCCGACTAGAATGATGCTCAATTCAGTCCACATCCAGGTCCCATGAAGTGGCTTTGTCTTTAAGACAAAGATACAAGCTCCAAAATACGGTAGAAAACAAATCATCCATAGAGCAAAGATGGGAAACAGAGGAGATTGAATGGGCGTCTTAGCAAGACTACTCAGTATTCCATAGAGAGTAATCGAGAGAAATAGTACTATGAGCAGTAGTAGTAAACGAGAAACATTACTCTTCGTAGCGAGAGGATGAGATACGGAGGAAGGACGCACTATCTTTAGCCTTTCTACGTAGTAGCAATCATTGTACTAGCAACCATTGTACATCAGTAAATAGCATTGTATGTTATACTGGTGGTACGCGTATCCACTTGTGATCGGGAAAAAATCATGGCTATACAACGTATCGTTTCTCCATTCCGTCGTTTGCAATGGAAATTAACTTTTTACTACACCCTGATTACGGTGGCAACAATCTTTGTAATCGAAATTCTCTTCCTCTCAGTTGCGTTTGTGTATATTGGCTCGAACGAAACACAGCTTTTCGCTCGTAGCTTGTATGATCAGGCACAGCAAGCGGCCCCCTACTTTTCGCAGGGTAAGCCCAACGTTACAGCACTGACAGCATTTTTACGTGGGCTTGAGACGGCGAACAACAATCCAATTACTGGTACACCTTCGCTTTTTCTTACTACTGTTGATGCACAAGGTCATGTCATTGCATCTATTGGCTCTCGTGCTACGACCTCCGATGAAGCACTACAGGCACAGCTTTCAACACAAGATGAAGCAAATCTTCATTCCGCTCTCTCTCGTAAGACTGGCACTGAGAGTCTCTATCATCAAACGCCCAATATGACAGTAACAACGGTAGCCTCTATCGTTGGTGAAGATGGACAGATACGTGGTGCACTATTAAAGCGTCTCGTTTTACCCAATACATGGCAAATATACCTCTCTATTCTGCCATTTCTGCTACAAAGTGTGCTTCCCCTCACGCTATTCGCGGCTATTCCAGGAGCGATTTTCGGCTTTATAGCCTCTCGTAGCTTGACGCGCCGCATTAAGCGTTTATCACAGGTAGCAGATACATGGAGTCAGGGAGACTTTTCAGTCGTTGCCAGTGATACATCTGGCGACGAGCTTGGACAGATGACACGGCGTTTCAACACAATGGCCGAGCACCTGCAAAACTTGATCGAGACGCGTCAACAGCTCGCAACCCTGGAGGAACGCAACCGACTTGCTCGTGACCTACACGATAGCGTCAAGCAACAAATCTTCGCCATTTCAATGCAGATCGGCGCGATAAAAGTGCTGCTTGGACGTGATATCTCTGCCGCCAAAAAGCGTTTAGATGAGACCGAAGTATTAGTACACGAGGCACAACAAGAACTTACGACGCTCATTAAAGAATTACGTCCTGCGGCCCTCGAAGGCAAAGGTCTGGTCGAAGCACTACGTGACTACACGAATCAATGGATGCAGCAGACGGGTATTATCGCGAAACTCCAGGTTGCTGACCCACAAACGCTTCCCCTTATGGTCGAGGAAGCACTGTTCCGTGTCGCGCAAGAAGCCCTATCGAATGTGGCACGTCATAGCCATGCAACCTTTGTACAGATGAAACTTGCTGTGAGTGGCGATACCGTTACCTTAAGTATCGAGGATAATGGTCAAGGTTTTGATGATACACAACGAAATGGGCGTGGTGTTGGTCTGCACTCTATGCAAGAGCGTATGCAGGGACTTGGCGGAGACATACGGGTAGACAGTCACCTCGGCAACGGCACAAAAGTTATTGCATACTGCGAAAAACTTGTAGTACATACTAGCAGGTCTGTGAGTACTATGCATGTGTAGAAGGAAGGTGGCTTAGTGATTGAACAAATAACCGTTCTCATTACCGACGACCATGCACTTGTTAGAAATGGTGTACGTACATTTTTAGAATTGCAACCCGACCTTCTTGTCCTGGGCGAGGCCGACTCCGGTGAAACTGCTGTACGTATGGCCGCCGAACTCGTGCCTGACGTAGTGCTGATGGACCTCGTAATGAGTGGTATGGGAGGCGTAGAGGCAACGCGTCAAGTAAAGCAAGTTAGTCCACATTCGCAGATTATCGTTCTCACTTCATATCATGAGGATGAATATATCTTCCCAGCCCTACGCGCTGGTGCTCTCTCTTATGTGCTCAAAGATGTCGGGCCAGACGAACTCGCGGAGACTGTAAGGAAAGCGGCACGTGGCGAATTGGTGTTGCATCCCCGTGTCGCGGCTCGTGTCGTACAGGAGATTCGAGGCGCGAGACGCGATACGCCGAATCTCTTCACCGATTTAAGTGACCGCGAGTTGGATGTGCTACGTCTTATAGCTGATGGCCTCTCAAATGCAGCTATCGCTGAAAAGCTTATCATCAGCGAAAAAACAGTAAAAGGGCACGTCAGCAACATCTTAGGCAAACTACACATGCTCGACCGCACTCAAGCTGCGGTCTACGCATGGCAACAAGGTCTAATGGCTCGACGCGATCCTTAGATGTAACAACATTCAACCTTCTATCACTTTCTAAAGCAGGGATGCAAGGGGCAGCCGCCCCTTGACTGGGGTCTGGGGCTGTGCCCCAGTTTTCCCCTCCCACTCGCCGCCGAAGGCGGCGAGTGATAAATAAAGGAGCTTTCTTTTTCATGCAACACCAATCTGGTTCTCTTCGTGTAGGGGTTATTGGCCTCGGCTATGGCGGAGAAATGGCTCTCAAAGGCTATAGCCAACTGCCAAATGTAGAAATTGTGGCACTCGCGGGCCTTGAAGAAGAGAAATTACATGCACTTGGCACGACCTACTCTATTCCCAATCTCTATCGCTATCATCATGAACTTCTCTCACGTGACGACCTTGACGCTGTGAGCGTGTGTGTTCCCAACAACCTCCATGCTCCCATCGCGATTGAAGCACTTGGACGAGGGATGCACGTCCTTAGCGAAAAACCGCTTGCACGAACCTCCGCAGAGGCCGAGGCAATGGTCGAAGCCGCGACGAAAGCCAATCGCGTCTTACAGGTTGTCTTCAATCATCGCGTTCGCGGCGATGTGCAACTTCTCAAACGCTATGCAGACGAGGGGAAACTAGGCAATGTCTATTACGCGAAGGCCCATTGGATGCGCCGACGTGGTATCCCAGGAGCAGGTACGTGGTTTGTCAGCAAAGAAAAGGCAGGTGGTGGTCCTCTCATTGACCTGGGAGTTCATGCCCTCGATATGGCTTTGTATCTCCTTGGTGAGCCTGAAATCCTGACCGTGAGCGCATCGACCTATGCCGAACTTGGCAAGAGTGGCAAGGGCGTAGACGCAAGGTCGCGAAAATCAGGTTCCGGCAATGCGTTTGAAGTGGAGGATCTCGGAACCGCGTTTTTGCGCCTCTCAAACGGTGCGACCCTGCTACTCGAAGCGAGTTGGGCAACACATAGCAGCGCAGGCGATGACTTCGGCGTCACACTCTATGGAACAGATGGCGGGGCCGAGCTTAAAGTAAAGAATTATAATTGGCAGGACACTCTTGATATCTATACCGATGTGGCAGGCGTTCCAGCTACCATCCACCCCCAAACTACTAAAGGTGAAGGCCATATAACGGTTGTCCGTGAGTTCGTAGAAATTATCAATGCAGGAAATTGGTCAATGCATAACGGTAGTGAAGGTTTACGCCGTGTACGCGTAATCGACGCTTGTTATACATCGGCGCAGCAAGGGCGTGAAGTCGTACTACAAGAAAGCAAATAAATGACTACCCCTACAAAAGTTGCACTTGTTACAGGTGGCTCCCGTGGTATCGGTGCGGCAACCGCACTGGCATTGGCAGTGCGCGGATATGATGTTGCGCTCACCTATCGCAACAAAGCTGCTCGTGCAAACGAGGTTGCCGCTCACATAGAAACACTCGGTCAACAAGCATTACCAGTTGGGTGTGATATCACCCAACTGGCCGATGTGCAACGTCTTTTCGCGGCCCTAAAAGAATGGCGTGGTGTCCTTGATATCCTTGTATTGAACGCCTCCGGTGGCATGGAACGCGATCTTCTTGCGCTTGATCCCGCGTATCCCATGCATATCAACCTTGATGCACAGCTATCACTTGTGGAGCATGCCCTGCCACTTATGATACATGGAGGAACAATTGTCTTCGTAACCAGTCACTGGGCGCATCTCTATGGGCAAATGAAACAGATACCCGCGTATGAACCCGTAGCAGAATCAAAATATGCTGGCGAACAGGCTCTTCGTGCTCAACAAGCCACGTTAGCAGAACGAGGTATTCGCTTGCTTGTAGTCACTGGCGACCTCATTGAGGGCACAATCACACCAAAACTCCTGGAACGAGCCGCGCCAGGACTCACCCAGCATAGACGCTCCACAATAGGTCCTCTACCTACTGCCACCGAAATGGGCGTAGTCATCGCGCAATCCGCGACAGACTCATCGCTACCAAGCGGACATACCGTAGTCATAGGTGGCTCGCTCGAATCTCAATTATCAACAAATTCGTAGGGACCAGATTGATCGCGTCCGAATGCGCAATTCATTGCGCGATATCGTTATTCCACATTCTCGGGTTGAAATTACAGGCAATGAATTGCGCCACGGACGCGATCAATCTGGTCCCTACGAATTTGATATTACCAGGCATAGTACGTATATATGGAGAAGAGGGACGAACCAATAATGAAAGAGATGCAACAATGTCGGTTATCGCTGATCTGCTAGAAAATTTCGCTCCTTTACTGGGAGTGGTAGGAACTATCTTCTGGGTTTGGATGCTCATCGACTGTATGAGCAGAGCGAAAGCACGCCCGCAAAGAGGCTGGTTATTTTTACTCATCCTCTTTTCACACTGGGTTGGTGCACTGATCTATTTCTTTATCTACGTCTATCCGCTCAATAGATTGTTTCAATCAGCACCAACGCAACCTCCACAATCAGCACCGCAAAAACCTTTTATCTACTATACCCCACCAAACCCATCAGCATCAACATCACAGACCTATCAGAATTATCAACAAGGGTATCAACCCAGAAGCGTACCAACGCCTGCTCCAACAAGTGTGACTTACTCGCAAGAAGATCAAGCACAATCGCTCAATCCTATCTTCGACTATGAAGAGCCACACTCTACATATCCAGAACTGCCTCCTCAGCAACAATAAATAAGTCACAACTTCCTCTTTCCCGCTTGACATCCCTCTTCTATGTAGATATAATTCTAATTAGATGAAAATCTACATAGAAAGCGAGGATAAATATGTCGCAAGAAGAGTTTCAAACGTTGCTACAGTTTTTCAAGGTATTAGCGGATGAGAATAGACTGAAGCTATTAGGTATCCTTGCGAATGGAGAACGCAACGTTGAGGAGTTAGCTGCTCTACTCAAACTGAAAGCTCCAACCGTATCGCACCATCTAGCGAAACTGAAAGAGCTGAACCTTGTCGGTATGCGCTCGGATGGAAATACCCACTATTATTGGCTTAACACCGAGGCGTTGCGCAACACCAACAAACTGCTGCTCACACCACAAAAAATGGCAGCATTGGTTGATGATGTCGATGGTGATGCCTGGGAACGTAAGGTCTTGAGAGACTTCTTCAACGGTGTGCGTCTCAAGGAGATTCCTACCAGCCCGAAGAAACGTTTTGTCATTCTCAAATGGTTGGCAAGCCAGTTCGAGTACGGTGTGTACTATAAAGAGGCACAGGTCAACGAGATACTACAACGCCATCACGAAGACTTTGCCTACCTGCGTCGTGAGCTTATCAGCATTGGTAGCAGCATGATGCAGCGCGACAAAGGTATATACTGGCGTGTCTCTCCCGAATTGGCGGATGCCGAGCAACGACAAGTCACACTGAACAACGTCTTGAACACGTTCGTGCTTGATACTGTGTACAGCGAAGAGCAAGCGAACGAACTTGTCCGTCAGCAATCGCCCGACTACCCATACCTCTTACGTGCGCTCGTCGAAGCAAACCTGCTGCAACACGACAGTGAAGGCTATTGGAGATTGCCTCGAAAGGTGTAGGGACCGATGATGCTGTTTTACAAATGAACAGGGATACGCCGATGTAGGGGCCATAATTCATTACGCCCTGGTGCAGCATCACAGGCCGAACTAGGGCGTAATGAATTATAGCCCCTACATCCTGGTTATTTGGTTACATCCTATGATTGGTTCTTACCTAACACATCTGATATCCGTTCGAGGAGGTAAAAATGGCTAAGAAAATCAAGGCATCTAATGTCATAAACGCAAGTACGCGCACGCAAGTGCTAGAAGCGTTTTTAAGCAAATTACGCGAACAGTATGTTTTTCCAGATGTTGCCGAGCGGATAGAAGCCTCTCTCCGCCACAGGCTCGCCAACCATGAATACGATACTGTAGAAAGTGGTGACGCCTTTGTTAAACTCCTTACTTCGCAAGTACGGGAGATTAGTCAAGATAAGCATCTATGCCTGGTCTATCATGAAGAAGTTATACCTCCGCAGATAGATGAAACGCAAAGTAGTGATCTCTGGGTTTCCTTCGGCGTGGTGAATAACTATGGCTTCCACAAAGTGGAACGCCTGGCAGGGAACATTGGCTACCTCGATTTCCGCGAATTTTATCCAACCAGTGTTGCAGGAGATGTGGGCGTTGCGGCTATGAACTTCCTCGCAGGAACATCTGCTGTGATCGTGGACCTACGCAAGAACGATGGCGGAGAGCCATCAATGATCGCGCTTCTGTGCAGCTATTTCTTCCCTTCTGAACCTGTTCATCTCAATAGCCTGTACCGGCGGAGCAACGATAGTACTCAGCAGTTTTGGACACTCCCCTATGTGCCAGGCAAACGTTTTGGGAGTAAGCCTGTGTATGTGCTCACCAGTCATGGGACGTTTTCAGCTGCTGAAGAGTTTGCCTACAATCTCAAAAATCTAAAACGCGCTACCATCATCGGCGAGACAACTGGAGGCGGTGCTCATCCTGGTGATATTTATCGACTGCACGACCATTTCGAGACCTTCATTCCTACCGGACGCGCCATCAACCCGATCTCTGGCACCAATTGGGAAGGTACAGGTGTTACGCCTGACATCGAAGTCCCGGCAGAGGAAGCCTTGCAGATTGCCTACGCCATAGCTCTTAAAAAGGTATTGGAGGGACTTGACGAGTCAGAAGACATAGTAGAGAAGACGCTGAAAAAGGAGATTCAGGAGACACTTGCCGAATTGGAGAACTAAGCGAGTCTAAAATCCTAAACACCAAGAGATGTAGGGACCGATTTATCACGTCCTGCTGGCTTCTCGATATTCGACAAGGACGTGATAAATCGGTCCCTACTCATATCCAGATTATTTTATCAAGCGACATGTCGCGTTGCGACACGAATGAGCGTGAACATCGCAGCTTTTGATGTAATAGCGTCATCTGTAGGCGATGTTCAGAGGAAAGAGCATTATCGCGTCCAGGGCCGATTTATCGACTATATTCCATCTCAATTCGCTTTCCTGAACAAGTTTCGCGCAATGAATTGCGCCGTGGACGCGATCAATCTGGTCCCTACGAAATCCTTCACATGAGTATTGGTCGTTTAGTAGACACAATTTTTTCATTGTCTGGTCTTATCGTCACGAGTGCAGGAGTATACGTACTACTCGCTTTACGTAGTAATAACGGCATGAAGCTTTCAAAAACGGAAATAGCTCAAAATGTGTAACCGTTCTGACTCACTGGCACGTATACAAGACAATACCACCGTTTTTGTCCTTAGTAATAGGTATTTATTTGTTACTAGATGAAAACACTTTATTCTGTTGTCTGGTAGTCGAAGCGAGAGTGAAAACAGGAGAAAGAAACACATGGCGAGTAGACCGATGAGTGACCTTTGGCGTATCAAACCAGTAGACCTCATCCTGAAACAAAGCGGTGATAAAAAGAATGGCCTCAAGCGCACACTGACGGCATTCAGTATCACACTCCTCGGTGTTGGAGCTATCGTCGGTACAGGTATTTTTGTATTGACAGGTGTCGCGGCTGCAAAATATGCTGGTCCCGGACTGATTTTCTCATTCATTGTAGCCGGTATCGTGAGCGGTCTCGCCGCCATTTGTTATGCTGAATTTGCCAGTACTGTGCCTATCGCGGGTAGTGCATACACCTATTCCTATGCAACGCTTGGCGAACTGGTTGCCTGGATTATTGGTTGGGACTTAATTTTAGAATACGCTGTGGGTGCTGGTGCGGTAAGTATTGGCTGGTCGGGCTACATTGTCGATCTCCTAAAAGGTGCATTTGGCATTGTACTACCTAAGGCACTCACCACATCACCCTTTTCAGGCGGCATTGTAAACTTGCCTGCTGTTCTGATCATCCTGGCAGTCACCGCCTTACTTATTCTTGGAACCTCGCAAAGCACAATGGTTAACAACGTCATTGTATTTGTCAAACTTGCCGTAATTGTATTTTTTCTCATTGTTGGCTTTGGACACGTCAATACCGCGAACTGGAATCCCTTTCTTCCCTTTGGCATTGGCGGTATCTTACGTGGAGCAAGTATCATCTTCTTCGCCTATATTGGTTTTGACCAGATATCC
Organism: uncultured Chloroflexia bacterium; assembly: GCA_963791655.1. GTDB lineage: Bacteria > Chloroflexota > Ktedonobacteria > Ktedonobacterales > Ktedonobacteraceae > JBBQVS01. The sequence continues at coordinate 704,699 of CAWBSZ010000005.1, read as the reverse complement.
ACATCGGCGGAGGAGACGAAAAATCCTGAAACAGCATTGCCAATTGGCATCTTTCTCAGTCTCTTGATTTGCACCGTTCTCTACATTGCAGTCACCGCTGTCCTGACAGGTATAGTTTCGTACAAGAAACTCGATGTCGCTTCACCCGTATCACATGCGCTGATCTTGCTTGGCTTGAACACCGCCGGCTCAATCATCTCTGTTGGAGCGGTCTGTGGTCTGACGACAGTCTTGATTGTCCTACTTTATGGTCAGAGCCGCATCTTTTTCTCGATGGCGCGTGATGGTTTGCTTCCTGGCCTATTCTCACGTGTGCATCCACGCTTCCGTACACCGTACCTCTCAAGCCTCATCGTTGGAGTAGTTGTTGCTGCGATAGCTGGTTTTATTCCGATTGACGTGGTTGCCGAACTTACCAATATTGGAACACTATCGGCATTCGTGCTGGTCTCAGTTGCCGTATTGGTCCTGCGACGAACACAGCCTGATCTCAAACGTGGCTATCGTGTCCCGCTTGTACCATTTATTCCTATTCTCTCGATCATTGCCTCGTTCGTGCTGATCGTGAGTCTACCGCTTGTCACCATTATTCGCTTCTTTGTCTGGTTGGCACTTGGCCTGGTTGTATACTTCCTCTATAGTCGTAGGAAGAGTCACCTGGAAGAGGGATATGTGGAGCCAGAAAACGACGAACCTGCGATAGATGATGCATCATAAGTAGCTAGAGTAGAAGAAAAGTGGTAGCTAGCGGTGCAAATATGTTTGCACCGCTAGCTACCACTTTTCTTCTACTCTGCAAGAAGTTTAAAGTAAACATATTTTGTAGAAAAGAATTATATATGCAGATTGATCTTCCACAATCCTGGCATGCTCTGCTCGCGCAGGAGCTAGAGCAGTCATATTTTCAGATGCTGCAGCGTTTTGTTGATGATGAACGTCAGCACTACACGGTCTTTCCACCTGAGCAAGATGTGTTCAATGCATTGAAGCTGACGCCCTATGAAAATGTAAATGTGCTGTTGCTGGGACAGGACCCATATCATGACGACAACCAGGCACATGGTTTGTGCTTTTCGGTACGGCCAGGGATTAAGCCGCCACCTTCACTGGTGAATATGTATAAAGAACTACGGAATGATGTAGGGTTTCGCATTCCCAACAACGGCTATCTCGTGCAGTGGGCGCAGCAAGGGATATTGATGCTCAATGCGGTTTTGACAGTACGCGCTCATACGGCTAACTCGCATAAAAATCATGGATGGGAAGTCTTCACAGACGCCATCATCCGGCGTGTAAATGCGAAAGAGAGTCCAGTGATTTTTGTGTTGTGGGGTGCCTATGCGCAAAAGAAAATCAGCTTGATTGATACCTCACGTCACACTACCGTGCAGTCCGCGCACCCTTCGCCTTTGTCTGCACGTAATGGCTTCTTTGGCAGCAAGCCGTTCTCTACCATCAACGAAGCATTGCGCGAGGCTGGCAAGCCCGAAATAGACTGGCAATTGCCCGACCTGTAGGGACCGATTTATCGCGTCCTTGTGCGTGGGGCCGTGGTGGCAACGATTCGTTCCTCCAACGTGTTCCCCAACCCGACAGGACGTGATAAATCGGTCCCTACACCTTCTCATCGCTGCTCGAAGGTACTAAAGAGCTTGGTGCTGGTGGCGAAACTCTCCATGTTCCGTATCCGCCAGCGGCATAGTCGCACTGGTTGTTTTGGACGCTACAGTAGGTGCCGGTTAGACTTCCATCGGTATTCACGTGACCTTGAAAGAGTAAAGGTGGATACTGAGTATACGGTGTTACCACGAACTGCAATGTATTGTTGCTCGCAACGGTGCCGTTTGTAAATGCGGCTGTCCCTGAAAGGCCATTCGTGAGAGACAGCATGCCACTAATATTTTTCCCATTCTGATGTATGTTGGTGAGCGTCATCGTGCCATCTATATTTCCGGGCGTATTATGGATGCCACCGATATACTGATTGTCTAAATTTGGATAGGTGGGAGCAGGTGTTGGTTTCTGCTTCGCTGACGAGGAAGGTGTAGTTGGCACGGTAACTGTTGCTACGGGCGTCCTCGCGCTTGATGCTGTAGCGTGTGTTGTAGGACCAGTGGTTTGTGTCGATGAGATATGCTGTCGTGCTGTTGCTGTCCCTGCCGAAGCTGAACTACGCAAGGGATTGCTTTTGGAAAAAAAGCTTATGCCGAATAATGCGCCTAGAAGCATTGCGACCAGTGCAAGAAGCGTAAAGAGTGGAAACAGCATTCTTCGTTTGACGGGCTGTTGCGTTTGAACTTGTTGGGGTCCATTGGCGTTAGGAGATGTCATAGCCGAAGCAAGCAGAGCTACGGGCGGTGCTAGAGGAGTTGAGCGTACCACTGGCAGAGGAGTAACTCGCTCAGGAACTGGTGCCATGTAAACTTGAGGTTCTAAGGCATGCCAGAACGCCTCCATTGTAGGGAAGCGATCATCGCTGGCAAGAGCCATTGCTCGGTGAATGGTGTTCGCAACTGGGAGAGGAATGCCCGGTACGAAATGATTCACAGGTTTAAGGGGATCAATTCCATGACTTCCCTTCTCTGTAATGCGTTCAAGTGCGTCAATTGGCGGTGTCCCGGTAAGCAATGCATAGAATGTCGCGGCCATGCCGTATACATCCGTGCTAGGATTCGTGCCTTGCGAATATTGCTCGGGTGCACTATAGTTTGGTGAGAGCTTGCGAACTGCCGTTGTTGTCGCATCCTGGTCATATTCCTTCGCGATACCAAAATCTACCAGCACGGGACCATCTCCACTGGAGGAAACAATTATGTTTGCTGGCTTGATATCGCGATGGATAATTGTAGGTCGCTGCTTCTGTAAATAGATTACTGCTTCGACAACAGGAGCCATGAGACGTAGCATCTCGGGAAGTGCGAAACGGTTCCCAGGTTTGAGCCGACGCAAGCGCTCCAGGTTAGGGCCTTTGATATAGTCCATCAACAGATAGACTCGACCACGCGCCTCATCCTCGAAGACGCGATATACGCGAGGCAGTGCCTCGTGATCGAGCCTTTTGAGTACTTCACCCTCGAAGAGAAAATGAACCCGATCCTGCTTCTTCGGATCGATCACCTCTTTGAGAGCAAACTGGTTGCCCTTGACACGTGTATCATGTACGAGATAGACCGCTCCAAATCCGCCTTTACCTAGTAAAGACTCAATCACATAGCGATCTCGCACGATGCTCCCATTTGAGAGAATAGTTTGTACTTCTTGCATATTTCATCTCACATATAATGAGCGATACATTCTTAGGAATGCAAAAGAGAATGTCGGCTCACTCGTCGTTCTTCTTTCTCTGCTTATAGGTAATACGTATCTAACGTTCTATTCGATGATATCTATGTAGGAGACTTGTATCACCACCTGTCTAGTAGTACACTGCCATTTGGACGGTTTTTGAGCACTCTTTCCCTATACTCAGGTGGAAGCTCTCCTTAGAGTAAAGAGAAAGCTCATGTTTATGCTCAAAATCCTTGCTTCAGCAAGCGTACGTCAGACCTGCGTCGTGCACGATAGGAGTCATATAGAGATGAAAGGTGAAGAGATGTCTATGAGTTCGTTTGTCCTTGGTTTTCAGGATATTGACAAGACAAAACTCATGGCTGTTGGGGGGAAAGGCGCGAACCTGGGAGAACTGTCCAGAATTGATGGGATAAGAGTACCGGAGGGTTTCTGTATTACTGCCGAAGCCTATAAACGAATTATCAGTCAAACACCAGAGTTTCATAATCTGCTAGAGCATCTCTCTCTTTTAAGGGTGGAGGAGAGGGAAAGAATTTGTGAAATTAGTAAAAAGATACGCAACGCCATCGAAGGGACAGTAATTGCAAACGAAATTGAGGAAGCAGTTACACATTTTATTACAAAATTAGGTGAGAACAATGCCTACGCTGTGCGTTCCAGTGCTACGGCGGAGGATTTACTTACAGCTTCCTTTGCTGGCCAGCAGGATACATATTTGAACATTATCGGAAAGGACGCTATACTGAAACACATCAGCAAGTGCTGGGCGTCGCTCTTTACGGATCGTGCGGTGATGTATCGGTTGCAGAACAAGTTCGACCACAACAATGTCCTTTTGGCTGTGGTCATCCAGAAAATGGTCTACCCGCAGGTGGCCGGGATTCTTTTTACTGCTGATCCCGTCACTTCTAATAGGAAGGTGATATCCATTGATGCCAGCTTCGGACTTGGAGAAGCACTGGTTTCTGGTCTTGTGAATGCTGATAGCTATAAAGTGCGTAATGGCAAGGGTATCGAGAAGAAGATATCCACCAAGAAACTGGCTATTTATGCTTTAAAAGATGGCGGTACAAAAGAACAGGAGATCGCGTCTGAGAGGCAGAATACGCAAGCACTGACAGATGAGCAGATTTTACAGCTTGAGCGCATAGGTAGAAAGATTGAAGAACATTTCGGCTGCCCCCAGGACATCGAATGGTGCCTGGTTGATGATACATTTTCTATTGTTCAGAGTCGGCCAATCACAACTTTATACCCTATCCCAGAAGCGAATGATCAAGAAAATCACGTGTATGTATCTGTCGCTCATCAACAGATGATGACCGACGCCATGAAACCATTGGGAATCTCTTTCTGGCAGCTAACGGCTGCACGCCCCATGTTTAAAGCGGGTGGAAGGTTGTTTGTTGATGTCACACAGAATCTGGCTTCGCCTGTTGGCAAAGAAGTCTTATTAGATGTTATGGGACAACACGATCCGCTCATGAAAGACGCACTGCTGACCATAATAGAGCGAGGGGATTTTATACAATCGTTGCCAAGTGATGGAAAAGCATCCATGCCCATTAGAAGCAATAAGGGTATGTCGTCTATGGATATTCAGGCACAAGTAGGAGATGATCCTACAATCGTTTCTAGTTTGATTGAGAGGAGTCAAATATCGATAGAAGCGTTAAAACAGACCATCCAAACGAAATCAGGCTTCGATGTGTGTGATTTTATCCTGGAAGATATCCAGCAATTAAAGAAGATTCTATTTGACCCACAAAGTTCGCGTGTGTTTATGGCTGCTATGAATGCTTCATCATGGATCAATGAAAAGATGAAGGAGTGGTTAAGTGAAAAAAACGTAGCAGATACGCTTTCTCAATCTGTCCCAAACAACATTACTTCGGAAATGGGTCTGGAGCTATTGGATGTCGCAGATGGAATTCGTCCTTATCCAGAAGTAATCGAGTATTTACAACATGTTAAAGATAATAATTTTCTGGATGAACTGGTGAAGTTTGATGGAGGACAGGAAACCCGAGACGCTATCTATAATTATCTCAACAAATACGGAATGCGGTGTAGCGGAGAAATTGATATTACGAAAACTCGTTGGAGCGAAAAACCAATTGTACTTGTTCCTATGATTCTCAGTCATATCAAAAACTTTGAACCAGGTGAAAGCAGGAGGAGATTTGAGCAAGGGCGACAGGAAGCTTGGAAGAAAGAACAAGAGTTATTGGATCGGTTAAAGCAATTACCGGATGGCGAAGAAAAAGCTAACGAGACAGAAAGAATGATTCGCCTCATGCGGAATTTCATCGGTTATCGCGAATATCCAAAATACGGCATGATTAGTCGCTACTTCGTGTATAAACAGGCTTTACTGAAAGAAGCCGAACAACTTGTACAAGCCAACGTTCTTTCTGAAAAAGAAGATATCTACTATCTCACGTTTGAAGAACTTCGCGAAGTCATAGGCACACATACACTTGATTACCAGATCATCAGCAAACGAAAAGACGAGTACACGTTCTATGAAAAACTCACTCCTCCACGTGTTATTACGTCTAATGGTGAAATCATTACAGGTAAGTACAAACGAGAAAATTTCCCAGCCAAAGCTCTTGTAGGTCTTCCTGTTTCTTCCGGCGTTGTAGAGGGACGAGCACGTGTCATCTTTAGTATGGAAGATGCTGTCCTAGAAGATGGAGATATAGTAGTCACCTCATTTACTGATCCTAGCTGGACACCACTGTTTGTCTCCATAAAAGGCTTAGTCACCGAAGTTGGTGGACTGATGACTCACGGAGCGGTTATTGCGCGCGAATATGGTTTACCGGCAGTCGTAAACGTGGGAAATGCCACCAAGCTGATTTATGACGGACAGAAAATCCGGGTGAATGGAACGGAAGGCTATATAGAAATCCTATATAAAGTGGGGAGGTTGTTATCTTCCTCCTAGATGCTTTAGTGCTAAAGTGGGGAGGAGTTTTGAAAAGTAGATGAACTGCATAGTAAAGGAAAGAGTATGTTCCTAGAAAAACGCGAAACTGATGGCGAAAAAGAGACGGGCAGGCTCGAAGCCTTCAGCGACGGGGTATTTGCCGTCGCGATTACCTTACTGGTATTCAACTTGAAAGTACCCTCTCCTGATAGTTTGTCCCAAAAATGTGATTTAGGATGTGCATTATCAAATCAATGGGCCTCTTATTTTACGTTCTTTATTAGTTTCGCTACCATCTTGATTATGTGGATAAGTCATCATAGCATGTTCAAACTGGTGCAGAAGTCAGATACGCTCTTTCAATTCGCGAATGGCTTTTTACTGTTGCTCGTAACGGTGGTACCATTTCCTACTGAGTTGGTCGGTACGTACCTCGCTACTAAAGCGGCTTCAACAGCATGTGTTTTTTATGCAGGTCTCTTCGCGATAATCAATGTAGCATATGTTCTTCTCTGGTGGTCAGCGGCACACCATCATCGTTTGCTTTTCCCAAATGTTTCACAAGCTCTAATTAAGATGCGTACCCGTAACTATCTGCTTGGCCTTCCAAGTTACTTGTGTGCAATGGTGATAGGGTTTTGGCTACCAGCAGTAAGCATTGGCATTTGTTCTATCCTCTGGCTCTTCTGGGCATTCACCAGTTATGAGAAGGTGCCTGTGCGAAAGCCTCAAGAGACCTAAATAGCACGTCGCTTCGCTCTGAAATGTCGTATAACTAATAGAGGAGATAAAGCTTACGTATCTATACTCTTCGACTGAAATGTCGTTCACGAACGTCCCCTTCACATTTAGTACACGAGAAAAAGGAAGTAACAATGTCTAAGCAAAAGGGCCTCTGGATTCTTATTGCCACAATCCTGGGGTCTAGTATGGCGTTCATTGATAGTAGTGTTGTGAATGTGGCTTTGCCAAGATTACAAACTGAACTGCATGCGAGTGCGTCAAGTGTGCAATGGGTCGTCGAGGCATATGCCCTCTTTCTTGGAGCACTTATCTTAATCGGCGGCTCGCTTGGCGATCAATTTGGACGCAAACGTATTTTTCTACTTGGCATAATTGTTTTTTCGGTCGCTTCGGTCTTCTGCGGAATTTCACAGAGTATCGAGCAATTGATCATCGCTCGTTCGGTGCAGGGTATTGGTGGTGCGCTTCTGACCCCTGGCAGTCTTGCCATCATTCGCTCCTCGTTCGATAGTGCGGAACGTGGTAAAGCTATCGGTACATGGTCAGGTTTTTCATCCATCACTTCGGCACTTGGTCCTTTACTTGGTGGTTGGTTGGTGCAAAATACGTCGTGGCGTTGGATTTTCTTTATCAACATTCCACTTGCCATCATTGTGCTGATCGTTTCCGTGCTGCACCTGCCAGAGAGTACAAGTGGCGAGGGCAAGAAGCACCTCGACTTTCCTGGTGCTATCTTGACTGCTGTTGGCTTAGGTGGTGTTGTATATGGATTAATCCAGGCAGAAAATGTCGGTTTCGCGGACCCGATTGTGCTTGTCTGTATTATTGGTGGTCTGGTTGCGCTTGGTCTGTTCCTCTACGTTGAGAATCGTAGCCCTAATCCTATGATGCCCCTGACGCTGTTTCGTTCGCGTACATTTAGTGGCACAAACCTGCTGACATTTCTGCTTTACGCCGCGCTGGGCGGAGCACTCTTCTTTCTGCCCTTTAACCTGATTAGTGTACAGGGCTATAGTGCGACTGCCGCTGGCGCATCGTTGTTACCGTTTACATTGCTCTCCTTCTCGCTCTCACGCTGGTCAGGTGGCTTAGTTGCAAAGTACGGCTCGCGTTTACCGCTTGTGGTTGGTCCGGCTATAGCGGCTCTGGGTTTTGTGCTGTTCGCTCTACCAGGTCTTGGTGGCAGTTACTGGCTTACCTATTTCCCGGCGGTTGTCGTAATGGGTCTTGGTATGACTATCACGATTGCGCCTTTGACCACAACGGTGATGGGGGCCGTCGAGGATCAGTATTCTGGCACGGCGTCTGGTGTGAATAATGCTATTGCACGTATCGCAGGCTTACTAGCTATCGCTATCCTGGGTATCTGCGTTGCCTATGCGTTTAGTAGTAGTCTTACCGCTAATATCACTGCTCTACACCTGTCACCTGACGTACAACAGGCAATACTCGCGCAACACGGGCGGCTTGCGGCAATCGACATTCCAGGCTCTGTACAGGGCGCGACACGTACAGCAGTTCGTACCGCGATAGACGAGTCGTTCATAGCAGGTTTCCGGTTAGCCATGCTCGTTGGAGCAGGACTCGCATTAGGGGGAGCTGTGTGTGCGTTTTTCTTCGTTTCATCGCCAACTAAGTTGCCAAAACACACTGGTGAGCATCATAGTGGTGATAATGCTTGTACCCTGACATATGCTCATCAACGTATAGATGGTAAGAGCGAAGACGAATCTGTTTCAGGAAAAGATGTAACACCCGCTCACAGATAAGCACAAAGAGGTGAATATTTTATGGCAGATACAACACAAAGTGGCTCATCGTTGGAGCAAAAGGCGGCACAGGTTACACAGACGACAGACCCAAAGCCACCGTTTGTTCTCTCACTTGACGTAGGTACCTCATCGACACGAACGCTTTTGTTTGATGCGACGGGCGCGACCATCCCAAGTGTTCACGCTCAACGACCCTACAAGCTCAACGTCACGGATGATGGAGAGGTTTCTGTCGATGCCGATGCGCTTGTCGATGTGGTAGCACAGACTGTGAACGATGCTCTGAGGGCTGCGGGACCGATGGCACAGCACATTGGCGCGGTGGCGATAGATACCTTCTGGCATAGCCTGCTAGGTGTCGATGAGTCGAACAATCCGCTCACCCCTGTCATCACATGGGAAGATACACGTCCCTTTGGAGCGGCAGCGGAGTTGCGTGCCCAACTGAACGAAGAGGAGGTACATCAGCGTACGGGTGCGCCATTGCATGCAAGCTTTTGGCCTGCCAAGCTACGTTGGTTAGCGACAAATCAACCGAATGTCTTTAACAAGGTGGCGCAATGGATTTCTTTTGGTGAATACCTGCATCGTAAATTTCTTGGCAAATCGGTTTGTGCCCTGGCCATGGCTTCCGCGACTGGCCTGTTGAATACCCGGGACCGAGCGTGGGACACCGATTTGATGAAGGTGCTTGGTGTGCGACCGGAACAGTTGTCGCAGTTGGGTGATACGCATGATGGTGTGAAAGGTCTATCCTCAGAGTATGCTTCTGCGTGGCCTGCGTTGCGCAATGTGCTGTGGTTTCCCGCGATTGGCGATGGGGCGGCGGCGGCAGTGGGTTCTGGTTGTGCGAATACTGATACGTGGTCCTTGACCATTGGCACATCGAGCGCATTACGGGTCGTGTTGCCTCCCGAACGAGCCGTGCCCGCAGCAGGTCTTTGGATGTACCTGATTGACGCGAAACGCGCTATCATGGGTGGCGCGCTGAGCGAAGGCGGTAATATGCTCAGTTGGCTTGACGCAACGCTGAAATTGCCCGCGCTCCCTGACGCCGAGCCGTTGATATCCTTCGTCAAACCTGACGGACACGGCCTGACCATTCTCCCCTTCATCTCAGGCGAGCGCAGTCTTGGCTGGCATGCGAACGCGCGTATGACCATTATGAACTTACAGACCCATACATCTCCTGCTGACATTCTGCGTGCGGGTATGGAGGCATTAGCCTACCAGCTTGGTGCTGTATATGAGCAGTTGCGTGACACGCTCAAAGAAGGCGATACATTGCCTACGCCGCAGGTTGTAGGTAGCGGTGGTGCCTTGCTTGGCTCGCTTACGATGCAAAGTATTCTTGCTGATACTCTTGGTATATCCATTTATCCATCGCTCGATCACGAAGCCTCGGCGCGTGGTGCCGCTCTACTCGCTTTAGAAGCATTGGAAGTGATACCAGACATCTCGAAAGTTGAGCCACGCCTCGCATCGCCTATGAAGCCAGATGCCGGACGTGGCGAAGTGTATAAAAAAGGGGCCGCACGCCAGAAGAAGTTGTATCACGTGTTGTTGGAGAGTTGAGTTATCGGCAGGTATGAAAAGAGAGCCAATACACGCTGAACATGCATGTTCAGCGTGTATTGGCTCTCTTTTCATACCTGCCGATTTCAGCGACACGTTGAAGTGATTTGTCTCCTATCCTAAATACTCCCGCTACATAACGATCAGGACGTACAACGACAAATATATCCTGATTATGACGCAAAAACTTGCCCAGTACTCCGTCCACGTCATGCAATACGTCACAATGCCCGTGCTGTATCTCGCTAAACGATGATCCCTGTGGTAGCACACAGATATATTTTGCACTCAACTGTTCCAGTACGTTCTCTGGTAACTGCTCAAATGCTTGTGCTGAATTTTCATATAGTCTTATTATAGTAAATCCATCACCTAGCAGATCATCGAGGAGAACCTTTTTACCGTTTTGAGTGAGTACGTGCGGTTGTGGTAACAATGCTCCAATGAGTCTCTTGTTTTTCTTGTCCTGAGTGGGTAAGAAAAAGCCTCTGTGATAGCGCGGTTGTGGCTTGACACGCATTTCTGTGATTGCGTTACGAAGCGGAGGAATGGTATTTACAAAAGAGAAAAACCAATCGCGTAGCTGTGAGCCTCGTTGTGTCGTCGTCATTACGATATTGCCTAGTAGAGAAGAGAAAAGAATCATCTCTCTTACATGGGGGAAGCGTTCTATGTGGTATGTCTCTAATAGTTTAGTGCTAGCATGCTGTTGTAAGACCATCTGTAGTTTCCAGCACAGGTTATGGGCGTCGCGTAGGCCGCTATTCATACCTTGTCCTCCAAAGGGGGGCATAAGATGGGCGGCATCACCGAGCAGAAATACACGGCCTTGCATGAATTCTTGCGCGACTACCGAGCGGAAGGCATACACCGTTTTGCGCACAATATGTGGAATGCTAACGTGGGTTTCTAAACGCATTGTAGGATGTGAGGCTCTCGCTTGACGAATCAAGTCGTGAATTGTTTTATCCGCTAACAGGTCTGTGTCGTTTTCTCCAGCTAATAGCATAAATTCCCAGCGACGAGCGCGATGGGGTGCTGGCACGGTAACGGCAGGACGTGTATGTTCACAGAAAAAGGTAGCGGCGGTAGAAGTATCATCGTCGTTGATTGTATCGACAACTAGCCAGCGTTGCTCACGCTCGGTTTCACGGCTTTTTTGTCTCCGCGATCGCGGGAGCAGGGTTGGATGATACATTGAGATGCCTAACTCATGGCGAACTGGACTCTTCCCGCCATCACATGCGAGCAGAAAATCACATACTATTGTTGTGTGCGCTTCATCGGGCTGGCTGACATGAAGTGTGACGTTCTCTGTATCCTGTACAAACGTCTCGACAGTATGTTGAAAACGGACCTCGACACAAGGGAAACGATCAAGACCCTGCAATAATACCGCTTCAAACGCAGGTTGATGAAATGTCGAGATCAAAGGATAGCCATTTCTCCTACTTGTGGGTGAGACTCGTGCGAGGAAATGTTGTGCGGAGAGATAGTGTGCTTCAATGCCCAACACAGTATGCTCGATGATCTTCTCTATCAGCCCTGCTGCCTGGCAAATGCGTAATCCTTCATCGTCTATCGAAATAGCCTTTGGGTAATCGCTGAGGCCGAGGTTGCGTTCGAGTACAAGTGTCTTTATGCCCGCCAACCCGAGCAGGTTAGCCGCCATAAGTCCTGTTGGACCCGCGCCTACAATAACAACAGATGGAGCCGTACCTTGTGCCTGCATATTGCTGGAATGCTGTGAAGGAGTATATTCCACGAATTTCCCGTATACTTTATTGTTCTCTACCAAACGAGCACTATTGATGAAGTTTTACCACAAAACCACTGTCGGACGCAATAAATATCAGCGTATAGGGGCACGATAATGGGATGTAACAAAATGGCACGGATTGTAGGGACCGATTTATCGTGTCCTCCGCACGAGCGAAGCAATGTGCGAGTCCCTTTGTTCCTCAGAGATGCACCAATAATGAGATATAACAAAATAGCACGTCCCTGTAGGGACCGATTTATCACGTCCTTCTGGCCAATCAACCGTCAACAAGGACGCGATAAATCGGTCCCTACAGGGGCAGCTTTTTGAGGGCGAGGGCAACGTTTGCGCCACCGATGGCACGTCCACCGAGCAATACTGCGTTTGCTTGTCGCGTTATTGGACGTGCCTCGCCTTGTACAAGGTTCAGGCCATAATGTGGGTCTAGTTGTTCGCTGTTAATGGTAGGTGGAATGAGACCATGTTGTAGTGCTAATAGTCCCGTCACGGCGTCTAATGCGCCGGCGGCAGCATAGCTATGACCAATCATGGTACGCGGTACACTGACTGGGATATGGGCGAGGTCGGTGCCAAAGGTTCTATGCAGGGCATCAACTTCGCCAGCGTCCGATGAGGGAACAGCACGTCCATCAAGGCTGATATAGGCGATATCTTCTCTTTGTACTCCCCCATTATCCATAGCAAGGCGCAGTGCGCGAGCATATTGTGTACCATTTGAAGATGGTGGTAAGAGTCCGTGCGCGTCGTTTGTTTGTCCATAGCCCACAATCTCACCATAGATTGTCGCATTGCGTTGCCGTGCATGCTCATACTCTTCAAGGATACAGATACCAGCACCTTCAGCAATCACGAGGCCAGCGGCTCGACGATCAAAAGGACGGTAGACAGCCGGATCGTCTCCGGTTGCGAAGTCTTCGCTATAACCCAGGACAAAAAGGATCAGAGGATGGAGCATCGCCTCACAGCCACCCGCAATGATGACCTCAGCTTCGCCACGTTGAATAGCTCCATATGCTAAACAGAGGGCATCGAGTCCTCCAACTACATCATTGATCGGAGTTTTGCTATATCCCTGTACTCCAAAGTGGATAGTTGTTTGACCAACATTGGCTACTTGAAGCCACGCTATTGCTGTATATGCGCTCATCGAGCGTGGTCCACGCATATGCAATGCCGCCAATTCGCGTGCTCCATAATCTACGCCTCCAAGCGTATTTGCAATCACAGCACCAACACGGTGTGGGTCTTCTTCAGTCAAAACCAGGCGTGCGTCTTGCAGGGCTGCCTGGACAGTAGGTAAGACAAGGTGTGTCATACGGTCTGTCCGATTTATCAGTTTGCGGTCAAGATAATCTTGCACTAGAAAATCGTGGATTTCGCCTGCGACATGGATGCGCAGGTCGTCAGTAGAGAAGCGTTGAATAGGTCGAATGCCTGAAATTCCTCTGCATGTCGCGTCCCAGAAAGCCTCTTTCCTGATGCCATTTGGCGCGATTGCTCCCAGTCCTGTAACCACCACACGTCGTTTTATTTCATTTCTCATATGTTTTTCCTCGTCGGCGGTTGCTTGCTCTTAGATGCAAAATGGCCATATAGAGCAGGTGCCTTATTGGGAGATGTCAAGAATGCTCATTCCACCAATCCGGGCGTACAAGAACAAGTGCGCTGTTCACACCACCAAAGCCGCTAGAATGAGTGAGAGCTACCTGTACAGACGCCTGGCGTGCCACGAGAGGTACATAATCGAGATCGCAACGGGTATCGGGAACGGTCAGGTTTATCGTTGGTGGAATAATCTGATGTTCTAATACAAGTGTGGTTACGATTGCTTCTATCGCGCTCGCAGCTCCTTGTGTGTGTCCAATCATTGACTTGGTTGAACTTATTGGTATGCGATAGGCGAAATCTCCGAAAACAGCTTTATATGCCGCGGTCTCTGCGGCATCATTGGCAGGTGTAGAGCTACCATGCGAATTAATATAATCCAGTTGTTTCCCTGTGATATCGGCATCAGCGAGCACGTGTCTAAGGAGTTGTTGCAGGGGTGCTCCATCAGGTGGCAGTGCTGTCATATGATGCGCGTTATTGTTTGAGGCATAAGCGATTACTTCCGCGTAGATATGGGCACCTCGTGCCAGTGCCATCTCTCGCTCTTCCAGCACAATCACCCCTGCCCCTTCCGCCATCACAAAGCCGTCGCGGTCACTACTATAAGGACGTGACGCTTGTTCAGGTTCCTCATTTCGAGTGCTCAAGGCACCCATGACCGCGAATACATTAATGCCCACTGGAGAGATGGTAGAGTCTGTCCCACCTGCTAGCATGAGGTCGGCGCGTCCTTCGCGTATGGCCCAAACCGCTTCTCCTATGGCATCGGCTCCTGCTGAGCATCCCGTGGCAATCACCATACTAGGTCCATGCAGTTGATAATGGGCAGCTATCGCTGCGATAGATACATGGGTCATGAACAATGATGCGGGCGTAAAATCCTTCTCGGTTTGTAATGCGCGTGTCCCATTATCGGTAGAGCGATGCCAGAATTTTTCACCTTCCTCAAGGTAGGCCATCGCAGTACCCATGTAAACGCCTATCCTGTCGCGTTCATCCTCGCTCAACTCGTGTGTAATGTTCGCGTCTTTAAGCGCGAGGTTCGCGGCGGCAATGGCAAATTGTGTTCCCCGGTCCATCGTTGCGCATTCGAGCGGTGTAAGTCCTAGAGCGTCCGGGTCAAAGTCAGGCACTTCACCAGCGATGCGTGTCGATAGAGCATGCGCGTCAAAGCGTGTTATCTGACGGATACCTGATTTGCCCTGAATATTTGCTTGCCAGAATGTATCTTTGCCTATGCCATTTGGAGCAATAACACCAAGACCCGTAATCACCACACGTCGCTGCATTTGTCTCTCCTGTTCATGGGTCCAATTCTGTACACTCCATAGGCGGCCATGACAGGGGCAAGCCCTGTCACTACTATACACGAACTCTCGTTGTAAGCCACATCGTGGCGGTCAGTATAGTAGTGACAGGGCTTGCCCCTGTCATGCTCCCCAATGACCTGTTTTTTTCTCATTGTTTCGCCACACCCTTTATCGGCGTATATCTTTGCGTTTGAGCGCGAATGCGATTAGAAGCGAAAGCGCGACAATAATTGCTCCCAAAGATGCCCATGAAAGTAGAAGACGATTTACTGCCTCCGAATGGGTATAGATGGAGAAGAGTCGTCCATGATAAGTGGGATCGTCTCCAAACAACTTATCGCCGCCAATTTTGTCCGCGTGCAAACCAACGGTTGTGCCGACCGCTGCCATTGCCCAGCGGGTCGGAAAAAACACCGCCAGTGTCTGTAACACGTAATCTTTCAGTGGTATCTCTACACCCGCGAAAATCACTTCTGGAATAAGAACGAATGGTAGCAGACTATTCGCCGTATCTTCGTTCGCCGCAAACGCGGAAACTGCCAGGCCAAACATCAGACCCGAAAGGCTACAGAGTACAACGGTAATGTACATCTCTAGTAGTACGGGTAAGAAGACACCTTGTGCAAAAGGTTCGAAGGCATTGACAATCAAAATCAACGCCGCGCTCTGGAAGAGTGCGAACACGGCAAGCATGAATATCTTCGCGAGCATATAAGGGACAATGCCCAGGTTTACTGTGCGTTCACGTCGATAGATTGATGCCTCTTTCACGATTTCGCGTGTGCCATTGATACAACCCAGGACGACCGCGACAAAGGCAATGATGAACAATGTGCGTTGCGCACTGATATTCCCTGGTACAATGAAATCCTGGAGGGCTTTATCAACGCCACCATGCTTTTGGGCATAGGCTGTGCCATTCGTGTTCGTGGTATTATCGACATTTTTGAGGCCATTTTTGTTCGACGAAAGATACGCCTTGATATCGTTGCAATTGACGGTATCGCTATCTTTGGCACCTTTTGCTTTGACGATACCGATAACACCACTCGGATTGATTTGTGTTACAAAGGTAGAGTCGATACGCTGTGGCATACACTGAATAATCTTATTGGGGTTGAAGAGACCAGACCCGACCTCAAAGTAGACCAGGAGCATCAGGAATAGCACAATGATGGGTGCTTGAAGCAGCAAGACTACGAGGTTGACTTTATCGTTTTTCAGCAATTCCAGGTTTCTCTGAAAGAGGAGCATAAACTGCGCGAGGGGATTGCCGCGCTTGACTCGTTTCTTGGTGACAGCCGCCGCTTTACCCGTTCCCCCATGCAGTTTGTTATTGCCTTTTGTCATTGGCTGTACGACATATTGCCTGTACTCTTCCGAGTTTTTGAAGCGTATTTCGGCCTCTTCAGGGATACGAGGATTATCCTCGGTTGGTTCGAGACCAGTGTAAATTTCCGCGAAGTCGTCCTTCTCGAAGTAGACATTGGCTTTGTCCGGTGGCCCGAAGTAGGCGAGGTGACCCCCGGCACTGAGAAAGCACACGTAATCGCATGTTTTGATATTGTTCGTTGCATGTGTCACAAGGACGATAGTATGACCGGCGTCAGCAAGCTTGCGTAACAGCAACATCATACGGCGGTCAAGGCCCGGGTCGAGTCCAGAGGTTGGCTCGTCCAGGAAGAAGACGCCTGGATTGGCAAGCAACTCGAGCGCAATCGAGACGCGTTTACGCTGTCCACCCGACAACTTCCTGACCAGCAAAGAGCGACGTGCAGTCATTTCCACATCTTCAAGGACCTCATTGATACGCTGCTTAATCTGGCTGTTCGTGAAGTCGCTGGGGAGGCGCAACTTTGCTGCATAGTACAGCGCACGTTCAACGGTCAGGTCCTTGTGTACGATATCGTCTTGTGGCACATAGCCTAGCTGACTGCTGAACGCGGGTATGTTGCGATAGTAGTCCTGTCCATTATACAGGACCTGCCCTTCGTGGGCCGGACGTAAACCGTTCAGCGCATCCATCAGGGTCGATTTGCCTGCCCCGATCCGCCCACGACGGCAACGAATTTTCGCGCTGGAATGTAGAGTGAGATGTTATCGAGTAAGGTGACGTTGTTATTACCAAATTTCTTCAGGTTGCGTGCCTCGATACTGATAAAGTTGCTCTCATCGTACTGGGTAAGCTTGGTGCCTTCGTAGATGAGTCTATAAGGACCAATGCGAATCTCGTCACCTAGTTTCAGCAATTGTTCGGCGGTACGCTGATTGTTGACATACACATGGTTCGTGCTCCGCTGATCGGTAATGCGATAGCTACCACCCTCTTGCGTGAGCAGTGCATGATAGCTTGAGACCTGTGCGTGTGGCAAGACGACCGCGTTATCTGGCTTACGACCAATCGTCAGTTGTTTGACGTTCCTGAGCGGAATGTCTTGAACGGGTGGAGCTATTTCCTCTTGTATGCCTGCGCCATCATCATAGGTCAGCGTCACAAGTGTGCCTTGTTCATTGCCAATACGAAAAATATCGCCTGCGACAAGTGTGTGTTCCCAGTGCTCATGACCAAGAATTTTAAGTCCTTTGTAGAGCAGACCATTCATCGTCTTTTGCCGTGCAGGATGCGGATGAACCAGCACGATATCGTTGCCGTGTCGCTCGACGAGCAGGTGTTGCGATGAGACTATCGGGTAAGGAATGTCGATATCGTTTCTGGTAGTGTTCTTAGAACTATCTTTACCTATACTCATGACAGGCTTATTGAGCTGATACGTCTTTTTATCGTTATCAATATTTGTGCTGATTGTCAACGATGGCATTCCACCTTTTGAGGCATCAAAAGGGGAGCCGATAACGGTGTCATTTGGTGAGATCGCGCCCGTCATATCCCCCAATGCACGAGGTTGCTCGACCGATTGAGGTTGCTCATAGGGACGTTGCTGCATTCCCTGTTGTAGTGTTGCTGGTAGTCGTGGTACTGCCTGCGATGGCTGCAAATGTAATGGATGTTGCGGAAGTGGAACAATACCAATGTTTTGTGATGGTGAAACTTGTGTAAGAAAAATAAAAGCGGAGTCCTGGCCCAGGCCGATAGTTGCGTTCTCTTGTAGCAGTGCCTGCTGTATATTCTGATTGTTGAGCGTAACAACATTTGATTGAGGATATTTTTCGATGCTCCATGTACCATTATTGTTTAAAATACGAAGATGTTTGCGTGAGACTTGTAAGTCATCCTTGATAATAATGTCATTTGTTGCGTCACGCCCAATTGTTGTTACTGGTGTATTGAGGGGAAATGTATTCCCAGCCAAAGGTCCTTTTATAAAGCGAATGAACCCTACGCTTGCCTTGTCCATCATGCGCTCCCTATTAAAAAAAATATAGTCATGAAAGTTCAGCTATACTATAGTTGCAAGTATGCTTTACTTTCTTTTTTGTGTCAAGACAAAAAAGCACATTTTAAGGCTCGTGTGAAGTATTACCGCTCCTATGCTCTAGTTCTAATGCAAATGGGCTACCCACGCTTCGCCAGGAATTGTTCGATGAGTGGATTGACGATCCCGGACTGAGCGTACATAAAAAAGCGATCTCCACCGTGCACAACATGATAGCCAGCGCAATTCGGTAAATGTTTAGCGAGCCAATGTGTCTTCGGCTCGGGGGTTAAGCGATCATCGGTACGATTAAGGACGAGGACAGGCATGGTGAGGGGTGCTAGTCGCTCATAGAAATCGACTTCATGAATGACGGGTAGTACAGAAAATTTGTAGACGGCAGGCCAGAACGCGATTTTGTTGAACTGTTTCGCCACCAATGCATGTGGCATTGCTGGAAACGTCGTATTGCGTGGACTACGTGCGGTCGCATAATTCGCCACGATGTTGCTTAAAAGCTGTGGTGGTAGCACATATTCTACAGGTAAACGTATAAATAGATCGTGTAGCAGCCAGATGATTGGATGTGGTGCGATCACGTAGTCGGGTCCCTGTACGAGTATCGTCAACGAGCGACAGCGTTGAGGATAGCGGATCGCGAACTCAAGCAAGACTATGGCAGCATCACCATGTCCCACCAGATCGACACGCTCTAGCCCCAGGGTATCGAGCACACGCAGTAGCTCTTCGGCGCGTTCAACGGCTGTAACTGGCACCGTACGGGACTCATGACGGCGATAGAAGATGACACGCCGTGACTTGCTCAACTCCTGTATCTGGTGGCTATAGACCCAATCCAGGTGTTCCAAGATAGGCACACATACAAGCGGCTCTCCGGTCCCGATGTCGATAATTGGTTTATCTTCGCTGCCCACTGCTACACGTTGCCAGCGCGAATCAAGGTAGTCTATATCAGTCTGCAATGTTGCGGCATCGATCCATGTCTGAGGTGGCGTGGTAGAAATACTCATGCGTAGTGGTTCTCCTGTTAAGTACATATGTTATGTCGTATTTTATCACTCTGTTTGTAGGTGTGATATTTTATCTTTTCACATGGGATGTAGGGGCCATAATTCATTACGCCCTGTTGGTGATTACAAATGCTGGCGAAATGTTTGTAACCATATTTTTCTTTCCCTTCCTGAAGCACATTGCGATAGTATAATCTTCTTCCCACTTCTTGCACTCGCGCCTTCTCTCAACTATACTAAGTATGTTAGGACGAGTAAGGAGTGTGCAAGCTGATGATCCCTTCGTCTCTTTATTGCCAGGTATGTGGCGCGGCAAACGCGACGGATAGAAGTGTCTGTTTTGCATGCAGCCGACCATTACGCATTGATGCAAGCGAAAATACAGCATTATTGCAGGGGCGTTATCGTATTCTGACACAGGTGGGTAAAGGCGGTTTTGGCGCGGTCTATCGGGCCGAGGATACGCAACAGTATGATGGCATTGTCGCGGTAAAGCAAATTAACCTGCGTGGTCTGACACCACAGGAAACGATTGAGGCCACCGACGCTTTTAACCGTGAAGTCTCGTTGCTGTCGAATCTCTCTCATCCCAATCTGCCGCACATCTATGATAACTTTACCGATCCCGAACACTGGTATCTAGTGATGGATTTTATCGAGGGCGAGACGCTGGAAAGCTATCTTGAGGCAAAAGGTGCCAACTATACCGCCTCACTTGATGAAATACTCACGCTTGGTGTTCAGCTCTGTACTGTCCTTGACTACTTGCACACACGTGAACCCGTTATCATCTTCCGTGACCTCAAGCCCGCGAATATCATGCGTACCTCCGCGAACAAACTCTATCTCATCGACTTTGGCATTGCGCGTAGCTTCAAGCCCGGCAAGCTGAAAGATACGATACCGTTTGGTTCCCCGGGCTACGCCGCGCCTGAACAATATGGCAAAGCTCAGACAACGCCACGAGCTGATATCTATAGTCTAGGTGCCTTACTGCATATGCTGCTGACTGGTGACGACCCTGTAGATAACCCGTTTCACTTCGCGCCTTTACGTGTCTACGGTGTGGCAGGTCTCACTGACCTTGAAGCTCTTATTCTACGTATGGTACAAATCGACGCCAATAGGCGTCCCACGACCATTGTGGAAGTCAAAGACGAGTTGCAACGTATCGCGGACCTACAAGCTAGTCCACGTCTCTGGCATCCTCCTGTTGGTCAAACTCCGCCAGCGTTTCCTAATGTAAGTGGTGGGAGTGGCCAGTTACAGATCAGCACATCCAGTACAGGACAACAGCAGCAGTTGTATGTGCCTTCGTCACAGCGCAAGCAGTCTTCACGACGCAAATTTCTTGTTGGTGGCTTTGCTATTACTGGTCTGACAATCATAGGAGTAAGTGGCGTTGCCAATATCGTGTCTGCTCTTCAGTCACAACCAAAACCAGACATTTTTGATGCTCCGTTGCCTCAACACCTGACTAGTACAGTGTTTGGTCAGTATCATACATACTCAGGACAATCACAGCCTGTACAAGATATTGTGTGGTCGCAAGATGATACGTTGCTTGCCTCTGCGAGTGATGATGGAACAGTTCAAGTGTGGACTGCGGATGGTGTGTTAGCGGGAGATGCCATTCCCCCCAAAGCTATGTATAAGACTATTGAACCTGCAACATGTCTGGCCTGGGGTCAAGGTTCAAGTAAGAATAAGTTAGCTTTTAATAGTGGTAAAACGATAACCATTTGGGATACACCAACCCTGGCTATCAGTAACGTTGAAGCGGCATTAACTTTTAATGGGATCGATGTGAGTAGTGACATTCACACGTTTGCTTGGTCGCCTGACGGAAGATATATCGCATTTCCTACGAGTATAGGGGTGCAAATGTGGGATAGTATGCATCGAGGTGTTGTTTCACATATAGAGTTTAGTACAGGCCAGACGCGTACAAGAGAGGCAACTACCTCATTATCCTGGTCATCTGATAGCAAATATCTTGCTGTCGGTGTCGCAGCGGACAACGAGACGGTAATTTTAGACGTATCTAAGAAACAAGTGCATATCAGGATGAAAGATGTCGGAGGCCAGAGTGTTGTATGGTCTCCTGATGGTTCTTGTCTTGCAACAGTAAACAAGGATACTGTGAATGTGTCTTATTTTGCAGGGAATGCTTTCTCCGCGCACTATCAATTGCAGAACACCGTGACGGCAGTAGCATGGTCACATGATAGTAAGTATCTTGTAGCTGCGAGTCAGGACATCAGTCAAAATATTCATGTTTGGAGTCCCTTCACACATATAGCTGATACAGTACCATCTCAATTTGGAACACCAATCCTAAATGATGGAAGTACATTTACAACGTACATTGAAACACATAAAGCTGATATCTACTCTCTCGCATGGTCTTCTAATAGTAAATATATCGCGATTGGAGCGGATAGTGCGTTGTTGTTAGAAATCGATACATCTGTGCTCTACAGCTAGAGCGTGATGAAAAATTTGTGTAGCGTACAGCGTAGGAGGGGCAACTATGGGCATATTACCATTTGAGGTTACTACTGATCAGATTCCAGGCACGGCACCTGTAAGCGATTACTCGCTCTTTACGGGGATTACAGAGGCGCACAATCTCACGCTGGCTGAGGCACAGGACAATGATTTAGCCGATGTACTCAAGCAGGTATCTCATGCGCAACACGTTTCACTCGATGGCGAATGGTTGCGGCACGCATATGTAGAGGAGCCTGACAAGCAACCCGTTGGACGCGACTTCGATGATAGCCAGTGGGAACATGTCTTTGTGCCGAATAACTTTGGTCTGGAACCTTCGCTGTCGGTGCACTTTGGTCCCGTATATTATCGTCGTCGTCTTGCCACGCTCGATGCGCCACATACCCTGTTGCTTTTCGATGCAGTCGATTACCTCGCGGACGTATGGTTGGACGATGAACACCTGGGACACCACGAAGGCTATTTCGCCCCCTTCTGCTTTGATGTGAGTGGAAAGATACAGACTGGCTCAATTCTGACGGTGCGTGTACAGGACCCTTTTGAAGCATTGGAAGACGATGCACCACTTTTTGAGCATGCGAAGAAGATCATCAAGGGAACGCTAAAATATCATGACTCACGTCCTGGTGGTTTGCCGGGATCAGGCTTGACTCCTGGTTGGACCGCGCGTCTCGGACAATCGCTGACCACTGGCGGTATAACTGGCAGTGTCTCATTACGCGGTACAGGTCCAATTCGCCTCGATGCTCTTTTGACGACGCCACTTGATATAGAAGCTGGCACTGTACATATTGCTGCACTTTTCACAAATCTGACGCCCGACCCGATTACGGGACGTTTCGAGCTAGCCATACGCTTACCAGGGCAAGAAGCCTTGACCGTGACGCTTCCTCTCCTGTTTAATTCGGGTGCGAACCGTCTTGATCTACGTGTCACCATTCCTGACCATGTGCTTTGGTGGCCTGTTTCGCATAGTGATTTGGGGAAACCAACTCTTTATACCGTATCAGCAAGTGTACTACTTGAGAATGTCCTATCCGATACCCATATAACAACCTTCGGTCTGCGTACCGCACATGTGATGGGCGACCCAAAACGCTTAGAGGTCAATGGACGTTCAGTGTTTGTGCAGGCCGCGAACTATATTCCGCGTCAGCATTTCGCGGATGTGGATGTTGATTTCTATCGGCGTGACATGCGTCTCGTGGCTGAGGCACACCTAAACAGTCTTGGAGTTCATGGCCATATTCAGGCACCTGCCTGCTATGAAGCAGCCGATACGGAAGGTATCCTGCTCTTTCAAGATTTCCCTCTACAATGGAGATATGATTCTGGTAGCGAGACCAATCCAGGCTTTATCGAAAACGCGTGTCGTCAGATTGCGGAGATGGCGTATACCTACTGGAATTATCCGTCTATCGTCTACTGGGCATGTCACAATGAGCCGATGGCGATGTTTTTTCCAGGGCAATCCCCTGATCCAGCGATTGACTCCGACAATCAAGTGTTGGATGAAGCACTTGAGAATTGTTTGCGTCAGGTTGAAGAGTTTCGTCATATTCACCGCGCCTCGGGCATTGGTGATGACCTGCATATGTATGATGGCTCGTTAAATGGAAGTAATGTCTATGCGGTGCGTGACAAACGCTCATGGTTTGTGAGTGAATATGGCTTTTGGACCCTTGGACCGAGTGCCAACAAATGGAATGATCAAGGCTGGCCTCCTGACGCGTTTCAGATGAAGCAGTGGCTGAGTCGTCTCTCGTTTGGCCCCTCAACCATGAACTTTACTGGTTTGCCAGAACGCTATACAACGCTCAAGGGCTGGCAACAGGTGACAGAGTTGTACGGCAGTTTCCTTGCCAAATATCAAACGGAATGGTTCCGTATCCATCGTGGCGATCCCTTCTATGCCTATCGCTGGCACTTCTTTGCGGATTGGTGGGGTTGGGCAGGAGGTGGTCTTGTCGATGTTGAGCGTAAGCCAAAGGCAACCTATACCGCGCTACAAGCCGCGTCACGCAAGCTGCTCATCGCGACATCGCAACCCAATACAATTTTCGCGCCCGGAGCAGAGCTTCAGTTTCCGATCTATGCGATCAACGAACAACGCGAACCTGTCTCGCTCAACGTCTTCTGGCGTTGGTCGCGTATCTCGTCCTCACTTGTAATTGGGGTCGATGCCGAGGTCACACAACGCTATAATATCCTGGCGGCGGCGAGTGAGAATAGCATGGTTGCTTTGCCACACCTCGAACATTCCGGCGATGTTTTATCGTCTGGCAATATCATCGGCGAAGTAGGACCGGAGACAATTGCATTGTTAGATACATTGATGCTCACACTTCCCGACGAGGAACTAGCAGGTGTAACGCTCGACCTCTTCTGGAATGATAGCGAGTCCAACTCGTTTCACATCCTTACCGCGAAAGATGACTGGTTTTGTGGCCCAGGTGCATTTGTTACAAGTGATGGGAAAATAACGCGCTTCGAGGGGATTGGTTGATGGTTTTCCTATCGAGGAGGACAGTGACCAAGATCAATCAGCCCAAGTCGGTGAGTAACTCGTTCTGCATCATTAAGATGAAGAAGATCTACTGTTGTTGTGCTTCAAGCTTGACCAGATCCATCAGATATTCGATCATCAAATAACTATCGAGTTCTTTACGTTCCTCTTCAGTAAGCGAACCTTCACGCTCATTGTGTATGAGTTCGTATGCGCGTTCAGCAACCTCAGAAGAAGGATGGAAAGCTACAATTTGCTCAAGGTGCTGGATGATGCGCGAGAAACCGTGCAATTTCAGTCGCGGCTTGTGTCTTGAGAAGCAGAACGACTTCCTCCTGCTCAAATACATTGAATATCCAATTATTGAACCTATCTTAGTATACCCAAACAGTGATGAGAGAGTCAAGCAGAGCTTATTTGAAATCAGTCATGCTATATCAAAAGGGTTTCTTAATGAGGCAGAGTTTGTTTTCATTTCCTATGGACATACTTCATTTAATATAGTATCGTATAAGGAGTAAGGAATACTGGCGGTGTCGCGAGTGTTCTAGTAGGAGAAGGAGTAATTTTTCATGGCAAAAGCGACTTGGAACGGCGTTGTACTCGCCGAAAGCGATAATACTGAAGTTGTCGAGGGCAACCAATACTTTCCAGCGGATTCCGTAAAGCGTGAATACTTCAAAGAGACCGATACACACACAACATGTCCCTGGAAGGGTCTCGCCAGCTACTATACCATCGAGGTTAATGGCAAAGAGAACAAAGATGCTGCATGGTTTTATCCCGCACCAAAGGATGCTGCCAAGCAGATCAAGGATCACGTCGCCTTCTGGAAAGGCGTCGAGGTCCAGGCGTAAGTTCTTTTGTGTTGGAAAAATATCATGTGGATAACGGGCTACGTCCGTTATCCACATGATATTTTTCCAACGCGTAATATTGTGTACAAGGGGTAACAGGAATGACGAAACAAGCGAAAATTATTGTCACCATAGCACTTATGCTGGGTATGGCACTGGCATCACTTGATGCCACAATTGTCGGAACCGCCATGCCGAGCATCGTTGGAAAACTTGGAGGCATCACACTCTACTCATGGGTGTTTTCGATCTACCTGTTGACCTCTACCACAACTGTGCCGATCTATGGCAAACTCGCGGATCTCTACGGACGTAAACCACTATTTCTGTTTGGAGCAACGCTCTTTCTGATTGGCTCCGCGGCCTCGGGTGCGGCACAGTCGATGGAGCAACTAATTCTCTTCCGTGCTATTCAAGGGCTAGGGGCGGGCGCGGTACTGCCAATCGTGTTGACAATTATTGGCGATATCTTCGCGTTGGAAGAGCGAGCAAGAATACAGGGTCTCTTCAGTGGCGTTTGGGGCTTGTCGAGCATCATTGGTCCCGCTGTTGGCGGCATTATCGTTGATAACTTCTCATGGCGTTGGGTCTTCTTTATTAACATTCCTTTTGGTCTGGTTTCCATGCTGCTACTGCTCTTTTTTCTTAAAGAGAATGTTGAGCGTAAGAAGCATCACCTGGACTATCTAGGAACGGCAACGCTTACGGGAAGCGTGGTTGCCCTGCTGTTTGCGCTTCTACAAGGTGGCACGACTTGGGCATGGAACTCCTTACCGAGTATCGGCCTATTCGTTGCTGCGGTTGCTCTCTTTTTCCTGTTTGTGCGAACCGAGCAACGCGCGGAAGAGCCAATCTTGCCGCTTGTCCTTTTCAAAAATCCAATTATCACCATTTCGAGTATCGGCGGTGTCGTACTTGGTGTCCTGATGTTTGGTATCACTTCATACGTGCCGCTCTTTGTGCAGGGTGTCAAGGGTGGTAGCGCGACGAGTGCTGGCGTCACACTTGGTCCTTTATTGCTGGCATGGCCGATAGCGGCGACGATTAGCGGAAGGATCGCGATTTGTTATGGTTATCGCATTACCGCGGTAGTTGGCATGTTCCTAGCAACAATTGGTGTCGCGATGGCGACACTTTTCAATGCACAGACAAGTTTGCTTTTTATTATCGTTGCGATGGTATTCATCGGTACTGGACTTGGCTTCGCGAGTTCTGTTTTCATTCTCTCGGTACAAAACGCGGTGCCGTGGAACATGCGCGGTGTCGCGACCGCAACAACCCAGTTTTTCCGTACAATGGGTGGCACCGTTGGTGTTGCCATTATGGGAACAATCCTGAACGCACAAATGGCGGCACGCTTCGCGCCGATCTACGCGCAATTTGCTGCTGCCGCGAGTCGTCTGCCCAAGAATATCGCACCCGCGAATGTGTTGCTCACTCCTGAGTTACGGGCATCACTTCCACTCGCATTTCTGACACAATTACAGGATGCGCTCTCACAGAGCCTGTTCTGGGTGTATGGCCTGATGTTTGTGCTTGCCTTGATTGGCCTTGGCGTTATGTTCCTCTTACCAGGAGGGCGTGCCGATAAATACGCATACAAGCCAACGGAGGAAGAGGTCGCGACCGCTCCTGAAGAGGGCGCGGAGGCCCTTGCACATATTGGCTAGAGAAACATACAAAAATGGAGGTGGGCCTAGGCCCACCTCCATTTTTGTATGTTTCTCTCTACTCTTCTTCGTCTCCTGGTTGTTGCAGGGGCTTGACAATTTCGTCTGGTACAAGCATCTGCGTGCCCTTTGGTGGATGGAGCCACGCCTTCACGCGCAGGTAGAGCGCGATGATACCGCCAAACCACAACCCACCATAGAGATAGCCAGCCATCACATCGCTGGGCCAGTGTGCTCCCAGATAGATGCGTGAAGGACCAATCGTCGCGATCATTCCCGTACACAGTCCAATCAGCGCGTTTCGCAAGCGTCCGGGCTTCCAGTTGGTAGCTAACAGGTATATCAAAAGACCATAGAAATTTGTATAGTGCATAACGTGTCCGCTAGGAAAACTTGGCTCATTGAGAACACGTACAACAGTGACTAATTCTTTGTCGGGGCGAGGACGTTTAATGACACGTTTCACGATAGCATTAAGAATATTTGATGAAGTAGTAAGTAGAATAAACAAAGCCTCTAAACGGAAGCGTAGTGCCCAAAAAATACCCGCAACGCCAATTGTTTGTGGTACCGACCACTGCCAAAAACCAACCTCTGATACCCAATACATAGAGTTACGAAACCAGGAATTCTTCTGGCTTTGTAGACGCGCGGTAATTGACATATCGCCGGGGAAGAATTGCGTTCGTTGCGCGATCCACGAAAGAATACCTGCTCCCGAGAGCAGCCAGAGATAGAATGCGAGAAACATAGTACCACGCGAAACCGCTTTTCGGCCAGAATACGACG
The DNA here is from genome assembly GCA_963791655.1 of uncultured Chloroflexia bacterium. Classification (GTDB taxonomy): domain Bacteria; phylum Chloroflexota; class Ktedonobacteria; order Ktedonobacterales; family Ktedonobacteraceae; genus JBBQVS01. Next base: position 676,940 of record CAWBSZ010000005.1, on the reverse strand, counting down.
ACGCAGCAGCTACCCGCTGTGCCTCAGTCGCTATTTCAGGTATGTTCACCTGGGGCAGAGGAACAACTAATGGCTCCGTCGTATCAGGTGAGGGATTGTTGGGATTAGTTGACATGGACTGTCCCTTTCTCTTCTGTTGTTACTGTAGTAGGCGACTCGTTTTTCTTGCCCACAGAACGCAACCTGCGCTTCTTCTCACCATCGACCACATTTGGACCTTCAGCGACCTGTATAGGTACACGAACGCTTAACGCTCCTGGTGTCACCGAAATGAGTGCAGGTGTATGACCATGCACAACGCCATCAGCATGTATTGCTACCGGATAATCGGCTTTGATAGAAAGTGTCTTCACTTTTCGCCGTGTGATCTTCGGTTCCAGGATGCGCTTGCCCTGTGTGATCGAGATACTATGGCGTACAAATTCAAGTTTGCTGAAGTTCTTGTAAATCACTACATCGAGCAGGCCATCATCCATTAACGTGCCGGGTGCGACCTGGAGGTGTACACCATAATATGGTGAGTTGCAAACTGTCACTTGCAGAACTCGGTATGATCGGCTTCGATTTCCATCGAACGAAACTTTAATACTAGCGGGCTTAAAGGTGAACAGTGACTTCAAACCGTCGAAGACGCCGCGAACTGTCGAGAGCCAACCACGTCTCTTTATCTCCTCCGCCGCAGGGAAAAGTACCGCTTCCAGCCCAATACCAGCAACTTCAAGAAAGACATGATTGTTGATATTACCAATATCAATTTTCTTCGTCTCGCCCTTTGCAATAATAGCACATGCGCCCTCGATAGTATCAGGAATACTCAAACTATGGGCCAAATTGTTCATCGTCCCCATTGCGATGATGCCAAGTGTACTCTTTGTGCCAATCAGTCCACTGGCAACGGCATAAATCGTACCATCACCGCCTGCCGCAATCACAACGTCAACCCCCTCTACCGCCGCCTTTTTTGCTAGCCCACTGCCCGGGTCATCAGGTGTAGTATACCAGACTTCTGGTTCAATATTATGAGTGCGAAGTGCCGTGATAATCGAGTCTTCAAGTTGCTCGACGGTTTCCGCCTTACTATCCTGTGCTGCCATAGAAGAAGAGCCTGCTACTGGATTCAAAATCAGTACGGTACGCATGTATACTCCCTCAGGGGTGTTGAGTGTTATAATTTTTCTCTTTTTACCAATTCGCCGCCCACCTAACATCACTTTTAGTACGTATTGTACAGCCTGTTCGTGTCAAACAGAGGACCTAGAAGAAGAGCACAAGCGCGTGCCACTCGATGAATAAGAAAAAAACAGAAATTGAAAATCCTCTTTGTAGAGAGCGATTGCTACAATAGTACATACAGAAGAAGCACACAATATATTATTAATCAACTATGATGAGAAAGATTGGGTAGAGCTTAGAGCCTACTTAACAATTTTATTGTTGACTTGTGTTAAACAAGTGTGCTCGGTTACTATTAGAAGCGGTAGGAAAAAGTTCTTTGGAAGAAGTTCAAAGAACTTATGACATTCTCGCCATGAAGATATGAAAACCTGAATTGTGTTTGTCTGTCTATTTTAAAGAAGAGATACATGCGAATATCCAGTCAAGAGCAGAACACTACTGTCATTGTTCCTTCATTTTCATCACCAATCAACACTATATATGAGGATATGATTGTGAGTGCCCTCGATGAGAGACGTACTACGCTTGATACCGCGTTGAGCAGGCTGGCGTCACAAACATCTGTGCTTACCGATGTTGCTTCGCGGCTTATCGAAACATTACGAAGTGGTCACAAAGTGCTTGTGGTGGGCAACGGAGGAAGCGCGGCTGAGGCGCAGCATTTCGCGGCAGAACTTGTTGGCCGTTTTAAACGTAACCGTGCTCCCTATGCAGTTCTCGCGCTTACGACAGATACCGCCATTCTTACGGCTGTTGCCAACGACTACGGGTATCGAGAGGTCTTTGCACGTCAGGTTGCTGCCTTTGGTCAACCCGGTGATATGTTACTTGCTTTTAGTACCAGTGGTGAATCTGAAAATATTTTATACGCTGCGCGAGCAGGTCAGCAACGTCAAATGACTGTTGTTGCCATTACAGGTGAACTTTCCAATAGTCTTGAAATGTTGTCGGACGTGACCCTGAAAATGCCTTTATTCGATACAGCACTTGTCCAGGAACTTCATATGATTATTACGCATATTCTATGTGATCTCGTGGAAACACATCTCTCTTTATCAGATGATACTATCGCTATTGGAAACGAAATAACACATCCTCTTTCAACCCAGGACGAGTGGTCGCTATGAGTTCACGCGCACTCTTCCTTGACCGTGATGGTACGCTCGTTCATGCTTCACACTATCCATCTCGTCCCGAACAACTGCGTCTTTATGATGATATAGGACCCGCGTTGCAAGCATTGCAGCAGCATGGTTTTTGTCTCATTATCATCACCAACCAGGCCGGTATTGCGCGGGGCTATTTTACAGAAGCCGATTTGCAGCGGATGCATGACTATTTAACAGGCGAACTCGCGGCACTTGGTGTACGTGTCGATGGCATTTATCATTGCCCTCATCATCCTGACGGAGTGGTCGAGGGACTTTCAATACGCTGTGAGTGCCGTAAACCACAGCCAGGTATGTTATTGCGTGCGGCACAAGAGCTTGAGCTTGATCTTGAGCATTCCTGGTTTGTTGGTGATATCCTTGACGACGTTGAAGCGGGCAACCGCGCGAATTGCCGCACTATTCTTGTCGATCTAGGTACCGAGTCGCTGCCGCAGCATCCGTTGCGGGTACCGACTTTTGTGGCCTCCAACACGCTTCATGCGCTACAAATTATTCGGCACGTCGAAGAAACATCAACCCCGGACCTTATTTATCGCCCCACTACATGGCAAGTTCGTCAGAATGCAGCAGGAGTAACCCGTGGCTAGCGCAGTACATCTCGTGCGACAATTTCGGCGGCTCCGTGTGCTGGTCATCGGTGATGCTATGCTCGATACCTATTTGGAGGGCACAGCCGAACGCCTTTGCAGCGAGGGACCTGTTCCCGTTGTGAGCAAGACCGCCGAATACCGCATCCCCGGTGGTGCTGCCAACACCGCCGCCAATCTGCGAGCACTTGACGCAGACGTAATCTTTCTTGGCCTTATCGGGTCTGATCTTGCTGGCGGGATGCTACGTGCTGCCTTACAGCAACGTGGTATCAGCGATAAATGGCTTGTGGAAGACGAGATGGCACAAACGCTGCACAAGTTGCGCATTATCGCTGACGGACAATATGTTGTGCGTTTCGATGAAGGGCCAGCGACGTATACTGCCGAGAGTCAACAACGTCTGATTGACAGGTTGGAAGAAGTTTATCCGCAATGTGATCTCGTTGTTATCTCTGACTATCGCTATGGTGTGCTTTCAGATGCCCTCATCACGCGCTTGCATGCCTTGCACACGGCACTGCCAAAGGTCTTGTTGATCGACTCGAAAGCACTACATCGCTTTCATATGCTGAATGCAACCATCGTAACACCTAACCTGTTAGAGGCCCGGATGTTCACCGAGAGTGCGGAAGAGGAAACATTCAATCTGACCGCTATTGAGCTGATAGCTCACAAGATGCTTGCGCGACTGCACACACAGCATGTTGCCATCACATTGGGAGCGCAAGGCGTATTGTTGATGGATCGTGAACATCATACAGTTCATATTCCAGCCCATCCCGTAGCACAGGCGAACGATGTTGGGGCAGGTGACTCTTTTGCCTCCGCAATGGCCCTTGCACTCGCGGCAAAAGGGACGGTTGAGGAGGCCGCGCACATTGGTATAGACGCGGCAAGTATTGCGGTAACTCGACAGCGTACCGCCGTGGTGCAGTACCAGGAATTGCTCCAACGCGTCAGTTTAAGGGAATATGCAGCGAGTACACAGATAGCTACTTCATATAGTTATGAAGAGAGGGTAGACACACAAAATACGTTTCCTCCTCTTGTTGAGTACCTGAATGCTAAGCGCGAGGTTGGACATCGCATCGTCTTCACCAATGGAGTTTTCGATATTCTGCATGCGGGCCATGTGCAATTTCTGCGTCAGGCAAAAGCTCTTGGTGAAGTGCTGGTTGTGGGCCTCAACAGTGATCGCAGTACAAAGCGATTGAAGGGTATTGGTCGCCCCATCAACAATGAGCGTGACCGCATGGCTCTAGTGGCGGCTCTCGATGCGGTAGATGCTGTTGTGTTGTTCGATGAAGATACTCCTACAGAACTTATTCGTCTCTTACGTCCCACTATCCACGTCAAGGGAGGCGATTATGCAGATGAGGCCCTACCGGAAGCTGAGGCTGTGCATGAGGGCGGTGGGCAGATTGTAATTCTTCCACTCGTTGGCACGATGAGTACAAGTACGGTCATCAAGCATATCGCCCGACTGTATGGAGCACAGCCCGAAAGTGAGGTCTCGCGATGATTGATGAACGCTGGCAAACGGCCAAAAGCGTGTTGCTTGTACGTCTCGACAATCTTGGCGATGTATTGCTGACAACACCAGCCTTTCATGCTGTAAAAAAAGCGTTACCCAATGCCTCGCTCAACCTGCTTGCCAGTCACGTTGGAGCACAGGTTGCCGCGCTCAATCCTGATATTGATGATGTGATCGTCTATCCTGCGCCGTGGATGGACCCATGGCGTAAGATGCCGCAGGATAGCGAACGTGAACAGCGTACAATCGCGGAACTCAAGGCGCGACACTTCGATGGAGCTATTATCTTTACCTCATTTCGGCAGAGTCCATTACCCTCTGCCTATCTCTGCTATCTCGCCGGTATTCCCCTACGGGTCGCGGCGTCTATCGACGGTCCTGGTTCGCTGCTGACAACACGCCACAAGCATCCCGACACCATTATTCACGAAGTTGAACACAACCTTAATCTTGTGCGTGTGCTCGGTATGGATACAGAGGAACTCGACCTTGTACTGAGCGTTCCTGACGGTGCACAGCATGAAATCTCACAACTGCTGGACTATCAGCATACGCATCGTCCGCTTGTCGTTGTGCATCCTGGTTGTACCATGCCTGCGCGTACCTATCCATGGGAGATGTATGTCAAGGTAATTGACCTGCTGATTGAGCAATTGGGAGCCTTTGTTGTTGTGACAGGGGCGGACGATGAACGTCCGCTTGTCGAACAGATACTGGGCCAGGTGCGTACTGAAAATCGTCATGCGACGCTGGCGATGGCCGGAACGCTGCCTTTTCCGCAGTTTTGTGCGCTTATCCAGGCTGCCGACCTTACTATTACAAATAACACAGGACCCATGCACGTCTCGGCTGCGGTAAAGACACCTGTTATCGCCCTGTTTGCCCTGACAAACCCACCGGAACAGTGGGGACCCTGGCGCGTGCCACATCGCCAAATGTATCATGATGTGTCATGTCGTATCTGTTATAGTCGTGTCTGTCCCTATCAGCATGAATGTTTGCGTCTCGTCTCGCCGCAAATGGTTGTCGATGCCTCTGTAACATTGCTAGCCTCTTTACAAGGAAAAGAGGGGCTGTATGAATGAGTGGCTTGCCGCGAAAAACATTCTGGTGGTACGCCTGGATAATATCGGCGATGTGTTGATGCTCGGTCCTGCTGTACGCGCTGTCAAGGAAACTTCACCACAAGCACGCGTCACACTGCTTGCGAGTCCCGCGGGTGCTACCGCTGCACCACTCCTACCATGGATTGATGATGTGATGGTATGGCGTCCCATCTGGCAAGATGTCGGAGGACGCATGGCGTTCGATCCAGCACGTGAACGCGAATTGATTGCGCTGCTCGCCGAACGGACACTTCGATGCCGCGCTTATCTTTACCTCGTTCAGCCAGTCGCCCCATAGTCCGGCCTATGTTTGCTATCTCGCGGGTATTCCGTTGCGGGCGGGTGAGTCGAATGAGTTCGGTGGCAGTGTGCTCTCAACCCAACTACAAGGTGCACCAGTGGAGATGCATCAGGTCGAGCGTAACTTACGGCTGGTAGAGCACCTCGGTTTCGTTGCCAGGGATCGTACGCTAAAAGTCTACTCTCACAACGAGACAATTCCCGCCCTATTACGAACTGCTGGTCTACAGCCAGAAAAACTCTATATTGTATTGCATCCTGGTGCGAGTGCAAAGGCACGACGTTATCCTGCCGACCGCTTTGGTCGTGTCGCGAACCAGTTGACACAACACGGCTGGCAAGTCCTGGTGACAGGTGTTGAGCGCGAGGCTTCACTTTTGCAAGAGGTTCAACGATATGCTCCTGACGTGCATATCCTGATGGAAAAAACTACACTTGTCGAATACGCAGCATTAATCGAGCATGCGGCTCTTGTTATTTGTAACGATACTCTGCCCATGCATCTTGCCGATGCCGTACGTACACCGGAAGTTGTACTTTTTTCTGGCACCGATTACGAGGAGCAGTGGCGTCCACGGTCCACCATCACGCGGCTTTTGCGTCGTCCAACACCTTGTCATCCCTGTTACTTGTTCGAGTGCCCTATTGGTCTGCCATGCCTCGATATTCCACCCGAAGAGGTTGTCGCGGCGGCTGAAGCACTGATTTCCATGAGTGGGAGTAGGCAATGAAACGTATTGCCATCTTCCGCGCTTTGCAACTTGGCGATCTTCTCGTAGCAGTTCCAGCGTTTCGTGCTCTACGTCAACGTTTTCCAGGTGCCGAGATTACTCTCATTGGCTTGCCATGGGCAGCCTCTTTTGTACAGCGTTTTAGCCGCTATATCGACCGTTTCGTGGAGTTCGTTGGCTATCCAGGAATTGACGAAGTGCTTTTCGACAGCCAACGAACAGAGCGTTTTCTGGCCCAGCAGCGTGCTTACAACTACGACCTTGTATTACAAATGCATGGAAGTGGGCGTGCCAGCAACCCTTTTGTACTCGAACTGGGTGCATCTTGTACCGTCGGTTATTACGAGAAAAAGCCTGCTGGCCTGACCATCGAGGCGGCTTATCCCGATGACGAGCATGAAATATATCGCAACCTGCACCTTGTTGAAATGCTGGGACAACGGGACAAGGTAGGGACTAATTTATCGCGTTCTGGGTGGGAATGGGGGGCAACACGGGTGGGAAAAAAAACGTTGCCAATGCGTTGCCCCTCGCCCTTACCCCAGGACGCGATAAATCGGTCCCTACAGACGTTGGAATTCCCCCTGTTCGCGAGCGATTATGCAGAGGCTAATACTCTTTTGCGTCCGTTATGTGAGGAAAACAAGCGTATTATCGGGATACATCCAGGGGCACGTCCACCAGCACGACGTTGGCCCGCTGCATATTTCGCGACAGTCGCGGATACGTTAGCGCAGCGTTTTGATGCCCAGATAGTGTTGACGGGCGGATCAGGAGAGGAGCAGACGGCACAAGCTGTGATAAATGCTATGCATACTCGAGCTATATCGCTAGCAGGAAAAACCTCGTTGGGTGGTCTTGCCGCCCTCATTAGTCGTCTTGACCTTTTTATAAGCAATGATACAGGTCCATCACATATCGCTTGCGCGGTCGATTGTCCGAGCGTAACACTCTTCGGACCTGCTGATATGCGGCGCTGGGCACCACTTGATACGCAAAGGCATCCTATTGTTCGTCAACAGGTCGCATGTAGTCCCTGTGGCTACTGGGAGTGTCCGATTGACCATCGCTGCTTGCGTTGGCTTTCACCAGAGGGAGTGCTTATGGTGGCAATGGAAATGATACAAAAGGAAACTATACAGCAATGCAACGTCTGAAAATTCTTATATGGCACATTCACGGAAGTTATCTCAATACATTAGCGCGGCTCGACCATGATTGGTATTTACCCACGAAACCCGATCGACCAGAGGGTTATGGTGGGCGAGGACCTTCATTTGATCTGCCTGCGTATATGAGAGAGGTACCAGCCGAAGAAGTAAAAAATCTTGACCTTGATTTGATCATCTATCAGACGCCAAAGAACTACGACATAGATGCAGCGGAAATTCTTAGTGCTGAGCAACGTGCCTTACCGAAGATTTATCTGGAGCACAATACACCGAAGCCACATGCAACTGATACCCGTCACCCGGTCGATGATCCAAATGTGTTGTTAGTCCATGTCACTCATTATAACCGTCTCATGTGGGACAACGGAAGAACGCCAACGATCGTCATCGAGCACAGTGTTGCTATCGATCCGACTGTTACTTATCGAGGCACATTGGAACGAGGTGTGACCGTTATCAACGGTATGCAAAAGCGACCTCGTATCACTGGTTATGATCTCTTCTTACAGGCGCAGAAGATAGTTCCACTTGATACTGTAGGTATGCAAACAGAGATATTAGGCGGACTGGGCGATATCCCATATCGGCACCTGCATCAACGTCTTGCCGATTATCGTTTTCTGTTCAGTCCTATCCGCTACACCAGTCTTCCGCTTGCGGTGATAGAAGCTATGACGATGGGAATGCCTGTTGTGGCTCTGGCAACAACAGAGCTGCCAACAGTGATTGAGAATGGCAAGAGTGGCTATATTTCCTGTGACCCCCAGGCTTTGAACGAGCACATGCGCTATTTGCTGGCTCATCCAGGAGAGGCAAAGACGATGGGGGATCATGCTAAACGCGTGGCCCAGGATCGCTTTGGCCTGGAACGCTTCAAACAAGATTGGAATGCCGCCTTCACGCGGGTGCTGTCATAATGTATGAACCGATGGTGCAATTTGACCGAATAACCAGTATGCGTCGCCTGTAGGGACCGATTTATCACGTCCTTGTGAGCGGTCGATTCGGTACGAGGACGTGATAAATCGGTCCCTACACGTACCCGTATTAATTTATTAAAGACGATACATTGGTCTCTACGGAAAGGAAATATATACATGGATAAGGTAACGCGTATTGCGTTTTTGAGCGAACATGCTAGCCCTGTCGCTCTTTTAGGTAGTGAGGATGCCGGGGGGCAAAATGTTTATGTTGATGAGGTGAGTCGCAATCTCGCACGGCTTGGTTATGCTGTTGATGTGTTTACTCGTCGCGATAACCCCGGGGCACTAGAAGTCGTTGCATGGGCACCCAATGTGCGTATCATCAACCTGATGGCTGGTTCTGCACACTTCATCTTGAAGGATGAGTTATGGAAGTACATGCCAGCCTTCCGCGATGCACTGCTTGATTTCGTAGAGCGGAACGAGATACGCTACGATCTTGTTCATGGCAATTTCTGGATGTCAGGTTGGGTTGCTACAGAGCTACAAAGTCGCTTAAACATACCTGCCGTCCAAATTTTTCATGCTATGGGCAAGACAAAGCGTAAACACCAGGGGAGTGTTGACACCAGTCCATCTGAGCGTGTGGAAATCGAGTCGCAGATTATCCGCTCTGTAGAACGCTTGATCGCGCAATGTCCAAGCGAATGGTCAGAACTTGTTGACGATTATGGAGCGGACCCAGAACGTGTTGCAATCATTCCTTCCGCGGTCAATACGATTGTTTTTCATCCCATTGAGCGCGAAGAGGCGCGGCAACGTATCGGACTGGCCCGGGACGCTTTTGTAGTGGTCTATGTTGGTCGCATGCTGCCACGTAAAGATGTACGGAACGTTGTACGTGGTATGGCGCAGCTTGTGCGCTATTGTGAGAAGCAAACGGCACTATACGGTACAACATTTCCTCCGCTACACCTTCTACTTGTCGGTGGTGAGACAACCGAACCCGACCCGCTTGCTACTCCTGAAATCGGTGTTTTACAGCAACTTGTCGCGGAGTTAGGTATCGTGGAACATGTGTCCTTTGTGGGCAAGCGCCAACAGGAGACGCTACACATTTACTATAGCGCGGGCAACGTTGCTGTAACTACGCCGTGGTATGAGCCATTCGGCTTGACGCCATTAGAGGGTATGGCCTGTGGGCGACCTGTAATCGGCTCTGCTGTGGGTGGTATTACCTACACCATCGCTGACGGTGAGACTGGTTTGCTTATACCACCGCGAGACCCCAAGGCATTAGCGGATAGTCTCTATCAACTACTTGTAGAACCGGAACGCTGTACACGGATGGGGCAAGCCGCTCGTGTACGAGTCGAACGAGAATTTACGTGGGAGACTGTGGCGAAACGGACAAGTACACTTTATGAGTCTGTGATAGCAGCGCATAAGCAAGTTGCTCAAACACCTTTGCTTGCTGCACGAGAGATTCAACCTGTTCGGGAAGGAGAGTAGTGTTGTGGCCAGTGTTGATGTACTTATTCCAACCTGTCGGCGTAAAACTGGTCTTGCAATGGTTTTAACCGGCCTGCTTGGACAAACGTTTACCGATTTCAATGTTATTGTTTCAGATCAAACGGAAGAGCATGAAGCGTATCTTGATAGTATCGAGATTCAAACTATTGTACGTGCTTTACGTTGGCATGGGCATAAAGTAACATTACATCGCCATCTGCCTAGACGCGGTTTGGCGGAACAACGCCAGTTTTTGCTTGAGCAAAGTAAAGCACCCTATGTGCATTATCTCGACGATGATGTGATATTAGAACCGTATGTGATGCAGCGCATGCTATGTGTCCTCAAGGAAGAGCAGTGTGGCTTTGTTGGATGTCCCGCTGTCGGTTTACAATATCTCGCGGATGTGCGCCCACATCAACAGCATATAGAGGTATGGGAGGGTCCTGTTGTACCTGAGGACTTTCATACTGATACTATTCCGTGGGAGCGTCATCTCGTGAATAATGCCGCTAACCCATTGCACCTGGAATTGCGCCTCATCAAAGAAGGTCGTCCTGTGCGTTACAAAGTCGCGTGGGTTGGTGGCGCAAATGTGTTGTATGATCGCGAGAAATTATTGAGCGTTGGAGGCTTTTCCTGGTGGCATCGCTTACCAGCAGAACACGCGGGCGAAGAGGTCGTGGTACAGTTTTTGCTTATTCATCATTATGGTGGCTGTGGCATTCTCCCAAGCGGTACCTATCATCTCGGTTTGCCCACCGAGGTACAGGATCGTCGTCGTAACGCCACCGAATTGTTTGGTGAACTTCTTGAGGAGTATAAGATTAAAGACTCCGTTGTTTCGTTGTAAAGACGGATTTATAAAGAAAGAGAAAAGTACATGAGTGAGAACAGCTTGACTGGAAAAGTTGTCCTGGTGACAGGCGCGGGTAGTGGTCTGGGCGAAGCAACGGCACGTGCCTTTGCCGAGGCAGGAAGTGATGTCGCGTGTATTGATATTCGGCAAGATGGCATTGAGCGTGTAAGTAAAAGTATCGAAACACAAGGTGTACGTAGTCTTGCGCTACCATGCGATGTAAGCGATGCGAATGCAGTTTTTGCGACTGTGAAGGCTGTTGGAGAGCAACTGGGGCGTCTGGATATTGTCGTGAACTGTGCCGCCATTGACTATACGCTCTCGGTCGAGGAAATGACTGTCGAACAATGGGATCGCGTCATTAGCGTGAATTTGCGTGGTCCATTCCTCTTCGCGAAGGCCGCGCTCCCTCTCATGCGTGAGCAACATACAGGGCATGTCATCAACATTGCATCAACTGCGGCGTTGCGTATGTGGGGTAATGCGTCAGCATATCATGCCTCCAAAGCTGGATTGGTGGCCTTTGGACGTGGTTTTGGAGTCGAAGGACGCGCGTATGGTATACGTGTGACAACCATTATTCCCGGTGGTATGCAGACACACTTCTTCGACCGCTTCCAAGAGCAGGGTATCCCTATGCCAGAGGAGAAAAATTTGCAGGACCCGGCGAATGTTGCGAATGTTATCGTTTTCGCGGCGCAAGTTCCACCAGAATCCGCGATGCAAGAGGTACTCATTACACCGTTTACTGAGACCAGTTGGCCCTAAGTACAAACTGGAATTCTTGTTGAAATAAACTATGAATTCTATAAGGGTTTTATGTATTTCACAAATACATGGTTTCATTCGTGATACCTTACGAAGGTGAAATACATAAAACCCTTCAATACTTTTAGGAAGGCACAAAAATATATGGCTGAGAAGCAGCAACAAGATAGTAGGGATGTTATAGAGCCTGGGATGATGGTAGGGGCAATAAAGGGTGATTTAGGCGAGGAGGATGTCAGCAAGCCAAGAGTAGCTAAGGTTGTGAGAAACAAACAAGGGCACGTTGAGGAGGTAGTGGTGCAGAAGGGTGTGCTCTTTAAAGAAGAGATAGAGATTCCGGTAGATCGTATTCAGTCAGTAGAGGAGGACGAGACTCAACATGCACAAGGTAAGGTGATAGTAGATGTGGGCGCGAAGGAAATCGCTTCGCTCTCTGCTGGTGGACATGAGCAATTACCTCACGAAAAAGAGTTTCAAGAGCAAGACGGAGATGATTTTCTTGAAGATATAGAGGAGGCGATTCCAACAGCAGAGGGGTTGCGTGGACTAGAAGAGGATAGGTCAGGGACGCAAGCAGAACGTCAAAAGCTAGAGGAGCAAGCGAAGAAGACGCCGTTATTGCGCATTCTGGGACCAGGATTTCTAGGTGGTATGGCAGGGAATGACTCCTCTGCCGTTACCTCTTATGCCGTAGATGGAGCGCAAAACGGATTTGGACACCTCTGGCTCTTGCTCCTCGCCACACCACTGTATCAATGTGTACTGTATGCGTCCGCGCAACTTGGACGCGTCACACAAAAGGGTTTAGGCGAGGTCTTACGCGAACATTATGGGCCTTGGATAGCAGGTTTCGCGGCACTTGTGCTTATTATTGCGAATGTTGCTTTGATCGCGGCTGATCTCGTTGCTATCGGAAGTGGACTGGAACTATTGTTTCATATCAGTTGGGTCTGGTTTGTTGTACCGATCGCTGCCATTTTATGGTATCTGACCGTGTTTCAAAACTTTGAGTCAATCAAGCGCATTTTCATTTTCATGAGCCTTGTCTTTGTTGTCTATATTGTGACCGCTGTATTAGCAAAACCAAACTGGGGTAGTCTACTTTTCAATACCTTCGTGCCGCATATAGACTTGAATTTTGCAAGTGTCAGTAGTGCAGTAGCTTTACTGGGCGCGACCATTTCTCCATACAACATCTTCTGGCAAGTCCAGGGAGAAAAAGAGGAAATTCGACCAGGAACGCTGTCTCAGAAAATGCGTTTCGCCGCGTTAGATGTTGGCTCAGGCGTTGTAAGTGGAAATCTTATTGCCTATGCGATTATCGTATCGACGGCGACGACGTTGTTTGTGCATCACAAGAGTATTGTAACAGCAGTCGATGCTGCCCAGTCACTGGTACCCGTGCTAGGCCCATTCGCTGAATATCTGTTCGCGATTGGTCTTATCGGGGCAGGCGTCGTTGCTATTCCAGTACTACTGGCAAGCACATCATATGCGGTGGCAGGCACATTCGGGTGGCCATCGGGCCTCTCGAAGAAGCCATGGCAAAACGAAGGTTTTTACCTTATTCTGACATTCGCTCTCATTGTCAGTCTTGCACTCGCGTTGGTACACATAGACCCAATTCGACTACTTTTCTGGGCTAATATACTTTCTGGCGTTCTTGCGCCTGTACTTATTCTGTATGTTTTACTTGTTGGCAACAATCGTAAAATTATGCGAACACATCGTCTGAGTTTACTTGTAAATATAGGACTTATTATCACCGTGCTTGTGATGTTTATCGCAACATTCTTGCTTTTTTATGGGCTTGCAACGGGACAGGGCGGAGCATAAGAAGTGGGAGCAATACTCATTCCAATAGGTGTATGAGCATGACAGGGGCAGATGCCGCTGTCACTACTACTATAGACGAACCCGCGTGGCAAGCCACGTCGTGGCGCGAAGTATAGTAGTGACAGGGGCTTGCCGCTGTCATGCTTCTATTGTTGTGGATACTGCTGAGGAGGTGTTGCCTGGTAGCCGGGCTGCTGGGCATATTGTTGACCTGTGCGATAATCGCCAGTTTGCATATCAGCAATAGTACGGGCCTGTGAGATGCTCTGCTGAGCATTCTGCTGTGCGCTTACTTGTGAAGCAGCCTGTCCCAATGAGGACTCGCCACTCTCAACCAAACGTTTCGCGGCATCTCGTCCACCAAGACCAAAGGCCAGTCCAAAGGCCAGAGCTGCGGCACCCATGATTGCAGTGAACAAGATGTTGAGGAGAGCTGCGCCAATGTTCAACTGCTCAAGAGCAATGATGGCTACGAAGCCAAGAATAGCGTAACGTGCAATATTCGCGAATACGTTTGGATTGCCGATACGTGAACTTGAAGCCATGCCACGCACTAGATCAGAAACGAATGTTGCCGCGAGTGTGCCAAGGAAAAGAATAAGAATGGCGACAAACACATTAGGAATGTAGGCAACGACCTGACCCAGGAGTGCGCTCACCGCAGTGAGGCCAAGCGAGTCAACGGCAGGAACCAGGAAGATCAAGAATATGAACCAGTACACGATACGGCCCAGAATGCCTGCTGCATCCATCTTGACGCCCATCTGCTGTTCCAGGCGTGTTAAACCAATTCTTGTCGAGAAACGATCAAAGCCTATTTTGCGTAGCAAGAACGTCACAGCTTTTGAAATAGCTGTCGCGACAAGATATCCTACGAGTAGGATAACGAGGAAGCCAAGTAGTCTTGGCACAAATGTGAAGAGGAGTGCTAATGCGGCTCCAAATGATGTTACGACTGCATCTAAGATGTTCATCGCTTCATGCTCCTTACTGTACTATAAAAAAGTCCACATGTGAGAGTAAGTTATGCAAGATTGCTTGCGATAGTAGCATAAGCGATATTCTACCTAAATACAAGTCTTGTATAAAAAGTCTAAGGATACCTTAATTTCTCAAAAATTATAATCTCAATATTCTAATAGTTTTAACACTTTTTCGCTTAGTCTATAGAGTGCGAAACCTTTTTCTTTTGCCAAGCGTGAAAATACGTGTAGTCACGCAAGTAGTTAGAAGGATACTCGTATGAGCGAGAGTCTCACACAACCGGAGCCGATGTTTGAAAATCCTTTTCATATAAAAGACTTGCTTGTCTTTGATTGTCCCTCGTTGCAACGAATTTTAGGACAAGGTGGCTTTGGGGTAACGGTTGAGCATCTCGCGCATAGTTTACATGGCCTGCCTTGCCAGGTTGTCAAATCTATTGAGAAGTGTGTACCTTACCAACAACGCGCTCTTTTTTGTACTGAACTTCAGCGTCCACTTTCTGAACAGCAGATCGCACAAGTTCAGAAACATGTGCTAGATAATCTGTTTTGGGAACTTACCTATTGGAAAACACCCGGCTTGTACGAAGAACTTACCGAGGGGGAGCAGCTTCATCCGGGTATCTTTCAGCGACTTGCATCGGAGATACGTGACAAAACGGTACTCGATGTAGGAGCGGGAAGTGGACGTGCAACCTTCGAGTGTCTTCGGTCTGGCGCGAAACTTGTACACGCCGTTGAACCTTCACCCGGGCTTTTACGTATCCTGGATCAGAAGTGCATGCAGCATGCAATGAAGAACTGTGTTATTCTACACGAAGGACGCTTCGATGCTGTCCCTTTGCCAGATAATAGCGTTGATGTTGCGCTGTCGTGCTCTGCTTTTACGGCGTTACCCGAACAAGGAGGAGAACGAGGACTCGCGGAGTTTCAGCGTGTTACGAAGCATGGTGGGAAGATCGTGCTTATCTGGCCTCGCGTTGAGGATCGAAGCTGGCTCAAGGTTCATGGCTTTCATTATGTATCTCTTTCTGCACAGCAAGAAATGAGTATTCATTTTCGCTCGTTACCAAGTGCTATGCGCTGTGCGAAACTGTTTTATGCACATAATGAAGCGGTACAACAATATTTGTATACGAAACAAGATACAGATATTCCCTTCTCTATAATTGGAGTGAACCCACCACTTGATTATTGTTGGCAAAATGTCGAAAAATAGTAAAGGAAAAGACACATGGCTTCAAAAGTAACAACAAGCACCGATAGGAGTTGGGTAGATACTCCACCAAATAGTCCTGCACTTCGCCGCTTGAATGGTGAGTTACTCAATCGCATGGCGTGGCTCGACAAACTTTCAACACCTCTACAACAGTGGACGAACAAGCTATTTGGGCAGCCTGGACAGATTAGCTATACAATCAAGGATATCCTTAGCGGTGTCTGGCTTGGACATGTTGTACATCCTATTCTTGTTGCGTTCCCCATTGGTTCGTGGACGGCAACCACTTTGCTCGACGTTGTGTGGTTAGCTGACGAGAACGAGGGAGTCGCACGAAGTGCGGACATCACTATGTGGCTCGGTATTGGTGGTGCTGTTGCCTCTGCTGTTACAGGTCTTACCAACTGGGTAGATACAGATGGACCAGATCAGCGAACTGGCATGCTTCATGCGTTGCTCAATACAGGCGTCCTCTCGCTGAACATCGTTTCAGCCATACTGCGTATCACTGGCCAACGACGGACCGCGATAGGTTTGGCGGCAGGTGCCTATGGTATCTTGCTCTACTCAGGCTACCTTGGTGGTGAGCTGGCTTACTCCAGCGGTATTGGCGTAAACCATGTTGCATGGGAAGGCGGCTCCGACGATTTCGTGGCTGTAATGGACGAGGCCGCCTTAGAACCCGGGAAGCTGACCCGAGTCGATGTTGCTGGCATTCCGGCTGTACTGTTTAAGGAAGGGAAAGCCATTTATGCGGTGGCTGCAACCTGTTCCCATCTCGCTGGACCGTTAGACGAAGGACGCGTCGAAAACGGTGTCGTCTATTGCCCATGGCATAACTCTGGCTTCCGACTGTGCGATGGCAGTGTCGCGAACAGTCCCGCAGTCTATGCGCAGCCAACCTTTGCTGTACGCACTCGCGATGGCAAAATCGAACTGCGTCGTCTCGAACACGCATAAAATACTAATCGTTTAGAGTAAGAAAGCACAAGCATACAAACAAAGGCACCTTTGTTTGTATGCTTGTGCTTTCTTACTCTAAAAGGAATATATAAGGAATATCTAAGCTTTTAGACTTTTCTCTTTAATTTTTGCTTACAAATGCTTATTGTGGCGTTTTTCCAGAGAAAAAGTCATTGTATTTCCACAAGAAAAACGCTAGTCTTATAAAGACAAATGAAAACTATTTTCTACAAATATGTAACCCACAATCAACAATGAGGAGACTACTCGTGCAAATCCGCGAAACAAGAAGAGCAACACCCTATGATATCTCCGATATGGTGTTGGCAAAACAAGCATTGTCCGGAGAGCAAGATGCCTTTGAGCGATTGGTTCATAGATATAGCACGCCATTATTTAACTTCATCTGTCGTTTCTTAGGTGACTACGATCAGGCATGTGATGTATTACAACAAGTGTTTCTCCGTTTCTATACGTCATTGCCAAACCTGGGAACTTCGGAGCCGTTCAAGCCCTGGCTCTTTCAAGTTGCTCGCAATTGCTGTGTAGACGAGCTACGCCGAAGAAAGCGTTATGCCATTCATTTCTCGCAATTGGAAACCGAGAATAGTGAAGGTGAAATTTCGTTTTTGGGTGATATGGCTGATCCGGGTCCTCTGCCCGAAGAAATTATGGAGCGTCATGATCTGCAACGTGTGTTACAAGACGCCATTCAGTCGTTGCCCCCTAAGTTCCGTGATGTTGTGACGTTGCGCTATCTCGCGCAAATGAGTTTCTCAGAAATTGGCCGAACACTTAACATGCCGGAGGCCACCGCAAAAACCTACTTTCATCGTGCGAAAGTGTTGTTACGTAAGACGTTAAGCGCACAAATCGTGTCAGTATCAGCATAATTAAGGCTATAATGATCAAACAAACAAAAGCTATAAGTGCTGTCATTTTCGATGTCGATGGTACACTTGTTGATAGCAACGATGCACAGGCACATGCATGGATCGATGCAATGGCCTCGCAGGGCCATCAAGTCTCCTTTGAGAAGTTGCGGCCGCTTATCGGTATGGGCGGTGACAAAGTATTACCCGAGATGTTGGGGATTGACAAAGACAGTGAAGAAGGCAAGAAAATCAGTGCAGTACGCAAAGAACTTGTCAAAACACGTTATCTCTCGACGATAAAATCATTTCCTAAAGCAAAGGAACTGTTGGAGCATATTCATGATTGTGGGCTTAAACTTGTAATTGCGACATCTGCTGAACCTGACGAGATAGAGCAGACGCTCAAAATAGTTGGTCCAAATGTCCAGAACTTAATGGAGCAGGAAACTACAGCGAAGGATGCGAAGCAATCGAAGCCTGATCCTGATGTGATGCAAGTCGCACTTGAGAAATCCGGCTTCTCTGCTGATGAAGTTGTAATGATAGGCGATACGCCCTTCGATCTTGAGGCTGCATCAAAAGTAGGTATCAAATCTATCGCTTTCCGCTCTGGTGGTTGGGATGACAAAGACCTTTCACTGGCTATTGCAATTTACACGGATACCGCTGACTTATTAGCACACTATGATACATCTCCACTCGCAAACGGTATACCCTTGTAACATAGACAAAGAAGGCGGGAAACACTGTTTCCCGCCTTCTTTGTCTATGTTACGCTGATATTAGAGACCGAGCTGTCCACGGTACTTGTTCCACTGCTGAACCAACTGCTGGCGAACCTGTGAGCCTGGCGTTGGTGTGTAGAGCAGAGCCGCGACCACGCCCGCGACCAGACCAAAGCGGAAGAGGCCCTGCGCGTTTGCTTTACGACGTGCCTTGCGCTCGCGTTCTGCCTGAGCGTCGTCCAACTTGTCCTGGACAGTTGATTTGGCATCGAGGATACTTGCGGCTGCCTTCTTTGAAGCTTTGTTCACGGTTTTGGATGCTGTATCTACAACATCTTGTGTCTTTGATTTGCCCTGCAAGAAGCTTAAGCCGGAAGGCTGAGAAGCTGAATCAAGTGCGTCTTGAGCAGCGGACTTGCCTTGTAGGAAGCCTGCATTGGCCTTTTTAGATGCCTTGTCTGCTACGTCCTGGGCTGTCGAGACTGTTGCCGCGACGTTATTCTTGGTGGATTTCTGCGCCTTCTTGAGGTTCTTCTGAGCCTCTTTCTGAGCTTTCTTGAAATTCTTACGCGCTGCTCTGGTATTCTTTTCTAGCGCGTCCTGTGCAGTATCCACGGTATCACTGATAACATCCTGAGCCTTTGAAAGGCCAGCGGCAACAGCCGTCTGAACGGTATCTTGTACACTGCTGAGCTTGTCTTGCGCACTACCAAGGGTATCTTGAACCGTGCTTTGTGCGCTACCAAGGGTATCTTGTACTGTGCCTTGTGCACTGCTGAGCTTGTCTTGAACCGTGCTTTGAAGATCGCTGAGTTGGCTCTGTGTCTTTTTCAAGTTCTTATCACTCTTTTTGGAGTTTACCTTGAAAAATCCTTTAGCTGCCACTGTGCCTGCGGTTAAAGCATCCTGCGCCTTGCCAACTTTACCCTGTACATTATCCTGGATATCGGAATAGGAAGGTGTATTATCCTGTGTGTCGCTGTACGTTGACTGAGCGGAGTCTTTCGCGCTAGAAAATGTTGATTGTGCGGCATCCTTGACGTTCTCAAAGGCGAGTACCGCTGTATCTTTGGCAGATTGTACGGTGTCCTTCGCGCTATCAAGTGTCGATTGTGCTGCTTCTTGCGTCTGGTCAGCTTTAGAGCGACCCAGAATATTAAATCTCGCCATTTATTGCCTCCATTTTTTTACTGTTATGTTTTATAAAATTCATTGTACGGTGTACATACCGCATATGTCATTGTATAAAGAGCGAAATACGCTTACCGACGTATCTGTCGTATACATAGTTCACGAATGAGACCTATCAGAGGTTTCATAGTTTTATGGTATTCTACCCATATGGGCTACTTTATTAGGTTAGTTGGAGGATATTTATGAAGATTAAACGCATGGGTAGAACGGGCCTCAAAGTGTCAGAGATATGTCTTGGCACCATGACTTTTGGCAATCAATGTGATGAGCCGACATCACATGCGATTATGGATACGGCCTTTTCGTCTGGTGTGACCTTTTTTGATACGGCGGATGCATATCCACTTGGCGCGAAACCCGACATGCTTGGACGTACAGAAGAATACATTGGAACATGGTTGCAGGCACATGAAGGCCGTCGTGAGCAGATTGTGTTGGCCTCAAAATGTCGTATGCAGATGGGACCAGAACCAAACAACCAGGGGGCATCACGTAAACATATTCTCGCGGCAGCCGAGGCCAGTTTGCGTCGCCTCAAAACCGACTATCTCGACCTCTATCAGATTCACGCGCCTGACCCCGAGACACCGATCGACGAGACATTACGCGCCCTCGATGATCTTGTACACAGTGGCAAGGTGCGGTACATCGGGTGCTCCAACTATCCCGCATGGGAACTGTGCAAGGCACTCTGGGCAAGTGAGCGCCTGGGACTTGCACGCTTCGATTGTGTACAGCCACGCTACAACATTCTGTTCCGGCATATCGAAGGTGAACTTTTTCCACTGGCCCTCGATCAAGGACTTGGCATCATCTCTTACAACCCGCTTGCAGGCGGTCTCTTAACAGGCCGTTATGAGGTTGGGCAACAACCTGGTGAAGGCACACGCTTTACATTGCTTAATGCTGGCCGCATTTATCAGGAACGCTACTGGAAAGAGCCACAGATGCAAGCAGTTGATACACTCAAGAAGTATTGTAGTGAGCACAATATCTCGATTGCGCAACTGGCGATTGCGTGGGTGTTAAAGCAACCCGCGATTACCTCTGCTATCGTTGGCGCAAGTAAGCCAGAGCATCTTCAGCAAACGCTGCCCGCGGTAGATTTCATCCTCGACGACGAGATGCAGGCCATGTGTGACGATATTTGGTACCAGTTGCCACGCGAGCGCAACAAAATGGTAGCTTATCGCTAAAAAAATGCGCTCTACCCTTGCGGGGAAACAGGGAGACCGCAAGGGTCTCCCCTACATGTAGGGTTCCATGAGATGTAGGGAAGACCCGAGCCACATTCGGGGAATGATGAAGGCAGTGGTCTCCTTGCATCTTCACTGTGCTTGATTTGAGTAGAAGGGTTATACTACACTTGTTATCCCTTCTACTCAAATCACTGGGAAAATTGATGAAACAGAAACTATGTGCGCTTATCATTGTATGTTTTCTGGTTGCGTGTGGCTCAGCACCCTCAACAAAAGCACTGGTACTTGTAACCCCAACGCTACGTTCGCTTGCCCAAACACGCCACATTTTGCTAGGTACCGCGGTGAGTATGGATGCACTTCAGCGTGACACGGTGTATGACAGTACACTTGCACGTGAATTCGATGTGGTTACACCGGAAAACGTGATGAAATTCGATGCGGTCCATCCTGAGAAAAATGTGTATACGTTTGCCCAGGCTGATGCTCTGGTTGCCTTTGCCCGTGCGCATAATATGCAAGTCCGTGGTCATAATCTTGTATGGCATGAAGCACTTCCTGCATGGATTGCAAAAGGCACATTCACACGCGACCAGTTGCTTGCGATTTTGAAGGATCACATTTTCACCGTTGTCTCTCACTATCGGGGACAGGTCAACATGTGGGATGTTGTCAATGAAGCCGTGACAGATGATGGTAAGATGCGTACTAGTATTTGGTATCGCGATATTGGGCCGGACTATCTTGATTGGGCCTTTCGTTGGGCACACGAGGCGAATCCACAGGCACACCTCTTTTATAATGATTATGCCGCGGAAGGTCTTAACCTCAAGTCTGCCGCGATCTATGCACTCATTAAAGGTATGTTACAGCGCGGTGTTCCCGTGTATGGCATTGGCTTACAGATGCATACAAGTATTCTGAATGCGCCTACGGAGCGGGATGTCATCGCGAATATGCAACGCCTTGCCGCGCTTGGTTTGAAAGTGCAGATCACCGAAATGGATGTGCAGATACAGGGCGATACACAATCAATGGCGCAGCGTCTCACTTTACAGGCCCGAACATATCACGATATGCTCAATGTATGTCTCGTTGTAAAAACGTGTGAGGCATTTGTGATGTGGGGTTTTACCGATCGTTACACCTGGATTCCGAGTGCTACTGGCCATCCTGATGCCCCACTTATCTTCGATACCTCGTATCATCCAAAGCCTGCCTATACAGCGATGCTTCGTGAATTGAAGGGGTAATGATATGGGCATTCATTCCAAGACTTCGCGCACAACGTACAATGGACGTGCTCGTACTTCGTCGTAGATACGTCCAAGATACTCACCGATAATCCCCAGGAAGATAAGCTGAATGCCACCCAGGAATAGGACGAGAATCAATGTCGAGGCTTGTCCTACGATAGCTCCTGTAAAAATGCGGAGGATAGCGGCAATGAGAATGCCAAGTAAACTGATGCCCGCCAGGATAAAGCCGAAGCTGGTCGCCAATTGTAAAGGGACGTGGCTAAAGCTGGTGATAGCATCCATCGAAAAACGCAGCATTTTGCTGAAAGGGTACTTTGTTGTTCCAGCGTAACGTGAATGGCGTTCGTATGGCACCGCCTCCTGGCGAAAACCTACCCATGCGGAGAGGCCGCGCATAAAGCGATGTTGCTCTCGCATGCGTACCAGCGCGTTGACCACACGACGGTCCAGCAAGCGAAAATCGCCTGTATCACGGGGAATATTGACTGATGTAATACGTGCAATCAAGCGATAGAACATGGTTGCCGTTAGCAACTTGAAGCGTGTCTCACCTTCGCGTGATGTGCGTTGTGCATAGACGACTTCTGCACCAGCTTTCCAACGTTCGATCATGCTAGGGATGACCTGTGGTGGGTCTTGCAGGTCTGCGTCAAGTATAATTACGGCCTTGCCACTCGCGTAGTCAATGCCTGCTGAGATGGCGATCTGGTGCCCAAAGTTGCGCGAAAAATCAAGGATACGCACACGTGGGTCGCGTGCACGCAGTGCTTGCATAATAGTATACGACCCATCGACACTTCCATCGTTGATCAGAATTATTTCAAATGGTTCGGCAATGCCTTCCATTACAGCAACTACCTCTTCATAAAAGCGAGGTAGTGTCTCCTCTTCATTGAAGACTGGTGCGATAATTGTATAGGTCGGTTTCGTGGTTTTTGCTTCGGCTTCGCTTGCCTGTACAGTTTCGGCGATCATGATGTTTCT
The DNA here is from genome assembly GCA_963791655.1 of uncultured Chloroflexia bacterium. GTDB lineage: Bacteria > Chloroflexota > Ktedonobacteria > Ktedonobacterales > Ktedonobacteraceae > JBBQVS01. Next base: position 653,860 of record CAWBSZ010000005.1, on the reverse strand, counting down.
CCAAATGGATGCGATAATTCGATATAAACAGAGTCGTTTTGTTCTTTAATATATATTATACTAAACTCACTTTCTTGGGTATAGATTGGAGAAACATGAGAGGCTTCCAATACTCGCGTTTAGTATGCGTGTAGCGCACTGATTTCTGTGATGCGGCGATGCAGAAAAGCTTGCTCAACTGCATTTTGCGTGAGAGCCAGCGCTTGCTGGTACGCATGGGTTGCTGCATCCCACTGACATGCACGACGAAGTAGATCGGCACGTGCCGCGTGGAATAAGTAGTATGTTTGCAGGTCTTTTTCGGTGTGCAGCTTCGCGAGCGCATCCAACCCTTGTTGTGGCGTGCTTGCCATCGCGAGCGCAACGGCCCAATTCAATTTAATAACGAGCGACGTTGGGTTCCTTTTCACCAGTTCGGTATAGAGCAGAAAAATCTGAGGCCAGTCAGTTTTTTCTGCACATGCTGCTTCGGCATGCAATGCGGCAATTGCGGCCTGGATTTGATAGGAACCAGGATTGTGAAGTGCCAAAGCCTTTGCTAGAAGATCGATACCCTCTTCTATTTGTGCTCTGTCCCAGAGCGAACGATTCTGCTCTTCTAATACAATCATCGCGCCCTCAGCACTCACGCGAGCGTTACGACGTGAGTCATGCAGCAACATGAGCGCGAGCAATCCTCGTATCTCGGGTTCCTTAGAGTGTGTTTGTTGTTCGGCTAACAGTGTCACAAGAGCACGCGCTAAACGTATTGCCTCTGTGCACAGGTCTAGGCGTATGAGCTTGTCTCCCAGGCTTGCTGTATAACCTGCGTTAAATATAAGGTAAAGTACAGCTAAAACACCTTCGAGCCGCTCTGAGAGATGGTCCAGTGCTGGAATGCTGTAAGGAATGCCCGCATCACGAATTTTACGCTTTGCCCGCACCAAGCGTTGTGCCATCGTTGTCTCCGATACGAGAAACGCATGGGCAATCTCTGCTGTTGTCATACCACCTAATGTATGGAGTGTTAACGCGACTCGCGCCTCTATGTTCAACGCGGGATGGCAACAGGTAAAGATGAGTTTGAGTCGATCATCGGGGAAGGTTTCCTGGGAGGGAGCTGCGAGTGGTTGCTGCTCAATTTTCGCAAGCACGTGTAGTTGTTCTTGTTTACTCGCTAAAAGTGTTACGCGCCGTAAACGATCAATGGCCTTATGACGCGCTGTTGTTAGCAACCACGCCGCCGGATTAGTTGGTATACCATCATACTGCCAACGTTCGAGGGCTATCATGAATGCTTCTTGCAATACATCTTCCGCAAGCTCAAAGTCATTGAGTCCACTAATGAGAGCCGCACGGACTCGCCCGGCATCCTGGCGGAAGATGTCTTCTATTCGTTGGTGAATGTGTTGGATGTCTGCTTCCATACTTATCCACTTGCTTATTGTTGATATGGTCTCTCAATAGGCGAGACGTGTTCAGGACAAAATTCGTAGGGACCAGATTTATCGCGTCCGCGGCGCAATTCATTGCGCGAGACGTGTTCAGGAATGCGATGTATTCAGAATATAGGCAATAAATTGCCCGCGGACGCGATAAATCTGGTCCCTACAACGTCATTTGGCAGAGGCAGCGGGCGTCCTTATCCCCACTCAACGATAGGACGGATTTCAATCGAGCCAACTTTTGCTCCAGGAATCTTAGCGGCAATCTCGATAGCCTCATCCAGGTCTTTACATTGTAACAGATAGAAGCCGCCTAATTGCTCTTTCGTTTCCGCGAAGGGACCATCAGTTGTCAAGGTCTTGCCCTCGCGAACACGAACAGTGGTGGCCGCGCTCGTTGGGTGCAGAGCCTCGCTCCCCTTTTGCAAGTGCTCAGCTTCTGTCTCGCCAAACGCATTGTATGCGATCATCTCGGCTTCCTGTTCCGCTTTGCTCATTGATGCTGCCGCCGCTTCGTTGCCGTAAATCAGTGCTACATAACGCATGCTGGAAATCCTCCTGTATAATATCGCTCTTTTTGTCCAGCGACCATGTGTCGCTTTCAATAGAATGACGAATGGACAAAACCGGAATCGACATTTTAGAAGAACGAATTTTCTATTTATGGCAATATTCAAAATTTATGCTTGTGCTCATACCTCTTGCACTGATTTCATGCATCAGTCCCTATGAACTCACCAACGAAGATGAGCAAAATGCTATCATTGCTTGCTGCCTATAATTTCTTTAAAGAACCTGACAAGCTCTTCGCTATGGTAGTCGAACGTGAATTGCTGACGTTGCGACCAAACATTTTCGCGAAGTTGATGCATTCGTGCCTTGTCTGCAAGCTGTTCTTTTAGCTCCTGCGCATTTGTGCCAAACACTCCTATATCGAGTTTGTGTACAAGCGTGGCTGTCGCAACGGTAGCACCAGCGTTATTGTATTGTAGGAGTGGTAAGCCTGCCGCAACGAGGGTTGCGATACGGGCTGGATAGTTGAGGTCGTCCCAGTTGGCGCGTCTCAGGTCTCCTTTGTTCTCGCTCTTCATGAAATGGAGCCAACCCGCGTCGTACTGTGAGAACTCAGAGACCCATTGTTCCTGGTCAACGTTCTTATGAATATGCAGATGATGGGGAGCAAGATGCCGAACTTGTGCAATCCATGTTGCCCACTGGCCTTGCGTGAAATCACCATAAAAATGTACATGGATATTCTGCTGTGCCAGCTCTTGCATTGTGGCAGGATGGAGTCCTATAGGGCGTCCAGGCACGACAGTGTGTATCGCACCATCTTGAAGCGAGCGTCGGGGTGAGCGTCTATCTGTAAACCAATCTTGTTTCGGTAGATCACCGTCTAATACATGAACATGTTTCCGTTTATCCGCGCCGGGGACAATGGTCGCGAACCAGTCACGCATCTCTGGACTGATATAGATTTGTCCATCAGAGAGCGTATAGAGGTCAAGCAGTTGTAACCACATCCCTTTCTCAAGGCAGATAAATGGTCCCTCTTTGAAATGCCAGATAAAGGGGATATCAAGCTTTGCCTTCAGGACCTCATGCGCGAATGGCACAGCTTGCCAGTTGAGTTGTGCATATATTACATCGGGCCGAATTGCCTGGATTGCTTCGCGCCAGTGTGCACGGGGAATTTCCTCGACATGTCCAAATGGTAAAGGGCCAACTGTATTGTACCAGTATGGGTTCGGTGTCCATAAGCCATATAGCTTGTGTCCCTGCTCTTCGAGTGCGAGTACACGCTCTGCGTTATACGCTAATTCGCCGACCAGGAGTATCTTGAGTCCATCAGGGGCAAATGGCGTGTCGGGCCGTTCACGGAAGCGACGATAGTGTTCCACCTCATCAATACGATTGCCGACTGTCGTATGTACTTTTAGAGGTTGCTTGACTTCGTAATGGACGCGGTACGGATTAATTCCTCCAAGTGGCTCTTGCAGTATCTTATGTCGTTGTTGGGGATGGTCAACCCATTCGCATGAAACCTGCTCGGTAGCGACGAATGTACCGTGAGGACGTAAGCGCGACCAATACATACGCTCAAGGTCGTCGGTAGTAAGTTCCTCGCGTTCAAGCCACGACTCTTCACTTCTGTGATGCATGACCTGAACAAGCTGTATTGGATAGCCCTCAATCTGTCCTCTAGTCGAGCGATTATAATGGTGCCGTACGCCTGAATACGCCAATATCGCATCCGTGTCTTGTTGAAGTTGCGTAAGCAGGCTTTGCAGATGTTCTGTGTAATACACATCGTCCGAGGGCAGATATGCTATAAATGGAGCCTGTGACTGTAGGCGTGCAGTATTCAAGGCTGAGCCAAGCCCTTGATTAGATGGATGACGCGTATAGCGAATGCGTCCGTCGTGCAAAAAGGCTACCACAAGTTTTTGCGTCTCATCCGGTGAACCATCATCCACAATAAGAAGCTCCCAATCAGCAAACGATTGTCCTTGTAAGCTAGCAACTGCACGGCGTATGAAGGGTACTTGCTTATATGTGGGCATAAGTACAGAGATGATGGGTGGCATAGTTTCTCCTGTACAAGAGCACGGCATTGAAGAGAGAGCATTGACGAACGAGACGTGGCATCACCCTTTACACGCCAGTGCTTTCAAAAGTGTAACATCGTTGACCGTTTGTGGGCCTTGCTGCTTGTCCCCTCAAAGCATGGAGGCCAGACAAGTTTGGTATACTGTAAGTGTTATTAAAAAGGATAGGAGTAGCAAGATGAACAACTCAAAAATAATCGCGTTGCCCGCAAGGAATGTGTCATCACCTTCCACCTCGCAACAATTGGCACTCGCGCCAATAACTCCTGGTGCAACCCTACATTTACGTATTCCAAACGATGTTGCACTTTCCCCGGATGGCAAGCATATCGCCTTCACAGTATGGGAGCGCGGGAGCACGGAGGTCAAGCGGCAAGGACGTATCTGGCTTGTTGACACCCTTGTAGCCGATAGTGGTGTAAGCGAGCCTCGACCCCTTTTGAAAGGGCCAAGGTCGTCAAGCGTTCCCGTATGGTCGCCCGATAGCAAAAGACTTGCCTATATCGCAGTTGTAGGCGAGGGCGACTATATGCAAACACAACTACACAGTATGTCGATTGAGGGGAATCAAACGCGGCAAATGTGTACAATGCCCAATGGTGTGAGTGAACCATCGTGGTCGCCCGATGGGAAGCATATTGCCTTCCTTTCCTATGAGGGCGAAAAACCGAATACCGACCCACTCGTCGTTGTACCCACACGCCATCAACGCCTCTGGACACTACATGTCGAGAGTGATCGTCCCACGCCTATAACCCCTGATGGTTTGACCGTCTGGGAATATACGTGGTCGCCCGATAGCAAGCAATTCGCGCTCTATTACTCGATTAAACCTGATGAGAATGGTTGGTACGCAGGTCAGATTGGCCTTGTCGCTTCAAGTGGTGGAGCGGTGCGTCAGATGACACAACTTACCATGCAAGCCAGCTCGCTTGCCTGGTCGCCCGATGGAAAACAACTGGCATACATCTCTGGAGATTGGAGTGATAGAGGACAAGGGGGTGGTGATATCTTCGCGCTTACTCTCAGTGAAGAGGGTGCCAGTGAACCGCGCAATATGACGCCAGGGATAGCTTGTAGTCCAGCATGGTGTTGTTGGTTGCCAGATAGTGTGCGCTTGCTTTTTGCCGCGTATGATGGTGTTACACATTCAATTGCTTTGCTCAATGAAGATGGGACGCTCACACCTCTTGAAGATGACTTTGTAATGTTTCGACCCGCCCTTTCTGCCTCATCGGATGTGTGCTTTGTTGCCACAACACACAGTACTCCAAGAGATATGTATGATGTCTGGTTTGGCGAGATCGTAGAGCAGCATATCGCGTGGCATCGGCTTTCTCGACTCAATCCGCTTGTAGAGGAGACCTTTGCGCTAGGGAAAACAGAACGTATACGTTATAAAAGTGTAGGCGACTGGCATATCGACACGCTTTTCACTCCACCCAGTGTACGTAAAACAGAGGGACCCCCGCCGCTTGTCGTCAACATACATGGTGGACCCTCATGGGCATGGACCGATGATTTTGGCTTGTTTTGGACGCAATTGTTTGCATCAGCCGGTTATGCGGTGCTTCGACCTAACATTCGCGGTAGCTGGGGACGTGGTGCAACCTTTGCCAATGCCGTTATCGGTGATATGGGCGGAAAAGATTTTCAGGATGTGATGCTTGGTATAGATGTGCTGATCGAGCAAGGGCTTGTTGATGCGAACCGTATAGCGATCGCGGGTTGGAGTTATGGTGGTTATATGAGCGCGTGGGCTGTCAGCCAAACGACTCGCTTTAAAGCGGCAATCATGGGTGCAGGTTGGGCCGACTGGCATAGCTTCCATGCCCTTTCGAATCTCTCCGACTGGGATATACGTTTCTTGCAAGCTGACCCGCTGGACAATCCAGAGGTATACCGCAAGTGGTCGCCTATCACCTATGCGAATCAAATCATCACACCTACGCTCATTTTACATGGCGAGAGCGATCAGTACGTGCCAACAGTTGGTAGTTATGCCTTTCACCGTGCACTACAGGAACGTGGTGTGCCCGTCGAACTGGTTGTATATCCGCGCGAGGGTCATGGCGTCTCAGAGTACAGTCATGCGCTCGACATAGAAGAGCGTGTCATTCGCTGGCTTGAAAAATACCTGTAACAATACACACACCACGAACTTCGTAGGGACCAGATGTATCGCGTCCGCGGCGCAATTCATTGCGCGAGACCTGTTCAGGAAATGCGATGTATTCAAGAACACAGGCATTCTCAATTGTCGCAGACCCCATACGCATTAGGATAAGAATTGCTGAGATGATTAAGAGTGAAAAACAGGTTGTCGAGAGCATGACAGGGGCAAGCCCTGTTATGCTCTCAGCACCCTGCATTTTCCTCGGGTTCAACCCTGTCAGCGTTCTCAATTGTCAACAGGATTGAGTTATATGTTATGAAACCGCTTCAGGTTCTGGTGTTGTGTTTTCTGGCAGTCTATCCAGCACTTTCGCGGGCGAGACAAGCATCCACACGAAGTAGATCAGGCCAATGGCGAACATGATACCGGAGTAGAGCCATGGTGTCACAAAACTGGCATCACGGAAAATGGCCAGTTCAAAGACTAACCAGATGATCGAGAGGATGATGATAGGCCATTCAAACACTCCAAGTTTGAATGCTCGCTCATTCGGCAGCTTCTCGCGTGTGAAGACGTAGAGAATAACCGTCGCGAGGTAGATGACCGCCGGGAGCAAGCTCGATGCACTAAACAGGTTAACCAGGGCATTAGGCTGGTTGGCAATGATCGCCAGCACGACTTCAATTAGAAGGCCGAGCAAAACTGTTGCCGCGACAGGCGTATGAGTACGCTCATTTACCCGGCTGAAGAGTGCATGACCAGGGAAACGTCGGTCTCGTGACATGGCCCAGGTCAGGCGTGTTGCCGTAATAAAAATCACCAATCCGCAAGCGAAAATCGAGAATGTCACTAGCACGAGAAAGATGCTTCCAATTACGGACCCAAGCGTCCCTGTAATGATATCGGCAACCGGGGTAGCAGAGGCACCTAACGTCTTCAGGTCGCCTGATGTCAGGTTAAGAGCGATCAGGAACAAGAAACCGATAACGCCGCTTAGTACCACTGCCGACCACATTGCGAATGGCACAACCTTGTGAGCATTCTGTGTTTCTTCCGCGAGATTTGCCGCGGACTCAAAGCCCACGATGGTATAGGAGCCGAGCAAGAATGACAGCATAAATGGACCTGTTTTGCTTAAACTGCCCAGGTTAAAGTAGCCATCAGCAGGAACAAGGCCCATGCTGAAAAGATGATCGGGATGCAAGAGTCCACGTGCCGCTCCCACAATGATGAGTAGCAGGGTCAAACCGACGATACCAATAACCTCAGTTCCAACGGCAGCGTTGTTGATGCGTGTTGACCAGACCGTAGAGAAGATAATCAGCAGCATTTGAATCAGGACAATAAGTGCCGTAAGGCCCCACGCGTTCGCGGACGTTTCGGTATAGTTGAAAAGGCTGGGCAGGACGGTGGAGGAAATTGAATAGTCAACCGAGACGGTAACGACAATTAGAAACATAAATGATACCCAACCAAGTAGCCAACCGACCTTCGGGTTTGTCAAGCGCGAAGCCCACTGGTATGAATAGCCTGCAAGAGGGATACGCGAAGCTAAGGCCGCGAAAACGAGTGCCACCATGAGTTGTCCGAGTGCTACAAAAGGCCACGTCCAGATGCCAAGCGGTCCACCCCAGCCCAACATTGCACCATATGTGCTGAAAATGCCTGTCGTGATTGAAATAAAGCTAAATCCTACCGCGAACGACGCAAAACGTTTGATTTCGCGTCGATACTGTGGTTTATACCCAAAACGTGTAAGAAGCTGATCCGCGTTCGATGTCTCATTTGTCAGTGCCATGAGAACACTCCTCTGAGTCTGAGATACCGTCTATGTTTTACGAAAAACATGCTACGAGGTACAAAAATACAAGGCTATGGGATTGTGGGGGAAATTTGTCTAGTTGCTCCTTTCGTACCTCAAGTGTAACATATTTTTGTGCCTCTATCCATTGGAAGGAAATCGATGAAAATGCAGGGAGATCTTTCTATTGGGACATAGATTACTCCAGAGCGTGTTGTGTGCTATAGCATGTTGTATAGTGTAGCTGTAGGGTTTAACCTAATGCTACACTTCTTTTTTTTGAGATGAAAAAGTAACTTTTGGGAGAAAAGCACACACATGCAAGCAGAAGTAGGAACACTTCATCCAAGACCTCAATTGACACGCTCTACATGGATAGACCTGAGTGGACCCTGGAATTTTGCCTTTGATGATGATGTCATTGGGCTAGACGAAAACTGGCAACACCATAAGGAAGTTTTCACTCGTATTATTCAAGTTCCATTTCCACCAGAGTCGCCCGCGAGTGGCATTGGCGATACGAGTTTCCATCCAGTAATATGGTATCGTCGTACCTTCCAAGTACCACATTTGGACAATGGAAAAAGGCTATTGTTACACTGCGGTGCTATAGATTATAGCGCACGAGTATGGGTAAACGGTCAACTTGTTGCGATACACGAAGGCGGTAATACGCCGTTTAGTGCTGATATCACGTCCGAATTAAACTCAAATACAGAACAGACTATCGTTATCTGCGCGCATGACGCGCCTTTAGATTTAACGCAACCACGGGGTAAACAGGATTGGCAAGAACATCCGCACGATATTTGGTATCAACGTACAACGGGTATCTGGCAACCTATTTGGCTTGAACCAGTCCCTCCTACACATATCACACAGGTACGCTGGACACCTGATCTAGATCGTGGCGTACTCGGTGTTGCTGTCAATGTGAAGCGACAAGGAGTTCATCCTTTACATCTCCGTATCACACTACGACTGCATGGCGTCGTTCTGAGTGATGATGTATTTCTTCTGCAAGGTGCGGAGATACAGAGACACATTGCGTTTGATCAAGCAGGTATGGTCAATAGAAAAGCGTTACTGTGGTCCCCTAGTCAACCCACTCTTATCGATGCAGAATTGACGCTTCTTTATGATGACGATGTTTTAGATAACGTACAAAGCTATGCTGGTTTACGCAGTGTGAGCGTTGACGGTGGTCGCTTCATACTCAATGGTCGTCCCTACTACTTGCGCTTAGCATTAGAGCAAGGCTACTGGCCTCAATCACATCTGGCTGCTCCCAGTGCCGATGCGCTTCGTAAAGAAGTGGAACTGACAAAACAACTGGGCTTCAACGGTGTGCGCATTCATCAGAAGGTAGAGGACCCTCGCTATCTCTACTGGTGTGATCAGCTAGGATTGCTTGTGTGGGGCGAGATGGCGAATGCGTATGTCTTTTCACCCACTGCCGTTGAGCGATTTACACGCGAATGGTTGAGTGTGGTGGAACGAGATTATAGCCATCCATGTATCGTGACCTGGGTGCCAATTAACGAAAGCTGGGGCGTTCCTAATATTCCACGCGATGCGGCGCAACGCAACTATATACAGGCTCTCTACCATCTGACAAAAGCTCTTGATCCAACACGCCCTGTCATTGGCAATGATGGCTGGGAACACATCATTAGCGACATCCACGGTGTTCACGACTATTCATTTAATGGACAAACCCTGCGAGATCGTTACGGGAGTATCGAAGGTGTGCTACGCACGCTACGCGAGGTACAGCCAGGCAACCGTTTTGTGATACTTCCTGGCTATCACAATGAGGGTGAGCCGATTATGCTTACCGAATTTGGTGGCATTAGTTACCACCCTGATATACATAGCGATTGGTTTGGCTATGGTACAGTCACAAATTCTGAAGCATTTCTTGCCAAATACAAAGAATTAGTCGATGCTATCCTTGATAGTCCAGCGATTGCCGGTTTTTGTTATACTCAATTAACTGATACGGGTCAGGAAACGAATGGCTTGCTTACCGTGAACCGCGAGTCAAAACTTAATATAGAGCAGGTACGCCGCATCAACAGTCGTCCCTCTGCTGCGATACCAGGAGATGTGATTACTCAGATGCAACAAATGCAAGGCGCGATACCCGTTGTTAGCGACATAGGAATGTAGTAGTCCACTAATGTTGATTTGGATTTCGTAGGGACCGATGTATCACGTCCTTGTCGGCAATCGAGCGGCCAGAAGGACGTGATACATCGGTCCCTACAGGTGATTGATGCATCTCCCAAAAATGTACTGGTGAAAGTCCTGGGAGTGTGGCCATACGTGAAAAATTATGGTTTCACCACGATATAGGTGCGTTCGGGGCTGTCTTGTCCGGCAATACGCTCAAACATGTCACCATATTTTTGTGCGAGCACCTCTCGTGCGTGTATGCGCTCTTCTGATGTCGTTTCGCGTGCATTTCCTGCTATGTGTGGTTCGCCAAGCAGGTTGCCTGTACGGTCCGAAGGTGCCATATCGACATGTCCGCTGTTGCGCACACGTTTGATTTTGCCTGAACTACTACCGGTTGTGATATAGATTTCCCCCTGGTCATGGGCAAACCAGACGGTGGTCGGGACAGCTCTGCCATCTCTACGGTATGTTGTCAGCACAAGAAACTCGTGGGGCTGTAGAATAGCGAATGGGTCCTGTGTTTGTGTCTCGTTGTTGGTCATGGGAAAATGGTACTCCTCTGCTTAAATGTTGATACGACGAAAACTGGCGAATTCCTTGAACGGGTATCGCGCAATGAATTGCGCCGTGGACGCGATAATGCTCTTTGAGAAAATAATAGGGATACGTCGTAGGGACCAGATTTATCGCGTCCGGTGCCCAATTCATTGGGCGAGATTCCATGAAAAATACCTGGCGAAAGGGTCTCGCGCAATGAATTGCGCCGTGGACGCGATAAATCTGGTCCCTACGAAGTTCGCGGTATGACGGTTGGTCGTCTAGTAATTTGTACGTTACTCTACCTGTATATATACCACACGGATGCAGTTAGGAATATTGTTCTCGACTAGCTATATATACCCCTGAATTTCAGGTAACGTGTAACGTTTTTCTTGTGAAGCCGCTCTACAGGCCGTTCTACGTGCATTGCAAAACGTTACACGACCACTCTACTTTCCAGGTAACGTGTAACGTTTGTGTGAGAAGAGAGTACAAACGTTACACGTTACCTTATAAGATGAGAAGCTATGTAACGTTTATAAATCTCGTAAAGCCGCTCTACAGGCCGTTCTACGGGCTAAACGTTACACGTTACCTAAAATTCTATAGTGTGACCTCTCCTTCCTCATCTTCCGAGAGACTTCCTTCCTCATCTTCCAAGGGACTTACCTCATAGGCACCTCGCCTGACAGAGCGAATTTTGCCCATGCTCACAAGCTCATGCACGAGTTTTCGTGCGTAAGAAGGCTTTATAGTAAGCGACTCGCTCAGCTTTTTTGGTGATAGTGGACCATCTGCACGTTCGAGCACCTCGATTAACTTGCGGTGATCTCTTGTAAGATGGCTTGATGTCTTAGCACTTTGCAGCATCCATTGTGTGGTCTCGGTGTCGAATTTCAAGTGGAGTACTTGCTCCTCAATGTCGCGGCCTGTGATGTGGAGGATGGCGTTGTCTTTGCCACGTTCGCGGTCAAGCACCATGTTGCAATCGGTGGCACCCGTGAGGCCCGTGGTGCCGCTAATTGTATCCATCACGTCGGGTGCGCCCATTTTGCGCAGGTGGTGAATGACCAGGATGGCGACGTTGTTGTCCTCGGCGATGGCTTTGAGTGGCGTCATGATGGCGTAGTCATCGCTATAGCCCGACGAATTGCTGGTTGTCATTGGGCGCACCTTTGCAAGCGTGTCGATGACGACCAGACGTGCCTCCTTATGCTTGTAGAGCCAATCCTCGATATCGGCTAGCCCGCCAGCGTTGAGCTGATTCCATGCGCCCGACCAGATGAAGTTCTCGGGTGGGACTCGCCCTTGCAGCAAACGAACACTTCGGTCCGCGATACGCCGTAGACTATCTTCCAGGCCGAGGTAGAGTACTTGACCTTGTGTCACGGGCAGAGTGCCGAGTGCGAGTCCATCTTCCGCGATGGCTAATGCGAGCGCGAGTGCGAGCCAGGATTTGCCCATCTTGGGCTTACCCGCCAGCAGGGTCACTCCAACGGGCAAGAACGTAGGAATCGCCCATTCGAGGTTGGGTAGAGACAAGGCCACACTTATGAAGCGACCCATCGTGAGAGTCTCGGGCACGATCCCTTGCTGGGCTACCGTTCCCGCCACCCAACGGTCCGCGCTATCCGCGATACGCTTCACCTCGGCGTCCGACAAGGGAGGCGAACACTGGATAAGATTGATAACCTTCAATGCTTCGCCGATGGCTTCAGTCGTGGCACCTTGATTGCGTAACGCACCCGCTATGCTCAACAAGGCGGAATTGCGTTTGCCCTCTGGAATCGCCGCCGCTTTCGCGAGTGGCAGCAGTTGGGTCGCGTTCGTCACGCCTGCGCCTGGTAGTGATGTGTCCGTCTTCTGCGTGAGCAATGTGGGCTGCGTGGATGGATACAGCTTCGACTTTGTGGGAGATGATAACGCATCGAGCAACGATGGTGGTAGTGGTGTCGGCGCAAGTTGATTGGCCCACGCATAATAATTGCCTGTTGCATGGAGGCTTGGTGGTGCCACGACATACCCATTGTGGCCGCGTGTGTCGATGCCCTCACCAAGCTTGCCCGCGCTATTTTTCAGGTCGCCAGAATAGGCGAAGTAGAGATGCCAGCCAGAGCTGCCTGTTCGCACCATCGCCGTTTCGGGCAGCGCGAACCGTTTGCTTAAAGCGTCTAACGAGCCACCATGTCGCGGGTCAATATCCACGACGAGCAGCCCATGACCCGTCGCGATACCAATATTCGCGGTCGGATGAGTGTGCCACCACTGTTGAATTACCGTGACATTGGTGGTCGCGGCCTTCACCCCATTGATAGGAACGGGATGTTTCGCACACGATTGACAGTCCGCGCCTTGCCGACAGGTGCAGATATTTGTCGTCGGTCTCAGTGTGTGCAAAGGGACAACGGGCCATTCTTTGTCCGCATAGTGCAGGGCATGTTTGAGGACGCGAGCTGGATACTCGCCAAATTCTAAGTCTAAGTATGCTGGAATTACAGGGTCCATTGAGGTAAGCAAACCTTTCGTACTGGGGAATTGAACCTACAGGGGACCAGGAGGAGGAAAAACTCAGCCTTATAGAGTACTATCGGCAGGACATGGGGAGGTCCATAGGGTCAATCGCGTTAGCGCATCATATCATTTGTAGTGAGAATACCGACAGGGTAGAACCTCTGTGGGGGTCTGCATTCCATCCTTTTGGTACAACTAATTCATGGATTGGCTCTATAGGCGGCGTAGGCATGACAGGGGCAAGCCCTGTCACTACTATACACGGACTGGCGTGGCGGCAGGGAAGTATAGTAGTGACAGGGCTTGCCCCTGTCATGCCCCCAACCCACACTGCACGCGGTTCTATGAAGTAGTTGTACCAAAAGGCATTCCATCACACCCTTTTCGCCATTGAGCATGCTCCCCCGGATTGATGCGACGTTTCAACACACCTCCCAACATTGTAATATGCCGACAGGGTGTGATGGAATGCAGACCCCTACCAACCAACGTTGCCGCATTCGGTCGTCGGAGTCGAGAGGGAAGCATTTGACAGCATGTTATGTATAGTGGCACAATAAACCACTGTAAAGGATAGGTGCAGGAAGTCTGTATGTTGAAAGAATGTAGATATGTTTAGACGCAATTCATCACGTGTGAGGCCAGCACGAACACTAAGACGTAGAAATCCGGTATTGGTTGCGCTCGTCTTGTTCTTACTGCTCATTGTGTGTGGGTGTAGTGGGGCGGCTTATGCGTACTACAATGTGCATCAACCGCTCTCTCAGTTTATTCGGCAGGTGGGTAGAGGGAGCGACGAACCAAATATATCGCAGTATGATGGCTCTATATCGGGCCGTTCCTGGAATATCCTGTTGATGGGTAGCGATAACGATGGTAAGTATTCGTTCCCAGCGCTACTTACACAGGTCATGATGGTGGTGCACGTCGATACGGTGAACAATAGCGTCTACCTTGTATCTATTCCACGCGACTCCTGGGTAAACATTCCTGAGCGGGGAGAGATGCATAAACTCGATCAAGCATTTCTGCTTGGCGCGACCAACGGGAATAGCTTTGACAACGGTGTACGTCTTGCTCGTCTGACGGTCGAGAAGGATTATGGTATTACCATAGATCGCTATGCGTGGGTGGGTTTAGCAGGCTTCGCGCACGTCATTGATACACTTGGTGGCATTGATATTGACATCACGCATCCCGTTGTCGATGATAACTACCCAAACGATACTGGTAGCGGTAGTAATCCCAATGACCCATATGCGTTGCAACGCTTATCACTCGCGCCAGGGCCACAGCATTTGAACGGTCAGGAGGCGTTGAACTATGTGCGCTCACGCCATGCCGATCTTGTCGGTGATATCGGGCGTACACAGCGTCAACAGCAGATATTGGGGGCACTCAAGAAAAAGCTCACCGTCAACAGCATCCTGAACAATCTATCGCAACTATTCAAGGACCTCAAGGGTCAGGTCTACACCGATTTGAGTGAACAGGAAATGATTGCCTTCGCCAACTTCGGACGCGGCTTGCCCGACACCGCTATACAGCGTATAACGCTGGGGCCAGGGCAGGGCGATCACAACTTCGGCAGCTACCAGAATGTGTATGACCCCCTGCTACAGTCCAATCAAAGTGTGATTGTGCCCGATTGCAATACGATACAGCCAACGGTGAACAGTATTTTCGGACTTGGTAGTGGATGCAATGTAAATAAATGAAGGTTTAAAGTTTGTCGTAGGGACCAGATTTATCGCGTCCGAGGCGCAATTCATTGCGCGAGACTTTCTTGAACGCATATCGCGCAATGAATTGCGCCTCGGACGCGATAAATCTGGTCCCTACCACATGCATTGTTTTATCATCCCCAACGCTGGCGGATGCGTGGAAGGATTTCTTTCGAGTAGAGTTGTAGGAAACGGGACTGATCGTCGCCCGGGGCGTGGAAGATCAGGTTGGTAAAGCCGAGTTCGATATACGGGCAAATCTGCTCGATATGTTCTTCCGGGTCGCTAGAGACGAGCCAGCGTCGATGAGCCTGGTCCGCGACCGACTCGGCTCTGCGTTCCATCTCGCGTGCGTCATGAACGTCGGCCTTGTCTTCCGCTGGTAGGGCAAGGGCCGCCCAGATGCGTGTATCGGCCATTGCACGGTCGTGGTCGGTATCGAACGAGACCTTGATTTCGATGGTGCGCTCAATCGTTGCCGGGTCTTTGCCTGCCGCCTTCGCGCCCTCTTCGACCGCTGGCAGCAACTGGTCTCGATACAGCGCATCGCCTTTGCCCGATGTACAGATGAAACCGTCACCAGCTCTGCCCGCGAACTTTGCCGCGACAGGACCGCCCGCGCCAATATAGATAGGCACAGGCTGCTTCGGCTTATCATAAATGGTCGCGTTACGCGTATGGTAATATTCGCCATCGAAGGTGACAAGTTCTTCTGTCCACAACTTTTTTATCAGCGTGACCGCTTCGCGTAGCCGCGCTAAACGCTCTTTTGCTGGCGGCCATTCCGCGGCTGTTACGGCAACCTCATTCAGCGATTCGCCCGAGCCAACGCCCAGGATGATACGCCCGGGATTGAGGACGCCCAACGTACCAAATGCCTGTGCGATGACTGCTGGCGGATAGCGAAATGTTGGCGTGAGCACACTTGTGCCAAGTTCGATGCGTTTTGTACGCTCGCCTACCGCGCCAAGCCAGACGAGCGCGGATGGCGCGTGGCCGTTTGTGTGTCGCCACGGTTGGAAGTGGTCGCTAATCCATACACTATCGAAGCCTGCTTCTTCAGCCTCAACCGAGAAATCAATCAGTTGACGAGGACCGAATTGTTCAGCCGAAGCCTTATATCCCAACTTCAAGGGATGTGTTGCCATGATAAATCTCCTCTATCGTGAATGGCGGTCTATGATTGTGAGGAAGGTGTAACCAACATGCGTTTTAACCCTTCTGCTCTATTCTATCATCTACGAAGTTAGGTGTGTTGTAGAGGCATGAATAATGGAAATGTACTCCTAAATATGCGTACAATAGGAGGGGACCTGACAGCGTTTTGTGATGTCAGACAAAGAAGTAAAGGAGAGCAGAAGTATGCTTCTCGTTGGCGATATCGGTGGAACGAAGACAGAACTTGCCGTATATGAGTCTGTGACTGCATTGGCAACACCTGTTGCGCATGACCTTTTCCCAAGCAATAATTACAAGGGATTAGAAGAAATTGTACAGGAATTTCTTGGAAAATATAAGGTGCAGGCAGACCGGGCAGCATTTGGGGTTGCCGGTCCCGTTGTAGATGCTAAGGCAACGATTACAAATCTGCCGTGGATTGTTGAGGCTGAAAAGTTGAAGGACGATCTTCATCTGAAATCAGTCTTATTAATGAATGATTTAGAGTCAATTGCTTCTGCTGTTCCATTTCTACAAGCTTCTGAACTGGCAACACTCAATTCTGGTCAGTCGGCAATGAACGGACCGCTCGCGGTGATCGCCCCTGGCACAGGTTTAGGCGAGGCATTTTTGACGTGGGGCAGTCAAAGTTATATCGCGCACAGGTCCGAGGGTGGACATGCCGATTTCGCGCCGACCGATGAACTACAGATCGGGCTGTTGCGCTACCTGCAACCACGTTTAGAGCATGTGAGTTACGAATGGGTCTGTTCTGGACGAGGTATGCCTAACATCTATGCCTACCTCAAAGAAAGTGGCTTTGCTCCCGAACCTTCATGGTTGACCGAGCAACTGGCGCAAGCGAAAGATGCGAATGCGGTAATAGCGCAAGCCGCACTCGATAAAACCGCGCCGGACCCTTTATGCGTCGCAACCATCAAGACCTTTGTATCAATTCTTGCCGCCGAAGCTGGCAATCTAGCCCTCAAAATACTCTCTACGGGTGGACTCTATATTGGTGGTGGTATTCCGCGCCATATCTTACCTTTCTTACAAGAAGAGTCATTTATGAAGACGTTTCTGGACAAAGGACGTTTGGCGGAGGCATTGAAACCAATGCCTGTCCACGTAATTCTCAATGCCAAAGTAGGGTTACAGGGCGCAGCCTATCGCGGCTTCGCGCTGGAACAGCAGGAGCGATAAAGAAACAAAATGTCCAATTTTCCAAAGGTACGCTTGACCTCGGTTACAGTGGTATCAATCGCGCGTACCATAGCCATAGAGGAAATACGTAGCTGTTTCACGCACAGTGATATCAAAACCGACACGGGTACACAGTGCGGCAAGCTCAGTTGGCTCATAGAAGTTTTTAACGATATCGAAGGTGCGCCCGTTATTTAATAAACGGGTCGAGACTTGGCTTTCCTGTGCAGGTAGTTGCTGATCGTTAGCGGTACTTGTGAGTTCCCTGCGCCCATCAACAAAGAACACTTTGCCACCGGGACGAAGCATGGCTCTAACAGAGCGTAAAAAGTCATCAAGACGTTCTAAAGGGACGTGAGAGATCCAAAAACCGAATAAGACAGCATCATAGGTACGCTCAGGCTGCCAGGAAAAGATATCGGCCACGACATAGGAGACGCGACTACTAGCCACTTTTGCCTTGTTGATCTCAATCATTTCAGGTGAAGCATCGACGGCAGTGACGGTAGAAGCTGTACGAACAAGCTTCTCGGTCCAAATACCTGTACCTGGAGCAAGTTCAAGTACATCACCTGTAAGTTGAAAGGTATCAAGCACCGCGAAAACCTCGTCAGCTTCAGAGAACCAGCGTGCGCTCATTTCAGGTTCCAGGGCATAGCGGCCTTGCCGATAGAACCACTCATCGTACTCCTGGGCACGTTCTCGATAATACTGCTTCATTTCCTGCAATGTTTGAGCAGAGATGGAATGGTTCATAGAAAAGCTCCTTATGCTCGAAGTGTGCCACTCCTGTATTTTACCACGTCTATCTGGTCCAGAAAGAAGAGTGCCTGTTCGCTATAGTGCCAGTACAACAATTCCTATAATAATAATGCTTGCAGCCAGCAAACGGCGTTTTGTCTCGCCTTCTGCCAGCAAGCGTGTTCCCAGGACAATGCCAAAGAGCACACTCACCTCTCGAAATGGCGCGATGAAACTGACAGGAGTAAAAGCTAAGGCAGTCAATACAAGCACGTAGGAGAGCGCACTTAACACCGCGATGCCCAATCCTTCGAGCCGATGAAGTTGCCAGTGAGTGCGTACTTCTTGCCAGTGACGTAGCGCGAATGGCGTCAAGGCAGGAACTCGTATGCAGACGGTACCGTAATACAGGATAAGAGGCGCGATATGTCCAGCATTGAGAGCTTCTTTATCCCAGAGCGTATAAGCCGCGATACAGCATCCAGTCAGTATTCCATAGAGCACAGCAAGGCGAGAGCGTTTGTCTCGAAGACGCTGTGGCCTCCACGCAATGAGCAGAACTCCGCCTACTATACATGCCGTTCCACATAAGCTTAGAACTGTAGGTCGTTCTTTCAAAACCAGGATGGCAAGAATTGTTGCTAGCAACGGTCCCGTTCCCCGTGCTAAAGGATAGACGAGCGAAAGGTCGCCAACACGATACCCTCGTTGTAGCAGCAGAAAATACGCGAGTTCCAGTAGGCCACTGACGAGAATAAATAGCCATGTCTCAATGGAAAAGGATGTGTGAGAGAACAGAACGAAAAGCACAACAAAAGGCGCAAAAATTCCAAGTGAAAGAACATCATAGAACCAGATAAAGGATGCGTTCCCTTGTACGCGTTTCGCGAGGAGGTTCCAGGTGGCATGAAGAACTGCTGAAAGCAGGACAAGTCCAATAGTAAGGACAGACATGAGGAAGACCCTTTCAGTGCGTTAACAATATCTTGCTTTTTTGCTCAATGTGCGGTATGTTCAGAAAAAAAGGAGACGCGATGCGAAACTACTTACTGATCGACGCAGACGACACGCTGTGGGAAAACAATATCTACTTCGAGCAAGCTACTCATGATTTTATTAGCTTTCTCGCTCATTCTACGCTTTCTACTCAGGAGATACGTGTAGTGCTGGATGAGGTGGAACATGTGATGGGCTACGGCTCTGTGAACTTTACAAAGAGTTTGGTCGAGACATACCGTCGTGTTGCCGAAGCTGATGTGCGAGAAGAGGATGTGCAACAGGTTCGCCAGTTCGGGGAACGAATTCTCCAACAGCCTTTGCAGTTGCTCGCATGGTGTCAAAGAGACGCTCGATTACTTGTTGCCGCGCCATGACCTGTGCTACTCACGAAAGGCGCGATTGAGGAGCAGAAGCTGAAGGTGGAGCGTTCGGGTATCGAGCATTACTTCTCGCGTGTCATGATTGTCGATGAAAAAAATGCTGCCACCTATCAGAAGCTTGTGGAAGAGTTGCAGGTCGCACCAACAGCGACCTGGATGATTGGTAATTCGCCTCGCTCAGATATCAATCCGGCGTTGGCGGTTGGTTTGAATGCTGTCTATATTCCTCATCCGCACACGTGGCATATGGAGCATGAGCAAGTGCAAAACGCTGGGACGGGGCAATTGCTCCAACTCTCACGTTTTAGCGATTTACGCGAGCATTTTTGAGAAAGTACGATGGAAAAGGCTATGTGTAGGGACCGATTTATCACGTCCTTCTGGCATCTCGACTGCTCACAAGGACGTGATAAATCGGTCCCTACACATAGCCTTTTCATGTATCTCTGACGATTATTGTGCTATAGATCAGTCTCTATACTGTGCCATCATCATCGGCATCTCCATCCGGCTCGGCTGTACTGGTGTCGCTTGCTCGTCTTCTCCGAGCATTGCATATACTAGCTCGGCTGAACCGAGTGCGACACCGTTGAGTACGATGCGTGTGATGTACCATAGGAGAATACCGACTGGCACGCCGACGAACGATCTCAAAAACATTACGAGGTCAAAGCTGCTATGCACTTCGATGAAGTAAGGGATGATGATCCCTGAAGACTGTATCCCGTTTTTCAAGAGTATAGCGTTGACAAACAGGTTTATGAGGTAGGCGAGCGGCAATAGAGTGATTGCCGTTGACACGATTGGCAATACTAACGCAAGCGTAAACGAGATGATGCCCAACGGCAGCTTTATGAGCATATAGAGCGTACTGGTCCAGGTAAGCGGGTCTCGCAACATATCTTTGACATATTGTACGAATGTGCGACGTGTCTCTCTTTGTCTGCTTTGTGTATAGGGTAAGGGAAAGCGGAGCAGAGTCACGACCAGTCTTCGCTCGATTGCCGCCATCCCACGTATCGCCACAAATGTTCCGAACAAGATGGGGAGGCCAATCCAAATCACCAGCGTACCGAGTCCAAGACTTAACCCGACAACTGTGAGCGTGAAGAAGCATATGCCCAATGGCATTGCGAGCAACAGGTACACAATACTACCGATTGTTGTGCTTTTGTAGATTCTTTCCATGTTCATCATCGTTTTTTGCTTCCTTTTATCCATGTAACTATTGCGTGTCGTGTGCAGATTTCTTTCTGCTTGCCCTAAGTATGGTCTACAATTGTGTAGAAAGTATCTCCATTGTGTACCGAATAGCGTTTCTTGAGGGCGTGAAAATGACATACTCTTGGGACACTTTGCCGCTATACTGTTTGGAATATGATGGTTTTCGTAGGGACCAGATTATCGCTGTTTTACAAATGAACAGGGATACGCCGATGTAGGGGCCATACTTCATTACGCCCTTAGTGTCGCATACAGGCCGACACTCAGGGCGCAATGAAGTATTGCGCCCCTACATCCCGATTATTTTGTAAAATCCCATTATCACACCCTGTTGGCGATTGACCATATTTACGGGCTTGAGGAAAGAGTTCAACATTCCTCTAACGTTGTCAAAAGCCAACAGGGTGTGATAAATCAGACCCGTACATTTACATCTTCAAGGAAAAAGTTCTCAACATCTTTAATATCCACTCCATCTCCTTGACAATGCTAATATCTTATGGTAAAGTACTCTATATAACAAAGTACTCTGCGGAATGATACGTTAGACCTGAGGAAAGGAACAAAGCTATGAACATTACTCCTGATGAGGCACGTACAGCATTGAGCGATATTCAGTTTGGAACAGCAAAAGCTCGCAACACATACAATATGTGGTCATACCAAATGTTACTATGGGGAGCAGTCTGGACGGTTGGCTTTCTGACTACACAGGTGCAACCTCAACTCAACAACTGGATATGGGGAGTGATGCTCTCTGTGGGTATTGTAGGTTCCGCTATCCTTGGTATCACACAAGGGAGGAGTACACGTCTTGTGCCAGGATCGCATGCGGCCTTCGTCGGTTCGCGGTTAGGCATGTTTTATGGTGCCCTCTACGGTTTCGCCGTTCTCTGGCTTGTCGTTTTCCGCTTCACATTACTACAAACAGGATTGTTCTGGGTGACAATTGTGATGTTTGGCTCTATCGTTGCTGGTATATGGCTCAATCAAGCTGTGTCCGTTGGATTGTATGTAGGCATCACGCTTATGACGGTGCTGGGCTACTTCCTGTTTCCTCACTACTTCTGGATATGGGCGGCTGTTTTCGCTGGGTTGCCACTTGTTGGTATGGGTGTCTACTACTTAAGGAAAAGTTTCTAATGGCAACGCTCAATGAAGTTATTCACCAGCCTGCACGTCTACGCATTATGGCAGTATTGACTGGACTTGCACCGGAGATACAAGTAACTTTCAACTACCTAAAAGATGCGCTGGACCTTACCGATGGCAACCTGGGAGCGCACCTGCACAAACTGGAAGAGGCAGGCTACGTAACGATCAGCAAGACGTTTGTCCGTAACAAGCCGCAAACATATGCTGAGGTGACTGAGATGGGTAGACAAGCCTTTGCCGAACATAGTGTCTCACTACGAGAAATTTTGGAGAGTAGCCAGCAAGTTGCCAATAATGGCACGCTTGTGAACGGGGTAAAGCGTAGTGTGTAATGCAGATGATACGTGGATTGTTGTGATAAAATGAGGGAGATGTATCACGTCCTCTTGGCCTTTTACATCGCCAACAAGGACGTGATAAATGGTCCCTACAAAACGTCTCTTCCCGAATTTGATAGCGAGGAGCACACCATCGTGGCAACAATTCTTGTCGTCGAGGATGATGTTGCCCTGTGCAATCTTTTACGTACTCATCTCGAAGCAGATGGTTACAAGGTCTTGCAGGCATTTGATGGTTTGACGGCCTTAACGCTAGTCGAGCAAAAGCAACCACATCTGATTATCTTAGATTGGATGCTACCAGGGATGGATGGTTTAGCCGTCTGTCGGCGTGTACGTCAAGACTATCTTACCCCCATTATCATGCTCACGGCCCGTACAGAAGAGGTCGATACTATCCTGGGCTTAGAGGTTGGGGCCGACGACTATATCAGCAAGCCATTTAGCATTCGTCAGGTCCTGGCCCGTGTGCGAGCCATGCTGCGTCGTGTACAACTCGATAGTCAGGGCGCGACGACAACCCTGTACCTTCAACTCCCTCTCCTCATGGAACCTCGATCGCGCCCGTGGCGAATGTTCCACCTCCACTTGTACGAGGACCATTGCATATTCATCTCGCGGAACGGTCGGTGCGGCTCGATGGGCAAGAGATCGAGCTGACGCCGAAAGAGTACTGAATTGTTAGTGTTGCTTGCCTCGCATCCAGGCTGGGTGTTCAAGCGCGAAGTCCTGCTCCAACAGGTATGGGGTGAGAGCTACGAAGGTTTTGATCGCACTATAGACAATCATGTTACCCGTCTACGTAAGAAACTTGGCACATTTGGTGAGAAGATCGACACGGTATGGGGTGTCGGTTATCGGTTCGTGGAATGAGACTACTTCAACACCTCAGTTATAACACCTGTGCCAGCACCCCAGACAAAATGGGCGGCAATCATCATCAGATTACGTCGCGTTGTTTCACCTTGTGACAATTCGGAGAAGCCAAGTAGAGGTAACAATGCCTGATAACTTGCAACCCAGATCACGAAACCAAAGAGCGTTCCTCTCAGGCTGGACGTGAGTGGTAAGCGGCGTCCTAAAATGCTGTAAAGTATACCCATAACTGTTCCATAGCCAAAGTGTGACGCGGTAGTCGCGGCAAGTATTTGCGCTTTGTTCATATGTTGTTTGACATGTGCTCGCTCTGCTAGCTCTTTCGTGATAATTTCTGGCGGCAAATCATAACGCTGTCCTTTAGGCAAAAGGCGTTGCGTACTCAACATAAAAATGGTCATTGGTATAGTAGCGAGAAAGCCCGCTGTGGCACCCTGTAGCCAGGAACGTGTATTGTGTGTATAAGCCATACTACTTTCCTCCTTGTCGTATATGTTCAATCAGCATCGTGCTGTTTATCGTAGTGCTGTCTTGTACACGTTTCCGCTGTAGGTTTTGTCACTCATCGAGTGTTGGCAGTCGCAAAGAAAATGTGCTCCCCGTTTCTGGTACACTTTCTACTTCAATGGTTCCCTGATGCATCTGCATGATGCTTTGTACGATTGCTAAACCTAGTCCACTCCCACCAGGATAGAGTGTACGAGCACGGTCCGCACGGTAAAAACGCTCAAAAATGTGTGTTTTTTCTGCGGGAAGTATCCCGATGCCTGTATCTTGAACCTTGACTATTGCATAGCCATTTTCGCGCACAAGTGAAAGCGTGACACTTCCCTCAGAAGGTGTATATTTGAGTGCGTTATCTATCAATACGACAAGGGTTTGTTTTAGGGCATCCACATTCCCATGAACTTGTACAGGGGTAATATGTTGTAGGAGAAGGCGTGGCCCAGTCTGTGTTTCATCCCGTTCAAGGGGACGATATTGGCGAAAAACGTCTAGTAAAAGACTATCCAGGTCTACCAACTGTAACTGCTTGTTACTCTCCTTTGGAGATATGCTTTGATAATGTGTTGCATCTGTATGAGCGAGTAAGAGCAGATCATTGACGAGTCGGCCCATACGGGCTGTTTCGGTACGCGCATCTATAAGTGCCTCTTGCATCTCTCTAGCAGGAAGATCGGGTGCTTTCGCTAACAGGTCGAGGTTACAACGGATAGAGGTGATAGGAGCGCGTAGTTCGTGTGAGGCATCGGCGAGAAAACGTTGCTGTTGCTGATACACCTCTTCTAGGCTAGAGAGCATCTCATTAAACGTATCCGCGAGTGTTGTCAATTCGTCGCGTCCTAATGAAGATGTGTTCGCGACACGCTTACTAAAATTGCGCGAGATACGGATAGTTTGAGCGGTTTGCGTCATACGATGCACAACTGCTACTACGCTCCGTGTGATAACCCATCCACCTAGAAGCGCGAAGATCATAACGAGCATACCGCCTCGCAAGAGGAGCAAGCGCATATCATCCAATACTTGTGCTATATCTTGCTCTGAACGAGCTGTTTGAATGATATGATTACTCCCAAAATCAGTATTGAGAAGTGTGTAAACACGTACCTGTTGACCTTGATAGATGATTGTGCTATAGATACCATGCGTGTTTGGATGTTGCTGTGCAATGAGGCGTAGCGATTGTTCGTCCCAGGGGATGGGACTGGACGTGGTACTTGTGACACTTGTCCCAAAACTCTGCGAGTCGCCTGTCGTTGTTGCCAGTAAATTGACCTGGTTATCTTGTATTTCGAGTACTTCGATTGCGACACCGCCTGTCCCGAAGGCATCCACGCTATTGAGAAGGCGTGGAAGTGTGTTCTCATTGCCCGGATATGCCACAAGAATGTCCTTGCCCAGTCGTACGCTGGCCGCACGACTACTCAATGTCAGATCGAGATCGGAGTAGGCTCGCTGTTCCGCTTGCCTATAGACGATGGAGCCGAAGGACCAGAGGGCAATCCCAAGTACAAGTCCGTAAAAAAGCGTAAGGCGAACTGGTAAAGAAATATGCATGTTGTACCTTCTTACTACATTGTCGAATGTGATGTTACAGGGATATGGAATGTAGGGACCGATTTATCACGTCCTTGTTGGCATCTCGATATTCGACAAGGACGTGATAAATCGGTCCCTACGGGAGACGGAGCACATATCCTGCACCGCGTACCGTTTGAATGAGTCTTGTGGCTCCGTCTTGTTCTAGCTTTGTACGAAGGTGGCCAATATAGACTTCGAGTACATTTGGCCCGCCCTCGAAGTCTTGTCCCCATATACGGTCCATTAAGAAGCCGCGTGTCAGGACAATTTTTGAGTTGCGTAAGAATAATGCAAGTAATTCGTACTCGGTGGTACTCAGGTTAATAACAACGTTACCGCGTTTCGCCAGGCGTGTGGCTGTATCTAATTCGAGGTCTGAGAAGCATAAGACTTCGCGACTGAATTCGCTAGGTGGGCGTCGGCGTAGCAAGGCTTTTATGCGAGCAAGCAACTCTTCAAGGGCGAACGGTTTGACAAGGTAATCGTCTGCTCCCGTCTCTAGTCCCACGACTCTATCTACAACCCTGTCACGCGCCGTGAGCATGAGGATCGCGACCTCGTTATTCATGGCTCGAAGTCTACGGCATACCTCTAATCCATCTATCCCTGGCAGCATAAGGTCAAGAATAATAAGGTCTGGTGCTTTTGTGTGAGCAAGCGCGAGCGCACGTTCGCCATCGGCTGCTGTAGAGACGGCATAGCCTTCATAGGAGAGCGTGCGCCTCAGTGCGCTTATAATGTGGTTTTCATCATCGACAATCAGTATTCGCTCATTCATGCATGACTCACCCATGCGATACCCCATGGAGCCTGTACAGGACTTTGTGTTATCTGTTGCGTTTGACCTGATTGAATATTTACCAATGTAATACCATCACCTGGCGAAACAGCATATAACGTCTTATTATCCATGCTGAGCGCGATGCCAGTGAACATCTGCTGCTGTGCATAGCTCTGTTTTATAGTCGCATCAGCACTATTTAGTGCTACAATGCCACGCATACCAGCAACATAAAGCGTTGTCTGGTCAGAGGAAAGTGCCGCGCCGTTATAGAGCGTACGCATTTTTTCATCATATGTTACCTGAGCATTCGTGGGGCTAAAGTGGCTTGTCCTCACAATATCGTCACTAAAAGCATCCTTGTCAGAAACGTTGATGGCGATCATCACACCTAGCGCGGCATTTGTTGCGTACAGGAGAAAGCCGTCTGCTGATAATGCGAGTGTGTAATAGTGAAGCATGTCAGAAGATTTACCTACGGGTAGGTTAATACACCGTGCACCACTGAAGTCACTAGCCATTGGCAGAATGTGAACGAAGGCGATATTGCTCCGTGTATCTGTGTAGAGTGTGTACGCCCTTGAACCATCTGGTGCCATTTGACGCGTCAAAGCCGAGCCAAGCATACGTGGGTCGTTAATCTCCGATTTATCCGCGATAATCGCCTGAATGAGGGTATTCGTGTTTACGTCGTAGCGACGCACATAATAGTGGCCCGTGGTATCATGCAACCGCTCAAGCAGAAAGACACGATTCCCATCGGGTGATACTGTATCAAGATCAAAGCTACCCTTCAATGAAAAAGACTTTACAAGTGTGCCTTTTTGCGTATCGACTAATGCGAAGGTGGTGTTAGCATTCGTCTGTTCCAACTGGCGTAGTGCTAGCCAGCGACCATTTGCCGAGAGCACGGACTTCGTATAGTCGTTAGATGCTGTAGAATAGGTTCCCGGAATTGTGAAGCTACGAATGATTGTTTTGCCTTGCGTGTTTGTAACCGTGATCTTTGTCTGTCCACCTTGAGGGACTGCCGTGTAGATGTGTTGATGATCTTGTGATATTAGTCCTGTTGGCAGCGATGTAGATAAGCTTGTTCCTGGATGGAAAGAGACAATACGTTGTCCATCCGTGCTTGAGGATGTATAGCCATCAAGTACGTGGAGCATTTCCCCTTGCGGTATATGGGATGACGCTAAAGGTGTATTACTTGCTGTTTGTGTCGGACCGCACCCGGTAAGAGCAATAAGTAATCCGCAGACCAGCAGAGCGAATAAACGTACTCGACGCATGACATCAACCTCCCATGTCTTTTGCAAGCACAGGCACATTTCTATGCGTGTGCTTAATGATAACATATTCTAAAAGAGTTATACTTTGAAAGGCTGAATCTTATCTGAAAACGAAAGTGAATACATTTCGCGCAATGAATTGCGCACGGACGCCGTGAACGTGGTCCCTACGACAAATCATTCGTGAGTGCTATACTACCGATATGTACAGGTTTTGTTCTCAAACGCAAAACAACCAACGATGTTTGTCGAAGCTAGCTTCGTAGAAAGAAGGGAACATAGATGTCTATAACTGAACAATTAGAGAGTGCCTTTTTACAGGTCATTCAAACCGTCGATAATCTACCCGAGTTGGAATGGGATATGCCTATGAGCGACAATGGCTGGACAGTAAAAGATACCGTTGCACACCTCGCCTCATATACACATCTGCTGGCCGATATGTGCCATGTAGTTTTGAAGGATTCGACTCCCACTCCCACTATCACACAGTATATTCAGCAGGGTGGTGAGTTTAATCAGACGCAGGTTGCCGAACGGAGTAACCATACGGCACAGCAAGTCATCAACGAGTTTGAGGAGGTTCAGGCGGAGGTGACAGGACTCCTGGCAAGTATACCTGTCGAGAAGATCGAGGAAAAAGGCACACTGGGTGGACGTAGTGAACGAAGTCTGAGCGACTCCGTGCAGGGTTTAACTGGGCATATACAGCGTCACTGTGATGAGATTACAGCATTTCGTAATCGTGAGAAGCAATAAGGAACAGGGGAGATTGTCATGAAGGCGGTATTGTGCAAAACCTATGGGCCACCTGAGCAACTTGTGCTTGAAGATGTGGCGGCACTGACTCCCGAGAAGGGGCAGGTCGTGCTTGACGTAAAAGCCTGTGGCGTCAACTTTCCTGATACGCTCATCATCCAGGGCAAGTATCAGTTCAAGCCTGAGATGCCTTTTTCACCCGGGGGTGAGGTCGCGGGCGTTGTCAAGTTGCTTGGTGAGGGCGTCGAAGGTGTGCGTGTCGGGAGTCGCGTGATCTCGTTTACAGGCTGGGGCGGTTTCGCGCAAGAAGTTGCCTCGGATGCCTCAAAACTTATCCCAATTCCTGATGGCATGGATTTCACAACGGCGTCTGCCTTTGTCATGACCTATGGCACATCGTATCATGCACTCAAAGATCGAGCGAAACTTCAACCCGGCGAAACGCTGCTCGTACTGGGCGCGGCAGGTGGCGTCGGGCTTGCCGCCATCGAGATCGCGAAGGTGATGGGCGCACGAGTCATTGCGGCAGCCTCCACCGATGAGAAATTAGCTGTGTGTAAAGAGCATGGTGCCGACGAAGGCATCAATTACACGACGGAAGACCTGAAAGAGCGTTTGAAGGCATTGACGAAGGGTAACGGAGTCGATGTGGTCTATGATCCTGTTGGTGGCAATTATTCTGAGGTCGCACTACGCAATACCGCGTGGGAGGGTCGTTACCTAGTAGTCGGCTTCGCGGCTGGCGATATTCCACGTATTCCGCTCAATCTCACGCTGCTCAAAGGCTGTTCAATTGTTGGCGTGTTCTGGGGTACCTTTGCCGCGCGTGAGCCAAAGCGCAACCAACAGAACTTGCAAGAACTGCTCACATGGTTTCAGCAGGGGAAAATCAAACCCTTGATCTCCGCGACCTATCAACTCAAGGATGCCGCACATGCCCTCAACGACATGATGCAACGCAAGGTCACAGGCAAAGTTGTCCTTCTGACAGAGGAAGAATAATAAGAAGAGGGTGTGCAACAGAAAAGATGCGGTCAGCCGACCGCATCTTTTCTGTTGCACACCCTCTTCTTATGCTATACTTTTAGAAAAACACGAGGAGTTATACCCCAATGGCGCGTGTTGTGCTGATTTCTGCCCCGATAGAGCAAGCGTGGGTAGAGCGTTTGAAACGTGTCTCATCGGACCTGACGATTGAACATCAACCCTCATTGTCCGAGGTAGATACACTGTGGCAAGAGGTAGAAATATTCTATGGCTTTCCGTGGAAGGTGCCGAAGCTAGAGCAGGCTCCTCGTCTACGCTGGCTACAACTCTACTCTGCCGGTGCGGATAGACTAGTGAAGCATCCCATTTTTCAGACTGATATCATGATTACCACCGCGAGCGGCGTGCATGCCATTAATATCGCCGAATATGTTTTTGCCATGACACAGGCATGGTATCGTCGGCTGCCACAATTGTTCATTTGGAAACAGGGCAAAGACTGGAATAAGGATAAGGAAAGCACCGAGTCTTCTATCGAAGAGCTGCATGGGAAAACGATTGGTATTGTCGGCTATGGCAGTATTGGACGCCAGATCGCTCGACTAGCACAGGCGTATGGTATGCGTGTGCTGGCGATGCAGCATGGGAGCAACCGTAAAGATACAGGCTACCAATTCCCCAATGTCGGTGATCCAGAAGGAACGTTGCCGGAAAAGTATTATAGCTTTGACTCCCTGCACGATATGCTAAAAGAGTGTGATGTGGTGGTTGCCGCCGTGCCTTTGACGACAGAAACAAAGGCGATGTTCAACGCGGAAGCATTCCAGGCTATGAGGGAAAGCGCGTTCTTCGTCAATATCGCACGAGGTGATGTGTGTGACGAAGCCGCGCTGATTGCCGCGCTTGAGCAGAAACACATAGCTGGTGCCGCACTCGATGTCTTTCAGCAGGAGCCGTTGCCCTCAACCTCGCCACTCTGGGATATGCCAAATGTACTAATGAGTCCTCACGATTCGGGTGTGACGCCGAACTACAACGAGCGTGCCGCTACGATCTTTGAGGAAAATTTGCGCCGCTATCTCGCGGGTCAACCTTTGTATAATCTGGTTGATAAGAAGCGTGGCTACTAAGTTTGATCCATCTGTTGCTACTTTACATGGGAGGGTGTGAAAATCTTTTTTTCACATCCTCCCATACGTTCATGAATAGAGAATAGTATCGGCCTCGATGACGCCGTGCTTATTCTCCTTGCCAGTAACGGCAAATTTGGCTCCTGCATGGAGTGACTCGATCGTCCCAATTGCTTGGGGTTCACCTGTATGCTGATATATCTTCGTGTCTGCTGTGACACGTACCGCGACAGGTTTGATATCGCCTGTACTTTGCTTCTGCATCGTGCCTGCGACAATGTAGGTGTTGTGCTTGTTGGGATTTGGTGCTGTACCCATAACTGTAATGTACTTGCTTTGCTTCAATAGGGTATCAACCTGCTCTTGCGCGATAGGTTGGCTATTTTCATTGCTCGTTTCGTTCTTGTCAGGCTCCATGGAATGTTCAGCATGAGCCTGAGAAAAGAGCGTGTTGTCATACGTGCGCGGAATCGCAACTTGAAGAGCTTGCTGCAATACGTCGAAGCGGTATGTAACCGTGACGCTGGCCAGGTCCTCTACTTGCTTCAATGCCTCGGCATCCTGCTCACTGAGACAGTCGGAGAGTTCGAGGGCACTACCATCCAACTGTAATTCTGTGGCCGCAGATAACGTGATGGTGAAATGTTTCCCTTGCACATAGGTTGTCGAGTTGCTATCTGGTTTGTGTTGTAACACAAGTGAGGCCATTTGCTGTAGTTTTGTGAATGGACTGTTGGCCGTGATGATGCAGATGTCGATGAGGCCATCATCAATATAGGCGTCTGGTGTGAGGTCGATGGCATCACCATAGAGGCGCGTATTACCAAGCACGAGTTGCAGTGCTTTGTCGTGCCAGAGTGTCTTTGGTGGGTGCTCATCTTCAACCTCACATATCTCAACGTCAAAGGGATGCTGCGTTGGGAGTTCTTTCGCGGCAGCCACGTCGAATGCAAGGCTACCGATGCGCTCTTTGAGCGATTTGGACGTGTGACTGATGACCGAGGCGTCTATACCGAGGCCAGCCGTAAGCAAGAAATAGTATTCTGGGCTAACATCCTTTTTGTGCTTTTTGCCCTTTTCTGGTTTTTGCGCTGTCTGTTGCTCATCTTTGCCAGGAAATGTAATCTTCTCCACTCGCATCCGTCCAACATCGACCTTGCGCACATCGCTATTGATGAGTGTAAGCGCGGCTTGAATTGGGTCAACGGGCATGCTGATCTCATGAGGCCATTGATTCGCGGTCCCACCAGGAAGAACCGCGACGATGCTTTTGCGTTCTTTACTTTGCATGACAGCGTTTACCAACTCGTTGGTTGTGCCATCGCCACCATGCCCGATAATCACGTCATACTCGCGCTTTGCCGCCTTCGACGCCAATGCACGAGCGTGCCCACCATACTCGACCAGCGAGTTGTCAACATCCCATCCTGCCGCCGACAAAATAGTAAAGACATCCGTCAGTTTCGTCATATCTTGGCCAGCCCTGGGATTAATTATTAAGTATGCGCTATCGCATTGCATGTTGTATCTCCTCATCAAAAAATAGTTCTCTGTGAGAGGTACGAAAAATGATAAGCTGAGGTTTCAATGTGTATGACTCGTGGACGATCTTCCTTACTAAACTCACTACCTTAGTTTTTCAATGGGCTGTCCTATTTGATACCCTCTGCTCTCCCATAATCGGTTCCCAGTACCTGTATAAAACAATTTTCATTTCACGCACGATTGCACGCTCCTGCTCCCCATCGCCTTGAATGACGAGTGGGAGCAAGGCAAAAAAAAGTCGGTATGAGATGAGCAAAGGAAGACGCCGTTGCTCTTGAGTACTGCTAGACCAGCGTGCCGCGAATAGCGCGTCGAGGCGGGACTGGATACCTTGATGTAAATCGGCCAAAACAAGCGCAAGGGGTGAAGAGATAGTCGATCCTAACTCAAGTGCAAAGTAGCCAGGGTGGGTCCGATTGAAGGTGACAAGCATGTCAATGAAAGTCTCGACAAATGCTCGCAGAGGCAAACTGATCACATCTGTCGACTGAATGGTATCATACATCTGGTGCAGGTGGGCAGTTGCGTCGGCGGCAAATGCCTGCGTAATGGCTTCTTTGTTCGGAAAAAACTGATAGAGAGAGCCTGGTGAGATACCAGCACGGGCCGCGATCATATTGGTCGTTGCCTTATCATAGCCAACCTCAGCAAAAAGTAACCCCGCAGCTTGAAGGATTTCCTCCACTCGTAACAGTCCACGCTTCTGACGATGCGCTTGACGACGTTCTTGATTTTCTCCCATAGAGTCACCTCTTTACACGTGAAGAGGACTTCTTCATAGAAGCCCTTGACAATACGACACGTTACTCGTATAATTATAGCATAATTACGATATTTTACTCGTAATTATAGCAAGAACTGAGTCCGTTGTAAAGAAAGGAAAAATCAATGTCTTTGCAGACTAATAAAGAAATCTGGAAAACCTGGAATGAATTATGGAATGGAAATCTATCACTTGCTGATGAAATCATCGCTCCGGCCTTCGTCGCTCATTTTGCCCCAATGGGTATGAGTCCTGCTGAGGTGCGTGGTCCCGATGGTCTAAAGCAGTGGATAGGCGGTAGTATGGCAGCTTTCAGCGACTATAGCTTTACGACCACCGTTGGTCCTCTCGTCGATGGAGATAGCGTTGCTGGTCGGTGGGTCTTCCGCGCTACGTATCAAGGCGGCATACCCGGGGCTTCTCCTGCTGCGGCTGGGAAACGCGTCGAGTATGCGGGCATGGACCTCTTCCGCGTCGAAGCCGGACAAATCGTTGAATACTGGCTCTGTGCAGACATCCTGCAGTTGCTGCAACAAGTCGGGATGATCCCTTCCTGAACTGGCTCTCTAGTTGTTGAGATGTAGGGGCTATAATTCATTACGCCCTCGTCGCGCATCACAGGCTGAACTAGGGCGTAATAATGCTCTTTGATAAAATAATCGGGATATGCGATCTGTAGGGACCGATTTATCACGTCCTGGTTGACAAACGAAATGCAAGAAGGACGTGATAAATCGGTCCCTACAGGTGTTTCATATAGGAGAGACCCCTGTGGTTTCTCCGCGTGTTCACTCTCGTTATTCACCCAAAAAACGTTGAATACGAGTGCGTATATG
This sequence comes from uncultured Chloroflexia bacterium, assembly GCA_963791655.1. GTDB lineage: Bacteria > Chloroflexota > Ktedonobacteria > Ktedonobacterales > Ktedonobacteraceae > JBBQVS01. Next base: position 620,705 of record CAWBSZ010000005.1, on the reverse strand, counting down.
ATGAGGCGTAAGACCAAGTGCTTCATCGTGCTGTTCAGGGGTTCCATAATGTGTAAGCAACTCGTGAGGCACACCAATAGACTCGATGCGCGTTGGTATGTGCTGCATTGCAAGACTAATATCGGGTACGAGGACACCTGAATAGTATGGCTCGACGACGACAATATTACTGCTTTGAGTGGCTTGACGTAGTGTTGAAGCATCAAATGGCGCGACAGTTGTACAGTACAGTACAGTTACATCCATGTCCTCAACAGCGGAGAGGACAGGTGTGAGCATAGGACCAATCGCGATGACAGTAGCAGAATAGCCCTGTTTTAGGACTGTAAGCTTTCCGAATTCGACAGGACTATCAACCGTATTCGTCTTCGTGCTTAAACGAAAGTAGGTCGGCGAACTGTTCGCGTATGACTCCCGAAAGAGATTATCAAATTCCTTTGCTGTCCCAGGTACGACAATTTGCATTCCAGGCAAGCTCTTAAGTATCTGCACATCACCGGAACCTTGATGTGTCATGCCTTCTCCACTATAATCGTATGAGGCCCCGATACTAATAAAGTTTCCACCGAGGCGTTGATAGCAAAAATCATCTTTGAGCTGCTCAAAGGGTCGCTCGACAAGAAATGGAGCGATGGTGTGTAAAACGGGAATAAACCCTTCTAATGCCAGTCCCGCCGCGACGCTCGTCATTGTCTGCTCAAGAATTCCAAGATTGAGTGCTCGCTGAGGATGATCGCGAAACGCATGCTTAAAGAGGCTCCGGCTAACATCGGCAAGTAACAGCACGAGACGCTCATCCTGCGCCAGCAAACTTTCTATCGTCTGTACCATTTGCTCTCGCATGCTTTAGTTCTCCTCTTCTATCTTAGCGATGACCGCTTTAGGGCGGAATGTAGATGTGGAGCGAAGTGCGTTGTAGATATCGTCATGAGAGCGTCCATTGATTGTCGTCGCGTCCCACCCAAAATCTGTAAACTTCGCGGCAAGATTGCCAAGTTCGATTGAACTTGAATGGTTGTTGATGATGACGCACGTAAGATGAGAAAGATGCATTGCGCCAGCAAGCAGAACGGACTCCCAGATGCTTCCTTCATTACACTCGCCATCACCAATCAAGGCAAAGACGCGCCGCTCTTTGGCTTTTATACGCAGTGCTAGCGACATGCCTATAGCCATAGGTAAGCCATGTCCAAGTGAACCAGTAGATACCTCTACACCCGGAATTTTATTGTAGTCGGGGTGCATGCCCAATATGCTATCCCATGCAGCGAGTGTCTTGAGTGTCTCAACGGGAAAGAAGCCTTTCGCAGCCAGAATAGCATACAGTGCTACTGGCCCATGGCCCTTGCTCAGTACAAATCGGTCGCGGTCCTCACTCATCGGGTTATGGAAGTCGTACTGCAAGATGCGATCATACAGTACCCACAGTACATCGAGTGTTGAATGCGTGCTGCTATCATGCTTTTCATCGCCCGTCGCGTATGTCATCAGGTGCTGAATATGTGAAAGATCAGCGTTCATCATAACCTCCTACGTTCTTATGTTCATCGTATGTAAAGCTTACCCCTACAAACGTGCAAACACTATGATACAAGGGTCAGGTTTCCTTGTCCCAATGGACAGGATTTGTAGTGGCGGGCGTTGTAGAGGTACAATATCGCTATCTTTATGTATGCATGCTATTTCAAGGAGAATACAATGCCACTCTTAGACCTGACGTTGGATGAATTGCTAGCGACGACCCGTTCGGTGCGTAAACGGCTTGACCTGACGCGACCCGTTGAACCAGAGATCATTCGCGAGTGCCTGGAACTCGCGTTACAAGCCCCGACAGGAAGCAATAGCCAACGCTGGCATTTTGTGGTTGTGACCGACGCGCAGAAACGTTTCGCAATCGCGGAACTCTATCGCAAGTCTTTCGCGCTCTATCGTCAGCAGCCTTCACCAACTAGTAAGCTCGCGCCAGAGTCGGCACGTGTACAGACGCAGAAACGCGTTACAGACTCGGCTGATTATCTGGCGGAACATTTGCACGAGGTTCCTGTCTTCGTTATTCCATGTCTGGCCGGGAGATTGGAAAAGATACCTACCATAGAGGGGCAAGCAGGTTCATGGGGATCGATACTCCCTGCTGCATGGAGCTTTATGCTCGCGGCACGTGCTCGTGGCTTAGGTTCGGCCTGGACAACGTTGCATTTACCCTACGAAAAAGAGGCGGCTGAAATCCTGGGTATTCCTTACGAGAAGATCACACAAACGTCTTTGCTTCCGGTCGCATATACTATTGGGACAGACTTTAAACCCGCGCCTCGTGAACCGTTAGACACGGTGCTGCATTGGGACAAGTGGTAAGCACTAACGTCTATCAACAGTTTACAGGGACTGTGAGATTGTCATTCCCGATAGAGAAGAGCAAGGTTCCGTTATAGGGACAGGGATTGTAGATGTAGACAATGACTTGTTGCTGCTGCCCTGACCCAATGCTGCCATCTGGTGGACTGAACTTTGTAGTGATACCATCACTCGATGCTTGCCATTGTACGTCATCACTGATGTTTTGTGCGGCGTACAATGTTATTGTACAGCGATAGCCGTTGTCGATCTGACAATCCGACTGCACAGCAAAATGGGTGGGCAGAATTGATATCCCCTGGATTATTGATGTCCCTTGTGCTGAAGCCTGTGTTGCATCCGCGGCTGGCGGTGTGTTTGCTGAAGCACTTGCCACTTGCTTAGGAGTGTTCGTCGGATTTGGGTTGTGTTTTTGTTGCACGAGCAGAGGTACAACGGCGAAGAGTACACCAAGTACTAGAGCTGTGACTGCTATAAGTGAGAGCAAGATCATTGCCAACGGGAGTCGTACTTCCTGTTTGCCAAATGAGGTCCCACTATGACGTACCATTGTCGTATGTGGTGCAGTCGTACTTATAATGGTTATCGAGGGAGCAGGCAAAAACAGTTTCGTTTTTGCCTGCTCTTCTTGTGAAGCAGTTTTAGAAGGGTCGTCAAGCATCGTTAATACCTCGTTTCTCTTTATGCCTGTAGGGACCGATTGATCGCGTCCCCGGAGTGGGGGTTGGGGGAACGCGTGGGCAAGAGTCACATTGCCGCCACATTCCTCCGCCCGTGCCCCACCCTAAGGACGCGATCAATCGGTCCCTACGGGGCTGCATGGTATGACGAGAGAATGCGGTCAGAGAGTAACCCGAGACAACTCAAATTAGGAAAGCCAGGACCTTGTGATACGCCTGCGAGCATGGGTAGATGAAGGTGAGGCATGAAATTGCGTATAGCCAGGTCCTCACCAATTGAACTTTCGAGAATACGCCTATCCATCGACTCAGACATCGTGGCAAGTCGTTCGTGCGTATGTGGGTCAAGGAGGGTTGTAAACCATAATGGGTCGAAGCCACGTGCGACAATTACATAATCATATTCGTCACGCTGCGTGGTATCGCCATACTTGATGTCTACCGCTATACTGTCATCTGAGGCTTCTATTTTTTGTGCTGTGCCACCGACGGAGCGTACATTTTCAGCTCGATTGATCTCCTCCATCGCATGCAACGAAAACACGCCCCGGTCCGTGCGGCGTACAAATTCGCGTCGATCCTCTTCGCTTAGAAGTAGCCAGTTTGCGGCATGATGATGGTTTCCATAGAGACTCGCCGATCTTCCGTCAGGGTCAGAAAAAAGTTTGTTTTCCTCGAAACCTTCGTCCCGTGAGTAAAGTACGCCATAGGGACTGATAACCTCGATAAATGCTTTCTCTTTTAGCGCATCGAGTAGCGCAAGAATGATGGCGGCGGCTGTCTCGCCAATGCCAATAACGCCAATATTCAACGGCTTGTCGAGTGCTGTACGCATCCGGTCAAACTCTTCCACGTGTGTCCAGAACGAGCCACCATCCATAATGCGCGGATGCTGTTCTGGTTGTCCCGGAATGGTTAGTGCCACGCCCGGGCCTGTGATGACCAATCCGTCGCCATCAAGTGTAAATGGTGTTGTGCCACCTTTTGGCATACACGAAAGTTGCCAACGGTGATGTTTTGTACTGCTAATACCGCGCACTTCAGCCGTGTGAACTTCTGGCTGGATGTTTGATGCCACCCATTGGATATAACGCGACCACTCGGCATGCGTTGGGCTACTTCTGCCACGATCAACCCAATCGGAATATCTACCACCACTATCTATCAGATAGCTATGCCAGGAGTGCAACAACATCGCCTTGTTGACTTTTCTATTCAACTCACCCGAGTCCCAGCACGTCGAGGCATAGGGATAGCCAATATCTTTCTCTGGCCGGGTGCCAAGGATTTGTCTACCATCAGTAAAACCAAATGCGCCGGACCAGTGGGCCGCGATACCCTGGCGATCAACAATGACGACACGCGGCACGTTATAACCCAATTTGGCGAGTATCGCTCGCTTTGCCGCGATTGCTATCGCCTTCGGTCCGGCACCTACTACCAGTAGCGTTTGTTGATGTTTGGAGTTGGGAGTAAACTCTTCGCTCACAGTATAATCCTCGTTTCAGCAGGTAAAGCAAGCTTACTTTACGTTTTCTGGGCAAAGAGGGAGACCCTTGCAGTCTCCCCCATAGGCATTAACGTAAGGGGCCAATGTGTACAAGGGCACCCGCAAGGGGATGCCCTCGCTCCACTCGACTTCGGTTAACATGGGTCTCCTCTATATTTTCACTCTATGACACAACTTTACAACGTATCATTGTGTTTTGACAACTAGCGATACGTGTAGTGTTCTATGCGAGTCGTGCCAGCACGAAATCCGCGAAGGCACGGATATGGTGTTCGGCGGGCGTATAGATGCCGCCCTGCGCGAAAGCTTTTGAGTGCATTCCCTGCTGGGTTAGCTCGCATACCTCCCAATCTTGACGATTGACGAGATCGAATAGCTCGACGGCATCCATCGGGTCGAAATCGGGTTGTGTCACGACATCGGGATCGAATAACCAGTAGCATGTGACCTGCGTTTGTTCGGGTCCCTTTGGCTCAACTGTGTGGAAGACAACGTGATCGGGCAGAAGGTTGAGGAGAACATTAGGATTGATAACAATACCGTAGTAGTGACGCTCATCCCCTGGCAATAGGCCCTTGAGAGGGGGACGACTGGCCTTGCCTGTCATACTAAACGCCTGCGCGGACGCGGCGAGTGTGGCTGCTTCATCGCCTTCGTAAATCGAGCCACTGCGAAAACCCGGGAGCAACTGACAAAATTCGGGATGCATTGGACCACAATGATAGCACTCCATGAAATTCTCGATGATAATCTTCCAGTTTGCCTGAACCTCATAAGTAAGCGTCTTACCAATCACGAGACCGCCGAGATCATAACCCGCGAATGGAGCATAGTTCCCGAAGCGTTCTATGATGGGGGGGCGAACTTGCGTCTCCAATGGCAACGGGTTATCTGAGAGATTAAGCCAGATAAGCCCCTCCCAAACCTCAAGTTTTACTGGATGTAGGCCATAAGCTGCGCGGTCAAACTGCTCATGCGTGAGGACGTTTGGTGCACCAAGCAACCCTCCATCTAGTCCGTAGGTCCAGGCATGATAACGACACTGAATCGACCCTTTCAGCCGTCCCGTTTCCTCTGTACATAGGCGAGCACCTCTATGACGACACACGTTGAGATAGGCACGAAGAGTGTTATCACTGTGGCGCAGTACAAGTACGCTTTCCCCACCGAACTGCAATGTCTTATATGCTCCCGCTTCAAAAAGTGATGAGGTGTGACCTGCGCAAAACCACAGTTGAGAGAAGATATGCTGCTGCTCTTGCTCATAGAGTGTCGAGTCATAGTAATAGTGCCCGGGAAGTGTTGAGGTGAAAGGTGCCGTATGCGTTGTCATGATGGCGATTGCTCCTTGTGAATGCGGAATCGTGTTCGCAATCTTAGTATACCTTTTTGGATTTCTGTTGTGCCATCGTAACGAGCAATTTGGGTCTCCCTGCATCTTCACGCGTTTCCCCCTGAAGGATGGAGAGCAAGCATCTTCATGTCCTTGACAATGCCTCGCTTATGATGATATTCTATCAACATGACGTTAACGTAACATTTGGAGTGAGCTATGAATGACCGTATGCGCATTGGTGATTTGACGGAAAGAGCAGAGGTAACTCCACGCACCGTTCGCTATTACGAGAGTATTGGACTACTCCCTCCAGGTGAACGTGAAGGCAACGGGCAGCACTACTATACCGAGGAGACGCTTGCCCGTCTGCGCAAAATTGACCAGTTGAAGCAGCTTGGACTTAGCCTGGATGAAATACGCGATGTCATCGACCTCTATTTCACGGACCCGAGTGGAATACAACCAAAACAGAAAATCCTCGGTATCTTGCGCCAACATCTCGCTGACGTAGACCAGAAGATCGGTGCGTTACAACAATTTCGTGCCGACCTACAAGCCCATATTGAACGCTTCGAGCACTGGCTCGAGAAAACAGAATATCGTTAGATTTTTTTACGCTAAACATGACGTTAACGTCATGTCTAGCACATTCACTTAATTCAGAAGGAGTGAGAAACATGAGCGAAACAATTGGATTTATTGGACTCGGTAGTCTAGGTCTTCCTGTAGCGAACAATCTACTTGGTGCTGGCTATTCTCTCCTTGTGTACAATCGTACAGAAAGCAAAGCGGAGTCGCTGGTTGCCAAGGGAGCGCAACAGGTGAGCCGACCTGTTGACGCGGTAGTAAGCGGGGGGATTGTCACAACACTTGTATGGGATGGCGCGGCAGTGGAAAGCATCGTCATGAGCGATGGTTTTTTAGAGAAACTGGGATCAGGTGGTGTTCATGTCGCGATGAGTACGGTGGCACCGGAAACATCCAAAAAGCTTGCGGCACTACATGCACAACATGGCAGTGCTTATGTCGATGCACCTATCTTTGGTAGGCCAGAAGCTGCTGGCGGGCGACAACTCTGGATTCCGTTTTCCGGTCCACAGCAAGCCAAAGAACGTGTTCGACCATTGTTGCAAGCGATGGGCGCACAAGGTATCTTCGATTTTGGCGAAGAGGTTGGCGCGGCAAACATTGTCAAGCTCATTGGAAATTTTCTGATTGGATCAGCGGGATACTCTATGATGGAAGCACTTTCGATGGCTCGGAGGAACGGAGTCGATCCAAAGGCAGTGGTCGATATGCTGACACAATCCTTATTCCCGGCTCCCATCTATCAGAACTATGGCAAGCGGATTGCCGAGCAAACGACACCTTTCAGTCAGAACGCGATACCGCTGAAGGATACTGGTCTCTTCAAAAGGACAGCACAACAAGTGGAGTCACCAACCCCCATCGCAAATCTCCTGTACGATCTCTTGAAAGGGAATGAAGGATGAGGGAACCAGGGAGACCCTTGCGGTCTCCCCTACACGTAGGGGGCGTGAAAATGTAGGGGAGACCCTTGCTGTCTCCCTGGTTCTCCCAATGGATGTGAAACCAGAAAACAATTGGGATGGTAGCTGGCTATATAGTGTATAGTAGTGAGAGAAGGCGCATCAGTTTGTCAAAAGGAAGTAGTTGTGACCGAGATATATCCGACGGACCGCGAATCACTGGAGCGGGATAGTGACCTAGAATTTTTTATCGCCAGTGGCCCAGGGGGACAGCACCGCAATAAGGTTGAGACGGGAGTGCGTCTGCACCACCGTCCTAGTGGTATCACCGTCACAGCGGTAGAGCGACGTTCACAGCATGCCAACCGTGAAGCCGCTTTTGAGCGTATGGCGGAGCGTCTCGAAGAGATGCAACGGGTCGAGATACCTCGTAGACCAACGCGTCCAACAACTGCCAGCCGTACACGTCGGCTCGAAACGAAGAGACGCGCTGGCCTGCGTAAAAAACTGCGCTCAGTCGGGCCTGAGTAAGAGCGGCTAATATGTAGGGGTGTCATGATGAGACCCCTACACTGATGGCAATTGGGTCATGCGTTGGCGCAGTGCCCGTCTATACATTACTGTGAGCACAATAATTCCAATCAAACTGAGAATGATTGTTGCGACCGGAATGTTGATACCTGGAGGAATGGCAACGGTGAGGAAGAATACCAGTGGTAAGCCATCCCAAAGACCATGCAGTACGGAAACGAAGAGGTATGTCAGGATGACTAAGCCTGTAATACGAAAGTGTCTAGGCGTGCTTTGTCGGAATAAGACAGCACCGAGAATAGCTGTCCATACTCCGTGACCAAATGGCGCGAGAATACCCCTGAACACAGTCGAGACGATAGAGGCAGTAACATGACCGTTACTAGAGATAAAGGCTGTAAAAGCATAGCCTGTACTTTCTAAGGCTGCGAAGCCCATGCCGACGGCGGCTCCTAATAGTAGGCCATCTATTGCTTCAGTGTGGCGCAAGCGTCGCGCGATAAACATGACAGCGACAATCTTACATCCCTCTTCGATCAGGCCAACACCCAGAGCACTCCCTAGAGAAAGTCCCCCATTAGCACTGGTGCTGGCGGACGGAGTAGGCAGTAGTAGTGCTTCAAGGACAGATGCACCGAGAACGCCTAAGATACCGCCAACGCCAAAACTTCGACCAATAGTTTCTGGCGTCAAGACGCTTAGGTGCTGATGGTCATAGAGAAAGGCGACAAAGACGACAGGTATAAGAAAATTGCCGATAAGCAGAACGGTTGGATACAAATTGGCATTTTGCGTAAAGTAAAAGATGATGATTGCGATAACAAAGAGCAGTAAGCCTACCCATAGTGTATGAAACCAGCTACTACCACCGCGAGTGGGTCGTTGCATCGGTGGGACGCCTGGATTTTGAAGCATGCGATACCTCCATTCTCGTACATACAGAATGATTTTTCCTACTAGTAAGACGAATTTTAGTATGTGATTGTGTACATTAGGCAGAAATTAATAATTAGAAGAGTCAATAGCTTGCACTCCAGCTTTTTAACATGTTATGCTATACATAACATATTTCTACAAGAGCACACACAATGAGCATACACAATCACCACCTACAAGACCTGGGGGAAACTATGAGTACAAGCGGGTGGCGGAATGCTGATTCTGTTGACTTCACGACAGAAGCGCATGAGGAAGTACATGCTGTTACATCGAACTTCATCACTGAAGAACTAAAAGAGACTGATGCCGTACTCATTTCTATCGAGTGTGAAGAGCAAGAGGAGGAGTTTGATTCTACCTCTGCACATGCATGGTGTGAGCGCGGCGATATTTTGTATTCGTTTGAACTTTTTGACTTTGCTCTTGAAGCATACGAGCACGCAATTGAGCTTGAACCCTTCAACATTCGAGCCTATATCAGTAAAGGAAATCTCCATACATTGCTCGAACAGCCGAGTGCAGCAATAGAGGCGTTTGAACACGTGTTGATGCTTGAGCCTGACAACGAATATGCGATAAACTGTAAAGCAACGCAGTTGTATCGTTTGGGTCGTTACCAACAAGCACTGATGTACTACGAAAAGGCTTTGTTCCTTGCGCCAAATAAATCGACCTTTCACTACAACAAAGCTGTTGTGCTGGCAACGCTTGAACGTCATAAAGAGGCTGTCAGCTCATTCGATCGGTGCATTCAGCTAGACCCTCGTGACGCAAATGCATATAACAACAAGGGTAACTCGCTGTATAAACTCCAGTTTTATCAAAAGGCGTTAGCTGCTTATGAGCAAGCGACACTCCTTGATCCTGCTCAAGCCGTTTATTTTGAGAACAAGGCCGCCGTCTTGATGTTTCTTGATCGCTACGAAGAGGCTCTTGCAGCCTATGAATGTGTGTTAACATTCTACCCGACGAATGCTCACATACTGATACGTAAGGGCGATGCACTTACCTTCCTCAAGCGGTTCGACGAGGCTCTTTCTACATATGAGCAAGTATTAGTTCATACCGATGATGCTGTTTCTGTTTATAACGCAATTGGACGGGTATTTAGCGAGATGGAACAGTATGACGAAGCCTTTGAGGTATACGACAAGGCAATTGCATACAATGCCGACGATCCGCAAACATACTGGGCAAAGGGAACGCTCCTCTGGAAACTGCTCCGTTACGACGAAGCAATGGTTGTATGCGGTGCCGCGATAGAACGCGCGCCCCAGTATAAAGATCAGTTGCGCTTCCTCACCATTGGATGAACATTATTCGTATTCCCAGTGCATAGCTTGCAGCAATTTTTGAAATGCTTGTGAAGCGTGACGAAAGCGTTCGGGACCGCTAAAACCCTGGAATTGTCCGGCAAGCGCGAGATGTGGTTCGAGCGAGAAAAAGCCATCATAGCCATGCTTCCGCAAACGTTGCAAGAGGTCAGACCAATGGGCCTCACCTTCTCCTGCGGCAACAACCGTTCCATTCGCTTGTGCATCCTTCACGTGCATGTAGCGTATCCATGGCTGAAGGGCGTCGTAGGCGTCGGGAAACGGAACCTGGTTACATTGGATAAAGTTCGCCGGGTCAAACGCCGCTTGAAAATGTGGTTCATCAGTTTGTTTGAGCAGCTCGACGCACCGTGCGATAGTGTCACCATAGATGTCTTTTTCATTTTCATGCAGCAGGGTGATATTGGCACTGCGGGCATGCTCCGTCATGGTCTGTAATCGTGCGTGAACCTCATGGCTCCATTCGCTCGGGTCCACAAACTCGCCACTTTCCGCGTCTTCCACTGTGAGGACAGGCGGATAAAAAGAGAAGATGCGAATAAAGGGCGTCTGAAAGATATTCGCTAGCTCTATGGCCCGTTCAAGTCTTGTGAGTGTTTCATCAAATGGGCTTGCAATCGAAACTTTGCCAATAGGTGAAGCGATGCATGCGACACCTATGTTGTGTTTGGACAACGTATTTTTGATCGTCATAACCTGCTGATCGGTAAGGTCAAGAACATTGGTTCCCTCAACGCTACGCAGGTCAAGATAAGAAATATTTTCGCCCTGGAGAACGGCAACCTGTTCGTCCAGGTTGGCAGAGATTTCGTCCGCGAAAGCTGATAAGCGAATCATGTTAGAAGTATCTCCTTCTGTGTGCGAACCGACTCATAGATCGCTAAAATGATATCGACAGGTTGTCGTGCTGTATTACCATCAACGAGCGGAACCCCATTTTCTCTGATGGCACGAATCATGTCCGCGATCTGTAACGCGTGACTGTTCGCGGACAGGGCGGCTGGATTGTGCGCTGTCGCACTATCTACGACGCTCTTCTGCGCGGTTTTCGAGTTTGAGCCATAATCCCCGGGCTGCTCCTGTTCATCGCGTGCAAGGTGAACGTAACTAAGCTGATCATTTTCGATAATGGCCGACCCTTTATTGCCAAATAGCTCGATGCGTGTTGTCACTCCTGGATAAGCCCCTGTTGTCGCGGCGATAGTACCAACCGCTCCATTGGTAAAACGCAAGACCGCAACGCCTACATCCTCTGTTTCCATGCGATGTGCCAGTGTGTCGGTATAGGCATACAGGCTTTTGACTGGACCCATCAGCCACTGTAGCAGGTCAATCGAGTGAATGGATTGGTTCATCAATACGCCGCCACCGTCGAATTCCCAGGTTCCACGCCATGCGCCACTATCATAATATGCTTGCGAACGCCACCACGGGATAATGACATTGCCGAGGACAAGACGACCAAAAGCCTGCTCTTGCACAAGTGCGTGTATTTGTTGCGTGGCCGCATCGAAGCGATGTTGGCTGATCACGGAGAGTTTGACGCCCATCTCTTGCTGTGTATGCAACATTTCGTCGATGGCCGTTCTTGTGATTTCCATTGGTTTTTCTACAATGACGTGGCGTCCTGTCCGCATTACTTGACACGCGTGTTTGCCATGTTCGCCACTGGGCGTGCATACCGTGACAACATCGAGCTGTTCACGGTCCAGCATTGCCTGGATATCCGTATATGGAGTAACGTTGTATTTGTCCGCAAGTTTTTTTGCCCTTTCCGCGATAGGGTCGGCAACAGCGACAAGCTGTGCATCTGCCAGGCTGTCGATAGCCTCGGCATGTGTCGGGCCGATAACGCCACATCCAATAATGCCAAATCGTAATTTCTCTGTCATATGGTATTATCTCCTTCTAATGAACCTCTGTAGGGGTCTAATTCATGACACCCTGTTAGCGATAGATCAGCCAAACGAGAACGTTGATATTGGCATTTCCACGTTCTCCAGACATGGACATGTGGAACAGGGTGTCATGAATTAGACCCCTACGAGCCAGCTTCATGTTTGTGAAGTTGCGCTTCCACGTCATTGAAAAAACGTGTAAGCGAACTCTCTACCTCTTCATCATCTCCATCGACAAGCAAGAGGTAGCAGCGTCGCCCTTGTTCAACCATTGCTTGCCATGTGCTGACGGCCTGCGCTCGTAAAAAGGTATCGCTATAGGTCCCAAGCAAACTCTTCTCATGTGTGCGTACGAGGATACGTAGGCTCACAAAAGAAGGTGGTCCATCCATCTCGCTCTGTTCTGTCGAATGATAGGCGGCAGGAGCTTGACGTATTTTGACTGGAACCCCTAACAGCGTATTCCCGATTCTATGAACATAGTTGTGAAGCAAGGATTGTATGGGTGATGATGCGACGCCATTAAAGGTGCAGTCGAGATAGTCTAAAAGTTCTGTCTTTTGTGTTTTTCGAGAGAGGGCAGACGCGAAAATACCTGCCGGTGCCTGTGTCGTAGCAACCTGATCGGGCGCAAAAAGTGTCAACGCACCCTGCTTTACCTCGGCTTGCTGACCTGCAAGCACCTGTAAAGGATCGTCCTGATTGCGCAACATTCGTGCCCGTGTCTTATAGTTTTCCACGGCAGGTTGACCCGCGAAGGTAATATCATGGAGATACCCATACAGTGCCATCGTGAGTTGCCAGCCGAGAAAGCTGGCGGCAAGAGCCGCGAGACGCTCTTGAGGTTCCTGGCTGGTGAGATAAGGCTGATAGAGCGAGAAGGTATGCTTTGTGGGCGCAAGCTCAGAATGTTCAGCTACAACCTCTACATGTAGAGTGCCCTCCGTACGATAGTTCGATGCTTGTATGTTCAAAACTTGCTCATGAAAAACGACAATGCCTTTGCCACCTTTGCCAAGACTCTCCTCCATGAGTTGCTCGATCCATTGCACAAGAGGAGTCCATGCTTCCGCCATTGTGAGGCGTAACTGGCACGCACCGTCTTTACTCGCCGTACTCAAAGCGGCGGCTACTTGTACAAATGGGAACTCTTTGGGTTGCGTTATCGCTGTGCTATAAAACTGCCATGCTTGCTGTAGGATATGGCGTAATGCGCCTCCTGTTGATGTGAGGCGCGTGAGATAAAGAGCGGCAGGGAGCAGAAACACACGTGTTGTTGGTGCGCTCATGCGTCCACCTGTGCCTGTGCCTCCATCGAGTTGTAGTGGACGTGTCGGTACTTGATAGTGCTTGGCGAACGTATCGAGATAGGAGTCTGGAAGCGTCATGATGAGCAGGTGTTGTGAGGGTTGTAGCTGCGCTTGTTGCAACAACGCAGTAAACCACTCAAGATGTGTGATTGGCTCCTCCGAAGTCATGCCCATAGAGACGCCAATCATCATGACATCGTGTAGAAGTGTTCGCAAAAATGTCTCATCCGGTGCAACCGTCGATACCGGAAGCTGTTTACTTTGAGCTAGTGAGCGTACAATCGCGTTCAGTGCCACGGGGTCCGTGCTATCTAATGGGTGTATCGTAATGAACTGTTCATTATGCCCTCCGCCAAAACCCATCTCGACCAGGACACGTACCGTTATGATGGAGCCGCCCATACCAGCCCAGATGATATGCCGAATGCCTTGTTCCCATATCGCGCGTGCCTCGACCTCTACGGTTTCGAGCCAATCGGGGTTAGCAAGCAAACGTGCCACGCCATCTACCCAATCGAGTTTGAGGACACCATTCTCGCTTCCCAACTGTGCCATGCGTCCCTCGCGTCTATGGAGTTGTCCAGGAGCGTCTTCTGTTAGCAAGCGTTGTAGTGGGGCAACAGATTGTTCTTCATTTCCTGTCACGATAAAATTCCCTCATAATAACCTCTCGTAGGGGTCTAATTCATTACACCCTGTTGGCGACTTACAATGTTAGAGGATACATCAAACGTTACATCAATTCTTTGGACGGAATCAATTGCCAATAGGGTGTAGTGAATTAAACCCCTACAACATCTCTCCATTGTCTCTTTACCGTCTCGATTGCAGGCCCTACCTCGTTGGCGAAATCTTGCCAGCGGCATTCTATCGAGATACGCTGATGATAGCCACCTGCGTGAAGGGCCGAAAAATAGGGACGCAGGTCTTCGCCATAATGTCCCGGGGCGGCACGCTCTTGCTTTTCGGCGACATGCACGTGAGAAATGAGCGGAGTCCACGGTAGAATGTCGGTTGGTTGCTCTCGATTGCAGGCCATGTGATACGTGTCAACAAGCAAGGTCGCGCCGGAACTGACGTGCTTTGTAACGAGTGCACCACTTTCCGTAACCGTATTCAAGATGTTAGTTTCCTCATAGCGCAATGGTTCGAGCGCGATAGATACGCCATGTTCGCGTCCCCACTCACTCCACGTCGCGAGATATACACCAAGCTGTTTTACCGCGTCGTCATGGTTGTATGTAGGAGGACATGCACGGGCCTGCCCACTTCCAAAGACGATAACCCGAACGCCCACTTGCTCGGCTCGTTGCAGCATCGTTTTGATATAATGCTCTAAGCGAGTGGTATCTACTGGTTGCTGAGGTGTTGCTATGAGGGGTATAACGGCAGGAAGCATACTATTACACGCTTCGATGGGCAAGGCTAACGACTGAACTTCATGCAAAACCTGCTCAAAGTGCGCTTGAGGCTGTTCTGGTACGAGAAGGCGTTGTACATTTTCTTCCAGGTAATCGAAAGGTCTTTCCTGTAGTGCCGCAACCTCTTGAAAGGAAGCGCAGACGCCAAACTTCATACATTCCTCCTTGCTGTTTCAGGTTCTTTTGTAAAGAGCGAGTCGGCACGATAGAGCATTTCACCCGCGTGAGGTACAAGCAGTATTCCTTCCTGTTCGCGATCTTGCCACTCTTCTATAGAGACTTTGTGATGGTCCAAGTAGCCAAGATTGACACGTCTACAGCGTTCTTCTGGTATGCCCGTTGCCAGGGTGACGGAGATACGCGGTGTCTCGATTCCGTTTTCAAAGGTACCTGTCCCTTTTACATGTGTGCTATGGGCAAGGATGCTACCCGGGACATCCTTGAAACGCTCCCACTGCTTTGTGAAATAGTCGCGCACATGGTAGCCTACGCTGTCGATGAGCTTGCCATGTGTATAGGATATTTCCGTGATGTGAGGTGCGTAAATGATAACCTCGCCACCATCAGCAATCGCAGGCTCTGTTTTATACATCGCCTTTGCCGCCGTCCAAAGATCGTCGTAGATATGGGAGGGCATAGAGAGTACACGTTTGAATGGTGTGTGTACAGGAATAATATTGAGTTGTGCCGATAAGTCTGCTGCCGCGCTCCACGCCTCAAGATATGAACCAACATAAAGGCCGTGTAACTCCTCACCTTTCAATACAAGTGTCATACATAGCAGTGGACGGTCGATAAATTCAGCGGCACGATGAATGATGCGACGAACGGGTGTATCCTTGACACCAATCGTGTGCATGCTTGTAACGAGTGCGCCAAGCCAGTGCGTGAAATTGATGATGTCGGGTCCCGCGATACCAGGGAAGAGATACTTCGCTCCGCCAGAAAAACCTACGACTTCATGAGGAAAAACCGGACCACAGATAATCAGTTGGTCATACTCAAAAATCATGCGATTGAGTGTCACAGGCACATCTTCGGCAAGCACGCCATCGGTAATCTGTTGTGCCTCTGCTCGTGAAATGATGCCGATGGTCGTGAGCATATCCGGTTGGGACCAGTGGTGATTGATAATGGAGACATTGGGATACTGCTCAACTCGCTCTTGCGCGGAGACGCCCACGAGCTGCTCGATGGCTGCCTCTGCCATTGGAGGATGTGTGCCGAGCGCGATCAGATAATCGAGACGCGCGACACGTTGCCCGATACGCTCATAGAGTAAACGAAAAAAAAGCGGAATTGGAGCGGTCCGTGTGCCATCGGGAATGATAACAAGCACTCGCTTTCCATCCAACGCAAGTGTATCGAATGTTTGCGCGATAGCATGTTCCACATCGTTGTTTGTAAGCGTTTTATTCGTCGAACCTTGCCCATAGAGCATCGGTGCTCTCCTTTCTCGTCAAAAATAAGGCTGTTACACACCACTGAATGACGCAAAGCCACCATCGACGGGCACAACAATGCCTGTGACGAACGCGGATGCAGGACTGGCAAGCCAGAGCAGTGTCCCGACAAGATCATCCGGTGTGCCAAGACGAGCCATCGGTGTGTGGTCAATGATGCTCTGTCCACGCGCTGTAAGTTCACCACTCTGTACATCGGTCAGCAAAAAGCGATTTTGTTCGGTCAGAAAAAATCCTGGGGCGATCGAGTTGACGCGAATATTCGGACTATATTCTTGTGCCATGTGTACTGCTAGCCATTGTGTAAAATTCGCGATGGCGGCTTTCGCGGCACTATAAGCCGGAATGCGTGTAAGGGGACGTAAGGCACTCATAGAGGTGATGTTGATGATGTTGCCTTGTTTGCGCTCCGCCATGCCACGCCCAAAAGCACGACAACTTTGGATTGTACCCATGGTATTTAAACTGAACACCGCATTTGTAGCCTCGGTATTCAGATCAAAGAAGGAACGTGTTTCATTGGTTGTGGCGAGTGGATTGTTGCCACCAGCAGCATTGACCAGGATATCAACCGGACCAAAGGTGTTTGTGACTTGCTCTACCGCGTGTTCAAGGGCTGCGTCATCGTTAACGCTACTGGCGATACTCATAGCTTGTCCACCTGCGGTGTGAATGGCCTCTACAACTCTCGTACCCGTTTCAGCACGAAGACTGATGATAGCAACCTTTGCACCAGCACTTGCCAGGCCCTGGGCCATCGCACTCCCTAACGCACCGCTGCCACCCGTGATGACAGCCGTTAGCCCCTGTAAGCTAAAGAGTGTTTGAATATCTGCCATCGTTCTTGCTCCTTACGATTGCATGATACGTGTTTGCTCTGCCTTACTAAGTAGCGGGAGATACTCTGTGTGTTCTCGGATATATCCTGCAACAAATGGGCAATCAAGGGAGACCGTGAGTTGTTCTTTGCGTGCATCCTCAAGCGCGGTATGTGCTAATTTGCGTGCGATACCGTGTCCCTCCATTGCATGTGGTACACCTGTATGAATGTAAGTAATTTGGTTGCCTGTGCGTTCGTACTCTAACACAGCGATTTGATCGTCCATACGTACCTCATATCGCTGCTCGTTCTCGTTGTTTACGACTTCAGTGTGTGTGTAGTCAGCACTCATAGTGTATCTCCTGTTTTAGGTTTCTCTATGGACTATATCATATTTTTAACACGATTGAACTCGGATTGGAAAGTTATTATGGAAACAAGATACAATAGAGAGAAGCATATGACTTGCGAAGTAGGATGTACTACGACCCAGGAGTAACAATCATGAAAAGGACGCTATTCACCGAGGAACATACACTGTTCCGCGACACCTTCCGGCATTTTGTAGAAAAGGAAATCGTGCCATATAACGGCCAGTGGGAGAAAGATGGTATTGTCTCCCGTGAACTATGGCTGAAGGCGGGACAACAGGGTTTTCTAGGTCTCGCAGTATCAGAAGAATATGGTGGCTCGGGCGTAGAAGATTTCAGTTATAGCGCGATTATCGCGGAAGAAACCGCGCGTGTCGGCGCGTCCAGTGCTGGTGCCGGCATGGGTCTGCACAATGATATCGTCCTGCCCTACTTGCTTGCTTATGCCACAGAGGAACAAAAGCGGCGTTGGCTGCCTAAGATGTGTGCTGGTGAGTTAATCACGGCAATCGCGATGACCGAGCCAAACACGGGCAGCGACCTTGCGGCTGTCAAAACTACAGCCGTTCGTAAAGGTGATGTATACATCCTGAACGGGCAGAAGACATTTATCACCAATGGCATTTTGAGTGATGTCGTGATTGTGGTCGCGAAAACCAATCCTGAGAAGCGGCACAAGGGCATCAGCTTGTTGGTTGTAGAGCGCGGCATGGAAGGTTTCAAGCGTGGTCGTATGCTCGAAAAAATGGGCTTCAAGTCACAGGATACGGCGGAACTCTTCTTCGAGGATGTCGAGGTTCCCGTTACCAATCTGCTTGGCGAAGAGGGGCAAGGTTTTTATTATCTCATGCGTCAGCTCGCCCAGGAACGCTTGAATGTAGGCATCAGTGCTGTCGCGGCCTGTGAAACCGCGTTAGAGATGACGCTTGCATATTGTAAAGAGCGCACCGCATTTGGGCAGCCGATTGGCAGTTTTCAAAATTCGCGCTTCAAACTCGCCGAGATGAAGACAGAGATCGAGATCGCTCGTGTCTTCGTCGATCGCTGTATCGAGGAGTTGAACGCGAAAACGCTCACGCCGGAAACGGCAGCCATGGCGAAATGGTGGACCTCCGATCTACAGAAAAGAGTGCTGGACCAGTGCGTGCAATTGTTCGGTGGCTACGGCTACATGACTGAGTATCCCATCGCACGCGCCTACCTCGATGCCCGTGTGCAAAGTATCTACGCTGGCACCAACGAGATTATGAAAGAGATCATCGGACGTTCCATGGGTGTTTAGTCCTTGTCTATCATACAATGGAGCTTACTTTTTCCCATGGGAAAAAGTAAGCTCCATTGTATGATATAATTTTGCTACTATAGCGTGTTTCAGTATACGAAGATGTATTGCAGACAGGAGACGACGCTCGATGACAACCTCTGAAAATGTAACTTCAGCAAAACCACCTCATTATCTTGATGCACATGCACAGGTACGCCCAGGCAAAACCGCGCTTATTTGTGGTGATCGTTCTCTTACCTACGTCCAATTGAATGGCCGTGCGAGGCGCGTTGCCAATGCACTACGTGCTTTAGGTATCAAAGCGGGCGACCGAGTCGCGGTAATGACATACAACTCTATCGAGGCACTTGAAATCGCAAGCGGCCTGTCAAAGCTTTCGGCTATTGGTGTATTGCTCAACTATCGCTTACGTGAGCATGAGGTTGCATATATCATCAATGACTGCCAGGCAAAAGTGGCGATAGCAGGAGTTGGACTCGTAGAGGTCGTCGAGCAAGCGCGTACCGAGGTAACAGGGCAAGTAACCTTTATCTCTGTCAGTTCTGAAGCACCGCAGGGATGGCAGAAGTATGAAGACCTTCTGGCTCAGGCAAGTGAAGATGTACCACAGAGTGAGGGGGGACTTGGCTCGACTATGAGCTATACGTCTGGTACGACAGGTAAACCAAAGGGGGCGTATCGTCCTGGTGGTGTTGCCATAGATGGTGTGATGGGGGTTGTGCAGACATTTGGATTGTCTGCGTCTGATGTACACCTGCTAGCAGGTCCCTACTATCATAGCGCGCCCAACTTTTTTGTAGCTGTCAATATGCTTATGGGCGCAACAATTGTCATTCAGCCCAAGTATGATCCAGTGGAGGCATTACAACTGATTGATCGTCATAAGATCACGACAACCTTCATGGCTCCCACACTTTTGCAACGTTTATGTGATGTGCAGGAGGATGTATTTTCACGTTATGATACCCGTTCGTTTCGCACAATTATTCTCGGTGGTGCCCCATGCCCCTATGCATTGAAAGTTCGTGCTATCGAGCGTTTTGGAGAACATATTTGGGAGTTCTATGGCGCCACCGAGACAGGTTTTGTGGCTATACTTAAACCCGAAGACCAGTTGCGGAAGCCGGGGTCATGTGGTCAGGTTGGTCCTGGCCAAGAGATACGCCTGTTGGATGCAGCAGGAAATGAAGTTCCCGATGGCGTCGCGGGGGAGATGTATGCACGCAATGCTTCGCTGGCGGAGTACTTCAATAAGCCAGAGGCGACGGAAAAAAACAAACGCGATGGTTTTTTCTCCGTTGGTGATATCGCCTATCGTGATGCCGAGGGTTACTACTACATCTGTGACCGCAAAATAGACATGATTATCTCAGGTGGCGTCAACATTTATCCTGCTGAGATAGAGGCCGTACTGACCGCGCATCCTGCCGTGGCTGATGTCGCTGTGATTGGTGTGCCTGACTCTCTCTGGGGCGAGTCTGTGAAGGCCGTCGTCGAGCTACGCCCAGGAGCTAGTGCGACCTCGGAAGAACTGATAGCCTTCTGTACCGAACGCATCGCGGACTACAAGCGGCCTCGTTCCGTCGATTTTGTGGCTGAAATCCCGCGCAACCCTACTGGCAAAATACTCAAGGCAAATATCCGCGCACCCTACTGGAAAAACGTACAACGAAAAATTTAAAGCTATGATGGGATGCGAAATGCGAGGCAGAGCACGTTCTGCCTCGCATTTCGCATCCCATCATATTTTATTGTACTGTTAAGCCACCATCGAGCACTAATACTGCGCCAGTGGTAAATGAGGATTCGTCGCTGGCGAGGTAAAGGGCTGCGTTCGCGATCTCTTCGGGTGTACCCAACCGTCCCAGTGGGATGATGCTCCCCAGTTTTTGTAGTGCGCGTTCGGGGTCGCGGTGAGTAGAAACCATCGAGTCCACCATTGGTGTAGAGGTAAACGCGGGTGCGAGGGCGTTTACGCGAATATTATAACGCGCGAGTTCTAAAGCTGCTGTGCGTGTGATATGGATACAAGCTGCTTTTGATGCCGCGTATGCCACATAGCCCGGATTGCCGATAATGCCTGCGATACTTGCCGTATTGACGATTGAACCGCCTTTGCCTGCCTTTATCATGGCTGCGGCACCGTACTTGATACCTAAAAATACGCCTTTGCTATTGATCGCAAAGACGCGCTCCCACTCGCTCTCTTCGAGGTCAGTAATCGCTGTACGTTGCTCTCCTACGCCAGCGTTATTGCAAAGGACATTCAGTGCTCCAAAGGTATCGAGCGTCGTCTGTACGGCAGCTTGAATTTCCTCGCCAATGGTGACATTCAGGCGTATCGCTAACGCTTCCCCGCCCTGCTCTTTAATCATGCTTACAGTTTCCGCATTGCCATCTGTGTTGATATCTCCCGCGACAACCTTCGCGCCCTCATGGGCAAATAATAACGCCACCGTGCGCCCAATGCCGCTACCTGCGCCAGTAATCAAGGCTACTTTGCCTGTAAGTCTATTTGCCATTGTTGACAACCTTTCTTCAATGAATAATTATCAGAGAGATGAGAGAGGGCAGAAATTAAATATCTGTAGGGGTTTGCATTCCATCACACCCTTTTCGCCATTGACCATGTTTCCCCAGGATTGATGTCACGTTTCCACAAATCCTCCAACATTGTGATATGCCACGAGGGTGTGATGGAATGCAGACCCCTACGGACGTTTCCGCAATAAGAATGTTGGCAAGTCCCTACGTCACTGCTGGTGTCTCGCTACTATATTTCTCGTAGAGTTTGTTAACGACGATGTCCCGTAGGCGCATGACGGTTGTGTGTATATCGAGAAACGATGTGTAAAGCGGGGCGATACCCAGGCGAATGTTGTTAGGAGCACGGAAATCGGGCAGAACGTTCATATCGTTAAGCAACGTCAAGTCGATGCGCAAACCTTCAGCATGCCCAAGCGAGATATGCGAACCTCGTTGTCGCACCTCACGAGGAGAGTTCAGGCTAAAGCCCAGGGGTTCAAGTACCGCCCCCCAAAGATCAAACAGATAATTGCTTTGCTGCTCAGACTTTGCACGAAGTTTGTCTAAGCCAGCCTCCAACAATAGGTCAACGCCCGACTCGATGAGTGAAAGCGAGATAATAGGAGGGGTTCCAGTCAGGAAGCTACGCAAGCCTGTTGCTGGTTGATAGACCGATTCGAACTGAAACAGGTTTTTTTGTCCCATCCAACCTGTAATCGGATTGCTTAACTGCTCCTGTAGATTGCGACGAATATACAGGAACGCCGGTGCGCCCGGACCACCATTGAGATATTTATAGGTACAACCAATCGCGAGGTCAACCTGAGCCGCATTCAGGTTGATCGGAACCGAACCTACCGAATGACTGAGGTCCCACAAGACGAGTGCGCCTGCATCATGGGCCGCCCCTGTGAGCATTGACATATCATAGGTGTATCCGCTTTTGAAAACGGTGTGCGACAGTGTGAGGAGCGCGACATCACTATTGAGTTGTGCTTGTAGCTCAATATCAGGACCATGAATGCCATCGGGAGAAGACACTATTTCTAGTTGGTGTTGCCTGTCTATCAGGTCGATTGCGCCTTGTAGAATGTAGAGGTCCGAAGGGAAGTTGAGATTATCCGTGAGAATGCGCGACCGTCCGCGTTGCATACGTAATGCGGCGACAACGAGTTTGAAGAGGTTAATTGAGGTAGAGTCCGCGACGATCACTTCATCGGGTTGTGCACCAATCAAGGTGGCGATTTTGGCTCCGACGCGTTCAGGTGCAGTGAACCATCCCTCGTTCCAACTCCGAATGAGTCGCTCACCCCACTGACGATGCAGCACATCTTCCGTGAGCGAGACAGTCGCTTTGGGCAGACGACCAAGTGAGTTACCATCCATATAAATCAAATTAGGATCAGAAATGACAAAGCGTTCCCGAAAGTGGGAGAGTGGGTCTTGCGCGTCAAGAGATGCTGCATACGCTGCATCTATCGGTACGGTCATAGCTTCTCTTCCTTCAAGTACTCAATTGTGGAAAATAGGTGATTTTTATGTATTATGGCATATGAATGCATGAGAACACAATAATCGGTGTGGGTGCTATTGATTGCTGATCCATACATGTTAGGATAAGAATAGATGAGCTTGAAATGAGGAAAGATGAGCACTTGGCAGCATGACAGGGGCAAGCCCAGTCACTACTATACACGGACACGCGTGGCTTCGCCCCGCAGGGGTGAACAGTATAGTAGTGACTGGGCTTGCCCCTGTCATGCTCTCGACGACCTATTCTTCCCTTATAATAATCTCAACAATTCTAATTCTGATGCGTATGAGGTACAACGATGTTCGCTATCTGTTGGCAGAACCGTTCGATTTCTTCCTCACTGTTGTAGTAGTGAATGGAGGATCGAACGACGCTTGTTAACTTGCGAGCATCCATATCCAGTAACGCACCGTTGCGCATAGCGACCGAGACATTGATAGTGGCGGCTGAAAGTGCACGCTTGATATCTTCTGGATCATGACCCTCAATGGTGAAGGTGACAATGCCGCATTGTGTGATGCCACGGTCTCGCACGATAACATCGGGTAGTGTTGTTAGTTGCGAACGGAGTTGATACGCTAGCGTTTTGACGCGACGCCAGATTGTGTCGAGTCCCAGGTGATTGGCGTAGTCTATCGCAACTCCCAGGCCGATTTTAGCGGCATAGTTGGTTTCCCAATTCTCGAATCGACGAGCATCTGGCCGTATCTCGTAGTGCATGGGCGAGACCCATTCTGCCGCGTGTAAGTCCAGGAATGGAGGCTCAAGTTGTTCAAGTATGGTGCGGCGTACGTAAAGAAAGCCTGTGCCACGTGGTCCACGTAGATATTTACGTCCAGTCGCCGAGAGCATATCACACCCGATCTGTTGGACATCAATCGGCATTTGTCCCGCAGACTGACATGCATCCACAAGATAGAGGATACCTGCTTCTCGCGCAAGCTTACCGATGGCGGCTATTGGTTGCACAATACCGCTATTGGTCGGAACATGGGTGATCGCGATGAGTTTGACCTTCTCGTCAAGCATGTTTTGAAGCGCGTCAAGCGATACCTGTCCATGCTCGTCAGCAGGTATAACCTCTATCGTTGCCCCTGTCTTTTGTGCTCTCTGTAAAAAGGCGATGTAGTTGCTCGCGTACTCGGTTGAAGCGGTGAGGATGCGGTCTCCTGCTTGCAATGGAATGGAGTAAAACGCCATGTCCCATGCACGAGTGGCATTTTCGATAATTGCCACTTCATCACGCGAACAGTTTATAAGCGTGGCTACCGCGTCATAAACATGCTCGATACTCTTTTTTGCCTGTGCCGCCGCTTCATAGCCACCGATGCGAGACTCTAGCTGCAAATGAGCAACAGTTGCATCCAGCACAGGTTGTGGCATAAGTGATGAGCCAGCATTATTGAAATGTAGTACATGGGCGCATCCCGGTGTGTCCTGGCGGGCGTGTTGCAGGTCGAAGGGCATGGTGGTACCTTAACTTTCTGAAGAAATAACTTCATGTGTAGAGGCCATAATTCACTACGCCCCCGTCGCGCATCAATAGCCGAATCAGGGCGTAATGAATTATGGCCCCTACATCATCAACATACAGTTCTTTTCTCTAGCATAAATAACCATAACGCTAAAGTCAACTATGTACATTTTTTTGAGACTTAGAGCGAGTCTATAACGTACAATATAATAACAAATACAAGCTATACGGACGCGACTACTTGCGTTCAGAAAAAGGAATGAAACATCATGCAAGTTCGAGTAGGATGCGAGTTCCGTTATGAGGCAACGTGGCCTACTCCAACGGTAATTCAGGTTCAGCCCCGACCAGATGGGGAACATCGTCTGGTACACGAGACATGGGAAACAACACCCACGATTGAGTCTCGCCTCTATTCCGATTTTTATGGCAATCTCTGCCGTCGCTTAATCATGCCTTCGGGTGAGCAGGTATGGCGTTATGATGCCATCGCGGAAGTCTCCGACGAGCCAGACCCATACGAGCCTGATGCGATTCAGCATCCCGTTGAAGACTTGCCAGACGATACATTGATGTATACACTGCCAAGTCGCTTCTGCCTCTCTGATGTACTTTCCGATCAGGCATGGTCGCTCTTTGGTGGCACTCAACCGGGTTGGGCACGAGTGCAGGCGATCTGCGATTGGGTACATAACAATATTCGTTTTCAGTATGGCACAAGTACGGCGATCACCACCTCTGCGGATATCTTTGCGCAGGGCATTGGGGTATGTCGCGATTTCGCGCATCTTTCCGTGACTTTTTGTCGCGCCATGAATATTCCGGCTCGCTACGCCTTTGGCTATTTGCCCGATATCGACGTGCCCCCGGTAGACGCGCCAATGGATTTTTGTGCATGGTTCGAGGTCTATCTTGGTGGTAAGTGGTATACGTTCGACGCGCGAAACAATACGCGCCGTGTGGGTCGTGTGTTGATTGGGCGTGGGCGTGATGCACTAGATGTGGCGATGGTTACTTCTTACGGTTCTCCGCGTTTACAAAGTATGACTGTCTGGGCCGATGAAGTGCCAAATACACGAACGACCCATACGACGGGTGTGATGAATCAGACCCCTACAGAGAGCGTCTCTGCCCAAAGAGAGGATACCATCCAAGCATGAATCAGGGCCAAAACGACCTTGAAACTGTGATTGCATCACTTAACCTGCTTGACCCCCAGAGCGTTGATTGGCAACGTGTACAGCGTACCGCATATCTGATTCACCAGCATCTGCGGTACGATTATCCAGGTCCCATCGCTGACTTGAGCCAGTTGCTGACAATTGTGCCGCCAGAGCAATATGGCGATCAGCGTCGTGTCGTCTATCGCTTAGAAGTGTCGGCACCCACAACAGAAATTGGTAGTCAATTTGACGAATTTGGCAATATTGTGCTCAATCCCATTGTGCCAACTGTCGAGAGTGCCGTTGATTTCGAGGCGTGGATTGTTGTCGAGCGACGTGCCGATAGTGGTCCGCACTACATCGATGCCTCGTGGCTTTCAGACTCGCGCATGTTAACACCTTCTAGGTTGACACAACCTGATGAAACCCTACGCAAGGTAGCGGCAACATTTGTAGCCGAAGGCTTACAGGGACGAGAGCTAGCACAACGTATCAATAGCTGGACATATCACGCCCTGCAATACGAAAACGGTATCACCACATTTCGCACTCCTGCGGCTGAAGCATTGAAGCTTGGCAAGGGTGTATGCCAGGATTTCGCGCACATCATGATTACGCTCTGTCGTCTCTGTAATCTACCCGCACGCTATGTCTCCGGCCACATGCTTGGCGAAGGCGGTACACATGCATGGGTCGAGGTGCTTCTACCCGTCGCGGAACATCCTGATAAGGCGTTAGTCATACCATTCGACCCAACGCATGAGCGTGAAACAAGCCTGAGCTATATTACCATCGCAGTTGGCCGTGACTACTTCGATGTCGCACCAACATCAGGTTCCTATCGTGCATCGTACAGTGGACAACTCTCGGCCCACAAACGTGTTGACCTGACTGTATTGGAATATGCAGATGCAGCGGCGAAAGAGTAAGTATTAATAGGCATGAGGCCGGGTAAAAATGAAATTTTTACCCGGCCTCATGCCTATTAATCAATCTATCCTTGAGCACCAGTTGTCAAATAATGGCGATGACAGGCGACAAGCCTGCGGCTACGATGGTCAAGACGCGATTAGCCATCTCTGCTGCTGAGCGTGTTTGTTCTCCACGGCTCCATTGCACTGCTGGACCAAAGACCGCCCAACTGGTGACCAGTGCCGTGGTTTCCTTTACCTCCTGCTGGATGGGAACTGATAATGAGGCTTCGTTTAGCCAGTTCAAGAGGACCTCATACAGTTCCTTCTGCAAAGCAACCTCGAAGAGCGGCTCAAACTGTTTGTCAGCAGGCTTTAGATAACTACGAAAGATGGCAAGAAAGTCAAAAACGGCTAGAATGAGTGTACGCAAAGTGTCCATTTGCAACGCGGATGAGGTAGGAAGCTGACTTTCCAACGATCGGTGAAACTTCGCACGCATCCAGCAGTCTAATAGAGCATATTTGTCTTCAAAATGGGCATAAAAGGTAGCTCGATTGACTGTGGCTCGTTCTGTGATCTCTTGCACCGAGATAGAATGAATGTGATGCTTCTCTTCGATTAATGTCACGAACGCCTGTAGCAACAACTGACGGGTCCGTTTGACCCGTGGATCGTTCGCATTGACTGATATGACCATCATCGCCCCTCGTTCTTTCCATGTCTTGCCCTCCGCCTGAAAACAACAATTTCCTGCCGATGTTGCTTACCCAACAATCCCACTAAATTGCTGATTGCTTTCAGCACAGATACGTCGTATTATTTCCACAGTGTAGTATACACGAAACTGTTGATTAGACAACATTTTTGCCCATTCTGCATAGTTCTCTTTACTAGAGATATGCTATTTTTGTGATGTGTTGCAACAGTGGTTGTTCGTTTGATCGATTAGAAAGAAATATATGAGTAACAATCCCGAAGAATTGGCTGAGCGAGCCAAGAATGTTAATCCGCAGATCATTGAGCAGTTTCGCGCGAATGGCGGTAAGATTGGAAATATGCCGGGTGCAACGTTTCTCTTGCTTCACACACTGGGTGCCAAGAGCAACCAGGAACGTGTCATCCCGTTGTTGTATTTCAAAGATGGAGATAACTACATCCTCGTCGCGGCCAAAGGTGGTGCACCCACTAATCCCGATTGGTACTATAATATACTCGCCCATCCTGATGATGTCACGATTGAAGTCGGGACCGAACATTTCAAAGTCCATGCAACCGTTGTAGAGCCAACTGAACGGAATCGTATCTTCGCTGATGTCGCAAGACAAGCGCCCAACTTCGCCGAGTATCAGAGCAATACTACCCGCGTCCTTCCTGTCATCAAACTTGAAAGAGTGTAGTAGTCTCATTGATAACGGTGCGAAAGCAAGACACGAGGGACAAAGCATTTTGTCCCTCGTGTCTTGCTTTCGCACCGTTATAGAGTGACTTTGATAAGGCTATGCCGACTTTTGCGCGAACCGTCCGATAATGGCAAAACTTAGCGTTAAAAATAGTCCCCAGAAGAGGAGTTGTACATCAATTGTGGTGCGTCCGTAATCAAGAATATATGTAAGCAGAACGATGGATGCTAAGGCACAGGCGGTTGCGATGCTGTAAAAACCAATGGAGTAACGTGTGACAGGATATTGTTTATCGCTACGGTTGAAGTCATCGGGGAAGCAAATCGACTCAAATGCTTTGAACATGATAGGGACACTGATGGATGTCAGAAAGCTTCCCGATGCAAGCAGGACTAAGGATGCTGTCAACACATTCCATACGATGAAGATAAGTCCAGCAAGAAAACAAAAAGCACTGACCAATCCAAAGAGATAAAAGCGTCGTTCCGCGTTACTAATCATTTCGGTTCTCCTTCACGTTACTTATAGGATGTACATTCATGTTCTCTATTTGGATATTGCTATATGTTATATTTTTTATAACATATAGCAATAAAATTGTCAAGTAGGACATATAAAGGATGAGCTAAGCTCTTAAAGCTTCTATACAAAAAATTTAGGTCTCTAACGAATAATAATATTTCCTACCTCTTTTTGACAATATGTAAAGAATATAGTATGGTACAGGTGTTTCAAAACATAAGTGTATACTAGCAGGGAAAGAAGCTATGACGACGCCCGCACGTCTGCAATATCTCAATATTAAAAGCCAGTATCAAGACGCTATTTTACTCTATCAGAT
The DNA here is from genome assembly GCA_963791655.1 of uncultured Chloroflexia bacterium. Classification (GTDB taxonomy): domain Bacteria; phylum Chloroflexota; class Ktedonobacteria; order Ktedonobacterales; family Ktedonobacteraceae; genus JBBQVS01. The sequence continues at coordinate 592,113 of CAWBSZ010000005.1, read as the reverse complement.
GGGCGATTTCTACGAAACATTTGATGAGGATGCACGTATAACGGCGAATGAACTACAAATCGTTCTTACACACCGTGGGGGTGGGCGTGATAGCGAACGCGTACCTCTGGCGGGTATTCCTCTACATGCATTAGATAACTATGTAGGGAAATTAGTGCATCGCGGGTACAAAGTTGCTATTTGCGAACAGATTGGTGATGTGCCAAGCAAGGGTGTCGTCGAACGAGCCGTGACGCGTATTTTGACGGCTGGTACGCTCTCCGAACCGAACTTGCTACCGACAAAGCAGAATAATTATTTAGTCGCGATTGCACCCGGGCGTACGCAAACGGGCTTAGCAGCAGTCGATGTCAGTACAGGCGAGTTTATCGTGACATGGTTTACACCCGATGAACTGCCCGTTGCACTGGAAGCAGAACTACAGCGTCTCTGCCCTGTTGAATGTCTACTGGTCGAGGGGAGCAAGCAAGATGCTTTTCAGTTTCCCTCTAAGACCATCACGATTACGCATTGTCCACCATATTTCTTTCAACAAGAGGCTGCACAGACGCGTCTATGTCGTCAGTTCGGTGTGCAATCGCTTGATGCCTATGGTTGTTCTTCTGTTCCACAGGCAATCTCGGCGGCGGGTGCTATCGTCGCCTATTTGGAAAAGATGAATGGGGCTTTGCTTGCGCTTTTGACTGGTCTACGCTCGTACCGAACAACAAATTATATGGTACTCGATGCCCACACACAGCGTAACCTCGATCTCTTACAAGGCTCACGCAGTGGTTCAATCCATGGTAGTTTGTTGCATGTGCTTGACCGCACGACTACGCCTATGGGGGCGCGACAACTGCGGCGCACGATTACGCAACCTCTACTCGACTTGAATGTGTTAGATGCACGGTTAGCCGCGATTGAAGAGTTGTATGAAAGTCCTGCGTTGCGTAGCCGCTTTACCATGTGCCTACAGGGTCTGGGAGATTTGGAGCGTATCTCCGGTCGTGTGCGTCAGGGTACGGCGGTACGTAACGAGGTGCTTGGTCTCCGTAACTACTTAGGGGTTGTGCCTCAACTGCGAAATTTGCTGCTCGGTTGCGATGCTCCCCTGTTAAGAACAATTGCTGATGAACTAGATGCTTGCCCCGACGTAACCGACCTTATCGCACGTGCGCTGGTCAATCCAGGCAATAGTGATGAGGATGACGATGAGAAACGTTTGATTCGAACGGGATATCATGCCGAACTAGACGAACTTTTTGCCTCTATTCGTGACTCACGACGCTGGATGGTGTCGTTAGAGACACGCGAACGTGCACGTACAGGCATCAAGTCACTCAAGGTGAGCTTCAACAAAGTCTTTGGCTACTATATCGAAGTCACACGCGCCAATGTAAAGCTTGTGCCACCCGATTATATTCATAAACAAACCCTGGTCAATGCTGAACGCTTTCTCACGCCTGATTTGAAGGAACACGAGGCGCGTATCCTTAGCGCGGAAGAGCGCATCGAGGACATGGAGCGCAGTATCTACACTGATTTATTGCGTCAATTGAGCGTATTTTATGAGCAATTAATGACGACCGCTACCGCGATGGCGAGGGTTGACGTATTGCTTAGCCTTGCGGAAGTCGCGGCCCATCAAGGCTACTCGCGTCCTGTCTTAGAGCATGGTTATGGCTTAGAGATCACCGGTGGACGGCATCCAGTTGTCGAGTTCGTGCTCGATGGCGATGTCTTTATTCCAAATGACACGCATCTTGAGGCCGAAAATGGGGCACGTGTGGTCTTGCTTACAGGCCCGAACATGGCGGGCAAATCGACCTATTTGCGTCAAGTCGCCTTGATTACCCTGCTAGCGCAAATAGGCAGTTTTGTGCCAGCACGGAAGGCTCGTATCGGTCTCGTTGACCGCATCTTCACGCGTGTCGGTGCCGAGGATGATATCGCATCCGGCAAGAGTACATTCATGGTCGAGATGGAAGAAACCGCGACTATTCTGCATCATGCGACCGCCCATAGCCTGATTATCCTTGACGAAATCGGTCGCGGCACGAGTACCTACGATGGTCTAGCGATAGCACGAGCTGTTGTCGAACATTTGCACACTGAGACGATGGCACGTACATTGTTCGCGACGCACTATCATGAGTTAGCCGCGATAGCCAACGAATTGGCACATTTAAGTGTGTATACGATGGCGATCAGCGATGATGAGCAGAATGGCATTGTGTTTTTGCATCGTGTAATACAGGGTAGCATTGGACGTAGCTATGGTGTGCACGTGGCAAAGTTGGCGGGTATGCCTCCGAGCGTGGTGAAGCGAGCGGAGTCAGTGCTACAACAATTAGAGATGAGACGTGACAATGGACAAAATGGTTTATCGCATATACAAAATGATACGCTAGATCATTCCTATCGTCACGAAGACTTGAGTAAACTGGTTGCTGAAAGGCAAGGTAACTATGAATGGCAGAGTGAAGAGGCGCGTGCTGTAGCTATGGCTTTAGAGCAAGCAAATGGAACGACGCCGGACATGGATGCTATCAACGTATATGCCATCACACCACTTGATGCTTTGAACCTGTTGTTTTTGATGCAGAAAAAGAAAAGTATATTACTGCGATGATGAGTCAAATACAAGAACAACCTTTCCGTTTACGCGCACCGCGTAGCCCGCTGCTCGCGCTTGCTCCCGATGTAGCGGAGCGTATCGCGGCAGGTGAGGTGATTGAGCGTCCTGTCTCCGTAATTAAAGAATTGCTCGAAAACGCGCTCGATGCTGGTGCCGGAGAGATACGTGTCGAGATACGTGGTGGTGGTCTGCGCCTCATGCGCGTCACCGATGATGGCTATGGTATTCCCGAAGACGAGCTAGAACGTGTAAGCCTGCGCCATACCACGAGTAAGATTCTGGAGTGTCGAAGACCTGAGCCGTCTACATACGTTAGGGTTTCGTGGTGAGGCTCTTGCCAGTATCGCCGCCGTTTCAGAGACTACATTGCAGAGTCGCGCAGTCGAGACCGATAGCCTCGGAGAAAATCACGCCGCATTGTCTATAACTCTGCGTGGAGGCGAAATCACACAGCGTGGGCGACGTGCGCGGTTGCACGGCACAACGGTCACGGTACGGGACCTGTTCTATAACGTGCCTGCACGTCTCAAGTTTATGCGTGGGGCGCGAACCGAGAATGGGCATGTGCTCCAACTGTTGCAACGCTACGCGGTAGGCTATCCTGCTGTGCGTTTTAACTTGATTATTGATGAACATATCGCGCTACAGACAAGTGGCTCTGGCGACCTCGCGATCACGCTTGCCGAGTTGTATCATCTGCCATTGAATGAGATGCTGTACCCTGTACGCATGAGTGATGGAGCACACTATACGCTGCATGGCTATATTGGCAATCGCGTATTAGCACAGGGCAATCGTCAATATGCAATGCTCTTTGTCAATGGACGCTGGGTACAATCGCGACCACTACAGGATGCACTCGAAGATGGCTATCGCAGCCTGTTGCCAAAGGGCAAGCATCCATTAGTTGTCTTGTTCCTCGATGTGCCGACAGATGAAATTGACGCGAACGTACACCCAGCCAAAATAGAGGTGCGTTTAGAGCATGAAAGTCAGATCGTCGCGGCTCTAACGCAAGCCGTACGTTCAGTGTTAGAACAAAGCCCAACCTTACCTGAGTCCATACATTTTCCAGGGCCTGTGCTTGCGAACCAGAGACGCCTACCAGGGCCGAGACGCAGAGGCTTACGTGTCTCAGAGTCCGCCGAGGGCTATAAAGCTGAGACAGCAGGACCTGGGACAAACGAGGTCGTTGGACAGTTGCGCCCACTGGCACAATTACAACAGGCTGTAATCCTAGCGGAAGCTCCTGACGGAAGTCTATATCTCGTGGATCAGCATCGCGCCCATGAACGCGTCATTTACGAGCATCTACGTCACGTATACGCAGGAGGCCAACAGCAAGAAGAGGTAGCTGAGGCCCATCTTTTACTCGAACCTGTGCTTGTGGAGATGAAACGCCATCAAGCCGACCTGTTAGAGCAACGTCTGCCAATGCTGCGAGGTCTAGGCTTAGAATGTGAACGCTTCGGTGGACGTAGTTTCCTAATCCGCTCGGTCCCGAGTGGAGAGGATGGAGAAGGGCAAGAACAACTTGTCGCGCACCTGCAAGAACTCGCGGAGGTTGCCTCTGAGGATAGCAACGACTGGGAAGACCACCTGCTCATCAGCCTCTCCTGCCGTTCCGCCATGCGCCGTGGACGCGAACTAGGAAGCGGCGAGCAATTGTCTCTTTTGAAAGCATTAGCCAACGTATCCGCGCCCGCCGTATGCCCGCATGGAAGCCCTATCTTGCTACATTATAGCCGCACGTTTTTGATTGACCGTTTCGATTGGTAAAACTTTACCAACGCTGAGCCGATGAACTTCGTAGGGACCAGATTTATCGCGTCCGCGGCGCAATTTATTGCGCGAGATGGATTATGCCAAGAAATATAGCCGAATTGTTTAATTCAGATTGCTGATCTTCTGTTAGGCACCAAATTGGCAAATGAACAAGATAATCAGGATATAACCCAATTGTAGGGGTTTAATTCCATTACACCCTTTCGGAAACATACAGCGTCCGAGAAATTGAAGCAACGTTACATATATCCTCGAACATCCTCGATTGCCGAAAGGGTGTAATGGAATTCTTTTGGTACAACTAATTCATGGATTGGCTCTATAGGCGGCGGAGGCATGACAGGGGCAAGCCCTGTCACTACTATACTACGCTATGCCACGCCAGTCCGTGTAGAGTAGTGACAGGGCTTGCCCCTGTCATGCCCCTGACCCACACTGTACGCGGTTCTATAAATTAGTTGTACCAAAAGAATAAAATTAGACCCCTACAGTTGACGTGACCATCACATTATTTTGTTCATTACCTTCAATAATGGGAAGTGGGAGGTGTTGTGCAACCCGTAGCAAAATCCACTCTTCCAGCACTTCTTCTAACTCCTCACGATACTCTTCCAGAGTTGCAGCATTTGCATATGCGCCGTTACACTCTGGGATTTCTCCATAAAATGTGCTATCAGAGAGGAAAATCTCATACGTTGCATGTCGCATTGCGGCTTTAATGTATTGTGTAAGCATAAGCAGTTGTCTCCTTAACTCACCTTTTTCGTTGTTGTCAGTTTCTATTCTACTCCATTTTGAAGAATCGGAAAATTTAGCACTTTATGAGTGGATATCACGCTAAGTTACCTTTATGGTTGTGTCTTGCTGTTTTTGGCTCATAAAAAGTTAGTCCTCATAGTGACTTTAGATGTCAGGTTATAGCAAACCAAGTCACCTACTATTATTCTCAACCTACAAAAAGTATACGTACGAAAGACTTGTTCTTCAAGCCTTTTGAAGCTGTGGAAGGTAGCAATAGAGCAGATAAACATGTTTAGGCGCGAAGTTGACAAGCTCTTTTTTATTTGTTATGATATGACTGACTAGTCGGTCATATCATAACAAGTACGTTCTTTCTACAGTTTTACTCGCTTCGTACGTTTTGAGGAGATGATTATGCCTACCATCGAAACCCGCACAGGGTTGGTTGCCTATGAGGAGCAGGGAACGGGAATTCCACTAGTCTTACTGCATGCCAATCCCGGGGACCTACATCACTTTGATGACATTGTTCCGATACTTGCTCGTTCCTATCGCACTATTGCGTTTGATTGGCCCGGTTATGGGGAATCTGCTTCGCCTCATCCCCCTCAATCTGCCTCTGCTATGTTGTTCGCAGACGTTCTGGAAGATGTGGTAGCAGGTCTGAATCTGGAACCTGCAATCTTTTTAGGAAATTCTGTCGGAGGTTACGCTGCTGCAAGACTTGCTATCCGACATCCTGAGTGTGTTCGTGCGCTTCTGCTCGTTGATTCGGGAGGCTTCACTACCCCTACTCTGTATAGCCAACTCTTCTGTAGGTTTAAGGGTAATGAATTCATCACAAGACAAATTGCCACGCGCTTTGCTCAGTTCTATCTTAAACGTCGTCCTCCTCTAGTGAAACAGCTTCTTGCCCGTATTGACGAGGGCCGAGCGATACCTTCGCGTGTTGCCGTTGACGCTGCTGTTTGGCGTAGTTTTCTCCACCCTGAACATGATTTGCGTCCTTTCGCTTCACAAATTGATGTGCCAACACTGCTAATCTATGGACGCTATGATCCAGTTATTCGTTTTAATCACGATGGTCACAATGCTCAAGCAGGTATACCCAATGCACAATTCGTTGTTCTGGAGACTGGTCACGAACCTTTTGCGGAAGACCCCGAAGCCTTTTTGCAAGCGATCAAGCCTTTTTTACAATCCATTTCACCTGAGAGGAGTTCATATGTCTCATCCAACCCGTCAAGTCCTGCTTGATGCTGGTCTCGAACTAGCTATAACTGTGAGCCTTACTCGTCTCACCGTCGATGCGATTGTGCAGAAAGCGGGAGTGGCAAAGGGCACGTTCTATGTCCACTTTGCTGACCGGGCGGCTTTTCTTGTTGCCCTTCACGCACAGTTTCATGAGCAATTGCGTGATGCTGTGCTTCGAGCTACGGAAGGACTTGCTCCTGGTGGTTGGCGTCTTCGGAAAGGGACTCAAGCGTATCTGGATGGATGCCTTCATGAGCGAGCAGTCAAAGCTTTTTTACTGGAAGCTCGCTGTGAAGCACATATTAACGTAGAGGTGCAGCGTCGCAATGCTGAATTCGCGGCCTTGGCTGAGCCAAACTTTACAGCTTTAGGCTGGCCTGATGCTAATACTGCCGCTCGCCTCTTTGTCACCTTAGTGGCAGAGGCCGCTTTGGTAGAACTGGAAACGGGGTATAACGAAGCTATGCGTCAAACATTATGGCACTTTGTTCATATTGAAGAAGATACTAAAGAACTTGTTTCTAAATAAGTGTGTTATCGTCTAAGTGCCTGCACCAATATCTCCGCGACAATCAAAAACACGAGATCGAGTGCGACAAGGATAACAAGCGCGAAATCGACGCGTGACGAGATGAAGGTGAGCATGTGAAAGGTAGTATTGATGCGTTTGAGGTACCAGATCAGGACCCCCGCAAGGATGACGATGAGGGTCAGGCCCGCGACGAACCAGCGTGCACCGCGCCAGTCCTGGCGGCTGGGCCAGAGTTCGGAGGTAACGGTGAGGATGAGATAGGGCGCAAAGGTTAGCGTCCACCACGGCCAACCGGGTTTGAGGAGTTGCAAATGTTGGTGAATGTCGAATGGGAATTCCCACAAGCTATAGCCGGTCGCGACCCAGTAGAGCAGTGTGAACATGGCAATACCGCCGAAGAGCGGCGCGGTGCCACTGAAACCATCGCCGATATAACTCATGAGGCGTCCTTGCGGACGAACATATTGGACCTCGCCAAGTTGGAGCGATTGACGACCTCCACTGCGCATGACACGTCCGTCGGGGTTGCGTTGCGTCATGGGCTTGATACGAAACAGCGTGATACTGGTAATGCGAAAATCGAATGGTCGAAACAGTAGCACAACAAAGGCGTGGCTTAGCTCGTGCAGGATAACGCCTGGCGCATTGAACCAGAACCAGACGAGCAAGCCCTTTTCGCCAAGAAGCCGATAGCCAATTTCATCGACACGTTTCCGTAACTCTTTACGTGTCAGACGGAGCAGCAAAAAGAGCACAACAACACCGCCGATAATAAGCCACGGCTGGTATGGGGCGAGTTGTGCTAAAAGTGCTGTATTAGTAGTCATGCACTTGTATTTCCCTCTTGCGTTTCCGCTTCTTCATTCGCGGTCATCTCACGTGGATACTTACGTTCATAGTATACGCCCCATATGCCAAAGCCAAGCGAGCAAATCGCCATCAGGTAGAGTACCTTATCGATGCCAGCAAGGTCTGAAAAGGCTCCGATAGAAAGAATAATTGGTATTGCAAAGGCATTATATAACATAAGCTGTAGGGCAAGGACGCGTCCTTTAATCCAGTCCGGCGACTGCTCTTGCATGGCGGTTTGTGCAGGTATGTTGATGAAATCGAGGCCAAAGCCTGCGCAGAACATGAAGAGCGCGATCACAACGAGCAACAATGGATTTGCGTTCCATCCGTTGGGCTGTAGCGTTCTCGCAACGATTGTTGTGATTGGTAAGAGTAGCATTGCAAGTGCTAATACCACTGTTCCTATGAAAATCGCGCGTGAGCGTCCGATACGGACGGCGATGCGCGGCATGAGAATCGAGCCAAGCACAAGCCCTATTCCTGCTGGCGCGAAGACGAAAGCCATTGCTCGCGCTGGAAGATGGAGCAGGTTTGTGACAATAGGAATAGCAAGTTCGCTAATCAGCAGAATGAAGACACCCGCGAATGAGAGTTGTATGACCGATAGGTAGAGCCGTTTATTACGTCGAATAAAGCTCCAACCTTGTAGCATCTCGCTCCATACGTTGCTCAGAATGCTAAAGGTTTCAGCAATAACAGAGGTATTGGCGGTTTTGCTGACACGCGATTGTGTACCAGTTTTTTGCTTGAAACTTTCAGACGGAATAGAGGCAATAAGCAATGCACAGACAAGGTATAGTACTCCAATGATCGTGTATAACTGATCCACGGGATGAATTGTCACATGTGCAATGGTGAATAGTGGCAAAACGCTGAGAGCGATAGGTGCTAGCAGAAGATAACCGAGTGCAAGCGACAGCATAAATGTGATGTTGAACAGGGATAACGCAGGCATCAACTCATCTTCTCCGACCAGAAGCGGAATAGATGAGCCTTCGGCAGGCGAAAAGAATTGTCCAATCACCGAGATGAGAAAGGTCAACACATAGACTGGTACAAGTTGATGACGGTTGAATAAGAGCGAAATGACAAAAATGAACGTCGCGATAGCACGCAGACAATTACTACCCCAAAGGACGCGTCGCTTGTCCATTCGGTCCACAAATACACCTGCGGGCGCACTGAACAGGAACGCGGGTACACTAAAACAGATAATCGCAAGTCCGACCAATGTTGTCGAGCCTGTCACCTCTTCGATAAGCACTAAAAGCGCATAGTTGGATGCGTTCAGAATGGTCATAGAGATGAGTTGGGCCAGCCAGAGTCTGAGGAAATTTCTCTTTTTGAGCAGTGTGAGAAATCCACTTCTATTCTGTGCGGCTACCGCCATACTGACATCTCCTTATAGTTATGCTTCATTGAAAAAATCATCGACAGGTTTTTCTATACGCGGCAGTACTTGTTTGGTACGGCGTGCGACCTCTGAACGGGGCAGTAAGACACGTCGCCCACACCGCTCACAGCGGAGGCCGATATCGGCCCCAAGACGCACAACTTCCCAATCAAAATTGCCACAGGGATGCTGTTTGCGTAGACGTAAGCGGTCCCCCATTTGAAACTGCATCGGTTCCATTCTATAACACGCTTTCTGAGAAAATTAGTGTTTCTCCCCTTCGCCTTCGACCCATGTATGAGAATATAAACGATTCTCTTTGATATACGTTTCAACTGCCTCTGGGGTCTGATATTTTATGGGTCTTCCTTCAGCAACTCGTTGACGTAGATCAGTCGCGGAAATTTCTAGCTGTGGAGCCTGTATCACAAGCAAGCGTTGCAAAATCCCGGGTAGACGTTGTTCTAAGATGTTGTTGTAGGTAGAGTCTTCTTCATACCCTGGACGCCTGACCGCGACAAGATGGGTTACAAGCGTGAGTATATCGGGGGCCTTGTACCATGTGTGTAACTCTTCCAGGCTATCCCAACCAATGATGAAGAAGAGGGCCACGTCTGTGCCTACCTGTTCGCGCATTGTGCGTAGCGTATCGACAGTATAGGAGGGTCCAGTACGCTCTATTTCCATCAGCGAGATGCGAAAGTAGGGGTTCGAGGCAAGCGCAAGCTCAAGCATCGTCAAGCGGTGTTGTGTCTCGGTAATATGGTGTCCTGCTTTATGTGGTGGTTGTCCTGCCGGAATAAAAATAATTTCCGACAAATCGAGTGTCGCACGAACCTCCTCCGCGATGACAAGGTGTCCATAATGTACAGGGTCAAATGTGCCGCCCATCACTCCTATATGTCTGGTAACTGGCGGCTTGTCGGTACTGCGCTGTATATTCAATGAGCGTCCTCTTCTCCACAGAGATTTTCAAATGTCCGTCAGTGTCTGGTACGAGAAGACACGCCCGTAGGGACCGATTTATCACGTCCTGGTTGGCACATCGACAGGCGAGAAGGACGTGATAAATCGGTCCCTACAGGTAATTTATACATCTCCTGTTGAAAGCATCCCCTTGCTCTTTCATATCTTCTCCTATACGTCACCAGCGGACTCTTTCACAACTAGTTCCGCGTGGGGAAATGTCTTGTGCAAAGTATACATTACATCCGATACCGTCGAGAGCTTATGCAGCGTAACCCAGAAGTGTATCGTCAGGGTAATCGTGGTTGGGGTGTAGTTACTGATAAAGATTGTAGGCTCTGGTTTCTCTATGACATGTTCGAGTTCTTGAATCGCATGCAGTATTTGCCTGGTCGTTTCATCCTGTACAAAGTCTTCTTGTGGGAGTGTTGCGGTAAGGGTAGCTCGTCGCTCACCATAATAGCTGTTATTGACGACAATACTCCCGAAGACAAGACTGTTTGGAATCGTCACCTCTTCACCACTTACCAGACGCAGTTTTGTTGCGCGAAGCTGGATATCTTGCACCTCTCCAACATAGCTCATCGTCGTAAACGTGCTAATCTGATCACCAATGTGGAATGGCCTCTCGGCCAGGATGTACACGCCTGCCACCAGGTCTTTCAAAATATCTTGCAGGGAGACACCGATAGCAACAGTCACAACACCAACGGCGGCGACCGGGAAGGTGAGTGAAACGTTCCAGATAGAAAGTATCCAGAAGAAGGTAAAAACGAGGACCATGAAGTAAAAAATGCGTCCAATGAGTGTACGAATATTGACATCGATACGGTTTTCCCTAAGGTTCCCGATAGTGAGCTTTTGGAGTGTTCGTGCGACACCGATGCCCAACACCATGAGCAATAGTGTTCCAATGAGGTTGCGAAGTATGGCACCGATGGGAATATTTTTGATACTGAATTGAGCTATAAAAGCTTGTCGGTAGGCATCTAAGAGTATCGGTTGCCAGATAAGGGGGATAGCAAATGCTGCGATAATCAATGGAACTAAAGTAACAAGCATACCAAGCGTTTGTATGATCCAGTTATCGAGAACCGTCTTCTTGAGGCGACGTACAAGGATACGGCGAAGCACGAGGCCGACCCCAAGCGCGAGACCAACAGTAAGAATTGTGAGTACAATGCTTTCTGCAATCATCGTTGGTTCTATTATCAAGGCAGAAAAAGTAGTAGAAATCATCGGATAGGAAAAATCTCAACAATCTGGTAGTCTAATATTTCGAGCATTATAACACACCTGCTATTGCGGACCTACTTTCAGGTACTAGCAGCTACTTTTAAAAACATTTTGATTCATATAGCCGTTTTGAAGCGGGCATTTGTCGTTCGTAAGCTGCGGCCTCTATAAGGGTTGTGTCTGCGGATGGAAGTGTTACATCGAAGCCGATAACGACTCTTGACTGTTGTCGTATACATTCATGTACAGTGACAATTTTCTCGGCTGTGCTGTAGGATGTCCCAATCATAAGTGACACGAGGAGAGCAAGAACAAATATTCGCTGTGCTGAGGAGCGAATGCTCCGCCAGCGTATCTTTGTAAAGAGGGTATGAGCAATTAGACGAATAGCAGCAAGTTTACTGTTCTCATCTATGGGATCAAGATCGCTAATCTCAACTTCAAGCTGACTATCATCGTGTTCTATGTCGTCCAACACACACCTCTCGACGGTTGTAGGGACCAGATTATGCTGTTTTACAAAATAATACGGATGTAGAGGCCATAATTCATTACGCCCTGGTTCGGCGCATCCCTGTTAACATGTAAAACACCATTATCGCGTCCTCGGCGCAATTTATTACGCGATGCGTGTTCTACCTCTCGCGCAATAAATTGCGCCGAGGACGCGATAAATCTGGTCCCTACGACAATTCAGGTTAATTATTTCATATTCATCTACAACAATAGCGAAAATGGGCGATTTTGTAAAGGTATAGCAGCATCAAAATATCGCTCGACCAGCTCTTTCGCGCTTATCTTCTCACCTCTTTTCATTAAACCACAACTTGCCGCCAATTCACTCACAACCTGCTCTGGTGTCATTCCTTTTGCTCGTAGAGGGTCGAGACCCATACTCTGGTTTCTTTTTGCAAGCCTTTTTCCTTGTTCATCAACGATCAAGGGAATGTGCGCGAATTCGGGAACTGGAAAACCAAGTGCTTCGTAAAGCAGGATTTGTCGTGCTGTAGAGCTTAGCAAATCATTTCCGCGTACAACCTGATTGATGTGCATGAGCGCGTCATCGACGACAACGGCGAACTGATAGGCAAAGATGCCATCGGACCGCCAGACGACGAAATCACCGACTGTTTGTTGAACGTGTTGTGTGATTGGTCCCACAACACCATCTGTGAAGGAGACAATGCGTTCATCGTCAACGTGAAAACGCCATGAAGGATGCCGACCATTTGCTTCATGTGCTCGACGCTGTGCCTCGGTCAAATGTCTACATGTACCAGGATAGCGCAACCCATCCTCTGCACCTTGTTGTGGCGCACTCGCGGTGTTCGCGACCTCGGCCCGACTACAATAGCAAGGATATACAAGCTCCGCATTTTGCAGTTGGTGTAGATAATGCTGGTACATATTGATGCGTGCGCTTTGTGTGTAGGGAGCATAGGGACCACCGCAGTCAGGTCCTTCATCCCAGTCGAGGCCAAGCCAGCGCAGGTCGTCGAGCATCTGCTGTATCGCGCCTGGCCGTACGCGGGGACGATCCAGGTCCTCGATGCGTAACACGAATTGCCCGTGCTGTGTGCGTGCAAAGAGCCATGCTAGCAGTGCTGTACGCAGATTGCCTATGTGTAAGGCTCCTGTTGGGCTGGGCGCGTACCTACCACGAATAGGGGGTGATGTTAAATCAGGCATCGCTCCGACCATCGACACGGAGTGTCTTTCCGTCCTTGTTCTATTGGGGTTACGCCGAATTGCGCGAGCAGCGTTGTCAGCACACATAACGGGAGACCAACGACATTGAGAAAGCAGCCATTGATACGTTCCGTAGGCTGAAAGTCGGGATGCTGGATGCCGTAGGCCCCGGCTTTATCCATCGGATCGCCTGTCGCGATGTATGCGTCTATCTCGTCCTCGCTGTATGGGCGCATAAGTACTGGCGTGGTGCAACTTGCGCTCGAAAGCTGTAGCTTGCCCCCTATCATGGCACAGGCAACCACACCAGTTATAACGGAATGCCAACGTCCACGCAACGAGAGGAGGAGTTCACGGGCATGGTCTGCATCGCGTGGCTTGCCGAGTACTTGCCTATCGAGTAACACCGTCGTATCAGCCGCAATGACAAGCCGATTGGCGGCCTCCGTCAACGTTAACGCGCCCGTTGCCTTGCGTTCTGCCGTCCATTTCGCCGTTTCTTCTGGTGGTCCATCGTAGGTCGCTTGTACCGCGTCTTCGTCGATCGGCGAAACCCCAACCGTGTAGGGCAGACCAAGTGTCGCGATGAGTTGGCGACGGCGCGGTGAAGCTGAGGCCAGCAGCAATGGTAAAAGTAGGGTCATAGACGCTCCAACACTGTTACACACTCTATATGGGCCGTTTGGGGAAACATGTCAAGCGGCTGAATAGAGCGTAAGCGATAAGTAGGGTGAACATGGCACAGGATGTTCAGGTCACGTGCCAGTGTTGACGGGTCACAAGAGACATAGACGATGCTGGCTACAGGATGCTGAATAAGCGCATCGAGTACAACTTGTTGGCAGCCTGCACGCGGCGGGTCAATCACCAGCCCGTCTAAGCCAGCCGCGATTGCTGGTAGGACCACTTCGACTTTGCCTTTGAGGATTTCGACATTTTCAACATCACGCAGGTTCCATTGCGCGTCCTTGATGGCACTCGCGGACTCCTCGATAGCGATGACCTTGCCAACATGTCGCGCTAAGAGCAGGGCGAATGTACCCACACCACAGTAGGCATCAACTATGGTCAGTTTTTCTGCCTGCTCTGGTGAGTGTTGATGTAGAGAGAGTAAGCCCTGTAATACCATCTGTGCCATCTTCTCTGCCTGTGCCGAGTTTGTTTGAAAGAATGAACTGGGGCGAATGCGAAATGTTTCACCACCGAGTATTTCATCCATTGTCTCTGTATGGAGGTCCAGCCCCTTTTCCGTGAGTTCTTTAGTAACATCCTCGGCCTGTATTGGCTGAATGAGCATCTGCCCACTTGTCGCGCCACAACGGATGAGCACTTGCGGCTGAGGATTCGTATGCTGGCTCAGCACACCCAGTGCGCGGTTGATGTGCTCATGCGCGATGGGACAATCTGCAAGTGGTAGCACGCGATGTGTGCCCCGGGCTGTGAGTCCTGGCTGTCCGGTGCGATTGACTGAAAAGCGCATATGGTTTCGATAGTGCCATGGTACATCACATGGGACGGTTGCCAGTAGTGGAGGATGCTCGAAGCCGCCAACCTCACGTAACAGTTGTCCGACAACAGCACGCTTCCACTCCAATTGTGCTTCGTATTGCATGTGTTGTAACTGACAACCTCCGCATGTGCCGAAAACGGGGCATGGAGCCTGTACACGTAGGGGTGAAGGCTCGTGTATCTCGGTAATCCAGACACGCGGAGGGCGCTGTTTCCAGCGTCTGCTCCGTCGTCCCGGTCGTGGCATAAGTGGTGCTTCAACGGCGATGGTGACGAGTTCCCCGGGCAAGCCAGCAGGAACACGCAGGGTTTGTGTATGTGGCTCCCCTGCTTCATCCTGCTCGACAATTTCTGCCAGGGCATCGCCTTCGCGCGTCAAGGCTCCAAGCGTAACTGTGTAATGGGTAATACTACGTTCTTGCTGTTCTATCATCGTTTCTTTTTTGACTTACTTGATTTTGTGCCTGACGTTCGTTGCTGCTGTTGTATTTGTAGTTTTTGCAGGTCGATTACCTGGCGTACCATAAACACAATTTCCATGTCAGGGTCGATCTCCTCTGCCTCTTCAATCAGTTCCTCAGCCTTACGCAGGTTGCCTGCGTTGATATACATCATCGCTTGAGCGGCGATGATATCGGCTGCAAAGGGATTCGCGTCGATGCCCTGATCCAGCACGCGAATTGCTGCCGCGTCATTATGCTGTTCTACGTAAATGGTCGCGAGTTCGGCGTACGCTGTTGTCACGGTTGGATCAACTACAATGCTCTTGAGAAAACTTTTTTCAGCCGCTTCACTCTGTTCAAGCGCGAGCTGTAAACTCCCCATACTCGCCCATAGCCCAGGAAGTTTTGTATTTAGGTCAAGCGCGCGTTGAAAGTGCGCTAATGCCTCTTCAGGTTTTTCTTCCATTTGTGCGAGTCGCGCTCTACCCACCTCAATAGATACCTTGTCTTCAGGCTTCGTTGCCACCTTTTCTGCTTGATCGAAGAGAGTACTTATATCAGCAACGCGGTTATTGTGCTTGAACAAGAGATCAGCTAAGAGAATGTACGTTGTAAAGTCATTATCGGTAGCCATAGCGTCATGAAGTGCTTTTTCCGCCAGTGGGAAGTAACGACTGGTAAACGCTTCTGCTACAGTATTTTCTTCTTCTTCCATGTCCAATTCGTAGGTATCATTTTCTTCAGCCACTAACTCTGAATAGACTGCACCGAGCGAACGTAACATGTCTCCACGATCTTCAGGATTACGGTCAAGTATGACCGTAAAGTATGCGGCTGCGCGTTCCATCTCGCCTAACACATCTGCCTGCCGCGCCAAGCCTTCAATTTCGGTTTTATCTATTTGATTCTGCGCGATCAAGGCGTCGCAATAATGCAGAGATTGCTTTGTGAACCAGCGCACCTCGTCGATATCTGCTTCCAGTTCCTCGTCCTCCTCAAGCTCGTCTTCTAGTTCCTCGTCCTCCTCAAGCTCACTCTCGTCCTCCTCAAGCTCCTCGTCATGCTCATCACTCTCAGCCTCGTCTTCTGTTAATTCTTCTGACATGGCTTGCATTTCTTGCATGATCTCTTGTAAGTGTGCTTCAATCGTCTCTTTGGGGAGCTGTAGTGCTTCCGCGCCCTTATCACGTATGCTGTGAATGCGCAATTCGCCGTCTTCCACGAGGAATGTATAGCTGGTCCAGAACCAATGCCGCCCTGTTGCTGGTAATGTGAGAGTCGCGGTTGGTAGTTCTGGAATATTGCTTGCGATATCCTTCATCTCAATTGACCAGAACGCATCTAATTCTTCAGCATCTTCATCGAGATCATCCAACGCATCTTCAGCATCGACTTCGAGCGTATAGCCAACATCAATCTTGAGAGAGTCCATGTCTATTTCAGCCTCGGTCGCCCATGTCTGACGCCGCGCGGCCCATTCATCGCGTGTAAGTCCTTCTTTAAGCGGACTATTCGTTGTGAGCAGGTCAAAGGCAAGTTCAAAGTCTCTTTGACCCCAATACCTGAGGAAGCGTTCAATGACGTTTTCTCCATCAATGGTCTCTTCGTCATCCTCGCCACCTTCAAAATCATTGAGCGTGTCATCTACACCTAGTATATCGGATAAGGACATGACCGATGGCATTGTCCATTCGGGATAGGTATTTGACCCTTCCATTTGAATGAGCATACGTCTGGCTTCCTTACGAACGTCTTTGGCAGGGGTATAGGTATTGACGGCGAGCACAATGTCGGCGGCAGGAACCGTACGCTCTTTCGCAAGTGCCTTGAGGAGTCCTAACTGTACGGCTTCTGACGTATCAAAGATTGGTGCCAGGGCAACCCCTATCTGCTCATCATTTCTACTCTGCTTGAGATTTGTAGCTATCTGGCGATATTGTGCCAGGATATCCTGTATCTGCTCGTTCTCTTGAGGAGTTCTCTCTGGCTGATTGCTTTTATTATTCTTTCCCACGATATCCTCTTTTCACTAGAAGCGTCTGCTTGCCTCGTTGTTAGCGTTTTTTTGCTTTCTCATTCATATTCGCACGCACGGCCTCAACGATTTCTAACGATGCGTCAAGTGACTCGGCCTGTTGGAGTTCTCGTTGTGCGTTTCGCGTCTCGCCTAATTCGGATAAGACCGAGGCATAGAGTGCGTGAAGATGGGCCGACTCTGGATTAGCACGAACGCCCTGCGCGATAATCGAGCGTGCCAGTTCTTGATCGGGCCGATTCATATAAATCGCCGTCAGTTCAGAATAGGGACGAATGTCTGTCGGCTCTATCTCGATTGCACGCTTATAGGCTTGCTCTGCCACCTCGAAGTTTCCGAGGTTACGGTTCGCAAAGCCAAGGCTGAACCAGATACCCGGGTAGTCAGGATCAATCTCTGTGACACGCTGAAAGTGAGGCAGAGCCTCAGCTACACGTTCACGACGCATCTCGATATTGCCCAGTCCCCCCTCGATGGCTTTCTCTTCGTCAGGGGTCATAACCATACTTTTCGCCGTGAGTAACTCTGCTTCTGCTTCGTCGTGACGCTTCATACTGAGATACAGTTCGCCAAGTAACATATGACTTGACGCTGTATTCTCCGTTTCAACTGCCTCGCGCAGAGTTGATTGCGCAAGCTCCAGGAACAGCGTTTCGCGCTCGGTCATCCGCTGATCTGCATAGTTGTAGGAAATGCCCACATAGGTTGCACCGAGACGTCGAAGCAATTCAGCCTTGTTTTCTGGAAAGCGTTGTACCATGCGTTCGAGGTAGACCACAATACGTTCTGGATTGCCCGCGAAAACCGCACGTCCATAGGCTTCTTCGTTGATGTGCCGGTCCAGTGGGAGTTTCACGATCAGCGCATCATAAAAATGTAACAGTTGTGTGACGCGCCACGTCAGTTCTTCCATGACGGTGTTGAAATCCTCGTCACGTTGCTTCATCTTTGCGTCAATCGCGTCTTCGTATTCCTTGATACGTTTTTGTAGTTCTGCGATTGAGAGACCTTGAATAGCCGCGCCCTCATCGCTACTCTGCTGAATACGCCAGCCGATAGCAGTACGTTCAACTGTATAATTAGTCCAGAACCAGTGCCTATTCGTTTCTTTGTTGATCGCGGTCCCCATTGGAAATTCGCGTAGCGTGCCACCAAGTGGAGTGTCGAGAAGCTCAACCGACCAGCCAACTTCTACATCCTTGCGTGAGGGAGTACGGCTAACGGTGGATGAGGGCAACCAGAGCGCACTCTGGCTACGTTCTCGCTCATGCACAAAGCCAAGTTCTATTCGTGCGGGGTGTGCTTCGCCATACCATGCACGGTGTCGTTCAATCCACTCATCGCGTGTAAGGCTGTTGCGGATACTACTACTCTCCGTGAGCAAATCGTAGGCTAAACCAAAGTCACCGAGCGACCACGCGCCGATGAAGTTGACAATGACTTCCTGTTCTTCTAAATCTGGATTGATGAAGCTTCGACCTGAGTCCTCGTCCTCACCTGTGTCGGTTATCTGAAAAACGAGTTGATTGATAGTTGGAAGACGATTGCGATACTCTTTGTTTGGCTCGACATTACGCCACGTATTAATGGACAATGCCTCTTCGATCATGCGTTTGCCTTCCGCGCGTGTACAATCGACGACATGCACGTTAGGAAGTTTGCTTCTCATATCCGCAATGCGTTGTTCTGCTGCACGTTTACTTATGGTATCAGCAAAGGCATCTTTAATGCCCTCGGCCCAGAAATCGAGCAAGAAGCCGAGAACACGTACTTCGCTATAGTCGTATCCCTGTTCCCAGAACAGCAATAGCTGCATCTCGCCTTCTTCACGGGTTTGTGTGATCGAGCCTTTCCAAAAGCGGGGAGTGTGCGACACATTGACCTGTATCGCTGATGCCTGTGCGATAGGTGGCGTCCATTGTGAATGCAGCTTTACGGCGTCGAGGCGTAAGAGTGAACGTCGTGCTTCTTTGCGTATCTCTTTATTGGGACTGAACGCGTTGAGTGCTGTCAATATATCGGCTGCATCGAGCGTTTGTGCTTTGACAAGTGCTTTGAGCAGTGCCATCTGCACGTCTTCCGATAGAGATGTCATAGCGGTAAGTACGGTTTCTGCTTGCGCCTGAGTGGTGCTGCTATGTAGCTGTTGTGCTAGCTCCTGGTACTGTGCAAGGACCCGTTGTAACTGTCTATTGTCTTCATCTGAAATGATGGTGTTTTGTTCTTCTTTTCGTGCCATGTTCTCTGTTTTTCTCCTCGCGTTGTCAACGCAACGATTGTACCACGAAGCGTCTCAAGAGTCGAGACATATGCATTAGGATAAAAATTTTTGAGATTGTGATGATGCCAAAACAGGTTGTCGGGGGCATGACAGTTGGGGGCATGACAGGGGCAAGCCCTGTCACTACTATACTGACCGCTACTGCGTAGCTGCTACGTGAGTCCGTGTATAGTAGTGACAGGGCTTGCCCCTGTCATGTCTCACACCGCCCTACAAAGTAAAGTTAAGGTAATTGCATCGCCGCCTGCGCACCCGCAGGAATCATCGTAGCAACAGGTTGCACCTGCTCCTGTCTATCATCCGGCGCAACTACAAATGCTTTTTTGGATGCTGGAAGTGTTTTCGCCGCCATCAGAATGAAGAGCGGGAAGGCCGCGCAGTAGAAGTATGATGGTAGGCTACGCCACGCGAAGAAGAGTGGTATAACCGCGAGTAGCATGACGGCTTCTGGATGCTTACGGCAAATGCGCCAGTACCAGGTCAACGAAGCCAGCATTGCGACCGCTTCGAGAGCGGTGTACACGTGCTGCGGCAGGTAAGGGATCAAATGCGTCACGCTCAAGCCAACGATGCCCACGCCCATTGGGAACATCAAAGGATCGAGTGGTGCGAGAATACCAGCTACCCATGCCTGTGGATTCCAGAGAATAAACGGCAGATTGCAAACGAAAAAGATGCTTCCCGCGATTGTCAGGCGGTACAATGTTTCCTTGAAACCATGTTGACGGAAGAGCAGAATGGCATAGAATGGGATGAAAAACCACGCAGTCTGTTTGGTCGCCAGTGCTAGTCCTAGAATTAGGGCCGAACTCCAACGACGTTCGCGTAAGAACCACGCCAGTACAACAAGCAACATGCTGAACACATCGAGGTTGCCACCGACCGTCGAGGTCCACATAGGCACATTCGCCAATGCTAGCAGGAGTACCCATGGACGTAGCTCACGGCGAGCAAGTTTCCAGCCAATCGCGACCATTGCCAGGTAGCTCAACATGTAGAATGGTAACACGTTGTAGTCTTTGAGCAAGGCAAATGGGACGAGTGTCAGAAAAGAGAGCACGGGATAACTGACCTTGGCCTCGAATTCAGGCATACTTTTCGCGCGTAAATCTGTGTCAAGCACAGATTGTAGATCGCTCATAGAGGGATAGTCTATACGATTTTTAAATTGCCCGGTTCGTAGTGGCGTAGTCCAATCGGGTTGAATTGGGAAACGGCGCGCGAGATCAATCATATTAGAATCAGTATACGGGTTGTGACCCTCAATCAATAAAATAGCTGCATTCGTATCAAGTGAAGTACCATCATTAGAGAATTGGGGCGGCAAAAAGCTCATCCAGATGCCACGTCCCAGTTCAATCCCCCCTGCTATCGTGAGAAGCAACGTTGAAACAAGTAATATGCGCTGTAAACGTGTTGGATGCTTTTGTGTATAGAGTGCCTGTTTGCGTGCCGGCCTGAACGCCATCCAGATGGCATAAAAACTTCCCAGGATAAGTATCAGGGGAATGAGTGAGCCAAATGGGTTTAAGAGTGAGAAGTACCATTCATGGGCTATTTCATTGAGTGCTTGTAAAAGCAGTGCGAGGCCAATCCAGGTGGCCCGGCGTTGCATTTCGACGACGAGACGATTGTCAGGCGACACATCTTCAGTAAAGAAGTATCGCATCCACCTGTATGACGGCCAATTCTGATGCAGTGCTTTTGGTCGAGTCCTCTGTAGGGGGACAGATCGCTGTTCCATTGTGTGCATATTCGCGCGTTGTGCTTGAGTATAATAACGCGCTCTACCTCCCGTCGAAGTACCGAGAAAGTCCTGAGAAGCAAGCTAGTAGTAGGTTTTCACGGCCACATATTACAACGAAGCGGAGAAGAATTGCGTCACAAATCGCGGGGCTTTCTTGTGTCTATAGGGATCGATGACCGTCCTTAACACAAAAATACAGATATCCACCACTATTGACTCGACAGATTTCGTAGGGACCAGATTGATCGCGTCCTCGGCGCAATTCATTGCGCGAGACGCGTTCAAGAAAGCGAATTATGAAGGAATATAGGCAATAAATTGCCCTCGGACGCGCTAATGCTCTTTGATACATTAACCAGGATACGTCGCCTGTAGGGACCGATTTATCACGTCCTAGTTGGCATATCGACAGGCGAGAAGGACGTGATAAATCGGTCCCTACAGGGTCAGGCGGAAGTACAATTCGCGGTGTTGTAGCTCGAAGCCGAGTGCCTCGTACAGGTGAATTGCGGACGTGTTGTGTTCCCATGTATGCAGGTCGAGCGCGGATAAGTTGTGCTCTATACGTGCAAACGTGATGATGTATTGCATGAGTTGACGCGCGATACCTTGCTTGCGATATGCCGGATCGACAACGACACGCTTCACATAGCCAACTGGGTGAAGCGTCTCTTGCGCGGGTAGCATAAGCTCCGCTTTCGCGACCACGACATCGAGCTTCTCACCGAGAAAGATAAGTGTGCGTTCATGTGTTGAGGGATCAACCGAGCCAAAATACTTCTCCATGTCACGGTGAATACTGCGCGTAGGAGAAGCACTGAGAGCGTCGAGGCGTTCGACATGAGGAAGATCGTCCGAAGTGGCAATACGTATCGCCATTGGCGTCCCTGATGGCTCGTTCAACATAGAGGTATCCTAGCATTACACACTACAGCAAATTCTTACGGCTCTTTTCGGCGTGGCAGCATGAACAGCGATACAAGTGCGTACCCTGCACATGCGAGTAGGAGCAGGGCATAGACGATATTTTCGCCATCGCCATTCGGTGTGTGCAATGTTGAGATGCCGTATACAAGAAGCGAAAGGCCCCACCACGAAAAACCTGCGAAAACGATAAAGAGCAATAGAGTGCTCACGAGTTTCTTGTTCATCTACGTATAAATCCTTTGGACACATGAGGAAAGTGCTGTGTAGCTTCCCTGTATATTTTCACTCCTATTATAGCACAAGTGCAGCATACACGGCATCATGTATCGCGGCACGGAACTTGCCCCAGTCGTGCCAGTTGCCCCCAATTTTACGGCTCGGCTCGTGTTGGATATGTCTAAGCATATCCGCCATTTGGGGTAAATCTTCGACCTTGATCTCACGAAATGCCTCTACGTGTTCGTTTTCATCTAGCACACCGAGTGTCCCGCTCACTTCGTCAAGCAGGAAGGCGAAGGTGTAAAAGGCAGGTGTGTCCTTTTTACTGTCAAGGTGATACTCAAGTGCGGCCAGGAAACGGTTTACTTTGACTTCCAAACCCGTCTCCTCGTGCGTCTCACGCAGTAACGCATCGTAGACACGCTCACCATAATTGATGCCACCAGTGAGTAAGCGATAGGCATCGTGAGGATAGAACGTTTTGATGGCGGTAATCAGATGTCCATTGTGCCGTCTCACAACCATACACACTTCTCCGTAGCGGTCGGTTGCACTCAACGGATCGAACATGGTCGTGTCACCCAGGTCAATGGTACGAACGAGCGGAGCATCATAGGTTATAGCAAGCTGTGCAAGTTCGTCTCGTATCTCTTGCGAGAGCGCAGGAAACATAGTTAAAGTATCTCCGTATTCTTATATTTCAAGTAGGCGTTGCGCTATATGTACGCCATGTTCAAGCGCAAGGTGTGCGCGTCCACCAACAAAGGCATCACCACAGAAGGCAAGCCCGAGTGGTAAGCTAAGTGCCAGCAATGCATCCGCGTTAGCTTTTTCCGCTGGCAAGGCATACCGCCAGTATTGTACATCGGTAAAAAATGGTGTTTCAAGTTGCTCATCTACAAGCTTTGAGACGAGTTGAGACACGTCTTGAAAAAGCTGCGTGTGCGGTGTTTCGCGATGTTCTTTGCTGTACGAGGGAGCCATTTGAGCGATCAGCAGACCTGTACCCTGTGGTACGCGTTCGTGCGCTTTTTCATGCTCCCATGCCAGCCATGAGATAGGATGTCCCTTATCGGTGTTCACCAGTGCATAGTACGGGCGTATCTGCGGAGTTGGCCTGTAGCCTAGCATGACAGAGATAAGTGGATTATACTTCGCTTTTCCTAGCTCTGCACTGATAGTTTTCCCCTGCTCGTTAGCGAACTGGCTAGCCTCTATCAAACTGATGGCCTGTGTCGCTGGAATGGTGATCAGAAGTTGCTCGAAATTGCCTAATGACTCATTGTCGGCCCCAAGGACAGTCCAACCCGTGTCGATCTGTTGCACACGTCCGACAAGTGTTTCCGGGCGCACATCCAACCCTTCCGCCATACGTTTAGAGAACGAAGTGAAGCCGCTTCGGTATGACCACTTTGGATCGGCATTCTGCTTTGGATCGCCTTCTTGAATGTTGCCTGTTCCATCGAACGTCCACACAGGTTTCGCGATATCGAGCAGGTCGGACGTAGGAAATCTCTTTGTAATCCATTCGGTGCTCAAGTCGCTGCCACCCTTGAAATATTGGGCACCGTGATCGTAGATAAAGCCATCGCGTTTGCGTGTCGCGGCACGTCCACCGACACCTCGACTCTTCTCAAACAACGTAACGGCACGACCTGCATCCCGCAACGTACGCGCGGCTGCGAGGCCACTCATGCCCGCCCCGATAATAGCGACAGAGGTCATATGAATCTCTCCCTGTTAATGTTCATTTATTCCAATAAGTGTGAGAACATGACAGGGGCAAGCCCTGTCACTACTATACACGGACTAGCGTGGCAAGCCACGTAGTGGCGCGAAGTATAGTAGTGACAGGGCTTGCCCCTGTCATGCCCCACTCTGCTTGCCTCACACCCCTGCTTGTCACTTAATAAATGAATTTTTGCTATATATTATGCGTGTTTGCGCGTCTCTTTCCAGAGGAACGAGCGAGCGAGCATCTCTTCCGCGCTTTTCATCGAAAATTCGGTGACGTTGCCACCCATGATATGGGCAACCTCACGCACACGCTGCTCTGGTCGCAGTTCGTTGACAATCGTCTTGGTGCGGTCGTCGAGAATCTGCTTGTTTACATTGTAGTGCGTGTCGGCAAACGCGGCTATCTGTGGAAGGTGAGTGACACAAATAATCTGGTGGTTGCGTGTTAACTGCCACAGCTTTTCACCAACGACCTGTCCACTGCGCCCGCTGATACCCGCGTCGATTTCGTCGAAGATCAGCGTCGGTGTCGCATCCGCATCGGCAAGGATGGTTTTGAGCGCGAGCATGAGACGTGAGGTTTCACCACCGGACGCAATCTTGGTAAGTGGCTTGAATGGTTCGCCGGGGTTAGGCGCGATCAGGAATTGTACATGGTCGATACCTGTTGCATCACATGCGTAGAGTATTTCTTGTTCGTCGTCAAGCGTTACAGGGACACCGTTCTCGTCAGGGACTTGCATCATCTCGACCTGGAAACGCGCACGACGCATATTGAGGTCGTTCAGTTGTTCTTCCATGGCGGTCGCTAACAAGGTAGCAGCTTTCTTACGTCGCTGCGAAAGTTGTTGCGCAATCTCGCCTATCTCCTGGCGGAATGCTCCATCTTGTTGTTGCAGGCGTGCGATAATTTCGTCACGATTGGTGATGGTTTCAAGTTCGGCTTGTCCCTCGGTCGCACGCTGTAAAATCTCCTCGATCGTGAAACCATATTTGCGTCTCAATTTAGAGATGAGATCGAGCCGTTCCTCGATCTCCGCAAGGCGACGTGGATTATCTTCGATATCTGATTCGTAACTGCTAATGCTTGCCGCCACGTCTTCAAGGTGATAGATAGCTTCCGCGAGGTTATCGGCCTGTTCTTCCATGCTATCATCGAGGCGCACGAGGTCCGCGATACTGCGTTGCGCCACCCGTAGTTGATCGAGGGCGGGTTTGAAGTCATCGCTACCGATATCGGAGCCTTTGATTGAACCATAGATCAATGTGCAGAGTTCACGCAGTCGCTCGGCATTGTTCAGGACCTTGCGTTCAGACTCTAGTTCTTCGATTTCGCCTGCATGTAGCTCGGCTCGCTCAATCTCGTCGATCTCGAAACGTAGAAATTCGGCACGTCTAATCTGATCGCGCTCATTTTCCTGGAGTGATTGCAGGGTTTTACGTGCGCTGCGCCATTCAGAAACTTTCGCCCCAAGCTGTTCGCGTAGTGGAAGCGTTTCGGCGTAGCGATCAAGAAAGTTTACATGCTGATCTGGACGCAACAGGCTCATATGCTCGCTTTGTCCATGAATGTCAACAAGCCAGCTCGCGACCTGCTGTAATACCTGTTGTGAGAGGGCACGACCATTGATACGTGCGACGGTACGACCCGAACGGTGAATGTCACGCGACAGAATCAGGTGTCCTTCTTCAGGCGTGATACCATATTCGTCGAGCAGAGTGGCGAGAGCAACGCGGGCATCGGCACTATTTACGTCACCTTGCGCGTTATTTTCCGCGTCATCGAGTACCTCAAACAGCGTTGAGGCACCATTGTGAGAAGTCTTGGCTGACGTGTCCACGCGTTGCCACTCCATGCTTGGAGCTGGCAGGGCACCGATAGAGAAGACGCCTTCGACGGTGGCGCGTTCACAGCCTGCACGCACAAAATCGGCACCAATTTTTCCACCGAGGAGCGCGTTCACTGCGTCGATGATGATTGATTTTCCAGCACCAGTCTCACCTGTAAACACATTGAAAAGGCGGTTCAGGTGGAGGTGGAGTGTGTCGATGATGGCAAAGTCTTTGATGTGTAGTTCAAGTAGCATGTTCGTCTTTAGTAGCCTGTGTACTATCGTTAATTAACTTTTGAGTAATAACTTGATAAAAATAGGTCGCGGGTCTGCGTCTCAAAAATTTAGCTTCGTATTCGCTTCTCTGTACGGTGATGGTCGCACCATCCTTGATTTCGCGGTTCATCTGTCCATCAGCAGAAAAGACGCCGGGTTGAGAATTTGTGAATATCTGTATTTTTACTTTCGCTTCCGGTTGTAGCACAAGTGCGCGATCAAAAGCCAGGTGTGGCGCGATAGGTGAAAGCACAATGCTCTTCACCTGAGGATGTAGCAACGGCCCACCCACTGCCATATTATAAGCGGTCGAACCCGTCGCCGTCGAGAGTATCATACCATCGGCATACGTGTTGCTATAGTGGTGGTCGTCTATCCATACTTGCATGTTGACCACCCGTGGCCACGTTCCACGCGCGATAACGATATCGTTGAGCGCGAGGAATTCTTCTTTTTTGCCATTCTGCTCAAGGACCGCGTGCAGAAGTGCTCGCCTATCTGTCCACACGGAGTGATCGCGTTCAAGGTAGTGGTTGAGTTGTGACGTAAGCTCATGTGGCTCAAGTTCGGTTAGAAATCCCACGCGTCCAAAGTTCACTCCCACAAGAGGTACATCGACCACCGCACAGAGTCGGGCCGCGTTCAGAATGGTTCCATCGCCACCTAAAACAATCACTACATCACAGCCGTGAAGCGAAGGATCGTCGCCCTCTTCCATCTCATGGCTAATGTCGATGATGCGTACCTCGTGACCTTGCTGCCGAAGCATAGGGGCAAGCTGGGCCGCGACAAGTGACGTTTCCTGTTTACGTCCCTGGTAAAATATGGCAATCGTATTCACAACACACTCCCAATAGGCTACTGTCTTGAAGCCACTGTCATGGTACGTCATAGGTCAACGCTTGTCAACTATGCCTGCTAGACAACGCAGGGGCACGATAATGCTGTTTGACAATTTAATACGGGTACGTCGTAGGGACCACATTTATGGCGTCCTCCGCGCAATTCATTGCGCGAGACCCTTTCGCAAAGAAACTCGCCCAATGAATTGGGCAACGGACGCCATAAATGTGGTCCCTATTCCTATGATTTGGTTAAACCGCATCATCGGTCCCTACCGTATCCCTATTAATTTATCAAAGAGCATTATCGGTCCCTACAACGAACGTTGGTCCAATTTCTCCTCGGCGAACCAGAAGGCATCTTCTTTGGAATGTATCAGGCCGTCGGCTCGTGCTTCAGCGATTTGTTCCAGGAGTTGACCGATGATGGGGCCTTGCTCTAAATTGAGTTTGCGTATCAGTTCTTCCGGTTGTACGAGATGTGGTGGTAGTGTTACCTCGCGTTCACGGATGTAACGTGTCAGCAGGAGCCGTACCGTCGCGAGATGATTTTCCCATGCCTCCGTCAGCGGTTCAGGGCCACGCATGGCGAGATGATCTGCAAGTGAGACGAGCGTGACCGGAATACCAACGGGTCCCAGATCGACAAAATAGCGACGAACGGCACGGGCCGTGATGGGATCGTGACTCAATTGGCCGGGACGCATATGATTGGCGACCACTTGCCGGATCAAGCGTTGGTCCTGCGTGCTCAAGCTCAAGCGACGTGCGATAGTGTGCACAAGTGGAATACCCGCCTGCGGATGCCCGTAAAATGTGATTTTGTCATCCTCTTGTATGACCTGTGTCGTTGTCTTGCCGATGTCATGTAATAATGCCGCCATTTTCATCACGGGCGATGCGATGCTGGCAAACTGGAAATAGCCCTCTTGCTCCGCTTCCTGAAGCAATGCTTGTAGTGCCAGTACATCACTACGTCCCATCTCTAAGGGTGCCTCGGTCATCTCTTTTGGCGTCAATGTCAGCAGCATTGCCAGACGTTCAAGTGCCTCGACCGTGTGTAGTGAATGCTCGAACACGTCCCAGTGATGCAAGCCGGGCTGCATCATGCCTCGTGCAGACGTAAATTCGGGGAAAAGGGCAGCAAAAAGATCATACTGATCGAGCATTTGCAAACATGCTGTCGCGCCCTCCGGTTCCAGGATGGCATACAGTTCGGCGCGGATACGCTCGGGTGCCGCGATGAATAAGAGTGAGGAGTCACGTTGTAGTAGTTGCTGCGTGTGTTCCTCGATGGTGAGCTTATAGTGAGAGGCGAAACGGATCGCACGCAACATACGCAGGGTGTCTTGCTTGAACACGTCGTCTTTGACAACTTTAAGTGTGCGTGAGGTCAGGCCGGACGCGCCCGCGAACGGGTCTATCAATGGAAGTGGTGTGTGTTCTATAAAGGAACGTACGGCCTCGGATAGTGGGCTGGCGATGGCGTTGATGGTGAAGTCGCGCAGGCGCAGGTCGGCTTCGATCGCGCGACCGTGTAGGGGGGCGACATCAAAAATGATCGTCTGATACTTCTGCTTGACGGTAACACGGCTGGCCTTCTCATGCATATGAGCATAGGAGCCATTCAGCTTATTTGCCAGCTTGTGTGCGAGCGTTGGCGCGTCACCTGTTGTGACGATATCCCAATCGGTACAAGGCTTGTCGAGGAGTACGTCACGAACCGAGCCACCCACAAGGTACGCCTGTACCTTGTTGTCTCGAAAGAACTGTGCCGCAAGCTCCAACAGAAGCAGAGTAAACGCGTCCAAATGTCGTATTCAACCTTTGTGTAAGTGAAATGTAAGTCAGCCTTATGTGTATCATACCACTCGCGTCTACATGCTCAGGAACCCGGGGTATCAGGGGATATAGGTTTTTTATAAAAGCACGATACACCTGTAGGGGTCTAATTCATTACACCCTTTTCGGCGATTGAGAACATGGCAAGGATTGATGAAACGTTGCATCAATCCTTCTACATTGTGTATCGCTAAAAAGGTGTTATGGAATGCCTTTTGGTACAACTAATTCATAGAACCGCGTGCAGTATGGGTCGGGGGCATGACAGGGGCAAGCCCTGTCACTACTATACACGGACCTACACCCTTGAGCCAATCCATGAATTAGTTGTACCAAAAGGATGGAATGCAGACCCCTACAGACGTTTCCTCAATCCTGTTCAACCTGTTCATCTGCACCCATGTTTCCTCCTACCTCTTCCGCTATCCAATCTCCCATTCCCACCGCTTCGCGCCAACTCCTCCACCAGTTTCACCGTCTCGACACTCACCGTCACCACTTTCCCTATCAGTCGTACAATATACTGCTCATCGTCCTCTCGGTTGGGGTCGCTTACAATGCCGCTGCGAGCATCGGTACTCACCTGATACTGGTCGATGACCCATTCGAGAGCGGAGCGATTGCCGAGCCTGTAGTGGAAGCACTCTTGCGGTATGCCTGTCAGCGTCAGCCACTCGTTGACCCGCAGCGCGTCCTTCTCGGACGAGAACTTCATCTTCTCCACATGCCAGCTAATCGGAACATCCTTATTTTCAAGCCACTTGAGCCGATATTCCTTGACCGTCTCATAGTTCAGGTGTAGCTCCATCAGAGCTTTGCCGATACGTACACAGGACGCGAAAGCCTCTTGTCGTGAAGAGAAGTGGGAGACGTGGCAGGTCGCGCTTCAAATTCTCGGCATAGCGTTCGCGATACACCGGATGGTGCAGCATGGCATAGACATAATGGAAGATATCCCACTTCGTCACCTCGTCGCCATACTTCTCCCGAAATTGCGCCAACGCCCAATCTGTAATGTTCTCACGCCTGTTCGAGCCATCTTCAGCATAGGTGTAGTAAGGGAAGCATTGTGTATCTGCACCAGCATCTACTAAATGTAAATCTGGAATAATGTTAGTTACTAAGTACATTGAAATGGTTTTTCTGATCCCTAATACCAGTTACACATATGACTATATTTTCTTTCTCTGTTTTCAGGAGTAGGAAAGAAAGTATGATGAACATTCTTGTCGATCTATCAACATAGTCGTCAAAATAAAGTATTTTGCTATAAATGGACGATATAAGCGATCGTCCGTAATGTCTGCATCGTGAAGTGAAGCTTTGCTCGTTCTTGTCAAATAGTCTTTTAAGTCTACGACTCCACTTTAATTTGTTATCGTCATTAATCACGAAATTGTCAATATCTTTAGGTTAACCATGCTCGTATCCATCGTGATGAGTTCTGCATTGTAAGTCTTCAATAAATTGCTTATATGCTTTTTGCTAGACTTGTCTGTATCAAAATCAGTAAACATCCATCTATCACGATTCGTTTGTCACGAAACACCTAATAAATATAGTCTTGAATATAGTTATCCTATATCCTTAGCTACTTAGTTCCTTTTGCTTGCCTTAGTTCCTATAGGGAATAAATTTATTAAACTCTAGATTTCATGCCTTCTGTTAGCCAAATATGTCTTTCATCTGGATGCAATTCTATCCAATCAATCCCTTCAATATGTATTTTTTTCAGTAAGAAATGCTAATTTTTCTGTTCTTACGCCAGTATTCCGGTACTCGATAGTAAGTAAAGGTTTTGTATCAGGATTATTGTGAAGCTCTTATTGCAATAGTAATACCCACACCTACTTGAATACCAAAAACATTATGCGTTGTACCTGATAAGCTTTGGATTTTTACGTACATTGCCATGTAAATCAAGATGATAAATTTGGTTAAAGTCTTTTAACAGATGTTTACGCATACCATCAAACGCTATTTGATCAATAAAAGAGTTGTTTGAAACATAACAAACAATTCCATCACGCCCTTGTAAACGATCTACTGCCCAACGAAAAAACTTAACATAGGCATCATAAAGCTTGTTATTAAGTGTTGCTTTTGAGTCTTTCGCATAAGTTTTATTGATACGGTTATCAATCACTGGATAACGACGATTTTTGTTATTATCGTTCTCATTCTTCTGCCCAACATTATAAGGTGGATTGCCAATCACCACCATAATCTGTGCTTCTTTTTGGCGTTGGATGCGTTCGGTGTTGCGCTCGCTGAAGAGTTCCATTTGCTGGCCTTCGAGGTTGAGGGTGTCGGCGAAGGAAATGCCTTCAAAGGGGGTGTAGGTGCCTGTCTTCTCATAGTAGGCGTGTTCGATGTTGAGTGAGGCGATGTAGTAGGGCAGCAGCATGATTTCGTTGCAGAAGAGGTCGTGCTGGTATTTGTGGGCGAGGTCGCCACCATTGATGTGGTTCTGGATCAGGTTGACGATGAAGTTGCCTGTCCCGTTGCCGGGGTCGAGTATCTGGACTCCTGGCGTCGAGCAACGACGAGTTGAACTCGCGTTGCAGGATGACATCGACGCTGGCACACATGAAATCGACAATCTCCTGTGGCGTGTAGACAATGCCATGCGTGTCGGCCTGCTTGATCGAGAAGCCCTGGAAGAAGCGTTCATACACGGTGTTGAGGAAATGCTGCTTCTCGGTCCAGTCGTCCAGGTTTTTGGCGGCATTCTCTATCGCGAGATAGAAGCGGTCGAGTCGGTTCGTGCGAACTCGTTGCGATTAAACGAGCGGCTGGTGAGCGTCTCGATGACCTTCTCGATCTCTGCCGCGATCACATTGCGCCGCGTGAAGTCAGGATTGTTGAACACGGTACGGAAGAGGCGTTCGGTTAAGAGGTGTTGCACCAGCATTTCATCAACCGTCGCGCTACTCATATTCGGGTCAAGCGAGGAGCGACACAACTCAAGAAATGTGCTGAAGGCCGCGACAAAGGGTTTGTTTTTGGCATGTTCCTCTTTGATGCGCTGCAGAAGGCCCTGCGCGAGGTCGGGAATGCTCTCTTTGAAGTCCTGGACCGCGTGTTCAAACGTCTCGATGTCGGGTTCGGCATAGTGGAAGAAGCGATCTAAGACCTCCGTCAGGTCTTTTTGTTGGGTCAGGTCCGCTTCAAGTATAGGTTTGCTATTCTGGTACAACACGGCGCGACGGGTGTCCTCGAAGATGGTATTGCTGATGGGATAGCCCGCACTGATTTTCTTGCGTATCTCGTGCTTCAAATCGTCTTTAGTATCTTTGGCTTCCCAGTAGCCACGCGGCAGGTTGAAGCTATCGCGCAAGGTGCCATCGGGCCGTTTGCCATTCGCCAGTGTTTGCTCTGGGATGAGCATCCAGTTCGCCGTTTGCGCGAAGGCTTTCAGCAGGTCTTGAAACGCGCTCCTGACGGCAGTCTCATGTGTGACCTTCTTCTCGTGATACGCGGCAAGCTCCTTGTAGTAGTGGTCGAGGGCTTTTTTGTGTGTTGTCGTTAACTGCATTGTCCCTTGTATCCCCATCCCTTGCTCTTAAAGTAGAATAGATGCTTCTACGGCTTTTTAGTTGTAGCCCATGAAGAGGTTTATGGCAAGCCAATTTTATGTATTTCCTATTTTCGATCCTGAGAATGAACAAATATAAGGACCAATGACGGGCATCGTGGTCGGTAGGGGCAGCAATTCATTGCGCCCAAAGATGGGTTGGGAGGGGTCTCGTTGCCACCAGATGCGTTTTGGTGGACGTTTGCCCACCCGCCCCATCTTTGGGCGCAATGAATTGCTGCCCCTACCGATTCTCTGCTTGTTTGCTGGATGCACCAATTATCGGTCCCGACATTTCTTCTAATGTGAATACAACGGTTGCATTTCCCCACCGTGGTATGAACACGCACCACGGACACCCCCTGAATGTGAATACATTCCATCTACACATTCATCGACGTAGCCGTTTGTGTGACTCCAAAAGCTCGGGATACAGTTGAAGTACGTACAAATGGTTGCTGGCGGATTGTAGATAAGATTACCTGAATTCAAATCATAGCCCCACGGATTCCCGTTTAATCCAGTTTTTACGGGTGGTTGCGTTGGCGCGGGTGGTGCTTGTGTTGGTGGAGGTGGGCGCGTGGGTGCCACGGTAGGTATTGCTGTCGGAATAGCGGTAGGTACAGGCGTGGGAACCTGTGTAGGTACACTAGTCGGAACAGGCGTAGCCGTTGGCTTGAGTGTGGGAACGGCGGTAGGTGTTCTCCATTGGTTGTGTAGGTTGTGATGTGGCATCTGATGCAACATTTGTGGACTGGTCTGCCACTGTTGATGTAGGAGCCTGTGCGACATTTTTCTGCGATGCGGCAGGTGCGGCTACGGCTGCTGAACAGATGCACAAACACAACACTAAAAACAGCGTACCGCATCCGATACCAACTTTCGCGCTCTTACGCTGTCGCTTATACCATTGAAATACGCCGCGTTTCTGTGGCGGTGGAGCAGGCACAGTCTGATACTGGAACTGCCCGGGAATTGGAGGTGGTGGAGGAATATTGCCCTGGAAAGGAACCTGCGTTGAATAATTTGGTGGCAAATACTGCGCTTGGCCTGCATAGGTTTGCTGATCGTGAAACGGTTGCTGGTTATTGTTTTGATTATTACTATTTTGCATGAGTCCCCTCTCTACATCTACCCTATAAAATCATAGTAATTATAACAATATAACGCGCTGGAGAGATTAAACATAACGCCTGTAAAAATGTAACTATATACATATTCTTGTATCCAGCAAGCCGCATCAAAAATAGGCTTAAAGGAATATCGCTACAATGCCGAGGAAGCCTCTGAAGCGGTTTCGCCTTATTCCCTGAATAGTGCAAGATGTAGGGACCCATGTATCGCGTCCGTGCGGTGCGGGCGGTTGCAAAGGGCATCAATAGGTTTTTGTTAAAGGAGCGCGAAACGCCCGTAGGGACACGATTTATCGACGTCCTTGTCGGCAATAATCTGATTCGGACGCCCACAAAGGACGTGATAATGCACAAGAACGAAATAACATGGTAATACAAGCGCACGGATGCCCACAAGGGGACTACCCTACTATATAACGCTTATACCGCGTGCGAAGCACGCAAAAACGTCATATAGTAGGGTAGTCCCCTTGTGGGCGTCCGTGCTTTTCTTCCATAGCCCTCGCCACGTAAAGTCTATCGAATGCACACGTCAGAAATTGAGAGGAAAAAATCGTGTATAATGAAAGAGATAAGACAAAGGAAAGTGTACCCTTTTACCCGATGTGTACAAACTGCCTGGAAAGGGTCGAAACGATAGATGTATCCTTGCTTCAAAAAGCACTCATGTTCGAGTTTAAGCTCTACCGCGAGGCACACCGTGACGGACATTTTAAGCAGAGTGCCTCGCATGGCTCCTGGGGCGTGACGAGCACGATTTCGGCAAAAAATGATGCATTTTGGAAGGGTCAAAATATGCCCTAAAAAGACGTGCCTCGCAAACACTTGCCTAAACTGGCTTCTGGTGCTATACTACGAGGGTACCCGTCTAAATGGTAGAGGCGGTCCGACAGGAATTGAAACCGCTATCCTTTGCCTCTTGAATGACGGTGCGTGCATGTCTAAATGGTAGAGGCGGTCCGACAGGAATTGAAACCATCCACCGCAAGCACTTCAGAATACTGACTCCTAAAGTCTAAATGGTAGAGGCGGTCCGACAGGAATTGAAACTTCCCACAATCATCGCACTTGCCAAAGTAAGCGAGGGAGTCTAAATGGTAGAGGCGGTCCGACCGGAATTGAAACATTGTGATGCATGCGCCAGCAATTGTCATGAGGTCTAAAAGGAAGAGGCGGTCCGACAGGAATTGAAACAAACATTGTAAGACCTGGACGTACCACATACGCACCGTCTAAAAGGAAGAGGCGGTCCGACCGGAATTGAAACTCTTAACTAACCATACAAGAAAATTCCAACTTCCGAGTCTAAAAGGAAGAGGCGGTCCGACCGGAATTGAAACCACGCGTAGCGCGTTGGCTGTCTGCCATCTTCGTTGTCTAAAAGGAAGAGGCGGTCCGAGAGGAATTGAAACCCGTTTTGCAACTGCCCGATAGGGTCTGACGACATAGTCTAAAAGGAAGAGGCGGTCCGAGAGGAATTGAAACGTTGCTATCGGGTTGTGTTATAGGCTCGCATTCAAGGGGCGAAATGACCTGTGGAGTTCATTCGACAAGGAAGTAAATCGTGTCATTTCAAGCGTATTTGGATAACATCGAGATTAAAACGGGTAAAACACCTGAAGAGTTTATCACCCTGGCAAAAGTAAAAGGTTTCGGCCCCGATACGAAAGCCGGAGAAATACTTGCCTGGCTCAAACAGGATTTCGACATCGGACGTGGGCAAGGTATGGCACTCGTCCACGTCATCAAAAATAGTGCTAAAATCAGCGACAAGCACGTTGACAGTGGTGGAACGCACAGCGATGAGAGTAATACCCTAAGGCTGGATGGCATCAAAAATAGATAGCCTCAGTACCCGATTTCTCTCACATATTTTAGCTGTCATATTACCAGGGCATCCCCTTGCGGGTGCCCTTGTTTCCTGTGCGAACGTCTCCTTGCATGCGTCCTTGTCGCTTCACCAAAACACCTTGATTTCTACCCTCCTATCAGGTACAATCACTACAGTAGCTTCAGCCTCGCACCTGGACCACAAGCAGCAACAATCCCCTTCAACATCTCCCTGGTAATCAAAGTAATGGTAATAATGGTAATGTCGGTAATGAAAATAATCATCTAATGGAGACAGGGCAGCAATTGATCGTGAACATCAATCTCCTATACGCTTGTAACTCTTGCTTATCCCATGTATAGTAGTGGAAAAGCATGTTGAAGGGCGGACTTATGGGCGTTTATTATTGTACACGGGTATGGCAGTTGAAATTGGGCGCATCGGCGCAAGAGGTAGAGCATTTAGCCTCTTCGAGCGTATTAGAAATGTTGCGCTGGATTCCAGGCGTGCAAAAGGTCTCACTTGTACACCTGTCGGGGAGCGAGCCGAGACGCTATTTGATGAACCTCACATTTACAAATCTGGCATCGTATACCTATTGGCGGCAAATCGAGGAAGAAGCTTCTGACTACTGGGAACGCTTTGCATCGGTGCAATCGCAGTGGGAGCATCTCTGCTCATTACTTGAGGAATACGCAGGTGAGGTTGTGCTGGATGTAGGGCTTGAACGGGACGACATGTAGCCCCCAAGTATGGTGTACAATAGATGCTATCAATGTGTGAAACAAGATTGTATAATTTCTCGTGCCAGGAATGAGCCATGAGCCAGAACTATGGAGTGTTGCGCGTGGTCCGTGTGCGACCACCCGCCAATGCGACCTCTGATATCCAGGAACGCTATCCCAGTGGATGGTTGCCAGAAGAACAACTTGTACACCTGCTGACACGCCAGGAGACAACGATTGGGCGTGCGCTGAATAATGACATTCTCCTTATGGACCCTACCGTATCACGCGAACATGCACGTCTGGTGCTCGATGCCTATGGCTGGCATGTACAAAACTTGACTGTGAATAATATTGTACGTGTCAATGGACATCCCGTCGCGAGCGGTGTAAGCGTGGCGATGAAATCGCAAGATGTGCTTGTCCTGGGCAGTACGATGCTGCAACTTATCGCGCCACTCCATGCCCAGCCATATCGAGAGGAAAGCGAGCAACCAACCGAACTCCTTTCAGCTCGTCCGAAAACTCCATTGCCACAACCGGGCAAGTCATCGTCTCCTGCGCTTGGGCAACAGGGGGTAGATGCTAGTATGTCCTCTGCTGGTATACAGCGGAATGGACAGATGCTCTACCCGAATTTTGCTTCGCAACCACGTCCTTCGCTTTCTCCATTGCCTGACCAGCCGGAGCCGGAGCTGGTCGCGCAACCGTGGAATGACGAAGAAGAAGATGCACTTGGCGCGGGCATCACGATGCAGTTTGCCCTTCCACAACGTATGGGCACACGTACACGCTGGCTCATCGCGGGTGTAGGTTTTGCCATTTTGATGGTTAGCGCGATTATCACGATTGTCTTGAACAGCGTGATCGGCCTGGCTTCGTTCACACAGAATGGTCCGTCGAGTATCCTCGCGGCCCTGACTATTCCCGTTATTCCGGCACTTGGCATTAATCTGCTTGTCAACTTTATTGATCGCTTCGAGCGCGAACCGTGGTTTCTGCGACTCGCCGCGTTTTTGTGGGGGGCGATTATCGCTATTCCACCCACACTATTTATAGAAACGAATGTCCAAACACTGATCCAGAACGCATTGGGTAGAGATGCGAACGTACTTTTGCGTTCAGCTCTGCTGGGCTTGAACGCTGGTGTAACCGAAGAGACGGTCAAGGGTTTGGGGTTACTGCTACTCTTTTTTGTCCTACGAGACGAGTTCGATAACGTGACCGATGGTATTGTCTATGGTGCGTTGATTGGTGCTGGCTTCGCGATGGTTGAAAACTTCAGCTATTTCGCGCAAAACTCAAAGGACTTTCTCCTCTTCCTAATTGTTGGACGTATCGTGCTTGGCTGGCTCAGCCACTCGACCTTCACCGTCTGTTTTGGGGCGGCTCTTGGCTATGTGCGGCATACAAAGGTGCGTTGGCGACAATTTGTCGTGCCGCTGCTGGGCTATCTTGTCGCGGTCGCGCTACACAGTATCTTTGATTTTGTGGATATCTATGCCAATGCGACCGTCATTGCCTCGCCAAACAATCCGACGGTGGCCCATTATTCGCTTATCGCCGTGGTCGGTGACTACATTCCACCGTTTATCGCGCAGATTGTCCTGCTCTACTTCCTGATTAAAGCACTCGCGCACGAAGTGGCGGTCATTCGCGAGTTCCTGGCGTCAGAGGTGAGTAACGGAGTTGTGCGTGTAGACGAGTATGCCTTGTTACAAAATTCGTTTCAGCGGACACGGCTGGAACGTCGTGTCCTGCGCCGTTATGGTATCAAGCAATGGATGCGTGTGCAGGAACTGTATCAGACCGAGATCGGCCTTGCCTTCCGCAAATGGCATGTTAGCATGGGCGACAAACCAAAGCTGGGCTATCGCCAGCCCGAAGACGCCTACCGTCACCGCATCAAACGCCTCCGCTACGAAATCACAACCATGGAGGGGAAAAAATAATATGATACGAATATGGAATGGCAACGCCATTCCATATTCGTATCATATTATTTTTAAGACCGCAACAATTGCGCCTCTTTTTGTGGTGGGACCTCGACATGTGGATGTTCCTCCAGGCTTTTACCATCGACCGTTTGTTCGCTTATGGGTGGGAGAAAGAGTAGGGTGTACATCACGGCGAAGATGGGAAGGTGTCCAAGCAATTCTGTCGGTGGCAAGAATGGCAGGGTCAGGTTAAAGGGAACAAACATGCCGAAGATCACAATCTTGGGCAAGATACCGCTAATCAAGGCCAGACCAATCGTTAGCTCGACAG
The DNA here is from genome assembly GCA_963791655.1 of uncultured Chloroflexia bacterium. GTDB lineage: Bacteria > Chloroflexota > Ktedonobacteria > Ktedonobacterales > Ktedonobacteraceae > JBBQVS01. The sequence goes on along the minus strand of CAWBSZ010000005.1, from coordinate 553,821 downwards.
CACCGGCGGCAAGGATAAAGCGTTCGTTTGTGAACCATGTCAAGCCGATGAGTTGAGCGACATTGAAGTTCGGATGCGTCTTGAGGAAAGCCAGTGCAAGCGCGGGATCAACCAGTTTTTCGGTGAAGGCCAGGACTACGATAGAGATACCCACGCCTGTTCGCAACAGCAAAGGAGCCATACGCCAGTAGCGAGCGAAGCGTGAAAGTGGCTCCCTATGCGGCCCCGGTCTCACCAGACCACGACCCATGATGAGCAAGTAGAGCGCGATACCAACATACACGGTTTGCTCTAACACAGCCCACGCCGGATACAAGAAGAATGAGAACAAGAAGAGCGCGATGAGCGCAATTGCTCCAACTCTCGTCAAAATACCACTGATAAAACTAAAGGCAACGAATACCTCGACACCCGCGAGTATGTACCCTAACACACCTGAACCACCATACAAGTTGGGTGCGAAAATGTGTAATGTTACCGCTACCGCGATCAAGCTAATCGCCGTTTGTACCGCGAGAATGACTTGATTGGAGCGGTCATAATAGCGCAGAAAGCCAACCTGTGGAAAGCGATTATCTCCTCCGACGAGCCGACGTAGCAACGCAAGCACGCCAATACCCAGGAACGAGAGGCCAATCATACCCAGAACGGGCAAGGTAAAAAGCAACCCAAATTGTGGTGGGTACTTACTGCCATCAGTAAACCACTTCTCATGTGCGGACGCGATACTCGGCACAAGGAACATAAGAAGAAACACCAGTCCAAGCCGGGGCAGAATATGTTGTCGTATATGACGCAGATAAGACATAAAACTCCTGTATAGAGCATCCGTGCATGTTTGAAATCATCGTAGGGACCAGATTTATCGCGTCCTCGGCGCAATTCATTGCGCGAGTTCCATTCGAAAGCTTTTCGATAGGAATCTCGCGCAATGAATTGGGCAGACCGAGGACGCGATAAATCTGGTCCCTACGACGTATCCCTATTATTTTCTCAAAGAGCATCATCGGTCCCTACTGGTGAAAGCACCCCTTTGTGTGTGCCTTCTAACATACATGACGAAGAGATATGGCCATTCGTGTATAGGAAATCACCTGATCTACAATGCCTCTTCCCCAGATGTGATATCATGCAAGGACAGACTACAAAGGAGTATGAACCTGCTTGAATGGATAGTAATACACTGATTTCGATATATTATTTTATGCGTCTCACCCGTGCTATGGAAGATCGTACTCGCACCTTGTTTTTGCAAGGCAAGGTTGTGGGTGGCGTCTATACCGCGCAGGGGCATGAGGCGACAACGGTGGGGGCAGCAATGACGCTGCGCCAGGACGATTATATTGTGCCGCAACACCGCGATCTGGGTATGCACCTTGTACGTGGTGGTTCGCCTCGTGCCGTGATGTGCCAGTGGCTGGCCCGTGGCAATTCACCAACGCTTGGACGTGATGGACAAATGCACATCGGCGATATGCACCACGGCATTGTGCCGATGATTAGTATGCTTGGTGAGTCATTACCTGTCGCGTGTGGGGTCGCGCTCACTATGAAAATGCGGAAGCGTTCGACGGTGGTGCTCGCGTCATGTGGTGATGGCGCAACCAATACAGGGCCGTTTCACGAAGCCCTGAATTTCGCCTCTGTCCAGAAGGTGCCGATGGTGCTCGTTATCGAGAATAACGGCTATGCCTACTCAACCCCGAGCGCGAAACAGTTCGCGATCCAAAATCTCGCGGACCGTGCGAAGTCCTATGGTATTCCAGGCGAGAGTGTTGACGGAAATGATGTCCTTGCCGTCTTCGAGGCTGTAGGACGTGCGGTAGAGCATGCGCGTAGTGGCAATGGCCCCGCGATTGTCGAGTGCAAAACGTTTCGCGTCCGTGGCCATTCAGAAGCTGACAAGGCCGATTATGTGCCGCAAGAGTTGCGCGAAGAATGGCTCGCCAAAGACCCTATACAACGCTTTGAGATATATCTACAAGAGCAACAGGTGCTTACTCCAGCTAAGAAGGCAGAGGTTGAAGCACGCATCAAAGCTATCGTCGATGATGCTGTACAGTTCGCGGAAAATAGCCCTTTACCTGACGAGACGACAGTTGCAGACTATGTATTTGCTCCTGATGGTCCGACCGCGATTATTGGTGAGCCGGGTGCGGAAGATGCACGTTATGTAAATGCACGGGATAGGCGTACTGGCCAACCGTTTACAACCATGCTACAGGCCGAATTTAACACGCCTATGGAGGTCGTCCGAAGATGAGCGAAGAGAAGAAAAACCAGAAGGTCACATATTTAGAAGCGATTGGCCAGGCCATTCGCGAAGAAATGCTGCGTGACGAGGCTGTATTCCTGCTTGGTGAGGATGTCGGTAGCTATGGTGGTGCTTTCAAGGTCAGTGCAGGTCTGCTGGAAGAATTTGGGGCCGAGCGCGTAATTGACACGCCCATGGCCGAGGCTGCGATTATTGGGTCGGCGGTTGGCGCGGCACTGATGGGCATGCGTCCAATTGCCGAAATGCAATTTATCGACTTTATCGCTTCCGGTTTTGACCAGATCATCAATATGGCGAGCAAAATGTACTGGCGCGTGGGTATGCCTGTGCCAATGGTCATTCGCGGTCCTTCTGGTGGTGGCACAAAGGGTGGACCATTTCACTCGACCAGTCCAGAGGCGTGGTTTTTTCATACGCCGGGGATTAAGGTGGTTGTGCCAGCTACCGCCTATGATGCCAAAGGTATGCTCAAAGCGGCAGTGCGCGACAACAATCCTGTCTTGTACCTGGAACACAAACTCCTGTATCGCTTGCCCGAACTACGCGAGCAATTGCCTGAAGACGACTATATTGTGCCACTGGGCAAAGCCATCATCCGGCGCGATGGTGAGGATATGACCATTCTTACCTATGGTGCGATGGTTCATCAGTGTCTCAAAGTGGCGCGTACCCTTGAGGAAGAGGACGACTTGGAGGCCGAGGTCATGGACCTGCGTAGCCTCTCGCCTCTTGATCGTGAATTTATCCAGGAGTCGGTGAAGCGCACCAACAAGGTCTTGATTGTGCATGAGGATACACTCACAGGCGGTATTGGTGCCGAGCTATCCGCGATCCTCGCGGAGGACCTGTTCGAGTACCTCGATGGACCAATCACGCGAGTTGCCGCGCCCGATGTACCCTTCCCATATGCGCCCCCATTAGAGGCCGCATATCTACCAAATGCGGAAAAGATTTTGACGGCAGCCCGAAAATTAGCCGCGTATTAAACGTATATGGACTACCCTGTACGGGTCTGATTTTATCACACCCTCTGACATATACAAATGTTAGAGAACATGAGAAACGTCTCAACATCCTTTAGACAATCGTTAATGGCGAAAGGGTGTGATAAAATCAGACCCGTACAGGAGTTCAAATTCGTAGAGACGGTAATTGATTGCCACCATTCATTAAAGAAGATAAACAAAGGAGTTTCTCGTATGCCGACACCTGTAACGATGCCGCGACTTGGAGAGTCAGTCGCCGAGGGTACAATAGGGTCCTGGATGAAACAGGTGGGCGATTTCGTTGAAAAAGATGAATTGCTCGTTGAAGTCATCACGGACAAAATTAACGCCGAATTACCCTCTCCTGTCGCGGGCCGTTTGACAAAGATTCTCGTCAATGTCGATGAGACCGTGGCGGTAGGTACACAAATCGCATTGATCGAAGAAAACGCGGATGTCAATGTCGCGCCACCCGCGCAAGCCGCGCCAGGACCTGATGCGGCACCCATCAAGAACATACAGCAGGCACAGACGCCCATTTTGACTGAAGAGCCTGAGCATCTACTAGCAATTGTTGGTGGCAACGCAGATCATGAAGCATACAGTGAGCAAGACGACGAGCGACAGCGTATCTCACCTCTCGCGCGTCGCCTTGCACGCGAACACAATATCGATCTCAATACTATTCAAGGTACAGGCGCGAACGGGCGGGTACGTAAGGACGACATCCTGGGCTTTGTTTCGCAGCGGCAACAACCCGGGTATGCAACACAGCAAGCAACCGAGATGTCACGACCAACCAGCCCAACGCCACCTGTGCAATCACAGCGTACAGAGGTAGCAAATACCAGGCAGATGATGCCACCTGTGCAAGAGTCGAAAAGTGCTCCTCTGCCATTCGAGTCGGCACCAATTGAGCGACCCGCCAGCATGAGCGGCGAAGACGAGGTAGTCACGCCAAGTCGTATGCGTCTTGCCATCGCGGAACACATGGTACGCAGCAAGCGAACATCGCCTCACGCAACCACAATGGTTGAGGTCGATATGACCAATATCGCGAAATGGCTGGCGAAAAACAAGGACGACTTCAAGCGACGTGAGGGCTATGGTATCAGCTTTGTGCCCTTTGTCATGAAGGCGGTCTGCGAGGGCATTCGCAAATTTCCAACCATCAACTCGACCTGGACCGAAGACAACAAAATTATCATCAAGAAGCGCATCAATCTAGGTATAGCGGTAGCGACCGACGCTGGCCTCGTCGTACCAACACTGTACGATGCCGATTTACTCACATTAGCTGGCCTGGCAAAACAGGTCAATACCATCGCGCAACGCGCTCGTACCAACAAATTGACATTGCAAGATATGCAAGGAAGTACCTTTGTCGTCAACAACCCGGCGTTTTTGGTACAATCATATCAGTACCAATCATAAATCAGCCTCATGCTGGCATTCTCAGTATGGATGCTGTAGTCAAGCGTGCCGTTGTAGTAGAGGATGATGCTATCGCGGTCCGTTCTATGATGTTTCTATGTCTCTCCTTCGATCATCGTATCCTCGATGGGGCGGGAGCAGGCGGATTTTTACAAGCGGTTCGTACCAAACTGCAAGGGTATGGACGCGAAATAGACGTATACTAACTGTAGGGACCGATTTATCACGTCCTCGTCGGTCTATCGATTCGGGACCACGACGTGATAAATCGGTTCCTACCAAAAACAAGGGAAAAAACCATGGCGACTATGATTTCAGAACGCCGTCCAGAATGGCTTAAAGTACGCGCCCCTAAGGGGGAGAACTATCAGCAACTGAAGCAGTTGATGCGTAACCAATCGTTGCATACGGTTTGTGAAGAGGCCCGCTGTCCCAATATCGGCGAATGTTGGGGGCACAAGACAGCCACCTTCATGATCCTGGGCAGCGTATGTACACGTAGTTGTGGCTTTTGTGCTGTTGCCACAGGGCGTCCTCTAGGTCTGGATTGGGAAGAGCCAAAGCGTGTCGCGGAAGCCGCGCAAACAATGGGTCTCCGTCATGCGGTAGTCACGTCGGTAAACCGCGATGAGCTTAAAGATGGTGGCGCGGCAGTCTTCGCCTCAACCATCCGTTGGATACGTCGCCTGAACCCTGAATGTAAAGTAGAAGTCCTGACCCCTGATTTCAAGGGTGTTCATGATGCCTTGCGTGTCGTGATTGACGCGAAGCCTAATGTGTATAACCACAATGTCGAGACGGTGCCGCGGCTCTATAAGCAGGTACGTCCACAAGCTGTCTACAAGCGTTCACTCCAGGTCCTCAAGTGGGCCAAAGAGATGAATCCAGCGGCTCCAACTAAGTCTGGTTTCATGCTTGGTCTTGGGGAGACATGGGACGAATTGCTCGAAGTGATGCATGATATGCGTGAGCACGATGTAGACATTTTAACTATTGGGCAATACTTGCGTCCATCCTTCGATCACCTGCCAATTCAACGTTATGTTCCGCTCGAAGAGTTTGCCGCGCTCAAGGTCGAAGGCAAAAAGATGGGCTTCCGCCATGTGGAGTCCGGTCCCTTTGTTCGTAGCTCATACCACGCTCATGAGCAATCCGACGACGCCGTAGAAGCAATGCAATCTAATTTGAACGCATAAGAAAACGCGAGTGTTTGATTTGACCAATGCCGACCGGAGGGAGGACGGTTCAACATTGTTGTTGAACCGTCCTCCCTCCGGTCGGCATTGGTCAAATATTTTTTAGAATATTTCTATAGTAGAAATGATTTACTTAAACTATTTTGCCCGTTATGTCAACACTTGCTTGCTTAATAACTATTCAAGGGTCCTGTACATATGGTTGATGCTATTGAAACCGCCAATAGAGTTTGTTATAATAGCGCAACGACACTTTATAGGAAAAGTATAGAGGAATTTATGAGTCAAACACGACAAACTGCGGATGGGCGTCAGCCTGTCGTGCTTGTGGTAGACGACAACCCCGCCATTCGTGACATGATATCATGGGCCTTAGAGCTAGATGGGTATGAACCCGCGGAGGCCGCGGAGGGCCAAGAAGCCTTAGACTGGATGTATAATGCCGCCCGTGAAGGTCGATATCCCTCGGTGATTTTACTTGATCTCGCAATGCCGGGCATGGATGGCGATACTTTTTTAGATGCTCTACATCGTCAGTGGGCAACTACTCATCCACTACCATCAGTCGTAATTATTACTGCAAAATCAGGCGTTGCAGATGTAAAGCCATCAGGTGTATCGCACATTGTCGTTAAACCGTTTCATGTCCGTGACTTGCTTGATATTATACGTGACTTAGTATTATCGTAGGAGCTATATCTAAAAGTACTAATATATCCCACCTGGCTACATGTATACACGGAAAGTCTGTTCGATGACGTTCAGACAAAAGAGAATAATTTCTGTGTATGTTTTTTGTCCACCGTGGGAGTCTCGTATGAAGTTGCGTTCACTGTATCCTGTTGTTCTAGTGTCTCTCCTGTCTGCTCTCCTGATAACTATCCTTCTCCGTATCTACGTAGTTTCCACCACGCATGCTGCCGCTAGTGTGGCAAACCGTGTCACGCTACCGGGACAGGTGAATACAGCTTTAAGTAAAAGCCATCTGGTGGCCCATGTAGCGGGCGACCAGATGCTTGATCTCGCAATCGGGCTAGGCTTACGCAATCAGGCAGACCTTAGCGCGTATGTTCAGCAAATAACGCAACCGCAATCAGCACTCTATCATCATTATCTTAGCGCCAGTTCTTTTTCAACGCTTTATGGTCCTTTGCCTGCAAGTGAGACAATCGTAACAAACTTTTTGCGTGCTCAGGGCTTCACGATTACAAAGACCTATGCGCATCACATGATGGTTGATATTCGTGGTACCGTGGCGCAGGTTGAGAAGACATTCCAGGTACATGTAAATAACTATCAGACTCCTAACGGACAACTTTTCTACAGCAATGATACCGCTCCAACGCTTCCAACAAGTATCGCTTCCCTTATTTCGTCGGTTACTGGCTTAGATTCAAGTATTCAATATTCACGTAGTCCATTACAACCAGGGACCGCGAGTATAAAAATGGGAAACGCGTCACAAATGTCAAGTGCCGCGAACGCGCAAACAGCACAATTATGTCCACAAGCTGGATCGCCCAGCTATCCAACGTCTTACACACCTGCGCAAATCGCCACCGCCTATAACTTTACACCGCTTTACAAAGGTGGCAATCTTGGTGAAGGGCAAACGGTAGGCTTACTTGAACTTGACGGTTTCTCGGCTAGCGATATCGCGACCTATACGGCGTGTTTTGGCGGCAAAAATACGCTGATTAGTACTATTCCGATAGATGGTTACAAGGGCGCGGCTGGCCCATTTGCGTCAGAAGTCGAACTGGATATGGAGATGGTGTTAGGTTTGGCTCCCCATCTCGCTTCGCTCCATGTTTACGAGGCCTCAAGTGCTTCGCTCACTGCTTACAACGACGCATGGGCACGTATTATCAGTGATGATACTCCTGTTGTAAGTACGAGTTGGGTCTATTGCGAGCAAAACCCGCAGATCGCGAGCGAGATTCAGCAAGAGAGTCTTTTCTTCCAGGCTGCCGCTGCGCAGGGACAAACAATTCTGGCGGCAAGTGGCGATCTTGGTGCGAATGGCTGTTATGATACCAGGACGGGTACTGGAGTAGCTCCGTCAGCCGATGATCCCGCGTCGCAACCATTTGTAACAGGCGTCGGTGGCACAACACTGCACATTAATTCCGATAATACCTATGCTTCAGAACAGGTATGGAATGATCGCGCTATTGGTCCTCATGGCAACGGTGCCAGTGGTGGTGGCTTGAGCCATGTCTGGTATACACCGCGCTGGCAACAAGGTCCAGGGGTCGCGAATGGTTATTCAACGGGTCATCGTGAGGTGCCTGATGTTGCCATGAATGCTGACCCACAAACTGGCTATGATGTCTATTGTAGTGTTGGCGGCTGTGCGGGTGGCAGAGGTTGGCAGGTTATTGGAGGCACATCAGCGGCTGCCCCTGCATGGGCAGCCATGATCGCACTTGCGAACGAGGCATCGGTAAAAGCCAATGGCTATCTCATGGGCTTTCTCAATCCGAGTTTGTACAGTATCAATTATGGTAGCCCGGGCACATCCTATGCAACTGCGTTTCACGATATTGTGCCGCAGACCGGAGCCATCAACAACAACGAATATGTAGGCAACAATGGTACGTATCCTGATGGAGCGATGTATGACATGGCAACGGGCCTCGGGTCGTTCAATGCCAACAATCTAGCACAAAATCTGATTATCTTGAGCAAGGGATCGTTACCACGTTCAACCGCGACAAGTACGACCTGGTATTTTGCTGAGGGGCGTGTTGGCGGGAATTTCCAGGAATTTCTGACCCTGGAAAATCCAGACCCCACGCAGACCGCGCAGGTGCAGGTACAATATCTGTTAGCAACAGGGATTGGCCCAAAGATCACTCACATGGTCGGGCCTCAAAGTCGTGCGACGGTGAACGTGAACGACGATCTTGCCCATCCTTATGCTGGTCCAGCTTATTCGCTCTCGATGATCGTCACCTCGCTTAATGGCGTTGGTGTTGTCGCGGAGCGTCCAATGTACTTCTCTTGGCGCGGTATCAGTAGCGGGACCGATGCGTTGGGTGCTACAACTTTAGGGCAAGACTTCTATTTCGCTGATGTTGAAGCCGCACGTAGTTATGCTAGCTTTATCACGATCCTCAATCCGCCGGGTGGACAAAATGCCAATGTCACGGTAAGCTATCTCTCCGCTGGTAAACAGGTTGGTACAGCAAGTGACGCTGTACCCGCGGGTCAACGTGGCACGACATCGCCGCCAGCAGGTGTTCGTACCGCCGCGGTACACGTGCATTCCGACCAACCTGTGATGGTCGAGCGACCAACATACTTCAGTACGGCCCGATCCAATATTAACGGACCTGTTACAGGGGCGACAACAGTTGTTGGAACCGAGGCTCCTAACAATGATTGGCTGTTCGCGGAAGGTTACACTGGCTCAAACTTCCATGAATACCTGGCTTTGGCAAACTTCGCTCCTACTGTAACAGCGAACGTGACAATCAAACTTGAATATAGCAATGGCATTGTGAATTCGGTGATGGTAAAAGTTTTGCCTCAATCGCAGACATTTTTCGATGTAAATGGTGCCTCGAACGCCTTTCCACAGAGTACCGCGGAACTTTCGGCGGAGGTTGTATCTGATGCGCCAATCGTGGCCCAGCGTATAGAGTATTTCCGCTTCAACGGGAACATGCCTGGTGGGACCGATGTAATTGGAGAGCCGGGTCCCGCGAAAACAAATTATAGTTTTGCTGAAGGCTTTACTACGAATGGCTTTAGCGAGTTTCTTACACTCCAAAATCCCAACGCCACACCGGAGACTGTCGCGGTAACGTTGTATCTTGCCAAAAGTATCACAACCCAAAGGATTGTCAATCTGGGACCACAAACACGTGTCACCATCAATATCAACAATCTCGTTGTGCCTATCGCTCAAGGTAATGCAACCGGGTACGAGGTAGCACTATCCGTGCAAGCGATGAGTGGAACAGTGGTAGCAGAACGTCCAATGTACTTTAGCTACAACAACACCTCGCTCGGTGGCAGCGATGTAGTTGGATATACAGGATAAAAAACATGCGGGCTTCACATGACAGGGGCAAGCCCTGTCACTACTATACACGAATTGGCGAGGCAAGCCACGTAGTGGCGGAAAGTATAGTAGTGACAGGGCTTGCCCCTGTCACTACTATACTTTGCTGAGCAAAACAAAGTTGCTTTTATGCCCAACCAATGGCATCTACGTTGACATCGACGCTTCCACCGCTACCCGTGCTATTGAACTGAATCCCAAACTGGCGTGGTTGCTCCGTGATGCTGCCAGGTACCGTATAGGTCAGGTGATTCCATGTATTTGGTGCAAGCTGAACGGTGTCGCCTGTATGCCACGTGTAGCCTTGATCGGTAACGAAAAGTTTCGCATTTACACTGGTGGCGGTGCTAGCCACGTAAACGAAGGCACTCATTGTTTGGCCTGCATGCGGATAAGCTGTAGTGTCGGCTGTGCTGATAGCGACATATGGAAAATCGCCACTCCTGGTATTACTGAGTGTAGCCTGAAGTGAATGTTTGCCATCTTGAGCAAACATGGTACTACTTTGAACATTGGAGATACCTTGTCCATGTCCACTCCAGCCATCGACCGTTCCATCTTCAAACGAAAAGTTCGGGGTGCCATTGCCAGCGGTGGTCGGCGTACTGTTTTGTTGAGACACCATCGTTGCGGATGCCGCACCCGGTTGCTGGTGCTGAATAATCATCTGTTGATAGATATTTTTGAATGTTGTACCCTGGGTAGTAATCGTGTTATTGCCATCGACCAATGGTATCGCGGTATTGGTACAGGAGTATTGCATAGAGGCAAAAATGTGGTTTGCGGCCAGGGTTTGTAGTGCTTTCGTTGTCCAGGCAGCCATAAATGTAGAATCCTCATGTTTGCCATCAGCAAGGACCTTGCCTGTATTTTCGATTTGCAGGTCCGGTGCGAAATTCCATTCTGTAATCATAATTGGCAGAACGGTACCGATGATTGTTTGCATCGCGTCACGTGCGTTGGCGATATGTGTTGTCCAGTGATCGATATTAGCCAAACAAGTACTAGCAGGGTCTTTCTTACTACACGTATACTCGTGCCAGCTAATTTCGTCGGGTCGCGGTTGCGCGTTCTGTAAGAATGTCATAAGGTAGGAGCGCGTGTACTGATAGTTCACCGGCCCAATAAAATGACCGTTTAATGCCAGTTTTTTGAGTTGGGGTACCGTCTTATTCCAGGCATTTGTATAAGTTGTGGCGTCGATACCAGCGAAATAATCCTCTTCATTGCCAAACTCGTAGTAGACAATATTCTTACCGAAGATGGTATTCATATCATGAATAATGATAGTATCATCTGCTAACGCGGTTGGCGTCGAAGCACCGTGAAGCACGACAAGTGGGATCGCTCCCATATTTTTGATATCCTGGGCCGCCTGTATTTCTGTCGCGTTCGAAAGGCTATGGCGTACAGGCATACGGATAATCTGTGTGTGAATTTGTTGTAGTAGTGCTTGCGTCGCGGTAGAGTTAATGACTTGATCCTTATTATCAAAAAGGCCCAGGTTCGTACCAAAGAGGAGTGGTGACACCGGAACAATCGGCGGCGTTGAGGTGGAAGCCGCAGTTTTTGTTCCACCGCTATGCTGCTTTGTTTGCGTGTTGTCAGACTTGTGTCCAAATAGAAGCCAGAGACTGGTACCAAGTAACGCTATTACTAGTACAATGCTGATTACAAAAATGGGAATACGGTATTCATTTATCGTTTGCCTCATAGGTCGAAAACACTCCTCTTTGAACTTCAAAGCGTAAAGAAGAAATATTGACGTATATCTCTTTTTATGAACGCCACTACGCACTATATCATCTCTTCCTTTATAGGACTATCTTTGTACGCTCTCTATGGTACCTTTGCCTGATATTCTCCTGCCCAGGTTAAAGCAACGTGAAGTTGTGCTACATCAGTACTTTTGCGTAGAAAACATTGGTCAAACCTGTACCATCTCTTGAGGTTTCCTTGAGGACTGGCTGTTAAAATACTACTAGTAAAGGGAAACACGAAGAACAAACTCATCATGATTACTAATTATTATGAAAACAAGGATATTACGGAGACGTTCGATGGATATACACAATCAGCCAACAGAAGAATGGCACGGGTTCGGTAATGCGGACGCGACACAGAGGGGAGGGCCAAGCTTTGAAAAGCAGCCGACGGTGCCAGCGGCAGCACTGCCACCTCAGCAGAAAAAAGTGTCGCGTCGTAAGCTTTTTAGTATCGCAGCCGCAACTGGCGTAGGTGTCGCGGCGGTCGCGGGCGGTGGTGTGGCCTTTGAGCAAGCTTGGCAAAAAGGAGGACTAAACTTTTTGCCGCATCAGCCGATAGCAGGAAGTATGCAAATAGGACACCTACTACGACGCGCGGGCTTTGGAGCGACGCCCGACGACATAAACACTTACCGAGGCTATGGGTACGCAGGTGCCGTTGATCGCTTAATTAACTATCAACAAGTGTCAGACGATGCCATGGAGAATTGGCTCAAGTCGCTCAACCTCAATTTTACGACCCCGACTGCGAGTGCCATCCCAGACATGCAACGTTGGTGGCTTTTACGTATGGCCTGGACGCAGCGTCCTCTGTTGGAGAAGATGACGTTGTTTTGGCATGGCCTACTCACGAGCAGTTTTCGTAAAGTTGGAGGCAAAAACGCCTATGTGCGGATGATGGTACAGAACGAGTTCTTCCGTGCACATGCTTTCGATACCTATGACAATCTTCTGCTGGGCATTGTCAGCGATCCTGCGATGCTCGTCTACCTTGACCTGACAAAGAGTCGGAAGAATTCGCCGAATGAAAATTTTGCACGCGAATTGATGGAGTTGTTCACGCTCGGGCTGGGTCACTACACGCAACAGGATGTGTATGAGGGAGCGGCTGCACTGACTGGTTGGCATGTCAAAGGCAATACCACGGAGTCGCATTTTGTAGAGCAAGACCACAATAGTTTGACCAAAACGTACCTGGGACAAACTGGCAATCTCGATTATAAAGATGTTGTACGTATCCTGGCAAATCATCCTGCGACACCATGGTTCTTAAGCCGTAAGCTGTTCACGTTCTTTGTCTATGAAAATCCGACGAACGATGAACTCCAGCCGCTTGTCGATACCTATGTCAAGAGTGGACACAATATTGGTGCTGTCATGCGTACCCTTTTGCTTTCACCGCAGTTTGCTTCACAAAAAGCCTACCGTGCACGTGTCAAGTCGCCAGCGGAATTTGTCGCTGGTATATACCGTGTGCTCAATGTGCAAGGAGAAGGCAATGGGCTGCAATACGCGACAACGGTTATGGGTCAGACATTGTTCGATCCACCAAATGTTGCGGGATGGCCCGCGGATAAGGTCAGTGCCCTCTGGCTCAATAGCGGGACCTGGATGTCGCGACTGAACTATATAGATGCATTAGTATCAGGCAGTCGTAATACACAAACGAAGACCGTTGGAACTATTGATATACAAGGGATCGTCAATGCCAACCAGCTCGACTCGCCAGAGCGTTTTGTAGACTTCTTTGGCGCGGTTTTACTCGATGGAGTGGTTGAGCCAGACCGTCGTACTCAATTCATTAACTACTTTACACAGCAAAATGTAGGCGCAAGCAGTGCGCAAACCACGTTGACAAATGGAAAAAGTTATCCAGTTAGCAATGTACGTGGCACACTCTACTTGATATTGGCATCACCCGAATACCAATTGAACTAGGAGCAAAAAAAATGAAACTCTCACGAAGAGCAATGATAAAAAATGGCATGTTGGTGGTCTCGGCTGGTATGGTGATGCCTGCGATCTTTAGTCGTGGTATTGCCTCAGCTCATGCCCAATCGCTTGAAGGCTCGCGCATCGCACAGGTGGCAGGGGACCGTACCTTAATTGTTGTACAAATGGCCGGTGGCAATGATGGTCTCAATACCGTTGTGCCATTTGCTGACGCAACCTATCGTAAATTACGCCCAACTATCGGCATTCAAGAGTCGCAGGTATTATCGCTGGACGGACGTCTTGGCTTACATCCTAACCTCGCACCGTTGAAAAAAATATGGGATGATGGCCATATGGCGGTCGTCGAAGGCGTGGGCTATCCCAACCAGAGCCTCTCGCACTTCCAGGCCATGGATATCTGGCAGACGCTCGATTTGAATGGAACTGGTAGCGAAGGTTGGCTTGGCAAACTTGTTTCGGGCTGGGTCGATAAAGATGGACATCCATTCAAGGCTATGGATATCGGTGTACAGACGGCTCAGGCTCTCTCGTCGATCAATGCATCGGTACCGACAGTCGCGAGTGTGCAGAGCTATCGGGTTGCACCCGATCCACTCGATGCCGATGGAGGCAATGCACGTCTTACCGCCCTGATGAACTTGTACAATACGTACCCAAAATCATCGCCCTACGCGGCTCTGCTCGACACCACTGCCTTGAACGCTCAAGATGGTTCACGACAATTACGCCAGGCGGACTCGCAGTACAAGGCAATGGCAAACTATCCAGTAGGTCCTTTCGCGGCGGGTCTCAAGGTATTATCCGAAGCGATTGTGCAGGGTCTGGGTTTGCGCGTTGGCTATGTCACACTCGGCGGGTTTGACACGCATGCGAATCAGCAAGCAACGCACGCCACACTTATGAAGACGCTCGCCGATGGCCTGGCCGCTTTCTATGCCGACCTGACTGCACATGGTAAGGCTGACAATGTTGTGGTCATGACCTGGTCCGAGTTTGGACGACGCGTTGAGGAGAACGGCAGCCTCGGTACTGATCATGGCACCGCTGCTCCAATGTTTGTGCTGGGCAACCCGATTGTCAAGGGCATCTACGGTGAACCACCAAGCCTGACAAGCCTCGACCATGATGGTAACTTGAAGTACACAACCGATTTCCGTTCCGTCTATGCCACGGTGCTTGATCGCTGGCTCGGTGCGTCCTCCAAAGATGTGCTCGGCAGTACGTTTGGATCACAGAATTTCCTGGCGCAATCGTAAGAACACAGAAATAAATAGATGCACGGGTTGGCAGAGTCAACCCGTGCATCTATTTATTTCTGTGTTCTTATCTGTGTTCTTACGACAAAGGGAATTACCATACACAGTGCTATCAATCCGGCTCCTATGCTTATTCCTGTTATCGCGAGACCCAGATCGCCGACATAGCCAATCAAGGGATTGAGCGCAATCCCTGCGATCGTGCCAAGAAATGAGAGCGATGACAGGGTTGTTGCGCGTGCTTCGTCCAGTATCAAACGGTTCAATTCTGACTGTACAAGGGGTGCACGCCATGCCGGAAGGATCACGATGAGCGTGATGCAGACCATTATGAATAAGGGGGCATGAGCAACTGCGAGTAGTATATACGCGATACCTGGAAGCAAACATGACAGAATCAGGGTGAAGCGTACTCCCAGACGAGATTGCATGTATGGGAGTCGCAATCCTACTAAAATTTTGAGTCCCATCGCCGTTGCCATAATTAGCCCGAACCACACGACGGAGATACCGACCCTTGTGAAGTACGGTTGATTGTACCAGAAAATTGCGTTGACAAAGGCAAAAGCAGCCGTATCAAAAAAGCTTAACCCTACAAGGGCTGGTTGTGCGCGAATAATAGTGACCGCGCTTCGCAGTAATCCACGAAGGCTGACAATTTTTATGTGTGTCTCTGATGCATCACCTTTTGGCTCTGTTCGCAGGCGTAATGCGGTAAGCAGGGCGATTACAGCGGGAATACAACTGACCTCAACCGCTAGCGTTGGGCTGTATGCTCCAATGAAACTGCCTATCAAAAGCCCTGCAAATAAACCTGCATTTGACGTAGTGTAGAGTAGTGTGTAAGCCCTGGGTGCCACACTCTCTTTCTCTTGCGATGGTAAACTCTTGTAGACCATCGCGCTTTCACAGCCAGAGAAACAGGCGATGGCAAGGCCCGCAAGCACATTCGAGAAGGCGAATAGCCAGAAACCATAGGCGAAGACGAAGACAACGAAGCCTACAAGGTTGAGTAGTCGTCCCACGAGGATCAAGCGGCGGTAGCCAAAACGGTCGGCCCACGCACCTGTGGGGATATCGGCGAGCCAGACCGTTGCGGAGATAATCGACTCCATCAAAAACATTTGTGTGAAGTTGAGGCCACGCTGATGTTGAAACACCACAATCGTCGTCGAGTTGAAAAACAGGTCCGCGAAAAAGCGTGAAATGATCAGCCAACGAATGTTTGGTATGGATAGTAAGTCAGGATAAGGAATGAAACGACGTAATGAGAGCATAATTACTCCAAACCATAAAAGATATGATATGCTGGTGCAATTCGTTGAGTTGCACCAGCATATCATATCTTTTATGGTTTAAAAGAAGAAGCCCCATTCATTCTTGCTTGTAGAGACGCCCCAGTCGCTCTGAAAGGTCTGGTTGAGTGTCGAGATGATGCCCGGATCGGTAAAGAGAACACCAAGCTCACGGTTGTTGTCGAACGAATTGGTGGAGATGTTGATGGAGCCGACATAGGCATTGGTACCATCGGCAACCATCATTTTCGCATGCATGATAAGCTGTGGGTCTTCTTTGACCTGCGCACCACCTGCTTTAATCACCGCGATGCCTGCCGCGTTGGAGTCTGTACTACCGCTTTGTGGCGTAGGCAGAATTACCTGTACGCTAACACCACGCTGGGCCGCACTTGCGATAGCCTGCTCAACGGTGCTATCTTGCATCTCTTCAGCCTCGATAATGAGCGTCGATTTCGCGTTGTTGATGAATGTCACAAAGTCGTTACGTGAATTGTCTGGGCTGATAACGAGATTGGGATTCGTGACCTGCTCGGTGGTACGATTCCAGTCGGCATTGAAGATGTCAATGGTGCCCTGTACATCTTGTGGGGTCGAGTCGATAATGTCGTATTCACGATTTTTGCCCGTGGAGATAGCCGAAAGCGTGAAGTTACTGGTCATGATGAACGCGGTACTTCCGTCGATAATCATGCCTTTTTCATGCGTATAGGTAAAAGAAGGATTGCTGGTCTGTGCTTTTGCGCCTGCCGCGGTAAGCGCATTAAGCGTGGTTGTTGGTGAGCCGCCGCCATAGGGGTGCGGGTCCAGCATGACACGTACATCCAAACCACGTTTCGCGTCATTTTCTAAGGCCTGTACAATATTCTGATCTGTCATAAGATACATTTCAAGCCAGACAGATTTTTGTGCGTTGTTGATGGCGTTCAGAATAGGTGTTTCACCCGCATCCGGTTCAACGAATACTTGTAGCGATTGCGAACTCGGTGTGGTAGTTGGCGTCGTACCCACGGTTGGAGCAACGCCAACCGTGGGCGTATGTCCAGGTGTCGGTGTTTTACCTGGTGTTGGAGTCGGCGTGTGACGACGAATGGCTGTTGCTGTCGGACTTGGACGTTTTTTGTGACTGCTTGCATTAAGGGTTCCTTGATTTGCCGAGTGAGCGGCTGCAAACTGACTGAATGTGAACGCAGAGAGGAAGATGCACAGCAAGGCACCTATAATGGGAAGGATGAGTGCTCTACGAAAACGAAGTTTACGTGGCATGATTTCTCCTACAAATTGCTTATTAGAAGCATTAAAAAAGCCTATACTTCTAAAAAAATAAACTCTTTGCGGAAACAATTTCTCTTGAATATGTTCCTCTTGTCCTTCTGACGTAACTTTGTTACACTATAGTTGAGAAGAAAGAATTTTTCTCATATTATATTTTTGGGTAGGAACATTAGACATGAATGACCTCATAGTGAGGAGATGTGAGTAGTAGTGAATCTACGAAGCAACAGGTAACGCTCACAAACTGTGACATCGAGCCAATTCATATTCCAGGCTCGATTCAGCCCCATGGAGTGCTCATTGCGCTACAAGAACCTGAACTCACTATCATGCAGGTGAGTGAAAATACGCAAAGTATTGTCGGACTAGTACCACAAGACTTATTGCAACATCCTCTGGATATCCTTATCGAGGCGTCACAGCTTGCCACTATCAGGCAACTGCTTTCTGCTACTGACCTACGTTTTGTGAAATCCTCTCAAAGTTGAGCTAGGCGAGCGTGTTTTCGATGGCATCTTGCATCGTGTCGATGGAGTGCTTGTGCTTGAGTTGGAGCCGGCAGGTGAACGTTTGCCGCTACCCTTTCCCAGCTTTTACCATGCTGTACGAGCCTCGGCAACACGTTTGCAGGAGGCGGACAACTTGCAGCAATTGACGCAGGAGGCTGCTCGCGAGATTCGTACACTCACAGGTTTTGATCGAGTGATGGTCTATCGTTTTCACGAAGATTGGCATGGTGAAGTTATTGCCGAGGCCAGGCGTGAGGATATGCAACCTTACCTGGGACTACATTATCCTGCTTCGGATATTCCAGTGCAAGCGCGTGAACTCTATCGCCGTAACTGGTTACGGCTTATCGCGGATGTAGCTTATCATCCGGCAATTGTTGTGCCAATAGACAACCCTCTCACCGGAAGGCCCCTCGACATGAGCGCGTCGGTGTTACGAAGTGCTTCACCTATGCATATCGAATATCTCAAAAATATGGGTGTGGGTGCGTCAATGTCGGTCTCAATTATAAAGGATGGACAACTCTGGGGACTTATCTCCTGTCACCACGATTGCGCGAAGTATATACCGTATGAGGTGCGGACTGCATGTGAGTTTCTCGGGCAAATCCTTTCATTGCAACTGACGACGAAAGAAGATAATGAAGAATTTGCCTTGCAAGCACGAACGAAAAATGTCCAGGTACAGATACAAGACCATTTGTTACATACCGATGATATGCTCACAAGTCTAACGCAGGACGCTCCACTACTCCTGGAATTGATGCAGGCGCAGGGAGTTGTATTCTTTATCCATGGACACTATGTGGCGTTTGGTAATACACCTGATGAAGATGCGGTCCAGCAGTTATTGCATTGGCTGCAAGGTTCGGCATCCGAAGAAATCTTTGCGACGAACACTTTACCTACTATATATGCGGAGGCACAATCTATAAAGGCTGTCGCGAGTGGTCTGCTTGCGCTCGTTATAACTCGTTTGCCGGGAGATTATGTGCTCTGGTTCCGTCCAGAAGTGGTGCAAACAGTGCAGTGGGGCGGTGATCCAGAGCATGCGATGCAAATGAAAGCAAATAATATGCTCCATCCGCGCCACTCGTTCGATGCGTGGAGTCAGACGGTCAGCGACACGGCTCTTCCCTGGAAAACATTTGAAATTGATGTCGCACGTAGTTTGCGTAGTGCTATTGTTGATCGTATGTTGCGCACTGTGATGGTGCAGCGCAGCAAGGAACTAGCGATCTTGAATGGGAAGCTGGAACGAAGTAACAATGAATTGGATGCATTTACCTATGTTGCCTCACACGATTTAAAAGAGCCACTACGGGGTATCCGCAATTATGCACTCATCTTGCAAGAAGACTATGCCAAGCTACTTGATAGTGCTGGTCTAACGAAAATGAACACGCTCGTTCGTCTTGCAGACCGTATGAATGACCTGATTGACTCGCTACTCCACTATTCGCGTGTGGGACAGATAGACCTTGCGTTCGCGGAAACAAATCTAAATGATGTACTGGCTCACACGTTAGATATCCTGAGTGTGCGCCTGGAAGAGCATCATGTGCAGGTGCGGGTGCCGCAGCCCTTGCCAACACTGGTATGTGACCGTGTGCGTGTGGGAGAGGTATTCAGTAATTTAATTACGAACGCGCTAAAATATAATGACAAAGAGCATCAATGGATCGAGGTTGGTTTTGAAGAGACAGTTACAGACGAACACGGGCAGGACGCCGAGCAAGAACCACGAGCACACAAGTTTCTCTTCTATGTACGTGATAATGGCATCGGTATCCGTGAAAAATATAAAACAACGATTTTTCAAATGTTCAAACGCTTACATGGTCGCGATAAATATAGTGGAGGAACCGGGGCTGGATTGACGATAGCAAAACGCATTGTTGAACGGCATGGTGGAACACTCTGGGTGGAGTCAACATATGGGGAAGGTTCGACATTTTACTTTACTCTACAGAAAGGTACATAAGGCATGCTCTATCCTACAAATGGGCCAGTCCTGATCGTTGAAGATAGTGATGAGGATTATGAGATTATTCAATGGGCATTGAAGAAACTGTCAATACGCACACCTGTAACGCGTTGTGTTGACGGTGATGATGCGCTAGATTATCTATATATGCGTGGAGCATATGCAAAGAAAGAGACAGCGCGGCCAGTACTTATTCTGCTCGATCTCGGTTTAACCGCGATGGATGGCTACGAAGTGTTGAGCACAATCAAGCAAGATGAGCGGCTAAAAGCCATTCCAGTCATCATCTGGACCTCTTCCACGGACCCAAAAGACGTTGACATATCGTTTAAACAAGGAGCAAACAGCTATATGTTGAAGCCGATGAACCTGGAAAAACTGTTGCAGTCTATAGAAATGCTCAATCAGTTCTGGTTTGGAGTCGCAGTTCTTCCTTCTATTGTGGAGTGATTGACATGAGTACAATGCCTAAAGAGCCTAAAATATGTATTATTGATGATAATCCAGAGGACCGTGAGGTATTTAGACGCTATCTCTTGCAAGATACGGACTATCGCTATCACTTGTTTGAGGAAGATACAGGTGAGAAGGGGCTAGCACTATGCCAGGCAGTGCAACCTGATTGTATTCTCCTGGACTATAATTTGCCCGATATAGATGGGCTAGAATTTCTAGCCGAACTTTCGGGCGACAGTGCTTTTGTAAGTTTCCCTGTTGTGATGCTTACAGGATTGGACAATGAAGCAGTTGCCCTACAAGCGATGAAGCGTGGTGCACAGGATTTTTTGGTCAAGAGTGAGACAACGGCTGGAAACTTATTTCGCGCCATTCATAATGCTATCGAGCGAGCTGGGATGCGGCGCACGGTAGAACAGCAACGTCACGAATTAGTGCAAAAAAATCAAGAATTACAGGCATTTG
Source organism: uncultured Chloroflexia bacterium (assembly GCA_963791655.1). GTDB lineage: Bacteria > Chloroflexota > Ktedonobacteria > Ktedonobacterales > Ktedonobacteraceae > JBBQVS01. The sequence continues at coordinate 532,893 of CAWBSZ010000005.1, read as the reverse complement.
CCTATGCCTTAGCACATGATCTACGTGCGCCACTACGTTCTATTGGGAGCTTTGCTCAAATTGTGCAGCAAGACTATGCGCAAGTTTTGGATGCGGATGGGCAACACTATGTACAAAACATTGTGCGGGCGAGTGTACAGATGGACACACTCATTGATGACTTGTTGAGCTATACGCGCATCGAGCATAGGGCTGTTCGTCGCAAGCCCGTTGATCTGGACTATGTTGTGCAACAACTGGTCGATAGCTTAGCCGAGCGTGTGACCAGTATTCAGGCAACGCTTACTATTTCAGATCATTTGCCTACTGTGTATGGCGACCCGACACTTGTGAACCAGATATTTGTGAATTTGCTTGATAATGCGCTGACCTATCAACGGCCTGGCGTTCCACTACAGGTGAACGTAGGTGCAGTTGTAGAAGCGGGTTTTGCGATTATTAACGTGACTGATAACGGAATAGGAATTGCGAAGAAGTATTATGAGCGAGTATTCACTATTTTTCAACGTCTACATAGCGAAGAAGAATATCCAGGAACAGGAATTGGGCTGGCTATTGTCAAGAAGTCTGTAGAACTACTGAATGGCCACATATGGATAGAGTCGATTTTGGATACAGGCACAACATTTTATGTCAAGCTACCTCTCTCTAAAGAGTCGTGAGTGATTGCAGAGATGAAACTTGAAAATACACTGATGAGTGTAATAGGTAAAGTAAGTTTATAAGATTGAGTGCAATCTCATTTCGATAAAAATGGTGGAGTTTACCCGTGAGGTTTCTTGTTATAGATGACAACCGTGCTGACCGAGAATTGGTTATACGGCGTGTACGCAAAGAGTTCCCTACTGCTGAATTTGTAGAAATCGGCAAGCCGAGTGAGTTAGATGATGCGATGGTGCGAGGTGGCTTTGATATTGTACTCACAGACTATCAGTTGAACTGGACCGATGGGTTACAAGTGTTTAATAGTATCAAAACGCGCTATCCTGAGATCCCTGTTGTGATGGTGACAGGAACGGGAAGTGAAGAAATTGCCGTTGAGGGTTTACGCGCGGGTTTAAGTAACTATATTCTCAAGAAGCATCTTGATCGCTTGCCTCACGCGGTGCATGAAGTGCTGGAGAGAGCGCGGCTACAACGTCAATATGACGAGGCGCAACGTCAACTACAAGTTTCTGAAGAAAACTACCGTGAACTCTTTGAACAAGGCCTTACAGGTGTTTTTGTCTGCGATCCTGATGGAACTGTAGAGAACTGTAATCCTGCATTTGCTCGCATCTTTGGGTTTTCATCGCTTGAAGAGGCTTTACAAACAAACCTGCGCGTACTTTATCCGCGAGAACAAGATTTCGCGAGTTTAGCCGAAACGCTTACTCGTGAAAAACGTTTCGCCTATCAAGAAATAGAGATGTCGCGACTGGATAAAGTCCCAGTATATATAATCGGGAACATTGTTGGAACGTTCGACGACAAAGGCGTATTGACCAAGTTTCGGGGCTATTTTTTCGATAACACGGAACATCGTCGCTTGATCGACCAACTACAACAGGCTCAGAAATTAGAGAGTATCGGTCTATTGGTAAGTGGTATCGCGCACGATTTCAATAACATGCTGGGTGGCATACTGGGCTATACCAGTAGAGGTCTGGCAAAAGCGTCGGAGGATCATCCTTTATATGATACCCTGATACATATCCAGGATTGTGCCAATCGCGCGGCCAAGATGACGCAGCAGTTACTGGCCTTTTCGCGTCGTCAGGTGCTTGAACCTGTCGATGTAAATTTAAATGCTGTGGTTGAACATCTATTGAGTTTCATCGGCAAAATTCTTGCTGACCATGTGAGTATAGAGTTCCTACCAGACCAACATCTGCAAGCCATCCATGTAGATCATACGCAGATCGAACAGGTTATCATGAACCTGTGTATCAACGCACGTGATGCAATGTCCGATGGTGGTACATTGACCATCGAGACACGCAACACCACACCTGATCTTGCCTTTCGTCGTAAGCATCCCGATATGCGTGCAGATGCGTACGTGCTACTCTGCGTGCACGATACTGGTACTGGCATGAGTGAAGAAACACTTTCCAAGATTTTCGAGCCATTTTTTACGACCAAAGAACTTGGCAAGGGAACAGGTTTAGGCTTGTCAATGGTGCATGGCATTATTGGACAACATAATGGTGTGATCGACGTAGAAAGCACCATAGGCAAAGGTACAAGCTTCAAAATCTATTTTCCTGCCGCGCATAACACTGCTTCTGAAGCATCAGAGCTTCCTGAACTGAAGTCAACTACATCCCAACTGGTAAAGGAACACGAGCGGCATGACTCAGGAGAAAATGCATCAACTATTCTTGTGGTGGAAGATGATCCTGATCTTCGTTTCCTAATGGCAGAAGTGCTTGAAGATTACGGATACAAGGTCATAAGTGCCGCCGATGGCGTGGAAGGCTTGCAGACGTTTGAGTCTCATCGTGGCATAATTGCACTGATTGTTTCCGACCTCATGACGCCTCGTATGAAGGGTAAAGAACTTTACGATAAAGTGCACGCTTTACAGCATGACATACGCTTCCTGTTCGTGAGTGGCTATCAAGCAAATCAGATTAGCCAGAATTTTGTGCTGGATAAAGGCATTGAGTTCTTACCTAAACCCTTTGATCTTGATGAACTTGCCTCGAAGGTGCAAACTATTCTCGCATAATATGCTGTCTTTTGCTCTTGCTCTCCTGCTATAATATGAACACATAAACAATGCTCATAAATAGTATAGAAGCGGAATAACTATGTCTCAGGATATACAATCATCGCAGGCAGCAAAGCCAGAGCAAGAGGTACGGATAACGCCTACTGTAAAGAAGCGCGGTTGGTTTGGCCGTCTGTCGCCACGAATGCGAACCCTACTCGCGATTGCTGTGATTGCCGTCGCGGTTGTGCTCGCGTTTCGTGGTCCCAAGGAGGGCGAATCGGATAATGCTTCAGGCGATCCAGCATTTGTTCCAACGGTCGGTATCACAAATATGGTTGACTCGCTCACCATAAACAAGAATGTAGAAGTGAAAGGTTTGCATCTTACAGTATCACAGGCAACAGAGGCGGCAAAGTTCTCTGATGATCGTAAACTGGCCGGAACGTACACCGTTCGTGTGATGATGCATACAAAAAACACGAGTTCACAACCGGCTGGTGTACAGTTCGACTCTTACTTACGGCTTGTGCTCGCGAACGGGCAAGTCATCTCACCCAAGTACATCTCGTTGCTCCCGCTTACACTTCCCAATAGTACGCGCGATGGCTATGCAGATTTTCCTGTCGCAACAAAAGTGCCTCTTTCATCGCTCACCCTACGCTTTGGGAGTGATGCAACGATGTCGCTCGCGCAATAAAATCGTGATTGGCTCTGATGATCTGTAGGGGTCTATATTCTATTCTTCGTTGGGAGCACCTACACGCTCGACGCGATGTTGCACATCGGCCAGTGCTCGAATCCGCTGGCGTGATGGTTCTTGTGCCTCGACGGTGCTTTGCATCAAGTCTTCCAGTGTCAGATAGTACTCGACCAGGACACGCTCACCGCTTGTCGTATGTGTAACGCACTCTTCGAGGAGTGCTTGCGCCTCTTCGTAGGTGCTCAAGCGTTGTTGTGCCTCTTCGAGTGCTTGTTGTGCGCGTTGCACACGTTGCATACTACCACCTTGATGCTGGCGTTCGCGGCGATGTAACCTTGTCTCTTGTGGTGGCTCTTCAAAAGATTGTTGGAGGGCGAGTGCGGCTTCGCCAATCTCCATACTTGTTTCTACTTCACGGCGTGTCAGCCAAGCACGCACTGCATGCAGCCGTACAAGCGTATTAGCACTCTCTGGTAAGCGCAGATTATCATCCGACAGCAGTTCATCACTACCTGTTTCAGAAGCTTCATCAGGAAATTCGTCGTCATTCATAAGTGAACAATTCTTTCTAGCATATTCTCGATAGTTTTCTTATTCATGGTATCACGCGAGTGCAAACACATTACTAAAGGTGATTAAGGGCAATGTTAAAAAACACGTACTGCTTGCTTAACATTGGTCGGGTATACTACAAGAACAGGATTGTCTATTTAGCTGTGGAGAAAGAAACTAATGAGTTCCCCCCTTACTCCAAATTCCAATCATGCTGATGTAATTGTGATTGGCGCGGGTGTGTTGGGTGCGTTTCACGCGTATTTCGCGGCTCAGAAGGGCTATAAAACGCTACTCCTAGAACGAAACGCATTGCCCACCGATGCCTCGACGCGCAACTTTGGTATGGTTGTGCAGTCAATTGTTGAGGCGGAAGGCGAGTGGGCTGAATATGCTCATGCAAGTCGCGAGATTTATCAAGCGCTTCAACAGGAGTGTGATATCTCAGTCAATGTGCCAGGCAGTCTCTATCTTGCCTCAACCGACGCGGAACGAACGGTATTGGAAGAATTCGCGCAACTCTATGCCACCATGTATAATTGCGAGTATCTTTCCGCTACCGAGGCACGTTATCGCTATCCATTCGCGCAGGTTGATTATTGTCAGGGGGCACTCCACTTCTCACACGATTTCACGATTGAACCTCGGCGTTTGCTCAAACAATGGATTCCGTATTTTACGGAGCGTGAACAGGTGCGGTACGTACCCTACACTACCGTCGTTTCTGTAGAGTCTTCGGGTAAGCAGTGTATCGTGAAAGATGCACGGGGCAATATATTTACGGCGGAACAGGTGTTTGTGTGTAGTGGTGCCGAGTATCGCACACTCTTTCCTGAATTTTTCCGTACCAGTGGCCTACGTATCTGCAAACTCCAGATGATGCAAACCATTGCGTTGCCGCCACGTACACTGCCGCTTTCGATTCTCTCGGGTCTCTCTATCTTGCGCTATCCCGCGTTCAAATCGACGCCATCATATGCTACCCTGCGTCAGCAACCAGTTGATGACGATCTGCGAGAATTTGGCATCCATCTCTTATTCAAGCAAGCGATGGATGGCTCTGTAATTATTGGCGATTTGCATGAGTACAGCGACTTTCAAGATGCCAGTAGCAGCGAAGAATACACGAACTGTCGCATCAATGATGCTATCTTACGTTACGGGAAGCGCATGCTCGCACTTCCATCCTGGGAGATCGAGAAAACCTGGAATGGCTACTATCTGCTCCATCCCCAACGTGAGGTCTACACCGAAACGCTTAATGGGAACATTCACATTACGACCGGTATCGCAGGGAAGGGCATGTCAACCGGACCGGGCTTCTCGCGTCAGCATGTGGACGCTATCCTTGCATGATTTTTAATACATTGAAAAGAGGTATAACAATGGGACCAATTGAACTTGTTGTGTTTGATATGGCAGGCACAACTATAGAAGACAATGGTGCGGTATTAACCTGTCTAGTCGATACCGTACGTAACCACGATCTACCGGGGGATCAAAAAGAACTGAACGATTTGATGGGCATGAACAAGCGTGAAGTTTTTGCTATGCTTGCCGCTCGTCGCTATCCAGACGATCATACCCATGCTGAACGCGTGGCGGATGAGGCTCTGGCGACCTTTATCGAGCATATGAAGGTCGCATATGAGAAGCATCTTGCACCTATTGCGGGTGCTGAAGACACATTTACATTTTTGCGCGAACGTGGCATTAAAATAGCGACCGATACAGGCTTCGATGCCACCATCGGAGGTTTAATTATGGACCGTCTGAATTGGCTGGGTCGCTTTGTAGATGTTGCAATATTTTCGACTGATGTGTCATTGGGACGCCCTGCTCCCTACATGATTTATCGTGCGATGGAGAAGTTAGGAGTCCTCGATGTACATAAGGTCATGAAGCTAGGAGATTCGCCATCGGACTTGGAAGAAGGCTCTAACGCTGGTTGTGGCGAGGTCATTGGAGTGCTGAGTGGTGCCCATACCGCCGAAACCCTGGGGAAATATCCTCATACGCGCTTACTCAAGAGTGTTGCCGACCTGCCAGCTCTGTTTGCTTAAACAAAAAGGTGGAATAATGCGGCTAGCCGCATTATTCCACCTTTTTGTTTAACTTAACCTAACGCTTCTCGTCCAACCTCGACGGGTTCGGCAGGTACCTCTTCATCGTCGTAGTCTGCTGGCAACGTTATGTCACGTCCACGTCGCGCTCCCACCGCCTCAAAGAGTGGGGTGAGGACAATCGCGAGCAGAACGTTCAGCAAGAGAGCTGAGAAACCGACGTACATTTGAATGCCGAAGACAGGATAAATCGTCGATTTCAGGCCCGTGGCGATGAACATGCCCGTTCCCGCGATCATACCCGCCAGCCAGCCAATGAGCAAGGCCCAGCGATTGAACCAGTTGGTATAGAGACCGATGTAGACCGGAACAAGTGTCTGGAGTATCCATGTACCACCAAGTTGTTGGAAGGTGATGATTTGCGCTGTTGGCAGGTAGGCAATGAAGAGCAACGCACCGAATTTCACAACGAACGAGGTGATCTTCGCTACCTGTGACTCTTCCCTATCGCTCGCGTCTCGCTTGATGTACTCCTTATAGATGTTGCGCGTAAACAGGTTGGCCGCCGCGATAGACATGACTGCGGCGGGTACCAGTGCGCCTATCGAAATCGCGGCGAAGGCAAAGCCAATAAACCAGGAAGGGAACGTGACATTGAGGAGCGCGGGGACCGCAAGGTTGGCGGTCGCTGGCTTGACCTTTGCCGCGATCGCCATATAGCCAAGCAGGGCAAGCAAGCCAAGCATCAGTGAATAGATGGGCAGGAGTGCCATGTTCCGTTTGATAACGCGTTGACTACTGCTACTGAGAATGCCTGTAAGCGAGTGTGGATACAGGAAGAGTGCAAGTGTCGAGCCAAGCGCAAGCGTTGCATAGGCCGTGTACTGCTTGGGCGTGAGAATTTCGAAGAATGTTTGTGGTTTGGTCGCGGTTGCCGCTGCATGGCTCGCCACAGCTTTTAAGTGCACTGCGTTGAAGATCGGTCCGAAGCCGCCGAGCTTGATAGGAATGTAGATAATGGTGGCGAAGAGCACGATGAAAATCATCACGTCCTTGACCAGCGCGATCATGGCCGGGGCACGCAAACCACTTGTATAGGTATAGGCCGCCAGGATCAGAAACGCGATGATGAGCGGGAAGTCAATATTGACACCACCAATATTGGTACTGAGTGGAATGCCCAGTGCCGCAAGCGAGACCTGGATACCGAACATTTGTAGCGCGATATACGGCAACGTTGCCAGGATACCAGTGAAGGCAACCGCTAAGGCCAGTGGAGGACTTCCGAAGCGGTCCTTCACAAAATCGGAGGCGGTAACATAGCCGCGCTGTTTACACACGGACCAGAACTTTGGCATTAAGACGTAGATGAGCGGGTAGACGAGAATGGTGTACGGGATGGCATACCAACCGCTTAACGCACCTGCCGCGAACATCGCGCCGGGGACCGCGATAAATGTGTAGGCTGTATACAGGTCGCCACCCAGCAAGAACCAGGTGATAACCGTGCCGAAGCGTCTCCCGGCCAGTCCCCACTCACTAATCTGGTTCAAGTCACCCTGACGCCAACGCGCCGCGACAAAGCCCAGGACGGTGACGAGCAGAAAAAAGACGATGAAGATAATGATAGCGTCCCAATGAAGCATTGCGAAATACTCCTCTCTCGCTTTGTTGGATGTCAACGAGCGAGCATACTGTCATGCTGCCACGCATGATGAGAGTAAGAACTATTTGCGGGAAGCAACCTATGCTCCGACGAAGTAGACCAAAGCCGTAATGATGGCTGTAATGATGACCCACATCAGTTGGAACCAGTAGAAAAATGGGATGCCGAACAATCTCGGCTCTGTGAAATTATAAAAAGGTGGCCAGAGCAGAACGATGAAGGGAATAATGAGTAGGAGAAGAAAGGCCCTGCGATTTCTCCGCACGGCAGAGCGAGAAGGACGACTAACCATCGAGTAGACTCCCTTTGTTAGGTCGTTCAGCAACGAACGACGATTGACAGTCAAGAGCAAAAGGATGAAAGACTGTGGTGTACGTGACTTCATCCTACGGTATTTTCTATAAAATGTCAAACGACGTAAACTCTCTTCAATCACGTATTACTCATGTTAATGAAACGTATCCAACTTCGTTGGAAAAGGTAGAAGGCGGAATGTGGAAAAGAGGTGGGTGGAATGCAAGAACAAGTTATTCTTGAAGGACGTTATCGAATTATACGTTGTCTCGCGCAACGTCCCCGGCTAAGTTTATATCTAGGTCGTCGTCTGCCAGCAGAGAAGCAATTATCTTCATTCTTAAATGATCTTCCCAGCAAGGAAGAACTTGAGTATGAGCCACTTGTCGCTATTCGCGAACTTGTACTCACGGGTCTTCCCACACAGACACGCATGATTATTGAAGCCGCGGCCTTTGAGGAGTTTGTCGCACCAAGTGTCTTTGGCTCGTCACACTTGCCAGACGCAGGCGACCGCGTGTGGATCGAGGGCGACCGACATTATCTTGTGATGCAGTTAAGCGACTCAAAATTGCCTGAATATGATGCTGCGACTCCCCTCGATATGCTGCTCCTCGCGCACGAAATCTGGCCTGAATGGATTGACAGTGTAACCGCACTCCAATGGGCGACACAGCTCTGCCGTATGGTTGCGCGTCTACACCGTCAAGGCATTGTGCTGGGCACCTTGACGCCTGCTACTATTCTCGTTGATGGACAAGGGGAGGCCGCATGGTCGCCAGTCCTCCTTCCCTGCTGGCCACCTTCGCCCTTTTATTGGAAGACGACGAGCATTCATGTTGCACTCACACACAACCATATATTTCCTATAGCCGAAAAGCCAATAGAGAGTGTGTTTGCTGCGCCTGAGTTGCTCAACGGCGTAGCCGATCAGCGTTCCGATGTCTATTCGCTTGGTGCCATCCTCTATCTGCTATTGACACACTTCGCGCCTATCGCGCCTATTAGAAGACTACACACCCATGTCTCGATGGGAAGGAGGCCACAAGGAGGACCTAGTACGCTTGTGCAAGAGCGAGCTGAGGGTTTAGAACTAATACCTCTACGTTTCCTGAATGAGAAGATATCGCCATTGGTGGAGCAGGTCGTGTTACGTGCGCTCGAACTTGAGCCTGCGAACCGTTATCAGTCGGCGTTCGCGTTCGTGGAGGCGTTGGAAGGAATTGTAGAGCTGTAATATATAAGTATCTATTAGCGGACGCCCTTTCACTGGTAGGTTTTTCAAAAGAACACGATGTATGAGTAGAAATGCCTGTAGGGACCGATTTATCACGTCCTTTCAGCGATTATAAAGGCCAAGAGGACGTGATAAATCGGTCCCTACAGGCATTTCATTCATTTCCAAAAACCCTACGGTTGAAGGCTCGTCCCCTCGTGGGCGTCCGTCTTCAAAATAATTTTTCAATATGCATTGTTATTGCCGCTTTAGCATATCTCCGTCGGAATAATAGCATGGAAAGGAGGTAACAATGGCAAATAACAAAACTGTACCAAACGAGCAGAGTGTTGAACAATTTCTTAACAGTATCTTAGATGAGCAGAAGCGGAAAGATAGTTTTACGATACTGGAACTCATGAAGCAGGTTACTGGAATGGAGCCTAAGATGTGGGGTAGCAGTATTGTTGGTTTTGGCAGCTACCACTACAAGTATGAGAGTGGGCGCGAAGGAGACTCAATGCTTGCAGGATTTTCTCCTCGCAAGCAAAATCTGACACTGTATAATATGGGTGGCTTTGAACTGTATGAAGAGCTACTCAAGCGGCTGGGCAAACATACCACTGGCGGAGGCTGTCTTTATATTAAACGCATTGACGATATTGACCCGTCTACGTTGAAGACCTTGATCGAAGAGTCAGTCAAACATGTCAAACACAAACATGGATTTGACACTCAATAGAGCTGTTTCATCTGTCGATTTTACCCTTTTAGCCGTGAGGAGCAAAAACATGAGCGAAACAAGCGAAACTCTAGCGTTCTTTACTCAGGGTTGGCAACACTACCAGAACCAGTTGAGCATAGCCCTCGCTCGACTTGAACCTTCGCAGCTTGCGCTGCGTGCTGCGCCCAATCTGCGTTCAATCGATGAACTGGCACGACACATCATCGCTGTGCGAGTAGGCTGGTTCCATTATAACTTAAAGGAGGGCGACGAGGACTTCGCTGCTTTTGGCACATGGGCAGAACCTGGTAGCCTGCCGCGTTCTGCAGATGAACTGGTAAGTGGATTGGAGAAGACCTGGCAGGTCATGCATGAGGTATTAGGACGTTATACGCTCTCATATCTGCAATCGACTGTCCAAGACGAGTGGAAAGGCCAGGTATATACCCTTACCCGCGGCTGGGTCATCTGGCACGTTATGGAGCATGACATCCATCACGGTGGCGAGATTGCCTACTCCCTTGGCATGCACGGCCTCGCCGCTCTGGAGGATGGAGGCAAGAGGGATATCACCAGCTAGTGTCTTGAAAGCAATATTGTGTTTGTTTCATTAAACTAGCCAGGAATGACGAATCATTCCTCAACTTTCTCTCGCTCGGCCAACTCTTTCTCGATGCCCGAAATCATCCGCATGGCAATGGCGAGATGAGAGGGCAGATGAGCTGAAGCTTGAGTAGCACTATCGATCTCGCCACCTTCCGATAGAATTGCTTGAAATAACTGGACGGAGTCCGTCTTCGTATCCTTCTCCCAAGTCATCCCTGTAAAATACTTCCTGGGCGCAGGCGATCAGGTCTTGAATTACGCGTTCGTAGCGGAAATAGGTGAGCGCAACCCAGTCGATGTCTGTCGGTCCGTAGCCCTGAAAAAATGTGGAAGTGCCAGGGAGTGCCTCGCTATCGGCTGACGATTCTTTGACAAAGAGGAAATCGCGCTCTTTAGGGGCTAGCATCACCTCATCCCAGTCAATCACAAAGACATGACCGAGAGCATCGCGAAGGAGATTAGCTGGATGTAAGTCGGCATGACAGATGACGTAGGGTAGGCTTCGCGATTGAAGCTCTCCCGCTAGCTTTTGCAGGGAAGTGACGACCATATGAATGATAGATTGATGTGCTAACCATAGGGAGCGAAGGGTACGTTTAGAAGCACTTTCATTGTCGAGTGCCGACTGTGCATGTTGAGTTTCAAAATCGTGTATCCAGCGAGCGTACTCTGTTGGATCAAAGGTTTCTTTTCGCAAAGTCTCGAAGCCGAAAGGAGGTAGTGTGACCTGGTGAATTCTCTGGAAGATAGCTCCTACCTCTTTCCACTGTTCGTCGGTCATACCCGTCCAGTTTGTCTCCCCATCGAGAAAGGGATACACGATGATGGTCCAATTCCCTGCTTGTGTCCATAACGTATTGTACTTGTTGAGATGAGGAGCGACAACTGACGTAATCCCTTGATCCTTAAGATAGCGAGGAATATGACAACCCGGCTCGTAGAGTGGTCTCGACGAAACTTTGAGGAAATAGGGAGTTCCCTGCTCGCTCACCACACGATACACTCCGGCCTGATAGTCCAGCCCCAAGGGAAGAAACTCGATTGAGATAGGGGAGAGGTCATAGGAGTCCTGCAAACAGGCTCGTATGCTTTCCTCTGGAATATTGGGTTGTTCACGCATAGTTACGTTTCATCCTCAGCAATAAATATTTCATCATGTCGCTCAATCTAACCAGAGTCATTTCCGCACAAACATACCAATAAAAGGTTCTAATAAATCATTAGCTGGATTATAGGAAACCGCACACTGAGTAGCAACCTCGTTATAAATGTCATCAGAAATCGAAAATTGATTGCTCATAGGGATTTCTCGACTTTGAAGCTTCTTTATCAGAGGAGTACAGCCTTTGAGAAAGTATATTCGATACGATTTCACTATGCAAGGGCTTAATTTTATTGCTTGGCTCTTGACTTGCTCCTCTATAAAGGATATTCTCCTCTATAGAGGAGAATTATTTCTGATGAAGGAAACGAGTTTCTCGAATGGTCTTCACCTTTCAGACTTAGGAGAACGTATTCGCTCTACACGATTGCAGCGACATCTTTCTTTAGATGCGCTTGCGCTTCAAGCTGGGGTCAGTCGCAGCATGCTTTCTGATATTGAGCATGGAAGCAAGGTACCGACCGTACTCGTACTTGACCGAATTGCCACCGCACTGGGAACAAGCATTGCACGCCTGCTCGACGAGGAAAAGCATGATCGTGTTATCCTGCTCCGACGCGAAGAACAGGATGTTGTGCATGACCCTGCCGGGTGGGAACGTCGTATTCTCTCTCCTGTCCTACCGGGAGTTGAGTTCGAGTTTATGCGAACGACAATTCCTCCACACGTCAATGCAGGCATTTTTTCGCCACACGCTGCTGGTTCACGTGAGTATGTTGCTATCGATCAAGGAACCTTACAGTTAACTCTCAACGATATTCCCTACACGTTATATGCTGGCGATAGCATCTACTACGCAGGAGATGGCTTTCATGCTTTTGTCAATCCTGGTGATGAAGTGTGTGTCTACTATCTTGCAATGGATGTAACCGAGGCCACTGTACAACGACACCACGCCTTACAGCAGCCAGAAAAAGAAGGAGACCACTCATCGTGATGCCTGAGAACCATACCACAAAATACGATCAAAGCGAACTAGCTCTGGACCGTGAAACCTTTCGCCGTTTGGGATACCGAGCGGTTGATCTTGTCGCTGCTTCCCTTGCTGAAACTCGCTCGCGTCCCGTCTTTCATCCTATGGCTCCAACTGAGCGGCAAATACTTTTAGAAAAAGTTCTTCCACACGAGGAAAGCGACCCCGCATCTCTTCTTGATTTCTTTCAGGAGCATATTCTTCCCTATCCGATGGGCAATGGACATCCGCGATTTTTTGGTTGGGTAAACTCTCCCCCAGCTCATATGGGCATCCTGGCAGAACTTTTAGCCGCGGCAATGGACCCTAGCTGTGCGGGAGGAGACCATGCTGCTATCTACCTGGAACATTGTGTCACGCGCTGGTTATTGGAATTAGTCGGCTTTCCGGTAGAGGGTAGTATGGGCGTGCTTGTGAGTGGTGGCTCGATGGCTTCACTCACCTGTCTTGCCGCTGCTCGCTATTGGGCTGCTAAAAAAATGGGATGGGATGTACGAGAAGAGGGGCTTTTTCAACATACGCAGCTCGTGCTCTATCTTTCGGAAGAGGGTCATAGCTGTATTCGTAAATCCGCGGAACTGCTAGGCTTAGGAACGGCAGGGCTTCACGTCATTCCGACCCACGACGATTTGACAATGAATGTTGAGGCATTGAGAGCCGCTATCGGGGCAGACCGCGTAGCAGGCAAGCAGCCATTCTGTGTTGTAGCAAATGCTGGCACTGTGAATACTGGTGCCATTGATCCACTGAATACGCTTGCTGATCTCTGTGAGCAGGAACAACTCTGGCTTCATGTGGATGGAGCGTATGGAGCCGTAGGAGTACTGGACAAGCGTTTGGCAGAACGCTATCGAGGCATGGAACGTGCCCAGTCACTTGCCCTCGACCCTCATAAATGGCTCTCAATTCCCTATGAGTGTGGCTGTGCCATCGTTCGTGACGCAGACAATCTACGCAACACCTTTAGCCTCATACCACCATATATACGTACAGAAGAAGGTAAGGGATTTGGAGGATTGCCGTGGTTCTCCGAGTATAGCTTTCAGCAAACACGTGGCTTCCGTGCTCTTAAACTGTGGATGACTCTACAACATGCTGGCCGCGCAGGACTTGAAAGCCTTGTGTCGCGTCATAATGACCTTGCGCACTATCTTGCGAGGTTAGTTGATGATGCGTCGGATATGGAACGCATGGCAGACGTAAATCTCTCAATTGTCTGTTTTCGTTACGTTCCCACAGCTTTGCAAGGCGAGCAAGAACAACTCGACAAATTGAACAAGCGTCTTATGGAGGAACTTCAGTCAAGCGGAGAAGCGTTTTTGACCGGCACTACCCTGCACAATCGCTTCGTTTTGCGTGCTTGTATTCTGCACTACGAAACACGAGAAGATGATCTGGTAGAACTGGTCTTAATTGTGCGTAAAATTGGTGCCCAACTTGTAAATTCTTAAGCACCGTTTAATGGTTAGTAAAGGCATGATAGGGGCAAGCCTCATAAGCGTAAGAGAGGTCTGTGGTTGAGAGCAAGGGCGCCCGCAAGGGGAACGCCCCTACCATAATACGAACTTGCTCCCAATGCGCTCTGGTAGTATGGTAGGGGCGTTCCCCTTGCGGGCGCCCTGGTCCCTTGCCCCTGTCATGCTCTTTCGACATTTGAATAACCTTGTAATTTCCTAACAGTCCCTTGACAGCTTGCTTGCTTGTACGTATACTTATGGTGTAGCCATCTCCCACTGCTACACCTCTTACCATCGTCCCTCTCATTCCTCCCCTATCCTTCATTCATAGGAGCAACCCACTATGCCACTACCTCCATTTCTCCGTTGGCTTTCTTCAGCACAATCGCAGTCTCCACCTACTCAGCAGATACTGGAGCAGGTTGACCCAACTGCCTTCTCCGCCAGTCCTACACAGGAAGACCAGTATTGGGGCAGACTTGCATCGGGTGGCGAAGAAGACTATTATTGGCGTCGTCTGTCGGACAACCTCTTTGAAAAAGATGTCATACCCAGTACATACCTGGAGATACATAACGCGTGCTATGAGGCATACAACGCAAATCCACTCGCATTCGCGATTATCGAGATTACGACGAGTTTTGTCCTGGGGAAAGGCGTTACTCTTGCCGCAAGTGACCCCACTGTACAGCGCGTCTTAATGGATTTTTGGAATGACCCGGACAATCATATGGAGACACGTGTGTACTCCTTGTGCACAGAACTCTCGCTGTATGGCGAGCAGTTTATTCGCTACTATGTGAATAGGATGAATGGTCGGGTAAAGATTAGACAAATCGACCCCTCGATTATTGATGAGATAGAGACCGATCCAGACGATATCGAAACGGTGCTTCGGTTCCATAAACGTCCTATCGGTCCAAACACTCTTACGATGGTGCAACCTGCGCCTGTGGCGATACATGATGCACCAGGTCTTGAGGGTGAATGGTTTCAGGCTGGTACAGAGGTTGTGCAGTTTTGTATCAACAAGGTCTCGAACGCGAAGCGTGGCAAAAGTGACCTTGCCACGCTTCTACCGTGGCTACGTCGCTATAAAGATTGGCTGACAGACCGTGTGCGTATCAACAAATACAAAGGCGCGTTCCTGTGGGATGTCCGTTTACAGGGGGCAGACAAAAAAGCGATAGACCGCAAGAAAATGGAGTATGCATACCCACCCGAACCCGGCAGCGTGATTATCCATAACGAGTCCGAGATTTGGTCCGCCGTGAAGCCGGAGATAAACGCGAACGAGGCCGCCGAAGATGGAAGGGCACTAAAATTGATGCTAGCAGTTGGGGCGCAACTGCCTGAACACTTTCTCAGTGATGGCGCGAATGGCAATAGAGCAACAGCGGCGGAAATGGGACTTCCAACATTTTTGAAATTTCAACGTCGGCAGCATGTGCTTCGTGCCCTGTTGCGTACACTACTTGACCGTGTTTTGCTGGAAGCTCGCAACGCAAAAGTTCTTGCAACAGACATCGACACAAGCTACGATATCCTCTTTCCCGAAATTGATGTCGCCGATTCTCAGACGCTTGCCAGCGCGACTCAATCGCTCGTCTCGGCCCTGACAACCGCCAAACAAGAAGGTTGGGTGAGTGATGAAACCGCCATGCGTCTCCTCTTCCAGTTCGCGGGCGAAGAGCTTGATATACACGAAGAACAGGCGCGTATCCACGCACAAGGCCAGGTGAAAGATGCCTCTTGATACGCGCAAAGCACAACAATTGCTACAGGCGGTGACAAGAAGTTTTGCCGGACGCCAGCGTTCCGTCGTCGTCGTTGCGCTTGTCAGCGGAAGCTATACCTATACGGCGATCCAGGTTATCATGCGCTCCGTGCATGTCGTGGACCCGCAAGTGTACGATCCCGCTGGACAAGCCTCCCCTCGTGGTGCCGATATGCTTATGATCGCTCCGCTTGCTACCAACTTCACAGGTGCTGTGTATATTGCCGATACGACAATTGCAAGCCTCAGTGGTGTTACATCCGCTCCGAAATACGAGATTGCCGAAATGAATCCTGCTGGTATCTTGCCAGGAGGCACCCATCTCCGAGTCTCTTTACGTCGTCTGCGCTAAACAGAAACAAGAAAAGAAAGGTATTAAGAACATGTCAGAAATTCCAATGGATGAGAAAGAATGTCAACACGACGTTTTGCAACGCACCCACAAATGGCTCGATGTGCTGGAACAGCGTATCATCTCTTTGATGAATGCCAGTGATATGACCCAGATGAAACCTGGCGAATGTGAACAGGCTATCAGTCGTCACCTCATGCTTCTGCTACGCCTGCTTCAACTCCGTCAACAACACGCCCAGGCCGCTGCATCGCCCGGCGAACAAGCCCTGCTAGATGCGATATTGCGCGGCTTTGACGACGAATAGCTGATCTGCGTGGGAGCATGACAGGGGCAGAGCACCTGTCACTACTATACCCGGACTGGCGTGACAAGCCACGCAGTGGCGCAATCGTCATATAGTAGTGACAGGGCTTGCCCCTGTCATGCTCCCACTTGACAGGTTTTTCGATTCATCGCCATTGGCCATGATGAACGATCTTTGTTATGCTACAATCGTATATAAAAGATGTTTACTCAACGAAGGCAATAGAGATGGCAACGCTTCAACGAAAAACGACACTTCCACCGGGGCCAAAGGCTCTACCCGTATTCGGCAATTTACTTGACTTTGGACGCAATCAACTTGCGTTTGTGCAGCGTATGCATGATACCTATGGTGATATGGCAATGATCCACATGGGTAAACGCCCTTTTGTGCTGCTATTCAAACCAGAATATGTGCGTTATCTTTTGACAGAAAATCCGCGCAACTTCAAGACAATACAAAGCGGTGGTGATCTGCCCGAGGTCTTAGGCGAAGGATTACTTACAATCGAAGGAGAGGCACATCGTCAGCAGCGACGACTCGTACAACCTGCATTTCATAAAAAGCGTGTCGAGAACTACGCGGACGACATGGTACGTTTCACACAAGAAATGGTTGAGACGTGGCAGGCCGAGCAGGAAATAGATATCGCGCAAGAGATGCAAGCTTTGACGTTACGCATTGTAGCAAAGAGTCTGTTCAATATCGAGCTTGCGAGTCAGGTCAATGCGTTAGGGCAAAACTTTACGCACATGATTGAGAATCGGCGTGGCGTACTGGCACGTATCTTCAATATCTATCTTGACATGCCATTTACCAACTATGGCAAGCGTATGCGTGCACGACGTAACATTGATACGCTCATCTATAGGCTTATCCGAGAGCGGAGAGCAGAAGGGCATGATGCTGGCGATGTGCTCTCGATGCTCCTGACGGCGCAGGATGGTGCCGCTGGTTTGACTGATGTGCAGGTGCGTGATAACGTCATGACGCTGATGGCGGCTGGCCACGAGACGACCGCGAACGCGCTTACCTGGACCTTCTATCAACTTTCGCAAAATCCTGACGTATGTACAAAGCTGCTGGCGGAACTACAGCATGTCCTTGCAGGTCGTGCACCGACCGTTGCCGACATGCCGCAACTTCCATATACAGAATGGGTTATAAGCGAGTCGATGCGCCTCTATCCTCCCGTATGGATGATGGGTAGGAGAGCGATCGAGGATTTCGATCTGGATGGCTACCATTTTCCTGCTGGCACCATGTTCGGTATG
Organism: uncultured Chloroflexia bacterium; assembly: GCA_963791655.1. GTDB lineage: Bacteria > Chloroflexota > Ktedonobacteria > Ktedonobacterales > Ktedonobacteraceae > JBBQVS01. The sequence continues at coordinate 515,072 of CAWBSZ010000005.1, read as the reverse complement.
AGCCAGTGGATATTGCACCGCATGCCGGAATTGTGGAGTGACGCAGAGGTATTCCGGCCCGAACGTTGGGACCCTGTTGAGGCGAAAAAGGTACAACCATGGGCATACTTTCCCTTCGGTGGTGGCCCTCGTATCTGTATTGGCATGCCCTTCGCGCAACTGGAAGCGAAGTTGCTGCTTGCCTCGATACTACAACACTACGTACCGCGGCTTGTCCCAGGTTTTCAGGTGGAACTACAACCACTCGTCACGCTTCGTCCAAAACATGGTCTACGTGTTGTACTTGCACCAGCAAGCGTTGTAGGGACCGATTTATCGCGTCCTCTTAGTGATCAACCATCGACAAGGATATGATATCCATTAAGGCGCCCTTGTCCCCTCAGACCCCTGCTTTTGCCTCTTTTGGCTGTACTGGCGTAGTGTGTCCTGCAATAGCGGGTCATTGAGAAATGACATATCCTCGATATCTATTGGTAGCATCGGCGGCTCTACAGGTGTTTCATGTACTCCCTGCTCCGGTATTGGCATTTTGCGTAGCCGCACAGGTCCTAAACGACGATGTGAACCTGTTTTAGGTCCTTCATCGACGATTGTCGATGTTGAGCGTTGCATTTTTGGAAGAGAAGCGGTACTGCCTTGCATCGAAATAGGCATCGTCTCTTGCGCATATAATGGTGACGCTATTGATGGGTTTGTGCGCACACGTTGCCATGAATGCGCGAACCTATGCCTTCTCTGTTTCTTCATATCTATTGCTGGCAGTATCGCGGTACGCATACGTCGTACTCCTATAAAGCCTGTAGCACCAAGGCACACTGTTAACAGTGTTCCAACAACCAGGGGTAACAGTGGCGAGTCGCTATGAAGAAGTCCCTGTTCAGGTGAAGCACTCTTCTTGCTTGTGATCGCGACTGGCGATGATTGTGTTGCAACGATGGTTGGCATCAAGGGTGTTGTTGGCATGGGTATTGGGCCTATCCCTACTTTTCGAGTTGCTACCGGAGTTGGATGTGCGATAGTTGGTGTTATGAGCACAGTTGGTGTGATGCCTATTGTTGGACTCGGCACGGCTGTAGCTATGGGTGTGGCTGTCGGAATCATAGTTGGCCGAGGTGTAGGACTCGGCTTCGGTGTAGAGCTAGGTCGAGGCGTAGGACTTGGCTTCGGTCGAACGGTTGGGCTGGGACTTTGTACGGGCGTGACCGTCTGATCCATGTGCGCGGCCAGGGTCTTCGTCGTCGTCCGTGAAAATGCCGCGACACAAAGAAAAAGCAGTATGGTGAGCAACAACGCTGCGGCTGTCCTGAGTGTAGATATCTTTCCCATAGCTCTCTTCCGCTCTCTTTTAAGAATACTCTTCTTTATTTGGGAGAGCGAAAAGTCCAAGTTGTGCTTGTCGCATGATCGATTCAAGTGATGCGTCCGCGTTACTCATCAACACTTGTTGAGGAACTGGTGCATCTACTGGCATCCCATGCATCACCGGGCCTGCTTGATACTGTATCCCATGTTCCTGAACCATTCCCAGGCTATCACCTGCTAGAGTGGGCTGAGCGTAAGCCATATTCGATTGTATCGCGTGTGCTAATGGGTTGATGTTGTCGGATAGTTCGCCCTGTCTACGACGCCAGACGTACCAGCCAAGAAGCGCGGCAGCACCGAGTACCGATGAGCCAATAGCGATTTCCGGCGTAGTCGGCATGAGCATTTTCCCGTTATCCTGTCCAGCGAGCGTCGCGCTAGTATATGCGGTGTTTGTCGCGGTTGTCGGAGACGGCACGACACTGGTAGTTGCTGGCGGTACACCAGAACCTCCTGTTGTTCCAGCCGAGTTCCATGTCGGTGTCGGTGAAGGTATTGTCTGCTGCGTGTTTCCACCGGGAGGTGGAAGACCAGCCGCACTTGTACTTACTGGTTGGACAATCGTCGTTGGCGTACTACAAGGCGCGAGCATACCTGTACGTATCAGGATAGTGTTAAGCGTATTCGATACCGTTGTCAAGGCCCCTATTGGTGGTGTTATCGTAGGTACAGGAATAGGCGTGCTGGTTGGTAACGGTACAATCGGCGTAGGCGTCGGAACGATAGGCGTTGGTGTAGGCACAATCGGCGTGGGCGTTGGAACGATAGGTGTAGGCGTAGGCACAATCGGCGTAGGTGTAGGAACGATAGGTGTAGGCGTCGGAACGATAGGTGTAGGCGTCGGAACGATAGGCGTTGGTGTAGGCACAATCGGCGTAGGCGTTGATACAATCGGTGTTGGTGTTGATACAACAGGTGTACTTGTTGCACAGCCAATATTCAGACTTCGCGCTACTGCGTCATGCGCATACGCCTTCGGTGTCAATAAGAATACTATTCCTACAAAAGTGAACAGCAAGAAAACGCAGAGGAATATAAAAAATCTCTGCAATGCTGATAGTCGTTGCTTTGCATCGTTTCGCGCACGCACATGTACCTACTTTTGGACCAGGGGATGGCCCTTTGTTTTTATTGGCGAGGATACAGTTGCCTATATCCTCTTCCCACACATAGGTAACTGTAAATCTATAGAGAGAGAAGCGTCAAGTCAACGGGATGAATGTACTATGAAACGCGCTTCACTTGCTTACGCCTCAACCAGCTCAATCGTTACTTCATAGGATAGACCACCTGAGCCGCCAAGCGAAAGTGCTACCTGTTGCGTGTGCAGGTCTGCTACCACTTCTGTATAAGAGTCGATGTGAACGGCAATGACGGTTGTGTTGATGGGGTCGCTGAACAGGACCGTCGTGCCAACCGAATTGAGGTACGAGGTATGAATAGCATCGCGATACTGTTGGCCTGTGAGACCAGTAGTGAGGCCATCGTAGCGCAGCAAGTCGTTTTTGCACAGCAGTGTCATGCTCCACATGCGTTTCCCTGGTCCCATATCTACATAAGACGTACCACCATCGGCACGTAGCGTCGATTTTCGGATGCGCGGCTGTTTCATCGTGTATGAGCCGGGTTTCACAAAGTACCCTGTGCCGTCCAGCAATAGTTCACAATCAACACCAATCAGCATGTCATTCCTCCTGTTAGCAGGGAGACCGCAAGGGTCTCCCCTACACGTCGGTCCCACAAACATGTAGGGGAGACCCTTGCGGTCTCCCTGTTTCCTTCATTATAGTTAGGGTTGCTTCTCTTGTGTCGGGTGAACGCGCGTATTGTAGGTATAACTCTCACCAAAGTGATCCTGGATGCTCACGATATCTCCATCGATGGTGACATGAATACCGCGCTGTTTGAGTGCCAGGCACATGGTCGTGAGCGTGTAGCTCAATCGGGTATTTTCCTTTTCAAGTGCCGCGATACGATCATGTAGCGACTGAATTTCACTTTGTAGCGCATTGATGACCCGTGCCTGTACCTCATTGGCGGTTCGTGTAAAGCCATGTCGATAGGCCGCGACACCACCAATTATCAAGCACAACGTGAACAACAAATTGATGAGCGATAATGGTTCCATGAGCGTGCTCCTTCGATGAATTGAAATTGTAACACCCCGTCGTAGGGACCAGATTTATCGCGTCCGCGGCGCAATTCATTGCGCGAAATGTTGAACATTATGCTCTCATTGTGCGAATTTAAGGCCTCTCACGCAATGAATTGCGCCCTCGGACGCGATAAATCTGGTCCCTACGAAAATTGATTGTTACAAACGGGACCAGCGTAGCGGTACATCGCCCCAGTGGGTTCGTGCACCATAGGCGAAGTCTCGTTGTTGTTTGATTTCTTGTAGACGTGCTATGAACTGTGACATTCTTGCTTGTGTCGCCGCAAGCCATGCGAGTGGTATTTTTGAGTCGTCGATGCGGTCGTGCATCGTGCCATCCTGGAAATCGAAATTGTCGTTGGTTGGCACTTGATAGGCTTCCATTGCGTATGCGGTGGCACCAAGCGTAATAATGTCACGATGCATCTCTGGAATTGTCGAGCCAGTACTATCGAGCTGATGTTTGGTGGCATAAAAGATGCGCATAACAGAGCTTGCATCTTTTGGCAACTCCGCGCTCGATACATGCAGAGTGAAGCTGGGTGCCACCGTTCCCGTTGCTCCCGCGCCTATCCCTACCGCTCCCTGTGTTCCAAGGTTGCCACCAGCAGCGAGCGCGGTTGTGCTATCGAACAGGTTGGAGTATTCCGCGAAATCGCGTTCAAAAGGTGGCCACAACATTACCCCCGACGTATTGACCGTTGGCGGTTGTGGTTTTACCGCCAGCGATGTATCTGGAAGCGTGTCACTATAGCCTGTCGCTGTATTGTTGGGTAGGGTCGCGAGTAAAAAGAGCGTCGAGCCACCAACAAGTGTGCGGTAAAGATTGCGCCCAATGATCGTGTTTGTCGCATTTCCAGGTAGGCCCGTCGTCACTGGACCGAGCGGAATCGCTGATAAGCTAATGCTCTGATTGCCACTGGTTGTTGTCGTTGTCACAAGGGGCGACGCTGGTGTCTCACCTGCCTGTGACAAAAACGTTACAGCATATCCATAACTTCCAACACCGGGTCCTGTACCTGCTCCTGGTGTCGCAACCATACCCGTGGACGGCGGCGCGAATTGTGAGCCATACGCTTGTAGTGGATAGAGAATGCGTTCAAGCCACCAGACAGGATATCCAGCGTTCCATGGTGTCGGATAGGGATATGTGCGCTGATAGGGCTGGGCGGCCATATCAGAGTATACTATGTTCGGGTAATAAGATGGAGTATCTATCTAGTGCCCTGTCAATCGCGCGGTCGATATCCGATGTTTGCCATCGTTGGTTCGCACCCATGGGGTCGAAAAGATCGAGCCGAACTGCTGTCTCAACATCTGAAAGCAGCATGGTGTTCCTCCTCTTTAGACAATATAGCCATGGGTGTAGAGCGTCACGGTGCATGCGCCGGTATTGGCTTTGATATCCAGCGAACCCGTTGCATCGACTTGCAGGATGCCCATGCCATCGAGATAGCTGCTGGCCATCGCGATATTGCCGATACTGGCATACGCTGTGATATCACTTGCGCCATGTGGCGCGAGTTGAATGAATGCCCCCACCGTTGGGCTGGTGAAGAATGCTTTATAAAGAACGCCAAGCACCCCGGTGGGTATACCGGAAGCACCTGTCAGCGTGAATGTTTGGGTTACGCCTGCCGCGATCGTGACATTATGAACTTGTTGGTAGCCAGCGACAAAGGTAACGCGGCCCGGAGGGGGAGCAGGAATCGCGGCAAAGGTTGCGATAACTACCGCGTCCTGTGGATTGTGCTCGTCAAAGAAAAGCACCGCGCACAATGCACCAACAACGGCTGATGTGCCATCGATATGGTTCGCGACCGGTACACCAGCCAGCGCGAACGAGGTTGCTTCAAACAACAAGACCGAGGCAGTATAGGTAGTGGGATTGAAGGATTGTAACAGACCCCGCTTAATCAGCATAAAAAGGTTCTCCAAGGAGGATACGTATGGTATTGATGAATTGACTTGAGGAGGGGCATGACAGGGGCAAGCCCTGTCACTACTATACACGAAATCGCGTGGCAAGCCACGTAGTGGCGGGAAGTATAGTAGTGACAGGGCTTGCCCCTGTCATGCTCCCGCGCCGCATTGCAGGCTCATTTTAGACTAAGCATCATTGCTGCCTACGCCGGGGTTCGCGATCACGTCGCCACCTCCCTGGGCGTGGAAGCTCGCGGCTGTGTAGGCTGTACCCAGGAGCGAGTTGAGCACGGTGGCGATATTCGTGAATGTCTGCGTGCCGCTCGGGTCAACACGGCAGAAGGTTCCGTCTTGTGGTAGCGTGCCATCGCTGGCGAGTTGCACGATGGCGAGTGTACGCGGATTGAGGTAGCTCCCGATGGGGGCAGTTTGACCACCATTGTAGCGACCATAGGCGAGTTCGAGTAAGTCTAACATGTCATCGTTTCCTTTCTTACGTGTGGCTTACGCCAAATGTGTTGTAGGCTGTGGCAGCCTGTGATCGTGGCCGTATGAGGTCGGCCAGGACGTTGACCATGAGTTGTTGCATCCCTGGAATGGGGACAGGGGTGCCGGTTGGATATTGCCGATAGCTATCCATCGCCCACATGAACGAGAGAGAGCCAGCGGCGAACACCAATGCGCCTGAGTTTGCCGTATAGTACGTGGTGTTGGCGGTTCCAACGCCATTGACGCCTGTAACGGGTGAGGTGCTAATCACTTGCAGATTGGTGGGGCCTCCGCTCTGCTTGTTGTCCCACTCATAGCCCACGAGGTCGAAGCCGTAGGCTTGTCCGGGCGTGAGGTTTGTATTTGCAAGGTAGTGCGATGCTGCCTGTGCATCGACGACCCATGGGTAGTTATTAGGTTGATAGTCGTCTGAAAACATGATGCCGAGCAGGGTGTTTTCAGGACGATTGAGAAGTGGATCACGCCACAAGGCGGTGACTCGGCTATTGTCCACGCCATATAAGGGATCGGTCGAGAGTGCTGGCCCTCCACTTGTCGTGACCTTGTAACAGGTAATCGTTCGATTTGCGTTGCTGTTTGCGTCAGCTTCCAGGCGACATTGCCAGTAACAGGCGTCCGCGCCCAGGAAGCCGAGACCGAGACCGCTATCGCGTGCGTTCTCGACAGCGGCCCGCATCTCTTTGGTCCAATACTCGTCGTGTCCAAGCGACAGGTACGCCTTGTGCCCCTGCAAGGTGCTGGGTGTCATATGCAGGTCGATGCAGCTCAAGTAGCCAAGGTTATAGCCTTGCTGCTCCAGCCAGCGAATAGCGGAGAGGTCATAGGCATACAAGTTACTTGAACCACCATTGCCCCAACCTGGCCTATTCAACGAGACCTTATACGCCTTGGTCGAGGTGTACAAACTCCACGCACCCCACTGGTTGTACGCGGCGTCCGTCGTATAGCCACGTATGACTGCATAGTCCTCTGCACCTGTCCCTCTCACCACAAAGTTGGTTGAGGTCTGGTAGCCATTCTGGTCGGTGCACAGTGCGACATAGACCCCCGTACATGACCCTCCCGGCACCGACCACGTAGTCGAACTTGTCCAGCCAGCATCGAGCAAATGCGTCGTTGCATCATAGATCGTCGTACTACTATTCTGGATTGCGGTTCCGTCATAGTAGCCTTGCGCCACGCCCGTTTGGGTGGCACTGGTGAACTTGAGACACCCGCCCGTACCACCATACCAACCAAGCCGATAGATGCGCATGGTGTACGTTGTCCCCGCGACCTGGGTTGAGACGTAGAAGTTGATGGATTGTCCAGGATCGAGACTGGTCTTATCGGCATAGACCTGTATCTGCGTGGTTGAAAAGTTGCTAAATTTCCAGCCTCCTGAGCCTTGAAGGGCGTTTTCTACGGTAATGGTGTTTGACATTTCATTCCTCCGTAGGGACCAGATTTATCGCGTCCGAGGGCGCAATTCATTGCGCGAGAGGCCTTAAATTCGCACAATGAGAGCATAATGTTCAACATTTCGCGCAATGAATTGCGCCGTGGACGCATTCATTGCGCGAGATGCATCCGAATTCACACAATAAGGGCATAATGTTCACGATTTCGCGCAATGAATTGCGCCGTGGACGCGATCAATCTGGTCCCTACGAAGGTGTTGTTATACCCCTCGATACAATCCTCTGTAGTCAACAACCGCTGCTCCGTACTCATGCCTGATTTTGAAGCTCACCACGTCAGCATTGAAGTTCATTCCCAAAAGTGGAGAGTCCTGGATGAATAGCGAGGGGTTCACCTGTCCACCGACGAAGCCGATCTCTATTGTGTCGATCTCGCGTGGGTCGCCAACCAGGAACCATTGGGTTGAACTGGACAACTGAGGCGAAATGATGGGGGTGACATAGCCAAGCATCGGGTTGATATCGTTGTTGTTGCTGCCTGGGACACCCGCTGACTTGGTGACAACCATGCTCTGCCATTCGAGTTCAGGCGGAACAACCAGGAAACGCGGACGTAAGCCGATACGCTTGCCTGCATAGTTGGCCTGCTCACGCATCGTGGTGACACCTGCTTGCATCGCCGCGGTCGAAAGATTCGCGGCTCCAAGATTGCTGTGTGGGGCACCCGTGGTAAAGAGCGCACTGCCATCATATATGTTGGGGTTGCTACTGAGAAACGCATACACGAACTCGGCAAGCGTGTAGGCGGCGGCAACCGCCAGTTTGGTCGGGATTTGCTTGACCGCCATCAGGTCGTCATTGATGATAACTTCACGAGAAACAGTGGCAAGGCTACAATTTTGCGCGTTATCAACTAAAGGAAATGTTCTTAATTCTTTGTAGAGTAGTTGCCCATCGAGAAGACAAACAGCAAAAAATGGTATAAGAAAAACAACGGTATTCTATAAGAGGAGAAGATTATTCTTCCCCTCTTTTTTTATTTCCTCCTGCTCCTGGTTTATGAGCTTGGAGCTATCATTCAATGTTTGTTTTTAGTACAAGGATTAAATTGTATGCACTTAGTCAATATTCTGCATACTCACAAATATGTTGTAAAGGATATTGTAAAGCATGTTGTTTTTCTCACTATGCTTTTTGTATTGAATCAGCCTCACAAACGAATATGTAAAGGTACTCCATAACGCTCTACAAGCCTCATTATGCAAGCTTTCCATTGAAGAAAATACAGAAAATTTATCAGCATATGGAGTACATTTATTTGCGGGAGGTTGCCTTTTTCGAGAAGCACAGTCCCTCATACGAGCATCGCAGAAAAAGGATAGTAATATACTAAGTAAAAATCGGATGCGTAGCATCAGTTCTTTGCAAAGCTTTCTGACTGACCAGAAAGCGTACTAAATCTGCTAATTCATGATAGAGGAAAGGGTATTCCCGAAAGGATTAGACCAAGAGGGTTGTAGAAAGAGCTTGCTGACATTAATATCTAATTCCTTGCCAGCTTCATCTTTCTCTCCCATCGCATGGATGCGGATAAAATTAAATATTAGGTTCCGCTTTGATAACGATGCTTTGCTCCCTAGTTTTTCTTCTAACACATTTCTTGCGAGTCTGAGTAATCGTTCCATATCAGCAGGACCAGCAGTAGTTAGGTAACACACACGACATCTATTTGTCTGTACCCGTTCCTGAAATGCCCTCGTATCAAACACATCATAAATATCGTGCATCTTAGCAAGAATATCACTATCCTTATTTGTCCCACGCTCTAACTCAATCCACATTACACGCCGTTCAGTTCCTTGCATCTCGATAATGGCATCAGGCACAATGTTTATTTTTTTACCAGTGGTTGCAGTTGTGATGAGAGGTTTCTTTTTCAGTTCAATGTCATGCTCGAAACGGAGAAGCTGAAGTTCTTTGTCGTATTGGTTTATGTTACTAGCTGCAATGAGAACATTATTCACTTCTAAAAGATGCATAAGAAATGAGTTGCTCCGCGTCTTCAGATAGTATAGTAGGTTGTGTGTAAAAGAAAGGTCTGGTATCCTGAACTGGAAAACAGTTCAACGCCACCAGGAGGATACCGATGACTCACACAAATAACAGTATCGAAGATGTACTCGGAAGTCAAGAAGTCTTTGAACAGATGGTGAAAGAGCGACTTCGACACGCAGTACGTGCAGCACTTATGAATATCTTGGAGGAAGAAGTAACTGCTTTTATTGGAGCCAAGCCCTATGAGCGAAACGAAGAGCGTCAAGATCATCGCAACGGATATTATCACCGTGATGCGGGAAACGACGGTGGGTCATATTGAGGACCTCCCAATTCCACGCACACGTGGAGGACATCAGACGCAGGTGTTTGAGCGGTATCATCGTCGGCGAGACGAACTCGATGGGGCCATTGGAGAAATGTTTGTGCGCATGAGTCAGTACGGCGAAAGTTGGTGAGGTGATTGAAACGCTGACAGGCTCCCATCCTAGTGCTTCAACCGTCTCCCGTGTTTTTCACACATTGGAGTCGGAATACGAGCAGTGGAAACACCGCTCACTTGCAGAACAGTATGCGTATGCCTTTGCTGATGGCACGTACTTCACCGTGATTTACAACGGGCAAGGCTGTAAAATGCCTATTCTGGCGGTAGTTGGAATTACGAAAGAAGGCACACGAGAAGTCTTGGGCTTTCGGGTGGGAGACCGAGAGAACCAAGCAGCCTGGGAAGACCTCTTAGACGATTTGAAAGAACGAGGAGTCAAAGAGATTGGACTGTGGGTAAGTGATGGCAATCAGAGTATGCTCAACGCCATCGGTCTCAAATTTGCAACGTCTCAGAGACAACGCTGTGTCATCCACAAAATGGAGAATGTGCTCTCGTATGTGCCTCAGAAGCAGCGTGAGCAGGTGGAGCCAGAGCTAAAAGCGTTGTTCTACCAGAAAAGTCGGCAGGAGGCAGATCAGGCGGTGGCAGCATTCGTCGAAAAATATCAACGCATCTATCCAACGGCGATTGCCTGCTTGCAGCGAGACTTGGAAGCGTGCTTGACCTTTTACGCATTCCCTAAGGAGCACTGGAAAACGATACGGACCACTAATGTGATTGAGCGGCTCTTTGGGGAAGTCAAACGTCGCTCCCACAAAATGGCAGCGGCGTTTCGCAATGAAGGAAGTTGTGTCTTGCTCTTCTATGCTGTCATTCGGAGTTTGAAATTCAACAACTTGACGATGCCAGTTCCATCGCAAGCTCAGCCAGACACTGAACTTTTACACACGACTTGACATACTATCGGGGAGTGTGAAGCACAGACGACTTGAAAAGCTGTTTCCTCTCCACTTACTGCGTAAATGGTTTCTCGCAACTGCTTCGTTAATTTCGGATGCAAAAAAAGCTCTGGCTCTTCAAAGAGAACTAGATAGTTTTTTCCTTCTTTTTTTTGTCTTGTAACATCTGCTATATCCTTGACAAGAAAAAGACTAAAGAGTGCTACTCTTATAGCTCCATGTCCAATATTATCAAAAGAATGTGGTATTCCTGATTTAAGCGTTTTATCGGCATGAAGGTAATCAAATCTAATTGTGAACTTTTTCTCAATTGTTTTTGTAATGTCTACATCTTTTTCAGTTATATTCAAGGTAATATCTTCAAACATTGAATTGAAGTTCTTATTTACTTCTTGTTTGTAGTCTGCTATTCTCTGATGTCCATACAAGAGCTTTTGAAAATTCTTAATTGCTGTTTCGGCTTGATTGTATGCTTCTTTATATTCATCTTCTTCTTTATTCTTAACAAACTCTTTTATCCTAATGGATAAAATCTCATTAACAACATCCTCAACTCCTTGCTCTTCAGGCATCGCTTCAATGAAAATTGGTTTAGGGAGCATATTTTTGAATACTTTGTGCTCACCTACTCCTGCATATCCGATATCATCAAATCCGCTTTTGTCTTTTAGCAATGTTAGATTATTAGTTGCAGCACCGATCCTACCCCACACTTTTTTAAAAGTTAATTGATTGTGGTTATCTCCATAGAAATACTTTTTTTCAGCGTTTCCTCTTTTTTCTTTTAATTGTTGTTTTTCTTCTTCAGAAAGTTCAACTTCTATAATAATTTCTATAGTATTCCCTTCTTCTTCATTAAAAAAATCAGTTTTTTGTACCTTTTGGTCTTCATAAAACAGTACATATGCATTTAGAAATGAAGATTTGCCTGTGTTGTTTTGTCCAAATATAAATATTGTATTTGAGTCTTCAAAATTAACCGTGTTCTGCTCTGTTCCACCAGAAATACACCTATAATTATTGACACCGAAATTTATTATTTTCATAAATGTAACTCCTGCTCACTTCCCTAACTTCAATCCCAAAAAACATATGTTTCTCTTTGTTTGTTTCTTTGAATTAGTATTTGCTTATCTTGTAAGCAGTATACACTGAAATCCTAAAAAATCCTCAATAATAGCTATTATTTCTCATATTTTAATTATCTTGTATAATTTGTTACACAATACTTATAGTGGATTGAATGTTCAAACTTAACGTATTACGCACTCTTTTTCCATCTAGGTCATCCTTAGTGTCGCATACGGTTTATTGTGCGACGTGAGAAACAAGAAATAACCCAGGACATGAGGCTGGAACCATCAAAGGACTAACTACTATGAGACGTAACCAAGCTAGTATTATAAGATAAAAAAGCAGTTGCCGACTTTTTGCCCCCTGCCAACCACTCAACACGAAATTTCCACCTTTCCGCGCTGTGGTGTACGTCTTTTGCCGAAACGACCGACCGACCCGACCGACGCACCGCTCCCCATCGGTCTATCGTTTCGGGCTGCAAGCCTACCACATCGCTACAAGGTAGTATTTCGTGTTGAGCCACTCCCCTACTATCGCCAGCAGAATCTATTTTCACGTTTACCTCACTCTCTCCCTCTTCTCCCTCAGCTATGTTGTACCCTTGTTCCCCCAGCATCACATTTTAACTTTTCAGTACGCTACGCAAAAGTACATTTTCATGACATTTTCCCTCTTTTTGCTCTCCTTTCTCACCGCTATACTATCTTCTACGCCAAAGCAAGCAACCAGCAAAACACACATAGAAGCAGTCGTGTTGTGCTTTTTGTTTCTGCTTTCGCTCTTTGACAACGTTACAAATATTCCCACGAGAAAGGAGAAGTATCCATTGAGTTTAAACTGTTCGTTCCTGTACGATTTTTCAAAGAAAGGTTGGAGGCAATGAAGTACGTCTACTTAGATGATAAGCACAATGAATACAGCATTGACGATGATGCGTACCAAGAAATAGTACGGCTCGTCCAGGCAAACAAACTTTGTGTGTATAGATATAGTGAGCGTCATCCGTATAGTGAAGACAATCCCTGTGTTGGAAAAGGTCTCTGTTTACAGCATCTCTTGCTGAAGCAGAACACCCTTACCTACGTCGGAAGCAAGGGAGTAAATTCTGACAATCGACACCTGTACCGCTTTCTTGATAGTAAAGGCTACGTCTACGAAACCATTGAAGACAGCAGCGAAGAAGCAACCCGCAGTATCATTGATACGCTTGCCTATTATGGTTTTACACCGCCAGCTACCGTTGGGTATCGTGAACGTTCCGAAAGTTTTCTCTCGTTCTATGCAACACTTCACGGCGACCTCCGCAGTGCATCAGTGATTGTGCTATCCTACGCGCACTATAGCGATAAGATTAAGGGACTGTTTCTCTTGTATAAAGATGGACCTGCAAAGGAACTGAACCGAAAAGGAGAGCAAAAAGCACTGTTTACCCGCGCTGACGAGTTAGTCGAGGCAAGTAAAGATATACACGGCGAGTACCATATCGGGGAAACTCCTCATTCTGGTCGCTATGAGAGTGACACGTATGAAGTTATCTCGCAGCTTGAGTCTGCTGTGTATGACGTTATCCGCAGATTGAACAAAGGTAACAGCCAACCTGTTATAGAAACGACGACAAGCAGCGAGTGAATAAACCTGTTAGTGCTTCATAGTAGTGTACTTTTTTGAGTAGTTAATCCATTTGTAACGTTTTGTCACGGCCTGGGTGAGCCTTTTCGTAGCAACTGCTACGTCTTTTCTCTCCCAGGCCATTTTCATTTTTTCTTTTGCCTTTCATACACTGTTACACTAGTACGTTCAGCGCGAGAAAGCACTTGAATATCGGTCACAGTCAGATGATTAATACTCTTTACTTCCCCGCTTTCCAGAGGTATCTCCTGTACTGATGGAACTCCTTTGAGTGTGACCACATCCCCAGGCCGTAACCGTTTCTTTTTCGCTTCTGAAGCGTAGGTTCTTGCATGAACTTCATAGTAGTCATTTCGTTCTTGATGAAAAATATCTGGTTGACAAAATACAAGTGTGTCCCATTCGACCATTCCCTTTTTCATCTTTACCGTAGGCAATGCCTCCACTACCACATTTTCCAGTGTTATCTCTTCTGTCTTCTCTTCTTCCAATTCTGAAAAGAAGAGTTGATTATATTCGCTCTGCTCAGGTATCCTTGTCATAAGGAAATCGTGCAATGAATATATCATGGAAATGTGTGACTTTTATAGAGCGTTTTTATTAGGCAAAAACTTCAGTACATTTCAGTTCTTGACCTCTCAAACAATACGGTTGGTATACTGACAATCGAGCTAAACGCAGAAGCTCACTCACAAGCGAGTTTGTGGAAATGCTTTTCTCACTCACTCTTAAAATGCCTAGAGGGTAGGCATACAGTTTTACTAATGCAACTCTTTCGCCATGCCTCTAGGCATTTTCACTTTTCGTAATAAATCTCATCTTATCACACATAATTTCCCTCTTGACTTTATTTTATCGAATCTGCAATACTTGAGAAGATTTTTCACAATTCGCAGAAAAACCCGTTATACGGCTTGATGCTGAATTGACTGATGTATGATTATTTCGATAGCATCCCAAAAAGGCGGTACAGGTAAAACCACCACAAGTATTTCTTTATCTGCTGGATTAGCGAAAAAAGGGAAAAAAGTACTTCTTATAGATATTGACAGCCAAGCCAATTCATCAAAAGTCTTACTCCATCACTACCCCACTATCTCTAAAGACGAAACGATTTACACGACCATATTAGAGCGTAAACCTCTTCCCATCCACGATACGGCAGTGCATAATTTAGCCATTGCACCATCACACATCTTACTCTCAAATACTGATGTTGAATTGACCACTGCTATAGACCACAGAGAGGAACGACTGAAACGAGAACTAGACAAAGTGAAAGCAAACTATGACTATATCGTCATTGATTTCCTCCTGCTCTCTCTTGGTTGACCGTCAACGCCTTTACTGCCTCAGACAAAGTAATGATTGTTGTGTCCCCAGGCTATTTTGAACTTGACTCAATAAAGCAAATCAGTAAAACATTAACTGAGGTGAGAACCTACTTCAATCCCACTTTACAGCTTTTAGGCTATCTCTTTACCATGAGCGACCCAACAATTAATACCTCGACTTCACTCCAAATCATGCGACAGACCTACACCGACCAAGTAATTAAAACCGTTATTCCTCGCAATACCGATATCCGAGACGCACATTTTAATAAGCAAGATATCTTCTCCTTCAATGCTCAATCAAAATCTGCTCTTGCTTATCAAAAACTTATTGAAGAACTGTTTACATCATGAAAAAGAAGCTCAACATTGACATTGTAAAAAACGAGTTAGAAGGCTCTGTATTTTTCTCTGATAAAAAAGAAGACCGCCCACCATCATCCTTATCAGAAAATCAACCAGAAATACATCCTAGTCAAGAAACTATATATGACACCATGACACCACGAAAGAATGGTATCACGACACCAAGCAACCATGATACCGCGATACCACCAGTAAAAGAAAATATGCTTGAGACTGTACGAAAAGCAGTAAAACAAGTCGGCAAAGAAGCAGCTACTCATAGATTTACCTTAGATGAGAAACAAATGCTTGCAGATATTGAATATAGTTATCGGCGGCAAGGAATACGAACAAGTGAAAATGAAATCACACGGATAGCCATTAACTATTTTGTAGAGGATTATAAACAGAACGGAGAAAATAGTTTATTAGCGAAGGCTTTAAAACGATTGAACTCATGATACCGTGGTATCGTGAAACCATGATACCACGGTATCATGATAGCTTGCATGGTGCAATTTAGCCCTTGACGGTAATCCAAACATATCTTCTATAATAGTTCTCTTATTGACAAAAAAAACGGCCTCGACTCTGTTTGAGTGAAACCGTTATTATCTCGACCATAATAGCGTAGCAAACCTCAAAAGGAGAGTCAAGACCAAATGGTTTTTATGACTTGCCCAACTATATCAAACTATACAGCAAAGAATCAGTACCTCAATTCCTCCTCCTCATTCTTTCACGGTGAAGTTAGCGGTAGTGTGATTACACAGCTAACCCGCATGAAGCGGCTGGATAGGAATACTACGTTGAAATAGACGTTGACTGAGTTACTCTCTCGGCAAGAACTTGCCAGCTAACACACATTTTTTACTTTTTTAATCGGATAGCTTGCTATCGAGAAGAAAGAGCGAAATGCCTAAAGATAATATATATAAATAAGAGTTTATATATATAAGTATTGTCGTGCGAAAAAATTTGGAAAGTGCAGTTGAACAAGAAAAACATATTTTTATGAACACACGACGCAGACGATGAAGAAATATATTCAGACACATATATCACCTGCTATACAACCAGCGTATATAGAGATTTTTTGAGGTTTTGCTTTTCTTCCCATAATCAGTGCGTCTTCCCGTTTTTTTGTCTCTATTCAATGAGCAAAAGAGCAAGGGAGGGTTGTGCTGTCGCACTTTGTAGAGGCGGGCGGGAGAGTGGTGCGGGGGGTCAGGAACCGTTCGCTTAGGCTCACTCAAAACGCTGTCTCGTTTTGTCCCTGACCCCCCGCACTCATAACAAAACAACTTCTCACATCTATCCCCACCATCTCAACCCCAGAGGATGAGCACTATTTCTTTTTGCGTTCGCCCGCTTTATTGAGTCAAAAATTTCTCCTTCCCTTGAACCCTTCCGAAATTTTTGAGACAGAGGCTATCGCTTATTCTCAGTTCCGTTCTTTCCTTTTTGGCTTTGGCTTTTCATAGACCTTTCCTTTATACAGAGCCTTTTGGACATACCAATCTTCCATTTTCGTTTCATGTCCTGAGATATGGACAGTATTTTCATGCTTTCAGGCATAAAGGGTAATAGGTTCATTCGTTTGTAAACTTGTTTCAGGTGAGGCTAACCGTTCCGCAATACTATCAAAGGCAATCGCCCGACGTTCAGTACGATTTGTCTCATCATAGACCGTAAAAAAGAGCATTGGTTGTTGTTTCTTTTTCGTTTTTCTTAGTTCGTCGATTGTTCGTACCGTTCCCTCAATCTTCACAGGTTTATTCACAGCTTCTTTGTTTTGTGGTGCTATTTCTGCAAATTGAGTCGTTTGAACTATACCTTCTTGTGGTTCAGAGAGTGGGGGAGTAGGAGATGAGTCGGGAGCAAGAAATACGGTGCCAAAAGTACGAACGGAGTTCGTAAAATCAATAATAACTCTCTCATTACCGTCATATACCTCAACAGAAAACCGCGTCTTTCCGTCTTTGGTTTCCTCATGTAAGATTGCTGAAAACTGTTCCCCACCTGTCCACGTAGCAGGATTTTCCTGTTTCTCAGTCCATCCAAGCTGCTGCTGATTATCGCCTTCGTTTCTCTCTTGCATAGATAATAATTCAGAAGTATAGCAGGTTCTCAAAACAGGATGTAGACACCACTTCTAACGTCATATAACGCCCTAGAGCGAACGAATTTTTCAAAGAAAACAAAATATATCTTCTAAAAAATCGCGCCCGTTAGGAGGCTTTATAACCGATTGTAGAACGAGACAAATAGAGTTTTTATATGCGCGGTAGTCGAAGCAACGGTTCAGGCTGTGCGTGTTTCTCACAGGTATAGCACAGAGGATGTACAAAAGTTTCTTGCGGTTGGAGCGCACCATCAGGAACAGAAGCAAAGAGAAACCGAGCGTAATCATCCTTGCCAGGAGCGAAGCCATTGAGATATTGATGTGGAGAGTAGAGAGGCTTTTCAAATTGTTCCCGCGTCCATAACCGCATTTTTTCCCGACGCTCTTCACCTTTTGGAGTAACGAACAAAACGGACACATTTTTCACCTCATCAAAGTGTTTTGCGTATGTGCCAGAGGAAAAGAACTCAATATAGGCAGCAATCTTTTTCTTAAATTCGTGGCGTTCATGCGTTCCCATATCCATCTCGATAAAAACACGTCTAGGTATTGGCTTTTCACCCTCACCCCGACTAATGCGAAAATCCATGACTCCATCAGGGCAAAAGGAAGGAGTAACACGCTCGTTTGATGTTCCCTTAAAAAGAGAGACAGTAAATTTTTCAGGATGATGTTTCAGCATAAAATCATGCTGGAAGTCAAAGAGGTGGACACGAGGCTCATACTTTTGAACGTGAAGCGCGGCAATTAACACTTCATTTATGGCTAAGTGGTGGTCAATTTCATTTGGCAAACGCTTGATGATTTCCCGTAAACGAGCATAGACCTGAATATCTTTCCCACGCTTGCCAAGTTCTTTTTTTCCGTCTTTTGCTAGTGCATAGACAAAAGGAAGACTACCTAGTGGGCTTTCTCGCGCTTGATAAAAACGTTGTAAGTAGGGGAGTGCTGGCTTTTGTTTACTCTTTCCAGAAAGAATAAATAGTTTTTCACGCAGCTTGGGTAAGGAATTGAGGCTTAACCCACGAAAACGAATAATTTGTTCAGCCGTGATAAATCGAAGTTTATACACTGCTTCAAGAATTGAGATATCTGCTGGATGTAACGAATAAAGCTCTTTCTTTTTGTTCGATACAAAGGGTAGCATATCGAAAGCAAATAACTGAACATTTGTTCTCTCCATATGCCTATATTAGCATGTTCCACACTTTTTACAAGAGCAATAATACAACTGATTTTAGGGTAAGTGGAGAAGAGTTTTGAGAGTCTTTGGCCTAACAGAGTATAGGAAAATCGCTCGTCACCTTTTGCTCGTTAGGCTCAGAAACTCTTTTTAGGGGAGTGATGATACTGATTATATTGTTTCGCATCTGAACATGTATAAACATACGAGAATAGGGTACTTATTCATTCGGTTGTACGTTTTTTCTCTCCTGAATGAAGTTATCTAAGTCGGTTTTCTCAATTCTCCATTCCCTTCCAATCTTGAAAGCTGGAAGCTTATTTTTCTTTCGTGTACACCAATTCCGAACAGTATCAACAGAAACAGATAATAACTCTGCGACTTCTTCAGCCGTGAGATACGGACGCTCATTCATAACAACACCTCTTTTTTGAGCGTAGTATACCTCAAAGCTGAATTAGTAGACAATAGCCTTGATTATTCACCACTATGTCAGGTATACTACCAATAATCACTGGTATCCTTTGTAATAGCTTAAACCAGAGATTAAAACGCTGTACTTCCCCCTTCTTGGCTGGAATAGGAAGTACAGCCCTTTAGAACCTAGTAAAAGGCTCTACGCATAAGTAATCCATGCGTAGCCCTCATCTGTCAAGAAAGGAAGTATTAATGAGACAGATAGGTGATAACTTCATTCCTGTTATACCCGTAGACCACAAAGAACATACAGACGAACATCCCTTTTGTTCGAGTAGCACCTGTCACTGTAAAGAAGACGCTGAGCTTATCAGTCAAGTGAACGAGTATGTGCAACAAGGACTACTGACACCGCAGGAGGCAACGCGAACAATTGAAGGGAAGATGTTATGAGTACCTTTCTCATTCCCTGTATCTCGATGATAGTTGTCTTCTGGCTAGGATTTGGAGTAACGTATTTTGTCCTACGTGGAAGAGTAAACAGACTTGAAGGAAGAGTACGAAGATTAGAGCGGTTAGGAAATCATAGACAGACGGAGGATTTACCTAGAACTACATCACAGCCACAACCAAGACCCCGACCAGTTTCACCAAGTAGATATATCACTGTAGAACGTGGATGGAAACAGTAGATTTTCAAGGTACTGATATTTCAGTACCTTGAATTTAGCTTGTTAAATCAGTGTAAATTGGGTATACTTTGATGACAATAAAAAATATCGGGAAGACGAGGGTTGCAGCCCTTCTTTCTTCCCTAACGCCAGAGGTAAATCACTACCGTCTAGCCCCTACCTATATTGTAACATACTATAGGTCTGTACTCTAGTGTGGTTGCCTTTGACAGAAAGCGCATTGGAATCACACAATGTCACAAGAACCTTATCCTCTTTACAGTGGTGTCCACCCTCAAGCAAATTCTACCAACATGTCTCCAATTGTCGCTCCAGACGAAATTTTGTCTGTATCCGACAAGATAATTTTATATGTTTCGTTACAGGACATTGCACAAGAACTAAGGAGGATTTGACGTGAGCGGAAGAAAAATCAACAGAGCCGATAACACCAGTAACCGATTTGACCCTTTTGACCTTCCAAAAGATAAACCAGGCGTCATTTATGTGAGGCAATCAAGAGATGTTCAAGTCAGAGAGAATATTCACTCCTATGAAATGCAAACCGAGTTGTTTGAAAAACACTTCAGGGAGCAAGGATTTACGGAAGAAATTATTATCATCGCTGATGATGAGGGAATGTCAGGAACTCTCGATATCCATAAACGTCCAGGTTTAACTCGTGTGATGCGACTCACTGAAGGAACAGAGTTAATAAACGGTAAACAAATTGGATGGATTGGCACAGTTGCCGTAAATCGTCTTAGCCGTGACCCCTGGCTGATTACCCCTGGTGTGTTAATGAAGACCTGTCATCAACACAACATATGGATTGCAACTCTTCGTATGTACTTTAATTTCAAAGATACCTACTGCCAGCGTGTGTTTATGATTGAAGCAGAGGAGGCAGCAAGACATCTTGAGTGGATGAAAACTATTATGGGAGGCGCAAAGAAAGCTGCCAGTGCAAAAGGATATTACGATGGGCGTGTGCTTTCTCCTGGATATATTGTTGATAGAACCGACCCTCTCCGAAAGAAAATAACGCCATATGAGCCTCACATTGCCCCGACTCAGTGGTTGTTCAATCGAATTGTCGAGCTTGACTTTAATGTTCGTCGGTTGTGTCGTGAGGTAGATGCACTCCCCTTTCTCTATCCGAAAATGGACAGTTCGCTCGACCCAAAACAATCCGTCGCTTCAGAATGGGGAAAATTGCTGAAGGAGCATATGCAGGGCATCATAAACCGAGCCGTCAAGGTATCTTATCTATCCTCACGAATCCTGTGTACGTTGGCTGGTGGATACCGATTGAAGGGGAGATAGTCAAAGACAACCATCCCGCCATTATTGATGAAGAACTATTCTGGTTAGTCTTTGACAAAATAAGTCTCTATGACCTTGAGGGCAATCGACTGAAACCAGACTTGGTAACACGTAATGGGGCAGCAATGGGAGTTTTGAAAAAAGTCCTTGTCGATGAGAAAGGAAAGCATTTCTACGCTGCAAGGTATCATGGAGGACGCTACTGCATCATGGAAAGAAATAGTCTCGTTACCACAGGCTTTAAAGCATTGACTATTCGTTTGATTGATGGCGTCTTCCTTGAACGTTTTTTCGAGCGATTGAGAAACTGGACAGGGTTTGAAGACTGGGCAGAGCAGATAAAGCAAAAGGAAAAAACCCTGAGAAAAAAGAAAGAAGACATTCTAAGGCTCATAGCTGAAGTGCAGAGCGAATGGAATGAGACGATGAATACACTTACTAATCCTAAAATTGAGAAAACCGAGCAAATGAAAGATTTTTTAGTGAAGAAATGCAAAGGATTAGAAGCAAGAAAAGTAGAGCTTGAACAAGACTTCAACGCGCCTGATGAGGACGAGGCAGACGAGATATATCAATATAAAATTGCAACGTTATTGCCTGAACTTATTGAAGAGTGGGAACAGTTACCCTTTGACAAACGGCTTACCACAGTAAGTGCATTTGTCAGGTCTGTTACCTTAGAAGAAGTCTCCCCTTCATGGCTCAAAATGACAATTAATTGGAAACGCACAGATTGGGGGACTGAACAACGGCATGTACTACGGGAAAATACTGCTAAACAATTTTGGACAGAGGAAGATGATGCTATAGTCAAAGAGATGTATCCAACAGCAGATACTCTCGATATCCTACATCGGTTGCCAACCCGTAACTATAATATGCTCACAGCACGCGCAAGTATATTAGGAGTAACAAGGCAAGTAAAGGATAAGGGGAGGCTACAAGTTCACCGTTTAGGGATGGGGAAAGATGCAAGCGGCGTTGTGGCAAAATATGAACGCTTCTCATTGGTAGACTGGGAGTACATGAATGCTAACTCGTTGACGATGGCGAATTTTGCAACTTGGCAGTGACCAGATTGCCACGCTTCTGTGGGACGTAGGTCGCGGCACTATCGGTCAGGCTGACCGCGCTATAGGCTGTATCTTCCGCGACGACTGGTAGCGAACCAAAGGCTCCAAATCTCACGCGGCTCTGCTGCTTGAAATCTCGAATTGGAACAGAAAGCAGGTTTTCAAACAGCAGACGTAGTAGATAAAGACATTCTGTTTGCTCTACGCTATGTACTGAGGAGAACAGCATAAGACATCTTTAGAAAAGCGCATGGCGCAGCTTCTTCCCAGGGGAAAGAGATCATTCTGCCTTTTGAGCTGCGAGTCTTCCCTGTAAGTGTATTTCGCGTGCCTCTTCAAACTTATCCTGCTTGATATACCACATGGCCTTCTGAAGATAACCTTGAAGGTCGGTGGAGTGTGTTTCAATAAAGGCATCGTAGAGGGCAAGGGCCTCTTCTCCCCGACCGAGTTGGTCGAGTAACCTTGCTTTATGACTATATCCAAAAACATCATCGGGTTCAAGGCTGATCGCCTTCTCATAACAATCCATGGCTTCCCCTGTTCGGTCGAGACGCGCCAGCACATCGCCTTTACGACAATAGCGATAAGCGTCTGGGACAGCCATTTCCATTGCCCTTTCATAGTACAACAAGGCTTGTTGATCTTCGCCAAGTTTCACCAGCTTATCTGCTTTCATTTCATAGTGCCCTGCCTTTGTCGGGTCTTGTTCAATGAGCCTGTCAATTTCCTCTAATTCTGCCTCTGCGCTTTTTTCGTAAATAATGCTTTTGCTGTAAGGCAGATACATGTGAGAGTTTTCAGCAAACTCGATGAGCAAAAGGCGTACATGGATAGATCGTTTCGGGTTCTCCTCCCCTTTTGTCAATACAACGCGCCACGCTCTCATTTCCTCTGTATGACTGGGAAAACACATCAGCATCTTGTAGCCATACTTCCAGTCCGTCTTGAAATTTGTCTCGACAAGTTTTCTGACATAAGCTTCTTCGGAAGTGTCTTTTTTCGTGAGATCGGCAAGCAGTGCTAAAATGATTTCGCCATTTACTTTTTGCTCTTGCTCAGTTATCTCTTGTTGTCGCTTCGTTTCATACTCGGCGACGAGTTTCTGACTGCACATATGACAATGAGTTGGGTGTAATACTTGATAATCAGCATCAGTGAGGTAAAAGATGCGCTGACAGCCCAGGCACACCAGTCGCTTGACAACACCGTCATACCCGTCCTCGATCTCTGGCGTCACTACAGGAATTTTTTCAGATTCGGGCTGAATTTCCTCACCACTCACTGGTAGCTCTTTTTTTCTACCCATGAGCATCACTCACTTTCTTTCATCTCTATCCAAAGTTACACTAACCGAGATGGATAAGCTAGTATATATGCTTTGTCTGTCAAAGCACAAATATGGTAGGAAAAAAGGAGCGTAAGCGATGACTGAGTTGGAGAGAGAAATCTTTATGAGACTGCTCATTGATCTTTTTGGAGAGACCTGCGATAGAGCGGCGGGAGAAGGAGAAGCGAGATGCATTGAATGCGAGGACAGAAACGGAAACACCGCAAAATCATTCTCTGGAAGACTTCTCAAAGAAAACATTGGCTGTTCCAGTACGCTCTACGCAGATTGACGGAGACGAGAGTTGATTGCTACCAGTCGTGATCTACCTAGTTTTTCTGGCATCAGTCGCTGTTGAAAGTCCGTAGTAGGTGCGATTGTGCAGAATTTTTGCCATTCCGCGGGCCATGCCTGATAGTCTTTGAGCAGACGTTTGTTCATGCTGGTACCAAGCAGGTAGCTGAAACTGGCGGTCGTGGTATCGGCCTCTGTGATGCGTCCAATCGGCGCGGACTCGGAGACGCGAATGGTGCCGAGTTGCGAACGACCATCGAAGCCCACTACGGATGCATCGCCTGTGACACGTGCATACGCCTCACGGATACTGCCGAATGCGCGTACATTGCCAAGTCGTGTGCTGTCTATATCAAGCTCAAACATGCGGTCGAAGGCTGCCTGTACCTTCTCTGCCTCTGTCACCATACTTCCGATGGTTGGCTTCTCATAGCCATTGCCGCGAATAAGACCCTGTGCCGCAAGGGTCGCCAGGATATCTCGCTGAGCCTGGATTTCGGCGTCAATTTCCTCTGCCTCAACGATGTGTCCACCAAAGCGAGTGCGAATGTGGGCCTGTATCGGCTCTGGCAATACCGACTCAAGCAGACGCCGTTCGAGTGTCAGTTGGGAGCGTTCACGTTGCACCTCTTGCATCAGTGCCTGCATCTGCTGCTCATGAACGGATGATGTTTCGGTTGCGAGGGGAGCTATATGTGTCTCCTGGATGGTGTCTTGCTGTTCTTGTAACGGAGTGTCCATAGATGAAAGGTCTCCTTCTAAAGGTAGGGGATTGTGAGGATGTGAGTCGAGATCGGAATGGAGGATGCGCCGGAATGCGCCGCCCGCGGAAGGGCGTGTCACAATGTCGCATGAATTGAGTGCAAGGATGTGCGTGACTTCTCGCGCTTTACTCGCCTCATTCAGTTGCCAGCTACCCAGGATATCAACGGAAAGGCCGATCAGTTCGGGTTTGCCCAGTACACACGCCTCCTGTACCAGGGACCAGAGCCACGATGCAGCCTCAAAGAGATGCAGGGTCGCATCGACACGCCCACGAGCTTGTGCCGCATCCGGTGGTACATAGCGGGCATCTTGATAGAAGCCGACGATATCGCGCACACTGCGTGTCATCGTGTCAGCCGTGCCGTGATCGGCATAGGCATGTGACCCTTCGACCATCTGCGCGAGTGCTTGCAACACCTCTTCGCTATAGACATAGCCATTTTTCGAGGTCCCGCCACGGATAAGCGTGACGGTAATGGCATGTCCTTCGCGGTCGATCTGGTGCCTTTCGCTGATGAACCCCTCGATATTGATACGTGCTTCGTTGCTCATCGCTCAAGCCCGGTATCCAGCAGTGACAGGTGGCGTGAACGCGTTGTATTCATGCCATGCTGATCCATCCAAACGCCTGGATAATCAGTATCGGGCAACTGGCGATTCGAGATGATAGCGGGTGCCGATGGATCCATGCTTCCCGGTCGCTCATCTACAGGCATCTGTCTCTGTGGCGTCAGGTCAGGATTTTGCATGTCAGGGAGGAGTGGGTCTTCATCGGTCACATCGTGTAGTATATCCAGCGTGGAAAATCCCAGACCTGGATAAAGACTGCTCGCGACCTCGGATGGCGTGGGTATGTCGTGAGCGATGCGCGGATCGGAGTCCATGCCCTGTGTAGACACATCGGGTCCGAAGGGATACGTATACCCTTCAAGTTCAGGGTCAGCCGCAAATTCCGGCACATACGTAATACCCGGGCTAGTCAGGTCATACGGCTTGATTGGAGGAATCGCGTAGCTCTGCGTACCAAAGTCTGGCAAGATGATAGCGGAAGACGCTTCATCGTCATAGGGGTGTTCTTGCATAGAATGCTCCTTGTCGAGGAAGAAACGGATAGAGGAAACGATCAAAAACGAGGAAGGTGTGTCAGCAAGGACGACGAGGTGGTTTCAGAGGGTGTGTATTCTGATGATAGGAGATGGTCAAACTTCTTTGGCCGCTTGCTTATACTAACTATACCTGCTTGCTTTCAAAATGTCAAGGGTTGTTTCCCGTTGATGGTATAGGAAGCTGTTACAAATGAATGAAATCATACAGGGCTAATTAACATTCATTTGATTAAGGTCGTAGGGACCAGATTTATCGCGTCCGCGGCGCAATTCATTGCGCGAAATCTCGAACATTATGCCCTTATTGGGTGAAGCCATCTCTCTCGCGCAATGAATTGCGCCGCGGACGCGATAAATCTGGTCCCTACGACGGTTCGACAAAAAACAACATTATGTTTACATGACACTGTGCCGATAATAAAGAGAAGAGTTATATTCACTTGCTTGAACTCAAGAAATTATTACGGAAATATAGATTATTTGGAGGTGTAGTACATGGCCTCGTCCACCGTACCTACCTATCCATCTGCGGCTAATGAAATTCACGCATCGGAGGAGCAGCAGAAGGATGTACATACATTCCCTGCTGTCCTCACCAGACGCGACCTGACCGTGTTGATGGTGTTGACCGTCGTCTTTATCTCTAATATAAGTGGAGTGCAATTCGCGGGACCCGCTGCGTTCCTTTACTGGTCGCTTGGCCTGCTGACATTTCTCTTGCCAACGGCCTACATTACGCAATGGCTGGCGAAACGCTTTCCAGGTCAAGGTGGCATCTACTTGTGGGCGGTGCAGATACTTGGCCCTCAATGGGGTTTCATCTCGGCCTTTTGTGCCTGGCTCTCCGGTACGATCGCGGTCGTTGCTGCTGTCGAAGGTTGTACTGTGTTTATTCAATACCTTGCCCCGACATGGTTTGCGAATCCTCTACAGCTCTGCTTCGCGATTATTGTTCTTCTCTCTATCGCGGCTATCATTACCACGTTGCCATTGCGTATCCTTGTTCGCGTCTTGCTTGTCATTGTTGTGCTCTATATAGGTGTTTGCGTTGCACAGGGGATAGCGGGTGGTGTATGGCTACTACAAGGCCATCACGCGGCAGTCTCGTTCACTAACCCTGCTACATGGCAACTGAACGCTGGCAATATTGCCGTCTATGGCATTGTCATTCTTGGCTTACTCGGTGTGAACGCACCGCTGGTCATGGGTGGCGAAATTCGCGGTGGTGTGGCCGGAGCTTTACATGCCAGGCACTATGTCTGGTTCGGTATCGCTATCTCGTTTCTTGCGTATATAACGGGTACACTCGGTGTCATGATTGTTGTGCCACCCGCCCAAACGGGTACAGTAGTCGCGAATATACTGCCGATTTAAATAGTCTTTGGAGTCTTCGCAGGCAATATTGCATCCATCCTGGCGTCGTTAGGCTACCTCGGTATCGTGATGGCCTGTATTCTTATGTTTTCACGCTTCATGAATTGTGTCGCGCAAGACTCAAATCTTCCCCGGTTCCTGACACGTGTGAATTGTGCAGGTGTCCCGACACATAGCATTTTTGTACAAACAATCGTCATTGCAACCATTGCCATTCTATGTTATGTAATTGTACCAGCCTTATTCGCGCAATATACCAACCCGGAAAATCTCTCCCTGGAAACGTATAATGTCTTGCAAGCGGTCGCATCAATCGTATGGGTTGTATCCAGTATTCAACTATTCGCCTTGCCACTCGTGTTACTGTACCGCAATAAAAAACGCGGCAAAGTTCTACTCATTATGTCCATATACGGGTATTGCTACCTCGTTAGTGGCGATATGGGATACCGTTTCTAGCTCCTGGATCCCCAACCTCATCTCGAACGATCATTGGTATCTTATCGTGCTGGGCGTAACCGTCCTTTCCCTTGTTATTGGCTGGCTCAGTAGCGAATTGCCGCGTGCCCAATCGTTGTTAAGTGAGCAGCGACGCGTCAATAGCCGTGAAGTCGCGCTTCGTTCGGAACTGGAAGCCGCACATTTGCAACTTCAAGAGACGCATCGCGAACAGGAAATCTCGATTCAGCAACAGCAAGAGTTGCTCGCGGAGGTTGATCGCCTCTATCGCGAACAATCGCTTGCCGCCATAACCGACGCGATCACTGGCTTGCCCAACCATCGAGCTGTGATGAGTCGAATACAGGAAGAATTGGCGCGTTGTGAACGTAGTCAATCATCCTGCGCCATTTTGTTTCTCGACCTGGACCACTTCAAACGCGTCAATGACACATGGGGTCATCTCGCCGGTGATGCTATTCTACGCGAAGTCGCGTTGCGGCTACGCACAACATTGCGCGTCGAAGATTTTGTTGGTCGCTATGGTGGCGAAGAATTCGCGATTGTGCTTACCGATACCGATATTCTTGGTGCAAGTGAGATCGCGGAACGCTTACGTCAAAACATCGCCGAGCAACCGTGTATCTGGCAAGCCGAAGATGGCATGACCAATATCACCATTCCTATCACCGCCAGCATCGGCGTCGCAGCCTATCTTTTACATGGTGTGACACGCGAAGAACTGGTCGAACGTGCCGATCATGCTATGTATCACGCGAAGCAAGGTGGACGAAACCGTGTCTGTATCGCCGACTTGCCTGAACAGGACCTACTACAATCGACAACCGCACAGAGGCACATCGCCACATCGCCAGTCGTAGAAACAACGACCGTACAAGTCCTGACCGCCGCGGCCTCCGCGCGTGATCGCGGCACAAACGAGCACTCTCATCGCATGGTTGTCCTCGCGGAAGCAACTGCACGCGCTCTGCTACAATCAGAAGAGGAGATACACCTTGTGCGCCTCGGTGCCTTGCTGCATGATATCGGCAAAATTGGTATACCCGATGCTATTCTGCACAAGCCCGGCCCGCTCTCCGAGGACGAATGGGCCGTGATGCGGCTCCATCCCCAAATCGGGCAGAAAATTCTCTCGCAGGCGGGTGGTGTCTTCATTTCGCTGGCAAGAATCGTCGTCGCCCACCATGAACGCTGGGATGGATGCGGTTACCCACTAGGACTTGAACGCGATGATATTCCACTTGCCTCCCGCATCCTGACCGTGATCAATTCATACGACGCCATGACCTCACACCGTGTCTACCGTAAGGCCATGTCACCCCTTGCCGCCCGTGAGGAACTAGAACGCTGTGCCGGAAGCCAGTACGACCCCGCCGTCGTCGCCGCCTTCCTCCACGTGCTCGACACCCACGACATCATGGGAGCCGTGCTCATCCCCATCGCGGCGTGACCCTTAAAAACTGTATAACGTGGCTTGCAAGACTGAGTGATACTACATGACAGGGGCAAGCCCAGTCACTACTATACTGACCATCCCACTGCGTGGCTTTGCCACGCGAGTCCGCGTATAGTAGTGACTGGGCTTGCCCCTGTCATGCCTTCGACATCTATCATGCTCCCCATCGCCCTATACCCATCCCCCATAGACCGCGTGTCCCGCTTGCAACCAGAAACAATCCACATGCTGATACCCAATCTCGTGCAGCCAACGCAATTGATCGCTGAGCAGTGAGGGCTTGTCATACGAATTGGGATCGTTATAATCGTATAAAAAATAGTTCCACTCCAACTCCTGGAACTGCTCGAATCCGCTCATATCCCCGCGAATAGCCATACTTTGCGAGCGTACAATCTCGTCATACTGGCGTGCGAAAAGGGCCGCTATCCGTGCTGTTGCTGGCTTTATTACATCCGCCAAAAGCAACGCTCCACCCTGCTCGATACGCTTGAACATATCATGAAAAAGCGTTCGCTTCTGCTCATCATCGAGGTGATGCACGCACAGCGAGGACACCACGCAGCGCAATGGAGCAGGCAGCGCGTCCCGCCACGCCGCTCCTCCAAAAGAAACGGCGCGATGGTAAGACGGTCTCCATACGCGGCGAGTCTCCGCGCCATCTGTTCGCGCATCATCTCCGAACCATCCAGCGCGACATAATGGCAAGCAGGAAAGCGTTCCAGGATCGCCTTTGCCAAAATGCCACCACCAGCCGCCAACTCGACAATCGTAAACACCTCATCGGACCGCGCCGGAATAAGCTCTAACAAAGCCTGCGTCTGCTGCGCCCGCCCCGGCACAAAAATCTCGCCCAGATCAAGAAATGTCGCCGAACTCTCCTCATCCCACTGGTTCTGATTCGCCGTAACCTTGTTCATGGCTTCTTCATCCATAATAAAACGCATCCTTTCCTCTACCCCCACAACGAATATCCCCAAGATAGACCTCTGTACGGGTCTGATTTCATCACACCCTTTTCGCCCTTGACCATGTTTCCCAGGATTGATGCCACGTTTCAACACACCTCCAACATGGTGATGGGCCAAAAGGATAGAACCTCTGTACGGGTCTGATTTCATCACACCCTCTTGGCGATTGATTTGTTCGACAGGATTGAGGTAACGTTGCATCAATTCCTCTCAACATTGTGGTGTGCCAAGAGGGTGTGATAAATCAGACCCGTACAGGCGTCCTACCCTAGCGGCCAGCCACCGTGTTCCTCGATCGTCTCGTCCACCTGCTCCATCAATGAGATCGTCTCCGCTAACGCACCTACGACCCGCTGATAATGCTGCACATCGGCGAAGCTCAACGCACGCCCTTTGCGATCCTTCAACCATTTGTGGCACACCTGATAGCCCCCGACATGGAACGCCCACACGTCCGAGGGCACACCCCCGAAATATTGCGTTTTGTTGATGTACACTCGGCCCTGTTCGTCATATTCAACCTTTTCGACAATATTGGTGCCTTTGACGGGAAAGCTCGGCACCACCGTTTTGCTGTATGCCTCCATCAGGTGCAACGCGACCAGACGTTGACCGAGACCACATAACGCCCGAAACAATGCCCCATCGGACGTAAGCGGCAGGCGCGGAAAATCAATTTTGAGAAACTCGGCATAGCGTGCGCGATAGGTCGGCGCGTGGAAGACCGCGTACATATACGCGAACACATCCTCCGGCCCAAACGTCTCCTGCACATCGCCCCGTCCATCCGCCACAAAGCGCAACCCCACCTTCTCGGCCAACGCATTCACAAACGCTGGCGACAAATTCGGGCGTCGTCCCCCTGGAGCCGTCGATGGCTCTTGTGTGTCCAATAGCGTTTGTTGTTTCGGGTTAGGATAGAGGTAAAGCGGAAAATAAGAAACAGATGCATGAGCCATTTCTCAGAACATGAAAATCCGATAGGTTAGTTCGCCGTAATCCAGAAATGTTGTACTTGGATCAAGCCTAATTTGCCTATTAACCAGCAATCCAATATTACTTCCTTGAACCATATGGTTCATCACTTCGTGGCGTGGTAACTCTACAACATCTTCATGATGAAAATATGCTCTACTATCAAAAGGACGATAAAGACATTGAGTAAAATAAGTTTCCCATTCTGGATTCGAGCTGCAAGAGAACGTTCTTGTGCTACCCAGTTTCCAATCCCTTGTATCTTGTAATTTATATGTTTCCGCTAGTAAATCTTCAGTGATAGATAAATCTTTGAAATTATTTATGCGTTTTCGTAAGTAGTTGGTCATCGAAGTCCATAAGCGAAATTATCCCGATGCGTTTTAACTCCTGTAGAATTTACCAGCAATATCTCCGTTACCTTCCACCCTTGTTCATATTCAGTCATTGAAGCACTATCTTGCGGTGTAAACAAGATAATATGGTGCTTTTGGCTCAAGTTTCTTCCACTCTGTTGTACTCAAGTCATGTGTAGCCAACCAGTAATACTTGCCATCTACTAGTTTCCGCTTTTGCCCAACTTTCTCAAATACTTCACGGGCTCCCCAAAATGAGCGTGATGTATTGTTGCTATACTTTGAATTTACTATTAGGCCTGTTTTGTCTCTTGACGAATATACCAATAGATACCCCTTGTTGAATATCAAAATATTTTTGTCAGTACTGCCATCAGGGCGAACGCTTTTTTCGTCTTAGTGTTGCCGTGCAAGTCTAACACATAGATATCATCGAAGCTTTGCATCAAACTCTGACGCATTCCCCTAAATGTAGGATTATCTAAATAGCCATGATTTGTAATGAAGGCTAAAATACCATACCCTGTCTGCTCGATACGCCATTGAGAAAAACGAATGAACTTTACATAGTCATCATTGAGATTCTTAGGATTACGTTCGCCTAGCGGCTTGCCATCGACCTCGAAATAATTGCCTATTTTCTTGCCTGTGCGATCATCCATGCCGTGGAGCAGTTCGCTGATCCATTTGCCCTTATTAGCGGAATGGCCGGAGTAGGGCGGGTTGCCGACGATGACCATAACGGGATAGTCTTGCTTGACCTTGGCGGCTTCGTTGGCCTCGTCGGAGATGAAGCCGCCTAGCAGCAATCGAGCTGGACCCGTACCCAGCGTTTGTTCAAGCGTATTGGTGAGATAGATGCCGAGCCGTTCGTCGGTGGCGAAATCATAGGCCCAGTCCTCACGTTCAGCTACGGGTAGATCGAGCGCAGCAAGCTGCATACCGAGCTTGAGGTGTGCCACGGCGTAGGGTGCCATCAACAGTTCAAAGCCGAACAATCGTGGCAACAGGTGTTCGCGCACATAGCTCGACCACATGCCCGCGTTATTGCTCTGCCGAAAGGTCTGCCGGATGTTGTCGATGATGCTATACGAGAAGGTGCCAGTCCCACAGGCAGGGTCGAGCAAAAGCACACGTGGCATGCGCTCAGTCTGCGTCTTGCCCTGCTCATCCACAAAGCTGCGTAGCACCGTCGCGGTATCCGCCAATCCTTCTGAACAATCGAATTGTTCACGCAACAGGATATCGACGGAGCGCACGATATAGGATACAACAGGTTCAGGCGTGTAGTAGACGCCGCGCAACTCACGCAGTTTGGGGTCATATTGCGCCAGGAAGGTCTCGTAGAAATGCACTATTGGGTCTTCTTGCCGTGTACGTTTGCCGAAGTCGGCGAGTACGGCGTCCATGTCCGTCAGCTCAAGCACCTGCGTCAACTCGTTGACATAGCCAATGAACGGCTCCTCGTCAAAATCGGGTCCGGCGATCATCGTAAACAGTTTACGTAGAAATGGATTTGTCTTTGGTATCTCGCGTGCGGCATCGCGTCTATCGAAGACCTTATTGCCCTTGTGGTTGTAACGTGCGGCAAACAGCCCATAGGCCAGTGTTTGCGCGAACATGTCTGCGAATTGTGGTATCGGCAATTCCGGTAGCAACACAGACTTGAAGGCCTCGAACAGCCCATTCAGCGTCTCCGAAGCAACCTTCTTCGCGAACACCTCCTCTACCGTATCGCGAATGATATGTGTCAGGCGAGCCATGCGCCGCGCCAACTCTTCCGGTTTGCGAATATGCTCAAACGGTCGTCCCAAAAAGCTACTCAGCAGCGTCTCCAACTTCTTGAACTCATCCTTGTTGACGAGTAGCGATTTATTCGCCTGAATCGTCGCGAGACGCACCGTCAATCGGTTGTTTCTCGCCCTTGACGAACCAGCGAAACTCCAGGTAATCGGTCAGCAGCAAGTTTTCGAGTGCGCGTTTATAGCGACCCATCTGTTCGCCATGTTCCACCTTGTCCAGCGCGACATCGACGATATCCTTGGCCTCCACATAGCCCACCGTGAAGCGTCCATTGCCCGTATCGCGTGTAATCACATAATCAGGCGCGTTGCGTTGTACCCGTTTCGGCTCATTCGTCGCCGTAATCCCCGTATCGAATCCCTGCAAAAGCTCCTGTAATGCCGGACGAAACGTATGTTCCGTCGCGTTGCCCATCCTATGCAACGTCTCCACCTTCTTGATGTACGCCAGTATCAATGCCTCGTTATTGCTGCTGCTCGTCAAAACGTCAACCCTTTCCATCTCGTGCATATCGCCCCAATGGGTGTGATAAATCAGACCCGTACAGTGTATCGTAAGACGGGACATGAGGGCAAGAGGGTACGGGAAAAATGGAAAAAACAGCCATGCGGATATAGCAGGAGGGAAGGAATGCGTAGGCATGACAGGGGCACACCACATGACAGGGGCACCACATGACAGGGGCAAGCCCTGTCATGGTGTGATTATGGTAGCGTCCCTATTCAACTGCCCGTAATACCTACATTCAAGGGCGTGGCTTGCCACGCCAGTCCGAGTATAGTAGTGACAGGGCTTGCCCCTGTCATGTGGTGTGCCCGTGTCATGCCCCCACCGTGTCATGCCTCCGATCTGGCATGCCCAACTTCTAAATAGCTATTTCCCCTTCAGATAGCAACCTATAACCAACATCCTCACAAAAGTACTACAAACATGCAGGTCCCAGAAAAGATTCTTATACTCCTACTTTTGGTATGCCAATTTTTATTGTATAAGACAACAGAACAAAAAAGGAGACACCACCCATGTCCAGGACACTCATCATTCGCTGTATCCGCTACATCCTACCGCTTGTCGTCCTACTACTCATCGCCGCCTATTTGATCATAGCTCCAGCCGTATTTACACACGCCGCCGCCGCAACGATACAACACATCGTTTCCCCTGGGATATCACCTAATGGATTCTGGCATATACGTTAAAACAGCAAGAACTACGAGGTTCGGCTATACAGCTATTCTCGAACCTCTATTTTAGTCTTACATGTCTTATTATGCAAGTGAGTGTAACCAATCTTTTACTTCCGTTATATTTCCATGTCCTATTGCATACTAATATTGCGACACTTTCCTCTCCTAATTTGCGTGCTTCATCTTTCTTTCCTTGAGCTGCAAATGCTTGTGCTAATCCATATTGTGCAAGTGCAAGTAAATCTTGGCTTCCCTCTGGTGCTATAGAAAGCATCTCATGAAAGCTTTTTTCAGCACTGATAAATTGCTGTAAATCCAGATAAAGATTTCCATATTCATATAAACTATTAGCTGTAATCTGAGGAATACCCACTTGTCGTGCAACCGTCTAAACTCTCTTGCAAATATTCTTTGTGCCTGCCGATAGTTCTTTAATTTTCGTGTTGCCAAACCCAGATTAATAAGCAACATACTGATCCACTCTCTGTTGTCCAAGTTGACGTGCTAGTACTATACCCTCTCTGAAATAGCTTTCTGCCTGTGACAAATTGTTCTTGTTCAACACGATGCACTTCCTAGATTGCTAAGCAACCCGCACATCCATTCTCGGTGCCCAATCTGACGAGCTAATGCTAGCCCTTCTTTGAGATACACTTCTGCTTGCGCATATTGTCCTTGTTCTCCTACTGTTACTCCTAAATTCGTGAGGATCATACAAGTTTGTTCACGGTCCCCAATTTCGCGTGCAATGATTAGTCCTTCTTGTAGGTATTGTTCTGATTGTGTGTAGTTACCTTGCCTTGTAGCGATTGAGCCGAGCAGATCGAGAATGACACACATATACCATGATTGACCTATGTCTTGGGCGAGTGGAAGTGCTTCTTGTAGATAGGCTTCGGCCTTTTCATATTCGCCACGCTTCCAGGTTATACTTCCAAGCTCAGTGAGCAGGGAACAGATGGCTTCGCTGTCTCCCGCGTCTCCTCGCAAGCTTTAAGCCATCTTGAAAGTAGGTC
The DNA here is from genome assembly GCA_963791655.1 of uncultured Chloroflexia bacterium. Lineage (GTDB taxonomy): Bacteria > Chloroflexota > Ktedonobacteria > Ktedonobacterales > Ktedonobacteraceae > JBBQVS01. Next base: position 480,108 of record CAWBSZ010000005.1, on the reverse strand, counting down.
TCGGCTTGTGTGTACTCGCCTTGTTTTTGGGCGATGCGTCCGAGGTAGAGCAGGGTTTTGGTGATATGCGGGGTGTCCACGCGTTGTTGCGCGGCATCGTAGGCTCGTTGTAGCCACTCTTTGGCCTGCGGGTAGAGGCCACGCGAGAGCAGGTAAGGCGTGAAGGCGAGTACGGCACGGATAAGATAGTCTTGCTTGCCCCTTGTATGAGAGAGGTCGAGCGTGGCATAGATGAGAGGGTTTTCGCGTTCGAGCAGGTCGTAGTCTTTTTCGTTCCTCTCTAAAGCGTCGGTGATGTAGCTGAGAAAGCGTTCATAGGCTCCCGTATCCTTGAGATGCAGACGCGCATAGTCCGCGATGGTCTGGTGCAGTGTGTAACGCTCGTTGTCGCTACTCTCTAGCAGGCCAGCATCGCTTAACATATCGAGTGTTTCTACATCACACTTGGCGACGAAGAGTGCCGCCGCCTCCGAGAACGTATTGGGTTTGGCTGGAAACACGGAGAGCGCGTACAGGGCGTTGCGTGCCTTTGGATTGAGCTGCTCGTCTGTGACGGAGAAGACCGATTGGAGCGAGAGATGCACATCCGAGGTGAGGCTGGAGTGTCCCTCAGCCGCCTCCTGCGGTTCGCTCAAGTGCAGGCGTTCTTCAGCATTGCTCAGGTGATCCAGGGCTGCGTTGATGCGTCGGCGTTGTCTGCTCTGCGATTGTTTGCGCAGATAGTTGCCAATCAGGGTCAATGCAAGTGGCAGACCACCGACCGCCGTTATCAGGTCCTGTGCTTTCTTTGTCTCCGCGTGTACCGCGTCCGGCGCGAGTGCGGATAGCAGTTTCATGCTATCTTCAGTTCCCAGTTCTTGAATACCGATCGTGCCAACGGGAGCGAAGTGTGCCGCCAACAACGGAAAACGCGTGGTGACGAGATGCACACAATTGGGTCCACCCACCTTGAAGAGTAGTGCATGCTCGATTTCCCATGCATCGTCAATGACCACAAGCATACGGCGCATGCCGATCACGGTGCGAATCGCCCTTGCGCGTTCCTCGTTGCTTACAAACTCCGCCATCTCTATTTCTGGCACCTCTAACAATGTTCCCCAGCGGCTCAACATACTCGATAGATTGGGGTCAGGTCCCAGGCCCACCCATAGAATACCATCATGGAAATAATCTTGTATCGTTTTGTCTTGTACAAGGGCTATCGAGAGTGCCGTCTTGCCTACGCCTGGCAACCCGTTCAAAGCGGTCAACGCGACGCTTTGACCCGAGCACAGGCGTTCGCGCAACTGTGTCAGTTCCGCGTCACGTCCTACCAGCGAAAGGTCCGAGCGACGTGGTATGAGTGGATCATACAGCGGTGGACGTGCCTCACCCTCACTCTCTTTCGGCATTGCACGCTCTACACTCTGCTGTTCATTGTTATCGGGTGAAGATGAAGTATGCGTATCGCGGAGGTCCGATATTTTTGAGTATATGGCCTCTTCAGAGGGAACCAGGTCCAATTCTTGCTCACTTTTCTCGAAGAGTGTGCACAGCTTTTGACGAAAATAGGGACCCGGGCGTGTCAAGCCACGTTCCCAACGACTGATGTTCACAAAACTTGTACCCACAAGTTCTGCCAGCTCACGTTGTGTCCATCCATGAGCCATACGCTCCTGTGTCAAGAGGACCCGAGGGGTAGGGCCTATCCCTGGTGTGTGCATGCGCGTTCCTTCCAGAGAATCCAGTAAGCCAATATCGTCAACAGCGAAAATGTTCTATCTGTTAAGAGAAATGATAACATAATGTCTTATACGTATTATAAACCGAAATCAAGGGTACTTTCTCATATTTCGGTATAAGATGAGGATATACGTGTTTTGGAGAGAACAACAATTGTTCATGAGGATTGAACCCCTGTACGGGTCTGATTTCATCACACCCTCTCAGCCATTGACCACGTTGGAGGAATTGTGGAACGTGGCATCAATCCGGGAAGCAGAGTCTACGGCCAAAAGGGTGTGATGAATCAGACCCGTACAATGTGATTGATCTTATCATGCTCCGTGTTCAGGCACCTGAGAGCGCATAATGAAGAACGTTGAGGAGATCTTGTAGTTCAAACGGCTTCTCGATCAAAGTGACTTCTCGATACCCGACTTCTTTCACAATATCTAATGGAATGCTTTCACTCAAGAAGACAACAGGCGTTCCTTCTTGTCCTTTCATTGAGCGAAGCAGATCGTAGAATGCAAGCCCATTCATCTCGGGAAGTTGATAATCTACAAGAATGAGGTCAGGGGTGATCTCCTTGAGGGTCGTCAACGCTTCTCGTCCATTGGAGACAACGAGAACGCCATGTGGTGTTTCTGTAGAGATGGCATGTGCAAGACTTTTGGCTACGCTGTTATCGTCCTCAACCACAAGGACCATTTTCAATGATGACTGTCTCTTCGACACCGACAAAATATCGTCATATAGCATATATACCTCTCTTTTTGTATCGCGATACTCGTCCTCCGTCCAACGTATAGATGAGTCTATTGAAGAGCCTATATTACTATAGAGTATACGTATTACTTTGACTAAAGTCAATATATTGAATAAAAAATGAATATTTTGTAATGAATTAAAAGTGTAAAAAAATTAGAAAGAAATAGATGGAATATTTCTTTCTACTTTAATAAGGCTAGGGAGGAAGATCAAGGGGTGTGCTTGACTCTTCCCCATTTCACACGTATACTTGACACATCACATTATAAATCGTTGCGAGGGACGAATACATACTGAGAGCAGACTGCAGCGAGTCGGAAACGGTGAGAGTCCGACACCTGATATCATATGAAATGCCCCCCTCTGGTCCAATAAACTTTCGTAAAGAGGTGATGGACCGCGATGCGGAACGAACGCTTCTTGCCAAAGGAAGCCACTAATTCTAGCCGGAAGTCCTCCGTTACCACAGGACAAGGCATCGAACGCCCAATCAGCCGTTCCGTGCCTGTAGAGTGGGAAACGTCTGTGTCCTTGAACACGCACCATTTCCAAACCAGGTGGTACCACGGGCCATAAAAAACGAATTTTCAGCCCGTCCTGTCCCTCCGTAGGGGTCCAATTTATTGCACCCTCCACGGACCGACAGGACGGGCTTTTTGTTTGCCCGCAAACCGCGTAAATATATACGACCCGTCGTAGGGACCACATTTATGGCGTCCACGGCGCAATTCATTGCGCGAAATCTTTACCCGCCGTCTTGGTTTTCATACAAAAGGAGAACATCATGACCAACCATCTTTCGACGACCGAAATCGTCGAACGCTACCTCTCATTCTTTCGCGAACGTCAACACGTCGAACTGCCAGGTAGTCCACTCGTCATGCCCGGCAATAGCACCTCATTCATTATCGCGGGTATGCAACCCTTGCTCCCATACCTGCGCGGACAACAGGCACCACCCTCGCCACGGCTCACCTCGCTGCAACGCTGTCTACGTAGCGACGACATCGACGCGGTAGGCACCAATGCCCGCAAAAATTCCAGCTTTTTTATGCTGGGCAACTGGTCGATCGGTGAGTATGGCAAGCACGAAGCGATTGACATGGCACTCGACCTGCTACTACACAGCTTTGAACTTGACCCGACAACGCTGTGGGTAACGGTCTTCGCAGGTGATGAGCAGTTACACCTCCCATTGGATGAAGATGCGCTAGAGGGCTGGTTACGTGTCGGTATACCACACAATCGTATCGTACCATTAGGTTCTGACGACAATTTCTGGACTATGGGCGGTCCCGGCCCCTGTGGACCCAACTCAGAAATCTTTGTTGATCGTGGTCTCACTTATGGATGTGGCGAACCTACGTGTCAACCGGGTTGTGCATGTGATCGCTTCCTGGAAATATGGAATCTGGTGTTCATGGAATACGAACGTTTCCCTGATGGACACCTTGCATCCTTACCTTTGCGTAACATCGACACAGGCATGGGTCTTGAGCGTACCGCATCGGTCCTACAAGACAGTGAATCGGTTTTCTCTATCGACCTGTTTCAACGAGCAAATGAGCGTCTACAAGACTTTGCTCCGCTTGGCAGCGTAGATGATAGTGTGCAAGAGCAACGAGCACGAAGAAGAATTGTTGACCACACTCGCGCGGCACTCTTAGCTGGCTTCGCGGGTGTCGAGCCTGGACGAGATGGCCGTGCGTCTATTATACGTAGCCTCATCCGTCGCGCTGCACGTCAAGGTCGCTTGCTTGGTATCGACAAGCCCTTCTTGAGTGAGTTGGTCTTACCACTGGCGCAGGCACATGGCACATTGCTTACATTAGAAGAGCATTCACATATTCCTACTCTTGCTCGTATGATTGCCGACGAGGAAACACGCTTCGAGCGCGTCCTGACTCTCGGCTTAAAATACCTTGCGCAATTAGAGCCAGACGAACATGGACGTATTCAAGGTTCAGCCCTCTTCGAGTTACACGCGGAAAAAGGCTTCCCACCCGATCTCGCGTCAGAAATCATCACCGAGCGCGGCCTCACCGTCGAATGGAAAAGCTATGAACCCGCGTCCATGGAGCACAAACGTGTGAGCCGCATGAGTGCCGAACGCCATTTTCACAGTGCCTAGCCAAACACACGCTTGTATCAAACAGCAAAATTTTTAACAAGACCCCTACAGCGGTTCCATCCTGTCAGCATTCTCAATCGTCAACAGAATTGAACCGTCCGTAGGGGCCTTATTCATCGCGTAGCCTATCCTAGCGACACCGAGTTGGAGACGACATACCAACCGTTGGCGGTCCGTCCCTGGTTGCCAATTCGATACGTCGGATTGCTGTCGGTCGTGTTCTGGAACAGGCCAACCGCGAGTTTGTAGGTTCCCAGCTTCGAGCCAGCAAAGGTGACATTCGCGTTGTCTACCGTGACCTGTCCCGGTGCCCATGTCTTGGGATTGGAGTCGGTCAACCACTGCTTCTGCACGACGTTGTTGGAACTATCCAGCAAGGCAACGGCGACACTGGCTGGTTTATAGAGGTAGCTGACTCCCTGGTTGCTCCACGAGAGGCTGATGTTGGTTGGCTGGTTGGGCGTCAGTGTACTTGGAAGGGTGACATTGGTGAGCACGAAATGATAACCCATGTGGTTCGCCAGATCGCGAATAAGCGTTGGTTCTTTACCGAGCATCACTTGCGCATCGTTTCCCCATTGACCCATCCCAATATAACTTGGCTTACCCATCTCCACTTCCTGGCGCAGTTTCGCTCCATCCCAATTGCCATTTGCGTTGAGCCACTGATAACTTCCATAAAACTCGAACACCGAGGGAGCCTTACCCTGTGCTCGGGCCAGTTCAGAGCCATCAGAGTCCACGAGCATCCCATCGCGGCGCATGCCAATGCCATTGTTGACGGCCCAATCGTAGGTTCCATTGTAGTCGGTCGTTCCCCATGGCGCGATGATTTGGGTATGCTTGAATGCATCTTTGTACATCTGGATGTGCGTTTGCACTCCTGCCGCTGAGAGCGCGACCGAGGGTGAGATGCCATAGACGTGCTGCTCGCCCCAGTTGCCGTAGGAACGAACGTCGATATAGGCAAGATGTGGATTGTTATCATACCGTTTGGCAAGCGCGGCGAGGAAATCGCGCACCTTGTGCAGGAAGATCGGGTCGTCCCACACAGGCTCGTACTGTACCCCTTTTTTGCCGGTCAGGTCATCGTAGGTCGTGGCACGGACCGAGGCCGCGCCATCGGTGAAGACCCACTTGGGGGTGATATATTGTGAGGAACTCGAGCTATCGGCATTCATGACCCCAAAGGCAAACTGTTTGCCCTTGGCGACCCAGGAGTTCAGATCATAATCGATGGTGGACCAGTTGTAGTGGCCTTCAGTGGGTTCGATGGTGGCCCAATCATAGCGGACATAGCCGACAGTGGCGTAGGCCATGGTGTTTGAGGATTGATCGGAGGGAGACCCGTAGAGCACCCAGCCTTTGCCGGGGTTCAACACGACATCGTTACTCACTTGCGGTATGATACTCATAGACCTTACCTTAAGATTATTGCTTGATACACCTTGTGCAGAGGCGTAGGGAGCAATCAAACTTACTGCCATAAGTAGAAGCATACTCCAGAGTATGCATACTACGATGCGCGTACTCTTCGCAAAATTTCGCTTTGTCATATATTCCTCCAAACGATGGCTATATACAAGATTGATTATGTTCTCTATACTATTATTTCGGAGGTTTCTCTATTTTGCGTAGGATATTAACACAATAGCAACACGTCTTCGTGTACACTGGTCTCTAAGAGAAGTTATAATGGCAGTGTGTCCAGTCTTCAGAAGAAAAGGAATAAGTCATTGAAAATTGCCTTCAGCACGCTTGCATGCCCCAAATGGTCGGTCCAGCAAGTCATAGCGAATGCGCTCGCCATGGGCTACGATGGCATAGAATGGAGACTCCTGGACGGCAAAATCATCGACCCTGTACGGAATTTTACAGAGGTAGTCAACGCCGTTTCTGCCTGTCGCACCGGTGGTCTCGATGTATGTGCCCTCGATACCTCGTGCACTTTCAATCATGCCGACCCGGAAATACGTGCCCAACAGGTCGCTGATTTGTTGAACTGGATTCAGCTAGCACAGGCGACTCAGGTTCCCATCCTGCGTGTCTTTGGGGGTGCAGGCTCAAAAAGCACTTCATCGCAACTCTCGCACTATGCCGAAAATATATGGGTTGTTGATGCGCTCTATCAGGTTGCATCGAAAGCTGAACAATCATCTGTGATCGTTACCCTGGAAACACACGACGCATTTTCATCGGCTCGTCGGGTTGCCAGCGTCTTGCAAAAGATTAATTCTAGTAGTATCGCGGCTCTCTGGGACAGCCATCACCCCTACCGTGTTGGCGAAACCGCCGAGGATGTCGTTGACGCTCTACAAGGCCGTATCGCGCACGTACATGTCAAAGACGCCCGTAGGGACCGATTGATCGCGTCCTCGTCTGCTAACGATACGCTACCAGGACGCGATCAATCGGTCCCTACAGATGCTTCAACATGGCAACTTGTACCACTAGGCGAAGGGGAGGTCCCCGTTCGTCAACAACTCGACATGCTCAAACAGCGCGGCTACACAGGCTATGTGTCGGTCGAATGGGAAAAACACTGGCATCCCGAACTTGCTGAACCCGAGGTCGCCCTGCCTCAACACATTGCGTGGCTGAAACAGGCAATGAGCCAGGACCCAAATAGTGGGGTGTAATGTATACGTATCTATTATTCACCTCATTCTTTTTTGAAGGTCCATTACTGATTGATCTCGATATCTTTGCCACGGTTCACCTCACGCTGAATTATCCCATCCATAACTGCTTCATCTTTCAGACCAGCGAAGACAGCATACAGTGCATCACCAAGTACTGTCACTTGCTCAGCCGTGAGGCGATCAAAAAAGATGCGCCGGATACTTTCAATATAATAAGGTGCCACTCTATTCGATAACTCTTGACCTTTAGCCGTAAGCACTGCCAAGGCTCCTCGCTTATCCGTGAGACATTCATCTCGTCGCACCAGCCCGGCTCGTTCCAGTTGTGTCACCTGATATGTGAGCCGACTCCGCGACTCAAAAATAAATTCAGCAAGCTCAGACATACGCAAGCGATGCTCAGGGAAATTGGAAAGTATCACTAAAATCCGATAGTCACTGAAGCCTAAACCACAATGCGCTCGTATCTCACGATCTAGCGCAGCCATTGCGATCTGCATTCCACCTATTAAAGGTATCCAGGCACGCAACTCTTGAGCAGTGAGCCAGCGCGGTTCATGCTCATGTTCACCTCCTACAACCATTTCCTGCTCTCTCTTTTCTTGCGCCATTTCGTCATCTCTTTCTTTTTAAATTTTTGCTTCTCACAAGTATATCATAAACTAGTTGAAATTTGAATTATCTTGTAGTACACTTAAGGTAATTCAAATTTGAATTACTTACAGAATATTATAGGAAGGCAAAGAACACACGAGGAACCGAAAGGTTGAGAGATGGCATTCTTGCTGAAGCCATCATCCTTCTGTGCTTTTATTCAAACAAAGGGAGAATTTTATGTCTGTAGCACAAAATACAGCTCCAGTGATGTCGGTAATTGATGCTGGTACCGACATTGGAGTAGTAACGTTAAGGGTTTCTCAGATTGAGCGTTCACTTCGTCTCTACAGGGATATATTGGGCTTTCAGGTGATTGAGCAAGCGGCTGCTCGGGTTGTTCTAGGAGGCCAGGAGAGAAAGCCACTATTAGCACTGGTTGAGCTGGCCGGAGCTGATCCTGAGCCAGTACATACAACTGGTCTGTTTCATTTCGCAATTCGTATGCCCTCACGCGCTGATCTGGGGCAGGTGCTAGTGCGCCTTTATAAAGCAGGTTTGAATGTCATCCAGAGAGATCATGCAGTGAGTGAAGCGTTATATATCAACGACCCGGATGAAATTGGGATAGAGATTTTTGGGATCGTCCAAAAGATACCTGGACCTGGATAGATGGGAAAGTGATAATCAGAGCCGACACAGTTGATCTGAAAGATTTGGAGCGGGAAGCCAGGACCGTTAAAGCATGGGATGTGCTACCTGCCGGAACACAGATAGGTCATGTTCATCTGAAAGTAGGCAATCTCGAAGAAACGACGCGTTTTTATATTGGCGTCCTAGGTTTTGCGTACACTGCTGATATGCCCGGCGGTCTGTTTATGAGTGCCGGCGGCTATCATCACCATGTTGCTATAAATATATGGAATTCGCTGGGTGAGGGACCTAATCCGCCGACGAGTGCAGGCATGGAGAAATACGAAATTACGTTTCCTACCCTTGCTGCTTTGCAGGCTGTAAGGCAACGTTTACTGGCAAATTCTATTGATTTTGAGGAAGAAGAGAAAGGTCTGATCCGGGTAAATGATCCCTGGAGCAACGTTATTGAGTTGAGCATACATGGGAAGGATGTAGGGGTCTAATTCATTACACCCTTGTTGGCATTCGATTTGGTCCGAGGACATATCAAACGTTCCATCAATCCTCTGGTCCTAATCGATATGCTAACAGGGTGTAATGAATTAGACCCCTACGGGCGGTTTATACTCGTACACAAAACAGATCACGCTTGCGCGACGGGCATCTCCGCGACATCTGCTAATGCTTTATCGAGCAACACCGTTGCCTCGTCGAGGTCTGCCTTCGTTAGCACCAACGGCGGAAGCATACGCAATGTAGCCGTACCAGTATTGTTCAACAATAGGCCATGTGCCAGTGCTTTCTGAACAATCACGGGTGCCAACTCATGCTTGACATGCACCGCTCGCATCAGGCCAATACCGCGTGGACTATCGATAAACGAATACTTCGCGCATAAGCTCTCTAGCTTTGTATTCAAGTACTCGCCCATCTGCGTTGCGTTTTCAAGCAGCTTTTGCTCCAGGATTGTCTGAATTGTTGCGATACCCGCGGCACATGCGATAGGATTGCCGCCAAAGGTTGTCCCATGGTCGCCAGCCGTGAACACATCGGTGCGTGGCCCTGTCAGCATGGCTCCGATCGGCACACCACCTGCAAGCCCCTTCGCCAGTGTTATAACATCCGGCGTCACATAGTGTTCCGAGCTAAAGAACTTCCCTGTGCGACCCATGCCCGCCTGCACTTCGTCGCAGATCATCACAAGATTTTGCTCGTCGCACCACTCGCGCACACCCTGCATATAGGCCTTGTCAGCAGGCCAGATACCGCCCTCGCCCTGCACCGGCTCGATCAGAATACCCACCGTCTTTTCGCTTGTTGCCGCCTTCAATGCCTCAAGATCGTTAAATGGAACCTGTTTGAAGCCATCGGGCAATGGTGCCCATGATGCCTGATAGAATGCCTGACCCGTTGCCGCCGTTGTCGCCATTGTACGGCCATGAAAACTATGGTCCATGCTGATAATCTCATAGGCACCATTGCGATGCAAACGCCCATATTTACGTGCCAGCTTGATCGCACCCTCGTTCGCCTCTGCTCCACTATTCGAGAAGAACGAGCGCATTCCCTTACTCTGAACACCAAGCAGTTCGGCAAGCTCTATTTGTCGTGTGTTGTAGTACAGGTTCGAGACATGCACAAGCTGTGTAACCTGCTCCTGGACCGCCTTCACGATTGCTGGATGGCAATGCCCCAGTACATTGACGGCGATACCCGCTACAAAATCGAGATACACCTTCCCTTCACTATCCCAGACGCGTGTTCCCTCCCCACGCACGAGTGTCAGTGGTTGACGCTTGAATGTCCCCTGATAATACTGATGTTCAAGCGCGACCCAATCACGAGTAGCCGTGGTATTCAACTCCGTCATTGCCATAATAATTTCTCCTTGTATTGGTATATTACCGTGAATACAGCGTGTTTTCGTCGATATAGCCGTGGGTCAAATCGCAACCCCATGCCGTGGCTTGCCCATCGCCAAGATGCAGGCCAACCGAAATAGTAACCTCGTTTTTAGCCATCACAGCCTGTGCATCTCTCTGCTCATACTGGGCTGCCAGACCCTGCTTGACGATCTGCACATCGTCGAGCGCGATATCGAACGTGTTCTGATCTAGCTCACACCCACATGCACCCAGTGCCGCTACAATACGGCCCCAGTTGGGATCGCTACCAGCGAGAGCACATTGCCAGAGTGGAGAAAGTGTTATCGATCTCGCGGCTAGTACAGCGTCATGTTTATTACGTGCACCTTGTACACGCACGATCATCAGTTTGGTCGCGCCTTCGCCATCACGAGCCATTTCGCGTGCCAAATATTCCATGATGTGGTGTAGTGCGTTACGGAATGTCTCGGCCTCGGGATGGTGTGCGTTAATTGGTGTATTGCCAGCCAGACCGTTCGCGAAGAGGACGCAGGTATCATTGGTGGACATGTCGCCATCCATTGAAATCATGTTGAAGGTATCTTCTACCGCGGCACGTACTTCCGTCTGCATCCATTCATGCTCAATTGCTGCATCGGTCGTCAGATAGCACAGCATTGTCGCCATATTGGGGTAGATCATGCCAGCCCCCTTAGTGACACCACCAAGCCGCACCGTCTTGCCTTCAATCTGAAATTCCAATGCCATGCGCTTCGGGCGTGTATCCGTCGTCAGGATAGCTTCCGAAAAGGCATTCCCCTGATCGGTGCGCAATTCAATTTTCTTGACGCCCGCCTCGATCTTCTCAATCGGCAATTGTCGTCCAATAATACCCGTGGACGAACATAGCACCAACTCGTTTTCAACACTAAGTAAGGTGGCAGCATACTCTGTCATGCGATAGGCATTGAGCAGACCAATCTCGCCTGTAGCACAATTCGCGTTGCCGCTATTTACAATCACCGCCTGTGCTTTGCCGCTCTTGAGTCGCTCCTGGCATACCCACACAGGAGCCGCTCGTGTGCTACTTGTTGTAAATGTGGCAGCCGCGACACAGGGCACATCAGAGGCTAAAATAGCTAAATCTGGAATGTGGCCATCCGACTTGATGCCGCTCGCCGTGATGCCAGCACGAAACCCACGAGGAGCTGTAACGCAACCCTCAACCTCATGAAATACTGGAGACAAAGCAAGACACCTCCTCACCAACATGTAGGGGAGACCCTCGCGGTCTCCCTATCTTTGTAGCTAGCCTCATTGTACACCGTCTAAGCCCTACCCCACAACCCCCATAAAGACCGACTTGTTGGAATGATCATTCACACGTTGTTATGACAGCCGTGGGCAATCGAGCATGACAGGGGCAAGCCCTGTCACTACTATACACTAAATCGCGTAGCAAGCCACGCAGTGGCGCGAAGTATAGTAGTGACAGGGCTTGCCCCTGTCATGCTCCCCTCTTGCCCCTGTCATGCCCATCCCACCTGTCATGCTCTCGATTTACGCATCGTTTCCATTCAGCGGTTGTTGAAGCTGCTTTGGTATCTGGTACATCGAGGCAGCGGGACTCGGCAGACTCTTCTGCTCACTATCGCCTCCATATACTTTGATCTCCGGTCCACCTGCAAGCACAGAGGGCGACTGATATTGCCCTTCGCTGATCTGCTGATTGAAAAGTGCCTCGAACAGTGAACCTTCTATCGTTTCCTCCTTAATCAGCCGCTCACTTATCAAAATCAGTCGAGTCTTGCTTTGTTGCAGAATGCTATATGCTTTATCGAATGCCTCTTGTACGATGCGACGAACCTCTTCGTCGATCTCGCGGGCCGTTTGCTCGCTATAGTTGCGCTGCTCCCCGAAATCGCGTCCCAGGAATACCAACTCATCCTTATGGCCTAGTGCGATAGGACCAATACGATCACTCATCCCGTACTCAGTCACCATTGAACGTGCGATCTTCGTGACACGCTCAATATCGTTCGACGCGCCCGTAGTCACTTCGCCAAAGGTAAGCAGTTCCGCTACGTGCCCGCCCAATGCATAGGCAAGCATGTCCTCGAACTGAGGCTTACTCCATAGATAGCGGTCTTCAGTCGGCAATAACATCGTGAACCCACCAGCCTGACCACGTGCTACAATCGATATCTTATGCACCGGATCCGTGTTTGGCAGTACACGGGCCACCAGTGCATGTCCCACCTCGTGATATGCCGTGATCGACTTTTCGCGCTCACTGATAATACGACTCTTACGCGCTGGACCCGCTACCACACGGTCAATGGCCTCTTCCAGTTCACTCATCCCAATTCTACGTTTGCCACGTCGCGCCGCGAGAATGGCGGCCTCGTTGAGTAAATTCGACAGGTCAGCACCGGAGAAGCCGGGCGTCTGTTTGGCCAGTACATCGAGCTTGATGCTCGGCTCAAGTGGCTTACCTTTGGCATGTACGTTAAGGATAGAGATACGGCCACGAATGTCAGGACGGTCCAGCACAATCTGCCGATCAAAACGACCGGGGCGCAACAATGCCGGGTCAAGCACATCGGGCCGATTTGTCGCGGCAATCACAATTACGTTGGTGTTCGTATCGAAACCGTCCATCTCCACCAGTATCTGGTTGAGGGTCTGTTCGCGTTCATCATGTGAACCACCAAGGCCAGCACCTCGTTGACGCCCAACCGCGTCAATCTCATCGACAAAAACAATACATGGGCTGCTGCGTTTTGCCTGCTCGAACAGGTCACGCACGCGACTGGCACCCACACCCACAAACATCTCGACAAACTCTGAACCGCTGATACTGAAGAATGGCACGCCAGCCTCGCCTGCTACCGCGCGTGAGATAAGCGTCTTGCCAGTGCCAGGAGGTCCAACTAAGAGGAGACCTTTGGGAATACGCGCCCCAAGTGCGGCGAACTTTTCGGGATATTTAAGGAACTCGACAATCTCTTGTAATTCCTGTTTCGCCTCTTCGACACCCGCCACATCCGCGAATGTTACCGTTGTTTTGCTGCCTGTAAACATGCGTGCGCGGCTCTTCCCAAATGATATAGCCTGGTTGTTTGTCCCCTGTGCCTGCCGCATCATGAAAATAAACAGTCCAGCAAAGAGGAGCAGGGGCAGAAATCCTCCAATTACTCCAAGTACATTCCACAATGGATTTGGTGCATCATATTGAAGTACGAGCAAGCGTGTATTGGAGTAATCAATGTTGTTGTCCTTGAGGACTCTCGTAATATCAAAACTAGCGTTGACCGTCGCAACCTCTTTAGGCGAATCTACTTGACTCCCTCTTGTAAGTGTGAGCGTGTTGTCTGTAATCGTGAGTTGGTCTTGCTGGTTCTTACTGGTGTCTGCTTTAATGTCAACGAGGATTTTAGACACGTTTACCGATGCCGTGTCGGATGGAGAACGGAATATGAAGATTACGATCACTACTGCTACAATCGTAATTAGGAGCCAGAAAACGCTCGGTCTGAGCCATTTCCTATTACTTGTCATGCGGCTTCTCTCTATTACCTTGAGTACACGCACCCCATGTTACACAACCATCCACTCCTGGTGATAAAAGCATCTAGCTTTCGGTACTCATCTATGTACGTCTCTATTACTTAGACGTTGCAACATTACTTTTGTGCAACTCATTATAACATACTCGACGGTCAATCTCATGCAAGACATCTTTCATAAATGCTGTAACCTTTGCTGGCGTCTCTGGCTCGACATACTTGCGAGTATCTGTAGGCCAGTTGATCTCAGGAAATTTGCCATCCTTGATCAGGCAGCTAATTGAAGATGCCTTGAACTTCTTTGCCAGCATTGCCCCTGCGTCTGTTCCCCCTGCACGCAGCATATAAGGCATTGCCCCATGTGGTCCCTTTTCGGATGCGGTCACGAGAATATCAACGACATCATGTGAAACGTCAGCGCGACCCAAAAAGTTTTCCTGCACCGTGTAATGTATACGTCCTAAACCTACCGTATCAACGGCAAAGAAATATGCGTCTTTCAGCGTTTTGCCATGTTTGTTCGCTAAGGCACGTGCCCCTACCAGCCCAATCTCCTCACCGCCTGTCGCGACGAACCATATCTCAGTATGTTCTAGTGGCGTTTGTGCCATCTGTTCCGCAAGGCTTAACAGTACCGCGACACCACTCGCGTTATCATTCGCACCTTCGCCGTCGATACCGCGAATCATTTGTCCCATGAGCAGTGGTGTTGCTAATGTCAGCATTGCTGCGCTAGCCGCACCCGAAATACCCTGCGTTGTGCGTGTCAACGCCCTATTTTTCTTGCGTCGAGCAACGAAACCTAGCGCACTAGAGCCTATTGCAGCCAGATACGAAAGTCCAAGTAGTGGCATGACAAAGCGTTGTGGTGACTTGCCCTCGTTCGGTTTCATGAAATTACGCACACGTACCGAGTCATAGTGTGTGAGTAAAACTATTCTTGTTTTGACCTCGCTACGGGCGGGGAGAATGCCAATTACATTGTGGCTTGTGCCTTTTCGCGTTAACCACGTGACTGGACCTTTATTTGAGCGAAACTCACTGAGCATCGTTGCAGGTGCCGCGAGAAGACCTGTAAAACCGAGCAGAGGGGCGAGAGGAGCAATCATACTCGAACCAAATGCTGTATACAGGTAAGGAAAGATGTTACTCAGGCTCTCCGTAGCACAAGGAAACGGCTCTTGTCGTATCTCTTGCAAGCCGTAAGAGCGCATCTCTTGCTCTATATAATTGGCGGCTTGATGTTCTCCTTCGGTTGTCGCTACACGGAAACCAATATCGCCAGCCAGCACCTGAATATGTTCCATCTCACGACTCATTAGAAAAACCTTCCTCTATATAACACTTCTTTGATATACGTCCTGCAATAGGTTTTTCTCACATAGCGGAACCCGCAAGTACTAGTCCCCATACAGAAGCCGCACCTGCCCGAAAGAGAGCCGCCGCACATGCATCAAGGGTCGCACCTGTTGTGCAGACATCATCAACGATAATAATTCTACGTCTGTAAATAAGTGTAGTTGCATTCGTAGCCGTAATTGAGAACGCACCAGCGACATTTTGTCTACGGTCAGATGCGTTCAGCTCCACCTGTGCAATCGTGGCGCGTGAACGTACCAACACATCATCCCTCAACGGAACACCAACCCTGGAAGCACATACGCTTGCTAATAAATGTGCATGATTATAGCCTCGTTGCTTATGACGCACAGAATGCAGTGGAACGGATACAAGCATATCAGCTTGCATGCCATAATTGAGGTAGGTCTGTGCTAACAACGTGCCCAACGGCTCCGCCAAACGGATAACCCCATCATATTTTAACGCATGTATGCAATCTCGGAGTGTCCCTTGATATGTGTTGACCGCAACCAATCCCTGCAAAGCTGACCAACCCTGCCGATATGGTAATGGTATTACAGGTCGCAACTGCCCGTAACAAGTCCCACAAAGGACCGAGCCAACCCGCTTACAACTCGCGCACCTCGGCGGAAATGCAATATCCAGAGCCTGCTGCGTTCGACTATGAAGTTGCTGAAAAACGCTATCAATGTCCATACAACATATTCCAATATGTTTTTGTAGAGCATAGCGGAAAGCGAGTAGGAACGCAAGGGTGCAGAACCACCTGTAGGGACCGATGTATCACGTCCTCTTGGCCTTTACAATTGTTAAGAGGACGTGATACATCGGTCCCTACTAGACTGACAAACGTCATTTGGCAGAGGCAAGGGCACCCGCTGCCTTCGTCATTCCCCGAATGTGGCTCGGGGATGCCCTGGTAATATGACATATATGCCTTGACAGACTACTACAGGCGGTTTATGCATTTCTTTATAACCAGATATTGAAAGCTGTAATGACGGAGACCCGCTTCAACCGTACATAAATCGTGTACGGTTAAATCAAATTTGTTAAACAACGATGCTATAATTGAGGGACAAAATCCTTTTTTTAAAGAAGCTAGGAGACCCAATAAGAAAGCAGGCACAAATCATGTGGGAACACTACCTCGAACTCATCGAAGCTGACTCACAAACGCAACCGGAGTTTGTGCAGCAATTCTACCCGCCGAACTCCATTCCCAGATATGCCTTGCAGTCAATTCTACCTCGGCTCAATGCGTTGGGCGAGCAAGGTTGGGAAGTCGTGCAAATTCAGCCCGTTATGCTGGGCAAGAACGGCGATATCCTGATCAATGGAGCCGTGTCGGAGAAGTGGACGCGAACGTACCTCTGTGTCTTTAAGCGGTACACCGCACCCACCTCCTCACAGGTCGAATAACGCTGGATTTATTGTTCTTCCGCCGTCTTGCGCATGGTGGGGAAGAGAATTACGTCGCGGATAGACTCCTGATCGGCCATGAGCATCACAAGGCGGTCAACACCGATACCGACACCGCCAGTGGGTGGCATGCCTGTCTCCATTGCTTCCAGGAAATCCTCATCGAGTACCTGCGCCTCGTCGTCACCCTGTGCACGCTGTCGTGCTTGATCCTCGAAACGTGCGCGTTGATCGAGTGGATCGTTCAACTCGGTAAATGCATTGCCTAGCTCTAGTCCACCCACAAATGGCTGGAAGCGTTCAACCAGACCTGGGACCTCACGATGCTGCTTCGCCAGTGGCGACACATCAAGAGGATAGTCCGTCAAAAACAATGCCTGTCTCAACGCTGGAATACCCTTGCGGAACATCGCTCCCTTGAGATCATCAACAAGTCTACCCCAGCCTAAATTTGGCTCAGCCTCAAAGCCTTGCGTACGCATCTCTGCCGCGAGACTGTCCTTGTCAGGAAAACGTTGCACGTCGATACCTGTATATTCAGCGATAGCATCGGTCAGGGTCATACGAGGCCACGGTGGTGTCAGGTCAATCTCTGTGCCTTGAAAGGTAATGCGAGGGGAGCCGTGCACCTCTTGCGCGACAAAGGCGATCATTTCCTCAACTTCTTGCATCATCTTGTTATAATCCGCATAGGCTTCATAAAACTCTAGCATTGTAAATTCAGGATTATGGCTGCGATCAATACCCTCATTACGGAAATTGCGTCCTATTTCATACACTCGCTCAAAGCCACCAATGATTAATCGTTTTAGATATAACTCAACTGCAATACGCATATACAGGTCGCGCTCTAACGCATTATGATGGGTTATAAAAGGTCGTGCTGTCGCGCCACCATAGAGTGGTTGTAGTACAGGTGTTTCTGCTTCAATATAATTATGTGTATCAAGATAGCGACGTAACGCGCTGATGGTACGGCTGCGCGTAATAAAGACTTGCTTCACCTCGTCACCGTTAGCGAGCAGGTCGAGATAACGTTTGCGCTGCCGTATCTCCTTATCCTCAAGCCCATGATACTTTTCTGGTAGTGGACGTAGACCTTTGGCAAGCAGGTTATGACTCAGGACATGCAGTGTACGCTCTCCTCTATTCGTTGTGAAGAGATAGCCACTCACCTGAATGAAATCGCCGAGGTCTAACATCTTGACTCTCTTGTATGCCTCTTCGCCTACATCATTAATCGCGAAGTAGAGCTGAATGCGTGCTGTCCCGTCCTCGATTGCCGCAAACGTGATCTTACCTTGCCTGCGTAACAGGCGAATGCGTCCTACAAGGGTAAAGGAAGCGTCTGTCCCCTTTTGCTGATACTCATCGAAATGCTCTAGCACTTCGGCGATGGTATGTGTTCGCTCCGTTGTGTTGGGATAAGGATTAATGCCCTGTTCCCGCAGGTCATGTACACGCTGAATGCGTGTCTCTCGTTCGTCTGGCATAATAGTTTCTTTTTTCCTCCCGCACAATATATATCGAATAAGATGGTTTATGTACCTCATGTATCTTGTTCAACCTTTGTGCGCACTATTGTAACATCGTTTGGCTTTGCTGGGTAGGTATACAAACAAAAAAGCGAACACAGGAGCAATCGGACATCAATGTGATGATATCCGACCGCCCCTGTGTTCGCTTTTTATGCGTACGTGTATTATGCGATAGAAAGAATCGTGTATTCCTTCACACCGCCGGGCGTCGAGACAATCACAAGATCGCCTACCTTATGGCCCAACAGTGCTTTCCCTACCGGGGATTCATTGGAAATACGTCCCTGCCGTGGGTCAGCCTCAAACGCACCAACGATAGTATAGTTGTACTCTTTGTCATCTGGTGTAGAAAGGCGTAGTACGGAGCCAAGCGAAACCACGTCGCTATTCACACGACTGATCAGCTTTGC
Organism: uncultured Chloroflexia bacterium; assembly: GCA_963791655.1. GTDB lineage: Bacteria > Chloroflexota > Ktedonobacteria > Ktedonobacterales > Ktedonobacteraceae > JBBQVS01. The sequence continues at coordinate 461,467 of CAWBSZ010000005.1, read as the reverse complement.
TCGTACAAGCATTTGTTCTAACTCATGGATACGCCCCTCAAGACGCGCATGTTCAATCTTTGCGTCCTCGTAAGCCGCATTGTCAATCACATCGCCCGCTTCCTTTGCATCATGCAGATATTGGGCAACTTCGGCTCTTTTAGTGGTGCGCAGATATTCCAGTTGACTTAGCGCAAGTTGCTTGCCATCGTCGGTAAGGAATACTTCAGAAGTCTCCATGTCTATGTCCCCTCTATGTGACGTTTCCAGCGTCACACTATTTTGTGCCACCTACTCCGCGGGATATCCAACATCGCCCCACGTAATACAGACACGCTCGCCTGAATGACGACGGAGAAACAGTTCTCCGGTATCATCCACATCTTCTGCGATACCACTCAAAATGGTATCTCCCTGTCGCACTTCTATTGTGCGACCCAACGTCGATAATCGACTACGCCACCGCTCTCGTATCAGCCGAGACGCTGGCCCCCAGTGCGTACTGACATCCCTGTCGTCACTGGTTATAATCGGAGAGGTTGTGTCTTCTTTCAATGAAATATAGAAAGCTTCGAGCCGTTTTAGTAGTTGCGCAATAAATGTTTCTCGACTTATCCGATGCCCACATGCTTCCTCAAGCGTTATCGCTTTTTTCGTCAGGTTTTGTTCAACCTCGTTCTGGACCGGATAGCTATGTGCATTGATGCCAATACCCATTATCGCGACCATTTGTCCCATACGATTATGTGTTGTTTCAATCAGAATACCCGCAACTTTGCGCTCTTCTATAAGAACGTCATTTGGCCATTTAATTGTCGCGGTGACTTCACATACCGCATCAATCGTATCCACCACCGCCAAAGACGCAAGCATAACAAGCAACGAAAGTGGAAAGCGCGGCATGAGTACGGTAGAAGAGAGAATGTTGTAGCCGAATAAATCAAGCCATTGTCTTCCCAGCCTACCGCGTCCTGCGGTTTGACTATCAGTCAATACCACAAAGCCCTCTCCTGCATTTCCCTCCTGTGCTAATTTCATCGCCATTGTATTGGTCGAGTCAAGAATAGGAACATACTGTAAACGTTCTTCGTGCCCAAAAAACGCTGTATCCAGTTGGTGCTGTAGAGTCTCGATGCTAAGTCCTGCTACCGCGATACCCTCGCCGATTTTTCGCTCTACCACCTGATACGTCCTCTTTCAATCGTTTGTTGTACTTTCGGCACACAACCTAGCCATCATGAAGAAAATGTAATGTACGCGTATTACTTGAATATAGGGGTCGTGCATTCTCGGTACATACTGGGGAGAGTATATACATATCTATGCACAATAAGAAATTTTATAAATGTGTATAAAAATCCCAGGGCAACGGCGAAGTTCTTCATCATTACCCTGGGCGTGCTGCACAAGCAGGAGTGGATTACACTGACTGCCAGTGTTGATTTTCAACCTTCACCCGACAACGAAGCCGAGCTTCAGCGAGACGGCCCACGCTTGTTAAAGCATAACCCCTCTCGACTGGAAGATGTGAGAACCTACAACGCTGCTTGTGCAGCGACTACATTGATCCATTCACATCACCTCCTTTCGATGTCCGTATTATATATTGGATTTTTGTCCTTGTCAAGCTTTTCTGAAAATTTGCTCATTCCCTTCACTTATCTTTATGTCTACTATGCTTGCAGACTGCTATGCAATGGCTATGAGCCTCCGCAAATTGAAAGTGAATGATTATTCATGCAATTGTCGTAGGGACCAGGTTTATCGCGTCCGCGGCGCAATTCATTGCGCGAGACTCGTTCAGGAAAGCGATTTATTATTCAGAATATAGGCAATAAATTGCCTGCGGACGCGATAATGCTCTTTGAGAAAATAATCGGGATGTAGGGGCCATAATTCATTACGCCCTCGCCGCACATCACAGGCCGAAACAGGGCGTAATGAATTATGGCCCCTACGTTGATATCCTTGTTAAATTGTAAAATAGCACAATCTGGTCCCTACAGATAACATCATCACCTCGTTTTCGTGGTGTGAACATCGCAAATATTCGATATGCGTATCCCTTTCCGGCCTTTCATTCGTGTTTCGTAAAGAAGGGGTGAACATCATTGGAAAAAGTAGCAAACTTTGTGCTATACTTTATTTAGTAGCATCTTTTGTCGTAGCTAAGTCGTGTTAGTAAGTGGAAGAGCGTCGTCGCTACCAGCCCCTTTTGCCATCTTGTTTTGTATCGTAAGCCACACGTACCACAGAGGTTCACTTTAGTGTACCTCTCCATTTGCGTAGTATGTTTGCGAAGAATTACAGTCATATCCAATGATGGATTTCATGGGATGCACCATAGTGTTGTCTACATGCGTTTATAGAGGGATTTTTACACACAGAAGGAGGACCTTGTACATGCAACAGCAGCAACAATATGTGGATTTGCTCATCGACGCCCTCCTGGACGAGGGTTTTACAGTAGAAGAAGCGCATCGCCTTATCAAATTCCAGGAGGTATATGAAGAGCGATTGGCGTCTGAAGAGACGAACTATCATCGTTTTGCCCGCTGGCTTATTGAACATGGTCATCTTAGCGACTGGTAGTACAAGCTGCATGACAGGGGCAAGCCCAGTCACTACTATACACGTACTCGCGTGGTAAGCCACACGGTGGCGCAAGGTATAGTAGTGACTGGGCTTGCCCCTGTCATGCTTTCGACTATTCCCACTCAAAATCGACCTTCCTACCGCTTGCGATACATTTTTCTTGTGTTGTAGAATGTATTGTAGCAGAGCAGATGGAGCGGCGTGGCATTGCTACGCCGTTTCTGTATTTTCAACCTCACAGCAGGGAACGACCATGATGGTTGTTCACCAGAAAGGCAGGGCCTCATGAAAGCGGTTGTTATGGCAGGAGGGGAAGGATCGAGGCTACGACCATTGACAATTCGGCGTCCGAAACCAATGGTACCCATCGCAGGTAAGCCAGTGATGGAGCACATCCTTAACCTGTTGAAACGTCACGGGATCACGGAAGTTGTTGTCACCGTCCAGTATCTCGCAAGTAATATAGAAGACTATTTCGGAAACGGCTCCCAACTCGGTATGCACATCACCTATTCACGTGAAGATGTGCCCTTAGGAACGGCTGGTAGTGTGAAGAATGCAGAGGAGCAACTCACAGAGCCTTTCATCGTCATCAGTGGCGATGCCTTGACTGACTACAACCTCACTGACCTCATTAACTATCATAACGAAAAAAAATCTCTCGCAACCTTACTCCTGGCCCATGTTCACAATCCTCTTGAATACGGCGTTATTATCACGAACGAAGATGGTCACATCTCACAATTCCTGGAGAAGCCAAGTTGGGGCGAAGTCTTCAGCGATACGATAAACACAGGTATTTACGTTATTGACCCCAAAATCTTTTCCTACTTTGAGAAGAACAAGCAGTTCGACTTTAGCCAGGAACTCTTCCCGATGATGTTGCGTAAGGGCGACCCGCTTTTTGGCTATGTCGCGCAAAGTGGCTACTGGTGCGATGTCGGCAACCTGAGCGAGTACATGCGAGCCAATGCTGATGCCTTGTTAGGTCATGTCGAGGTCGAAATTCCCGCGAAGAACATCGGCAACAATATTTGGTGTGAAGAGGGTGTCGAGATTGCCGAGGATGCACAACTTTATGGCCCCGTCTATCTTGGACATGATTGTAAAGTTCGCCCGGGCGCGATTATTCATGGCCCGAGTTCAATTGGTCACTATACTATCGTTGATGAACGGTCACAGGTTGATCGCAGCATTGTATGGAATAGCTCATATATTGGTGAACGCTCAGAGTTGCGTGGTGCCATTGTTGGTTCCTCAAGCAGCATCAAAAGTAAGGCCGTAATGTTCGAAGGCTCGGTGATTGGCGATAACTCAATCATCCAGGAAGGCGCGATCATTCAGCCCAATATCAAGATTTGGCCAGACAAAGAGATCGAGGCTGGTGCGGTCATCAATACCAGTATCATCTGGGGATCGCAAGGTAGGCGCGGTCTTTTCAGTCGTTTTGGTGTCAGTGGTCTTGTGAATGTCGATATCACGCCCGAATTTGCCACGAAACTTGGTGCCACCTATGGGGCAATTCTTCCAAAGGGTGCTATCGTTAGTCTGAACCGCGATACGTATCGCACCTCTCGTATGATTAAACGTGGTATCAACGCTGGCTTGCCATCTGCGGGTATCAATGTTCACGACATTAATCAGGTGCCAATTCCAGTGGCTCGTTACTATATCCGCAACACTGAGTCGTCAGGCGGTGTCCACGTTCGCGTCTCCCCATATGATCAGCGCGTCATTGATATCAAAATCTTCGATCAATATGGACTTGATATTAACAAGACGGTAGAGCGCAAAATCGAAAATCTCTTCTTCCGTGAAGATTACCGTCGTGTATATCTCGACGAAATTGGAGCCATTGAGGTTTTAGAGGATTCTGAAGTAAGTGGACGTTATCTTAAGGGCTTCAATAAGGTCGTCGATGGTGAAATCATCCGTCAGCGCAAATTCCAGCTTGTTGTAGATTATGCACATAGTAGCGCAATGCAATTGTTACCTGACATCTTCACAAAACTGGGCTGTGAGGTAATCGTCTTGAATACCAGTTCAGATGAGCCACCTTCCTCGCGCTCATTGGATGAAGTAAACAAGGATATGCAACGGCTAGCCACCATTAGTTCGGCCCTGAATACGGATATTGGTATTCGCATCGACCCGGGCGCGGAACGTATCAATGTCGTCGATGATCGTGGACGCGTCCTTGATGGCATGAAACTGCTTGCTGCCATGACCAGCCTTATCCTGCGTCAGCAGCATGGCGGCACCGTTGCGGCTCCTGTAACAGCTCCCAGTGCACTACAGCATATCGCTAAGCAATACGACGGCCATATCCTGCACACAAAGGTGTTACCACATGCTCTTATGACTGCTGCCGGACGTGACGGGGTTATTCTTGGTGGTGATGGTCGCGGTGGTTTTGTGTTTCCTGCATTGCAGCCAGCCTTCGATGGTATGCTTGCCATCGTTAAGCTCCTGGAACTGCTTGCTGCTTTCCAGATGAAACTCTCTGATGTTGTGGATGATCTGCCCTCCTACTACATGAGTACCACACATGTAACATGCCCGTGGGAGTCCAAGGGCAAGGTTATGCGCATTCTGAGTGAGCAGTATCGTGAGCGACGTGCGAAGCCAATAGACGGCATCAAAATCGACCTTGGCAAAGAGTGGGTTCTTGTCCTACCGGATGCCGATAGCCCTCTCTTCCATATCGTTGCGGAGTCTGTCTCAAATGAGCAAGCGCAAGCACTCGCCGAGAAATATGCTCGTGTCGTCAGTGGCCTGCAACAATAATGTCTGATGCACGATGCACATATGAAAGGGTCGCATGGCAAACTTGCCATGCGACCCTTTCATATGTGCATCGTGCATCTTTTTATCTTTTAATGCCGTGTAGAACCGATTCATGCTCCTCTATGAATGTTGGTTCGCGCAACACGTTTTGTAGCATCGCAACCGCACGCTGTACACCTTGTACCATATTGACTTCAGGACTCCATCCCAGCACTTGCTCAGCACGCGCATTGGACAGCACAATCGAAGTTGGCTCCTCTAGTGTCCCTGACGGAATATAGGCGGGCTTCACTTCTTCACATTCGAGCAGAATAGCGACAACACGGTATAGTTGATATAATGTGCATCCATGACCCGCGCTAATGTGCACTGTCTCGTTGTTACCGCGTGTAAGCGCACAAAGATTTGCGCGTACTACATCATCAATAAAAACATGGTCTCGTAATACATTACTTGTGCCGCGTAACACAGGGCGACGCCCATAGGAAATCATTTGCACAAATTGGCTGAGGGGATGATGTGCGTATTCCAGGTCGGTCTCTCCATAGACATCGGCGTAGCGCAAAATTGTGTGCTGTATGTTATAGGTCTGCGAATAATAACGGACATACCACTCGCCAGCGACCTTGCCAATATCGTGTGGGCGCTGTGGGCATAACGGTGTTGCCTCTGTCAACGGCAACTGCTCACTGTCTACACGACCATATAACGAATTGCCACCAGATGAAAATATAATTTTGCGAACCTGTGCGGCCTGACACCCTTCCAGTACATTAATTAAACCGCGTACCTGCATATCGGCATCCGCGAGTGCTTGCTCATTTATAGGAGTATTCATCGTGTAAAATTGTGATGCATGATGACTGACGATATCCGGTCGCTCATGCTGCAATATAGTATGCAACTTCTCATCTCGTATATCCATTTGATAAAAGCGAGCGCGTGCATCGACAGCCGTTCGCGCTCCGTGTGAAAGATTGTCTATAACAATAACATCATGACCTGCATCGAGATAAGCTCTAACAATATGGCTGCCAATAAATCCTGCCCCACCAGTAATAGCTATTTTCATAACCTGACACATCCCTTCTTCCTCAGCAACGAAGTAAAAATAGTATAAATGAAGTATAGTATATGTTTTAGAGGGTTACACGTAGCCTCTGGCGACACTTCTCTGTGTTGTTCCCCTCTCTTCTTAGTATAGCTCTACTATCCATCGTTATATCTACGTTTATGTATAAGGGATACTTTGATGCCCGAATGCGACAATAAAAATCGGGTGGGACGTTACCCCATACACATTAGAATAAGAATTTCAGCCTTTCCAATTGCGTGTTGATGAAAGCATGACAGGGGCAAGCCCTGTCACTACTATACTTCGCGCCACTATATGGCTTGCTACGTGAGTCCGTTATATAGTAGTGACAGGGCTTGCCCCTGTCATGCTCTCGGCACCATACTTTTTTTATGTTATGGAAGCAGACGTTCCACAAGGTTTACGAGTGCAGTGTCGGCATCGGGCACGCCACGGAAACCTGGAAATGAATTGATATCCACCACCATCGGTCCTTGCGCGGTCATGAGAAGATCGACGCCGTAGAGATGCAGGTGAAAAACGTGTCCAATCTCTCGGATAATGTGCGATAACTGCTCTGGCATTTCATCTGTAGTAAGCGGAAAATCTTTTTTCGATGCATTCGCCTCTAGTGGTGTGCGACGACGTGCGGCGTAAATATGCTCGTCGATCACCCAAACTTTGATATCCCACCCATCGCTCTCAACTAACGCTTGCAAAATTACTGGCTCTTGACTCCACTCCGCAGCGAGTTGCTGTAACTGCTCTTTACTTTGTATTTTCTCAACGAGGTCGCCCCTGTGACTATAGCGACTTTTGAGTATCAATGGATAGACTAAGCTTGTAAGTATATCCGGCTGGTCCAATAGACTCTTTAATGTATCGAAGCTCTGTGTCTGTGGCCAGGGAAGTTGGGCCTCGACCATATGTCGCGTCATGCTTACACGGTCCTGACATGCTAGCGATGAAGCCCAACTGTTTATCACTATGGCTCCCTGCTGTTCAAGCACATGGGCAACATCCAATGCCTGTGGCGCGTGCGATTTTAGCAGGTAGAGGTTTGCTCGATGATGCATATTTTCTTGCGCAAGTGCCTCGTCCGCTGTAAGTGTGCGTACATCGAGCAGCCGAACTGTGTGTTTGAGGCTCAACTGCTGAAGCGCGACTGCGATAACAGGATGTTGGCTTGTCTCCGGGTTATCCATAATCAAGCAAATATTCATAACGATACCCTCTACTTATTTTATGTTTTCTTTGGCCGCCATATAGCGTTGACGCCGTTCTGTCTTCTCGTCGCGTTCTCTCTCCGCGCGTTTCGCGGCATGTAGCACATATTCGGAGACGGTAGCAACCGCACGTGGAATTCCACCAAAGCTGGGAAAGTCGTTAATATCTAATAGCATGAGTCCCTTTGGGGTTTCGACCACATCCAGCCCGAAAATATCTAGTCCAAAGACTTTGCCAACACGCAACGCGAGCTTCTTGAGTGCTGGAGTGACTGGAATGCGACCTTCTTTTATGGTTGAATGCAATGGAGATTTTTTTATGACCGCACGCACCTCCTGACCCGTCACATAGAGCTTGATGTCGAAGCCTGTATTTTCCTCGTAGTGTTGTGCTAAAAAGAAATACTCATTGCTCTCAGCTATCTGTACAGTCGCCAGGTCAGCAGGGCTATTGAGCCGATAAATATCTTTACAATAACTGCCGTTGCTGGGCTTCACTACGAGAGGATAGACCTCGGCTGGCACCTGTGAGAGAAGTTTTGATGAGGCGACAAAATACGTTTGTGGTACAGGCAAACCCTGTTCTTGCGCGAAGGCGGCGGCGACCGCTTTGTCTCTCACCAAGCGAATGGCGCGTGAGTTATTGATGGTTGGAATCCCGACTGCCTCTGCCGCCTCTAGTATGCTGATGCCCGGACCATCGGTCAATGTCTTCAACACGTATGCATCGTATCTTTGTTGCTGTAACTCGGACAAATAGGTCACAGTTGTCTGTGGCTCTAAGAGATCGACATCATGACCCCATTGACGCAATTGGTCCGCGATAACTATTGGCATAGGCTGATTGCGATATCGCTCTTCGATAATAAAACAGAAACGCATAAACATCTACCTCTTCCCGCTTACTATAACCTTCATTATACGCTTGTTCTCTATGAATGCAGTGATGAAGGTCACAGTAAGTGTTTTTACCGTGCAACGGGTGGGCGCAAGTCCCCTGGTTGTCCAGGATAACGTTCTAAGCCTGCTCCTGGTCCGAGTTGCTCCGCTGGAATAGTGAGCCGTTTTGCCTTGTCCTCTAATGCCTTGATAATGAGCAAGGTGATACTATCTAGGTCGAGAATGGCACTATTCAGGACAAGATCATATAAATGTGGATCATCGGACTGCAAATTATGTGCGGATTGAAGGTAGCGCATACGACTGCGATCTTTTAGCTGGATACGCTCTTTCGCCTCGTCTTGGTCTAACCCTTCACGTTGCATCACATAGCCAACACGGACAGCTAGTGGAGCGATCACACGCACATGCAAGACATCGCGTCGTTCCGCGAGTAGTGCTTGTGCGCCACGCCCAACAATCACGGTATGACCATCGGTAATTGCTGCTTTTACCACGTCAGCCAGTGCTTCTTGATACTGGTTTTGTTCAGTCTCTGCTGAAACTGGTAGTACGGGCGCACCACTCATAAGATTAGGATCGACGCGCTGCATGCTACGCAGAAGACGTGATATAAATCCCTCGACATGCTCGTCATGTGCTTGAGCTTCCGCCTCGCTTACTCCTAACGTTTGCGCTACACGTACCACAATCTCATGGTCAACCAGCCGCCACCCAAGTTGTTGCGCCAACCGACGAGCGACCTCGCCGCCACCGCTTCCATACTCGCGTGAAATGGTAATAGCCCCCATCTGTTCAATTGCATCCGAACGTACAACCATTGTACAAACCTCCTGTTTGCACTACGCCGTATCAAGTATCCTGAAGCGACGTATCTCTTTTTTTGTGTAAGTTGGGTTAAAATGCACTTTGAAATCTATAGTACTTTGTCTACGTAAAGTATAGGATGCTAGCTCAAGCGTGTCAATGCACTTTTAGTAAGCTACTTGTGATTCAACTCAATTAGGTGCATGCCATACCTCGATAGTACATCCTTTCATAGAGAAATTGGAACTGAATAGCTGCTGAACTTTGGTTGTACGTAGTATAGCAAAGTATGTTCCATCTGGCGACCACGTAGTTTCCCATATCATTTGATCATTGCTACGATAGGTATACATATTTTTTCCTGTGGTGGCACTCCATATTTGTACTGTGTTATCTGCTCGTACCGTCGCAATATATTTTCCGTTTGGAGACCATACTGTCGATTGATTAAGTGGTATCGAAGCATCGGCATGTGTCACTATCTTCTTCCCTGTTTGTGTATCCCAGACTTGCATTGTATTTTGATTGGGAGCGGTTGTGGCTAGATACTTCCCATCTGGTGAGAGCATTCCTTCCGTTGGAAGGCTTACAGGCGTCTCCATAAGAAGGTGCCCTGTAGTGACGTCCCACATCCGTAGGGTCTCGGTTCCAGCACTCTTATCCTCGTTTACTGCGATGAGACGTGTATTCTCGTTCGACCACTGTGGATTTAGATACGCATCTTCCACTGAACTGTGATAAAGCTGGATTTGTTTTCCCTCTTTGATATCTACAATCTGTATTGACTTTTGTGTTGTCGCAAGGGCAACTAGCTTTCCATCGGGTGATAATCCAAAGCTGACAATGGCATTGGTGAACGATGATGCAAATGTTTTCTGATTTGTGCTAACGTCCCACACTTCTAACCCTAATCCATCCTGTGTATTTGCCGCAAGGTACTGACCATTTTGCGACCATGTGAGTGTATCAGAAGCAAGTTTGGTGAAGTTACTAGTTAGTACAAGAGACTTTTGTGTACCTATTTTCCATATTTTTATAATATTACTGCCGTCACTTACTGCAATAGAGGCACTGTTGGGCGACCATGCGACCAGACATTGTTGGTTGAGTGGTGATGGTGTCGATGAAAAATAGTTCAGGAGTTGCTTTCCTGATGTAATGGACCAAACCTGTACATGTAATAGTGGTTGTTGGCCTTTGTTATTATCTATAACACTGAGATATTGACCGTCTGGCGATAGCTTTTCTTCCCCATTCCTTTGACCAATTGCTTGTGGGTCACTGGGCGTGTAGTGTAGTATTGAGTGTGCTTCAAGACGCTTTGTTGTTGTGTCTAGCACATGGACTGTTTCCTCAGCTCCGCCCCAGAATGAGAGATGCCTGTTATCGGGTGTCCATGTCAGTTGATCTGGTCGATAACTATCACTCTGGTAGGTCCAAACGGGTGGCCCTAGATAAGTATCACTTTGTCCCAAAGAGTTGCCAAGATAACCGTGCGCTATCACAAACCACGAGGTCAAAAGACTCACAAGAATGAGAACCGCAACAACTCCTTCGATACGACGTATAGCAGAGTTGCGTTTTAAGCTAGGTAGAGCCATCGTAGGCGTTGGGGTTTTAACATCTTCCGAATGTTGCATATCCATATCGTCTCCCCATAAGGTCTTCACACCTTTAGGATGTAACTTCAGCCACAAGGACTTCGGATAGTTATAAAATTTTTCGGATGCTTGAAGCGGTTTGAAAGCAGCAAGTGCAGTCTCACGGACAAATGGACTTTCATCCTCTTTGAGAAGTTTTTGTTGCTCTAAAGAAATGACTCTTCCGCACTTTCCGTGCTAAGCTGTACAATAAGAATTGATAGGCTTTTCTTAAGCCGCTTTGAGAGCCAACCCCTTACAAAGAAGTTTTGTCAACTAGTTCTCAAAGCACGAAAAGTGCAGAAGAGCCAAAGAAATAGGTACATTTAAGGCTTCCAACGTCAACATCGCTGCCTCACGTACAAGCCATGACGGGTCGCAAAGGCATACGATAACTCTTTCTAATGGTACCTGCTTGCCCCATTGTTCTAGTTCACGCACTGCCACTGCACGTACAGACTCATCTTCGTCGTCTAGCGCATGTAATAACGTTTCTAGTGGTGCTTGTGTTTGTAATGCTGCTATGCGTCCGTTCAATGCTGTCGGTTTGACGGAGGTATAGGTTGTATTGAGTTTCAAACGCCCCCTCAACGTTGGTAAGAGCGAACTTGGTGCGCGTTCTTGCGGCTCATCTTTCATCTCACCTTACCTCCTTTGTATCTGCTTGTAATATGTGCCTCAAAAGTTTTGTGCCTCGATGGACATTTGACTTGACTGTACCAAGCGGCTGTTGTAGACGTTTCGCTATCTCGTCATAGCGCAAATACTCAAAATAATAGAGCTTGATTGTTTTTTGATAGCCATCAGGCAATGTCTCGATTGCAGCTAACAACTCTTGTCGATCTTCGCGAAGGCAGGCCGCTATATCAGGTTCAAATGCCGCATCTTCTATGCTAAGGAGCAGTCTATTCTCTGAGAAATCAAGCGGTACAGAGGGCAAATGTGTATTGCGTGTACGATTTGCGCGTAGATAGTTATGGTAGGAGTTGCGCGTAATCGCGAAAAGCCATGCTTCAAGTTTCAGTATCCGAATACGTTCGTTGGGATAGCCTTTCAATGCATAATACGCTCTCTCTAATGCATCTAGCACAATTTCTTCAGCTACTTGAGGGTTACGTGTGCGTGATAACACAAAGGCATACAGGCGGTCTTGATACTTCAGTACTAGTCGCTCAAATGTGCCATCAAGGTCAACCGTCAGCATTGCCAGCAACTCTGCAACTGACTCATCGCTGTCGTGATGCATACTATCCCTTCGCGCCTCTCTTTCGTGCTTCCATTGGACTATAACACGGCTCGTAGGGGAAGAGTTGCAAAAAAGTTGTCATATCGCGTGCTTCGACTGGCAAAAACTCTGCCTATCTCGTACAATAACATGTATAGAGAAACATCGTCCTCCTATTGCCACAACTAGTTTGTTTCATCGTCGAACAACACATATTCTCATAGTATCGAGTAGCGAAAGGATGTCGTTTCATGCTCACATTTTCCCCAACGGAAGAGCAAGAGGAGATACGTCAACTGGCGCAGAGTGTCGCTTTCGAGCAGTTTCGCCAGGAGGCACGCCGCTCCGAAAAAGATGGAGATATTTCGTCCGAGCTAGCACAGGTGCTTGGACAGACTGGCTTAACTACCCCCTTCTCCGAAGACTACGGCGGTCAAGGAGACATTGAAGTTGTAACCTATGCGCTGATCGCGGAAGAACTCAGCTTTGGCGATGGTGCCCTTGCTATGAACGTCCTCGGTTCGTTGATTGCCCCTGTCACTATTGCGTTAGCCGGGAACGAGAGTCAGAAACGAACATGGCTGACAGCCTTCTCGAATGGCGAAACTGGCCATGCACTGCGCGGTAGCTTTGCCTTCGCTGAACGTACAGGTGGTTATGCAGTCTCAGATATCACTGCGACTGCACGTAAAGAAGGTGATAACTACATCCTCAATGGAACCAAACGTGATGTAGTTCATGCTGGTCGGTCCGCACTCCGCATCGCACTTTTCCGTTTAGAAGGGACAAGTGGTCTCGATGGTCTTTGCGCATTTATCCTGCCAGAACATGCCAACGGCCTACGTATCAGCAACGATGTACAAAAACTTGGCCTGATCGCTGCTCCAAGTGCTTCCTATAGCTTTGAAAATGTTGTGGTGCCTGCAACAGCGTTAGTGGGTGAGCCAGGAAACAACAATGTAATCCGTGCTATTGCCCTGTACGAACTTCTACGGGCGAGTGTCGCGTGTGGTATGGCACGTGCCTCGCTTGAATACGCGCGGGACTATGCTAGTGGACGTATTGCCTTTGGGCGTCCCATCGCTTCTTATCAAGGGATTGCTTTCATGATTGCGGAAATGGCAATGAAACTTGATGCCGCTCGTCTTCTTGTCTGGCAGGCCGCGATCAATTGGGACCGCAATGTTGACATAACGTCCCTGATTCGTGATACCGAAGCCGCCCAAAAACAGGCACTCAAGATCGCGAAATCGGCAACTATTGATGCTATTCAGGTCCTCGGTGGCGCAGGCTATTTGCAAGACCACCCTGTTGAAATGTGGACACGCAACGCAGCGGCTATGGAGTAGATACAACATGCTAAACTTTACACTCAGCAAATCGCAAGAGGCTTTTCGAGACTATGCCCATCAAATCGCAGTCGAGGAGATGCGTCCAATCTCGCTCGAATGTGATCGCAGCGAAAAAATACCTGAGCACTTCTTTGTGAATATGCAGCAGCGTTTCTGGGCTGGCTCGTCAGGACAGGCACGTCTGCAAGCTCCCGGTGAAGAGAAGCAGGAAAACGTCCTTTCGGTCCTTTCACAGGAAGAAATGGCCTGGGGTGATGCTGGCCTCTCAACCGCTATCCCCGGTCCTGGTCTCGCGGCACCGCCCATTCTTTCGCAAGGGACGCCTGAGCAGCAAGCAAAGTTTCTTGGTCCCTATATGGACGGAAAACTGCATTGGGGCGCACTTGCTCTGACTGAACCAGCGATAGGTTCTGATGTATCAGGCATATCCACTACGGCTGTACTCGATGGTGATGAATGGGTTCTGAATGGTCAGAAGCATTATATTACCAATGGAGCACGGGCCGATCTTGTGATTACTTTCGCCACTATCGACAAAAGTTTAGGACGTGAGGGTATTCGTCCCTTTGTGGTTGCGAAGGGCACGCCCGGTTTTTCTGTTGGGCGTATCGAAGAGAAAATGGGTTTGCGAGCCTCACAGACCGCAGAACTCATCTATGAAAACGTGCGTGTGCCACAGGAAAATCTGCTTGCTGGCCGTGAGAAGAGCAAAAAAGCAGGTTTCAAAGCCGCGATGGGGACGCTTGATGCTACCCGTCCAATGGTTGGCTCGCTTGCCCTCGGCCTTGCGCGTGCCGCCTATGAAACCACTCAGCAGTGGGTCAAAGAGGAACTCCCTAAAGGCTTCCCAATTCACAAACGTCGTGAGATCGAGGAAGAGTTAGAGGAACTGGGACAAGAACTTCAGATGGCGCGTCTCCTCGTCTGGCGTGCTTCATGGATGGCCGACAAACGTATTCCCAACTCGAAAGAGGCGTCGATGTGTAAAGCCTATGCGGGTGCACTCGTTATGAAGATAACCGCTGCGGGTGTACGCATCTCCGCTCCCGGCGAAAATTCAGAAGCCAAACAGTTTTTGAACAAGTGGTTTCGTGACGCCAAGATTTTCGATATCTTCGAAGGAACCGCGCAAATTCAGCGTCTTGTCATTGCTCGTCGTATGTTCCCAGGCATTGACATCCCCTAGAATGTCTTCTCATTCAGAAGCGAGATGGTGTGTGCTGGCAACGCCAGCACACACCATCTCGCTTCTGAATACAACTTATTTCGTTTGGGGTTGGGGTTGAGGAAGAATAGTAATGACTGTTTCTTCTTCGGCATCTTCCTCGATCAACTCATCCTCTTGCTCATCAAGTTCTTGATTGAGCCAGGGCGCTAAACGTGTATCATGCCTCGCTGGACGTTTGCGGTCCACGACCTCTCGCTTGAATACGTCGCGTTTCGTTGCGCGTTTGTCGCGTAGCTTGCCTCTCATGCTTTCACCTCCTCTCCTTTGAGTGTGGTGATTCTCTGCTTCTGCCCATACAGAAGGTCTAGGTTAAGCAATGACTAGTGCCTTTCTCGTACTACGAAGAGAGTACAGGTACTCCTGGCGCATGACAATATGTCTTTGGGAGACAACACAACTGGGCGTTTCATGCAACCTTCTTTACAAAAAAATTCAGCATATATGTAAAATGTGGGAGCGTTATGCTTTGTGGGGAGGGTTGGAGGCGAACGAATCTTCTCGAACTCAATAGAAAATATGGAACGTTCAGAACCACAATATCAACTAACATAGTGTCTTTCCCGATTACACTCCGAATGTGTTCGGGGAGTGTGTTCCATATTCTGCGTAACTCCGCACACAGCTTGACTTTAATACAATATCTTGTTTCATAGAACTTCCCCCCTTTTTCGTACCTGTACAACCATTCGTATGTACAGAGTGTACTCAGAGTCTTCTCAAAAGTCAAGCATTTTTTTCAGCAATAGGTACTATATTCTCTTTCTTCCCTATAGTTATTCTTGCCATGTTTTGAGCCTCATGTTACACTACAAAAACTAGAATATATGTACAAAAAGGAGGAGAACGATGGTTGTGCTACAGCACACAAATACGCTGTTGTGGGATAGTGTCCCCAGTCCCATGGGCGAATGCGTACTACTGGCATCGGATGCTGGTCTTTTCTGGGTAGGAACACCGGGTGCCTCGCTCGATAATGGGCTACGGTGGGCGAAAAGACATGGGCGAAGCGAACAAGCCACACATGCGGCTCATCCTCTACTCCAACAAGCTAAAGACGAACTACACCACTATTTCGCGGGCGAGCGAGTGACATTCTCCACACCACTTGACCTACAGGGTACCCCATTTCAAGTAAGCGTGTGGCGCGAACTCTGTAACATTCCTTATGGAGAGACTCGTAGCTACGGTGAACTTGCCTTGAAAATCGGGCGTCCTAATGCTCCACGCGCTGTAGGGGCTGCGAATGGAGCCAATCCAATTGCTATCATCGTTCCTTGCCATCGTGTTATCGGCAGTAATGGCACCCTTACGGGCTATGGTGGTGGTCTTCCAACGAAATCATGGCTTCTGAAATTAGAAGGTGTAAATAATGCTGTATAACAAACAGGCAGGTAAGCCATGTGGCTTGCCTGCCTGTTTGTTATACAGCATTATTTACGATAATTTCCTGCCTGTGTCGTGAAAATTCTAAGTAATCCATATCCGATCACAAGAGCAAGCCCAACCTCGATGATCGTCATTACAATCCATACCCATACCAGAGGCACATGGGCAACTGCGTTTGAGGCTGCCTTTGGATCAAGTGAACCATACAAAAGTGGTCCAAGAATAATAAGGGGTATAGCCAGGATCAATAAACAGCATAACACAACAAAGGTTGGAAGGAGAATTCTCCACGCACCTGAGTCGCGCAAGTTTTCCGTTTTTGCGGTGCCATATGCTTTTCTTTGCTCGTGAGCTTTTGCCTCAGGCGTCGCTGCGGCCCCACCAACGCGGTCTGCCGCCTTTACTGCATCTTCGAGTGACTCACCACCATGCTCTTTTGGTGCTTCCGCCTCGGACTTTGTACCCGTTGTATTTGCCGCATCTTGTACCTGTCCTGGTGTCTTCGACATAGGTACACTTGGTAGAGAAGTTCTATCTTCCATTGACTATCTCCTGAAAAGCAAATATATAATCTCTGTCTTGCAGTATACCACGCGAGAAAAGTCTATGATGTTTCCTTACTCTGCTCGTCTTCTCGCTCCTGCTCTACTAAAGAACATGAGCGCAAGCAGCAGCAGCAACAAGCCTAGGAAGCGCGGGTCTAAACTCGGGTCGAGGTTAAACTGACGTGTTTTGAAAACCGCGAATAATCGGATCGTACAGATGATGCCGACAACCACAAAGAGCAATGCCGTTATACTGTCCCAGAGTGCCATGCGTGGTAGCGTTTCATACCACCGCTTAAGCGTTTTGCTCATCAAGGGTAATAAGAGCCACAGCAGTCCAAAGATTCCCAGCACTATATAAGTAGAGCTTTCCCATGCATTCATACTATTCTCGCATTTCAAATAATCTGGTACCCACGAAAAATATATACATATATATCTTAATGGTTGGAAACAAGTTGCTGAAATGAGTCGGAGAAGGCAGTACCTTGCGGAGATAGTGTTCCTGCTGTGGTAACAAGCGGCATCACCGGGTCTGTACATGAGTATTGCATAGAAGCGAGAATGTTGTTTTGAGCAAGTGTTTGTAGTGCGGCAGCCGTCCAATCGTGCATAAACGTACTGTTATTGTTTTTCCCATCACCGAGTGTTGGAGTCGCATCGTAGTTCCACTCTGTAATCATGATGGGAAGTACCTTACCTGTTGTGCTGATAATAGACCGTGCATTTTGAATATGCAGCGTCCAATTCGCGAGATGGGTCATACACAAATCGGTGTTATCAGCAGGACGGCAGGCATATTCATGCCAACTCACATCATCTGGTAATGGATTAGCATGACTTAGAAAGTAGGATAGATATGCTGGGTCATAATGATAGTTGACCGGACCAATAAATTGCCCATTAAGTGCCGCGTGTTTAAGTGCAAGAATATTTGCGTTCCATGACGCAGTGTATGTAGTTGCTGGAACGCCAAGAAAATCGTCTTCGTTGCCAAATTCATAATAGACAATACCATTGCCAAATACATGGTTCATATCAGTTATTGTCAATATATTGCTCGCTTGTAGTTGAGCATTTTGTGAACTGTGTAAAATGATGAGAGGGACAGCCCCAATGTTTCTAATCATCTGTGCCGCTAATACGTTGACCGACTCAGGCACCCCGGTCCGAATTGGCATACGTACAATACTCACATGTATTTGTTGTAGAAGACTTTGTGTCGCTGCTGACGTAATCATCTGATCGTTGCCATTAGCTAGAACCATATTTGTTCCAAAGAGTAGTGGTGAACCTGAAATAGTCGAGTGCGTCGGTGTAGGAGTTATCGAACCCGAAGGAACCGTCGTGCTGCCTGCTGTGGGAGTTGTCATGCCCTGAGGCACCACTGTACCTGTAGCAACTGCTGTACTCGATGGTGAAAAGGTTGCACTCACAGTTGGTGTTGTGGCAGTAATTGGTGCAATAGAAGTTGTTTGTGTAGGAGCGAGCGCAACATTGACCTTTGGTACTTTATGAGGTGGATGTGCAAAATGCGCGAACATGACTACACTTAGCCCAACAAGGCTCACACATACAGCAAGTATAATAAGGAATCCTGCATAACGTCTTTTCCCCCAAAAACGTGCATCGGATGTCATAATGTGACAAACTCCATTTTCTTCTCATACAAACATCGTCAGAGAAAGCCAAATCCTGTGAGAATCCTACTTTCTCAGAACACTATAGCATCTTTGCTCTGTTATAGTCATGTACTTCCGCAAAAATGGGACCTTTGCGTTAAGATAGGCGGCATGAGGCTTTTAACGCTGAAATGACGAAGCTAGAACGTTTCCTGTCTGCGCATCAAATACCACAAAGAGCGTATGAAAGGTATCTTTTCTTCCTGGGTAGGGGCCACCAAAGAACGCAAAGGTTCCTCTCAATTCAGCAACAAACACCATCTGTTCTTCCTCATAACTGTTGAAAGAACTTGTCGCATTTTGCGCTTCTTCACTAGTCTTATACACAATCTTTTCTAGTTTCGGTTCTTCGACATAGGTAATGTTACCAGAAAAATGATGCGTGAGGACATACTGCCTCACATCATCTTCCGTGAATGCTGGAATAGTATCGAGATACGGTTGAATTGCGCTATAGCCAGTATTTATACTGACACCTTTAGCACTAAGAGAGACTATATGCTGCCTTATGTCCTCTTTAGTGAAGACCGGATGAGTGTGAAGCAATGGTTGAGTTACATGGTCGTCAGTCATTGCCATTAAACCTTGAGGATTTACTGCTGTTCAGTGTATTTTACTTGTTCGGTTTCATCTTCAATGATTTGGTTACACAATGTAATACATTCATTGCAGATGTAAACGTTTCTTGGTCCTGCAATAAGCCTTTTGACGTGTTCATGGCTCTTATCACAAAAAGAGCAGTAGTACTTCTTTTCGCTTCTAGTTTGTTCTGTGTTCATGAAACAGCAAAGCCTCCCTTTTCAGTGTTACCATCTTCATGCTCCTTCCACGCTTCATCGGCCAGAGTGAGCAATTTATGTTTCACTTGAGGTTTGCTGATGATTGCATCCCATTCCTGTTCTTCAATTTCTTCTAATATGCGTTGTGCTAAAGCGTTTTGAGAGACATCCGGCAATTGTTGCGCTCGTTCATAACGCTCTCCTTCCATGCCTTGTTCTTAAGCTTTTAATCAACTAAATATGCTTTACCCAGTATACCATATTCGCATAAATATATAGTCTTAGGGAAGCTCAAAAAATAAATTCTCCCAGTTCCTCCCTTGTATAGAGATGATAAACTAGAAGCAAAAAAGATTGGGGAGGATGGAAGGTGGAGGTAACAGAAGAAATGAAAGAGTTACTGATCAAGACAGCAAAAGAGCTAAAAGGCAGCGCCTGTCGTCTTTTTCTGGCACGGACAGTGCGAGCATTGGGAAAAGGAGGGCAACGCCGAGCGGAAAAGGAGTTCGGCTGGGATCGTGGACGGATCAGAAAAGGCGAGCATGAACTCAAAAGCGGGATCGTGTGTGCGGATGCCTTCAACCAACGAGGCAGAAAACGCAGTGAAGAGCATTTGCCAAAATTGCTCAAAGACATCATCGCGATTGTGGATGGGCAAAGCCAAGCGGATCCCCAGTTTCGCAGTCCTCGGCTCTACACACGTTTGACCGCCGCCGAAGTCCGTCGCCAGTTGATCACGACCTACCACTACACGGATGTGGAATTACCAACGACAGCCACCATCACGACCAAGCTCAACGAACTGGGGTACACACTCAAAAAGGTGGCGAAGACGCAGCCGCAAAAAAAATCCCGCAAACTGATGCCATCTTCGATCACCTCAAAGAGGTGAATGCGATGGCCGATGCAGAAGACTCAAGTTTACGCCTCTCCATGGATGCGAAGGCGATGGTGAAAGTCGGTCCTTTCGCTCGTGGAGGGAAAAACCGGGTGCTGACCAAAGCAGCTGATCATGATTTTGAGGCACAAGCTAGCGTGACCCCGGTAGGTATTTTCCTTCCCGCTCTGGATGAGTTTTTTCTGTACGGAGTCACGTCCAAAGTCACCAGCGACTGCCTCGTTGATCGGCTGACTCAGTGGTGGGAAAGCGTGAAAGAGCGTTTTAGTCAGGTCAAGACGCTCGTCATCAACTTGGACAATGGGCCAGAGAATCACAGTCATCGCACCCAGTTTATGCAGCGTTTACTTGAATTTGTCCAAGAATATCAGATCACCATCCGCCTCGCGTATTATCCACCGTATCATAGCAAATACAATACGGTTGAACGCTGTTGGGGCATCTTAGAGCCACACTGGAATGGAGCCTTGCTCGACTCCGTGGATGCCGTCATTCGCTTTGCTCAAACGATGACGTGGAAAGGGAAGCATCCGATGGTCGAATTGGTCACGAGTGTCTATCAGACGGGAGTGAAACTGAGCAAGGAAGCCATGCACGCGTTGGAAACCTACCTCCAGCGATGGTCTTCCTTGGAAAAATGGTTCGTTGATATTCCCTTTTCTCTGCCAGCGGAGATACAGCTGGCATCTCGTTCTGCCTTGCAAGAGAAGTCAACGCCTGCAAAGCGGCCACGAGGGCGCCCTCGCACAAGGCCGCTTCATGATCCAACCCAGCAACACCAGGGCTCCTCCTAAGCCTGTTTTGACTGAGAATATCACGCTGATAGCGACCCTTGGGTAGTGGGAACTATCCTTGTTGGCCGGGGGGATTTATTTTTTGAGCTTCCCTTAGAGCAAAACATAAGCGAGGTGATAAATGTGAAAATTAAGAACCTGTGTTCCTTGATTTACAAGGTAACTACTTAAATCCTTATACTTCTTGCCTGCGTTCAAAAAGCTTTTACAAGAATGTGGCATACCTCATATGCACTTTCACGATTTATGACACAGTCCAGCAACAATCTTGTTGAGGATGGATGTGAACATGAAGGTGATACAAGAGTTGTTAGGTCATAGCGACATTTCTATAACGTTGGGTTTGTATTCTCATCTCATGCCCTCGATGCAACAAGATGTAACGGATAAGTGGGATGATGAGTTTGCTAATGAAGAGGAGGATACTAAATGAGAACAAGTCGTTTTACTCTAATAACATACGCTTAAGGAAATGTTTCCTTTTCAGGATTGTAGCGAAACTATAGGATAAGATATTCTATAGTTTCGTTTTGTGCTAAATCATATATTGAGAAATATATCATGTAGTTAGTGTAACAATTTGTTGGCTAATTAGGTTTGCCACTTCTTCCAATTCTTCGTGCTCATTTTCAAGAATCCATGTAGTAAGTGCTATTCCATGTTCAATTTTTTCATAATTGTGTCGAGAGTTGGATAACTGCTTGAAAATGTCGTCGAGAAGTTTTGCGCCATGAATACTGCTGACCCAATCATTTTCATTTAGACCACCAGTTCCTGTAATATCAGAGTATTTCTTGTTGCAGCGATTTTTATAAATCAATTGTTCAATCTCCTCTGGGGTTACTGGATTTTCCCTGAAATCTTCTAAAGTGGAGATAACGTAAGCAATTGCATGGGGATTGAGCAAGTAGTTTTCATACATTCTTCGTCCAAGAAACATTACTTTGTTGTTGCTCCTTCGCTTTAGGTCTTCTTGGTCTTTTATTGTTCTTTTCTCTTTATCAAAGATGAAACCTATAGCTGGTGGTATCAGTCCAGTACTATTGCTTAATCTATCATAGATATCAAAAATTGTTTTTGAGTGTTTTCCCTCGAAATCTCCTGTTTGCACAACTCCCATAATTTTAGTGCCTAATAAAGGTTTGTTTATTATTTTCTCGAATATCAGTGGAAAGCATTGTTCTTCTGTACTTCCCTGGTAGTATACTAGCTTGTGTGTAAAATCAGAGTCTGGTATCCTGAACTGGAAAACAGTTCAATATCCACCAGGAGGATACCAATGGCTCTGAGTGAACACGATATCGAAACCTTGACAGGAAGTCAAGAACACTTTCAGACCTATGTGCGTGAACACCTGCGTCAAGCCGTGCGCGTTGCTCTCATGAACGTGTTAGAGGAAGAAGTCGAAGCCGTGATCGGCGCACAGCGATATGAACGAACGGAGCAGAGGCGAGACCATCGCAACGGACATTACACGCGTACTTTAGAGACGACCATGGGTCAGATCACGGATTTGCCTGTTCCACGCCCTCGTCAGGGACATCAAACGCAGGTGTTTGAACGCTATCATCGTCGTCGTGATGATATGGATCAAGCGATTGGAGCAATGTTTGTGGGGGGAGTGAGTACCAAAGGCGTTGGCAACGTCATGGAAACCTTGACGGGAACTCATCCGAGTCCCTCAACGGTCTCGCGCGTCTTCCACTCGCTCGAAAGTGAGTATACCACATGGAAAACACGTTCCTTAGCGGAAAAGTATGCGTATGCGTTTGCCGATGGGACCTACTTTACGGTGATCTACAATGGGGAAGGCTGTAAAATGCCGCTTCTGGCAGTGGTTGGGATTACTACTGAGGGAGAACGAGAGGTGCTTGGCTTTAGTGTGGGAGATCGAGAGAACCAAGTCGCGAGGGCGCGCCCTCTTATGACGACTTGAAAGAACGAGGTGTCAAAGAAATTGGGTTGTGGGTCAGTGATGGCAATCAAACCACGCTCAATGCGATAGCCAGCAAATTCCCTGCATCATCTCGTCAACGATGCGTCGTTCACAAAATGGAAAATGTGTTAAGTTACGTGCCCAACAAACAGCGTGAGCAGATGGAACCAGAACTCAAAGCGTTGTTTTATCAAAAAGAATTGAGAGGCAGCCGATCAAGCGGTAGCAGCGTTTGTCGAGAAATACCAGAAGAGCTATCCAACAGCGATTGCCTGCTTACAACGGGATTTGGATGCGTGTCTCACGTTTTATTCGTTTCCCAAGGAGCATTGGAAGACGATTCGTACTAACAATATCATCGAGCGACTCTTTGGAGAAGTCAAACGTCGTTCGCACAAGATGGCGAGCGCATTCCGAACAGAAGGGAGCTGTCTTTTACTCTTTTATGCCGTGATTCGGAGTTTAAAGTTCAATAAGCTGACGATGCCACCAGCATCACAAGCTCAACCAGACTCTGAACTTTTACACACCTCTTGACATACTACCACTTCCCTCTACCCAAAGGATGTTATCCGCTCCAAACACATCAGAAAGTCTTGCGCCAATTTCTGAAAGAAACACACGAAGATTTTGTGCGACTGAAATATCCATTCTTTCGATTGAAGTCTCAAATCCATCCTTTCGGAGTAACAAAAAGGTTTTCGGGTTAGCCACAACCGCAATTTCAGGAGAATGGGTTGTTATAATAAATTGATGTTGAGGATATTTTTTAAGTATTTCTATTAATTTCCTAGCGGCTCCTGGATGAAGAAAACTCTGTGGCTCATCAATAATAATGATTTTAGGATGCTTTGCTGTTATGACAACGTACAATATAGCTAAGACTTGGCCAATACCAGTACCGCTTTCGGATAATGGTACTGCTAGGTCTTCTCGATCAAGACTTGGGTCTATTGATGATACTAGTATTTGTACATCGTTACTTGTGGGACCAGAAGGTGCTGATATCCACTTAATATGAGGAAAGATTTTATTAACATAAGTGTTAAACTCTGCAAAGCGGTTACTATTACTTTGTAGATTATGAAGAACTTCTGCCAAATTAGAAGCATCAGGTTTTAACGTAGCATTTGTTCCAAATTTATATTGACTAACATTTAAACGTTCCGCTCTAAACATATATATTCTATTGTATAGAACTTGTGATAAAATACTTGAGTATAAAGTAAAAATCTGTTGAGGTTGTGCCACAATGGGTGAACTCGAAGGTACTAGTCTTCCTGCTTCAACCTCAATAGTTGCTAGAGTGGAAGAAGACAATTCGCCAAGCTCTACTATATAGGCACGTATAAAAGACGATACGGAATTAGATGACTCGTAAACACAATGTAAGGTACTTGGATTGTTAATAATAGTGAGAAACCTGTGTGCTTCTTGTAGTGCATTAGGAGCATTTAAAGGTATATAAAACGTTCTTCCCTCATCTACAAGTAAATCTTCTACTTCCTTCTTCTCTAATTGAATTTTTATTTCCACTTGTGTAGGTCCCGTAAGCTGTGTAGTGGGACGAGGAACGGTAGTCAAACTGCGATGAGGTTTGTTTGTGAAACGCAAGCTTAATGACTCAGCGAGGGCAGTTTTACCAACATCATTTTGCCCTACAATCACGGTAAAGCCAGGGGTAAGCATAATATCTTCTGTAGACAGGAGACTCTTATAGTTTTTAACTTTAAATTTGTGGATGTACATGCCTCACTACCTTCCATTATGGTTTTGCTCTCACTTTTGCTCTCATCGCTTTTAATAAGCTGTACAACAATTACAATTAGCATTCATAGAGCAAGGCGAGAAGCCACTTTACGTGATTGCTTCTCGCCTTGTTGTGTGGTGGAGATGAGGGGGAGTCGAACCCCCTGTCCAAACGAGCCTACTGGAGAATATGCTACAGGCGTAGTCGATGCTTTTTCTTACACGTCAGTCTCCCATCGACAGGATACATTCATGCTGGCCCTCTGGTCTTAAATGACGGGTAGAAGACGGTCTCCGTCATAGCAGCCTATGTTTTTGACATCTCGGCCCAGTCCCATAGGTGAAAACTGGCGAGATGACGACTCAACTACTTCTTAGGCAGCGAGAGCGTAGGTTGTTGCTGGTTTTGCAACTATTTTTTGTCGGTTGTTTAACGAGAGTGCTTTACCGACACCTCGGCCTGCAAATCTTCAATCTGAACACCTGTCGAAACCCGACATCCCCAAATGAAGAAAATTACACGTCAACAAGGTGCTTCCCTGTCTTGATGTGTCTGTAATTATACCATGCTGGTTGACAAATAACAAGTGCTATAGTCGGCTCAAGAAGCGTTCGAGATGCACAATGGCGCGTTCATGTCTGCCCTCGCCGATCTTCCGTCGCTCGTCGTATGCCTCGACTTTGAAGACTAATCTTTTCCCGTCAACTTCGAGTAACTCCGCCTCCGCACGTACCTTTTGACCAAGTGGTGTCGCGGCAAGGTGACGTATATCGACGACCGTCCCCACCGTCACATAGCCTGCTTCGAGTTCGTCGATGACCGCTTGCCATGACGCATTCTCCATTAACGCAATCATCATCGGGGTCCCGAATACCTCAACGCCACCCGCACCTACTGATGCAGCTGTGTTCTCATGTACAACCGTTGTTGTCACCTCTGCCTTCATCCCCGGGGTTAGTGTCATAGCTCATGCCTCACTCTCTATAGACTAGTTCCTGTACTATACAACAAAAATATGGCACAAAACTCACCCAGTAGAAACGTTTTTGTCGTCATAGATGATAGAATGAGAGCGCGAAATAGCTTTCACACCAGGAGGTATCGTTTCTCATGGCAACAAATTTTCAACGCGTAGCTCACCGGGGCGGCTCACGACTTGCCCCTGAAAATACACTCGCAGCCTTCCGTACCGCGCTCACTCTCTCCGTCGATGCGATCGAACTTGATGTGCAAATGACCAAAGACGGACATGCTATTGTGTTTCACGATAATACGGTCGAAAAACTCACCGATGGCGATGGAAACATTCTCGACCTGGATTTTGCTTACCTCCGTTCACTTAATGCCGCAGCGCACTTTGCTGGAGGTTGGCCTGAACCTCAGCGTGTTCCAACACTGCGTGAGGTTCTCGATCTTGCACGAGCGCGAACACAAGTCTATGTTGAAATAAAAGCCAGCCAGCGCAATAGCACCTACGGACGCTATCCTAATATTGCCGAAACGGTCGTCAAGGAGATTCGCGCCGCAGGCATGCTCGATAGTGTACTCATTATCTCTTTTGACCTGCTGATTCTTCCCCACATCAAATCACTTGAACCAACACTCAAAACAGCCGCCATTATCTCCGAGGATGTGTGGGATCCAAAAAGCGAAAATGCCTTTGAGTCGCTGCTACAACAGGCTCATACTCTTCAAGTGGATTGGCTCAACATGGACGTTGATCTCTTTACCCCTGACATGCCCGAAAGAGTTCATGCACACGGCCTGAAAATAGGTTGTTGGACCGTCAACACGCTCGAAGAAATGCGTCGTCTTGCCGCCACTGGCATAGACTCTATCACCTCGGATCGACCTGACCTCTTAGCTCAGGTACAAAAATAACTCAAGCAAAATTTACTTCATCTTGAGGATTTCTTCACAGTTCTTTGGTATGATAGAACGAAAGCTACTGCATACACGACACATCTTGTGTATGCAGTAGGCGAGTGAATAGGAATATTCTATGAGCATGTGTCTCTTTTTGTTATTCAAGCGTTCTATTAATAGGAAATTAAACTAAACACAAATGCAAACGGTACCACATGTTGAGATTTTTACATAACGACATGGTATACTTGGTCAAAATTAGAGAGCAGATAGCTATTTTTTTATAGGCTTATAAGCGGAGATTACTAAGAATGCAGCAGACAGAAGTCCCGATGAGAGTAACAGAAGCCCAGTCCTCTGTACTTGCAACTCCACTGCCAGAGGTTGCTATATCAATTGTTGTCCCTGTCATGAACGAACAGCAAAATGTACGTCCTCTCTACGAAAAGTTATCATCTCAGTTAGATACCATTGGCAACCGTTACGAAGTAATTTTTGTCGATGACGGGAGTACAGACAACACCTTTAAGGAACTGGAAAAGCTCCATGATGAACATCCGGGTGTTGTCCGCGTTATTCGCTTTCGACGCAACTTCTCGAAAACACCCGCGCTGGTTGCTGGCTTTAGTCGTTGTCGTGGCAAAGTCGTTTTCACCATGGACGGCGATCTGCAAGATGACCCGGCAGAGATACCAAATTTTCTTGCGAAACTCGACGAAGGCTACGATCTCGTCTCAGGTTGGAAGTTCCCACGGCTCGATCCGCTTTCCAAAACGTTCCCATCACGTATCTTCAATTGGATGGTGAGTAAGATGACCGGTGTGCACCTGCATGACATCAACAATGGCTTCAAAGCATATAACCGCGAGGTGATTGAAGACACTCATTTGAAACTGTACGGCGAGTTCCATCGTTTCATTCCCGTCATGGCACACTGGCGTGGCTATCGTGTCGCTGAAATCAAAGTTCGCCATCATCCACGCAAATTTGGTGTTTCCAAGTATGGCGCACGTCGTTTCGCGCGTGGACTCATTGACCTGCTGAACGTCTTATTCTTGACGACCTTCTTACGTACACCTCTGCGGCTCTTCGGTCCACTCGGCTTGTGGACGTTGTTTGCTGGTATTCTAGTCGATGCATATGTCGTTATTGTGAGCAGGTTCTTTACCCATGAGCCTATCCACAATCAGCCAATGCTCTTTGTCGGTATCTTGCTCATGATCTTTGGGGTGCAATTGATCTTGACAGGCTTACAAAGCGAGATGATTTGCTACTACGCATTCCAGCCTGGCGAAGAATTCAGTATCAGGCAGGAACTCGACTAATGCAAACCTCCTCACTCAAAAAAATTGGCAAACGTATCTTACAGATAGGTTTGCCTATAGTCATATTAGGCTTCTTTCTTAACTTTATCTTAGGGCAGTGGAAACAACTCGTGGCCCACCCATTTCAATGGAACCCATGGTTGATTGCGCTGTCCTTCGTGGGGTTTTTGCTGCAAGAACTGTCTTACGGCCTCATTTGGCAAGCGGTGCTGAACCGTCTAGGCGCACACATAAACTTGCGTACATCACTACGAATTTATTTAGCCGCGGAGTTTGTGCGCTACATTCCTGGCAATGTGTGGCATGTACTGGCACGTATCCTCTGGGTTGGGAAATATGGTGTTTCACGTCCCATAGCTTTTACGAGTATGACTATTGAACTTATCACTAAACTCGCGGCAGGAGCCTTTATCTTCGCGTGTAGTTTGCTGTTCTGGAGTGGATTTGGCACTGTACATACTCTGCTTATCGGCAAGTCCTTTCTTGTCGTGCTTGGCGTACTCCTCCTGTTCGCGCTACTAGTATTTCTTCATCCACGTATACTTGGTGGTCTTTTGAATACAGCACTGCGGCTCTTGAAGCGAGAGCCAATTACTCTCAGTTTACGCTATAGCGATATTTTGCTTGTGACCGCAGCATGGTGTGTAAGTTGGATTATTGCTGGTAGTGCTTTCTATATTTTGACTCTCGCTCTCTGGCCGACCCTTCCGTTAGCGGCCCTTCCTATCTGTATCGGTATTTATGCAATTGCCTGGGATATTGGCTTTGTAAGCTTCATCACACCTAGTGGTCTCGGGTTTCGAGAAGGAGCAATCGGAGGTCTTTTCGTATTGTCTCTCTCGATGCTTCCACTCGCGCTTGGCCCCATTATCGCTGTTGTCTCTCGACTCGTGTCCACTCTTGCCGAACTTGTATGCGTAAGTATTGCCTATCTCGCAGGTAGACAACAGATGCAGGCTATGCAACAAGAACAACGTATAAAATCTGCCGCTCAACTCCCTCTCGAAGGAGGTGCTCTACGTGAATAATGAAAGCTGGCGTAAACGACTCTCTATTTTGTTCAACCGCCTCTATCTCTATCCCGCTCCTGAACCAATGCCGCGCACTCCCCTATTCTGGTTTGCTACAGGAGTCGTTGCGCTCTTCGCGCTCTCGTTCAGTGTATTTTTCATTCTCTTTAACACTGGTCAGCACGATGCATTTTTGACTCATGGCGAAGACCTCGGCATCATGGATCAGGCAATTTGGAGTATCTGGCATGGCCAGTTATTCCACCAATCTATTTGTAATCCAATAGGTGATACAAACTGCTATGGGAATCTCAATTTAGTGGGTATTTCTCGTTTCTCCATTCATTTTGAGCCAATACTCTTTCTTATCTCCCTGTTCTACCTGGTGATACCCAACCCTAAGACGCTACAAGTCATACAAACACTGGTAGTTGCGAGTGGTGCGTTTCCTGCATTCTGGCTAGCACGTCTCCGCCTGCGGAGCGAGTTGGCGAGTGTTGGAATTGCGGCCCTCTATCTTCTCTATCCTGCTTTACAATGGGCCACAATATTTGATTTTCACGCGGTCACGCTTACTGCATCCTTATTGCTGTTCACGCTTTATTTTATGTATACGCGTCGTACCGTCTGGCTTTTTGTCTTCGCCATTCTCGCGATGGCATGCAAAGAGGAAATACCTATTGTTATTGCTTTATACGGTCTTTGGTCCATCCTTTTTCAACGTCGCCTGCGTAGTGGGTTAGCATTGGTCCTGCTTGCGGGAATTTGGACCGGTGTGGGTTTATATGTTGTGCATATTTCCAGTCCCATTGGCCATTCTTTATTGACATCACGTTATACCTATTTGGGAAGTGGTCCTTTACAGATTGCCAAAAACATTTTGCTTCATCCTGGAAGTATTCTCAAACAGCATGTATTTGAACACGATCATTTTATTTATTTACGTACCCTCTTCGCTCCTACTGCCTACCTTGCGTTGCTTGCTCCATGGATATGGGTACTTGCATTGCCGACACTGGCTTTGAATTTGCTTAGCAATGATGCAAGTCAATATAGCGGTCTCTATCAGTATGACGCAGAAATGATACCAGTCCTTATTTTCTCGACTATTGAAGCCTTGGTACTGCTTGTCTGGCTTGTACAAAAAATTCTTGGTCGGCTTCGTGTACGCCTGGAACAAAGCAACAGTAATCTAGCTTTTCCTGCTAAACGTGTAGATTGGGGTGTACATAGTGGTGTCCTACTCCTCTCACTGGGCTTGATTCTCTTTGCGGTATACCATGCCGACTATGAGCGTGGAACTGCCCCTTTTTCGCAAGAGTTCAAATGGCCTGTACAACAGGCGCATTATGCTTCTGTTCAACCAATTATAGATATAATTCCACCAACGGCATCCGTCTCGGCACAATCAAACCTCATTCCTCACATCAGCCATCGTTCACATATTTACCAGTTCCCGTATGGGGATACTGTTGCAGATTATGTCTTCCTGGACACAACGAGCGATATTACACCATTTTATGGTTCTAACGACTACATCAACGAAGCAAAAAGCGTGTTGCTTAACGGAAATTATGGCATCGCCGTTGCGCGTGATGGATATTTATTATTGAAGCGCGGGTTGCCCGCTCCCGGAATCTCTGCATTTTCACCAGTACAACCTGGAAAGTCTACCAGTGATGTGTTAGTTCTTCCAAATTTGCCGAGTAGTTTTTGTTCCTACATTGACGTTTCAGCTCGAAGTGTAAAAAATCATGTGGATGTGGCATTTACGGATCCCAAAACTTCTCAAGCTACTATGGACCTGATAGGCTACAGTGTAGACGCGCCAGCACCGTTTAGTGTAAGTAGTGATTCTCTTACGGTGACAACATACTGGAATATTATTGCGCCACTCAGTATGCCCCTACAAGTTGTTACATTTATGACAGATAAAAAAGGTAATGAATATCAAGGCACGGCGGATTTCCCTGCTGTATCCTGGTGTCAGACTCATACGCTCAAGCCAGGAACATTGATACGTCTAACAAGCCGATTATTTAATGTGCAGGCAAACCGTGTTCCTGTGGGTATAGCCCATGTGTCTATTGCACTTGTACCTCTGGTACAAACTGGGCGTACACTAATGGATGTAAACGCTCGGCTCCCTTTACACATTGTAGAGGCATCATCTAGCATTTCTCTCACACAGGATAGGAAAGCTGTACAAATTGTGGCAATTCACACTGTTCCATGATATATTTGATTGCACAGAACTATATCTGGTATGAGACGTTGTAGAACGAAAGAGGTTGACGTGACGGGTATCTATTTAGGCCAACTTCCACCAGCAGAAGTGGCACGTTTGAAAGCGGAATTGGCAGAAACGATTATTGCTAATTTTTGCTATCCACGTTTCTTTGATTATCGTACTAACTCGCTACGTATGCGTCCTGTTGATCGTGCCAAGCGTCAAGAGGTGTGGTTGTACCTGAGTTCCGTGGATTTCACCTCCTGGAACCGTATTGACTTGATGTCTCCCGATTTCCCACGCTCTATCGAACGCCTGTTTATCCAGTTTGTACAGCGCAATCGCAGCTTTTTGGGGAGCAAGGGCGTAAGAGGATGTCTGATGTTCGCATGCTGATTACCTCTACCTCTACTACCGTCGCGCAAGGTTTACGCACCCATA
Source organism: uncultured Chloroflexia bacterium (assembly GCA_963791655.1). Lineage (GTDB taxonomy): Bacteria > Chloroflexota > Ktedonobacteria > Ktedonobacterales > Ktedonobacteraceae > JBBQVS01. The sequence continues at coordinate 430,011 of CAWBSZ010000005.1, read as the reverse complement.
TTACAGGTCAACGGCAAGACCGTCAGGCCATGCCACCCTTTGGAAGTCCAAGACAGGCGGTCTCCTGGACAACACTGGGAAAAGGACGCACCGAACTTTCCTGGGAGCAGATGGTGACGACAACTATGCTGTTACAACAGCAAATTCAGGAACTTCGCGGGGAAGCTAAAACAGCAACACCACCAAACGAGAATCTAACTGCTCCTGCGTCAAACGGCTCTCCACGTAGAACCAACCGTACAAATCGGCTTGATCAGGAACATGTCCAAGCACCTGGAAGTAAAGCGCAAAAAAATTCTCATGTAACGACATCACCACTACAAGGTCCGAAAAGTACCGCGCCACTCAACCCGGCCACACTACCAAATACGATGCCACAACGTCCCTCTGCTCCTCCGGCTGCATCAGCAGTAGTTTTTCCTGCACGGAAGCAGGAGATAGCTACCCCTGTGGTACCGGCAACGGACGACCCGATAATCTCAACACCCTTACCTTCCACAACATCGAGTTCGTCTCGTTCGGCAGACATAGTGCAACCATCAGCATTTTCTCCTGTATCACCTATGCCTGTTACACTGGAAACTTCGGCTGAAGATACACTCGCTTTATTGCATACTATCACACCCAATACCCCACTTACTGCACCATCTACGAAAGTGAGTAATCGTGACAATGTAATGATGCAGGTCGGCGATGATGATATCGCGATTTTTGAACAGATGCGTCATCAACTCATACTCTGGTTACGTGTGGAGGCACTTCACGCAGGATTAGAGATATCAGATCAAAGCCCTCCACAGCTTTTAGAGATGCTACGCCATCAAGAGCGTTACGATGATACACGATTACAGGTGGTTTCCACTTTACTCAATCTTGCGAATCAGGTAATCAAAAATGGTCGTGTGAGTGTCATTGATTACAAACAGGCATTAACGTTCTATCTTATGCACACACGACGCTAGGCGGTCGATGAAGCGGTTGTAGTAATCGCTGGCAATAATTCTTGCAATTGCTCCAACCAGTTTTGCCCTAAAAGACGCTTTGGAATACGGATTATACCCTGCTGGACACGTGCTTCATTGCGGAAACGACGATAGAGTATGATACGGTTGGGGACAATTGTACGCTTTACTGTAAGCACAAGTTCATTATCTTTGATAGAAATTGACTCAAAGCCCAAGCGCGATGCTTCAACCTTCAGCCGGACTTGTGTAATCAGGTTTTGTACTGAAGGTGGTGGTGTACCAAAGCGATCAGTCATTTCCGCGGTCATCGCCTCAACTTGCTCTGGCGTACTCAGATGTGCTAAACGCTGATAAAAATTCACTTTGAGTGTGCGATCACCAATATAGTCATCTGGTAAGAACGAGTCCAACGGCAAGTCAACCGTTGTGCTTACGGTCGCGAGTTCGTTTTGTTTGCCTTGCATCTCTTGTATGGATTCCGCAAGGAGCTTACAATACAAATCAAAGCCCACTGAGTTCATCGAGCCAGATTGCTCAGAGCCAAGCAGGTTGCCCGCACCGCGAATTTCCAGGTCTTTCATAGCGATACGGAAGCCTGCACCCAACTCCGTTGCCTCGAAGATGGCTCTCAGACGTTTCTCTTGTATCTGCGTTAGCTTTGCATCTTTACCATAAAAGAAGTACGAATACGCCTGTTGAGTCGCACGTCCAACACGTCCTCGTAACTGGTAGAGTTGTGAGAGGCCAAAGAAGGCCGCGTTGTTGACAATAATGGTGTTCGCGTTGGGAATATCCAGGCCATTTTCGATGATCGTTGTCGAAACTAATACGTCATATTCTCCATTGGAGAAGTCTATCATGACGCGCTCCAACTGTTCTTCATTCATCTGCCCATGTCCAACAGTGATACGCGCCTCTGGTATAAGCCTCTGTAACTTCTGTGCGATCACCTGGATGCCCTGTACGCGGTTATGCACAAAAAAGACCTGACCACCACGATCAATTTCACGTAGAATTGCCTCACGTATCAATGGTTCATCATATTCACGAATAACCGTGCGAATAGGCAAGCGTTCCTGTGGTGGCGTCTCGATAACGCTCATGTCACGCAAATTGACCAGCGCCATATGCATTGTACGCGGAATAGGCGTTGCAGTCATTGTGAGAACATCAATCTCGCTACGTAACTGTTTGAGTCGTTCTTTATGCACTACACCGAACCTCTGCTCCTCGTCCACAATCAGTAGCCCTAAATTAAAGAAGATCACGTCCTTTTGTAACAAACGATGCGTACCAATTACCACATCGACCTTCCCAAACGCGAGGTCCTCCAGTACTTGCTTCTGCTCCTTTTCGGAACGAAAACGACTCAATAACTCGACTCGCACAGGATACGCCTTCAGTCGCTCGCGAAATGTATTGTAGTGTTGCAGGGCAAGAATTGTTGTAGGTACAAGTATAGCCACCTGTCGCTGGTCTAGCACGGCCTTGAACGCTGCACGTAGCGCAACCTCAGTCTTTCCATAGCCAACATCACCGCAGACGAGGCGATCCATTGGACGAGGCCGCTCCATATCAGCCTTCACCTCCTCAATCGCTCGCTCTTGATCGGGTGTTTCGTCATATGGAAAAGCATCTTCGAGTTCCTGTAACCACGGTTGTTCCGCATCAGGCGGAAACGCATGGCCAGGAGCCGCTTCACGAGCACTATATAACCGCAATAAGTCGCGTGCGATGTCCTGTACTCCTTCTTTTACCTTCGATTTGGCGCGTGTCCACTCAGTCGTTCCTAACTTACTTAACGCGGGAACCGCCTCACCCATACCGATATAGCGTGTGACACGATCAAGTTGATCGGTCGGAATATACAAGCGATCAGTACCAGCATAGTGAATAAGCAGGTATTCGCGCTCAACCCCCGTCATGTTCATTTTGACGAGACCTTCAAAACGACCTATGCCATGCTCTTGATGTACTACATAATCGCCTGGATTCACTTCAGCAAGAAATGACGCAGGAGTAACAGGCTTACGACGTTGCATATTGCGTCGTTTGGACCAACCAAAAATCTCGGTATCGGTATACACATGTAAGGCTAGCGAATGGGATTGCCAGCCCTCCATTAGCTGTCCCTGTAGAAGTACCAGGGTTCCAGGGTCTGGCAATTGCAAGATATTCGTACCTGCACTGACATGAATTGCCTTTTCACCTAAGATACTGTCATCGCTCAATACCTCTGCCATACGACGCGCTTGTGCTGTGACGATTACCACCCGTTCACGGTTATCCAGTGCTTTACGGCAATCTTGCACGAACGCACGCAAACGCCCTCCATATGAGTTGGCACTACTGAATGATGGCATCAGATGTTCAGTACCATCATGCTGGCTGAGATCAAAATCGCCCTCGGCGGCAGAAAGCGCGTCAGCAAACTGAAGTTGACGACGTTGCTGTAATTGTGGCTCTAATGAATTCCAACTCACATACATGTCTCGCAAACGCGTCGGATTTTCGTGTTCCTGCTCCAAACGCTCTTTTATCTCATGTGCCTGATCGTCCAGTTCCCGAATACGATTTTGCGCGTTCGTGGGATTGTTAAAGACGAGCAAACCGTTGCGCGGCAGATAATCAAGTATGGTGGCTTGACTATGCAGGTAGGGCAGGTAGAAGGCGATGTCATCGAAGGAATGTTTCTGACGTAACTCGTCCAGGTTTTGCTTCCAACGCTCTTCCGCGTCACGGTTAAGCATAGAAATTTCCAGGTCCGCCAGGACTTGAACGGCCTCCGGTCCACGTGTAGGGAGAGCTTCACGTGCAGGTCCGATGATGCAGGTCGAAATCGGATTCAACGAACGCTGTGTTTCTTGATCGAATGTACGTAACGACTCTATCTCATCCCCAAAAAATTCCACACGAATCGGGCGTGGTAGGGTCGGTGGAAAAAGATCGACGATACCACCGCGATGACTGAATTGCCCTGTCTCTTCTACCTCGGCAACTGGTGTATAGCCAAGATTGTAGAGATGCTCAAGCATCATTGTCAGGTCTACCTCTTGCGCGGTTTTCAGCGTAAAGAGGCTCCCAGCTAACTCCTTTGGCGGAATAACGAGTTGAGTCAAGGCGCGAGCAGAGCAGACCACAAGTGGAGTACGCTCCCGCTGTACTAGCGCGATAAGTGCTTGCATACGTTCCTGCGTTGTGGCCGCGTTACTAATGAGTCGCTCATAGGGAAGGGCGTTGCGGTCGGGTAGACACAGGACATCATCGGGCGTGGGTACAAACTGCTTGAGCGTCTCTGCGACCTGGCTTGCCTGTGTCTCATCGCTTACCACAAACAGGATCGGTTGTTTTAAGGTCTGCGCGATTGCTGCTACAACATAGGGATGGGCAGCCTCGTTGATACCCGTCAGGGCCGGTAGTCCATCCGCATTGCGAATTTGCTCTAACAAACGTTTATATTCTGGTCGTTGCGATAGCAACGCGAGTAATCCCTGTAGGGTCACATCATCCTCCAACAAACACATGAAACACAATAGCATATACCCCTATCGCTCAGCCGCATAGGGGTATGAAACTTTTTCTTTTTCGTCAAGTCGCTGCCGTAATCATAACGTATCTACACACGACATGCAATACATAGTATCAATACATTTCACTCTATTGAAAGGAATGCAATTGCGGCAATTCCCAGTACCAGCCCAATAATTTGATAGGGTGTTGTTTTCTCATGGTAAGCAAATACACCGATAAGTACCGCTCCAATACCAGAAAGAACCGAAAAAAGTACGGCACCCTTGCTCAATTCAGCTCCTGTACGCAAACTAATCAGCCACGCCGTGTTCGCAGCAATAAAGCCAATAATCGCAAGAATGGCAAAGACAAGTTTTCCGCTTACCGCGAACTGTTTTGCCAATACATCTGCCAGTAATTCAAAGACGACAAGCAACAAAAGATAATATAACCACTTTGGGGGAGTCATAGAAAACCTTTCTAAAAAGAGAGTAATTCTGTGTAAGGTGGCTGTGCAAATAAATTGAGATATGATCAGTAGGGACCGATGTATCACGTCCTCCTGGCCTGTACAACCGCCGACAAGGACGTGATACATCGGTCCCTACTGATCATATCTTATTCATAAATTAGAATGGTTGCTTTTCCTCAAGAGACAGTATAGAGCGTGACATAACACGTCGCGCGACTGGTGTCGATAACACCATCGAGGTGGTAATATTCCCTTGTTCTGAAAGGTGATCGATCAGCGTTTCAAGATGCTCTACCGATGAAGCCATAATCTTGATAATCATTGAGTCGCTACCTGTTACACGAGCACACTCCAGGACTTCAGGTATGTCTTTAACAGAATTGGTAAAACGTGCACAGTGGTCCCCTGGAAAGGTACTCATGCGAATAATCGCTGTAATCGGAAAACCAAGCTTACTACGATTGATCTCAGCATGATAACCAGTGATGATGCCTGCTTCTTCCATCCTGCGTACACGCTCGGCAACTGCTGGCGCGGAGAGTCCAACCCGTTGTCCAAGCTCCGTATACGAGAGACGTGCATCTTCTTGTAATGCCTCTAAAAGGTGCCAACCAGCACTATCCATGAGCTTTTCAGTTTCTAAGGTCATACGGCAATTTCCCTTTGTTATACTCGTCTTTTTCGCGATCTACCTTTCTTTTCTCCTTCATTATAGCACATATTTACCGTATACTTAAAGCATACGAACCAGCACTAATGAAGCGTATGGCTCGCATGGAAACCCTAGAGACATAAGGAGAATGCCATGTTGTTCCTCATCATCGTAGTCGTGTTGTTTGTCGTCCTGGATATCGCTGCTATGCGTTGGGGTACCGATAGTAGGGAATATATCAACAGTCTTGAGTGGAAACGCCGAGAGCATCAGGAGAAGTTATTCGCCAAATATCACGCGTAGCCCCTCAATGCCTTGTAACGTGAACGTCTTGTTCTCACTGTAAGACCCATAAAGCAATTGTGAGAACGGCCAGTAGTGCAGGTAAAAGTCTATGCGTTGCCAGAATGCTGTATCAACCGTGTTCTGGTAACGCATTAATATTTGTTCTACAAATTGTTTACCTCCTACCCAGTGAAGTCCTACAAAGTCAATTGCAGGATCACCGATACTAACGTCACCCCAATCAATTACACCTGTAAGCATACCTCGTTCCGGCTCACAAAATATATGCTCTCCCGACAAGTCACGGTGAATAAGCGTTGGTTGAAATGTAAATAGAGTCTTGTCATTCAGGAAATTTTCCCACAATTGCTCTGACTTCATGCGTAGTCTAGTATCTAGCGAAGAAAACACACGTTTCTGAAGGTCTATATAACGCTCCTGATATATTTCTCTCCATAACACAAGTGTATGTTCTTGCATACCAAGTTGGATCGCTGAAGCAATTGGAAAACTATGTAATTCGTTTAGAAATGTGGCTAGTGCTGGTGCAAGTGCTAAAAGTTGCTCTTGAGTAAGACGAGAGTCATCTAATGCGATACTACCTATCTTACGATAGCCGACAAATGAATATGGATAGTCGGCGTTTCCACGACCAATATACTCAAAGTGTGGAATAGGTGTCGAAAGCGTTTGCTCAAGTATCGGCAACAGATGTATTTCCCTCTGCAACGGCTCTATTACATCGTCGCGCATAGGAAAGCGAAAAATCAGTTCGTCATTGACCTCCAACGCAAAACTATCCCAACCTTTTGTGATAGCCTTCACTGTTTGAATTGCTAGTTGTGGAAAGTTTTGTTGGATGAGTGCTGTGTATGCATTAATGTCCAAATATCGTTGCCCCTTTTCATCAATTTCTAGGTGGACCACTACGAATCCGTTCCCCGAACTCTTCTAAACTCCAGCCCAGCCCTTCCTCCACCCACCATGTCGCACCTGCCTCCGCAAAAGGTTGCACAATAGCTGCTCCCTGCTGCGTATCGGTTGGTGTCTCACCACTCATGATTACATCAAAAGGAGCATTCGACGTTCTATGCTCGCGTATGTAGGCGAGACAGTCGCGAAAATCTTCGACTGTGAGCCACTTACGCTTCTCAACGTTGATGGATTTGAGACATATGCCATCCCATTGAGCGGCGCGTCGGAATGGTGCATGATACGGCCAACCGCCCGCGACCCAGAGAGGGATGCGCGGCGATTGCACAGGTTTTGGTAGAACAGTTACTGGGTCCAACGTATTATACTGTCCCTTATACGAAAAGTCATTTTCAGTCCACAAGCCAGCAAGAATTTCTAGCCCCTCATCCAGTTTCTTCGCCCGGACTCCCTGGTTCATCTCTTCGTGAAATGCCGCGAACGTTTCTTCCGAATGCCCAAGTCCTACCGTACACACAACTCTTCCTTGCGAGAGTTGGTCAAGATTTCGACAGCCGTTGTGCCACGAGATAAGGGCGATGACGCGCCAGAGGCGTTGCCAGCAAACCAATTTTGATTCGTGACGTTTGAAGTGCGACGGCAGTCAGCGCAATCCACGGATCAATGACAGCACTACTACCAGGAAGGACATCCCATATATAGAAGCCATCCCACCCTGCCGCTTCTGCTTCTACCGCCAACTGCGCAAGTACACGTGCATCCGCATAGTCACCCGTCGTGGGAACATCAAGCCCAAACTTCATAGAGACCTCTTTTCCAACCAGAATAATAGATACTTGCTCTCTATTCTACTTGAATATATATGACATCTCTTGTCATATTTGTAATAGTTTGACAATTACAAACTGCATTAGTCTACTTGTTGGAATTTGGCGCACTCTGCTTTTGTAAGGCATGCCGGGCCAGTGCCACAAAGACGGAAACATCAGGTATAGTCGGCACTGGCATAGTCCACCGTCCTCTACCTACCTTGTTTATGCTCAACACGTTATTATCCTCGCCTACAAAGTTTCGCGTTAGCTCTACCATCTGAATTTCATCCCAGGGAAGAAGGTTATTTCCCTTGCTGATACCAGCTTGACTGATACTTAATGGCCCAAAGGCAATCTCTCCACCTTCTGCATACATCTCGAGAAAAGTAGGCAATAATGCTTCTGTAATATAAGAATTGAGGATCTTACCAATCTGCTCAGCCTCCTTAATCGCGTAGGTAAGCACGAGGGACTTTCCATCGCTGCACTTAATCTTATATCGACAAATTACAGGCTCTAACAAGATGAGAAATAGGAGACCAAGCAATGGCGTTGTTCTAGCCAAACTGTTGACGTGTATCACTGTACGCCGGAACGTATCTACCTCTTCCCAATGAAAAATATCCACCTTGCTCCTCTTGAGAATAATGAAACCTTGAGTGTACGTATACAAATACCAGTAGTGGTGGAAATATAAACGATAGAAAAATAGTGCTAGCCACAGGACGGTTATTGTTCCAAAAAACGGAGTGTCTTGTACAGCTTCTGGTGGATTCCTAAAGAATGCCACTACCCACAAGGCAGAAAAGGCAACACCAATAGATATTCCAATCAGCGATATGCGAGTAAACTTCCATCTATACTCCCTTAACGGCTCTCCCAGTTCATTATCGCTAGCCAGTTGATGCACTTCCAGCGAAAATTGCTGTGCGGCCCTTTGCATATTCCTAACACCTCTATAGCTTATCAGTGCAACAATAGATACTACAGATATTTTAAAGCGAACCTGTTAATATTACAAGTATTTTTATATTTTGGATTTTATCTGTCCAGTGTTCGTGCAACTCATACACCTTCCAAGGGCGTGAAAAGCATAGATAAATTTTATAAGGCTTGACTTTTTTTCATTTACATACTAATATTTCAGTAAATACTGAAATACTGAATAGACATGATTTCTTTGAATGCTCACTATGTTGGAAACATAGTGAGCCACTCATAAAGGAGCTTTATTATGCCTTCAACTGCCTCGGTACATACTGGCTGGCTTATCGGCCTTACCATCGCTAGCATTTTCGCTATTCTTTATCCCTTTGTGCTGGCTATGATCGCACGTATTCGGCTTGAAGTGCGTTGGCGTTACTTTTGGTATGGCACACTTGTCTTTTTAGTATTTCAACTACTTACTCGTGTTCCTGCTGTCATTGCGCTGAATGCAGTTTTTACCTCGCAACTAAAAGCGTCGGCTGGGTTTCGCTTCACATGGTATGTGCTTCTTGCACTTACTGCTGGCCTGTTTGAGGAGGTTGGACGATATGTTGGTTATCGCGTGTTCATGCGCCATGAGGAAAAGACATGGAGTAAAGCGGTGATGTACGGCATTGGCCACGGCGGTATCGAGTCCATCGTGCTGATAGGAGTGTTGGGCTTGCTCTCACTTGCAAATATTCTTGTCACGTCAAGCCTCAACTTGAATGCACTTACACCGAGCCAGCACACAACTGTTATCCAGCAGTTTGTGACCCTCAACGCACAACCTGTATGGTTTCCGTTACTTGGTGCATGGGAGCGTCTATGGACTCTTCCCGTTCATATCGCGCTCTCCGTCATGGTTTTGCAGGTATTTCGACGTAACAACATAAACTGGCTGTGGCTGGCTATTTTCGCCCATGCCATCGTCGATTTTACCTCTGTCGAAATTGTACAAATGTTAGGTACCAGTACGACTGCATCTGTCATTACCGAAGGGGTAATAGCACTCTTTGGTATCATTGCTGTACTCGTCATCTGGCGATTACGCGATACAAGTAATGTACCAAATGTTGCTCAGACCGTTGAAGCGAAACAGGAAGACCGCGCGAGTCTTCCCTACATTTCGTAAAAACCTACATCCAGGAGAGGCTTTTGTGGTCTCCCTGCCTGAACAAATGAATGTAAGAAAAACCAAAAAGGAGTTGATTGAAATGGACCAAAAACAAAATAGGACACTTGGAATCACCGTGGGGTTAGTACTTGTGGGAGCAGCAATTCTCGATCAAATGAGATTACCCGCTGACCAACGCACATGGCAAGGCACGCTCTGGGGTATAATCCCCTATGACTTTCGCGTTCCCACTATCGAACGGATACGCGCGAAAATCTGGAACAAGGATACGTCACGCGTGTTAATGCCACATATCTTTGGTGTGGGCTGGAGCGTAAACTTCTATCCTCTTCTTCATCCTGGCGTACAGAAATAAAAGAGAGTATATTCATTGTAGTAAAATGGTTTAACATTCAAAGAGAAATTTGAGTACTGTATGCAAGAAGCCTATAAAGCTATCGCGGATCCGACGAGACGGCGCATTCTAAAACATTTACGAGGAGGCGAACGTACTGCGGGTGAACTTGCAGAAAATGCAGGTGTTGGGCGTACTGCACTCTCACATCATTTAACGGTGTTAAAACTTGCTGATCTTGTCCGCGTCGAGCGACGCGGACAATTTCAGGTATATTCGCTCAACACAACCGTCTTTCAGGACATGATGACTGAAATCATGGGCTGGTTCGGAGCTATGGACGGAGAATTCTCTACAACAGAAGATAACGAGGATACTATAATCGGCTAAAACATGTTGGAGGCATGCAATGGACCCTACAGAAAATAGAAGTAATTTACGCCCTTCTACATCATATTACTCAACAACCATCATATCCCTTGTCATTATTGGACTACAAATAGCGGTCGCCGCTGGCACGTATCCATTCTTGCCCCCTATTGTTCCTTCACATTGGGATGCCGTCGGAAACGTGAATGGATATCTACCCAAGTTGACCAATGCATTGATTATACCTTCAATGAGTGTTGGTATCTTCCTGCTCTTACGCGTGTTATTGGTTGCCAGTCCTCGTTTGAGTAACCAGGACCCACGTGCAACACAAAAAATTATTGGTCTCTTGCTGGTAGGCATTCTTTTGTTTATGTTCATAATACAAATGATAACGCTTGCGATTCCCCTCGGGCTTACCATCAATGTATCGTTCGTTATAAGCCTTCTGGTTTCTGTCCTCTTCATTTTCATTGGCAACTATCTTGGCAAACTTCAACGTAACTTCTGGGCTGGCATCAGAACACCATGGACCCTCTCAAGCGATATCGTGTGGGAGCGAACACATCGTCTCGGTGGATGGCTCTTCGTTGGGGCAGGCGTTTTGGGCATCATCACAACGTTTATTCCTCCGCTACGTACATGGGGCATAGTTGGCACTGTGTTTCTTGTTTCGGCATTACTCGTAGTCTATTCGTACGTCGTCTATCGGCAAGTCGAAGCAAGCAACCGGCATCCTCTATCGCCACCATTTGACGCGTAAAATTGATGTATATCCGCAGGGATGGGATTATGCATAATCCCATCCCTGCGGATATACATCAATTTTGCAAACCATTCTGTTCTGCTTGTTCGCGCCTTGCGACTTCACGGCGTAGACGTTCCTGTTCACGTCGTTCTTTTTGCAAACGCCGCTTCTCCTCTGCCTGCCGTTGCGCCTCTGGATCGGCATTCAGTTCATTCATGGAGATGGCAACCCCTTGACTGATAATGCGTGGGATAGCCTCGGCAGCTCGCTCTTCGCCTGTTGCGAGTGTGATACGCTCGTCAAGTGGTGGAATACCTAACACGTAGCTCACAGTCTCTACATGTGTATTCGTGGGGCGGCCTATGCCAATACGTAGGCGCGGAACATTGTTTGTATGTAAATGGCGAATAATATTATCAATACCATTGTGTCCACCCGCGCTGCCATTACTCTTCAGGCGTACTCTTCCCACGGGCAGATCAAGCTCGTCGTAGACAACAAGTACATCTTCCGGCTGCACTTTATACCAGTGAACCAGTGCACTGACTGCTTCACCACTATTATTCATAAATGTGATAGGCTTGACCAGGACCACCTTCTCGGGTCCAAGTGTGCCACTTGCGAGTATCGCTCTATTCCGTTGTTCCGACCACTTCCAGTCGAGTGTTTTTGCGACCATATCGACGACACGGAAGCCAACGTTATGTCGCGTCTGTTCATATTGCTGCCCTGGGTTTCCCAGGCCGACGATGAGTTTCATAGTTATCGACCATATCCTAGACGTGCCGCGAGATAGGAAGGCAATCCGGCCTTGAGTATCTTTTCTTGAGTTTTCTCATAGTCATAATGAACGCGATAGAATGTGAAGCCACGTTGCGTATCATAAATCATAAAGGCAGCACGTGGGTCCCCGTCCCGTGGTTGTCCAACACCACCTGGATTGATGATAGCGCGAAAGCCCTTTGGGGCTAGCCACTCGCCTTCAGGAGGAATGAGCATCTCATTTGTGACTTGTACCATACTCTGGCTCAATCCTAGCAGTTCTAACAGTTCTTCAATTTCACTATTGAGTCGCTCTTCTACGTTGCTGATCTGCTCTTCTTTTATATGACCATTGGAAGAAGCAGCGTGCTGTTCAGTTATTGGCTCCTCTTGAACAAGCACAGGAGTATCATTGCTTGCTAATGTATGCTTTACATCAGAATTTTCCACTAAGATAGCCTCTTCGTCAGAGGTCCGACCGTTTTTAGCAGGTGATGCAAGCGCGTCTTTTGATTCGCCGAGAGACGTGGCTGTGTATACACCTTGCCTCTCTTCATCCTGCTCTTGCGCATCTGTCAACAAATTTTCCGATGCAATAGACGCATTTTCAGAGCTAGATATCTCGTCTGTTGTTTTTTGTGGTGGGTGTATCGCTACTATTTTTTGTGTCTCTTCATCGTCGTCTACTGGCGACACAAAGGCATCATCGTCCGCTGAAACGATCTCGCGTTGCTCTGTGTTTGTGAGAGGAATGGTGGGTGTCTGCGCTACAGTGTCTGGCTGTTGAAAGATAACAGGCACATGCGTATGTCCAACGAAGCAATAGCGACTGGTGAAGTGTTGAAAACTGCGCTCAGCCAGCACTTCTGACGTGAGGTACTCCCATAATGGCCCATATGGGCTACCGTGCACAAGAGTACATTCTTTAAGATGAATACGCTCGGGCAAATTTGTAAGAAACTCACGATGTTCCTCGGTAAGTTGTTCGGCAGTCCATTCCGCGGAGATACGTGCGGCAGAACTGAAGTCTTCCAGGTCGATCTTCCCAACAGCAGCCCAGTCGTGGTTCCCCGCGATAATGACATCAGTACGTTCACGAAGTGTAATAATACACTCGTTCGGGTTAGGACCGTATCCCACAAGATCACCCAAAAACCATATTTGATCAATTGGCTCTTGCTGAGCTAACTCATCTATCTTCACCAGGACCGCTTCTAAGGCTTCTAAATTGGCATGAACATCCGTAAATACAGCATAGCGCATGATTGTGTACTCTATTCAAACTATATAGTATAAAGTAAGTGGGGGTATTTTATCATGTTTATAGAGTCCTTGCTAGTACCACTTTTTAATGGCAAGTTCATACCACCAATACACAAACACTGTTTGTATATTGATAGCAACAATTACATGTGATACGCTGAAAATAGAAAGACCTTTTAGGGAACAAGGGCGTCCCCTTGTAGGCGCCCTGATATATTCAAGGAGAAGGCTATGTCACGACCTGTCACGTTATTCACTGGTCAATGGGCCGACTTACCGTTAGAGACACTCGCCCAGAAAGCGAGTACCTGGGGTTTTGATGGACTAGAATTGGCTTGCTGGGGCGGTCATTTTGACGTACAACGTGCGCTAAAAGAGCCTGATTATATTCAGTCGCGTCACGATATACTAAATCGCCACAATCTCAAATGTTTTGCCATTGCTAATCACCTTGTTGGACAGGCAGTGTGTGATCCAATCGACGCGCGTCACAAAGGCATCGTGCCCCCTCATGTCTGGGGTGATGGAGAACCAGAAGGAGTGCGCAAACGTGCCGCACAAGAACTCGCTGACACCGCTCGTGCGGCAGCTAAGCTCGGCGTAACTCAGGTGAATGGCTTCACTGGCTCTAGCATATGGCACATGCTCTATTCTTTCCCCCCAAATGATCTTGCTGCGATAGAGCATGGCTATGAAGATTTCGCGCAACGCTGGAACCCGATCATCGACGTGTATGAGCATGAAGGCATCAAGTTTGGCTTAGAGGTTCATCCCACTGAAATCGCATATGATTTTGTGACAACACGCAAAACACTTGATGCAATTGGCAACCGTCCTGGTTTTGGCATCAATTTCGACCCTAGCCACCTTGTACATCAATTTCTAGACTCCGCTGCCTTTCTCGAAGAGTTCAGCAACCACATCTATCATGTTCATGTCAAAGACTCGAAATTGCGCCTAGACGGACGGAAGAGCATTCTTGGTTCGCACCTGAACTTTGGTGAAGCACAACGCGGCTGGGATTTTGTTTCTCCTGGCCATGGTGATGTTGACTTCGAGTCGATCTTCCGAGTTCTTAACCGCATCGGCTATCAAGGGCCGCTCTCCATTGAGTGGGAAGACTCCGGCATGGATCGCGAGTGGGGGGCACAGGATGCCGTGAACTTCGTGCACCGTACCGACTTCGCCCCATCGTCGGTCGCGTTCGACGCAGCATTCAGCCGCTAATCAAACACATTCACAACAGGGGACAATTTAATCATATCGGTAGGGGCACAATTGATTGCGCCCAAAGATGGGGGCGGGAATGGGGCAACGCATTGGCGACAAATCTCTTGCCCGACACAGATGCCACCCAACCCATCTTTGGGCGCAATCAATTGTGCCCCTACCGTCCTTAATTTGAAGGTGGCAACACAGGCAAACTGAAACCCCAGTTCAATAATGCTTTCGCGTCATCGAAACGTCCCGCGTAGGTATCGCTGTGCAAGACGACACCCATCAAATGATGACCAGCACGTGTGGCTGCGAATAACAAACAATAGCCAGCCTCTACTGTATGCCCTGTCTTGATACCCGTCATCCCTGCATATGTGCCCAGTAAATCATTCGTAGTTTTCCAGGTATAGCGGTGATGTTGACCATTCGCGGCCAGCGTATATGTTGGCGTCTGGACAATTTGAGCGAACAGGGGAAGCGACATCGCATAATGAGCGAGACGTACAAGGTCGGCTGCCGTTGTATAGTGATTTGGATTAGTCTCATTGTCGGGCGTCAAACCATCTGGATTCGTGTAATGCGTCTGATACAGGTGGAGATGGTATGCAAAGAGATTCATCCTCTGCACAAATTTATCTGGCGAACCCGCGAGTCCATCGGCAATCGCTATCGCCGCGTCATCACCTGATGGTAACATCAAGCCATAGAGCAGGTCCTTGAGTGGTATTACGTCACCAACTTGCAAAAAAGCACTGCTTCCATTATGCAGCGTGACCTCGTTCAGCGCATCTTGCTTGATAGCAATTCCCTGGTCGAGGTTGCCCGTTTGCACCGCAATGACAGCGGTCATGATCTTTGTGATGCTTGCCATCGGCAATGGCTTATCCCCGTGAATATTGACGAGCACATTACCTGTGTCAGTATCTTCAAGATAGGCTGTGCTCGAAGTGAGTGTTGGCGGAAGTCCCTTGACGGTGAGTACAGGCGAAGGTGAAGGTACAGGTGTCGGCACAAAGGGTATAGGAGTAGCGGTTGGTGTTGGTGGCACCAGCCCAAGCGAGTTACTTACACGGTTCCCAACGGGCGTGAAGGCAATAATCGGCGTCACAATAAGAATTGCCAGTGCTAATGCAAGCAGCGAAAGAGCGACTACGCGCCGTACCATGTATTACAACCTCTATGATACAGGACTTTTGCAAGGGCACCCGCAAGGGGATGCCCCTCCCATACAACCTCAAAGTGAAAATCACTTCGTCTATGGGAGGGGCATCCCCTTGCGGGTGCCCTTGCCCATATCATATAAACGCACTTGATATCAGAAAATCACACATACCCTTACAAACCTTTGGGCCACTGTTTGTGATAATCTGTTTCGCGCTCAAAAGCATCGGCAATGCGTAGGATAACGTCTTCCCCAAATGCTGGTCCTAACAATTGTAGACCAACGGGTAGCCCTTGACTGAAACCACCAGGAATGGAGATACCACTGATACCCGCAAGGTTTGCTGGAATAGTAAACACATCTTGCAGATACATTTGATAGGGATCAGAAATCTCGCCTAACTTAAATGCTACAGTTGGTGATGCCGGGCTAACAAGTGCATCCACCTTCTCAAATGCCTTCTCAAAATCTTGTGTGATCAGTGAGCGCACCTTCTCGGCTTGCTTATAATAGGCATCATAGTAACCGGAGGAGAGCGCGTACGTTCCCAGCATGATACGCCGCTTTACCTCGGCTCCAAACCCGTACTGACGTGTCTTTTCCATCGCTTCCCACATGTCGTCGGTATCACGATAAGAATAGCCATACTTCACACCATCAAAGCGAGCGAGATTCGCGCTTGCCTCTGCTGGCGCGATAATGTAGTAGGCCGATACACCGTATTTCGTATGAGGAAGAGACACATCAATAATCTCTGCCCCCATCGCGCGTAGTTTTTCAATGTTCTCACGTACAATCTTGATGACTTCCGGCTGCGTTCCCTCAACCCAATATTCTTCGGGCACGCCCAACTTCATGCCTTTGATGCTGCCATTCAAGCCTGCACTGTAGTCAGGTACAGGGTTTGGTGAACTCGTCGAATCTCGTACATCTTTTCCCGCTATAGCTTGCAGTAGGATTGCCGCGTCACGTGCATCGCGTGCGAAGGGACCAATTTGGTCGAGTGATGAGCCAAACGCGATGAGGCCAAAACGGGAGACGCGTCCATAGGTTGGTTTGACACCCAGCACGTTACACAGCGAAGCAGGTTGGCGAATAGAGCCACCCGTATCACTACCATATGAACCCATCGCCATACCTGCGGCAACCGCGGCAGCAGAACCACCACTACTGCCACCAGGAGCACGTTCAAGGTCCCACGGGTTGTGCGTATTGAAAAACGCCGAATTCTCGGTTGACGATCCCATCGCGAATTCGTCCATATTGGTCTTGCCCACCATTACAATACCTGCTGAGTTCAGCTTTTCCATGACCGTTGCGTTATATGGTGGTTTGAAATGCTCCAGCATCCGTGAGCCAGCCGTTGTAGTAATATCTTTCGTAGAGATTACATCCTTGATCGCTATCGGGATACCTGTCAACGGCGCAAGCCGCTCGCCATGTGCAATACGCCGGTCAGCTTCTTCTGCCTGCCTTAACGCCAATTCATCTGTCACCAGCGTAAATGCCTTTACCTTGTCTTCTACCGCGCGAATGCGCTCAAGGTGCGCCTTTGTTAACTCGACCGACGAAATCTTCTTTTGGCGCAACAAATCGCCCGCCTCATGAATCGTGAGTGTAATTAATTCTGTCATCGTGTCCTATTCTCCCTCCAATACAGCGTTGACCTTCAAGCTATTGTCTTCCTGATCGGGAGCATTTGCGAGCAGCACCTCTGGTGGATACGATGGTTGCGGTACATCAGCACGCATTACACTGGTCAAGCGAGAAGCGTGTGCCGTTGGTGAGACACCGCTTACATCAGCCTCTTGCAGTATCTTGATATTCTCCAGGATAACCGAGAGCTGCTGCTGGAAGGTCGAAATATCTTCCTCACTCATACCCAACCGTGCGAGCTTTGCTACGTTTTCTACCGTCTTGCGATCAATCATCGTCATTCATCCTCATATATTATTAATATCGAATGGAAAAGCCTGTGAGGTGCTCTGTAGGTTCGCGCCACGTCGTTTCAACCTCATCCACCTCTGCCGCTGAAGGTCCTCGTCGTAAAGCAACCAGAAGATTTTCTAAAGCACCGCGTGTCCCCTGTGCTACAACCTCTACGCTTCCACTCCCTTTATTACGGGCATAGCCGCGTAACCCAAGCGATAGTGATTTTTGGGAGGCAAAGTAGCGAAAGCCCACGCCCTGCACATACCCATGCACCACTGCATGAAGTTCTTCTATCGTCTTTTTCTCATTGTTCTGGCTCATGAAGCCTATAATAGCATAATCATCTTCATGGGTATAGACCCTGCTACACTAGCCATTTGTCTCCGGCTTATCAATATCGAGGAGATATTGCCGAGCATCTGCCTCAGTTTGCGCAATACCCATGTAAACAATGAGGTCTTGTAGCTTGTTTTCGTCTACTATTGCATCTGTCTTCTCTATAGCAAGACGTGCAATCTTAGGAAATTTTGTTTGTACTACACGTTGTACTAAGGCACGCTGTTCTTGAAGCTTTTGCTGAAGCGTCTGCTGAATACCCTGTTGAATACCTTCTTCACGGCCCTCTTGCAAAATTAACTGATAGATTGGTGTGTCCCATAGAATATCGTGCTGCATTCTGAATCTCCTTACAAGCCAGTCTTGTTCTTCTTTCTTGCCAAGAAATGCAAATGATGCTAAGGTTAATGTTAACGAAACTAGGTCTCTGCGTACCGTTTCATCATCTACAAAGTGTTCTATATCGCTAACTGTTTCTTCAATAGCTTCGTGTGTTGCGCCATCTTTTGTTAATGGGACTAGTGGTAGTAGTGCTACAAGTTCCGTATTTTTCAATATTTCGACTGGTATTTCCCAGAGTTTTATGCTTGTAAAGTTAAAACGATGAACTTCTGAGCCATCTATAGGATGTACTTGAATGTAAGATGACAAGGCTATCATGCCATCTTCTTTTAGATATATGGACGAAAGATACAACAGTATAGTCAAGTCCGTACTGTAGGTAGTGTAGCATAGCTTCGATATACTGGCGAGATATACAACATCAACATTTTTAGCTTTTTTTCAGGATTATTTGCTATGCTTCTTTATGAAGGAAGCATATTTGTGGAAATAGCAACAAAGGACGGTGTAGAGGCGTATTACTAGCGTAAGTATTTAACCACAAACTTGTTATTCGTGCCTTTTGGCGTTTTGTGGTACCATAGTAGCCTATCATATTATACATGGGTGCTAATACGTCGAGATTGAAAATCCTCAAAATCACCTCGTTGGAGAGAAATAGTATGCAGTCAGTACAGGACTTGGCGACCGCCGTACAACGTGTTGTCGCTAATGTTGAACGGGTTATCGTAGGCAAGGCTGACTCTGTAGCATTCAGCCTGATCGCGGTCATTTGTCGTGGACATATTTTAATTGAAGATGTACCCGGCGTGGGCAAAACTGTCCTTACCAAAGCTATCGCGCGTTCTATCGGGTGTACCTTTAAGCGTATTCAATTCACACCAGACCTTTTACCCAGTGATGTTTCGGGTGTCTCTATCTATAATCAAAAAACTGGAAATTTCGAGTTCCGTCCAGGCCCCGTTATGGCTCAGATTGTGCTGGCCGACGAAATCAATCGTGCGACCCCAAAAACGCAATCGGCCCTTTTAGAGGCAATGGAAGAAGCACAAGTCACCGTCGATGGTGTGTCTCATCGACTTCCAGAACCATTTATGGTGATGGCAACACAGAACCCTATCGAATATGAAGGCACCTTTCCCTTGCCTGAAGCTCAGCTAGACCGCTTCATGATGAATATAAGTCTGGGCTATCCGAAGGCTGCGGATGAAATCAATATCCTTGATAGTCATCAGCATCATCATCCACTGGAAGACCTTGCCCAGATCATGACGGCGGACGAGCTTGTGCACATCCAACAGCAAATTCGTGCTATCCATGTTGATCCATCCATTCGCGAATATATCGTTGCTATCGCCAATGCAACGCGTAACCATCAAAACATCTATCTTGGAGTGAGTCCCAGAGGCTCTCTGGCTCTATTTCGTGCGTCCCAGGCACTTGCAGCCATGCATGGGCGTGGCTATGTCATTCCCGATGATATAAAGCTGCTGGCAAAACCAACCTTAGCCCATCGTATCATTGTGACGCCTGCCGCACGCGTTCGTGCGATTACGTCAACAAACATCTTGGACGAAATTTTGCAAAGCATTCCTGTGCCAAATGCATGGGTTGGTGGCGGAAGGGGACGCTAGCGTATGCGACCCTGGCAAGCAATTCTACTGATTTTCATTCTTGGATTTCTCTCAATTAGTAGCGGCTGGAAAGTACTCTACGTACTCACTTACGTACTGACGATACTGTTTGTGCTATCCTGGCTTTGGGCGCGTTACAGCTTGCGGAAGATGATTTTTCGACGCGCCGTTACCAGCGGACGTATTCAAGTTGGAGAGGTCTTTGATGAGCGTCTCATGCTGGATAATCTAAGCATCTTGCCCAAACTCTGGGTACAAATAGCTGATGGCTCGAACCTACCAGGACATCGAGCAGGCTATGTTGCTAGTATGGGTGGTCGCAAACGTGCCATGTGGCGTGCGCGTAGCGTCTGCAAACAACGTGGACGCTTTCAACTTGGTCCGGTCACTGCTGCCAGCGGCGATCCCTTTGGTCTCTTTCGACGGCGTATCGTGCTTTCAGCGTCGCGTGAATTGATGGTACTCCCCCGTGTGTTCCCGATTGCCTCATTCGCGCTCTTCACTGGTGGCTTGCCTGGTCGGGGCAGAAACTCGCGTCGTGCATTGCAAGCTACGATTAACGCAACCACAATACGTGAATACGTGAATGGTGACGCACTCAGTCGCATCCACTGGCGCACAAGTGCGCACTATAACAAATTGATGGTAAAGGAATTCGATCTCGACCCCGCCGTCGATGCCTGGATTTTCCTTGATTTACATAGTGCTGTGCAAACTGGCAAAGGCGAACACTCAACCGAAGAATACGGTGTCTCGATTGCCGCAACCATCACAAACTATTTACTACGGCAGGACCTTTCCGTGGGAATGATCGTCAACGGGCGACAACGCGAATTTCTGAACCTTGATCGTGGCGAACGCCAGGTGGAGCGAATGCTGGAACTACTTGCTGTTGTCAAAGCTGGTCCTGGCACAGACTTGAAAGAAGCTCTTGCCTTAGATGCAATCCATTTTGGGCGCAACACCGTTGCCGTTATTATCACCCCATCAAACTCACGTGATTGGCACGAAGGTTTGCGCCATCTACAGCGCCGAGGCGTGCAAGTCGCTGTGGTTGGACTGAATGCAACATCATTTGAAGATAAACCCTCTGACGAGGATTCGTTAGCTTTATTAGAGGGTGCAGGAATACCAGTAGTGCGTGTACAATATGGAGAAGATATCGCTCAAGTTCTTGAAAGTGGTCCCAACGCAGGTAGTATGCAACGAAGGTAAGAGCTATGCAAGACACAACAACTTCAATCAATCGGTTAGCCAAGATCATTTCAGATAAACCAAAACACAATCCTAATTCTAAGAATGTAGCCCCTCGACGTGAAATTCACATTGGCGTGGCTGAAGGTTGGTTTTCGCTGATTTTACTCGCGATTGTTGTCTATAGTACTGTGTGGTGTGTGCAAGCGGCTGATTGGGTCGATCATCTAAATATTTTAACCCTGACCACGGCTTTCGGATTAATTCTTGGAGTAGTTGCCGCGAAGCAAAAACGCTTTCCTTCATTCGTTCTCTATTTCGCTGTGCTTGGCTTTGGTTTACTTCTCTCCTACTGGCAAACGGCTGCTGCCTTCTACCATGGAAGCGCGGAAGCGTTAAATACGAGCATGCATCATTGGCTTGCTACTGCCTTCACGGGAGGGACAGGCAACGATGATGCAATCTTTCTTTTTTTCATTTTGTCGCTTGGTTTTGTGCTTGCATACACCAGTGCTTGGTTGGTATATCGCACTCGTAACCCGTGGCTTATGATCCTGGCAAACGCTATCGTTCTACTGATTAACCTTAGTAGTGTAGACTCTGGCTATATTGTGTTCCTTGTCGTGTTTCTTATGGCGTCCTTGTTGCTACTCCTGCGCTTCAATTTGTATGAGTCAGTGCGCCGATGGCGTCGGCAAGGTTTGCGCTACCCCGATGATATCGGCTGGGATGTGATGCAAGCCGGCGCGATTATCTCCGTTGGCATCCTCATTTTTTCCTGGTTGCTCCCCGGTACCTACACAAACAATACTGCCGCCCAGATTTGGAACTCTAGTAGTAATCCGTGGCAACAGGCAGAAAATACGTGGAACCGTATCATCTCGTTGAATGGTGGTTCTAATCCCTCCAATCACGGCAATTTTAGAGATACATTAGCACTCGGTGGCAATCCAAATCTCAATCATGATACTGTGCTAACCTTCACTACACAAGGTGCGACCACCAACGAACCAATCTATCTGGCAACCTTGAACTACGATACCTATCTGAAAAGTAGGAGCACATGGACGAACAATTTAACTGATACGCAAGCGTTGAAAGCGAACGATCCATATCCAGCTAGCGGATATGTCATGACGCGTACAATTACGCAGAAAATAACCATTGCCAGTATTATCAACGAACAGTATCCTTATGTGCTTGGTGCCTCCGACATTACGTCATATAACGCCCCTGCCAACGTTTTGCGAAACAAAGCGAATGGCTCGGTTGTGGCTTGGGTCGGACAAAACGGAGGCTTTGGTGCGGGAACGCACTATACCGTTGTATCGACGGTTTCAGCAGCTGATGTGCAAACGCTACGTGGTGTCCCTCTCTCAGCCAATGCGCCACCCCTCCCCCCACCTGGATACGATGGTCCGTCAGACCCAAACGTGTACGATACATCCATTGTGAGCACATACACAAACTTGCCCAATGGTCTCGACCCTCGCATTCTTCAAAAGTCAAAAAAAATCATTGCTGATGCACACGCTACTACAATGTATGATAAGGCCGTTGCCCTTGAGTCGTTCTTTCGTGACAATTATTCGTACAGTACAAATATCCAGTTACCGGCTGGTCAAGAGGGCGTCTCGTGGTTTCTCTTTGGCAACAGCGATCATAAGGGTTTCTGTAACTACTTTTCTACATCGATGGTCGTGATGGCTCGCGAACTTGGTATCCCTGCACGCGTCGTTGCTGGCTATACAAATGGGACTTTCGATCCCAAGACACATCAGTATGTTGTTCATGGGACTGACGCACATAGCTGGGTACAGGTCTACTTCGCTGGCTATGGTTGGGTTAATTTCGAGCCATCGCAAAGCTTCGCAACGTTTACCCGTCCATTGCCTAATCAATTTAGTGCAAGTGGTAAAAATGGAGGTATAAGCGGTGCAAATGGTGGTGGAGCTGTAGTCCCACCAAATCTGCGTGGACGAACACAACGCAATGGCCTCGATGATACCGCGAATACAGATAGCAACGCGGCAACGACTCAGGTACAGTTGCGTCAACAAGTAGGTACCGCATTGGGTAGTGTTGTTCTACTTGTACTTTTCGGAGCTTTGCTCTTTCTACTTTGGTGGCGGCGTCTCTTCAGTAAATACAGCCTCTCGACGCAATTTTATGGGCGTTTATGCCTGTTAGCAAATTGGGCTGGTATACGAATACAACCATCGCAAACACCTTATGAATCGATACATGGTGTTGCAGCAATCTCCACGCCACAAGATACGCTCATTCTGGAACGTCTAGGCGACATATACGTGCGTGAAAAATGGGCTGATCCCGACAGTGCTGAACATCCTTTGCGCTCTGGCGAAATTCACGAACTTCCGTCGCTCTGGCGGCGTATTCAACCACGTCTCTTTCTCTATGTTCTACGTCATCCATCCTTCTTGCGCTGGGCGCCACAGCGTGTAGGCACATTTGTCGTAACGTTATGGCGAAGAAGACGGGCACGCAAGGCATTTGAAGAGGAATTATAGCCATTTTACCAGTTGCACTTGACCAAAGGGCTGAACTTGCGTACACTAAGGTGCACAAAGAAGAGAAATTTACTCATTGTACGCTTTGATAACCTTGGAGGATACCATGTCTCAGAATGACACCGTAGGTGACGATATACCAACACTTGCCTTAACCCCTATTCCAGAAAGAAGAGCTATTGAAATTCCAAATGCTCTTCCTATACTCTTGCAAACACTCGATATTGCTCGCCACACCGCCATTGCCCCAAACGGGAAACGCTATGTCGTGGCGACATACGATGACTCGCTGCTAGGGCGCGATTTTGTTACCGACGTATATCCACAACAGAATGAATATCTGACATTGGTACGTCTTACCGTCATCCAATTTACAAGCAAGACCATTGATCAAGCAACACAACGTCATATCTCTACCGTGCAAGCGATTCAGCAAGGAAAAGTCGCCAATTTAAAAGACGCTTAACTAGAGTAGGGAACGTATTGTAAACTTCGGTCGAATTTCCCTTGACATATCGCCAATCTATTCGTATACTTAGAAAAGATGGTGGCTGCATCGACAGTTCCACTGACTCATGTCAAAAATTGACCTCAATCAACATTTAGCAAACAAAAACTCAAGAAAGGGGAGTACATAGCATGATAAAGAACGCTTCATGTATGTCGCGGTTACGCGGCTTCGGCTTCAGCTCGAAAACAGTTTTCAGCCATGCTATGCCCTTTGATGCGCTTTATTCCACCGCATATGGTACTCGTGGCTCTTGCATTGATGTGTTCGTGCCACTTACCATTGTGGCCCAGGGGATCAGTGTGCCCATTTCCAGAGGAGGTCCGCCTATTTTTAACGAATAGGCGTAGAGAAAAAGACTCTCTGAACCGTGGGCACTGGCAAAAAACTTTATCCAGTCCCACGGTTTTTTGTCGCACTTTTCTCTATGGTCTACAATTGCTACCAAGTTGATGCACTAAAGGAAGAATTAGTATATGACACACAAGTGCAATCTACCCCGATGTCCTGACGTACAGGTGTAAGCCTGTTCGTATGTCCGATGTACCTACTCGCTGTCCATATAATGCTTCTTGAGAGACACACACTAGGTCTCTTACTATCCGAAAGGAGAAATACTCTTGGCTGTTCATGAAGGACAAGACCTTACTATACAATCACATTTACTGGAAAATATCGTTCTGGACACAACACAAGATGCGGTTGTGATCGAGGGTGTATCAAAGATTTTCAAAAAGGACCGTCCATTGCTCCGCTGGCCCGGCAAAAAAGACGAGGAGAAGGATAAGAAGCGCGAGGTCCGAGCCGTTGATGATATCACCCTGACTGTCAAGCACCGTGAAATCGTAGGTATACTTGGCGCAAACGGTTCTGGTAAATCGACGCTCATACGTATCCTTTCAACCTTACTCTTGCCTGATACTGGTACAGTGCGCATCTTTGGCTACGATGTAGTGAAGGATGAACGCATCGTGCAACGTTTGATTAACCGCGTCAGCGTTGAGGCATCCTTCTTCAAGAAGTTGTCGCCGATGGAAAACTTGATGTATGCTGCTCGCCTCTACAATATGCCTGCTGCCGAGGCTCGTAGCAAGATTACAAGTATCCTGATACGGCTTGGAATCAAGCCTGACCGTATTGGACGACCACTTGAAAACATGTCTCGCGGTATGCAGCAGAAGGTCGCTATTGCGCGTGCGTTTCTCACGTCACCTATCGTCTTGTTACTCGACGAGCCAACAACGGGTCTCGATCCACGCTCGAAAATCGACGTGCAGCGTTTCGTCGAGGAACTGCGCGAGCAACATGACGCAACAATCTTGATCACAACCCATGATATGGATGAGGCTGAAGCACTCTGTGATCGAGTCGCGATCATTGTGCAAGGCAAAATCGTGGCACTTGGTACAACCGACGAACTGAAACAAACAGTTACCAGTCTGATGGAACGCGACGAGCCTGTGTCTATGAACGAAGTATTCATGCACTACACCGCTTCACATCGCATCACGCCAGAGGACATCAAACGCTACGGCAGTTGGGAAAAGGCGTTCGAGGCTATCGAAGCTGCCCGCGAAGAGGAAGAATAAGAAGGGAATTATACATGTCTAGTTTAATGCACCAGGGGCGTGCAACCTACGCGTTTTTCGAGCGCAACTGGAACCTTACCAAACGCTATTGGGCCTGGGAAGTGGTCTGGCTCGTGTACAGCGTTGTAAATGCCATGTCCGTTACCTACATCGGTGTTGGGTCGCACGTCCCTAATTTTGTGCTCTACCTGGTTATCGGAACCGCTGTGTGGACCTACCTGAGCGTGACATTTGACGGTGTGACCGACATTATCAACATGGAGCGTTGGGAAGGCACCATTGAGTACACATTCATGGCTCCAATTTCGCGCTTCACACATATGGTAGGAAGCTGTCTGTTTGCAGTAGTGCATGGCATGCTCTTTACCGTTTTGCAGTTAGGTGTAATGGCATTTTTCTTTCATATTGACCTGAGTCATGCTAACTACTTGACTGCGTTTCTGATCCTGCTGCTCGGTAGTATCTCGTTCATTGGCTTTGGTATCGGGACTGCTCGCATTACCCTTGCTCTATACGGAGAAGGGCATGCAAATGTCTTACATTGTGCGTGCCATTATTCTGCTGGTGTCAGGCGTTTACTATCCGATAACTGTGTTACCCATCTGGATGCAACCACTTGCACGCATCTCGCCTGCGACGTATGTACTGGATGGTTTGCGGGCAGGATTGATGCAAGGGAAGCCACTCTGGTCACTAGAAGTCTGGAATATCACATGGCCACTTCTGCTCACTGGTGTTGTCAGTGTCCCTCTGGGCATATACATCTTCGGTATGGCGGAACGCTACGCTAAGCGCACAGGCAAGCTGAAACGTAACGGCTAATAAAAATTTCTGTACGGGTCTGATTCATCACACCCTTTTCGGCAATAGATCGCTAAGAAGATGCGATACATCGGTCCCGTAGTGTCCATATTCCTATCAGATGAAAAGAATAGAAAGAGAGATACATACAATGCTTACGGCATCATTACCACGCGGCTTTGTACTGCGCCGTCCAACGATGGACGATATAGAAGGTATTCTGCACCTGACGAACACCTGTGAGATCGAGCTTGAAGGTCGCCCCGAAACAACGATGGGTAACATGAAACTCTGGTTGCAATCACCGGATTTTGCGCTTGCGACCGATGCATGGCTGGTGCTTTCCCCAGAAGGAAAGGTCATCGCCTTTGCGAGTGTCGATCACAGACAACATGCCCGCATCTTTGTTGGCGGCGATGTTCACCCTGACTACCGAGGCCGGGGCATTGGTACCCATCTTTTACAGTTGAACACAGAACGTGCCCACCAGCATGTCGCGGAAGCACCAGCAGATGCTCGTGTTTCGATGCTTTCCTGGCTTGATGAAAGAAATAGTGCGGCACGACATCTACTCGAAAAACACGATTACAAACAGATACGCTCGTTCTGGCGGATGAAGATTGAACTTCAATCTCCTCCACCAACGCCACAATGGGCCGAGGGAATCGCTGTACGAACACTTGCCGATGACCCAAGTCTTTTCCGGGCAGCTTTTGAAGCCGATGAAGATGCGTTTCAAGACCACTGGGGTCATACACCCACGAACTTTGAGGAGTGGGAGCACTGGACACGCAAGCGTGAACACTACGATCCTTCGCTCTGGTTCCTGGCGATGGCTGGCGACGAAATCGCTGCCATCTCACTCTGTGAGGATGAGAAAGAGCTAGGTGGCTGGGTTCAATCGCTTGGTGTGCGCCGCCCGTGGCGACGTAAAGGTATAGGAGAGGCACTCCTGTATCAATCCTTTGGCGAGTTCTATAAGCGCGGTATTCACGAAGTCTATCTTGGCGTCGATGCATCAAGCTTGACAGGCGCAACCCGGCTCTACGAGCGCGTTGGGATGCACATCGACCGCCGATCCGATACTTATGAGAAAGAAATACGGGCAGGGAGGGAAATAAGTACACAGTCGGTCGAACCTTAGAGCATCTGTGTGCTTGCCTTCCTCTTCCTCCTCAGCACGATAGGAGTAACGTGGTTTACCACCATGCCCCTATTGATGGAGAAATTCACGGTCATGATAGTACGTCTACACAATCTTTCGGCGCGTATCCCGACTTTACAAGACGCAAAGGCCGTAACTGAACTGATGAGTGCATGTGATATCGCGAACTTTGGCGGTATCGACACGACAAAGGAGGATGTAGCAAAGGCATGGCAAACAACACCTCATTTCGATCTCAAAACCGATGCGTGGGTCATTGTCACACGTAAAGGTCAACTTGTCGGGTACGCCGATATACGTTTGGACAAGTCGCATGAGCAACTTGTCTGTCTTGTTCGTATTCATCCCAACTACCGGGGACGTGGTATTGGAACCCTGTTCACACTCCTGGTTGAAGAGCGAGCACGTCAACTCGCGTGTAACGCACATCCAAGAAAGCGCGTCACCCTGAGTGTCACCGTTTGTGTGTGTAATCGTGGAGCGCGTCAACTTCTTGAAAGAGAGGGCTACATGTCAGTAAAACGCTTCTGGCGTCTGTCCATCACTGATGGAGACACGCATGAGACTCTTACCGCCGATCTGAATGTCGAGGCACAGGACCTGTTCGATGCATCTAACTCGGTTGAACGCACAGGTTTTTACGTCGCGCGGCAGTTCGAAGTCTACGAAAAAGAGCTACGCCCCGACGCTGAAGACTGCACCGACGAAGCTGCGCCGAACATTATTGAGGAACCACTTACCGTATAGTGTGAGCATGACAGGGGCAAGCCCCACCGTGGTGGAAAGTATAGTAGTGACAGGGCTTGCCCCTGTCATGCTCACTTCCCATCTTATACAGCGAAGAAAGGATGCATGTTATGACCTTAACACCTACAACTCCATCGCAAGTATCTGAAAACGAGACTCCACTAGTGAACATCCTTGGCGAGAAAGTAGCTTTGGGACCATCCATGCGTAGCCAGATGCCGACCATTTATCGCTGGTCGAACGATTTTCGAGTCTCAGTCCTCTCCGGTGATCCATTGCGACCTATAACACTGGAATCTCTCTATGCTGACTATGACCGTCAAAACTCGAAAGAGGAGCACCAACAACGCTGGATCGAGTTCTCCATGTATGAACGAGCAACCATGCGCTTCATCGGTCTCACTAGTCTACGGCGCCTTGACCATCGCAATCGTACAGCAACCTTCGGTATTCTCATTGGTGAAAAGGATTGTTGACACAAAGGTTATGGTACAGACGCAACAAAACTCATACTCGATTATGGTTTTACTGTATTGAACATGCACAACATTGATCTCACCACCTATGCCTATAACGAGGCCGCACACAAAGCCTATCTCAAGGCTGGCTTCCGTGAGGTTGGTAGAAGGCGACAGGCGCATCGCTGGCGAGACCGTGTATACGACGAAGTGATTATGGACTGTCTCGCGACAGAGTTCGAAGGCCCGGCAACGCCAGTACTGAATTTACCATAAAATATTAATTGTAGGGGTCTAATTCATTACACCCTTGTCGCATGATAGTTTGAAAAAGGGTATGATGAATTAGACTTCTACAGGCAAATAACAATACAAAAGAAAGATTTTTAGAATGTCTACCATTCTTATTACAGGAGCAAGTGGCAATATTGGTAGTGAGGTCGCGAAGTGTCTCAAGCAAAAGAATATTCCTTTTCTTGTCACAACACATCATCCCGAAGAAGCAAGCACTGGAAAAGTATTTTTTGATTTTGAGCGAATAGACACATTTACGAGGGCGTTTGAAGGCGTCGAAAAGCTTTTCCTTATTCGTCCTCCTCAAATATCTGACGCGAAAAAATACTTTCTACCTCTTATACAAGCCGCCAAACAACAGGGAGTCAAGCATATCGTGTTTCTCTCCGTGCTTGGTGTTGAAAATATCAAATTTGTCCCTCATGCCAAAATCGAGCAATTTATTCGAGAAGCTAATATCCCCTATACTTTTCTCCGTCCCAGCTTTTTTACCCAGAATATCGTCAATCAACATGGTGACGAACTACGCAAAGATAACATACTCTATGTCCCTGCTGGAAAAGGCAAAACAAGCTTTATTGATGTTCGCGACATTGGCGAGGTCGGCGCGAAATGCCTTATTGAGGACGGACATCAAAACCAAGCATATACTCTGACTGGCAGTGAAGCTCTCACCTATTATGATGTCGCGAAAATCTTCTCGGAAGAGACAGGTCGCACGATTACCTATTCCCGTCCTACCTTATGGCAGTTCAGAAAACATATGCTCGCAAAAGGCGTTCCATCTGCTTATGTAACTGTTGTATCCATTATCTATCTGACCACTCTACTGGGACTAGCCAAGAAAATAACGCCGGAACTAGCCACTCTTCTTGGACGCGTACCAAGAACTGTACGTGAGTATGCGCATGATTATCGCGATCAACTGGTTCCTACATCTTCACAGGTCTGGTATGATGGAAGCAGTTCTTCAGGAGACGAGAGAAAGTAGGTTTGGTTCGTATGCTGGTTTTGGAGATGCTTACAATAAGTGCGGCAAACGATAACGATATGCGTTACGTCTTGCTCGCCTTGTTGCTTGTCGCTGTGGTTCTTCTGCTTATTGGAGCAACGATAGCTGTTCTCACATGGAGGAGCCAGCGCAAAGAGCAACAGCACCTTGAGAAAGAATTGATATAGAATATGTTGCGTCGTCCCTCCGTCGCTCCACTTCTTATCGGCACCTTTATTCAACGCCTGAACTCAGGTGCAGGTACCGTTATTTATGGACTGCTTCTGGTACAAATAGCAGAACATACAAAACACGCTATTACAAGCTTACAGGTAGGACTGCTTCCCGTTGTCTACTACATCTCTGAACTGGCCCTTGCACCACTTATGGGCAGTCTCAGCGACCATTTCGGACGCCGCCGCTTTCTTGTCCTCGGCCCACTGCTTGGCTTGTTACAGGTGGTGTTCCTTATTTTTACCCCCAATGCAAATGCTTTACTGTATCTGTTAGTCCTACAGGTCTTCGCAGGTATCTCTAGCGCAATCACTACCCCTGTCGTCCTGGGCTATCTCGCGGACTTTACCGCCATCGACCAGAGTCGGCGTATGCGGGTGATGAGCTTTTACGAACTTGTCACAAGTGGTGGCATTGCTGTTGGTACCGTTGTAGGTGGTATTGCTTGGGAACGCTTTGGACGCAGTGCTTACATTCTCCTCGCCTCACTCTATTTCATCGTTGCTATATGTATGTACCTTGCACCCATGGTCAATCAGATTGTTGAACGTAGAACCTTCTCGGTAATTGCTCAACACTACTGGAGTATTCTGCGTACCCCACGCCTCTTCATCTTTGTGCCTGCGTGGATTTGTATTTCAGCATTAGTGGGCGTCTGGTTCGGCTCGCAACTCACATTTATTCTCTCCAGCCCCATGCATAATTCACAGCAAGTATTGATGGGGAGTACAAGCGGCCCCGGTGGTGGTCATCGTCTCAGCTTGATTCTGGGTGGCTATGTCCTCTACTTCGGCCTATGCCTTCTGTTCTGGGCCTTTTTCTTGAATAAAGTTCCACGTCTACGCCTCATGCTCACCTCTATCGCGGGCGTTTTCCTGGCGTGTATCGCGCTTGCCGCGATCAATCATCGTACCGATGATAGTTTGCTCTTCCTATGGATTGCCCTGCTCATGATTGGCGTCTTTGCCGAAACCAGTTTTGCACCCTCTGCTCTTGCGTATCTCGCCGACATCTCAGAAGAGGCAGCAAAGGATCGTGGCCTCCTCATGGGACTGTACTCCATCTTTCTCGGTCTCGGTCAAATCATTGGTGGCGGCTTTGGTGGCATCTTCGCACGCGCCTTCGGCTTCGATGGCCTGATTTACCTGACCGCTTTGCTAGCCTGTGTCGCCCTTCCCTCGTTGTTATGGCTGGCATGGTATGAACGAAAAGCATCATCTGCTTATGCTGCCAGCTCTCAATGAGTCTTTATAATCTTATATAGAACCTCACTCAGGCTTTTACTTGCTCTTTTAGTACTTTGTTAGACACTTTCTCAGCTCGTACTAGGAGTGTTATAGCAGCACTCAACCACCAGAACCCTTGTGCAATCGATATGACATTCACCACATTCTGAAGCGGGCTGAAGAGGTCGGCAACTCCTAAGATTGCGAATATGGCTCCTAGCACAAGAGCTGTATACCCGAACACATGGGGAAGCACATGGGAACTGAGAATGACAATCGCCAGCGGGATGAAAAGTGCTGGTGCGGCTACTATAGAATAGAGGTGTTGAACAGCAGCGATAAGATCGAGGCTAATCAAACCTGTTGTCTCTGGCTTGCCATTCACCGCACTAAGGTAGAACGTGATTTCTATAAGGCTCACGGTCATTAAAATGGTTGATCCAAATAGTGTCATCCAACCCATCAACCGTGTTGTTGCGCCAGCTAGATGAACAAACGCGAGTGCGAATAGCACAATTAATACTGGGCTAACAGCCTGTAGCCAGGCTCCAATGAGAATGAGATTGCGGTATTGTGCGCCAAATGCTGCCAGTTGAGCGGCTGTAGGGTTGGGTGGTGGCCCAGGATTGAGAGTGAAAGATGTGATGAGCATAACGACGCCGAC
Organism: uncultured Chloroflexia bacterium; assembly: GCA_963791655.1. Lineage (GTDB taxonomy): Bacteria > Chloroflexota > Ktedonobacteria > Ktedonobacterales > Ktedonobacteraceae > JBBQVS01. The sequence continues at coordinate 397,776 of CAWBSZ010000005.1, read as the reverse complement.
AATACCACTAACTGCAGTCAAAATGCGGAATAATCTTGTAGACATGATGCCTCTCCTTTATGAAAACTATTTTTCCTATAGTAACTGAATTGCTTTTGCATTGTATTTCAGTTAGTCTTAACACTTCTAAGTGTACGGGAAAGAGCATATTGTAAGTAGTGGAGAACATCATGAATGTAAGATGACAAATGTCATGTTGCTTAGAGCATATACATAAGCAAGAAAATATATGTGCTCGCGTCTATAAAGGAGAATAGACACTCAGAGAGTAGTTTCAATGAAACTGAATTGGAAAAATACAATGAAAAGAATTGAGAGATTTCTAGCAATTGTGGGATTGTGTGATCTTGGAATGGGCATTTTGGCCGTCGTGTTTGATCTCAAGAGTCTCATGACTCTCGCGCTGGTAGTGTTCTTTGTCTGTGTGGTGGGCGTAATGGCATGCACAGTCTTAAGCGGCTACAATCCAGTCGAACGCTGAAAATCAACAAGGTGTTAACTCTAATCATGTAGCACACATCGTGTGCTACATGATTTATCTCTATCGTGCCTCTATCAGAGATAATACAACCTTCTGGTTATCATCGATATGCTCTATCCTGACAATGACTTCCTGGCTATTATGCAATACATCAGCAGGGTGCGTAATGTAGCCATGTACAATCTGATTTGCTGAAATGAATCCAAGAGGTCCATCCAAATCGACATACCCTCCCTCGCTAGCCAGAGAGTGAATATGTGCCGTGAGAATTTGTCCGGGTTGCATTGTTTGTAGTACCGCATCACGTTGTTGAGCATGGATAATCGAAAATGTCACTCGTCTCCTGTCATTCTCTAAGACCATCACCTCGATCTCTTGACCAATATGTAGGATTTCATGTGGGTCAACACGATGGTTTTGCAAGGAGAGATAGTGTCTTGGAATCCAACCATCAACCCCTTCTACATCGACGAAGACCATATTATGTGTTAAGGATGTGACTATACCTCTTCGGATATCACCAAGCTGTATGTCTTGTAGCAACTGTGCTTGTCGAGAAAGCCTAGCTTGACGTTCTTCCTTCGAATATAACTGTTGCGAAAGTAAAAGATGATTATGAGTGCGGTCAACTTCAATCACCCTCAGCGATATCGTCTTTCCTTTCATCTGGTTAAGAGAACGCTCGCGAAGTTCTTCGTGCGATAAATAATTTTCGGCGTTTGAGGAAGTGTAATAGCTATGATAAGCGTGCTCAACTGTTCCCTGAATACCACCAACGTTAATAAACAACCGTTCCTTTGTTGCCTTTGTGATCTGTCCCTCTACTGGTTTCCCATTTTTATAGTGTTCTTCGATGAGTTGCCATTGCTGAGCCTCAGAATTTTTATCGCCCTTGTTATTATGCATCACTTCATCCTCCCGAAACTGTCTATACTGCTTGTATAAACTCAACTCTGTTGCCAAATGGATCTCGAGTCTCGAACCGCTTGAACCCTTCAAATGGTATAGAGTCACCGATCTCGATACCGCTTTTTTGTAGCCTTTTCTGCCATATTTCGATATCATCTACTTGATAGGCGAGATGAGCTTTTGTCGCAGTGCGCTCAACAGTATCTTCAACCCCTACATGCACTTGTTGCGGCCCAACTTGAAGCCAGAAGCCACCATGTCCTTGCAATGATGTTGGCTTCTCTATTTCGGGAAGTCCTAGTAAACCACAATAAAATTGTCGTCCCTGCACTTCAGCGCCACGCGGAATAGTGATTTGCGCGTGATGTAGACCAAGAATAGCCATGACTACGTTTCCTATCGAGTTGGGAGCATTTTCGAGGTAGAGATATGGAATGTGCCAAGCACCCGAGCCACCATCACCTTTTCCTCGCCTATATAGTTGTAGACCGTTGACTCCATGACCGCGGTCGAGCGTCCGCGATGCACGATGATACCCTCAGCGGAAAGCTCCCCCGTAACCACTGGGGCGATATAGTTGATTTTGGCCTCAATCGTGCTAAAGCGCGTCCCCATTGGCAAGACCGAAATCAAGGCCATCGACATCGCGCTATCTGCGAGTGTAAAGATTACGCCACCATGAACGATCTGCTGTGGATGCATCAATCGTGCATCCACTTGAATACCTACTTCCCCTATCCCATCTTCAGCCTTTTTAAGCTGCATCCCAATCAATTGAAAGTAGCCAGCACGTTGCACATTCGCGCGTACATCATCCAGGGTTATCAATGGTTCTTCGGCTTGTGTCATTGATCCAACTATCTCCCACGCATAATACGCTCTATATCACGTTTAGCATCGCGCTCCGCGATAGCTTCGCGTTTATCATACAACTTTTTACCGCGACAGAGACCTAGTTCTATCTTAGCCTTGCCTCCCTTGAGATACAACTTGAGCGGAATAAGCGTCAAGCCTTTGGTCTCAACCTTTGCCTGCAATTGCTCGATCTCTTTTCGATGCAATAACAATTTGCGGTTGCGCATTGGCTCATGGTTATAGCGGTTGCCTTGTTCATAAATGGCGATATGTGCGTTTTCCAGCCAAATTTCATCTTTCCGTGCCATCGCGTAGGCACCGCGCAAATTGACCTTGCCATCACGAATTGACTTTATCTCTGTGCCAACCAGCGAAATGCCAGCCTCTATCGTGCGCTCGACAAAGTAGTCATGATACGCCTGTCGATTGACCGTGATTACCTTAACTGGAACATCCTTGTTCGCGCTATCCGCGTATTTTTGTTCTGTTTTATTCGCTGCTGCTTTTGCCATAAAAAAACTCCTATAATTAGGACGTATATCTGCTGTATGCTTTGGATGTAGCAAACAGCGGGAACATCAGATGAATGCATTCCATGCCAAAAACACATGCATGATGTATAATTATTACATAATACAACATCTGTAAGGACCTTATATATTATCTTAAAAAAGTAGGCTTTGAAGGTCCATTTTCTGGTGGAAAGCATTAGTTTATGATAAAAGGGAACTTGAGTATCACAAGTCCTAACCCTCGCAAAGGCGATATCGGATCGGACTTTGTATATTACCCCTCTTCTCATCCTTTAGCGTCTACAACGTGGAGCAATCATTCACGGGTCTCCTAACATTTCAATTTCACTGTTCTTATAGAAAGGCATTATCATGTTCTACCATCTTGGCAAGATAGCCACCCGCTTTCGTTGGTTGATTGTGGGCTTGTGGATGGTCGCGGTCGCCGTTGCATTACCCTTTGCTCCACAGGCCAGTCAGGTGCTGCAATCCGGCGGCTTTATCAGTCCTGACGCTGAGTCGCAACGAGCCATTAACGTACTCACGCAAAAACTGCACCTCGATCAAACAATCGTGCAGGTGATCTTTACCAGCAAGAACTATACAGCGGACGATCCTCGCTTCATTCAGCAATCACAACAAGCACTTTCGCGTGTTCAAAGCTGGTCGCAGACCGCTCAAATCGTCTCGTTTACAGATAATCCTCGGCAGATTTCACTTGACCGTCACGCGGCCTATGCCAATATCTTGCTGAAACCCGACCCTGATAGTGCCGCGAAACTGCTTCCTCAACTGGGACAAAAACTCCAAAAAGTACCTGATCTTCAATACAGTGTCGGTGGAGGGCCAGTATTTTATAATGATATCCAGTCCGTGAGCGAAGATGATTTACGACGTGCCGAATTGCTCGCGTTCCCCTTTGCGATCATTGCCCTATTACTTGTCTTTCGCTCTGTTATTGCCGCAATACTGCCTGCGTTCGTGGGAGGTTTCGCCGTTGTTGTCGCGCTCGCGCTTATCTTTGCCATTGGACATGTGACACCACTCTCGATTTTTGTGCTGAACATCACCACGCTTTTCGGACTGGGTCTTGGTGTTGACTACTCGCTCTTCATGGTCAGCCGTTTCAGGGAAGAGATTGCGCATGGACGGAGTATAGATGACGCTGTAGTGCTTACTGTTGCCACGGCTGGCCGGGCGGTAGCCTTCTCTGGCCTCACCGTCTCTATTGGCTTACTCGGGCTTGTTTTCTTCCATATCAACATGCTACATTCAGTTGGTCTAGGTGGAATGCTCGTGGTCTTGTTGGCTGTATTAGCAGCCCTGACATTGCTGCCAGCACTGCTTTCAATTATTGGTCTGAATGTCAACAAATGGCCTGTACGTTTTCCTCGTTTATGGAAACCCACACCTGTTGCAACTGTAAACGGTGTTGCTGCACCGCATCATGGTTTCTGGTATCGCCTGTCGCATTTCGTTATGCGTTACCCCGTACGGGTCCTTGTCCCTGTCTTGCTCTTGCTAATTAGCTTCGGTTTGCCCTTTTTAGGTGTACGCTTTTCTGCTCCCGATGCATCCATTCTGCCGAAGGATGTACCATCGCGACAGGCATATGATCTGCTCGCAAAACGCTTTAATGACCGTGAGACGACCCCAATTTTGATGGCGGTCCAGACAACGGGCGATGTAATGACGCCCACGAATATCAGCAACCTTTATAACTACGTCAAGCGCATTGAAGCTGACCCGAATGTTGATCGCGTCGATAGCATTGTCAGTGCCGACCCGCGCTTCACACTCGAACAATATCAACTCATCTATACACACCCAAAACTGATTGCTGATCCATATATAGCCGCGTTAGCGAAATCTTCGGTTGCTGGCAATACCACCTTCGTACAGGTCATCAGCAAGTACGGCATGCTTGATCCACGCTCACAAACACTTGTGCAGACCATTCGTAACACAACACCTGGAAATGGCATTACCACACTCGTCGATGGTGGTACTGCGGGCGACATGGACTATGTGAGTTCGCTGTATAGCGACTTCCCATACGCGTTGCTAGTCATCGCTGTTACAACCTATGTAGCCCTCTTACTCTTGTTCCGTTCTGTCTTGTTACCACTTAAAGCCATCATTATGAACACGCTATCTATTGCGGCCTGTTATGGTGCACTCGTGGTTATCTTCCAGAACGGTTTTTTACATCAGTTGCTCAACTTCACGCCGCTTGGTTTTGTGGAGGCATCAAGCCCTATTCTGTTGTTCTGTACCATCTTCGGTCTCTCGATGGACTATGAAGTCTTCCTGCTTTCGCGTGTGCAAGAGGCATTTTGGCAGACTGGTAATAACACTCGTGCCGTGGCTCTGGGCCTACAAAGAAGTGGTGGCATCATTACGAGTGCAGCGGTCATTGTGATTGTGGTCAGTTCGTGTTTTATCACCGCGAATATGATTATCGTCAAAGCCCTTGGTCTCGGCATGGCACTTGCCGTATTGATTGATGCCACGCTTGTACGAGGTTTACTCGTTCCGGCTACCATGCGTTTGCTTGGCGACCTCAACTGGTGGCTTCCATTCTCCGGTGTACAACGTCACCCACCGACGCTTGCCGAATATATGGTCACTGAAGAATCCACCCCGCCAGAAGACGATCTTTTCCCCCACGCGACAAAGACGAACGCGGGTGTTGGAGGAGGCGAATAATGTACAAAGGTATACATACTACAATGGCATGCTACAAACAAATACTGGTAACAGGAGTAAAAGGGCTGTTGCGAAGTCGAGCGGGGCATGACAGGGGCAAGCCCTGTCACTACTATACGACGAGGCGAAGCCACGCGCTCTCGTCTATAGTAGTGACAGGGCTTGCCCCTGTCATGTTAACACTGTTGACACTTTTTGCTCTTTCGTCCTGCGGTTTTCCTGGCATTGTCTCGACCACTGCCCAGCTTCCAACAATCAAGAATGTATCAACGACAACAAGCCAACTACCCCCTGTACGCTTTCCACAGGATGAGGCAGCACACAACGACCTGACCGAATGGTGGTATTACACGGGCCATATGAACACAACCGATGCTAATGGTAAGCCGCATAAATATGGTTTTGAACTGGTCATCTTCCAGGCATTGCGCAGTAGTTTTCCTCCCGTATATGCCGCGCACTTCGCCATTAGCGACGTGACACGCGGTGAGTTTCATTATGACCAACGCCGCCTGATCGAGCCAAATGCGGTTATTCCCAATGGAAACTCGACAAAAGGTATTAGTGTACAGGTTGGTGATTGGACCATTCAAGGACTAAATGGTCTCGATCATCTCTCCGCGACAATGCCAAACTACACCATGCAGATTGATTTGAGTGGTCTCAAACCTGCTACGCTCCATAATAGTACAGGCTTAATCACGTATGGTCCAGGAGGCTTCTCTTACTATTATTCGCGTACACGCATGGCACTTTCCGGTACGTTGGTCGATCACAATAAGCCTGAAAAGGTCACTGGTGAGGCTTGGATGGACCATCAATGGGGCAACTTCCTCTCGCTGGGCGGTGGGGGTTGGGACTGGTATAGTATTCAGTTGGGCAATAATACCGAATTGATGTTGTACTTTTTGCATGATGCCTCTGGCACAACCACTTCGACCTATGCAGACTACATCGCCGCCGCGGGCAAAGAGCACCTATTGCCCACCAATTCACTGCATTCAACCGTCCTCGACCATTGGACGAGTCCAACAACGAAGGCTAGTTATCCCTCTGGTTGGCAACTCGATATCAACGACCCACAAGTGAAGGTCTCGCTCACCATCACGCCACAACTGAAAAACCAGGAACTCGTCGTCTACCAATCAACGGGCAATAGCTACTGGGAAGGTGCAGTAGATATTAAGGGACAAAGCAACGGAAATGCGGTACAAGGTCAAGGCTACATTGAGTTGACAGGCTATACGCATGGATGAGAACTGATGAACCCACCCGATTGTAGGGACCGATTTATCACGTCCTCTTGGCGTTATGGTTGCCGACAAGGACGTGATAAATCGGTCCCTACAATGGTCGTGTCTTGTCAACGTTCCGTCATCACTGTATAGCCGACCTTTTGTAGTTGTCCATCGACGACAACAAGATATTCTTGTTGCACTGCGTATACATTGTTCTCGTCGGGTGTAAGCGTGACATAGGCAAGTGTATTTTGAAATAGCATATCGTATTGAATGCGCTTTTTTCCATTAGGCGTGCGAAGTTGCAACATACGCGTATCTAATCCACCATAGTTCGTGCGTGAGATGCGTGCTTGCCCTGTCACAAGTTGTTCACTCTGGGTCTCTAAAGTGTTTTGTAGTGGTGTGGAAACGAGTTGTAGTAGTCGAGCCTTTGCTCTTGAGTAAGACCGTTGTGCCACCATCGCATAGGAAAAATGTACATCGCCTGAGAGCACGATAATATCGTGAGTGCGCTTCGTCAATAGCTTCACGAGTTCGCGCCACGTATCCGAGAAGAGCGGCCAGTGATCGAAACTTGTACGGAGTGCCACTCTTTGTTGTATTCGCGCTACCCGCCTGCCTAACCAACGTACGGGTTGTGCCCACAGCCGCAGACCCATCATGTATTCAGCGAAACCAATGAGCGGAGGTAACAACACTGGAACCGAGGAAACGAGCAACGATGGGCAACTATCATGTTTTTGCATCCATGTTGCTAGCTCTTGCATTTGTGCCTTGCTCAGAATGCGCGTTGGTCCATAGATATCGTCCTGCTGTTGCGTAAAGACCGTTGTGCGCTCCGAACGAGCGTCAAGGACAAATATCGGTGGCATTGTCTCTATCTTATAATGCCAGCGTCTACTTTGTTCGCCACTTATCTCGCGTGTGATGAATGAACGCAATGTCTCAAGTATATCCACACCGCTTTGTTCTCCTTCTTGCATCAGGTGCAACAAGGGATAGCGCGTATCATCCCTTTGTGTAAGGTTGCCCCACCCTTGATAGACCCAATACGCTATTAGCCCATCGACCAACACTTGCTCTTGTCCGTTTTTTAATAGTGTAGCGTACCACTGTGGAGTAATATTCCAGTTATTGGTAATTTCATGATCGTCAAAAATCATATAGGTGGGGATGCAGGCAAGTACTTGTCGTACATCGCTATCTTGTGTCCATACATATTCATATAAAATCGCAAAGTCTTCAAAGGTTTTCGCGCCTGCTTGAAGTTGTGGATACTGCTGTTTTATTGTTTGAGATGGCTGATCCGCATAAATTTGGTCTCCTATCAGCAGGAGAAGGTGAGGCCATACTGCTTCTTTTTGTTCTTTGTACGCCTGTAACCAGCGGCCAAAGGCACTCAGTGCATCGGTCTGTGGTGCGACAAACTTGCGACATGAGCCATATGCGATGCGAAGCTGTCGCAAGTTTGTTGAAGAAGAGAGGCCAGCAGAGATAGCACTTTCATCGTTCACATCCATTGTGCGAAAGCAAAATACAAGTCCCTCCTCTTCGATACGTTCTATTTCGGTTTGTTCGGCTGTAGATAGCCAATAGGTATACCATGTAGCAGGTTGTAACCCTTGAAATTGAGGGGCAATGTAATATCTTTGTCCTATAGTCACTGTATGCGTACGAATGGTAAGAGCAGATAAATGTGTCGAGGCAGTAACATTCAACGGTTGTAGTGTGAGAAGAATAGTACACGGATGGGGAAGCTCTGCCCAAATTACAACATTTGTTGCGTTCGTCGCACGAACAAGAGGACCAACACGTAAATGGGTCATACACTTTTCCTTCGCTATGGGGTAAAATGGTCTTACAGAAGACACGTATAAGACATTTTTTATTATAACGCATCTAAACTCAATAACCATAATATTATCAAAAGATCGAAAAAGGTAAAAGAGGTAAAATATGATATAATACTATGCAATAAAATTGATAGGCGTAGAACAGGCAAATGTAACAAATACCTGGCCATACAATATAAAACCTACGATGCATTTATATATTTATATAAATGGATTGATAAGGAAGAGAAATGAATGTCATACCTGCTATACTATAGTCAAGTTTGCTGTCAACAATTTTCGTTTAAAAAAATTGTTGACGTGTGTACACAAATGTATGTTATACTTTGTTGCGATGCACAAGATATATCGCTCTTGTAATAATTTGTAGATTACATAAAACACCAACGTATATACAAAGTCTTTACACACATACATTATTTTGTTTCAAACGTGCTGGTTGCTTGCAGGCAAGAGTGCGCAGAATGTGCTTGAGGGGATTGCTCGAACATGCTAGAAACGGGAATACCGCTGGATTTATTGAGAGACGTAGCACACGCTTCAGACGAATTTGCCATCGTTGAGCGGGTAGTTCGCATTGTCTCTAGTGTACATGGTGCGAAGCCTGATTATACACGACTTGCGGCTGAATTAGCGCAAGCGATTTCTTTCGATGTTTTTGGCATAGTGCTTCTGCATCATGATCGTAAAGCTGTTCGCGTAACGGTGTGCCAACATGATAGTAACGGTACAAATAAAGAAGAAGCACAGCACCCATGGGTCGCTTATTATCATCAGCATCCTTTTACAGACTCAATGCTTGAACGCCTGCTTCATGAAACTGTCTTGAGAGTCAAAGATTATCCCCAAGGATTGAATGGACCTCCTGCTGAAAGTGGGGATGCGCTCAGCAACTACCCACAACTTCATTCGACATGTATTGTACCGCTCCGTACAGAAGAACGTCTCCTGGGAACTCTTGAACTAGGTAGTGCCGCATCCGGTATGTATGAGAATACACATGTGCAACGCTTGATTAGTGCTGTTGCTCAGGTCCTTGCAGCTGCTATTGAACGTACTCAACTTGAAGGAAGTGCCGAAATTCAAGATCGGCAACGTCGGGCATTGAAAGATGTTTCACGTGCACTGACATCGACCATGGACCTTGCGACCACCCTTACATATATCACGAATGGTGTATCACAAGCACTGGATGTTGCCTCCGCTATTATTACGCTCGATCAGCTTCAATGGAAGGTGAGTCTAGCAGCACAGTCGGGACTCGATGAAGCGGTCTTGAATACATTGCTTCATGAAAAATCTGTACTGACGGAGCAATGCATTATTGGGAGTACACTACGCAATAGGCAATCATACACATCAAATGATGTCGAGCGTGATGAGCGCTTCCCAGCGAGTGGCGTTCTAGCCTCTACTTTGTCTATACACTCAGTCCTCAGCTTTCCTCTTGTGATTGAAAGTACTATATACGGCCTCTTACTTCTTTGTTCGCCCGAAGCCGGAGGGTTTACACCCTTGAAATCTGATATTGTTGCGCTCTTCGCAGCACAGGCAACACTTGCGATCCATAACTCAGCACTATTGGAAGCTGCTCATCAGCGCTCTCGTTTCCAGGATGCTATTGAACAATTAGAGCAAACTGAAGCAACTCGTCCCCTTTCCAGAGCGAAAGAATACGCACTTTTAGCTCGTGTTCGAGAAGAGGCAAAACGTACCTTTGGTGTCAGCCTCACCAGTATGCTTCGTTTTGTCAGTGACAACCTGCTCTCAAACAATGAACGTGCTGCACGGATATCACTCCAGGAAACCGCGCCAAGGCATGTCATTAACACTGATGTAGGAAGAGCACAAATAGTATTTCCTATTGCAATTAGCACACAAACAGAAAGCCAGGGCCAGAATACAGTCGCGAATAATGCACTCTCATCCCTTACTCAAACAACCCATGCTGTGCTTACACGCACAGGTATTGTAGGTGATCTAAGTGCCTTGCTCATGCAGGTTCAACATCCAACGAAGGGCATAAAGGATGCCTGGTTGGTTACTGATACGCAAGGTATATGTATATATATGAACCCGCTTGCGGAATCCTTGTGCCATGTGCAGTTGGTTGATATAGAAAAAAAACCAATGGTGCTTGAGATGGTCTTTACCACACTTCTATCTCATATACGCAATAGTGAAGAAGTCCGACAGTATTTGCAAGACTTCACGCTCAGCAATGTATACAAGCAAGAGTTGCGTTGCATTGTTGCGTTGGAACCATTTCATCCACAAGCAGAGGGCCATACTCAAAAGACGGATGCAAAGAGCACTCTTTACGGATATCCAGTACAGAAAAATGATGAACAACGAAAACGTAGTGGAACATCACTCCTACGAACTATGTTACTAGAAAATGCGCCTTCCGACACCCACTATCTACTGACACGACATCCACTACATAACCAGCAGGGACAGCTTACTGCTTATGCATTGCAAGTTCGTGATATCACGACACAAGTACGTGATGAAAAAAATAAATCCGCTCTTCTCTCTTCGGTATCGCACGATCTTCGTACGCCTTTGACGACGATCAAGGCTGCCGTCACTGGCCTTTTGCAAACCGATGTTCCATGGGATGAGCAGATGCGTCGTGAAATGCTTGAAGATATTGACGCTGAGACAGATCACTTGACAGTCTTAGTAAGTGCGTTAGTAGAAATGTCACGTATCGAAATGGGAGCGTTGATACTGGAAAAAGAGTGGTGTGATATCACAGAAGTAATCTACGAAACGCTTATCAAGGCAAAGCGCGTTCTTGCTACACGTAACGTAAAAACGCAGTTTCAAAGTTCTTTGCCTCTACTCTTTATAGATCATGTGCAAATTGAGCGTGTCCTCTATAATCTTATCGAAAATGCTGCGCGTCACAGCACCGAAGCAGACGAACTGCACATCACGGTTGACGTTGTTACAAGCGAGTCTGCACAGGCAATGGTACGTATACAAGTGGTTGACGAAGGCTGTGGCATTCCTGCATATGAGCAGGAACGTATCTTCAAATCATTCTATAGCTCGCGCTCACAAGGAAGTGGTCTCGGCCTTGCCATCTGTAAAGGTATTATAGAAACGCATCATGGACGTATCTGGGTTGAGCCAACTGAAAAAGGGTCATGCTTTGCTTTTACACTTCCTACAGAAGCATCAACCATATAATACAAATACGAAATATTGTAATGAAAGGGGAAGGTTGTGACAAAAACGAATGGGAAACACATTCTTGTTGTGGACGATGAACCACCAATTCAACGTATCTTGCGTCGTAGTCTGATGGTGAATGGCTATGAAGTGTCCGTGGCGGAAGACGGAAAACAAGCGATAGAAATAGCTTCACGTCAATCACTTGATTTGATACTGCTTGATCTTTGCCTTCCTGGTGAGTTAGATGGTCTTGATGTGTGCAAACATGTACGCTCTTTTATACCTAAACTGCCGATTATTGTTCTTTCAGCTCTCACCGAGGAGAAACAAAAAGTTCGCGCACTCGATCTAGGTGCAGACGATTATTTAACCAAACCGTTTAGTAACGATGAATTGCTCGCTCGTGTTCGTGCTTGTCTTCGTCGCGTGAGTGTCGCGGGACAAGTGGATGAAACAAGTGCTGATATATTGCGTAGTGAAGATGGTTGCATATACATGGATGTTGCAAGGCGGCAGGTACGTGTGAGTGAACGAGAAGTACGGCTCACTCCAACAGAATTTGAATTGCTACACCAACTATTATTATATGCAGGAAGAGTCCTAACGCACCGTTCTTTACTACAAGCGGTCTGGGGACCGGAATATGGTGAAGAAGCTGATTATTTGCGTGTTTATATTCGGCAACTCAGGATTAAAGTCGAGGCAGACCCGTCACGCCCGAAATACATATTAACTGACCCAGGCATAGGGTATGTCTTCCGCTCTCCTAGTGAAATTTTGGGAGTTTAATGAAATCTTAATGCTTTTCTATAGGTATTTTCGAGCAGTTTGAAGTACACTAGAGGAACGTTCGTAATATATGTATACACAAAGTTTAACTATTGTATAAGTGTTCAGCAGGTTGCTTTTTGCACTACTATTGTGCTGAATAATTTTCTAATAGAGAAGAGGTAAGTATTTGATGGATTTGTTCCTACCGCTTCGTGTACTGATCGTCGGAGAACAGAGTAATTTTCATCATGTACTCTCTACAACTATTCAGCATTGGGGATATGACGTTGCACATTCTTCAAGCCTTTTAAAGCATGGGCAAAAGGAGCAACAGCTAACTAACACCCTGGCAGAGTGGCAGGCAGATGTGCTATTGTATGATCTTGATGATATCGTCGATGTCACTAGACTACATGCTCCCACTGATGTGCTTCCTGCAACCAAAGACAAGAAACAATTTCTCATTGCCTTGAGTAGCCGTTCTGTCTCACGTCGGACACTCGAACAGATCGGAGCAGTCGCATTACTGCAAAAACCTTTTGAGATGGGGCGGCTGTTACGTTATTTGCGTGTATTACACCAGTTGCTTTATTCATATGAAGTGCAAACAAGTAATCATACGTGTGATGAGCGTATACGCATTCTTGTGGTGGATGACGATGTGAATATTGTCTCTGTCATTCGTCAATGTCTTACAGCAGATGTAGAAACCGTGTTTGATGTGGCTGTTGCATACGATGGACTTGACGCTTTAGAGCAATGTCTACATTGGCATCCTCATTGCGTTGTAACCGATCTTATTATGCCCTTGATGAATGGTTATCAAGTAATGAGATGTCTTACGATGGGAGTGGCGCAGTTCACACCTGCTTTTGTCGTGATGAGTGCTCTGGCACAGGTAGAGGTGCCCATTGATGCATCTTACTCAATGGGTCGGCCTATTGCTTATGTAGATAAGCCTTTTCGAATTGATGTTTTACTTGCCGCTATTCAACAAGTATGTTTGGTAGAGCAAAGTGGTATAAACGCTGTGTGCCGAGAAGTTGTGTAGTTGTCTACACATAGACACCGGAAAAAGGAACTGAGGAGTAATGGAGCAACAAGACCGTATTATGGACGGAGATTTACAAACACTGGGTCTCCAATCCATCTTAAAAATGCTCGCGCTAAGTGGTAAGACGGGCAAGCTGCTAGTCTATTCAGGTCCTGAAACCCTTTCCGTCGATCTACGGCGTGGACAAATTGTCTCACTGCGCGAAGAAGGCGTTGCCCAGCCAGATATACTGGGTATGCTATGTCTTATCGGCAAACTGCATCCCGCGTATGTACAGGAGATTCACGAATTATCACAGGGTGACTTCCATGTCGCGCTTTCTATGCTCGTTGAACGCGGCTTGATGAGTCCAAGCGAACGACAACAACGCCTGGAATTCGCTGTTACACAGGCCATTGGGCATGCGTTGCGCTGGGTGAATGGACGTTTCGCTTTTCATCGCATTCATCCCCTTGATACCGCCATGCATCCACTCGATGTCGATTTCGTTCTATTAGAAGCCCTACGGCAAGCGGATGAATGGGAGGAGATATCTGCTGAAGGTGTGGTTCGTCTTACTCGCACTACCGTTGCGCGTTGGCAACCAGAAGTGTCAAAAGATGTACGCAGTCTTGGTTTGGGCCAGGATGAGGTGAATGTTCTTTGTCTCTCGACCGGGGAAATCCCTTTGCAAGCAGCGGCACAGGTATTAATGATGCCGGAGGCGCGTATCGCTCGTATACTCGCTCACTTGATTAGTTTTAACCTGATAGAAGTTGTCGATACTGTCATGGAAACAGAATTACAGGGGGATCTTTCCAACATTATCATCAAGTGCCAATATACGTTAGCTCATCAGCGTCAGTCGTCTACGCCAGAACAGCACTTGCTCGGTCTCATTACGACTCTCTGCGATTGTACGAATGGCTTGCTCATCCACCATGGTCGCTATGCCAGGATACTTCGCGGTCGTGGTCAAGTCCCAACGTCGGAAATCATGCGCTACCTGGAACGTCGCTTTGCCCCTCCCTTACAACTCTTATCGACGCAACGCTATCCCATTCTGGAAACCGCGAATTTCGTCGATGGGCAACTAGACTGTCGTGATATCCTTACTCTGAACAAAGTCGTGCGAGGTGAGCAGTTAGAGGAATTCTACTGGGAAGCTGTGCAAGGGCTTGCCGCGTTTCTTCGTATGGTTTTTGACCAACTTCTTCGCGATGAGGTTGGAAATTCACATACGGGTCGGCAGTTGAATGTTGCCTGGAAAATATTTCTTTCAGAGATCGATCAGGAAGTGCAGCATTATCAAACCTATCGCGCATATCGTACCGCACAGGCAAACCGAGGACGCGATGTGGCTATGCAACCACAATCGCCTTCTATGGGTATTCTTCCGCCGAGAAGCAATTTATCAAGGGGTGATGTAACAGAACAGGAAGGCAATACTTCCTGGTCATTTGATACGCAAAGGAGGACCATATAAATGGCAGAACCTACAGTCCTGGTTGTTGATGATAGCCCAACCGTACGAAAAATTGTTCAGATGACCCTGCAGCGGGAACATATTCGTGTCATCACTGCAGGCGATGGCCTGAGCGCTCTTACGTCGGTGGCAGACGAAATGCCAGCCGTTATTCTGCTTGATATTCAACTTCCTCGTATGGATGGGTACCATATTTGCCAGATAATACGTAAAAACTTGCAGTTTCGTCAAATTCCAATTATCATGCTAAGTGGGAAGGACGGATTGTTTGACAAGATGCGCGGTCGCCTCGCTGGTTCTACTGAATATCTCACAAAACCATTTGAAGCTGGCGAACTCGTACAAACTGTGAAAAAACATCTTGCAAACTGGGAAGAACGTAGAGCTGAGCATATGCCTCTTCAACAAGAAGGCATACGTCATCGTCTTCGTTACCGGGGCTAGGAACTATGTCAACCTCTCTATAAATGTCTGTTTACATATAGAGATATGCCAGTGTGATAGCCATCCTTTCCCACCACGCTGGTATGCCGTAACTAGGAAAGGTATAATGGGATGTCGGGGCAGAAGATTTTGTGGTAGACGATAGTTGGACTGAGTTGACCATGATCGTTACCCCTTTACGTAATAGTGGGTTTGATGTGGTCACTGCTGTTGACGGTGATGAGGCAGTTGAGAAAGTTTTTAAAGAGCGTCCAAGTTGTATCGTGCTAGACGTTGTGTTACCTAAACAAAATGGTTTTCAATTATGTCGTAAGCTTAAAAACTACGAAGCAAGTAAACATATTCCAATAATTCTATTGACAAGCAAAAGTACACCACTTGACCGCTCCTGGGGATTGAGGCAGGGTGCTGATCTCTATATGACAAAGCCGTTCAACATTGATGAGCTGGTGGCAAATGTACGAAGCCTTGTGTAAATGTTTTTCTGCATCCGAAAAGTACATACTACGACCTCTCCCATCTAAGGGTGGGTCGTAGTGTATCTCTCGAGTCTCTCTTATCTACCTGTCAGAAAGAAGACAAACTCGTCTTCTTATACTACTTACACAGTACAGAAAA
Source organism: uncultured Chloroflexia bacterium (assembly GCA_963791655.1). GTDB lineage: Bacteria > Chloroflexota > Ktedonobacteria > Ktedonobacterales > Ktedonobacteraceae > JBBQVS01. Next base: position 381,681 of record CAWBSZ010000005.1, on the reverse strand, counting down.
GGGACTTTTGGGCTACGCAGTAAGTAGGAGTAATAGTGTGATAAATGAAGACTCGAAAAACGCACAGAATACTCAGCGGGATACGCTCGCGGCAAACCAACGACAACGAATTTCGGCTGCAACCGCTCAAATGCAGCGTTTACAGGGGGGACTGGTAGCAACAGACCACGATGCTACTGAACAAGTTCCAGTCGTTGTTGGTGAACAATACCTGATATTTTCGTTACACAATCAGGAATTTGCGGTAAAAGCAGAGCTAGTACAGGGTGTTGAACGGCCTATGTATATCACTCCTGTTCCTAATGTAGTATCATGGATACGTGGCGTGGTAAATTTACGTGGCTCTATTGCCTCAGTCGTTGATCTACGAGCATTTTTAGGGCTGGAAGAGGTTGCTAACAGTCCTAGCACACGCGTCCTCTCGTTGCAAACCAACGAGATGGTTATTTGCTTAACCGTGGATAGTGTAAGTGAAATGCTTCCCATTCCATCGGCAAACATCGTGAGTGGAAGCGTGCATTCACCTACTATTCCACCATGGATCGCTTCCTACGCTTCGGGCTATGCGTTGTTTGGCAATCGAGCAGTTGTGCTACTAAATGTCGCACAACTCCTTTTTTCCGACAAGATGCAACGCTACTAATATTTGAGGCAGCAGAGCGAAATGTCGAGTGAAATATATTTGGCGCGATGTAGATATTTTTATCAATCTATAGGAGGTCTGGCGAATGAACCCTGACCGCAATAAGGGCGGGATGACCGTAAATGCACTCATGCTCACCGGCATTACTGCTTCAACTGGCATTCCTGTGCTTCTTTTCGCATTACTTGGCTTTGTCTATGTTACCCTGAACTCCGGTTCCCGTACAACAACGTTCGGGCTGGTTATCCTCGGATGCGCAATTACAGCACTTCTTCTTGTATTTACTATCAACTATCTTGTGCAGCGCAGAATTAAAGATAAGTTGCTTGGACTCAACGATGTGTGTCGTGACTATGCCGCAGGTGATCGGAGTGCGCGTGCTTTAGTGCAAGGCGATGACGAGTTCGCAATGCTCTCGAACTCGCTGAATGGCGTGTTCGATGGCCAAAGTGGAAGCGCAGGACCACAAATGACCGCTGGCGGTGATGCGGCAGCCTTACAAGCTCAAATTGAAAAACTTTTGCAAGAGGTAAGTGCTGTTGGTGATGGTGACTTGCGCGTTCAGGCCGAGGTCACACCGGATACACTAGGTGTGTTGGCAGACTCGTTCAATTATATGATCGAGGAACTTGCAAAGGTTGTTGGTCGCGTGCAATCCACAGCCGTACAGGTAACAAATGCTACACGACGCATTCTTGATCGCTCAGCGGACCTGGCACAAGCGTCAGAAACACAAGTCGCGCAAATATCACAAACATCGCAAGCCGTTGAAGCACTTGCTATCTTCATCCAAAACGTCGCACGGAACGCTATGACGAGTGTGGAAGTAGCGCAAGAAGCTCTCCACAGTGCTACAAGTGGTCAACAATCTGTTCGTCAAACGATTGATGGTATGATGCTCATTCGTGAGAACGTGCAGGAGACCTCAAAAAAGATTAAACGTTTAGGTGAACGCTCAAATGAAATTGGCGAGATCGTGCGTCTTATCGAAGATATCGCTGATCAAACAAACCTGTTAGCCTTGAACGCCGCTATTCAGTCGGCTATGGCGGGCGAGCACGGACGTGGATTTGCAGTCGTCGCAGATGAAATCCGTCTTCTGGCTGAACGTTCTACTGAGTCAACCAAAAAAATTGCCACCCTTGTGAAAAGTATTCAAGGTGATACTTATGATGCAGTTGTGGCTATGGAAGCTAGTACGCAGGAAGTAGTAAAAGGCTCTCAACTTGCTGATGAAGCAGGCAACGCTCTGAACTCCATCTATAGTGCGGTAGAGCGTCAGGCAAAGATGATCGAAAGCATCGCTCGTTCCGCTCAAGAGCAGACACCTGTTTCGGAGGCGGTTGCTGTCACAATGGTTCAAATCTCAGAGGTTATCCGTCAGACTGACGCTGGGACGCAAGAGGCTGCTGTTAGTGTAAGTTATCTCGCAGAGCTTTCCGAACAGTTACGTGCTTCTGTATCAACTTTCCAGCTACCGGAACGTGGAAATGAATCCTCTAACACGTTCTCTCATTTGACATCTGTTACAGAGATGTCCGGCGGGAATGGACAAATGTTTACTCCTGCGTTGAACTCTGGTATGCCTCAAATGGATGCAAATGATTGGGGTCAGGGCTTTGCCGGGAATTTTCCGCCGTTGCCTGAGCCTGGAAACTCTGGCTCACTAGTCGCGTTGTCATCTCGCTCTAGTCAATACACCTTTGACAATTCACAAGACTTTGGTGCTACAGCAAGTTCCGGTGGACAACAGTACTATACAAATGGTAATCAACAAGACTTTAGCTTTCAACCTCAGTTTTCAGGTCAATCGGATTTTGAAGATGCACGTTTTTCTGAGCAGGGCTTTGGAGACCAGCAGTTTTCTGGCCAACCCAATTTTGGGCAGTACAACAGCCAACAAGGATTTAATAGTGGTCGGCAGTATAACAATCAGCAACACAATAATCAACAACACAACGGTAATCAATACAACAATCAACAAGATTTCGGTGATATGAATGCATTTGGTGGGTTCGAGAATCAGCCAGGCTTTAATGGTGGCTATGGGAATAATGGGCAGGGGAACCAAAGTTTTAATGGAAATGGAAATAACCAGGCGTTTTTCCCTCCAATCAGTCAAATGCCGGCATCTCAACCGTTTACTCAAGGAGTAACGCCTTCTCAAGGGCCTCCAACTTCTCGTCAGCGCAGGCCTGTTGGACCACAAGGAGGTCAGCAAAGCCAGTCATCACCGTTTAATCAGGACCAAGTTCCCTTCTCGAACAACGGAGACCTAGGTCGCTAGCAAGTCAGCATTGTGCTGTATCTCTTCATGAGAGGTATAGCGCAATACTAGAATAGTGGGTGTGCGTAACATGTCGAATACGTTTGACAAAATGTCTGTCCTCGAATCATTTATTGAAGAGGTAAATAGCTATTTGCCAGATATCGAAACAAACCTCGATCATCTGGCGCAACTAGCGCAATCTGCCCAAACAACGAGCGATATGGATGCTATCGAGGAAACATATCGCCGCACTCACACTATCGGTGGCTCCGCATCCATGATGGACTTCCCCGGTCTTTCTCATGTCGCGCATGGAATGGAAGATATTCTTGGTGATGCACTAGAGAGCATCATTGTGCTCGACGCTCCTACAATTGCGTTATTGCAGCGTTCATTAGGCAGACTACGGCAGCTTCTTGGAGGTATTCGTAACGGTATTAACGAGGAAGAGGTAATCGCTGCTGACGACGCCGATTATGTACAGTATCGGTCCGAGATTGAGTCTACTCAGGCAAATTCTCAGTCGGAAACAGCAGTGAATGGTCATCAAGTCGCATCTAACCCTGTCGTGAGCCATGATGTGCAGCAGCCAGAAGAAACATTTATCCCTTCAATGCCTTCTTTCGATGAGGTGCTTGCTTCGTTTCGTACCTCAGCAGAAGATGAAGCTGTTTGGCCAGAAGAACCGATACAGGTACCTGTACAGACGCCCATCTCGAATCAAGAGGAAGAAGTGCTTCCAGTTGCACAGGTACCTACTCCAACTCAAGAGGAAGGAGTGCTTCCAGTTGCGCAAACGCCCGCATCAACATCTCTTAGTGCGCTTGACACTCTTGTCGCTTCAACACGCAATAGTGGCTCTCTTGTCGCTCCAACTCCTGAAAAACAACCTGCATATGTTGAACCTTCTCCTGTCGCGAAGCAGGAAGAAAGTGTCTCACTCACAACACAGAGTCAGGCACTTGAGGCACACGAACCCTTCGCCGATCATCAATCGGCTCTGCCAAAGGCGTTTGTCGACGTACAAAATGATGCTCAGACGGTTGTCTCATATGCAACATCGCTAAAGAACATCGGTTCACAACTCCGCTCAGCAATGGCTATAATTGAAGGTCAGCGCGATGAATTCCGAGGCTTCTTAGACGGGTCTAAAGATGCATTAGAGCGTATGGAGGATTGGGCTGGTCAGGCAATGGGACTCAATCTCAAAAATAGTCCTGAGCAAGTACGACGTTATTTACCACTCTCAGTTATGTGGGTATCCAACACCAAGCTCAAAAAAGTACTTGAGTTGCTGACTCTGATTGCAGATGGTGTTGAATTGACCGACGAGCAAATGCATGCCGTTCTCCAGCAACTTACAACTTCTATAAATGCGTGTGGTGAAGAGTTTCAGCAGTTGCAGGAGAATATAGCTAGTCGTGTATTGACTCAGGAGCCTGGATGGACAGCATGGGAGATGCATACTCGCAATGACGCAGACCACGGTGTGCAGGAGCGCGTGACCTTCGAACGGCGTGGCGACTTGGATGCGTTGCGAGCAGAAGTGGAAGCAACTGTACGCGAAGAGTTGCGTCGCGAGTACGATGAACGTGCCTCTTCAACAGTAGCCGCGCAAGTTGCGTTAGAGCAGCGAATACGCAATGAAGTGTACCAGGAAATTGAGGAGAAGCGAAAACTACAAGAACGTGCGTCTACTATTAACGAGACACAGCAAGAATTAGAGGCGCGATTACGTGACGAAATAGAAATTCAGGTGCGTCAAGAATTTTTGCGGCAAATCGACTCCAATACTGGAAAATCAATCGAAAGCTTAATGCCGCCAGCGCAACCTTTGCCAACCACTTCAAATTTTGCTGATCGAGCACTTCATGCTTCGGGCCTAACAACACGAGATGAACAACATCCCATTACCCGTGAAAACATGGATACTGCAACGTCCAACAGTAGTAACGTTGCTATGCCAACTTTTCCTGATAGTACCTCTACGCAGAAGCTTGTATCGTCCGTGGCTGCCTCTACTAACAATACTTCAATCACACAGAGCACCTCATCGGCATCTGCGATGAATGGTGAGTTTGGTGAAGAGGCCGCGGAAATCTTCCGTCTGGAAGCGGAAGAACACTTACAGACGATCAGTACCTATGTTGCCGCACTTGAGAAAGAGCCTACAAACCGTGAATTCATTCAGGGTATTCGACGGGCAACCCACACTCTTAAAGGTGCCGCAGCCATGATGGGGTTCCGCGCCATTGCTGAACTTAGCCACGTATCTGAAGACCTGCTTGACAGCATTATGGAAGAGAAGACACCTGCCTCTTCCGATGCTCTCAGTATCATTCTGGATACCGCGGAAACGCTAGACATTCTCATCATGGGCCGAGACACAGATAACATTCCAGACGAAGTACGGGTACAGGCACTGCGTGTGCGTTATGCACAACTCCTGGGCGAACAAGCTATTTCTCTTAATTCTACCAATGATGATATTGATGAAGCATTGGAAGAGAGTGAAGATGAGCGCGTTACAGAAACCGCTATTGTAGCAGGCGTTATCTCTGATGAACCTGAAATCGCAAATCAGCATGCTAAACGGGATGAAGACTTGAGCGTTCGTGTTCGTCTACAGAAACTCGATGAACTTGTCAATCTCTTTGGCGAATTGCTTGTTAACCGAAGTGTGCTTGAAGAACGTGTTGAGCGTCTCGTTCGCCTTGTCTCAGACGTAGGTATCAGTAGTAATCGTTTACGCGACGTAGGGCAAAAATTAGAGAGTCGTTTCGAGGCTGCAACGCTTCCAAGTGGTCGTTCAGTTGTTGTGATGCCGGGTGAAGGTAATCTACCAGGTACAAATGGTAGGAATGGGAAAAAAACTGAGTTATCCCATCTTGACGACTTCGACGCACTGGAAATGGATCGTTATACGGAGTTTCATCAAGTGGCGCGTGGTCTCAGTGAAGGCATTTCAGATATGATCACCCTGAGTGCTGAAATGGACACGATTATCCGCGAATGTGAAGGCGTGTTTGCTCGTGAGAATCGCTTGAGCACTACCGTACAAGATCGCCTGATGAAGACGCGCTTGGTACCACTTTCAACTATGACGCCGCGTCTGTACCGCACCGCTCGTGCAGTCGCCCTTAAGCAGCATAAGGAATTTGAGTTTCTACTCGAAGGTGAAGAAACCGAAATCGACCGTACCGTGTTTGAAGAAATCGCTGGTCCCTTGCTTCATTTGATACGTAACGCGGTCAACCATGGACTTGAAACACCCGAAGTTCGGATTCAACAGGGCAAAACGCCGAAAGGCCAAATTACGCTTGCCGCATCTTATGAAGGGAACCAGGTAGTCATCACTGTTCGCGAAGATGGGCGCGGTATTGAACCAGAGCAAGTGCGTCAAGTCGCGATCGCGCATGGTTTGATACGACCAGAACACATACTCAGTGAAAATGAACTCATTGAACTAATCTTCCGACCGGGTTTCTCCACTGCCGAGGTCTTAAGTGAGGAAAGCGGTCGTGGCGTCGGTCTCGATGTTGTGCGTGATAGTGTTTCGCGCCTGAGAGGAAGTATAGAGGTTGAGTCTACGCCCGGGCATGGTACCGCCTTTACCATGAAGTTCCCGACCAGTCTGGCAATTCAAAGCGCGATGATGGTGCGTGTAAATGATCAGCAATTCGCCGTTCCGATTGCTGTCGTTGAAGCAATTGGACGCCTTGACACATTCAAGCGTACCACTGTTTCTGGTCAGCCTGCGGTTGTCGTGCGTAATGACCTCTATCCATTGAATGCTCTGGCGCAATATCTAGGTCAACCAGTAGGTTTGATCGATGATAAATCACATATTCTACTTGTGAACACAGGTGGCAACCGGGTGGCCCTGGTTATAGACGAAGTAAAGGGCAAACTTGATATCGTTATGAAAAACCTCGGCCCACATATGCGACATGTACATGGAGTCGCTGGCGGTACCATCCTTGGTAATGGACAAGTTGTTCTGATCCTTGAATTGACAGAATTGATTTCGGCTCGTACTCGTTTAATCGCAAATATGGCAGGTAATGCTACTCCCTTAGCTCAAGTGGAGGTACCATTAGCTCGTCAGATTCCGCAAACGCCACCACTTACAAATAAAACTCGCATTGAAGGGTCGCCAGCGCAACAAACAAGTCCTATTACAAAAATTCCTGCTAATACGGTTCAGACGGAGCGTGGCAAACATATTCTTGTAGTTGACGACAGTCCAAGTGTGCGTCGTGTTGTCGGCAACATGCTGAAACAACATAATTGGGAAGTACAAATGGCCCGTGACGGGGTTGAAGCACTAGAAATGATCACCCGTGAAACGCCAGCCGCCGTCTTGCTCGATGTTGAAATGCCGCGTATGGATGGCTACGAGCTTATCGCAACAGTCCGCGCTCAAGAGCAGTATCGTACACTTCCACTTATCATGCTAACATCGAGAGCGGCTGCGAAGCATCAGCAACGCGCTATGCAGCTAGGCGCAACAGCCTATCTGGTGAAGCCATATCAGGACGATGAACTACTGAACATTCTCAATTCAAATGTCTATGGGACCGCTGTTCGCTAGACACAAGGAGCAGAGCTATGGGCGTCGAACGCGCTATCACACGTTGGTATGTACAGCGTCAATTGCTTCTCGATGAGATTATGCGGTTAGAAACGAAAATTGCACCATCATCTACTGATGATGGTGCAACATCTTCGCAAGCAGAAACCCAGCAAAAAATAGCCCAGGTCCAGGAAAAACTACGCATGCTCGGTGCCTGTCCTCGCCCTATGATGGGTTAGGCAAGGTGGTCATATGTACCAGGATGCGATTTCCCATCGCTGTTGTTCCTACCACTTCTTTTCCATCCTCACGCACATCTTCTGTACGGTATCCCTCGTTGATCGTTTCCTCGACTGCTTTTTCAACCTCTTCGGCTTCACGAGCGAGACTAAGCGAATGTCGTAACAGCATCGCGGCAGAGAGAATAGCGGCAATAGGGTTTGCTTTCCCTTGACCCGCGATATCTGGCGCGGACCCATGAATTGGTTCGTAGAGACCAAACAAGCCATGTTCAGTCCTGCGTGTTCCCAGGCTTGCTGAGGGTAGCATCCCCATCGACCCTGCCAGCATAGATGCCTCATCTGTCAGAATATCGCCGAACAAATTTTCTGTGACAATCACGTCGAAACTTGCAGGTCGTCGAATAAGGTGCATTGCGCAAGCATCCACCAGGAGATGTTCCAACGTTACGTCTGGATACTCGCTTGCCACTCGGTCAGCAACACGGCGCCATAATACTGATGAACTCAAGATATTTGCCTTATCGACAGAGGTAACATGCTTGCGTCGTCCTCGTGCGATGTCGAACGCGGTACGTAAAATGCGCTCAATTTCAGCCTCTGTATAAATCAATGTATCAATTGCCTCAGTCCCATGAGCTGTTTGTCGAATCTCGCTTGGCTTGCTCGCCAGTGGCTCCAAATGTCCATAATAGAGACCGCCCGTAAGCTCACGTACCACAAGAAAGTCTGTGCCCTGCAAAAATTCTGCCTTGATACTAGAGGCATTCAAAAGTGCATTGAATGGGCGAATAGGCCGCAAATTCGCGAAAAGCTCCAGGCCCTTACGCAACCGAAGAAGTGCGCGTTCAGGCTTTACCGTTGAGCCTACCATATCCTGTGGCAGCCCACCAACCGCACCAAATAAGATAGCGTCACTCTGCCGACACAACTCCATTGTCTCTTCAGAAATAGCATCTCCCTCATCCTGAATCGCCGCCACCCCGACCAGTGCTTTATGAAATATAAAATTATGTCCATGCCGCTGAGCCACCGCTTGCAGCACACGTACCGCCTGCCCCGTGACCTCCGGCCCAATGCCATCCCCCGGCAAAACCGTGATAGTGTATGTACCCATTGATTACTCTCTTTCTATCTTTAGAAGCGCGGCAATTTTCTGTTCGAGTTCTGGAATATTGGTTGTTGCTGTTTCCCATACAACATCTAAATCTATACCATCATAATGATGAATAAGTCTATTTCTAGTACTAATCATTTGTCTCCACGGAATTTCTGGATGACTGTTCCGAAACTCTTGTGGAATTACACTTGCTGCTTCTCCAACAATTTGTAAATAGTAGATAACTAAGTTTTGAACGCCCTCTTCCTTGTCAAACCTGCGTCTCCCCCTCTTTACATATTTGGCAATTTTTAGAATGGCATTATGAATGTGTGATAGTCTATCGAACGTATCTGTCATAGTGGTACAGCATCTCTCAAAACACGTTCGCGGATACGTCCACGTAGCCCTTTTTCTGTAACAATATCAACCTCTCTCCCTAGAAGAGATTGGAGATCAGTTAGGAGATTCTCCAGGTCAAAAAGTGTACGTCCAGGCTCGATATCTACCAGTAAATCAATATCGCTTTTTATATCTGCTTCACCACGCACAACGGAACCGAATACCCGTATATTTGATGCTCCATATCTCATAGCTGTACGTAAAATGTCTTCTCGTTTTGCTCGTAAAAGAGCATTAATCCCTTCCGTTGTTGCATAATCTGCTACGCTAGGTTGCACACTCTTATTATGTTCAGTGTTTCTTTCCTCAAGCACTAGCTCTGTATCAATTTGAAGTTTTAAAGCGGGAAGTGTTTGCTCTACAATTTTCCATAAAGCATCTTTATCCAATTCTAGATAGTAATGAGTAAAGAAATCTTGAAGAGTACTCATCTGCTGCCACGGTAACTCGGGATGGTGGTCCTTGAAGACTGATGGAATAGCATTCGTTGCATCACTAATTACTTGAAGATAATGAATAAGGGAGATTTGTATCTCTTCCTCTCTTTCAAAGCGACGACGACCATGCTTGACATAACTTGCAACCTTAAAAAGCGCATCCTGAATGCGATGGAGTTGCTCAAATGGGTCTCTCATCCTAAAACTCTCTCCTCTCTAAAGCGTTGTCTAACAAATTGTATGGTATGTATCAATACCTGTCAAACAATCCTAAAACAGCACTATTTTGAAGCAAAACTGCCTCTCCCAACGTGTTCATAGCAAAGCGATGCTCGCCATCTGCATGTATAGCACGAATGGACGTGCCATGCTATAATAGGAACGAGGCGGGATATCCATACACCCGCGTAATTTTTCTTTCCTAATTCATATAAAAAACACAGGCAAGAGGTGCTGCTAAACCTTTGCATGAGGAGTTTTTATGAGCAGCGAAATTCAGAATAATGGGAAACCACCTGTTAACACACACCGAAAATTTATACCACTTGCAATGGCGTCTGGTCCTAATGAATACACGCCAGGAGACCAGGAACTGCCAGTAGAATTGACGAGCGTCGCTGAGATGCTTCAATGGGCGCAAAACTGGGCGCGTTCGAAATCTGTGTGGCCTCTCGGCTATGGTCTTGCATGTTGTGCTATTGAAATGATCGCGTCAGCTTCAGCACCACAGTACGACCTCTCGCGTTTTGGTTCCGAGGTATTCCGTTCTAGCCCACGTCAGGCCGACCTGATGATTGTCGCAGGGACCGTCTCTATCAAGATGGGTCCACGTCTCCGCTTGTTATGGGAGCAAATGCCAGAGCCGAAATGGGTTATGAGCATGGGTCAGTGCGCAAATTCCGGTGGTGAGTTTTACGATAGCTACTACACCGTACAGGGTGTCGATACTATCGTGCCAGTGGATGTCTACATTCCTGGTTGCCCTCCACGTCCAGAGGCGCTGATTGAAGGCATTCTCAAACTACGCGAAAAGATTTTGAAGCAGGGCCTCAAAGTACGTGGCGAGAAGGAATTAGAGGTGTAGTCTATGCGTGGAATTCTTGAAGGCATGGGCCTAACATTCAGTCACATGTTTCGTCCCAAGCCCACTCGACTCTATCCATATGAGAAGCCCAAGCTACCACCACGTAGCCGAGGTTTGATCCAACTTATTGCGGAAGAAGGACTACACACCGAGTTTAACCTCAAGTGTGAGTCGTGTCTGCTATGCGAAAAAGCTTGTCCTCCCCGTGCTATCACTATTGAGTACGAGCCGATGGACGAGTGGAAAGAACGCCCCTGGTTCAAGTCATACATTCGCGATGGTGCTGAAAAGTTTACATCGCGTAAGTTGCCAGCCGCTACTGGTGCGTCTAAAGCCGGCTTCTACAAGACGCGTATGTCTGAATATGCGACCCACTATCACGACAAGCATGTTGCTCCTTGTGCCGCGACACCGACAAAAGATTCCCTTGAGCCAGAGATTGATTTGGCAAGAGTTGACGAACTGTTAGAAACGTGGTCACAAGAAGCTGGAAATTTGCCTGCATTGCTTGACACTGTGATGGATATCTACGGCTACTTCCCAATTCAAGCCGCAAAACGTATTGTGCAAGCACGTGGCGTAGACCTGAGCGATATCTTTGGTATCGCGACCATGAGTCCGAAGTTCAAGCCCGCACCGAGAGTAAAGGGTGTGCTACGCGACGATCAACCTGTGCGTGGACTGGCACCGGATAAGCGCGGAGTGTGGGGCAATATTAATCATGTGAGGCAACCCAATGCCTAATGTAGAAAATTCTTATCGCATCCTGCGTCGAGCCGAAGACTCTGATGTTCGTTCGCTCGACGCCTACCGTAGTGTCGGTGGTTATACCGCACTCGAAAAAGCTATTCGTCAGCAGACGCCAGAGCAGATCATTCGCCAGGTTACAGACGCGAAACTGCGTGGACGTGGTGGTGCAGGTCGTCTCACAGGCGAAAAATGGCGCATTGTACGTGAGACACAGGACGACCAAAAGTACGTTATTTGCAATGCCTATGACGCCGATCCACGTTCATTTGCAGTTCGTACTGTCCTCGCACAAAACCCACATCAAGTTATCGAGGGTATTATCCTTGCCGCCTATGCTGTTGGCGCGTCTGAGGCATATCTATTTACTCGTAGTTTCTTCAGCGAGGGCATTGCAGCTATAAAGCAAGCATTGCAAGAGGCATTAGAAGCTAACCTTGTTGGTCGCGATATCCTCGGTACCGACTTTAGTTGCACAATCAATGTTCTCGGTGCTGATATCGGCTTTATGGGTGGTGAAGAAACCGTCCAGATCGCGCTTATCAAGGGACGACGAGGTATGCCTGAACAGCGACCACCATTTCCAACACAATACGGTTTATGGGATAAGCCAACGGCAATTAATTCGGTTGAGACATTAGCTAACGTCCCATTTATTGTACAAAATGGAGCGGCAGCCTTTACAAGTGTCGGCACACCCACAACAGGTGGGACGAAACTAATCACTGTATACGATAGTGCTTCCGAAGCCAGACCGATTGTCGTTGAGGTACCTTTTGGTACACCTATTCGTGCTATTCTTGAGCACGCTGGTGTACGTCACGCGGACACCGAGTTGCGGGCTGTTGTTGTCGGTGGCGCAGAAGGCGGTGCTTTGCCCGTGTCACTACTGGATACGCCATTTGACTTCGACCCCATCGAAGAGGTGGGAGCTATTATCGGCTCAAGCATCATAGAGTTACTTCCAGCCGCTACCTGCATGGTCAATTGGGCTATGGAGCGTAGTAACTATCTCAGCAACGAAAGCTGTGGCAAGTGCGTTCCCTGTCGTCTTGGCGTGAAGCGCATCGGAGGTATTCTCGAAGGCATTGTGAGCGATATCGGTGTGAATGGTGATCTCGCGGTTCTCGATGAGTTCGCAGAATACGTCCCAAATGGCTCCCTTTGTGGCTTTGGCGTTCAAGCGACCAATCCACTGAAGACAGCAAAACGTTATTGGCCTGATCATTTTCAGCAGCATATCGAAGCGTTAGAGTGTCCAACGGGTACTTGTCTTCCTGTACGTTCACATCGTTTTGTAACCAAACACGTACTAACGTAAAACATGTAGGGGCGCGACAACCATTTGTGCGCTCTCCTGTATCTCAAATCGTCGTACAACGGGTGCAATAAATTGTACCCCTACCAACGAGGTATAATAACTACATGGCAATATCAATCCGAGATAATTTCTCGCCAGCCACGCAGGAGCCACAAGGCCCAATGGTGCGTAACGATGTTGGACATCCCAGCTTTACGATTACCGTTGATGGCAAGGTGATGCCTGCATATCAGGGTCAAAGCATCCTGAGTGTTGCGATTGATAACGGAATAAGCGATATTCCTAATCTTTGTAACGATGAGAAGCTAGAGCCAACCTCTGCCTGTCGTATGTGTCTTGTACATATCGAAGGCGAGGCGCGTCCTCTGCCTTCCTGTAATACGCCCGCGCTTCCAGGGATGATGGTCACGACTAATTCGGACGAGCTATTCCATATTCGTCGTACCAACCTGGAAATGATGCTTTCCGATCACAACGCCTATTGCCAGCCACCGTGCCAGGTCGATTGCCCAACACACATCGACATTCCCGGCTACTTGGAATTGATCGCCAAAGGTGAGATGAGAGAAGCGGCACGCCTGGTCAAAGAAGTGCTTCCCTTCCCATACATTCTCGGTCTGACCTGTCCGGCACCCTGCCAAAAAGCTTGCCGACGTGCACTTGTCGATGAAGAAATCGCTATCTGTCGCATGCATGGTCATGCTGCCGAAACGTGTCTGCTTGATCCTCCTTTGCCCTATCTCAAAGACCCCGATACTGGCAAGAAGGTTGCTGTTATTGGCGGCGGTCCTTCTGGTATGACTGCTGCCTACTATCTTGCTCTGCATGGTCATTACGTCAAAGTCCTTGATATGCAGCCACAGGCTGGCGGACAGTTGCGCTATGGGATTCCTGAATATCGCTTGCAGAAGGATATGATGGACCGTGATCTCGATGGCGTCTGGCAATTGGGTGTAGACTTCCAGGCCAATGTTAAACTTGGGCGCGATTTCACTATCGACGATCTCTTCGCGCAAGGTTTCGATGCCGTGTATCTTGGCATTGGGGCCTGGACCAGTAACGAGTTAAAGGTCGAAGGCGAAGATGCTGATGGCGTCGTCAATGCTATCTCGTATCTCGCCGAAAAGGTCGAAGGTAAGCCTGTACCCGTAGAAGAAGGCAAAGAAGTAGTTGTTATCGGTGGAGGCTTCACTGCCTTTGACTGTACTCGTACCTCTCTTCGCCTAGGTGCCAAAGTTCACACGATGTACCGTCGTGGACGCCAGGAAATTGGCGCAACGATGGAGGAGACCGAGGACGGTGAAGCTGAGGGAACCGATCTGCAGTTCTATGTCAGTCAGACAAAAATTCTGACCGAGAACGGCAAGGTTACGGGTGTTGAGTTCCAGAAGAACAAGCTTGGTGAGCCTGACGCAAGTGGTCGTCGTCGTCCTGTCCCAATTCCTGGTTCTGAGTTTGTCGTCCATTGCGATGCCGTTATACCAGCTATTGGTCAAGCGGTTGATAAGAAGGTCATGACCGCGATTGCCCCTCAGGGCGTCAAGGCAACGAAGTGGGGAACTGTTCAGACCGATCCCCATAACTTGATGACAGACCGCGTTGGTGTCTTCGCAGGTGGCGACTGCCAAATGGGTGCAAAGACCATCATCGAGGGTGTCGCGCAAGGCAAACTTGGTGCACGTTCCATTCATGCCTATCTGATGGGCGAGGATATGAAGGAAGTCGCGCGTCGTCTTGAACTAGAAGAGCGTCGTCCTGATCTCTTCGACATCGTGCCCTACAAGCCTGTCGAGCCAAAAGTGAAGATGCCGATGCTGCCCTATGAGGACCGCACACGCAACTTCAAGATCATCGAGATGGGCTATCTGCGTGAACAAGCCGAGCGTGAAGCCGCTCGCTGTCTGCAGTGTGCTTGTCCCGCCGCTGGTCAGTGCGATCTACAAAAGTATAGCATCGAGCATGGCTTAGCGGATAACCGCTTCCACGATGGCGAACCCACTGATTATCATGATTATGATACTGACTTGTCACACTAGTTTCATTCTGCGTGACCCGAACAAGTGCATCAACTGCACACAGTGTGTGCGTGTCTGTCATGATGTGATCGGTCCCGACTGCTATGGCATGTTTGGCAAGGGCTTCAATACCATTGTCGAAACCCCCTTCAATGTTAGCCTGCATGATACCGATTGTGTCTCGTGTGGCGCTTGTGTGCAGGTCTGCCCAACAGGTTCGCTGATGATGGCCGAACGTGACCTTGAGTCGCTACGCTTTCGCACTCGATCGCTGCATCTTCTGTGGCGACTGTGTCGAGGTGTGCCCTCACGGTGCATTAGGTGAGACGCCAAACTTCGAGTTGTCCTTCTTCAACCGCTACGGCGGCGATGTGACCCTTGAGAAGAACGATCTGGCAAACGCTCCTAACTACCTGGTTCGTCAACGCTTACCACGTAGCAAGAAGAGCTTGCCAATCATGAACCCTCTCGTTCGCCCGCTTCCACCACGCGGTATCCGCGAGTAGATACTCCCTTCTCTAGTAAAAAGCTACGGGTGGTTTGGCATTGCCAAACCACCCGTAGCCTTTTTACTACGCCTTTGTTTCTAAAGACTTGTAGGTCCTGTTGGAGGGAACGGTGGAATTCCCATCTGGGCATTGGGTTGTTGTTGCCTGATTTGATTATCAATCGAGAGAACTACATCATGTACAACGTTGTTTTGCGAGACAGCCCCAATTGCCGCGGTTACAAGTAAAGGATGTATCACTAAACCAACTGCTCCGACTGCTAGTTGGTCCGTCCAATCTTGAGCACCAACTTGTACAAGAGTTCCCCCATTTATACGCTGTAGCGAAACGGTAAGTGCCTTGTTGAAGCCCGTGATGGCTCGCAAGGTATCTTCCTTCTTCAACTAAATCGTGACCTGATCGGGACTCCCGAATTGTTGCGCCTGATAACCTTTTGACTGATACTCAAACACAAGTGCTTGCCCTATCTGAGGTAGTTCGATTTGCTGCGTTTGATAGAAATGTGTTTCCATACTCGCTCTCCTTCACAAAACTTCTCTTACTCTAATCATAGTTAGTTCGCCACTTTTTATACGGCCAAAAGAGAATGAGGTTTCAGACTAATCCTTTCACAGAACTGATGCGTATTATAATAGAAGTGGCATACATTCATGGGAAGGAATCTGTACAGCAATGCAGCGTATTTTGCGTTTTCCTAGAGGGTTCTTGTGGGGAACAGCATCTTCTAGTTATCAGTGCGAAGGTGGTAATACAAACACACAGTGGTATCGCTGGGAGCAGCAGGGACATATTCTTAGTGGTGAGCAGTGTGATAGAGCGTCCAATTGGTGGGAGCAGGCCGAGCGTGATTTTGAACTGGCTGAACAGATGGAGAACAACGCGCTACGCTTAAGCTTGGAATGGAGCCGTATCGAGCCAGAAGAAGGACGGTGGGATAGTTCCGCGTTAGAACGATACCGTGAAATGCTTACGGACCTCCGTAAACGGAATATGAAACCTATTGTCACGTTGCATCACTTTACAGAACCGCTCTGGTTTGCTGATCGTGGGAGTTTCGCAAACGCATCCAATATCCATTTCTTTGTTCGTTATGCCGCACATGTCGTTGAGATGTTACACGATCTTTGCGACTTCTGGATGACCATCAACGAACCCAATGTATATGCTATACAAGGCTATGAGCTAGGTGCCTTTCCACCCGGAGAGCAAAATGTTGCAAGAACACTCCAGGTGAGTAGAAACCTACTACAAGCGCATGTCGAAGCATTCTATGCTATGCGTCGTATCCAGCCCGAGGCACAGATAGGCTATTGCCTGCATTATCGTCTCTTTGATCCAGCGAATCCCCTTTCACCGCTAGATCGTGGTGTCGCTAATGTGCAAGATACACTATTTAACTGGGCCGCGTTACAGGCTGCTGAGAGCGGTCGCTTTCCCTTCCCTGCCAACTCATTGCTCGCGCCTATCGCAAAGGCGGCAGGAACGAGAGACTTTCACGGCGTGAACTACTATACACGAAATATGGTGCGTTTCGACTCGACCGTTCCGATGGAAGCTTTTGGAAAACGTTTTGTGCGAGCGAACGCACCGCGCAACGATCCTGGCCTGGACGAAGATTTTGGTGAAATCTATCCCGAAGGTCTGTATCGCGTACTCAAAGCGGTACACCAGCGTACACGCGGTAACAAGCCATTGTATATCACTGAAAATGGATTTAGCGATGCGCGAGATGATCGTCGTCCGCGTGCTATCCTCGAACACCTGGCTATGATGCATCGTGCGATACGTATCGGCATACCTGTTCGTGGCTATTTACACTGGTCGCTCGTCGATAACTTCGAGTGGAACAACGGGTGGCATGTACGCTTTGGCTTGATAGAAATTGACCCATTGACACAAGAACGCTATCCACGGCGTAGTGCCAGTATGTATGGTGAGATATGCCGGGCGAACGCAATCACTGAAGATATTGTTGAACGCTATGCACCAGAGGCTGTTGAAGCCATCTTTGGAAAAATGCAGAGCCTACCTCTTATCGTATAAAGGAGACACTATGGATATCGCTACATCGTATGGCCTTACCTATGGTTTGGCACTTGCATCGGGAGTAAATGCCTACTTTCCCATGCTTGCTTTTGCGATAGCCGCACGGTGGTTCCATCTGTACAAGGTAAACCCCAATTTCTCATTTATCACGCAAACATGGTTTATGGTTCTTCTCGCAATTCTTGCACTTGCTGACCTCTTCGCCGACAAAATTCCTGTCGTCGATCATATCTGGGATGCTATTCACACAGTTATTCGCCCAACGGCTGGCGCGTTTGTTGCGGCGGCAAGCGATAATCGTATTCATGTGCTTCCCAATACAACGTACATGGGCACTCACATCATGACGATGGGGATAAATCTTTCTGTGACGCTTGTGGTCGTCATGGTTATTGGTGGGCTTCTGGCGTTAATGACTCATCTTACGAAAGCCTCGACGCGTGTTGCCTCTACCGCGACCACCGCAGGACTGCTCAACATCGTCTTAAGTATCGTTGAAGATATTGGCGTCGTCATCGTGACACTGCTTTCACTCTTTGCTCCGGCGGTCATGTTCGTCGTTATCATACTCTTTGTTCTCGTCTTCCTTCTGCTGGCACGCCGTATCATTGGCTTGTTCAATGGTAGAAGACGGCGAAATATCGGGTATATGTAGTGTACACACATATGGTATACTCTGTCTGTCTTCCCGATATGCTGGCGAACCTAGGAGTGCTGGGGGTAAATGTTGCTGTTGTTCAATCGTTTCCTGCAAAAGTTGTGGGTGCCCTAGTCGATTCATCTCGGTTAGAGATGCACGGAGGATAGCCCGTGCGTTGGCTTGAGCACGGTCACTCATAAAACGTGCCCATGCTTCACCAAGCCATAATCCAGCACGGACGCGTTCATAACGTGCCTCTTGTTGTCTTGCAAACGCGCTACCTCTCGTCGTGCCCCATGGTCGCCAGATACGCCACGCACGCTTAAAATGTACCATGCTTGCCCCTGGATGGTTCTCAACAAGTTGAAAGGCACCAGAAGCAATCTCAAGCCAACCCCATGCCTGTGCCTCCTCAAATGTTTGAGTGACGAAAGGCGTATCACTACTCTCAGAGATAAGTGTCTCATAACCAACGATAGGCAGGTCTCCACTTATCCGTTTGAGCGCATTCCGAACACGTAGAAGTAGCTCTTGTGCAGCGTAGATATCTCCCGTTAAGCACTGCTGGAATGCTTCTTGAGCTAGTGACTCTGCGTTTTTGTAGTTAGTCCCTTGCGATGTATTCATGAGTGTCATTCTCTCCCTATTTTATACTCCTTCTTGTATCATAACAAATCATGATGCTATGTAGGAACTCACTGTTGCCGTGTCTTTCACGTAGTATTCGAGTGCACGTATAAAATACAAACGTTCCGCTTGTCACATGTATGGGGAACGTGCTACACTTCATTTTAGACGATGTAGCGGGGGTCTTTGACTACATCAATTTTACTATGTAAATGAGGCTAGACATATGAATCCATCAATCTTAGAAACACAAAAATTCCACTTTGGAAGCAAAGTAGTTTGCTCTGATGGTGAAGAGGGCACACTGGCACAGGTTGGGTTTGATGCGAGTGCACGACGTATGACACATATAGGTATAAAGGCGGGACGGTTTTTTGGAAAGACCACGTATCTTCCCTATGATACGGTTACGAATGCTACTGGTGAGGGTGTTACACTGAGCATTTCTGGTGCAGATGTACTGGCCGCAAGCAAAAATGCTCCAAATGCGGTTTTACTCGACAACAAAAGCGTTGTTGAAGTCAGTGGGCAGAATGCCACGGGCAAAGGTTCTTTGCTCCTGGTTGCTGTACACCCAGAGAGTGGGACTATAGCCTATATCGTTGGGCATCATCTCCGTCCTGGACAAGACACGATGTTGACAGAGGAGTACATCACAAATATAACGGCAGATCGTGTCACGGCAACAGTACCAGGAGCAACCTTTCAAGCTCTACCAGCCTATCGTGCGGATGCCGATTTACAACAAGAGGTGGAGCGTGTGTTGTTCGACATGACCGCGCTGCATGTCGATTACAAAGGCATGTCGATACGTGTTCTGGATGGGGTTCTCCACCTCGATGGCAATATCTCGAGTTCGCTTCGCGCGGACGTGGTACAGAATCAGGCGTCTGGTGTGCAAGGCTTATTGGGCATACAAAACAATTTGCTTGGCGACGATACGCTTGCTGCCGATCTTGCTAGTGCGCTAGGACGTGATGAACGAACGCATGATCTACCAATTGGTGTCTATCCTAAACTTGGGGTTATCCGTTTAGGTGGTGCTGTACATACACCACAACAGAAAGCTGCCGCGGAAGAAATCGCACTTTCGTTTCCCCACGTTCGTGGTGTTTCAAATACACTTGTCGTGAATGCTAACGCGGACTCGATACATGTCATGTCACCCGCAGAAGGTGGTGAAGCCACTGACCTCATCCCAGGAAAGTATATACGCCATACAAAATGAGAAAGCAAGGAGACCGCTTGCAGTCTCCCCTACATTTATTTTGCATTGGTGCAACGTGTAGGGGAGACCCCTGCGGTCTCCCTGCTTTCTTCTAGCGAAGGGCTTGATCCAGGTCCTGTAGAATGTCCTCGATGTGCTCGATGCCAACCGACAAACGTACACAACCCTCAGTTATGCCTATGCGTTGTCGTTCGGCCTGCGTAAGTGTACGGTGTGAAGACATCGCGGGATAGCTCACGAGTGAAAAGACATCGCCTAACGTAGTTGCAGGTAAACACAGGCGCAATTTGTCGATAAAACGGAATGTTGCCTCGCGTGTCTGCTGCTTCAAGTCGAACGAGAGCAAGCCACCGTATTGTTCGTGGTCAAGTAAATGGGTCGCAAGCTCGTGTTGTGGATGATCGACCAGACCAGGATAATAGACGTGTGCTATTGACTCGTGCTTCTGCAGAAAATGCGCTACAAGTAGCGCATTGCTGCAATGACGTTCCATGCGAAGCGACAGGGTTCGTAACCCACGTAGCATGAGATGGGACTCAAAAGGGCTAAGCATTGCTCCGAGCAGCATCGAGTACGAGCGTAACTGATCGAGGAGTGTATTCTTCGCACTAATGGCTATCCCACCAGTACTATCACCATGACCACTTATATATTTTGTTGCGCTATGGACGACAATATCAAATCCATGTTCAAGTGGCCTGACTAGCGATGGAGTTGTGAATGTGCTATCGACGATAGTCACCGCCCCCACTTCGTGAGCGGCAGCACTGATACTATCCAAATCAACTAATTTGACCAGTGGATTAGATATTGTCTCCACGAACACAACATCCGGCTGCTCAGCTTGCAGGATTGCAGCCACATCGCCACAACACAGATCAGCCATCACAACCTCCACACCGATTGGCTCAAATACTTTGTGAAGCAAGCCCATGGTCGGACCATAAATATCCTGAGATGCCACGATTTTTGTACCAGGAATAGCAAGCCCACCCGCAAGTAAGGCGGCGTGAATAGCTGCCATGCCAGAACCAAAGGCAACAGCACCAATACCACCTTCGGCACGTGTCACTGTATCCTCAAATGCACCTGCATTCGGATTCGCTTGCCGTGCATACACAAATGCTGGCTCACCTGTCGGGGTGGAACCACTAAATGCACCGTCCAATGCCTCAGCACTTTCATGAATGTATGTTGTACTTGCGTAGATGGGGCAAACTGTAGGGGTACCAGTGGCATCCGTAAGCCGTGTGTCTCGTCCCGCATGAACAAGCGATGTTTCTCTTCTCCACCGTGGTGCGGTGTCGTGTTGGGTCATTGTAATCCTCTTCTTGATAGTAATGAGTTTATGTGTATCACGATGTACCGATGCAAATTTTGCAATCGCGCTCATCGTGGTAGCCTTTTGCGCTTGGACGCAGTAGGAATTATGGGGTGCAAAGACTATTAAGATAACGAAGCGAGTCTAATAGCTCTTCGATAGAAGGCAGATCGCTCTCGTTTTCGGCGAACCATTGCTGATGTAACGCATTATAGCGGTTTGCCAGCACAATGCATGGCCAGACCTTGCTTTGCGTACTATCCCACTTCGTATACCGTGCGATAACTCCCCCCTTTGGGTCAGCAAGCAGGGGGAAGGGAAGATGCAGTCTTTCTTGTGCCTCCAAGTTGACAAGCACTGTATCTGCTGTTATCGCGAGAATGGCGCAGTCTTCTTCCCGGAAATCTTGTAAACGTTGTGCAAATGTACGCAGTATCCCGCGTCCTTCGCTCGTCGTCACACTTTGTGAGAAGAGTAGGACCAGATTTTCGCGCTGTTTATAATCCCAGGGACTATGTGGCATACCATCAGCTCCTGGAAGGCTAAATGCTGGAATAACCTGGTTGTGCTCAAGCAAGGGCTGTTCCATGATAAATTCCTTTGAATAATGATAATGCAAATTTGTCTTCTTCATACTACATCATATACAGCTTACTTGCCACTTGCAATTGTCACGATCTCAGCAAAATGCTTGTAATAGGCATAAAATATTCGTATACTTAGCCAAAAGACAGCATGAAGATATCCACCAGAGAAGAAAGTAGTGCAGGTATGCAGCATCATACACAACGTGCGCGTGTGGAGCAGGTAGATAAGTTCCTCGTGGTAGGAAGTGGTAAGGGAGGTGTTGGTAAATCGACAGTAAGTGTAAACCTCGCGGTTGCGTTAGCAAAACAAGGCTTGGCTGTCGGGTTACTTGATGGTGATGCATATGGGCCAAGCATCCCCATGATGTTAGGAGTGCGTAAACGTAGCGCAAGCAAAGGTATGGAAGCAACGCTACCTTTTGCCGAGCGGAAAAATATTCCCCAGGCACAGAAAATACAACCATTGGTCCGCTACGGCGTCAAAGTTATGTCGGTTGGCTTTTTCATTGGGGAAGAGCAAGCCGTAGCACCCATACCAGATGTATTAGGACTACTTATTCGGCAACTGCTCTATTCGGTTGATTGGGGTAAACTGGATTATCTTATTATCGACTTACCCCCTGGAACGAGTGAGCCACAGGCAACATTGTGTCGTGAAATGCAAATCGACGGAGCTATACTTGTAACAACTCCACAAGATATTGCACGTATCGATACCGCGAAGGCACTCGCGATGTTTCAGAACGTACACGTGCCAGTGTTAGGTGTCGTGCAAAACATGGATGGATGCATTTGCCCACATTGTGGTGAACGCGCTGAGATATTTCCACGCAGCCAGGAGGTACGAGGTGTGCTTGATGACCTTCCTCTGCTAGGGAGTATTCCACTTGACCCTGTGGCCGTAGTTAGCAGCGATAAAGGACACCCAATCGTTTTTAGCATGCCTGAATCTCCTATCGCGCAAGCGTTCACGCATATGGCAGTTAGCATTGTCTCAGCACTCGACACGCCAGGAGATTTGAAGCCAACATAATTTTAACATCGTTCTTTGAGAGTTCCTTTGTTGTACACAGGGAAGAATAAACGCCTTGGGTACCAGTTGCGACAATAAACACTAGATGAACAGGAGTTTTTTTTATGCCTATCTGTCCAATTTGCGATGATTCAGGTTTGCAGAACTCGGACTCAACACACCCCGAATTCTGCTATTGTGCTGCCGGTAAGCAAGCACGTCGTCAATGGGAGACGAACCAGAGTAGAGGAAAGACGCCGAAGCCCGCCAGTTTTATTGATATCGCCAACCTTGAGCAGGTCAACGCCAGTGTCGATGCCATGCGATCCTCGCTTCTTGGCACTACTGCTAATGAACCAACCTCACCCACGAAGCATCCCGCTGTCCAGTTGCTTTATCACGTCGGACATGCCGGACATGAAGTAACGATGACGGAGGCAACGCAACTCTATGATTTAGCAAAGGCACTGGAAGGCTTTTTAGGCGATTTGGCACCGATCGGACGAACAACTAGACGATAGTCAGATAAATACTAGCAAAAATAGGTAGCAATATTGACATGTATGGCACGTTGCAATTATACTTTGTGCGAGTCTGTGCTTGTTCCCGGTAATCTTTTTTGTCTAGCCAGATATTGTATCATCAATTTGAATGCATAAGTAACCGTGTTAGATTGGGAAATGTAGAGGTTCCTGAGCATCGACGTACATCGACGGAGAGGAAGAATATTATGCTGTGTCCACGTTGTAACGCTGAAGGGGATGTGAGTAAAAGACCTTGTCCACAATGTGGACTTCGGGTGCATCTACCTACACGCTCGGGAACGCGTCCTACTCTGCCATCTGAGCCAATAAGCCGACCTCCTCAGCTTCCTCATGCAACTCAATCTTCTCAGGGACCATTTAATAGACAACAATCCGGGGGTATGCCTCCGATCAGTCCGCAATCTTCCAACGGATCTAATCCAGCTCTTCCTCAATATCCAAATGGTCAGCAATCAACTCGCATGCCTTCCATGAGAAGGCAAGAGAATAATGCCATTCCTACACAATTTGATAATTCTCAGTTGCCTACGACACCACATCCTTCGCCTCTTCCATCAAGAATTCAACGTATCGAGTCACATCGAGAGATGATGGAGCAGTCAAAGCCATCACTTCCAGCTCAACAGAGGCTGAATAATGCTGAAATATCTCCATCACCATCTGCGAACACGATACCGAATACGCCTCGCCCTTTCAACACATCACATGAGTATAATCCTTCGGTTTCTCGCTTGCGTAGAGACGACTTAAGTGAGTCTGGAAGAGCTAACATGCCTGAGAGTGATAAAGGGGTAGATAATTCCTCAATATCAACACGTGGGGTTCCTCATAGACCGAATATGCAGCCACCTCTTAACCGCTCTACAGAGAATTTGTCGTCGGACGTTCAACGCTCTATTCGTCGAAGCCGTTTAATTACTGATTCTCTGACGCAAGAGGGGCAGCGTCGGTCCATAACCCCAAGCCCTGTTTCAACCGGTCCAAACTTGCTCATGTCTAATAGCGGCTCTTACCTGGAACTACCACAACTTGGCCCTGGTACCTTACTCCGTGGTGGTCGCTATCGGCTACTTGGTTTGCAGGGACGCCAGGATTGGCTAGAGGGTGTTTTTGAGGCTACTTGGATAGCACAGGATGCGCAACGTTCAGGCTCACAGGTGACGATTCGCGAATTGGTGACACCTGATAGCAAGTCTATGATTATACAGTCTACTCTGCGTAACGCGACAATGGCACTAACCTCTGTAGGACGGCACGCGCATATCCCCACACTATGGGATGCGTTCAGTGATCAAGGGCGCAACTTCTTTGTTTTTGAACCAACCGAGGGCGAATCTCTTATAGGGCATATGCGGCGTACTGGTCGTGCGCTCCCAGAGCAAGATGTTATTGAATGTTGTCTGCAACTAACTGAAATATTAGAAATTCTAGTACAACAATCACCTCCACTCGTGCATGGACTCATTCAGCCAGAACATATTATCAAAGGATTTACTAGTTCAGACTATGTTTTGACAAACTTCTCTATTGTATTGGCGGGTGGAGCAACACAATATGTTATGGGGATTGACCGTTCTCACCTGAGTCCGTATACCGCACCAGAATTTGTACGTGGACCAATAGATGTACGCTCTGATTTATACTCGTTATTAGCAACTGCTTATCATGCTGTAACTGGAAGTTTACCGATCAATGCAGGGACAAGTATTCCTCAAGCCCAGCGTCTCAACCCTAATGTTTCCTCGGCCTTTGACGCTATACTTGCAAGGGGGATACATACAAGCGCTTCACACCGTTACCAACGGCCTTCAGAACTTCGTCAAGATTTACTGGCAATGCGTTCTGTCAATAGTGCTGTAGCAATAAGTTCCAGTTCACAAATAGGGCTGGACATGCTAAAGGCAGAATCACCTGTTTCTCCACAGTCATCACTTGTAACTAAACGTATATCTTCTGAAGAGGGCCAATCGAAACGCCTTTCTTCAGGGTTATCGGCTGATCTGCTCAACAATCAAGAACAAAAATTGCTCTTGCCGAGACCGGAAGAATTACCACCTATGCTTGAACGCAACGATACTCAATATGCTGCCTTCTGGCTTATTGGCATTCTTATCTGCCTTATCGCTATTGTTATCGTGGGCCGCGGCTTAATGTAGCATAAACAACGCATAAAAATAGAGGGTATTGATATACCCTCTATTTTTATGCGTTGTTTATGCTACATTTGTTCCTACATGAATAGCTACGATACCTCCGCTCAAGCGGTAAAAGCGTACATCCTGCCAACCTACTTCTTCCATCATGCTTTGTAGCATAGGTGCTTTAGGAAAATTCGTGAGCGAGTGAGGGAGATAGTTATACTCTTCAAACGCTTTACCAAGAATAGTACCAAACAATGGCGCGAATTTATAAAAGTATAGATAGAAGAGCGAGCCAAAAATCTTGCCTGGTGGATGACTTATTTCGAGGCATACTACACGCCCTCCTGGTCGTACCACACGCAACATCTCGCGGAATCCCTGTCGGATATCGGTCAAGTTGCGTACAGTAAAGGCAGAACAACAGCCATCGACGCTATTATCTGGCAGGTCGATATGTTCTGCATCACCGATGCGTAGTTCAATGCGGTCTTCTAACCCTAGTTTTTGCAATTTTGTACGCCCGAATGCCAGCATCTCGGGGGTGATATCCATACCAATCATATGCGTTCCGGGGCCAGAGGCACGAATTACCTCGATTGAAAGGTCTCCTGTACCAGCACCCAGGTCAAGACCCGTTTCTCCAGAACTCAGTGCTAGAATGCGAGCGGCACGCTTACGCCAGTATCCATCTAAGCCAAAGCTCATGAGTTTATTCATGGGATCATAAACACGTGCTATACGGCCAAAGAGACGCTGTACATAGGGACGTTTCCCCCCCGTCTCACGAAATTTTTCTTCTAACGATATCTTTGCACTCATGATACTGCCTTTATCTAAAACCTATGTGGAGTTGCTACTTGTTGCGTGACACCACAAATTCGATCAGCTCGTCCAGGACATCACGATCGGACGATGCCGGGAAATGATAGAGAGCCTCGCGTGCTTTGTTGCCATAGGCATGAGCATCCATCATTGCTCGCTTCACGCCATAGCCGTGTGCAACCCAGTCAACTATCGCGTGTATGTCTTCTTCATTTTTCTTCGCGTCATTGAGCAGAAAATCTACCTTTTGCTGATGCCCGTTTTGCGGTTTTTCTTGTAGTGCGTAAATGAGAGGGAGCGTTACCATCCCTTGCCGTAGATCATTGCCAGCGGGTTTCCCAATGGTCGATTGGTCTTCAGTATAATCAAGCACATCGTCTATAATTTGGAAGGCAATACCAAGATTCATGCCATAGTCATGCAATAATTGAATTTCTTCGTCTGATGCATCGCTTACTATCGCGCCACCCTTGCTACACGCCGCAATAAGGCACGCTGTCTTATGTTTAATCTTTTCATAATAGGTTTCGACGGTGAGATCAACATAGCCTGCGGTCATCATTTCCATAATGGTGCCTTCGCAGACGGTTGCCACTGTTTCCGCGAAAAGGCGATCAATACGGCTATCATTGAGGTCCGCGATTAAGCCTGAGGTCTTCGCGAAGTAATAATCGCCCAGGAGAATGGCGATTTTGTCACCCCACAACGAATTTACCGTAGGATGGCCGCGACGTGTTTTTGCCTCATCAACAATATCATCGTGAATAAGGCTTGCGAGATGCACCATCTCAAATGCCACGCTTAGAGGTACAAGTTTCTCTATATTATAGTTGTTGAGCTTTCCAGCCAATAGGGTAAGTGCTGTTCTCAGGCGTTTTCCTGGTGATTTAATTGCGTGCATTGAAGCAGAATTGAGGATGTCGAGTCCAGAGGTTGCTCGATCCTGAAAGACTACATCTACTTGATCGAGATCAGTCTGGATACTCGCAAAGAGTCGGCTCAATGTGGCCGTAGTATTCATAAAAAGACTCTCCGTTTCAATTTCTTCTGGCACGTGACCAGGAATGAGTAAGTACTACTATTATCTGCCAAGCGGAGAAGAGATGCAGTTGTATGAGATACAAATACCTTCTCTTCTAGCGATACACCCATTACACATGTATCCTATCTCCTTAGTCAGATTATAGCGTGTTCTGCCTATGCTTGGGGAGAGAACTCAGGCAAGAAAGAATAGCGAGTCCCGTATTCCTTCTTGTCTGTGTTCTCTTCCCCTATATGCTCCCACTATACATTAGACGTTCTATCAACCTCGATCAGGTCTTCCTGAACGTAGCCCGCACTAAGATTAAATTCATCAAGTGCATCCAACGCTGTTTTGTATTCGGTCCAGGAAAGACGACGATTGAGAATGGGATCATTCACGGCCTTCCACGCTGGAAAGTATTGATCCATCAAGCTGATAGGAGTATCAGGACCAAGCTCCTCAGCGATCCACCGTAGTACCTCGCGCGTGCCTGATACATCTTCTGGCATAACAAGGTGACGAATGAGCAGGCCCCTTCTCGCGATGCCCTCGTCATCAAGCTGTAGAGGACCAACCTGACGATACATTTCACGTAGTGTCAACTGATTATAATCGACATATTTTGGCATTTTTGAAGTGCGTAATGCGTTTTTGTTGTCTGAATATTTTGCATCTGGTAAGTAGATGTCTACCACGCCATCGAGCAACTTCAAAGTCTCTAAATTTTCATAACCCGCACAATTATAAACAATTGGAAGCCGTAATCCCTTCCCACTGGCAACGACTAATGCCGCCAATATTTGTGGTACGAAGTGTGTTGGGGTCACAAAATCGAGATTATGACACTTTTTCTTTTGTAAGTATAGCATCATGTCCGCGAGCCGCTCAGGTCCAACACGATGTCCTAGACCCCCTTGACTCAATGAGAAGTTTTGACAATAAGTACAACGTGCCTGGCAATATCCAAAAAAGATTGTGCCTGCGCCTTGTGTTCCACTAATCGGTGGCTCTTCACGTCGATGCACGTTCCATGATGCAACAATCGCCTCTGTTCCTGAGCGACATACGCCCGTTTTGCCAGCGATGCGATCACAATGACAATTTTGTGGACAGATAGTACAACTACGTAAAATTTCCCACGCCGCAGCCGCACGTTCTGCCAGCTCGCCTGATTCATAAAGATTGAGATAACTAGGGTAAAGCACACTGAACTCCATATCGCAGGGACCGATTGATCGTGTCCTCTTGACCTCTTGACTACCGACAAGGACGCGATCAATCAGTCCCTACATTTTATCGTTTGTATGAACGTGTCTCGGTTTGAACTACCAAGAAAAAGGACGTGATAAATCGGCCCCAATATGGGAACCGATTTTTATGTAGGTATTAAGCGCATCAAATCCCATTACTACTATATACGAACGATCAACGATGAATGGCTCACTTTATAGTGATGGGACTTGATGTCGTGCTGGACTTATTCCTGGGTGGGCCACTTGAAGCCACGCTGTGAAGGCTTGGGACCCGTAGAGCGAGGTTTCTTCGTGCGTGTCACCGCGCTCGCTGTTCTTGTACGTCGCTTTGGAGGTGCTTCAGAAACACCTTCTTCTGTTGGTGTTGCTTCAGATGTCGTCTCGTCAGCCTGCTCGTTTGTGACTATAGATTCTTCGGTAGAAGCGGTACTTTGTACTTCCCCATCGGTAACAGGAGCAACCTCTACAGCAGCAATTTCAGGTGATGTCTCAGAGACTTCACTGAGTGGCTCCTCTTGTATCTGCTCGTCGGGCTTTACCTCTTGTACACGATCAATAAGTTCGCTGGTGTCATTTGTAACACCTGTCCAGAACTGAGCGTTTCTACGCTGTACAGGTCGTGGTCCTTTGAGTACACGACCATCAGGGAGACGCGTCACATGTTTTTCTGGTTGTGCTTCGCTCTTCTGACTACTGGAGCGACGTTCAGGTCTAGCTTGTGGGCTTCGACTACCACTAAAAGGTCTTTCAGTTGGGCGAGGTGGCCGCGCATCACGCGTATCACGCTCTTCAAAAGTCCTGCCTTCGGGTCTAGCTGGACGTGTGTCACGAGGAGTTCGATCTGTAAAAGGTTTTCCTTCTGGTCGCTGCGCGTGTGTAGTACGACCTTCAAAAGGTTTCTCCACAGGAGGACGCACGGAACGTGTGTTACGCTCTTCAAAATGCTCGTAATCGCCCTCGAAGCGCTCTCCACGATCGTTCGGGCGACGGTTGAATTCTTGCTGCTGATCTCGCGCTGTATTGCGTTGTTCGCCGGGGCGACTCTGCCAACGCGGATGCGAAGATTTGCGTTGAGGCCCTGATCCATTGGTATTGCGCGTGGTTGGACGATCGTTGCGCCCAAAATCACGTCGTTGGTTGCCTCGGTCCTGGAATTGCTGACGGTCGTCACCACCTCTGCGGTTTGGGCCATTGAACGAGTCACGACGATCATTGAATTGTTGTCTGCCATCATCACGTCTCGGTTGGCCATAAGGGGGACGTGCTGGCCGATAGTCGTTGGAACCACCTGGCTGTCTGTCAAAATTCCTTGGCGTACGGTCGCGATCATCGCGATAGTTGTTACCAGGACGGTTGTCGCGGAAAGACTCCTGGCGGTTATTGTTAAATGGGCGGCTGTCGCTACGTCCATTTTGTGAGGAATAGCCCGAACGATTGGGGGAATTGTTCCAATTCCCATTACGCTGCCCCTGAGGTCTGGGTGGTCCGCCACCAGTACGCGGACGATAGTCTGCATGCTGCTGCTGTGCGCCTGACTCCCAAGCGCGGTCTACTGTTTCACGGTTCAAACGAGGTCGAGCAGGGCGTGGAGATCGCTCATCTCGATTGCGGTTGGGGGATGAATTGCGAAACGAGGGATTTGAGTCATCACGTCTCGGCTTATTGAAATCTCTGGTCATAAATCCTTTCACGGGTATCAAACCGTATGGAGGTATAGTGTTACTTGGTGTTCGTATCGGTTGACAATGCTCTGGCGATAGTGCTCCCTCCGCCTGGGTGCGTTAACGCTTGCATATGACACGCTTTCTGGCACTTGAGGTAAAGTATGTGAGCGTATCTCTCTGTAGTATATCATATGTGACAATGTATGCACCGATTAATCGTGTCCTCGTCGGCAATCGATATATGAAGAGGACGCGATCAATCGGTCCCTACGTGGACGGTGTTGGCGTTGGCACCGGTGGTACCTGCCCGTTGAGTAGTGGTACAGCGGTAAAACTGCTCTGTGTACTACCAAACATAGCTACGGACTTTTTTGTGAGTTCATCAGGTAGTAACGGTCTCAGTGTGACGGTATAATAAAAAGTGTCTTCGCTAAATAAGCCTTGTTGTAATGCTCCCTGCTGTTGCCCTGGCAATTGGCCACTAACTGCTTGCGCTTGTGAAGCGTTTAGTAAAATCACGCTATGTGGAATGAGGTATTTAAGACAGCCAGTCTCCAAGTTGTGGCTCGTCTCATCCTTTGGAAGTAGACCACATTCAAAAGCCGATGCTTGTGCGAGTGTAAAGTCGGTTACTGGCCATGTAAGACCTGTAGAAGTGGGACCAAAGGTTTGATGTACTAGTAATGCGACATTATTACTCTTATAGGGATGTGTTGGTCCTTTTAATGTATCTGTAAGGGTCGTGAGAATAGAGTTCAACCGATGGTATTCGTCCATATCCTGCGAACTCTCTTGCTGATTGCCAAACGAACCATACATAAATTCTTGCTGCTTCCCATTGAGCGTTACTTCAAGGAATGTTGCGTTCTGATCCTGGATATCGGAAAACTGTTGTCGCTTGAAATTGAGAAGGCCGTAGGTATCGGTTAGCGTGTGTAAGAGACTCTGCAATCCAGCATCGTCAAGTTTACCCTGCCTATCTGCTCCAAGGATGTACGTACCATCACCATAAAGGCTAATATCAGGAGTTACTTCCAGTGCGCCATAGATACCGCCACCATAGAATGTTCGAAGCACAACATCCTGCGGATTGGTGCTGTACGTCACTTGCTGTGAAGATGTATTGCCAGCATTAGAAAGAGAAGATGTGCCTGTATTCCCAGTTGGACTTGGTGATGTACCAAGACTTGCACATGCACTCAAAAGCAGCGTGCATGTGAATAGAATAGCGTATCTTACTCGTTTTGATAATGCTGTCATTGTCTCTTCTTTTTTCATGAGTACGTCAATTGTCACAGAGCAAAACCCCTGTACGGGTCTGATTTTATCACACCCTGTGGACGATTTACACTCTTGGAGCATGGATGAAACGTTGCATCATTCTTTAGTCGCAGTCAATTGCTAACAGGGTGTGATAAAATCAGACCCGTACAGGGGTACAACTCATGCAAGTTTCTCTAACTGACAAATGGCACTTTGACGATATACTTCGAAAACCGACGCAAAATGTTTAAGTATCTACCTCATTGTATACGAGAAAGCATAATCTGTATAGATTAGGGGTCGCTTCTGTACTATAGAGCTATAGGTTGCTTGGGCGCGAAGCGATAGCCAATCATTTTATAGACGAGTTTCGCGGCCAGGAAATCGGCACGTGTCTGTCCAGGCATAGGACATAACTCCACCACATCCATGCCGACGATTGTTGTACGGCTACAAATTTCACGGAAGAGATCAAGGACCTGATACCAGCCTAACCCTCCTGGCTCTGGTGTGCCAACGGCAGGCATCTCGCTCGGGTCAAATGCGTCGAGATCAATGGTTACATAGGTATGTTTGCTTAAACGCTCCCATGGGATGGTCGCGAGACCTCGTATGAGTTGATAGGCCCAGACAATACTCACATTTGGTTTCGTCTTGAGAAATTCCGCCTCTTCAGGGCTGAAACTCCGAATACCAATTTCGAGTAATGGAATTCCCATCTCTACTACGCGTCGTTCGATCGAGGCATGGGATAAGGGAGTTCCTTCGTATTCGTCGCGTAAATCGCCATGTGCATCAATGTGTACGATGGTCAGGTCGGGGTACTGTTCATGAACGGCAGCAATAACCGGGGCCGAAAGCGAATGCTCGCCACCAAGTGTAAATGGCAGTTGGCCGTGTTTCAAGACGTTGCGTACCGCTTCACCTGTGGCATTGAGGGCGGTTGCGTGATCCATGTTGTTATAATTCAGGATTGGATGTGTGTAAACGCCAACTTCGATGGGGCAGAAATCGAGTTCTTCATCATATAGCTCCATCTGGCTGGATGCGTCGAGAATCGCTTGTGGCCCATGTTCGGTGCCTTTCATATAGCATACGCTATACTCAAGCGGGGCTGGAATAATCGTGACACGAGCTGTCTCAGGGTCGCAATACGGTGCATCTGGCGCACCAAACTGGGTCACAAGCGATGCCATTATCGTCTCCTATCTTCAAGGCACTATGTGCCTTACCTAAATTGCCTTTAGCGCACCTCCGCAACACGCCGTGCGTTACGAGCAACCATTGCTTCCGCATAACGCACCGGGTCGGGAGTATCGGGACGCAACGAACGATTGCCGCGTACCACGAAATGTGCCTCTACATCTTCCGTCTTGAAGACTTCTTTCGCGAATGCGATCGCGTCTTCCTGGCTAAATTCCTTACACGAGCAGATGTCGATATCGACCTCGCCGTATTCAGGCCATGCATGAAGGCTAATGTGGCTTTGCGCGATAACCACGAAACCAGACAGACCTGCGTCCAGTGGATTAGACGTTTCTATATCGTACAGATGGACAGGACTGACCTTTTCCATATCTACACGACCAGGGTATTCATCCAAGACACGGCGTAGCAATGGTGCATCGCTCAATGCCTCTCGATCACAATGATACAACTCTAACATCAAATGAACAAGCACGAATTGTTCCTCCTCAATACCTCGCGGTACAAACTAGATTTTCTGTAGTCATATGACCACTTTGGTATGTGCCTAATGTAGCACACAGGAAGATATTATATATTAGGTTGTCAAGCTAATGCAAACCAAGGAAGCTTTATTATATCTAATGCGGAAAAGCATTCTACCTAAATATCACAAAACGCATGTACCTAAATGTTAGTTCTTTGGCTTACTGTGAAATACCAACTCAAATAAACTCACTTCTTCCTGCTCCCCTGCAATGCTGGTAGCGAAACAGGTGCGAGGTAGCGTTATGAGCGAAGTCAACAAGTACAAATTTTTGGATCTCCGTCCTTCGGGTGGAAACTCGTGAAGGACGGAGACCCAAATTTTTTGAAAATAGATCAGAAGGACAGAAATTCATTTTTCGCGCTCTCAGTATAATGAAGCTAATGCTCATCGTCTTACTACTCCATACAAAAGGAATGAAGGAAATCAAGTATTCTTCACCCTGTTCTACGCCGGAGTATGTAACAAAAAACTTAAGAAGAGGTAGCTATATGGCAAAAAAGATTTTGATGATAGTATCGGAGTGGGGATACTGGGGTGAAGAACTCCTCGGCCCCTTAGAGATTTTTGATGCTCACGGGTATGAGTTAACCTTTGCAACGCCTAAAGGGAAGCGACCTGTCGCGCTTCCTCCTAGCATGGATGCGGACTACGTTGATCCGCCCCTTGGTCGTCCCGTCACCTCTGTCGAAGTTGCGCGGAAAGTACGCAATTTAGATAACTCGCACTTGCTTGACAATCCAGTAAATCTGTCCGAATGGATGCCGGATAGACCATACTGGGGATCGCCAAACTTCCTCAGAGAAATGGAAGCCTATTATAATGCACTGGATGCCATGCAAGAGAAACTGGCGCAATTCGAGACAATCTTCATTGTTGGGGGGAGTGGCCCGATTATTGATTTGTGCAACAATCATCGTGTTCATGACCTCATCCTTAGCTTTCATAAAATGGATAAACCAATTGCCACCATCTGCTATGGTGTGACCTGCCTTGCCTTCGCACGCGATTTAGGTGATCGTAAAAGCATTATCCGTGGCAAACATGTCACCGGACATTGTAAAGAGTACGACTATAAAGATGGCACTGGCTTCGTTGGAGCAGACATAAACATAGGCCCTCCTCCTTATCCCCTGGAATATATTCTCCGTGATGCTACTGCTCCCGATGGCGCATATATTGGCAACTTCGGTCGGGAAATTTCCGTCATTGTTGACTACCCGTTCATCACAGGGCGTTCCAACCACGACTCATATGTGACCGGCCAGAAGGTTGTGGAAGTGCTGGAGAACGGCTTGAAACGCTACGGCTGGTAAGCCATCATCATCTTGAGGGAGGGCAGAAAATATGACAGGCAAAACTGGGCGTTTTGCAATCATGGAACAACTTCTCGCGGACGATATCCACTATATGTTCGGCAATCCTGGCACGGTAGAGCAGGGATTCCTGGACTCGTTAGCGGATTATCCAGGTATCAAGTACGTCCTGACATTGCAGGAAACCATAGCAGTAGGCGTAGCTGACGGATACGCGCGTGCGACAAAAAAACCGACAATTGTGCAACTCCATAGTGGAGTAGGGTTGGGCAACGCGATTGGCATGCTCTATCAGGCGAAGCGTGGTCATGCGCCTCTGGTAGTCATCAATGGCGATGCAGGATTACGCTATGATGCAATGGATGCGCAGATGTCCGCCGATCTAGTAGCGATGGCCGAGCCAGTGACAAAATGGGCGACCCGCGTCGTGGACCCGGCATCGCTCTTACGCGTGCTACGCCGGGCTATCAAAATGGCCGCCACTCCGCCAATGGGACCTGTGTATATCTGTCTACCGATGGATATCCTCGACGCGCTCAATGAGGAAGAGGTCGTTCCGACCTCCTTTCCTATCACACGCGTTGCCCCCGAACCAGAGCAAATCGCGCAAACCGCAGCTATACTTGCGGCAGCACAGAAGCCAATGATAATCATTGGTGATGGTGTCGCTGCTTCTGGAGCGCAAATGGAATTGACCCGCGTTGCTGAACGTATCGGTGCAGAGGTCTGGGGCGCGGATTCGTCAGAGGTCAATATGAGTGCCGCTCATCCTCTCTTCAAAGATATGCTTGGTCATATGTTCGGTCAGCACAGCCAGGCAATTACGTCACAGGCGGATGTGGTACTCATTTGTGGTACCTATGTTTTTCCCGAAGTCTTCCCAGCACTCTCAGGTGTCTTTGCACCTGATGCAAAAGTGATTCATATCGACCTGAATGCCTATGAAGTGGCCAAGAACTTTCCCGTCGATCTTGGGTTCATCAGTGACCCAAAGGCCACATTAGCGAAATTGGCGGCATCACTGGATTCGACCATGACCGAGGGGCAGAAAGCTGCGGCTGTGAGTCGAGCCAGTCAACACGCAACTCTCAAAGAACAGGAAATGTCCGCTCAACGGACAGCAGACAGGTCTATGCGCGACACTTTTCCATTGCATGCATCCCAATTTATGGAAGAACTGGCCGCACAACTGCCAGAAGACGCGCTTATCTTTGACGAGGCACTTACGACTACTCCTGATCTGCTGCGCTATCTACCACCAATAACACCGG
Organism: uncultured Chloroflexia bacterium; assembly: GCA_963791655.1. Classification (GTDB taxonomy): domain Bacteria; phylum Chloroflexota; class Ktedonobacteria; order Ktedonobacterales; family Ktedonobacteraceae; genus JBBQVS01. The sequence continues at coordinate 345,848 of CAWBSZ010000005.1, read as the reverse complement.
GCCACTATTTTCAGACGCGCGGGGGGTCACTCGGCGTTGGCATTCCTGGCGCATTGGGCCTCAAACTTGCTCATCCCGATAAAACGGTGTTCGGGTTCAGTGGTGATGGGGGCAGCATGTACACGATACAGGCTCTCTGGACTGCCGCTCATTATAACATTGGCGCGAAGTTCGTCATCTGTAACAATCACAGTTATAAACTGCTCAAACTCAATATCCAGCAGTACTGGCACGAACTCCAATTACCCGAACACGAATTTCCGGCCTCGTTCGACCTCGCCAATCCAGACATTCAGTTTGCTGCCCTGGCACAGGCTATGGGTGTGCCAGGGGTACGCGTGGAGAGAGCGGAACAGATTGGACCCGCCATTCGCGAAGCGTTAAACCATGATGGTCCCTTTTTAATTGATCTCGTGATCACAAACGAAGTGCCGAATCACCACGTACACATAAAGTGCGGCCAATAACGACTAGCAGGGGAGATATGCATAATGGATAAACACGCGCTTTATAATGGACGTGAATGGAATGTCGAACACGATCATCGAGTCAAGGTCAACAATGCGGAGATGCGCTATACAGTGATGGGGCATGGTGAGCCAGTTCTCTGTATTCATGGCACGACTATCGCTGATAGTCTCATCACGCCACTTCGCTTCTACCCGCAGTTATTTGAAGATTATCAGTTTATTAGCTACTATCGGGCTGGTTACAATGGTAGCACACTGTCGAAAGACAGCCTGAGCATCGAGGAAGGTGCCGAACACGTCCGACAACTTCTGGACCATTTAGGCATCCAGAAAGCACATATCCTGGCCTTCTCTTTTGGTGGCGTGATCGGTTTTCAGTTCTTACTCTCTCATCCTGAGCGGGCACATTCCGCCGTTTTACTGGAACCCTATCTGCCTCGCGAAGCACAAGATGGCGTGCAGGCCAATATAAATGCTTACACCCGTGCTATGGAACTCTATCAGAATGGTAATAAACTAGGCGGCGCACTACGCTATATGGAAGACGTATGCGGCCCTAGCTTTCTCAGTGCTGTAGAAATGACCGGACCACTGGATGTTTGGAGTAGGGTCGAAGCTGCCGTTGATACAACGTTCACTATCGACTTTCCCGCGATTGCCTCCTGGGGCTTCAGAATGTCGCATGCAGATAGCCTCGTGCAACACAAACCTGACATGCCAGTTCTAGCCGTGATGGGGCTTGACAGTGAAGCCGCTATGCCGGGATTTCGTGAGACGCAACGGTTCCTCATGTCGTGGCTACCGCAGGCAGAACGATGTGGCATCATGAACGCCACACATGGGATGCAAAGCATGAACCCTGTTGCTGTCGGCGAAGGCATTCATACCTTTCTGAAAAAGCACCCAATGTTCTAAGCAAGATGGCGAAGACAAGGAGAGAGAACATGTCCGACAAGTCTGATAACACGGTTGACTATATAGTGGTAGGGGCTGGAACGGCTGGCTGTATACTCGCAAACCGATTAAGCAGTGATTCGCATGTCAGAGTATGTTTGCTAGAGATGGGAGGGCCGGATTCAAATCCTGCCATCTACGATAGGGGGCTGAATCCAATGTTCAGCCTGTGGACACAGCAAGCTGCCGAGAACTGGGGCTATACGACGGTACCACAATCCGGTCTCTTAGGACGTGCTGTAGACATCGCTCGTGGCAAAGTCCTTGGAGGCAGTAGTGCCGTCAATGCAATGCTCTACATTCGTGGCAATTTCCGCGATTTCGATGCCTGGGGTCAGACAATCAATTCTGAGTGGGCATACGAGAAGGTTCTCCCATACTTTAAAAAGTCGGAGAAATATCACGGCCCGGCGTCATCATATCATGGCGACAATGGTCCCCTATCAGTGATTGACTATCAGCAACCGTCTGAAGTTTCACATGCTTTTGTTGAAGCAGCGGCAAAACTCGGTGCCACGCAAAAATATAACGACTTTAACGGAGCTTGTCAGGAGGCTGGTGCGGGCTTCTACCAGTCCACTCGTACACCTGATGGTGCTCGTGCTAGTGTGGCATCCGCGTTCATCCGACCAATCCTGACGCGGAAGAACTTTCAGTTACTGTCACAGGTACGGGCAACGCGCCTGTTGTGCGAGCCAGGACGTGTACGAGGCATCGAGTATGCGAGTGCTGACGGATTGCGTACAATGCGGGCGGAGCGCGAAGTAATCTTGTGCTGTGGAGCGTTCGAGACGCCAAAGTTGATGATGCTCTCTGGCCTGGGACCAGCAGCTCAGCTTGTAACGCATGGTATCTCCGTTGTGCAAGATTTGCCCGGTGTAGGCCGTAACCTGCAAGATCACTTGTTACTAGGCGTTGGCTATGAGAGTCTCGTTCCACTTGAGCCACCAGCGTTGCTCGCGGAGGCTGGCCTTTTCACATGGACCGAGCCAGAAGTCACGCAAACTTCGCCGAATCTGCAATATTTCTTCGGGCCAGTACAGTTTATAGCAGCAGAAGCCATGACGAATGGGCCAGGTTTCACGTTTGCACCAATCCTCTCACAGCCAGCCAGTCGCGGAACCGTGACACTCGCATCCAGCAATCCTGCCGAGCGAGCGATCATTGACCCTCACTATTTGAGTAGGGAAGAAGATATCGCAGTCTTAGAATACGGAATTCGTTATGCTCGCGAACTTGCACACACCTCTGCATTCGATGGGCTACGAGGACGTGAGCTGGCTCCTGGCGTGGATATCACCAGCAGTACAGAATTGCGAAACTATATCCGCAAAAGTGCCGGAACGGTATGGCATCCAGTAGGGAGTTGCAAGATGGGTACGGATCAAGAGTCAGTCGTTGACGCGCAATTAAAAGTCTATGGGGTAGAGGGTTTGCGTATTGCCGATGCCTCGGTTATGCCCAGAGTGGTCAACGGCAATCCGAACGCGGCAGTGATGATGATCGCCGAGAAAGCTGCCGACCTGATTCTCAGCGTTCCCGCACCAACCACGAGGAGTGAAGGCATTCTCTCATATTAGCAAATTTTACAAGGTAGAGGAAGATTTATGATCCACCAATTTATATTCGCGTACCCCAGACCGGGCATGACCGAGGCAGAGTTCCAGAGCTACTGGCTCAATGTGCATGCTGTACGCTACGCCTCCAAGATACCGCAAATTCGCAAGTATCTCGTTGATACTCGCGTCCCATTGCGCGGGGAACATGGTGACCCACTGTGGTGTGGAGTGGCAGAAATCTGGCTGGAGAACGAGCAAGAGCAGCTTGAGTCGCTCCAATCGAAAGAGTTTTTGCAAGGTGCTCGTCTCGATGAGCCAAACTGGGCGGCTTTCTGGCGCACGCTCGTACTGGATACCACCGCCCACATACTGCTACCCGGACCACAAGAGACACACAATGCAGGCATGACCAAACTACTCATCCTTTCTAAACGAAAAGAAGATTCATCCCTGAAAGATTTCCGCTCTTACAGCTTTAACACTCATGCCGACAAGATGATGAAACTGCCAGGGCTGCTCCGTTACAGTCAGGGTCATGTGCGAGACAACTTCTACGCGATAGGTGAGGCAGCACTCGACTGCGTTGAGCAACTCTGGTTTGAAAGTGTAGATGCAGCACTTACCGCTGAGCGTTCAATACAACAGGAAATAGTCGATACAGATTATCAGCATTTCTGTGAAAAACGCTATATTCACCGGATGCTTGTGCAGGAACATTGGATCATTGGACCTGAACCCAGGGCCTACAACGGACTGGCGACCGCGACTTCTATCCGTGGGGAGGAACATTGATGTCACAGGAAAGCTTTCTGGAATTTCTCCTGGCGGCACACCGCGACAATGCGATGCTCAACACCTACAATCAGCGCAATCTACATCAACTACTCTTCCACGCCAGGAACGATGGCTTTGAGTTCACGACAGATGATGTGGCTCAGGTGGCTGGAGTGATGGAAGCGGGTGTAATCCTGACAAAAGATGGTGATCCATTTAATAGCACCAGTCGGCTATGGAAACAGATGTGGGGCAGGTATCACCTCGAATATCTCGTCAATCAAGTGATGAGCCGATACACAGACACTGAATTGCGTGTACTCATCGCACAACACAAGCAGGAGGCAGTATGAGTAGCAGAAATGTGATTGACTTCCTGCACAAAGTAGCGGAGCAACGCCATATCCTCGATAGCTTGAAAGTCAAGCGCAAAGATGAGGTCATTGCTGCTGCTACGGCATTGGGATTTCCATTTAACGAAGCAGAGTTTGACTCTCTTGTCTGGAGCCTTGAAGCTCATCTAGCCGACAAACGCGGAGAAGCGTTCGATGCTACCTTTTCACTCTGGCAAATGATGTGGGGGCAATACTATCTCGAATACCTCGTGACAGACCTGATACCCAGCCTTACAGAGGCAGATTTTACACACGTAATGAGTGCGACCCCAGCAACCAGGTGATAGTTCTTTGAATAAAAACAGGAGAAAAATCCTATGGAAATATTCAATCTAGGTGATTTTCAGTTGTCAGCGGGACTCACACTTCCAAACGCGCAACTGGCATACAAGACGCATGGCAGCTTGAGTGCGGCAAAGGACAATGCCATTCTCTTCCCTAATTTTCTAGGTGGTACACCTGAAGCTCTGGAAGCCTGGATCGGTGAGGGACGGCCACTTGATCCGAGTAGGTACTTTATCATCTTGCCTGGACATTTTGGGCTTGCACCTTCGTCCTCGCCTGATAATACACCGCCACCATTTGACCGAGGGGCATTTCCTGCTGTCCATATCGCTGATGACGTGATTGCGCAGCAGCGACTCCTCAATGAACAATTTGGTATTCAGGAATTGCAATTAGTACTTGGTTGGTCTGTAGGGGCACTGCAAACCTATGAATGGGCGGTCCGCTTCCCTCATATGGTGAAGCGTATGGCCTCAATTGCTGGTGCTCCTAAACCTTCGCCATGGACAAAGCTCTGGTTGAAGGCAGCACTTGAGGAGCCGCTTACCTCTGATCCAGCATGGAACGGTGGCTTTTACATGGATATGCGAGCAGTGCAGGCAGGTTCACGTCATATGGCGCATAAGACGGCACTTACGTTACCACCTCATGGCTTCTACCGCGAGAGCAATCCGTTATGGCACTCACTTGGCTTCGCCTCCATCGACGACTTCATTGCTCGCTTTTGGGAGGGTTTTTGGCTCCCATTGGACCCTAACAATGTCATTACGCAGGCACGTAAGGCTAGTGCTGCCGACCCGTCAGCAGGCGGCAATCTAGTCGAGGCACTCGGACGCATTACGGCAAAAACGTGCGTGATCGCGTTTACCGGCGACCCCATGTTTCCACCTGAAGAATGCAAGTTGGATGCGGAGCGCATTCCAAATGCGCAATTCCGGCAGATCGACTCTGCCTTCGGCCACCTGGCAACCTTCTCCCTCTCTGAGCAAGACACACGAGCGGTGGATGCCGTCCTCAGGGACTTGCTTGAGGACGCGTCAATAGCAAACAACATGCAGCGAGAAGCACTAAAGGTCTAAGCGAGCTGTCGCTATGAATTGACCTCTCATGGTCTTTCTTTTAAGGAGCAATCATGACAAATGCTTACGATTTTGTGATTGTTGGTTCAGGTGCTGGTGGCTCAACGCTTGCGTATCGCCTGAGCGAACTATCCAATGCAACGGTACTCATCCTTGAAGCTGGTGAAGGTACTCTGCCAGAGGCCGCATCAGTGCCGTGGCGCTGGAATGAACTGCTGCTGACCTCCCTTGACTGGGCCTACAATAGCTCACCACAACCGGGCTTGAACAATCGGCAGGTCTATTCCGCCGCAGGCAAATGTGTTGGCGGCGGCTCATCTGTCTATCACATGATGCATATGCGTGCTAAGCAGGCTGATCTGGACAACTGGGCCTACAATGGCTGTAGCGGCTGGTCATTTGCAGAAGCACTGCCCTACTTTCAGAAATTAGAGAACCAGCTCGACGATACAAATCCAACGGCAGGTAGGGGTGGCCCAATTACAGTTGCTAACGCGAAGAACACGGGCAATCCTGTCTCTCAGACATTTATCGACGCCTGTGTCGAGCTTGGATATCCCTACGTAGAGGACTTCAATGCGTCGCCGTTTGGCGCCGGCTGGCATCATGTCAATATGAAGGATGGGAAACGCGGTGGTGTCTTCACCTCTTATCTACAACCTGCGTTGCGTCGCGGCAATGTAACGTTGAAAACTGGGGCACTGGCGGCAAAGCTGGTACTGGACAACAATCGTTGTATTGGTGTGGAGTATATCGCGGATGGGCAACGTTCTATTGCGTATGCCAGAAGCGAAGTCATCGTCTGTGCTGGTGCTATCGAGTCGCCAAAACTCTTGATGCTATCAGGAATTGGCAATCCAGAGTATCTGAAGCAACTGAATATTCCTGTGAATGTGGCACTACCCGGAGTTGGAGAGAACTTCCACGATCATCCTCTGGTCATTGGTCCAATTGGACGCATGAATCAGGCAGGACCAGAGCCAAGAGGTAATATGACCGAGGTTGCTTTATGTTGGAAGTCGGAACCCAGCATGCTGACACCCGACCTTGAGATTTGTCTTGTCCACCGTGCTCCATTCGGAGAGGCGTTCTTCGCCAACGTAGTCAAACGGCTACAAACTGGACAACCCATTCAACCAGTCCAGGAACTGGTTGACCCACATGTCATCCTGGCATTGCCCGGGCTGATGCGACCACTCTCACGCGGTTGGGTACGTCTGCGTAGTAACGACCCGACTATCGCGCCAGATATCAGCGCGAACTATGGTGCGGAGCCAGCCGACATTGATAGAATTGTGACGATGATGAAGATCGCACGCGATATCTACCACTCCCACGCTTTTGCTGAATGGGGGTTACAAGAACTTGCTCCCGGCTCAGCAGTCACCACTGATGCGCAACTGCGCGAATGGGTTATCAACAATGTGGGATCGTACTACCATTTTGTCGGCTCATGCAAAATGGGAGTTGATCACATGGCGGTGGTTGATCCGTGCTTGAAGGTATATGGAGTAGATGGCCTGCGTATTGCCGATGGATCGGTGATACCCTCTATTCCTTCCGCCAACACCCACACCACTATCGCCATGATTGGTGAGCGAGCAGCAGATTTCATCAAAATAGAAAACAGTACGAGGCCAGCAATGTCGAGCCTTGCGCGTTAACGCAAGCCAACGCATGAACGACAACGATAGCGCAAGCAGAGAGAGGACAACGAAACATGAAACTCCTGGGCAAGAAGGTTGGGGTCCTGATGGAGTCGGACTTCTACGAGAAAGAAATTTTCTATTATGAACACCGCTTTGCCGAAGAAGGCGCGGACCTGCACTTCCTGACACGCCTGTGGGGTCAGCCGCAATTGACCTTCACGGGCCATGAGTATAAGGCTCCTTTTGAGTGCCATGAAAGTTTTGAGAATATGGATGACGCGACTCTTCGCAGTTACGATGCACTCATCATACCATCAGCAATTGTTGCTGATCGCCTCCGATATACTGAGGACATCAACAAACTATCACCCGCAAGTGAGTTTCTCAAACGAGCCTTCCGAGAGAAGACGATCCTCAAGGGGATTATCTGTCATGGTATGTGGCTGGTAGCATCCACGCCCGAGCTAGTGCGAGGTCGAAAAGTGGTCGCTCACAACAACTTGATCGGCGATGTGCGCAACATGGGTGCTATCTACACCGACCAGGACGTTGTAATTGATGGTGATCTCGTGACAGGCCGCTCAGGTGCTGTCTGCCACCATTTCGCGCGTACCATCATTGACATGCTAGCCGAACGTTAGAGGCATTCACAGCAGGAAAAAGGGAGAGACACGACGAGGACCGTAGGGACCACGTTTACGGTGTCCGAGGGCAATTCATTGCCTCTGCTCCATCTCAAATCGCGTTCGTGAACGAGTCACGCGCAATGAATTGCGCCATGGACACCGTAAACGTGGTCCCTACGAATTCCTTCGCATGAGGATTGGTCATCTAGTAGTTAGCGTGGCAGAGCATTAATGATATCAAGGGCATATTTAAAGGGGTCTGAAGATACCTGGACGCTCCCTGTGAAGGGGTCGTTGATAATGATAATCAACCATAGGCTTAACATCAGCGTGCAGGTTAAGAGTAAGACCATCCCAAGATGGAGACGGAAATCCTTTACACGCAAAATAAAGCTGAAACCAATTGTCATGACAGCATCTGCTATCAGCACAAACCAGAAAATGTCAGGTAAAGTACTCTGGCTACTCATTAGCCTTGTAACGCGCTGATTGCTAAGCTTATCCATACTGCTCAATAGCTCAGTACTGGTCGCATTATTCATGGCGGAAGGAGGAATTTCCTTATAGCTTAACCACAAGTTGTTTGTTGTGTTTATAGCCGACTGCGAAACGATTTGGTGTTCACTTACCCCTGTACGCATCATATCCCATTCCTTCGTCAGTACATACTCGACATAATCGTGAAGGCTATTTAGCACCCTGGCTCGCTGCGGCTCAGGCAGTACCTCCGCGTCTCGCGCGACCGTAATCACAGCTGCTGTTTCATCTGCCACAGCTTGAGTAGCGGCGGTGTAGTTTTCCCAGGTAGCAATAATAAGAAAAGCGAGTAGCACGGTGTAGATCAGACTTATAGCGGCAAACATGCCTGTGACAAGAATATTATGCTCCTCATCTTCGGGTCTTTTCATCCAGTGTCGCACAAACAGTAGACAAACACTGGAAAGTATCATTGGAAAAATGACCACGAGCAGAAAGAGTTGCCAGATGGGTAAATTCGTGAGCCAAATGGTTATCATAGTTCACCTCTTCTCATAAATGCACAAAGATGCATAACATGCAAAATACTTGCATAGCCACTACCAACACTATAGCAACATCTCAAAAATTTAAAACTTTCTATGCGTCTATAGAGTGTTTTGTCTCCTTCTTATACTGAACATGAGATACCTTCTCAGGAGGAAAATACATGTCTACTATCGTGAGACCTGAAAACGAGGTTGCTGGCTATCACATAGAATGTGGGCAATCGCATCCCTTAGGCGCAATACCTGATGCCAATGGGGTGAATTTCGTGGTGTTTGCTGATCGAGCTACCTCAGTTGAACTCCTTTTGTTCGACAGTCATGATAGCGCGACCCCGTTCATGACAATACAACTGGACCCCAACATCCACAAACATTTCCACTTTTGGCATGTTTATGTGCGTGGCCTGGAAGCCGGTACGCACTATGCCTATCGCGTAGATGGCCTGCAAGATGTGTCTGGAAGTGGCGATCACTATAACCGTAACAAGGTGCTGATCGATCCGTACGCACGCGGCAATAATGATACCCTCTGGATTCGAGGTGAGGCGTGTGGGCCGCAAGATAACCTGACAACATCTATGCGCAGTGTTGTAATAGACACGGCTGGCTACGATTGGGAGGGTGATCGCCCACTCAATCGCCCGATGAACGAGACAATTATTTACGAGATGCATGTTGGTGGCTTTACGAAATCGTCTACCTCTCACTGCCAGTACCCTGGAACCTTTGCAGGCGTTTTAGAGAAGATACCGTATTTGAAATATCTGGGCATCACTGCAATTGAACTGTTGCCAGTCTTCGACTTCGATCAAAAAGGTAGTGAACAACGCAGCCCGGTGGATGGCAAACCACTACGCAACTACTGGGGCTATGACCCACATAGCTTTTTTGCTCCCGAAAACTCCTATTGTGTAAATCCTGAAGAAGGTGATCACCTCAAAGAGTTTCGCGATATGGTGAAGGCACTGCATAAAGCTGGCATTGAGGTGATCCTTGATGTCGTCTTCAATCACACGACGGAGGGCAATGAGCAGGGGCCAACCCTCAATTTCAAAGGCTTTGCGAATAGTGTGTACTACATGCTTTCGCCCGAAGACCGTCAATACTACATGAACTTTTCTGGTTGTGGCAACACCTTTAACGGGAACCATCCCATCACTGAAAAGCTCATCGTGGATGCATTGGAATTCTGGGTTAAGGAAATGCATGTTGATGGATTCCGCTTCGATGAAGCCGTAATCTTGTGCCGTGACCAGAATGGCGCACCCATGATTTTCCCTCCCGTCATCTGGCAAATCGAATTGTCTGAGACGCTGGCTGATACGAAAGTCATTGCCGAAGCATGGGACGCGGCTGGACTCTATGAGGTTGGCTATTTCCCCGGCTATCGTTGGGGTGAATGGAATGGACGTTTCCGCGATACCATCCGCCGTTTTGTCAAAGGCGATCATGGTGACGATGAGGGGAAAAACCTTATTGGTAGGGTCGCTGATGTTATCGCGGGCAGTGCAGATATTTTTGAAGCTAGTGGGGAAATGCCTACCAATAGCGTCAACTTCATTACCGCGCATGATGGCTTCACACTCAACGACCTCGTGTCCTATAACGATAAGCACAACGAAGCCAATGGCGAGGGCAACCAGGATGGTATTAACGAGAATTTGAGCTGGAACTGCGGTGCGGAAGGCGAGACAGATGATCCTGCTGTCCAGGCATTACGCAATCGCCAGGTGAAAAACTTCGCGGCCATCCTACTACTCTCTCAGGGTGTGCCCATGTTTGTGGCTGGCGACGAAGTGCGCCGCACACAGGGCGGAAACAATAATGCCTATTGTCAGGATAATGAGATCAACTGGTTGAATTGGACTCTACTCGATACGCATAATGATGTCTTCCAATTTTTCAAACGGATGATCGAGTTTCGCAGAAAATGTCCGACCCTGCTGCGGAACGGTTTCTTTACAGGTGCAGTCAATCAGCGCGGATTGGCCGATATTAGCTGGCATGGATGTCGTTTGAATAGTCCAGGGTGGAATGATCACGCCTCGCGCCTGCTCGCCTTCACTATGGGTGGTTTCGCGGAAGTCCCCAGCGACCTGGATGTCGATATCCATGTCATGCTCAATATGGACTGGCAAGACCTCGACTTTGATATTCCACTAGTTAAAGACAGGAAGTGGTACAGGCTTGTTGATACCAACTTGCCTTCGCCCGAAGATATCGTCATGCCACATGAGGCACCACTTATATCCGGCACTACCTATCATGTACAAAATCGCAGTGTTGTTGTATTGATCTCTCGCTAAAAAGCGAATCTGAAAGGAAATGTAATGTTAAAGCTCCCTGAAAAACCACATGAGGTAAAGCAGAGTTCCCAGGAAGGAAACCAGCTTTTTACGTTCTCTGATACAGTTGCCGGCTATATCACCACGGTCGATCAAGGTAATCGCAGTTTTACACTGAAAACGGCTGGCGGTAAAGACTTTCGGGTCAAATTGACAGAAACGACCTATGCGGAAATGCTACGTAACCTGGGCGAGCCATTTCAAGACCCCGGTGTTGCAGTAGAAAAGCTACTGGAAACTGGCAGGTATCTATTTGCCAGTGGTATCTTCTACCCGGAGGCAAATACTCTGCAATTCGAGGCGAAGCATATCATTTTGGCCGGACGGAGAAAAGATGAGTATCGCTTCGAGTCACCCAACTGGTGGATCGAGCAAATTCGTGCACTGGCCGAGTTCTACTTCAATGCACAGTTCCCAGATGGCGTTGTTGACTATCGCAACTATCGCACGCATTTAACACTGGAAGGTCAGAAGATCGATAGCACACGTCAGGAGACGGACACCATTTCACGCATGGTTTACGGCTTTGCCTCGGCCTATCTGCTCACAGGCGAAGATCGCTATCTGGAGGCTGCGGAAAAAGGAACGGAGTACCTGCGCGAACATATGCGAGCCATAGATGAAGAGGAAGGCATCGTCTACTGGTATCACGCGATGGATGTTCGTGGCAATCATGAGCGCAAGATTCTCGCCTCACAATTTGGTGATGATTATGACGCTATTCCGGCTTACGAGCAGATTTACGCGCTGGCAGGACCAGTACAAACTTATCGTGCAACTGGCGATCCGCGTATCTTGCATGATGCTGAGATGACCATTGAACTCTTCAATAAGCACTACCTTGATCCCGACAAAGGAGGCTTTTTCTCCCACATTGATCCCGTCACATTCGATCCACGAGCAGAGACGCTAGGCCAGGATCGAGCACGGAAGAACTGGAACTCTGTTGGCGATCATGCGCCCGCCTATCTCATTAATTTGTGGCTTGCGACGGGTGAGCAGAAGTACGCAGATTTTCTGGCCGACACTGCTGATACGATTGTCGCACATTTTCAAGACTACGAACACAGCCCATTCGTTCAGGAACGCTTCCTTGAGGATTGGAGTAAGGATCAGTCCTGGGGCTGGCAACAGAATCGTGCCGTTGTCGGGCATAACCTGAAAATAGCCTGGAATCTGATGCGTATCAACCATATGCGTTCAAATGAGAGCTATACGACTCTTGCCAAGCAGATTGCTGAAGTCATGCCGACAGTAGGTATGGATGCACAGCGCGGCGGATGGTATGACGTAATGGAGCGAGAGCGCAACGAGGGCGAGCAGTGGCATCGCTACGTCTGGCATGATCGCAAAGCATGGTGGCAGCAAGAACAGGCTATCCTCGCGTACCTGATCTTACATGGTTCGCTGAAAACGCCTGCGTACCTGAACCTTGCACGCGAATCAGCCGCCTTTTATAACGCGTTCTTCCCCGATCAAGACAACGGTGGTGTGTACTTCAATGTCATGGCAAACGGTACCCCATTCTTGACCGGAACCGAGCGTCTCAAAGGGAGTCACTCGATGTCTGGCTATCATTCGTTTGAGCTGTGCTACCTCGCGGCTACCTATACCAATCTGCTCATCAAGAAGCAGCCAATGGATTTCTACTTCAAGCCGCAACCGAATGCACTCAAGGACAACATCCTGCGTGTGCAGCCCGATATTCTACCTGCTGGTAGTGTGCGTATCGAGTCCGTTTGGATCAACGGCGACTCCTATAGCGACTTTGATCCAGAAGCCCTGACCGTCAAGTTGCCTGCGATGCAGAAACAGCACCCACTCCAACAACGGCCAGGATGGACAGGCAATCCAGCACTCAGTGCGGCGACTGAACGCGAATTGAACGTTCGAGTTCGTCTTGTACCTACCGGAACTGGCTTCGACTCTGCACTGGATATTACCAATGGTGTTGCTCAATTGGTTTTATATGGCAATCTCAGTGACGAAGCCGAATATGCTTTCAAAGAGCAAGTGGACAAAATCATTGCAGCCTCCCCGAAGCGCGTCATTCTGCGAGTAGAAAATCTGCAAGCGATCTCGAAGATCTCTGCCCGCGAACTTGATTTTGCGTGTCAGAAGCTCAATCTTGATGATGAAATCTATCTCGTGGGTGCAAGCGCTGGCGTCAAAGAAACGTTACGTAGTGCTGACATCTTAGAAGAATTCACGATCATGGATTCCTTTGAGGCCATGCACCAAGCGTAGTCATTGCTTGATGCGTATAGGGCGAGCGATATATCGCACTCACGTTGCCAATTCAATTGTGACGTGGGTGCGATACATAGCATATAGCCGATAAATTGGCCTCGGACGCTGTAAACGTGGTCCCTACAACTTTATGGGCGAGCGAGTTTGCCTGTCTCATAGGCGTCTTTTAGCTCCTGCATGAGAGACTCGCGTTGATTGAAGAGACCGCGACGAGGACGAGCCTTTGCCTTGCTTACCGCGTAAGCCGTGAGCAGGGGTAGCGCGATTGTCGAATCGCCATAGACAACGACTGTGCCACCTAGCTGATCGGGCTTGATCTTGCCCCATGAGACCGCTTCCGAGGGTGTCGCACCGGAGAGACCACCCCAGTGAGGTGCATCGGCAGTTACCTGAATGAAGTAATCATGTCCGCCCTTTTGAATACCCAGGACCTCCCACAACTGGGGCTGCGTTTGCAGATAGAAATTTTTCGGGCTTCCACCACCCAGGATAATCACGCCATTGCGTGTGGCGTGATGCACAATGGCCGTTGTCTCGTTCACGTCGGCCATCGGGTCAAGCGTGAGTTTACTGCCCTCTAAAGAAGCTACGCGCAACATTCATACCAATCGACGAGTCGCCAGGAGAGGAGGTATAGATAGGGATGCCCCACGCCGCTGCCTGAGCGAGTATCGAATATTCAGGTTTCACGCCTATTTTGAGCAACTGACTGCCGAGGTGATAATGCAGTTCCGAGGTCGAGATTGGTCTTTCCGGCAGACCCTTCAATGCCTCGCGCACAAATGCGTCGGTATCGAGCAGGACATCATCTTTGAACAGAATATCATAAATACGGATAACGCCCTCTTCTTGCAACTTGGTATCATCCAGGCGAAAATCGCCTTTGTGTAGCGACATAGCCAACGCGTGATGAATATCATGGTACAGGTTCGCACCAGTGCTAATGATAAAATCGACGAAGCCGTACTCCATCAGTGTCAGTACGCATCCACCAAGTCCCGCGGGTGTCAACGCGCCTGCCATCGTCAAGCCAATCGTTACATCTTTCTCCGGGTCAAGCATCTCACCGGCATATAAACGCGCTGCCTCGTTCAGTCGTGCCGAATTATACGCTTGAAATTGTTCATCAATCAGTTCCGCGACTGTCATATCTGGTCGCACCCGCTTCGGCAAAATCTGCGAACCACTCAGATAGTCGCTCTGCTGCATTCCGTCTGTGTGCTGTTGTCCATCATGTTCATGGTGTTTGTCTAGTCTATGGGGCATAGTATTGAAAACCTTTCTTGCTATTGTAATGTTGGTTTCGCAGTAGTATATAACATCTGGGTTATGAGTGTGGCCATGATTATTACTATCATTACTGTCATTACCGATATTACCGTAAAGTGCTCATGAGTAATCAGCGAAGCGAGCCAGAAGTATGTGAAGAGGAGATTGATTACTATTACTACCGATATTACTGCGAGTTATGTTGGCACTTGTCTATATTGAATGTAATAAACAGGGTAGTCAAGCACCTTCTCGAAATCTAACTTTAAAGCAGTTGCTACCGAGGGCATATTTGTGGCCCAACAATGCCAGCCAATCTCTGTGGCCCCGTGAGCAAATGCATGCTTAATTACAGCTTGTGCGACATGTGTAGCAATGCCTTGATGCTGGTAGGCTTCGATGGTCTCGATACCTAGTTCATAACGGCTCTGATAGTGATATTCGGCCAGACGCCAAGCGACGAGTTTGTGACTATCTTGTGCATAGAAGCCAAACTTCTGACGAAAAAAGTGCTCAAGCGAAGGACTTTCTGAAAGTATCTCTTCAACGAGAAACTCCCTATTCGTAAGTGAAGAGTCTCCTATCATAATCTCATCAATGCAACTTATGGTAATATGTTCTGGAAGAGGCTTGGCGACTGACGAGGATGGTTCTTT
Organism: uncultured Chloroflexia bacterium; assembly: GCA_963791655.1. GTDB lineage: Bacteria > Chloroflexota > Ktedonobacteria > Ktedonobacterales > Ktedonobacteraceae > JBBQVS01. The sequence goes on along the minus strand of CAWBSZ010000005.1, from coordinate 330,512 downwards.
CAGATGGTAAAACTGTCGCCAGGAAGACATTATTTCATGCTTCTGAAGCGTGTGCTCAATGGTTTGCTGCCAGTTATGCGATGTGTCGTAGTACACCACACATCCATAGCTCTCCGCAAGAGACTCCTTGAAGAGCAGGTGGATGATGTCCGTGAGCACGCTTTGGGCAGGCTCTCCACTCACATAAACGCGATGCCCGTTGGAGGGGATCAAGATGGCAGTTTTTGGTTTTGCAGGATCATCGACATAGATTCTTCCTGGTAGTATGCCAGCAAGAACGGTCATTACTGCCAGGTGATAGGTCATTTTTTCAAACAGGAAATGGGCTAATGGGTAGTTGTCCGTTTCTAGCAAGAAAGGCATTTCGCGGGGTATCCTAGCCTTGAATAAGTAATTTCATCCATATCAGTATTGTACTGATTTTTGGCATGATGTCAAGTAGATCACAGTGGATATGGACATGATATTTCTGAGAACCATAGGAGAACGATGTCTCTTTGTGGCGAGAAACTCCCGGTCATTCATCTTTTGTATGTGTTTAGGTAACGTGAAACATGTGAACAAATTCCTTGAGGAAGGAAAGAGCTTTATGGAGACAGATCGCTTCTATCTGGAAATTGCGCTGGAAGAAGCAGAAAGAGCAGGTCAGGAAGGGACCTATCCTATTGGCGCACTCGTCGTCAGCCCAGATGGGAGAATTCTTAGTAGAGGGCGGAACCAGGTCTATAGTGCTGGCGATTATACCGCCCATGCGGAAGTGGATGCGCTTCGGAAGAGTGGGGGAGCGTTGATGACACTATCCTATCGAGGGAAGTGTACATTATATACGACGATGGAGCCTTGCTTGATGTGCGCTGGTGCTCTTCTCCTGGCAAATATTGCTCGCGTGGTCTGGGCTGCCGACGATCCCGACTATGGAGCACTGCGCAATCCCTATACTGGTGGGCTGTACCCTGCGTTATTTGACTCTCTTCTTCTGATCGCCGCTCCAGCATCAGATATAGCCAATCGTGTTCATAATTTGATGGAACAATGGGTTGCTGATTCAAAACTACAAAAGCTTCGTTGGACAACAGAGGGAGGATAATCTTTTATACATAGCATTTTTATGATGCGTGACGATTGTGGTCTTGCTTTAATCGTTCTAACACCCAGGTACGTATGAGTGTAGCTTTTTTCATGCCACGCTCGCGTGCAAGTGTTTCTAGCTTATGATCTGTTTCAGAGTCAAATCGTACCTGGACATTGGCAGAAAGGCCACGTGTGGAACGAACGGTAACGGGAGTAGTTTCCTGCTTGAAGTCGGTGAAGTCGTGAGTGTCCCAGAATGTAGCCTCTTCCTCATAGCTGTTGAAGGAGGGAATAGAGCCATGTGCCTCAGTGGGATATTCTGGCCCGTTATATGATATTTGATCACTCAATTTTGTTTACCTTCTTTCCATGCTCAATATATATTACACTCTTTTATGCTGGCTCTTCGCGCACTAACAGGATAGAATATTCCAGTTCCTTTAGGAGCTAGTACTATTGCAAAGAGTTTACCACCACTTCCAGGGCCTACTACTAAGTAGCGTCCACCTTATGAGTCTTGTACATGTAGATGTTCAGCTTCGCCATAGCACATTTCCTCAACCTCAGCACATATCTGGTGACGCTCCAGATATGTGCTTCGTTGAAATTATCCCAAATTAAATCTACAATGTTAATTTCTGCCATATCTTCATTGTGCTGATTTTCATTACAATGTCAAGGAGTCAGAGCGTTCCAATTTGATACATGAGTCTTTTATTCTTGCCAGTTCAATGGTATATTTGAGATATGAAAAGTTCAGAGGAATTGCCAATCAAGGGTTTTGCTACACAAAAAGACTGGGAAACCTGGCTGGCAGAGCATTGTGCGGAGCCAATGGGCATCTGGCTCAAAATAGCCAAAAAGAACACTGGAATTCTTTCGATCTCCTACGCGGAGGCATTGGAAGGTGCACTTTGTTATGGCTGGATTGATGGGCAGAAGGTTGCGTTCGACGAGCAGTACTGGCTCCAGAAGTTCACCCCACGTCGCGCGAAGAGCATCTGGTCACAGATCAACTGTGATAAAGTCACGGCCCTGATTGAGACTGGAAGAATACAACCATCTGGCTTGCGTCAGGTCGAACTTGCGAAGGCAGACGGTCGCTGGGTGGCTGCTTATGCGAGTCAGAGCAAAGCGACCGTGCCAGACGACCTGCAGGAAGCACTGGACCAAAACCCACAGGCGCGTGACTTCTTCCTCACACTGAGCAGCGTGAACCGCTACGCCATTCTATTTAGAGTCCAGACCGCTAAGAAAGCTGATACGCGTGCGGCCCGTATCCAGAAGTTTGTAGCAATGCTGGCGGAAGGAAAGCAGCTTCATCCCTAGCAATTTTCCTCATGATGTTTATTATGCAAAGAATGTACGTGATTGTCAGAAAATAGAAGTAGGGGCTATAATTCATTACGCCCTGGTTCGGCCTGTAAAGCGCGAACAGGGCGTAATGAATTATAGCCCCTACAATATCACGTCCTAGTTAGATATCGAATTGCCAGCAAGGACGTGATAAATCGGTCCCTACTCCACCATCGACCTGCGTACCTCAATTACCTGGTCGCGCAACTGGGCAGCTTTCTCGAAGTCGAGTTGCTTGGCGGCGTTGCGCATCTGTGACTCCAGGTCTTTGATCAGGCGTAGGGCTTCATCCTTGGGAATGCCAGCTAGGGCGACTGAGGTGGCTTTGCCATCGGCTCCTACAATCTCAACACCGCTCATCGCCTGGATTCGCTCGGTAAGCGAGCGAATTTCTTTCTTGATGCCGCGCGGCGTGATGTGATGGTCCTCGTTAAAGCTTGTCTGGATGCCGCGACGACGGTTTGTCTCATCAATGGCTCTGCGCATCGACTTTGTAATGTTGTCAGCGTACATCGTGACGCTGCCATCGACGTGACGGGCTGCACGGCCTATCATCTGAATCAGTGAGCCTTCTGATCTCAAAAAGCCCTCTTTATCAGCGTCGAGAATCGCGACGAGCGAGACCTCGGGCAGATCAAGTCCTTCACGTAGCAGGTTGATGCCTACAACCACATCGTACACGCCGAGACGGAGATCACGCAGAATTTCTACGCGCTCAATTGTATCAATTTCGGAGTGCAGGTAGTGGACTTTGATGCTCAACTCTTGCATGTAGTCGGCAAGGTCTTCGGCCATTTTCTTTGTCAGAGTCGTCACCAGCACACGTTGACCACGATCAGTGCGTTCACGAATTTGTGCTAGTAGGTCGTCGATCTGGCCTTTAGTGGGCTTAATTGTAACCTCTGGATCGATAAGACCTGTTGGGCGAATCACTTGCTCGACAATCGCCTGGCTGTGTTCATACTCGTAAGGACCAGGAGTTGCCGAGACGTACAATGCTTGCTTCACATGGCGTTCAAATTCGGCAAAGGTTAGAGGACGGTTATCCAGTGCTGATGGCAAGCGGAAGCCATAATCGACGAGCACCTGTTTACGTGAGCGGTCGCCCGCGAACATACCACGTACCTGTGGTAAGGCAACGTGCGACTCATCGACCACGAGTAGATAATCATCTGGTAGATAGTCAAGCAGCGTCCACGGTTGATCGCCTGCGCCACGGCCCGCGAGATGGCGCGAGTAGTTTTCGACACCGGAGCAGAAGCCTGTTTCGCGCAACATTTCGATATCGAAGTTTGTACGTTGCTTCAAACGTGCTTCTTCGAGTAACTTGCCCTCCGCCTGAAGCTCTTTAAGTCGCGCTTCCAGTTCGTTCTCAATCAGATTAATCGAGGCGTTGAGACGCTCTTGTGTTGTTACCCAGTGCTTGGCCGGATAGATATCAAGGCGTTGACGCTTGCCCAATACCTCGCCGGTCAACGGATCGATCTCAGTCATACGCTCGATTTCATCGCCGAAGAACTCAATGCGTACCGCGACATCTTCATAGGCGGGGAATATTTCCAACACATCGCCACGCACGCGGAAACGCCCACGAACAAAATTCGCGTCGTTGCGCTCGTACTGAATTTCGTTGAGGTGGCGCAGTATCTTGTCGCGCCGTCGCTCGTCGCCTACTTTGAGTGTCAAGACAACTTGCCCATATTCTTCTGGGCTACCTAGACCGTAGATACAGGAAACAGAGGCCACAATGAGCACATCTTTGCGCTCGAAGAGGCTACGGGTCGCGGAGAGCCGCAACTTCTCGATCTCTTCGTTGAGCATGCTCTCTTTCTCGACATAGGTATCCGAGCGTGCGATGTACGCTTCTGGCTGATAATAGTCATAATAGGAAACAAAGTATTCAACTGCATTATTAGGAAAGAATTCTTTATATTCACTATACAATTGTGCCGCAAGAGTTTTATTAGGTGCAAGGACAATCGTGGGTTTCTGCACCTCTTCGATAACCTTCGCGACAGTATATGTTTTCCCGCTCCCTGTAACGCCTAGCAGGGTTTGATGTTTATCGCCGCGTCTAATACCCTCGGCAAGTTGTTTGATGGCTTCTGGTTGGTCGCCAGTGGGCTGAAAGGGGGCTTCTACCTTAAATTCAGACATGGTCTCGTTATCCTTGAGTAGTAGAATATTTTTTCTAAGTATTATTCTGTATTATACCACATAGGCCCCTTTCCCACTGATTTACTACCCTCTTAAAATCGCAAATAGCAGCGCAATGGAACCGCTTATACGCGTAATATCGCCCGAACGATCAATAGTATCCGCACTGATTGGCCCTGTAATATCGCTGTACTTGAACATAACTACAAAATAGCCAATACTCAGCAATAGAAATGCACACCCCATGAGGAAACTAAAACGTGATTCCTTTGTCATAAACGCAAGGATGTAGTAAAAGAAGATGAGCGCACAAATCACACCACGAGAACCACTCAACAGTGTTTTCGTGACAACAGGATTGGGAAATTCAGGTGGAAGGATCTGGAGAAAGCAAAAGCAGAATGAGGAGAGGAACACATGCTACAAGAAGCCAGCCTACAAGAACACGCAGGGAACGCTCTCGGCTGAGAAGTAGACTCAGAAAAATAAAGAGGAAGCTGACTGTCTGACCAATATAGTTGAACCAGTCGACATTGAGTGAAACACTTGTAACATTGTCACCAGTGAAACCCGCCGCGGCTGTCAGGGCAATAATAGTCATGGCGATTGCTAAGATTAAGAGACGGTGGTTGAACGTTTTTCGATAGATGGCAAAGGCCCGGATAGCAACGAAAAGTGGCACACAAAAAAGCGTAATTGAAAGAATATTCGCGATTAAATTTGGGTCCACGTCTATACCTTCTTTCATGAATAGATGTATTTCTATATTATCGTAAATGCTCAAACGGCGATGTCACTACAATGTGGCCCTCCTTGATCCCAAAACTCTATGCGTTGCTGGTCAAAAAGTATTTTGAGAACACGCGCCACCTGTTGTATATCAAATCTCGTCACTTCACAAAGGTTTCTTACCGTTCTACGACCATTGATAGCTTTATATACGTGATGCGCAGAGTCATCCATATGCATAGAACTGGTAAAGGGATTTTTCGTGGCAAGAAGTGTAGTGTCTTCTCGGCGACGAGGGATAAGAGCTGCCAGTGTTTCATAAGGATTTTTAGGTAGGGAATATGTAGCAGGACGAACACGTGGAGGTAGTAGGTTCCCAATTGTTTGCACGAGAACTTCTCCCGTAAATGGTTTTGCCAGGTAGTGATCTGCTCCAAGACTCAAACCGTACGTGCGATCGAATGGAGTATTCTTCGAGCTTACAAACACTATAAATATAGTATGTTGTGGATCTAGTGCTCGTACACGACGACAAATGGCATAGCCATTCGTATCAGGCAGGATGATGTCCAGAACGATACATCTTGGACGCAGTTTTAACGCTTTCTGAAGGCCTTCCTGTCCATTTAGCGCAACATCTACCGTATACCCTGCATACTGAAGAGCGTTTGCCATAAAATAACTTGCTGTACTACTATCATCGACAACAAGAATTTCAGGTCTGTTCATCAATGAATTACATCTTTCCATGCATTCGAACTTGACCCACTTGATTTCTATGGACGTAAAGGCAGACGGAAGCATACCTCTTCTTCCAATAGATGCAAAGACTGGGAAGGAGGTTAAAATAAGAAAATGAATACTATATACATATTCAGGATACTATATCATAAATACGGATAGCAAGTGTGCTGTGTAGTTAAAAAGTACTACTATTTTAGTATGTTTGGAAGAGTGAAGGTAGGAGAAATTGGAGAAAACTGAACTTTTTGTTTACATACTTCGTAGCTAGAATGGCAACAATAGAACCGTTTTCCTATGTGAACCGTGATATAAAAGACCGTTACAATGAAGGTTTTCATTGTGCTCTTTAGCTTTTTTGTCTTGGAGGTTTTCTCTATGTCTTTTCTTTGTTCATTATACCGCTCTGTAAGTGGACGTACAATAGCGACTATGCTTGGTCTCCTACTATTCCTCATGCCACTTGCGAGTTGTGGTGGTGGTGGTGGTACTCAACCACCACTCTTTACAACACTCAACCTTGGCATTCCGGCTGAGGCGATGAACTCGCCAATCACAGGTCAACTCCCTGGAACCACTGATTTACATGTGCGTGTGACATTCAAGATGGATGCTAATGCACTCAAGAAGATGGAAAATCAGAAAATAGAACCGGGTCAAAAATCCAATCTGGAAAGTGCCGCTAATAAAATTGGTATTGATGATGGAACCTATCAGAAAATTAAAAATTTCTTCAATCCATCCGGCATTGCTCTCAAGCTCAGTAAACTTCGTACTCATCTTGCTGTAGATGCCAAAGCGAGTACAATTGCGAAACTATTGCAAACAACGTTTGTGGTACATAGTTATCATGGCACAACCTTTTACGCGCCCAAAACGGCACCTAAGGTACCAACATTTCTCGCAAACTCCATTCAAGTTATTACTGGACTCGATAACTACAGTAGCAAACCACAGCACGATTTCACAATGCAATTTAACACCCCGGCTCCTAAGCAAGCGTCAGCACAGAATTGTCAACCTCTACAAAACACACTCTTACCAAGAGACGTAGCGGGCGCATATGGTTATGATCAATTATGGCAAAATGGCTTGAATGGCCAGAATATGACTGTCAACCTGGTAGAAATTGATGGTTCATACAAGTCAGATGTAGATAACTACCTTTCATGTATTAGTTTTAAAGGCCATGTTTCAACCGTCAACGTGGATGGTAAACCCTCGGAAGCGTTGGGCGAGTCTACGTTAGATATCCAAATGGTGGCAGGTTTGGCTCGCTCCGCCAATATTATCGCCTATCAAACCGATGGAAACGCGAGCAATGATGTGTGGACTAACGTCAACGACATGCTACAACGGATCGCGGACGACAATGTGAATAATGCCAGTAGCGGTAGTGTCGTAAGTATTAGCCTTGGAGCAGCTGAGCAGGAGCTATCATCGAATGACGCGCAGGCTATTGATAGCAGTTTGCAGCAACTTACTCGTGCGGAGCATATGACTGTGTTTGTCGCGAGTGGTGATTGTGGCGCGTTTACCTCACGTCAATATGGCAACCTTTCCGTCAGCTTTCCGGCCAGTGATCCATATTCTACATCTGTAGGTGGAACAATCTTACAGGTCAATGGTAATCGCACAAGAACGAATGAGATTGTATGGTCTGATGGTTCCAATCAGTCGAAGTGCACAAATCAGTGGGGAAGTGGTGGTGGTAATAGCATCTTTTCGCAGCGACCTGGTTGGCAAAATGCTGCTGGCGTACAAAATAACTACTCACGTCACATGCGTCAAGTACCAGACATTTCTGCGGCGGCGTACGGTCTCGCTGTCTACTTCCAAGGACGTTGGGGTTCTGTTGGCGGTACCAGTGCCGCGGCACCAATTTGGGCGGCTGGCCTCGCACTTGTCAATCAAGGTATGATTTCAGCAGGTGCATAAATTCAATTATGGGCCTCAAATATTCTACGCCGTTGCCAACAAAGCAAACGGAACACAGCCATACTTTGATGTGACGCGTGGCAACAATTTGTACTTTCCGGCTGGTTCAGGCTGGGACTATGCCACAGGTCTTGGCACACCTAATCTGCCAAGCTTTTATCAAGCTGTAAACAGTATATAGTCATAGCAATCTTTTAAAGCTGGCTGGGAAAGCTATAGCTCTTGTGCTATAGCTTTCCCAGCCAGCTTTTCTTATTTTATTCTCCTGATGAGAGCCTCAATAGGTATTACTCTTTTCTAAATGGTGTACAAAAAACACACATCCTGTACGTCCATACTGTGAAATGTATTGAAAAGCTCTACATTTGAACAATGAGGTTTGCCGTTTAATAATTCATCTAGCCCAATACTGACTACATAACAAGGCATACTTAAAGAGGAGGAACATACTATGACAAAGCGTGCTCTCGTTGTAGGCATTAACGATTACACCGGGATAGATCCGACAGGGAAAAGTAATCTGACCTGTTGTGTTTCAGACGCAACAAGTATTACCGACGTGTTACAATCACAGGGCTTTGATCCCTCAAATATCACAACTTTAACAGATGGTGCTGCGACCCGTGACGCGGTTATGTCTTCACTTTCGACTATGGTAAACGGAAGTGAACCAGGAGATGTTGTGTGCTTCTACTTTTCAGGCCATGGCTCGATTGAGGCAGATGATCCAGCGAACCCGAGTTGTGAACGCTTTTACGAATCGCTGTGTACTGCGACAGCACCTTTTCTTACCGACAAAGACCTTTTCTCGATTGCGAACCAGTTACAGCAGTCTGTCGTGAATTTCACCGTCATCGCGGACTCATGTCACTCGGGCGGACTAGATCAAGAAGTTGATGCCTTAGCAAAATACAAGTCTTTAGCCTTTGGAAGCGATCTCATTCAACGTATCCAGAACTATATGAATACCTGGATTCCGGTTGGCATTTCAATTCCAGCGAATGCGGATGTGTGTAACAACAATGTCAGCAAAGTTCAGGTAATTGAAGGTGGACACCTGATGTGTGAGGAGGATCCAAATGAGATATTCGTTGATCTTGCTAAGATGACGCTTATCTCTGGTTGCCGTTTCTGGGAACTCTCGTATGAAACAAATGGGCACGGCCTTCTCACGCAAGCACTGCTCGATACTATCAATGCCTCCGATGTCCAGATAAGTTACGGTGATCTCATGAATACGCTACAGCAGAAAGTGGCAATATCCTTTCAGGGACTCTTGCCATCTATTGATGCGAGTTATCCAAAGAGTCAGGTTCCTCAATTGCGGGGACAAGCCAACCGTATGCAGGAAGGCTTCCTACAAGCGTGGGCAGCATCGCGCTAAGCAAAATAGTGATGAGGACAGCACAAAAATAGTGATTTACGTCATACGTCAATCCTTCAAACTTGTGTTACAGTAGAGACGTAAAGATGGCGAGCAGAAAGTATGATGTTTCTGGTCCCATAAAATGTGGCTACTCCAACGTTCACCTTACAAGCACAAAACTAAAGTAGCTTTGATCAAGCTACTATAAATTTTTTGCTAGCGTAACACATCTGTAGAAGGAGATTTCGTATGACACAACCCCCCGCGCGCCTTTGTCCAACCTGTGGTATGCCTGTTCCAGGTGGACAACGCTTTTGCTCAAATTGTGGTTCAATGCTGAGTGACGAAGGCAACAAACCAACAGCTCGGAGCGGTGAGATGCCTGAAGTATCGGATATGGCGACTCGGTCCTCGACGCCTACACCCCCCCCCCCTCCACTCTATGATGGTCCGGCTTATACTCAGTATCCGAGTGAAGGACAATCGACACCCCCCCCACCGCCCTATCAAGGGCAGGTGGCGGCGCAACAGCCGTTAGCTACTCCTGTCTACTCAGCACCGCAACAAGCAAACTCTGGCCGGGTATGGCGTCGTGTAGGCTGTATTGCTGGCATTGTACTCCTGCTTATTCTCGGTATTTGTGGTGCGGCTGGCTACTTCGTCTACAGAGGTGCTAACAATGTTGTCAGTAGCGTACAAAAAACCGCGACTGCCACGGGCGGCTATACCAGTAGCAGTGGTGTCAGTGGAGTTACCCCAACCGCGGCTCCTGCTACAACGTCTACCGTAGGTTCTACGATTACCTACGCTAGCGATGACATAACGATCGTGAATGTGCAACAAGCGCAAAATTTTGCTGACGATAGCTTTACGTCTCAGTCTACAGGTGTAGCTCGAATTAATATCAAAGAACAAAACACTGCGTCTCACTCTGCCAATTTCGTCTATGGTAATATTGTTCGGCTAATTTTGCCTGATGGAAGTCAGGTTGAACCGCTTAATGCGCAGAATGACATATCACCCGATGCATCAGTAGCGCGTGCAAACTGGTTGGATTTTCCTGTTCCTACAACTGTAGACCCTAAGCAGCTTACCCTGATGTTGGGAACTGCTGATGACGCGCAACTAAGTGTGCCATTGAATGGAAGTGCTGACCTGACAAAGTACAAGCCAAAAACCGCGAGTCCGAACAAGACGTTTCAGCACGAGGGTTTGAACTGGACGATGACCAACGCCACCGCGAGTTGGAGTAGCACCGCAGTGCAGGCGAAAAAAGGCATGATGTATGTCACCATTGATTTCAAAATCGACAATCCATCACAGAGTGGTGTCACAGAATACTGGAACAGTTATATGCGTCTTAAGGTTGGTGGAGTAGTAAGTTCTCCTGACTCAAGCACTGATTTCCCAACCGATTTCCCTGCTGGCTCATCAGGAAAAACTGGAAGTGCCATCTTTCTTGTGCCACAGGGAAGCACTTCATTTACATTTATTCTTCTTCCTAACTCATCAGGAACAGCACCACAAAGCTCGACTGATTTCCAAATTCAGTAAGTCGTAAGACGTAGGCATGTGGCCAGGTGACGCTAGCGTCACCTGGCCACATGCCTACGTCTTACGACTATTTAGTCGTGTTCTTCGCGAGAATTTCTAGTTTCCCCACACCGTTAGAGATGCTTAGCGCAAGGATGCGTCCATCTGCGAGCCAGAGAGGATAGGCAGCGTTTGTTTTAGGAAAGCTGAGCTGTGTACCATGGAGCACATGCGCCTTTAGCACACCACCATCACTATAGACAAGTGCGTTGGTGTCAGAGGCCCAGTTCCATCCAAGTAGTGTATGTTGTGGCACAATCGTAAATAGCTCTTGCTGTTTTACGATATCAAGCGTGTGAAGCACTGTTGGAGCCTGAGAACGTATCTGCTCATAGGTGATGTAGTTTCCATTTGGCGAAAAGACAACATTGCCAATCGCTGCATGATTTGCCAGGGGGAGTGTGTGTAGAGCGTGTGTGTCTACATCCATGATGTACACCGCGTCCCCTGGTTGATTGAGTTGTTGAGGTGAGGGTGTCTGTCCCATCGTGGTGATGAGTGCAAGCTCTCGTCCATCAGGCGACTCCACTAATCGTTGTACAAGTGCTGCAATCGGTAGTGTTGCGATAAGATGAGGTGTTTGTCCTTCCGTGGGTGTCGTACTCCACAGTTTTGTTGTCCCATTCTCTTGTGTGACGTAGATAATCTCTTGTAGCGAGGTAGGAGACCAGCTTGCGGCTAATGCTGCGTGACCGAGGGTGTCCATATAGTGACCTGTATGAACAAGCGCGAGTAGCGGTTCTGTGACGTTAGCTGGATAGATAGTTGTGACCAACGCCGACCCGTCGGGTGCCCAGACTGCATCGCGAGCATAGCGCATCGCAAGCTGATTACTCGCTGCTGGATCACTCACGTCCGCTGTATACATCACGCCTTGCTCGTGTCCTGTCTGATATACAAAGTGATGCTGCGTTGGGTCGAGCGAGACAAGATGACCACCATGCGCGAGTTCGCCAGGAGTGTTTAACGAATTACTTACAGCGTATTGTATGTTTGCTGTAATAGGAGGGTGTGAAGTGGAGGACGAGAACAGGTATACAGCGAATGAAAGAATGACAACCAGCGACGCAGCGAAAACAAGTATTGGTGCTGAAAAAAAGGCATTTTTAGCAGGTGTTGCTATCCGACGCATGACACGTTCGCGCTGTGAAGGCGTGAATTGCATCTGGTTTGCTTGGCTCTGCAATACATGGGAAATGCGTGTTTTTAGCATCATCTCAACATCAGTTGGCTGCTGGCGTGCATGGAGTTGTGATTGAGAGTCTTCCCCATCATGTTCATTCATCACGCTCTCCCCTGATGCATACTGATATGCGTGTTTACACCTTCGCGTGTCAATGTCGTGTCCTGTGTTCCTGCTAGCTCTATTTGTAGAGCACGACGAGTCTTTTCCAATGCTGCTTGAAGACGCTTACGGAGTGTGTTTTCAGCGACACCAAGCATTGTGCCTATTTCTGGCATCGTCATACGATGATAATAAAAGAGCACAAGTACGGTACGCTGATTCATTGGTAACTTCGCTATTGCTTGCTCAACATCAAGCCGATCTTCTAGTCGTCCGCGTGCAAAATCAGCACTTTGAATTGAGTCGTCAATAGACGTTTGTGTGAATTGTTCGCGTAAGAGTGCGGCTTTCCTTGCCCATTGTCGTTTGAGGCTGATCGACTGATTGACCACAATTTTTAGCAACCATGCGCGTAAGAATGTCGGTTCACGTAGCTTTGCCATGTTCTTCCAGGCTAGAAGCAGCGAGTCTTGTACAATGTCTTTCGCGGCCTCTTGATCCTGTACAAGAAGGTAGGCGGTACGGAGGAGCAGGTTACCATACTGGTCAGCAATCATTGCAAATGCACTCTCATCTCCCATCAAACAACGCGCTACTAACTCTGCTTGCCATTGCTTATCGCTATGCTCTGTTTCGGTTCCATCGTGCGTATTATTTTGCCCGGAAGCTGGTATCTCATCATTGATAACCATATCTTCTCCTGGTAATTCTTGTGACACGTCCCATACCCCTTGTTGACTAACTATTGAGCAGAGTGAGAGTCCTTTGACCCGTTCAGACGGTCATTCTCAGGTCACGATGGTATTCTTCAGTAATCTTTTGCTACTGCTGTGACGACGTGTTTTTAGAAAAAGGGTAATCGGTTTTACTACTTTTGCTAAAAGCCAGCGTCTCTATGTCAGAACAACATCGATGCACGTTCATATTACACCTTACATAGTGCGCCTGCAAGATGGATAGCACTATAAGCTCATCCCCTACTATGTTCTCAGCTTGTTTGTGTATGCAGGTTTATGGCCTATAACATGCATATAAGAACAGCATGATAAGAGGACATAATGTCTTGTTCTATATACATAAGGAGACAATCAATAATGCGTGTGAAACATGCTTTCGCGATGCTCGTCCATCGAGGTACCCTGCTACTTGGCGTGCTTGCGCTTTTAGCCTGTATGGTATTGCAATTTACTCCCGCATCGGCAGCGTCTGCCGCGGACATGGCGTATGTACGAGTTGTCCATGCCGCCCCAGGAGCAGGAACCGTTGATGTATTTGTCGATGGTGCATCACTGTTGCCAGGATTTACCTTTGGAACCGTTACAGGTTACGTACCTGTTGCTGCTGGTGCTCATAAAATCCAGGTTGCTCCCACTGGTAAGGGCATTGGTGCTTCCGTCATCACTCAGACGGTCACGGTAAATGCAGGTGTTCCTTATACGGTTGCGGCCCTCGGTACGGCTGCGAGTGGCTTCTCATTAGCCGCCTTTGGCGACAACAACCTCATCTCGAATAACATGGCGCGGGTTCGCGTCTACCATCTTTCACCGGATGCGGGTCCAGTAAATGTCGCGGCTGGTGGTAACACTGTTATCAGCGGCTTGACGTATACGAACGCGAGTGGGTATCTCTCTGTTCCAGGCGGCGCATATACGTTCAATGTCACCGCGACACAAGCGGGGGCAACTGTTCCAGTTTCCGCGACTCTGACAGGTGGAATGGTCTATAGCGTCTTCGCCGTTGGCCTGCTCAAGGGCACGCCTGCTCTTGCCTTCAAGCTTGGTGCGGTCGCAGGTGTTCCAGGCATGCCCGGGACGGGAAGTGATCCTACACGTGTAGGGAACAGTAGCAATCCCTTGTTGCCGTGGCTCTTTGGAACACTCGCCCTTTTCTTACTTGGTTCTAGCATGGTAGCGCGTCGTTTCGCACTCGCTCGCCAGAAATAAATCCTTGGTAACACACGGGTTGTAGTGATGTGGCCCAACAAAATGATGGAGATAGGTGAATTGTAGGGGTCTAATTCTATTACACCCTGTAGGCATATGATTATGTTGGAGGAATATTGGAACATTTCATCAATTACCTCAACAGGATCAATTGCCTACAGGGTGTAATAGAATTAGACCCCTACGAGTAGTTCATCACCTAATTATTTTGCCAACCCCATCTTTGCGACCAATGCGTTATCGTTTTCATTCATGGTTATCTTTGGCCCCTACAAATGCGTATCTTCTGTTCGTGCAGTGTAGTAATATAAGTATATTGTGTGAACTGAACTACTAGCAAATTCGTAGTTGTAAGAAAGACGTAAGGACGTTTCTGCTATGCGCTCGATACCAAGATTTATTTATTACCCGATAGTCCTAATCCTCTTCTTGTTGACGGCATGTGGGACTTCATCGCAGGCGACAGCCGTCCCCGCTAAGAAGGCTGTGGCAATACAGAAGTTAAGCCCGACACCTACAAAGGCCATACCAACATTTGTCGTATCGCCCGTTGTGACAGTCGAAGCAGCAGCCCCTGCACATCTTATAATCCCGAGTATTGATGTCGATGCACCAGTTGAGAACGTGAATATACAATCAAATGGAGATCTGGGTACACCACAAAAGAATTCATGGGAAGGGGTTGGCTGGTATAGCAATGGTCCACGCCCCGGGCAAGCGGGTAGCGCGGTCATAGATGGGCACCTGGACCGTCCCGGTGGATATCCCGCCGTATTTTGGGACTTGAACAAGGTGCAAGTGGGCGATATCATCATGGTGGTGGATGCACAGGGGAAAACATTGCGTTTTCGTGTCACGCGCACAGCTTCGTATCCACCGCTCAGTGCACCATTGCAAGAGATCTTTGGCGATACTGGCGGTACGTATCTCAATTTGATTACCTGTGCGGGGACCTGGATTGCTAGCCAGAAGCAAACAACACTTCGCCTTGTGGTTTATACAACGTTGATCCAGTAGTACTTAAACTATCTCATGCGAAGATTATTCGAGTAAATAGCTACCAATCAATTGACGACGGAGCGTGGCCAACTCTTCATCTACGGCAGCATCAGGCTTCTTCTCTTGTTCTTGTTTATTAGAGGTAGACCATACAGAGAGCGGGCTTGTGGCAGCCGATGTGAACTCGTCGATCATGACCTCTTCAAGAAATGTTGGGCCAGTGTTTTGTTCTACAGCCTCATCTTCGTTAGCAAAGAAATCTACCGTAGGGCGTGGGGTTTCAGGGATATTCATGACGAGTTCTTCCGTCTGGTCCTGAGCGATGTCATGTTGTGTGGCTACAGGCTCTGCCTGAGACTCTAGCTCAATCGTGACACGGGAAGCTTTTGCAGCAGGAATAGCCTCGATAGTGGGAGTTTGCACAGAATCAAGTTCTTCACTGTACAACGAGAAGCGCTGACCGTCGATCTCTACAACGATACCGCGTCCTTCACGTAGACCAGTAATCTGGCGACGCAACTCCTGGTTCTCATTCTCCATCTGTTCCATAACTTGTTTTTGTCTGAGCAGTTCTTGTGCGATCAGATCAAAAGTACTTCCACCCATTGATATTCAACTCCTTTAACTCACTACGTTTCAACAACCTTTTGTCCGCTATGAACACATATATGCCTTTAGTCTGCTCTCTACTACTTTTTCCGTGACGTGAGAATGTGCTTATCCTCTGTATAGAAACGTGTTGATTTAAATCAAGTAACAATAGCAGTGCTTTACGAAATGTGTATAAACAAAAATTGTTAGCAGAAAGCATCTCCCATAACGCCCAAAACACGCCATTGAAATGACGCTTTCCTCCAATAAACTATATTTTTTCGCAAACTCGCGGATAAAAAAAGTGAGCCACAAAATTCTAATGTAAATGTACCGCTATCTGCCTTTGTCATGTTGAACATTGGACCTTTCAACGACTTTCGAAATGCCCCTGTAATTCGTGTAGGATGTAGGCAAACAACGAATTTGCATTGTACAATGAGAAGAGAAGCGTGCGCTGACGCAACTTCTCACGTTGTTTTCTGTCGGTACAGTTATGACGAACAAGGATGTTGTCTACTATTGTCTTGACAATTAGGTCAGGCGAACACTATGTAAAAGGAGAGAGGGAAGCCCTATGCAACAACAAGCGAAAACACGCATTTCCCGCGGAAAATTTAATGGTATAAATGCCGTCGCAAATGAAAAGGGTGTAATTGCCGCCGCCGCTATGGACCAGCGCGGCTCTCTGCAAAAGTCCATTTCAAAAGCAAGAGGTAGTGATGCGACACCTGACGATCTGAGCCAGTTTAAAATCCAGGTGACTGAGGTCCTCACACGCTATGCAACTGCCATTTTGCTTGATCCTGAATACGGACTGGAAGCCGCGAAGCATCGGGCCGATGGAACGGGGCTATTCCTGGCCTATGAAAAGACAGGCTATGATGCGAATGCGCAAGGGCGCCTTCCTGATCTGCTCGACGAGTGGTCGGTAAGAAGACTTGTCGAAGCGGGTGCCAGCGTAATCAAAGTCTTACTGTATTATGATCCAGATGACAAGCAGCAGGTAAATACGGTGAAAGAGGCGTTCATTGAGCGTATCGGTGCTGAGTGTCGTGCCTTCGATATTCCCTTCTTCCTGGAAGTTCTTGCCTATAGTGATGAGATAGGGGATGAGAAGAGCATTGAGTTTGCGCGTGTCAAGCCGCAAAAAGTCAAGAAATATATGCATGTATTCTCCCAACCGCGTTATGGAGTAGACGTGTTGAAGGTCGAGGTTCCTGTAAACATGAACTATGTTGAGGGATCGAAGGCCAATACTGATGGCAAGATTGCTTATAGCCAAGAAGAGGCGAAGCAAGCATTTAAAGATGCGGCGTCAGCTTCATCAATTCCATTTATCTACCTCAGTGCTGGTGTGACTAACGAAGTCTTCCTTGAAACCCTGGAACTCGCGGCGCAAGCTGATACGCCCTTTGCAGGTGTTCTATGTGGACGAGCTACGTGGCAGGATGGTGTCAAGATTTACGCAAAAGATGGTGCTCAAGGCTTACGTAGTTGGCTTGAAGATCAGGGAGTGAAGAACATTCAGAGCCTGAACGAGGTCCTCAAGAAGGGCGCGAAACCATGGTGGGATTTCTACGGTGGCAAGGATGCCATCGAGGTTGTGGAGACAGAAAAATAATGAAATAGACATGTTGCATGAATGGTCACATGCAATCTGACCATTCATGCAACATGTCTATTTCATTACAGAGAAAGAAGTTAGAAAGAGGCGTTTTGACATGTCTAGTCCTCATAAATTTACGCTTGATGACCTATGGACATTGCCGACGATGAGTTCGATTGCCCTCTCACCGGATGGTCGGCGTGTGGCTTTTGTCATGCACGCAAGCGATAAAGAGAAAAACGAGAATTCAAGTGCTATTTTCCTGCTCTACCTTGATGAGCAAGGGCATGCAATCGGGGAGCCACACCGCATAACAGGCGGGGTAAAAAATGATACAAAGCCTGTGTGGGCACCTGATAGTCATCGGCTCCTCCTTCTCTCTGATCGCGAAGATACAAACCAACTGTGGCTGATCGATACAAATGGAGGCGAGGCTAGCAAGCTGACGACTATGCTGTATGGTGTGAGTGATGCTGCCTGGTCCCCCGATGGAAAATGGATTGCCTTCACTTCACCTGCATCTTCAACCGATAATGACGATGAGTTGACAGGACGCAAACTTGTTGATGAAGCGACGAAAAAGCAGCGCGACGAAGAAGAGAGTATTCGCCTCCGTACAATCACGACGGTTTTTTACCGTTTAGATGGTCAAGGTTTCTTCAATAAGTTCGAGCATGTGTTTATTGTGCCCGCGCCTCCAGGAAGTACTGCACAAGTGCGGCCAGAGCGTATTCGTCGTCTTACCACAGGAGATTATGATCATACTCAGCTTGCCTGGACGCCTGATAGTGTCGAAGTTGGTGTACTCTGCAACCGCAACGCTAATCGGGATCGTACCTCTGTAAGCGACCTGTGGTCTATCAATGCCGCAACTGGTGATGAACGCTGTTTGACTGATGGCACCTTGGAGATTTTGACATATTCCTGGTCTCCAAATGGGCAATCGGTTGTAGTCGTTGCGACAAAAGATCAAACTACTTATGGAAGTAATATCGAACGCTTGTATCTTGTCACCAGACGAGGCAACGAGGGTGATAAAGTACTTGTCTTAACCCCTGATCTCGACAAATCGACATACCCAACTGTGAGTACCAACTATGGTGAAGTAGGTCCGTCGTATCTACAATGGAGCAAAGATGGGCAACAGGTCTATTTCTTGGTGACAGAAGGCGGAAGCGTCCATGTGTATCGCATAGATGTTGCATGGAGAACGTTAACACAAATCACAACTGACGACTCTATTACACAATTCCTGGCTCTACTTCCCGATGAGCAAGCACTCTTGCTTGTTCAGGAGCAACAAGAGCATCCATGGGAACTTTATCGTTTGTCCTTAGCGTCTGATAACGCAGGAGAGCAAGAGCGTCTTACACACCTCTATGACCAGTGGCTATCCGAATTACAGTTGGGGAAAATCGAGCGTCTATCGTATAAAGGTGTGAATGGTGATTCAATAGATGGTTGGCTTATTCACCCAGTTGGAGCGCGTGCGGGTGTGCGCTACCCGTTGATGGTGCATATTCATGGCGGACCACAATGGTCGTATGGCGTCGATCTGGAGCCAATTCATCAGTATTGTGCGGCGCAAGGCTACGCGGTTTTCTACTGCAATCCACATGGTAGTACGGGTTATGGGGAGGCATTTACGAATCGTGTAATTGGCGATTGGGGCGGTTGGGACTACCAGGATATTATGCTGGGTGTTGACGAGTGTATCGCTCGTGGGATCGCCGATCCTGAACGTCTGGTGGTAACAGGCTATAGCTATGGCGGCTATATGTCCATGTTTGTTATTGGACAAACAAATCGCTTCAAGGCGGCTGTCCCCATGGCGGGAATATCGAACCTAGCTAGTTTCATTGGAACGTCCGACGTTGGGTTTTGGCAGGTCGTGCAAGCGCAAGGCTATCCATGGGACCCTGAGCGTGCCAAGTATTATCGCGATCGTTCACCGCTCACGTATGCTCCACGCATCACAACACCAACACTCTTGTTGCATCCCGAAAATGACTTGCGTTGTCCTATTGAACAATCGGAACAGCTTTATATAGCGCTCAAGATGCTTGACAAAGCTCCAGTTGAATTTGTGCGTGTCCCCGGTGCATGGCATACTGGGCAAGCGAAACCGAGTCAGTGGCTTGCTTACTGGGAAACGACCCTGCAATGGTTCGGAAAATACGTAGAGATTAGATCCGAGGAGTACACCAAGTAGGGACCGATTTATCACGTCCTGCTCAGCTATCGAGATGCAAGCAGGACGCGATAAATCGGTCCCTACTGCACTCTTGGCTCGTTCTGTCGAATAACAAAAATGGCGACCAGAGTACTCAGGATGGCAAAGACAGCACAGGCAATGAGTGCATACTGAAAGCCTCCAACGAGTGCGGCTTTTGAAGATACGCCCTGTGTATGCTGTAGGGCAGACGTTTGAACCGCTGATACCACTGCTACGACCGCTAGAACCAGTCCTGAGCCTACCTGTTGCGTTGTATTGAGTAAGCCAGTAGCTAGTCCTTGTTCACGATCACTTACACCAGCCGTTGCCGCAATCGCCATCGCGGTAAACGATGGACCCATGCCCAATGCTACCACGAGCGTGCCAGGAAGAAGTGTTGTCCAATAACTGTTCTCAACCGAAATGCGTGTGAGTAACAGAAACCCTAACGCTGTTACAAACATTCCCGCGATAAGTATACGTTGTACGCCGAAACGAGGCACAAACCGAGCTACCATATTAGAGTCAATCATGAACACTATCGACATTGGCAAGAAGGCAATGCCTGTAATGGTAGGTGCGTATCCTAATACCTTTTGCATGTAGAGTGTGACGATAAAAACCGACGCTCCCAATGCGCCCGGGGAAAGGAAACCAATCAGATTTGCACCCGTTAAGGTGCGCAAACTGAAGATGCTTAACCGGATAAGCGGTACCTCGACGCGTGTTTCGATCACGACGAACGCTACAAGCAAGACAATGGCTGCACCTAATAGAAGAAGTGTTTGTGCTGACCCCCAACCGATTATGTTGCCCTGTGCGAGCGCATATACAAGCGCAATAAGGCCAAGTGTGATAGTGATTGCACCAAGCACGTCAACCCGTCTCTGTCCTTGCTCTCTCTCCGTCTCTTTCATAAGAAGTGGCGTGAGAATAATCGCGGCTATCGCGACGGGAACATTGACGAATAAGACCCAACGCCAGCCAACACTGGCCGTGAGAAGTCCACCCAGCAGAGCACCAGCCGCGAAACCGCAGGAGGCCACAGCACCTACGACGCCCAATGCTTTGTTGCGTGCTGGTCCTTCATGAAATGTTGTTGTGATAAGTGAAAAAGATGTCGGGGAAATAATCGCAGCTCCAAGGCCCTGCACTGCACGCGCGATAATCAACCAGAGTGCCGATTGTGCGATACCACCCATAAACGAGGCAAAGGCAAACAAGGCTAGCCCCACAAGGAACAAGCGACGACGCCCAAAAAGGTCGCCCATACGCCCGCCAAGCAAGAGAAAGCCGCCAAATGTAAGTGAGTAGCCAGTAATAATCCATTGTAAATTTTGTGTGGTGAAACCGAGTTCGCGCTGTATTGCGGGCAATGCCACGTTGACAATTGAGAAATCGAGCACGACCATGAATTGCGCGGTACAAAGTAAAAATAGCACAAACCAGGAATGCCTATCTATTGTCTGCTCGTTTTTTGCTGTGCCAGGGTCATTCGTAACTACTGCTCGTGGCGTACTTACGTCGCGGGTAGAGGTGTTCATGTATGATAACTACTTCCTGTGTTGATCGGATAATTGTCAAATGTAGGGGCTATAATTATCGTCTTTGATAAAATAATAGGGATATGCAATTTGTAGGGACCGATTTATCACGTCCTAGTGAGCAATTGAGATGCCACCAGGACGTGATAAATCGGTCCCTACAGATATCCGCATCAATTGGTCAAACAGCATCATTACGCCCTCACCGCACTGGTCAATGGTGGCAAGGGCGTAATGAATTATAGCCCCTACAGAATATTTTTATTCATTTGTTCCTTATAACAAAAAGTAGTTTCGTTTTCTTCCCTTGCCTGATAGTACGTTGCCTCATCTCTCGAACGTAAGAGTAGTGAGTGTGTCGATATCCCAATGTGCGGTAGTCGCACCTGCACGATAAGCACTTTCCAGGAAGTCTAACAAGGCCGCTTTCGGACTGTCCAATTTCCGTAAGTCGTCGTACTTTAAAAGTGCCGTCGAGCCTGTTGGTCCGGTATTCCAGTACGCCTCTTTAGGTTGTAGAGGAGTGTCGGTCAAGCCATCGGGTTCGGGTGCGGTATACGAATAGAAGGCCGGAAAATGGGTCGTATCATCACCTACCCAGAAGCCGAAACTGATGACTTCGTGCGAGTACGCTTCTCGTGTGACATGATTTGCTTCAGTACGGTCTGGTGCACGTCTACCCGAAAAGCGCGTCAAGGCGAAATCGAAGCTATGCCAGAAGAGGTGCGCGGGACTTGATTTGCCTGTGAAGCGTCCACTAAACTCTTTGAAGATTGAGTCTATCTGTAGCAGGATACGCCAGAAACGACGAACATATTCCGGGTCATATGAGTTGTGAGTTGTATCGGTTGCGAATGAAGTAGCAGGCTCTAACTCATACGTATTTGCGAGAATAGAAATGGTGATGCCTAGCTTTGCTAGACATGCGAAGACTTGCTCATAGAATGCCGCTACAGAAAGTCCCGCCAGGTCAAACGCTTCTACCTGTCCTGTATCAGTAGTAATGACTAATTTGTGGTCTATGAAATCGAACTCAATGGCAAAATGAGTATTGTTGTAAGGCATAATGCCAGTCGTAAGACCTCTTATTGTCACATACAATGTTGCTTGCCACCAATGATTCATATGTGGCATAGCGGCGAGACGAATTTTGCCTACGATCTGAGAAAAGCGATGCAGTGTTTTCTTTGTGTCTTCCCACGCCTCAAGAGGAAGCGGCGGGAAGACTTCCTGGAGTGAAGAAACATCGGCTGACATGCAAAATTCTCTCCTTTAAGCTTTCAACGCCCGTTCTATTGCAGCAAGTAACGCATCTTGCTCCCATGAAGCATTGTGAAGAACACCATTGATATAGAAGGTGGGCGTGCCTTGTACTCCACTGCGTTCGCCACCTTCCATGTCGGCCTCGATACGCTTCAGGTGCCGATGCTGTGTCATATCCTGCTCATACTGTGTTGTATCCAGGGAAATGGCTTCGGCAAAACGCCGTAAGTCGGCATCTTCCAGCGTGTGCTGGTGATGAAAAATGTAGTCGTGCATCTCCCAGAATTTTCCCTGGGCATTCGCGGCTTCGGCGGCTTCGGCACTATGAAGTGCATGTGGATGAATTTCGGTAAGGGGAAAGTTGCGAAACACAAAGCGTAGTTGTGTTCCAAGCTGTTGCTGAATTGCTCTCACGCCGGAAGTGGATTGGCGTGTGTAAGGACACTGGTAGTCGCCGTATTGAACCAGAGTCACGGGGGCGTTGGCGGAACCTTGACTATGATCTTGTTCGCTTACTGGCACTGCGAGTTGTATGTTGTGTGTCATAACTTTCTCTCTTGAACGTGTATGTAATGGCTCTAGTAGCTATTCCGTTTGCTATCTTGCTCCCTTTACCTGGCGAATAACCAGTGTGCCTAGAGCGAGGTAGACAACTGTCAACCCGAAAAGTGAGGTATAGCCTATATGGTTGGGTAAGGTCTGCAAGAGTTGTAGAATTACCCCTCCCACGGTGATGCCTACCACTTGCGGCAAAATGCCCACAGCCGACCAAATGCCCATGAACTTTCCTGCTTCATCTGTTGGTGGCAACACATCGGTTGTCAACGCCCAGTCAACACTCGTATAGGCACCGTAGCCGATACCGAAGAATGCGCCCGCAATGAGCGCGGCATACTGATTCTGGAAAAGAATGAAAATGATGCATACAACAGCCATCATTATGCCCGATAGGTAAACGAGGCTCTTGCGTCCCCAGCGGTCGGAGGCCCAGCCCGCGAAAATCGAGGTGGGTAATGCCAGCAACAAGAGTACAGGTTGGAATAGCACACCATTGAATTGAGCACCGGAGAAGGGAGTACCAAGCACAATCGTCTTTACTCCCTTGCCACCGAGCACATCATCAAAGTAGTACAACAGGAAGTAGTAGACACTCCAAATACCCATCATGACGAGAAAACGTGCCAACAATACCCACGAGATATCGGGATACTGCGAAGGCTTGAACAGAAAGCGTTTGAAAAAAGAGCCGATTTCTAGCTTGACATGTTGCTCGGGTGGAAGCGCGACCTCTTTCACGGTCAGTACGGTGTATGCCACAAATACAATTTGTACCACTGCGATGAGCAAAAATATCTGTACGACAGCATTTTTGTACAGTGGAAGCGACATATTGCCACCCAAAATGATGCCAGCCACAACCGAACCGAGAATTGTACCAAGCAGTGTGAAGAGGCCGTTGAAGCCAGAGGAGAGGCCGCGCTGATTGTACGGTACCTTGTCTGCGATAATCGCGCTCCACGGTGAGTTTGCCAAATTATTACCTGAATTGTAAGAGCACAAAGAGCACCGCGAAGGTGAAGAGAAGCGCACCTGCAGAGAACCACGAGGGTGCGAACGCGAAGAGAACCAGCACAATTACATTTAGTATTGTACCAGCGATCATGAATGGGCGCCGTCGTCCCATACGAAACGTTGCGTAATCGGAAATAGCTCCCACGAGTGGATTGACAATAAAGGCAACTAATGTTCCCACATTGACGACAATCGCAAGGTTGATATCCTTGTGGCCTGGGTCCAGGAATGTTGCCACCATACTAGGAATGACAACCGCTAACAAGGCTTGCCAATGGAAATTGTTCGCGATCCAAAAGACATTCAGGTTGACTTGATCGAAGACGGACAGCCGCCGCCTCTCTGCGGGTATCTGTGTACGTACACTGATTTCAGGCCTATCTGTCATCTCCATATGCTGTTGACCCTCCGAAAAATAGCGGAACAATACATGTGTCTGCCAATCGAGGTATAATATTAATAGTATACAGATGAGCCGCTGTGATGGCAAGGTATTTTAGTCATGAAAGCCGGGATGACACACTGCTTATACCGGCTTTCATGACTAAAACATCGTTATATTTCTATATTTTAGACGCTTGAATTGCTTGTTCTCCTTCTGTTTGTACCTTTACCGCGCTAGACAAAGAAACACCTAATGCACTCAGGCAGCCCATCCCCATAGTGCACATAAGCAATCCTGACCATGGATGGAAGAGAACAACCATCGCCGTGACACTTTCCGGAGGAATATGCAGAATGTTACCAAAGATAAGTAGAGCAATAATCTCATTGCTTCCCACTTGTCCTGGTGGATTGGGCAGGATGTAAAACAGGTTGAAGAGCATATAGCCAAACAACGCTTGCGGAATGCTAATCGGGTGTCCAATAGCCCAGAATGCAAAGAAGTTGTAGAGACCATCAAAAAAAACGGCAATACCTGTAAGGAGCACTGCCATAATCAGGGTTCGAGGTTGCTTTGCACTTAAAAGGAGTGTATCCACAAAGCCAATGACAAATGCTTCAAGCTTTCTCCTGATAAAATTGGGAAGCAAGTTTGTGAAAAACTGAAGTAGGCGAATAGCAACCGAACGTTTCCATCCTGCCAGTACAACGAATAGTATCAGGCCAATGAGACATGCATTGGCTAATACTAAAACAGACCGAAAAACCCTGTTTAGTTGGATGCCTAGAAATGGTACGAGTGCGACAAGAAAAAGCGCGGGAAATAAGTCCATTGCTTTGTCCATTGCGATGGTTGGTAATGACTGATGGAGTGGAATACGCGAAATACGTTTCAGCACCAGGCTCTTGGCGAGTTCACCCGCGCGAATAGGTAAAACGAAGTTCAAAAATACGCCGATCAAGAAAAGTTGGATAATTTTGATTGCTCCAATTTTACGAACTGGATTTAGAAAGAATTTCCAGCGGATTGCCCGGAAACAGAATGCCATAACAAATGTGATACTCGCCAGCAATGTGAAAAGAATGCCGCGTGGTGTTGTAAGATTGCGTTGAATAATACGCAATGTTGTAGGTATATCTACGAAATGCGCGACCGCGATCAAGAGGACAATACCGATGAGTATTCCAGCTATTCCCTGGACGGTGGGTGAGCTAAAAAAGGTGCGCCAGGTGCGCTCCAATGTTTTATTTGGTGTGACAGGTGGTTTGGAAGGAAGAGGTGTCTCTTTCTGAATAATCTCGACCGAAGTTAGCAAATGAGCATTCCTTTGCTCCTCAACTCGTGTATCGACTTTTATCAATGTAATGCGGTTCAAAGTTCGACGTGGATCAGTTCCCTCTTTTTTGTTGTACGAAAGCACAAGCACCTCGCTGAAATGATATAGATGAGCATAAGACTATGCACTCTTACCACATTGACGATATGAAGATACTAATGCTAACATTACATAAAAAGTACCATCGTTTACATTAATTACAGATTAAATCGTTCACCGAACAAAAAAACGCGGAGACTTTAAAAGTCTCCGCGTTTTTTTGTTCGGTGAAGAAATTAGTTCCAGTTTTCTACGCCGACGATTTCGCCTTGCGTATCCTCTAGCCAGCGTTCCATGTCGATAGCTGCACGACAGCCATCACCGGCTGCTGTAATTGCTTGGCGATAGCGATGGTCGGTTACATCACCTGCGGCAAAGACGCCTGGAATGTTAGTCATAGTATTATCTTTTGGAATGATGTAGCCAGTAGCATCCATATCAATAATCCCCTTGAATAAAGCAGTATTTGGCTGGTGGCCAATCGCGACGAACACACCTTGTACTGGCAACTTATGTTCTTCGCCCGTTTGTACATTGCGCAGTTGCACACCTGTCACAGCATCATCACCCAGCACCTCGACGACTTCAGTATTCATCATGACGCTGATTTTCGGGTTATTGTGTACACGGTCCTGCATGATCTTACTTGCACGGAAGCTATCACGGCGGTGAATCAAGGTGACATGGTTCACATAGCGTGTCAGGAAGGTCGCCTCTTCCATCGCGGTATCGCCACCACCCACCACAATCACATCCTTCTTCTTGAAGAAGAAGCCATCACAGGTCGCGCAAGCTGTAACGCCTCGCCCTTGTAAATGCTTCTCGCTTGGAATACCAAGCCATTTCGCGCTGGCACCTGTCGAGATAATAATTGTTTCGGCCTGATACTCGCCAGAGTCGGTTGTCACCGTGAAGGGACGTTTGCTGAAATCGACTGCCGTCACGTCTTCCGCCATCATCTCCGTGCCGAAGCGTCGCGCCTGCTGCTCGAACTTCTCCATCATTTCCGGGCCGAGAATACCCTCTTCGAAGCCGGGATAATTCTCAACCTCGCTCGTCGTCATCAACTGACCACCGACCTGATAGCCCTGGAGCATCAGTACAGACAGGTTCGCACGTGCCGCATAAATCGCCGAGGTATACCCTGACGGCCCCGATCCAATAATAATAGTGCCATAAACTTTTGCCACGCTAGATATCCTCGCTTGCTTTTAATGATAAGTGCTTTTGTTTATAATAACACAGATAAGTGCTGTTTTATGCCCTACGAAACCCCATCACATCAACATTGACAAAGGTCATCTAAACGGTATAATGCTTATAGCATATAGTTGCCAAAAATCGGAGATGCGTCTAGTTCCATACCAATGAGGAAGGTAGCAGCTATGTCTATTAGTTTTCAAGATGTCGAAAGACTTCAAGCACTCTATCCTGAGAGTCAAATTGAATGGAGAAACAATTCTTCAGAAAACAACTCTTCAAAATGATGATGTCCTGGCTATTCCAGAACTCTTTCCCGGCTGGGAAACTGCGATTACCAAGTTCTGGCCTGCTGACTACGAGTAGCAGCATTAATGTAACCTCTCCTTCTGGTGACTCGTACATGTAGCGAACTAGGTGCTCTTCGTGCGTTGAAAAGACGAAAGACGGTTTGTTATGCAGCAAATGAACTCGCAAGAAGACAAACAGCAAAACTCCTATGGACACTATGAAGGTACACCTGAGAACGACTCGTACGCCGAATCATACGGAACAGGTCAAAAATTAGACAATGAGGATGAGCAGTTTGCCGATATTCTTGTACGCAGAATCAAGCAAGAAATGGGTGACGAGCCGGCAGGGAGTGCAAGACGCATATGGAACGCACGAATGATAGTAGCTATCGCCTCGCTGTGTGCGCTATTTCTGCTCTTTGCTTTGCTGGTCTTTGTACTGTCAGTTGGTCATGTTTCTAGTGGTGGTGATATTGCACTAGGTTATGGCTTCTTTTTTTGTATTGTCGCTATTATCGCCATCAATGGCTCCTTCAATCGGGCCAATAGCAGTATAAGCAAGCAAGAAAACACTAAACGTGCGAAATGATCTGTTCTAATGAATCTTGCTAAACGAACAGCATCCCTCTACGGCTCTGATTTCATCACACCCTGTTGGCACTCACAAATGTTGGATGATGTAGAAACGTTTCTCGTATTCTCCGCATAGTGCGTAGCCGAGAGGGTGTGAAATCAGAGCCGTACAGGAGATACGTTCCTCATTGTCGTTTTCAGTGATTGGCCTTCATTAGAACGCTCAACACCCGCAACGTATCTTGCACGATCTGTTCGAGTGGGGCTAGAGGAACGTATTCTTCGGTCGAGTGCTCGTTCATAACACCAGTTGAGAGCGTGAAGGCTTTGATGTTTGGGCGGAAGCCACTGGTATCGCTGCCAATAAATGTCGGTCGCAGACGCAATTTCTCGCCACGTTGCTCCAACACTTCTTTATATACTTGCATCAATGATTCTTGTTCATCGATGACATAGCCATCTGTATGAGTTTTGAAGGTGATTGATGCACTGCCACCAAGTTGATGTGCTGCTGACTCAAATGCTTGCTGTAATTCGTGCTCGTACTGCTGAATACGCTCGGCTGACTCGAAACTACGTAGCTCGCCTTCGAGAACAAGCTTTGCGGGAATGGCATTGCGTGCGCTACCACCGGAAATGCGACCAATACTAATACGTGTCTGGTCGTTTGCCAACGAACCAAACGGATAGTGTGTCTTGCGAAAAATTTCTAAGGCATTGACCGTCTGTGAAAGATCCTTCCCCGGGTGGCCAGTGCGACCAATAATGGTGATGTCGAACGCTTTATATGCTGCACCTTGTGAAACAATGACACCTGCGTCGAAGGCATTGTCGAACACGATACCCTGCTTGATAGGCCAACGTGAACTATCAAAGCCACCTGCGCCACACATACCAGCCTCTTCCTGCACTGTAAACACAAGCAGAAGTGGAGGGTGGGGAAGGTGCTGTTCAATGATGCTTCGCACCACTTCAAGAATTATCACAATTCCGGCGGCATCGTCGGCACCAAGATTCGTGATGCCATCGCTATACAAAACACCATCTCGTAGGACAGGCTGATGCCCTAAACCGGGCGGTACACGGTCCATATGTGCGTTAAGCAGGAGCATTTCTTGCTCTTTATCACTTCCTGCTAGCGTGGTGATTAAGTTTCCCGCATTGTCTACAGAAGTAGGCAGTCCAAGTGCTGAGAGTTGCTGCTCAAGATAGCTTCGAACCTGCTCTTCATGCCCCGATGTGCTAGGTATACCAATAAGTTCGATAAGTGTTTGAGTGAGACGATTCAAAGACATCGTATGACCTTCCTGAAAATAGGGTTTCTGAATATAGACTACCACACGAAAGTACATACAATGCAACATGACAGGGGCAAGCCCAGTCACTACTATACTCGGACTCGCGTAGCAAGCTCCGCAGGAGCGGTCAGTATAGTAGTGACTGGGCTTGCCCCTGTCATGCTTTCGGCACCCTGTCATATCCTCATGCCTACGCATTGTCTCTTGAGGCTAGTTCAGTTATAATGCGCTGAGAATACTTATACATGCTTATGCAATAATATTTTATGTAGGGGGAACTTTCGTCCATGTCTCGTAGTTCCACAGAGTTAATGGGGACACCAGAAGAACTTTTCCATTGGGTCCCCGATGAGATGATTGTGATTGTTCGGCTACCTAGTATGCCCATCGACGATACGCAAGATATCGTTGCCGAACAGGTTCGGACACAACTCAATAACTTTCTAGCACAATTTGGTGTCACTCTTGAAGTGTATGGTACCTATGGGCGTTGGACGGATACACCGACAATGCCACCTGTCCGCCGCCGCTCTTTTATTTTTGGTTTGCATAAAAAACAGCCACTTATCGCTATTTTTTTTCATGCTCGTCGCACAGACCCTGCTGTGACAGACCCGTTACCACTGGCTTTATCGCATATACAGGCACGTTTAGAGCAGCTCGCGAAGGCGGGTTTACACATCGTGTCGGCGATGCCGAATTGGTTAGTGACTGCCGCACCTCTGCTGTATGCCGATGGTGGAGCCGCCGTTCCACCACGTCCGGCACCCGCCCTCGATATTGCGTCTCCTAATAACACGCTTTTGGGGTGGCGTATCGTGCTAGCCGATCAAAGCTTCCCACTTGACTCGAAGGGTGGAGAGGATGTCCTGGTCGCTGTCCTTGACGCCGCCCCTCATCCAGATCGAATACGTAGTGCCGCCAGT
Organism: uncultured Chloroflexia bacterium; assembly: GCA_963791655.1. Taxonomy (GTDB): domain Bacteria; phylum Chloroflexota; class Ktedonobacteria; order Ktedonobacterales; family Ktedonobacteraceae; genus JBBQVS01. The sequence goes on along the minus strand of CAWBSZ010000005.1, from coordinate 300,490 downwards.
CGTTTAGAATTGCGCCGCAACTGGTTGCTACAACGTCTTGCTAGTGACCTACGCAATGAAGATGGTTCGTTCTCTATAGAATATGACCGTTACCCGATTAGCAGCGATGTGCGGTCGGGTCGTGATAGGTATGGTGACGCTCGGTATTATCAAATGCCTGATCATGGCGTCTCCGTTGTGGGCCTTATACGAGATGTTGCACCGCGTGCTCGCATTCGTCTTATACGCATTCTCAATGATTATGGCGGCTGTGATCTCTACAATATATTCGCGGCCTTAACTGATCTTGAACGTGAACTCCTTTCAGGCTCAATTCGTCGCCTTGTAATCAATCTTAGCTTGACGATCATGCCTGATATTCGTCGCTTGCCCTTTCTCTGGTTCGACAACCGTCAATGGCCAACGACGCAATTATATGGAGTGATGCGTGTACTCAATCATATTGAAGAGGGTTTACGTCTCCTCTTTGAGAGCCTCTATGCACATGGTGCGCTCGTCATTGCAGCCGCAGGCAATGACTCTTTGCAAGCTACGCAACAAGGACTTGTACCACGTCCACCACGTGCACCCGCGCGTTATGAGACGACACTTGGCGTTACCTCTGTAAATAGTAGCTTTGCTCCCTCGAACTTCGCCAATTCCGCGAATATTCCACCCTTCGATTCGGGTGTTGCCACCTTTGGTGGGGATGGGACGGGTGCGGTTGATAACAACGCTCTTCCTGATGCTGTTCGTGGTGTGTATATCTCAACTACCTTGCCGACAGGCGAACAAAATACCACTGGTTGGGCCGATTGGAGCGGCTCTTCGTTCTCGACAGCGATCGTAAGCGGTCTCGCGACACATCTTATGGCGCAGGGATGGTCGGCAGCAAATATCATGACGCGTCTCTCATCCAGTCAAGAACGACGTGCCGACGCACTATTCGGCTCAACACCTGATGCGCCCAGTTTGCTTGCCAATATCATTCGTGTTCAGCAACGCTTTAGTTGATGCGGAATAAACTTGGTTTGTAGCATGTTGCGATGTATGAGGAAGAATATTTACTAGTACCTCCTTGACGCTTCACTTTATGTAGCTTATAATGTACATAAATGGAACGTGAAGAACGTCCGATATCCAAGTTATAGAATAAAAAAAGGGTTGAGATTCAATTCTTTTCTGAGAGGAAAGATACATGATCGAGCAGAACCAGCAAATGGCGGTTGAGACAACCACGATCAGCATGACAACTGCGGCGGCAGAGAAGGTAAACGAACTCCTTAAGCAAGAGAACGATCCAACACTCGGTCTTCGCATCTTCGTTGCAGGGGGTGGCTGTTCCGGTCTCCAATATGGTATGACGCTTGATGAAGAGCAAGAGGGTGATACCACGATTGCGCTTCACGGCATCAAGGTCTTCGTTGACGAGATGAGCGTTGGCTATATCTCAGGTAGCGAAGTAGATTATGTCGATAGCCTGATGGGTGCTGGCTTCACTGTCAACAATCCTAACGCAGTTTCAACCTGTGGCTGTGGACATTCCTTCAAGACTGCCGAAGATACTGGCGAGTCAAGAAGTTGCGGTTGCGGTCACTAAATTTCATAGTGATGAGAATGTGGTACTTAATGCAACCACTTTCCATGCAGCGAAATAATGAGAGAAAAATGGTTTCTCCTGACGTATTTTATATGTCAGGAGAAACCATTTTTGTTATGTTTGTTTTCTTTTGTTTGTCTGAGATAAGGAGTATGCATGAGCGATAGGATTGCACATCGTCCCCGTTACCAGAGCATTCGCAGACGTATTCAGCCTTCACGACTTTCAGAAAAAGACTTTCTTCGCAATCGTTGGACATATCGACGCCAAACATCCCACTACGAAAAACACGCTCCTGGCTATGGTCTTTCCTTTGTACCACTTGGCTATAAGTTTGTTCGTGGTCTTCTCATCCGCTACGCCTGATAAATAAAACACATCACGGCTCATGGCGAACATGTTCGCCATGAGCCGTGATGTGTTTTATTTATTCTGATTCAAATGTATCGTTGGCAACATGTGTAGGATTATTTAACATTCTTGTTATCAGGCTCACCATGTCGCTGGTAAATTTCGAGTTCGCGACGACCTTTGTTGCTCCAGCCTCTAATGCCTTAGAACGGGCCTCAAGGTCCATGTGTGAACCGAATGCAAGCACTGGTGTATGCTGCGAGAAAGCTGTCCGAATAGCTGCCTCCCAGTCAACGCCTTTTGTCGCGGTATTGATGATTACTAGCGTTGGCTTTTCCGGTGTGTGGAGCTTTTCCTCGAATGCTGGCAAGGTACGTACTATTGTAACATCCATCGCATGATGTTTTAGTGTGTCTCGTATCTTTTCCGAAAAGAACAGGTCTTTTTCTAATGCCAGGATATGTGTTGACACTATGCGCTCCTAATCATCCGAGCGTTCGTAGACAGGACGACGGAAGCTATCGCCCAACTCTTGATTAATCACATCCATATTCATATAGAGGTCTGGAGTGAGCACATGATGTGTGCCAGTGCAGTAGGGTTTGTCACACTTCTTGAAATGGCTGGTCTCGAAAATCAGGTTGCCGTTTTCAACGGTCATCCAGATGTGTTTGCGTGAATAGCCATCACCCCACTTGAGCAGCAACCCTCCACTATATTCGTCGAAACGTCCTTGTCCATAGAGATAGTCGCGATTAAACATATCGAGCACATCGCGTACTCGGCTCGCATTAATGACGCGTGCCACCTCGGGTGACATACGTGTTGTGGCCTCTTGCGATAGGTCTTCTTTAGGAATAAACAACTGACGTGCTGACCCCTGCTCCTCGCGAATCATCTGCTGAATAGCTCGCCCCTCGGAATCTGAAAGTCCATGTCCTTGCCCCAGGATAGGTTCTTTCTTTGGTTGGCGACCATCATGTCTATTTGCACCACTCACGGCGAAAACTCCTTGTCTTTTCCTACATTCGCAATATTATGTCATTATGTTTATTCTTGTACTGTACCACGCAAAGAACGACTTTGCCACATTCTGAAAGCAAAGGGTCTCCCTGTCTCCCCTTGAAGGATGAAGACCCAAAGCAAAAGCACCGTGAGGATTAAACGCTCGACGGTGCTTTTACTTTCTATCCAACTATATATTTATGCGGGAACTTGATCCTGTGGACGACCCCAGTGGCGATGCTGGGCAATAGCTGTAGTAAATTGCTCAACAAACACATTCAGGTCCGAACCAAGTGGCCCTGTTACTACACCATTTGAACTTACGACTTTTTCTGTCGTTGTGCTACTAGCTTTTTTGCTTGCTGGTTTACCCTCCATAACCAGGCCTGGAATGTTTGAATTGTAAAGCAATTGAATACCTTCACCTATGGCTCCAATGGCCTTACCATGCTTGAAGGCTTCCGCAACGAATTGCCGTGCTGCTCCTTGTTTCATGAGCTGAGCAACGCTTGCGGCACCATCGGGTATAAGGACTGCATCAAACATAATTGCATCAGTGGTAATTGCCGCTTTATCTACAGGCACCTCTTGCCCACTTGTACCTGTAATCGTGCCTAGAAATTGGGAAACTATCTTCACCTGTGCACCTTGCTGCATAAGTGCATTTTTTACCGTCTGCACTGCGGCATCATCAACACCATTAGCAGCGAGAACAGCAACCTGACGGCCTTTGACCGTGTTCTTTACGGTGTTTTCCATACTGAGCGCGGCAGATTTCTCCACTGTAGGGCGTAGCAATGGTGGAAGTGTACCAGGACGTGGGTTATCAGTTGGCACACTCACACCAATACCTTCCGCGACACGTTGTGCTAGCACAGGATCAACATGCGCAAACAACGCTACCATGCGCTCACGTATCTCTTTTGCGTTTACTTTACCCAGCTCAAAATGCGCGGCAGCAACGACGTGTTCCTGCTCTACTGGTGAGAGACTTTTCCAGAACAAGGTTGCTTGGCTGAAGTAGTCTTTGAAACTATCGCTGCGAGCACGAACCTTAGGCCCTTTCACCTTTTCAGGGAAGGATACATAGCCACCAGCCAGTTCAGAAGCCGTCATAGGGCATCCATTGCCAGTAGAATTTGGATAGTAGCTTGCCTTGCCCTGATAAATCATATGTTGATGGAAGCCATCACGTTGGTTGTTGGACACAGGCGCAACTGGACGGTTAATCGGTATCTGAGAAAAATTTGGTCCACCCAGGCGCGACAACTGCGTGTCAAGGTAGGAGAAGAGACGCCCTTGCAGAAGCGGATCATCCGTGAAGTCAATACCCGGTACTACATGACCAAGGTGGAACGCAACCTGCTCTGTCTCCGCGAAGTAGCTGTCAGGGTTGCGGTTGAGCGTCATCTTACCAATACGCTGTACCGGAACTAATTCTTCAGGCCAAATCTTTGTCGCATCCAGGAGATCGAATGGGAATTTGAACTCGTCCTGCTCTTCAAGAATCTGGACTCCAAACTCGAACTCAGGGTAGTTGCCTTGTTCGATAGACTCCCATAGATCGCGACGCAACCAGTCAGGGTCTTTACCCGCGAGTTTCTGAGCCTCATCCCATACTAGTGAATGAACACCAAGCACTGGCTTCCAGTGAAACTTGACGAAGCGCGATTTGCCTTGCGCGTTGACGAGGCGAAAGGTGTGAACGCCAAAGCCTTCCATCATACTCTGGCTGCGTGGAAGAGTACGGTCTGAAAGCAACCACAGGGTCATCGCTGTAGACTCCGGTTGCAAGGAGAAGAAATCCCAGGCCGTGTCATGAGCCGTAGCTGCTTGTGGCATCTCGCCGTCTGGTTCTGGTTTGACGGCATGAATCAGATCAGGAAACTTGATGGCGTCCTGAATAAAGAAGATGGGAATGTTATTACCTACGAGATCGAAGTTGCCTTCTGAAGTATAAAACTTGACCGCAAAGCCACGCACGTCGCGTACTGTATCCGCTGAACCGCGAGAGCCGCCGACTGTCGAGAAACGCACGAAGACGGGTGTTTTCACCGCAGGGTCCTGTAAAAAGGCCGCTTTGGTATATTCTGTCATTGGCTCGTATACCTGAAAATAGCCGTGTGCGGCATTACCACGCGCATGCACAACACGCTCGGGTATACGTTCGTGGTCGAAGTGCATCATCTTTTCACGGAAGTGAAAGTCTTCAAGCAAGGTTGGTCCACGATCACCAGCTTTAAGAGAATCATCGGTATGATTAATACGAAGGCCCTGATTTGAGGTAAGGTATTGACCCTCAGGGTTTGCACGATCAATAGCTAAGTCTTGGTTTTTACTGTTCTCGTTCACAGGAATGTTGTCTGCCATCTCTTGTTTCCTCTTCTTGTCATAAGCTCTATTATGTTGAAATAGCCCTAGGAGACGTGTTCCAAAAATGAACACGTCTACTTTGTAGAAGAAGTTTCAAAACACATCGTTCTTTAATCTAAATTTCATATATACAAGAGTGATAATCTTGTTATAGGTGAGATAGGGCTTTTGAACATTTGACCTTGACAAATGTTCTTATCGCTTACTATACTTTGATTACACAGTCTTTGTGTATAATCTTGTAGCTTATTGTTGTAGACCTGTTGAAATAGGAACATGTGTTCTAGTTAAATACTAGAATAGAGAAGCGCAGGTACTCAATGAGTATAGATAGGATCGTGGCGGTCGGGGTTGAGATAGCGAGCAGTCGAGCCACTGTTGCGCTTATTGCTCGACATGGGCGGATACTTCATAGGGTTCAGGTAAAGACGTTGCGTGGGCGCCCTGCCTATGCTACACTTGAGCCATATTTCAATGCGATTGATACGCTAATTTCCTATGCTCATGCTCAAAAATATCGGGTAGGCGGTATTGGGGTCAGTATTCCAGGCTCACTTGATGCTACCTTCCAAAAACCTCTGTCGATCCCAACCTTGCCCGCACTTAACGGTATCCCATTACAGAGCATTCTGCAGAGCCGTTATGATATCCCTACACGCCTTTATATAGATGTTGATGCAGCGACAATAGGTGAATATCACTTTGGTGCAGGACAAGGTGTATCTCGTCTCCTGTTTCTTACCATCAATGCGGTCGTAGGTGCTGCTCTCGTCACGAATGGGCAAGTGGAGCAAACAGAATTACAGCACTATACAGGCCATATCTGTCATCTACCTATCGCTACTAATGGGTCACGCTGTAGTTGTGGCAAATATGGATGCATCAACACCTTGCTCTCTCTTGATGCTATGCAGAGAACGGTGCAACGTGCGCTCCGCAGGGGTGAGGAAAGTAACCTGACGCAACGCATGCTCAATCGCGAATACTTTAGTCCACAAATGCTGGCAGAGGAGGCGGTTAGAGGTGATCGTGTGGCCTTGAAAGTCTATAGCGAAATAGGTCGCTGGCTGAGTAGTGCAATCGCGAAATATGTCACGCTCTTTGAACCAGATGCCCTGATACTTGGGGGTAGTGTGCTACACAAAAACGAACTGCTGTTGACACAAGTACGTAATACGCTTGTGCTTACAACATCATCTTCGACGAACGTATCAACTTCGATTAGAGTGCTTCCCGCCTTACTGGGTAGTGATGCGACACTTCTAGGCGTTGTCGCTTCTCTATTTTGAACTGTTATCCATATGCTTATGAATAACCCCTGAAATGTTTGTATGCATTGCGTTTTTGAACGTGTAACCAGTATACTATTGATATGGAAGAAGAGCAGATTTCTGTTATTGTCGTTGACGATACACCTGTCAAGCGGCGTGGTGTATGTGAGTTTGTGGAGGAGACTCCGCATCTTGCACTACATGCACAGGTGGGCGATATCGACAGTGCTATACGACTCATTGAACAACTCAGCCAGGAGCAACTCAGGGAACCGCATACTCAGCATTGGCTGGTGCTTTCCGATCTTCGTTTAGGCAATGGCAATGGCGTTGAACTCGGACGTATTCTTCTCGATCTAGCTCCTACGTTACGCGTTGTTATCTATACCCAGGATCCTAGTTGGACACTTGCCGCAGAGGTATTTCGCCAGGAGTACACAAAACGTGGTACGCCTCGTAGCGCGACTCGACGTGCTGGAAAGACGCCGGGCTTGCATGGCTATGCGCTCTTCAATAATATGGACCCATCCTATCTTGAACGTATTGCCGCAACCGTTGTGTATCGCAACGAAACCTTCATCGATCCCGAAGTCCTGAATTATCTTCTCAAACGGCTGCGTGGGCAACGCTTGACACCACGTCAGGAAGAGTGCGCATCATTAATTGCAAGAGGACTGAGTAATGACGATATCGCTATTAGCATGGGCTTTCTTAATACTAGAGGCAGACCAAACATAGGTCCGTTAGAAAATATTGTCAGTGAACTCTATAACTTCTTCTCTATAGATGGTGCACCCAGTGATCCCGGGCGTCGTGTCCTGCTTGCCCACGCATACGAAGCATACGCGGGTTTGCGGCAGGACGTAGAGCAATCTGATTTATAAGGCTCTATGATGTGGTGCCATAAACGTTACGCTTCTTGTTCACTCTTATTACTTAGCTGATCAAAGAGACTCAGTTGGTCTTTATGTTTGAGGCGAAATTGCTCTTCTTGTTCCAGTTGCTTCATGCTTTTTTTCGGCGTCGGCAATTGCTCTGGGGGCGTACCGCCCAATTCATTGATGATAAACTCTCGGACCTTGCGTCCTATGGTGAAGTGTGTAACGTTGGCTTGCTCTTTTCCCTTGACGTTTCCCCGTCTCATGGCAGCATCTGTCTGCGAAGCGCGGAAGATGTTATCCGCTAACTCTTCAGAAATCATCCAATCGGAAATTTCTTCTCCTGGTGCGAGTTGCTTCAGTGCATGGATGTCGTTTTCTATGAGCCCTCCATACAGTCCACTATACCCAGAATTTGCAAATTCGGCATGTTCCTGTGTCGTTCTGACTCCTGCTTCATGAGCGGTCTGAGCTAACTTCCGGTTATAGAGGCTAAGCTGTGCGCGATAGATCAGCCGCTTTTCATCTTCAGACAGTTGGGCAAAGGTGTCAGCATCGGTCATCTCCTGCCGACGGGTTTGCTGTGCAAAATAATCTTTTGCGAGACCCACTATCGGCTTTGCAGAGTCAGAACTGAGTACGATCATATAACAGGCATAGCGAGTGAGTTCAACATCTCGGATCGCCGTTTTGCCTCCTTTAGTCCCTACCTTGCGTTGTTTCGTTGTCTCGTGAAATTCTTGTTCCACTGAACGGCCATTATACTCACACGCAACCTTTGCTTTGGCAATCACCTTCTCAAAGTTGTCCCAGTGACTATATCCGAGGAGTTTGGCAAGCTCCCTTGCCTTCCAGAACTCACAATTCCTACTCTCATGCCGAATAGCATCGAAAGGAGAACTCACGAAATTTGGTTGATCTTCCATGCTGTATATCCTTCCATTTTTATATCTTCCCGACATCGGGAAGATATACCAATCTGCTCTACAAGCCACTTTACGTCTGATAGTGTCATGCTATCAAGGGATGTATACTTGTACACGTGATAATTCAATTGTGGTTCACGTTCTGTGCTGGACCCTTGACTCCAGGAGTGGACCTGTGTTTGTATCGACGCTGTGCGCGGTTTGTGGCAAGGGAATGCGTAGCAGGACTTTGGTGCCGTGCTCGGGTTGTGAGCGTGGTGTTGACTGAATCGCAATCGCGCCACCTGCCTCTTTCGCTTTGAGTTGTGCTTTAAAGAGACTTGTTTTTTCTGGCGGCACATTTCTATAGTCAAAGCCGCGTCCATCGTCGGTAATCAAGACCTCCAATAACCCATTGTTATTCATCGTCTGGACTGTCGCGAAACTTGCCCCGGCATGATTATAAATATTGAGTAAAGCTTGAGTGACTGTATACGATACAGCTTCGGCGATCTTCGTGCCTTCCTGGGTTTGCTCTAAATCAGAACTTAAGGTATCGAGTGCCCACAAGTCTGACTGTACTTTCAATACTGACTCAGGATGGAGGGCTGGCAAATCTTCGCGCATGAGTTTCTCAAGATGTAGCCGTAAACCAAGACTTCGGCGTTGATAGGCATCCTCAACTAGCAATTGAAGTCCACGTAAGTCACCTTCTAACTCTTCGCTAATCTTGCGCACTTTCCCAAGTGCCTCGACGATTGGTTGTACCGCGACCTTTCGTTCAGGATCGCGTTCAGCTTCAATCCGTAGTTTGTGCTGCCAGTGTCCGAGGAGAGAACGAATACGTAATGCTTGCTGTTTTGGTTGGTCATGAATACGTTGCGATAGTAACGATCTGAGATGGGCGTCAGCGTGTAGTAAGAGAGAGGTAGCTTGTTTTAAGTCTCTATTGACCTCCTGTACCTCGGAATTTACCCGTCGCAACTCTTCCGCGGTCCTTTGTTGCTGTTGCAGTGCGGCCTCACGTTGCTCTAACGTTATATGTAGCTGGTCAACAAGACGTAAGGTGCGTATCGCATAGGCAAGCAGCAATGGATAAACCGTTGCCAGCACGTAAAATATAGGTAGAGGCAACAATGTTTGACCATTTAAAAGAATGGGGAGGACACCGAAGCAGAAGCCTAAACCGACACCTCCGATCCACAATGTAAGAAGGTCGCCAACACGTTTGCGCACGCGTGTAGGAATAACATCTGACTTTTTACTTCCATGTGGAAACAAGCGTCCGGCTCGAATAAGCGAGCTTATGCCAAGCCCAAAACTGATCACGCCTCCGACTACGCCATAGCTCAAGCTAATCGTAAGGTTAGGGCGGGTTGGCACATGTTGCCTGAAGAATACATACGTACTCCACTCATAGGCCAGGAGCGCAAGGATAGGTAAGTATGGTAGAACGTCAACGACCATACGCGGCATTCTTTCGGCACTCAATGCCTCGGGTTTGTACGTCAAACTGAGGTGAATAAAGGAGGCTCCAAGTAAGGCAAACGAAGGAACCCAGAGCAGTTGAAAGACAACATCGGCTGGATATGCTTGTTGTACATTCCCCCAATGGCTATAAAGGAGGAGCAACATTGCAGGCGGCAAGAGCGTGATGCCCTCTACTGCCCCGGTCCATCCTTGTGCGGTTGTGAGCAATACCGCGCCAATCACAAGCCAACTCAGACCAGCGATAAATGCAAGCCCATAATTTTGCCACCACATATCCCAGGTAAACGTAGCGGCAGGACGTGTGAACATGGTATACGAGCCATTGCCATTCGCGAGCTTGTACGTGATGAGATCGCCCGGGTGAGCATGAGCATAGACGCGCTCAAGTCCTGCTGGACCAGCCTGATTATTTGCCGTAAGAATATGTGTGTTGCTCGTGAGTGAGTTCGAGGTAGCATCTGTCGGAGGAAGTTGGGATGGTGTGGAGACAACAACAATCCCACCGTCCGTATCGACGGCCCAAACAAATCCGCCAAACGTTTTCCCAACTTCATTCAGTAAACGTATATGACCCGTTGCACTAATTAGAAGTAAAGCAGCCGCAACGACGATATAGATTACTATGAAGCGGGGACGCAGACGTTGCCACCAGGCTTCAGTTATAGATAATGAGGAAGTAGACACATCTTAGTGTAGCATGTCTTTGTGAATATATGCAAGTTGAAAAAAGCTGGACCATGTGCTATACTAAAGAAAGAATAGTTGCACGTTTGTACAGGTATTCAGTAGAGGAGTTGTGAGACGTGACCAGCAGATTGTCTAAAACAACAAAAGAAAATTTAATTATGCGAGACGATATGTGCCAAGAACGTACCATTCATGTGGAACACGCATTAGAGGTACGTCGTAACGTGCTTTCCAGCTCAGAAGCGACACGTATTGCCGCCCTGTTCTCAGTTTTGAGCGATCCAACACGCCTACAGGTTGTCAATGCCTTGCTACACGCGCCAACAGGCGAACTTTGTGTTTGTGACCTTGCCACAGGGTTAGGACGAGACGATACAACCATTTCACATCAGCTACGTGTATTGCGAAACCAGAAGGTGGTGGCTATGCGGAAATCTGGCCGTATTGTATACTATCGCCTGGTTGATGAACATATTCGTCAATTGTTACACATGGGGAGTGTCCATGCAAACGAAGTTTCTCACTCCTCCATTCAAGAAGAAATCGAGGTATCGGCATGAGCAGTGTTCACAGCCACGCTGATTTCATCTCTGACCATACGCACGCGCACAATCATGCAGGACACGATCACACCCATGGTATGGCGAAGCAAACGCTTCGTATCGCCTTTCTGCTGACGATACTTATTCTTGCGGCAGAATTGATTGGCGGCTTCCTGGCAAATTCGCTAGCCCTCCTTTCTGACGCAGGTCATGTCGTAACCGACTTGTTCGCGCTTGGACTTGCATGGTTTGCAACTATACAGGCCGAACGGCCCGCGAACGCACACAAAACATTTGGCTATCACCGCGTTGGCATTCTAGCCGCGCTTGCGAATGCAATCACGCTTATTCTCATCTCGGTTGGTATCTGTTGGGAGGCTATTCAACGTTTTCAACATCCGCAAGCAGTGCAACCATTTATCATGTTTTTCTCAGCAGGCATTGGTATTGCGATCAATCTCTTTATAGGTTTTGGCTTGCGCAAAGAGGAGCACAATATCAATGTACGGGCGGCGGCATTGCATGTCTTTGGTGATGTAGGTGTGTCTATCGGTGTCATCGTCGCGGGTGCTATTATTCTGCTCACAAAATGGACGCCGCTTGATCCCATTCTTTCTATTATGATCTCGCTCCTCATTATTATCAGTTCATGGCCTATCCTGCGCGAGGCGGCAGATATTCTACTTGAGTCAACGCCAAAAGGTATTGCCTTACCTAGGCTTGTAGCGGACATGAAACATGTCGATGGTGTGAAAGAGGTACACGACCTGCATGTGTGGAGTATTACAAGTGGTATGTCCGCGCTTTCATGTCACGTCCTGATTGACGATTTGCCCCCGAGTGGTAGCTCGCCCATTTTACAAACTTTGAAAAGTATGCTTCATGACCAGTATGCTATAGATCATACAACGATTCAGTTCGAGTGTAGCACACAGGGGGCCTGCTGTGAAGAAAATGATTTATACTGCGCTATGGGGACGAACGCCAAAGATGATGCATGTGGTTGTGAAGACACCTCGACAATCATAGACATTTCCAAGCGAATAGACACTGCAAATCGTGGAGTACAGTAATGGCGGATGGTGTTGAAAACATTTCAACCTCTGCACACATGGGGCATGTGCGTATTGGTGTATGGATTGAAGTTGTTTCGTTACTCTGGATGGTGCTTGAGGCAAGTATCGCGATAGGTGTTGGCTTCGCCACGCATAGCGTTTCACTTCAAGGTTTCGGTATTGATAGTGTGATTGAACTGGTTGCTGGTAGCGTATTGCTCTGGCGTCTAATAATAGAGCGGCGTGGTGCCTCACTGCATGCCGTAGAGCAAGCCGAACGTAGAGCCGCATGGGTCGTCGCGCTCAGCCTCTTTACGCTTGCTCTGTACATCATCGGTGATAGTATCTTCTCTTTGCTGACAAAAAGTCGCGCGGAGCCATCTGTTTGGGGTATAGGACTCGCGATCGCCGCTGCTATCATTATGCCCGTCTTGTGGCAAGGCAAACTACGTATTGCACGTAGGATTGGGAGTGCGGCCCTTAAAGCTGACGCTGTATGCAGTGTAACATGTGCCTACATGTCCTTCGCGCTCCTCATCGGCCTACTTCTCAATATCTTATTTGGTTGGTGGTGGGCTGACCCACTTTCCGCGCTTGCCCTCGTTTACTTCATTGTGCAAGAGGGTTGTGAGGCCCTCCACGAAGCTCGTACTGGCGAAACATGTAGCTGTGGTGACGACTAAATTACGCCTAATGCTGTAAGTTGTTTCCTCTTATTGTGTCCCATGGAGAATGAATATGAACAAAGCCGACGTGCAAGCAGCTTTTCAAGCAGCGGGACTTGCGAGATTGACAAAGGATATTGATGCGCTGGCCAAAGCGTCCATTCGACTCACTACCACTCCTATCGCTCCCGACAGTCTCGTTGAGGCTGGTGCCTCGAAATTTGGTGGCGCACCAGATGTGCCAGGTGATTTTGTCTGGCCCGAATGGAAGGGCATGCCACAGTCCTTTATCGCGCAAATTCGCCTTGAGGATGCACACCCTTACGATGTAGATGGCGTACTTCCCTCACATGGAACACTGTGGTTTTTTTATGATGCACAGCAGCAAACATACGGTGCTGATCCTGCCGATAAAGGTGGTTGGCAGGTTATTTATGCCGAGAGTCCTACAGTGCTTCAACGCGCTACAGTTCCCGCGACGCTCCCCACAACGAGCCAGTTTCAAGGCTGTACGCTCAGTTTTTCTAGCGAGATAACCCTCTCACTACAACCCCATCTTGAATTGAAAAACTTTGACTGGACCGATGAAGAGCAAAAAAAGTACGAAACATTTATTGCCTCATTTCCAACGCAAGAAGACCGTACTATGGTGCATAATCGTCTTTTGGGAAATCCTGAGACGTTGCAAGATGATATGCGTCTACAATGTCAGTATGCCTCGAACGGAGTAAGCGATGCAAGCGATCCAAAGGCAGACGAGTTAGCGAAGGATGCACTGGAATGGCAATTGCTCTTGCAGGTGGATTCGGATGACCACGCAGGAATGCGCTGGGCCAGCACTGGTTTGCTATATTACTGGCTGAAAAAAGCAGACCTGAAAAAAAGGCAGTTTGCTGCTTCCTGGCTTGTGTTACAATCTGAATAGAGGAACGCTTGTTCCTATTCCGAATAGTTGTAAAAGTAGAAAGAGATGCGCCACACATGAGAAGGAGAAATAGTTCTTCATTGGGCGGAGTATTGCTGATCATCGTTGTCATCGTTGCTTATTTTCTTTTCCGTCAGCCAAATTCCAGTACACCAGGAACAACTCCGGGTAGCACTCCTGGCACTAACCCAACTTCTGGGTCAGGAGGGGGCACATCAAATGGTAGTACACACTTCGGGGTGCAAACAAAAACATCGGGCTGCCAAGCACACAACGGACTTCCTGATTCCGCATGTACGCCTGGTGCTATCCTTACCACTGGCACAAAAGAGGCTATCTGTGTTTCTGGCTATGCTCGCACCGTACGTAACGTACCAGAAAGCGAGAAAATTCAAGATTATAATGAGTACGGTATCTCGCATCACACTGCTGGCCAGTACGAGGTAGACCATCTTGTGAGCCTTGAGTTGGGTGGCTCGAATGACATCTCGAATCTCTGGCCCGAGCTTGCTAGTCCTACACCCGGCTTTCACGAGAAAGACAAGGTAGAAAATTACTTGCACGATCAAGTGTGTAAGGGTGCTATATCACTGCAACAGGCACAGGTCGAGATCGCTACAAACTGGCTGAGCGTCTATAACCAAATGAGCGGACAATAAACGTTATAAAGTTTAGGCTAAGCCTAACTCCTTCGCTTTAAGAACCGCTTGAGTACGGTCCCGCACTCCTAGCTTGCTAAGGATACTGCTCATGTGGTTCTTGATTGTCCCTTCAGTCACATAAAGACGCTCCGCCACCTGACGATTCGATGCGCCTTGAGCAATCAACGAAAGTATCTCACGTTCGCGCTCGGTGAGGTGCTCTATATACATGGTTGAGTCAATATAGTCGGATGAAGAAGTGGGCTGTAGAGGTTTTGCTGAAGCTGTATTAGCAGAAGATGTTGGAAGTGTGGAGAAAACTTTGCTGGCGATGTCTGGTTGTAGCAATACCTGCCCGTTGGCGGCAGTGCGAACCGTCATGGCGAGCTGTTCTGCTGTAATATCTTTAAGTGAGTAGCCAAGTGCGCCTGCATGTAAACCTGCGTGAATAAGCTCGATATCATCGAACGTTGTGAGAATGACGATATGCAAGTTCGGCCAGCGTTCTTTAAGCATCTTTGTTGCCTCGATACCATCTCTGCGCGGCATGCGAATATCCATGAGAATCACGTCGGGTAGCGTAGCGTTAGTAGCGAGGCGTTCGACGGTAGTGAGGGCGACTTCTCCGTCGCTAGCTGTGCCGACAACCTCGAAATCAGGCTCTAACTCAAGCAGTTTGCGAAAACCTTCACGCACAAGCGTCTGGTCGTCAACAATCAAGATGCGTATACGTTGGAACATACGTAATTTCTTCTCCTCGCCTTGTCGGTAGATGTGTTGTAGTTCAGACGATTGCATGTGAGGCTATTGGAAGACTAATAGTAACACGATAGCCTTGAGGTTGTTCTAATCCATAGGCAACATGCCCGCCAAGCAACTCGATACGTTCGCGAAGCCCAACAAGGCCAAAGCCACCACCAGAATGCTTCACCTCGTTTTCTAGTGCTCCATTGCCATTGTCGAGCACAACTAACTCTATTTTATGGGCTTCATAGCGTAGGCGTATCAAAACTTTCGTTGCGTGTGCATGTTTGCGTATATTGGTGAGTGCTTCCTGTGCAGCTCTATAAATCGCGAGTTGTATATCGGACGAAAGATGTGGAAGCTGTGTCTCCAGATCGAGTGTTAATTCCGTTTCATTAGATGTGGTGCGAAACTCAGTCGCAAGTTGTGTTAATGCATCAGGAAGACTTAGAGTTGCGATACTTGAAGGTCGTAGAGCAGCTACTGCATTACGCACCTCTTGCATTGACTGTGCAGTTACGCGTCGTGCCTCTGCAACCTCGACTTTTGCCTGTGCAGGGTCTCGCTCTTGCAGTTTGCTGATTGTTTCAAGCTGAATGCTTAAAATAGTAAGATAGTGACCGAGTGTATCATGAATCTCGCGTGCCATGCGCGTGCGTTCGCGGTCTATTGTCAATTCTTCAACTTCATTCGTGTATTTCTGAAGTTGGCGATGTGCCTCTTCGCGTTCGGCGTTTGAGTTTTCAAGTTTGTGCAAGAGCATTTCTGTACGCTCGCGTTGAGTGATGAGTAATTTGTTAGCAACTGCAAATGCTGCGACAAACGCAAAGCCAGCCAGAAGCGTTGTCGCTGTCTGTCCTGACTCAGCTAAATTCTGTAGTGATAAGAAGAGCGTACTGAAAGCTCCAATATAAAGTAAAAGGCAGAGAAACAAAGCTATAGGGAGTGACAAAAGTGTGCAGATGGCTCCAACTGTTACAAAATAGAGCAACCAGTCAAAATAGATACCTGTAAATGTTAATGCTCCACTTGCAATTGTCAAGATAAACAAAACACTCAATCCCACTACCATTTGCCAGCGATGTTCTTGTGCGTGTGTATTGACCCACCAGAAGACGAGAGTATAGAGAAACTGTATGCCTGTAAAGACAAGCACATTTTCAAGCGTGAGGGAAGAGGCCGAAAAGATGCTGACGATATAGCCTATGACAAGCGTGATGTACCCAGCAGTCTCAGTTGCCCTCTCTAAAAATGCTCTTGTTATTGGGGTGCGACCTAAACGTGGAACTCCTGTCAGGCTCATCTCATACTCCTTCATCCATCGAACTCTTATTGGCCAGTATAGCATAGGCTCTTTGCTTAAAAAAAGTGACCAAAGTACAAGAGATATTCTTTGAGATGAGAAAAAACTATGACTTAGGTCATGAATGAATAACAGCAAAAAGATATGACTATGTAGGTGACCAGAGATACATCAGTATTCCCTTCGCTAAAGCTACACTAAGGGCAGAAACGTAAACAGTTCAGCAATATTCGAGAAGGAGAATATACTATGTCATCTGTTACCGTGAATCAGCCTATAACGACCTCCATGAAAAAATTTGATTTACGTACAGCACTAAGAAAAGGCTTTGAGCTGAATCCATTGCTCACTCTCGTTGGACTTACGATGATTGTTATCTTGACTGGCACACTGCTAGGAATTGTTGTGGACCACCGTGTCATTACTGGTTCGCCTGCATGGGTGAAACCGAGCAAGTTCGCCATCTCGGTGGGATTTTATAGCTTTAGCTTGCTCTGGATGCTGAGTTTTATTCAAGGTCACAAACGTCTGGTAAGTCTGATCGCGAACGTAGCCGCTATCGCAGCTTTTATAGAGATGGCGGGTATTATTGTACAGGTTGTTCGTGGCACCAGGAGCCATTTTAATTTCGCAACTCCTTTTGATGCTGCTTTATATCAAACGATGGCAGGACTCATCACAGCAGTTTGGGTTATGACATTGCTCGCAGCGATTTTGTTGCTTATACAGCGAATGCCAAACCCCGTCTTTGCATGGTCTCTACGCCTTGGTATTGTACTCTCGCTCGTTGGCATGGCGGTAGCTATCTTGATGACACTACCAACTGCTACGCAGATGACGGCTCTAGTTGCGGGGGGACATCTTACTACTATAGGTGCGCACAGCGTTGGAGTCGCCGATGGTGGGCCTAGTTTACCGTTTCTTGGTTGGAGTACAGTTGGTGGTGATTTACGTATCGCGCACTTTGTTGGCCTTCATGCATTGCAGGTGATACCTTTTGCCGGCTGGTTGCTCATGCTGCTGCAAACGAATATTCTGCGCATTGGGCACAGGCTTGCGTTGCTCTGGACAGTCAGCCTAAGCTATCTTGGCGTAATTGCTTTGTTGACATGGCAGGCACTACGAGCACAATCAATCATTGCGCCTGATGCTCTGACATTGCAGATGTTTACAGCAT
This sequence comes from uncultured Chloroflexia bacterium, assembly GCA_963791655.1. Lineage (GTDB taxonomy): Bacteria > Chloroflexota > Ktedonobacteria > Ktedonobacterales > Ktedonobacteraceae > JBBQVS01. Next base: position 282,898 of record CAWBSZ010000005.1, on the reverse strand, counting down.
TGCTCGCAAGTACCGCTCTTGCAACCATTGTTATCGTGACACATGCTCGTATGCGTGCCGTCCTGTAGGGACCGATGTATCACGTCCTGGTGAGCAATCGAGATGCCAACGAGGACGTGATACATCGGTCCCTACAGTATCCGCATCGTTTTGTTAAAGAGCATGATCGGCTCCTATGGACGGAGAATAATACAGGTTGTCGTCGCGTGTGCGTAAAGCTTGCCCGACCCGTCGGTAATACGTCCCTCAGCGGTAGCGATACGCCCACCTGTGTAAATCACTTTTCCTTCGCTATACACTATTCCCGTGTCACGAGTCATGGATCGTATATAATTCACCTTGATCTCTAAAGTGGTATAGCCAACGCCTGCTGGCAACATTGTATGAATAGCACACCCTAATGCTGAGTCAAGCAGTGTTGCCGCTAGCCCACCGTGTACAGTCCCAATAGGATTGTAATGATATTCGGCTGGCTCTACCGTGAAAACCACGCGTCCCTCTTCGACCTCGGCAATGTCCATATTCATCAACGCGCCAATCGGCGCACGTGGTATCTCGCCATTCTTCATGGCTCGCAAGTACTCTAGGCCACTCATCGTGCGTCCTTTTTTTGCTCCTGGCATTGGGTCTTCCCAGGTAATTGTGCGTGTACGTTCTGTATTATAAAGATCGCTCACAAAAAACTCCTTTAAGAAATTGGGTATAGTTAATTGAGACAGTACAGTCTCAATTAACTATACCCAATTTCTTATCACGATGTTATTATGCTGGAAGGGGCTGTGACGCCAGGTAAGCTGTATAGTGATAGTATCTATACGCACTATATTGTCTAGCATTTGACACTTGACACGGGGGAACATCCATCTGTCTGATTGCTATGTAAAGAATGCACATATCCACATAGTAGGCCGTGTGAGCTTTCTCCAATGTCCACATTGTGCATCTATTTGGGGTTGACAAGCATCCGTCAAGTAGTGTATGCTCAAAAATAACAAACGCCTACTGCACCATGTTCCAGCAAAGATGCTGTTGTAGCAACTGTAGTAGAGCGTTCTAAAAAAGTTGCGTTCTAAACGCGGTGTATGGAGTCGAAAAATGTCAGCAGGAATGAGTACAACACAAACAGCGACGATTGCTTGTCGAAGTTGCGCTCAGAGTATGCCTTTTTCACAATTCTCCATGCCTGCGATGTACACAATGTACATGGCGGCTGCAAGTCTGCTTATTCTCGGAACCGGCGCGGTAGCGTCGGTTTCTTTGTTTGTAGTCGTACTCCTGGTAGTAGCACTTCTCCTTGTAAGCCTTGTAGTAGTGATTAGCCTCCTCCTTACATGCCTTACCAGACCGATTAGTCTTCAAGGTCTGGTAGGGCAAACAAAGAATTTGGTACGGCTAGCCACACTACTACGCGCATGACACAGGGAGATTAACGGGAGCAACGACGCCCCCCATCCGAAGAAGGTATCCTCACGAGGACCTCCCATAAGCGGGAGGTTCTTTTTTATTATCCGATTGATACTCTGGAGGATTTAAGCAATTATGGCAATCGCAGCAAAATTCATACAACAAGGTGCTGAAATAGCGGCCCAGGCAAACGACCAACATGAAGAGCGCGAACTGGCAGGAAGTGACATTCTTTGTGAGGCTCTTGTTCGCGAAGGGGTAGAACTGCTATTTGGGTATCCCGGTGGCGCAATTATGCCATTTTACGATGCATTGACCTCGTATTCGGCCTTGCATCATGTCCTGGTACGCCATGAATTGGCCGCGGCTCACGCGGCTGATGGGTATGCCCGTGCCACAGGAAAAGTTGGCGTCTGTGTCGCGACAAGTGGGCCTGGTGCCACAAACCTTGTTACAGGATTAGCCACAGCATTTATGGACTCAACGCCCATCGTGGCTATCACTGGTCAGGTAGCAAGTCATTTCATTGGACGTGACGCATTCCAGGAAACCGATATTATCGGCGTGACGCAGCCAATCACAAAGCACAATTTCTTAATTCGCAGTACCGACGAAATCGCTGATGTTGTGCATGAGGCATTCCGCGTTGCCCAGAGCGGTCGTCCCGGTCCCGTCTTGATCGATGTGCCTAAAGATGTACTACAGAAGACTGCCACGTATCGTCCTTCTGCTAGCATGACATCACAAGAACAGATGGCAATCGAACAACCATCTCATCCGTCAGAACAATTAATCGTACAAGCCGCTCAACTTATCGCACAGGCTAAGCGTCCACTAATTATGGCTGGTCATGGCATCATTCTTTCGCAAGCTTATAATGAACTGCAAGCGTTTGCCGAGAAGACTTCAATACCAGTGATTACAACATTGCTTGGTTTGAGTGCATTTTCAGACACGCATCCGCAGCACATTGGTATGCCCGGCATGCATGGTCCAGCACACGTCAACCGCGCTATTGGTGATGCTGACCTCATTGTTGGTGTTGGTCTGCGTTTCGATGATCGTGTCACTGGAAAAGTCGCGGAGTTCGCTCCCAACGCACAAATCATTCATATCGACATAGACCCATCAGAGATGCACAAAGTCAAAGTTGCAACTGTGCCGATAGTCGCGGACGCGAGAATTGCCCTTGCCGCATTGACTCAGGCTGTAACACCTCTTGATAACAATGCATGGTTACATGAGATTCGGAGCTTGGCAAGCGGCAACGCACGAACGCCAGCAGCATATCAAGCACGACGAAGAGTATCCCGATCCAACGAGCATCTTGAACGCCATTCGTGCCGCGACCGATGGCGATGCAATCGTCGTTTCAGATGTCGGCCAAAACCAGATGTGGACGGCGCGTTTCTATGAGTGGACGCGCCAGAACAGTCATATCACCTCCGGTGGACTTGGCACGATGGGCTTCGCGCTGCCTGCGGCAATGGGTGTCAAGATGGGTATGCCTGACGCGCCCGTGTGGGCGGTGGCTGGTGATGGTGGTATTCAAATGAACATCCAGGAACTGGCAACGTTGCGCCAGGAAGGAGTCGCGGTAAAAGTTGCCATCATGAACAATGGCTATCTTGGTATGGTGCGTCAGTGGCAACAGTTCTTCCACTCACGCAACTACTCGGAAACACCCATGACTGGTCCTGATTACACACTCCTTGCAGCCGCATATGGTCTCACTGGCATTCGGGTCACACGTCGCGACGAGGTAGAAGGTGCGATTAAGCGTGCGATGGAGACCGAAGGCACAGTCATCATTGACTTTGTGATCGAGGCTGAGGCCAATGTCTATCCAATGGTTGCTCCTGGCTCGGCAATTACGAGTATGATCGAGGAGACGGAGAACGTATAACATGACGAATACAACGATTGGACGCGCGGGCCAGATGAGTGCCGCGCAGGGAACCGAACAGGCGCATACCTTAATTGTGCTTGTGCATGATCGTCCTGGTTCAGTAGACCGTGTAATTGGCCTGTTACGTCGTAGACGCGCCAATATGCAAACACTTGTGCTCGGGCGTAATGCACAATCGAATGTGGTACGTATCACTATCGGCGTTGACGACTCCGAGGTTGGCGTCGAGCAGCTTGTCGAGCAACTGCGCAAAGTTATCGACGTGACACAGGTTATAAATCTCGCGGAACAAGAGGCTATTGTACGCGAACTGGCCTTGATCAAAATCAACGCAACTGGTGCTCAACAGCAAGAGGTAGTTGCGCATGGACAACGCTTTGGTGCGCAACGCGTCGATGGCACACAAGAGACTATTACATTGGAAATAGTAGGTAGTTCCGAGAAAATCGAACAATTTCTCGCGTACCTGAAGCAGTATGATATCCGTGAAATAGCACGCTCCGGTAGCGTCGCAATCTCACGCTAATGGTAGGGACCGATTGATCGCGTCCTCAGGGTGGGGTTGGGGGAACGCGCTGGGCAAGAGTCGCATTGCCGCCACGTTGCCACTCCCGCGCCCCACCTGAGGACGCGATCAATCGGTCCCTACAGACGAAAGGGAATTTACTCGTATGGCACATATTTATCTTGATACCGATGCAAACCTGGAACTTATACAGCAGAAGCGTGTAGCTGTTATTGGGTATGGCAGTCAGGGCCATGCACACGCGTTGAACATGCACGACAATGGCTGCAATGTTGTGATTGGCTTGCCCACAGGTAGTAAAAGTCGTGCGAAGGCCGAATCCGATGGTTTGAGTGTTATGACGCCAGCCGCGGCAGCCGAGCAAGCTGACATTATCATGATCCTTATTCCAGACCAGCATCACCGCGAAGTCTTTGAGCGCGACATCAAACCTGGACTGGCCCCTGGCAAAATGCTATTGACCGCGCACGGCTTTAGTTTGCACTATTCGCAAATTGTGCCGCCCGCAGGCATAGATGTGGCGATGGTCGCACCGAAGAGTCCTGGTCATATGATGCGTCGTCTCTTTGTAGAAGGCGTGGGTGTGCCCGCGCTCTGGGCCGTCTATCAGGATGCAACGGGCAATGCTGAAGCAATGACCCTTTCCTATGCTCGCGCAATCGGCTCTACCCGCGCAGGCGTTCTGCGTACCACCATTGGTGAAGAGACCGAGACGGACCTGTTCGGTGAGCAGGCTGTTCTGTGTGGTGGCGTAACCTCACTCATTCGTACAGGTTTCGAGACACTTGTCGCGGCAGGCTATCAGCCAGAACTCGCTTACTTCGAGTGTATGCACGAGATGAAATTGATCGTTGACCTGATGTATCAAGGTGGTATGGGCTACATGCGTTACTCCATCAGCGATACCGCCGAGTATGGCGATTACGTATCAGGTCCACGCATCATCGACGAGCATGTGCGAGCGGAGATGCAGAAGGTCCTGCGCGAAATTCAAGATGGTACCTTCGCTACAAACTGGATTCTCGAAAATCAGGCAGGTCGTCCAAGTTTCCAGGCCATGCGACGTGAAGGTGCTCAGCACCAGATCGAGAAGGTTGGTAGCGAACTGCGAGCTATGATGCCCTGGTTGAATCCAACCCAAAAGAAAACCGAAACACCGGAAGTTAAAGCTGAAAGTACGAAATAGTTGTACTTACCCTGTGTGATAGGGCGTTCTTCTTGCTTACAGCAGTAGGTTTTAGTAGAAGAGAAGATTTCGCGAGAAGAAACGCCTGTAGGGACCGATGTATCACGTCCTTGTTGGCGAGTGTCAAGGCCAAGAGGACGTGATAAATCGGTCCCTACAGGCCATTCATGCATTTATCAAATACTGTTGAAAGCGTTCCCTTTGTGGGTGCCCTGGTTTTACAAATTCATCTGGTATCAAAGAGATGCATTGCCGATCTTGTTCCTAAAGGAGGAAAAAACGTCATGGGAGATTCTGCTGTAGTAAAAATTTTTGATACAACCCTGCGTGATGGCGAGCAGTCACCAGGAGCAACGATGACTACCGATGAGAAGCTTCAGGTTGCCGAGCAGCTTATGCGACTCAATGTGGACATCATCGAGGCAGGTTTCCCCGCCGCCTCCCCTGGCGATCTAGTAGCCGTCAAAGAAATCGCGCAACGAGTGCATGGTGTCGCCATTGCTGGTCTTGCCCGTGCGTCTGTGAGCGATATAGACGCTGCCTGGGAAGGTGTGCGCGACGCGGAGCAGCCAGTGATTTATGTCTTTCTCGCGACTTCGGAAATCCACTTAAAGCATAAGTTAGGACTCAGCCAGGAAGAGGCACTACAACAGATACAATCAACGGTTACGTATGCACGTAGTCTCTGCCCCATTGTCGAGTTCTCTGCAGAAGATGCTACGCGAAGCGATTGGGATTATCTTTGTCGCGTCACTGAGGTTGCGATCAAGGCGGGAGCTACGACTATAAATATTCCTGATACCGTCGGTTATGCACTTCCACATGAATATGGCGCACTGTTTAGCCATATTCGAGAACGTGTCCCTGGCATTGAAGATGTAATAATGAGTGCCCATTGTCATAATGATCTTGGTATGGCAACGGCGAACACGCTTGCCGCGATCAAAGCGGGAGCACGCCAGGTCGAAGTCACAATCAATGGGCTTGGCGAGCGAGCTGGCAATACTGCTGTCGAAGAGGTTGTCATGGCTTTACGGACTCGACCCGACTCATTTGGCAATGTAGATACCCGTATTCGTGCGAATGAGCTACTCGCAACGAGTCAGATTGTGAGTCGCATGAGTGGTATCCCCGTGCAACCCAATAAAGCCATTGTTGGCTCGAATGCCTTCGCACATGAAGCTGGCATACACCAGGATGGCATGTTGAAAAATCGTCTCACATATGAGATTATGACACCACAGTCAGTTGGATGGACCGATACACGTCTGGTCCTGGGCAAACATTCTGGTCGTCATGGACTCGATGCGCGTCTGCGTCACCTTGGTCACAAATTAAGTGCTGACCAACTCAACACTGCGTACAACCGTTTCGTCAAACTGGCAGACAAAAAGAAACATATCACCGATGCGGACCTCATCTACATTGTCGATAGCGGTATAGAAACACCTGCTGGCATCTGATTATATGTGACTTTTGTACCTCAATAGTTCGTTTTGATACAAAGCATGATAGAATAGTCGTACTTTAGGAAAGGATGTACCATGCACAGGGCATCAGAAAGGCAGGTTGCTAGCGATGGCACTGGTATTACCTGCTTCTGTTACAGTCTTAACGCCAGCAACGTCGGCTAACTTAGGTCCAGGCTTTGATAGTCTTGGATTAGCGTTGCAATTTTATAATCGCTTTGAGGTTGAAGAGAAGAAAGGCGATCCACAGCAACCCATCATTGAAATTGAGGGTGATCTGGGATCAGAACTTTCGACGGGGGCGGATAATTTATTTTTCCGTTCGTTTGCCTTGCTCTTCGAACGTATGCAGGTGGCTGTTCCATCGGTACGCATTCGTACGACAACCAATATTCCCCCTGGCTGTGGTCTTGGCAGTAGTGCTACCGCGGTGGTTGGTGGTTTGGTCGCTGCGAACGAATGGCTGCGACTCAAAGGTGTTGCTCTACCGAAAGAAGAACTGTTAGAACTGGCAGTAGAGGCTGAGGCTGGCAACCATCCCGATAACGTTGCGCCCGCACTGTTAGGAGGTCTGGTTGCGACAACCAGTATGGAAGGGAAGATACATGCGATTAAAACTCCCTTCCCCGACGCGATAAAAGCGGTGATTTTCACGCCTTCGTTCCCTATGGATACGATAGCGGGTCGCAAGTTGTTACCAGCCAGCTATTCAAAGGCTGATGTCACGTTTAATACTGGGCGTGTCGCACTCCTACTGACAGCTTTACAGATGGGGCGTTATGAAGTTATAGGCGAGGCTATGCAGGACCGTCTGCACCAGCCCTATCGCCAGGCCCTCTTTCCAGCGATGCCTGACATTATTAATGCGGCTATCGCGGCAGGAGCGTATGGAGCAAGCCTTTCTGGTGGTGGCTCATCGCTAATTGCCCTTACCAGTTCTCGTTTTCATGAGGTGCTGCGTGCAATGGAGACTACTGCTCGAGCCGCAGGCATTGAAGGAACAGGTCGAATTTTACGCGCGGACCAAAACGGAGCGCGTGTACTTAATCCGTCGCGCAGCCGCATACGAAAGGAAGTAAGCGCACGTAATGGTGATCAATTCTACTGGTCTCCAGCCAAGCCAGGGGGCGGGCGAGGAGAGTAACCAGGTTTCCACTGCCCCTGCTTCCGATGTTATGCAGGCACTGGCTTCTACGATGTTGCGCTGTGTTGAATGCCTTGCGCTCTATCCGGCGATAGAGGTAGGACAATCTACTTTTCCTGTGCCACGCTATCGTTGTGATTGCGGTGGTGTGCTTGATGTTGAAATACTCTTCAAACATCCCGATCAGCAAGGCCATCCAACGCAGGATACGCTTTTTTTTGATGGAGAGACTGATGCCTTGCCGACCGCTGGGGCCGCATGGCGTCAACTTTTCGACGAGCGTATATCTGGTCCACCTATCTGGGCTACTAGCACTGACAAACATCTGCTCGATGCAAGTGGTGTCTGGCGTTATCGAGAGCTTATACTCCCTGTACCAAGCTCCTATGTTATTAGTCGGCCCGAAGGCAACACCTCGCTCTACCCGGTTGGTATGGAAAATTGTGGTACTGGGCGCATCGGGCACCGCCAGATTGGTGTGTATGCTGGACTAGATCGCTTCTTTCTTAAGCATGAGGGCGAAAATCCTACTGGAAGTTTCAAAGATCGCGGCATGACGACAGGCGTCACCATGGCACATGTAATGGGTGCGACAGCCGTCGCTTGTGCCTCAACTGGCAACACCTCTGCCTCTCTTGCCTCATATGCAGCGCAAGCGGGTATGCGGGGTATTGTCTTTTTGCCTGCTGGTAAGGTTGCGGGAGGCAAACTCGCGCAGACGCTGGCCTATGGTGCGACAACGGTGCAGATCGAGGGTGACTTTGATGACGCAATGCGTCTCGTCGAAAGCGTTTGCAACGAACTAGGGGTATACCTGCTCAACTCGTTGAACCCGTTTCGTATCGAGGGTCAAAAGGGTATTGGCTTTGAGATTTTGCAACAACTGGATTGGCAGGCACCTGATTGGCTTGTGCTTCCTGCTGGCAATCTTGGCAATACCTCCGCGATTGGCAAAGCATTCCGGCAAGCATATCAACTTGGCCTGATTAAACATATGCCACGCATTGCTTCCATTCAAGCGGAAGGGGCTAATCCGTTCTATCGCAGCTATACAGGTAAATTCGCTGAACGTTTCTCCGTCCACGCCGAGACGGTTGCGACGGCCATTAAAATTGGCAATCCGGTCAGTTACACACGAGCACGACGTGTTATCGAGGAAAGCGATGGTATCGTAGAGTCTGTGACCGATGCCGAAATTTTGGCGGCGAAAGCTGTTATTGATCGTTCAGGGATAGGGTGTGAACCAGCGTCCGCAGCCTCCTTAGCAGGTGCACGCAAGCTGGTAGAACGTGGCATTATCAAACACGATGAGCGTGTTGTTGGTGTCTTGACTGGCACGCTTTTGAAAGATAGCATTACTGGAATGCCACAGGGTGGGAGTGGCATCGTCGTCAAGCCCACAATTGAAGCTGTCAGGAGTGTGTTATTGCAATGAGCAGCCTTACTCCAATCGTGCGTCGCTCATCTGCTGATAAGGAAGAGATACCGACAAATCGCGCTACAGTACTTCGCTCATGGCTCTTGAGTTGGGAGATATATCTTATAGTCGTTGTAGCTGGTCTCTTACGCTTATACGGAATTGATACTACTGAGTTCGACGACGATCAGGCTGCTGTGTTTCGTATGGCTCACGATGCTGTGAGCCATGGTCTTCTCGTTGCGACAAGTAATATTGCCTCGATTCATATTTACAATCCGCCTGCGATTATCTATTTCTTTATGCTACCAGCAGCCTTTAGTGCTGACCCTCTCTGGGGAGCGGTCATGGTTGGCGTACTGATGACGCTCTCAGTCCTGCTCACATATATATTTGTACGTCGCTATTATGGACGGGGAGCGGCAACTATTGCTGCATTGCTCTATGCGGTCGCGGCTCGTCCCATTTTTTACTCACGTTTTATCTGGAATCAAAACCTGTTGCCTATCCTCACCGTTCTTTTTCTTTTCACACTCTTCTGGGGGGTGGTCGAACGGAAAAAAGGCTGGCTAGCTCCGGCGTTTTTTTTACTTGGCATTCTCGTCCAACTCCACGCCTCTGGTATTATGTTGGCCTTTCCATTGGGGGTTGCGCTACTTTTCGCGCCAAAAACCTTACGCTGGCGTGACCTCCTTTTGGGTTGTGCGGCACTCTTTATTTCCTACTTTCCATATCTATTGTGGGAAGTGTCTACAAATTTCATTGATGTGCACACACTCCTCACAGTCACGAAACAACCAGTTTTTATTGACGATAAGGCATGGATATTTTATCGTCTCTTTCTCAGTCCATATGATTACGATAATGTACCCGATAAGCACACATTGCTTGGTCGGCTGGTTCCGGCTCTTGCATGGACACGAGACACAACGACTGCACTGGTGATAGGTGGGGTTGTAACTTCGCTTATTTCTGTGTTCTGGTCACGTCCGACAGTACCTACTTCTGCTGAAGAGGGGCACAAGAAAAAAACAGTGTGGTTACTTCTCGTCCACTACTTGACCTTACTTCGTGCGCAACCTGCTAGATGTGGTCTTCTACTGCTACTCACCTGGCAAATTGTGCCTATTCTTGTGTTGACACGTCATTCTATCGGTCTCTATGCCCACTACATGATTATTCTTATGCCCGGGCCTTTCATCCTGATTGGTCTGTTCGTAGTGAAAAGTAGTCAATGGGTACAACGACAACGCCTATGGATCGCTATCATTCGTTCTAGTCTTATCATCACCACAAGCTTATTAGTCATAGCACAGCTTGCAGGTAGTACAGCAAGTGTTCTCGATGCGGTGCGAGGAAACTTTAATGATATGGTCCTTTCACACCCATATTATTCAGATCTGCACTCGTTACAAAATGCTTTGAATGAAGCCGATTTGGTAGCTCAACAACATCACTACAGGCATGTGTATGTCTCCTCTGATGCCTCGACACAGGCGTCGTTACGATATCTCGGTCAACAAATGCAAACGCCAACAACCGTGTTTGATTCAAGCCGATGCGCAGTTCTTCCCAGTATTGCTAATGGCCCTGCGGTGATGTTGATAGGACCATACAGCCCATTCACTGAAGCACTCGTACAACACTTTACCGTGACTACGTTGATTGCGATGCCGAAACGTCTCAGTGGATCACCATTCAAGTTATATATTGTACAACCACTGGCAGAGCAAACAGGTGGGGCGAGCTTCGGGAACGATTTGCAACTCCTCAACCCTAAGGTGCGGTCTTTCACGTTCAGCAGACGTTCATGGCTTGTCACACAATGGCGTTTCCTCCAGTCTGCGCAACCAAGTTACCAGAAGGTCTATTGGTATAACATCGCCCAATACTCGAAGCCTACTGTGTTGAAACTGCAGACGCGAAGTCTTTGTGGTTTTACAGCGATGCAAGCAGGTGACACTTTACTCACGCCCTTGGAACAAACAGGCTCAGGGGTGCACACTCAGCCCTCTAGTATAAGAGTACAAGCCTTCACCATTAACCCCTATACGCTTCGTTACGGTCCTATCTCTCTCGAAACGTATCGAGACATTTCGTCGCCCTGGCAGACTTTAAAGACTTCTGCGGGGGTAGATACCCTTACTATTTCTCCGGCAACGACGTAACCCAAAAAGCTGTACTAGCATTCGTACCCAGACACTGGTACAATAGGCGTACTAGTGCAGAAAGTGCTGTACCAAAGAGGCTACTATGAGAAATTTGAAGCGAAAGAGAGAGCTTTTCCCGCCCTGGAATATGCCCTCCGATCCAGTGAAAGCCGTGTGGTGGTTTCTTCATTGGCTACTAAAAGTTCTTGTGCGTTTTTTCTGGCTACCTATTGCTGGCATGGTCATATATGAAACCTACTTGAGTGGAAGAGTAAGCGGTATAACCAACGGTATTGTTGCCGGAGTCATCACACTACTTGTCGGTTTAGTAGTGTGGGGAGCATTGTACGGTATTCTGGTCGCGCTTAATGTCAGCACGACAATCTCACAAACAATTTCTGATGTGAGTCGGATGCAACGAACCTTCTCCAATCGTCGTCCTCCCCTTTTTACCTTTCCAGAAAGTGAGCCAGAAGAGTCAAAGGTGGTCGAAGGAACGATTACCGATCTTGAGGAAGAGCGAAAAAAACGTCGTAAAGAATAGCAAGAAAGTGTTGAAATACATGCTTAGCTTGTATTTCAACACTTTCCCTTTATTTGTTTACTTCTTGCCATGCTAACCATGCAGCATCACCCGCATCTGGTACATAGGAGAGTAGGAGCGTGCCATTTCCTTCTAGGCGATAGGTGCCCAACGCGGCTGGAATAATCATCGTCTGTCCACGCCCTAGCGTTTCACTATTCACAAATGTCGGTCCATACTGAACGCGTATCTCAGCCCCTAACGATGAGAGAATGATACAACTTCCCTCAGTGTTTCTTTGCACACTAGCATTCTCTTTAAGCGAAAGTTCTCGTGTGACAAAGTAGCGGCATGCCACTATGCAACGCTCCTCATAGCCAATACCACCGTTCAATGCAACTGGGTTTGTTTTGACACGATGCGCGGCTGCAAAATTTGAGACATCCAACGACTGTTGAATATGTAATTCGCGTGGTTTACCAGAAGCTGTAAGGCGCCCATAATCATACATACGGTATGTTACATCGGAATATTCTTGTAACTCGTATAGCAATACACCGCTACAAATCGCGTGGATGTTGCCAGCAGGTACAAAGACTACATCCCCCACGGAAACCTGCTCCTCATGCAGAAGTTCTTCGAGTCTTACCTGTTCAATTGCCTGTTGTACGGCTTCTCGGTTTGTGTCACGTGAAAATCCGTATATAATCTTTGCCCCAGGCTCTGCCGCGAGAATATACCAGAACTCTGTTTTGCCAAGCTTGCCACCTTCATGCACTGCGGCATAGGTATCATCGGGATGTACCTGCACAGAAAGATTAGCATTCGCGTCAATAAATTTTGCGAGTAAAGGAAAGCGAGGACCAAAAACTGTCATTGCCTGTTGTCCAAGCAATGATGGTCCCCATTCATCGACAAGAGTCCCTAGTGTTTTTCCTGTATGTATGCCATTTTGCACAACGGTGGATATTTCAGTTTCCCACGCTTCCCCAATGGCAACATTGTTATCGGGAAGGCGTTTCCAGGTATCACGCTCTAATTTACGTCCACCCCAGATGGTTTCATGTAACGACGCTTCTAAACGAATAGGATATACATGCGACACAACCAATTCAACCTCCACCTAGCTAAGAAATATGGGCTGTTCTCCAAGCGTCATTAGTTTGCAAGGAGCGCACCTTCTATCTGGCGACGAAGTTTATCACGCATCATAATGCCTTTGATGCGATAAATCTCTTGTCCACTCTTAAAAAAGACAAGGGTTGGAACACCCTCGATATTCCATTGTTTGGTTATCTCTTCATGCCCTGTCACATCAAGCCGGACAAACAAAGCTCTTCCCTGATACTCTTTGCTGATCGCCTCAAACTCTGGCTCTAATATCTGACTTGCGCCCACTTGTTCTGCTGAGAAATTGACAATTGCCAACTGTTGCGCATGTAAAACTTTTTCCGTGAAATCCTCACTTGTTACGTCGATGTAGCTTTTTGCCATGCCATCCTCTGTTCTAATAAAATTTGTCTCTTTCCCCAAAATATCACTCATCAAGACTGCATGTCAAGATGTCGCCTTTCATAATACCGTTTTGAAAAAATAATACGCTGCCTGTAGGGACCGATTTATCACGTCCTTGTCGGCAATACGAAGGGCAAGAGGACGTGATAAATCGGTCCCTACAGGGCTAATAACGCTTCTGCATCCTCGATGACGTAACGATAGCCTTGCTCTGTGAGGAATAATTGCCGATTAGCGGAAAATTCCTGATCGCGCGTATCACGTGTAACGACAGAGTAGAAGTATGCCAATCCTCCATCGCTTTTAGGGCGTAGGATACGCCCGAGACGTTGTGCCTCTTCCTGGCGGGAGCCGAAAGTTCCCGAAACCTGGATTGCAACATTCGCATCAGGCAAATCTATAGCAAAATTCGCGACTTTACTCACCACCATACGTTTGATTTCGCCGCGTCGGAATTGCTCATAAAGTTTCTCGCGTTGCCCGTTTGGTGTTCTTCCTGTAAGCAGTGGCGCGTCTAATTCTTCAGCAAGTAGTTTCAACTGGTCGATGTACTGTCCGATAATGAGTATTTGATCGTTGGCATGTTGCTCTACCAGATGACGAACCACTGATATTTTCGCGGGCGTTTCGGCGGCAATACGGTATTTCTCACGCACCTCCGCCATTGCGTAGTTCATTTGTTCGTCTTCACTGAGTCCAACGCGTATTTCATGACATTCCGCAGTCGCGATCCAGCCTTGCTTCTCTAGTTCACGCCACGGCACGTCGTACTTCTTCGGTCCAATCAGACTGAAGACATCAGCCTCGCGTCCGTCTTCGCGCACAAGCGTTGCCGTCAAACCGAGACGACGACGTACCTGGATTTCGGCAGTGACACGGAAAACAGGTGCTGGTAGCAAATGTACCTCATCATAGACAATCAAACCCCAATCGTAGCTGGTGAAGAGCGAAAAGTGTGGATATGTCTCCTCCTGTGTACCATCTTCGTGTTTAATGGTACGACGATAAGTCAGTATCTGGTAGGTACTTACCGTGATTGGGCAGATGTCCTTGCGGTCTCCAGTATATTCGCCGACCATCTCTGGTGGAATATCGGTCTTATCAAGAATTTCGCTAATCCATTGGCGTACCGCGACGGTATTTGGCGTCAAGATGAGCGTTGCTCGTTGAATGTCTGCCATTGTTGCCAGGCCGACAATTGTTTTGCCTGCGCCGCACGGTAGAACGACAACGCCACTGCCACCGCTTGGCGCACCACCAGCGTAGAATGCTGATGAGGCAGCGTACTGATAGGCACGTGGCTCGAAGTCTTTGCCCTGATGTGTTGGCGATAACAGTTTAAGAGGTAGACCCGAACCATCGGTGTAGCCAGCTAAATCTTCAGCGGGAAAGCCCATATGAATGAGCGACTGCTTGATATGGCCACGCCGTGAAGCGTCAACCTGAATCGTTTTACGGTCTATCTGCCGTAAGATATATGGTTGTGTGCGTTTATGATGCATAACCTCAACAATCAGTGCTGTATCCTCTGACGTGAGTAGTAACGCATCCCCTTCACGAATGAGCTTGATGCGTCCATAACGACTGATATACTCACGAATGTCCACAGCGATATTCGAGGGTATCGCATACTTACTGTAGTGTGTGAGAAGCTCAAGAATTGTAGCCGCGCTCATGCCACCGGCAGCGGCATTCCAGAGTGAAAGTGGTGAAAGTCGATAGGTGTGAATATGCTCTGGCGACTTTTCGAGTTCAGCAAATTGAGCAAGCGCATCCCTTGCTTCGGCATGTAATGGATGATCTACCTCTAACAAAATGGTACGATCACTTTGCACAATAATAGGGTTACTGGGATTCATATTTTATCTACACTCCGGGCATGGTCGCCCATGTCTTTACATATTTCGTAACCGTTGTCACGGTTGCCTCTTCATAGCCTCGCATGAGATGTCGCGCCCCTGTAATCACTTTAAGACCTTTAGGACCTGTTTGTTGCTCGACAAATGGTTCAAGCTTATAGCGCGGACAAATTTCGTCAAATTCACCAGTAATAAACAATTTTGGACGTTCAAACGAACGAGGAAAACCATTTGCCGTGCGGAAAAGTGGTAGGCTTATAGCTACAATTGTACGTATTCGTGGATCAAAAGGCCCGTAGAGGAGCGCGATGTACGCCCCAAAGCCGTGGCCGATAACACATACCTTTGCTGGATTGGCTCCGGGTATTTTTACTATTGTGTCGATTGCACCAGCCAGATCAAGTGGCTCCAGGCGTCCATCGGTTTGCTGACCCTGGCTTTTTTGTACACCACGAAAGTTAAAACGCAACGCGAGTATACCAGTAGCTGCAAGGTCCCTTGCTAATGCTACTGTTAATGTATCGTTCATATCACTGCTCGCTGGTTGCGGGTGGCAGAGTATCACGCACGGCATGTGTTCTGCTCTTCTAGGCACATGAAGTACCCCTTCGAGGAGAAATGTTGGTTGTCCTTTGCTTTGAAATGTGATAGGTCGCTCAGCCTGTGCTGATGAGGTCATCATTTACCCTTCCGCTTCCCTTACGCATTGCTACTCTTATGTAATATAGTATCTCAAGAGTAGGAATGCGTCAACTAGCTTTGTTTAAACTCAGTAAAAGGGAAGATAAGCATAAATACCCATAAGTCAGAAATTGTGAGAAATGAGAGGATTTTTACGAATTGATACAATTTGTGTAACAAAACCCTTGCAAGTAGTCTCAGGAATGTTATACTAAGTAAGACAGATGTGGTACATCTCTCACGTCAGAACCTACTTTTTTGCTTTTTACGTATTTTTTGCAGCATGAGCATTAGACTTTTTTGCTTTTCTATTTTTCTGGTTTTCACTTGTATTCAATTCTTCTGGGGAGAAGGATTGTTTCGAGCCTCTTGTTTTTGCTGCGTTACGCAGGGTGCGTATGGTTGCCTGTAATTCAACGTGATCGGGATGAACCTTGCATCAGGAAGTGTTTTCCATTTTATCTCAATATATCGCAGCGTAGATATATAATGCGAAATACACCTGTTTCACAATGATGTGCAAAGGCGTAGTGGTAGAGGGCAATACTACTTTACAGACAACCTTGATACATTGTGCTATGCTTTGATATAGCACTTTTGTCACATGGCCGGGATACTTAAGTATTGTAAAATGTAGAGGCAGGAGCACATATGACGACCATTTTAGTTGTTGAGGACGAGCCAACCCTTGCTGAACTTCTTAAAGAAACACTAGATATCGAGGGATATCATACTGTCACTGTCCTTAACGGCGAAGATGCTGTACGATTCGCGCTACGTGATATGCCGCAACTGATTATTCTAGATATAATGCTACCTGGCATGGATGGCTATGAAGTGGTGAAGCAACTACGCGATCATCCTAAAACGATGAACATCCCCATTATTGTGTTGAGTGCTTGCATGTCTCATACTGATAAAACTTTTGCCTTCGAATTAGGGGTTGACAACTATATCACAAAACCTTTTGACACGGACGAGTTGCTTGCTCGTATCCGCCGTCAGTTAAAACGTATGCAACAGGGGTCGCTTTCTCCACTCACGCAGCTTCCCGGGGGACTTCAGCTAGAACGTGCAATCAGTAGCAAGTTGAACAGTTCAGATCAGTGGAGTTTACTCTACCTCGATCTTGATAATTTCAAAGCATTTAATGATGTGTATGGCTTTCTCGCTGGTAATAATATGATTTTGCTGGTTGGCCAGGTGTGTCAACGTGTTGTGTGTGAACTGGGAAATATTTCTGATTTTGTTGGACACATCGGCGGTGACGACTTTCTTATTATGACGACACCGGACAAGGCACAACTCTTATGTGACCATATCCTGGAACGATACAAACAACAAAGTATGACACTCTACAGACGTGAAGACTTGGAACGTGGCTCAATCAGTGGCGTAGATCGTAAAGGACGCGCCTATCAGTTTCCGCTTGTTTCCCTCTCCATTGGCGTTGTCAACAATCAATCTCGCCATCCTCAGAACCTCGAAGAAATCGGTATCCTTGTAGCTGAAGCAAAACGCTATGCGAAATTATCCTCTGACAATGTATTCTCTATTTCATCTCCGCGTGCTATACATTACCAGGACCGTTCGCATATGGGCGTCTCCGAATTTTCGCCAGTTCTTTCTCTCACAAATATGCAACAAGCCAGGAGAAGTACGAAACAAGATGCCCTTGCCGAATTCTAACAATGTTGGCTCAATTCTCCGTTTTGTGATATGCTGAAAGATGAAAACAGTAGGGACCGATTTATCACGTCCTCGTCGGCCTCTTGATCGCTAGAAGGACGTGATAAATCGGTCCCTACATCTGACGTATTAACGTGATCGATCCCATGGATGTTCATAGAACATTTAATCGAAAGGCAGGAATATTCTACGAGTCAGGATGAAATTACCTTAGAACAACAAGCGGAGCAAGAGGCAACGCGTCTGGCAAAGCGCGAGAACGCCAAGCGTGTTTTGCGCGATAGTGGACTTGCGGAGATGCTACAAAGCATCAACAAAAATCTTCTCAAAGGACGTGGATGGTTTGAGGAGTACGACTCAACAGTTCTCTTCAAGTGGGGAACAGGCTATACGCGTCGGCACATCTGGATTGACGTGGACGGCACATCATTACGCTTTCGTCTCATGGCACATCGTAAATGTGTCAATTCTATTCCCCTCTGCGATGGCGAATATCATACATTTACCAGCCAGCTCTGGGCAGATCATAACCTTTTACAAATGGAACTGAAAAAGTATTACGATAAACCTGTCGCGGAAACCTCTTCGGATTAGGTCTGCAATACTATAATGGCTCCAGCGCGATTATCTGTATTGTCCCTATGCTACTGATAAAGCGATAAATTGCTGTGTAGTTGTCATCTGCATAGAAGTCCTCGCGGTCTCCATCACCCGCCCAACTCAACAAATTGAGAAATGTGGCACTTTGTGTAGAAGGTAGATGGACTTCTGGTGCTGGCTGTTCCGCTGTCCCGCGTGCGAGAAACCCGAAGGCAAGTGATGATTGAGCGGCCAGTCTTTTCAGCCCTTCGACCCAGCCGCGCTGTGCCACCTCAGCCTGTTCAGGTCGAACCGTTGCCAGGTGAATTGCTGCGAGTTCAGGGGTGGTTGCGGGACGAATATAGCCCCATATATAGGCGAAGTGTAATTGTTCCGGCGGCGAAACTAATAGTTCTGCCGCTGAACTGGCAAGCAGTTGCTTAGGATTGTAGCGTTCTTGCGCTTGTTTCCATGCCTCATCGCTCTCCCATGTTGTGAGTATTGCGTAACAGGGAGATGACCCTCGTCCTCGGTAAAAACGAGAAGTCACCAAGCCCTGTGTGTTGTGTAATGTATCCTGAACAAGTTGTATCCGTGCAAGCGTATCCACGTCTTTTGTGGGAGTTGTGTATGCTAACGTGACAACTAATACTTCCATTTACGTTGCTTCTTCCCTACCCTACTATCTGTAAGCCTCCATCGCCTTGCATGCCAAGTATAACAGGAACGACCTTCGAATTTACGACTACAACCAAATTTTGGATATGTAGTGCAATTGGGCTACTCACGCCAGCGAAATTTTCCTGGCTTATACGCTGAACCATTGCTGCTGGTGTTGGAAAGTTGTTCTCACTAGCAATCGGGCCAACTGCTTTCGTGACAATTTCGATACCATCACCAAAGAAGAGCGCACCCTGATCGAGAGCCGTAGCACCACTACAGTTGTTTCCTGGTGCCGCAAACGACGTACAGAAACTTGCGTAAAACTGCTTGGGCCAACTCTCAGCTGGTGGACGTACCGCCGACGAAAGTGAAACAAATATTTTGGGCAACGATAACTGTTGTTGCCTTGACCATTGTACAAGACCTTGAAGTACAGATGGCGTAATATATTCTCCACCAGCTATTAGAATCGGCTGTTGATTTTGAGGGAGGTGTGCTATAGCTTGTGCGAGTAGCACCACATCACTTGTAAGTAGCGATGTATAGATTAATCCTGGACGTGGCTGTGCATTCAGCGCATCTTTGAGACCTGCTAAAAGAACATCCTGTGCGGATTGTGGGCGTCCATGAGCATCAAGGATACCACTCGCGGCAGCCGTTTCTTGTGCCACGATAGTTCCCTGATCGAACTTCTTGAAATTGTTACTAAAGTTATGTGCGGAACCTTCTGACGAAGTGTTACCAGGATCATAGAAAACAGCCGCGTTATGAACGTGCAAGTGGTTTGCGGCAAAGTTGGCACCGACAAGGCTCTGACTGTCGTCATCGGCTGAGAAACGCACAAATGCAAACCCTGGCGTACAATGTTTATAGAAAGCCGTGCTTGTAATGATATCAAGAATGTAAAGCTCGGTTGCCGTCGGTACAATGACTGGCAAACCTGCACGACACATAACAGGCAATGCGGCGCGTACTAATGTACTTGGTCCGAGTCCCAATACCCCTAAAACAGGATGTGTTTTCTCTATTGGAACTGTTGTTAAAAGCCCGAGGTGTTGGGGCGATGTGTTTCCGTTAGCCAGTGAAGCTGTCAGTTGTGCGACTTGCAACGCTCCTTGCTCAACTCCAGTTGTATTTGCCAGCACGAGATAGAGTAAAGGTGCCTCTGGCGTTTTCATTTGTGCAAGATTGTATTGTTGTTGTGCAATAAACGCCCCTACAAGCTCCTGTGTATTGGCCGCATAGAGAATGTGTCTATCGGTGCCGCCATGTGAGTCCGCGCTACCTGGGCCGCTATCAAAGCTCACCACGATCAATCCATAGGGATGCCCTGATTGGCGCACCTGTAAATCTTCAAGATAGATAGCAGCTTCTGCTCCATTGCACCCACTTGTATCAGTAGTTGCTGTGCTTATTGCGGACGTGAGCAAAGAACGAGCTTTAGAAACATCTCCATTTTGGAGCGACTGTGCCGCCTCGCGTTTGTCGTGGTAACTCGTTGCATTACATGCGTCATATGCTCGCAAACCATCGCTTAGGCCAATGCCATCAGGTGTTGGCACAATCATGCTCTTTGGCTGATAAAAGCGAGCGTTATCCCAGCTAATACCAACGAAGGCACTGAGCGAAGCAACGAGAAGTAGGAGAATAAGCGTCCCATAGGAGAGGGCCATAGGCGAGACCGGAATTTGGCCACCACGAAAGAAGCCCGATGCCTCCCAACCAATAATACTGAACGGATCACGGACAAGGCGACGACGGTACTTGCGTGTTGACTTTGCTTCCTGCCGAAAAATGTCGAGCAATACAAGACAACCGGATTCACACGTAAGGAGGTGTTCTTGCACCTCTGGATACAGGTCGGCCACGTTTTGTCCGTTGTCCAACGCTTCTGTATACTCTTTGAGCTTACTTCTACATTGCTGACAGTCAAGTGTGCCATCATCAAACAGTGTGAGGTTTATGGGCGAAGACTCTGGCTCTCTTTGTGCTTGAGGGACAGATGGCATAGCAGTAAGCGGTATTTTTTGTTCAACGTGCGCTTCTGAAAGCGTCTCTTCTACTTGCGGTGAAGCTGTTTCTTCAACTGGCGTTTCGAGAACCAGGGGTCCTGAATATTCTGATCCCAGGCCACCACGTCGTCCTTTTTTCCTCTTACGTATTGCTGTGTTCTCTGTCTGGGCGCTTACACAACGAATGCACGTTGTTATATGCTGTTGTGCAGCTTCGACAGCTTCCTCTGGAACCGCGTCGGGGTCAACGTCGCGCTCTGCCAGTACAGAAACTGCGAAAGCACAAGCTGGAGGGAGTCGTTCTTCCGTTTTCATCGCATCCTCTGCTGTTAAAATAAAATGGGAGCTTATTGACGCGAAAAAGAGCGTAAAGCAAATGTAACTTGTTGTTCTAACGTCATCGCCTGATC
The DNA here is from genome assembly GCA_963791655.1 of uncultured Chloroflexia bacterium. Classification (GTDB taxonomy): domain Bacteria; phylum Chloroflexota; class Ktedonobacteria; order Ktedonobacterales; family Ktedonobacteraceae; genus JBBQVS01. The sequence continues at coordinate 261,762 of CAWBSZ010000005.1, read as the reverse complement.
TTGAGGAATCTTCGCGAGAGCTGCTTGCGCCTCCGAAGGCGAATAACCCAGACCTAGTAATGCTTCAAGGACCTCGGCTTGAATCCTATTCCCAGAGCCAGCACCAACTGCTCCCATTGTAGGAAGTGTGGGCAGTTTCCCTTTTAATTCAAGAATCAGGCGTGACGCTAATCGCTTGCCGACTCCTGGAGCCAGGCCCAGACGTTGAACATCTTCATCTGCAACCGCCTTGTAGAGCGTTGGGGCGTCCATCACAGAAAGTAGCGCAATTGCTACTTTGGGACCAACACCGCTTACCGCGATTAATTGCTCGAACGCATTGCGGTCTTGCTCATCGAGAAAACCAAAGAGGGCTATTCCATCTTCTCGCATATGAAAATGCGTGTAGAGCGATACCTCCATGCCTTGCTCGGTCAGGCGATGAAGCGTTGAAGAGGGGACAGCTACACGTATACTGAAGCCACCGACACGCAAAATAACAGCGTCTGCCTTGCTCATCTCAAGTGTTCCATGAATACCTGTAATCATCGCCCCAAAACCTCATCTCTTCGTGTTCGCTATATGCAGAAACGCTAATCCACTATGGAAGTAACGGAATATCATCATGAATAGGAGTATTAGAGAAGCCAAACAGGGCACCCGGCAAGGGGATGCCCCTTGCCGGGTGCTCTTGTCCCCACATTGCCTATCACCGTGAGCCAGAAAGTAGTTTGGAGTAGGGAAGAGTGTTTAGATGGCAAATGGCAACCGCCGCCGCGTCTGCCGCATCATCCGGCTTTGGAATGTGTGAAAGTTTCAAAAGTACTCGTACCATCTCACCCACTTGCTCTTTGCCCGCGCTACCATACCCTGTCACCGCCTGCTTGACCTGCATGGGAGTATATTCCGCCACTGAAAGACCACCGTTTGCAAGGGCCAGCATCGCCACGCCACGCGCTTGACCAACGGTCATGGCCGTGCGAGCATTCTTCGCAAAGAAAAGTTCCTCCATCGCAGCCTCGTTCGGCTTGTAGGTGGCGATGATCTCGCTCAATCCTGTGTAGATGATTTGAAGCCGTTGCGCGAGTGGCATTTTCGCGGGCGTCGTCACCACATCGCAGGTGAGCATATGTAACTCGCTCCCCTTTGCCATTACTACCGCATAGCCTACGATAGCGGTACCGGGGTCGATGCCGAGTGCGATACGATATGGCGAATGTTGAGTTGGCGAGAGCGTAGAAGGGTCACTCATGCAGGTCTGTTATCCTCTCTCTTTGCTCTCATAAGACGATTTTCGTAGGGACCACATTTATGGCGTCCGCGGCACAATTTATTGACTATGTGTTTTTTCTGTTTGCGTGACGAAATGATTCTCGCGCAATGAATTGCGCCCGGTGGACGCCATAAATGTGGTCCCTACGAATGGTGTATGATCCCCACTATGCGTAGGAGGATGCAAATTCCTCCGGGAAATCAGCGTTTGAATACACGTTTTGCACATCATCCAGGTCTTCCAGCTTTTCTGTCAGGCGTATAAACTGGTGTGCGGTCTTCTCATCGGCAAGCTCGACTCTTGTCTTTGGCACCATTGTCACCTCAGATTTGAGAACTATGTATTTATGTGCCTCTAATTCCTTGCGTACCTTCTCGATATCAGATGGGTCGGTGTAGACAATTAACGTTTCGTCATTGGGCTTTGTTGGTTCTACATCATCGGCACCGAAATCTATTGCTTCTAACGCAAGCTCATCGGGGTCGTGTTCATCAATCTGTACTTCGATAACGCCTTTAGACTCGAAGAGCCAGTCAACGCACCCGTTCTCACCCATGTTCCCGGCATTACGGTTGAATGCATTGCGAACCTCGGCGACGGTACGATTACGGTTCTCAGTAAGTGTTTGCACAAGCATTGCTGTACCACCAGGACCGTAGCCCTCGTAGGTGATCTCCTCAAGGTTATTGTCTTCCGCGCCACCGAGCGCACGCTTGATTGTACGCTCGATGTTATCCATCGGCATATTCGCATCACGTGCGTGCTGAACCGCCATACGTAAGCGGAAATTCGCATCGGGATCACCACCGCCACCTTCACGAACCGCGACGACGATCTCACGTCCTAGTCGCGTAAATAACTGTCCTCTTCGTGAATCGTTAACGCCCTTCGAGCGGCGAATTTGTGCCCATTTTGAATGACCTGACATGTCATCACTCCCCTAGTTTACTCTCTGCTGAGCTGACCTACTCTACATTATGCCTCGACTACGCACAGAGTTGCGTATCGGCACAGAAGGTACTTCTTATAAGAAAACTGCTTGCGATATTGTAACACGAACTTGCTCAGTGCGTCGAGGGGGTGAACTGTGTCTGCATCCACTCTTCAATTGCTTGATTCACCGCCTCGGGTTGCTCGCGCATCACATAATGGCCAGCATTGGGAATAACATGTAGCGTTGAGCCTTGAATATGCTGGTGGAGATAGGTGCTATACTTCACAGGCGTCAACTGATCCTCCGCCCCACACACAATCAGCGTTGGTAGAGATATTTCGTATAGCCTTTTCATAATGTCGAACACGTCACATGCTGCAAGATCACGATAGAGAACGTTTGGCCCAGGTGTTGCTTGCTCTTGTGTTACCGCTTGCGAAACCGAGGGTTCAGTCGTTGTGGCTACGGCCATTTGCGATAAACGTGAACGTGCTTGTTCCGGCGTGTTTTTCGCGTCTACTAAAAGAGTGGGGAGGATACGTAATCGCGCCCCTGTTCCAACCAGGATTATGCCTGCTAGCTCGTTGCTATAGTCGAGAGCCATCGTGAGCACGATTGCGCCACCGAGCGAATGTCCAACGATAATCGGCTTTTGTAAGTGCAGTTCGTGGGTTACAATATAGTGTACTACTTGTGCGTACTCTTGTACCGTTACCTCCGCGGGTAGGGTGTCAGGGCGTTGTCCATGTCCTGGCAGGTCAAGTGCGAACGCGCGTTGTGTCCCAAAGTGCTCAACCTGCAAACGCCATACACCCCCGCTATCACCCGAGCCATGTATAAAAACAAGTGGGGACTGTATCTGGCTATCCTGTTCGTTCATCTGTTTTGGCTCCTTTATACACATTGACGTTCTTGACATTCCTCCGAAAATAGCTCCTTAGCGTAGGCGAATCCATTTTCATGAGTATCTATGATTGGCACATTCTTAGCACTGTAGACTAAATTAGGCCAAATGGCAACCTCTCTTGCGAAAGATTGCCGAATACAGTAGAGTTCTGATTATCACAAATATAAAGAATGTTTTGAAATCATTTTCTAGTAAGAAGGATTACAATGCCACGAAACACATTTCGTTTATTCTCCGTTCTGCCAGGGCACTTTCGCGCTAGAATGCGAACAAGGATACTCTTGACACTACTCGGTATAGCCTTTGTAAGCAGTGTGCTTGTGGCCTGCGGTTCAACAACAACGGCGGTGCAATCAACACCGTCGCCAACGCCGACACAGGTCATAGCTCCAACTCCAACGCCGACGTTTACTTCAACGCCTAAGCCAAGCCCGACACACGTTTCAACTCCAACGCCAGCACCTGTGCAAGGAGCACCTGCCGTGCTTGATGTGCGGCCATCGTCGATGAGTATCGTTGGGCATCTTGACTGCCAGAAAAACGGCGTATTTATCTGTTTCGCACGTGTCCTTTCAGGCGCGAGCAATCAGAGCAATTTGCACTGGACGGCCTACACAAATGTACCAGGGGGTATTGCTTTTAGCCCAGCGAGTGGCGTCCTTGCCCCCGGTCAGAGCGTGCTGGTGACTATTAGAGTCCCATCCACTGCCTGCACACTTGGTTTATTCTTTTTCCAGGGGCCAGTCAATACGCACACCATCAGTTGGGCGTGTTAATCTCACTGGTAGCCAGACGAGAGAGAGATTTCTTTTGCTGTTTTCCAACGCACGCTAGAGTATAATGAGCATATTACAACATCTGCAAGTAAACAACGTAGTTATAGTAGGGAGATTGTGATAGACAGTACAGGCACTCCCAAGCCTGACAAGGCCGCTCGTCAGGGACTTGGTCGTACAGGAGAACGTTTGGCGGCAGAGGAACTTACGCGTCAAGGCTATACTATTATCGAGCGTAATTTTCGTTGTCGTCATGGTGAGATCGACCTGATTGCGGAAGACGCAACCGACCTGATCTTTATCGAAGTCAAAACGCGCAGAGGTAATGCCTATGGTTTGCCAGAAGAGGCAGTCACTCCGCGTAAGCAGCAAAAGCTGATACAGGTGGCAACCTACTATCTTGACCTGCATGCCCGTTCTGAGCGTTCATGGCGCATCGACGTTGTGGCCGTACAACTCAGTGCCAGTGGCCGTTTTGAAGAAATTCGCATCCACCGACACGCTGTACAAGAGTAAGCAGGGGTTAAGGGGACCGCCGTCCCCCTTGCGGGGCGCGGGGTGTCCCCGCCTCTAGTCTCTCTTACACGCCGTCGAAGGCGGCGAAAGAAACATTGAATATAAAACCTAAAGAAGATAGAATAACCAAACCCCATGGAGGACAAATCATGAGTGATTTTGTAGAGTCCGCGAAAAATTTATGAATACAGCCGTCAGTCGTACAAGCTGGGAAGCACAAAAACAACTACGTGTTCGTAGCAAACAAAGCGAACTGGACAAACTGTGGGACCAGCGTCAGCAACTCTTAAATGAACTTGGCAATGTCGCGATGACCTTATATCAGCAAGGCTCATTGACTGATGCACAACTTTCGCGTCTCTGTGCTAGCATACAAGAGCTAGACCATGATGCGCGTAATCATGAGACACAACTACAAGAAATAAAGGGCGAGGCATATCCTGCCGACCAGTTTGCTCCTACACCTGTAGTGAACTATGCCCCACCTCCAGCGTCACAGCCTGTCACGCAAGCGGCACCGCCACCTCAACAGCCTGCTCCGAGTGCTGCCGCGCAAATGCAGCCTTGCCCACATTGTGGACAGCCTGTACGAACGAATGCGCTGTATTGTCGCAATTGTGGTTCAAAACTTCGCTAAGAAGAAATCGCGCATGTATGCTATAATGGAGAACACACAATATCAACGAAATGTAGGGACACGCTATCGTGCTTGAAAGTAGTCTTGCTACAGGCAATATCCAGGGAAAAGACGCACTTACCTTGAATATTCTTAGCCATAGTTCTGCTCAGACGCAGCTCCTCGGCATGCATCTGGGCAAACTCTTACGCGGTGGAGAACTACTCCTTCTCGATGGGCAACTTGGCATGGGTAAAACTACTTTTACTCAAGGTCTCGCACAAGGTCTTGGCATTACCGCAACGATCACCAGCCCGACCTTTACCCTCTTGAAAGAATATCCGGGTCAAGTACGCCTAACACAAGACGAGCGAGGAAATACGAAAGGGCCTGCACTCTATCATTTCGATTTGTATCGCCTGGATGATCCTGAAGAGATGTTTGAGCTTGGTTTTGAGGATTACTTCTACGATACGATAGGAGTGTGTGTTGTCGAGTGGGCTGATAAAGCGGATGGCCTATGGGTACCTGAGTCGCTCCGTATTGCGATAGATATACGCAGTGAAACAGAGCGAACTTTTTTATTTACCGCTATCGGCGCACACTATCAAGAACTACTACGACAATTTCAGAAAAACACCTATGCTATTACTCGCATTTGATACATCTAACCGCCATGCCAGCATCGCTTTATGTTCAGAGGACGAAGTGTATGGCGAATATACCTGGCATATCGACAGCAACCATAGTGTTGAATTGCTTCCGCGTATTCAAAGGCTGGTTGCTGAATGTCATACTACCCTGTCACACATTGACGGTATCGCCGTTGCTACTGGACCAGGCTCATTCAACGGAGTCCGAGTCGCGCTAGCTACCGCGAAAACGCTTGCCTTTGTGCTCCAAAAGCCACTTTTTGGGATAAGTACGCTAGACATTATCGCCGCTCAGCAGAGGCAGACAACATATCCTCTTTGCGCCATTATGGAAGCCGGACGCTCAGAGTTTTATGCTGCTTGCTACCGTGCATCTCTGCATGTAACAGAGCATGGCGATGCAAGCTATCTACTGGCGAGAATAAGCGATTATGGTGTGTATTCTCCAGCACATATGGCAGAGATGCTTCAAGCGCAGACACTTGAAAAGAGAAATAGTTCTTCTACAGAACCTGTCACAGCGTTTCTCTTTTGTGGCGAACTAAGCGAAGCCTCGCGTCAAGTGCTCGCTACTCATGTGCAAACACAAGGTCTCTTTCTCGACACGGTACAGTCAACGCGTCATGCATCGGTGCTTGCATCGCTTGCCTTGCGGCGATGGCAAGAAGGGAAAGCAGACGACCCATTATTACTCGAACCCCTTTACTTGCGGCGTCCTTCGATTACCACAAGTACGAGAAAACGAGCATTACTTGGCACGGCATTCCAGCGACCTATGGGTCAAGGTAAAACAGAAAGGGAAGAGGGTGCGGTACGCGATTGACCAAATGATTATGGCAGATGTGCCTCGTGTCGTAGAGATCGAGCGTCTCGCCTATCCATCGACGTGGCCTCCCAGTGCTTATCGTAAGGAATTACAGGATAATCGCTGGGCGCACTATATCGTGTTGCGCGATAAGCATATCGCGGAGGAACGTGCTACGGTGCCTCCGCAGGAGGTAGAAAAGCCACGTAAGAGTCGCCTATTTCCTCTTTCGTTGTTGCCCAGTCGTCCTAGCATCATAACGTCTTCGCCCGAACTAGACTCTATTATCGGGTTCGCAGGCTTATGGCTAATGGTCGATGAGGCGCATGTCACCACTATTGCAACACATCCCGACTTTCGTCGTCTTGGTTTAGGGGAACTGCTACTCGTAAGCCTAATTGATATTGCCTATAGCATTGGTGCGAAGTGGGTCACTTTAGAGGCACGTGTCTCAAACTACAAGGCGCAAAACCTTTATCGTAAATATGGCTTCCGCGAAGCTGGCATACGTCACCGCTATTATAGCGATAACCAGGAAGATGCGGTTATCATGTGGACCGATGAAATTAATACACCGGCCTATAAACAGCATTTCCAAGAACTCAAAGCCGCGCTCTATCAGAAGCTAGACACGCAATAAGTAAAGGATTACAAGAAAACGTCTATGCTCGTACTCGGAATTGAAAGCTCATGTGATGAAACGGGTGCTGCAATCGTCAAGGACGGTCGCTGGTTGCTCTCGAATGTCGTTGCATCACAAATAGATATTCATAATCGCTATGGCGGTGTTGTGCCAGAGGTTGCATCGCGCCAACAATTGGCCTCGGCAATTCCTGTCGTCGAGACCGCACTCGCGCAATCTCGTTGCTCATGGGACGAGATAGATGGCATTGCTGCGACCTATGGTCCAGGTCTCGCTGGCTCGTTGTTAGTGGGTCTCACCGTAGGTAAAACACTTGCCCTTGCACGGGACCTCCCCTTTCTCGGCGTGAACCACCTCGAAGCACATATCTATGCGAACTGGCTACGAAAGGGTACAGCTTCAAACACACCATCTGTGTCAGCTAGTAGCTATCTGGAAGGTGATCCACGTTTCCCACTTCTCTGTCTTGTCATTTCGGGTGCACATAGCGAACTTGTGCTAGTGCGCGATCATGGAGACTATCAATTGCTCGGGCATACACGTGATGATGCCGCGGGTGAAGCGTTCGACAAGGTGGCTCGTATTCTCGGCTTAGACTACCCTGGTGGCCCATCGATCCAAAAGCGGCACAACAAGCCGAAGACGAACTTCTGCAACAGGAACGACCAGTTACGCTTGCCCGTACCGCCTATCGTTTGCCGCGAGCATGGCTGCGTGGCACCTATGACTTTAGCTTCAGTGGTCTCAAGACCGCTATGCTCCACCTTGCTGAAGGCGCGACCGCCGACGAACGGCCAGCCGCCGAGAGTGAGGGCAAGCAGGTGAGCCATTACACCCGCATGGGTGCACAGGCAGCGCAAAAGGGAACGACAAATGTCGCGTTTCTGGCCGCGAGTTTTCAAGAAGCGATTGTCGATGTCCTGGCCGTCAAAACACGGCTTGCCGCGCAAGAATTTGGCGTCAAACAGGTCGTTCTTGCGGGCGGTGTGGCGGCGAACGTGCGTCTGCGCAACCGTATCGAGCAAGAACTGTTACCGCTTTCTATTCAACTAAGCTATCCACCAATCGAATTTTGTACGGATAATGCCGCGATGATCGCGGGTGCCGCCTTTTTTCATCTCTCGCGTGGAGAGCAACATGGCCTTGACCTCGATGTACAACCTGGATTGAGTTTGCCATTTAAGAAATGAGGGAAAACGTATGTCCAAAGCCAAAGTGTATGCCCTGGGTATCGACCTGGGAGGAACCAAGACGCTCGTATCAGTTGTTGACGTCGCATCGGGCGAAGTAATTTCCTCTGCTCGTAAACGTACGCGTGCCGAGCGTGGACAGGACTTCGTATCGCAACGGACTATCGAACTCGCGACCACGGCGATTGAGGATGCCAAATTGCCAGATGGTGCTCAAATTCTGGCGATAGGTGTCGGCGCGGCGGGCCAAATTGATCGCAAAAATGGTATTGTTGTCGATGCACCTAATCTTGGTGTGCATGACATGCATCTCGGCGAGATTCTCGGTAAGCAGTTTGGCAAGCTGGTATACGTTGGGAATGACGTAGAAGTAGCAGCACAAGGTGAATATCTCTATGGTGCGGGTAAAGGTTATAGTAACTTTGTGTGCATGTTTGTGGGAACTGGTATTGGTTCAGGTATAGTGTCAAACGGCAAAATGTACGCAGGTTTAACGGGAACTGCTGGCGAAGTCGGACATATGACGATTCAGGCAGGTGGCCGTATCTGTGGCTGTGGAAGCCTTGGATGCCTCGAAGCCTATGCCTCGCGTACGGCGATCACGAAATCAATTATGGCTGATATACATCATGGGCGTGCCTCTGTACTTTCGGACGACGCGCAGAGGCAACTCAAAGAAGGTGAGACTGTCATTCGCTCAGGTATACTTGCCGATGCTATCGCTCATAAAGATGAGCTTGTGATTGAAAAGGTCATCGAGGCTGCTAACTATCTTGGCTATGGTATCGCATCGGTACTTAATTTTTATAATCCTGACGCTGTAATCCTCGGTGGTGGTGTTATCGAGTCCATCGACTTGCTCTATGAGACAGCAGTCCATCGTGCACGAACTACAGCACTTACGGCTCCTGCGAAGAAAACGCCCATTATTCGTACCAAACTTGGTGATTTTTCCGGTGTGGTCGGTGCGGCTTGCCTGGGTGCCGAGGTAGCAGGCTATCAGGTTCCTGCATAAAGACAGAAGACATACAAAAAGGTTCTTGCCACACAACGTGGCAAGAACCTTTTTGTATGTCTTCTGTCTTTAGATACATTCAACAGCACTTCCTCACATTCCTGCATATACATCCTTTATTTCGGAACACCACTATACTCAAACTGAGAGGTCATACCATTTCTATCTCGCAAAGATAGTGTAGGTAGCTTCTCTTAACGATATTTCGATGCCATTTGTGTATTTTGCCTTTCTTTAGGAGGATTTATGTTGTTTCACCCTTTCCAGCATAGACTGGGGAGAACTCGACCCAGGATGGTCAAATTTCTGCTTCTCTGTGGTCTACTTTCGCTTTTGGGAGGCAGCCTTGCCCTCTCTCTGGTCTTGAATAGAGTATTTCCAGCGCATGCGGCACCAGTGCCGCCTGCGTCTGTGAGCAAGAGCTGGTATTTCGCAGAGGGACGCGTGGGAGCAGGCTTCAAAGAGTATCTCACGCTGAGCAATCCCGATCCCGTGCAGGACTGTTCGGCGACTATCAGCTATCTGCCTGAAGGCACGGTTTACACGTCACAGGCCCGTAAACCGCTGCTGGTAGAAAATGTGCTGGTTCCACACGCCAGTCGCTACACCGCCTCGGCCAACCAAGACCTACATCTTGATCAGATGCAAAATCCTGGCGAACTGTTTTCCGCATTGGTCACGGTCCCTTCGGTGTCCAGTTGCCCAGGACTGGTGGTGGAACGTCCCATGTATTTCAGCTTTCATGGCGTCAACAGCGGGAGTGATGTGGTCGGTGCCACCAGTCCGACGCTCACGAACTCGTTCGCCGATCTCCCCGTAGGCGCGGGTATCAGCACCTTTCTAAGCATCCTGAATCCATCGAACAGTTTGCCTGCTGCAATTACAGCCACGTATTACGCGGCAGGTGTAACGGTGGGCACCCAAACCCTCTCGGTAGCGGCAGGTGCCCGTGGAACGCTGACGCCTACAGACCCTGCCTTGCATCTACCAGCCCATGTGAGTGCAGTCGTCACCGCCGACCAACCTGTAGTAGTGGAACGTTCTGTCTATCGCTCCAACGTCACAGAAGGCGTTGTAGGAGTGGTGTCCAGTGCTTCGTCTGTGGTGGGAGTCCATGCCCTGTCTAACCACTGGCTCTTCGCCGAAGGCTACGCGGCTTTCAAGAGTCAAGAATATCTCGTGATGAGCAATCTGTCGGCGATGACCACCACAGCCACCGTCACGTTAGAGTATCAGAACACGCATCATCAGACGCTCAGCTTGCCTGTTGCCGCTCACAGCCAGCAGGTGGTCGATGTCAATCAACTGAATGCGCAGCCAACAGGAATGTGTGATGTGACGCCGTGTTCCACCACACCTGAAGTGTCGGCAGATGTGACCGCGACCTCGATGAGTCTTGTGGTCGAGCGACAAATGTTCTTCCACTACGCGCACACGGTACCCAATACCTCTATCAATGTGATGGCAACAGGTGGAACAGATGTAGTAGGAGCGTCGGCACCAATGACGACGACCGCTAACTTCGCCGAGGGCTACACCAACATCGGGTACAACGAGTGGTTGACCTTACAGAACCCGACAAGCAACAGTGAGACGCTCGCGATGACACTTCGCAACGAGTATGGGAACACCTATACACAGAACGTCATAGTCTCAGCAAAGAGTCGCTCAACGGTGGATGTGACGCAGGTGGTGCGCAATTATCTGCTACGGTCAGGAGAGGATTATCGAGCGCATCAAGTGTCGATGAGCGTCGTGTCGAGCAATAATGCACCCTTTGTGGCGGAACGTCCCATGTACTTCCACCTGAGTAGTTTGAATATTCAAGGAGGTACGGATGTCGTTGGTTTCACAGGAGTAACTTCCCCACCATCTTCATTGTATTCATGCACCGAGTTGAACACAACTCTCACGAGAGGAGATAGCATCGATCACATGACGGTGGGACCTGACGGCAATGTCTGGTTCGCTGAAGCTAATTCTAGTACAGATAAGCTCGGCAAGATTACGCCAGCCGGAGTAACTACTGAATATACTACTCCAACAGCTAATAGCGCACCAGAAGGAATTACGACAGGACCCGATGGCAACCTCTGGTTTACTGAAAGAACAGGAAACAACATAGGGAAGATTACGACGGCGGGTGTCATCACCGAATATTCCCTCTCAACTGCCAATAGCCAACCCAATGGGATTACCATAGGACCTGATGGCAATTTGTGGTTTACTGAAGCCAACATAGGCAAGATCGGAAAGATTACGACGGCGGGAGCGATTACTGAATACACTATTCCTACTGCTGGTGCTAGAGTTTATGATATCACCACGGGGCCTGATGGTAATCTCTGGTTTCCTGAGTCTAACCAGGGCAAAATCGGCAAGGTCACGACAGCCGGTGTTGTTACTGAATATAGTGTTAATGATTCTAATTCAGGTAGTGAATTGAATTACATCACTATGGGACCTGATGGCAACCTCTGGTTTGGTGAGTTTTATAACAACGCTGTTGTTCGCATTACGCCAACAGAGGCTGTGACTACGTTTACAGCAGGTATCAGTGCTAACGGTGGTCCCTATGGTATTGTCACGGGACCTGACAACAACCTGTGGTTTACAGAAGAAAACTCTACCAACAAAATTGGCGTCATGACAAGCACTGGAACTGTTGTGACCGAAGTGGGCCTGGGAGGGGGAACTGATCCAGGAGCGATCACGCAGGGAGCAGACAACAACATCTGGTTTTCTGACTACAGCACAGGTAAGATTGGAAAATGTGTTGTAACCTACCCGTGACCTACTAAGGTACTGGGAGAGGCATTTGAAATACCATTTTTGATTGTGCATTACACAGCAAGACGCAGAGAAACCTATAGATTTCTCTGCGTCTTGCTGTTCTACTGAATTTTATACCGCCTCAGCGACAATCTCTTCCAGTTTAGCGAACAGGGGGGCAGGTGTGGGCAGCTTTGCCCCTGCCGTTACCTGCTCAAGTCGCCAGAACATTTTGTCTGCCTCGCCATCTAAGCCGAGGTACTCATGCAGCTTCTGTGACGAGAAGGGCAGGTAGGGGCTGAGCATAGTATGCAGACCGCTCAGCACTTGTAGCATAATATAGATTGAGGTGCCAGCAGCCTCGCGGTCAACCTTGATCTGTTTCCACGGTGCCTGTTCATCCAGATAGCGGTTCGCCGCCCGTGCGACCGCCATTGCCGCGTTCAGCCCGTCTTTCAAGTGGCATAATCCGATATTGTGACCTACCAACCCAAAGCCGCGCTCAACCTCAGCGAGAATTTCGCGATCAGCTTCACGTAACGCCCCAGGCTCCGGGACAACACCGCCAAACTTGCTCTGTAAGAACGACAGGGTGCGATGTACCGCGTTCCCATAAGTTGCGACTAGCTCATCATTGTTGCGGCGTACCAACTCTTCATAGGTAAAGTCTGTGTCGCGCCCCTCGGGTGCGGTGGCCGAGAGATAATAACGCAGTGCGTCCGCGCTATAACGGTCCAATACATCGGGCGTCCACACGACGTTGCCGCGACTACTGGATGCCTTCGCGCCACTCATCGTCATAAACTCGTTCGCGGGTACATCATAGGGCAAGTTGCGGTTGCCATAGCCCAGCAGCATCGCGGGCCAGATAATCGCGTGAAATGGAATGTTGTCTTTTCCGATGAAGTAGTACGACTTTACCGCTGGCTCGACCTTGCCAGGTATCCACCAATCCTTCCATGCCTCAGGTGTCCCCTGTCGTTCAGCCCACTCGACCGAGGCGGAGAAGTAGCCGATGACCGCATCGAACCAGACATAGATACGCTTATCTTCATAACCCTCTAGCGGAATCGGCACACCCCAATCGAGGTCACGTGTGATTGCACGTGCACGTAAGCCCTCTTTCAGCCAGTTCATGGAAAAGCCCATTGTGTTGTGACGCCAATGGTCTTTGCCATGCGAGAGCCATTCCAGCAGCGGTTCCTGCAGCTTCGGTAAATCCAGGAAGAAGTGTTCCGTCGCTCGTATTTCTAATGTGCTATCGACACTTCCACACAGGCGGCAGGTTGGATTGATGAGATCAACGGGGTCGAGCGTATGCCCACAGTTGTCGCATTGATCGCCACGTGCCGAAGCATAGCCACAGTTTGGGCACGTGCCCTCGATATAACGGTCGGGCAAGAAACGTCGGTCGGTGGGGCAATACGGAGACTGCATTGTATCCTTGAAGATATAGCCCTTTTCATACAGAGTCAAGAAGAAGTCTTGCGTGATACGGTAGTGATTGGGCGTACCCGTTTCCGTATAGAGGTCCCAGGACATGCCCAGCCGCTCCCACACGTTCACAATCTGGTTATGGAAACGAGCAATAAACTCGCGTGGTGGAATACCTTCACGCTCGGCGTCTATCAGGATTGGCGTACCATGCTCATCGCTACCGGAAACCATAAGGACATGGTTGCCGGCCATGCGGTTATAGCGTGCAAATGTATCTGCTGGTAAATATGCGCCGACAATCTGCCCCACATGAGTCGTACTTTTTGCATAAGGCCATGCAACGCAAACAAGAATATGTTCATTCATAATATTTAAAAATCTCCCTTAGCGGAAAAGGGTGGATAAACAAGGGCACCCGCAAGGGGATGCCCCTCACAAATAGGTTTTTTCAAAAGAGCAACAATGTATGAGAAGAAACGCCTGTAGGGACCGATTTATCACGTCCTTTCGGTCTTTACAATCGCCGACCAGGACGTGATAAATCGGTCCCTACAGGCAAATGATGTATCTTCAAAAAATCTACTGGTAAAAGCAAGGGGGTGCCCTTGCCTCCCATTTGAAAAACTATTATAGCAATAGAACTCAACATGGGCAAGTCTACTCACATCCCCACATATCGTGCATAGACAGAACGAGCTACCTGCTCGTCATCGGTCCCTTTGATGATCGCACGAGCATCGGGGAAAACCGTTATTTCGTACTCGTCAACAAGACAGCGTAAGAGAAACTCGTTGTACTGCACTTTACCGATAGGTTCGAGCCGTGCTGCAAGTATTGGGAAATCCAGACGAATGCCACGTTTTCCAGTACCACGTACCTGCACAGCGTTACGCCCACATAGGCTTGTACTGCTTGAACCTTGCGCTGAGTCCAGGAATTCATAGAGGTGCTGCCCACAGGCTGGACAATCAGGCTGACGCGGTAACTCGATACGTTCGAACGTATTCTCCCACACGTCCATCCACGTCATGGCGCGACTGATCTTCTCACTTTTCAGGAGAATTTTGAGGGCTTCAGTAGATGCCAGGCCAGTAATCGCGCCTACAATCCCATTCAGCACACCAGCCGTATCGCATGTCGGCGTTGTTCCGGGCAAAGGCATGTCGGGAAAGACACAACGTAGGCATGGAGTATCGCCAGGAACAACATTCATGGTTACGCCATATGAGGCAACCACACCACTGTAAATCCATGGACGGTTGTACTTGATACACACGTCATTCAGCAGATAACGTGTCTCGAAGTTGTCGGTCGCGTCAAGTACGATGTCACTCTCGCGTACTAGCGACTCAATGCCATCGACATTGATATCCTCGACCAATGCCTCGACCTGTACCTCACTATTTACCTTACGCAGCTTTTCCACTGCCGCGATAGCTTTGGGAAGATGGCGCGTGACATCATCTTCATCGAAAAGTATCTGACGTTGCAAGTTACTCGTTTCAACATAGTCGCGATCAGCAATCACGAGTCGCCCAACGCCAGCACGACATAAGTTATTCGCTAGAACCGTGCCCAAGGCACCGCATCCAAGAATTGTAGCTTTGGCTCTATGTAACTGTTCCTGTCCCTGCTTTCCAATTGGTGCAAATAGCGTTTGTCGTGAATAGCGGTCAAGCATGAGTTCTCTCCCTTATCCGGTGCCTGCGACTTGTGTCTCTGTATTCTAACATATCGTGCCTATAGAAAATTTCTTTTTCCCTATAGAAAAATGGGCAACTGTCCGATAGAAGGATATATAACAGAGGTCAGGGGTTGGGAGAACATGACAGGGGCAAGCCCTGTCACTACTATACTGTTCACCCCTGCGGGGCGAAGCCACGAGGTCCCGTGTATAGTAGTGACAGGGCTTGCCCCTGTCATGCCACCATGCCTTTTAAATAACCCTGTTCTAAAATTTGTTGATAAGTTGGCAGCAACACATAACTGTGTTACAATGTTACGGGTATAAATGCCTTTTCTGAAACCTGTAACCCGTATGTGTGCAGTGCTTGTGAGAGGCAACCTATGAATAACGGGAATGCTATGAAAACAGTATTGGTAATTGATGATAATCCAACCATTGTAGAACTTATCAAATACGCTGTAAACTTGCAAGGTTCTTACAATGTTATCGTCGCCTATGACGGTGTACAAGGGCTAGAACGCATCTATGCAGACCATCCTGACTGCGTAATCGTCGATGTGAAGATGCCGCGTATGGATGGATACCAACTGGTACGTTGTCTTCGGGGCGATGTCCGCACCGCTAATACCCCGTTAATTATTCTTAGTGCCATGTCACGCGATGAAGATCAGATGACTGGTATGCTCTCTGGGGCGGACGAGTATCTCACGAAGCCATTCAAGCCAAGTGCGCTCAACGCCACCATTGAGAAAGTACTACGTCTGACACCCACTGATCGCCAGCGTCGCACTGAGAACTTTGTGCAGACACAAGCAGACAGGGAGTAGGGAAGTCAAAGATCGTGCGTAGGTTACACATTCTGTTTGTAGATAGTGATGTTCAAGCGTGTAAAAAGATGCAACAGACACTACATGATGTCTTTGTTGTAACCTGCGTCAGGTCGGCGGCAGAGGCGAGGCAGTTATTGGAAACCTCTCAGCCACCAGATTTGCTGATAACCGAGGTGCTGCTAAACCAGGAAAGTGGGCTTGACCTCTGTTCCTCTATCCGTACCGGCGAAGAGTCACTACAAAAACTGCCCATCATGCTCTTGACATCGCTCATGACTCTGCGTGATAAAGTGCGAGGTTTCGAGGCAGGTGCGGATGACTATGTTGTCAAGCCATTTGATGGTCATTATCTTATCGCGCGTATCAAACTGCTCGCACGTATAAAGCGTCTGGAACCAAGCACTACTCTATGAAAAATGTGACATGTGGAGCATGACAGGGGCAAGCCCTGTCACTACTATACTGTTCTCCCCTTCGGGGCGAAGCCACGAGGTTCCGTGTATAGTAGTGACAGGTGCTCTGCCCCTGTCATGCCTTCCATCACGCCGTTACGATTAACCAGGGAAGTGACAAGCCGCGAAATGGTTTGCCTGCTTCTCTTCTAACGGAGGATTGACCTCGCGACAGATAGCCTGTGCCTTCCAGCAACGCGGATGAAAATTGCAGCCACTAGGTGGGTTGACCGGACTTGGAACGTCGCCTTCCAGGATGATACGTTTGCGTTTTGCCTCGATTTTCGGGTCAGGCACTGGAATTGCTGATAGAAGTGCCTGTGTATAGGGATGTAGTGGCGTCTCATATAACTCTTCGCTATCCGAAAGCTCCGCTACGCGCCCTAGATACATTACCGCGATACGATCACTGATGTGCTTCACAACTGAGAGATTGTGGGCCACAAACAGGTAGGTGAGACCAAATTTACCCTGTAATTCTTGCAACAAGTTAAGCACCTGCGCTTGAATAGATACGTCCAGAGCTGAAACTGGCTCGTCCGCGATGACCAGAGATGGGTGAAGGGCTAATGCTCGTGCGATACCTATACGTTGTCGTTGTCCACCACTAAACTCGTGTGGGAAGCGATTGACATACTTTGGATTAATGCCAACCGTTTGTAGAACATCCGCCACTTGCTCTCGGACAGACCCAGCATTGCCACGATTAAAATTTTCCAGTGGTTCAGAAACGACTTGACCAACGGTATAGCGTGGGTCAAGCGAACTAAAGGGGTCCTGGAACACCATTTGCATCTTCGCGCGTTCCCTACGGATTTGCTCGGCTGGCATCGTCGTTAGCTCTTTGCCATCGAATACAACGCTACCTGCCGTTGGCTTAATCAATTGCAGAATTGCGCGTCCTGTCGTCGATTTGCCGCAACCGCTCTCGCCTACCAGACCAAGCGTCTCACCGTGTCGAACGAACAAGTCAACACCGTCCACTGCTTTGACGTGGGCGACTGTGCGACCGAGGATACCCCCCTTGATAGGGAAATGGACCTTGAGGCCCTTCACATCAATCAACGTTGTGCCTGCTCCATTGTTGCCAGGCTTTTCTACTTGCTGTACCATAATTCTTCTCTTCCTCTTAGTTTGGATAGAAGCAGGCGGCTAGTTGTTCTCCGCGACCTACAGACATCAATTCTGGTCGCTCCTCACGGCAGCGATTCTGCACTTTAGGACAGCGTGGTGCATAGGGGCAGCCTACAGGTGGATTCACCAGGTCGGGCGGCTGACCCGCGATAGGCGTTAATTTTGAACCACGTCCCTCGTGAAGTTTCGGAATCGAGTTCAGCAAGCCAACTGTGTATGGGTGTGCTGGTGTCTCGAAGATTTGTCCGACAGGTGCCGTTTCTACGACGTGGCCCGCGTACATCACATTGACGTGCTGACAGGTGCCAGCGACGACTCCAAGATCGTGTGTAATCAACATAACCGCGGTACCAAACTCTTTTGAAAGACCCTTCATGAGTTCCAGCACCTGCGCTTGAATGGTTACGTCCAGTGCCGTTGTCGGCTCGTCCGCAATGAGAAGTTGGGGGTTACAGGCAAGCGCGATAGCAATCATAACGCGTTGACGCATGCCACCACTAAACTCGTGCGGGAAGCTTTTGGCACGGCGTTTAGCGTCGGGGATACGCACGAGGTCGAGCATTTCGACCGAACGTTTCCATGCTTGGTCGTTACTCACGTCTTTTCTATGACGCTTTACCGTTTCTGCAATCTGATAGCCGACATTGAAGACGGGGTTGAGTGAGGTCATTGGGTCCTGGAAAATCATCGAGATTTTGCTACCACGTAGTTCGCTTAACTCTTCCAGATTTTTATCTAAGACGTTCTCGCCATTGAAGCGAATATCGCCACCAACAATCTTGCCAGGTGGGTTAGCGATCAAACGCATGACCGAGAGAGCGGTTACGCTTTTACCGCAGCCGCTTTCACCCACGACACCGAGTGTCTCTCCGGCCTTGATCGAAAATGTCACATCGTCAACGGCCTTGACAACGCCGCTACGTGTGTAAAAGTAGGTTTTGAGATTATTTACTTCCAGCAAATTTGCTGTTGCCATCTTTTTCTTTTCTCCGCTAGTTGTTCGTTAATCTTTTGCACGTGGGTCGAAGGCATCACGTAAGCCATCGCCGAGGAACGAAAATGCAAGCACGATGATCGTGAGTGTAACCGAAGGGACAAGAATCTCCCACGGGTGAACATTCACGAGTGGCTGGGCATCATTAATCATCAAACCGATACTTGAACCTGGGGTGGATACACCGAGGCCAAGGAAGCTCAAGCCAGCTTCACCAATAACGGTGTTTGCGATGTCGAGTGTCGCGGCAACAACCACGATGTTGAAGAGGTTAGGAACGATATGACGCATAATAATGCGTACATTGCTTGTTCCTGAAGTACGGGCTGCTTCGATGAACTGTTGTTCCTTGAGTTGCAGGGTCTGACCACGAACAAAGCGTGCCATCAGTGGCCAGCCGACAAATGCAAGCGCGATTGAGACAACCAGCAAACGTGCGTTGCCATTGGCACCGATAACAGGAATTTTGCTGAGTGGGGCGTCAAGGCTTGGGCCAAAGATACCCGCAACCAGGATAACGAAGAGCAAGCCCGGGAAGGCGAACATGATATCGGTGAAGCGTGCCAGGAGTTGGTCAATCCAGCCACCAAAGAAGCCAGCGCACACGCCGATGAGAATGCCAAGCACGGTGTTGACAATCTCAACCGAAATGGCGACGAACAGCGAGATAAGCATACCTTGCAAGAGACGTGCTAGAATATCACGTCCAATCGCGTCGGTCCCCAACCAGTTGCGTGCGGTGGGCAATTCGTCCTGGTGATCGAGGAACTGCACAAATGGGCTATGATATTGATCGGGTCCAACTGTTCCAACTCCGGTAGGACCAAGTACTTGCCCGCCTATGTGTGTATAAATGAATGGTCCAATGATAGGTACGATAATAAAGAAGATGATGATGGCGAGACTCACCATCGCTCTTTTATCACGGCGTAAACGTCTAAGCGAGTCTTGCAGAGGCGTTGTTGATTTCTCTGTACTCTTCTCAGTTCGTGTTTCTACAGGAGTTGCAGTGGCTGTTCCAACACCCGCTGGTGTGCCATTTTGTGTATCAAGAGTACTTGATACATCTATTAACTCAGACCCTCTTGGTCCTACGCCAGGATCAGGTGACATAAAGCTAGAAGCAGCCTGGTTTGTGTCTTTTGTATCCATCTGTATACTTGCTCCCTATTCGACCTTAATGCGTGGATCAACAGCAGAGTAAAGAAGGTCAGCTACTAAGTTCCCTATAACGACTGCTATAGCGAAGATAACGCCCGTTGCCTGGATAACTGTATAATCACGGTCGTTGATCGCATTTAGCCCAATCTGTCCAATTCCGGGGATGTTGAAGATCACCTCGATGAAAAAAACACCACCTACAAGAGTTGCCAGAGAAGTGCCAAAGACTGTTACCAGTGGGATCAATGCGTTTCGGAAGGCGTGACGGTAGTTGACGACTTGTTCCTTCAACCCCTTTGCCCTTGCTGTACGTACATAGTCTTGTCGCAGAACCTCTAACATGGTCGTGCGTGTGAGACGTGCAATATACGCAAAGCCTACTGCCGCGAAGACAAAGATAGGTCCTATCTTATATGTTATATCCGATAGCGAGTACTGCCACGCATTTCCCCAACCCGCGACAGGCCAGTGAGACTTTGTCGCGCTATCTAATAGCACAACGATGACCTGGAAGAAGACGGCGAGGATGAAGCTTGGAAGAGAAAAGAGGATCAATGAAATACTCATACTACTTGTGTCTATCCATGAGTTTGCTTTGAGGGCGGCTAAGATGCCAATCGGTACACCAATTAAGAAGGTGAGAATTAAGCCCCATAAGCCCAATTCCGCTGATACTGGTATGCCAGGTTTAAGTATGTCTAAGACGGGTGTTTCCTGGAAATAATACGAGTCGCCAAAGTTAAATCTGAGCAATTGTACTACATAATTGAAGTATTGTTGATACCAGGGCAAGTCCAGGCCATAAACCTGTCTGAGACGGAGATACGTGTGTATCTCGAAATGGTTGCCGAGCAGATTTCTGATCGGATCACCCGGGGCATAGTAGCCCAGAATGAAGGTGATAAACGTGACTCCTAATAGCACGAAGATGAGGCCGATGAACCTCTTAATGAAGAATCCGACCATGTTATTACCTCCACGGTGTGTTTGAGGCTGACGTGTACAACTAGTTATAGAGAGTAAAACCGTCGTCTAGTCAGTAAAACGTTTCTCTTCTCTAGCATTTTTCGGTAAAGCGGCACCGACATACCAAAAAGCTATGGGATTCTTATAGAGAAACGCTACGGAGATTGACTTTCATGTATTTTATGTGACACGTACTACAATGTCAAGTCGATACAATGAACTACAAAGGCTATGTGCAAAATGAACACTTCATGACGGAACAAAGATTGTTATGTTTCCTAAACTTCCGAGTTGTGAGCGAGCATGACAGGGGCAAGCCCTGTCACTACCATACACGGATGTGCGTGGCAAGCTATGCAATGGTGGAGCGTTGTATAGTAGTGACAGGGCTTGCCCCTGTCATGCCACCTGCCCCACCTTTGCGCGGCAGCTAACTTATAGGTGCATTCGCGCAGTTCGTGTCAGTCGAAATGTAGACGTTGGCCCACGTTTCCGGGTTCACCAGTTCCTGGGCATTATCTACGTAGCCGACAACACATGGTTTACGTATGATTTGAATGGCTTGCTGGTCCGTTGGAATCCACACAACATCATTGATCAGTTGTTGTTCGGCTGTGTTGTACTGTTGTAAACGGGTGGCGTTATTCGTGTTGGCATCCGCAGCAACCAACTGTTGTTGGATTTGTTGTTGCGTCGAACTGTTCGCGCTGCTATTCTGTCCATAGTTCTGGTTATTGTTCGGTGAGCCTTTGGCGAACTGCAACGTGAGCCAATCCTGAGGATCAGGATAGTCCGCGATCCAGTCGATACGCCAGAAGGCAATGCCTTTAGGATTGTTTGTAGCCGCGGTGATGTCGCTGAGTAACTGGTTGAAGTCTTCATCACGGAACGTAATCTTCACGCCAAGTGCGTTCTGCCACATTTGTTGATAGGCGGCAAACTCGTTACGTACATCAGGGCTACCTGATGAAGCTGCGTAAATCGTAATTGTAGGGAGGCTTGCAATTGTCAATCCTTCTTCTTGTAGACCTTGAGTCAACAATTGCTTCGCTTTAGCAGTATCACCAGAAGTCTTGGTAGTGCCGTCAGGACCCTTCAGACCGTCAAAGTAGCCAGGCATGCCCTTTGGTACTATATGGTTGCTAGCTATTTTTGTGTCTTTGTATATATCGTGAACGATCTGGTCCTTATTGATCGCAAGCGCGAACGCTTGACGTACCTTGATGTTGTCGAATGGCTTAACAAGGTAGTTCATCGAGAAGTAGTTGATCCACAATTGCGGAATGTTGTGATATTCATTAGTCAATTGTTTTGCTGTAGCAAGTTGCGCTGTTGGAATACCTGCTGTATCTACCGCGCCTGTTTGATAGGCTTTGTAGAGTGTGTCGGACGATTTGTAGAAGGGAAAGACGATTTCCTTCAATTGAGGTTTGGCACCGTAGTAGTGGGGATTGGGCACAAAGTCGATTTCCTGGCCGCGTGCGTACTTTTTGACCATAAATGGTCCCGCGCCACCAAAGCCCTCGGACAGGTGATCGGCGAACTTGTTTCCATAGGTGTCGATGAGTTTCTTCTCAATCACGTAGGATGATGGATAGCTCAACGCACCTAAGAAGTAAGCCGCCTTTGCGTTTGTGAGTATGACAACGGTATTTGGGTCAGGGGTGGTGATGCTATCACCAATGACCGTCTTGATCTTGCCTGCCAAGAGTTTGTCGGAGTCTTTGATCAGATTCAAATATGCGCCGGCTGTGCCTGACTTTGTAGCTGGCTGTAAGGCACGGTCGATACTATACGCGACATCTTTAGAGGTTAATGCTGTACCATCACTGAATTGTAAATTGGGTTTCAACTTGAAGGTCCAGGTGACGCCATCGGAACCGACAGAGTAACTCTGCGCGAGTTCACCTTTGATATTCAAATTTTGGTCTAACTCTACGAGGCCAGTAAAGACAAGGTTGATGGCATTGATCGAGTGACCATCGGTAACGAGTGCAGGATCAAACGTCTTGATGTCTGATAAACCACGCACCGAGTAGGCATCGACAAAGACCTGCTTATTGTCTGGAGCCTTCTGAGTGTTACTGCTGGGTGTAGTGCTACCACCACTGCCACCGCATGCGACGATGAGCATGGATAGCAAGCACAAGAATGCTGGCAGAACACCGAACGTGATTTTCTTACCAGTTCTCATTCGTGACTTCTCCTTCTACGAAACATAATTAAATAAAGTTGTCGTAGGTTCAATACGTCATTTATCTATAAAATCTCACAGGCTAGAGAAACAAAAGAGTGTGCCACCAGGATGGAAACTTCCATCCTGGTGGCACACTCTTTTGTTTCTCTACATCTTAGCCATTTGCCGAAACTGTTGAGTTTGAACAGTTCGTGTCGGTCGATTTGTAGATGTTTGCCCAGGAGTCGGGGTAAATCAGCCCTTCAGCGTTATTTACAGCACCGACAATACACGGCTTACGTAGTAGTTGTGAAGCTGACTGGTACATTGGAATCCAGGCAACATCATTCACCAACTGCTGCTCAGCCGTGTTGTACTGCTGAAGGCGCTCGGTGCTGTTGGTATTGGAGTCGGCGGTTGCTAACAATTGCTGGTTCTTTTGCTGGGCTGCACTGTTCGCGCCACTATTCTGCCCATAGTTGTAGGCATTATTCGGCACGCCTTTGGCAAACTGCAATGAGGTCCAGTCTTGTGGATCTGGATAGTCGGCGATCCAACCCAGCCACCAGAAGGCAATGCCTTTAGCATTGTTCGTTGCATTGGTAGAGTCGCTGAGTAACTGGTTGAAGTCTTCGTCGCGAATAGTGATCTTCACGCCGAGGTTCGACTGCCACATCTGCTGTACGGCTGCGAATTCATTACGCGCATCGGCACTACCACTGGACGCGACATAGACGGTGATCGTAGGGAGGCTTGCAATGGTCATGCCGTCTTCTTGTAGACCCTGTGTCAACAACGTCTTAGCCATAGCAGGATCCCCGGCAGTTTTTGTCGTGCCATCAGGTCCTTTTAGACCATCGAAGTATCCCGGCATGCCTTTTGGCACGATATGGTTTGTCGCGACAACCGTATCTTTGTAGACGCTATGCGCGATCTGGTCCTTGTTAATGGCGAGCGCGAATGCTTGACGTACTTTGATGTTGTCGAACGGCTTGACTAGGTAGTTCATGGTGTAGTAGAACTCTGTGAGCTGAGGTACGCTGTGATATTCGTTTGTTAATTGTTTAGCAGCGGCAAGTTGTGCCGATGGAATACCAGTTAAATCTACTTCACCTGTTTGGTAAGCTTTGTAGAGTGTGTTCTGGTCTTTATAGAAAGGAACACGTAGTTCTTTCAACTGGGGCTTTGTACCGAAGTAGTTCGGATTTGGCACGAAGTCGATTTCTTGTCCACGCGCATACTTATTGACAACCCAGGGTCCAGCACCAATACCACTGGTACTTGTCAGGTGATCGACAACCTTGCCGGATCCAAGAACTTTCTGATTAACCACGTAGGAGTCGGTATAGGTTAAGGCGTCAAGGAAGTATGCAGCTTTCGCATTGGTGACAATGGTAACTGTATTGGGATCGGAAGCAAGGAGGCTATCACCGATCAGCGTTTTTACTTTTCCAGCAAGCATTTTGTCAGAGTCTTTTACTAGGGACAAATATGCTCCTGCTGTGCCAGACTTTGTGGCTGGTGTCAAGGCGCGGTTAATGCTATAGACGACATCGGCTGAGGTCAATGGCGAACCGTCGCTAAATTTGAGGTTCGGTTTCAGTTTGAAGGTCCAGGTGACGCCATCTGAGCCAACGGAGTAGCTTTGTGCCAGCACACCCTTAACCGCCAGGTTGTCATCCAGTTCTACAAGACCTGTAAAGACGTTTTGAACGGCGAAGGTCGACGCCGTATCTGTTACAAGTGCCGGGTCCCATGTCTTAATGTCAGATAAGCCGGCGACCGCTCCTGGATCGACGTAGACCTGTTTGTTGTCTGCGGCTTTTGCAGGCTTGGCGGTAGTACCTGTGTTGCCTTGATCAGTGCCGCCACCACAGGCGACAATGAGCATAGACAAGAGGCACAGGAATGTAGGCAAAATACCTAATGTGAGTTTCTTGCCAGATCGCATTCGTGATTTCTCCTTGTTCTGCGAGAACAATAAATTAGGCTCCAAAAGATAGGAGTAACATGTCAGTATGAGAGGCATACCTCGACGACTCAATCGGTGAGTACAATACGCAACTTCCTCTGAATGGACACCATTTTCAGAGTAAATTGCCACCGAGAATACTGACTTATATTAAAATACGTTTCATTTTCACGAAATCTCACATAGAGGGCCATGTATTTACGTAGAATAATGTAACAATTTCTCGGTAAGGGCACTGCCCTTGCCGAGAAATTGTTACATTATTCTACCCGATAGATATTGGCCCAATCGTCAGGGGGGACGATTCCTTGACCATTATCAACCATACCGACGATAGAGGGAGAACGTAGGAAGGTGTTTGTTACCTGCTCCATCGGCAACCATGCAACATCGTTGACAATTTGCTGCTCCGCATGCTGATACGTCTGGAAACGTGTATCTTGTTGTGTGTTAGCATCGGCATCTTCTAACTGCTTTTGTGTTGCTTGCTGTTGAGCCGCTGTAGTACTGGTGTTTTGCCCATAATTCATGTTGTTGTTGGGAACACCATTATCGAATTGCAGTGTGAGCCAGTCTTGTGGGTCTGGATATTCGGCGACCCAGGCCAAGCCCCAGAATTGTAGTCCTGTCGCATTGTTCGTCGTAGCTGTGACCTTATCTAACAACGTGTTGTAGTCTATAGGGTCCGCTTTCACTGTAATACTAAGCACCTTTTGCCACATCGCAATCATTGCTGTCACCTCTGGGTCGGCGTTTGCAACGCCAGTCGCGTAAGTCAGCGTAACTGGTGGCACCTGTGCTGCACTCGACCATTGCTCTTCTTGTAATCCTTGTTTGAAGAGTGCCTGTGCTTTCGTAGCATTTCCTGTAAGAGACTGTGTACCATCTGGTCCAGTCAAAGCAGCACTATAGCCCGGCATCCCCTTTGGCACAATATGGTTTGTCGGCAGAACT
Source organism: uncultured Chloroflexia bacterium (assembly GCA_963791655.1). Taxonomy (GTDB): domain Bacteria; phylum Chloroflexota; class Ktedonobacteria; order Ktedonobacterales; family Ktedonobacteraceae; genus JBBQVS01. The sequence goes on along the minus strand of CAWBSZ010000005.1, from coordinate 235,920 downwards.
GTGCCTTTCCAGACCGAGTTCGCGATAGCTGTCTTGTCGATTGCTAAGGCGAATGCCTGCCGGATATGAATATTGTCGAATGGCTTGGTGAGATAGTTCATTGCATAGTAGTTGACCCACAATTGTGGAATTTGAAAGAAGTCTTTGCGTTTTTTATCATTCGCGAAGGTTGACTGTGGTACACCTGTTGTATCAATGGTGCCATGTTGATACGCTTGATAGGCATCACTGGCCTGATGATAAAAAGCGACGCGCACATGTTGTAATTGTGGTTTGGCATCATAGTAGTTTTTATTAGGAGCTAAGTCTATTTCTTGCCCATGAATATTTTGCACTAAGGTAAATGGACCCGTACCCCCACCTTCTGCGAGATGATCGGTAAACTTCGCCGCATATTTCGTGATAAAACTTTTCTCCACAACATAAGAGCAGGTATAGGTCAACATGTTGAGAAAATACGCAGTTTTTTTCTTGGTGACAATTACAAGTGTTAAATCATCAGGCGTCTGTAATGTGTCGTCGATGAGAGTGGTTATTCTTCCTGCCAATAGCGCATCCGAGTCTTTGATCAAACCTAAATACAGCGGAGCAACCGTTGATTGGGTCGCGGGCTGTAGGGCGCGGTCAATGCTATACGCAACATCCTTCGATGTGAGAGGTGTGCCATCGCTAAAATGCAAATTTTTCTTCAGATGGAAAGTCCACGTCACATTATCAGGTCCTAGGTTCCACGAGTTGGCAAGTTGCGGATGTATTTGTAGTTTGTCGTCAAGTTGAACGAGTCCCGTGAATAGCATCTGCACGATACTGATAGAGGTAGGGTCATGCGCCAACGCCGGATCAATCGTGTCTATATCTGTAATCCCAACTTCTGGCATGGTATATGTCTGTTTATTTGCTGGAGCTTTGACCAATGGCTTGGTGTCAGAGCCACCAAACAAATTACAAGCAGTGAGCAGAAAAGAGCTGACACAGAGTGTAATAAGGCATAGTTTTATATATTTTTTTGTGGGGAACATAGGGCTGTTCTCCTAATAGAGAGATGTTTAAAAATTTTCGCGTGCGTGTCGTTGCGAGCTAGCCCGCAACGACACGCACGCGAAAATTTTTAAACTAATTTTGAAACTACAGTATCGCGCTCTCCGAAGGCGGCGGCTCGAATGGCGACCTGCATGTAGATGTCGATACTTGTGTCTCCTAATGTGTGAGGCCATGCGAGAAATTCTTCGCTAGCTGCTTGCACTATTTGCAATGTGTAGCCCTGATCGAGGCTAGCGTTCGTCTGGGCTGCGACTAGCCCAATCACACCAAACAATGCACGCGCATCATAGTTCAACTTCATGTAACGTCGTGCAGTTGCAAGTGCGCCGGAGGCATCATGGCCCTCAAGTTGTGCTTTAAGTGTGTCTAATTGTGCAGGCGCGATCAAGCCTCCGCCCAGGACAGCCGATGATGAAGCCTGGATCGGGTTCGCTGTATGGTTCTGTGCCACAATTTCTTTATGTAATGCATTGACAAAAGCCGCAGAAGTAAATAGGAGTGGCAAAACTTCAACATCCTGCACCTGCTGAAAGGCCAAACGTATTGCTGACGCGAAGAGCAAGCCTTGCGCGACACGGATAAACAAGGCACGGTCGCCATCGCCAACAAGGTTCATCACCTCTGCGGCTGCGAGAGCGATGACCGAGCTTACACCACGCGATGATGCTTCGCCCTTGATAACTGTGTCGTACACTGCCTGACACACCTGTGTCGTATCGGCGTTGCTGAGTAGTAACTGGTGTAGCGGCAACGCATTCTGATTTTTGGGTGCCGAGATACGTGTACGAATACTCGACATATCATGCGCGGGGTCGGCGGCAAAATCGCTTACCGTTTTGACCCATGCAGGAGCAACTGAAGCGGGTTGTAGTGGCAAATGCGGGGCTAACCAATGAATAATGTTTGGTACACGGTCTCCCCACTCTACCGTGCCAAGTAACTGAAAACCACGTACTGCGAGCATCAGTGGGCGTCCACCGTCCTGGAATGTTGTAGCGATACTCTCGTAAGCACGTACTTCTAGTGTGCGGTAGTCAGCACCTGTGCCATATAAACCTAATAGCAAACGCTCGATGCGCTCAACATCGTTGCTGTGAACGGCCTGTTGCATGGCTTCATTGACGCTACCCTTTTCTCCTAAACCACTTGGAAAGAAGGGAGCTGGATATGTATCTTGAGCCTTCTGACCCGCGCGTACTGCAGGTGCGGCGGCAAGCATGGCCTCCGCGAATAAAGGTAATGCACGTTCACTTCCCTGCTCCGCTCCCTCAAGAGGTTGGGGGATCGTGTGCAGGTAGCGGCATAGCATTGCTGCCGCGTTCAGCATGAGTAGCGTTTGGCCTGAAGGGTCGCCATGTGCCGCAATCAGCCCAATACGTCCAATAAGCACGTCAGCAGATTCGCCATGTGCTAGTAAGTCGCGTGCCGAGGCAACAATCATGTTGGTGTCTCCCGCAACCAACGCGTTCACAAGTGATGATAGGTCAGCTTTCATCTCTATAGATGCCATACTAATGAACTCCTCAAAATTATTTTTAATTATTCCTGTAATTCGCGTATCGCGCGTTCAATATTTGGAATTTCCGCGTATTCTTCATCAAGTAATTTGTAAGCTCGACTCAAGTACAGTCCTGCTAATTGTGCGCCTTGTGGTTTAGGGTCTATGGCGGCAGCAACAAGCTGTGAACCCCGATACTTTTCGGCGAGTAGGTCGGCGAGACGTTGCATACGACGTTGCGACTCTCGAAGTTCCGCGCTGTCGTGTCCATCCAATGCATAGCGAGCCATTCCGACAAGTTTGCCCAATTCAGAAAGCTTTTGACGATCAGACATGGTTTGCAGAAGAAGTTCGTCCGCGTCAACATCGTCTAACGGTCGTTCATCGGATGAACCGGAAATTTCAAATGGAGAAGAGGAAGAAGAAAGCGTTCCAAATGAAGAACTGTACTTTTCATAAAGTTGCCCATATTCCTCACAACTCATCGCAGCCATCTGTAAGCGCATGCCTTGATCTTGTCCATTTACCGACCCGATATCGCATAAGTCGTCGCCACGTCGCTCGGCTAGTAATTCGAGTTGTTCCATCGTTTTGCCTTCTTCGAGCATAGGAGGAATTGGCATACCCTTCATGGAACTGCCTGCCTCGCCCAGTTCTTCGGGCGAAATCTGTGCCGCGAACATGGGGGGAAGGTACTTCGCTAACGACATCGGAATCGGAGGCACAATACAGTACGTGCAGTAAACAGTTCTGGGATTGCTTGTACTGCGCGCGACAAAGATCGCATGGCCTCGTGGTGCCTGTGCGTCTCCACGTAAGAAATGTATACTCATACTTTATAAACTCCTGTATTGACCGATAATCGTCTTTAACAAACAATCCATTACGAACATTGTGTAGGGACCGATTTAGCACGTCCTCGCGCGAGATCAACCGCCAAGAAGGATGTGCTAAATCGGTCCCTACAGGCGACATATCCTGATTATTTGGTTAAAGAGCAAAATCGGCCCTTTACCCTTCTATTCTCTCATTATCACGATATGGATTACAACCCTTTACGAATTTGTCTTAAGCGTTTCACAAGATTCTGGTTAGAAAGCAGTTCTTCCTCAGTAACTTCCTCTCCACTAATAGGCATTGCGTCCTCATATGCTTGCAGATGACGGGTAAGCTCCGTACCACCAGCGATACGAGCGTAGTTTTGTAGAAGCGTACGAGCCTGTTCATCTTGATCGCGACGAACATCTGTGATTGCTGTTTGCGCATATAGTTCCGCATACTGGCGCAAGAACATACTCCACTGTTGAGGCGTACCCAGGCTTTGCATCACGCGCTCAACCTGTGTGATCGCCTTTGTCTGTTCATCGCGTGCTCGCTCGAATTCGCCGCGTACCATATAAACGCCGCCACGAGCAGAGCGAGTATCGGCGACACCAAGAGGTCTGCGTTGCTGATGATATAACTTCAAAGCTTGCTCAAAGTCTTCTAACGCTCTGTCTAGTTCTACTTTACCACGTTGTGCTAATCCCCGTGTCAGTATTGTGTCGGCTTGTCCCAACTGATCCCCTGATTGATTGAAGCGCACCAGGGCAGCTTCGCAGTTTTCTAGTGTCTCGTCCCACTGCTGTCGTCCTAGGTATACCTGTGCGATACCAAGCGCGGACGAACCGTCACCATCGACACTTTCGACCTGTTGAAATTGGCGACCTGCCGCTAAAAAGCTGTTAAGTGCCGCCTCAAGTTCTTCGCGCGTGAGTCGTGTTTGGGCCAGACCAAGCAGTGCTTCCGCGGACTGTAGTGGCTCCTGTTGGGCTTCGGCCTGATCGTGTGCCTCGCTAAAACGTGCTTCGGCTTGTGTGAGATCGCCTTGTGTGAGAAACAACTGTCCACGTATCACTGAGGCCATCGGTGCGACCTGGATTGCGAGTGCGTTTTCTTGTATGGCTTCGGCCACTTTTGCCAGGTGAGTTGTCGCCTCTTTCAAATCTCCGGTGAAGATGGCGACACGAGCGAGCCGTACTTCTGCTTCCGCGATTACCGTCGCGCTAGCAAACTCACCCAGTGCTAACACGCATGACTTTGCATCCTCATAGGCACTTCTTGCCTGTACAATCTGTCCTTGTTGATGGAACACATCGCCAATTGCGAGCAAGGCACGGCTTTCAAGACGGGCATCATGTAGGATATGGGCCTGAGTACGACCCTCGTCAAGTGTCTGATGTGCTCGTTCCAGGAAACCCCGTCGTCGCTGCAACTCTCCTAACCCTACCGTTGCCTCAGCTTGTCCCATGCGATGTGCCACAGCTTTATACGTGCGAAGCGCACGGTCCATAATGGAATTGGCATAGGAAAGCTGTCCACGACGCAGGTTGATCTCGCCCAAAAGACGGTTCGCATGTGCGGTACCCAGCGCATTACGTTGGTCGCTGTAGAGTTGTCCCGCCGCCTGTGCACCAATCAACGCCTGCTCGATACTTCCCTGTAGAAAACTTACCTCTGCTAACCCAAGATTGGCGTCGGCCTGTCCCAACTCGTATTCAAGCCCCTGTGAGGTGCTAAACGCTTCCGACAAAATCTTAGAGGCTTTATCGACCTGCTCTTGGTCGAGGTAGACACGCGCCAGTCCCAATTGCGCGTCAATGGCTCCAAACGTGTCGTGCGTTGTTTGATACACTTGTAGAGCACGAGTATAACCTTGCTCGGATTCCGTAAAGTGTCTGGCCATGCGTTGCACATCCGCGAGACTACGACTTGCGTCGGCCTCATGAATGCTATCGCCAGCCTCATGAAAATCGCGCATTGCCTCCTGATAAAAGTCTGTTGCGTAATCAGTATTCCCACGCTGTAATGATACATGGCCAAGCGCGAGTGCCGCGTTACCTAAGCCTTGCATGTTTTGCTGTGAGCGATACAAGTTCTGAGCCATCTGGTACGCATCTTGTGCACGATCAAGATGTGCGAGTTGTCGCTCAACATGTCCCATTTCCAGTGTACTCTGGGCCTCATTCAATGGACGGTTGGCATCTTTATAAAGCTTGATAGCACGTTGATAACTACTAATGGCTTGTTCTGGCATATTGTTCTGACGCTGCACATCCGCAAGCATTGCACGGCTGTCGCCCGCGCGTTTCATATCTCCAAGTAAGCGAAAGCGAATCTCCGCATCGCCGAATGCCTCGGCTGCCTTGTCTAAATTTCCATCGTTATACGCCTCTAGCCCTGTTTGCAAACGTTTCTCTGCTTGCTGTCGATCCTTCTCTTGCTTCTCTTTATCCGGTGTCGTCATGTCTCCTCTATCCTTGCCCTTATCGAGGGATGAGTGTAATTCTCTTTGTTGTCTTTATTTTATTGTAGTTTGTGCTGTCCATAAAGTCAAAAGGTCTGTTTTTCTATGGTAGGTGTGATAAAATATTCTTAACCTGTTCTACCTTATTATACGTAGTTCATGTTGGACTTGTTTATATGTTGTCAAAGGAGTAGTACCATGAACGAAGATACTCTTGCCCACGTAGAACTCTTCTCTTCTCTCGATAAGAAGGAGCTACAAACGCTTGCCAAAAGTAGCCAGGAGCGCACTTATAGCGCGGGCACAACGTTATTTTCTCAAGGAGATAGTGGCTCCGGTCTGTACATTCTGAAAAGTGGAAAAGTAAGTATTACACAGAAGAGTGGAGCGCAAGGAGCAGAAAAAGAGATTAATACTGTTGGTGCTGGGGAGACACTTGGTGAAATGGCTTTACTCGATGACCAGCCACGTTCCGCGACTGTCACGGCTGTAGAAGATGTTACTGCGCTCCTGCTTCCCGTATGGGAGTTTCGAGGTGTTCTAAAAGCGCATCCAGATATCGCCCTCAAACTGCTTGCTACGCTCAGCCGTCGCTTGCGCAAAGTACAGGGACGCGCCGAGGATTAAAAATAGCATGGTCTGAGATATGATTGTTCTCGTGGCGGCAGCTGCCGCCACGAGAACAATCATATCTCAGACCATGCTATGGATGTGATCCAGAGTCTGTTTTATCTCGGTTGAGTAGACTTTGTATCTCGTCAAACATTGTTTCAACATCGCCGAATGAGCGATAGACGCTGGCAAAGCGAATATACGCGATCTTGTCCATGCGACGTAGATGCTCCATTACCAGTTCGCCAATAGCGGTACTTGGTATCTCTTGTTTGCCGAGGTGATAGAGTTCTTGCTCGATCTCTTCAACCGCGTTCTCGATCTCGCCTGCGGGCAGTGGCCGCTTCTCACAAGCTTTACGAATACCAACATAGAGTTTTTGTCGGTCAAATGGCTCACGCCTCTGGTCCTGTTTGATGACCATCAGGTGAAATTTTTCAACCCGTTCATACGTGCTGAAGCGACCTTTACAATGCTCACATTCGCGCCGCCGATGTACCGCATCACCGATATCACGCGAGTCCTTGACGCGTGACTCAGTGCCACCACAAAATGGACACTTCATGCCATACCCCTCAATCACAGAAAATGTAATAATAGGAGTATAGTATCACATTCTCTACAAAAAGAGGTAGTGATAGATACATGATGGACGCCCACGAGGGCTACCCTATATGTAAAAGTAAGCTAAAAAGGGGCGTTCCCCTTGCGAACACCCTTTATCTCTGTTTTTTAAACAAGTACTTCAACGTGCTCATGTACCACAAGAGGTGTTACTACCACCTCTTGCCGGGTAGACTTGAATGTGCTTTCAGTGCTAGTTGGGCTAACTTTCCCCACATACCCTGAGCGTAAGCGAGCACCTTCACGCCAGTAAGCATACCAGTATGGACCATGCCCTTGACCACTGCGGCATGTGCCACAAGATACTTTGCCACATTTACGATGTTGTAGTTGAAAGGTAATATGTTGATCACTAGGCAATTCTGACATCAGGCCACCCATCCTTCTTCCTCAATGTGTGTCTACTGAAAATATTTGCGTAAATAACTGCTTTAAGGGTATCATCCAAGAATGAAAGTTACATGAATATGTAACCCCGCAAAATGAAGTAATATTCATGTTTGCGGAAGAAGAACTTGCATATATGAATGTTTCGATAAAACCTTTTTCATCTAGCCTATTAAACAACTTCTCCACGTAGTCCACCGTTTTTTGTGCAAGTGTTATAATGGTTTTATACCTATCCCTGGGGCGAAGCGTCATCTATTCCTCAGTTTCTTGTTATGTTTTTCAACTGAAAAGAGGAAAGCTATGCAGCTTATTATTAAAGGTAGACAGATGGAAGTCACCGCTCAATTGCGTCAAAGGATTGAGCGCAAAGTCCAGCGACTCGCACGACTTGTACATGAGACGGCTCGTGTCGAAGTCACCGTTACCGAAGAGCAAACACGTAGTAACCGAGACCGCTTCTGTGTGCAACTAGCCCTTACGGGTGGCACGCAAGCAATTCATAGTGAGGTGAGTGCGCTCAACGCAACTACAGCCCTCGACCTTGTACTTGACAAGGTTGTCGCACAACTTGGGCGTAAAAAGGATCGTCAGGTAGCAATTCGACGACACACCGATGCTGTAAAAGTCCTTGCCCTGTCACGAACTGGAACATTAGTGACCGAGGAAGAAGAGCAGGATGAGGAGGAGTATACCTCTCCCATGATGCTTGAAGAGGAGCAGAACGAGGAAATCTGGTCACAGGTTAAAGAAATTCGCCGCCTGCATACAAAACCTATGAATGACCATGAAGTAATTGCTCACATGGAGCGTGATGGTGTTGCCTTTCTCCCTTTCTTTAACGATGAGACTGGAACCGTCAATGTGATGTATAAGCTTGAAGAAGGTGGCTATGGTCTGCTCATCCCTTCAGTTGAATAAAACATGGTAGAGATGACATGGCACGTTTGAACGATGTTCACATGTGTAGTACATGCTCACATGTGTGTAATACATGACAGGGGCAAGCCCTGTCACTACTATAGACGGACTGGCGTAGCAAGCTACGCAGTAGCGGTCAGTATAGTAGTGACAGGGCTTGCCCCTGTCATGTCGCTTTGCTTCTGCTATACTTTCTACACTATTTACATCACTTGCAACGTCACATCGAAGTGCCATGGAGGGGTGACCGCTTCCTCGAATTGGGTGAGAGGGTCGATTGCGCGTATTGTGAGGCTTCGGGCCTCTGGTGAGGGCAATGGCTGAAAACGCGCTGTTCCTTGGTAGACTGCATTAGCTTGTCCACTTGCCAATTCTGGACGTGCGAGAAGCATACCACCACGCTCCCCTTTCCACTGAGTTCCCACCGAATCTTGTAAAGAAAAGATGATACGTGGGACGAAGGCAAAGCCAGTCGGAAATGGTGGTCGCATCCAGAGATAGCGTAACTCGAAATGTTCCTGGTAGAAGCGTATCTGGTGTAGTATAAGCGTCATATCATACTGCTTCTGCTCCATTTCCAATGTCAAGGTGCGTAGTGGTTCGCGTGCTTGTGTAGGAGGCGCGAGCCGTTCTTGCGTGCTCGGAGCGGTAACTACAACAGGTGGGCGCGAAGCAAGCTCTAATGCCTTTGTTGAAAAAGGAGTTGAGTCTATAAGAATATCATTACACAATTGAAGACATGCATCACAGATGTAGGCCGCCCCAGGTCCAGCAATCATACGCTGTACCTCGAATGAATGACGACCGCAGAATGAGCAGCGTGCCGAAGATCGATCTGTACTCATGCCAGTACCTCTAAAATGAAAACCGTGTTTAATTTGTACGCCTAACCGGTGTTGTTATTATTTCGTAATGTACGTGTTGCATCAGCATATAAACCTAGTTGTTCGAGTAAAGACGCATGAGCCTCCCACTCTAACGTGTCATCTAGGTGCTCAAGTATACTCCTGTTCTCTTCTATCTTCTTTATTACGGCAGCAGGAGTGGAACCATTTGTCGCGGTACCTGTATAACCTGCATAGTCGGCAGGTTCGGCATTGACAAGTAACTGGTCGCCGTACTTGCGCTGCAAAGCTAATGTAAGTAAATGATCGGCAAAATGTGGATTCTTGGGTAGCAAAGAGCCATGCATATACGTTCCATAGGTATTACGGTAGACCGCCCCTTCGGTCCCGTCTTCTGCGTTATTGCCGCTACCTTTTAATACTTTTCCAAGAGGTTTGGATGTTCCTAGATACGTACGACCGCCGTGATTTTCAAAACCTACTAGCGTCATACCATTCCAGTTAATGGCTACATCACCGACACAACGTGGCACCTGTGTGCCCTTGTGAATTGTCCACGCATCGAAGACGCCAAGACCACGCATATCGGGTCCTTCCGCTGGTCGATAATAGTGCGCGAGTAGCTGATAACCACCACACACAGCCAGCACGGGCATATTATCTTCGATGGCAGCCCATAAACCAATGCCCTTCATTTCATACAAATCCTGCGCGACCGGTGCTTGCTCTTTGTCTTGACCACCACCTATGAATAACATGTCATACTCGTCCGGGGCTAACGCATCACCAATACCCAGTCCGACGACCCGTAGTGTGATACCGCGCCGTTGACACCGTTGGCGCAACGTTATGATATTGCCGCGATCACCATATAAGTTGAGTTGGTCGGGATACAAATGGCCTAAGGTCAGTGTAAGTGGTTGGGCGAGATTGTGCATTACGCTTCTCTCCCTTCCCAGTAGCGCGGCGTCAAGCCCCGCTGCTCTAATTCTTGATGAACTTCTAATAACCCTGTATACGTTGGAACAATAAATAATGTTTCACCTACTGGTACGTTGTTCAGCGCGACACGTATCGCTTGTTTTAAACCGAATACTGAACGTGTTGAGGATGGACCCTGTCCCGTCAGGTTTTGTTCAGAGCCTTGTTCACGGCGATGCAGAGCCTGACGACGCGCCTCAGCTTTCCGCGTCAATTTTAGTGGGGCGGGTGGAATAATCGTCATATCACCCTCGGCTATGCCTGCGTATTTCAGGCGTAACGCGAGGTCTAATGCACGACCACCTGCAACTACTAGCGTTTGCACTTTGCCCACACAGCGTTCAAAATCGACATCCCAGATCCAGGAAATATCGCGCCCATCCGCGATGTTATTATTTAAGACGAACAGAATGTGCCGTGGGACACTATCACTAAAGAGTGTGCGCAACACCTCATTGAACCCTGTAGGATTTTTTGCTAAGAGCAGACGAATGGTTCGGCCCTCTGCCTGGATACGTTCACCGCGCCCGAATACAGGTTTTGATTGCTCGATGCCACTCACAATTGGCTCCCATGCTATACCTGCTGCAAGCGCAGTTGTAGCAGCCGCGAGAGCATTATAGACATTATAGATGCCCGGGAGAGGCACAATGACTTCTTTTTGCTTTGATGTTGTCGTATCGTCGATGAGCACACGTAAGCGATCAAACGTATCTGTTTGCACATGTGTCGCTCGTATATGCACTTGTGGGCGTGTATAGTTACAGTGAGGGCAAAAATAGTGTCCCATATGACTATAGAACTGCGTGGTATAGGTAAATTCGTTGCCACAGCGCGGGCACGTATGAGCGTCCATCACCTGGTGATGTTTGGGTGCGTCTTGCTGTTGTATACTTTCTAGCGAAAGGTCATCAATTCCATAGTACAAGACACGCCCGGCAAAGGAAGTACCCAAATAGGCGACCGCGGGATCGTCGGCGTTTAAAACTAGTGTTGCCTCTGTCGAAAGCAGTGCTACAGCCTGTTTCCAGTATGTCATGACACTATCAACCTCACCATAGCGATCAAGTTGATCGCGGAAGAGATTGGTGAAGACTGCGACACGCGGTGCTACGACACGTACCACTTGTGGTAACGCGGCTTCGTCGATTTCCAGGACCGCAATTGCTTTGCCTGAACGTCGAAGGCGACCGCTTGGCAATGCACGGATAACGAGCGAACTAGCGACACCGCGCATGAGATTCGAGCCTTCTCTATTTTGCCAGACGCGTAATCCAGCATCACGCAGAATCGCTGTGATAAAACTACTGGTGGTCGTTTTCCCATTTGTACCTGTGACAACAAGGCTGCCGTGCTCTAATTGCTGTGCCAGGTGTTCGACAATTGGTGGGTAAATGCGTTGTGCTACAACCCCCACAATACTTGTACCCCCACCAAGGTGTATGCGTCGGCTAATCGCGCCCGCAGCCCTTCCTAGTACAACTGCCAAACCTGCATTCCATGAATTGGAACTGTGTTCACGAGGTTTCTTTTTAGATGTGAATACCTGGGTGTCAGGTACCGTTCTCTCTATTTGCATATTCCGTTCTCGTGTATCTTTTACGTTTGAACGGGACAACCTGTATCTGCGCATGGTGCCTCTCTGAAAATAGCCCATCAGTTCACTCTTTACATGCAGCATAGCACGCAAGTACATATGGGTCAAGAGAACTAGGAAGATGAAATGCTTGCATACATGTGATATGCTCCAAAGAAATTTTATGTGTATCTTTTGGGTTGTCTATTGTCATGACCCTCTTGTTGCGGTATGCTATGCTAGCAATTGGGAATACTACTCAACTATAAAGGGTTGTGATACATATAGAGAGATTTTTGATATATAACAAGGATTAGGTAGGTTTGATGGCAAAAAAGCTTGTAATCGTAGAATCGCCTGCAAAAGCGAAAACAATTGAAAAATTTCTTGGACGCGACTTCGAGGTACGTGCCTCGATGGGCCACATCATGGACCTGCCTAAGAAAGGTCTTGGCGTCAACACGCGCAAAGACTTTGCACCAACATATGAGAATATCGAGAAAAAAGACAAGCTGATCGAGGAACTGCGCGTCGCATCCGCGAAGGCCGATCAGGTCTACCTCGCTCCCGACCCTGATCGTGAAGGTGAGTTTATCGCGTGGTCATTGAAAAACGCTCTCGGCCTAAAAAATCCGCACCGTGCCGTTTTCAATGAAATCACAAAGAGTGCTGTGCAAGAAGCCATCAGGAAGCCACGCGAGATAAATGAAGACTTGTTCAATGCACAGCAGGCACGTCGTGTCCTGGATCGGCTCGTGGGCTACAAAATCAGTCCACTTCTCTGGCGTCGTATCCAATCTGGCACCAGTGCTGGTCGTGTGCAATCTGTTGCTTTGCGCCTCATCTGTGACCGCGAAACGGAGATAAACGCCTTTGTACCAGAAGAGTATTGGAGCATTACTGCTCTTCTCAGTAAGCAGAAGCAGGAACAAACCTTCGAGGCATCTCTCATTACACGTTTGAAAGATATTAACGCGTTTAATACAAATGAGCAGGCGGCTGAAGGCGAAGCTCAAAATGGTGCTGTAAAGACCGAAAAAGGACGTATCAAAATCACTTCTAAGGAAGAGTCGGATACCATCCTCTCGGAACTGAAGGATGCAACCTATAGCATTCTCAAATATGATGAACGCGAGCAAAGACGCCAACCATACTTGCCGTATACAACCAGTACCCTACAGCAAGACGCCTCGGTACGATTGTACTTCAAGCCGAAAAAGACGATGAGCTTGGCGCAGCAATTGTACGAAGGTATTGAACTGGGTACGCGTGGGCACCAGGGACTCATCACCTATATGCGTACCGACTCAACGCGTATCTCCGACGAGGCGCAGGGTAAGGTAAAAGAGTACATTGGTGCTGAATTTGGGACACCGTATGTTGGTCCTGGCAGGGTAGGCAAGGCAAAGGCAACAACACAGGATGCACACGAAGCAATCCGTCCTACCGATGTAACGTTAACGCCGCAGGTTGTCAAGCAATATCTCTCACCTGACCAGTTCAAGTTGTACAATCTCATCTGGCGTCGCTTTGTGGCGAGCTTTATGACACCTGCGATCTTCGACACTGTACGCGCCGATATCGTGGCGAAACAATACGTATTCCGTGCGACTGGCTCTAATCTCAAATTCCAGGGCTTCTACGCAGTCTGGCCGCGTGAGGAAGACGAGCGTTTGCTGCCAGTTATGGCGGTGAACGAGTCACTCGATTTGCATCAGTTGAAACCAGAGCAACACTTCACACAGCCCCCCCCACGCTTCACAGAAGCAAGTTTAATCAAAGAACTCGAAGAACAGGGCATCGGGCGTCCGAGCACATATGTCCCGATTCTGAGTACCATTCAGGATCGTGGCTATGTCGATCAGGAGCAGAGACGTTTTGTGCCAACATGGTTAGGGACGACCGTCAACGAGGTGATGAATAAACACTTCCCAAATATCGTCGATACCAGTTTTACCGCAGATATGGAACGCAAACTGGACGATGTGGAGGAGGGACGCCGCTCCTGGACAGAGTTCCTACATGGCTTCTATGGCGACTTCAAAACCTCAATGGAGAAGGCCGAAGCCGAGATGAACCGTGTGCAGAAGCCTGTGGAGGAGACCGAAGAGACGTGTCCAGATTGTGGTAACAAGCTGATTATCCGCACTGGTCGGTTTGGACGTTTCCTTTCCTGCTCGACCTTTCCCGAATGTAGCTATCGACGCTCCTTTGTCAACAAAACAGGGGCATTATGTCCTGTGTGTAATGGCGATCTTGTAGAACGCAAGACGAAGCAGAAAAAGCGCATCTTTTATGGGTGTGCCAATTATCCAACCTGTACGTTTGCCTCATGGGAGCAACCAGTAACTGATCTTTGCCCAAATTGTGGAGGCCTTATGGTCATTCCTAAGGCTGGACAAGCACCTGTATGTTACAACGAGGTTATTGTGCCGCAACGTGCTGCCGAGGCGAAGCCCGCGCAAGATGGCGAGAAAAAGTCAGTTCGTTCAACAACGACCCGTAAGAAAGCCGTGAAAGTGAATGATACTGAGGAAGAAGTGTACGACGTATTGTCGCCGAAATCTCCTACACGACGTGCAACAACAACACGTACCAAAACTGCGAGTAAGGGAACAACCACTCGGAAGCGTACGACAACGAGTGCCAAAACAAGTCGCACAGCCGCTAAAAGCACCACAACGCGTAAAACTCCGGCTCGAAGTACTAAAACTGTAAAATAACTTAGAGGCTATCGCAGAAAACATGACAGGGGCAAGCCCAGTCACTACTATACCTTGCGCCACGGTGTGGCTTGCCACGCGAGTCCGTGTATAGTAGTGACTGGGCTTGCCCCTGTCATGCCTTTGCTTATATGCGTTTTTCTGTGTTTTGCTTCATATGGAAGAGCATGATATAATTTTAGAATGCTCATGACTCTCAGCATATCTGTAAGTTGCACAATATGGAGGACTATATCATGTCACACGCGGTGACACTCATCCCAGGAGATGGGACTGGACCTGAAATTACAGAGGCAACTCGACGTGTTCTTGAAGCTACTGGCGTCAAGTTCGAGTGGGAGATGCAACAAGCTGGTGCTGCAATGCTGGAAAAACGTGGGGCAATTCTGCCCGATGAAGTGATCGAGTCGATTAGACGAACTAGAGTCGGATTGAAAGGCCCCATTACAACTCCTGTTGGCAAAGGAATGCGTAGTGCGAACGTGACATTACGTAAAAAACTTGACCTGTATGCGAATCTTCGCCCAGCGAAAACGTACCGTGGACTTCGTTCCCGTTATGAAAATGTCGATCTTATCATAGTGCGTGAGAATACCGAAGACCTGTACGCTGGCATCGAATTTCAACGTGGTACTCCTGAACACGAAGAGATGATCGAGACAATCGCACGTACAACGGGAATGCATCTCGACCCTAATTCAGCTATGAGTATCAAATATATCTCTGTCGCGGCCTCACGCCGTATCGTGAAATTCGCCTTTGAATATGCACGCGCAAATAATCGCCGCAAAGTTACGGCTGTGCATAAAGCAAATATTATGCGTCTCTCCGATGGTTTGTTTCTGGCAACAGCGAATGAAGTGGCGAAAGAATTTCCCGATATTCAATATGAAGACCGTATCGTAGATAATATGTGCATGCAACTTGTGCAAAAACCAGAACTCTACGATGTACTTGTGCTGCCTAATCTGTATGGAGATATTATCTCAGACCTATCCGCAGGACTCATTGGGGGGCTTGGTGTTGCTCCGGGCGCAAATATCGGCAGCCGTTGTGCAGTCTTCGAGCCAGTGCATGGAAGTGCCCCTAAGTACGCAGGACAAAACAAAGTGAATCCAATGGCTATGATGTTTTCAGGGGTGTTGATGCTACGTCATCTCGACGAACGGGACGCCGCCTTACGTCTTGAGCGTGCCCTGACACAGGTAATCGCCGAAGGCAAGAACGTTACCTACGATCTCAAGCCACGTCCCGATGATGCCACAGCCGTCGGCACCTCGCAAGTAGCTGACGCGGTGATTGCAAAACTCTAAGCTTTAGTGGGATTTAAAAAATCAGGCAGGAACAAACTTGGCCTTGATAGGCATGGACGTATCTTCTGGAGAGGCAAGACTAATTTTGATTTCTGCCTGTAGTCCTAGCGCACGAAGTATGTCTGCAATCGTATCCAATGTGGGGTTTGGGTGAGAAGCATTGAACAAACGAGTCACCGTGGGGCGTTGTACCCCCATCCGCTCAGCAAGTTCTTTCTCACTTATATTGAGAGTTTTCCGAGCCTGTTCAAGTACCTGAAGCAGGGCGATGTCTACACTCATATCGTAGAAAGCGGCTGCGAACTCTGAGTCTTTCAAGTCTTCACCCAGGTGCTGATGAAAGCGACTCATGACTGTATCTCCTGTTCCTGTATCTCAGGACTTATCTTGTGAGTAAGCTGGTAATCTTTCCAATGATAAAAAGCCTGGTTAAGGTCAGATGCTGAGGCAGGTTGACCTACTCGCTTTATATAGCCATGTAAGAGTACTACTCTACTGCGCTCTCCATCGAAGCCGAAAAATTCTCTTCCGAGAAATCCATTAAAGATCGTACGTATCTCCCACATGCCCTTGTAGTTATGACATGGTTCAATAAGCCCCCCACCAAGTTGAGGACCATACACTTCTATTGCGGCTGCAATAGCTCTCAACTTAGCACCCAGCTTTTTACGGTGACGCATTAAGCTATCTTCAAACACTTCAGCAGGCTGTGTAGTGTCTGTCTGCTCACAATATTCAACAACCCAACTCATAAACAAAAGGTAGCATATATGCTACCTTTTGTCAAGATGTTAGTCTAACTATTTGTCAAGATGTTAGTCTAGCTATGGTCTTTCTTTGCCGGGGCTACCGTTGCGGCGCCATTTATGGCGTGCCTCGATATAGCGAACCGTGCCAGAGCGTGAGCGCATCATGACGGAAGAGGTACGTGCACCCCAGCCGAAGTATTGCACACCGTTTAATAGTTCGCCACTGGTAATGCCAGTTGCCGCGAATGCCACATCGCTACCTTTTACCAGGTCGTCGGTTCTAAAGACCTGATTGAGATCGATGCCATCGGCTTTCATTTTCTCGCGTTCTTCGTCGGTGCGAGGCCAAATCTTACATTGGATTTCGCCGCCGACACATTTGATCGCCGCCGCCGCTAATACTGCCTCGGGCGCACCACCTATGCCAAGCAGTAGGTCAATACCGGTGTAATCTTCCATCGCGGCCTGAATAGCCGCCGCCACATCACCATCGGTAATCAAGCGAATACGTGCCCCAGCCTCACGTACCTGGCGAATGATGTCCTGGTGGCGAGGACGATCTAAAATTACAACCGTTAAATCGTCGATGTGTGCTTCGCGTACACGTGCGATACGGTCCAGGTTGACGACGATAGGCAAGTTAATGTCAATCACATGCTTCATCGCTGGCCCGACAGCAATTTTTTCCATGTAGTAGACCCCAGGCGGTGCTGAATACATCGTACCCCGTTCAGCCGTTGCTACCATAGCCAGGGCACCAGATACACCGAGCGCGAGCAAGCGCGTCCCGTCAACTGGATCAACCGCTACATCAACCTCTGGATAGGTCCCATTTCCTACCTGCTCACCAACGTACAACATTGGTGCCTTGTCCTTTTCGCCTTCTCCGATGACCACGACACCGCTCATATCGACACCATCAAGTGCGTGTCGCATGGCATCGACGGCTGCCTGGTCCACCATTTCTTTGTTGCCCTTGCCCATCCAGCGGCCAGCGTTCAACGCGGCTGCCTCGGTCACTCGGACCAACTCCATCCCTAAGTTACGTTCGCTCGTCCCTCGTTGCTCGAAACGTTGCTCTTGCTGCATTCTTGCTCACTTTCCTACTGTTCGACGTTCAAATACCGGGGCTTTGTGCGGCAGTGTTCAGCTAACATAATCGCATGTAGGTCGGTAACAGCCTTTTCTATCTGCCCCTGGCGATTGACAATGCAATACTCGAATTGCTCGCGTTGCGCTACCTCCGCCTGTGCTTCAGCCAGGCGACGCGCTTGCTCTTCTTCAGTTTCTGTCTGTCTACTGGTGAGACGCTCTACCTGTTCTTCAACTGAACCAGGCATCAAAAAGATAAATATTGCCCCTGTCACCTTGCTCCGAACCGTCGCGGCTCCTTGCACATCTATCTTGAGCAAGACATCGCGCCCGATGCGCAGATTATCATGTATTTGCTGTAAAGGTTGTCCATACCAGTTACCATACACCTGTGCGTATTCTAGCAATTCACCCTGCTGCACCATACGCTGAAAGGTCGCTTCGCTTACAAAATGATATGGGTTGCCCTCGCTCTCGCCCTTGCGAGGTGCCCGCGTCGTCACAGACGAGACGACATGAAAATCTACGCCACGCTCACGCAGTTTGCCGATTACGGTATCTTTGCCTGCACCAGATGGGGCTGAAAGGACAAAAAGAAGCCCCTGTTTTGAGGGCCTTAAGGCTTGAGTAGATTCTACAAGGGGTTGTGAAATTGTACTGGCACCAGTTTCGATATGCATTTTTTCTTCCTGCATGTTCTGAATAGGTGTACGAATGGGTGACTCTTTGTTATACTACACTTTAGCAGCGAGAGCGTACACCATTTCTCCCTTTCTATCAGTATACAGAGTCATAACGCAAACTATACTTCAGGGGAAAAGCACGTCACACAACTACGTTTTGTATATAAGGATGCTACTCACAATATTGTACAACAAAAGCACAGACTGGAAACACTTATGTATGTCGATGCCCTCACTATCGCGGCTGTCGTCGATGAATTACGTGTTTTGCTCATGGGCGCACGTATCGACACCATCATACAACCGACAGAACATGCCCTTGCATTGCAATGCTATACTTCTGGTAATGCTGAACAGAGTGGGGCAAATCGTTGGCTTTATCTTTCTTCCCATCCACAGTTGGCACGTGCACATGTGACCGCGCTAAAACCTCAAAAGGTGGCGAGTGAACCACCGCCATTTGTCATGCTACTACGTAAACACCTTGAAGGAGCGCGTATCGAATTGATCAGTCAACCGCGCTGGGAACGTATGATCGAGATCACGGCTGGCTACCGTGCCGACCCTGACAGCGACGAGCGTGTCCACTTTCGCCTCATCATAGAGATCATGGGTCGCCTCAGTAATATCATTCTGTGTGATGAACACGGCATGATCCTGGGGAGTATCAAGCGCGTGGGTGCGGATGTGAACCGCTATCGAACCATCGCGACGGGTATTCAATATGTGCCACCACCACCGCAACAACGTAATGTCGCAGGTCGCTCACTGCCACGTTTAGAACCAACAACTGTTACAGCCGCTCAACTTTCATTAAGCGCGTCTGAAGATGTAACGAGTGTGCAAGAAGAGGTTAAGAATTCGGTTGAGAAGCCGCGTAAACGTTCGACGAAAGCAACCGAGGAGCCAAAAATCTGGCAACTTCTTTCAAAACACCTCCTGGGTCTCAGTGCGCTTCTAGCGAAAGAGATTGTCTACCGTACCACCGAGGATGCGAATACAACAGTGGCGCAGAGCAATGATGCCATCTGGGAAGAACTGGCCTGGAATGCGCGTGACCTGACCGCTCTGTATGATACTCATACATGGAAACCTCAAATGCTTGAGCGTACAACAACCAATGAGGACCCAACAACTACTCCGCAGAAGCTTCTTATAGCCTTCTCTGCGTATCCATTAGAGCAGTATGCGCAAGTGCCAGAAGTACGGATTCGCACGTCTCCCTCAATCAATGTCATTCTCGATGACTATTACGCACGTGCCGAGTGGTTCGATGCGATGGAAGGGGTACGCTCTCCCACGCGCAAGATCGTGCAGACGCAGCGAGACCGCTGTAAACGTAAAGCGGAACTACTGGACAAAGAACTGTTAGCCTCCGAAGAGGCTAATCAATATCGCTTGTATGGCGACCTCTTGCTCGCGCATCAGTATGATGTGCCACAGGGCAAGCATCATGTGTTGCTGCAAAACTTCTTTGATACGTCCAACGGGGAAGAGGTTGCGACGGTCGATGTTCCACTTGACCCGCGCTTCGACGCGATGGGCAACTCGAAACGCTACTTCACCAAGTATCGCAAATTGCGTCGTGCCCTGACCCTTGTCCCGAATCAGATCGAGCAGAACGCCGCTGAACTAGCGACATTAGAGCAGTTGCTTGCGGACCTGATGCTTGCCGAGACGCCACAAGAGGTAGGACTTGTCAAAGCCGAAGTGCAGGCTCTGGGCTATATACGTGGCAAAAACATCGTACTGGACAAGCGAGCGCAGAAGGCCGCTAAAAAGGGCAAAAGTGGCAATAAGCAAGGTAAACCATCCGGTCCCGGTGGTGGCATGCCTATTCATATGCAGAGTCGCGATGGATTTATCATTCTTATCGGCAAGAACAGCCGTCAAAACGAAGATGTGACCTTTCATCAAGCCACGACAACCGACATGTGGTTGCATGCACGTGGCATCCCCGGCTCACACGTCATCATCAAAGCAGCAGGCCGTGCTATTCCCCAGAGCACCATCGAGCAGGCAGCCAGCCTCGCCGCATACTATAGTCAAGCGAGGGGCAGTACCAGTGTCGCAATCGACTACACGCTGCAAAAATACGTCAAGCATATGAAAGGTGGTGGTCCCGGCATGGTCATCTACGAACGTGAGCACACAATATATGCGGAACCTGAACAAGCATTATAAGGCAACTGCTGCCCATAATCCAAGATAAGAATTGCTGGGTTTGTAGGCGTGTGTCAAGCTGTGGGGAGCATGACAGGGGCAAGCCCTATCACTACTATATAGACCACCACGGCGTGGCAAAGCCACGCGAGTCAGAATATAGTAGTGACAGGGCTTGCCCCTGTCATGCTCTCTGCGGCCTGTTTGCCCCTTATTTGAAATTTATCACCGTTCTCTTGACGAGCCTATCCCCATCTCTTCGCGGTATTTTGTGACGGTACGACGAGCCATCGTTATGCCGCGTGCGGTGAGCAGACGGGCTAGTTCATCGTCACTGATGCGATGTTTTGGGCTTTCGGATGCAATAAGTTCGCGCAAGACATCTTTCACGCTCAGTGAGCCATCGAAAAAATCTGAAAGTGGAATGAGGCGACCATTTGGGAGTAAGGCGTATTTGTTCGCGGTAGCTCTACTTACGGTTCCCTCGTCCAGGCCCAGACGGGTAGCAACCTCGGCTCGTGTGAGTGGGCGTAGATAGCGCACACCGTGGGTTAAGAAGTCTCGCTGATAGTCAACAACAAGGTCCATCACTCGGTGCAGTGTATGCCAGCGTCGATGCACGCAATCGACGAAAAACTTGGCGCGATCACCTTGCGAATGCATGTATTTTTGCACTTCGCCACTACCCAGTGCCTCCGAACCTGTCGTATCGGTAAAGCGCGTCTCGACACGAAAGCCATAACGCTTCTCTTCGATGATTTCGACTTCACACCCGTCGTCATTCGCACGAATAACCACATCGGGTCGTACATATGTTACACCTACAGAACGAGTATATTTCGTATCGTCTCGATAAATATGCGCCGGAAACGGATGTAACATGGTCCGAATATAAACACTTGCCTGCCGAACCTCGGCTTCCGGTTTCCGCAGACTACGTGCGATTTCGGAAAATTGGTTGCGTCCTAATGCATCAAGATGCTGGTCGATCAATGTGTACACAAGTGGATGAGGGGCTTCCTGCTCTTCTAGTGCATGGAGTTGAATGAGCAGACATTCGCGTAGTGTCCTGGCACCAATGCCAAGTGGTTCCAGTGTTTGGAGTTGACTCAACACATATTCGACACGCTCGAGCGGCACTTCAACATGTTCCGCGATATCCTGTGTACTTATTTCGAGGTAGCCACGTTCATTGAGATTGCCAACTAATTGTTCCGCGATAAGTGCATCGTCCGGCGAAACCAGTGCTTCTAATTGCTGTAGTAGTGTTTCAGCAAGTGTTTCTCCCGTAGGAATATGGGCTAAGGGGTCATAGTCATCGTCACTATCGACTTCGGCGAAACCGTAGTTATCTATATCATAAAAGGTCTGTTGTTGATAGGCCCATTGTGGCTCAGCATTTTCATAGCTTGTAAATGACTCACTAACCTTGCTTTGCTGAGGTGTCTGCCCACAGGCAACACACGTCGGCCCATAGAGTCGTGTCCCACAAATGAGGCACACACGTTGCTCTGTTACCTCTATCGCTGGATTATCTATCTGTTCCTGTGTGATTGCTCGCTCCAATTCATCTGAGGAGAGATGTAAAATGTTGCTCGCGGTAATCAGCCTCGCGCTCACACGTAGTGTTTGCTCCGGCCTTGCAACTGGTCGTTGTTCTTGTCTCATCTTGCTTCCCTACCTTCCTACCTATGTGTTTGGCCTCTCGAATATCTCGTAGGGACCGATTTATCGCGTCCTCGGGGTGGGGTTGGGGGGAACGCGCCTGGGAAGAGTCGCATTGCCGCCACGTTGCCCCTCCCATACCCCACCCCGAGGACGCGATAAATCGGTCCCTACCTTTATACCCATCCTTTGCTTTCTAAGGCGTTACGGGCTGCTTCTTGTTCGGCTGTTTGCTTGTTGCGTCCTTGCCCACGTCCGGCTACGCTATCGCCTAGCATAACCTCAATCGTAAAGGTACGATTGTGTGAGGGTCCCTCTTGGTTCGCAAGGCGATAGGAGGGCGTAATGCTCTCTTTCGCCTGCGCTACCTCTTGAAAAAGCGACTTGCTATCCTTGAACAAACGCTTCTCCACAATTGTCGTCGCGATTGGTTCCAATCTTGGTAGCAAGAACTGTTGTACGTGCTCTAAGCCTTGATCGAGAAAAATTGCCCCTAGCACAGCCTCGAACGCAGAGGCAAGCACGCGTGGACTCTCTTTTGTGCCCTGCTCGCCTTTCCCCATGCGTAAATGGTCCCCGATGGATAGTCCACGTGCGAAGGTTGCCAGCGTCTCTGTGCGCACCAACACGGCCCGTACATCCGTCAACTCACCCTCGGTCAGTGTGGGGAAACTACGGTACAAAAAATCGGCACTAATCAGAGCCAGGATAGAGTCGCCCAAAAATTCCATACGTTCATTCGTCGCCAATACCGCCCCAGGAGTTTCATAGACATATGATCGATGTGTTAGTGCAAGACGTAATAGCGAGGCGTCCTGAAAGGTGATGCCCAGGACCTCCTCGAACTGTGTAGACATATAGAATCCTCAAAACTAATTTTTATAATATGCCAAGCTATTGTAACGCTTTTTGGTGTTTATCGCAAACATGTAGGGAGCGATTTATCACGTCCTCCTCGCGTTTCGATTACCGAGGAGGACGTGATAAATCGCTCCCTACTGGACGTTATTGGCCCGTTATGGTACCCTAAGACGGTGAATTTGAGGAAGACAGGCAATCGCGGGCGCACGCGTCCGAGGAAAGTCCGAACTCCGTGGAGCAGAATGCTGGTTAACGGCCAGTGAGGGCGACCTCAAGGAAAGTGCCACAGAAACATACCGCCCGACACCATGTACACGTCGGGTAAGGGCGAAATGGTGAGGTAAGAGCTCACCAGCAACCGGGTGATCGGTTGGCTGGGTAAACCCCATTCGGAGCAAGACCAAATAGAAGGGCTAGCATGTCCGCATGCTTGCAGGCTGCTCGTCTGTAAACCTTCGGGTTGGTTGCATGAGGCATTGAGCAATCAATGTCCTAGATAGATGGTTGTCGCCAGTATCATCGAGAGGCGATACTGGTACAGAATTCGGCTTATGGCTTCCTCAACTTCATCCCCAAATGCTGATACGTTCGCTTGAACATAGAGAAAAGCAGGCAGACCGGAAGGTTTGCCTGCTTTTCTCTATGTTCAAGCGAACTCTATTATCTACTGATACGATCGTGTTCGATCAACCAGCGTACGAAATCGAGGCGGCGGCTCTCGGCGACTATCTCGCGATATTCGGGCTGCTCGGAAACGTTGTCCTTCATATGGATCAACCGCTCAGCTTCGTTATCGGAAAATCCCATCGAAAGGAGACGTTCGAGGTCTGAGTCTTCAGTTGCGTAAAATTGCTCTGGCATAAATTCTGTGCTCCCTGCTTTAATAATAAACGGATTACGGGAACGAGATGAGTCGCGAGACCTTTATTGGTCTTGCAAGTATATACGTACGAACCCTCCTCTTTGATACAACATTCTTTTTAGACATAAAATTTCAGGAAACAGGGTCAATATTATTTAAATGTGAAAAGTGAGACGCACGGACGCCCACAAAGGGCTAAGCCTACTGTATACGGTGTGCGTACGTATTTACATTTGCACACCGTACTCATCTGTACTATACTAGGCTCAGAACACAAAAATTACCACCCTGTTTTTGCTCTTTATGGAGTCATATATTATGCTTGCTGGTCTTTCACTGGTCTGGCCCTTTAATCCTGGTGTCACACTATTCTTATTATTGCTCGTTGCGCTCTATCTTTTAGGGTTGCGACGTGTGCGTCAACGTCCTGTACAAGACGATGTTGTCACACGGCGGCAGATTATCGCCTTTTTCTCGGCTATTGTGATTATGGCGCTAGTGTTACTTACTCCTATCGACACAATTGCGAGAACACAACTGTTTTCGGTTCATATGGCGCAACTTGTGTTGTTGACAACGTTATGTGCGCCACTCATTTTATTTAGCACTCCAGCATCGTTATTGCGTCCATTTGTGTTACTACCAGTAATACGTCCCATCGTACAGCTATTTACACGTCCACTTGTGGCCTCGGTCCTCTTCAATCTACTCTTTCTGTTCTGGCATGTGCCGAAAATACTGCATTTCGCGATTGGAAATAATGTACTTTATCATGTCCAGGTGCTGAGTATATTTATTGCCGCATTGCTCAACTGGTGGCCCTTGCTCGGCTCTGTACGCGAACTACGCCCTATGAGCTATCCCTTGCAGATGCTCTATGCCTTCTTCGACGGGCAACCTGTCGATATCTTCGCCTTCATTCTTGTGTTTACAGGCGTCACGATCTATACGTTCTATGCCATTCCTCCACAACTCGGCCTCTCCACCTTCGCGGATCAAGCTGTTGGTGGTGCTTTGCTCCTCGTCCCCGGCCTCGTCGATCTCGTGGTCATGACTCCCCTCTTCTTCCGCTGGCTCGGTCAAATCGAAGCCAAAACCAAAAAAGACGACGAGGAACGCCTCGAAGAGGAGGAGGAATATGAATATGAAGAAAACGAGATTGAAGCGTAAATCTGCTAACGAGGGGCATGACAGAGTGCGAGAGCATGACAGGGGCAAGCCCTGTCACTACTATACTTTGCGCCACGGCGTGGCTTACCGCGCCAGTCCGAGTATAGTAGTGACAGGGCTTGCCCCTGTCATGCTGCTTGCCTCAACCTCATCTTCTTCGTATTTTTAATCTGACCATGCACAGCGCATGCGCAGGGCTTCTTTCAGGCGTTTCTCGTACATGCTGCGGGGAATTTCGGTGACGCCGAGGGTGGCAAGGTGTGGTGTGAGAAATTGAGTGTCGTGCAGCACGTAACCTCTGCGCTTCAGGTGTTCGACCAAGGCTACGAGGCAGACCTTCGAGGCGTCGGTGGCGTGTGAAAACATGCTCTCGCCCATGAACGCTGCCCCTATCGAGACGCCATAGAGACCACCGACAAGTTTGTCATCGCGCCATGCCTCGACGCTGTGTGCCATTTCCGCACGGTGCAGGAAGGTGTAGGTCTTGATGAATTCCTCATTAATCCAAGTCCCTTCACCATCGTTGCGGTCAGCACAGCAACGCATCACACCCGCGAAATCTGTGTCCATGCGTACCTCATAGATGCCCTTGCGGAGCGTGGCACGCAGAGAACGTGAGACATGCAGGTTGGAATGTTCCAGGATGGCGCGTGGGTCGGGCGCATACCAGCGCAACCGACCCCACTGATCCGCCATAGGGAAGACGCCTTGCGCATAAGCTTGAATGACCAACGTTGGATCAAGCGACTCTGGTACTCTTTTTGGCATAAGTCAGTTACACACTTGCTTTGTTTTACGATGATACGTTTCCATGTTTCGAGGTAATGTTGCCCCTATGATACCATAGGTACGGAAAAATATGAACAGTGAACAACAAAAATTCAATCTATACATATAAGGTTTCATGAACCCTTTGGGCATTGACCATGTTGGCGAGTGTTGAAGCACTACTATACACGGACTCGCGTGGACTTCGCCCCGCAGGGCCAAACGTATATAGTAGTGACTGGGATTGCCCCTGTCATGCATCGCTTGCACCGTAAAATTGCCTATAGCACAATTGCACATATACACCCACAACCATGTGCATGCTATAATCTCTGCGAGTCGTATTGTATTCATAAGGATACGTGAATATGCAACAAACGCAAATGCAGGTGCCCACGCCTCAACAGCCCAAACGTAAGCGCTTCTCGCGTAATATGATTATTGGTATCGCGTGTGTTGTCGCATTAATTATTGGTGGGTTTTGGATAGCGGTTGGGGTAGGATGGCTTCCAAGCTTATTTGGCATCAATCCTACGAATTTTGCATTTATTGCCTCCGTTCTTGTCGCTATATTAGGCGTTCTCTTCGCATTCATTCAAAACCTTCCAAATGACAAGATATCAGAAGTAACTCCAACCCCTGTTCCACTAAACATTAACGTAAACATACCATCTTATCAACCTGTGCCTGTTCCCCCTTCGCCAACTCCTGCTTTAGCACCTGTTCCCGAACCGCCACCACCCTCATTGCCCTATCGTGGCATGGCGCAACCACCGTCTACCAACCCGAAGACCATTCAGCAGCGTATAAATGCTGTCAAAGAAGTCTACGAAAAGCTAACACAAGCTGATATCTCAGCAGTCGTGCTAGTTGGCATTGGTGGTCAAGGCAAATCGACGCTAGCCTCGCTTGTCTATAACTATGCCGAACAACAGCGTAAACAAGACAAAGGACCGTTCAAAGGCGAAACGCTATGGCTGCGTGTCGAGGAGAATGCCACGTTTCTCACCGTCGCCGAGAATATCTTTACTGCTTTAGGAAACAGACCTGCTGGCTTCGAGCAACTACCATCACAGAGTCAGGCATATGCACTCGTCAATGCGCTTAATAAACTTGATCCGCCATTGCTGATCGTGCTCGATCAATTCGAGAACCTGCTGAACCTCGATACAGGCGAGGCCCTTACGCCCGAAACAGGCGAATTACTTGACGCGCTCAATAATGGTTCGTGTTCCTCGCGCATCCTTCTGACTAGCCGCCCACGCCCAAGAGGAATACGTATGACGACCTATGACAGTCTTGTCGTCTACCCTGTAAGCGACCTGACAATTGCTGAAGGACAGGCATTACTCAAAAGTCGTGGCGTCACAACTGCACTAGAAAAGGACTTACAGCTAGCTGTACAGCGTTGTAATGGTCATAGCCTCTCGTTGTGTCTGCTTGCCTCACTGCTGGACGAAAACAAACTAAGTCTCTCAACATTACTCAACGATCCGGCATACAAGCAACTGTGGGACAAGAACGTGGCGGAAAAGCTACTTGCGGAAATCTACAAACGTCTCAACGACAATCAACGCGAACTGTTACACGCGCTCTCAATCTACCGTGAAGCCATATCACGCGATGCTATACAAGCCCTCGTTAGCGATGCAACGAAAGCACACCTTGATACACTACTAAGCACTATGCAAGCGCAACAACTGGTCCAGGTTGTTGAGGGAGACCGACGCCAACTGCATCCCATTGTTGCTACTTATGTTCAAAACTACGATAAGCAATTCAATAAAGATAGTACGTTTCTGGATCATGAGAAGGCAGCCAAATATTATCTGCAACAAGCGGCGAAGATGTGCCCTTCGCGTGATAAAAGAAAACATACAGCAGATGTGCTGCCTTTGATTGAAGCGGTATGGCAATTCTGTCAAGCAGAAAGGTGGCAAGAAGCGTATGAGTTGATGGATGAAGAGTACCTTTTCACGGATGTAAGACGCTGGGGTGGGAATGTCGTTTTACTTGAGCTAGGCCAAAGCCTGCTGGTTGGAATCAACCATTTCGACCCTTCACAAACATCTCGTGTTTATTATCAATTAGGCTTTGTCTACGATGATTTAGGACAAAAGCAGGAAGCCCTCACGTACTATGAGCAAGCCTTAGCCATCTTTGGGCAAGTGGGAGACCGAGGGGGAGAAGGAGTGACGTTATGGAATTTAGGTGCTTTTTATCAGACTGAAAAGCGTTTTGATATTGCTCTTAGCTGTTTCATTCTTGCAAAGCGCATTTTTATAGAGGTACAAAGTCCTAATAGCGAGAGTGTGCAGGAATGGATAGATGGCCTACATAAAAAAATCGGCGACCAACAATTTGCTGCCCTGCTTCAAACTGTCGAGCCACATGCACAGCAAATCGTCGATGACGCATTGCGCGAGGTGCAATGACGAATTGTAGGGGTCTTATTCCATAACACCCTCTCGCCAATTGACCTTGTTGGTGAGTGTTGAAACGCATCATCAATCCTATAGACAGAATCAATCGCCAAAAGGGTGTGATGAAATCAGACCTGTACAGGGGTTCAATTCTTGCCGCCGCAGTGGTCGGGTGGGGGAGAGCGGAGAGAGAACCCGACCACTGTATGGGAGAGATGTCGAGGAAATATTGGGGGTTGGGAGAGCATATTTAGTTTTGAACATTTGTACTACACGGTGAATGATACCATAGGGGATAGGCCTTGTCAAGCATTTTTGGAACAAATATTCTATATTTTTAGAACTTCTCGAACATGATACAATGAGCATCGACAAGGCATGTTTTCTGCCCGATGAAGATAAACAAAATAGGCAGGATATGAAACGCTGTAGGGGCTATAATTCATTACGCCCTCGTGCCGCATTACAGGCCGCCTAGGGCGTAATGAATTATAGCCCCTATCCAAATCATTGTTAAAATCCATCAGGCAGATTTTTCTATATTTTTTGAAAATGGAGCATTTTACATGGCAGAGGTTCGACCCTTACGGGGCATACGTTACAATACAGAGAAGGTGGGCACTATCGCGAACGTTGTGACGCCACCGTATGATGTGATTTCTAAAGAGGCGCAAGCGGCCTATTATGCGCGAAGTCCGTATAATGTGATTCGGCTTGAACTGGGGCAGACGACGGCGGAGGATGGTCCGCTCAACACGGTGTATACGCGGGCGGCGGCGACCCTGGCTGAGTGGCGTTTACAGCGGGTGTTACAGGAAGAGGCCGCGCCTTGCTATTATGTGTATGCGCAGACCTTTACACATGAGGGCCAGCAGTATACGCGTACCAGCTTGATTGCCCGGGTGCGTTTAGAGCAGTGGGACGCGAAGGTCATCTTGCCACATGAGCATACGCTGGCAAAGGCAAAGGATGACCGTCTAAAGCTGCTACGTGCCTGTGCCGCCAACCTTAGCCCGATTATGAGCCTGTACGACGATCCACAGGGACGTATCCGCCGTTTGCTTGGCGCATATGCGGAACATGCGGAAGTACATTTCTCAGACGAAGCCGGGGAGATGCATCGTCTCCACCCTATTCGGGATGTACAGCAGATCGCCAGTATCCAGGACTTTTTCAAAGAGCGACAACTCTACATCGCCGACGGACATCACCGTTATGAAACGGCCCTGGCCTATCAGCAGGAGATACGCGAGCAACGTAAGGAACTTTATCCTGAAGATGCCGCGAACTTTGTGCTGATGGCCTTGATTGACGTGGACGATCCTGGCATGCTAGTGCTACCAACGCATCGTATGCTCTTTGGCTTAGAGCAGCAAAAACTCGACGCATTGACCGAGACAGACTTCGCACGTTTCTTTAACGTACAGTCGGTGCCGACGACACTTGCAAGCGAGGCTGTCGTTCAGCAAATGACCGTGGCGGGCCAGGATCAACCTGCACTTGTCTTTGCGACGGGCAAGCAAGCGTGGCTATTGACGCTTAATGAGCAAGGCAAGCAACATATGCAAGCGAGTGGACATTCAGCGGCGTGGAACACCCTGGATGTTGCGGTCGCACAGCAGCTTGTGATGGAACACATTCTCGGCTTGAGCGCGGAGGACATGACAGCAGGCACCCATGTGCGTTACACCCGAGACCCACAACAGGCCCTGCAAGCCGTTCAGAGTGGAGAGACACAGGCGGCTGTCCTCCTGAACGCGACACGCGTCCGTCAGATTCTGCGACGTGGCACAGGCCGATGATCGAATGCCCCAAAAATCGACGTATTTTTACCCGAAATTGATTACCGGTCTGGTGATCAATCCGTTGTGGTGATACGAATCCATTATGGTTTGTCACATTGATTTGAATATGAAACCTCTGTACGGGTCTGATTTATCACACCCTGTTGGCATATCGCAATGTTGGCAGAATATATGTAATGTTTCATCAATCCTCCCGGCAGAATCAATTGCCAAGAGGGCGTGATAAAATCAGACCCGTACAGAATCCATGTCCTCCCACAGAATCGTGGGGAAGAGTAACATCTGTACGGGTCTGATTTACCACACCCTCTCGGCATTCCACAATGTTGGCGAGTGTTGAAACATTTCATCAATCCTCCCGTAAGAATCAGTCGGTGAGAGGGTGTGATGAAATCAGACTCGTACAGGGTTCATGTTATAAGGAGCATATACTTTATGATCATTATCATCGGCGCGGGCTTGGCGGGTTTGACGTGCGCCAAGATACTGGCGGAACGTGGGCAACGCGTCACGGTGTTAGAGGCAACGGACCAGGTGGGGGGACGTGTACGCACGGATTTTCACGAGGATGGCTATCGGCTAGATCGTGGCTTTCAGGTCCTGTTCACGTCTTATGCGGCTGCTAAGCGTCACCTGGATTTTGAGCAACTCAAGCAACGTGTGTTCGAGCCGGGGGCGGTACTGGTCAAACATGGCAAGCAGTATGAAATCGCGGACCCCTTGCGCGATCCCTCGCGTTTGTTGACAAGCGTGATCAATCCATTGATCTCGCCCGTTGATAAAGCGCGGACGCTAGGCTTAGTTGCCCAGGTGACACGCTTGAAGACGAGGGACATTTTCGCGGGCAAGGGTCAACCGGATGGCAAGGATGAGACAACGGAGGCATACCTGCGCCGATTGGGATTTTCTGATAAGGGTTTTATAGACTCATTTATTCGTCCCTTTTATGGCGGCATCTTCCTTGACCGCACCCTTCACACCAGTGCACGCATGTTTCAGTTTACGTTCAAGATGCTAGCTGAAGGCAATATCATCATTCCAGCCGAGGGTATTCAGAGTATTCCAGAGCAACTGGCGTCGGCCTTACCGGAGGGCGCGGTACGTTTCCACGCACGTGTGAGCGAGGTGCTTGTCAGCAATAATCACGTAACAGGTGTGCGCCTGGAGAATGGCGAGCAAATAGATGCCGAACAGGTGGTCGTTGCCACTGAGAGCAAGGTTGCGGAGAAGTTTGTGCGGAAATCCTTACCGACGCAAGGTGTAAGCACAGTCTGTCTGTATTTCGCGGGCAACGAGCATCTGTATAAACAGCGCAAGATTTTGCTCAACACGGCATCCGATGCCTATGTCAACAATGCCGTTCTCTTGACGAATATCGCGCCGACATATGCTCCACCACGCAAGCATTTATTATCGGTCACGGTATTAGGCAATCCAGCCGAAGATGACGAGGCCATCGCGCAACGTAGCTTGAAAGAGATGGCGGGTTGGTTTCCGCATGCCCACCTCAATAGCTGGCAACTTTTAGCTGTCTATCGTATCCCGTTCGCGCAATTCGCGCAACCCGTTGGCGTCTTCGATGCACTACCCAACAATGCGACTTCAGTCGAAGGCTTACATCTCGCTGGAGAATACACACAATCGAGCAGTATTCAAGGCGCGATGCACAGCGGCGAATATGCGGCAAAAGAGGTATTGAAGGCACCATTTCCGGTACCAACGCGATAATTTATTATGGAATTATGGAATATATTGTGCATGTTCGCACCGAGGTGCGAACATGCACAATATATTCCATTGTTTTTTATTCATCGAAGAAATCTGGAGGTAGGAAACCGTGGTCCTCCATTTCCACGTTGAGGGATTCCGCCACTTCTGCCATCAAGCGTAGCGGGCCTTGCTCGATAGAGATACGCATCATGAAGCGTAGAAATGGCTGTTCTTGCGCTGATATGTGTGAAGCAGGGTGGAGCATAGCGGCGGTAGCAAGCGTGAGACGCGACTCCTGCTCGCGGTTTGTGAGTAGGAAGAGTTGAGCTTGACGACGAAGACGAGTCTCATAACGAAGACGCCACGAGTCATCAATCACGGCACTAAGAGCTTCATCAAGTAAGGTTTCAAGTTGGACGCGTTGTACCTTTGGTTTGGCCTTGCTGCTACGTCCAGCTTTTGCCCCACGTTTGGGTCGGCTCTCGTGTATTTGCTGACCTTCCCAAAAACGGTTCATATAGGGTTCGATTGCGGCAAGCGGCTCATACATCCACGAGACAAATTCGTCCAGGGCATAGAGTTCGTCCCCATGTTGCGCGAGGGCCAGTGTTTCCTCATCGGGTGCTTGAGGTGGAAGTGTTGTGACGATGCGGGCAGGTTGCTCATCGGGGGCTTCGTTTTCGATGGATGGACGCCAGACAAAATAAGCGATTGGCAACTTACGTCGTGTGCGCTTATTGACTGCACGTGCCTCAGCAATCAAGCTACGAACATATGCGAATGGTACGACAAAACAACCAAAGCTTTTCTCGTTCATGCTAGCCACCAGTTCGTTCCAGTGCTCAATATCCATTTCGTCGAGACCATAGCAATCTTTTATACCTACGGAATCCTGGTACAGCACGTTGACGACTTTGAGCAAATCATCGGGCCGTTTCCATGCGAGCATCATGAGCTGTGTACCAGAGCCATCGACAAAGCTTACTCGCGCTTCATATGGTGGAAATTGCTGACGCGCTTCTGTCATGGCTCTATCTTCAAGACCCGGGGCTACCTGCATAGTGAGACGACCGAGGGTAGCGCGTGCCGCTTGTTTGAGTTGACGGTTTGAACTCGTGTTGAGCAGATGGTTCAAAGCAGGAATTGCTTGTGCACTGGCAATGGGTCCAAGTTGTTCGAGTGCTTCAATCGTTGCTGTTGCCACCTTTCCGGTCTGGCTTTCCAACAAAGGAAGAAGCAGCGCGGTTGCGCGTGCATCATTGCTTGCCCCCAACCATTGTACGAAGCTGAGGCGTCGCTCGACAGACATAGAGGTCACATCATCCAGAATGGCCTCGACGCCCGTTTCGTTGTCGCCAACAAGTTCGAGTAAGCGCAGTTGCATTTGTTGCATGGCGGCCTCTGGATCATTGAGATATTCGATAATGCCTTCGTCTGCAAGCTCAGAACCCAGCTCCTTGAGGATTGGTGAGAGGGTAAGTTTCGCGATATCGCTCACGGTTGGGTCGGCTACAA
The DNA here is from genome assembly GCA_963791655.1 of uncultured Chloroflexia bacterium. Taxonomy (GTDB): domain Bacteria; phylum Chloroflexota; class Ktedonobacteria; order Ktedonobacterales; family Ktedonobacteraceae; genus JBBQVS01. The sequence continues at coordinate 202,647 of CAWBSZ010000005.1, read as the reverse complement.
ACTCTTCTAGCTCTTCCAGGTCGAAGTCTGTTGCGAGTTCGGACAAGATATGCATTGCGGCAGTTTGCGCGGAAGGGTCATGGCTTTTGAGCAGGTGCAACACTTTTTCGCGTGCGCCATGCGTCCATTCTTCGTCCAGACGGTCGAAATAGTGTGAAAGCGTGTCGGGGTCGATGGTGTCGCGGCGACTGATCGCGAGCAAGATGCTATCAATGCTATCTTGTGGGGGGCCTTTACGTCCTCGTGGCATATGGGTAGCTCCTTATAAAAGTAGGAGATGAGATGCAATCTGTCTGGATAGAGAGATGCCCTGTGCTGACTGAGACGCATTGTAACATGTCGCACTGTTTCTGTGTAGGGGTCTCATTCTTCCTAAAACTTCCCTTCATCGGTATAAAGGCGCGCTGGACGCACCAACGATGAGGCGGCAGGTGTGGTGAGCGCGTCCGCGGCTTCGGTGAGGAGGGCGAGGCTGATAACGAAATCATCGTGTCCATCGGTGGGATCGACATAGAAGTCGAGGATGTCAGGGGCCGGAAGTCGGTAACGGGCGCGTTGTAATTGGTGCCAGCATTCAGTGGAAATGTTTGTCGGCGCGTCTGTGGCTGTGTAAAGTTTGAGGCGACCGCTATTGAGCAGAGTGAGCAGTTGATAGGCGAGACGTGATTTGCTGGGACGCGAAAAGGTAAAGGGTGTGACGCGTTCAGCACCTAGACGGTCCACCAGAAGCGAGGCCAGTCCTGCGCCGATACCCGTTGCATCGACAACCAGTGAGCGGATACCCCAACGTTCTACCAGCGCGACTGTCGCAGCATATTGCTCAAGGTGTAAGCGACCAGTCCACCATTCATGATGTACCACTTCGATAGCTGGTAAACCAAGTTCGTTGAAGCAGACACGTCCAATTGTGATAACGGTACTGTCGCGTCGCGCTGGTGCTACATGTGAAATTGACATACCCAGTGCTGGACGTTCCTCACCTGCTACATCCATGCCTGCAATATACCATCCATCGCCACGAGCCGTCTCTTCCCAAAAGTGGGTGCCCTGTAACAGCGTTTTTTGCAACGTATTGAGAAAGTAGCCAGCATTATTTAAGGAATGTAGGTAGTATTGCGTCTGTATAGCTAGATGGTCTTCACCGAGACGCGCGATCTCTTGTTCGACAAAGGTACGATATGCGGGATTGATCGCGGCGAGCGTGTGCCAGTCGAACTCGAAATGCAGTTGTTCGCCCGTACGTTGTTGTCGTTCAAGATTAATGGCACGTTGTTGTGCCAACAAGGTGTTATCGGTCCAGGCGGTGCCATATAAAATTGTTGTTGCATTACAGGTTGAGGCCATTGGTCTAAAGTCGCGATCGAATTTTTCGCGTGTCACATCTTGGGCCTCGTCGATTTCCAGGAGCAGGTCGGCGGTCGCACCAACAACATTACTTTCGGGGGCGGCGGAAAAAAACATGACACGTGGTCCGGCATGAGCACGTACAAGTGCTGGCTCGGCCTGTGGAGCGAGACCAATAATATGTCCGTGACTTTGCCAGATACGTTCACGCATGAGTGGCGTGTCGAGCGTGGAAAGTAGACGTAGACGACTGTTTATACTCTGTGGAGAAAAAGTTGGAGCAGCTTTGATAATCGTGCCATATGGCATACGGGTCAAGAGGTATGCCTCCAAGACCGCGGAGAGTTGATTTTTGCCAGATTGTCTTGCCATCATAACAGTATAAATGTGACCCTTACCCGCACAGATCGAGGTAAGAATGGCTTCAGCAATCTCGCTTTGATAAGGGTATAGTGGCTTACCCAGGATGTGTTGTGCGAAGCGCGAAATGGCGTTAGGGGAGTATTTCATGGTGTTTGTTGTGGGGGGATAGAGAGAGGCGAGCTAGAATGTTTTTGTTCGCGCACTTAATAGTGCTTGCTTGTTACTATACCATGCCTGCATGAAAAATTCAAGGGCAGGCGATGTATCTCTATGAATTTGTGAAATCTCATCATAGGTCCCTATGCAATGGTACTAAAGGGTCTAAAAGTTGCCAAAACATGAAGAAGCAAAAAAGAGCAGGTAAAGTCACTGGGGATGAATAGGAGAGATTCATCACAGTATTTTCAACGTTAGCTTGTATACACGAAAGGGGAATTCCATGGGCCTGGAACAGATTAAGTACTACACAGTGGATGATGAAGACGAGGCTATCCTGGTGACAGACATTGACGAGACAACACCCGAGACTGACGACGACGGCAACTTGCAGTATTATAGTCTCAGTGGTCGCTATGTCTTTTCTGCGGATGAGAATGAGTAGCGAGGACGAAAGCGAGAGGCCGAGATGAGCACTGCTCATCTCGGCCTCTCGCTTTCTCGTGTGGTTTAGGCAGTGGTTGCCTGGAACGAAGTGAATGACTGGGTGCCACCCTGTGTTAGTGCTCGTATTCCGCAATGGCCGGATGCAAACGACGTATCAGTCGCCGTAAGCATCCATGCGCTTGGCTCCGCGCTACCCGTTGCCCACACTTTCGCACTCAGCGTGGAGCCAACAGCCTGAAACCGTATTGTATACGAGGTATTGGCTTGCAATGGAAAGGCTGTACTCGCTAAAAATGACGCATTACCCGCGACTTTTTTCTGTATGTAAAATGTATTGCCATAGATGTACGCTTTATACCAGTTGTTGGTATCTGTCCAACGTAATACTGGCCCGAAGTTCGCATCGGGACTGCTCCCAGAGAACCGCTCACCAGTACTTCTGCGTTCGTGGCCGATGGTCCAAGGATAGCATTCACACTTGAACTACCTGCATTGGAGACCGTACCAACATTGTTTGCGATAGCAAAGGCACTTACTGTGTTGGCATCACCGCCCCATGCCTGCCCATCGGAAGCAGTCCCCCACTGAGCTTGATTGGCACGTTGGAATGTGTCTTTTGCCAGGACCTGCCCCGTGGTCGTCGCGGTGGGAGACACACCAACTGTCGGGCTAGGTGTCGCTGTCGTCCCAACGGTAGGTGTGATGCCCACGGTGGGTGTTGTCCCAACGGTAGGTGTGATACCCACTGTAGGTGTCGTGCCGACAGTTGGGGTAGGTGTAGGTGTTCCACCACCCGACTGTGTACCGAGTGCGGTTGCCTGGAACGAAGTGAATGTCGCCGTTCCTCCCTGTGTCAGGGCACGCACACCCGCATAACCTGTTGTAAGTGAGGTATCAGACGTTGTAAGAGTCCAGCCACTTGGCTCAGCACTGCCCGTTGCCCACACTTTCGCATTCAACTTTGTGCCAAATGCTTGGAAGCGTATGCTATAGCTCGTACCCCCCTGCCCGGCGAATGATGCGCTTGCAAGCGCGGTTGTCGTGCCTGCGACTTTCTTCTGGATATAGAACATACCGCCATCGATATAGGCTTTATACCAGTTATTGCCGTCGGTCCAGCGTAGAACCGCACCGAAGTTTGCGTTCGTATAGCTGCTCAGCGAGCCACTATATAGTACTTCGACATCTGATGTTGATGAACCAAGTACAGCACTATAGCTTGTACTTCCAGCATTTGTAACAGTACCAGTATTGTTCGTGATTGCGAAACCATTCGCGGTACCGGAATCACCGCCCCACGCTTGACCGTCGGAAGCAGTCCCCCAATGTGCTTGATTGGCACGTTGGAACGTATCTTTTGCCACGACCTGACCAGGAGTTGGGGTTGAAGTTGGCGCGGTTGGCGTTAACGTGGGTGACGTTGTAGCTGTAGGTGTCGCGCCACCCGTTTGATTGACAAGTACGAGCTTGTTCATAAACTGTTCGTTAAACCAAACACGATTCTGATGGTCAACATTTAAGCCATCATGTGGATGAGCACTTGACGAAACAGTATTGTAGATGCTGAATGCACCAGTACCACTTTCAGGAAACGAGCCATAAATGCTATGTATGGAGTCATCAAACCAGATGTTACCATACCCATCGGCGTGAATTCCCGAGGTGTGTGTTCCACTTAAATGATAGCTATAGTGTAATATACCATTACCCGTGCCTGGGCTAGCTGCGGCAACATTTAATTCGCCAATTGCGCCGACCCAACCTTCGGACCACCACACATTGCCATTGGTATCGACCGTGATGAGGTGTGGTGTAAGGCTACTCCCATTAGGCGTCATTGGAAATTCTCGCAGGCTACCGCCGACTGTATATTCAGCAACTGCGGGAACCGATGGATTATTTTCGGTGAACCAGACATTATTAGAACCATCGACAGTGATGCCATATGGTTGACTATTGGATGTTGCGGTAGCTATTTCATGAAATTTTTGTGTTGATGGAGTATAGGAGCCTATTTTATTGGTATAGTGTTCTGTAAACCAGACGGTTCCGTTCGAGTCTACAGCGATACCCCACGGACCCGATGAGGTAGTAGGAACCGCGAATTGTTGCACCGTGCCATTGGAAGGATTCAATTCACCAAGCGAGTTTGTTGAAGGCATCGTAAACCAAAGATTTCCCTGTGGATCAAAGGCGAGGAAGATTGGTTGACCATAACCTGATGGTAGCGAATATGTCGCCGTCCAGGAACTCGTTGATGGACTAAAGCGTATAATTTTGCCAGGGGTAGTACTGCCGCAGGTGGGCGTAAAGTCGCAGCCAGGCAAGGCTACCCAAACACTCCCACTACTGTCAAATGCAGTTCCCCATGCATCGCCACCTGTTGGAATTTGATACTCGGTTGATGTGACACTTTTTGCTTGAGCTTGTTGCGCATGAACCGCTCCACTTACCCCATTTACCAGCATCATAGCGATACTGGCGACCAGTGTCGCCAGCACAACAAGGCTCAGGAGGATTTTTTTTCGGTCGATCATGAACGTTTCCCCTTTTTTCTAGTTACCTGTATATCCAATAATATCCGTTCCTCCTTGAACTACAAAGCTTGTTCCAGAAGTGTTATAGTACTCTGGTCGCTCTGCTACAAACGTGCCCGACGATTGTACCGTCATAGAGATTGAGTTTGCATTCTTATTAGTGCGTGGATTGAAGTTTTGCATCACCACAGAGGTGATGTCCACCGTTTGCCGCTCGTTAGCTTTTACCGGTTGTTGAATGGTTATTTTTTGATTGGTGCCATTGGTCAGCGTGATTGTAATTATCTCATCTGTCGCATTGGGATTCTGCAAAGTCAGCCACTCATTATAGCCTTGATAGGTATAGCCTTCCGAAAAACTGTAATTTGTTGCTACTGGCCCTATCAATCCTAAGGAGTCTGTGCCCCCTTTCGCAATGACCGTTGAGGCACCCGTTGCGGTATGATGATACTGAAAGTACATTTCGCGTTGCACAAAGATGTTTACATTTGCTTTCACCTCGACTGATACTTCTGGTGTGCCATTGGCAAAGGTATTGTTCTGGTTCACATTCCAGATCGTCTGACTTTGTGGTCCAAGCGTAATACTGAAGGACTTCGTGACGCCTTTTTGTGATTTCAGGATGATAGTAGTCGCAACCGCTATGTTATTTGGATTGGCAAGTGTAAGATACTCCTGCGTTCCGCTTCCAGTGTAGCCTTCCGCGAAGAACCAGTCATTCGCGAAATTTTGTGTCCCAACTACATCGAAGGCACCAGAAACACCCTGACTCTCGTTGAGAAAGTACGTCGGGCGTTCTACCATCACTGGCGATGTTGAGCTGACGACGGCGAAAGAATGCGCTGGTAAAGTAATTTGGCTTGGGACGATAGTATCGCGCACACCTGCAGGAACCGTTGTCGTCTGTCTACCAACAATATTACCGCCTGCATAGTAGGTTGCTGTGACTGTTGCGATTGCGCCACCCGGTGGATTCAGGATAGTCAAGAACGAAATGTGAGATGCATCCGAGGCAACATCTGCGAAAGAGAAACTCGTTCCAAGATGTGTTGCACCTGCTACATCCGTACCAGAACTGATACCGTGATAGTTTACAAAGTAGATCGGACGCTCCACCACAACACCCGCACAGGTGGACGTATTGCTCACGTTCACTATGCTTGCTACGTTAATACCCGAGGATGATGAAGCATCATTACTCAGGTCTTGATTTACCGACTCTGTAAAACGGCTGGTTGGATTGATGAGAATGTTCGACATTGTTTTTGTCTGTGGCGTAGTGCTTCCATCTGCCGTATAGAGATAGGTGATGTTTGCTGTACAGGCGGTCGTGCCTGGATTGTCGATAGTCAGGTACTCGCGGAAACCTTTTCCGACACGTCCCTCGGCAAAGTACCATGTAGGGTGTGTTGGACCGGAAGCAACCGGTGGCGTGGTACCCCCGCCTCCAGGGGGCGTTAGCACTCCCGTTTGCTGAATTGCGCCAAGTTTGTTCGCAAACTCTTCAGAGACATAGATTGTATTATTGCTATCAATAGCGAGACCATCATGTGGATGAGAATTAGCAAGTAACGATATAGGTGTAGAGTAGGTATTAGTATTTGGATTGAAAGAATAAATACGGCCCGCTATCGAATCGTCGAGCCAGACAGTACCACCGCCGTCCACTGCGATACCAGATATATGTGAGCCTGAACAGCCACCGACCGTCTGACAAGGTGTTGGGTATTCAGCTACACCATTCGAGGCGTTTGGTTGCGCTTGACTAATAATTAATCGACCAATTCTGCTATTGGTGCCTTCTGTCCACCAAATATGGCCTTGATAATCATAGGTTATCAAGTGTACAGTGGTGCCAGTGCCAGGATTGATAGTTAGATATTCATTGATATTACCTGTTGTCAGCGCACCAGATGTAGGAGGGGCGAAGCTGCCGATACGCGCAGCCTGAGTACTGTTTTCCGTGAACCACATATGGCCAGTCGAAGGATCGGGTCCAGGTAATGCCGTATGGTTTACTGCCACCGGTCGGCGTCGCGGTTTCATGGAATTGTCCATTGCTGAACTCACCAATCTGGTTCGCGAGAAGCTCTGTGAACCACAGGTTACCATTTGCATCGAAGGCGAGGTCGAAAGGTGCTGCGCTAGCAGTTGGCACCTGCCATTGATGCCATGTGCCATTGCTAGGAACTAGCTCACCAATAGCATTGGTTGTTGGCTCAGTGAACCATACGTTGCCGCTGGCGTCAACCGCGACAAAGAATGGACTACTAAAGCCAGATGGCTGTTGGAAGTTATGCACAACACTAAACGATGAGCGATTCACTTGTGCGATACTTCCCTGCACAACCGTTCCACAGATTGGGCTTGGGTCGCAACCTGGTTGAGCAACCCATTCGTTCCCGCTGTGGTCGAACGTGATGCCCCACGGATTGGTTCCCGGTGCACCAATTTCTTGCAGTGTGCCTGCCGCATGCGCTTTATGTTGCACACCATTGAAAAATGTGAATACAAGCGTGGCGGTAAGAGCAAGAGCAATACAAAGAGGAATACTTATTTGGGGTTTTGTTAATAGAGATAGTGGTCTATACATAAAACAATTTAGACACCTCCTACATGAGTTAACGTTTTGGACATGATGGCGTAACCAGATAGCACAATAATCTATCAATGTATTATTAAGCATCTTGAGTATGCGGACAAGATACAAAGGTATCAAGAATGTGTATCTAGCAGTGCGCTTTTCTACTTTCTTCACGCAAAACGTGCAGACATTAGGAATAAGTATCTTGCCCTATCAAGTTCGAGGTTATTACTCTCTATCGGCTCATTCGCATAATTTATTGAGCGCATGGTGTAGGCAAGTGTGCGCCAACTTTGTCGAGGAGAAGCTCAACTCGAAAGGGCTTACTTAACCAATCTGATGCGCCTGGAACGTTATGTGCTCCCGTAACTCGATGATCGGCAGTCATAATGATAATGGTAATTTGTTTCAGCAATTCATTATTTGCTATTGACGCAGCGATATCATAGCCGGAAATGACTGGCATCATGAGATCAAGAAGCAACACTGATGGCAACTTTTGTCCGGTCACACATAGTTCTTCTAAGAAAGATAGCACTTTTGTACTATCAGTAAAGCCCAAACTGGTATAGCCCTCGGTCTCTAAAAGCAACATTACAACAGAGAATATGGCTTGATCGTCATCTACAACAAGAACATATGGTTCCTCGGGAATGTAGAGCGGCTCCGCATTGTTCTCGACTCCAACTGTTTGAGTATTCAAAGTAAAATCCTCCACACTATCTACCTGGCATAAACATCAAAACTATAGGTATATGGTTAGTATATTGATACTACCTAATTATCTACTGTAAAAGAATACAAAGATGGTTCAAATGGGTAGAAGACTCAAGTCTTCTACCCATTTGAACCATCTTTGTATTCTTTTACAATTAGAACTCTACTTGCTCATCACCTTGAGAATATGCGACGATTGCGACGATAGAGCATACCAGCACAGCCTAGCATCGTCATTGAAAGAGCATAGCCTATGACTATGAGCCAGAGCCATATAGTGAGTGAAAGATGTTCATTACTGTGTTCATTATAAAGAGTATTCTCTTGCGTAGAGGCTACACTTGTATGCTTCTTACCGCCTGTCGGTGTTGCCGTTGGCATAACGGTTGGTGTAATGCTAACCGTTGGAGTTACACCAATAGTGGGGGTTGGTGTTATTCCTACTGTAGGAGTTGGCTGCTGGGTTGGTGTAGCGGTTGGAGTCACACCAATTGTCGGAGTAATAGGAATGGGTGTTTGACCGACAGGTGTTGGAAAACCACCGCCCCCAACACCCGATGTTGCTATAGGCGTTACCCCGGGTGCGGCTTGCGTCGGTGTTGGATGAACCGCTTTCCCAATTGGTGCTGGTGAGATGCTGATAGTAACCATGACTACATGCCTTGTTGCTACATCATAGGCACTGATTTGATGTATCCCAGCTTTAGCTCCTATGCCAAGCATGAGGGAGAGGGAAAACGCTCCTTGAGTGTCAGCCTGTATGACACCTGGACGACATGGTAAAGAGGCGTCATAGGTAAATTTTACACTGTTATTAGCCGTAAATCCTTGCCCACGTACATATAGCGGCATACCTGGAAGTAAGAGTGTATCATTGACAAGTGTGAGCTTTAAGCCGGAAGCTGAAACAACGGTCGTCGAGTGACATTGTGGACTCGTCGCATTCGCTGTTGTGCAAGAGGATTTTCCAGTTGTCGTTGTACTACCAGGAGTGCTCTCTGTTTGGCTTGTGCTACCTCCACCCACACCAACGGTAATACTTGATAAGCCAGTGTTCAACCAACCCGTACTTAGGAGCGTGGCAAATAAGAGCATACAGGTTACTCCAACCAGGACTATCGCGCCATTGAGCCAGAGCAGAAACTCGATACGTCCTGGGTAGAGTAGCCACCAGCGCAAACGATCAAAAGGGTTGAGTGAGATCGCACTCTTACGTTGCCCGCGACTAGCGATACGCTTAGCTAACAAGGAGTTTTTCCCCTGTCCCGTCGTCCATGATGCCGCGTCCTCTGTGTGCTTGGAGGAACTGCCTCCGACAAGCGTAGAGGAGGTACGCAGTGCTATCAGGTGTTCAAGTCTCTGGTTCTCTGGCGAAACTCGTGATACTGCAACCGTCTCAGCCCCAGGTGGAATAGTGTCTACCTCGCTTATAGAATGGGGTGCAGGCAAAGTGACGCTCTTTTGGCGTTGAGGTGTTGTAGGCTGAGCAAAAGGTAAAGCGAAAAAGTTGCCTTTCGCTTTCTTGCTCTCAAGAGTTGCTGGGGATTTTTGCGCAGCAAGCGTATGCTGTTTCTGCGGCGGTAAGGTGTCAATTTCATCAACCATACGTGATTGAGGCGGTGGTAGCGTGTCTAGCTCGTCAATCGCAAGTTTTGCATGAGCCTCAGGATAGGCAAGTGAAAGTGATGAGAGACTGCTTTCCGCTTCATAATCTGGTAACTCGTATTGCCACATTGTTGGTTGAGGTAGCGTTGGGACACGCGTCACATCGCTCTCCCGTGAGATCGCCTGTTTCCGCGAGTAGCGAGGGCGCACTTTTACTGTATGCACAGCTTGTGAGGCTGAAGCGCGAGCAGGTATTGGCGTCTGTGGATTTGGGACGATACGCTGCTCTTTTGCGATAAAAGATGAAGAGATATGTTGCTGTTCTACCGGATCGATCCAAACGGAGGCCCGGGGGCGTATAGGATGGAGTGGTGCCTCCTCATCTTCCGGCACGACAGGTGTAGGCCATCTATTCATCTGCATACATTTCTTCCCTTTATATACACAGCAGAAACAGGTGTGCTTCTGCTTACAAAAATTGTGGTTGGATTTGGTGGAAGATGAGTTCAATCAGAGTTCTCAGGCTCCACGAGGTCTATCTAGTGCGAATAAACGCACCTCAAGCATATTTTTGTTCGATAACGTAAGGACTGATTGATCGTGTGTCCAATGAACGTTGACAACTGAATGCTGTGATCGTGATCGGTAGGGGCAGCAATTCATTGCGCCCAAAGATGCGGGCAGGTGGGCAAACGTTCCCAAATGTACCTGATAGCAACATGAACCCCTCCCAAACCCATCTTTAGGCGCAATGAATTGCTGCCCCTACCGCGATGAATGACTAGATACGATCAGAGGTGTGGAAATTTACGCAGTAAATGGAAAATATTTCAGGGTTTACGAAAAATGCGAGCAGGTGTCCGTCCTGTCTTTTCCATGCTCTCACGCGGAACGAGTGCACCTGTTCCGTTTTTCTCCAGTTTGGCATGAATATTGCACTAAAGACTAATGGGGGGGATACTTCGGATAGATTTCGAGCATGTGTTGCATAGAATAGTTCAATTATATAGTACTAGTTTTGTCAGCATGTATCTCCGGTTACCAAATTGTGGAATGTGGTTTTGAGGAAGGTAAAGGAGTAGGTATATGGTAGCCATTGTGGAACAAGTGAAGTCACGTGTCGTTGGGGAAATCGCACGGACTTCTGCACACAGAGGTGTGTCCAATAGACGCAATGATACAAAGCATGTTTCAACACATGATCCTCTTGCACCGACAAGAGGAACAAAAAAGGGTGTTGGAGGACATGTAAATACTTATAAGGGCGACTCACTTGATATAGCAAACTATACACTTAATGAATATGATGACTATATTGAAAGTACTACCGATACTGATGAGCTTGTCGAGTCGGGTGTTGAAGATGAGGAGGAGGGATATGGTTGTGAGGTGGACAATGCAATTCGTCAATACCTTGGCGAAATCGGGCGTTTTCCGCTTTTGACGGCTGAACAAGAGATGCGTATTGCACGTCGCATGGTGAATGGCGACATGCAGGCGCAACAGCAACTTGTAGAGGCAAATCTTCGTCTCGTTGTGAGCATCGCGAAACGCTATAACAATCATGGTCTTTCGCTGCTCGATCTCGCACAAGAAGGGAATTTAGGCCTCATCCGAGCCGCTCAAAAATTTGATCCAACACGTGGTTTTCGTTTCAGTACTTATGCGACATGGTGGATTCGTCAGGCTATTAGCCGCGCCGTAGCAGAGCATACACGCACCATCCATATCCCTGTACATGTCGTAGAACTGATCTATAAAATGAAGCGTGTGACACGTCAGCTCTATCAAGACCTTGGGCGTGATCCGTTGCCGGAAGAGATCGCGCATGCACTCAACGTCACTAAAGAGCGTATCGTGGAACTGCAAATGATGGCTGAGACGCCAATTTCGCTCGATGCGCCATTGATTGATGATGAGCAGTATCACCTGGGTGATACTCTAGTGGATACACGAGCAACGGCACCTGCTGATGCCGTAACACATCAAGTGTTACGTGATCAGATCAATTGTGCATTAGAGGTGTTGAGTCAGCGTGAACGGCAGGTAATTGAACTCCGCTATGGTTTACAGGATGGTTACTGTCATACTTTAGAGGAGTTGAGTACACACTTCAAACTGACGCGCGAACGTATTCGGCAAATCGAGGTAAAAGCGCTGAGAACACTGCGTCAACCGATACAAGTGCATTTGCTTCGCGATTTTGCCTGATAAAAAGATTTCGTAGAACATTGTAGGGACCGATTTATCACGTCCTCTTGGCATCTCAATTGCCAACGAGGACGTGATGAATTGGTCCCTACAATTTACTGTCTTCCCAATAAGTATGTGACTTTGTACAAAAAGTCATACCGCTTCAACAATCTCCTACAACCTCCCGTTTAGTTGAATGGATGGCAGAGAAGTGTATTGTCAGCCTGTTTTGCGGCAAGTTGGCAGTACACCTCTTTACAAAAATTTTTCTCTTCATCCATTTGTATCATGAATTCTTTCTCTATCTCATGTTGCGTGCTTGTTTATTTTTTAACTTATTGTTTGCCTGAAAATTACCTTTTCTTAACAAACGCTGAGTATGATAAATACGCATATCAAACGGGTATCCTATGCAGGAGTAATTATGGAAAGTGACCTACAGGTGATCGGGACAGTGCGTCCATCGCACGCTACACCACGACAGCGATCTCGACGCTGGAGCGAGGCAGGACAAGCCTATTTATATTTGTTGCCTGTCTTCGCCATCTTAGGCGTATTTGCGTATGCCCCATCGCTCTTCGTTTTTTACATGAGCTTGTTCAAATGGAATTTTCTCAACCGTGGAGCACAACCTTTTGTTGGTCTGGATAACTACAACTTTCTCTTTCATGACCCAAACTTCTGGCAATCAGTCCAGGTTACGTTGACCTATGTTGTCATCTCTGTCCCATTACATCTTTTCATTTCACTCTTTCTCGCGATTTTGTTAATGGCTGGTATTCGTGCAAGAGCTTTTTGGCGACTCGCGATTTTTACACCCTTTATTACACCGTTGGTGGCAACAACTACCATCTGGTATTGGATGTTCGATAATTATCATGGCCTGTTCAATGGCATCCTGCGTCTGCTCCATCTACATCCTATCGACTGGCTTGGCGACCCGCATTGGGTATTGGTCAGCATTATCTTCTACACAACGTGGAAAGCTGTTGGCTTTAGTACCATCCTCTTCATGGCGGGTCTTAGCAATGTCTCCCCAGCTCTGGCTGAGGCGGCACGCGTAGATGGCGCAAATCCGTTCCAAGTTTTTCAGCACATCACGTGGCCACTGCTCTTGCCTATCACGCTAGTCGTCTTATTGCTCAGTACAATTGAAGCATTCAAGATGTTCCAGCCTGTGTTTCTTTTTGTTGGTGCCGAGGGTGGGCCAAACAACGCCGCTCGTACGCTCGGCCTCTACCTCTTCTCGCAAGCATTCGCAACGAATTCACACGATGGTCTCGGCGCGGCAGTCTCCGTCATCATTTTCTTACTGGTCTTTACTGTCTCAGTGGCGCAACTGATATTCACACGGCGCGACGTAAACGCAGCCTATTAGCGAGGGAAGGGAACAACGTTTCTTATGGCAACTGCACCAACTATTCCACCTATAGCAGCCGCCACAACGCCAAAGGGCCGTTCGAGACGCCTATGGCAACGTACCCAACAGCCGTGGACCGCACTGCGCTATCTTGCGGTCATTGTGGCGTCACTGTTCGCGATCTTTCCCTTGTACTGGATGTTTGTCTCGTCGTTGCTCACAACACATGACGCCTACTCTTCTGTGCCTATCTTTTTTCCAGAGTGGCAATGGACAAACTATGCACGCGCATGGAGCATGGCACCATGGATACACTACTTCCTGAATAGTATCTTTATTGCAGGCTGTACAGTTGTACTGGCAGTATTTACCTCGTTGCTCGCTGGCTACGCTTTTGGCATGATGAAATTCCCAGGTCGGCAGGTGCTCTTCCTAGCAATTCTGGCACTCATCATGATTTCGTTCGAGGCGACCCTGATCCCAAGTTATCTTATTGTCTCGGCACTGGGTTGGATTGATAGCTATCAAGCACAAATCATTCCATTTGGTGTGAGCATTTCGGGTATTTTCTTACTACGCCAATTCTTCCTCTCACTACCGGATTCGCTTTGGGAAGCGGCACAGATTGATGGCTGTTCGCGCTTCAAGTTTCTCTGGCTTGTCGCGGCACCACTGGCACGTCCAGCTCTCGCCGTTGTCGCATTACAGGTCCTGATTGGTAGTTGGAACGCATTTCTCTGGCCCTATCTTGTCACCAGCTCTGATGCTCTGCGCCCTATCGAGGTAGGTTTACAGGCTTTCACAACGGCAGAGGGCACCGATCCTACAGGACTCGCGGCAGCAGCGGCTTTTACAACGTTACCCATTTTGATTATTTTTCTCATCGCCCAAAAGCAGTTCATTGAAGGTATTTCAGTGGGTAGCACGAAGGGTTAGTTCATCCACCAGTTTTCACTGGCCCAACGTTCTATTGAACGGTTGGGATGTGTTTATGGATAGAATTGATGTATTATTCGTTTTTTCGTTCGTTTAGCTATTTTCTTAAAAAAGGAAAAGGTCTCACATGCATCGCAAATGGTCTCTTACAGCTTACGTTATCGCAATGGTAACTATGCTCCTTTTGACAGCCTGTGGTGGTTCGACAACAGGCAACAGTAGTACTACTTCGACTAGCAGTACGCCTGGTGTGCTCAATGCAAGTAAAAAGTATACTGTGAACTTCTGGGATGCCTTCGCATCCGGTGCCAACAAAACGGCAGTTGAGGCATTGACAAAGCAGTATATGCAGAAAAATCCTAATGTAACGGTCAACGTACAAGCATACGACTCCTATGCAACTTTGAAAACCAAGATCACTGCTGCAGTTGCTGCTGGCAAGCCACCCGCAATCTCGCAGGTCTATGAAGAGTGGGCCACACAATATCAGCAGGCAAACCAAATCGTTTCGTTGCAGCCCTTCATCTCTGGCAAAAATGGTCTGAGCCAAAGTGAACTTTCAGATTTCTATCCGAGCCTCTTGAAAGATGGTCAGTTGAATAATACACAGTATATGTTACCCTTCAACAAGAGCTTGATTGTACTCTACTACAATGTCGATGCACTTAAAGCTGCTGGCATCAATCCTCCAACAACTATCGACGAAATGATCGCAGACCTCACGAAGGTTACAAAACCTGATGGCACACAGTGGGGGCTTTCGTACACACCTGATGTTGATTTCTGGTCAATCCTGTACAAGGGGCTTGGTGGTACTAGTTTTGTCTCTGCCGATGGCAAGAAGGTGTCCTTTGCAGATGGCGACAATGCGACTGCCGCGAAGCAGGCTCTTGGTGAACTGGCCCCACTAGTACAGTCAAAAGCTATTCACGTGACTACAGGTAATGCATGGCAGAACGACTTTGCTTCACAGAAATCCCTTTTCGGTATTAGCTCGATTGCGAGTTATCCATTCGTCAAGAAGGCTGTTGCTGGTGCGTTCCAGTTTAACGAAGCGCCTGTTCCGGCAGGTCCAAAGGGACAATTCACAACCCTGTTTGGTACCAACCTGGCGATCTACTCGGGCGTAGATGCTGATACTCAATCAGCGGCATGGGATTTCATGAAGTTCCTGACAAACGCTGAGACGAACGCTTCGTTTGTACAGCAGACGGGCTACATGCCTATCCGTCAGTCGGCATTCAACAGTTCCACATTGCAAGCCTACTATACCAAGAATCCCGCGCGTAAGGCAGGTCCACAGTCATTGCAGTACGGTTTTGTTGCCTCGACCGTACCAGCATGGGACCAGTGCCGTAATATCATTTCGAACGCCTTTACAAGTGTTCTCAAAGGTCAATTGTCAGCCGATGATGCTTTCAGCAAGATGGTGTCAAGCAGTAACGCAGCTCTATCACAAGGTTAGTACATTCGTATTCATGAAACAGAGGAACGGTTGCGATACATCGCAGCCGTTCCTCTGTTTCATGAACTAAACACATTTTTCAATCGTAGTATACTTTGTATATACACTTTTTTGTGACTAGTGTCCTATACAATTCCCTGTTATAATAGGCTCTACTACGCAAAGGTCACTACTCATGAGGTTTCGCCCATGGCTCGCCGCTTTCGTCCACAAAGTACGCCCGGGGAGAATGTACGCATCGTCGCACGCTCTATTCCCTGGAAATTGCTCATTCTGATTCCTGTTCTTGTTGCGCTCGCTATACCTGCTTACCTTGTGGCTGCAAATGCGGGTAAAGATGTGATTCCCGGTGCGACAAAGTTTTTCTATGGTCTATCCGCTCCTCCATCTCCTGCGGCTCCAACACCACATCCTGCATACTTAACAGTGTTGCCACAGGCTGGCTCACTACTTTATACTGTGCAAGGTGGCGACTCCTGTGATAGCATCTTAACCTATCAAATGCGTATGGCCGATGCAGGTCAAGTTTTCAGTGATGTGAATCCGAACACGGTCAAAGCATTGAATACCTCGCTCGGACAGGATTGTCACGCGCTCCAGCCTGGCATGGTATTACCGTTATCACCGCAGTATCCCCTGGTTGCCTTCGGCGGAGTTGTACAAAAGATTGATGCCACCTCACCACAACAAGTTTTGCCAACACCACTCATCAGAACCTCTGGTCAATCACTGCCCGCCGACTGCACGGGGGGCTGTATGCTTACGGTAAAGGTCGCGCCCCAGGTAGTTGTGCACCTATTAGTGCAAACAACGGTCATCATCAAGATTGGATCATGGATCTGGACACAGGCCATGCTCGCACGTAAAACGATTTCAAACTTCCCCAACTATCCCTATGCAGACCCTACAGCATCGCTCAACGGCATGTCGCTTCGTGCCTGCGACTTCCAGTCCGACGACGTACATGATGACAACTCGCTTTCCTGCGATCAGCTCATGCCCAACTCGATCGACGACGATCATGGCGCGTGGCTTCTCAGCGTAGCTGGTGCAAACGCTCTCGACCACTGGCACTATGGGATACATCTGTCCACAGGAACGAAAGTCCTGTTATGGCTCTCAAGCGAGAACGGCGCATTGAAGTTTCACAAAGGGAATCCCTTATATAAATATGATGATGGGACACATCTGTACGTGAAGGTGTAAGCCTCTAATAGTTTGTCACTACAAGATGTAGCTTTAAGTAAGTACCACAATGATAAGATAAGCAAGATAGGCTCCTACGAGAAGACAACCTATCACACGAGAAATCTCTCCATACCAAACAAGAGCCAGCAGAACCAGGTGGGTGACTATCATGGCTGGTAGTGCAATAAAGGTTACATGAGGGTCAACTGACAAGGGAATGAATAGTAGCCGCTAGCCCAAGTGTGACGAGCAAATTATAGGCAAACGAACCCAGAATACCACCCACCAGGATATCAGATTGTTTTTTACGCGCTGCGCTAACCCCTAGAGCTATCATCTCGGCCCCTGTACCCAGTGATACGATGGTAGCTCCCACCGTTCCCTGACTCAAACCAATAAGACGCGCGAGACGGATGGCTCCCTCGACAATTGCTGGGCCACCAACCGCCATTGCAACCAGGCCTCCAAGAGTCAGCACAACAGGTTTCCAATGCAAACGAGGGCGTGAGAACCTCTCCTGCTTGCCCTCGTTATCGTCATCGTCATCCTCGGACTCGGCTGAACGCTGGAATGCTTTGCGGTCTGCCCGAAAGAGGAAAATAGTATAGCCGATAAACACAACCAGTAGAAGTACACCTTCGAGTTGTGTGACAACACCCAAAATGAGGAGCATAATTGGTAAAATTGAGACGAGGGTGGCGATCAACGCTTGTCTACGTACGTCACGGTTGATGACAACTGGAAAAAGGAGCGCGGAAAGACCCAACGCAACGGTGGCGATGGTGACGTTGGTACCAATCACGTTACCCACAGCGAGAGAAGGCGCACCACGGGCCGAAGCGATGGCGGCAGTTAGCATCTCTTCCGGTTCGAGTCCAGCTAACAACATCCTAGCACAAGCGCACTTACACCAAGAGACCGCGCAAGATCGTTCACACCATCAAGAAACCAGTCTGCTCCCATGACGAGCAAAAGCGTTCCGAGCGCGAGTAAGCCAAACGCGAGAAGTAGTGGAAGCATTACACGTTCTTTCTCAAAAACCTCTTCTTGTTGTTTTGACAATTACATAAGTATAACAAATTCCGGTCCGGTATGAGGAATTGCTCTACTTCTTGATAGAAGGTTAGAAAAAAAGCAACTTAAACGCGCTTGTAACGTTTTATTAGTAGAGTGTTTAACTGATGAGCAGTGATGTGGGCCGCTCATACCTCCTAGTAGTTGGAGAAATTAGTATGGCAGGCTTAGAAGGGCGCGTACTGGACCGCTATGAGTTGCGACAATTGGTTGGACGCGGCGGTATGGCGGACGTGTATCGCGGCTTCGATACGAAGTTTGAGCGTGACGTTGCTGTAAAGGTGTTCAAGCGCGACGATGAGGACCTGCTACGGCGTTTTATCCGCGAGGCACGCTTGATGGCATCACTGCACAACTCGCACCTGATGCCTGTCTTCGATACTGGCCTGGACGATGTTGAGGGCATTCCCTACTACTATATTGTCATGCCATTTATGGATGGTGGTACACTACGCGCACGCATTCGACGTGGCCCGTTGCCATTTGAGGACGCTTGTCGCTACCTGCGCGAAATTGCCGAAGCCCTTGACTACATTCATCGAAAAGGGATTATCCATCGCGATATCAAGGCATCGAATGTCCTGCTCGATGCGGATGGAAACTCTTATCTCGCCGATTTTGGCATTGCTCGCAATAACTCTGACGCGACACAACTCACCTCGACAGGCAATGTGCTAGGGACGGTTGATTATGTCGCGCCAGAACTCTTCGAGCCGGATTACAAGGCAGATGCACGTAGCGATTTTTACTCACTTGGCGTCTTATTATACGAAATGGTTACAGGCCGACTCCCCTTTACTCAGCGGAAAACCAGATTGCGATTGTCACGATGCACATGACGAAACAACCGCCGCTAGCCGAGTAGTATTGCGCCGAATGTTTCTCCGCAGGTCGAGCGCGTTATTCTGCGAGGCTTAGAGAAAAATCCAGACGGACGCTACCGTAGCGCAACAGCATTTGCCGAGGCATTTTGTCAGGCGGTAAATATGCCCAGTGCAGTAAATACGGTAGGAAATCCTGTAACTCCTGTGTGGAAGGAGAATATTCCTGTACAAAGTGTCCCTCTCATCTTGCCCCGCAGTACACCTGTAGCAGCACAACAGCCTTCCACAAGACAAACAACTCGTAGCATAAACGAACCTGTATATGTTCCTCCCGCCCGCCGTTCGACCCAAACATTCCGACCGCCACCATCACCTACCCGCACACGTGCCCGTATTGTCACCATCATTGCTCTCGTCGTATTGCTTGCCCTGATTGTGCCTGTTATCTATGTCCTATTGGGCAATCCGCTGCCTGGCATAAAAACTGCATCCGGGACCGCAGGAAATACGCAAACCGCGACAGGTGGCGTAGCTACCGCTACAAAAGGAAGACAGCCTACTGCTACCCCAAATCAAACCGCGACCGCACAGGCATTTGAGCGTGCGACGCAGCAAGCAATACATGCTACGGCGACAGCTATTGTAGCTGTAACTGTAACCGCTCAAGCTCATGCCTCCGCGACCGCAGGCGTTGTTCAAACCGCGACCTCGGGCACGGCAGTCTATCGTGACACGTTGAATGATGCGAACAATGCTGATACTCAGCAGCAGCAATGGGATGCAAACGCGAATTGTGTCTTCGCCTCCGATGGCTACCATATAAAGAAGGGCACTTCTTTATTGAATGAAGGCCAATTGCAAGGGTGCCTTGAAAAAGGTAGTCGTTATGGAAATATGACGCTTTCTGTTGACATGACCATCATTAGTGGACATTCGGGGGGCGTCTTCTTTCGCGTCAGTACGAAAACACTTGGAGCATATGCTGGCTATTTGTTTGAGGTAGATAATACTGGACGGTACAAAATATCGAAATCGAGCAATTTTAGCACTGGTACTGGCTCTGCAACGCTTCAGGATTGGACGCCTTCATCTATATTGAAGGTAAGCGCAAAGAACAATTTACAATTTATCACGAGTGGAAATATGCTGTCGTTCTATGCGAACGGCACATATCTGACCACGATACAGGACAAAGACAATACCTTCACTGATGGCTATATTGCTTTGCTTGCCTCAACCGTCACCGGGGGGGAAGATGCCGATATCGTGTATAGCAATCTGAGCATCTATACAGCTTCTTGAAGCGATAGACGTTTAGTTATCGCAATGCCTCAAATAGACCTGTGCTTTTGGTGATATGAATAGCTCCATGTGTCTTGATATCCTGATTGATACTTTGGCGTAATTGCTGAAGCTTTTCGTCTGTCATAAAAGACTGCACAGGCAGTGAAAGAATGAACGCAATCAACGGCTCGGTTTCCGTTACAACCAGACCATCTTCTATCGTCCGTACCGTGACACGCGAGAACCAGCGCGACAAATCCTTGCCACCATACTCAAGGTTGAATGCATCTCTTGGTACGCTCCCAGTCCGATAAGAAGGCTCTACGCGTCGCACAAGGTCGCCAATCTCGCGCAGATGAGCTAGTCCATTGGTGGCAGCATAGAAGCGTCCCTTCGGAGCAAGGACGCGTCGTATCTCAGACAGTGCTTTGTGCAGGTCAGGTACATGATAGAGCATGTGGTTCGCGATAACAATATCGAAACTCTTCTCCTTAAAGGGGATCGACTGCGCATCAAACTGTTGAAACGTAAATTTGTGCCGAACCGCTTTAAGATTTTGCTGTGCCTCTTGCAGCATCCCAGGTGAAAAATCAGAAAGTGTGATCTGCCAATCTTGTGGAATGCGATCGAAATTATTGAGCCACAGCCGTGCTGGACCACAGCCAATTTCAAGAACACGACTTCTCGGCTTTGCCTGGATGTTATCAAATACCCAGCGTTGCCAATCATAGGTTTGGGTACCGAAGCGTTCGTGTAATTGAATACGTGCGTTCAGATTTGCTGCGTCCTTGTATTGATCGTTCAGGAGATAGGCTTGACTCGATGGAATTGATGGATGCATCTTGTCGGTTTCACTATCTGCCATATCGCTCGTCTTTCTAGCGTATAAATGATGGGTATATACCTACTGATCGCGGTGTGCTTCTCGTGGTGGTACAAGCTTGTTCTCGACGGCGAATGCAGCAGCCTCACTACGACGTGACAAGCCTAACTTTTCGAGGATGTGGCTCACGTGGTTACGAGCGGTTTTCTCGCTGACATACAACGCATCTGCAATCTGTTTATTCGTATAGCCGCGAGCGACTAATGTAAGTACCTCGCGTTCACGGTCTGTCAGCTCTTCCCCTGGAATATGCGATGTGCCATTTGCAAGCGACATAATTTTTGTCATCGCTTGTTTCGCGGAACTTGGGTCAACCAGCGATTGACCTGTCGCGGCAGAGCGAACCGCTTTGAGAAGTTCGGCTCTACTGGAGTTTTTGATAAGGTAGCCACTTGCCCCTGCGAGAATAGAGTCTTCCGCAGCCTTTGCGTCATCATGAGAAGTAATCATCAAGATATAGACATTGGTGTGTGTACTTTTGATATCACGGCATGCCTCGACCCCATTCATATTTGGCATGCGTACATCCATCAAAATCACCTGCGGGTCCAGCACGCCCACTTTCGCGACTGCCTCGGCACCATTACTTGCCTCACCGACAACAGTAATATCCGGTTCCAACTCAAATAGGGCACGCATGCCCATTCGTACGATCTCGTGATCGTCTACGATCATCAAGCGTATCTTTGCCATGGCAGACTCCTTAGACAATCAATGTTGCTTCAACGGTTTTCGTAGGGACCAGATTTATCGCGTCCACGGCGTAATTTATTGCGCGATGTATGTTTCACACACGTTCTTTCATAATACATATAGGCGATTAATCGCACGTAGATGCGATCAATCGGTCCCTACACGGGTATTTGAACGTGTACTTTGACTCCGCCATCTGGGAGGGGAGCGACATCAAATGTGCCACCAAGTTCTTCGGCACGTTCGCGCATCCCGCGCATCCCGTGTCCAGAATATATACGCTGGCGTTCACCATTATTGGTAAGATCATAGCTATAGTACGCGGACTGCATGCCTTGTCCATCATCGCTGATTTCGACCGCGACTTGTTCTGGCGTAAGCTGAAGCTGTACCCATAGTTGGGTTGCATCAGCGTGTTTGTATGCATTGGTTAACGCTTCTTGGACAATACGAAAAATAGCGGCCCCTACCTGCGCATAACGACGTACGTGTTTCTGGTCGCCGTTGTATGACTCCTCGACTCCGACAACCTCAAAATGCGTAGGAAGACTGCTAATAGCCTGAAACTCGCGAACCTGATTTGTGAGCATTTGCGTGAGATTCGTCGAGCCACTCATGAGCGGTTTGAGGTTGAACATGTAGTTCCGTGTCTCCCACAGTGCTTGTTTCGAGACTGTCACCAATGTATCCATACGCTTTGCCAGTGGCGTGATCAGTTCCGCGTCTTCTTCAGATGCTTCCGCCATCCGATGTGCTTGCGTAGCACACGTCTCGGCATTCAGGCTCATCATATAAACAAGTTGTGCGATCCCATCGTGGATTTCGCGTGCGATACGACTTCGTTCGGCAGTCGCGTTCAATTCTATCGTCTCTTCAGTCAGCCGAATATTGTCTAGCGCGACAAGCAGTTGCCCACCTGTAATAGCCAGGAACTCTTCCTGTTTCTCACCATACGGTGTCTGGCGCACGTTTTCTGCTCCAAGCACAAGTTGTATCTGTCCATCTTTATATAAAGGCAGGTACAGGCGTGCGATCCCGTAGCCGCTCTCGTCATGCATGGGGTCAAATGTGCTTA
The DNA here is from genome assembly GCA_963791655.1 of uncultured Chloroflexia bacterium. Taxonomy (GTDB): domain Bacteria; phylum Chloroflexota; class Ktedonobacteria; order Ktedonobacterales; family Ktedonobacteraceae; genus JBBQVS01. Next base: position 179,919 of record CAWBSZ010000005.1, on the reverse strand, counting down.
GCTGTTGTCCAGACTGCATCACTTGCTGCATGAGTGCTTCTGTATCATCTGGTAGTGTGTCACTATGGGTATCGACTTCGACGCACACAATCGGGTCAATCGGGGTATCTTTGTTTGCTTCGTCACTGCTCTGAAGATTGACGAGTGCAATCATCAGACGCTGAAAGTGTCCACCCTGTCGCATTGGCGTAACGCTTTGCTGTAGAAGCTGTTCTCTGGTTGTGGCGCCTTTAGCCAGTGTTTCACTGACACGAACGAGCGCACGTTGTCGGCGCGTATTATCTTGCTCTCGCCGTTTGCTCTGTGCATAACTCACAAGAATACTGGCAAATGCTGCCGCGATAATCGCGACGAGAGGCGTGTCAAAGAGCGAACCTGTGATATCTAAGATATTTGGTGCCTTTATATGTAGGGGTGTAGTAGGAGCGGGTACAAGCAAAGCAAATACAATGAACAGGTCGAGACCGATTGAGGACGCTATCGCTCCTGGATAGCCATAAGCAAAGCCTGCTGCTAGTGCTGCTGAAAGTGCATAACGATGAAAAGGTGAACCGACGCCAAAATAGGGTTCACCGCCATTGGGACCACTCAAATAGACGACAAGTCCACAGACGGTCACATCAAGCGCATAAATAGCCATTGTAAAATACTTATTTGGTGTGCTTGCTAATGGCGTCAATATCTCGTCGTTATCGTCTTGTGCTCTTCTGCGTAGCGTCTGGTCGGTAGGTCGTAAGCCCCCGAAGCGTGGTAGAAATGGGAAAAAAACTTGAAAGACCGGCGCGTAAAGGGTAACAAATAGCGATTGTACAAAGGTGACAGCAAGCAAAATAAATCCTACCTTGACAGTCGTTGGCGTATAGATTGGGGGACGAAAAGTAAAAATAATAATTGCCGCATAGAACCACGTGCACCAACGCCACATGAGGAAGAGATAATTGGGCGTGTTGCGGATACGGCGCACCGTCGTCCCTGAAAGTGTTCGCAATCTTTTTCTTGGTTGAGTCATTGCTCGTATCCTTTTGAGGATTGCAGTCATGTTCATCGTGTTGATAACCCTCTACCCGTGCAGTATGCACGTTTTCTTGTGTACTGTCAATAATGGAAATCGTGGTGTGTATTAGAGAGTGTAGAGGTTGTACAGTGGAAATGATATGGGGCAAATGACCCATATTTTTGATGATCTATTTACCTAGGCGTTGACGTATATAGTAGTAGAGCATGTTGTCATCATGGCATTCATTCCTCTCACGAATGTACCCGTTTTTAAGGTAGCGGAACGTCTATTTAATATGGTATGTTATTTACATAATATCTTTCTTTCTATGACTCATAGAAATGAAGGTAGTTATAGAACGTTTCTTTGGGAACGACATTTTATAGACAGAACGAAATTGTAATCATGAGTGCCCATTTTTTATAGAAGGGACGGTTATAGCCGTGGAAAAAGCCGAACGGAAACGTACATCCTTGTTGGCGAATATTGGCGATCTCAACCGACCTTTGCGCGTTCGACCAGTTCGCAATTTGGGACGTGAGTGGTGGGCTGTTGATGCCGAAGATACCTGGCCAGGCATGGTGATGGATTTGAGACGCCTGGGCTTCGAGTCGATGGCGGTGGGCGACGAAGTGTTGGTTCGTGAAGGTGCGCCAGCCTACGATACGCAGATGGAGGGTCCGGCAGAGCCAACTGGTCTTAAGCCTTTCCCAACCATCAACCCAACAATCCGCGTTCGCAAAGACTCGTATTCGACAGACTACTCCGATATGGTGTACCTGGACGACTACAAGGATGAAGAGGACAAAGAAGAGGATAATTTGGAGCCTGAAGACCTGGACAACGAATAAGTTGCATCAGGTTTTTTATTAGAGATACAGAATGGTCATGCTCATACCTAGCATTGCTGGGCATTGCATGGCCATTTTTTATAGCTGTTTTCCCTTACGCCACTTACTGCTATGTGAGACTATCCACCAAATTGCACCCGAGGCGAGCAGAATCAACATCGGCTCAATAGGTGCGCGGAAACGCGGTATCCCATAGTAGATGACACTTTGTGCCAGTGTAAGCAGAAGCATCAGGTAGATAAACAGCAGGTCTCGCCATCGCTTGCTTGTCACCACGAGGCCAAGTAGGGCTAGCACAAAGATGATCGGCGTAATAGTCTCCATCATCGCAACAACGAAACGCGAGGAGTCGCGATCTGGGAAACGGTTTGTTGCAAGGTCCGCTTCCTGTGGGACAACCTCCCAGACGTTGATGAAGTGTTGCCCAAACATAAAGGGCATATAGGACACGTGTCCCTCTATCCACTGGAAGGCTGCGGTTTTATAGGTATTGTCTCGCATTACTTCGCAAGCCCTCGCGCAATTCTTGGGAAATTGTGCCGCGATCCATGGTGTTGACTCACTTGGAATAATCCATACGCCAGCGTAATACCCATGTTGATAGACCGGATCTGCAGTCTCGTAATTGTATGCTCCCAACATTACTTTGCCATCGCCAACCGCAACAGGCACTAACGTATGCGTAACCTTGTAATTACGTATCGTCCATGGCGCGATAAAAATCAGCGAGAGCAGTGAAACTATGAGCACACTCTTGAGCGAAGTACGCCATGTCAAAACTTTTATTCGATACATCACTCCCACCCAAGTGACAAACAAGCCAAGTAGAGCTATGCCATTGGGACGCGTGAGCGAAAGCAACCCGAGTAGTACGCCATTGGTAATCATCAGACTCAAACGTGGTGAACGTTGCATACGATAGAGCATGTAACAGAAAGCGAGTAGCAGAAAAATATACAGCGACTCCGCATACAACAAACCATCGTAGACGTACAGGAAGGGATAGATCGCGCCTACGATGCCCGCGAAGATGCCGATACGTTCACCAAATAAGTCTCTAGCAAAAAGGTAGAGCAACGCACACGTTCCTGAGCCAATGAGACAAAGCACGAGGCGTACAAGAATATCTTGTGGTCCAAGCAGACGGTCGATAATTGCGATGACGAAGGGCCAGAGCGGAGCACGGTCAACCGTTGGCAGGTGCGAGTACAAACAGTAGCAATGTTCTTGCACAAGATGAAACGCAATACTTTGATACGTCAATGAATCGTGCAGGGGAAAGTAGCCCGCCGCGACCGTGAAATTATACGTGACACGTATGATCAGCGCGAAGCAAAATATAACGATTAACGGAACCGTAACAACCACATCCAAACGTTTCATAATTGTCCTTGTCAAGAAAACATCCTCCATCGGTACCTATAATCAGCAACGAATCTTTGATATGAACGTAACGAGGAAGTTAATTGGGTGACTCATGTATACAAATTTGATTTTTTGATTTCGACTACTGTTGTATGTTCATGAAAAATACTGTATACTTAAAGAGTATTCTATCTCCTCTCATAAATCATGTCCCTCGTATAAAGCATCACTTGAAATATATCTCCGTTGTGGGAAGGCTCTGGCATACTTGCATTCTCTTCTCTCTCTGTATGTATGACTGTGATTGCTGAACTCGCTTGCCTGATTGCTTTCTCTACGCATTGAACATTACTCAATTGAAGAAAAGGCGTGAGGGAAAGCATAAAACTAAGGAGTCTTTGTGCAACCATTAATTCTATTGTTGCTTGCCATTCTTGTTGTCGTATGTGTGTTTGGCTATAATGCGTATCGCACGAACGCAAAGAAGCGAGCATGGGAAAAGAGACGGAACATATTTCGAGATAGAGTGTGAGATATCCCCTTTTGAATGTTCTTGTAGCACATCGGAAATGTAATTCTATACAAGGAAGTACACATCATGGCAGACGAACGTCAGCTAATCATTCTTGCGTCGGGTAAGGCTCTTTGGAATAAGTGGAGACGCGACTACTCAGAGATAAAAGCGTTTGAGCCAGACCTTCATGGTGCCGACCTACACGGAGTTGACCTGCGCGGAATAGATTTTCATGGTGCCGACTTAACGGAAGTGAACTTGCAAGACGCCGATCTACGTGGAGCTGACCTGCACTTAGCCGATATCCGTAATGCCAATCTCAGAGGCGCTGATCTTACTGATGCTGATTGCTCTAAATCACTTTTTAATTGGACAGACTTACGAGATGCCATCCTTCGTCAAACAAATCTACAAGGGGCAGACCTACGAAAAGCAAATCTCCTGGGAGCAGATATGGAAGGCGCGATATTGAAAAGTGCGAGACGTGATGCCATTCCCTTGCCGAAAGTACTTCCTCCTGATATAAAACCCGATACAACTGGTGAACGTGAAATCGTCTCACCTGGAAAGAAAGCATAATAAAAACGCGATGAACAAGCAAAAAATAATACATCAACCTGTAACAGGCAATAGTGGAAGTCGAACGGTAATGGAAGAGCGCTACTATGTTCAGAAGATTACGGATCAGATTTATGTCATCCGAGATCGTGCTCCCGAAGCACGGGAGTCGGAACCCACCGCTCGCATTATCAAATCCTTTGATATGGCGCACGATGCGTATGTGTATGTAGATATGCTCAACGTGAAACAGCGGAGCCTGGAAAAGGGAGAAGAGCGGTAGCATGGGGCAACAGTACACTTGGGAGACGTGTTCACGAGTGATACAATCGGAAGTGCGTACTCTGCAAACAGAGTCACAGCGGGTACTAGGTGAGCAGCTTGTGGGTTTCTACCTGCATGGCTCGTTGGCTCTGGGTGGCTTCAATCCTGACCGCAGCGATATCAATATAGTAGCTGTGACGAAGCAGAGAATAGACATAGACCTCAAGCATACGCTCGTGTCATTGCTTCTACGCCTTTCTAAGATGCCCTGTCCGGTGAGCATTCACTTCGTAGCTCAACATGCTATTTTCCCTTTCCAGCAACCCTTACCTTATGACCTCTTTTATCGTGAAGAAGTCCGTGAGCGCGATCAACAAGCTATGCGTAACGACACCTGGAAACATTGGAATGATAGTACCGAGTATGACCCTGAACTTACGCTCATCTTCACTGTTCTTCATCTGTATGGGATTAGTCTTTTCGGGGAACCCCCTGTAAAGACGCTTCCTAGTGTGCCAGAACATACTTTTCGAGACGCACTTGTCACGGAAGTCCAGACTGCTCAACAATCCCCACTTCACGATCCTATTTCCTTTGTATTGAATGCCTGTCGTGCCTCGGCCTATCTGCGCGAACATACTATTCTTTCTAAGGATGCTGGTGGTGAGTGGGGACTTGAGTTTTTACCTGAACAACTATCACCCTCTCATTCAGCAACTACTGGCTTTATATCGCGGTGAACGTCCAGGGCGGCCTGTGGGCCATGCAGCCTTACAAGATTTTGCCGCGTTTGTTCGTGAGACAATCGTAGTGTAAGCCGCGTTTCTTTTCAAGAAAACCTCGCCTCTTCTACTCTTTATATCCACTGGAATAGTATTAACTAGTATTTTTTCTCCTGTAAGAAAACGAAACAAATTAGCCTCAACCTCTCTCTTATAGACAGTACAGTTTTTAAATGCTCTATGTCGCAGAAAAGGAAACGCTTAGTTCATGAACAGAAAAATGTCCGGCTCACTTACTCTTCCCGCGGATGATGCGGTACAGCCGTCTCTTATACGTCCTATTCAAGCTCCCGCAACGAATTACTACGCCGAGTTGAAACAAATTCTCAAGAAACAAGGGTTGTTAGAGAGACAACCTGTATATTACACGTGGCGCGTTGCCTTACTGTTAGCTTTGCTTACCATCGGTGTTGTGTTTCTCTTTGTGGTCAACAATTTCTGGTTACAATTGCTGAATGCTGTCTATCTCGCGTTTGTCTTCACGCAGATTGGGCTACTAGGGCACGAAGCTGGACACAGGCAAATGTTTCACGAATCGTGGAAGCATGACCTGCTCGCTCTTGTCGGTGGAAACCTTGTAGTTGGTATGAGTTATGCATGGTGGCTCGATAAGCACAATGCGCACCATAGTAACCCAAACCATATGGACATGGACCCTGATATTGATATTCCATTATTGGAATTTACAGGGCTAGAGGACCTATCAAGCATAGGAAAATTTAGGCAATTTCTCGTGAAACACCAAGCACTCATCTTTCTGCCTGCTTTGATGACTGTCTCGCTTGGACTACAATACAACGGTATAAATTTTCTTGTGCATAAGAAGGCAAAGTATCATGTGCTCGAATGGGTATTGATGATTGCCCATTTCGCATTGTACTTTGGCATCATCTTCTCGCGTTTTGTGTGGTGGCAGGCCATCATCTTTATCGTTGTGCATCAAGCAATCACAGGTGTCTACCTCGGCTCGATCTTCGCACCAAATCACAAAGGTATGCCTGTCCTTGAAAGAGAGAGCACAATGGATTTCTTGCACCGCCAGGTACTTACTGCTCGTAACATTCACGCTAACCCGATAACAGATTTTATGTACGGTGGCTTGAATTACCAAATCGAGCATCACTTGTTCCCTAGTATGCCACGCAACAAGTTGAAGCAAGCCCAAAAGATCATTAAGCCTTTTTGTCAATCGCATGATATCTCATATCATGAGACAAACATGATTCAGGCGTTTAGAGAAATATTGGTTAATCTCTATCACATTGGGGACCCGCTGCGCGGCTAACAAGAACATTGGCTAGTTTATAAAGAACAGCGTGCTGCATAATTCGTTTTTGCCGCACGCTGTTCTTTATAATAGACTGAAATGCATTAAGACCATGCCGTATCTTTGCTAATGGTGTGCATCCATTGAGTGAGTATTCCCGTTTGCTCGTGTGTGAGTCTGAGTGGAAATAAACCGCTATCAACATCGACGGAGAGCACAATGTGTCCTGTATGCTCTCTTGTAAAGGTAAACGCACCAATTTTGAGCTGTGAATTTGGCTCTTTGGGTATTGCTATAATTGTGTTCTCTTCCATGCTCTTCCGTTCCTTCCAACCTACATATACCAATTTACATACATGAAAACTCTACCGTGAACACACTATGAGAGGTGGAACAGAGGTTTTTCGTCTTTCCCTATCGGCATGTGTGCTTCCCATTTCGCTTATAACGGAAAACTTCTATCTATCACTCTACTTTTGCCCGTTAACAGTAATAGTGTAACATAATAAAGAGAAAAATCAAAACATTTTACAAAAATTGCTTGAATTGGCACACAATATTCGTTTATGGTAAGAATGAGTCTGTGAACACCTCACCTGCTTTGTACACTGTTGCCTTCCCACGACGATAGAGTGTTACCGCGCCTTTTCCATAAACATGCCAGGCACTCTTTTTGTTACCTTCTCCATCGTCTATGATCCCAGTCTGTTCGTCGATGCCAACGAGGACTGTGGTAGGTAGCAACTGAGTCAGGCGTGATGCCCAGCCTTTCCCAAAGCTATTATGATGAGGCAGGACGCAGGTATTGGGCACCAAACCAAGACCTTTTACAATCTTGCCTGTACTCGGATCAAAATAAGACTCGCATAAGACCATCGCGCCCGCACTGCTACCAGCGATAACTGCTCCACTCTCATACGCGGCAAGCATAGCTTTCCAACTAGAACTGTCCATGAGGGTTTGACCAAGATAGCCTGTGAAGCCACCCAATAGGTAAATGAGCTGAGACTGACGAATAGAAGCTACCACACCTGAGTTATTTGCCGATGCTTTATCTGTAAGCGGAAGTGCTTCAACATGTGTTGCACCAAGATGCTTAAACCAATTGACGCCATTTCTTCCCGCCCGTTGATGATTGTTATCGGGCGCGGCTGCCGTTGGGATAATACTGATGTGAGCCTGTGGGCCACCTGCTAGCTCGATGGCACGTTGATCTGGTGCCGCCATCTGCCCACCAAACTCTGCGCCACCTTCAAGTACAATGTATCCAGCCATATGTTCTTCCTCTTTCTATATTTGCATAAAAAGTTACAGTGCCTGTAAAAGTGATGGTTCAATCGCAGGTGCCAGACGAGGTTCGTGGTCGGCCAGCGCACGCAAGAGACCATAACATCCAGCTAACATCATATCGCCATGCGGAACCGCTTCATAGGGCTGAAGTTGTGAGCCACGCAGTAGCTCTCGTCGCGGTCCTGTGACTGAAAGAAAAGGCAATACATCCGTATCCGACGAAGATTGCTGCACGATTAGTGCGCCATGCCCACTATCCGCGAACACCTCTTCATTTGAGAGTGTGCCCTGTGCCAGCTTGACCAGTAGTTCCTCTAACCTTGCCTGACTGATTTCTCCTGTATGATGTTCAAAGATACCCGCGATGCGATCCTGTATAAGATGAAATGCCAGCGTATGAAAATTTCCCACGTTACATAAGAGGCTCTCTTGCTGCATTCGTACGCGTGGGTCTTCTAACGAACCGAGCACAGCCGCCGAGCCGGTATCCATCAGGAATAGCGGCGTATGAGCATCCGAGTGTGTACGCTCAAGGTAGTGTGCAGCACTTTTCGCTAGTGCTTGCAGCCGTGTCAGTTCGGGTGGGATATCCTCTACAGCATAGGCAAAAGCACTGGGAGTGGGATTGGCACGAACCGTTTTCGCGAGAAAATCAAAGCGAAAACGTCGATCACTGATGCCAGGAGGAGCGGCACCGTGGTCGAAGGCCGCGAGCGCAAGGGCATCGACACGCGGGTTTACGTCAAAAGCACTGAGTGCTGTCGTAATTGCCTGTGCATCGAAGTCTTGAAGTTCAATTGAAACAACATCGGAATGTGCCGTACGTCGCGCGGCCTCGTCCTCATCAATAATCTCGAAGCCCATGCGCTCAACCATCGTGAGATCATCATCGAACGTGCGTCCAGCTTCGGGGGTGACTGCAACCGCATAGCCCGCAAGCGCATGATCGCGTGTCGCCCAATGTGAAGGACCACCACCCATTGTGACCCCAGTAAGCACAATTGGTTGTCCGCGCCTGGTCGCTTGCATTACTCTATTCGCGACAATCACCGTAGGTGAGGGCATGACCATCTTAAAACAGTTTTCTATAGTTTTTCCACTCTCGAAGAGCAAGATATCCTGTGTTCCCGTACCGATATCAACCGCAAGAATACGAATAGGTTCTGCCATAAAAGTACACCTCGGAAAGAATAACTTCTTGGTAACTTATTTTGCTAGCAGTATACCACTACGGAGCTTGACAAGAAAAACAAGCTATTGCGAAAAATTTGCAATTACGTATTTTTGCTGGTATAATTTTAACAAGATACAGTGAAGAATACAAATCTCAAAGAGCCTTGCTTTTATCCCTTCTACCGACCATGCTCGTAGTGAAAAACAACAGAGTTTGTTCCCCTAAGGCCGTGATTAATCTTACGTCCGATATGTTGCCTAATATTTCTCAGGAGGTTCCATGAGTAGCAGAGCCAGTAGCTTTGGTATTTCAGCCATTACTCGCGTTTTCAACGATAGCCCAAGTGACTTACGCAATAAAATCATAGGTATTTATGTATTTTTGATTGGGTTCAACATTCTCGCCTGGATATTTGCATTCGCAGGTTTCAGTGTGCGCTATCCCGAACTCCTGGGCACAGCACTCCTAGCCTATACATTTGGATTACGACACTCCGTTGACGCAGATCATATCTCAGCGATTGATAATGTGACTCGAAAGCTGATGCAAGAAAATAAACGACCGATTGGTGTTGGCTTTTTCTTCTCACTTGGCCATTCCACAGTTGTCGTAGCTCTATCAGTGGCAATCGCTCTCGCCGCCACCTTTGTTCAGGGAAGTATTCCCGCTTTGAGAAACGCTGGTGGCTTGATTGGCTTCTCGGTATCCGCGACCTTTCTATTCGTAATCGCCCTCATCAATGGTCTTGTGTTGTGGGAGATTTTCCTGGCGTTCCAGAAAGTAAGGCGTGGTGAAGAGTACAGCGAACAAACTCTCGATGAATTCTTGAACCAGCGTGGAATCATGGGTCGATTTTTTCGTCCATTGCTGCGTATGGTAGATGCGAGTTGGAAGATGTATCCAGTGGGCGTGCTGTTTGGACTGGGTTTTGACACGGCAACTGAGGTAGGATTGTTAGGCATTGCTGCTACTGCTGTTGGCAAAGGCATGCCCATCCTCTACATCTTGATCTTTCCTATGCTTTTTACGGCTGGTATGTGTCTGCTTGACACTACCGATGGTATCCTTATGCTTGGTGCCTATGGGTGGGCGTTCGTCAAACCTGTGCGCAAACTCTACTACAATTTAAATATTACGCTTGTTTCCGTGCTTGTCGCTGTGGTCGTCGGTGGAATGGAAGTTCTTAGCATCATCGCAAACGTGTTTCATCTTTCTGGTCGCTTTTGGGAATCGTTGATCAACCTGGATTTTGGAGTTCTAGGAGGCATCATTATTGGCCTCTTTATTCTTAGCTGGGCCATATCGACCGTGATTTACAAGGTAAAGCGTTTCGATGACATCGAAGTGAAGTCCGCGCAACCAGTTTTCATACCCTCTAAAGCGTTAGATGAAGCTGAGGATAACTCTGCTGCGTTCACTTCAACGGAACCTGCAAAAAGCAGTATTCGAGTTTAATGCTAGTATTCAAACGTCAATACATTGTATGGAGTAGTCGGACTTTATTATCCGCTCTCTGTAGTACGTATTGACGCTTTCCCATTGTAGTGTTACGATAGCCATGGAGAGACTACCGCTTGGAAGCGAACGAGAAGGACATGCACGATGCATCACTATGTTGATTCGAGTAACGATTTATTGCACAAACGCGGCTATCGCTTAACACCACAGCGTTACCTTGTCTTGAGTGTGATCCAGGAAGCAAACGGGCATGTTACCCTTGAGCAAATCGCGGAACGCGTGCAAACGTACAATCCGCGAGTGAGTCTTTCTACGATCTATCGCACCCTTGAACTCCTCAGTGAACTGGGCCTGATACACGAAAACCACTTGCCCGGTGAACCTCCCCATTACGAAATGTCTCAGGGAAAAAGCCATCATCACTTAGTCTGCAAAAAGTGCAAAATGATGATCCACCTTGATGATGCACTCTTAGGCGACTTACACGAACGCCTACAGCAGAAGTACCACTACCATACTCTCTCACTAGGTTTATTAGCAACAGGCTACTGTGATGCTTGCTGGCAACAGATGCAGCAAGAGGCTGAACTTCTGCTTCAGGTACCAGACGAACAATAAGCCGTCGTTCTGTTGTATACTGAAACGCTACGTATATGTTCTTGTATGGGCTTTCATTATGGGATGTAACAAAACAATATGGATGTAGGGGCCTTAATTCATTACGCCCTCGCGCCGCATCACAGGCTAAGCCATGGCGTAATGAATTAAGGCCCCTACATCATCGACATATCCTTGATAATTTGTGAAACAGAACAATGAAAGCCCCTACAACTGATGTATTCCAATTATTTTGTCAAAACTTATTGTTACATACCTGTGGCTTACTATAAGATGAACGCGTGGAAACGCTGCAAGCATATAGCTTTCACAGTACTCATTTACGTCCGTTTTTGACTCTTATTAAAAGAAATGTAATACTAGTTTGCGAATACATTGGTGGAGATATGGCACAATGAGGATTTACAATACCCTGACACGTGAGATAGAAGATGTTGTTCCTATGGAGCCTGGCAAAATAAAAATGTATTCCTGTGGCCCTACCGTCTATCGCTATATACATATTGGGAACTTACGAACCTTTGTCATGGCGGATTGGATACGCAGAGCCTTTGAATACCAGGGGATTGAGGTTCTACATGTGAAAAATATCACCGATGTAGGCCATATGCGCCGGGAAGTGGTTGACGCAGGCGAGGATAAGGTTGAAGCGCAGGCCCGTAAAGAAGGCAAGTCATCGCTCGAAATTGCCCAATTTTATACTGATGCGTTTCACGAAGACGAAGCACTCTTGAACATCCTGCCTGCGCATATCTTTCCACGTGCAACGCAACATGTTCCTGAGATGATCGAGATTATTTCAATCTTAGAGGCAAAAGGTATTGCATATGCCGTCAATGGGAATGTGTATTTCGATATCAAACGCTTCCCCGAATATGGTAAACTCTCTGGCAATCTACTTGAACATATGATGGCGGGTGTACATGAGGGTGTCGATGCAGATCGGCATAACGCTGAAGATTTCCCATTATGGAAGGTGGCAGAGCCTGGGCGCGAGATGGCATGGGAGAGTCCATGGGGCCGTGGTTTCCCTGGTTGGCACATCGAATGTAGTGCCATGTCCACAAAGTATCTTGGTAAGCATTTCGACCTGCACACAGGCGGTGTTGATAACATTTTTCCACATCATGAAGACGAAATCGCGCAAAGCGAAGGCTTTTCGGGCGAACAGTTCGTCAACTACTGGCTACATGCCCAGCACCTACTTGCCGATGGTCAGAAAATGGCCAAATCTACTGGCAATGCATACACGCGTGCGGAGGTCGCGTCGCGCGGCTTTGAGCCTATGGCCCTGCGCTATTTTTATACCACGGCACTGTACCGCAGTCGCCTCAACTTTACCTTCCGCGCCCTACAAGCCGCGCAAACTTCACTGGAACGGCTGAGAAACCTGGCATACCACCTGCTGACACAAACAGATGAAAACGCCGTCTTCTCCGATTCACCACTACAAGACGAGGGAAGCACGTGGCGCGATGCATTCCTTGCCGAAGTTGAGAACGACTTGAATATGCCACGCGCCATGTCTGTAGTCTGGGCTATGTTGCGCTCACAAGAAGCTTCTTCTGTAAAATTACGCACCCTTTTTGACATGGATCGTATTCTCGGTTTTGGCCTCAAGGCCTATCTGCAAAGTGACCTACCCCGACACATGACCGAACCAGCTACCTATCTCGCAGCCGTTCCCGCACCCGTTGCGGCTCAAGTTCAGACACGTCAAGCATTACGTCATAGACAGAGCTATCAACAGGCTGACTCTATGCGTCAAGAATTGAGCCATGCCGGATACACGGTGCGAGATACTGAACGCGGTTCGCTCGTCATGCCAAGACGTTTGGACGAAGAATTTTCTGTGCTTGCTCACTCATCTGATGCCTCAGACTGTACACAGTTGCCCGATCTGTTCGAATTCTCTGTCAACCTATTGGCACATAACAGTAAAGATGATGTAACACGTTGTATCGAAAGTATTCGTCGTCACTCCGATGGACACAACCTCGAAATTGTTGTGATTGATAATGGCTCAACAGATGAAACACTGCCCTATCTTCAGCAGCTCGCTCGACAGGGGGATTTGACAGGCGAGAAGGGGCAAACCATTGGCTTGAACGTTCTCTTTGCTGACCATAACATGGGCTTTGCCGCGGGCCGTAACGCAACTATGCGTGTGAGCAGGGGACGTTATATCATGTTAATGGATACCTCTATCGAGGTCAAAGGCGATATCTGGACACCATTAGCTACGGCTCTCACAAATACACAGATAGGTATTGCTGGTCCCTATGGTCTGGTTACAGAAGACCTACGTGAATTTCATGAGTCGTCGGGACGGGAAGTAGACGCGATAGAAGGCTATCTTATGACGTTCCGTCGTGAACTCTTGCCCGAAGTAGGTTGGATCGACGAGAAATTTCGTTTTTACCGCTTAATGGACATTTTCTATAGCTTCTTTTTCAAAGCGGCTGGCTATCTTGCGGTCACTGTTCCAGAAGTTGAAACATGCATAGAGAAGCATCCTCATCGCGAATGGTATAGCCTTAGCGAGGAGGAACGTCGCACGAAGAGCAAAAAGAACTATGACATCTTTCGTGATCGCTGGCATCATGGTGAGAGTTTGCTTGTGACGAATTATAATGCAGAGCAGTTCTGGCATGGTCATGATCACCCCTTGCACCTTGAAGGGACCCATACGCATGCACCAGGAGAACTACCAGCCACTGGGACAACGCATAGTCACACACATCGACATTGGCCCGATCACTCTCACGAACATCCTCATGCTCATGAGCTGCAGTAGCTAAAAAGAAAAAGGAGTCACCCACTACATGTTTGCGAGAGAAGATGTCTTAGTAATTACAAACCCGGAGATGTTTATGCATCTCACACCAGGACAAGTTGTGCACCTCGATGGAAGTGTGGGGCCACTCACACCTCGACAAGAAAAGGCTCTCTGTACGTTCGTTGAACATGGTGGCGGACTGGTGTGTAGTGGGAACGCGGCGGAAATGTACCACGAATACGAAATGCTAGGTGCTGTGTTAGGGCAGGTTCATGGCATGTGTACTCCACATTGCGAAATCATTGTACGTGTGGCTACTTATGACTCTTACATTACGCGACGTGTTGACTCGTCCTTCTCTGTGCCCACGTCGCTCTACCTGCTGGAGAGAACACCACCAGGAGCGGTAGAGCTATGGCGTACGACATGGCAGTACGTGTCATATACGGTCGCATACACCCGTTCATATGGAAGAGGTAGAGTCTTCTGTACAACGCTGGGAAGTACACCCGAGACACATCCTATGGTTCAGCAAATGTTGGAGCGTGCCATCCGTTATGCAGCGGGTGTTGACACAACAGAAAAGCCTGCAAGGGTAGCAATGATCGGGTATGGTGCCATTGGTTTCGAGCATGGAACCGCAATCAACAACGTTGCGGGCTTAGAATATGCGTTAGTATGTGATCGCAATGAGGAACGTTTGCTCGCAGCACAAAGAGCCTTTCCTGGCATACGAACTTGTACAGATGTGAAAGAAGTCGCGGAAGACGCAAGTATCGACGTAGTGATCGTTTCGACTCCACCCAACACCCATGCCGCGATGACTATGCAAATGCTGCATGCGGGCAAGCACGTTGTCAGTGAAAAGCCTTTTTGTCTGACTACTGCTGAAGCGGATGCGATGATCACGCTTGCTAGTGACTATCAAAGGGCACTGACAGTCTACCAATGCAGACGTTGGGACTCTGATTACCTCACGATACAACAGATTGTTAAACGTGGAAGTATTGGTCCAATTTTCCACATGGAAACCTTTATCGGTGGTTATGGACATCCCTGTGACTACTGGCATTCGCATGAGCCAATCTCGGGCGGTGTCTTTTATGACTGGGGGTCACACTATCTTGATTGGATATTGCAACTCATCCCTGATCGTGTGGTGAATGTACGGGGCGTGAAACATAAGCGCGTCTGGCATGATGTAACCAATGCGGACCAATCAAGCGTTTTCTTACGCTTTGCCAATGGGCAAGAAGCCGAGTTTATGCATTCCGATATCGCGGCAGCAATGAAGCCGAAGTGGTATATTCTAGGAGAGAAGGGTGCCATTGTAGGCAACTGGCGTCATGAGGCGATTAAGACACGTCGCTGGTCTGGTGATCTTGTTGAAGAGCAATTAGCACCCTCGGAAGCATTACCCGATCTCGTCGTCTCAACTCGCGATCAAAGTGGTATTATGCAGCAACAACATCTTGTACTGCCTCCGGCACCGCTTTATGCTTTTCATAGGAACCTGGCAAATCATCTGCATTCAGGTGAAGCACTGGCTGTTCCACCTGAAGAGGCGAGGCGTAATATCATGGTGATGGAAGCCGCAAAACTTTCAGCAGAGCAGGGTGGCATCAGTATTGCACTTGATTGCTAGCTATGCTTCCACATTCTTTTCTTGTATATTAGGACAACTTACTAAAGGAACAAACAGCGCATGACATCCAATAGTCAACATACCAGCCCGGGCGCAATCGCACTGGTAGGCTCAGGAGAATATCTTGATGCCATGAATGAGGTTGATACATATCTTTTGAACACCATTGGGGGAGCAGCTACCGCGAAGGTGGCTTTACTCCCAACCGCGAGTGGCTTGGAGCTAAATGGCCCTACTTCATGGAACAAGCTTGGTTTGGCTCACTTTAAGCAACTAGGCGTAAGCGATATACGAGCAACGCGTATTATTGGTCGTGATGGTGCTTTTGACCCGACACAACTTGCTCTGTTGCAAGGTGCCGATTTCTACTATTTTTCCGGTGGCAACCCTCAACATATCGATAGAGACACTACGCGACTCACCTGCATGGGACATCATCTCAACTGCTTACAATCGGGGCGCGATTCTCGCGGGATGCAGTGCTGGTGCCATGATGCTGAGCGCACGAACAATCTCGATTCGGCAGGTCATGATGGGCGAGCCAGTCGTCTTTGTCGAGGCGATGGCTGTTGTACCTAACGTCATTGTATTTCCTCACTTCGACCGCATGGCAGGCTTTTTAGATCAGGACCGTTTTCAATCCTTACTGCATTCGGTCTCTGAATTATATACCGTAGTAGGTATCGACGAGGATACCGCCCTTGTACGCATTCAGCCCAACGTAACCTCTGGTGTTGCGGCTCGCTGGCGTGTCATGGGTCGTCAGACCGTCAATGTGTTTAGCGGTGACGGAAAAAAACAGGTCCTTCGCAATGGTGATGAATTGACGCTCTAGTCAAACAAATTTTCCCTTGACATTGGTTTAAAAATAAGGTAATATCTGAGTATGCACTCAGATATACATAGAAAACATGAAGATCAGGTCCTACCCTTGACGCCAATTGACCCTGATACAGTCGCGGAACTACAAGCTTCTGCACCCTCAGACGTATTGATTGGTGTGGTCACGGGTACATTCCAGGCACTAAGCGATCCAACACGATTGAAAATACTATATGCGTTAGTGAAACGCTCATGTTGTGTTCGCGATCTTGCCATTCTGGTTGGCGTTTCAGAGTCTGCTGTGTCACACCAGATGCGCTTCTTGAAAGACAGACGGCTGGTAAAACAGCGGCGTGAGGGCACAACTATCTACTACTCACTTGATGACAGCCACCTGGCGGTTCTCTTTCGAGAAGCAGAAAATCACGCTGACCACGTGTACTATAATTTGCCCGATCACCATAACACTTAGAACCACATGCGGCTTGTTGAAACGAGCCGCATATATACAACGTATTTATATGAATGAATGCGCATATAAACAGTTAAGACTCTCAACAGAAAAAGTGTCCTGAGAGAACAGAAAGGCGAGGCTAACACAATGCATACATCTTTACTCTTGTTATTGGGAGCGGCGGCAACAGTTGCAATTTTACATTCTATTCTTCCCGATCACTGGGTTCCACTCGCGGTAGTTGCACGGACACAACGTTGGAGTTTGGTGCGTGTTGCTCGTGTCAGTGGACTTGCATCCATCGGCCATGTCGTGGCTTCCCTTATTTTAGGAGGCATTGTTGCAATCATCGGACTACAGTTTCAACGTCAATTAGATACGCAACAAGGACACATTATTGGAGGTATTCTTATTCTGACTGGCATCAGTTTCCTGGTATGGGGACTTGTCAGGGGTGGACATGGGCATAGCCATACAGGGGAAGGTCACTCACACAACCACGGTGTTGTGAATACGCACGAGCATGAAGAGCATACACATGAAGAGCACATGCACGATCACGAAGAGCACGCTCATGAGCATGAAGAGCATAGTCATGGCCATGAAACAACAAAACCTGCTCGTCAGCAAACACTTGCCGGAAAACTTGCCGCTATAGCTGTTCCGTTTGGGGTTGCCGCATCTCCTGATCTAACTATCCTGCCCGTCGCATTGGCTGCTAGTGCCATTGGGGGAAGCGCGGTCGTCGGCGTGTTAAGTGTCTTTGCTGTACTCACTATTGGCACCTTTGTTGGTCTCACTGTCCTTGCAACGCTTGCTGGCTACCAAATCAAGGGAGCGTGGTTGGAAAACAACGCGAATTCTATTACTTCTCTTGTGCTCATCGCTATAGGTATTGTCGCTTTCATTGGCTTCTAAGCGCGAAATGCACATTCATGTCTATGCCTACTAGACCTGTTCTGCTATAATGAAAAATAAGGGAGACATAAGAGAACATATTCTATTGTCAAGGAGAGCGTTTAAGCTATGCAAGATATGCAGAAAGATATTCAACAGGAGCATCAGACTCAACAAACAAGGTCATCTGAGCCAACACGTAGCGAGGATAGCACCGTACTGCAAAGTAATCTTTTCGGTGCTCCAACAGTGATAGCAGAACCTCCTGACCCACTAGAAGTTCCATTTCCACCGTTGGTACGCACAAACCCTCTCACCGATCAGTCGAGCCTTGCCGCCTGTGCCATTCCTTATCAACAAGAGTTGATGTTGCGCGGAAAGTCAGCTTATACCGTAACATGCTTCTTATCGGACCTCAAGATGTTCAGCGAGTATACCGGGTACGATACCCCAATTGGGCGTCTTTCAAAAGAGCAACTTACCGATTGGCTCATGAAGCTCAAGTTCGGCACCAAGGGACAGGTGCCTGCCCCCAAAACGATGGCGCGTCGTGTCACATTCCTGAAAAACTTCTTTTCCTGGTTACACCGTGATTTAGTCATAAAAGAAGATCCCGCCGCGAGTTTGACGCTTGAGCGTCCTTTGCCACCATTGCCAGAATTATTGTTCGCTGATGAAATACAGCGTTTGCTGACCGCTTCAGAAGAAGACCCGCGTTGCCATTGTCTTGTCTACCTCGTGTTGCATGGTGGTCTGAAAAAAGAAGAGGTCATGGGGCTAAAAATTCATCAGGTTGATCTCTCAGATGAAAAGGTTCCTCTCATAACGGTGCACTTTGCCGCCTCGACGAACAAGCAGCATCGAGAGCGTCGCTTAGCTATGCCATCCGAGTTTACGCAAATTTTTCGGGACTATCAACAGAAATATCATCTTACCGATGAAATGTTTGCCTGCACAGATCGTAACCTGAACTACATTCTAGCCAAAGCCGTCAAAGCCGCGGATATCAAAAAGCGTGTCACCTTGCAATTGCTTCGCGATACGTTTGCGGTACAGCAACTGAAGGCAGGAGTGACGCCTGAAGCATTGCGCGAAAAAATGGGTCTCTCCGATGAAGCATGGTTAGAGTCACGAGAAAAATATCGTCGCCTCGCGTTCCCCAAATAATAGGCGTTTGACAGTTTTCGTAGGGACCAGATTTATCGCGTTCATCGCGCAATTCATTGCGCGAAATCGTGGCGACGGTGCTCTTACATGAGAGACCCGGCAGACAGATAGGCAATGAATTGCGCCACGGACGCCGTAAACGTGGTCCCTACTTATTGAGGTCTCTGCATCGGTGGTTGCATTGGTACTTGAGGAGATTGTGTTGACTGCACCACAACGTGTCGCGCGGCTCGACGTTTTAGCACCCGATTACAGAGTAACGCGTTGAGGATGATTGCGCCAATTGCAAGAGGGCCGAGACAGATTAGTCCTAGACCAAACGTAAAAACAGTGCCCAGGATCATGATTGGCCAGTAAATGAAAATGCTACACAGCAAGAGAATCACACCCGCAGTCGTCTCTCCACCTAGTATCCAGCCTATACCAAAGATACCAAAGAGCGATAACACAATTTCTGCTATAAGAGGAGCGTCGCTTCCAGTATTGTGGACAATGGTGACGTTTACTTGTGGGTAGAGAGGCGCAAATGAAGCTGGTGCATAGCCCGGTATTTGCTGAGGAAGCGGCATGTATCCAGCCTGCTGGACTTGTGGTGGCACGGCACTATAGCCAGCCTGATAAGTGGGAGGTCCACCGAAACTAGTAAGGTCGTCTTGTGGAGGTCCTGGTTGCACCTGATAAGCGGAGGGCTGTGTATAGTTCACCTCGTGCTCAGTGGGCATTCCGCAAAAAGGACATTGTGTAGCTGTTTGCGCTATCTCTTTTCCACAACGATCACAGAACATAGTTGTTGTATCCCTTTATCCATTGCATGTTTCCTACCGGAAACAGTCTAGATTGTTGTATCGCTCGCATGTCAAACATTATGTTGTATTAACACTCCAACTACCACCACTTCCACTAATCTCAAACGTTCCTACCTGTGCTGTTTGCACAATTTGCAGATGCGTTTGATTATTGATGTCTGCCGATAACGTAGATGGCAACGTCATCACGGAGGTTGCACCACTTTTGCGCAATTTCGCACTGAGTACGCCCGGGGTGATAACCAAAAAGGAAGGTCGCGCTTGTCGCAAAACTTCTGTCAACTCAGTGGGAAACGGCTTACCAACTTCACCTATTACTTGTACGATTGACGCATGTATATAGTTGAGAGGAATTGAAGCTAACAAACCGGCCAATGCATATTTGCTTTGTGCTGTCGCCCCAAGAAGCAACATACTGAAATCTGGCCCGGAGAGGCGCATGATAAGACTGTTATCTCGTATCTCATTTGTGCCTTTGTGTAGTGACCTGGTGGGCCAAAGAATTTGTAATGTAACCTGTGCACCAACCATAAGCGTTGAACCTTGTACGACTGGGATATAGCGTAAGATCCGATCACTAATTGTCTTTCTCCACAGGGCATAGGCCGCGCTTGGATGGAGCATACCAGCATCAATTACTTCGCCAACCTGGAAACGTGTCACGATATCCTGTAGTCCTGCGAGATGCTCAGCTCGTGGTGAGGTCAGGATTACGGCATCAAGTGTTCGTTGCCATGAAGGGAGGCGACTGTCTAACGCTTGCGAAAGTGATGTTGCATCGAGTCCTCCATCAATCAAAATCGTTTTTGCATCAGGGGTGTGTATTAAAATAGCCTCACCCTGAGGTTGTTGCTGAGCAGGTCCAACATCTAGAAATGTCACGCTTAGACGATCATCTGGTCGTACCGCAAGTGCTGCCGTACCTGTAGCCAAGACAATAAGCAGTGCAACGCTAGCCTGTACAATGATTCGAGTACGCTGTGTCCATGCAAAGAGTGATTTATGTCCGTGTGCTTTGCCAGAGTTAATGAAAAGTTGTTTCCTCTGTAAACCATATATCGCGCATCCATGAAACGCATAATAGATACAAGTGATGCTTGGACTAAGCGAGCCAACATTCATATATGCCCCAGGAATATGAAAACACAGGGTAACTACGGTATTCATATAGGTGAGAAAAGGCCACGCAATATAGCCTATCAATGTCGCGAGTGGTTGAAAAAACAATCCCGATATGCTAATGAACATACCTAACATGAGGAGAAGTCCCAATAGTGGCACTGTAAGTATATTTGTAATGGGTGCGATAAATGACACTTCATTAAAATTTATGGCGAAGAGTGGTAGTGTAGCTGTTTGCGCAGCTAATGTCACCGCAAGTATTTCCGTCAAGTACGTTCCAAGCGGAAGATGCTCTAAAAAGCGGAGGCAGCGTTGAAAAAAAGGCGTAAACAGCACGATGCCAAGTGTGCCGACAAACGACAATTGAAACCCTACGTCCCACAAAACGAACGGATCGAACGCACTCATGAGTAGAGCCGCGAGCGCGAGTGCTGTATAGACGTTATAGATACGTCCAATGCGTGGTGCTATCACGAGTAGTGTACCCATTAGACCTGCTCGTATTGCCGCAGGTCCGGCACCGCTCAGCAATGTATAGATGAGAATACACAGAAGCACAAGAAACGTTGCAAGCCCTTGCCTCCAACTGCCTCGGCGTTGCGCTGGTAAGAGCTTCTGAGAAGACTCGGGTCGTTCATATAGTCTTCTTGTGCTGCTAATGATAAGTCCTGCCATGATTGTCACCTTGAAACCAGATGGCGCGATAAGATGAGCACAGCCTGTTGCATTAAATGCTGGGATAAGTGGCTTAAGTGCAGGAGTACGAAGACTTAAAAGAAGTGCTATGAGCAATGCTGCCACAGGTTGAGGCAGCGATTGTTCAATGATTGTTGCAAACGTTACCCGTAGGTGATAGAAAAAGGCAATAACCGGGTTGCCCTCATTTTGATACACGGTGATGCGAGGAAAAGCCATACTTGCGAAAATGTTGGGGGGGTTGGGAGGTAGTGATTGCTGAAGCTTTCCTTGTAGCTCAACAACATCCCCATAATTTGCTCCATAAGGGTCGTCTATCAGTGTTCCAAGCGTTTGTACTGCAAGTTGTCCATCAGCATCTTGCCAGGTAGCATTATTAGATGTAAGAATTTGTGCGACCGAGACAACCAGTGTGCGGCTACGTCCCTGCACCTTTGGTTCACTCGAAACTGTACCTTGAATGCTTACTTTCTGACCAATAGATGAAGTAATAGCTTTAGGATCGGTCAGAGATGAAGAAAGAGAATAGCGATAGGCACCTAAAAATAGGCATGCGACGAGGAGCATTATCAGGCGACTCTGCGGGTTTTGCCAGAGCGGAAAGAGGAAAAGCAACGCTGTTCCTGCTCCAATAAGCAGTGCGAATGCTGGTAAAGGGACTTTGGCATCAAGGAGTATGCTAGCAAGGAGTATACCAGCAAGCCATGCACCTGCTACTAACACAAGTGTTAGGCCGTGCAGATCAAAAGAGGCTATTTTTTGTTGATACACTTTGACGCTCTACAAAATAACACTACATACGATAAAATTAAAGATGGACCGTTTGCGTAACATACGCAGTGATACGAACCGCGGCATAGACTCCCACGCCGACACCGACCGCGACACCTACAAATCTTCCAAATTGTTGACCCAGGCGTCCGCCTTTGACAAGACTTTCATCAAGCGAGTTCGCGACCATCCAGCCTAAAAGCGTACCAACTGGTCTTCCGGCTAATGTACCTATAGCAGCCCCCAGAAGTATGCACACAAGCCAGACAATACCACTCAGGATAAGCACAAAACTATTTGCTACTGTCATCGTATAATTCCCATTTCACGAGAAAGAAGAGAGATTACAACATACACAACCAAAACATATTATATCGTACACTGCGCTTTAATTTTATTATATATCGTACGACTTACCACCTGTCCTAATTGATCTACGCTGGAGTAGTTGCCGTGTTGTGTTTTATAATCCACGATGGCTTGTGCCGATTTTTTGCTAATATGCAGGTTCAAGGCGAGTTCATCAACGCTTGCCGTGTTGATATTAACGAGTTGACCGTTTGTACTTCCACTCGCACCTCCACCTGTACCGGGGACACCGCCAGTATTGGTCGGTTGAGTTTCACCCACCTGAGTTATATATACCTCTTGTCCATCGCTAAGTTTCGCGGCAAGATTGATGCCCACGAGATTCGCTTGAGGCAATGCGCCACCTGCCGCCTGTAAAAGATCATAGACTCTTGCTCCCGATGATAATGTATATATTCCAGGATGCTTGACCGCACCTACAACATAGACCTGAATACCATCTGTAGTCGAGGTTGAGGCACCAGAAGCAGAAAGGTTTTGTTGACCGACGTTTGAACTAGAGCCTGTTGTTGGAATTGGAGTCGGTGTCGCTGTATTCCAAATCATATACATTGCACCTGCAAACCCCAGCATAAGAAAGACCGCGATAACACGAGCTATGAGTTTTTTCTTTGATGGTGTAGACGGTACTGGTGTATCAAGAGGTAGAACTAGCTCAGGTATTTGTACATATGGAAGGTTGCTTGTAGGAATAGTATGGCCTAGTGTCGCATTAAAGGTGGTAGGCTGTGGCAGTGTCTGTTGCTGTGCTATATATTGGCGTCGTATCCCTGCCTGAGAATTGGTGTTTGTAGTTGGAAATTGTTGCATTATCTGATATATACTTTCTTTATTTTAGATATATACTATTCAATCAATAATGTATCACATCAATACACAGTTGTCAATAGTTATGCTAGGAAACTTTTGTTTCGGATTGGCCGTGCTACTAAATGAAATATTGTTACTACTTCGATACTACAAGATGGAGATAACTACTATGAAATATGAAGAGTTTATTGCACAAGTTCGTCGTCGAGCACGTCTCGCTACCAGTGAAGAGGCGGAAAAAGCAATAAGGGCCACATTCGAAACACTTGCAGGGCGTTTGCAGGGTAACGAGGCAGCGCAACTCGCGGCACAACTTCCGCAGGAGATAGCCCAGTATCTTCAGCCGGGTTATGCAGGTATTGGCGATAGTTATGGCCTTGACGAGTTCTTCTTTCGCATCAGTCAGCGTGAGGAGGTTGAGCTAGCAGAGTCAACCTTCCATGCACGTGTTGTGTGTGCCTTGTTGAGCGAAGCCGTCTCTGTCGGTGAGATAAATGATGTGCGTGCGCAACTTCCTCCTGATTTTGCCAAACTATTCGATGTTCAGAACGAAGGCGAAATTCCCGAACTTGGTGATGTTGTCTCTGAGTAACTGACCGTACATAAAAAAGATGCTCTCGATTTGCTTTACAAATCGGGAGCGTCTTTTGCCTGTATTTAGATTAAATCTTCTTGTCACCAATCTGATTACCTGCTATACTATCCTTACGACGGTGTAGCTCAATGGATAAAGCGTTCGCCTCCGAAGCGAAAGACTGCGGGTTCGACCCCCGCCACTGTCACTACCACTCATAATTCTTTGGTTATCATTTCCACACCCACTGATTGGGGCAGGTAAAGTCAAGGATTGCGATGCGGCCTGTACCGAGTGAACTGACGATGAATTGGGGTACGCCGGAACGTTGTGTACGATTCTCCTTGTCTGGTAAAAGGACAGAGATGCCATCGAGTTCATGGACGTGACTGATTGACTCATGGAAGGTTGCCACCTGGTTGACAACCACATCGACTGTGAAATTGACGGTTCCTGTCGATGCATCGAAGTCCATCAAGCGTGGTGTGATAGAGTCATTTGAGTGCCGAAATGGATCGACAAAACTGTAGATCGTTTTGTACGGGTTGCTTGCTGTGGCATGCGAGAATGCGAACGCTTCTGTACACAAATCGTATTTATAGGCGCTATTAGGGGTACGCAAAAGTCCTGAATGTGGCGACGTTGGAAATAGAACATGCTGTATCGGCTTCCAGAAGACAAAGCCACTTGCAAACACAACGCCAATCACTATAATTGGAAGAAGCAAACGTCTCATCCTATTCTCCTTACTAGGTCAACAAGAAGCGGGACTGGTATATTCTATGCCTATTAATAAGTCCGCGTTACAGTGACAAAGTAAGGAAGCCATCGGATATTATCCACGTCTCGAAGCAACGGATGGTTTTTCTTCCTCCTCCTCGTCAAACTCTTCGATCTCTGAACTCGATTGCTGGACCTGCACAACCGCGATGAGTAGCATGGCAAGGATGATTACATGTAAACCTGTACACCACGCACAAATGGTATGTAAGCGTACGAGTTCTACAAAAACAAGATAGAGTACAGTCACAATACCTGTTATTGCCCACACTAGTTCAGCTATTAACAGGCTACGTCTTCCAGGCAAGATACGCCACGCGCTAAACGCCAATACACCCATAACTATACACCATAGGAGTCCAGGTACACTAATCGGTATCGTTGTGCCAGGAACAACAGAGTAAGGACTCGCAAGCACACGCGCACAATCGACAATGCCACTGGCAGAGCAGACAAGCGGGGCATTATCATAGTGAACCGAGGTCAAGTAAATGGAGATACCCACTCCTACAAGCGCAAGAACCAGAAGTGCTAACTGTCCCCAGGAGCGTCGTATATCTATCATTGGTAGTCTCTCTTTTTTCTTTCGGGCACCTGTAGGGACCGATTTATCACGTCCTCCTCGGCCTTTGTATTGCCACGAGGACGTGATAAATCGGTCCCTACAGGCGACATAACATGATTAATTTGTGAAACTACGTAATTGATCCGTCTATATGTTTCATCACAAATAGCATAGCTTCAAGGTTGTCGCATGTCAATGATAAACTCTAAAGAAAGTATCAAGTTAGGGACATCCCTCATGATACAATGTGTTGTATGCAAGTAAAAAAACATGGGCAGCACAAAATTATACCTGTTGAGACAGGTAATATGTTCCTCAATGGCTATCGTTTACATTACAGGATTATTGGTACAGGGAGTCCGCTTGTCCTGATTCACGGGTTTGGTGTTTCGGGCCATGTCTGGCAACGTGTGTTACCCTATCTTACACAAAATTATCGTGTCTATATCGTTGATCTTCCTGGTTATGGACGCAGTACTTATAAAGAAACACGTGCGCCGTGGAGACTGCGTGCAATGGCACCATTGCTTGCCGCATGGCTACAACGAGTGCGTCTTTCATCGGTTCATCTCATCGGTCATTCTATGGGAGGTGCAATCGCAATTCACCTTGCTGCCCATGCTCCTGAATTAGTAAAAAGCCTGACCCTCGTCGATGCGGCGGGTATCCCATTTCGCTCGACTTTCTCCGCACTCGCGGCACGTTCGGCTCGCTCCTTTGTACAACTGAGAAATGGTGGCTATCCTCTACCATTGGTGCGTGATGTCTTGCGACCGAGGGTGCGCCTTTTCTGGCAGGGTGCCACTCAGATGGTCGATTGTGACTTTCGCGCTGAGATAGCGTCACTTACGCTGCCGACACTCATCATCTGGGGTGAGCAAGATATTCTTGTCCCAATCTCGCTCGGCTACGAACTTCGCGAGGCTCTACCACATGCTATATTCGTTCCTATCTCTAATAGTGGACATCGCCCAATGTTGGCGCAACCTGCCTTGATGAGCGGAGTTGTGTTAGCGTTTCTCGATGAACAAGAGTGAACAAGAAAGAAAATCTATATTTCTACATTCTATAAAGGCGTGAGCAAACTATGCTCGACAACAACATTCACCGCTAGCGTTTTGTAGCCGACGCTCTCGAAGAGAACTACCATCTTGTCGCCTTCGTAACGCAAAACGAGACCAGTCCCCCACACATTATGTGTTACTTGTGTATTGATTGGAAAGGGCATGTTCTCTTCATCTTCCGCGATAGTGATGCCTGCGTCACAGTTGTCGCAGAAGCCACACGGATCGTCGATTTCTTCGCCAAAGTAGTTCAGCAGATACTCACGGCGACAATCCTGTACTTCAGCATACCCGACCATCATATCAAGACGCGACTTGTCGTATTGACGATGTGCCTCATGCTCATTTATGACTTGGACGACAGCATCATCTAACACGACATGCTCATCACCTGCGACGATTTCACCTGTTGCCAACGTTTTGACGACGCCCGCTTCTTCGAGACGGCTGAGAGCTTCAGCGAGTTTTGACCTTGAAAGATGCGTCTTATCACTCAACTCACGTAGTACAACAGGCTCCTCGCTCTCCTGTACCGCCTGAGCCACTTGCTCCACCTGGTCAACGTCTATATGTCCGCTACCCGCGAAAAACCGATGAATACGCATATCTTCTGGTCGATAAAACAAAATCGCTTTTGCATCATTGCCATCACGCCCTGCACGGCCAATTTCTTGATAATAGAAATCGACCGACTCGCTGATATCATAGTGATAGACGAAGCGTACATTGGGCTTATCAATTCCCATGCCAAAAGCGGTCGTAGCAACAATCACCTCGATCTCATCACTCATGAACTGGGCTTGTACCAGCTCGCGCTCGGCTGGCCGCATACCAGCATGATAAAAGGCCGCCTTTACCTGCTGGTTGCGTAGTGCCGCCGCGATCTCCTCTGCATGCTTGCGTGTAGCTGTATATACTATTCCGGGTTTCTCGGAAGTGACAACACGCTCGACAAGTGCCTTCTTTTTGTCGTTTTCCTCACGGAAGACCTCGACGCCAAGCCAGATGTTAGGGCGATCAAAACCCTGCACGATGACATGCGGCTCATGCATGCCCAACCGCTCAAGTATCTCTTTACGCACCGTTGGAGCAGCGGTCGCGGTAAGTGCCAGGATAGGAGGACGCCCAATTGCTTCTATAATGCTGCCGAGCCGCAAGTATTCGGGACGAAAATCGTGTCCCCATTCGCTGATGCAGTGGGCTTCGTCTACCACAAAGAGGGCTGGATGCGCGTCTTTAATTTGTTGTAGCACAGCCTCGTTGCTGAATTGTTCGGGCGCAAGAAACAGATAGTTGAGTTTTCCACGCTCTAGCTCTTGTAGGACCTCTTCACGTTTTGCCTCACGCATTGTAGAGTTTATCAGAGCGGCGTTGCCAACATCGCTTTCTTCTATCGACTCGACTTGATCCCGCTGCAACGCTATGAGTGGTGAGATTACTACTGTCGGACCATGTAGGACCTGCTCTGCCATCTGGTAAATCATTGATTTGCCAAGGCCCGTTGGCAATACCGCCAGCGTATCGTGGCCTTCGAGTACAGATTTGATCGCTGCCTCTTGTCCGGGCCGAAAATCTGTAAAGCCAAACTTCTCGCGCATAATACGCCGCACTTGTCGCCTATCCGTCTTCATCTATCCCTCTATTCTAGGTATTCGAGCTACACAGCATACGTGGGAGGGTCCATTCATCGCACGGGAGGCGCGTGAGTAGCTCTTGCCACAATCTTGTTTTCCTGGCTAGTAATGACACGCACTTTAGACGTTTCAGTGTTACATCACAGAGACACTACAAAGAAGGAAGCTTTTAGATGTATGACGTTGTTGTAATAAATAGAGAAAAAATACTAAAAGGAACAAGAATGCATTCGTATAAAGATATTGAAGATGTGGTCCAGGTGGAGCCTCAAACACCAATAGTTGAGCCAAAACCTCCCGGTATAAGCCAGAAAATGGTTTGGATATTATCTGTGGCGTGTGCAATGAGTGTGGCTAATCTTTACTATAATCAGCCATTGCTCGCGGACATGGGTCGAACCTTCTCTGTTTCAGAGGGTGCGGTTGGCTTTATCGCAACTCTAGCACAACTCGGCTTCGCGGCTGGATTATTATTTATCGTCCCTCTTGGCGACTCTTTTGATCGACGCAATCTTATTACTCTTACGCTTATAGCAGTAACGATTTCATTGCTCGGAGTAGCATTCGCACCCTCGATTGGATTGTTGGCCATTGCTAGTTTTATTGTTGGTGTTACGACCGTGACGCCACAGATTATTGTGCCGTTTGCTGCCAGTCTTGCCCAACCGGAGCAACGTGGGCGTGTCGTTGGTACGGTCATGAGTGGACTATTAATCGGTATTCTGCTTGCGCGTACCGTAAGTGGCTTTGTGGGAGCACACTTGGGTTGGCGTGCGATGTATTGGATCGCTGCCGCTATGATGGTCATCCTTGCGATTACACTACGTGTGCTCTTGCCAAAAGAAAAGCCACGTAGCAGTATGAGCTATGCACGTCTCCTACGTTCGCTGTTGGGACTTTTTCGTACCGAGCCAGTTGTGCGCGAAACGGGTATTTTTGGTGCCCTTGCCTTCGCCGCGTTCAGTGTCTTCTGGGTCACACTCGTCTTCTTTCTCGGCACACCACCCTATCATTATGGGAGTGAAGTTGCTGGCCTCTTCGGACTGGTTGGAGTTGTAGGCGTGTTAGCCGCTTCCAACGTTGGCAAACTTGCCGACCGTATCGACCCACGAATTATTACAGGCATCATGATAGGCATCGCATTAACAGCTTTTTTGGTATTCTGGCTGTTTGGGCAAATGCTGTGGGGACTCATTGTTGGCGTCATCTTGCTTGATCTTGGCACACAGGGAGCGCACATCTCAAACCAAGCTCGTGTATTCAGTTTGAACGCGGAAGCAAGAAGCCGTCTCAATACAATTTACATGGTTGCATACTTCATCGGCGGTTCACTCGGCTCACTACTCGGTGCCTACGCATGGAGTATTGCGCGTTGGAACGGTGTCTGTGCCGTCGGAACACTCTTGTTAGCCGTGGCACTTGTGGTTCATACTGTAAAAGGTCGGCGTGCTAAAAATCTGGAGTTATAAAAAAGAGGTATGTCTAATTCTCGCAATCCTTGGTTTCATCATTGGAAACTTATATTCTCCTCCTCCGGGTCCATACATTAATTCGTTTGCTGCACTTTGTTTTGGGTTAATGGGCATCGTACTTTCTTATACCCTGGCAAGTAACTTGAAAAAGTAATGGGGCCGCCACCTTCCGGGGGTAAACAGGGAGACCGCAAGGGTCTCCCCTACATGTTTGTATACTCTAGGTGTAGGGGAGACCCTTGCGGTCTCCCTGCATGTTCACTAAGAAAGGACGAGAGCCAAATATGCCAGATCAGGATGGTGTTATATGGATACCTAACAGCAATTTTTTCTCAAATAGAAATGGCTACGAGCCGAACTACATAATCGTTCATGGCACGGCTGGCTTTGCCAGTGCACTAGCAGTTGCCAATTTCTTTAAGTCTACTGAGAATGGCGATAATCCTGTCTCAAGCCACTATATTGTGGGTTTAGAGGGTGAAGTGGTGCAATGTATTAGTGAATCCGATGGTGCCTGGGGAAATGGTGGTGTGACGGAAGGGCATGATGTATGGTGGACAACATCGCTCAATCCGAACCTCGTGACGATCTCGATTGAGCACGTCAAGCTCAGTCGAGACAACTCAGATGAACTGACCGATGTACAAAAAGAAGCCAGTTTTCAACTTGTTCAAGCCATCTGTGAACGACATGCTATCCCACTACGCTGGGCCGATGCACAAGGGGGTATTACAGGTCACTATTCGATGGACCCTGTACACCGCAGCTTTTGCCCGGGTCCCTATCCGTGGGAAGAGCTTTTTGCTTACTTGAATGAAAAAAACGTGTAAGGCATATAACTAATAATAAAAAGAGCAAGAGAGACGATGCCAAGTTATATAATTCTCGCCTCTCTCGCTTTTTCTCAGTTTGCTCTTTGTGCAATGCTTAAGAGCGACTTTCAATTAATTAGTGTAGAGGCGCGAAAATGTCCACAAGGGCACCATCGGGATCGACGAGTTGCGTAAAGCGTTGACCCCAGTATGCGTCCCACGGTGCAGACTCACTGGTATAGCCTGCAGCAATCATACGTTCATAAACTGTGTCCACCTCTGCTGGTGAGTCGCATTGAAAGCCAAGCCGCATTCGTCCCCGCGCTGGTAATTCGCCCCATTTATCGCCGCCTTGTTGTACCATCATTGCAACGGTACTCCATGAGAGATGATATCCATTTGTTGTGATAATTTCAGCCATAGCTTCCTCGTCTTGCCCTTCGGGAATACTGAGACCAAGCAAACGATAGAATGTCAGGGAAGCTTTCATATTATTGACAACCATATCGATTTCAACAGGAAGAATTGCCACGATTAAAGCCTTTCTGCTTGTAGAAAGCAAGCAACAAACATATTCAGGTTGACTAAAACGACAAAGAATAACTAGGAGTGTTACTAGGTCCCCTTTGTGTTTCCGTTGATATTATCAAGTATAGGGTGTATTGTGGACGAAGACGGTCCTAATACAGATGAATTTTGATAATATGGAGGAAATCCATTGTACAACCCAACTCTGCGCTTACTAACGCTTCTGGAATTGCTACAGGCTCGCGAACATGTCGGTGCGGCAGAACTAGCTCAACGTTTGGAGGTAGACCCTCGTTCTGTGCGACGTTATATTATGATGCTTCAAGATATAGGCATCCCAATCGAGTCAACTCGTGGTCGGTATGGAGCCTATCGGTTACGTCCAGGATTTAAACTTCCACCACTCATGTTAAACGAAGAAGAGGCAATAGCCGTAATGTTGGGACTTTTAACGTTGCAAACGAATGGACTTGCGTTTGCGACTCCCTCTGTTGAAGGAGCAAGTGCAAAACTCGCACGTGTACTGCCCGCAAGACTGCGTGAGAAGGTTCAAGTGTTGCAGCAAGTGGTGGTGTTTGGATCGGAAAGGAGATATGTTTCGCTTATAACGAGTGGTGAGCGAATTCTGCAAGTAAGTGAAGCCGTGTACAAGCGTCAACGAGTGTGGCTCTGCTATCGCTCAAAGAAAGAAGAGAAGACCGAACGGCTTGTTGATCCTTACGGTATCGCGTATTGGGCGGGTTGCTGGTATATGGTCGGCTATTGCCATTTGCGGAAGAGTGTGAGAGCTTATCGACTTGACCGAATGATACAGGCGGATATACAACCAGAGCAATTCGAGAGTCCAGCACATTTCGACTGCGTGGATTACTTAATTCATTCTTTTGGTACGTCTGTCCCGTCATGGGAAGTTGAAGTGCTATTGAAAGCGGACCTTTCGGAAATTCAAAAGAAAATACTGACTACTTATGGAAGCTTGGAAGTGCAAGAAAACGGAGTCATGTATCGTAGCCATGTTGACGACTTAGCTGATACAGCTCGCTTCCTCATAGATTTACGCTGTCCGTTTATCGTCTCTCGTCCTGCTGAACTACAAACAGCGTTACATCAACTAGCACAGGAAATTCATCAATTAGCAGAGGAGCATCTTCCTTAAAAGGACACAGACCAAGACATGTTCGATGTACCGAACATGTCTTGGTCTGTGTCCATTACCTGTGTTCCAAACCGTAGTTTGGAGCTTCTTTTGTCACGATGACATCATGTGGATGGCTTTCGCGCAAACCCGCACTTGTGATGCGTGTGAAACGGGTCTTCTCTTGCATCTCCTTGATGGTGGCAGAGCCTGTGTAACCCATTGCTTGTCGTAGACCACCGACCAATTGGTACACCAGGGGTCCAAGCATACCTTTATATGGCACACGTGCCTCGATACCCTCGGCAATTAGCATCGACTCATCACGTGTCTCGCTCTGGAAGTAGCGACCCTTGCTGTGGCTCCGCTGCTTCATCGCTCCAATCGAACCCATACCACGATAGTCTTTAAAGCGTTCCCCATGTGAGATAAGCAATTCGCCGGGACTCTCATCGACGCCAGCAAGCAAGCTTCCCAACATTACCGTGTCGGCTCCTGCCGCGATTGCCTTTGCGATATCGCCTGAATACTGAATACCACCATCGGCAATAACCGGAATATCATAGCGATGCGCCACCTGAGCGCACTCGTAAACCGCTGTAATTTGTGGCATGCCGATACCCGCAATGACACGCGTTGTACAGATTGCCCCAGCTCCGATGCCGACCTTTACCGCGTCTACCCCGGCTTGAATAAGGGCTTCGGTTGCTTCGGCGGTCACGACATTGCCAGCGATAAGTTGTGCACGTTTGCCAAAGCGGTCTTTCACACGTGCCACGGTTTCAAGCACCATACGGGAGTGTGCATGTGAGGTATCGATGACGAGCACATCCACGCCCTCTTCGATAAGTGCCTCACAACGTCTATCGGTATCCGGGCCGACGCCAATCGCGGCACCGACACGAAGTCGTCCAAAATTGTCTTTTGCCGCTTGTGGATAGAGCAACTTTTTTTGAATATCCTTCATTGTGATGAGACCTTTAAGCATGCCGTGCTCATCCACCACAGGTAGTTTCTCGATTTTGTAGCGATGCAGACTATCACGAGCCTGCTCCAATGTGGTACCTACTGGTACTGTTATAAGATGATCGCGTGTCATCAATTCTGAAACGGGGCGATCAAGGTTTGTCTCGAATCGAATATCACGGTTCGTAAGAATACCAACCAGCTTGCCATCTTCTGTAAGCGGAATGCCCGAAATGTGGAAGCGTTCCATTGCGGCAAGTGCTTCGCGGAGCGACGCATCTGGACCCATTGTAATCGGGTCGGTAATCATGCCCGACTCAGAACGTTTTACTTTATCAACTTCATCGGCTTGTTGTTCAATTGGAAGATTATAGTGAACTATGCCAATACCACCTTCACGCGCAAGGGCGATTGCGAGTCGTCCTTCTGTCACGGTATCCATTGCGGCACTCACAATAGGGATGTTAAGCGCGATAGAGCGTGTCAGACAAGTTTGAGTAGAGACATCACGAGGCAGTACGGAAGAGGCAGCAGGAACAATAAGAACATCATCGAACGTCAGACCCTCCGCGACAAATTTGTCGCTAATCGAGTCCGCTTTCTGTACCAGAGACATGATTGGGGATTCCTCCTTATAAAAATGCCCAGCACACAAGGATACGCGTGCTGGGCCTCCCCGATTGGGATGGCAAAACATACTGTTTTCATGATTTCAAAAGTATTTTCTCTAGTGTAGCACGTCGATTTGGTCAACGTCAAATGAAGTTTTATCTCTAATAGACGGTTTGAGGAGAGAAAAGGTAGGATTTCTTTCGGCTTTACTCCAGTCCGTATACTCCGTTGAGTCGTTTGTTGCCCAAAATTCTCGTTCTTCGTTTTCGCTATTCAATTCTGGTATTTCTTTATGCTTGTCGTCCATACATCGCCCTTTTCTTTTTACTTTGATTTTGAATGGTACAGTACATTTTCTCTTTTTGTCAAGATTTCTATGCTAAAGACTCGTCATTCTTCAAAGGGAAACTTTTGACCATGCAAAGGAGTAGGTTTTTTCATAAGAGCACGATGTTTGAGCAGAAATGTCTGTAGGGACCGATTTATCACGTCCTCTTGGCCTCTACAATCGCCGACGAGGACATGATAAATCGGTCTTTACAGGCAATTGATGTATCTTACCAAATAATCTACTGTTGAATGCGTTCCCTTTGCAGGTACCCGTTGTTCCTTGATAATAGAAACAGGGCCAGAGTAACGATACTCCAGCCCTGTTTCTGTTTATGAAACTAATAGTGTTAAAGTGTGCGGCGTGAACGGCTTCCGACAAACAGATTATACAGAAGTATAATTACCGCAATTACCAAGAGAATATGAATGAAGCCACTGGTGATATGCAGTGCTAGAAAACTAACCAACCATAGAACTACAAGAATAGCAATCACTGCCCAAAGAATACTTCCTAACATCGTTTTGCTCCTCTTTTAATTTGTTGAATGACAACAAATTATCCGTATTTTCACTAAAGAATAAAGTTGAATAACATCTGCTATTGACACGATTCAAACGAAAAAATAGATGTAGGTTACATATTCCCCTTTTTGGGCTTGCCATCAACGCGCAACTGCTGTACTGTATAGACAGAACGTATTCCACAACACTCTTGTAAGGAGCATAATTATGTCTGCTGATGCGCAGACAACGACGACTCGCCAAACCATATTCGACAGAAATATAGGCGGCAATGCGGCTATCGTCGTTGACCATTTCAGTAAAAGCTATGGCCCGGTACGGGTTGTTGATAACCTACAATTTACTGTTCGGCGTGGCGAGGTTTTCGCCCTACTTGGCCCCAACGGGGCTGGCAAAACGACAACTGTTGAAACCTTGGAGGGCTATCGCACCCCAGATCAAGGTACTATCCGTGTGTTGGGCCGGGATCCCATCCGAGAGGCATCGGCCCTTAAACCGCAGATCGGTGTGATGCTGCAGCAAGATGGCCTCTATCCGGCACTTACCGCGCGTGAAGTGTTACGGCTTTTCGCGGGCTACTATGAGCATCCACAGAATGTTGACGCACTGCTAGAACGTGTGGGTCTTGCCACCGTCGCGAAAACACGTTGTCGCCGACTCTCAGGTGGGCAGAAGCGTCGGCTCGCACTGGCGGTTGCTCTTGTTGGTAATCCGTCGCTTGTCTTTCTGGATGAGCCAACAGCAGGCATGGACCCACAGGCACGACTCGCTACCTGGGAAATCATTCGTGATCTCAAACGTAATGGTGCTACGGTATTGCTTACAACACATTTAATGGATGAAGCTGAGCGACTTGCTGACCACGTTGCGATTATCGACCATGGGCGTCTGATCGCGCTCGACACCCCGGGCAACCTGACGGGTACACAGAACGCGAATGTGGTGCGTTTCGTTGCGAAGACAGGTATAGATACATCTGCACTGGCAAAACTTTCGTCGGTGACGAATGCGGAAGAGGTACGTCCAGGCAGTTATGTTATCGAGACTGAAAATGTCCCCACCTTGCTGATCGAATTAACTACATGGTTGCGCGATAACAATGTCTCCCTCTCAGAATTAAGGGTCGGACATGGTTCACTTGAGGATTTATTCCTGCGCCTTACAGGATCGGAAGTAAG
Organism: uncultured Chloroflexia bacterium; assembly: GCA_963791655.1. Lineage (GTDB taxonomy): Bacteria > Chloroflexota > Ktedonobacteria > Ktedonobacterales > Ktedonobacteraceae > JBBQVS01. Next base: position 144,271 of record CAWBSZ010000005.1, on the reverse strand, counting down.
GGAATAATATAATTATGGCAATACAGACAAACTCAAAAACGATAGATTATGAGACAGGCAATAGTAAATCGGCTCCATTAGGGCGTCAAATATTGACACAGGTACAATATGAGCTACTTCTTACGCTACGGCGCGGCGAGAATATCCTGGTGACGCTGATTGTGCCCGTGATGTTGCTGATTTTTTTCACATCACTCAACATTGTTCCCGCTGTCAATGGGAGTGCAATCAACTTTTTGCTTCCTGGCATATTGGCGATAGCGATCATGGCGGCTGGAATGGTCAACCTTGGTATCGCGACTGCCTATGAACGCTACTATGGTGTGTTGAAACGCCTTGGCAGTTCGCCTCTCCCTCGTAGTGGTCTAATTATCGCGAAGGTGATCTCGATCCTTCTTCTCGAAGTGGTTCAGGTGCTTCTACTTGTGGGGGTCGCGGTACTCTTGTACCACTGGCAACCTGCGGGTTCTCCATTGCTTACCTTACTGGCGATAGCACTTGGTACCGTCACATTTGCCGCTTTCGGGTTGGCGATGGCCGGGGCACTACGCGCCGAGTTGACGCTAGCGGGAGCAAACGCACTCTTCCTTGTCTTCGTCTTTCTCGGTGGTGGCGTTCTCCCGCTTGAGCGTTTGCCGGGACCACTCGCGGCCCTTGCTGAATTGCTTCCTGCCACAGCATTAACGCAAGCTCTACAAGCGACAATGACTAATGGTGGCAACTTCCCAGGTGCTCCCATGCTCACACTGGCGATTTGGGCTGTGCTTATGCTCGTCATCGCCATTCGCACCTTCAAATGGGAATAGGGAAATTAATGGAAATACAAACGAGCACCAGAGGCAATATCGTCGCCGTCTGTCGCAATCCAGAGCCAGGATTGCCGAAACCTATTGTCAAACATATCTATCTTTTGGAAGATTTTGGGGTCGAGGGCGATTATCACGCGGGAAAATATGTGCGTCATCGCTATCTCGCGAAAAAACATCCTACTAGACGCAATCTGCGCCAAGTACTTATCGCCGATGCCAACGCTTATAGTGAGTTAGAGCAGAATGGTATTGCTATCGGTCCTGGCTCAATGGGTGAAAACATCACCGTCGAAGGGATCAAACTCATGGAACTGGCGGAAGGCACACGCCTCACCATCGGTGACGCAATCGTTGAAATCACAGAGGTTCGTAAACCGTGTGTGCAACTGAATGATATCAACCCAAAGTTGCTGAAAGCTGTGGTCTCGCTGGCAGATGGCAAAAAGGTCTATAAAGCGGGAATTATGGCGCGTATCGTACAAGCAGGCTGGGTGAAAGCAGGGGACCATATTGCCGTGATGGTGCCGAATGCGATACAACAGGCTACACTGTTTTAGGGAACTACGCTTGTATCAGCTTGAAAGGAAAAAGTTCATGCTTCCATGGTCTATGCCGTTACAAGGTCGTTTTGACGACGTTCTATTTCCCAGCGAGGTGCTGAAAGGCAATGCGCTTGGTGATCCCTCTGAACGCCCCTTATGGGTCTATCTTCCTCCCAAATACGACGAGGACACCACGCGTCGCTATCCAACGATTTATATGATTCAAGGATTAACGGGGCAACTCGATATGTGGCGCAATCGCTCGCCCTTCAGGAAAAACTTTCCTGAACTTGTCGATGAACTTTTCTCTGATGGCAAAACACCACCATGCATCGTTGTGTGGGTTGATTGCTGGACCTCGTTAGGCGGAAGTCAATTTCTCAATTCGCCAGCTACAGGTCGGTACCACACCTATCTAAATGACGAGATCGTACCATGGATCGACTTCCACTATCGCACTTTGCCAGAGCGAGATCATCGTGGCATTGCTGGCAAATCGAGTGGTGGCTACGGGGCGATGATAACTCCAATGCTACGTCCCGACTTATGGGGTGGACTCGCAACGCATGCGGGCGATGCCTTGTTCGAGACCTGTTATCTCCCCGACTTCCGGCAATCTGTACGCATTCTTCGTGACTCCTATCAAGGCTCGTTTGAGCGTTTCTGGCAGGACTTTCATTCGCGTCCAGCATTCACGAAGGATAGTGATGCCACCTTGCTCAACGATTGGTGTATGGCTGCCTGCTATTCTGCTGACCCTGATGGAACGGTTCATCTGCCCTACGATACGAAAACGGGTGAGTTGCAAGTAGAGATATGGCAACGCTGGTTAGCACACGATCCTGTACGTATGGCAACCCAGCATGCCGATGCGTTGCGGACAATGAAAGCAATCTATATCGATGCAGGTATACGCGATCAGTACTTTCTCGATCTAGGTGCCGAAGCATTTCGCCAAACGCTAGCAGAGATAGGTGTGCGCGATGTCTTTTTTGAGTTGTTTGACGCCACGCACAATGCCATTGAGTATCGCTATCCTCTCAGCTTGAAGTACCTTGCCGAGCGGCTTGCGCCTTAATCTTATTAGGATATTGGCGTCATACTTTATTACGTCCTGACTCGGCTTGTGACGCAAGGTGAGGGCGTAATGAAATATGGCCTCTACATTCGACATATTTTAATGGGTCTCCGTCCTTCACGAGTTTCCCCCCGAAGGACGGAGACCCATTTTAATTATCTAGTGGACAAGGGCCATTTTTTTATGCTATACAAAAAAGGGTATATTTGCTCTATATAAGAGAAACGAGGTCGTAATGCCGAATGCCCCACATTCTCGACCAAGAAGTGCAGTACGTTTTGCTTTGTCTGCTGTAACAACACTTGCTGTATCAAGATTGCGTTACACATGGTTCTTACTTTTTGTGATCACGCTTGGGATTATTTCGGCCATTGTGATCATCACCACAATACCACTCTTCTCAGATGTGATGAATACCGCAGGGCTACGTAATACGTTGAGGGCAGCACCTTATAATGATGAAATTGCAATAGACGCAATAAGTGATGGTATATCAACACCAATCGTACAAGCGTTGTATTATCAGTTTAACCCTCTTCTTCATCAATATCTCGGCAATGCTATTCTACCCGAACAATCTTATATTACAACCGAAGACTTTTCGTCGTCATCGCAACCTCACACAACGCTCACTACGTATGGTACCTCTATCCAGCAGTCAGCCCCACACCTTAGCTTAATACAAGGTCGGCTCGCTGGCAAAACAGATAATCCCGGCAAGAGCATTGAAGTCATGATGACCCCCGACACTGCTAAACATTTTGGAGTTTCAGTCGGCTCAGCTCTTCCTCTCACATTTACTTATGTTGTCTCCATTCCTATGCCTGATGGCGCACAGCCTCAATTTCAGCAACATTCGGTAATAATTCCTGCGCATCTCGTCGGCATCTTCGCTATACCATCTGCAAATTTTGCTTATTGGCATGGAGAAGATTTCACAACATCCGCGCAAGTTATAACTGGCTTCCCCAATCAGTATCAAAGCAAAATGCTGCTTTCAGAAGATGCGCTTATGAGTGTTATCGACCATACGCTTGCTCCATATGCAAGCGACGCGCTTTTCTCTGATAGTAAATATAATGCCTACCGCTTAGTTTGGTATTATCGCTTTGATACATCACATCTCACCATCAACGATCTCGCTAGGCTTGTTAATCAGACGGACGCGCTATCCTCCACAATTGGTAGTTTGTTTACCGACTTGCAAAGCGCATCAACCTATGAACCCGCCGTAGACCCCTATCTTTCGTCTGTTGATATTTCTGGTCCAACGCTTCCTACAAACAGTACTCCCAGCAGCTTAGAGGAGTTCAGTAGCCGCATCGCTGTGTCACAAGTCCCAATTGGTGTCTTCACACTCCTCATTATTGCGCTCATTCTTTTCTTTGTGAGCCTGATGACTACGCTGCTGATTGATCGCCAGAACGATACGATTGCTATTTTGCGTAGTCGTGGCGCGAGTCGAGGACAAATTTTTGGTACGTTGTTTCTACAAATAGCAGGCTTAGGAGGTATTGCCTTCCTTATAGGAGTCCCATTAGCTGCAGGAATTGTCTTGTTCCTTACACCTCACATTTTGCCAACTACATCACTTGATGCCATAAATGTCGTAGCTGCCAATCCGTTACATGCCATGCTTAGCACACTCTGGTACGGGCTAACTATTTTGTTCGTCACAATTCTTACGATGAGCATATCACTCTTCTTTGCTGCTCGTGTTGATGTTCTTGCACTACGAAGAGAGTCTGCTCGTACAAGCAAATACCCTCTCTGGCAACGTCTCAATCTTGATGTCATTGCTGGCGTTGTCGCTCTGGTAGGCTATGCGTTATCGCTGTATGTAACGAGTGTCAGTGGTGTACTACAAGGTGATGCAAAGGTACTTATTGCGGCTCCTCTATCTATCATCGCTCCTTTCTTTCTCATCATCGGTTTCATGTTTCTTTTTCTGCGTCTATTTCCGTATGTCCTTCAGCTTAGTGTACGCTTCGCCACGCATGGACGAGGTGCTACTTCGTTGCTCGCCTTTGCACAGGTCGCTCGTTCGCCGCGCCAATCACTACGCATGACAATGCTACTCGCTTTAGCAACTGCGTTTGCGTTTTTCACACTGCTCTATACCGCAACGGAGGCACAGCATATTCAAGATATTGTAACCTATCAAACGGGGACAGATTTTAGTGCAACGGTCACTTCGTATAGTTCATCACTCACAAACGTGATTGCTCAATATAAGTCAATTCCTGGCGTTCTTTCGACGAGTGCAGGCTATGTTGTTCGTGGCGAGGCTGGTACAGCAGGGTTGCCCATAGACGTTCGCGCTGTCGAACCTGCCAGCTTTGGGCGTACCGTGATCTGGTCTTCTCCCGCTGCTTCCGCGGAAGCTAATGTGCTTCTGAAGCAATTAATTGCGTATCGGCAGATGGCGATTCCAACGAAGGTAGTACCCGCTATCGTTGATCTGACAACCCTCAACAAGCTATTGTTGCGCGTTGGCGATCATTTCAATATCACGGTAAATAACTCGACCGTTCCTGATATACAATGTAACATTATTGGCGTCGTAGACCACATTCCCACTGTGAATGATCGTATTGCGCCAGAAAATCCAGAACTTGGTGGTGTCATCATTGATTATCAAACCTATGCCAGCATCTACGCGCAAGAGTTGGCAGATGGTTCAATCAATTCATCAGGCACTAACACACCTGTGGTAAATCAGGTGTGGCTACGTACAAAAGATGATAAACCCATAGTGGCAAGTGTACGTACTGAACTGCAAAGAAGTTCTTATCACATTTCAAGTATTGTAGATAGGCGTGCTGTACTGGCCTCTCTGCAATCAGATCCCTTGTATCTTGTGCTTACTAGTGTGCTAAGTATTGGAACGGTGACGGCTCTCCTACTCGCCTTACTGGGAGATTTGTTAGCTTCCTGGACTACCGCACGTACGCGTCTGGTAAGTTTTGCGACGTTACGAGCGTTAGGCACTACATCGCGTCAGGTGGCAAGCATGCTTGCATGGGAGCAAGCAATTGTGTATGTGACAGGTTTCTTGTTAGGATGTCTTTTTGGGATAGTACTGGCAGTATCGGTAATTCCTGCTCTTATCTTTACCGATCTCAACACAAACTTGAGTAATAGTCAGCTATTCTCTTTACAATCAGCAATTGCAGCACACATTGTCTTACCGCCATCTTTACCACTCGTCATGCTTATATTTATCGCGCTTTACTGCGTTGCCCTTACGCTTATGGTACGTGTTGTATCACGTCCCGCTCTAAATCAGATGCTGCGTTTGAATGAGGATTAGTTTTCACTATAGTTGTAGGGACCGAATCATCGCGTCCTGGTAGGAGTTTCTATATGACCGCCGATCTTACACAATTCGCGGATGCCGACTTTTGTTATCTCACAACTACGGGGCGCGTTTCCGGCAAAGCGCATACTATCGAAATTTGGTTCGCGCTGCATGAGAATACCCTGTACCTACTCTCAGGTGGTCGTGAAAAGTCCGACTGGATCAAGAACTCGCTATACACGCCTGACGTGCATGTAAAAATTAACGAAACGCAGTTCGCGGGTAAGGCGCGTCTTGTAGCGTCAACTGAAGAGGATCGGCTTGCACGTCAACTTGTACTTGAAAAATATACACCGCGCGATAGTGATGATTTGACTGGATGGTCGCGTACATCGTTGCCACTTGCCATAGACTTAATTCACGAACATTGAAACCTCGGCACAAACTCCTGTCGTGTGTTCATATCAATTTTGACGTGAACACATCACAGGAGTTTGTACACTTACCATGCTTCGTTCGCATCGACATAGTACGTGAAGATTTGTTCGTCAAGCGTTACGCTTTTACGGATTGTACCCAATGCATGACATCTATACAGATACACATTTACAAGAAGACCAACACCTACGAGAAGGACCATCACAACCAGCAGGAAAAGTTCAAACATGATGCACCGTATCGTCTTTCTCTAACCCATAAAGATGTTTCGTCAGCGTCTATTCTGTGGAAGCTTATTTTCTCTTCCAATACAAGAGACGCAATGTGATGTATTTCATAAAATATTTGTGTGCTTTCTCACAATATTCATGGCAAGTTGGTATGAACCGATAATGCTTTTTGATAAAAGAAGTACGGATATCTGTAGGGCCCGATGTGTCACCTCCTTGTCGGCGGTTGATTGGCCAAAAGGACGTGATAAATTGGTCCCTACCAAGCGTTTTATAAAGCAAGGTCGAAGATTTCGATGGAAACGAACATTGTTGGGTATGAATTTAGCCTATTAGCCTAGATGTACCATGTGGTTGCGTCATGTCGCGTTTATAGCTTAGAATGATAGGCGTTGTACCTTGTTATACTCACCAAGTGCTGAACGAGCACTAGACACAAGCACCTTTCTGGTAGTGGAGGAAATAATGGTCGATCTAAAGCAGACGCTGGGTCGCTTCCTGACGATTTCGGGCGTGCGGCAGGCAATCCTGGTAGGGCGTGATGGTTTGATGATAGAGGGCATGACCCGCGATGGGAAGGAAAACATGGAGGCTATGGGAGCCATCATGACATCTGGTCTGGGTACGGCTGAGTCATTGGGACAGGAACTTGCGCGTGGTAGTGTTGTAGGTGTGCTGGTCGAGTACGAACATGGTTTGGTGAGTGTCGATCCTCTCGGTGATTTCGCCCTGATGGTTACTCTTCTCGATAACGCTTCCAATCTTAGTCGTGTGCGCCATATGGTTAAAGCGAGTCGAAACGAAATACTTGAGGCTCTTGATATAGCATAGTAGAAAAGAATGTGTGGCGAATAAGCAAATGCATGATAGAATACGTATAGTCCAGGCGTTATATGGAGATACACGGAGGACGACTTGTTCATGGAACAACTGACGAACCTTGTCGTTTCAGATAAAGAACTTACCATGATCTCAACGGTTCTTGCAAAGTTGATGAATGATACCAATGCAACCTCGGCTCTCCTTATCGATAAAAGCGGGCAAGTAGTGACAACGCAGGGCGCGAACACGAGACGCAACGCTACTATGCTCGGTGCACTGCTCGCTGGCGTTTTTTCGTCGTCACGCGAGGTCGCGAAACTGCTCGATGAGAAAGATTTCCGCAATATTTTCCAACAGGGCGTGCAAGAGAATATTTATACCTCAATGATCGAGGAACAGTGGCTACTTGTTATTATCTTTGATAGATTGACACATATAGGCTTGGTAAAGGTACTGTCTAAGAAGGCATCGGATGAACTTGTGCGCATCTTGGAGCGTGTGCGCACCGATACATCACGCAAAAAAGCACCTGTTATCGACATCAAATTTCGCTCTTCTGTTGAGGATACTATCGACCTCCTTTTCCGCGACTAAAGGGGCCTATCATTTATGGCACTTATCAATATTGCCAGTCATGAAATACATTGTAAAATTGTATACTATGGCATCGGTTATTGTGGCAAAACTACAAATCTACAATACGTCTTCAAGAGCATCAATCCATCGGCACGAGGCGAGATGCTCTCGATTGCCACTGAGACGGAACGTACGCTCTTCTTTGACTTTTTGCCGCTCGACCTCGGTACCGTTCATGGGTTTCGTACGCGTTTTCACCTGTATACTGTACCAGGGCAAATCCTGTATGAGCGAACGCGCTTAGCCGTACTCAATGGTGCCGACGAAATCGTCTTCGTCGTCAATTCGCAGGCAGAAAAGTTCGAGGAGAATGTGCAAAGCATCACCGAGCTTGAGATGAATATGCGTCGTATCGGCAAAGATATGAGCACCTTTCCCTATGTCATGCAATGGAACAAACGCGACATGCCCTCCGCTCTACCCACTCAAGTCCTCGATCGTTACCTCAATCGTCGTCGTGTCCCCAGTTTCGAAGCGGTCGCTTCGGATGGTCGCGGCGTCTTTGCTACTCTGCGTACCATCAGTAAAAGTGTTATGGCACAACTCTAATCATGCGTATCTTTGGCCTCGACTTCACCAGTGCTCCTAGTCTCCGCAAACCAATTACCTGTGCAATTGGTGAATTACGTGAGTCGATGTTGCTCATAAATGACACTATAACCTTACCAACCTTTAACGCATTCGAGACGTTTTTACAGCAAAAAGGTCCTTGGATAGCCGCGTTCGATTTTCCCTTTGGACAACCGCAGAAGCTTCTAGCAAACCTGCATTGGCCTCAGACGTGGGAAGGCTATGTACAGCACTGTGCTATACTAGGCAAGACAACGTTCGAGGAGACGCTGACGCAGTATCAAGCGAGTAGACCAGCAGGTGATAAGCAACATACTCGCGTTACTGATAAACTCGCGAGAGCGCGTAGCCCCATGATGCTCCATCGTGTACCAGTTGGGAAAATGTTCTTTCAAGGTGCTCCACGTCTACTATACTCGGGTGTAAGTGTTCTTCCTTGTTGTCCAAATGCAGTAGACACAATTGCGCTTGAGGGCTATCCTGCTCTTGTCGCACAACACTGGATTGGCAACGTGGGATATAAGAGCGATGAACGCAAAAAACAATCACCAGAGCAGCAAACTGCTCGACAACGTATCGTCAATGGAATTCTCTCCAATGAATTAGAGACACAATATGGTATCCGTCTTGATCTAGGTCAAACGCTAGCAAACAGACTCGTGCAGGAGCCAATGGGCGATGAACTGGACGCCGTACTATGCGCTATTCAAGCTGCCTGGGCTTATACACGACGTGAACAGAACTATGGTATTCCTCCGAATTGCAATGCAATCGAAGGGTGGATTGTTGACCCAGTGATGCTAGAACGCTCTTTAGCAAGTGACTTGTAAATGTGTGGAAAATTCAAGCGTAGCATATCCTTATGCTACGCTTCTGTATTAACTAATGGCGTACAGGCGCACGCGCCTAGAATCGTCTGTTGTTTCTCGCGTCTGGCCCATTCCTGCTAGAGCAAGTGATGCGGAGAGTCGAATTGAGCGTGGATAATGCTCGCTATGTGATATATGTTGTAAATGAGGAATTGTGTTCGGGTCGTTGAGTAACGTCAAGAGAGATACAACTGACTGACGCTCCTGGGCGTTCTCCCTGTGGAGTGAACGAACAAGCAATGTAATAAAACGATTGCCGTAGGTAATTCTACAGTCTGCTAACTGTTGACGCAGGTCATTGGTCGTGATGCCCGCGCTATTGGTGTTCTTGATTAGCTCGTTGACTGTCTGGCGAAATTGCCTATGAGACTCAAGCTCTACAATGTTCCAGCCTTCGTGAAGTGTGGCGTCCTGCTGGAATGGCCTGGCGTCCCTTCTTTCCATCAAGATATGTCTTTCTGGAGACGTAATGTGGCTCCGCACAATGCTCTAAAAGCATACTATTCTGCTTGTTTTAGGTCTCTCCTAAACTTGCAAACATTTCTTGTCGGGTCGTGAGCAACTGCAAAAGAGACTGCAATCCGCGTTGAGCACCTTGTCGCTGCTCTTGCGTAAGCGTTGTATCTGTCGCGAATTCATCTTCATCTAAAACGAGGGTTTTGCCTTGTGGGTCCACCCACACATCCAAAAGCAGGTCAATCTGCTCTATTTCATTGTCATGTATCTGTGCTGGCTCCGCGACATTGCAGTACCAACCCTTGCGCGTCCCATCAGAATGTGCGATCTCAAAAATATTGTACCAGCGATCCGTATAATAGTATTCTGTGAACTTGTCCCCAGGTTCAAAAACAACATATTCAAGATCGCGTGCTGGCAGAGTCCAGAATGCTTGAATGACCACTCCATGGGCAAGATATTCAATGATCTCGCCCGCATATCGTATCTTGACATCCCCCACTGGGTTCTGTTTTACGACTGTAGTCATTCCATGTACCCTACATCAAAACGTTTTGTTATACGCTATAGTCACGAAAAACACGTATACCAAACACACAATAGTGTACAATATTTCGACCTAATATGCAATAGTTACAGCGAGGATATTTTGATGAGGCAATCCAAATGCGTATTCTACGCGATGAGCTTTTCGATGGTGTCTAAAAGCTCATCGAGTTCAAACGGCTTTTTGATGCCGATAAGCTTACGTTGCCGAATTGCAGCCTCTGGCAAATTTGCGCTCATGATGATAGTGGGTATATGAGCTAGCTCTTGTGTTGCTTGCAGCAGGTCATAGAGTTCTATGCCTGACATTTTTGGTAGCTGATAATCTAAAATAAAGAGGTCAGGCTTAATACCTTTGATAATTTCTAACGCCTCAAAACCATCGAGGGCAGATATTGCCTCGTATGGTGTTGCTTGGGAAATTGCGTATACAAGCACTTCACCAATGGCGGGATCGTCTTCTACTATCAATGTAATTTTCGACATAAGCTTACTGCTTTCCCCTGTCCTTAGAGATAGAACATCCTCTTGATTTGCGGTCCCTGCATGTTATGACGTTTCAGGTTATGTTACGTTTTATCAGAAAAAGAAGTTTCAGAATATGCATATACCAATGCATTATATGCATATTAAGCATTTAAAACACTTTATGTCTTTATCATTTCCTTGATAAGTTGCAAGCTTTCTTGTAAACGTTCCACATGTACAAAGCCGTTCGCGTCAATGGCTGGTGACTCTAAACTGACGTATCCATTATAGTCCAGCTCTTTGAGCCTATCAAAGAAGCGTGCAAAATTGATGCTCCCCTCGCCCGGGTGGAGATAGCGACGGCTACCGTCAGGCGTAAACGAGTGTCCATCAAAGTCTTTAATGTGGACGTGTTGCATGCGTAGTGGCGATCGGAGCCAATCTGTTGTGAAAACTTCGTCTAGCTGATTTGCTTGAGCAAGAAATTCAGTATCTAGTGCAACATAGCTACGCGTATCTTGTTTCACTGCACGATACACAGTGCTGATCGGATCGGAGTGACGACAAGGAATGGTTTCGATTGCCAGTGTCAAGCCAAAGCGTTCCGCGATATCAAGGCATTGACCAAGGGATGAAAGATTGAATTCCAGGTGATCATCCAATTCGGGCCACCCCCAGAGATGCAGGACAAGTATTTTTGTTCCCAAAATACTTGCTAATCGACAGTTTTCTGATAGCCATTGCACTCCACGTTCCCGCTCCTTCGCGTCAGGTTTTCCAAGTGCAACACCAATATTTTTTTCCGCATGCATAACAGGGAAGCGTAAATCTGAGTCTAGCAATGCACGTGCAATGTCATCAATTTTGGTATACCACATTGCATAAAACATTAATTCAAGCCCGTCAACATGAAGTTGAGAACCATAGCGTAAGGCGGCATGGTAATCAACATAGTCCGGGGAACGACCAAATGCTCCTGTCGAGCAAAGTAGCTGCATAGTACGCTTTATCCTTTTGAGGTTTATATTTTAATGATACCGCCCAGTCCTATCTTAAAACCACAAGCCTCATAAAACGCTGTTGTTTCCGGCTCAAAGTCTACGTGGATGATCGTAATGCCATACGCCTTGATATGTTCTATTGCTGCCGCGACGAGTGCTTTTCCAACACCTATTCTTTGCATTGATGGAGAGACAATTACGTCAAGCAATACTGCATGGCGCACTCCGTCACTGAGAATAGCACACCACGCTACGAGTTCGTTGACAGCATCGAAACCTCCGACGGTTGCCCAATAGCCCTGTAGGGCATTGGGATAATCCTCTTCTGCTCGCCCCCATCCAACTGCCTCACGCAAATCACAAAGTGCTTGAGTAGAGATAGCAGGGTTGAGAAGAAAAGAGATATCTAACATAGCGTTTCCTTAAACTTTTATATCGTACTTATTCTATACCAGTTGAACTCGCTTATGCTATACTATGCCTGTTATGCTACATCTTGATTTTGTGTGCCAACATCCTGACGAAGTACGAAGAGCACTCAGTCTTCGCCGAAATCCTCAATCTATCGACGAGATATTGCGACTTGCGGAGCAACGTCGTAGTCTTGCCGCGCGTACAGATGGCCTCTATGTGTCATTGAAAAAATTGAAAGAGTCAGTACGTAGTGTCCCTATCGAGCAACGTGCTACGCTCAGTCAACAAGTAAAAACGTTGTCGCATGATGTGCGCAAACTCGAATTACAAATGGCAGATATCTCTTCACGCCTACAACCACTTTTACTTAGCTTGCCAAATATGCCACATAAGAGTGTGCAAGAAGGTAATGACGAGAACGATAATCTTGAAATTCGGCGTTGGGGTGAGCCACTCGACTTTAATTTCTCGCCCCAACCTCACTGGGACATTGGTGATCGGTTGGGTATAATCGACAGTGAACGTGGCGTCAAAATCGCGGGGAGCCGTTTTGTTGTACTGAGAGGGATGGGAGCACGACTTGAACGTGCCTTGATTGCCTTTATGCTTGACCTGCATACACGAGAGCACAATTTTACAGAAATTTTGCCACCGTTTCTTGTGAAGCGGAGTGGAATGCAAGCAGCCGGGCAACTTCCAAAGTTTGAAGACCAGGCTTATGCAAGTTCTGAAGACGAATTGTATCTCAATCCTACCGCCGAAGTGCCATTAGTTGGTATGCATAGCGACTCTGTTTTACCTGCTGACATGCTTCCAGTGCGCTATGTCGCATGGACAACCGCGTTTCGTAGAGAAGTCGGTTCAGCAACGCGTCAGACACGTGGTCTGTTACGTTTGCATCAATTTAATAAAGTGGAACTTTTTCAAATTACTCAATCCCATCTTTCATATGAAGCACTTGAGCAGATGCTGACGAATGCAGAGATTGTGCTTCAACGCCTGGATTTACCATATCGTGTTATGACACTGTGTACCGCTGCCTTGCCCTTTACTGCCGCGAAAACCTATGACCTTGAGGTATGGATGCCAGGACTGAAAGAGTATGTAGAGGTTTCTTCAGTGAGTAATTGTGAAGCATTTCAGGCACGGAGGGCGAATATCAAATACAGTCACAACAGGCACTCTGAACTGGCTCACACATTAAATGCATCGGGTCTTGCTGTAGGACGCACAATGGCTGCGTTGCTAGAAACATATCAGCAGGCAGATGGCTCGGTTATTATCCCCAAAGTCTTACGCCCATATATGGGTTGCTCTCTTCTGACTACGGCATAAAAGTAAATAAACGCACTTTATAGCCATTTTGTCATACCCCCTTCCCAAGCGAAAAAGACTGTGGTATAGTTAGCCGAGAGGGAGAGATGGCAGAGTGGTCTATTGCGGCTGTCTTGAAAACAGCTGGGTTAACAGCCCCGGGAGTTCGAATCCCCCTCTCTCCGTAAGAAATGAGGCAGCAGTGCCTCTTTTGTTTTATACTGGTGCTTCATACACTATATGGGGGAAGGAAGCACCATATATAGCCAGGTGTTAAGCTGGGCCAACAGTAAAACATGCGTAACAAGGCATTCAGCTATTATGTTGCCTTGCATTGTTGTGTATTTTTTGGATGGACGGTGTACTGTGTCACTTATAGGTACGGTAGAAAAGATACATGTTGCGAGCGTTTTGCAGCGTGTCGAGACATTCTCAAAAACTGGACTACTTGTAGTCAAACAAGATACGCAATGGGTAGAATTTTATTGCCGCGAAGGTCGCCTACTGTGTGTTGGACCCATCCGAACTGATGCAACCCTTGGCGAACGGCTTCTGCAAGATAACGTAATCTCTTTTGAAGCGTTGCGAGAAACAATGCTTGCTATTGGAAGTGCTGTTCCTAGTGAGACACGTATCGCGTTGATATTAATGGACTTGGGCTATGTAACACGAGAAGAATTAAGAAACTGGTCTGCGAAAAAGACAGAAGAGGTGCTAGCCGCGGTCCTAACATGGTCAACAGGTGAGTTACATTTTGACGAAGATGCTGATCCACCATCTGAACGTTTGCTCGTTTCGCTTTCAATTTCTGCGTTGCTTGCTGCTATTCCCTCAACAAACGTATCCTCACAAGGACTGCCTGTGTTGCAGCATGTAGCCCAGGAACGTACTGCGGTAATGATTGAAGAGGCATCACCTACACGCTCAGTTATATGGGATTCTTCGCAAGCTGAAACGCTTTGCGATCCCACGCAGTTTTTTGCTGAACCCGCTTCGCCGTACACCTCACCCACGACCGCCTATATTACAGCGGGCGCATTGTTGCCGACCTTTGATAACTCATCATATATCACTCCGGTTATGCCACCTCTCCCTCCGCAGACGCCACCTCCGATACCAAGTGTGCCAATGTCGGAAATTCCATCAACTAGAATTACCCATACACCGCCCTTACAGCCTGATATGCTGTTAGTTGCAGGAGACCTTTCGGCATTGCCAGAGCAGCATATACAAGTGACGCCGGAGCAATGGCGTCTTCTCACTTGTATTGATGGTAAGACATCGTTGCAGGGTGCTTGTAATCAATTAAAGATACGAGCCGAAGATGTGTGCAGAGTTGCCAGCGAGTTAATCGATGAGCATATTGTGCAAGTTGTGGTTCCATTAGGGCAAGAGATACAAGAGATGTCTCCAACGTCACAAAATCTGTATCTGTCAGGTCTTAGTAACGGCCTTGCTACTCCCGGTTATGCCTCGACGACGCAATCCCCATGGGGCGATGTATTACCTGTGTCTGATATGACACCTCAATTTTCGTCTACCCTTGAAACATATTCACAATGGGGTAACGGTGGTAATGGCACAACATTTGTGCCCGGACAAGGCTGGGTTGCATCAGTTCAGCCTTTTCAGCCAACTAGGTTTGGTAGTAGTGGAGTGTATACCTCTGCTAGGTAGCAATAAATAGCTCCATCAACAGTGAATAGCGTATTGACTGACGTATTGTATACTGTGTACAAGAGAAGCAACGTGAGCGTCTTCTTATAATAGAGCAACGAAACTGATAAGCGGATATGTAGTAGCCGGAGGCATGTGTGAAGGGTCGTAGTGTGTCACTATTTCGTCCAGAGGACGAGCCAAACATTGAACAAATGCTTATTGGCAAAAGTGCCAGTATCCGTAACGTTATTTCAACAATACAGCAAATTGCTCAACATCCAGACACGACCGTCTTGCTTCAAGGGGAGAGTGGAACTGGCAAAGATGTTGCTGCCCGTGCAATTCATCTTCTGTCTCACCGTTCAGCACGCTCTTTTATACCAATTAACTGCGCTGCAATTCCTGAAATGTTGCTCGAAACAGAGTTATTTGGGGTTGAAGCTGGTGCATATACGGATGCAAAGGTATCGCGTGAAGGCTACTTCTTACGTGCGGATGGCGGAACGCTCTTTTTGGACGAAATAGGTGCCATGCCACTCTCATTGCAAGCAAAACTCTTGCGCTTTCTCGAGACCAAGAGCTTTCACCGCATCGGCGGTACAAAAGAACTGCATGTCAATCTGCGCGTTGTCTCGGCTACAAATGTCGATTTAAAAACTGCCATTGTACAGAAAAGTTTTCGTGATGATCTTTTTTACCGCTTGCAAGTTCTTACTCTCTATTTACCTGCTTTGCGAGATCGACCAGAAGATATTGAGTTACTTGTTGCGCATTTCCTCGATAAGCAAAATGCATCTCTCTCACCTCATGAGCAACCACTCAGGATAAACAGAACTGCAATAGATACCTTGATGCGCTATGACTGGCCCGGCAATGTGCGTGAACTCTTCAGCGTACTACTACACGGAAGTATTCTATGTGATGGACGTGAAATTTTTCCTAAAGATCTACCAGATGCTGTCCGTTCGGAAGGAGTAGGCGCGAGTCAGCGTTTGCAAGAGATTTGCAAACAGATCCATTTGCCACAAGAAGGCATTGATCTTCGTGCGTTCCTCAACGATATTGAGCGCACGTTTGTCCGTGAAGCCCTTGAGCGCTGTGGAGGCAATCAGGTGCAAGCAGCCGCTTTGTTGAGTATGTCACGCGATCAGTTGCGTTATAGATTGCCTCACCTCTAAACGAATCTTTAGATTTCCGGCCAGTCAAGCATCAAAGCCTTTGCCATGCCACCAGGTGGTATTGTAACCCCGCCTTCAGGCACAATTACAAACGCGTTTGCCTGGAGCAGTGAGGTCATAATATTCGATCCTTGATTGCCTGTAGTGTGCGCTACAAAGTGATCATCCTGCCACTTGACGTGTGCTCTGACATAATGACGCCGCATCGCCGCATCGCTGACACCATCTTCAACTATAACAGGAATCTGAGGTTTCAGTATGCGTGTTTGTCCTTGCATCTTGCGCAGAATAGGATGTCCAAAAAGTTCAAAGGTGACAGCCGTCGAAACAGGATTCCCTGGAAGTCCGAGTAATGGAACACCACCTATATGGCCAAATGCGACGGGTTTACCCGGACGCATATTGATACGCCAGAAGTTGATATTTCCTTGCTCCGTCATAATATCCTTCACGAGGTCGAAGTCTCCTACTGACACCCCCCCGGACGTGAAGATCAAATCGTAGGAAGCTGCTTCACGAAATTTCTCGCGTAAGCTTTCGACTGTATCTTGAGCAACCCCTAAACGATGGGCTTCCGCACCCGCACGACGTACTGCGGCCTCTAACAGATAACTATTACTATTACGAATTTTGCCGGGTCGTAAAGGTTCGTCAACGTCGATAACCTCGTCACCGGTTCCTAAAATGGCTACCCGTGGACGACGAATTACAGGAACATGAGCGTAACCAAGTGTTGCCAGGACACCAATTTCCCAGGGGCCGATCTCCGTCCCTCGTTGCATGACAGCTTGACCTTTACGCATGTCCTCGCCAGCAGGACGAACATTGTTGTGTGGGGCAACCTCCTGCTGCACCTCCACCCATGTACTCTCCGGTCCATCATAGTTGGTCAATTCGATTTGAATAACACTATCCGCTCCAGGTGGAAGTGGTGCACCAGTCATAACGCGCATGGCTGTCCCCTCTTCAACTGCATGATCGGCCACATAGCCAGCGGCAACACCTCCTGTAACGCGTAGACGAGGTAGCACTCCCTCTTGTGTCTGATGCGTATCCTGGCTACGAAGGGCGAAGCCGTCCATCGCCGAGTTCGCGAATGGCGGTATATCATCATGGGCAACGATATCTTGCGCCAGCACCAATCCCTGTGCTGAGGAAAGAGGAATTTCCACCTCTTCTAACGGGGTAATCTGGTCTAAAATACGTTTGAGAGCCTCTTCAACACTTATCATAGGATTACACCTTTCACATCGGTCCTTACACAAAAGAAGCCTGACACACCAAATAGGAGTAATGTCAGGCTTCTTCTGAAAAATAGTACCTCGTACGGGATTCGAACCCGTGATCTCCGCCTTGAAAGGGCGGCGTCCAAGGCCGCTAGACGAACGAGGCTTGCTGCTCACATATTTGTGTCAACGTTGGGATTGTACTCCATCTCTCTAGCTTTGTCAAGCAAAATTTGCTATAGTGGTGCGTGTGATTTAAATGATGATAGAATACTCCAATTTGTAGTAAAATCAAGAAGGTACCAAAATATGGCAAATGCGAAAGAACGAACAGCCGCGCAACGACGTGAGCAAATACGTCAGCAAAGGCTGCGCAGCGATAGTCAAAATACCCAGCAACAACAAGCGAAAACGCGCAAGGTGCGACGTACTGTACGTCGTGGTATTAATCCCTGGTGGTATATAGGAAGCATTCTCGGTGTCGTCGTTATCGTCGTCGGTGTTTTTATCTATATCGCGAATCAACAGGGTAATGTGACAACAACTGGTACGACGGATGCGACTGTATTACAGCAGGTAACGCATGTCAGCCCGGCTTTGCTCTCGCAAGTCGGTACTGCTGATGTGCAAAACAACTTTCAGGCGGTAAAACAAAAACAACCGATCAAGCTAGGACCAACCGGGAAACCACAATTCTTATATTATGGCGCGGAATTTTGTCCCTATTGCGCCGCGCAACGCTGGGGTATTGTGGTCGCGCTGAGCCGCTTTGGAACATTTACAAAGTTGCCTGAGATTGCCTCCACACCAAACGATGTATACCCTAACACAGCGACATTCTCGTTTTATAAGGGAAGCTATACCAGTACCTATATAGACTTTGTGCCATTAGAGGTAGAGGACGGTCAAGGCAAGCCACTTCAAACAATGACAGCCGATCAGCAGAAACTCGTGAACACGTACAACGCACCTCCTTATACCCAATCACCTGGTTTCCCATTTATTGATATTGGCAACCAGTATGTCGTGACTGGCCCTACATTTTCGCCTGATGTCTTGAAGGGTCTTTCACAAAAAGATATCGCAGGTCAGCTTTCAAGCGCGGATAACACCTCTACTAAGGAGATTTTGGCGACTGCGAACTATATGACTGCTGGTGTCTGTGCAATCACAAATAACCAGCCTACAAGTGTATGTAGCGATGCAACCATTCAGAAGATCGAACAGTCAATGCCGAAGCCTACTGCTACCAGCGGAAACTCACCACTCGCTATCAGTTATACCCCGTCTGATATGCTCGCACCATCACGTCGAAGAGCATAATTTCATTGGATTTAACAATTAACCAGAATGTAGGGGTCTAATTCATTACGCCCTAGTACCGCATCACAGGCCGAACCAGGGCGTAATGAATTAGACCCCTACATTCTGGTTATATCCCTCGTAATTTGTTGAACAGCCTGACAGTGTTGTATACAAAGATGTCAAGCGTTACCAAAGACGAGCGCAGCAGCGAATACAAGAATACCACCACCAACGACCTGCACAACTGAGAGCCACCAACTCGTGCCAAAGTAGCGGTGACGAATTGCCGATATAATAACAAGTTCTATCGCAACGACGATGTATGCAACATAGAGTGCGATATGTACATTGGGGATAAGAAAGGGCAGTGTATGTAAGGCACCACCAAAGAAGGTCATGAGACCTGTAATACCACCACGAATAATTGGGCTACCGCGTCCAGTCAACTGACCATCGTCCGACAGTGCCTCCGAGAAGGCCATACTGATACCCGCACCCGTTGCCGAAGCCATACCTACCAGAAATGTTGTGAATGCTATATGTGTGGCAAATGCCGTCGCGAAAATTGGAGCCAGTGTTGAGACTGAGCCATCCATGAGGCCAGCTAATCCAGGTTGCACAACGCGCAACAGAAAGTTATGGGCGGTCTCGTCGCTGTTATCTTTTGATCTCAGTCCCTTGAATATCTCAGCAATTTGTTCTCTTGTGGTACCAGGGGTTTCCTCAATTTCTGTTTGTTCTGTAGTTTTTTGTTCCGCTTGTTCTGTAGCATGATGCTCCACACTACTAGGTTCTTGTGATAGAGGTTGCTGTTCTAACGACATTCACTTGTCTCCTTAATAAAAATCAATAAGTACGTGATTTGTCTATTCTTAGCACGTTTCACATGCTTGACATGTCGCACAGCGACCATAGAGACGTACTTCGTGTGTGTCAAGCTCAAGACCTGCGGCCTGTGCTGCCCGTTGCAAAACTTGTTGTGAGACTGAGACCTCAATAGGGAGATCAAGAAGTGCTCCACAATTTGTGCAGACGCCGTGATCGTGCCGCGTTGTTCGTCCATCGTAACGCGAACTTCCATCTCCAAACGTTATCTCTTTGATAAATTCTTGCTCGACAAGGTGTCCTAAAATTCGATAGACGCTTGCCAATCCCATGCGAGGACGTAGCTGTTTCACACGTTCATATACCTCTAATGCGGTTGGGTGTGTTTGTATCGAAAGCACAACATTCAGGACCGCCTGTGCATTTATATTTAGCTTCTCTTTTGACATATTAGCATACCCTAATAATGAGAATTATTCTCATTTCCTCATGTAGAGAGTACAATAAGAAATGCACAATGTCAAGGCTAGAACAAGGCTAAAAAGTAAAAATAACTTGTTGACAACTACCCCGATTTCGTGTAATATACTTTCGTTGTAACTTTAGTCTAATCTTCGGGTGTGGCCAAGTGGTAAGGCAGTGGTCTTTGGATCCACCATTCCCAGGTTCGAATCCTGGCACCCGAGCCAATCTTCTTTTATAGCGTAGAGGCGCAGTGATACTTTTCTCTGCGCTTCCTTTATATATAGCTGAGAAAACAAAAAAGGTTTGTATATTCACTCATGAATACATATGCGACCGTGGTACTTGCAGCAGGCAAAGGTACTCGGATGCGTTCAAAATTGCCCAAAGTCCTTCACCCCTTGGCAGGTTTGCCACTATTAGCGCATGTACTCAACGCCGTAGAAGCTATTCCTTCAGCACTCTCTTCTCACAGTCAAGGTATGCCTATCTCTACAGACAAATCTATCGTAGTGCTTGGTCACGAGGCGCAGCAGATAGAAGCAGTTTTTGGCGAACGCTGTCTTTATGCCTTTCAGGAAGAGCGATTGGGAACAGGTGACGCGGTACGCGCGGCTCAAGCAACTGTTGATGCGTTGAATCCATTACCGCAAACGGTGTTGGTGTGCTACGGTGATACACCGCTTGTAAGTAGTACTATGCTGGCAAGCGTGCTTCAAGAGCATATCACTCATCATGCTACAATTACTTTTCTCACAGCGATGACAGAACAACCTTCTGACTTCGGTCGGGTTGTACGTGATTCTCAGGGCCATGTGCGCGAGATCGTAGAAATGAAACGCGCGACCCCGGAACAAAAGCGTATTAAAGAAGTAAATTCCGGAGTATACTGTTTTGACCGCTCATGGCTCTGGGAGACGCTTCGTGCGTTGCCACGTAACTCCTCGGGCGAATACTACCTTACTGATCTCGTTGGAATAGCAGGTGTGCAAGAGCGTGTTATTACTACTGTCAATGGCACGTTGGATGAGACAATTGGCATCAACGATCGTGTACAACTTGCCGCTGCCGAACAGATGCTTCGTAGACGTATTCTTGAGCGTCACATGTATGCAGGCGTGACCATTGTTGATCCTTCCACAACTTACATTGACGACGACGTTTCTATTGGTATGGATACTGTAATCCTGCCCGATACAATGCTTACAGGTAAGACAACTATTGGTGCTGACTGTCGTATCGGACCACGCACAACCATTGAGGCATCGACAATAGGAGAGCGATGCGTTATTCGGGAGTCTGCACTGGAAGAGACAACGCTTGAAGACGATGTACGTATAGGTCCATTCAGTCATTGTCGTCCTGGTGCCTACCTTGCACATGGTGTGCGTATGGGTAACTTTGGAGAAGTAAAAAACTCGTATGTCGGAGCCGAGACCGATATGCATCATTTTAGCTATCTCGGTGATGCCACAGTTGGCGAACATGTCAATATTGGTGCTGGTTCTATCACCTCTAACTTCGATGGGAAGCAGAAGAACCGTACCATTATTGGTGACGGTGCCTCGATTGGAAGCGATACAATTCTTGTCGCTCCAGTAACTGTTGGTGAACATGCCTATACTGGTTCAGGGGCGGTTGTGAACAGAGATGTTCCTCCCTATGCACTTGTCGTAGGTGTTCCTGCGCGAGTGTTGCGGATGCTTCAACCGCCGGAAACCTCAAATATAGAGCGTGACAAAAAGGAGTAAAAGCAGCTATGGATGGCCCTGGCCTTGCAAGTATAGCCGCTGGAATTGATTTTCATGTCCCACAGTTTGATGCAGTAGCATGGTTTCAACTAGCTATTCTCATCATAATGTTAATCCTCTGCGGCCTCGCCTCTGCCGCAGAAACAGCATTTACCTCTATCAGCCGTATCAAACTCAAAAACCTTGTTGAAGAAGGCGATGTCAAAGCTGCAGATATTGAACGTCTGCTAGCAGACCCAAATACGTTTCTTTCATCAATTCTTATAGTTAACAGTGTTGCCGTTATTGTTGCATCAAGCTTGGCGACTGGCTTGGCACTACGTTTTTCAGCGAGTTATGGCGAACTGATTTCATCTATTGTTACCTCGCTTGTTGCTCTGATATTCTGTGAGATAACACCAAAAACAGCAGCAGTACAGAATCCTTTACGTTGGGCACGTGCTCTTATTCGGCCTGTACAAGGAACTGCATGGTTGTTACATCCAGTTGTGGTAATGCTGGGCGGCATCACTTCGTTCTTTGTGCGTATGCTCGGGGGACAAATAAAACATAATAGTCCTTTTGTAACGGAGGAAGAACTTCGTCTGTTAGTCACTGTGGGTGAGGAGGAAGGGGTACTCGAAGAGGAAGAAACGGACATGATTCATAGTATCTTCGAGTTCGCCGATACCACTGTACGCGAAGTGATGATTCCGCGCATTGACATGGTAACGCTGGACAGCGATGCAACGGTGACGGAAGCGGTCGATGTCGCGCTACAGGGTGGCTTTTCACGTATACCAGTCTATGAGGAAAGCGTTGGCACAGACGAGATTATCGGCGTGTTATATACCAAGGATATGCTGAAACAACTCCGCGAGGGTCATAATACATTTCCGATACGTGATCTTGTGCGCCCTGCGTATTTTGTACCGGAAAGTAAGAAACTTGATGATCTACTACGAGAGATTCGTCAGAAGCGCGTCCATATGGTGATCGTGGTTGATGAATATGGTTCTGTCGCGGGCCTTGTAACTATTGAGGACCTGGTAGAAGAGATTGTCGGCGATATCCAGGACGAGTACGATCACGAAGAAGTTCTATACGAAAAAGTCAATGAAAACGAATATATCTTCGATGCCAAAATTAACATCTACGAGTTCGGTGATATGATGGATATAAAGCTCGAGGATGGTGATTATGAAACGCTCGGTGGTTTTGTGTATGAGCAACTGGACAAAATTCCCGTCGCGAACGATGTTACTACGTACAAGGACCTGAAATTTACTGTGCTGACGACGCGTGGGAGGCGTATCACGAAGATACGTGTGGAGCGTATACAACCAGAGGTCTCTCAAATTGAAGGACCCTCGGATATACGCCTCTTGCCTTCACCTGAAGAACAGGACGAAAAGAGGCGACAGGAAAGAAGAAATACACCGTCTAAGTTACCAGAATATAGAGGAGCATAATCATGTCAGTTCCGCTTCGCTCTTTTCCTGGCTCTGTACGCGTCGTTGAAGTCGGCCCACGTGACGGTTTGCAGAACGAAAAGGTTCATATTCCTACCGAGCAGAAAGTACACTTCATCAACTTACTAAGCGAGGCGGGGTTTCCTGTTATAGAAGCCACGTCGTTTGTCAGCCCTCGTGCGATTCCTCAACTGAGCGATGCGACTGCGGTAATGGCGCATATCGTCCAGCACCCGGGCACAAGCTATCCCGTCCTGGTTCCAAATCTAAAAGGTATGGAACGTGCGATTACTGCTGGTGTACGCTCTGTTTCTGTCTTTACCGCTGCAAGTGAAACTTTTACACGGCATAACATCAATGCAACTATCGAGGAAAGCTTGACTAATTTTCGACCCGTTGTAGCACTTGCACGTCAAACACACATTCCTGTACGTGGCTATATCTCGACTGTTTTCGGCTGTCCTTACGAGGGAAGTGTGGACCCACAACGTGTACTGTATGTGGCGCGGGCTTTGCTTGAAATGGGCATAGAAGAACTTTCGCTTGGCGATACTATTGGGGTCGCGACTCCCATCCAGGTTATGGAGATGATTGACCTCTTGACACAGCAAGGTATTGCCATTGACCAAATAGCTGTTCATTTTCATGACACTCGTGGAACTGCTCTTGCGAATGTGCTGGCATCACTGCAAATGGGAGTCAATACTATCGACTCCTCCGTGGGCGGGCTTGGTGGTTGCCCCTATGCTCCTGGTGCCGCAGGAAACCTTGCCACGGAAGACCTGCTCTACATGCTTCATGGTATGAAGATCGAGACTGGTATTGACCTCGAAAAAGTTATCGCGGCAACGAGCTATATTGCACCTCTCCTCGGCCATCTGCCAACTAGTAAATATTATCAAGCTCACCAAGCCACACATCCCCAACATTGAGACCTAATTATGCTCTTTAACAAATTGCTGCGAATACTGTAGGGACCGATTATGCTTATTGAGAAAATAATAGGGGCATTGTAGGAACCGATGTATCACGTCCTTCTCGCCTCTCGATATTCTACGAGGACGTGATGATGGAATTTCACAAAATAATTAAGATGTAGGGGCTATAATTCATTACGCCCTGGTCCGGCCTGTAGCGGCACGAGGGCGTAATGAATTATAGCCCCTACATCACCAACATATCCCTGCTCATTTGTTAAACAGCATTATCACGTCCTTGTTGGCACATCGACAGGCGAGAAGGACGTGATACATCGGTCCCTACATTAATGTGTTTTCAGGTAGTCAATCGCGGCGTTAAGCTGGGCATCTCCGCTACTTAGTATTTGTTGTTCGGTCAAATTTCCTGCATTTTCATCGGCTGGAGATAGGGCATTTGCGTTTTTGTCCAGCTCCACTGTCTTGTCGGGCTTGATCCCATTGTCACGAATGAACTTTCCTTTTGGAGTCAGCCACTCCTGTGTTCCTAACAGAATGGCCGAACCGTCGGAAAGCGAATATTGCTCCAACACGGTGCCTGTGCCGAAGGTGGTCATACCAATAATTGTTGCTCTATTGTTGTCGTGCAAGGCTCCTGATACAATCTCAGCGGCACTAGCGGTACCTTTATTTGTGAGTATAACGATTGTATCGGTTGTATCTACTGTGTTACCAGTAACGGGAATAGGTGTTTGTTGACCCGTGCTATCTTGCTCAAGCAGGACATTCCCCTTTGGCACGAAGTAGCTTGCGGTATCAATCGCACCTTGCAGGTACCCTCCGGGATTATCACGTAAATCGAGGATAATTTTCTTAGCTCCGAGTTGCTTTGCTTTAGCGAGAGAACTTTTTAACTGGTCTGTTACACCATCCGCGAATTGGACAATCTGAATGTGCGCAATATGGCTTTCAGGTATATAGTGCATCACAACGTTTTGTACCTTGATTTCGGCTGGTGTGACTTTGATAGTCACAGGTTGCCCATTGCCTACTCGTTGAACCGTAATGGCTGTACTTGCGGTCTTGCTTCGCAGTATAGAACTTACCGTTGGTATATCTTTTCCTTTGACATCCTGACCGTCTATCGCGATAATTTCATCGCCACGCTTGAAGCCTGCCTTCTGAGCAGGTGAACCAGGAATAGTAGAGGAAATAATAACAAGTTTTTTTTGTGCATCAAACGCAAGGTAAAATCCAAAGCCTTTATAAGAACCACTGAGTTGCTGATTTTCAGATTGTACTTGCTGTGGGGTAAGAAAGCGGGTGTGGCCTGTATCATGGAGTGAGTCAACCATGCTGCTAATCGCGCTATATGACATATTCTTATAGTTAACCGCTTTACGGTCAACGTAGTGCTGATCTATGGTTGTCCATGCTTGCTGAATCAGTTGCGAGTAGGTACGCGATGAATCGTTTTCGGCGAAGGTATTGCCAAAAAACTGGTGACTGAACCAGCCTCCGAAAAATGCAATAACTACGAGGGCCGTTACCGCTAGAAATGGTCCAAGTAGGTGCCGGGCTTGTTGACGTGGAGCAGGAGGAGGTATTGCCTGTTGTCTTTGCCGATGCGGGTAGACATCATCATCACCACTTGTAGTATCAAGGCTATAGTTATTGAAGCTATTACCATTTGATGCTGACTGTTTGGGCGGAACCGTATTCTGCTCTTCATACCAACGCGGATCATCATATCTACTCACAGCGTATTATCCTCCGTATCCGTAAAGGATACTGTCGTCTCTTTCAGTTTTATGTTGTATGGAACAATAGTATCTTAGTAGTCTACCCTGGAAAAGTCAATTGACATGCTACTCGACACAATAAATGAGGGTGTAGTTTATGAGAACTACACCCATACAGGATAGAATATTTTGTATTGTAGTAAGTCAAACGCGAAGCGAAGCTGGCGGTGTATCTACTGTTGTGAAGTTTCTTCTGGAACCATATCTTCTGTGTTCGTAGCTCCATCAGCCTCAGACGCAAGAGCGGAGGGTGCTGGCGATGTGTCAACTGAAGCGATTTGTGTGTTCTGAGGTGCCTTTGTTTCAGCAGAGGAACTATGCTTGCTGACGGGTGGTGCTTGTTTCTTCGGTGGTTCCCATCCTGGGGCGCGTGAAACAATCATTGACATCATACGGCCTTCCATCATTGGCGAACGCTCAATGGTAGCCGACCCTTTCAACACTTCTGCGATCTCATCTAACAGTTTCCGGCCAAGGTCTGGGTGACGCATTTCGGCTCCACGAAACTGGACGCTCACACGTACTTTATCGCCTTCTGCCAGGAACTCCTGAATTTTACGTGTTTTTACTTCTACATCATGGTCGTCGGTACGTGGGCGCATGCGAATCTCCTTAAGCGTTACCGTCCGTTGATTCTTACGTGCCTCATTTTCTTTTTTCGCTTGCTCATACTTGTGGCGACCGTAGTCCATGATCTTACATACAGGGGGTATCGCATTAGGCGATATTTCTACGAGGTCCAAATTTCTATCACGTGCTATGTCCAATGCACGCATTGGCACCATTACGCCGATCATCTCGCCGTTTTCATCAATCAAGCGTACTTCGCGGGCGCGAATACGCTCATTTACTCGTGTCTCACGGGGACGGTCATTGCCCCGAAAATCCCTATTGATAGGCCAATCCTCCTCTTGAAAACGTATCAAAAACATACTTCTTTGGATTGCTAAAGTGTAGCATATCACAGGCTTCAAGTCAAACATGGTTGCTTACTAAATACAACAAATAGTAAGCATACGCTATTCCACTAAACTGTACTATGAGATCGACTTTCAGGCACTTCTACAAGGTGAAAAGATGATTAATGCTTCTTAGATACAGCACACATTGATGTTCACACAATTTTCATGCCGTAGTTTCCTATTTTATGGTATACTTATCTGTGCAACTGTTTTTATGTCAACTTATATCCTCTCGTCGTGAAAACATATCACCTGGACTGCATAAGGTTGAAATGAAGGAGCCTCAGCTATGAGCGGCAACATTATCGCTGGTCATTCCGATGCATCTCTCCCTTTGTCCGCACTATTTCGCTTTTCTTCTCGCCCCAATCTTGCCCATACTATTCATTGGCGTGCATGGGGAGAGGAAGCATTTCAAGAGGCTGTCCAGCAGGATAAGCCTATTTTTTTGCTTGTTACCTCTTCCTGGTGTCAATGGTGCTATATTATGGATGAAACGACGCTTTCAGAGAAGAGTATAATCACCATCATAAATAACGACTACATTCCTATTCGCGTCGATAGTGATATGCGGCCTGATATCAACGCGCGTTACAACCAAAATGGCTGGCCCAGTGTTGTTTTGCTATCGTCCGAGGGCGAAACCTTGTGGGGAGGCGTATATGTCCCTCCAAAGCAAATGCTCTACTATCTCGGACATGTTCGACGCTATTATAAAGAGCACTACCAGGAGATTACGAATCAGGCTCAGGTACTTCAAGACGCTCGTTTTACTCGTAGTTTGACGCAAACGTTGCCGGCCATAGGCCAGCCTTCTTTGCTTCATGAGCAACGAACCGCGTTAATAGACGTACCCAGACAGGCTGGTGTCGTACTGCAGGACCTGTATGATACTGAATATGGCGGTTTTCTTATTCATAGACATCTCAAATTCCCACATCCCGAAGCCTTAGAACTGCTTTTACAACTCTCACAACAGGATTCTCTCCTCTGCAAATGCGTTAACCAAAATGGTGCTGTATTCGCTCGAACAAATGCGCGATGGTGGATTATGGGATAAAGAAGATGGCGGCTTCTTTCGTTATTCTGCTGCCAGCGACTGGAGTACACCTCATACTGAGAAAATGCTTGAAGAGAATGCAGCTATGTTGCATCTTCTCCTATGTACTATTCAGGTGACGCACGATCAGCAGTGGCATGAACTTGCACAACACCTCATTCTTTACTGCAATTCAACACTCTGGCTGCCTCACGTAGGCGTATTTGCTGGCAGTCAGAGCGCGGATGAGGAATATTATGAGCCTGCTCTGTATTCGCGTGGGACGCGAAAAATGCCTTGTGTAGATACGACTATTTACGCATCATGGAATGCATATATGGCCTCGTCATATCTACTAGCCGCACAGGTGTTACAGCAGCCTGCGTTAGACGCGATGGCTTTCACTGTTCTCGATTGGTTATGTGAACATATGCTAGATGACGAGGGTCTTGTTTATCACTACGCTGTCGATGGTCATGTTGCGCTTGCGGGACAGCTAGCGGATACCGTAGCGTTGACACGGACGCTTCTTGACGCCTATGAACGTCATCACACAACAAAGTACCTCCAAACTGCTACTTTGCTGATGCAGTACGCTTGCCAGGAACTACTCGACGAGGAAAGCGGCTTATTCTATGACGGACCATATGATGAGTATGCCGTGGGACGTGCTGCTATGCGGATGCAGCCTTTAACCGAGAATGCTTTAGCTGCGGAATGTTTGTTACGTTTAGCCGCGTATGACGAGCAGAAAAATCTGCGTGAAACAGGTCTGCTCGTCCTTTCCAATTGTCTCGCCCTCTATCGGCGCACAGGCATTCAAGGTGCTCTTTATGCGAGTATCGTGTTACGAGCTATAGAGAGAAATTGGGTGTAACGTCTGTCGGAAGAGAGGAAGCTCGCAAGAGTCTTCCTCTCTTGCCCAAAAAAACGATTTCTCTCTATTTCTGATTAACTTATGTGAGTAAAAAAGTGGGCAATGCTTGTGCTAATCCACCCATCAGCACGCTTGTCACCTGGCTCACCAACTCTTCTTGTGGCAATACTACCGTCTGTTCGTCCCATTGGTGGAAACATTGGAAGCCAGTCCCAAAAATCGCCCAACTCGTGACCATAGCAGCGGTTTCCAGGCCCACTTGCTGATTCCATCCAGAGCCAGCAACTGTCTTGAAGCCTTGCAGAAGCAGTTCAAAGAGGGCTTCTTGCAGGGTTGTCACTACCAGGGGAATCAGTGACCGATCAGCTGATCTGGTCAACTGATGTAATTGCGTGAACCATTCAACGACGTTCTGAACGAGCAAGTGTAAGGTGCTAAGGCTCCAAGGCGAGAAGAGCACTGTACTCGCAACATGCTGCTGAAACTGCTCACGTAGCCAGCATTCCAGGATAGCATACTTGTCCTCAAAATGGGTATAAAAGGTTCCTCGATTGACTTTCGCCCGATCCGTAATATCCTGCACCGCCATCGCGTGGAAGCCCTTTTCTAAGAAGAGGTCAGAAACGGCTTGTAGCAAGAGTTGCCGCGTACGTAGCACCCGTGGGTCTTCTCTCTCATGAATCTTTCTCTGTTCCATATGCTCCTCTGACATCTCTGTCTTTTTCAACAATCTGCTCCATATGTGGTCTAACCAACAGAAACCCCTCTTTGTTCAATGTTTGGATGGGAGCATCTAGTAGTATTGTATCCAACAGGGAGCTATTCAACAACCATTCTCGGCTTCCTGTGCCAACAGACCGAAAACGAAGTGCTCTTCTTCGTCGGAGAGAGGCGACTGAAAGAAGGGTTTTGAGGCGCGAACTCGACCGACAAGGGTACTTTCGTCTCATCGAGGAGTGTTATACAGTGAAAGTTACGATTGGAGAAGAAGTGATGACTCAATATACGAACCGTCCCCCCATAGTTCAACCAGAATTGGCCCGGGAAATTGCGCCAGGTGTCATGGTGATTCCTGACCAGTACGTTAACCTGGTACCTAATATTGGAATTGTGATCGGCACAGACGCCGTACTCGTCATTGATAGTGGACTGGGAAGAGAAAATGGTCAACTCGTACTTCAAAAAGCAAGGGAGGTAGCAGGATCGAAGCCGCTGTTGCTTACGACGACCCACTTTCATCCCGAACATGCCTTTGGCACTCAAGTCTTCAAAGGTCACGCCACCATTCTGACCAATACCACTCAGGCAGATGAACTGCGGGAAAAAGGAGACACTTACCTGAACATGTTTCGTGGTCTGGGTCCCAATGCTCACAAGGCACTCGAAGGGGTGGAATTGGTGATGCCAGATGAAACCTATCAAGGGGAAAAAATCATCGATCTGGGTGGCAAGCAGGTGGTGCTACACGAATTGACTGGTGGACATACCCGTGGTGACCAGCTCATTTTTCTCCCGCACGAGGAGGTGCTTTTCACTGGCGATCTCGTAGAGAACCATTCATTCCCAATTTTCTCTGACCAGGATGCCAGTATTAATCGCTGGATCGAGGAACTTGCGTATATGATGCATCTTTCTCCAGCAACAGTGGTTCCAGGGCATGGGGAGCTAGGAAAAGTCGAACTGGTGCAGGAGTTTCAAGACCTCCTGGTCTTTGTTCGTGAGGAAGTGAAACGCCGTATCAAAGGGGGGCAGACGCTTGACCTCATTGATCAGGAAGCTGCCCAGATCATCAAAAAGCGTTACGAGGATTGGGGAAATGACCTGTGGATTCCTTTTGAAATCCGAAACGCATACGCAGAACTGACAGGAACACCACTGAAATTGCCAGCTTTTTAGCATCTTGTAAATATAAACTTTGAGTGGCTGATGTCCGAAAGTGGTCATCAGCCATTTTCTTTCCACACGGGTTATGAAACTGCTATCTTTGTCTTGAGCACATGTGTAAGTTCGCTGACAACATCATAGCGTCCATAGGATGGCGTCAAGTACACACCTTGTATCATGCCGCGAGCCTCCTGCAACAACTCTTGCGCGAGTTGCATACCAACGCTGTGTCCATGTTCCCCGCCAGCTTCGCGCATACGTGTACGAACATCGTCAGGAATGGTGATACCTGGAACCTCGTTATGCAGGAATTCAGCGTGACGTGAACTATGCAATGGAATGCTCCCAAGCAAGATTGGAATAGGTGGCGTCCCGACTCGACGAAGGAATCGTTCGAGTGGAGCAATTTCGTAGATTGGTTGCGTCATAATATAGTGCGCACCTGCCGCGAGTTTACGCTGATACTTCTCAATTTCGTGCTCGGTTTCTTCGTCTGTCATGTTGAGATTTAATGCACATCCGATGTGAAACGATGCCTGGGCACCGATTGAGGACCCGGCTGCATCATGACCTTCGTTCATTCCACGCAGAATTTGAATCAAGCCGGAAGAGTCAACATCCCATACACCTGTTGTATTTGGATAATCGCCGACACGCACAGGATCACCTGTAAGCGCAAGGATGTTGCGTATTCCTAACGCATGCGCACCTAGCAATTCCGATTGCAAGGCCATCAAATTGCGGTCGCGTGTCGTAAGGTGAATGATTGTTTCGATACCAAGGTGGTCCTGAATCAAACGAGCCATTGCCATGCAGCCCATGCGTACTCGTGCCATTGGACTATCGGCGATATTGATGCAATCGACGCCCGCTTTTTGTAGTAAGGCAGCACCCTCAAGAATCTTTGTCGGGTTGAGGCCCTTCGGTGGATCGAGTTCAACGCTTACCACGAAATCCTTAGCCGCTAACTTTCTCTGTAGTTGCGTAAGTGAACCTTGTTGAGGAAGTAACGTTTCCGCCTCGATCAGTTCAGCAAGTGTTGTGTGGCTTCGTGTTGTGATCGTTGCTCGTACCTGTTGCGTTTCTTGTACCTCTTGAGATGGCGATGGGGAACAACCATAACAGTCATCTATCGCCTTACGCATTGCTGCGATATGACGTGGTGTGGTACCACAACATCCACCAATCAGGCGTATACCAGCCTGTGTGAAGCGAAGCGCATAATCCGCGAAATAATCCGGTGTTGATACATAAAAGAAGCGATTATCAATGCGAGCAGGCAGACCTGCGTTTGGCTGGGCAGAAAAAAATATGTTGCTTGTATCTAATGTTTGCTTTGCCGACGCGATCATCTCTTCAAGGGCGTCAAACGTTCCTGCTGGCCCCACACTACAATTCGCGCCGATCACATTGACCCCGAGATCACCAAGTACTGCCGCGACACGAGCGGGAGATTGGCCAGACAGTGTATGACCATCCTCATAGAAACTCATTTGCGCCACAATTGAAAGTCCGCCGAGTTCCTGTGCTGCCAATACCGCTTGGCGTAGTTCTGCCAGGTTCGTGAATGTTTCCAGCATTACAATATCGATACCACCCTCTTGCAATGCTCCTATTTGCTCGCGAAAAATGGCGCGAAGCTCGCTCAGGCGATGCTCATCGGGTGCCTGTAACGGGCGACCGGTAGGGCCAACCGCCCCGGCAATGAAGATAGGTTGTCCTGTAACTTCACGAGCTTCAGCAGCTATCTTTGCCGCCCGGTAGTTGATATCGCGTACCTTATCACCGAGGTTGTGACCTTCGAGTTTGGCCCGATTTGCCCCGAAGGTATTCGTCTCGATAATTTGTGCGCCCGCCGTAATATACTCGCGGTGAACTCCCTGGATAAGCTCTGGTCGCGTCAAGTTCAACTCGTCAAAGCACTGTTCGTACGTCACACCTCGTGCGTACAGGAGCGTGCCCATCCCGCCATCACACAACAAAGGCCGTTCGCGTAGTTGTTCGAGAAATTCATGTGCCATAAAAAGCTGCTCCCACCAGATAAAAAACTTGTTATTGCTTATTGTATCTCTTTTTCACAAAGCTGTGTCAGAGATATGTATTGAATACACTAAAGTATGCTAAAGTGATGGTGTTCAGATGATTGACATAGATTAAGGAACTCAGCTATACTACTTATTAATAGCCTGGTTTGCATTTTTAGGAAAGGTGGTGCTACATGAAAGCTACTTCGATGGACTTACTTATAGAGAACGAAAAAGGTAATATTATTGCAGCAGTAGAAGTAAAAAATTTACCAGATTTCACACGTGAAGAAGCTATACAAATGCGACATGATTTGATGGAGTACGAATATCTTCTACCTGTTCCTTACTTTCTCCTTCTTACTCAAGATGTTGGATTTCTATGGAATGAAGGAGCACAAAACGACCCAAACGCACCACCAGCATATGAGTTTCCTATGAAAAATGTTATCACTCGCTATGATACTAAAGCACCTAAAGAAAGACTTTATGGCTCAGAGCTTGAGCTTTTAGTCGTGCAATGGCTTGATAATCTTATTGAAAAACCATCGCAACATTTAGAAGAGCCTGAGAAAACTTTAGCTCTTTCAGGTTTTAGTGACTCCATCAGAAATGCTAGCGTTTTTTTAGGTAATGCTGCATGATTGTGTATATAGAATCTAACTTTGTCTTAGAAATTGTGCTCGATCAGGAGCAATCTAATACTGCTAAAAGCATTCTCAAACTGGCACAAGATAGAAAAGTACAGCTTGCATTTCCAAGTTTTGTATTGAGTGAGCCGTTCGCAACCTTGACGAATAGACATGGAAAAAGAACAAGCTTATTCAATTCACTGAGAGCAACCCTTAAAGATATTAAACGCTCTCAAACAATGCAACAAACTGTACTAGGTATGGAAAATTTACTGGAAGCTTTGAGTACTACTAATGATGAAGAAATGACTTTGTTACACATAACAATAGAACAAATGTTGTCGGCAGGACATGCGATAGAAACGGATTTATTAAGCTTTAAAGAAGCGAGAGCATACCAAGTAAGTCTCGAACTGGCACCTCAAGATAGCATTATCTACGCTGCTATAGTCTCGGATTTAAAGAAAAGGCAGCCAGGAGAGCTTAAATGTTTTCTGAGTCGAGACAAAAAGGCTTTTTCCTCAGAAGACGATGACTCACTGATAAAAGCGACTAAAGAACGCAATAAGAAGAAAATCGAGGCAAAGAGACGTATCGAGACTGAGTTAAATACCTATGGATGTAAGTATTTCAGTAACTTTGATGGTGGGTTAAACTATATTCAACGCTTTGCATAATCAAAACGGAGACTGATTGAGAGCAATTAGTCTCCGTTTTGGTATTGCCTGAGGTTACTTCGTAGCATTCACCTTGACTGTGCGAGCCTTCGCGTGCTCGGCTTTGGGCAGGTTGAGTGTCAGAATGCCATCGGTATAGTGAGCCTCAGCACCCTCCGAATTGATTGGGGAAGGGAGCGTGAAGGACTGCTGATACTGACCCGACTGGAAACCATGCCAGAGTGGTGTGGCACCTTCTGGTACTTGCAGGTTTGTTGTCCACTTCAAGCTCAGTGTATCCTGTTGTGCCGTGATCTCAACTTCTTCTGGCTTGACTCCTGGCATAGGAATTTGAAGCACGAAACCCTCCGAAGTCTCAAAGAGGTTCGCACTCGCACCACGATTGCTTGCTAAACCGCTCATGCTTGGTGAGATGAAGCTATCCGCAAAGAGGCGATCCATAGCTTCACGTAGAGAAACAGCTTCGTTAAATGGATTGTAGCGTACAACGTTTGCCATTATTTTTATCTCCTTTTCTCTAAAAGAAGTGTGTTGAGTGAGTTCCTTTGAACCTCACTCATATGTATTTGTTTTACTGGTAACAGTATATATGCTTTTGTGTTAGAGCAACGTTTGAGAAGTGTAAGAGATTTGTTAGAAACTATGATAGGCTTGCACGTTGATTTATTGCATATGTACTGCTACAATGCCGAAAAGGGACAAATACCTATTGGGAGGAATACACGGTGACTGTGAAAGAACAACCATCAGCGCAAGCTATCGAATATCTACTTAAGCGTGGCGTATCGCTGGTCGAGAAGGAAGCCGATCTACGTCGTATGCTGCTTGAAGGCAATAAAGGGCAACCATTACGGGTCAAGCTAGGTGTTGACCCCACGCATCACGATTTGACGATTGGGCATGCCGTTGTCTTCCGCAAACTGCGCCAATTTCAACGTATGGGTCACAAAGCAGTCGTCGTGATTGGCGACTGGACTGCTCGGCTGGGCGACCCCAGTGGACGTGAAGAGGCACGTAAATCATTAACTGAAGAGCAAGTCAATAAGAATGCTGAAACCTACTTTGAACAGTTCTTCAAGATTGTGGATCGCGAACAGACGGAGGTTCAGCGTCAGAGCGAGTGGTTTGACAAATTCAACCTCGGCGATGCTATCAAACTGCTTGGCTACAAAACGGTGGCACAGATGCTCGAACGTGACGACTTCCAAAAAGGTACAGAAGCGGCGTTGAAATCAACCTTGCCGAATTTATGTACCCGTTGTTGCAGGGCTACGACTCTGTTGCGCTTCGCTCTGATGTAGAGATTGGTGGTACTGACCAAACCTTCAACCTCCTTGTTGGACGCGATCTGCAACCAATCTTTGGGCAGGCCGCGCAGCAAATTCTCACCGTCAACTTGATTGTTGGTCTCGATGGTGTCAAGAAGATGGGCAAATCGCTTGATAACTATATTGCCATGACCGCCCCGGCTAATGATATGTTCGGCAAACTGATGTCACTGCCCGATCAGACCATGCGTACCTACTTTGAGGCACTCACAGATGTGTCGGACGAAGAAATTGACGAGTTCGAGCGCAAAATGACTGAGGGGATACTGAATCCACGCGATGTAAAACTTCGCATGGCACGTGAAATCGTGACTGAATTTCATGATGAAACCTCCGCACAAGAGGCACAGGAAGCCTTTATCCGTCAGTTCTCAGAACGCAAACTACCAACGGATATTCCAGATATACATCTTGCTGAACCTGTAGATATCGTGGCCTTCCTGAAAAACGCAGGTCTGGTGACGAGCAACAACGAGGCTCGTACCCTCATCGCACAAAAAGCTGTTGCCATTTATCTAAATGGTGAAAGCGGTGAGGAGCAACGTATCACTGAAACAACATTTGTTGTGCCTGTACAGGATGGTGCTATCATTAGAGCAGGAAAAAGAAAGTACGTACGGATCAAAGCATAATGTCGACAATATCGGTAGGGGCGGCAATTCATTGCGCCCACACGCGTATCAAGATAAAAATTGCTGGGTTTGTAATCGCATGCCGAGCCGTGGGAAGCATGACAGGGGCAAGCCCTGTCACTACTATACTGACTACCACGTCGTGGCAAAGCCACGCGACTCCGTATATAGTAGTGACAGGGCTTGCCCCTGTCATGCTCTTGGCGATCTTATCTTGATGGGTATAGGGCCGCAATTCATTGCCGCCCTACCGATAGTAAGGAGCAGATTACATGCCACAGGCAACGATTGGTGTAATTGGTGGAAGTGGACTCTATCGTATGGATGGAATGACTGACGTTGAGGAGGTCAGAGTACAGACGCCGTTCGGCGATCCTAGCGATGCCATCGCGATTGGCAAGGTCAATGGTGTCTCTATGGCTTTCCTACCACGCCACGGGCGAGGCCATCGTATCAGTCCAACAGAAATTCCGGCTCGCGCGAATATTTATGCCCTGAAAAGTCTTGGCGTCGAGTACATTATTTCTGTCAGTGCTGTTGGCAGTTTACGCGAATCCCTTGCCCCACGCGATCTAGTCATTCCCAATCAGCTATTTGATCGCACCAAAAGCCGTGTCAATAGCTTCTTTGAGGGTGGCCTTGTCGTGCACTGCACCTTTGCCGAGCCGTTTTGTCCGACGCTTAGCAAACTGCTCTACGATGCTGCAAACAATCTCGGTGACGTAAAAGTTCATGAGGGTGGCAGCTTGGTTGTTATGGAGGGTCCGCTTTTCTCGACAAAGGCGGAGTCGAATGCGTATCGTCAGTGGGGCATGGATATTATCGGGATGACCGCTCTGCCAGAGGCAAAATTGGCGCGTGAGGCCGAGCTATGTTATGCTACCGTTGCATGCGTCACCGATTACGACTGCTGGCATGAGTCCGAAGAGTCTGTAACCGTCGAAATGGTGATGAGTAATCTTGGCGCGAACATTGCCAATGCACAAAGTATCCTACAAGGCGTCGCGCACTCCATTCCGTCTGATCGCTCTCATGCGACATGTGGGTGTGCAAGCGCGTTAGCCACCTCAATTATAACCGATCCAGCCTCGATTCCAGCAGAGGTAAAAGAAAAGTACAAACTTCTCATTAGCAAATATGTGAGTTGACAAGTGCTCCAAAAGAGAGTAATATAGTCACGTCCTACAGAAGAAATACCCAAGTAGGACGGACCGATTTTCTTCCGGCCCTGGCGGTCGGCGTAATTGGGTCCTGCGCGGCAGATGTCTGTGAACCCCGCTAGGTCCGTGAGGAAGCAACGGTAAGTGGACCTCTCTGGGTGCCGCAGGGGTGCCTGATTACGCTGACCGCCAGGGCCGGGCGAAAGTCGGTTTTCTCTGTCTTGCATCCCCTCATATCGGGGGGCGTAGTTCCTCTTACTTCGAGATTTCTGATTGCGGCCCGTCACGAGGACACGCAGGCGGGAGTTGTATACTATGGCCTCACAATCGCTTTACCGCAAATGGCGCTCACAGACATTCTCTGATCTTGTCGGTCAGAGTTCTATCGTAGACACGCTCAAAAACCAATTGGATAGTGGCAAACTCAGTCATGCCTACCTGTTCACTGGCCCAAGAGGAACAGGTAAGACGAGTACCGCACGCCTCCTTGCGAAAACATTGAATTGTACAAACCGCAAAAATGGTGAGCCATGTAACGAGTGTGAGCAGTGCCTTGAAATTACAGCAGGTAACTCGTTCAATGTCATCGAGATTGACGCAGCCTCTAATCGCGGTATCGACAGCATCCGTGAACTGCGTGAAAAGGTCATGGTCCGTCCCGCACAGGGCAAGTATAAAATATACATCCTCGACGAAGCTCACATGCTCACAACCGAGGCATTCAATGCACTCCTCAAGACACTGGAAGAGCCACCCGAACATGCTATTTTCGTTATGGCGACAACCGATGTGCATAAGATGTTGCCAACCGTCCTTTCGCGCTGCCAACGCTTCGACTTCAAACGCATCACTACACGTGAAATAGTAAAGCATCTCACCTTTGTGGCGGAACAAGAAAAAGTTCAGCTTGAACGTGGTGCCGCCGAACTTATCGCTCGCGCCGCCGCCGGAGGTATGCGTGACGCTCTTAGCTTGCTCGATCAAGCTATTGCTTATTCGGGGCAAGAGATTAGTCTGACAAAAGTACAGACCATGCTTGGTGTGGCTGACCCTCGCGCTATCCAGAAGTTTGTAACACATATCGCGCACCTTGAAAGTGCGGCTGGCCTGCATCTTATTCACGAGCTAGCTGAAGCAGGAGCCGACCTGCGTCAGATCAATGTCCAGATTGCGGAATATATTCGTGCCATGATGTTACATAAAGCAGGTGCGAATATCGCGGAAATTCTTGATAGCACTGAGGACGAAGTACGCGAAATTACACAGTGTGCTCAACTTTTTAGCCTGGAAGAGTTAACGAATCACGCCCGTATCTTTGCTCAAAACGAGTTGATGCAGAAGAATCAGGGCACACCACAGCTTGGCCTGGAACTTGCGCTCTTAACCTGTATCGAACAGCATCGTACCACGCAAACTCCACAGATATCGGCTACCGCACAAACGCAACCCCCCGCTCTACGTGTTCAACCAACTGCATCACCTCAAGAGCCGCAACATGCCATATCTCCTGCACCCGCGACACGTCCCGAACCTGTAGCACCAAAAGAGCAAGAGATTGCACCGCCCAAGATAAGCGCGGATATGCCTGACGTACTACCTGATTGGGATGATGTATCGTTCTCTGATGGAGATGAAGACGAAGAAACAACTCCTCCATCCGTGCGTCCAACACTTTCTCTGGTGCCTCCACAAGAGAAGCAGGCCGAGCCAGTTGCTAAGGAATCTGTAGTGCATGGCGATGAGAACAATGGCCCAATACTTACCGTAGCTGAAATCAAAGAGAAGTGGGAACTTATTAAGCGGCGCGTAAAAACGCGAAAAGATGGTTCGATGATCGCCGCCGTTCTAAATGATTACACAATCGTGAGCGTTGAGGGTACACGTGACCTTCCTATTATCGTGCTCAAAGCCTCGGCTAAATTTCACTATGATACGCTGCAAAAGGAAGAGCGTCGCAAAGCTATCGAGTGGGCACTGAAGATGGAACTTGGGCAGGAGTGTCAGATTCGCCTCCTACCACCAGGGGGAACGGGTACTCCTGGCCTTCCTGTGCAATTGCCACCACCACCGACGCGTGATAGTGGAGGACGGGCTGCCAATTCAGGTATACTTACGCCACCACAGCAGTCAGCATACCGCGAACGTCCCAATCCTTCGGCTACACCGACGCCACAAAGACCGCCGCGTGAGCAGGATGAACAATCCACAACTATAGCATCTGTACAGAATGCCCCTATAACTCCTCCACTTGCCAAATTGCATGTTGTGAGAGAGAATACTACTAGTGACACCATTTCATCTGTAAACGACACGACACATACGTATAGTGAAGTTATAGATGAGGAGCCTCATGAAACGCGGCTTGAGGTACTTGAAAAGAAGGCAAAGACTGATCCGGTAGTACAAGAAGTCATACGAATGTTTAGAGCGAACATGAAAGAAGTTCAACCAAAACAGCAGTAAAAGGAGTATATATTATGAGCATGCGTGATATTCAAAAGATGCAGCAAAAACTTATCAAGATGCAAGAAGAGTTAGAGGCCACAAAATTTGTTGGAACGGCTGGTGGTGGTGCTGTTACCATTACCATGACTGGCAAATTTGAGATTACCGATGTGAAAATTGACCCCGAAGCATTTAGCGCGGATGAAATCGTCGAGCTAGAAGTGATGGTGCGAGCTGCCGCGAAGGATGCTTTTGACAAGGCAAACAATGCTCAACAAAAGATGGCAACCAGTGTCACGGGCGGCGTGAAAATTCCAGGACTATTCTAACTCATGAGTGATATCGCACCACCAGTGGCCGCATTGGTCGAAGAATTCTCAAAGCTTCCAGGCATCGGAGTAAAAACAGCGCAACGCCTGACCTTCTTTGTGCTACGTAGTCCGACTGATCAGGCGCGTCGTCTGGCTGAGGCCATTCTGCGCATAAAAGAGAGCATCATTTACTGTTCGCGCTGTTTCAATATTACTGAGACCGATCCATGTGCTATCTGTAGCAACCCAACACGCGATCAAAGCATTATCTGCGTTGTTGAGGAACCGCTTGATCTCATCGCGCTTGATAAAACAGGTGTCTATAAAGGTCTATATCATGTGCTACATGGCAGGATTTCACCGATGGATGGTATTGGTGTGAAAGACCTTCGTATCAATGAGCTTGTTCGTCGTGTAGAGCATGGTAACGTGCGTGAAATCATTCTCGCTATGAACCCAGGCACTCTTGGGGATATGACCGCTGCGTATGTCAAAGCAGAACTGGCAACACTTGGCAAGCAAGACTTGCGCGTTACCGCCCTTGCTCGTGGTCTCTCAAATAACAGTGATCTCGAGTACGCTGATGAAGGCACCTTAAGTCGTGCTCTCGAAGGCCGTCGTGATATGCAATAACGCTTGACACATAAATAGCTTTATGGTACTATTGTTCTAATCTAGTGGGGCAGGAAAGAGAGCACCTGCTACCTATTTCCGACTTTTCATCCTTTGCAAAGAATAGATACGTAGAAAAGCAACTATCGCGCGAGACGTGTTGGTATGCATTGACAAAATATACGTATACCCTATCTCCTTTGTCATATACAACCAATATACCTCATGCACATGTTAATGATGAAACGCTGTCCCCTTATGGGAAAAGTGTATCGTAAAAGGAGGATATGGGGTATTCCTGAGTATAACTCCCTTGTTATCGCTCATACCCTGTAAAACACATGGCATCAAGCAAAAAAGAAAAAGCCACAGTAGACCGTAACGGGACAGCAGCAGCCTCTCCCGCCATGACCGAGCGCGAAAAAGCTATTGACCTCGCGCTTGCGCAAATCGAACGTCGTTTTGGAAAAGGCGCGATTATGAAACTAGGCGAAGCGGCAAAAGTACACGTAGAAGCTATTCCAACCGGTTCCATCTCCCTTGACCTTGCTCTAGGAATTGGTGGTATTCCAAAGGGACGTATCACAGAAATCTATGGTCCTGAGTCGTCTGGTAAAACGACGCTGTGTCAACATATTATCGCGAGCGTACAACGTTCTGGCGGCTATGCAGCCTTTGTAGACGCGGAACATACGCTTGATCCTGTCTATGCCGCCAAGTGTGGCGTAGACGTGAACAACTTGCTCATTTCTCAGCCAGACACCGGTGAGCAGGCACTGGAAATCGTAGACTCGCTGGTACGTAGTAACGCTATCGACGTAATCGTTATCGACTCCGTTGCTGCCCTGACGCCACGCGCCGAAATCGAAGGCGAGATGGGCGACTCGCACGTTGGCCTGCAAGCACGTCTGATGAGTCAAGCATTGCGTAAATTGACTGGTGCGATCAGCACCTCACATACCTCGGTCATTTTCACAAACCAACTGCGTGAGAAGATCGGTGTCATGTTCGGCAATCCAGAAACAACGGCTGGTGGTAAAGCTCTCAAGTTCTATGCCTCTGTTCGCCTGGACATTCGACGTACTGACTCGATCAAACAAGGACAGGATGTTGTTGGCAACCGCACACGTGTGCGTGTGATCAAAAACAAGGTTGCACCACCATTCAAAACAGCCGAGTTCGATATCATGTATAGCGAGGGTATTTCTCGCGAAGGTGGATTGATTGACCTCGGTCTGGAAATGGGTCTCGTCAAAAAGAGTGGTGCATGGTTTACTATTGGCGACATTCGTCTCGGGCAGGGCCGCGAAAACGCCAAGGAGTTTTTGCGCCAGAACACCGATGTCGCGAGTGCCATCGAAGAGCAAATTCGTGGTAATATCATCGCATTCCAGACGGGTGAAGTTGAAGCAGTCGAGGAAGCAGAAGAGGAAGATACAGAAGATATCCTCGATACAGAAGAATAGTTTTTGTCTTGAATAAGCTGCCAGGTCGCAACTTTGCGACCTGGCAGCTTATTTTTCCTGATTCCCTTGTTGTTCTAATATTTGTGGTATCTTCTGCTCTAATTCTGGCTGAGGTAATCGTACAAGTGGCCTTTCACCTGAAGAAAGCAATGGT
This sequence comes from uncultured Chloroflexia bacterium, assembly GCA_963791655.1. Classification (GTDB taxonomy): domain Bacteria; phylum Chloroflexota; class Ktedonobacteria; order Ktedonobacterales; family Ktedonobacteraceae; genus JBBQVS01. The sequence goes on along the minus strand of CAWBSZ010000005.1, from coordinate 101,998 downwards.
TCTAACTCTTCACTCTCGATTGGCTGTGGCTCTAATACTGTAGCTACGGGTTTACGTTCACTCCACCATGTGGCTACAGAAGCTGGGTCAACGGTCCCCAATGTTCCCGTTTTCGCATGTGTCATGAGCCAATCCAAGAGGGCTTCTTCAAGTGGAACTTCATGCTTTGCTTTGCGACTCATGTCCCATTTGTGTTGCATAACGGCAAAGTATGCCTGCATCGGGTCTTCACCACTCGTCAAATTTTGGCGCAGTAACAATATGGCGGGCAGGTGATAACGTGTATACCAGTTATGCGCCGCCTCTTCTAAGCTCACGTCGCGCCCTTCCCGCTCGGATAGAATAGCTTGATGTCCAAGAATCATATCGTAGAAACGGTGAGCATAGACGCGTGGCATCGAAATATGCAATAACTCGTAAATACGACGCTGATGCCAGCCTGGAAGCACGGTCGTCAACTGTTGAATTGTGTGTCCGGTTGCATTGAGAAGCGAGAAACTCCAACGGTTCAACGTCTCTAAGAATTGTTGTAACTGCTGTCGAGTCGTGTCACTTGTAGTGGAAGATACTCGTGCATGTTCACGCCGAAGCCAGTGGTAGCGTTGCTCAAAGTAGCGAAAGTCTGAGTCATCCAATACCTGTGTATCTTCTGGTAAACCGCGTAATATACGCAAATCTTCTGCTTGCCATGCGAGAGACTCGCCAAACATGGCCAGGTCTTGCTCCCGTAAGCCGTCACTAATGGGTCCTGAAAAGAGTTCAGATGTTTCTGCATCAGCCATAATTGCCAGGATACTGCGCCCATCAATGCGTAAAAGCGCGTTCGCCAGTGATGGATCGCCCCAATAGATACCATGTTCGTGCAATTCAATCATAAGCACTGCAACCGCCGACAAGAGACGCTGCTTTGTTCTTTTTGTGAATGGAATGCGGTACAGCAAGATATGCGGAATGACGCGTGGTGCTAGTCGTGTTACTGTATATCCTCTGTCTCCACTGATATACTGCGTAATACCCCCTAGTTTAGGTACGTCCAGTGCTAAAGCTGGCGCTGGTGCAATAACGATACCAATGGGGCTGAGTGCGGGAATACCACGCCGCTCGATCTCACGAAAGTTACGAATCTCGCGTTCCGCCATGCGTGGCGTTGTCTCTTTAATCGCGTATCGTACACTTTCACGCTCAACAAAAACTACCGGGTGTCGTGATTCACCACGACGAATATTAAGTACTTCCAGCCCTTGGCTTATCCATTCTTCCATTGGAAGATGCCAGGGAAGTCCTTCTAGGCGACGACGATCATCCCCGCCCATCTGAAATTGTATCTCTGTATGCTTAGTAACTATGGCAAACACCTCAAGGCTGTGGTATAAGAAAAGAGACGATAACTGCTACTGATGATGATAACATTGAATGATGCGTTAGGGCAAACTGTAGTATGTAGTAGCGATGCTAGTGAAAGAGGACAGAGAGGTTCTTTATGGGCAATGCAACATTTGACTTTTCTGGTGAAATTGTGTTAGTGACAGGCGGCTCTCGCGGCCTTGGCTTTGAGATTGCGCAAGCATTTGGTACCGCTGGTGCTACTGTTGTGATCACCGCACGCCGTGAGCAGTGGTTGCGCGAGGCCGAACAGCAATTACAAGCACAGGGTATAAGGGTTTTTGCTGTGACATGCGATGTAGCAAATGCCTCTGCCGTCGAGAACGCTGTACAACAAACTCGCGCGACCTGCGGAGATATTGATGTGCTCGTCAATAATGCAGGCCTTACCTGGGGCACACCAGCACAAGATATGCCCTTAGAACGTTGGCGGCAAGTGCTTGATGCCAACATTACTGGCACATTCTTGATGTCACAGGCAGTTGGAAGGCATATGCTCGAACGCAGAAAAGGCGTCATCGTGAACATTGCCTCCATTGCTGGCTTAGGTGGTGGACAGTTGAATACCGTTGGTTATAATGCAAGTAAAGCCGCCGTCATCAACATGACGCGTGCGCTGGCTATCGAGTGGGCGACATACAACATTCGTGTGAATGCAATCGCGCCTGGCATGTTCAGGACACGCATGACGGAAGCTATTTTGCAACGTGCCGAGCCAATTGTCGCCGATGCAATGCCTATGAAGCGCATCGGACAACCTGGGGAACTAGCTCCTGCCGTACTTTTCCTGGCGTCAGATGCCGCGAGCTACATCACAGGCCAGGTCCTCCCTGTCGATGGAGGCAAGACCGCGCAATAACTACCATCTCTTTGCGAGGCAGAGAGGAGAAATAATCATGGCAACTCAAACAATACATACACCTATAAAACAGTCAAGGCGTGTTCCACGTATTGCTGAACCACCTTTGATAGGAAGTCTATCTGAACATACGAGAGACCGTCTCAATCTCTACTTGCGTATCGCGCAGCAATGTGGGGATGTTGGAAGCTTCCACTTTGGGCCATTTCGTGTCATTTTCTTTAATACCTCGGAAAATGTGCATCGCATCTTTGTAGAACACGCGAATGATTTCGACAAAGGTGCCGCAATTCACAATGCCTTTCGTCCCGTTGTAGGCAATGGTATCTTCACGAGCGAGGGTGACTTTCATCGTCGCCAGCGCAAATTGATGGCTCCGTCATTTCAACCTCGTCATATTGTAAGTTATGCTGAAGCGATGGTTCACTACGGCGAACGTATACAAGAAGGCTGGCGCGAAGCTGAGACGATTGAGGTGTCGCAGGAGATGACAAATCTCACAATGAGTATTATTGGCAAAGTCCTCTTCGATGCTGATGTCTTTAGCGAAACCGACGAGCTAGGCGCGGCTATGACTACTATACTTGGTCATACGAGCCACACCCTTTCGCAACTCTTTCCCGTTCCACTCAACTGGCCCACAAAGCGCAACAAAAACACACGGCAAGCCATAGCTGTGCTACGTGGAAGAATCCAAAAGCTGATTGAAGAAAGACGTGCTGACACACAAGAGCGCAATGACTTTCTTTCCGTCTTGCTTCATAGCAAAGATGAAGATGGCGGTTCCATGAGCGATGAGCAGGTAATTGACGAGTCGCTTACCCTCTTTGGTGCGGGCCACGAAACGACTGCGACTGCGCTTGCATGGGCCTGGTATCTGCTTGCATCACATCCTGATGTATACAAGCAGGCTCAAGAAGAGGTTGACAGCGTATTGCAAGGTCGTTCTCCTACGTATGCTGATCTCGCACATCTTCCCTATGCTCTACAGGTATTCAAAGAGACGATGCGCCTCTATCCACCAGCATATGCGATTTCAAGGGCACCGCTTCACGATGTAAGCATTGATGGTTACAAGGTCCGTAAAGGCAGAGATATCGTGTTTGTGTCTCCCTACACCATTCATCGCCGTCCTGACTACTTCCCTGAGCCAGAGAGGTTTGATCCTCAACGCTTCACGCCCGAAAACGAGAAGAAACTGCCACGCTATGCCTATATGCCGTTTGGTGCGGGGCCACGTGTCTGTATTGGCAATCATTTTGCTATGATGGAAGGGCATCTCTTACTTGCGACACTCGTGCAACGTGTCGAATTTGAGCTGGTTCCCAATCAAGCAATCGTTCCCGATCCATTGAAGACAGTGACGATACGACCCAGAAATGGTGTTCATCTGGTTGTGCATCGACGCGAAAGAAAATAAAAAAGCACCACTTCTCGCTCTCTTGACGACTCTTATGATGCGCGTTATCATCTGTACGATAATAAAAAACAAAAAGGTACAATTCATACACTATGATGAAACGATTTCGTGGGCGCAATCTAGCCCATCCAGGCTGTCTTATTGGTATAACGGCTGGCCTCACGCTGGGCATCGTTCTTGCGGGCGTGCTTGCCTCCATCTTTTCTGTGCCCTACAATACTGTGTTGTTGACATGGCTTGCGATGACTGTTGGCCTCGGTGCGCTTGGTTGGATTGTGGGTAGTATCCTTACCTCCCGCTTCCCAGCACTACCTGAAGTCGAAAAGGAGCATGCCGCAACAACCCCAATCGTAACGAGTGAAACACCAGTTCACGAATAAAGAGGTGCAAGCATCTCAATTCACAAGAATTGATCTTGTATAATCTTCCAATTAACATAACGACATGTTATAATACTTATCACGTAGGTAACACTCTTATCCCCAAACGTTACTTGCTGGGAGCGATGTGGCTCCGACGCGCTAATGATGCGTCGTTTTGTGGATGTCGTATCGCTGTGGCTTTTGACAAATAAATCAGATTTCCACTTGATGCGAAATTCCCCTGAGTGCTGTTTTCTATTCAATCGTATACGTCTTGTATGCGATCAGCATTTCATAGGAGGAAACTTCATGACCAGTAACGAATTCCGTCGCCCTGTTTCCGTCGATTTTGCTCCTCGTGGTAGTGCTTGCGAGTGGTGCGGTAAACCGGCAGAACGTCAACTCACCGCAATCGGTGGCAGTTTCCACAACGAGAGTGGTGTTTTTTGTAGTCCATGTGGAGAAAAGTTCTCTCAAGCTGTAACAAATTCTGTGCAAATTTCAGCACAGAGCCAACTACGCGCACTATAATACATACCAGGGCACCTACAAGGGAAATGCTTTCACCGATAGGTTTTTTCAGAAGAGCACGATGTATGAGCAGAAACGCCTATAGGGACCGATTTATCACGTCCTCTTGGCCTTGACAATCGCCGATAAGGACGTGATAAATCGGTCCCTACAGACAATTGACGTATCTTCTAAAAACCCTACTGTTGAAAGCAAGGGGAATGCCCCTCCCATACAATGCGTTGTATAGGAGGGGCATTCCCGAGCCGCATTCGGGGAATGGTGAAGGCAGCGGGTGCCCTGGTTCCCATTGATAACTGTCGCTATGCGAAGCGTCTCATATACTGATTGAGATCGAACTCTTTTGCTTGCTGCACCAGTTGATGTGCCGCTTGGTCCATCGTCGGGCGTTCTTCTTCATAAAGAAGACCAATATATTGCTTTTTCGTCTCCATAGCCAGTGCCATTGCTTGTGTCCGATTGGTTATATCATGGTCTGCCGCAATTGGTGTTACCGAGGCATCCCATGCGTCAAAGGTGTGATAAAATGTGGGGCATGGGCTGAGCACATGAATAAATGAGAAACCTTTGTGCTGAATGCCCTTCTCGATGAGTGCTGCTAACTCTTTCGGTTTCGCGGAATACCCACGTGCCACAAAACTCACATTCAGCGTGAGCACAGTTGCGAGTGGGTTAAACTGTGATGCTAACAACCCATAAGGGGTCGATTTTGTGACATGTCCCTGTGGTGAGGTAGGAGAAGTCTGGCCCTTGGTCAAGCCATAAATCTCATTATCCATCACTACGACGGTGATGTCGATGTTGCGAAGTGCTGCATGCAGCAAATGTCCTGCGCCAATACTGAAGAAGTCACCATCTCCCCCAACGGCAACAACCGTCAGGTCTGGACGAGCCATCTTCAAACCTTGCGCGACCGGAAGCGCACGCCCATGGACCGTATGAAAACCAAAGGTCTTCATAAAGTGAGGGAAGCGGCTAGAGCAACCAATACCGGATACGACAACTGTCTCATCGGGCGAAAGCTTCAGACCCGCGAGACCACGATAGGCCGCATTGAGTACGCCAAAGTCTCCACAACCCGGACACCACGTTGGTTTTACTTCGCTTTTATAATCTTTTGGGGTAGGATTGATAACGGATTGTGTCATTATGGATGGACCTCCTCGATAGCCTGAAAGATATCAGCAGCGGTAAAGGGAATACCGCCGTATTTGTTAACACGAATAGCTTGCAAGCCGAATTTCGCACCCAGCAGGTTCGCTAGCTGTCCCGAATAATTGCACTCGGCCACAATCACCTTGCGTACCGAACCAATGAAACTGCGAATTGTCTGATCCGGTAGGGGCGAAAGCACTTTTGGATGTAGAGATGCCACTTTATAGCCGTTAGCGCGTGCATGGTCTACAGCCTCTTGAATCGCGCCTTCTGTCGAACCCCAACCGATAATGCCGATAAGGGCATCATCGTCGCCATATCGTACGGGTGCAGGCAACTCTTCAGCCGCCGTTTCAAGCTTGCGATATCGCTTCTTCATCATCGCTACATGGTCTTCTGGTTCATAATCGGGATGTCCATGCTCGTCGTGTTCCAAACCTGTCGCAGTATAGACTGGTGCGCCCGCTCCAGGTGTAGGAATTGGCGAGATACCACTTTCGCTATAGGCATAGCGTGAGTACGTGTGGCCAGCACCAACAAGCTCTTCCTGCTGTTGAGGCTGAATGCGCTCTTGTAATGGCTGTATCTGGAAGGCACTACGCTCGACACTTTCCACTCGCGCGGTCAGCGATTGATCGGTCAAGAAAAGGACAGGCATCTGGAATCGCTCTGCCAGATTGAATGCCAGGATCATCATATCGTAGCAGTCAGCCACGCTCGCGGGTGCCATTACGATACGTGGTGAGTCACCATGTCCTGCGTTAAGCGCGAAACTGAGATCGGATTGCTCCATTTTTGTCGGCATACCCGTGCTTGGACCAGAACGTTGCGCGTCAACAATGACTGCTGGCAACTCCGCCATCGACGAAAGACCAATCAACTCGGTCATCAGCGAAAAGCCCGGGCCAGAGGTCGCCGTCATTGAACGCACTCCACCATAGGATGCACCTAAAACGGCTGCCAGTGCTGCCATCTCATCCTCGGCCTGTAAGAAGGTGCCCCCAACTTGTGGTAACTCCTTCGCCAAAGCCTCCATGATGTCGCTTGCAGGCGTAATTGGATAACCAGCGAAAAATCGGCAACGAGCCGCTAATGCTCCTGCAACAACTGCCTGGTTCCCGTTCAGCACGACGCGATCTGCCTTCTCGACGGCTCCTAAACGATACTGATCCTGTTTCGTGATGCGCTCGGTAACGTATTTCTTCGCGACATCGAGTGCCAGCATATTCTTTTCCATCAACGTATCATTTGATTTACGTGATTTAGAAAGCTTTGATTGGACAACCTGAATAATAGCCTCTATTGGTGGGCCGAACAGCCCTGAGATGGCACCCAGCATAACCATATTCTTCGTTTGAAAGAGTTGCACCTCTTTACGCGCAATTTCATTGAAGGGAATGGCATAGGCAATTTTATCGTGTGCTTCAGGCGTAAAATCAGAGGGGTCATATATAAGCACACCACCAGCGCGAAGATCACTGATGTTGCGGTCATACGCCTCTTTATTGAGGCAAATCAGGACATCAGCAAAATCGCCCATTGACTTGACAGGTGCATCGCTAATGCGTACCTGAAAAAGACAAGGGCCGCCAAGAATCTCGGCAGGGAAGGTACGGAAGGTATATACATGATACCCCCAACGTGCGGCAGCTAGCGCGAGAATATCACCACCAGAGATGGTACCTTCCCCAGACTCGCCGCCAATACGTATAGTAACTTCATTCACCATTGAATGCTCCTAAAAAAATGAGACCGCGCTACACACAAAGAGAGCGCGGTCCTGTAATCGTACAAGAAGTCAGTTATAAATTCAGAAATCCTTTTCTGCGCCCTATTTGCACAGGGTGAGCAGAACCGTGCGTTTGCGAGTATTATATCACACATTTAGAGGATGTGAAGTGTACATTTCGGGTAATTTGTGCAGCGTTCGTATAAGGTACATGACTAGTTCAATGTAATCTATATGATTTCTGCACAAACTACCCCCTTCACAAGCGAAAGAGGGTATGCTATAATGCGTTCCACGAGGGCCCATAGCTCAGTGGTTAGAGCAGTCGGCTCATAAAAGAATGTGCGCCATTGTGTTCACAAGTTCCTTGCTTGATTACAAGAATCAAGTGATACTGAGGCAAAAGTATCTAAAGCGCAACCTTACCTGGATAGGAAACTTGAAGGGAACAATAGCATGGTTGTGGAGAGTTTGATAAGGTTTCACTGCGGGAACCAACGTCAGGCAGCTAGGCCGTATATGGTTAAGACTGAATTGTTTGAATCCTAGTCGTAGTGGTCATCCGACGACCCATCCGTTTTGCAGGATTGCGGATGTATAGAGTCAGCAAGCATGTTATGAGGCTTGTTGAATGTCTTCTCTATAACAGTGCTTGATAAGAGTAAAGCGACGAACGGGGAACCTAAGTACGGATATACGGGGATTTGTGGGAACTGTGGGATCACCTAAACATTGAGAGATGCATGGTGACGGAGCATCCATAGTACTCAAATGATCGGAGTAATGCCCGATACACGGGGAAGGGATGCAGAAGGAAGAGTAAATCTTTACTCTTCCTTTGGAGAGCCGTATGCTAGGAAACCAGCAAGTACGGTTCGGGAAGAGATGAGTGGAAACGTACAAACGTAACCAGGTATCATCGGCTTCACCTGATTGGTCGTAGGTTCAAATCCTACTGGGCCCATTCACAATTCGTAGTCTGACGCCATCCTATATCCATGTTGATTCTTGTTTTTGGGTGGTGTCAGACGCAGATGTGCTCTCGTTACACCAACATCATTCACTGAAATAAGGGATGACTACCTAGTTTAGAACTGGATAGTCATCCCTTGCTCAAAAATTGGAGTTTGTCAGCTAGTTTGTATTCTTCTTGGGTCGCTCTATATACCACTCGCGATACTCAGCACAATGTCCTGCTCGTCAAACTGGAGGACAAAAATATTATCGAACTCGGTTTTGAGCGTTTTCCGATCCTCCTCAAAATATAAGCTCCGACCATGTGCTACGGCACGGTCCCCTTCAATCATGATTGGTTCATAACTCCCATCATATGTGCCTTTGGGATCAGGGTCCTTTATCCACAAGTCAACTATCGCGTCTCGCCCATGAATTGGCTCACGATACGGATGGTATGAGTAAATGGCATTCTCACTAAACAGTTCACCAATGGCTTTTTCATCATACGATTTCCATGCCTGCACATAGGCTTGTAACCATGTCGCAACGCTCTTTTTGTCTACCATAATACGGTTTCTCCTTTGTCGCCAACAACTTATTCTTCCTCAAGTCTAGCATAAAAAACGGTCATTTTTAGCCCTAATTATTCTTTTATAAGCGAAATAAAAGTAAAGTCGTACTTTCGTTCGTTCTCTTGAAGAGTGTATAATCAAGGTGCAAGAAGTTAACCATAGGGAGACACGAATGGTAGAGATAAGTCAGTACGATATAAGTCCATTTTTAAATGCGTTCGATGACGGCGTGTGCTGTATAAGCGTGCAGGGTGAACTCCTCTATGCGAACGAGCTTGCACAGAAGCACTGGCATCTACGCCAGCAGCACGCTCGTAGACTGCTTCAACTGGAGCCTGTGACGAGGGCGATAGCTGGAGAACAAGTTCATCATGTCTTAATCAACCGAGATGAACGACATGTACTTCTTCTCAACACAATACCTCTTCATAGTGGAACCGATGTCGTAAGCGCTGTTGTGCTTATTTCGCAAGATGTGAGCGAACATATATTTCAACAGCAGCAGGCAGAACGCTCCCTTGATATATTGGTAGAAGCTATTTTAGGGACGCAAGATATTCATGACACTGACGAAGCTCTCCGACGTGTCGCCGCGCTTTTGCCACAGCTCGAATCGGTTGATAGCAGTGTTGCGTTCCGTGTCGATGAAACAAAAGGACTGCTTGAACCTGTCGCGCTTTTTGGAGATAGCCGACAAAATTACGAAGAATGGCAAGCTGAACTCTCTTCGATGGAATTGAACACCGAACATGCTCTTCAATCCTCACCTGCATATCTGCGAGCGCTACATTTAAAAACACCTATCTCGGTTGACTTTACGTCGCGCTCTACACGGAACAACACAAGAAATCTATGTGCGGCTATTTATGCACCCATTCTATTGAATGGCCATGTGCTTGGACTACTTGGCATTGAGCGACAGCGACCGCTTGGCAACGCGGAGACCTATTTCCCACAATGGAGTGTTGATCTACTGAAAGCCCTTGCTCGCCTTGTGAGTATGTCCATCGAGAGAACCTCGCTTTTTCAGGCATCAACTCAGCAACAGAAAGAAATTGAGACCATCCGTACGCTTCTTCAACAAAAAGAAAACTTTCTTTCACTGACCGCCCATGAACTCAAAAACCCGCTTACGGCTATTCGCGGTCATGCGCAAATCTTGCAGCGTCGCATCAAGCGTTCTCAACCAGTAGCTGTTGAAACCAATCACGAACTCCTGAGAGGGCTTAAAAGTATTGAACATCAAACACAAAAAATTGAGCATATGATTAACGCGCTTATGGATGTGAGCCGATTAGACCTTGACCGTCTGCAACTTGAACTTAAAGAAATTGACCTACTTCAACTTGTGAAGCAGACATTGCAAGAGTATATTCCGATGGCACAAAACCACGAGTTGCGCCTCTTCGTCGACGAACAATTTATTCCCGTTAACGAAGATGAGCATGAAACTATAGTACTGAAACCCTTAAAAATAATGGGTGATGAAGACCGCCTGGAACAAGTCTTAGTGAACTTGATAAGTAATGCCATTAAATACAGCCCAGATAGTGGCCCCATAACAGTTTCGTTGTATACCGCGAATGAGGACACAATCGAAATTACGATAGAAGATCAGGGAATTGGTATTCCACCTGAAGAGCAGGAGCGACTCACTGAACGCTTTTTTCGTGCGCACAATGCTCAGAACATCGATGGCCTAGGATTAGGACTTTATCTTGTGAACACATTAATCGCGAAGCATGGCGGTTCTCTTACTATTACAAGTGAGGGCATTGCTGGTAAGGGTAGCATATTTACCATAAAGCTTCCCTATCAGAAATAAGAGAACAGGAGGACCTTGTGTCCCCCTGCTTTTCTACAATATTATGTTCTTTCTATATCCATCGTAAGTAACTGAGTAATACCTTCCTGGTATGCCCACATACCTTTTTCTTGCATCATACTCACAAGTGTCGCAAACTTGGTCGGGAGCGTAGTGAGTATCCTTAGTTCGTTTGTAGATACGGCCACTCCACCATGCTGTAACGCGACTCTATAGGAGTCTGTATCAAAATGCCACAGATGGCAACGTTTGGGATAACGGGTCATGAGGTAGGCGGCAATCTGCAAGCCTTTTAAATCAAAATCTCCGCTATAGTACAGCATATTTTCGGCGGATTGTGCCAGGAGCAAATCAAGTAGCATAAGTGCGGCAACGCTAGGCCAACCCGAAGTACATATCACTGTTGGCGACGTACTCACATCTTTTTGTTGCTCGACAATCTCTTCAAACACCTGTGGATTTTCGCACACAAAGATGGTCTGCTTCGCAGGCACAACAGTTCGCCACTCAACAACCTGACGAAGTGGTAAAAGCAATACACGATTTTTTGTCGCCTGTAACAGAGGGTCAAGATGACCACTCCTCTGGTCTATAGCCTCGAAAAGCTGAAAGGCGACAACGTATGAGGAAATTGTATCAACTCTCAGCCCAACTTCAGCATATAAGCGCAGTTCCTGCATGCGGTCCTGAGATGGCTGTTGCACACTTTCCTCAATTTCACCCTCAACTTGAGAAATATTTTTGCTCGCTTGTGCGAGATCGTTAAGTGCTAGTAAGAAGAGGCGGCCTGTGCTTGTATCAGGATCAAGCGCATGCGGATTACCACTGATGCGCTGTGCGAAAAGAGCCAATCGTTCAGGTTTTTCAGAAGAGGGTAACGCATTCAGAGCCAGGATAATGCATTGTATGACCTGCAATTGTTGTCCTTGCTCGTTTTTCGGAAGATTCTTAGTGCGTGCATAGAGCCACTCTATACCATGCTGCCCAGTGTGAGCCAGAGATACGCACGAGTATCTTCACTCACTTGCGAAAGAACTGTTTGCAGTGCATCTCTAAAATTGCTTTGATGTGTTGCATGAACAGCACGACGCTCTTTACGCGTGATGAGTGGTTGCTCAGGAAGAAAGGCGCGAAGCACTGCGGGCAGTGTACAAGCAAACCCACTTTGTCGCAACGCTGAATCAACATCACGCAGACGAACTCTGATTATCTCTCCCTGAAATGGAGCCTTGCCTAAAAAGCTTGCAAGTTCTCGTCGCTCATTGGCGGTACTGTCAGTAATGACAATTTGGCCGCCAACACTGCCCACTTCAATATACTTCTCGCGCAATCTTTCCAGGATGCGTGTCAAACCTACGCTTGTAAAAAACGTGACAGCTCTTTGTACATGAGGGGCAATGTCTTTCTTCTCAAGCATAGCCTACTTCTGTCCATTTTGAAATTCCTGGCTATCACTCCAGAATGACGCGGATGCAGTAGCAATCGGAGAGCCTTTTTCATGGAGCATCAGGTAGCGTGCGCTGGCCGGAATTTTTGCTCCTGTCCCACTTACCTGTGGTCCCGTCATAATCCATTGGAAGTCCTGCGAGACAAGGAATTCCATGATGCGCTGGGTGTTGGCAACACTGACTTTATCAAACGCTTCATCGAGCGCAAGCAAACGTGGCGCACCCGGTGCCGCCGTTCTGTAGAGTGCTCCTAACGCGGCGAAGAGTGGCACATACAAAGCAAACAACTGCTCCGCTCCACTGCGTGTTCCCGCGACCCGATCAGTCAGACGTTGACGCTGGCCACCACTTATCGGTGTTACCCATACATCAAAATGAAACCATTCGCGGTAATCAAAGACTTGTTCCAACGCGTCCATAAAGTTCATATCTGGCATCTCTTGCTGGCGTAGACGGACCGACTCGATCTCTTGTCGAAATGCCGCCATCAGGGTTTCGCTCTCTTCAGTGGTCAAGGACTGTACTGGTTTCCGCAGCAACTTATAGTGTTGTGCGAGATGTCCACCTAACATCGACGGATCGAACTCGCCTAATGGCTTCCATTGCAACGAGTAATGCTCTCCGATCATCGGCAAGTTGCTCAGCACCGCGTTAATCTGTTGTACCCATTCCTCTGCCTCAAGAATATGTGTACGAATAGCCTCGGCGATCTCCTGCAACAGGAAATCTTCAAAGAGTTGCCGCTCTTCTTGACCCAGTAATGTGCGTTGCATTTCTATACGCTCGCTTAACAATTGTAACAATTCAATTGGGATGCTTTTGTTTTCGTTCAAGAATTGCACACGTCCTTGATCGTCCAGGTCAGGTCCATATTCGAGCAGAAATGCTTGCTCTCGGTTAAACACTTTTGACAACGAGCTATAGGCATCTCGATATGTTGTATCTAAACGTTCCCTTCGTGCAAGCATATTTTCGTCGTCACCTGCATGCGAAATGTCTGCGACCACCTTCTTCGCAGCACGTATAGGTCCCGTACTCTCGTTATCGGTAACCAACTGCTGGACCGTTCCTAACTGTTCTACTGGATATGCTATTAACACGTGTATGAAGCGAGATTGCTTATCTACGGTATCCGAATGCGCGTATTCTAGTTGCGTCTCGATTTCTGTTAACTGCGTCTGTGCGTTGTTGACGCGTTCGTCCGCACGGATAAACGCTGCTCGTGCCTCTTCAAGCTGCTTTGTAACGTCTTCATTCTGTTCACGTAGGCTTCGTAGCCGTTCACCAAGTCCTTCCACATCAGTCTGTTCGGCAATATGGCGCAGTTCTTGAAATTCAGCTTGTGTTTGTAGTGCTTGTTGATGTACCCGTTCGAATAGCGCGGTGCTTGTCTCTTCATTGCTTCTAGCGGTTTGTAAGGATGCCTGGTCTTTCTGGTACTCGTGCCAGGTACGTATGAGCGAACCGTATTGAATCTGCAAGGTTTTTGCCTGCGTTCTCAGGCTCATCGTTCCTTCCAAAGCACGTTGTACTTGCTTTGTGTTGGTTGCTAATGGACCAATGCCCTGGCTCTCATGCTCTAGCTGAGCAGCAAGACTGGTGTAAAGTTGGCGCACCTCTTGCGTTTGTTGCCGCGCCTTCTGATATTTTCCATCTCCATCATCCAATGTGAGTTTCGCCTGCGTAAGTTGTGCGTACTGCTCTTCTATACCACTTTCAGGCAACAACCTGCGTACCTGATTTTGCTGCTCTTGTATCTGAGTAAGCTGGTGCTCAAATTCCGCGAGACGTTGATGGAGAACACGTAGCTCATTCTCTAGTTGCGTACGTTGCGCTTCAAGTGCGTCGAGTTCACGCTGTTTGACCTGAAGACGTGTTGTCTTGCCAATGCACAAAGCCTCACCACAGCTTGCACGCCCTGTGAGTAAGCCATGTGTCCAGGCTCCATCTTCTGAAAACGAGGTATGAGTCGTTGTGAGCGTTTGACCAAGTGTAGCCAGAACGTTTGTTGTAAGCATTTGCCACTCAGACGAAGAGGTATTATGCTCATCGTCATGGAAAGCCTCGTCAAAGCGAAGCCGCAGTTCAGTGTTATCGTCGCTCCCATTGTTGTGCAGCAACTCCATGTTTAATCGGCAATCGCTTAACCCTTCTCTTATGAGAATCGCATCTGCTTGTGATATATGCGCGGACTGAACGACCAGTGCATCGAGTAGACCCGCATCTTCTAGCATATACTCCGTGCGACCAGCTTCTTTACTATCGAGGCCGGGTACAAAATCCAGGAGCATATACAACGGAAACGCGGCTATCCCTTGTTTCGCTAGCTCAGTTCGTGCCTGAGTGCGGCGACTCGAACGCGGTGGTATGTATTCCGGTTCAGCGCGTTTGCGCTCATAGTCTTCCTGTAGTGTAGAAAGTTGCTGCTTCTTGCTTCCTGTTAACAACTGAACCTCATTGAGTTCGCCTTGTACCTGGTCTGCGCCATCAAGAAGTTCTTGTTCCAATGCTTCACGAATTTGCCGATAGCCATTGAGTGCCTGTGTCACAGCAGTGAGTACCGCTGTAGCATGGGAGCCATCCTCTGAACTATCCTCTTCCGTGTGTGTATCCTCATCAATCGCTATCATCGCCAGTGAACTCTCGATGGTCTCAGAAGGGAACAGTCTACTGTCTACTGCGACCCACTGTTCAATAACTTCGTTAAGTTTCTGGCGCGTCTCGAACACTCGATCCTGGATTGCTTGAAATCGGCGTCGTGCTTCGTCTAATTCCTGGAAACGCGTTGTCTCCAGGCTACGCGCGTTCTGAAGCTTATCGTCTGCTCGCTCACGCTGTTGATGTAACACTTCCAGGCTTCGCAACCAAACGATACGTTCCTGTGACTGTTCGCCGATAAGCATTGCTACTGCCTGCGGTATACGCGGTGACGTAGGCGTCTCTATCGACACACTTCGAAGTGAACGCAAGGCTTCCTCTAACTGAAAAGCTGCGAGTTCCCAATAACACTCGTTAGCAGCAAGGCTACGCAGTTCTTCAAGTTGTGTGGTGCTTTCAACCTTTGTCTTAGTAAAGCTCTCCTGCTTGCTTTCCAATGTATCGGATAGGGTAGCTAGCGCATCACGGACAGATGCTACACTTCGTTCTTGCATCTGCAACTGCGCTTCACTTTCCTGCATCCGCTCACGTGCAGTCTCCAATTGTTTAGCGATTTGCAGTCCTTCGCTATTTTCTAACGCTCGTAGTTGCCCGCCGATTTGTGAAAGTTGTGCTTGTGCTGATTGTGAGCGCGTATCAGCCTTTTTTCGTTCGTTGTCTGCGGTTGTTACATCTCGCCGTAGCCTTGTTGCTTTGCTGCGAATCGCGTCCTCTGTTTGCTGTGCATCGACGTACTCGTTACTTGCAAGTTGAACTTTAGCAAGTACAAGCTGTTGTACAGCTTCATGTAAACGGCTCGTCGAGTCATAAGCCTCTTGAATGCGTTCTATTTCGCTTTGTATGGAGTCTATGCGCTCGATTGTACCAATTACACGATGCGTTGTTTCGCTAGAAATCTTGCGCAACGATTGTTTAAGATACTCATGCACACGTGAAAAATTGAGTTCCGTACTCAAATTTGGACGACGCAGAACGAGGAGTAGATTGATCAGCTTTTGGAAATCTTTGACATCTGTAAACCCGAAGAGATGACGCCCTACCTGTCGCTCATATTCAGCCTGTGACTCGCACAGAATGCCATGACCCTCGAGCAGCTGCTTGAAGTGTGCATGATCGTATGCGCGTTTTTCCTGCTTGTTGCCCGTATCATAGACCGTATTTAGATCGTACCCGAGACGTGACCCATCGGTAATCAAGAAACGTAACGGGCGAATACGATCACTAATATTCGCGTTGCCAGCTAGACTTAAACCAATTGTGAGAAAACGGAATTTCTGACGTTGTTCTACCGTTGCATTTTCCCATCTCTGATGCATCTCTGGTGCAATGGGTGGCCGGTCGGGACTACACCACTCGAACTCCAACGAGATATACGCGGTACGTCGCTCATAGCGAAAAGGTGTTGCTGACTCTGTACCACCTAGCACATAGTAGTCGATACGTCGTTCGCGTCCACCAAATGTGTCGATACGATTAGGACGTAGATCACCGTCAAGTGCGAGAGGCAATGCGGCAGTCAAAACAGTTGATTTGCCACTAGCGTTTTCACCCGCTAAGAAGAGTCGCCCATGCGGGATCTCAAATTCTTGTTGTCCATAGAGCCAAAAGTTTGTCAGGAGAATTCGGCGCAAACGGTATCCTTCAGGACCACCTGCTAACGCCTGTAACATGTTGACGAATACTTCCAGGCGACGCTCATCCATCCTTTTTGTCGCCGCCCACGTCTCAAATGTCTGTTGCATGCTTTCTTATTTCCTCGTCGATGCGCTACGCATCACGTCTTTTCCATCTAACCCTGGCAGTTTTGCATTCGACGCGCCTGGAACTTTCTTTGTTGCTGCTTTGCCACGCGAACGAGATGTAGGAATATCGTCTTCTAATTCTGCTTTATCGTAACTTGCATTATAACGTGCCGCAGTTGGTAAAATCAGTACATTCCCATGCTCGTCTGGCCCGCGTAGTAATCCGGCCTGACGCATCTTCTTATAGACATCGTTTAAGAGACTGCGTGAACTCTTGTTTCGTGCCTCTGTACCCCAGTTATCGCTATAGCGGTCCCGCACCTTATAAAAGATTGCAGTCATGTCTTCTGTTGTGACATGTAGGCAGCCATAGTTATCCGGTGTTGCCCAGGAGCCAGCTATTACCTGCTCTCGGATAGTTTTACAGAGCAACAAGGCAATCTGGTCATTTGTGCCGAACGGTGTCAGTGCTGTAACTGGCCCTGTTGTCATGCCACTTGCACGTACAATACATGCGTAGTCACGGTGAATATCGAGTTGCCAGCCGAAATTCTCAAGTAACTCGTGCGCGATAGCTTCTGCATGCTGCACGACTTCCGCGAACG
The DNA here is from genome assembly GCA_963791655.1 of uncultured Chloroflexia bacterium. Lineage (GTDB taxonomy): Bacteria > Chloroflexota > Ktedonobacteria > Ktedonobacterales > Ktedonobacteraceae > JBBQVS01. The sequence goes on along the minus strand of CAWBSZ010000005.1, from coordinate 84,752 downwards.
CTTGAGGATCGTCAAAGCGAAAAAGTGCTGGGCCAAGTAGTAACGCACGCCAAGCACGTACAAGACTAGGTGTATTCAGTGCATCGGCTAAGAGGGTAGGACGCAGTTGGGTGCCCCCTTCTTTGAGACGTTCGGCCAGGATCGTCACTTTTTGTGGGTCTAAAGCTGCTACAAGCGAGCGAATCACATCGGTAAACTCATAGAGCACATCGGCATCCTGTGCCTGCTCAACCCATTCTCGCGTCTGTCCATCTACCAGTTGCAAGCCTCCGAGGTCCTCAAGTGTTTGTAATGCTCGCTGAATACTATAGCGATCTGCTGGTTTCCGAAAATCGAATGTGGTTGTATCGTCCGTGGTAGATTGTTCTTGTATCTGTTGCGCAAGTTGCGATAGCAAAAATTGCTGATCGTTGCCACGACCAGTAAGCTGGCGTTGTTCAGCGAACCAAAGTATCCACGTCAGGCATGCGAAATCGTGTGGCTCTTTAAGCCGCTCATAAAGATACCCTGGTGTCGCCGCGCTCAGCGTTCGTATCAAGCGGATAACAGTGGTCGTGCGTTGAATACGCCACCCCGTGAATTGATCGTGCCACGTCTGTAAAGCGCGATAATTACGATTGACAAGTCGAAACAACTCAACTTGCTTGGGTAGCACCACTTCTTTTTCCATCAAGGCAACATGAGTCTTCATCAGATCAGCCGTATATGCCCTCTGACACGAAGCGGTAAGCGTCGTCACACGACGTACCACTGGTTCTTCAGTGTGAATTGTATCTATTTCAGCCATGGGTGGAACTATATCATTTATGGTTTCGTGGCTCACTTCTTCCCGCATTGCCTATACTTTCTAATGATCGTGTCCATTGAGTGAGAGTGCTTCCTCCTGGCTTTGACGCTGTAGGCGATAGCGTGGTAGCAAAAGTACACCATCGGAAGCGCGTAAAAATGCATAATCCTGTTCATCCGGGTTGAGTAGCAAAATGATCGTACCGTCTGGTGCACGATATTGATGATTTGGGTCGGTGAGACAACTATCGAGGACAGCGGTCAATATGGCGCGTTCTTCCACAGTGATGCTTGGCATCGCTCCAATATCTACTAGAAGAGGGGCGAAGAGTTTTGTAAAACGCCGATTGTGCTCACGAAGTAATTTTTCTTGCTGCGCAATCAGATTTCGTACAGCCACATGTGTATCCTGGATAGAGTCTTCCGCAGTTGGATCGACTCGAAACGATCGGTTCACAGGTCGCAAGCGGATACTGACCGAGGGCATTTCCTGCCAACCGTTCCGCGTCTCGGCATCCTGGGTAGCGGTTGGTATCCCTGCTAAGCTTTCAGGCAAATGTATTGGCAAGAGATTTGCGAACGCAACGGAGAAGAGTTGCTGGGCCGTCTCCCCATCACGCGATGTTGCCAACGATTGAGCCAGCATGTCAAGGTTGGTTGCGTAGTTCGCGTTAGGACGTACCGTCGCTGCCAGTGTTGTTGCGAGGCGTACAACATTGTCTACTTCAGCCAGTGCTTTACGTCTAAAAGAGTCGGCATTCTTGCCCACTGCGAACCAGTTTATCAGTGCGTCAAATTGGTTTTGCGCCTCATGGAGAAGCTCTTCAGGCGTTCGCATGTTTTCTATTGCAAGCGTTGGTGGTTCGAGGTAGCGTTGCACTGTATCGAGCAGTACAGTTTTTCTCCCAGTCGCTTCCCATGCTGCCAATAACTCGCGAATTAGACGACCATACTGAGTTAATGCTTGTGCAAAGCCTTGGACATACGCTACAACCGCCGCTTTATATACTTGATAAGCACCTAGATCAGGTCGACCCTGTTGAGTCGCGATAGTCATTGAGGCTAGGTACTGCGCGGCATCGCGAGCCATGGTGTTCCACAACTCAAACGCCCTCTGCCACTCTTCCGCGAGTTCTCTGCTATCAGCCGTAGAAGGATCGAGCGGTGAAACCAGCAACTCCTCGTCGATACGTTGCAACGAGGCCCACAGTCGTGCGACATCACCCTGACGCAGTGAACCTTTGCCTGCATTTGCACGCATCTGTTCATCAAGAAATGTCTCGATGGCAATGGCCTCGGGTGTTGCTTGATAAAGCAGTGCTGGCGAGAGAAAGCTTGCTATAGACGTAGCTCGACTTGAGTCGTAGAGTGTGTCGATATTGCCCCATTCTTTAAGGGCCGCGAGATCATTCTGGCACTGTTCTAGCGTATAGTCAGGATCAAATGCGTCACGTACGGCATCACGTATCTCTTGTGCTGTAATCTGATAGCGATAGAGTTCACGATGCGTATGGAGAAAAAGGCGCATGATGACTCGGTACCAGCGTACACGGTTCGAGTAGACAAGATAGCTAAATATATGTATGCGATCAGTCAGGTTGAAGATACCCGATGCTGGAAAACTATTGTTTGTTCCTACACTCGCACTTGCTTCTGGTCCATCTTGTAATGTGTTATGCTGATCAATCACCACAATCTACCCAACTAGAAGTGAATATAGTTTACACAAGAAAATAAGACCACAACATCAAGCTCAAAAAATGTTCTGTTCGTTGAAGTCTATACTTCGTCTGCGTTATTCTTTTTAATTACGATACGTTCTAATTCCGGTTCCGTATCCTGGTAACTCTCTTGCTGCATCATAAGCAAGGTTTGATGATACGCATTGATAAAGTTAAGTAGACTCAGTGTTTCCTCTGGCGTGAGATCGAAACTAATGCCAGACGTGTGTTTAAGAATGAGTCCCATCTCTTCCATACGTACTCGATATCGTCCAATGATTGCGTCCATCCGTGCTTTCCTCTCCCGATGCATCACTACATGAATATATATAAGTGTAGTGTTTTAGAAGCGACATGTCAAATTATGTTACCAAATGTCATACGAATTTGAAGCAGTTTTTGTTCCCCAAACAAAGAGAAACAGGGAAATCATGAGAGTCTCTGTTTCTCCTACTTTCTTATGTAGTCAATGGGAGAGTAAACCAGAATGTTGAACCCGATCCAGGGGTACTTTGTAGACCAATATGTCCATGATGTTGCTCTATAATAGTGCGGCTAATATGAAGTCCTAAGCCAAGACCAATTTCGCTACCATTTAGTATATTTATTGTTGGTACACGATAGTAACGCTCCCAGATTTTGTTTTGCTCACTGGGCGGGATGCCAGGACCTTCATCATGAACAGAGATGCGAGCCTTGTCTCCTTCTGTCTGTAACAAAACATCTATATGTTCCTCAAGAGGCGAATATTTGTGGGCATTTGATAAAAGGTGAAGAACCACTTGTTTTATTCGATTGACATCAGCCATCACAAGAACACTCTCTTCTGCTAAAATCTCTACGTGAACAGTGCGCGTCTTAGGAATATGCCGCATCTCTTGTACTACTTCTTGTACAAGCGTGTTCAACTCGCATATTTCTAAGAGTAAATCTATTGTGTTTGCGGTGATGCGTGAGCTTTCCAAAAGTGTATTGACCAACCGAGAAAGTTGAGTAATCTGCTTATCCGTACGTTCAAGCAACTCCCTTGCTTCACTAAGCAAGTGGCTCGCCTGGTCATCATGTTTATCGTCAGTGTTCTGTACGGTATTTGTATCAATCTTTGGTTTGAGCTTGCGGCCCAGAAGTTGAATATTCCCTTTGATGCTCGTCAAAGGTGTTTTCAACTCATGGCTTGCGATGCTTAGGAACTCGTTCATCCTATGCTGTGCCTCGCGTTTTACCAGTTCTTCGGTACGAACTTCAGCCTGTTTGCGGGACAAGATATCACGCAGAATAACCAGTAGCGCAACCTTTACGAGGGTCCACAAACCGCGTATGAGTAACATGCTATATTTCCAGATTATTTTACGCATGATAAACTTCTCAACTGTTTTATAGAATCACAACATACTCACTAAAAGAAACAACGTGAGCGCACATCCCAGGAGTAATAAAAATTAGAAGGGGCCTACATTTTGTGGTACGTATGAAGTGCCTTGGAAGAAGACAAATAGAGGGATTATCACAGAAAATAAGCAAAGCCTTCGGGCATTAATAGTATGCCTGGAGGCTTTGCCTGAATGTTCGTTAACTACTGATTATTTCCACCAAACATACCACCGCCTATATTCCCTAAGCGGTTCTCGCCTTCTTTTTCCAGGTTGTCAAGAATGCCGTGTGCAGCGTCTTTTGCTTGTTGCGTATATTGTGAACCACCCGGGATCTTATTTCCAAATTGGTCAATTGCCTGATCCACCTGGTTCTGTGCAGCATTTTTGGCACCGTCAAACTGCCCCTGGCCCTGCTGACCTTGCTGCTGTTGTCCGTAGCCACCCTGATTGCTCTGACTGCTCTGATTGCCTTGATTGTATTGGTCCTGCTGTTGTCCGTAGCCACCCTGATTGCTCTGATTGCCCTGGTTATACTGGTCTTGTTGCTGACCTTGATTGCCCTGGTTATACTGGTCTTGTTGCTGACCTTGATTGCCCTGGTTATACTGGTCTTGTTGCTGACCTTGATTGCCCTGGTTATACTGGTCTTGTTGCTGACCATAGCCGCCCTGATTACCCTGGTTGCCCTGGTTATACTGGTCCTGCTGACCATAATCCTGGTTTGACATGTACAAAACCTCCATTGAAGTTACGGATATTTATGAGACTAAAGAAAGATAGTAGTCTCTTGAACAGCGTAAATAAGATGGAACTAGAATCATTCCAGTAATACAATCGTTTGTATCATTTCATGTAGTACTAGTAAATTATCAAAATTTACTATTTCTTATGTACGTGTAAGCCTTACCATAACGAGTATACGATATATATTTTCATATGTCCAGTTGCTATTATTAGAAATGTACATTCTTTTGTAAACATATGTTCGCTCTGTGTGATTTGAGACGTAAAAATAATGCGTTTTATTACATGTTCTTACTTTTAATTGGCATGAAAATCCGTATGTAATAAATGTCCATATATTCCTGCTAGCGTTCTCTAACACAGCATTGTCTACAAACACTATGTTTCCAACGTGACATGTCTGAAATCCACATACATTTGATACTTTTTATATGTCAGGAGAATGAGAATGTCTTCACTAATCTCTCAAGAGATACACGAAGAGAATGTTGCTGCACCCGTTGAGGCGGCGAAAGCAGCAGGCTTACGTTATGTTTCTGACGCAACACCGGGGATACAGCGTAAGCGAGCTGGAAAACACTTTAGCTATCTCGATCTAAATGGAAAACCTATTCGTGATGAGGAGCAGTTAAAACGTATTCGCTCACTTGGCATTCCACCCGCATGGACAAATGTATGGATATGCCCTAATCCTCGTGGTCATATCCAGGCAACAGGAAGAGATGCCAAAGGACGTAAACAGTATCGCTATCATCCTAAGTGGCGTGAAATTAGAGATGAAACAAAATATGATAGGATGATGGCCTTTGGTAAGGCTCTCCCTCTCATTCGTGAGCGTGTTAACCATGATTTAAGGCTGCATGATCTGCCACGCACAAAAGTGCTTGCCACAGTGGTACGCTTGCTCGATACCACCTCTATTCGTATTGGCAATGAAGAATACGCCCGCGAAAACGGTTCCTTTGGCCTGACAACCATGCGCGATAATCACGTGGATGTAGAGGGCGCAACGGTTGAATTTCATTTTCGTGGTAAAAGCGGCAAAGAGCATACAATCGATGTCAAAGATCGCCAACTCGCGAAGATCATCAAACGCTGTCAGGCCCTCCCCGGTCATGAACTCTTCAAATATTATGATGAACATAAACAACTTCATACTATTGAGTCAGACGATGTGAACGCCTATTTACATGAGATCACTGGCCAGGAGTTTACCGCGAAAGATTTCCGTACGTGGGCGGGTACAGTTACTGCGACATGCGCATTACAGGACCTTGGCGAGTACGAGACGCAAACACAGGCAAAGAAGAACATAGTTCATGCCATAGAAGTTGCCTCGAAACATCTCGGGAATACACCTACTATATGTCGTAAAAGCTATGTTCATCCAGAAATTATAGATGCATACCTCAATGGCTCATTGCTCAAAGCACTTCAACGAGACGATGAGCAAGCTGTTATAGAAGCGTTGAAGGGTCTACATCCTGAAGAAATTGCGGTTCTTGCATTCTTCGAACAAAAGTAAGCGATATACCCATATCATTTGTTCTCCATGCTCGCCTCTGTGGTTGTGCTATAATAAAAGTATAAGAAAGAACTGCTCTAGCACCTGAGCTTGCCATTGCTTGATTGCTATGCTTATAATCTTGAAATACAATAAAATTATTATGAGGTGATAGGTGCAAGACGTACACGCAACGCTTTCTGTAGGAAGTGTTGTAAAAGATAGATATATTGTAGAAGACATGCTGGGTAAGGGTGGTTTTGGAGCTGTTTACCGTGTTAGAGATCAGCGTGTGCGGGGGAATCTGTTTGCCCTTAAAGAGGTCATTGACCCGAATAAAGAGGAACGTGAGCGTTTTGCCTTTGAATGCGAGGTGCTAACACGCCTTGATCATTCAGCCCTTCCACGTGTATATCGCGTTTTTGAAGACACCAAGAATATCCGTGTGTACATGCTCATGGATTATGTCTCAGGTCCCAACTTGGAAATGCTTCGTCAGCAACAACCTGAGAAGCGTTTCTCCTTGCCGCATGCCATGAGTATCATGAATCCTATCATGGACGCTGTAGCGTATCTACACAAGCAACAGCCACCTATTATCCATCGCGATATCAAGCCCGCGAACATTATTGTGCCTCACGACGATGATGAGTCGGTGCTTGTCGATTTTGGTATCGCGAAAGAGTATGAACAGGACTCAACTACAACCGCTGTCCGTCGCTGCTCCCCCGGGTATGGCGCACCAGAACAGTACGCCCATGGTACAAATTTGCGTACCGATATCTATGGACTTGCTGCGACGTTTTATGCAATACTCACGGGCGTTATACCCACTGATGCACTCTATCGCCTCACTCAAATGGGGAGTAAAAACAATGATCCCCTTGAGTCAGTGCAACAACTTGCGCCTAACATTCCTACACATGTAGCTAATGCTTTACATCGTGCCATGTCAATAAATAGCAATGACCGCTTCGCAAGTGTCGAGGAGTTCCGCCAGGCATTGAACGAACAGCCAATTGCGGAACCTAGCGTAAACATTGTACAGGTTGCCACATCGAAACGCGTGGAAGATATTCCAACAAAAGTTCTTGCCTCGACACGGAATATTGTTCCCTATTCGACACTTGTTAGTTCGCCTGAGGTTGTTCACGAGAGAAGAAGGCGTGGTGTGCTGCCCATCATCTTCGTCTTGCTTGCTCTCCTTGCGCTTGCTGCGGGTGTAATCTTTGGGACAGGCTGGTTAAATAAAATACATTTAGGACAAACGGCCACTAGTAGCCCAAAAATAACCGCGACAGCAATCCATATCGCAACCGCGACGCCGAAAACGAAACCCACAACTGTCCCTCCCACCGCGACGCCGAAAGCGAAGCCTACAACTGTCCCTCCCACTGTAGCGGCTGGCACAAACCCACCACCAACTCAGGCTCCCGCAGTCTATCCAACACTAGGAAAAACCTATGGTGGACAAATCACAGATACATTTACAACACCCAGTACCACTGCTCCTTTTACGCTAAGCAGTATTGTTCAAAATAATGGCAGTATTAGTGGACATCTGGATATTCAAAGCACTGCCCTACAGGGAAACGGAGATTTCACTGGCACTGTGTCAACCAATAAAACTATTAAGTTTGTTGTCGCCTCATTTGCAGGACATGACCCATTGGCATTCAGTGGTACAATACAGCCGGATAGAAGCATCAATGGGACATATTGCGGTATAGCGAATGGCTCATGTGACTACTCACAAGGACATGGTACGTGGTTTACTAGTCCTCCATCAGCCACTGTTACACCTCTAAATAATGGGTATGTTGTACTTGCGGTGACAGATTTTTACACTACAAATAGACAAAACTAAATCGAGTCTCCTCTGGTCATCTTCAATAGGGTTTTTATTCATACACTATGCTCTTTTCACAAAAACTAACCGTTGAAAGCCCTGCTTATAGCACTAAATCACCTATCAAGAGATATACTCATCCTGAAACTTCGCTTTGTCTCAACACGTATTATCAACGTAAGAAGCATGAAACAACATGTTTGTGTTGTGCTTGAAAATAGTATGATTTTTTCTAAACATAGAGGAGATAAGTAGAATGTATCCTTTTGATCAAAACAATCAGCAGATGTATCAACAGTATGCGAATTCGTGGGATCAGGGCACATACTCGCAACTTCCTGAACAAGAAGCACGTCAAAATTACCAGCAATTCGTACAGAATGCACCTCCGCAAATGGTCGAGCAGGCGCATCAACAATACTATGAACAAATGCCTCAACAGCAACGTGGTAATCTTATGCAAGGGCTTATTGGTAGCCTGACTGGACAGGGTTTTAATCCGCAGCAGTCTGGTGCTCAAAACATCAATAACCCACAAAATATGTCGCCGCAGGACGCTGCTCGGCTTACTGGCTATGCACAACAGCAAAACCCGGATATCCTTCACCAAATTATGGGTCCTGGCGGCCCGTTGGGAAGTACAGGCGCAAAGCTTGCTGTCGCAGGCATTGCAGCCCTGGCCGCTAAGCAATTCCTCGGTAACAGTGGCGGTGGTGGCGGGCTGATGTAGCCGTAGTATACCGGAACGTCGAGCTAGCCCACACGGAGAAAATAATGACAACCACTTCAAATAAAGTAACAAATGGAACCCAGACAGGGGCACAACCAAACTATAGTCCAAAGTCGTACGAGCTACAAAAGTATGGGGCACTTCACGCAGTACCACTGGGTATGCCAGAAGAGACGTTAAAGCAAAATGTTGGCATGTTGAATCAATTGCTTGCTGATTCCATCACGCTTTACAACCTGTACAAGAAGCACCACTGGCAAGTAACTGGCCCAACCTTCTATCAACTCCACCTGCTACTTGATAAGCATGCAGGCGAAGTTCTGGTAACAGTTGACGAAATTGCTGAGCGCATCCAAACGCTTGGTGGCGTGACTACTGGTATGCCATTCGAAGTCGCGGAGATGACTAAGATTGAGCATCCTCCAACAGGCGAGGAAGACATTCCTGCGATGTTGGCACGTACTGTTAATGCACACGCAACTATTATCAAGACTATCCGCGCAGGCATTGAGCAGACTGATGAGAACAAGGACTACGCAACAAACGATCTGCTTACATCACGAGTGCTTCCATTGCACGAATTGCAAGTCTGGTTCGTCTCACAGCACCTGGTCAACACACCTATCGTTGATAACTCAACCGGAACCGCGAAAGCGTAACCAACTCCTAGTTAAGAGCACAAAAGACGACTCCACCAAACCCGAGAGGGTTTGGTGGAGTCGTCTTTTGTGCTCTGTTGTTAATAAGGAAAGATAGCACTTTGTCTCTTAACTATGATATAATGCATCCCGTTATATTAAATATCCCTTATCTATTGACGCGTGTGCGGTAAACGAGGACAGGTTATGCTCTACGATCATACAAAAATTTACATAAAAGCAGGCGATGGCGGTGACGGCTCATCGCACTTCCGCCACGAAAAATTCGCGCCTTACGGTGGACCCGATGGTGGCGATGGTGGGCGTGGTGGCAGTGTCTACTTTGAAGCCACTCATAATATCAATACACTTATCGACTACCGTTATCAGCACAGCTTTAAGGCTGGTTCTGGTGAAGATGGTATGCGTCAGAAAATGCATGGTGCCAAAGGCGAAGAGGTTGTGTTGCTTGTGCCACAGGGAACAATCATACGCAATGCCGATACAAAAGAAACAATTGCCGATCTCGTTGAAGATGGCCAACGGGTCATGATTGCGCGTGGTGGGCGTGGTGGGCTTGGTAATACACATTTTGTCACCTCGACCAATCAAGCACCTAAAGAAGCTCAAAAGGGCGAGCCTGGACAGGAACTTTGGATCACGCTCGAACTACGCCTGATCGCGGATGTCGGTCTTGTGGGTTATCCAAATGCAGGTAAGTCCACGCTGCTCTCAGTTGTTACGGCAGCACGACCGAAAATCGCAGATTATCCATTTACTACGCTTTCACCCAACCTAGGGGTTGTCGAAGTCGGACAACCCCAATTTGGCGATGGCTATGGTTTCGTGCTTGCCGACATCCCTGGTCTCATCGAGGGTGCGGCACAAGGTGTTGGGCTAGGGCATGAATTTCTACGCCACATCCAGCGTACACGTCTCTTGCTACACATTCTCGACGGTTCAACCCCTGACCGTGATCCATGGGAAGACTTCCTGGCAATCAACCGCGAACTGCATGAATATGATGAACGTCTCTCCACCCGTCCACAGGTCGTCGTTCTCAACAAGATGGACCTGCCAGAGACACAGGAGCAATGGCCTAGTCTTAAAGCAAAGGCTGAAGCGGCAGGCTATCCTGTCTTTGCTATCTCTGCCGCGTCCCATCAAGGTACTGAGGAACTCATGCAGTTCACGTCCAAGCGTCTTGGTGAGATACAGCAAGAAGAGGCCGAGCGTGCTGAGGTTCAGGCGGTCGCTGATATGGCTGGCCCTGTACTCCGTCCACAACCTGATGATGCTTTTGTTGTTACAAAAGAAAAAGGTGTGTATGTTGTTCGCGGCAAGCGTGTAGAGCGTGCGGTAAGTATGACCAAACTCGAGAACGAAGAAGGTATGGACCGTTTACAACTTACGCTTGAAAAGATGGGTGTCACACAAGAATTGGAAGCGGCAGGCGTACAGATCGGTGATGTTGTGCGCTTTGGCAGAGTCGAACTCCTCTGGGGGGAGTAATTGGTAGGGACCGATGTATTACGTCCTTGTTGGCGTCTCAATTGCTTACCAGGACGTGATACATCGGTCCCTACAGGTATCGGCATCAATTTGTTAAACTGCATAATCGGTCCCTACAGGATATTACACACACTTAATGAACCTCTGTATAGAGAAGAAGAAATGTGGTACACTATTGCTACTGTAGTACGTACTGTCTAGTCAAATCGGTAATAGCGTTTGTGCCGTAGAATACAGGTCTCGCTGAATATATGGGAGAAACACTCACTCTTCTCTTTCGGGAGCATAAAGAGCGTGCATATGAAGTACAAGTAAAGGAAAGTTGGTCCGGTCGTACTGTTATCGGCAACTTTACTCCTCCGTATACGGGGCGACAAGTTTCTGCTTTACAAAAAAAACTTAATGGTTTGAAGAGCGACGACCATGAATTACGTGTTATTGGTCAACGTCTCTTTTCTGCATTGTGCGGCAACGAAGACTCTGAGGTGGGACAGCATGAGGTTTCCGAACAATCAGTGCAATCTGTCTTGCGTAGTGTTATTCAACGGACGTTAAGACGACGAGGCACGGTTGCCTTGACCTTTTGTTTTGAGCCAGAGTGCGGAGAATTCGTTCAATATCCCTGGGAACTTCTGCACAACGGCGACCATTTTTTGCTTGCGTCCGGGATCTTCACTTTGTCCAGAGCATTACTGCAACCTGACGTTCCGGCCGGATGCGAACTTCCCATCCATCTTCCTATGCGTGTGTTATATATTGGCTCTTCCCCCTCAGATTGCGTCTCGCTTGAGACAGAGCGCAGTTTTCAAGCATTAGAAAACGGTCTTGCTCCGTTAATTGAGAGCGGTCAGGTTTTAGTTGATAGACTGGAGCCAGCGACATTCGATGAGCTTGTGCGCTACCTCAATTCCTATGGGGGTGTAGGCAAGTTCAATGATAGCGAGACGGTGGTACCATGCTATGTTGTACATTTTGATGGGCATGGGGCATATGGACGACTTTGCACGAAGAACGCCTGCGAAAAACTGAACGAACCCTCTGCCCAGAAATGTGTTGATTGTGGAGCCGCGCTGAGTCGTATTAAGCCACAAACCTATTTGTGCTTCTGCACAGAAACAGGATGCAATCGCTACATTGACACGCAATCGTTGCGTGACCTCTTCCTGAGTGGCGATATCCGTTTAGCCGTGTTTTCTGCCTGTGAGACCGCCACGGTGAGCACTGTGCAAGCACATAAACAACGAACAACAGCCGTTGATGCAACACTTGCAACCGCGCTTGTTATGGCTCAGGTACCAGCCGTTGTTGCAATGCCGTTCTCGCTGCAAGACGACGTCACGCCCACGTTCATGTACCACTTTTATGAAGCCGTTGCTGACGGTCGTACACTGGAGGAAGCACTCTCTCGTGCGCGTCAAGCATTACTCCCAACGCATCAAAAAAGTTGGTTTGTTCCCGTTCTCTATCGTCATGTCGTTGAAGGGAAAGAAGCTCCCGTTGCTCTGATTGCGAATGAGGACGAGGACGCACCGGAAGATCACGAACATCCTCTTGAGCATTTAGATGTTTCTACATCATACATTGGGCGTGAGCAAGAACTACGCGAACTCAGCGAAATGTTTTCTTTCGCAACACAAGATACACACTTGGCTTCAGCGAAAATGTCTTCGAAACTACGTCCTGGCACTCACCATATCGCGTTGACTGGCTCACCTGGTATTGGAAAAAGTGCTCTTGCTTGTGAAGCTGTTTTGCGTAACCGCGAAAAATTTCCAGGTGGTATTATCGGTGTCTCGCTACAAGGTGGCAAATCTTTTGGTGACGCCCTTATCGATATTCTGCACTACTTGCATGTTCCTTTGAAATCAGGACCCACCGCTGATTTAATACATCGTACACGTTTGGTACTGAACACCTTACGTTCGCTGGCAAGTCGTGAGTTGCCTAGTCTATTCTTGTTAGACCGTTTTGATGAGGTGAAAGACCCTACAGAGCTAGAACATTGGCTGCATTTCCTGTGCTCGTTTCCACCCGAGGTTGTTGTCCTGGTAACGTCTCGTTCAAATCCAGGGGCTATGATGGTCGTGGATGGCACCAGTTGTCGCTGGTACGAATACCACGTTGGCAAAATGAAAGATGCCGACCTGTTCAAACTGTTTATCGACCTCGCTTCATCCAATGGACTTGACCAATATATTCATCTCGATGATCCCAAGCAACAGGCAGTATTGCAGGAGATATGTACCCTGCTTGATGGCTATCCACTCGGTGCTGAGCTGATTTTTGGGGCAGCTCGTTCTATTGACGGAAAGATGTTCGCGCCAGAGGCTGCAACACGCTCTTTAGAAGAGATACGTGATGAGCTACGTAACACCCCACTTGCAGGCATCCTTGCTGTCTTAGATGTTTCCTATCGGCGTATTTCACTGGTTGCGCGACTATTGCTTGCGTACCTTTCAGCCTTTAAGTTGCCCTTTAGCCGTGAACAAATTATCATGCTTGTTGCGCCGGAGACCTCTGCCAGTACAGGAGAAGCGGTGCGATTGATCCGTCAACAAGATGTGTATCAGGGTTCAATTGCCACCGCAGAGGAAATCTCTCCATCCGAACTCGCCGTGAATTGGCGTGGGGCACGTGATGAACTGGTACGGGCATCATTCATGCAATTTGATGGGCGTGTCTACACGATTCATCCTCAGGTACGCCATTTTGCGATATCGCATCTGCCCTTAGAAGAACGGAGACGTGTTCATCGCCTGGTTGCTACCTACTACGCGACTTTGTCGCAACCGAGTTCTGAAGAATGGCTAGCTGCCGTAGAACACCTGGAAAGTGCGGGTGAAGCCACGGATTTACAAGAGGCCGTGCAGGTTGCTGTACGAGCATCATGGGCACTTGGTGGTCGTGGCCATGCGCAAGAATTGCTGCTCATGCTTCGTCGTGCCAGCATACACGCCTCTCGCTTAAACGATAAAAAGGGTGAAGGGCAAATTCAATGCTGTCTCGGCGCAATCCTGCGTCAACTGGGAAAATATGCTGAGGCTGAGGCCTGTTTGAGGAGTGGCTTGGAGTTTCACAAGGAGCAACAAACTCTCGATGAAGCTGGTTGGGCACTGTATGAGTTAGCGATGCTCTGTCGTGAAGAGGGAAATTTGCGACAGGCGAATACCTTTGCGCAAGAGGCTTTAACACTCTTCCGTGAGCTTGGCGATACAAAAGGCGAAGCATGGATGCAAATGGTGCTTGGCGAGATACGTCGAGGCTGTGGCGCATACTACGATGCGCTTGGGCATTTTGAGCAAGCACTAACAAGCTTTACAGCTCTACATAACAAAGAAGGTATCGCTTCAACCTTACGAGACCGAGGTACCGTGTACGAGGCAATCGGCAAATATATTGATGCATCGACCGACTATGAAGACGCGTTGCACATCTTCAACGAACTTGGACTGCGAGCAAGTCAAGCCTGGGTCCTCGCCGATAAGAGCGTGATCTCAACTCGACAAGGCAAACTCGAAGAAGCAGAAAAAATATGTATGGAAGCCATTTCCATCTTTCATGAGCAAGGCATACGGCGAGGTGAAGCATGGGCTTTGCGTGCTATCGGTGATATTATGCGTGATCGTCAAGAGCGAGAAAGAGCACGTATGTATTATGTCGAGGCTGAAACACTCTTTACCGCGCTTGGCTGCCGAGTAGACCTCGCTCGTGTCCTCAATGCGTTGGGCGCAATCTCATTTGATGAGGCCGATTACCTTGCTGCACAGGAGCATTATGAGCAAGCATTTACGCTTGCTCACGAGCAGGATGCTCGCCAAATAGAAGGACGTGCTTTGCGAGGACTAGGCGATGTCGCCCGTGTGTTACGTCATCTCACCGATGCCGAACATCACTACTTTACTGCTTTTGCTATCGCCACCGAACTTGATACACCCGCTGAACAATGCGCAGTTCTTCGTCGCCTGGGCCTGCTCTCCGAGGCACAAGAGAAATTTTCCGACGCACTTGACAATTTTGTCCATGCGCTCGCGCTCGATGTACGTTTAGGGCATCCAACACGAAAAGACCTACAATCACACGTCGCGAATATGGTCAAAACCCATCAATTAGTAGAGGCATATACCACCTTTTGTAAGCAACACAACCTCGGTAGTGAAGACTAGTCACGCCCGTAGGGACCGAACTATCACGACATAAACCGGTTTCTTATGCTATACTGTTAGGGTCGCAGACTATTTGATGTATAGCCGCAATGCTGCGGTATACTACATACGAGGAGGATATGACCTTGCGTACATTCCTTTCATTTCGGCATGGGCAGTTAGAAACACAGCGAATACAGGGGACTGCCGTGGGCCGCTTGCGTCGTCGTTTCATCTTTGCCGTTTCTATGTTATTTGTGCTTGCAGGTGTAGCGGTTACTGGGGGTGTCGCTACCACGCACGCAGCTTCTTTGGTTCCAGCTACCCCGTTTCATCCTTCCAGTCAATCCACCTTTGGTTCGAATGTCTACATTTTCAATCCCTCTATGCCACTGAGTCAGATTCAGGCAACCGTCAATTCTATTGCGAACCAGCAGATTTCCAATCAGTTTGGCTCACAACGCTATGCGCTACTGTTCGAGCCAGGCACATATGGTTCAAGTAGTGCCCCACTCAACTTTCAGATTGGCTACTACACTGCCGTAGCAGGTCTTGGTCTCTCGCCGGGCGATGTGGTTATCAACGGCTCTATTGATGTATACAATCAGTGCTTAGGAAGTAACAACTGCATTGCGCTTGATAACTTCTGGCGTTCAATGTCGAACCTGACCATTAATGTGACGACGCCAAACGCTGGTTGCTACAGTGGCGAATTCTGGGCCGTATCGCAGGCCGCGCCGATGCGACGCGTCCATGTCAATGGGCCTACGACCCTTATGGACTACTGCACCAATCCATCATATCGCAAGTGGTGGTTTCATTGCCGACTCGCAATTTAGCGGCGGCACGGTGGTTAACGGTTCGCAGCAGCAATGGATAATCGAGGAACAGCATACTCGATGGTTGGAGCAATGGCGTCTGGAACCAGGTATTCTCGGGCGTCGTGGGTGCGCCAGCACAATGTTTCCCAGCGCAAACGTCATGTGGTGGCCCGTATACTACGCTTCCTACAAGTCCAGTTACACGCGAGCAGCCATACCTGTACATGGATGCTACTGGAAACTATAACGTCTTCGTTCCAGCAGCGCAACACAACTCTTCTGGTACAACATGGGCTAATGGTGCGACACCCGGCACATCCATCCCCATCTCGCAATTCTTTATCGCACAGCCAACCGACTGACGTAGCAGCGATAAACAACGCTCTAGGGTCTGGTCAAGACCTTATCTTGACCCCTGGCATCTACCATCGAGCAGAGCATCAACGTTACCCGGCCCGATAGCGTCGTTCTCGGCCTCGGATTCCCGACACTCGTTCCTGACCATGGCGTCGTGTCCATGACCGTTGCCAGTGCGAAGGGTATGTTGCTCATCGGGCATGATTTTCGACGCCGGAGCAATAAATTCGCCGGCACTGCATTTCTCGGCTGATGGTCACGGTGGTAGAACGCCGACGCCGACCCATCAGCCCTTCACGATGTTTTCTTCCGCATCGGTGGTGCGGAGCCAGGCAAAGCAACGACGAGTCTGGTCGTCAACAGCGAGCAATGTTATTCTGGATGATATCTGGGCATGGCGAGCCGACCATGGGAGCGGTGTAGGTTGGACCAGCAACACGG
The DNA here is from genome assembly GCA_963791655.1 of uncultured Chloroflexia bacterium. Lineage (GTDB taxonomy): Bacteria > Chloroflexota > Ktedonobacteria > Ktedonobacterales > Ktedonobacteraceae > JBBQVS01. The sequence continues at coordinate 68,134 of CAWBSZ010000005.1, read as the reverse complement.
CGGATACTGGCGTCGTCGTCACTGGGAGCAACGTTACCGCATACGGCCTGTTCGTAGAGCACTACCAGAAGTACGAAGTGATCTGGAACGGCAACAACGGCACGGATATCTTCTTCCAGAACGAGATGCCCTATGATCCGCCAAGTCAAGCGGCGTGGATGGAGGCACCTGGTGTTGATGGTTGGGCCGCGTTCAAAGTTGCCGACAACGTGACCAGCTTCAACGGCTACGGCATGGGCAGCTACAGCTTCTTCAATCAGGGCGTGAACATCTATGCAGCACACGCCTTCGAGGTTCCGACTACGCTTCCAGCGGGGAGCCTGCACGATCTGCTTACGATCTTCCTCTCTCCGACGGGGTCGGGTGGCATCCTGAACGTGGTCAACGACACAGGCGGGTCATCAACCGCCGCGAACCCGAGCACCCCGGTCACAGTGGTGAGCTACCCGTAACTAAATGTGAACATGTGTGGTTGAGGAAAAGGTGCAATAAGTAACCCTATCACGTCCTTGTCGGTGGTTGAACCACCGACAAGGACGTGATAATGCTGTTTTAAAAATTCATGAGGATACTGTAGGGACCGATGTATCACGTCCTTCTCGACTGTCGATATGCCAACAAGGACGTGATACATCGGTCCCTACAGGGATCGTATTACTGGTCGGGTAAAGAGTAAGAACAACGTGTAGCCACCTACAATCCCTGCGCTCAGTAAAACGGTGAGCGGACCACCAATCAAACCAATCAGCGCACCCGCCGGGAAATCTCCTAATGGTCGAACACCCATGATGAATAGCGTATTCAGACTCATAACACGTCCACGCATCTGAGCTGGTACGCGTGTTTGCATCAAGGTAATCGTGGTCGCTCCCACACCGTTCTGCGCTACACCAAACACAAAAAGCGCAATGAATGAGAGCCACAGCACGTGACTCAGCGCGAACAACATTAATGCGCATGTCCACAGCAAGAACGAAACAATCAAAAGTATACCTTTGCGCTGAAAATCTCCTAGTGAAGCTACAAGCAATGCACCCATTACGGTGCCTAAACCTGATGCTGAAAAAAGCAATCCAATCTGGAATGCGTCGATGTGCAGGATTTTGGCTGCGAAAATTGGCAAAATCAGTGTAGCTGAAGGACCAAAGAACAACAATGCTCCATAACCAGAAAGCACCCATGGTAATGCCGTATCGCGTCGTACCGCCTCGAGTGAAGCACGTATAGAGGCAAGAAGAGGACCACGTTTTTCAACTGCTTGCTCTTCCGTTTCCTTTGGGATGCGAAGCAGATAAAGTACGACTAACACACCCAGGAAACTGATGCCATTGAGATAAAAGTTTCCTGCATAGCCAAGAAAACTTCCGGGAAGGTGGAACGCTTGCCCCGCATAACCAAACACACCTATCATAATGCCCGCGAGTGCAGGACCAAAAACGGCGGCTCCATTGAAGACTACCGACTGTAGCGAAATAGCATTCATTAAATCTTTGCGTGGTACTAACGTCGGAATGAGTGCGGAGCGAGCAGGCTGATCAAAGCTTAGAATAGTGCCAGAACAAAACGCAAGCACAACGATCATCCAGACCTGAATAACACCTATGAATGCTAATGTCCCAAGCAGAAAAGCAAGAAGCATTGACAGGCTTTGCGTCACTAGCAGAAACTTACGCTTATCTGAACGGTCAGCGATGCTTCCTCCAATAAGCGCGAAAAGGAAAAACGACAAAGATTGCGCTAACGCAACCGTTCCAAGCGCGAACGCTGAATTGTTTGTAATCTTGAGCACTAAAAGCGATTGGGCTACGATTTGCATCCATGTTCCAACGGATGACACTATTAAGCTTATCCACAATAAACGAAAATTGCGGTAGCGTAGTGCTTGAAATGTTTGTAATCTTTTCCTGGGCGTTTTTGTTTCGGGAGGTTGCTGTGACATAGAGTTAATTGACATGTATAAGGGCTATCCTATCACTCTTATTTTGTAGACGAGTGGCGTAGCAACCTTGCGAGCCAGCTCCGTCGTGAAGATGTTTCCTGGTCTGGAGCCAACGAGATGAGAGAATGCGTTTCGGCCATATAACCCAGCGTTGTGCCTCTCCCATTTGAGGAAGAGGCTACCCTCTTTGGCTCATTACCGAGAGGTGCCGTCACCTGTTGCTCCTGCAAATCGTCGTTCTCGGGTGTATCATAGGAATGTGTTTGTTGAACTCCTAATGGTGTCCATTCGCCAGCGTGATCGTCAATCTTTTCTTCATTGCGTACAGGCTCGTGTGGATTGGGTAGATCAGCAGGTGGTAAATTTCCTGTCAGGACTGGCTCCTGTTCACGCATAATCTGATCACGACGCATTGGCTGTGTTTCCTGCTTTTCAAGCGAGATACGGGTATCGACCTCGGTCAAAAGGCGAGAAATCTCAGGACGTAGAGCACGATTACTTTCAGGAATACGCGTCCATTGCGCAAGTGCGGCTGGATAGTACCCGGCACGATAACAACACAAACCTAACATTGATCGTGCATCAAAAATGTTCATGCGTTGCCACAACACGAGTTCTTCGGCTGGTGTCTCGATAACATCTTCGCTGGCCTCAATAATCTCAACAAGATGATAGAGATTTATGCCTAATATCCTGTACGGATATCCATAGTATAGGGCAAGTCTACGGCGACGTGTACGTTCCGCGGGATGTTTGCCTACGAAGTAGCGCTTTGACCATGAACCGCTAGACCAGATACCCCATGCAAGAATGAGGGCCAGAATTCGGCCCAGGTAACGTTCCCATGATAATGGTGCTAAGCCAGCCATCACGCCAAGCAGGGCAAAACATGCACCCAACGCCCATGCGCCATATACAAGGCGGCGTCTATCCCAGCCTAGCAGGTCGAAATGACAATGAAGCGGTGTCGCGAGAAAGGGTAGTGGAAACTCGGTGTGTGGTACAAACGTCGTGGTACTCGCATAACGTAATACTTTGAGCTTAAGGCGGAAAAAGCGCGTCATGAGGCGTGATTGAACGAGTGCTGAGAGACCTTCAAGCACGAATGCACCGCCGATCAGGTACAAACTGCTTTCCTGGCGTGAGAAAACCGCGATCATCGCGAGAATACCGCCGAGAGCGAGTGCGCCACTATCCCCCATAATGATAGATGAGCGACGTTTCGCAGTTCCTTTTCTACGTGCCGCCCAGGAGGAGGGCCAGTTCCAGGGGAGGTACCCAAGTACGCCTGCCGCGCACAGCAGCGATAGTACCTCTAATACAATCCCCCCGGAATGCTGAGGGTTAATAATACCTGTTATGATGATGCCAAAGGCAAGGGCCGCACTAAAAACAAGACCGCCTGCTAAGCCATCGAGACCGTCGCTAAAGTCAACCGATAGCGAGGTAATACTACCGATCGCACCTGCTAGCAGCATGAAAAAGATCAACCACCCAAAGTATTGTATGTGTCCAGCGACAACTTGACATGGAAGATCGGGATTCAAAGAGTGAGTCGCGCATACGAGGTCGCCCAACAAGGGCAGGTCTTTATAGGGACTGTACGACTCTTTTCCTCCTGGGAGAAGAAAGAAGTAGAGAGCTGCCGCCGCAACCGATACGAGGAAAACTCCTGCAAATTTTGAGCGTTCTGAAAGTCCTTCTTTACTATAGACTTTATTCCAATCGTCAATAAAACCGACGATCATAAAACCGACAGTTGCGCCAAGACCAATAAAAAGTAACGTCCACTGGTCCTGCTTAAAGTCGAGTAAGTAGCCTGCCCCAATACCAGCAAACACCATTGCAAGCGTAAACGCTGGCCCACCGACAAGCGGCAACTCAATCGTTTTTATCTCGCGTCCACCAACAGGTAGTAAATCCAGTCGGTGCATACCAGGCTTATGCTCACCACTTCGAAACTTAGGAAACAACCTACCAGCCAGGCCACAGAATACCAGACTTGCGACAGCGCAAGTCACAAAAATGATGAATAACCATACCAGTGTTATTGGAATCATATGTTCTCCCAGGAAAGTCATAGCCTAGACATGTCACATATTGTAACGCGATATATGAATAGACGGTAACGTATATATATTTTAAAGGCAAGCAGTACTGGATATATTGTACACTTTTTTACTACCTAGTATAAGTGCTTTCTTAACAATTCTCGTGCAACTTTTCGGTCATCCCAGGGCACCTTCTCGCGCCCAACAATAATACTTTGCTCATGACCTTTTCCCGCTAACACAAGCGTATCACCAGTGTTCGCATGGGCCAGGGCGGTTCGAATAGCTTCAGTACGGTCTGCGATGCAAAGAAAGTCCTGTCCTTGCCGTTTGCCCACAGCTTCTGCGCCAACCGCTATCTCACGCAAAATCTTTTCTCGCTCCTCTTCACGAGGATCTTCATCTGTAATAACGAAGAAGTCGGTCATCTGCGCGGCAATTCGACCCATAACAGGACGTTTTTGTACATCACGTTCACCAGCCGAACCAAATACAACCATCAACTTTCCTGTAGTCAGGGGCCGTAGGGTCGCCAATACTTTTGCCAGGCTGTCTGCTGTATGTGCATAATCAACAATGACCGCGAACGACTGCCCCTCATGAATGCTTTCCATGCGTCCAGTGACACCCTTTACGGTTGCCAGGCCACGCCCGATAACATCGAGTGGTATACCCTGACTATACGCTGTGGCAATTGCTGCAAGACAATTACTGACGTTGAAACGTCCTACGAGTTGTGTCTCTATAAGCAACTCTGCATCCGGTAGTAGAACACGGAAGCGTGTACTATGAGCTTGTAACTGCACGTCTACGGCTCGTACAGACGCTGGTGTATCAAGCCCGTAATCAAGAATGGGAACGTGACAATATGGCTTGAGGATCTCATAACTGCTGTCATCCCGGTTCAAAACAGCGACAGGGTAGCTTCCAAGACCTTTATCGCGTGAGGTATCGAGCATCTCAAACAGACGGGCCTTAGCACGTCGATAGGCATCGAGTGTTTTATGAAAATCTAGGTGCTCCTGCGTAATATTCGTGACAACTCCTACGTCAAAAGCACAACCACGAACGCGTTGCAAGGCTAAACCATGGGACGTCGCCTCGATGATCGCATGCGTTACCTCGGCCTCCACCATCTGTCTCAGCATGTGTTGTATTTCTACGGCCTCGAGTGTGCTTTGGCGCGTGGTATTTTCCCATTCCTGACCTGATAGCTTGAAGTTCGCGGTCGTCATTAGACCTGTACGCACTCCTGCGGTCTCGAAAATAGTAGTAATCAAATTGCTTGTCGTCGTTTTCCCGTCGGTGCCGGTGACACCGATTGTACAAAGCTGTTGCGCTGGATACGAGTAGAAGGCACATGCAAGGTCAGCTAGTGCGGTACGTACATCCGAAACCTCAATATATGGAATGGGGAGGTGTTCCGTAAGCGGCTCCCCCAGTGCTACAACCGCTCCACGCTTGGCAGCATCTAGTATAAATTTGCGTCCATCGGTATGAGCACCTGGAACCGCGACAAAGAGCCACCCTTCCTCAATCTTTCGTGAGTCATACGTAACCCCTTTGATAGGAAGCGAGGTATCAAGCTGAGTTGTTATTGATGATATTGGTTGCTCTACTGCTGTTAGAAGCTGTTGTAGCGTTTGAGATTGCATGAATGTATTTTCATTTCTAGCAAAGAACGTAGGTGACACTTAGTAGAATTGTGTGTATACCCTGTGATACGGACGCATTCGCTCCACGTTTTGACTGAGAGACCAGAGCTTTGCATCGATTTCAGTTGCGTTCACGTTGTACCCATGACGTTGCATCGCACGTCGCAGTAGCTCACAAGCCCAGATAGTCGCGGCACGTATCTCCACCTCTTCTTCGCTTCCTTGCTCTAATAACTCCTGGTTATCGACCCGCGCTGCCAACGAAGGATGATAGGCAAGGATACCATAATGTCGCAATACCTGTGGTAGTTTATAGTCCGCGAAAATGGTAAGTTTGTGAAGGTCTGTGAACTTACCCCATTGCTTGCCCCCAAATGCAGCGGAAATATCCGCGACACAGATTTGTGCCCGTTTAAAAAAACGAACTTCACGGCCTCTATAGTGTACAACGTCATTGAACGAAGCAAAGTTCCTCACTAACAAATGTACAAGTGCCACAGCATTTTGAGCAGCCTGCTCAATTGCCTGAACAAATTGTCCCTCATATTTTTCCTTAAGGACGTGTCCAAGCTCGCGCATATGTAAGAAGCGTTGCTTGAGCAAAGGTATGGTGTCTGAACCCTCGATAGGCCGGAAGATAGAGGCTACTATATCCTCGCTGATTGTACTCAGGTACTCCGCATCCCATAAAGGTATACCCTCTTCAACCGCTCGCTTCAAGGCTGCGGCTTCTGCCCAATACCCATTCAGCGTTTCGCCATTGTATGAGATACGCCACCTTTCATGACCTTTCTCCGCCCAGAAACAAAAATTGAGTGCGTCGAGCAAGAGTAGCCAGTTTACCGTGCGTTCCGTGCCATCATAAAAATGGTAGGTGTTCTCCCACAGTGGGAACGTGGTCACATGTTGCTCACCTGCTATTTCCAATTCACGTATCCACTGATTGCATAGACCCTCGATGCCTGCTGTCACAATCCAGACATGCTCACCTTGCTCAACAATGTCACGCGTACCGCTAAGCACGCCCAATTCGTCAAGCTCTTCTCGCAACGTATATATTTCTTCATCTTCGAGCCAACTTGAAATATCTTCCATCAATCCACCCCTTCTCTTTAACTTTCCCGATTCTACAGAGATTATATCAATTCGTCAATCTCTCTAGCCCATGTATGATATACATTTATTTTGTTCGATTTATGCATTATTGCAATAAAATCACACAATATTCACACGAAACCCTTGTAATATTTCATCACGTTCGTGTATGATTATTACCGTACACAAGACACTTTCATTAAGTGTAGGTTGTGCACATTTTTTACATAATATACCCGTATTTCCCTCTTTGTGCTATGTAGTCTATATAGCATAAAGACCTCACCCGCTTTTGTCATAGAAAGGACAGAACACGGTATGGAAGAGCAACAAATTCGAGATTTTGTTCATCGCGTCTCCACAGAAGAGACACTCCGCACTGAACTTGCAAGCAACCCTCAAGGTGTTATCCAGCGCGAGAGCTTTTCGCCTAGAGTTGCACAGGTGATTATGCAGCTTGTGCCTCACCTTGCACTTGATAAAGAGATGAAGCCGAGTTTAGGTTGGTGGCACTAGTAACAAGTCTAACTGCTGTATTATGAATGATACATTAGATATTAATAAGCCGTTCGACGTAGAGCAAAAAAATCTGCGCGAACGGCTCCATACTTTTCTCGATACACTACACCCGTTGCTTAAAGCAGATGTGGTGTACGCTTTGATGTCTCCAGGCAAAATCCTCTATACGTCACTTGTTGATACAAACACTTCAGAACGTCCTTCAGGTATGTGGTCTTTGCTTCCTTTACTGGTTGCTAAATACATTGAGCAAGAAATGAAGACGAGTGATATCTATAGCGTTGCTGTTGCTGTTGAATGTTTCATTTGCGCTCTTGACCTGCTTGATGACATCGAAGACGCAGACCAAAATCTAGTTGTGCTAGAACTTGGCACTGCACGCGTGTTGAATGTATCGACAGCCCTTCTTGCGTTAACGAACCACATTCTTCTTTCACTCACACGAACAGAGTATCCCTCTGAACGTGTAGTACGCCTGCTCGACGCTGTACAGGAAACGCTTATCACTGCTACCGCGGGGCAGCACCGTGATATTCTGGCAGAACAACGAGTGGCAGAGAGCTTTACGCCTGAAGAATGTATCGAAATCGCTGAGGGTAAAGCGGGTGCACTTATGAGCTTGGCTTGTCGCATCGGGGCGATGTGCGCAAATGCTAGCGACGAGGTGATCGCGCAGTTTTCAGAACTGGGAACATTGTTAGGAATAGCACACCAACTTGACAATGACAGCCATGATCTATATCATATACTGCAACACCCACAAGACAGCGTATCAACAGATAGAGTAAAATCAGATATCGTGCGTCAAAAGAAAACACTCCCGGTTGTGCTAGCCGCTCATACCATGTCCACTCTTCAAGCATCATCCTTGAGCGACGAGGAAAGACAAAAGATATATACGGATTCTCTGCATGAGGGTATAATAACTACATGGGGTATTAGCCTGTTGTATCGTGAACGCGCTCACGATCAATTGCGGCAAATAGAAATGCAACACCCTGTTCCTCATACGCTACGTCTTTTGCTAGGCTTTGCATAATAGAGGTAGAAAAGACGTGGGTAGAGCAATGAGAGGATCGTGGTATGAAACGTGGTTTCTGGAAACGCTTTCGTGCGAATCGCTTAGTCGTTATTTTTGTTGCCGTAATGATCTATCTCGCGTTAGCTATCTTTGATGGACGGCTAACATACTCCTGTCAAGAAGCTCTACGTAATTCTGTCATACCTATATGGATAGCGTTTGGGTTTTCACTCTCCGTCGCGCTGATCTTTCTGGCTGTCGGTTCGCTTACCTGGTTTTATTCACGTAATCGCCAGGTATCTTTCCTGCTTTTTATCTTCTCATGTGCCATAATGGTGGCCTTTGAGTTGGAAACATCTTCTTCGATAGTATCTCCTGATACGAGATTAGCAAGTACAATAGCTAGTACCTCAAGTTCATTTGCCATTGTACTCTTTGCTATTATACTTCTCGTCTTTCCTAAAAATCATCTTACTACATCTTCGGCAACATCTTCCAAAATATGGTTGCAGGATGTATGGTCATCTATCCGTTCTTCTCCTATCCGTTGGTATATTTTTTTGCTTGTTTTATCTCTTTGTTTTGGGGTAAGCGATAACATTGCTCCATACTTCGTGCCCCCCCATTCACTTCCTCTGTGGCTTGATATAGCAGGTTCAGTCTTTATCATTTTTGGACTAACTGGTAGCCTGATAACTGTTATCATTTCATTTCGTGTTTCTACTGCGCGAGAACGTGAGCAGCTACGTTTTTTTGTGAGTGGCGTTATTCTTGCCTTAACTCCTCTCTTGCTACTGACTGCAATTCCTCAAACAATCGGTATCTTACCTCCGTATAGTGTCAGTTCCGAGATTACAACACTGACTATCATTTTGCTTCCCATATCGCTTGGCTACTCCATACTACGCTACCAATTTCTTGTCTTTGACTCCTATATCCGTCGTACTGTTAATTGGATCATCGGCTCTATTTTTCTTGCTATCTTGGCATATGCTGTATATCTTATCTATTCTTTGTTCGCTGTGATTACGCTTCCTTCTTTATTCATTGTTGTTACTGTCATCATCGCCTCGATTATACTCGCGCCTACGATATGGTGGTTAGCAAAGATGTTGACCGAGCGCGTTCTTTTTAAAGAGTCATTAAATGCTCGTCAGCTTATTGACGAGCCGATCAAGGTTGGTAGTGAGGTTCTCGATTTAGAGAATATAGGACAAATTATCACTGAGGCCGCACTGCAAACATTTAAAACGACGCAGGTTTGCCTCTTTGTTCTTGTAGAAGATACTGGCTGGTACCACATGTTTCCACGCCTATCAGACGTACAAAAGGATGAGCCTCGGCGTCTCCTTGCCTCACACCTTGCATCATCACTTTCTACAGAGATACCACACACTACGATTGATACATTAGCGTTACAAGAAGCTGTGGAGCAGCGACTTTCTTACTCGCAGCGACCTCTTCTTTTGCACGAAGTCACACGAGCAGAAGAGGATATGCCTACCGGCTTGAGTCGCTACTTGACTTCCTTTTCACCTGATGAGCAAAATGACCCTCTTTTTGTGCCAGTCCGTTCACAGGGTAAGATGATTGCTTTGCTTGTACTAGGGGAGCGTGCCGATCAACAATCGTACGCAGGTCCAGACTTTGAAATAGCACAAATCCTCCTGGCACGTTATTCATCGCTTTTGAATACGGCACGTCTACAGGAACGCTCACGGCATCATGCAGCATTGCTCAATGATCTTTACAAGACGGGAACGATAGCCCTGGGAGAGTCGCCTGATCTCGAAGGTGTGGCCTCCGCCTTCGCTAAAATCGCTTCTGATGCGACAAGGGCAGGTGCTGAAATATGCCTCTATAACGAAAAAGAGAAACTGCTTCAACCAATAGTTTATGTCGGTGACGAAAAACCTTTGCTCTCAGCAAACATCGTGCGGTTAACATCGGAGGATTGGTCATCATATTACTACACTGGCCAGAAAATCTGTCCACAGCAGAGTGGTTCTATGGATATTCCTCCGTGTTTAAGTCAAAAGCCCGATCTTCCATTTGCGTGGCTTCCTCTGAAGACAGGTGAGAAACATCTTGGAATGCTCATTCTTACCTATCCACGTACTCACCTCTTTTTAGAAGAAGAGATACGTGTTCTTGAAATGTTTGTCGAACAATGTGCCACTACTCTTGAGAATACACGCATCACTATAGAATTACGTGCAGCGTATGAACGCCAGAAAGAACTGGATGTCTTGAAAGACCAGTTTATCATGACCGCTTCCCATGAGTTACGCACACCTCTGACCGCGGTTCTTGGCTATATTGAACTGCTGGGAGAATACAATGAAGTACTCGAAGCAGAGATGCGGTCGGATTTTATCGCGAAGGCACATCGTGGGTGTGATGAACTGACACTCATGGTAAACAACATTATGGATGCAAACCGTGTCCAGGCTGATGTCGATAACACAAAGATCACCTCCGTTTCCCTAGAAGAGTCAGTCATTCATATCGTGGAGATTATTGAGTCACTCACAAAGCGTGAACAACGCGAAATCTCAGTAACCCTTCCCCCAGCCCTCTTTGTAATGGCAGATGGTATGCGCTTACGTCAGGTACTACTCAATCTCGTAAGTAATGCACTGAAATATTCGCTACCAGGCACACCGATAGAAATCGCGGCCCAGGTAAGCACTGATTACGCGACCATTATGGTCCGTGACTATGGCTCAGGTGTTCCTGTGGAAGAGCAAAATCGGCTCTTCGAGCGTTTTGTACGTCTTGAACGAGATATGAATAGCCCCATCCGTGGTGCCGGGCTTGGTCTCTATATCTGTAGGCAGCTCATTGAAGCTATGGGCGGCACAATCTGGATTAAAAGTACTGGACAAGATGGAGAAGGAAGTACATTCTTTTTTACTCTTCGCCTTGCTCCTTCACAACTTGAAGTACAAGAGCAGCACAATCTTACAGCATTGGCATAAAGACTATTCATAGTTAGCTATACCCGACTTCTCTCCTCATAACGTCTTTTTCTGGAAAGCATATATTTCGTCTGTATGCGAGTAAAGAACAGTCGGTAGGAGATTGAATAATGACAATTGTACAGGGTGAGACTATTAGTGTTACCCCTCGTCAGGCAGAGGTATTAACACTTTTGGCATCACGAGATCACTGGTCTGTGGGTGAGGTTGCTTCAACTTTGGGAGTTAGTTCTGCGGCTGCAACAAAAGCAATTGTACGCCTGGAACGCAAAGGGCTGGTAACGCGCTCAATTGATATGATGGATCGGCGTTGCGTCAACGTACGCATTACACGCGCGGGCAATGATATTCTTCATCATGCCCGACAAGTAGGCGCATAATAAGTAAGCGCAAGCGTTCTCCTTTGTCGAGGTTTTGCTTGCGCTCTATTTCCTCTACTACAATGCGACGAAAAACATTTTCCCTACTCACGATGCCTCCGCTTTGACATAGCCTTTGTCTTGCGCATATTTCCACAATGATTGTTGAAGTTGACGGCGTGCTCGCGAGATACGGCTCATCACCGTGCCAATTGGAATTTGTAGTGCCTCCGCTATCTCTTTATACGAAAGTCCCTCGATATCAGCTAAAACAACCGCCATGCGAAAATTGGGTGGCAAGTCGTTCAATGCCTTGAATACGTCTTCATCCAGGTACTTACTGAGTACTTCTTCTTCCGCGCCTGCGCTCAATTCTTGACCACTTAAATCTCTAATCTGGTTATAGAGATAAAATTCCTCTCCATCTGGTAGGGGTGATGGTGTCGGGTGTGCCGCTTGCTTACGATAGCGATTGATCGCTGACGTGTTCAAGATACGGAAAAGCCATGCTCGTAAATTTGTACCAGGCTGATATGTATGTGCAAAACGAAATGCTTTTAGCATTGTCTCTTGCACAAGGTCTTCCGCCTCTTGTCGGTTATTCGTCATACGTAAAGCAGTACGATAGAGACTATCTAATTGGGCAAGAACGCCCGCTTCAAAATCTTCGGTTACTGGGGCTGTCTGTATGCTTGCGTTGCTCTCTTTTTGTGTGTCCTGCGCTGGCGCAGGCTCTTGTATATCTTCTGTGGTACTTACTGTTTGTTGAGTTGTGTTTGCTAATGAAGATTGTACCGTTGAGGGTCTCTCTTCAAATGCTGACTTTTCCGGCATCACGCGCTCCTCTTACCAGATGTCCCTATAACATCTGTCCTTTCTCTCAGAGAAAGTACTCTCCTTAGTATATCGCACCCGCATAGAGAATGAAAGTCTCTTTTTGAAGGACCGATGCAGTATTCGTATAAGAGTACCGATGGACGCCCGAGAGGGGCTACCTTACTACATACTTAATATGATACACGTTCTGTGTTTTCACTTCCGTGTCATCTTGGCTTCGTAACAGACATAAAGTTTAGCTTGTTCCGCTAGGTGGCGCCGCCTTTGCTGTATGCGCTTGCTTTGTCCGCGCATGAAGATCACGTAATGCTGTGAGTTCTGTTTCGGTGGGCGGCGATGTCTCGTTCACCGTATCAGCGAAACGGATAGACCAGCCAGTGTGCTGGATGATGTCTTCGCGCGTGACACCTTGATGCATCGACGTAACAACAAGTTCTTTCGTCTGCTGGTCGGGTTGCAGCAAGCAGAAATCGGTTACAACGAGTGTTGGACCCAACGTTGAAATACCCAGCCGCTGCCTCTCATCCCCTCCACTGCCATATCCAAACGAGGTGATGAAGTCCACACGCTCAACGAAACTACGAGAGCTTTGACGCATGACGACAAATGTTTGGCGACAAAGGCTCGCAATCTCTGGTGCTCCACCACCACCAGGAAGCCGTACTTTTGGATGCTCATAACTACCAATTACACTCGAATTGATGTTCCCAAAGCGGTCAAGTTGCGCACCACCAAGAAAACCAATTGAGATACGCCCACCTTGAAGCCAGTATCGAAACATCTCAGGAACCGAAACGGTTGTGAGGGCGGTCTCGCTCAATTCAGGATCACCAATAGAAAGAGGTAGGACATCCGGCTTCGTCCCAATTGTACCCGACTCATAGATAAGCGTAATGTCAGGCGCATGAGTGAGACGTGCCAGGTTACACGCTACCGAGGGTACTCCAATGCCCACGAAGCATACGTCCTTGTTCTTGAGCACGCGCGCTGCGGCCACAACCATCATTTCTTCCGTTGAATAGTCCATAACGTTTCCTCTTATTTCGATTGTAACTGCCTGTCATGTGTATCCTCTGTCTGGCTATCCAGAACATGCTCTTGCATCCACTGGAGAAACGTGTTGCGGTCTCGCGCAATAGCATCCCACGCCGTGTAAAAAGCATTGTCACGTCGGTAATAGCCGTGAGCGTAGGAAGGGAGAGCACCCTCGGGTACTTCGACAATCGCGTCAATGGTCCAGTGCGGCAAAACCGTCGCGTTCGGACTGGGGACACGCAGATCATCGACAACTTCCTCTACCGTAACAATGACATGTGTCGCAGCGAGTGCGGCTTCCTTTTGCACACCGATGATGCCTTCGAGAAGCACGTTGCCAGCACGATCAGCCCGCTGTGCATGGATAATCGTCAAGTCTGGTCGTAACGAGGGAATAGCCGCAAGTTGTTCGCCAGTGAAGGGGCAAGCAATGAATTTGATGTTTGGATTGACTTTCACGAGATCAGAGCCTGTATACCCACGAAAGATGGCACATGGTAAACCTGCTGCCCCAGATGCATAGGCATTCGCCATCGCAGCATGACTATGTTCCTCTATTTCTATTGGTTGAGGCCATGCATGTTCAACAGCATCTCGCAAACGGTGCAATGTTCCTACACCGGGATTACCACCCCACGAGAACACAAGCTTTCGAACACAACCCATTCCAATAAGTTGGTCATAGATGAGGTCAGGCGTCATACGTATTAGACACAGGTTGCGCTTCTGCTGTCGAATGATCTCGTGACCAGCGGCAAAGGGGATTAAGTGCGTGAACCCCTCAAGAGCGATACTCGCCCCATCAGAAACATAGGTGTCAATAGCATCATATAGCGAAAGAAAAGCGGTCATGAATGTTGCTCCAACGTATTACATTTTTGAATTGAAGTATATCATATAAGCACTTTTAGACGGCCAGTAAGCAGGGCACCCTTGTCCTAAACTCTCCCCCGATCCACATTTGGACCGTTGAATATACTGTATGTATGGATATGTTGATGTGTGGATAGAGGAGGATCATCCATGAAAAACCTACAGCCGAATTTTCATAGCGAAACACAGCCAAATGGGGATACATCCCCTAAAGTACTCTTACCTTTCCTTTCGCTGCCGCAGGTAACGCCCGCGCAAGTAATTGCAAAGCGGCAGCACTCTCATGTGACGGTGGCGTCGCATCTCCAATCGGTCTCGCAGACGACTCCATTCCCACAAACACCGATAACTCCGTTGTTGACCGAACCTTTATCGAAGCAACCGACGACGTTACAAACGAAGAAAGATGAGTCTTCTCTCTCGCTTCTGTCTGGACCACAAGTGCCATTTCCTACGCCTCACGTAGACTTCTCGCGTTCATTGCGCTCGGGTGTTACTTATATCCCGCGCTCCATGACACGTCAGAAAGAGCCAAATGTGGTTGATGCGCTAATTGCTTGTGGCACGCTCGTGCTGATAGGTCTGTTTGTCCTTATGCTTCTGTACTACTTCAGCATGTAACCTATACCCGCTGTGTTGCGTTGTGAGCGTCTCTGCTGATACAATGGAAATAATGAATTGTGCTTTAACTGGACTCCAGGAGCAGCAACTTGTGGCGAGTAACTGTGTGAGTTGTTTGTAAGCAGCGCAGACAACTCGCCATTGAGGAACTATAAAAAAACGTCACGTAAGATTATTATCCCAATTGCGCAAGATAGCGACCTCCATAAGTGGCTGGCTTCAGGTCCTAGCCATTTATTGTGTGGTGGCCATACGTTTCTTACGCTGGCGCAGATACCTCTGGCGTCATTTGTTTTCGGGTGTGGAAAGTACGCAAACATATATGAAACAAACCTTGCTCATCGTGCGTCATGGTCAAACGACCTGGAATGTAGAGCATCGCCTTCCAGGTCAACTCCCCAATGTCGCACTCAATGAGAACGGTCGGCAGCAGGCTGCTCGGCTTGCTGAGGCTCTTACAGTTCTTCCTGTGAGTGCGATTATCAGTAGCCCACTTGAACGCGCTCGCGATACGGCAGAATATATCGCTAAAGGCCGAGATATTTCTATCCAATTAGAGCCAGACCTGATGGACACTCAAATTGGGTCCTGGGCTGGACAAGTCATCGAAGACATCGCGAAGAGTGATCCAGCCTGGAAAGAATATGTACGCGATCCGACCGTCGCGCCCGAAGGTGTTGAGACCTTTCCACAGGTGCAACAACGTGTCGTTGCAGCAATTGAACGCTGGCGTTCTCAAGACAACATTGGTCCCTACCCTGTTTTCGTTGCGCATGCCGATGTTATCAAACTACTGGTCGCGCATTATTCAGGACTGGAAGCTGGAAAGGCAGGCTCTATTCATATAGACAATGCCTCAGTGAGTCTTGTTGAATTAGAGAACGAGCAACCACCGCACGTTATCGCTATTGGCTGGAGTCCCAGCCCGGGCTGGCTGAAAGCTCCAACACCCGAAATCCTGAAAAAACCTACCCCTACCGAAGAAAAAGGCGAACAGTTAGAGTAACTGAACGTTTTCTGATTATATCTGGAAGGGAATGATACCATGTTTGATCCACATGACCCTTATGAACGCTATTACTGGCATTACGAATTACGACGCCCACTGTCAGTGGCCCAGATCGTCGCACTAGGGAGCGTTGATGTAGACACTGCCGCTCTCATCTGGTTATTGCTTGAATGTGGTGCTTCGCTCACTGTAGCAGGCCCTACCGACCCCCAACCAGGCGTAGGCAAGACAACTACACTCAATGCACTCCTGCAATTTCTTCCTGAAGGTACTGCGCTCGTCTACATGTCTGGCATGTACGAAAATTTCGCGTTTACACGCATACCAGAGATCGACCCAAAGATCACTTGTGCTCTGTGCAATGAGGTAAGCGATCACTTGCCAATTTATATGTGGGGACGTATTGCTCGTCGCTATCTCACGCTTCCTAGCAAAGGATATCGTATAGCGACAAGTGTACATGCCGATACAATTAATGATGTGATGCAAATGTATAGCCAGGATTTACATCTTGCGCCAGAAGACATACGCCGTCTCGGACTCATCATCAACATTGGGTTGGTAGGGCGTACATATCCACCGCGCCGTCGCTGGTTTTCTACCCATTTTGTGACGCCACTTGCAGATTCAAAGCATCCTGATGCTGTCGTTCCTACTCCACTCTCTTTATGGAATGAGTTCGATGATACGTTTGAGCATGCCGACCAATCTACCCTCGATGAACTGGCTACATATGTAGGCGTGACGACACAAGAGTTCAATAAGGCACTGAAGCTACGCGTGGAGTGCTTGAAAGAAATTTCACAGGGGTCAGGCATTGGGTCACGTGAAATGTTCGATGCTGTGAACGACCTGCGCACACGTTCTTCCCAGCCATAGGCGGTAAAGAAATAGAAATCCTTTGTAGTATGTTCTTCATAGTAAAGAATAGAAAGGAGTGTATCATGCTGGGACAAAATACATCTATTGGTGCTGGACGCTGGCCCCGCATCTGTGCTGAACGTCGCTAACAATCGAGAAGAGGAGCTTACCTGACATGTCGCATTCTATTGCCATGCTCAGCGTCCATACGTCCCCGCTCGATAGCCCTGGACGTACGAAGGATGCTGGAGGCATGAACGTTTATATTCGCGAATTGGCAACAGAACTGGGCCGTCGCGGAAATACTGTAGACATCTTTACCCGTCAAACAATTACACGAACACCAAAAATTGTACAACTTGCACCAAATGTGCGCGTTATCCATATTCAAGCAGGACCAACTTCACCACTTCACAAAAATAGCCTTTTGCAGTATATCCCCTCTTTCGTCGCACAAATCGCTCTGTTCGCTGAGACAGAAGCATGTCGCTATGACATTCTTCATAGCCACTACTGGCTCTCAGGTGTCGCTGGCGTGCAGTTAGCATGGCATTGGGATATTCCACACGTGACTATGTTCCACACACTCGCACGTTTGAAGCAGCTCGCTCATCCTAAAGAGCAGGAATCACAACAACGATTGGACGCGGAGCAACGCTTGTTGCAGTCGGTTGATTGTGTCATTGCTGCCACTACCGATGAACGTACACAAATGATGCGTTACTGTGGTGCGCCGATGAATCGTGTACAGGTTATTCCCTGTGGTGTCGATCTTAAACTGTTCGTCCCCTACTCGCAGCAACAGGCACGTGCCTATCTGGGCCTGGACACTCACCAGCCTCTCGTACTTTTCGCGGGTAGGCTTGACCCCTTTAAAGGACCTGATATTCTTCTTCGTGCCGCTTCAATGATGGAAGAGAAGGCACAAATCGTCATTGTTGGTGGCTCATTGTCTGACGATAAAGACCTCCAGAATTTGCGTGTGCTAGCATCAGAACTTCACATTGGGCAGCGTGTGCGATTTTTAGGGGCACAACCACAGCATGTACTACCGTACATCTATAGTGCCGCTGACGTGACCGTCGTCCCTTCGTATCACGAGAGCTTCGGGCTTGTCGCTGTTGAGTCTCTAGCGTGTGGGACGCCTGTCGTGGCGACAAACGCGGGTGGTCTGACAACGATAGTACGCAATGATGAAAATGGCTATCTTGTGCCACGATGCCCCGGTTTCTTTGCCGAAAGACTTGACGCCGTACTGCGTACATCAGAGACAAAGACGCGGCTACAACAAGCTGCACGTCACTCGGTCCTCCAATTTAGCTGGCAAAGCGTTGCCAATCAAATGGATGATGTCTATACCGATCTCGTGAATGCTCCAAGAACCGCTGCTCTTTTGTCCTGATATGTGTCTTATAAGTATGGGGAGCAAAAGTGTTCACACTTTTGCTCCCCATACTTATAACTAACTATCTTTGGAGTCTCCTATCCATTGGGCTAGACTTTCAACGCTCTCTGTGGTATAATCGAATTCATTAGCAAAGCATATTCGGGCGTACATAACGGCCTACACCATCATAACATCGTCGTTTTTGGTTTGTCTGGCATCAGGTCATGTACATCCAGCCAGTTGCTGGGTGAGAATTGGAATGCGTATGTATTCAGTCTCATTGCACGTCGCATCTCTGTATTTGATGCGCTTAACACAGATTGATTTTGACGAGTGAACACACACTAGGAGCAGAATGTTCCTGGTGTTTTTTATTTATCAGCTTATTCATCTTGCGACACATAGTGGTTTTAGAGCTTATCGATCCTTTTTCGTCCCTTGGGCCACTACTCTACTTGCTAGTAGAGGTCGATAAGATTAAGTATTTACTGAAAGGAGGACATGGTTCGCTTTAACTATCCAAGAAGTGCTTGAACAAGGTGAAAATTCTATACTTTATCACCGTGCGATACGACGGACGCTTACAGCAATGCGCTTGTGCATGCGACCTGTAGGCTACGCCACAGAAGCGTAAAGAACATGAAAAGTGGACGCGGAGTGGTTGCTAGATTTTCAAGGAGATAGCTATGAACTCAAGTATGATCAGCAAAATCGCAAAAGCCAAACGTTACGCAGAGGAACCAGAGCGTATTCAATTTACTCACTTCGAAGCGAAATTTCAGGGTGAGAATGATGTTCATACCACAAATTTTGATGATGGCGAATGGACGTGTACGTGCCGCTTCTTCCATGATTGGGGTGACTGTTGCCACACTATGGCGATGCAGCGTGTCCTGGGCGTGACTATTCCTTCCGTTCACCGTCATGGGGTTCCTATGGGCTTGGGTACAAGCCCCTTGGTACACTAAGTAGGACAACAACTGTTTTGTTTCTACCGCTTGTGTCCTTGGATGTTCACAACATCGACCGCAAACATCAAAAAGCACTGTCCATAGATGGTCAGTGCTTTTTCTCATTTTTTATAGAGTATTCTATTTACACACCTATACCAGGCACAAAGTAGAGCACAATAATGGCTATAAACATAATCGCGGCAAGAATGGCGATAAAGGCAAGGTCTCTACGTACATACGAATAATGTTCTGCGGTAATGAGTGTCGCTGGATTTCGCGGTGAGCGTTGCGAGTTTTTGCGAGCCGCCAGCCGTGCAGAGGCACTGCCCTTCGCAGGCACAACGGGTATTTCTACTTCTGCTGGCGTCTTCGGCGTGATCGTCTCAACGGGCGCAACCTTTGTGGCTACTACACTACTTGACTTAGCTTTCCTCTGTGGCACAGTTGGGAAGGCCGCAAGTTCTGAAGCAGGCTCGTTTGTGGCTACTCCTTCAAATGTTGACTTGACAAGGACTGGCTCCTCTACTCTTTCGCTCGTCTCTTCGATCTCGCGTTCCTGCACTTCAGTTACAGGCCGAACAAGCTCAAAGCTCTTTTGTGACTTTGGTTTAGTACGTTGCACTCCACTTCGTGCAGGCGTTGCTTTCTTTGGCATAATTTCCTCCCTGCCCGACAGCCCACATGAGCTTTCCGGCTTTTCGAGCGTCTTTTACTATCCTTGCCGCTATTATACATGAAACGCCAAGTGGCGTCGAGTGGGCCATGCCGAAATTCGGGGTTATGTAAAAATCAACGGACGCCCACAAGGGGCTACCCTACTAGACACGACATGCAAAGCATGCATAAGAGTATAGTAGGGTAGCCCCTTGTGGGCGTCCGTCATGTATTTCTGAAATTTGACAAAGCGACCCATGCTATGCTAATCTAAGCTTGGCAAAGCAGGGCATTTAATGTACCGTTTACAAACCTAAAACGACGCTACAGCAAGGAGGCTAGCCCAGTGGCTAGTCTTTTTATATATTTGGTTGTATTAAATACAACACGAATTTCTCACCGTTCTATCTTCATTTCAAAATTGTATAGATATTCTCAGCACGAAACAGGAAAAATATCATGGCACGAATAGTCGTCGCAATGAGCGGCGGCGTGGATAGCTCAGTCGCCGCCGCACTGCTCAAAGAGCAAGGTCACGAAGTAATTGGTATTATGTTGCGCCTCTGGTCTGAACCGGGCGTTATAGAGTCAGAAGACGATGGCGTTGAGCGCGTGGCGCAAAATAAATGTTGTTCGCTTGAGTCCGTCGATGATGCTCGTCGTGTCGCTCGTATGCTCGATATACCATTTTATCTTGTCAATGTGGAAGATGAGTTCAAACACAAAATCGTTGACTCTTTTTATGAAGATTATGTCGCGGGTCGTACTCCAAACCCATGCTTGACATGTAATCGTCATATTCGTTTTACTGTGTTGCTCAATCGTGCGCTAGCTCTCGATGCCGATTACCTGGCGACAGGCCATTATGTGCAAGTAGATGATGATCCTGTGACGGGTAAGCGACGACTCAGACGCGCTGTTGACCCTGAAAAAGATCAATCCTACGTGCTGCATGTATTGAATCAGCACCAACTCGCTCATGCCTGTTTTCCTCTTGGTGGATATACAAAGCCGCAGGTACGAGCAATGGCAGCCGAACGTGGTATGACCGTCGCGACAAAGGCCGAGAGCCAGGAAATATGTTTCGTCGCGCAAAACGACTACCGGGGTTTTATTGATCGCTATGCCGCGCAGCATGGCGATTATGAGCCAGAATTGGTGGGTGCGGGCGTTGCGTCCGCCAGGACACCGCTTATTACGTTGCCAAAACCCGGCCCAATTTATGATCAGCAGGGCAAAACGTTAGGCCGACACCGCGGACTGGCATACTACACTATTGGACAGCGCAAGGGTCTTGGCCTTACCTCGCCAGAACCTTTACACGTGCTCAACATTGACTCCGAACACAACGCGATCGTTGTTGGTCCCGCTGTCGCATTAGAGAAGTACGAGTTCTTTGTCGGAAACATGCATTACCTGAGTGGCGAAATACCGAACGCACCATTTGACGCGCTGGTACGAGTGCGGTACAAGGCCACTGAACAGCCCGCGCTTGTTACTCCCATCGGGGAAAATCGCGTGCAAGTGACACTAAAAAATCCACAACGGGCTATCACCCCTGGACAGGCTGCTGTTTTTTATGGCGGAGCGGATGGTGATGAGGTGTTGTGTGGAGGCATCATCGAATGACGGATCAAGCACATATTAGGAATTTTTGTATCGTTGCGCATATAGATCATGGGAAGTCAACACTTGCTGATAGACTCTTGGAGTTTACTGGTACCGTCTCCAAACGCGATATGATGGAGCAGACGCTTGACCAGATGGATTTAGAGCGTGAAAAAGGTATCACCATCAAGGCACAGGCTGTTCGTATGCGCTATACGGCCTTGAATGGTGAAGAATATGAACTGAATCTGATTGATACCCCCGGCCATGTTGACTTCACCTATGAAGTTTCACGAAGTCTTGCCGCGTGTGAAGGTGCCTTACTTGTGATCGACGCGACACAAGGTATTGAAGCACAAACACTGGCGAATCTCTATCTCGCGCTCGAGGCCGATCTTGCCATCATTCCTGTGATCAATAAAATCGACCTGCCCAGTGCCGATCCTGAAAAGGTGAAGAAAGAGGTAGAGGATGTCATCGGTATACCTGGAGATGAGTGTATTCTTGCCTCCGCAAAGGAGGGCATTGGTACGCAAGACATTCTTGAAGCGGTCATCAAACAAATTTCACCGCCAAAAGGGGACCCGGAAAAGCCTCTACGCGCACTCGTGTTCGACTCTCACTATGATGCCTATAAAGGCGTGATTGCGTATCTGCGTGTTGTGGATGGCAAACTACGCACAGACGAAAGGGTCTCGATGATGGCGGTCGGTAGTACAACTGATATCCTTGAGGCGGGCTACTTTCACCCACGTCTCACCTCGGTTGGAGAACTGACAACGGGTGAGGTTGGTTATATTGCCACAGGCTTCAAGAATGTCAAAGACTGCCGTGTCGGTGATACCGTCACGGTCCCCAGTGCATTAGGTGAAGTCGAAATGTTGCCGGGCTATAAACCAGCGAAACCAATGGTGTTCGCTGGTCTCTATCCCGTGGAGGGCAACGAATACCCGCTCTTGCGTGAGGCATTAGACCGCTTACGTTTGAATGATGCCTCGCTCTTTTACGAGCCTGAAACCTCGAACGCGCTTGGCTTTGGTTTCCGTTGCGGTTTTCTGGGTCTATTACACATGGAGATTGTGCAGGAGCGCATTGAACGCGAGTATAACCTGGATATTCTCGCCACTGCACCGAGTGTCGAATATCATGTACAGAAAACCGATGGTAGTTACATTGAGGTCGATAATCCATCTGAGATGCCACCGACAAATGAGATTGAGGACATCGAGGAACCAATGATGGAGATATCCGTCTTCGCGCCTGCGAGCTATATTGGCACCATTATGGACCTCGTGATTACACGCCGCGGTATCTTCAAGGAAGTGAAATATATCGAGGCCACACGCGTTCTCTTATCGTATACGATGCCGCTCGGTGAGGTAATCATCGACTTCTACGATCAACTAAAATCACGCACTCAAGGCTATGCCTCGCTAGACTACACCTTTGGAACGTATCAATCTTCTGATCTGGTGAAACTAGACATTCTTGTCAATGGACATCCGGTCGATGCGCTCTCGCTGATTATTCACCGCGATAAATCGTATTATCAAGGTCGTGCACTCGTCGAGAAGTTGCGCGGACTTATCCCACGCCAACTCTTTGAGGTGCCGATCCAGGCAGCCATTGGCTCCAAGATTATCGCGCGTGAGACTGTTCGGGCCATGCGCAAAGACGTACTTGCCAAGTGTTACGGCGGTGACATCTCTCGTAAACGCAAATTGCTTGAGAAGCAAAAAGAGGGCAAGAAGCGCATGAAAATGGTGGGTAACGTGGAAATTCCCCAGGAAGCATTCATGGCTGTACTTTCACTCGGCGACTAACTCTCCTCTCCTGCCAAACGTTGATAACCGCGTCCAGTAACGACGTTACTGGACGCGGTTATCAATGTCGATTACCCCTTTTGTCTGTCCGCAGCAAAAATGGAATAAAATCTCGCGCGAGATATGTTAAAATTAGCAGAGAGGATGATGCATCTGTGTAGGAGAAAATTTTATGGACGACTGTATGGATTGTGTTGAGACCGTCGCTCGCCTTCATCTGTATATAGATCGAGAGCTAAGCGAGAATGAAATTGTTATTGTGCAGCAGCACCTTGAGAATTGTAAGCAATGTGACTGCCGTTTTCACTTTGACAGTAGTATAAAGCGACTCATTCATGAGCGTTGTGCTGCTGAGCGGGCACCCGAGGACTTACGTGAGAAGGTACTGCACTTACTTCATGCGTCACGTACTGGCGCCATCGTAATCACTACTGAGTTTGAGTCCGAAATGCGCCTGGAGCTTGAGGAAGACTAACGCTTCGTCCAGCCAGCGGTCTAAAGACCGAGGGTATGGAGAAGCGTCAGCTTCAATTGTGCTAGCAGAAGCATCTCTCCGACTGCAAGCAGTGACGCAATGCCTAAAAAAGGCATCAATTCTCGATATCGTTCAAACGTCTCATCACGTCTACTCACCCCCACTAGCACAATTAGGTTCAAGCTCCCTAACGCTATTAGAACACCCCCAGTACTTAAGAGCGCGATAGGGTACAGGATAAGCGCGTTTTGCGAAGTCACAACGAAGAAGCACACAAAGAGCATTGGTATATAATGCAGAAGTTCCTGCCAGGATGCCACGCTGCGCATCGCGATATAGCCACGCCACAATAAGCGGTTGAGCATTGGCAGTAATAACAGGGCCATTGCCAACCCCGTTACCAGCCCCGTAGCTAGTCGTAGCAAATTATTTGGTTGATAAAGATGCTGCATATGTACGTCAAGCAAAAACGAATTGATACCATCAATCGCGAGTGCTGTTACTCCTCCAATGAGCACCACCATCAGCGGCCAACGTGGAATGTGTTGTGCGCGTCCTCGCCCCTTCCCATAGAGCGTTGTCAGCGTCACGAGAAACCCGAGATAAATGCCTGTATTGCGTGCGCACAGTGGCAGTCTTTCACCACCGAAGTAAAACGAATGTGATGCGAATTGAGCGCATATGCCACTATCGAGCCAGCTCATACGATTAAGCAAGGATGCGCCAGGAAAAAAGAGTAGGGTGGCAAAAATGGAGAGTGAGAGGAGGAGTATTCCGCCTGCAAACCAGCGTGTTGAGTGTTTCTGTTGATTGTGATGTGTCGAGGGTAACGTGCTCATGATAACAGTCCAAAGTGGAAGAGGGTGTTGAATTGAAGCAGCATATTAAAAAATATAACAATTCCTGCCGCAATCATCAAGATGCCAGTTCCAATCTCAATTTTTCCAAGATGTGGTTTTAACCATTTTAAGACTTTGCTCACCTGATTGAGGCCCAAACCCAGTAATAGAAATGGTACCCCCAAGCCAAGCGAGTATACAAGCAAGAGCATGACACCTTGCTTCAACGTTGCCGCTTGCCCAGCCAGCCCCAGTATGCTGGCAAGAATTGGACCAATGCATGGACTCCATCCAATAGCGAAAACGACGCCTGTCAAAACAGACGCGGGATAGCTCGGGCGGGCAGGACGAAACTCGAAGCGTTTCTGCTGATATAGCAACGGTATCCTGAGGAGTCCTGTTAAGTGAAGTCCGACGAGAATAAGTAAAACCCCGCCGATTTGCCGCAATAGAAATTGCTGTGCACGCAAAAAACTTCCTAGTGTGCTTGCTGTGGCTCCCAAAGCGACAAATGCGAGCGTGAAGCCAAGCACAAAGAGGGCTGCATGCAAAAATGTAACCAGACGTACTGTAGAGTGCTGTTTCTCTCCCCCCGACTGATAGACACTTTGTCCGACGAGCTGTGCCAAATAAATCGGCACCAGTGGCAAAACACACGGCGAAAGAAACGAAACAAGTCCCGCGACAAACGCAACACCTAAATTTACTTGTGGGTTCATGCTTGCTACAACTCCTGGAAACCTGTACTTTGGTATAGTATAAGGCTTCGAAGAGCTACATGCAACTATAGCATTGGCAAAATACCCTGCTCTCAAGAAACTTTGAAGAGTCGATGCAACCGACGCCAAAATGTACGCTTTGTTTTTTCTAGCGGTGTCGAAATCGTCTTGACTGTTTCTTGCTGCTCAAGAGGAACCGGGCTTTTAGAGATAATCATTGGTAATGTCGGACGATCCGGGTCTTGTAGCGCATGATCCTCCGATAAAGATGCAAGCAATGAAGATATGTTTCCCTCTTCTGGTGGGGGCGTTGTAGGAACGACAATATTCTCATAGGTAGGACGTTGTGCGTTTGGACGCTTTGGTGGTTGTACTGCGACACGTTCGCGTGGTTCCTGACGTAGTAGTGTGTCATCTGCAGTTTGAAAGGATAGTGGAGTTGCGGGGGGTCGTATTAATAATGCACGCAGGTCACGCGCCATAAGTCCGGCATCTTCATATCGCTCCTCGCGATCTCTGGCCATCGCGGTAAGAATAATTCGCTCTAACTCTGGTGTCATCTCTTCGTTCAGCGTACTCGGTGCTTGCGCTGAACCTGTAATGATCGCCTGTGTGAGTTCAGGCATCGAGCGTCCAGTAAATGGTCGCTGGCCAGTAATCATTTCATACAAGACAACACCAAGTGCGTAGACATCACTACGGTTGTCTAATGTATTTCCCCAAATTTGTTCAGGTGATGCGTAGTAGATACTTCCAACAAGTGTCTTAGCGACTGTAATGGGTTGATGGCCTGTTGCACGTGCAAGGCCAAAATCCATCACCTTAATTTTTCCCCAGCGGTTAAGCATCAAATTTTCAGGTTTGATATCACGATGAATAACATCACGTTCTTTGTAGGCTGCATCAAGCGCATCCGCAATCTGCGCTCCATATTCAAGCACAAGGTGCTGTGGAATGGTTCCATCGAGGTAAATCAGATTAGAGAGTGTGGGACCCTGAACGTATTCCATCACAAAATACAGTAGTTTGTTTTGCTGCCCGGCATCGTAAATATGAACGATATTTGGATGGTTAAGACCCGCGATGATTTGTGCCTCACGGATAAAACGTGCTACATAGGAAGTATCCCGTGCAAGTCCCATCGGCAAGACTTTAATTGCGACCTCGCGTCCAAGTGCGATCTGTTTTCCCCGATACACAACGCCCATTGAGCCATGCCCAATCTCTTCCTCTAACTGATACCCACCAAGGCTCTGGCCAGCCAACTCATTCATGACTATACGTCCTCAAGCTTATATCCCGCCACAACAATACACCCCTATCCAATCCTCTTACTGGATAAACGTATCACGACTACTCTACTAGTGGATGTTACCCGAATGTACCGTAAGTTTTGGCGAAAAACAAAGCATGCTGTTCGTAGGTTGCACTACAAACAGCATGCTTTGTTTTTCAGGCTAGCTACTCTATACGTAGTCAATCAAGATAATCTTTTAGAATGCGACTGGCTTGCGGATGACGTAGTTTACGAATTGCACGTTCCTCGATTTGTCGCACACGTTCACGTGTCACCTTGAGTTTCTTGCCCACTTCTTCCAAGGTATGGTCGTGATCGTCCACCAAGCCGAAACGTAGCTCAATAACCTGTCTTTCTCTCAACGTGAGTTGACCTAACACCTTACGAATCTCTTCGCGTAAAAGATGCTGGTCTGTTATTTCACTTGGTCCTCGCTCCCGTACATCTTCAATGATGTCGCCTAGCGTGTTCTCTTCCTCTTCGGAAAGCGGTGCGTCGAGCGAGAAAACCTTCTCCGCCCAGATCAGCAACTCACTCACACGTTCAGGTGTCATGCTCAGTCGTTCGCCGATATCATTTGGCGTTGGTTCGCGTCCCATCTCTTGATAGAGTTGACGCGTGGTGCGCTTTACGCGCATCACCTCTTCCATGATATAGACGGGAAGGCGCACAACGCGTGTTCCTTCGAGGATAGAGCGCGTAATGGCTTGTTTGATCCACCAAGTCGCGTAGGTGGAGAAACGAAAACCTTTCTTATAATCGAACTTCGTGACTGCGCGGATAAGACCTATATTGCCTTCGCCGATCAGGTCTTCCAGGGACAACCCTTGACCAACATATTTCTTAGCGATACTCACGACAAGTCGCAGGTTTGCCTCGATTAGATGATCTCGTGCTTCCTTCTCGCCATTCTCAGCTCGTTCAGCAAGACGCGATTCATTGGACGCATTGAGGAGAGGAATGCGCGAAATCTCACGTAGGTAAAGGCGTAGGCTGTCGCTTTGTGCCAGGTTACTCAGATCCGCGTCAGGTATCGTATCGCGTTCTGAGTCAGCCGCCTTGTCACGGTCACGGTCTGCATCAAACATCACATTTCGTTCCAAGTGCTTGCTCTCTTCTTCTGCAACACATACGTAGATTTGTTCAGTCTTGGCTTATTGTATCATACGAGTGAATGATTGCAACTAGCATGGTGTCTTCCGTTTGCATACACTATCAACAAACAGGGATGACAACTTTATTTCCTCTACGTAGATACACAAGGTTATCTGTCTATAATACATACGTCGGCAAAATATCATTTCTCGCTAGATTTCCTCTATTTTAGAGATATGAAATTAGAAATGTTTGACTATCTTTTATAACGTCTTTATCATTTCCCTTGCTATTAGTGTATTATCATGTTATGATAATATCATAATGAAAACATAAATGTGAAAGATACTGTACATAACTTTTTAAAGTAGATGAATTGGTAGAGAAAGGAGACTTCTTTGGAACAGGATTCTGATTCATCACAAGCACGTGCTGTGCTTGACTTTATGCTGTTTTTGAACGATACATTGAGTCGCACATCACAACGTTTTGAGGATGAGACGCTGTGTTCTCCCGAAGAGGCGAATGTGATCTCTGTCCTCTCTCAGCGTGGGCCGCTTATGGTAAAGGATATTGCTCAGGCGATGCCTGGAATAGACCCAAGCAAACTTACACGTATCCTTGATAGTCTGGAAAAACAGGGCTATGCGACTCGTACCCTTAATCGTGAAGACCGTCGCAGCTTTCTGGTGACACCGACCGAGCAAGGAATGCAGCTTCTTGAAACATTTCTGAGTCAGCTCAAGCAGTTAACGCAAGACATGCTCACCACGTTAACATCAACAGAACGCATCATACTTATCGAGTTGTTTACGAAGATTCAGACCCACTGGACTAGAACGTCCGACTCATAACATGTTTTAGGAGAAAAATCTCTACTCGTTGTCTCTCTTCTTCTTTTTTTTGTTTGATTTTTGTATCGTTTTGATATTATATCTATAAGATATAATATCAAATTTGAAAGGAATATACTCGTGAAACTGAGCATCTTTGGAGCGACTGGTGGAACTGGTCGTTCTCTTGTCGAGCAAGCACTCGTGGGCGGTCATATTGTCACAGTACTAGTGCGCAATCCAGCAACATTTCCTATGC
This sequence comes from uncultured Chloroflexia bacterium, assembly GCA_963791655.1. GTDB lineage: Bacteria > Chloroflexota > Ktedonobacteria > Ktedonobacterales > Ktedonobacteraceae > JBBQVS01. Next base: position 39,336 of record CAWBSZ010000005.1, on the reverse strand, counting down.
AGCATGAACACCTCACGGTTCTTCAAGGAGACGTACTCGACCTTGCTAGAGTCGAGGAAGCCGTAGTTGGGCAAGACGCAGTTTTGAGCACGTTAGGAACGAATCAGAAAGGTCCCGTGTCGGTGTGTACAGATGGCAGTCAGAATATTCTGACTGCAATGGCACGTTATTCTGTGCGTCGCTTGCTTGTTGTCAGTGCGTATGGTGCGACAGAAAGTCATCATCGCAATCTTTACAATCTTCTGCTGTGGACCTCACTCAAAGAAAAAATGGTGGACAAAGAGCGGATGGAGAAGTTGATTATGGAGAGTGATGTGGACTGGACGCTCGTCAGGCCATCATTTTTGACAAATGGATCACGAATTGGGCATTATCGTAGTGGTGTTGATCTTCGTATGCGCGTCACGTCACACATTCCGCGAGCAGATGTCGCCGATTTTATGCTGCAACACATGACCAATACAACCTCGATACGTAAGGCTCTCGCGCTTACTATATGAGTCAAAGAGAGGAAAAGACAATGATGCACAATAAAATTGCACTCGTGACAGGCGCAAATGCTGGAATGGGAAAAGTCATCGCAACCGAACTTGCTCGGCAAGGCGCAACCGTCGTGATGGTCGCTCGGAATCATCGCAAAGGCGAAGAGGCGAGGGCAGAAATTGCAGAGGTGACAGGCAATTCCTCTGTCGATCTGCTGGTGGCGGACCTCTCCTCACAACAATCGGTCCGTCAACTCGCACAGGCGTTTCAGCAGCGTTATGCTCACTTGCACGTCTTAGTCAACAATGCAGGTGCTCACATACAGCAGCGCGAGGTAAGCGTTGATGGAATAGAGATGAATTTAGCAATTAATCATCTTTCAGCTTTTCTCCTCACTGACATACTCCTAGATATGATGCGTAGTAGCGCACCTGCACGCATCGTCAATGTCGCGTCTAATGCCATGACGAAATCTATCAATGTGGATGATTTACAGAGTAAGCAGACGTTTGTGCCCTTTGACGTATATGGTCAGGCAAAGCTTGCAATGGTGATGTGCGGGTATGCCTTGGCGCGCAGACTCACAGGAACAGGGATTACGGTCAATGCCCTGCATCCAGGCTTTACGGCAACGAATATTATTGCGAACGTCGCACCACCAATTGCACGTCCCTTTGTTGGCATCATTAAACGCTTCCTCCAGACGCCGGAGCAGGGAGCACAAACAGCACTCTACTTGGCAACGTCATCAGAGGTGGAAGGCGTCACCGGAAAGTACTTTATCAAGAGCAAGCAGACGCCATCAGTTCCCATTTCCTATCATGAGGTGTTGCAAGAGCGAGTTTGGGATATCAGCGCATATCTGGTTGGTCTAGGGCATTTAGTGATAGAACACTCGTAAACAGATTCCTGTATTCATAGCTTTGTTGCTTATAACAAATTCAATGGGTGAAATGCCCAAGCCAAGTCTTTTATTCAGTACACACAAGTGAGAATGTACCTCTATATTCTCACTTGTGTGTACTGAAGATGTATTACACCTCTTACCGCCTTGCTTTAACATCGCTTTTCTGTTCGTTTGCATCATTCGCTCTATACCACGCCACTGTTTGCCGTATTCCTTCCTCATAAGATGTGGCATGTTTTCCAAAGGCATGTTCATATTTGCTTGAGTCAACAATATATGGCTCCTCAAACTCATACAACATCTCTTTCGTTTCGCGTATATCGGCGTTGAACAAACCTGCTAGCATCACCATAGGACGCGACACGGTTGACGCTTTAACAGGTTTGCCGACTTCCCTGAAAACTTGTTCAACGAAGGTGCGTGTTGTAGTGGTTCCTATATTAGGAATGTGCCATGCTTGCCCTAAAGCCTCATCATGCGTGCCGAGCGTAACCAAACCTTTGCCAAAATCATCAATAAAGGTATATGTATGAGGAAGCGTAGGTTTTCCAAGCATTGTTACAGCTTTACCAGACAAGGCGGCTCCGAACACTATTGCCCCTACTGTGGAGTCGCGTACATATGGCCCATAAAAGTTTGAACCTCGTCCAATAGTCGCACGAATTTTGCCACTATGGTGTGCCTCTAATACAGCATTTGCCATGAGTGTCCGCGTACGTCCCTTATGCCCTTTCGCTTGATAAGGTAGGTCCTCTGTGATTGGACCATCTACAGGTCCATACATATACAAGTTGTCTCCAAAGACGAGTTTTGTATTTGTCCCACTCAAACCCTCTATGATCCCGTTTGTGATTGGCGGAAAATCTTTAGGCCAGTGAGTATAGCCAGGTTGCGCACAATGATATGCAACTGCTGCGCCCTGACACAGTGTTCGTACATGTGCCGGGTTCGTGGCATCACCTGACACAACCTCGACACCAGCAAGGGCATCTTTCAATTGACCTTTACGATTGACAACTCTGACTTGCATCCCTTGTACCACCAGTTCGCGTATAACCGCTCTCCCAAGTGGCCCTGTGCCAAAAACTACGTGTAGTTCTGTATTCTTGTTCATAATAGTCTCCTTTTATCTAATTTGATGCACATGCTTAGTGATAGTGAAATTCGTAGGGACCAGATGTATCGCGTCTGCCGCACGAGCGAAGCAATGTGCGCGTCTACGCATTTAACGAAAGTGCTTGTTTCACAACTTCCTGCCCCACTTGCTCACGCAATGTCAATAGACGAACAGCAGGTGCTATAAGCCAGACTGCCCATAGTGCATAACTTATTAGGTAAATGAGGTTGACAAGTGTCAAGTTACTAATGAAGTAGTATGTATTCGTTGACACAAAATTCAAGCTCAAATCTTGTAGTGGATTACCGAGGACTCCTGCTGAAAGCACAAAACCTACAATCCCAACCCATCGCCATCTTCGTCCTGTAAACAGAGGCGAACGCAGAATAGCGATCGAGAGCAGAATGCCCCATACAGCGTTAAAGAGGAAACCCAGATGTTCTCCAACCGTATGCCCTGCATAGATGTTGAAGGCGTTATAGAATACTTCGATACTTTGTCGTGTGGCATCGCTGGTCTGCGGATTTACATATGTTGTCGCAAGGTAGGGTACGAGGAAGGGCCAACGCATGAAGCCGAGGATTTGAAAAACAGCAGTCACGATACCGAGTGTTGTTGTAATTGTCATAAATGTTGAAGGCTTCGGCGTCAAAATCCGATGCAGCAAAAGCGCAAGCGGAATGAGCAGCATAGATGAAATGGTAAATGCATAATAGGCTGGAATAACGATACTATTGTTCTTGTAAAACAAGGGTAGTACGTGTGCCGCAGGTTTATTGAGAATCGCCGGAAACTCAAAAACACTTTGCAGCACTAAGAAACTTACATTGATGAGAGCAACTTCTACGAAAAGCAAAATCGCTGTCAGTCGCGCTGTTCGTGTGTCAAACATGGTATTGTCTTCTCTTTCTTTGGAATGAACCTTGTTGTACCATCTCCTGAGGAAACAATACCGTCTACCGTTACGTGAGAGTCAAGCGAAAAAAGCACCAGTTTTTGCGATTAGACTTTTTCAACGGGAACTTGCATTTCAAGTGTGATATGCTCAAAATCTGTCAGGTCGTTCTCACGCCCAAACAGATGTATTTCGCGGTAAGGCCCACTTGCCGTATACCCATTTGTGCCGACCCAAATGAAGAGTGCACTAATCGCTTGTGGCACATCATAAAAGTTTCCTCGGTGAACGACACTTGCAAGTATCGGAGCAACCGGCAATTCATAAACGCGCATAGTGTTATGTGTAGACGGCTGCTTGGGAGACAGACTTGCTTTGTTGATGAGAACGCCAGCCTCCATCTTAATATCTTCTTCAAAATATTCCGTGTTGTGATAGAGGGCTAGCTCCTGTCCTATCGGCTTGATATGCTGTTCGTCTAACCAGGTATAAACATCTGTATACATACGACAGCGATAACGTGCCATCGCTTCGACCGTTGGAACAGTCTCGCGAAGTGAAACCAGTTTCTGTGCCGTTCCTTGTTTCAGGACAACCTCATACTCTGGCTGCTTACCTTCTTGCTCGATTTGTCGTAGACGGGTCGCAACACGTCCTAAACGCATCTGCTCTTCCTGGACCTGTTGCTCAAGTTCGGCCTGTTTCATCATCAACATGCCACGAAGTTGCTCAGGTGACACATCATCTTTAAGGCTCCGCGCAATCTGCTCCAGCGAAAAGCCTAAATCCTTCAGGGCCAGGATACGATTCAATTGGGGTAGTTGCTCGATGGTGTAGTAGCGATAATCCGTAAAACGATCAATATGCACAGGCTTAAGCAACCCCAATTCGTCATAGTGGCGCAAGGTTCGAATTGTAACCTGTGCGATTTGTGAAAATTCGCCTATTCTGAACATTGAAATCCTCCATAGCGTTACCTAAATCAATAGAATATTCTATTTAACTCTACACTCTCACGTAGTGTGAGAGTCAAGTCAAAATCAACTGTTTCCTTACTCTCGCAACATTCTTTATAACTGATACGTAAATACGTCTGTATAGACAGTATGTATCAGAAAGAAGGATATGCTCACATATGAGCTTGCCAGTTGCATTAACGCCAGGAACGGTAATCGGGAACAACTACGTCATCGGGTCACTGATCAATCGCGGTGGTTTTGGTGCTGTCTATCGCGCCATTGATCAGAGTGAGGGCAATCGTCCTTGCGCAATAAAAGAGACCTATGATGTGACTCCTGCCGCACGTCGGCAAGCGTTGATGGAGGCGAGTGTCCTTTTTACGGTAAAAAGCGAAAATTTGCCACAGGTCTATGACGCGCTGGAGGCGAATGGTCGCTTCTATCTTGTCATGCAGCTCATCGAAGGGCAAGACCTGCTACAACTCCTTAAAGACCGCGTTGCCATCCGTCGCTTGGCAGTTGTGGGTGAGCAGGAGCCATATCAATCAGCACAGGGACCATGTAGCGAGCAAGAGGTGTTAGCGTGGATGTTTCCTCTCATGGATATCTTGCAGGAACTGCATAGTCGTAAGCCAGCAGTGGTTCACCGTGATATCAAGCCCGCGAATATTATTCTTACACCACATCAAACCACTGTCCTGGTCGATTTTGGCTTGACTAAATTGTATGACCCCCGCAGTAATGGCACACAATCATTAGGGCGAGCCGTTTCACAAGGCTTTAGCCCGATTGAGCAGTACACCGGGCATACAGGTCCGCAATCGGACATTTATGCAATTGCCGCGACGATGTATTTATTGCTCACCAATCGTTTGCCTCCATCAGCTATAAAGCGGAGTGTGCAAGATGAACTCATTCCACCACGTCAGTTCAATCAAACCCTATCGCTTGCTGTAGAACGTGCCTTGCTAAAAGCCCTGGCGGTGCAAGCGGACCAGCGTTATGCTACGATGCAAGAATTTGCGCAAGCCTTACGTCAACCAACTTTTGGCGCACACGCCGACACAACACTTGTGGGACATGCTGTCCCACATCCGTCACATTATCCATATAATTCTGTTGTACCAACGCAACCAACACCAGCCCATGCCTATGCTGCTGTACCACAGCCTGCCAGGAGACCTCAAATGGTTGTACCTGCTCCACCACCTACCCCGCCTCCTGGCTATGTTATGGTACCGCAATCTTCTATTGTCTCCGCGCATCCATTGCCTACGCCATTTGGACAGGGCTGCTTGTTTGGCCTTGTACAGGCTGTGCTATCTGTTGGGCTTGTTTTACTTTTAAAGAAAGAACCCTCATTCTATCTCACAGCCCTTATAGGTTTTCTCTTCTACGTCTTGGCGGGCTTTATGACGACCCGCCGTGGTGGAAGCTCTCTGCGTGGTGGCTGGGCTGGTATGTGGGCTGGTATAACCAGTATGCTCATGTTCTGGGTCGTCCTCTTTATTGGCCTGTTTATTCTGCTGGCACAACGCATCGAGGTTGACACAACACGTGCGCAAAGACTTCATACTGGTACGCCTCCAAACGAACTGAACACCGCATGGAGAGCAATTCAACCTGTGTATCCTCATTATGCTGCATCTTCCACACAATCGTCCTGGGGAAACTTGCTCTTCTTCCTTGGTGGTGGAGTACTTCTGGCCTCTACACTCGGATGGCTAGGTGGTATGTGGGGTGTTGCACGACATAAAAAAGGATTGCTAAAAAAACACATTGAGAAAAGCTAGGGCACCCGCAAGGGGAACGCCCCTCCCATACAGCCGATGCGCTTGGAACGTCGAGTCGTATGGGAGGGGCGTTCCCCTTGCGGACGCCCTTGCCCCTACATTCGTGTCCCTTGACCATCTGTGGTACGATTCTGTGCAGTTATGCTCTTCAACTCCTATTTTGTATGTGGAAGGTAGGCGATATTCTTGGCTACGCAAGAACATGCACAACAAGCAACAACCTCAGTGACAGATGTAACACTGTCACTTGTTGATATTGCACAGGCTATTCGTTCCGAGTTGAACCTGGGACTCGATCAAATCAAGCGAACGATCATCCTCCTCGACGAGGGAAATACGATTCCCTTCATTTCTCGCTATCGTAAAGAAGCGACTGGAAGCCTGGATGAGGTGCAAATTCAGGCCATTGCGGACAAAGCTGCGTCTATCCGTGCTTTACATGAGCGCAAAACAGATGTGTATAGACTGATTGACGAGCAGGGAAAGCTGACCCCGGAACTTTCCACTGCGCTTGCGGCGGCTACTACCCTGCAACAGATCGAGGACCTGTATCTTCCCTATCGTCCTAAGCGTAAGACTCGTGCTAGTGTCGCTCGCGAAAAGGGTCTTGCCCCGCTTGCCGAAATTATTCTGCAACAGCCAGAACGAACGGGCGACATGATGGCACTTTTAGAAGAATATGCACGACCATTTTTGAACGAAGAAAAAGGTGTCGAAACCGACCTCGAAGCTTACGCAGGTGCCTCTGATATCGTTGCCGAGATGATCGCGGAAGATGCCAACGTGCGTAGTAGTGTACGTACCACCTTCTTCAAGCAGTCTGCGTTAAGCGCGAAGGCATTAGACCCTGAAAAAATCGCTGAGAAAGATCCTAATGGTGTCTATCAACTCTACTATGAGTTCAACGAACCTGTGACCAAACTTGTGCCACATCGCATCCTGGCTCTGAACCGTGCCGAGCGCGAAGGTGTGCTACGTGTCGGTGTTGACTTACCCTATGAGCAGGCACAAAGAGATATGACACGCTATCATCCTGTCAAGGCTACATCGCCCTTCTCTAACATACTGACTGAAGCGATGGAAGATGGGTACAAACGCCTGTTGGCACCTGCCATGGAGCGTGAGGTACGTGTGGAGATGACACGACGAGCGGAAGAACATGCCATCAATATTTTCGCGGCAAACCTGCGTAACCTCTTGCTTCAACCACCGTTACGTGCCAAAAAAGTGCTTGGCATTGACCCGGGTTTTCGCACAGGCTGTAAACTGACGGTGGTCGATGAAAACGGAAAATATATCGAGTCGGACACAATGTATCTCTTCCAGTCTGATAAAGCGCAACATATGCTCACTAAACTCCTGACACAGTACAAAATTGACGTAATCGCTATCGGCAATGGCACCGCCTCACGCGAGACGGAGCAGTTGGTCGCTGAACTCATTCAGAAACTGGCACAAGAAACAGGCCAACAAATTGGGTATGTGCTTGTCAATGAAGCAGGTGCATCGGTCTATTCGGCCTCGGAAGCAGCGCGTCAAGAATTTCCCACCCTCGATGCAACGCAACGTGGCACCATCTCTATCGCTCGTCGTTTACAGGACCCACTCGCGGAACTGGTCAAGATTGACCCCAAGGCCGTTGGCGTCGGGCTTTATCAGCATGATGTGGACCAGAAAGAACTGGCGGCTATGCTGGATCGTGTAGTTATCTCATGCGTCAACTTCGCGGGTGTCGAGGTGAATGCGGCCTCAGCCGCATTGCTCAAGCATGTATCGGGCATCAATGCGCGGGTCGCGAACGCCATTGTCAAATATCGCGAAGAACATGGTTCGTTCAAGTCGCGTAATGAACTACAAAAAGTTCCTGGCTTGGGTCCCTCGACCTTCCTACAAGCCGCTGGCTTTCTCAAAATCGCCAATGGTGCCGAACTCCTGGACAATACCTTTATCCATCCAGAAAGCTATGGTGCGGTACGCACGTTACTTACTTTGTTACCAGGGGAGGAAGACAAGGTAGTGCGTCCGGCTGAGCGCATCGCGTTGTTCAAGCAACGAATCAAACTACAAAACAGTCTGGGACGTTCTAATAGTCGTACTCGTAGTGCCGTGAGTGAGAGCGAAGATGGGGCCTGGACTGATATTGCGAAGAACCTTGGGGTCGGACTTCCAACCCTCCATGATATTCTTGAAAACCTTGAAAAGCCAGGACTAGACCCGCGTGAAGCTCTGCCTGCACCTATCCTACGCCATGATGTCCTCAAAATCGAAGATTTAGAGCCGGGCATGGTGCTACAGGGAACCGTGCGTAACGTTGTTGACTTTGGGGCCTTCGTCGATATCGGAGTCAAGCAAGATGGCCTTGTCCATGTCTCAGAACTCGCCGACCGCTTCGTGCGTGACCCCCTGACCGTCGTCGCCGTAGGACAGGTCGTGCAAGTGCGCGTCCTGAAGATAGATATGCAACGGGGCCGTGTGCAACTGAGCATGCGTACTATGCCCTAAGTGAGCCTGACACAGGATAAAAACAATGAAAACACATGAACTTCTGAGTGCCACGGTTGAAGAATACCTGGAAACCATTTATAACATAAGCATGGAAGGCGAAGTAGTGATTGGCGCACGCCTTGCGCAAAAATTCGGCGTCTCTGCTCCTACTGTGACTGAGATGCTCAAGCGCTTAGTACGTGATGGCTACATTGAGATGGATCAAAAGCGTCTGGTGACGCTCACCGAGGCAGGCAATACAGCGGCGGAGGCCGTTTTACGTCGGCACCGCCTGACCGAACGCTTCCTGGTCGATATGCTTAATATGCCGTGGCATCAAGTGCATGAAGAGGCATGTCGCTTGGAACATTTTATCTCAGGTGCAGTCGAGGCTCGTGTGATTGCTAGCTTGAGCAACCCCACCACCTGTCCTCACGGCAATCCTATCCCCGGCTCCGTCGATGCTCGCAACTATCTTAAAAACCATAATGCACTGCGTCTCTCCACAATCACCCCCGGTGAAACCGTTACCCTCCTATGTATCTCGGAAGTGGTCGAAGACGAGGAAGCCCTGATTCGCTACTTTGAAGAAAAAGGCTTAATGCCGGGCATGCACTTAACTATTCTCGCAAAAAGTGAAAATAGTGCCGAAGAACATCATGAGAACGTACTTTTACGCGTGGGAGAACGCGAGGTGTCCATCAGTCCCGCGTCAGCCGCGAAACTGTGGGTAACACGCTAGACCCCAATTCTGCATCGTCTGTAGGGACCGATGTATCGCGTCCAGGGGTGGCGCGTGGGAGGGGCAACGCGGCGGCAATGCAACTCTTCTCCTACGCGTTTCCCAGCCCCCACCCCTGGACGCGATACATCGGTCCCTACAGACGATGCATGTTCTCTTACCCTTGACGCTCTTGTTAGCCTGTGCTAATATCTTAGTAGATAACTAGGGATTACGGTGTGGAAATTTCCATACTTTTGATAAACATAGAAAGTGTGTATTCTGATGATTGCGGCATTTGTTCTTTTCTTGCGAGAAGGATTAGAGGCGAGTCTCATTGTTAGTCTGCTCTTTGCGGCACTACGCCAATTAGGGATGACGCACCAGGCACGTGCGGTCTGGATTGGCGTTGGACTGGCTGTACTCGGCTCTCTACTTGGCGGTGTTGCACTGTATGTCACAATACATAACTACGTAGGTTCAACATTTCAAAGCATTTTTGAGACGATAACTTATCTTGTCGCCGTTGTGTTGCTCACAACAATGACCTTTTGGATGCAGAGTCATAGCCGCTCGATGAAAAAAGAATTTGTGGCGAAGGCGAGTGCGGCCAGTTCTGGTTTTGCATTAGGTGTGCTTGCGTTCTCAACGGTTGGGCGCGAAGGATTAGAAACGGCTGTATTTATGCTGGCCTTTGCGTTTCAGACAAGCGGCCTTTTGCTACTCACCGGTGCTGCACTTGGTCTACTTGTCTCTATCGGGCTATGTGTGATGATTTATCGCCTTGGCTATCGGCTTGACTATCGTCTGTTCTTCCGTGTCATGGGCATTGTTCTCCTGTTCTTTGCGGCTGGTTTGCTTGGCAATGCCATTCAAAATATGCAAGAATTGAACTGGATCGCTCTTGGGACAACTCCACTCTGGAATACCGCACACATTCTCAGTGAAGATAGTACACTCGGGGATATACTTCATACATTTCTAGGCTATGCTGAATCGCCTACCATTTTGCAAGCTACTGTTTATACTGCTTACTTGCTAGTTGCAGGTGGCATTTTCTTCCGGCTAACCCGTAAACCCACTGCACCAAAGAATAATCAACTTGCAAATAGAAATGCTCATGCACCCGAGGCTGTCACAAGTAGGGCATAACAAAAAACTCGTAGGGACGCTGTAAACGTGGTCCCTACGAGTTTTTTGTTTCTTCCAAATTCCATTATTTTAGATGATTTTGCGATATTCGTGATAAAATTACTGATAAATATAGATATACGCAAAAAAAGTGCGCACTACTTGCTATTTTCATTTTTCTTGAGTACAATAATGACAGTAGTTAAATATCCATTGTTCCTCCCTATTTTGTATGTGTTTTCTCGTTCGGAAAGGAGCTTTTATGCTTCGCGACCCAATTACAGTAAGCCCAAAACTTATACAGGAAATCATTGCTCGTGAAGATGCTGATTTTAGGAAGCGCACACCACGTTCGCAAGAAATTCATCAACGTGGCATGGCATCACTTCCACTCGGTGTCGCCAGCTCGTTTCAGGCTGTTCCTCCCTATCCATTGTTTATCAGTCGTGCGGAGGGAAGTCATGTTTGGGATTATGATGGCAACGAGTATGCGGATTTTCATCTTGCGTTTGGCAGTTTGCTGGTTGGTCACTCACATCCTGTGCTGGTAAAAGCTCTACGTGAACAACTTGGTAACGGGAGTCTCTATTCATTACCGAGCGCGGAAGTCATTTTTCTTGCCGAAGAACTGGTACGGCGTTTCGCGCCTCTTGAGCAGGTACGTTTCTCTAACTCTGGTACCGAAGCTACGATGGATGCGCTCCGTCTAGCACGCGCCCACAAGAAGCGCGACAAGATCGTAAAGATTGAGGGCTCGTATCACGGACATCATGACGCTGTTATGATGAGTACCAAACCGTCTCGGGAAGCGGCTGGTCCTGCTGAACATCCGAACACAGTGCCGGCTTCAAAAGGCATTCCCGCAGACGTACAAACAAACGTTGTTATCGCGCCGTACAACGATCCTGAGGCATTAGACCGCATTTTGACAGAGCACGAAGGCGAAGTTGCGGCGGTCATCACCGAGGCTGTGCTGATGAATGTCGGTATCATGCTGCCAGATGAGGGATATCTAAAAAGCGTGCGTGAAATCACGCGTCGCCACGATGTACTGCTCATATTCGATGAAGTGAAGACGGGCGTAACGGTTGCCCCTGGTGGTGTTACAGAAATCTATCCTGTCGAGCCTGACTTGATCTGTCTTGCCAAGTCTATTGGTGGTGGCATGCCAATCGGAGCCTTCGGTGGACGTAAAGAAATTATGGACCATATCAGCAGTGGCGAAGTTCTGCATTTAGGAACCTTCAATGGCAATCCAATGTCGATGCGTGCTGGCTTGGTGACGCTCACGGAAATCTTCACGCCAGAAGCACATACGCATGCGAATGGACTCTCCAAGCAACTTGCTGATGGCTACACGGGTATTATCGAAGAATTTGATCTACCTATGCATGTTGCCCAGATTGGCGCGAAGGGTTGTGCCATGTTCCGTCATCAGCGTGCGCGTAACTACCGCGCTTGGTGGGATATTGATATGGAGCTTTCCTATGCCTACTGGCTCTTCCTGGTTAATCGGGGAATTCTCTTCCCACCTGGACTGGATGATCAGTGGACAATTTCAGTACAGCATACGCAAGAGGACATTGACCATCATATGCATGTCTTCCGTCAGTTTGTCTCTGAGTTGAGCCACTAGTAGTCTTTCCTATTATGCGGATGCTGCCAAGAGTACTCTTGGCAGCATCCGCATTGAATTTTATGTCTTTGACGTTATATAGTTAATAGAAGAGAATTTTCTTTTAGTTGCCTCTACCTCATAATATATTGCATGCAGTCCACAAATAATGAGATGTATTTTTATGTGAAGTGGTATAAGAATGAACAAAGATATAACCTTTATTGAGACACAAAAACTATATTCCCCCATGGGATCACCTACAAAACCACCTGCCAATTATAGGCGTGTCGATACCTGGTTTTCTTCATTCTGGCATGATAGGCTCATCGAGGGGGGCCTTATTCTGTCGATGGCTCTTTATTATGTAGTAAGTAACCCGAACATTCATATCGGTCATTTTACGTTCACGTCTTCAATATTTCAAAACCCGCTTGCTTCCTTACCATTTTTGCTGATTTTCGCTGTCCTCTGCTGGTATCGCTTACCATTCGCTGTTGCCTTACTCCCACTTTCTCTGCCCTATTATCTACAGCAAAAAGTGGTGTATCATGACTTTAGATTTAGCCTTGTTGAAATAACACTTGCTACTTGTATACTTATCGCACTTCTTCAGATACTTATACAACGACAACGTTGGGCTTATTGGCCTTCACTCGGTCAACTCAGAAGTCGATTAGGGCCGTTTCCTGTTCCAATACTCCTTTTTGCTCTTATGGCAGCTTTTTCGATTGTTATCGCATTCAACCGTACGTTTGCGTTACGGGCCTTTCGTGAAGAGGTTTTCGATCCGCTTGTTTATGTCTTGCTTGCGTTAACGTGCTTGCGTACCCGGCAAGATGTGACTCGACTTCTAGCCGCAATGCTTGGAACGGGCTTAATAATAGCCGGGCTTGGACTTGTACAAATCGTTTTTTTCAAGAATACATTGAAATTGGAAGATGGCGTTCGGCGTATCTATGCAGTGTATGGCAGTGCTAATAGTATCGGGTTGCTGTTCGATTATATACTTCCTATCGGTTTTGCCTTGCTCTTAGCAAGAGTTTCGCTCCGTCTCCGACTTGTCGCGCTGCTCTGCTGCCTTCCTATGCTTATCGTCCTCTATCTAACTCAATCGCTAGGCGCATGGGTTGCTATCGCGCTTGCTCTACTCTTTGTAGTCGCCTTCGCTATTCGTAACCGTAAGGTGCTTCTTATCGGGAGCGGTGTGCTTGTTGTCGTTCTACTGGCTGGCAGCTTTGTGTTTCGCGCACAAATAACGAATGTGTTGACGGACCATCATACAAGTGAGAGTGCAAAAGGTATTCACACCGTAAGTACTGTAACCAAGCGCATTTACCTGTGGGAGAGCGCACTTCACATGATTCGTGATAGCCCTTGGGTCGGATATGGTATGGACAATTGGCTGTGCCATTATAGCCAGAATACTATTTGTGATTCACAGTATCATTACTGGATTGAGCAAGACCCGGTGACACATAAGGATACAGGGCTGAAATATGAACCATTCCTGTCACATCCTCACAACATTTTCTTGCACGTTTGGGTAAGTATAGGCATCTTTGGCCTGTTAGCCTTTATCGGTGTGCTCGTCCTCTTCTTCTGGCTCTTCGCCCGTATCATACGACGACTCGATGCGAATGCCTACAAGGGATCAGAATACTTGCGCTGGATGACGATAGGAGTGGGTGCCGCGATGTTTGCCGCATTAGTGCAAGGACAGGTAGATAGCGCGTTCTTAGAACAAGACCTTTCATTCTGCTTCTGGATTCTCGTTACTGCGCTCCTACTCCTACGTGTCCATTCCGAAACTTCCTGGCGTGGTCAAACACGTTTGCCAGTGTAAGGTGTTATATCTCACATCCATAGAGTGAGCTAGCTCATTGCCCCTCTCTCCTTTACTCACTATACTCAGCATGAAGTATGTTAAGGGAGAACGGACATGGTACTTGGTATCTCTGTATCCACGCTCTTGATCTGGCTCGCATGCCACTTCGTAGGAGACTTTGCCTTCCAAAGCACCTGGATGAGTATAGAAAAGGGGAAAAGTTGGGAAGTAAATTTTTATCACTGTGCCACCTATACTGCCACCTTCGTTCTTTTCGCGCATCCCACACTCCTTGCTATTGCCTTGATCCTGGTGACACATTATATTGTCGATACATTGAAAGCACGCTATAAAGTCATAAGTTCAATTTGGCTTGACCAACTCCTGCATGTGTTCACACTCATACTAATTCTACTCCTAAAATTCTAAAGAGCGAGAATGGATGAGAATGGGGCAGGTACTTAGCACCTGCCCCATTCTCATCCATTCTCGCTCTTTATATTAAGCTTCTTGCTTTGGGCCAGTACCATAGATCATATCGGACAACTCTTTACGAGTGCGCTCGATAATGCTACGTAGTTGCGCTAACTGCTCGGGATTCTCGAATGTCTTACGTCCGGCAATCATAAAGAGCCGTGCAACTTCCGCTGCCTCACCGCGCAGTGCCTGCATCTCTGGTCTGCCACCGGGTCCGCCATGTCCACCAGGACCAAAGCCATGTCTTCCCCGTGGTCCTGTGAATTCTTCGCCTTTTTCCTTGCGCTCGGCAAGAGCTGCGCGACCGGCGTCAGTAATGCTGTACACCTTTTTGCCCTCGGTCTCGTTTACAGTAACGAAGCTTCGGTCTTCAAGCAGTTGCAGCGTCGGGTAGATGGACCCTGCGCTTGGCGCGTAGAAGCCCCCTGAGCGTTCCTCCAAAGCTTTAATCATCTCGTAGCCATGCATGGGTCGTTCTTGCAACAAATCAAGCAGTGCGAACTTCACATCGCCACGTCCAAAGAAGCGACGCCCCTCGCCTTGACCTTCTGGACCGAATGGGCCACCAGGTCCGAAGGGACCTCCAGGACCGAATGGTCCGCGTCCACGTCTCATTTCAAAGAAGCGTGGGCCAGGTCCGAAACCAAAGGGGCCACGGCGTCCGAAGAAACGGGGACCACCACCGAATGGACCATGCTGTCCACCAAAGGGACCACGAGGGCCTCCAAAACCTGGACCACCAAATCGTCTGCCATAAGGTCCTCGTGGACCTTCGTCATCCTGTAACCATGGAGGTGTCCAACCACCCCAATC
This sequence comes from uncultured Chloroflexia bacterium, assembly GCA_963791655.1. Classification (GTDB taxonomy): domain Bacteria; phylum Chloroflexota; class Ktedonobacteria; order Ktedonobacterales; family Ktedonobacteraceae; genus JBBQVS01. Next base: position 24,113 of record CAWBSZ010000005.1, on the reverse strand, counting down.
TCCACCCTGACCTTGAAATGCAAATCCTTTATTCATTCTATCAAACATATTTTTTGTTTCCTTTCTTTCTTACGATACAATAAGATATATCGTTATTAGAAGTATAACGATATATCGCATTTTTGTCAAGCTTAAAATCGACGAATATTTATTTTTCCAAAAAACTCGTTTCACTTTGTGCTACAAACTCCAAAAAGCCGCACGAAATACGTTTAGTTCGATATATCCCTTAAAAAAAATGCGTCTTTTTTTGATGGCTTTTCTGGGAAATTTATATGTAACATAATCTCAATGGGGTGTTGAATGTCTAATTTAGAAGGTGTGATGCTGAGTGACTATTTACTCGTGCATTGTATAAGTGAGGGCGGTGTGGCTGATGTCTATCGTGCACGTCAGATAATCGAACATAGTACGAGCGTGAAGCCTTTCGCTTCTGAGGACGTTGAGAGGGCCGTAAAAGTATTTCGCCCGAGTTATGCCCAACAAGCGTCCTTCCGAGACTATTTTATGGCGGAGGCCGAGAAGATTGGACGCTTTACACATCCTAATATTCTTCCATTTCTCGAATATGGTGAAGGCGAAGACCTACTTTATCTTGTGACGCCCTATATGGCAAATGGTACACTCGATGATTTGTTACTTCGAGTTGGTGGACACTTTTCGGCACTTCAAGCTCTGCCAGTTTTGAAACAATTATCGAATGCCGTTCAATATGCACATAACTTAGATGTGCTACACGGCAATATCAAACCTTCGAATGTATTTATTGCATCTGATGGGCACATGTTGCTCGCTGACTTTGGTATAGCGCATGGTTATGATGATAGTCAGCAATCTCTAACGCGTATCGGTTGGGGATCGGCGGAATATGCAGCACCAGAACAATCGTTGGGTGTGCTCCGTCGTCCAAGCGACATATATTCACTTGGTGTTCTACTTTTTCGTATTCTTACTGGCTCTCCCCCTTTTACTGGGCAGACACCCGTAGAGGTGTTGCTCAAACATGTGCGCCAGGAACCACCTTCGGCACGTAGCTTTGTAACAACGATCTCCGATGTTGTTGACAATGTGTTACAAAAAGCCTTGAGCAAGCGTTCTGATGATCGTTATGCCACCGTTGAGGAATTCTTCCAGGCGTATGCACATGCTGTAAAAGTAGCTCCAGTTGCGTCGCCAGCATCGCGTGCTATTTCGACAGTCAAGCTCAAACCGTTTTACGCTGCTACAAAAACAAATCCTCTTACGCCTCCTCCAGTCCTGATGCCAGAACCTATCGAACGAATTGAGAGTCCTCAAACACCTCTTCCAACAGCGGATATGTTAAATTCACCTGTCCCTGCGGCTTTACCTAGAACGCGAGAGGTTTCTTCATCACATATGCCGCCTCTCTTTAGAGAACATTCTCCTTCTTCGTATACTCCTTCAAGTATGTCTGAAGAAGCAGGTGAAGTCGGAACGTTTACAAAGAATTTTCTTACAGAACAAGATGAACGTGGAGAGTCGCTATTCTGGTCGGTAGACCCGGCAGAATGGTCTCCTATCGCCAAGGAGACGGAGGAAGCTTCTAAATCTGACGTGCCATTTACGGCCAGTGAATATGTACAAAGTAAACCACTCATCCTTGCTGCACCCAACGAAGTGGCACAAGAGCGGAAGAAAGAAACGTTTCAGTCTCGTTTGAAAAAGATACTTCCTATTCTGGTCGTGCTGCTTCTGCTATTAGGGTTACTTGGTGCCATGCTCTCGGCGTTTTTTTATCCCACGAATAAGCCCGGTGCGTATAGTGGCACGTATGAAGAAAGAAATTATGTTATAGTAGGTAGTTACATAAGGGATCAAAAATAAAATAACGTGATACCGCAGGTGTCAAAACCTGCTTTTTCAGTCTTTGTATGTTGTAGCAAACAATCCTGCTAGGACATTGAAGCTGTGTAGCGTAGCGTTGCTAAACACGAATAGTAGCTGTGATTCGCGAGGGTCCAGAGTGTCTGAAAAAGTGCTGGCTCGCGATGCTCGAAATGTCTAAGTATAGCCCTTTGTCGCTCCGAACTTACTCCACAAAAATTTCCATCAGCTGAAGTATTCAGGTCTCTCAATGCTGAACGCAAGCGTTTCAACGTAAGCAACGAAGACATCCTATTGTAGGTGTCTGGTGAGAGATAATTGAGAAATGCGTCGATGAGATGGAGACTAGAGGGAGGCGGAAAATCTTTATCTGATGGTATCAGGAGATCGATAAATGCATTCAACTGGGTACGCTCTTCGTGACTAAGTTCTATTTTCTGATTGCGAGTTGGTGATACTCGCAGCATCATTTCGTTCATGAATGCTCCTGTTTGGGGATGAACTGGAAACCTCTTCTATCTTCACTAATGGTAACATATACTTAAGAAGAATTGCAATAATTTTCGGCACAAAACTAAAAAGCTTTCTCATTTGTTTTTATCTAGTCTTACCTCATTCTAACTTGAAGAGCAGGAGTACAGGATGAAACTCGTCATGTCCAAAGGTTTTCCTGGTAGTGGGAAAAGTACGCTGAGTCGCGCTCTTAGCCGTCAGCTCCATTGGCCCTTAATAGATAAAGATGATGTGAAGGACATGTTCAGCGAGCAAGTTCCAGATGCTGGCAAACTTTCATATGCTGTGATGCTTAATATTGTACGTCGTCAACTTTTACAGGGGCTTGATGTAATATGTGATAGTCCATTTACGCATCTGACAACGTATGAACAGGTGCAACAAATCGTGAAGAAGACTCGTGCACAACTACTGGTTATCGAGTGTTTTTGTTCTGATGAAGAACTGTGGAGTAAGCGCATTAATAATCGCAAGTCATACAAGCTGCCATCTCACCATATGATAGATTGGGAAACTGTGCAAGCATACCACCAGTCAACATCTCGCGGAGGCCAGTTTTCCAATCACACATCCTCATCTGCTTGTCGATACTGCTAGACCACTTACGCAATCTGTAGCGGAAGCTATCGAGTGGCTGGGGACCTAATTATGCCGTTTAACAAATTACCAAGGATGCGTTGATAGATGTAGAGGCTATAATTCATAACGCCCTCGTGCCGCATAAGGCTGAACCAGGGCGTAATGAATTATGGCCCCTACTTGCTATTTATACGCGAACGTAGACGTGAGCGTTCAAGAATAGATGTTCCCTGCTCAAGAAAGGTCCAGAAAAAGCTTATACGCGAGTTAGAACTTGCCTGCTTCTCCTGCATACGATCAACACTTGCAAACCATGATACCGGTCTTTGTATTCGCAGACAAAGTACTCCAAGTATCTTATTCCCTGCTTTCATTGGTATGAAACGTAGGATAGTGATCGGTCCAATCGAGCTATATTGACTTACCCTATTGATTTCGTCGTGGTAATCAGGCTGTGGAGCAAGGCGTTTCTCCATCATTTGCCCTGTATTCGATGCTTCTAAAGCCATTATTTTGTCTTCGGGCGAGAGTGTGGTTGACTCTCTTACAAGTGATGCTTCGGCTGGCTGTTGGAGTGTTCCATGTTGATCTACAATGAGCAATGCACAAGAGCGTACACCCCATGATGTAAATACCCGTGCGATAGCCTCTACAAAACTTCCAATCTGCTCTTCAAAATGTTCGTGCATGTTTGTTATGCGAATCAATTCGTATAATATTTTTGTTTCGTGTTCACGCCGTTCAGCTTGCTCGGTACGTTGTCGTGCAATCGCGGTCAGTTGGCTTGTGAAGAGTGCTGTTGCGAGAAAGACAAAGAGCGCAATCCATTCCTCCCAACGATCAATTGTAAACGTATAGAGCGGTGGGACAATAAAGTAGTCGAACGAGAGGAAGGCAACAACGGATGCAGACACAGCGGCATACAGGCCAAAGGTGCTTGCTAACCCCAGGACTACAAACAGGTACAGCATTGAGATATTTGGGATACGTGGATACAGTTGAAAAACAGCAATTATTCCTGTAACAATCAACGCACCGACAATAGCCAGCGTACTTTCCAGAATAACACGTGACCAACTTCGCGCTGTTTGACCTTCTAGTGCTGGGATACTACTATACTCAAACGATTGCATACAACTTGTCCTCTCTACGAGACACCTATTGGAATCTAAGACATACTTTTTTTTATTCGTCTCAAAATAGTGTAGCGCGAAATATGTCAAGAGGTGCTCAAGGGAAGATAATGTATGCTCAAGAAAATCTCAAGAGGCTTTGTTAACTATTGTCAAAACACAATTGTTTTGTTCTCATACACTAGCACCCGATCCTCCGTATGCAATCGTACCGCCTCGGCCAGCACTCTGCGCTCGACATCGCGCCCCTTGCGTATCAGGTCATCGACGGTATCACGATGATTACAATGAATTACATCCTGCGCGATAATTGGTCCCTCGTCCAGGTTTTCCGTAATATAGTGAGCCGTTGCGCCAATAATTTTCACGCCACGCTCGAAAGCGCGAGCATAGGGATTTGCCCCCACGAATGCTGGCAAAAAGCTATGGTGGATATTGATAATCTGACGAGGATAGGTCTCAACAATAAACGGTTCCAGGATTTGCATGTAACGCGCCAGGATCAGAAAATCAACCTGTCCCAGTATTAGTTCCAGGATACGTTGCTCATCCTCCGCACGGTGTTCGCGGTGCACAGGTATATAGTGATAGGGCACATTATACATGTGCGCGAGACCTTCCAAATCACGATGATTGCTCACAATAAACGGAATATCGAGAGCTAGCTCTCCACTCTTCCAACGCCACAAAAGATCAGTAAGGCAGTGATCGAGCTTGGACACAAAGATGCCAGCACGTTTCTTATGCCGCGAGTACGAGACACTCCACTGCATAGAAAAGGCGTCGGCGATGCCTTGAAACTTCTCTTTCAACGCAGTAGGAGAGAGGGCAAACCCTTCTTCGTCAATGCTGACACGCATGAAAAACGTATTGTCAGGCGTAGAATGCTGATCGGACTGCATAATATTGCCATGATGTTCAAAGATGAAACGCGAAATAGCCGCCACAATCCCCGGCATATCAGGACAAGAAACAAGCAATGTAACCGTATGTTTTTGTGTAGACACGTAAAATATAATACCCTTCTTATAGCCGTAGAATATACGTATGAATTTGTAGGATACACTATGCGCTATAATATGTGTCTCTGCTATAGCTGTCAAGAGAACATCCGCCTGCAAAAAAACAGCAGATCAAACGTCTCCCCAAAAGAAGAGTTACACCTAGCTCTTGTTCACACTAGAGCGTGAAACTTTAAGTGGTAGCCTTGCAAACCACGTCAGAAGGGAGATATGAACAATGCGTTACTCGCGCTTCCTCTTGCTTGTGCTCATCATGGCGGGAATTCTGAGTAGTTGTGATCGAGCATCTACATCTCAACCTTCGACGCCAACGCCCATCCTTTCATCTCAGGCGAGGGCATACCTGACCACAGCGTTAGATATCATGCAAAGATATTCTATCAATCGTAAGAAAATTGATTGGACGGCATTACGTGAGCAATCTTTTGCCGTGGCTGCCGATTCCAAAACTCCAGCCGATACCTATCCAGCTATCGAAATGGCTTTAGCTACTCTGGGCGATAACCATAGTCGCTTCATTGACCCACAGCAAGCGAACCAACAGAGAACGGGAGCTATTACCGCAGATCAAAAACCTCTTGGGCAGTTGCTGATTCATAAGATTGGCTACCTCGAACTTCCTCACTTTGAGGCGTCGAAGCAAGCCGCACAGCAATATGCCATGCTTGCGCAGGACGCTATCCGTACAGTAGATAGGACAGGAACCTGTGGCTGGGTCGTCGATCTGCGTAAGAACTATGGTGGAAATGTGTGGCCTATGTTCGCCGGAGTTGGGCCGATCCTAGGTGAGGGCGTGGTGAGTTGGTCCGTTGATGCCGATGGAGTTAAACTCACTTCGAGCTATTCGCATGGTCAGGTACAAGGTGCTGGATCGATCATGATAAGTGTGCAGAACGCGTATTCCCTGAAGCATCCCTTGCCTCCGGTTGCTATCCTGACAGGTCCAGACACCGCTAGTGCTGGCGAGCAGATTGCCGTGTCTTTTCGTGGTCGTCCTCACACGCGCAGTTTTGGCGAACCTACCTATGGTGTTCCTACTGGCAATGGCTCATTCATGTTAAGCGATGGAGCATTGCTAGTAGTTACAGAAGCGGTCGATGCCGATCGAACCGGACGGACCTACGATAGTCCTATCACCCCCGATCAGCCAGTTCCAATGAATATGTTCCAAACAAGCGCGACTGACCAGGTGGTGCAAGCTGCTACCGCATGGCTACACAACCAAGAAGGATGTTAATTGATGTAGTAGGACAAACATGATTTTCCTAATGGGTTATAATATATATCTCTACCATACCTCGCAAGAGAAAGGAGATATTTTAGTGCATTCTACCTCATCATTTTACACATCGCCTTACTTTCAACTCGAGCAGGTAGCCGAAGGTGTTTATGCTGCCATCGTAATTGAAGGAACGGGAGCATGGGGCAATGCAGGCATCGTCGATCTTGGCAACCAGACACTCGTTTTTGACACATTCTTTACTCCAGCGGCGGCTACCAGCCTTCGACAAGCTGCTGAAAGAGTAACACAACATCCTGTTACCTATGTCATAAATAGCCATCGTCATGCCGATCACGTCTTCGGCAATCAAGCCTTTCCCAACGCAACAATTATCTCTACAGAGCAAACACGACAACTTATGCAAACGCGTAACCCCATCTTTCTTGAGCAAATACGGACAGGGCAAGCGTCCGCTCAGCACCTCACAGAACGCCTCCATCAAGAACATAATCCTCAAAAGCGCAAAGAACTCGAACGTTACTTAAAAGATATTCAAGCACTATCATCTAACCTCAATCAGTTGGATTTAAGACTTCCCAACCTGACATTTGAACACCATATAGTCTTGCACGGAACCAAACGCAATGTCGAGGTCATTAGCTTCGTTGAAGGTCATACTCCAAGCGACACCATCCTCTACCTGCCCGAAGACGCAATCGCATTTCCCGGCGACCTCGTGCAAGTACGTTTCCACCCAAGTATGGGTGACAGCGAACCCGAAACATGGATGCACATCCTCATACAAATAGAAGCCTTAAAACTCAATATCGTTGTACCTGGTCATGGACAAGTAGGAACGTCCGTAGATGTTGTTGCTATGAGACATTATCTTGCTGATATGGTGCAACTCGTTGCTCAGGTTACTACTACGGAGCAAATCCTAAATATAGCCATTCCCGCTTTGTATGCAGATTGGGATGGAGCAAGCACTTTTACTGACAACCTTCTTTTTCTATACAAGAAAGTTCAAGACAAAACCTAGCCACGAAGCCAAAAATAATGCCATAATACTAACGATAGGTTGATAAGCTGCACAATCAAACACATCAAAAGGAGAAGGTCATGCCAGCGACAAAGACGAGCTATATAACGTGCCCTTTATGCGAAGCGACCTGTGGATTGGAGGTAGTCACACAGGGAAGCGAAGTACTCTCTATCAAAGGTGATAGCGAGGATGTATTTAGCAAGGGCCATATTTGCCCAAAAGCGTATGGGCTGAAAGAATTGGATGCCGACTCGGATCGTATTCGCGAGCCAAGAATACGCCGAGATGGGCAATGGCAAACGGTATCATGGCACGAAGCCTTTGTCGAAATCGAGCGTGGTCTCACTCCTATTCTAAAACAGTATGGGCGTAATGCCTTAGCGGTCTATGCAGGCAACCCTAATGCACACAACCTTTCAAGTATGCTCTATCTCCCTGTGATGTTACGTGCTGCTGGCACACAAAATATTTATTCCGCGACCAGTGTTGACCAATTACCTAAACAGGTTTCTGCTGCGCTGATGTTCGGCACCGCCTTAAGTGTGCCAGTACCTGACCTGGAAAGGACAGAATATCTTCTGCTCCTTGGCGCAAATCCCCTTGTATCGAATGGCAGCCTGCTCACCGCCCCTGACATGCGTGGTCGCCTACGTCGTTTACGTGCGAGAGGCGGCAAACTTGTTGTGATCGACCCCTATCGAACCCGTACCGCGCAAGAGGCCGATGAACACCATTTTATTCGACCAGGCTATGACGCTCATTTCCTGTTCGCGCTCGTACACACACTCTTCGCGGAGAACCTTGTCCAGCTTGGACATCTTGCCGAGCATACGATCGGTCTTGAGCAGGTGCGTGAACTCGCCCAGCATTTTTCGCCCGAACAGGTTGCCGCCTTATGTGGTATTGATGCCGCCACCATTCGCACAATTGCGCGTTCATTGGCAATCTCTTCACATGCGGCTGTTTATGGACGTATCGGTACCTGTACACAAGAGTTTGGCACGATTGCAAGCTGGCTTGTCGATGTGCTCAATACGCTGACAGGTAATCTTGACCGTGAAGGTGGGGCGATGTTTCCCAAAGCTGCCGCGGGCGCACGTAATACAAGCGGTCTTCCGGGCAGAGGACGTACGACTCAAGTCGGACGGTGGAAGAGTCGTGTGCGTGGTCTGCCCGAACTCTTTGGAGAACTACCAGTTGTGTGTCTGGCCGAAGAAATTGAAACGCCCGGCGATGGTCAAATCAAAGCGTTGATTACGATTGCGGGTAATCCTGTTCTTAGCACGCCCAATAGCCAGCGTCTTCAGCAGTCGTTGGAGAAACTTGATTTCATGGTGAGCGTGGACATGTACCTCAATGAGACAACGCGCTATGCCAATGTTATTCTGCCACCGCTTCCGGCACTTGCACGTTCGCACTATGATATCGCGTTATATCAACTGGCTACTCACAATGTCGCCAACTATTCCATGCCTGTTATCGAGCGTGAACCGGATGCGCTTGATGAATGGGAGGTATTGCTGAAACTTGCCGCGCTTCTGATAGGGCAAGGAACAGAGGTTGACGCTACAGTGGTCGATGATATGACAATCGGGCAACTCATTCAGCGCGAGATAGCCACAAAGGGATCGCCTATCCAGGGACGTGATGCCGCTGAAATCCTTACGTCCTTACAACCACGCCGAGGACCAGAGCGTATGCTCGATTTTCTCCTGCGCGTTGGTCCCTATGGAGACAAATTCGATACCCAACAAGACGGTTTAAGCCTCGCGACACTGGAAGCCAACCCACATGGCGTAGACCTTGGACCACTACAACCCCGGATACCAGAGGTATTGCGTACTCCATCGGGCAAGATAGAACTCGCGCCCGCGATACTCGTTACGGATGTAGAGCGTTTACAGTCCTCGCTCACCAGGACTCCTGGACAGATGTTGTTAATTGGGCGGCGTGATCTGCGTTCAAACAATTCCTGGATGCACAATATTCATGCCTTAACAAAGGGGAAGGACCGTTGCACATTGCACATCCATCCCGATGATGCGGCACGTCTTGGTCTGGCGAATGGTGAAATCACATGCGTCGCCTCCCGTGTTGGCTCGGTGGATGTGCCTGTCGAGATTACTGATGCTATTATGCCAGGAGTCGTGAGTATTCCTCATGGCTGGGGACATTCTCTCTCAGGAACACAGCTACATATTGCGACTGAACACGCAGGTGTGAACACAAATATCTTGACCGATGAAGAGTTCATTGACGTTCTGTCAGGCAACGCCGCCTTGAACGGTGTCGCGGTCAAGGTCGAAAAGAAGCAAATTGCTTACGTATAATTAGATTGGACAACCAGGAACTATGTCACTCACGGAAGAAGGGCAGAAGGTATCGAGAACCTCTGCCCTTCGTATACAGCTAGCGGTAGCCTTTTTCGCCTTTATTCTCATTGGGGCAAATGATGCCGCGACAGGTGTTCTCATTCCAAGCCTGCAAGCACAGTATGGTGTTGACAAGGCAACCATTAGCCTGCTTTTCTTATCTGCCGTTCTGGGCTATCTCATTGCCGCATTCAATAGTGGACCCTTAGTAGGAAAGCTTGGTATTCGTTCCTTTCTACTGCTGGGGGTTGGGTGTTTTTTGACAAGTGCCATTGTGCTAAGCACCATTCCACCTTTTTGGGTTGCGCTTCTCATGCTGCTACCACTTGGATTTGGCGGTGCGCTTCTCGATGCAGGTTTAAATGCATATATAGCTGGCTTGCCACGTAATACTGCGTTGCTCAACTATCTCCATGCCTTCTATGGTGCGGGTGCTTTACTTGGTCCTATTCTTGTATCTACAATTCTTGCTGTTGGCTTGACGTGGAACTTCGTGTATGTTACGTGGATGTTTTTGAGTATAGTGCTATTTGTCGCTGTACTAATATTCTTTAAACGCCGTCCAACTACTGTGCAAGCAAGTGAAACGAATACCGAAAAGAATATTTTAGCGAATACACTCAAGCGCAGAATTGTGTGGCTCGTTGCGCTATTTCTGCTTTTCTATGTGGGAACAGAGGTCAGTTTGGGCAATTGGAGCTATAGTTTTCTACTTGAAGAGCGACATGGGTTACCACTCATCTCCGGTTGGATTGTCAGTGGCTATTGGATTGGTCTCACAATAGGTCGTCTCGTGCTACCGGGAGTCGCGTTACGCTTCGGTGACAAACGTTTGATACAAGGTTGTATTGTTGGTGTTGGTATTGGCATGCTCATCGTCTGGCTCATTCCTATAAACGTCGCTGCAGCCTTCGGGTTGTGCTTCACGGGGTTTTGTCTTGGCCCAATCTTCCCAACTACCATTGGACTGATGTCTCAGCTTGTCCCATCGCGCTTTCTTGCAAGTGCCATCGGCTTTCTTGCCAGTCTCGGCAGCATGGGAGCCGCCCTATTCCCTTGGCTAGCGGGAAACCTTGCTCAATCCGTTGGTCTCTGGTCACTTATGCCCTATGTGATTACCCTGACAATCGCCATGATGGTGTTTTGGTTTATACTACAAAGGCAACGGCCATCTCACTCAACAATATAAAGTAGCAGATAAGGAGACATACATGCAAGCACTGTTAGGCATCGACCTTGGCACAACAGGCGTCAAAGCGGCACTCTTCGCGTCAGAAGATGGACGCGTTCTTTCTGATGCCTTTGTCGATTATCCTTTATTTCACCCGCATCCAGGCTGGGCAGAACAACAGCCAGCCGATTGGTGGCAAGCCACAATAACCGCGATCCGTACCTGTTTGGAAAAGGGTGCAACCCTGAATATTCAACCTTCGGATGTACGTGGTCTTGGTCTTTCTGGTCAGATGCATGGTGTTGTTCTGCTCGACTCGAAGCAGCAAGTGCTTCGTCCATGTATTATTTGGTCCGATCAGCGTAGTGATGCGCAGGCGCGTTGGATGACCGAGAGAGTTGGTGCAAGCAAGCTCATTGAATATGTCAGTAACCCAGCCCTTACAGGGTTTTCCGCGCCAAAGCTATTATGGGTCCGTGATAACGAGCCAGAACTGTTCGCACGAGCTACAGCACTGCTTCTGCCCAAAGACTATATCCGTTATCGTCTCACCAAGGTGATGGGCATGGAGATTTCGGATGCCGCAGGTACGTGTCTTCTCGATGTAAAACATGGTGTATGGTCACAGGAGGTGCTTAGTGCAATTGAACTCGCACCATCGCTGTTGCCTCCTGTTATCGCGGCAGATGCCGTGGCTGGCACAATTACCGATGAAGTTGCCACTCTTACGGGTTTGACCCCTGGCACTCCTGTCGCAGGCGGTGGAGCAGATAACGCCTGTGGCGCGGTAGGTAATGGCGTCGTTGTGCCTGGGCTTGGACTCGTCTCGATTGGGACAAGTGGTGTTGTCCTCGCACACGCTGAAACACCACAGGTTGATACCTCTGGTCCAATTCCGCGCGTACATACTTTCAACCATGCCGTACCACATGCATGGTACTTGATGGGTGTGACACAGGGGGCTGGCCTTTCACTTCGTTGGGTGCGTGACAATATTGGTCTTCCTGAACGTGCTCTGGAGCGTTGGACGGGCGAGGATGCCTATGAATTGCTTGCGAGAGAAGCGGTCATGGCGGCAGCCGGTAGCGATGGCCTGCTCTTTCTGCCCTATCTGCAAGGTGAGCGTACACCTCATCTCGATGCATATGCTCGTGGTGGCTGGATTGGTCTGACCGCTCGTCACGACCGTCGTCACCTAATACGCGCAGTACTCGAAGGTGTTGCTTATAGTCTCAAAGACGGTTTCGCCATTCTTCGTGAGCAGGGTTTATCAATCGAACAGATGCGAGCAACAGGCGGGGGCGCAAAAAGTACTATCTGGCGACAGATTATTGCCGATATTCTTGGTGTTGAACTGGTGACAACAAACGCGTCAGAGGGTCCTGCCTTTGGCGCGGCACTCTTAGCAGGTGTGGCAAGTGGCGTGTATTCGTCTGTGAAAGATGCATGCGAGCAGACTGTCCGCATCGTCGAGCGTACAACACCTCGTACAGAAAACGAGCGTGTCTACGCCGAAGGCTACGAAATGTATAAAAAGCTTTATCCTGCTTTGAAACCGATCTTTCCTCGATAAAGGAGTAGAGGTAGTTAGCTAAATAAACGATGACGAGTAGTGCACATTGCGCACTACTCGTCATCGTTTATTTAGCTAACTACCTCTTAATAACTGCTTGATGAACTGCCACGGGCTGCGGCGATGAATATCAAAACAATAACACCTAGCGAGATAACAAGAGCGACAATCGACAGCACAAGTCCAATAGTGGCAAGCACTCGTTTTGACACTGAACGTCGGCCTAACGCGGAAAGAACAATTCCTACAATTGGGAGAACAAGCCCAAAAATGGGAACCAACTCGTGAAGATACTAATAATACCAAGAATAAAGCCAGCAATTGCCAGCCCTGAACCTGGCTCAGATGCCACTGGATTGGGTATAGCATAGTAGGGAGCTTGCTGCTGTCCATAGCCCGGATTCTGTACAGGCGGATACGATTGCTGTACAGGTTGTTGATAGGGAGCAGGTTGAGGTGTTGGTTGATATGCCTGTTGCTCTCCATAAGAGCCATAGACGGTTTGTGGCTGTTGTTGCTGCTGATATTGGCCACCGCTATAAGGGTCCTGTGGGGTTTCTTGATAATAAGGATTTTGGTCGCTCATAAAGATAATTACTCCTACACACCGCTAAACATGAAGTACAAGCTTGATAAAAGTGTTCTCGCATAGTAATGACTGCAAGTATATCGTATATCTGAGTACACTACAATGATACGCTATTTCATGCGCAAACGCTATGAACTATTTCACAAAGAGGTAAATACCTCTTCTCTCTATTCGATCTCAAGCTCATACTCTTTGGTGGCTTCTTTTAGCGTTTCATTAAGTGCCGTTAGAGCTGTATGAGGATCAACAGGCTCTTTCATGGCCTCCGCTTCTGGATCAATACGATTTTTTACTGAAGGAAGATCATATCGCAGGTCTTCAAGTAATTCTATAATCTTACTTACCTTGCGTTCTGTTAAGAGCGTGATTTGCAGGTCAAGATGGCGGCGTTGCTCCGTGAAGCGTTCCTGGCGATTTTGGGTCGCAAGTACAATTACTGTCATTAGCAAAGCACTGATGCTCACGATATCCTGAAGCCATGCAAACGGTGGCGAATCGAAAACGGGGAGGCCAAAAGCTTTATGAAAGCTATTCGCGATTATCCATAATCCAATAATAAGCAAAATGACATAGACCGCAAACGGTCGTCCTAACGCGCTCGTTACTTTCTCTATCAGCCGCTGGTGATAGCTCACCTTGCGTTCAGCATTTATACGCATTGCGACAATCGCTTCAATGTCCTGGTCAAGAATATCTGTTAATTCCGTGAGTGCTCCTGTTTTTTCCGCCATCGCGTTTTCCTTTCGTGTTTCCTCGCTCATTCCCATTCCTACTTTACCTTCTGATATATGTTTCTCTATAGTGTACACGTTATGCATGACATAAATGGAACGTGTAACCTATCTCGTTACGTATATGAACTAGACCAAAAAACACCAACGTATGCCAGGGGAAATGGTGCATTAAAGGATATTGACATGAAGCAAACAATAAAGCGTGAACGAAATCCAGCCGATTATGGCTATCCATCATCTGATATTGTGGCCCTTTCAGTAAAAGCGTTAGAGGTCACACGTCGTACCACAGAGGCATATGGAGAGTCGCGTTGGTCGAGTAAAGACCCCATGAGTATGTTAGTAGACATCCTTCTTTCACATCGCACACGTGACGAACAAACGGCTGCTGGCTACAACAATCTCCTGAAACGCTTTGGCTCCTGGGAAAGGTGTACGCGACGCACCCGTCAATGAGGTACAAGATGCGATTGCCAACGTCAACTTCCCCGAGGTCAAGGCACCACGCATTCAAGCCATTATGCGCCAAATCACGGAGGAGCGAGGCAAGCTTAATCTAAACTTTTTATGTGAATTGCCCGTGCAAGAAGCCGCCGCCTAGCTTAACCGCTTCGATGGGGTTGGTCCGAAAACGACGGCATGTGTCCTACTTTTTAGCTGTCAACTTGCACTATTGCCAGTCGAGACAGGGGTGTCCAATTAGTATGTTTCAGGTCCTCTGTAAGCCCTTCTTTTTCCATGAATACGATGTCTGATCTTGCCCCGGTTTGTATGGAGTAGTCAAACGTGGAATATACTCTATCGAAGGAGAGCAAGATGGCAAAACACCTCAAAACGTATACCAAAGAGTTCAAGCAAGAAGCGGTGCGCTTGGTTGAGACCAGTGGCAAAAGCATGAGCCAAGTGGCTCGTGATCTGGGTCTCTCAGATAGCACGTTGTACAATTGGTGTCAAAAGAGCAGCCAACAGGGGGCGCAGGCGTTTCCTGGAAGTGGACACCAGACCGCCTTAGAGGAAGAAAATCGCCGTCTGCGTCGTGAGTTAGAAGTGACCAAACAAGAGCGTGACATTTTAAAAAAAGCGGCCAGCATCTTCTCGCGGACCCTGCTATGAAGTATCAGTTCATGAGGGAGCATCGACGAGAGTATCCCGTCAAAACGAGGTGTCGAGTGCTTGAGGTATCAGTGAGTGGCTACTACGCATGGTGTCATCGCGGTCCAAGCGAACGCAGCAAGGTGGACACGACGTTGAGTACGAAGATCGAGCAGGTGTATCAAACCCATCGGCAGGTCTACGGGAGTCCCCGTATTCACGCGGTGCTCACAACACAGGGGATCAAGTGTGGACGGAAACGAATTGCTCGGCTGATGCGTCAAGCAGGATGGAATGCGAAAGCGAGACACCATCGAACGAACACGACGGATAGTCGTCATGGGTCGCCCGTTGCCAATAATGTGTTGGGACGAGACTTTACAGCCGATGCTCCTAACACCAAATGGGTCGCAGACATTACAGGAGTATGGACAGCAGAAGGCTGGCTCTATCTTGCAGCCATTCTCGATGTCTATTCGAGGTTCATTGTCGGCTGGGCGATGAGTGCTTCTCGTGATGCAACGCTGGTGGAAGATGCGCTCACGATGGCAATCAAGCGTCGGCATCCCGAAGCTGGATTGCTGCATCACTCGGACCGAGGCAGCCAGTATACCAGTGCTGACTATCAAGAACACTTGGTGCAAGCTGGGATAGAGGTGAGTATGAGTCGTAAAGGCAATTGCTACGACAACGCGATGATGGAGAGTTTCTTCGGGACCTTGAAAGCAGAATGCACCGAACGACACGCCTATCCCACACGTTCTCAGGCCCGTCAATCCATTTTTGAGTACATTGAGACCTTTTACAATCGGCAACGGCTCCATTCCTCGTTAGGGTATATGAGTCCGCTTGCCTATGAACAACTGTCGAGTTAGTTCCCCAATCAGGGGACTCCATCAAAACGGGTCAAGATCACTTTCCGTGCCTCCATCAATTCCCATGAAGTAAGGACCGCTCTCCATTATCAGTCTCCTTCTTTCTATTCATCGGATATCGATATAACATGAAATTAGACGTTCTTTCTGCTTTGTGTAACAAGCATGGACTCCCCTTGAAAGAATTGGTCATTGAGTGATCGTCACACTTCTGATGAAGGGTGCTCTGAGTTCATCTTTAGAGCACCCCAAAAGAGTACACAATCTATTATCTACTCTTTCAGACCAGTACCCGCAAAACCCTGAACGATCTGGCGCTGGAAAAAGAGGAACGCGATCAGCGTAGGGAGACCGCCAAGCACGGCCGTTGCCATGATCTGGGCATAGTGAATGCCGTAGGAGGTCTGCACCGTCGCCAGACCAATCGGCAGCGTCATCATATCGGTGCTGGTGACGGCGATAAACGGCCAGACAAAGTTGTTCCAAGAGGCAACGAAGGCAAAGATAGCGACCGCTGCAATCGCAGGTTGCGAGAGAGGCATCCATATCTGCCAGTAGACGCGCCAGCGACTCGCTCCATCCATGAGTGCAGCCTCCTCCAGTTCGTGCGGCAGGCCGTCGAAGAACTGTTTGAAGATGAAAACTGCGACGGAGACCGCAATCTGTGGCAGAATGATGCCCCAGTACGAGTTGACCATGCCAAATGCCTGGATCACCGTGAACAGTGGGATGATCAGGATTGGGGCCGGAACCATGATGCCCGCCAGGACGAGCCAGAAGGTTACATTTCTCCCGCGAAATGGAATGCGCGAGAAGGCAAAGGCTGCCATGCTCGCCAGCACGACCGTTAGGACGGTGATGACCACCGAAGTGAGAATACTGTTCAGATACCAACGGGGCAGTTCGCCAGCTTGGAGCACTTCGATAAATGCCTGAAGCGTGAAGTGCGTTGGAAGCCAGGAAACAGGAATCGTTGTCGTCTCCGTTTCCGGCTTGAAAGCTGTATCCACGGCCCAAAGCAAAGGGATGATCCAGAGAATCGCCAGAAGAGTGAGGAGAACATAGACCGTTCCCTTCCCAATCCTGTTACCGCCCTTATGCGCGGTGGTGGGACGTGTCGCTTCCTGTGAACGGGCGATGGTTGCACTCTGTGTTGCCATTAGCTGTTCCTTCCTTGACGCGATACAAACCAGAACTGGCTCAATGAGATAACCAGTATTAATATGAAGAAGAGGTACGAGGTCGCCGATGCAAAGCCAACGCGGAAATTGGTGAAGCCGGAGTCGTAGATGTACTCGATGACCGGGCGCGTCGAGAAGGCTGGTCCACCACTCGTAAGCAGGTACGTTTGTCCAAAGAGCTGGAGCGACGCGATGATCTGCAGAACGACGATGAGCAACGTCTGCCTGTTCAAAAGAGGAATGGTGATATAGCGAGTCTGGCTCCACCAGCTCGCGCCATCGAGTGCTGACGCTTCATACACTTCCTTCGAGAGTTGTTGCAGTCCTGCCAGGTAAAGCAGAAAGTTAAAGCCTAGCGTCCACCAGATGGTAACGAGAACGATGGAAAGCATCGCTACACCTGGCTGTGTGAGCCAGTTGACGCTCGGGAGACCGAGCGAGGTGAGCGCACCGTTGAGCAGGCCGAAGCCTGGCTCGAACATCCAACTCCAAATTAACGCCATGACAGTCACAGAGAGCGTGTAGGGCGCGAAGAATACGAGTCGGTAAATCCATTGCACGCGCTGGGAGACGCTGTTGACCATCAAGGAGAGTGCGAGCGATAGAACGACGAGGATGGGCGTGCTGATGACGGTAAACACGATGGTATTCCAAAGCGAACTCCAAAAATTGGGGTCGCGCAGTGCCTCAGCGTAGTTGCCGAAGCCAAGAAATTCATTGGTGCCGCTCCCAATCAGGCTCCAGTTGAAGAGGCTCATACGCAGACCAAGGAGAATTGGCCAGAGCAGAAAGATCGTGTAGATAATCAGGAGCGGAAGAATAAAACTCCACCCGACGAGGTCGAGCCGCCCGCGCGAGGTACGCCCAGGGTTTGCTTTCAGCGAAGGCGATGCAGCACGTGGTACCACCTGCTGTTGTATTGAAGTATCAGACATAGGAATGCGTTCCCTTTCATAAGCCCAAACAGGACAGTCCAGGCACTAACCGTTCACTGAGCGTGGTAATGGTACGGGTTGATCAAGCAGATGCTGGACCGAGGATTGAAAGAGTTGCAGAGATTGGGGCACCGCTGTCTGCCCCGTGAGTGCTCCCTCAAAGGAGTTCTGCGCAGCAGCCTCGAACTGGGAACCGGCTCCACTGAACCATGCGGGAGGATCAAGCACTGCGACAGCGGCGTCCGACGCGTAGTTGGACTGTGGCTTGAGTGCTTTATACTCTGCACTCTCAGCGACGGGCAGATAGGCAGGAATATGACCACCTTTCGCCCAGGTCAAGCTCTGCTTGAGCATGCCAGCGATAAACTGGTATGTTGCAGCCTTCGTCGCTTGATCGGGCGTCGCACCACGCGGAATGATGAAGGCATGCGAGTCGGCCCAGGTCTGCTGACCTCCGAAGACGTTGGGGAAAGGGACCACATTGAAGTTCATTGTCCCCTCGAACGAGGGCACTTCCCATTCGCCATTCCAGTGGAAACCAGCCTTCCCGCCGCCGAAGAGAGCGACAGAGCCAGCGTAGTCGATGTTCGGGTTGGCGACCTTGCTCTTGAGTGTCAGGTTCGACATAAAGGTGAGTGCCTGCTCTGCGTGCGCTTCATTGAGGGTAAACTGTGTGCCATCGGGTGAGAGGACATCTCCACCAAGCTGTTTATAGAGTCCGTTGAAGAGACGCCAGACGGTCGTGTCCTGTACAGCAAGGGATAGCCCAGCATCGCCTGTGACTTTTTGGGTACGCAGGAACGCATCGGTGAGAGCATCGGGACCCTGGAGGGACTTCAATGTGTTGTCGCTGTTGAGCAAACCAGCTTTGCGGCATATGTCCACGTTGTAGTACATGACGAATGGGTGCGTGTCGAGTGCGAGCGCGTAGAGCTTCCCGTTGTATTGCCCACGCTTCCAGACCGCAGGAAGGAAATCGTTCTCGGTGATGCCATACTGTGCAAGAAATGGAATATCAATTGGCTCCAAGATATTAGCGGCGGCATAGGTGTGAAGCCGTGAGAGATGCGTGATGGCGGCGTTTGGTGGGCTCCCTCCAACCACGGACATTGCGAGTTTCGTGTAGTAGGGCGATCCCCACGCGAGTGTGATTGCTTTAAAGTTGCTCGAGGGATTTTGCTGCTGAAATGCCTGTTCCATATCAACCATACGCGCACCATCACCGCCGCCGAACAGGTTCCAGAAGGTAATCGGACTACTACTATTGGGTGAGCCGCATGAGGCAAGCGTGCCACCTGCAAGTCCTACGAGTCCTAGCATCGCAGCGCTTTGTAAAAAGCGTCGCCTGCCAAATACGTTTTCAGGGTGCTGAAGCATCGAGTCCTCCTCTTTGAGATGTGAGATACTACTGAGAACGCACTACAGTGATCGCACTTCATTGTACGTACTAAACATGGAGGCAATGCGTAGACACAGGAGTCTTTATAACAGAGGGATGGTGAGGAAGAGCTCACAATACTTGCCTGAACTACTTGAGCGGCAGTCATCCTGTTATCGACACGTCCTGCTGTGCCCATCACAAGGAGTTTTATAACATAGTCTCGGTCGTCTCATTTGCAAAGGGAGAAATTTCTTGTACCTTTTGCATCTGGCGAATGATATCTCCGGGCACTGCTGCTGAGGACCGACGAGTAATCTGACGTATGGTTGCCGAATTGAGTTTTGGTTCGCGTTCTGCTGTTAAGAGACCATTCGTTTCCTGACCTGTATCGGTTAATTGCGTATAGCAAAAGCCCGCGATGACTGGACTATCCAGGATGGCATCGACGAGTTCGCGGTACTTTGCAAGGAAGGCATCGTTGCTGGTGACAGTACCATAGCCATGCCACGGTTCGCCAGGTTGAGGCGAGTAGCTAATGCCTCCGAACTCAGTGAGCATGATTGGCTCATTTGTGCGCAGCGAACTAGGAAGAGCGAGAGTACGGTAGTGCGGTTGCACCTCATGCAATGTGCGTTCGACTGCTTCTGTCCTTCCGTATCGCTCCCGCAGGACTGTTCCTTCAAAGGTGTAGTCGTGGATGCTATAGATATCGCTGATGACATGTTCCCAGCCATCATTGCCAATGACTGGGCGGGTCGGATCGAGCGATTTCGTGAGATGATAGAGTGCCTGTACATAGTGACGTTGAGTCGAATCAAACGCGACATTCGGGATGCCCCAGCTCTCGTTCAGTGGAACCCAGACTGCGATACAGGGATGGCTGTAATCGCGAGCAAGTACCTCCTGCCATTCGTGTGCCATGCGCTCTACCGCACCATGAGAGAAGACGTAGGCGTTGGCCATTTCTCCCCAGACCAGAAGGCCAAGGCGATCACACCAGTAGAGGAAGCGAGGGTCCTCGACCTTTTGATGAATACGTATGCCATTGAAACCAAGTTCTTTCGCTCCCTCTACTTCGCGTCGTAATGCTTCAAGAGTGGGAGCAGCAAGATGTGACTCCGGCCAATACCCTTGTTCTAAAACAAGACGCAGATAATAGGGGCGTCCATTCAACAGGAAGCGTCCATCAGCGACACCAACGCTCCGTAATCCAGCATAGCTTTGTACCTCGTCAACGATTTCGTTTCCTGTCAGCAAGGTAAGCGTTGCATCGATGAGGTTGGGAGTCTCAGGGGACCAGAGCAGCGTACGACTATTCGTCATAACCACATGGTCAAACGCAACCTGTCGTTGTACCTCTGTTCCTTGAACCAAGTAGATGTCATCAGCAAGCGTGACCCCGTGCAAACTGAGGTGTACATGAAGGTGCAAAGGCTCTTCCTGTCGTTGGAGGTTCACGGTGAAGCCGAGTAGTCCTGCTTCAAGGTCTGGAGTCCATCGCACCTGTGTAATATGTGTGGGATCAACCGGTTCAAGCCAAACAGGTTGCCAGATACCTGTTGTACGATGATACCAGATATTATGTGGTTGCTCCTGCCAATCCTGCTTGCCCCGAGGCTGTGCCAAGTCAAGCGGCGAGTCCTCAGCACGAATAACAAGAACCTGCTCCTCACCCGAATGCAGTACCATAGTGATATCTGCGCTAAAGGGAGTCTGTCCACCCTCGTGTGTTGCAACAAGTTGTCCGTTGACCCATACACGCGCTCGGTAATCAACAGCTCCGCAATGCAGGAGCATCCGCTTCCCAGTGTCTACAGAGGGAACCTGAAACGTGCGTCGGTACCAGACGATGGGATGAAAGCTCGTATCGCCAATGCCACTTGCAGGCGATTCAGGTGGGAAGGGGACCTGAATAGTGCGCGTGTAGACCTCTGCACACGTCTGCCAGGAATCATCAAGACCTCGTCTCTCGTCGTCATAGGCAAATCCCCACGCTCCTCCGAGATCAATCCAACGGGTACGAGTAAGTTGGGGACGTGGATGAATACTGTTTTGCTGCTCATGCAAACCATCTGGTCCTGGTAGTACCATTTTACTCTCCTGAAAGATTTCTGCGTCGCAAATCTTATTCTATAGAAGAAGCATGTTACACTAGGTTCAACGTTGAACCTAGTGTAACATGCTTCTTCTCCTTTTGTCAAGAGGGCATATTAGGCATTTGTGCCTCTCTCTCAGGCGGAGAGTTGATTTGACACCTGCTAAGGATAGGACCTATTATGTGAGAGGATGAAAATGATGAGGCAGTAGAGGAGAAAAAGTATCTCCTGAGAAGAATGGGTAGCAATGACAGTACACCTCAAAGATATTGCGGCATATACAGGTTTTTCCGCGAAGACAGTATCCAATGTTATTAATGGCAACTATGCGCGTGTCAGCGCAAAAACGCGTGCAGAGATACTTGAAGCGATAGAAAAACTGCGCTATCAGCCTGATATAGCTGCACGTTACTTACGTAAGGCCCAAGTTGGTGTGATTGCACTCGCGATTCCTTATCTTGCAAATCCGTATTTCGCGGAAATAGCGAACGCGATCACGGCTGCCGCTACTGAGCGCTCATATACGGTCCTGCTCGATTGTACCGAAGGGAAACGGGAAAACGAACTATTGTTAGTCAAAGGGCTGCGTCCGCATCTCATTGATGGCCTTATACTCGATGCCCAATCCCTGACAACGGAAGATCTTCAGCCAGAGGAAATCAAGAAACCTATTGTGCTGCTCGGCGAGCGTTTCTTTGGTGCTCCATACGATCATGTGATCATTGATAATGTAGCCGCGGCGCATTTGGCAACAAGTCATCTGTTGAGTCTGGGAAAACGGCGGATTGCAGCCATCGGTGTCGTTGAACACGGGCAGAGTGAAACGCCTGCGCTCCGCTTACAAGGGTTTTTACAGGCATTGAAGGAAGCTGGACAAGAGATAGATCCGGCGTTATTGGTCCCTATGGACTCAGGGTACCGAGAAAATGGCATGGACTCATGGCGTCGAGCGAATGGCGCGGCGGCGATGCGCTACCTGCTCTCGCTCCAACATCCTCCTGATGCTATTTTTTGCTTTAACGACCTGCTTGCACTAGGTGCAATATCCGTACTGCACGAGGTGGGTCTGCATATCCCTGGCGACGTTGCAGTCGTAGGTATTGATGATATCGAGGATGGACGCTTCGCCACTCCTACACTTACAACTATCGCCCCTGACAAAGAGGAGATAAGCCGCTTGGCTGTATCATTGCTCCTTGGGCGGATTAAAGGGACACGTCAACAACCACCAGAGCAGATTACTGTACCTTTTCATCTGCGTGTGCGCAAAAGTACGATATAAATCTGCGTTCTATCCCCTCTCCTCAGCCCCTTATATGAGCGTACTAGTTCTACCCCAAAAGTGAGCGGACAAAGAAGAACAGAGGGAAATAGACAATTCTCGCCTTTCTATACTCTCCTCACTCTCTCCGCTCTGCTCAAATGGGGTCGAGAAGACGTTGCTACAGGCGAAAAAGAACAGTGGGAAATAGATCTCCGCTCAGGAAGAGAACGATGCCGTATGTCCTCCTGATGAAAACAAACATCAGAACTGAATACCGGATGTCTCTCGGAAGCACTGTCAGGTGCTTGCTGACACGCCACCCTCTCCCATCGTAAAGAGCCTTGTAACTAGCTCTCTCATCTCCTGAGTGGGCACGTCAAGTGACGCATCACCAATGGTCAACTCGAATTTCGACCACCGTGGGACACCTGTTGGGGCAAGACGTGCAAACAGGAGCATCTTCGTTTCTTGGGCGAGGTGCAAGGATGCGTTGAGCAACTGCTCGTGGTCTCCTTGCACAAAGACATGCATCATATTCGTCTGCGGTGGGTTGGGCACGATCTCAATCTGGGGGAAACTCGGAGAGGACGCTCGCAATCTCTTTTGCTTTTGCATGATACCGGCTCATGCTGCCTAATCGTTGGGCTAAGCCTTTTCGTGCGGCAAGGACCAGTGGATACAGGTGAATGAGATTACCACCGTGTCTGCGTTGCCAGATCCGTGCCTCAGCAATAAAATCGGCTGGTCCTGCAAGCAAGGACCCCGCAATACCACCAAGTCCCTTGTAGAAGGAGACATACACACTGTCAAAGAGACCTGCAATCTCGGCATACGTGCGCCCATAGAAGGGCTGACATTCCCAGAGCCTGGCGCCATCCAGATGGGTTGCAATCCCTTTTTCTCTTGCCCACGTGATCTGCGTGTTCAGTTCTTCCCAGGCAGGCAACTGACCACCGATTTCACGCTGAGGAAGTTCGAGCAACAAGGCTCCGATTGGCTCTGCAACAGCTTTCAAGTCAGCGAGTGTGAACAGACGGTGAGCGGGTCCGACGAGGACACTTTCTAAGTGGTGCAGAGTACGGTAGGCGTGGTGCTCGTGGAGTTCGAGATGGCAAGTTGGATGAAAGGCAACACGCGGAAGCCTGCATCGATCCGTCCAGATACGTAGCGCAATTTGCTGACACATGGTACCGCTCGGCATAAAGACGGCGGCCTCTTTGCCCAAGAGTTTCGCCACATCCCCTTCAAATGAGGTGAGAAGTTCTCCTTCACCATACATATCAACGTCAACGTCTGCATCGGTGTACGCCGCGAGTTCGCTCAACTGCTGCTTGGGAGTTTGAGGATACCAGGAGCCCAAAAAGCGTGTGCAAGTTTTCATCAGGGCTTGGATTTCTTTTTGTCCATCATTACCTCTCGTCTTGGTCGTGTCTCATCCCTGTTCGTGAAATAAAGGAACGTCACCAGTATACAGCACGCAGGATGTTCATG
>CAWBSZ010000004.1:0-346785 GCA_963791655.1 uncultured Chloroflexia bacterium | reverse complement strand
AGAGAATATATTGAAATGTCACTAGAAGAACACACCAACATTAACCACTAAAGAATACGCAGATCATCGCCCAGCGTTAAGACACCTCGCATGCATACGGGTAGTGCAAGAGAAACAACTACAGGCACAACGTGAAGAATAAAATATTCATATGCTAAAAATATGACTTGAAAATGTTTACCTTAACGAATCCTACAGCACGGTTTCTGCTTCGGCAACGCTACGGTGTAGAATGCGACTGTTCCTATGTAGTATCGTCTCAGCTTACTATCTCTATGGTGAACAACGATGGAAGTTTCAGGTCAATTAGAAATAATGCGTCAACAACAGAAAGATGCTACACACGAGATACTCGAAGTGGCACTGGCCCTCGGCATTGTTTCGATTGGAGCGCTGTTTTCACCGTCTACGTGGTTACAGTCCAACATCATTTTTTGCGCTTTCTTTCTCGTCGTGTTCATTATCGCTATGCGTTATCGTAGAGTAACTGCTTATATTGCAGCTTTGCTTGCGGCAGGTAGTTATAGCGTCTTGCTATGGAAACTATCCCAATGGCATCTCTCATTTGCTACTCTTCACCTGTTGATTGAGCCATTCTTATTGCTTATAAGCGGAATTTTCATCAGCGAGATGCTAAACACGCAACGTACTCGCCTACAGGTAGCCGAAGAGCAACATGTACAAAAAGAAGAGCAGTTGCAAGAGATGAAACACAGCTACGAAGCTATAGAAATACGTAATACTGAGTTAGAACGTCAGCGCGATGGACAAACACACTCGAATGACTCCATAAGCGAGAAAATGCTACGTTTGTGGGAGCTTCGTGGACAAGAACAACAAAACGCTATCCTGGATATCGTCATGAAAGCCGTTGACGCAGAGACATGTACACTGTATATGCTTCGCGATGGACATATGACGCTTTGTGCGAGTCAGCAGAAAGCAATCTCTGAGTACACTTCGACCGCTCATCTTGTGTTAGATATAAATGAAGCACTTATCAGCCGTACGATAGAACGCCGACAGGTATGCACAATTCGAGATATATTGTCTCATGGACCAACTACACATCGAACGGCTACCATTATGGCTGGTCCACTTGTAGATTGTCATGATCACATTATAGGGATTGTAGTTGTGGACAATATACCACTCCTAAAATTTTCGCCTACGGCGGTTCGTCTCTTTAGCTCCGTTTTGCATATGACCTCGCTTGCGCTACAAACAACCACGGCTACAGACGCCACGCTTGATATACCTTCTGCACGTGTAGCAGTCACAGAAGTTGATGCCGCCCAAACAGAACCAATCTATGTTGTAACAGCCGAAGATGAGCTGATGATGCAAGCACGAACAGAACTTGCCTTGCCAGTAGTCAGAACCCAGGCGTTTAGAAGAAGATCAGCCAGATAGTTTTACTCCAAATTTCATAATATTCTTTTGAAGTCACTATACAGGGAAGTAGAGAATTAGGACATGCAGTCATACCGTCATCTTCCATTGTGGATAGGAATACTCTACTTTACTGTTGGTCTGTGTGGAGACATTTTTGTCGCAGGCATGCTGCTCTATCGAGCGGATGCATGGCTTATACCGTCACATGTTTTCGCGGTGCTAACCTGGGCTTCAGGGATCACGATCATGCATAATCAAGAAGCGAAAATACCCAATTCCGCTTTCAACAAATGGGGATTGGGAGGACTCATTTGGGCCTCTGTACCTTTCCCGGTTCAGGAGTACTTGCCTACAGTGCCGCTTTAGCCATCACCTCCCTCTTGCGTAGAAGCATGGGAGATACATCGAAGAACCTCGAACAAACGCTAGGAAAATTACGCATAGCTAAAAAAGCTGCTCAGCCAACAATCGCGAACTTACGAGATGATGCAGGCATCGAGACAAAGCAGTTCGCGATTGTAAAATTAAGTCATCAGGGGACACCAGAAGCAATGCAAATGTTGCGCCATCTCCTCGTTGACCCACATGCTGAGATTCGCACTGATGCATCCGTCACGTTGACACGTCTTGAAGAGCAATTGTCACATTCACTCAACAGTGCTTTACAGCAATGGATGGCACATCCATAGGATAAGGAAAACGCATTTCATCTAGCAAATTCATACTACCAGTATGCCAGCAGTAACGTGCTCGATGAAGCAAGTCAGCGTTTTTACTTTGTCAAAGCACAGGATTTACTGCAACAGCTAGCCAGTCAAGGCACCCTGGAAACTGACTCATGGTCGCAACTCGCGCACATTTATCAACACTTGAACAAGTTCGAGGAAGCCTTGCAAGCGGTTCAAGTCGCCATCAAACTCAACCCGAATGCATCCGACTCATACCTGTTAGCAATGGAACTGGCATATAGCCTCCATGACTGGGACACTCTCATCACCATTGCTCATGCTGGCATACACACCTTGCCAGAAACATCAGAGATCGCGCAGTCTCTCCAATGGTGGGCAGACCTACAAGCGGGAGAAGCAGTATATGCGTGATATCATAACCATGCAACCGAAAACGAGCAAAACGAAGAACACACGATAAAGCTGATGTGTGCCTCCTTGTCGAAGGTGCCTATCCCTACGTTTCAGGGGGCGTATCAAGTTGGGTTCATTCGCTGATCAAAAATTTGCCTAATGTAAGCTTTGCCGTTCTCTATATCGGCTCACGGCCTGATCCTCAACGGAAAATGCTGTACACGCTGCCAGAGAATGTGATCGAGTTCCGCGAAATGTTTATCAACGATCCCACTCAGATCGAGAAGCATAGAAAGACAAAACATGCCGCGTCCGACTGGCAAACTTTTTTTGAGTTGCATGAAGCTGTTGCCACTGGCAAAGCCTATGCCCCCGATGTGCTTCTACCCATATTACAACGGCCAGGATTTGCGGGCTTTTACGCGTCGGATATTTTCGATGACAATGCAAGCTGGGATACGCTTACAAAAATCTATGGAACATATGCTGCAGACCAATCGTTTGTCGATTTCTTCTGGACGTTTCGTTTCACCTATCTTCCGATCTTTCTAGCGTTCGAGGCCGACCCTTCCACAGGCACATGTCTATCACTCGGTGAGTACAGGTTTTAGTGGACTGCTCGGCGCATTAGCTAGCATTCGTATGAATCGTCCTTTCATATTGACTGAACATGGTATCTATACACGCGAACGCGAGATCGAGATATCACAGGCAACATGGCTTACTCAACTCGCGAAAGAGGACGAGTCGCACAAAAAGCGTCTGAATTTCTTCCAGGAATGGTGGTTCAATATGTTCCGCTTCATGGAGAAGGTCAGTTATGATTACGCCGACTCTCTCATTTCGATTACCAGCGTGAACCAGCAATATCAGGTGAAACGGGGCGTGGCTCCTCACAAACTGAAAATCATTCCGAACGGTATCAATGTTCAACAGTTGGCACATCTTCGTCAAGCAAATGATACCGCTTCTGACCGCTTCAAAGTAGGATTTGTCGGGCGCATTGTCTCTATCAAAGATGTCAAAACATGTATTCGCGCCCTCAAAATAGCCAGCCAGACAATTCCCAATTTGGAAGCCTTCCTGATCGGTCCAACGACAGAAGAGGCGGAGTATTTCCAGGAGTGCCAACAACTCGTTGCAATGCTGGACCTGACAGAAATCGTCCACTTTACTGGACCAGCAGATGTAAAAGTCTATTATAGTCAGATCGACGTGATGGTATTGACCAGTTTAAGCGAAGGTCAACCACTGGTGATCTTAGAAGGAAACTGTGCTGGTGTACCAGTCATTGCAACCAATGTCGGAGCCTGTCGCGAATTGCTAGAGGGTATCTCACCGGAAGATCGACAATTGGGTCCAAGTGGCTTGATTACACCTGTTGCCAGTCCTGATGAAACCGCGAAAGCAATTATTCGACTCTGGCGTGATAAGGCATTACGTCTTCGTATGGGGCAAGCAGGTCAAGCACGTGTTCAGAAGTATTACCGCCAGGAACAACTCTATAGTACATATCACGATTTATATCAACAGGCGATGCATGATAGACGAGCTAACACACCCTCGTTCGAAGGTCAGTCCAGGAAAGGGATATTCTAATGGCAGGAATTGGTTTTCGCCTTCAATCCTTAGTGGCACGAGGTTCAATTCTCGGAGCTTCTAGTGCGTATCTTTCTGCTACGATTATCACCGCTGGTCCCTGGTTGTCAGGAGTAGCGGCACTGCTCATCCTCAAAAATACGAGCGCATCCTACCTTTCGGAGGCCAATCGTGCTTTGCTTTTTGCCACGATTGTTACAACGTTCGCGGCAAGCCTGATCGTAGCAGGTGGTCCACAAATGCTTATCACACGCTATGTTTCTGATCGTCTTTACACTAAAGATAGCGCGAGTATCGCACCAACAAGTACAGGTGTACTCTTTTTACTCATACCCTTCACAGTACTTGCATCACCATTCTTGCTCTTCTCACCATTCAGTTTCCAGTATCGCTTATTGGTGACGACGCTTTTCCTAACTCTGAGCATGACGTGGATTCTCATGCTCTTTCTTTCGGCGATCTATCGTTATCTCTACATCGTGCTCGTTTTCGCGTTCTGTTATGGCTTTAGCATTGTTGCCTCACTCGTACTTGGACTGCATTATGGGCTTTCAGGTAGCCTCGGAGGATTTACAGCAGGCCAGATATTATGTCTCGCGATAGTTATTGTGCTCATTTACCAGGAATTTCCTTCAGAGAAAAGCGTGAGTTTTGCCTATCTCGGCTATCTTCGCAAGTATTGGAATTTGCTTCTGATTGGCGCATTTTACGCATTAAGCGTCTGGGTAGATAGCTTTCTTTTCTGGATATCACCACATAGCAGCATAATTGCTAGTTTCTATCACCTGTTCCCACCCTATGATACAGCTAAATTCATCGCGGCCCTCTCGACGATACCTGCCGCGGTCATCTTTGTCATTCACCTGGAAACCGATTTTGATCGTCATTATCAGCGTTTCTATAGCCTTATCCATCACAAAGGAACGCTCACACATATGATACTCGCCAGAGAAGGTATGAGAAAGGCTGTCCGCGAAGGTATCATTCTCCTGCTCAAGGTTCAGGGTCTTTTTGCCCTCTTTCTCTGTCTTACGCACAGGACATCGCAACCTTCTTTGGTCTTTCTCCTGCATGGATACCACTTCTATGTATGAATATTCTCGCTGGCACCTGTCAATTTCTCGTCTTTGTCGCGATGTTGCTGCTCTTATATATAGACCAACGACGTACAACGCTCGTATTGATCGGCATGTTCATTCTCTTGAATATTACATTGACGCTCCTTACGTTACGGCTGGGGCCATCATTCTACGGAGCAGGTAATCTTGCCGCAGCCGCGCTAACGGCAATCATCGGGTTAGCATTGCTAAACAATCGGCTCAAACATTTGGAACGCTTAACTTTTATGACTCAAAAAATGCTTTAAAACACTGAAAAGAGGAATTTATAATGATGAAACCTATTCGCCATCCCATGTTTTTAGGATTGAGTATACTCGTTATAGGCACGGTTTTCGCCATCGTGCTGTCATCCATAGTAGGACTTCCAGTATCAAATATGAATACAGCAAATGTAGCATACGCAACCAAGAAACACCCACATAAGCACATCATACCCAATTTGCCACCCAGACGTGTGCAAGTACATTCGAGTGCGTTGCTTCAACCACTTAATACACCGAAACATAAAAAAACGCTCCCTGTACGGACCGTGAATGCAGCAAAGATAAGTGTAACGGCTCTTGCGACAACTCCAGCTACAACCTGTTCGCCATCAACGGTTGATCTCAAAGTGCTCGTTTTGGCGGCAAGTGGTACAGAGGCTGATCTACCAGCGATTCAGCAAACGCTCGACTACCTTGGCACACCGTATACAGTCTATATTGCCTCACAAACACCCAATGGGCTCACAGCCAGTCTATTGAGCAATGGCTGTCATGGATTGTATCAAGGTGTCATTCTGACAGATGGGCAATTAGTCTACAATAATGGCACAGCGTATGTTAGCGCACTTTCACAACAAGAGTGGACAAACCTGTGGAACTATGAGTCAAGCTTCGGTATACGCGAGCTAAGTTGGTATACCTACCCTACCAGCGATTTCGGCTATCAAGCACCATCATCATCGTTAGATACCACCACTTCCCCAATCGCGACAAGTCTGACGAGCCAGGGACAAAGCGCATTCTCCTATATGAATGCAAGTGGTACCGTGACCATTCAAAATGCGTATGCATACCTTGCGCAACCGCTCACGGATGGTGGAACGGTCCCTGTACTCTCAGATGCCAATGGCAACGCACTTGCCGCTATCCGCACAACATCAGACGGTCGGCAGGTACTTTCGCAGACATT
The DNA here is from genome assembly GCA_963791655.1 of uncultured Chloroflexia bacterium. Lineage (GTDB taxonomy): Bacteria > Chloroflexota > Ktedonobacteria > Ktedonobacterales > Ktedonobacteraceae > JBBQVS01. The sequence continues at coordinate 340,415 of CAWBSZ010000004.1, read as the reverse complement.
CGATGGCAATTCAAACCTTGTCCACACGCTTGTAATGTCCTATGGCCTCGTGAATTGGGTGACAAAAGGTCTCTTCCTGGGCGAGCGACATGTGTACATTTCGGCACAGTCCGATGATCACTTCATCGACGATAATGTCTGGCCTCCTACCACTGCCTGTGGTACAAATGTGGAGCAAACGGGTGCCGTCTATCGCATTACTGGTTCCGATCTGCAAACATTCGTGAGTTGGCAGCAGAGCAAACAAGGCCAGTCACTCACTCAGAATTTCCGCACAACTATCGCCTTTAATGGCTATGGAACAACTCCAGATGCAGGTTATAGTACAGATACCTTAACCCCTGCGACCCAGGCCAATCAAGCGCAATTCAATTGGATAAATCATACCTACGATCACACGACCTTAGATACGATGAACTATACGGATGCGTACAATGAGATTCACCAGAACAATCAAATTGCCACCCAGTTGGGCTTCACAAACTATAGTACCCATAATATGGTGACACCGAATGTCTCTGGCTTGACGAACCCGAACTTCCTACAGGCCGCATATGATAACGGCATTCGCTACCTCGTGACCGATACCTCTGTCGCGGGTTACAATAATCCCTCACCGAATGCTGGCATCTACAATACCTATCAGCCATCAATCTTGATGCTTCCACGTCGTCCAAACAACCTGTTCTATAATGTCTCGCAGCCCAACGAGTGGGTCGCGGAATACAACTGCCTCTACGCCTCCTACTGGGGTCGCGATCTCTCTTATCAAGAAATCTTGAACCAGGAGAGTCAGACACTCCTCAGCTACCTGCTCAAAGGCGACATCGATCCATGGATGTTCCACCAACCCAATATGCGTGCATATGATGGGACTCACACTCTGCTAGGCGATCTACTCGATATGACCTTTCAGAAGTATGCACAGTACTATAACCTGCCGCTTGTCAACAAGACGCAAGACGAGCTTGGTCTCACGGTTGCCAACCGTATGCAGTACAATAGCGCGAACGTAACGGCTAGCATCATTCCGGGTGTATCAATCACGCTGACTGCTCAAAAGGCTTGTAGTGTTCCGGTGACTGGTCTGCAAACCACTGGTGCCGAGACCTATGGTGGCCAGAAAATCTCTTATGTCAACTTGAATGCGGGTCAATCTGTGACACTTCCACTTTCATAAAAGGGTAAGGTATGTTCAAACGTTTCTACCGACCGAAGGCTGAGAAACTTTATACTATGCAGATGCTCATCGCTGTAATCGCAGTGATGAGCATCTGCGTCAGTACCGCATGTGGTACTGATAATTCTGAGAGTTCAAATGTAGCATCACATAAAGGAAATACAAAACAAATAATGATCTCACCACCTCCAACGCTACCTACAGGGGATGTACGAAGGCCCTGGAATGCAATACATAACTGGGCCTACTGGCTCGATAATCCTGATCTCAAGCAGCTAGCCACGACACAGTTTGAATTAGTCGTCACAGACTATTCTGCTGATGGCTCTGCTCAAAAGGCTTTTTCGTCTGAGCAGATTACGACGTTACGTCGTTCAACATGCCAGCGGCGCGTCGTCTCGTACCTGAGTATTGGACAGGCAGAATCGTATCGAGGCTATTGGCAACAGGGCTGGAAAAAAGGGTCTCCTGGCTGGCTTGATGCTCCTGACCCTGATTGGGAGAGTAACTACTGGGTGCATTACTGGGATTCCGCCTGGCAACAAGTAATCTATCACTACCTCGATCAGATTATTGCGGCAGGCTTCGATGGTGTGTATCTCGACCGTATCGACGCCTATGAAGAAAACTATGCCGCTGGTCATGAAAATGATATGGTACGTTTCGTCACCAATATCGCTCACTACGCACGCACACACTCCCCTCTAGGAGAGGATTTCGGTATCATTGTACAAAACGCAGAAAGTCTAGCGATACATCATCCAGACTACGTGAAGCTTGTTACAGGCATTGCACGCGAAGAAGTGTATGTAAGGGCAACAAATCAACCAACATCGACCAGCGCCCGTCTCACTACTGAACAAATACTAGACCGTTTCAAAGAACATAGTCGAAGCAAGCTTGTTTTGACGATTGACTATACGAACAAACCAGAGTATGATACGCACTACCTACCAACGCTCACATGACGAAAGACTATATACCCTATGTAGCTTCAGTGGGACTTGATCGGCTGCAACTGAATAAAGGTTATGAACCTACCTGTCATCCGCTTTAAGCACTTTCATGGCTGTACCTACGTCTCATCAGTATAAATAGCGGAACGAAGATTCTTGGAAAACGTCATCTATTCGTTACATTTCTTCGCAGCATTCCGTCATATGAGTGACGAGCAAAGCTAACTGGTGCGATGCAACGGCTTCACTCATCGGTCACATTCCCTTGATGCGTTCCGTCATAGAAGTGACGAGCGAAAGCTCATTGCTGTAACGAAAAACCTGCTCCAGTGAAATGCAAGTAGGTTGAATTAGCACTCAAAAGACAACAACGAAGTGATAGTATAAGGAGTTTTTCATGAGCCAAAATTTCGAATTATTCGTCTATCCGGTCAAAGACATTGCGCAGGCAAAGGCGATTTACAGCACGCTTTTGGGAACCGAGCCATATGTAGACTCTCCATACTACGTTGGCTTTCGGGTCGGAGAGCAGGAGATAGGTTTAGATCCCAACGGTCATGCTAATGGCTTGACAGGGCCAATAGGCTACTGTCGGGTAAACGATATTGAGAAAAGTCTGCAATCACTGCTGGACGCTGGCGCACAGGTGCAGCAAGCGGTCAAAAATGTCGGCGGGAGCAGGCTGATTGCTTGGGTAAAAGACGCGGACGGCAACATCACCGGGCTGATGCAGGACGCTTAATGGCAGAAGAGGCAAAGTTCATTTTGCTTCTTCATTCACCACCTAAATAGTTTGAGAAAGCACCTCATCAAGCGTATGAAAGTGCACTCGGCACATCGCTCGAAATGTATGTGTCGGGTGTAGAGGGGTCAGATGTGCGTCATTCTGCGAGCTTGCGGTACATTGACGAAGCAAAACCACTATGCTATAGTATTTTCAACGTTGCAAACGCTGCATGAAATCGTATAAGAGTTTTTTAGCTCGACCTACTACTCAAGGGACATGCGTATGATTACAGGTATAGGGCACGTCGCCTTTCGAGTGACGAATTTACAAAGAGCACTGGATTTCTACTGTAGTAAACTCGGTTTTTCTGAAGCATTTCGTCTTGAACGGGAGGGACAGCCCTCTCCGTGGATTGTGTATATTCAAGTAGCTGCTGGCTCTTTTATTGAGTTGTTCCCTGACTCACCTGATACCACTGACTTACCCTCACAAAATACCCATGCAAGCTACAAACATGTTTGCTTACTAGTTGACGACATGTCCGCTACCTTACGTGATCTAACGGAACGAGGTCTTGAAATTAGCGGAATCCCCACTCAGGGAGTCGATCATAATCTACAATACTGGCTCACCGACCCTGATAACAATCCCATAGAGCTAATGCAAATTGTGCCCAATTCACCGCAAGCTCGTTCTGATAGACAATTTCAAGACAAAAGTAACTTCAAGTAATACCTTTAAGTTCGTAACAAAGTAAAAGGACTGCGACACACGTGACGACAACATTGCGGGATGTGGCTCTAAGGGCTGGAGTTTCGACCAGGACCGTCTCAAATGTCGTCAGTGGTTATCCACATGTGACAAAAGAAAAACGTGAACGCGTGCAAGCAGCCTTGAAGGATTTGAATTATCAGCCAAATCTCCCAGCACGCTATCTACGCAAAGGAAAAGTAGGGATGCTGGCCCTCGCGATTCCCGATCTGCGCAATCCTTACTTTTCTGAGATTGGAAACGAGGTAATCAATGTAGCTGCTAACCATTCCTATGCGGTTCTCCTCGACCATACAGGAGGAGACCGTTCTAACGAACTACTGGTTATTAAAGGACTACGACCGCATCTGATAGATGGAGTTATTTTAAGTCCTCGTATGCTCATACCAGAAGACCTGCAACCCGAGCAAGTTGGAATTCCTCTCGTTCTCCTGAGCGAAAATTTCTTCGATGTACCGTATGATCGCATCGCAATTGATGATGTGGCAGCAGCTCACGTTGCTACGAACCATTTATTGAGTTTGGGACGACAACGCATCGCAGCTATTGGGGTCGGCGAGGAGCAATCAGAGTCTGTGCGCCTTCGTCTTCAAGGCTATACTGAAGCATTGAATGCTGCGGGCATACCCTTGAATCCTGATTACATTGTCCGAGTTGCATCCTACCATCGCATTGATGGAGCGTTGGCAGCACAGCACTTGCTCACGTTAGACCCACCTCCTGATGCTATCTTCTGCTTTACAGACCTCTTAGCTCTAGGTGCACTATCGGCACTACAACAAATTGGAGTTCGAATTCCTGATGACATAGCGGTAATTGGTATTGATGACCTTGAAGAAGGTCGCTTCTCTACTCCTCCATTGACAAGCATTTCTCCAGACAAAAAGAAAATTGCTACGCTGGCTGTTTCCTTATTGCTTGGACGTATCAATGGAACACGTACAACCTCACCTGAAAAAATCGAGGTGCCCTTCCAACTTATTGTTCGTGAAAGCACTATAGCAACGCACCTCACGAAGAATACCTTCATTATCGCCAAAGGCTAGAAGCACATTAAACACTTGAACCTCTCCTACTTCCCATGACATTAACACTACTATAAATGGATATTGGCATTTCTGCTTTCCTTAAAATTCGCTTAAAATTTTTATTAAGCTCGACTATAAATAAATAAAGATATTGACAGGCGTAAGAAATGGATGGTATGCTTTTTGCAACGTTGCAAACACCTCTTGTAGATACTATTGTTTGTTATTCTAACCACTATTCTTCGTAGATTGAAACATTACTTGGGTTCTCAACTTCGTCCATTATTACCTCGACGTAGTACAGTCCTCGTAGCTGTCCTGTAAACAGGAGATTTTTAGTCCTTTCCCACTCCGAAGGTGAACACATTTTAGAAGGTGCATTAGAAGTTTTTTGTAAAAACATGCGGTCGTTTCGGGCAAAGGAGCTGAACCACCATGTCAAAAAAAATTCTTTCTCTAACAGCAATATTTCTCCTATTTCTCCCCATTCTTGCTGCATGCGGTTCGGGGCAAGACCAAATTTCAGGTGCGAATCAAACAATCACGTACTGGGCGAGCAATCAAGGTCCTACTATTTCCTATGATAACAAGGTCCTTTCTCAAGAGGTCAAGGACTTCAAAGCACAAACCGGCATCACGGTCAACTTTGAGGTAATAGACTGGACTGATCTTTTCAATAGGATTCTGACTGCCGATCTGAGTGGGCAAAATCCTGACGTGCTCAATATTGGCAACACGTGGTCAGCAACGTTACAGGCGACGCGAGCTTTTCTGCCCTTCGATCAAGCAAACTTGGACGCCATCGGCGGCAAGGACAAATTCCTCTCAACCTCGCTTTCAGCCTCTGGTGCTCCTGGGCTAGTGCCTACATCAGTTCCGCTCTATGGCCTGTCCTATGCCCTGTTCTATAATAAAGCCATGTTTAGACAGGCGGGAATTCAAACTCCTCCGAGTACATGGAGTGAGTTTATCAAGGATGCACAAATGCTTACCAAGCCCAAGACTGGGCAGTGGGGAGTAGCCGTTGAGGGTGCCTCAATCAGTGAAAATGCACACTGGGCCTTTTTGTTGTCCCAGCAGCAAGGCGGTTCGCTCTTCAATAAGCAAAATGTGCCGACCTTCAATAGTCCTCAAAACGTCAAAGCCATTCAGTTCTACACTGATCTCATCTCGAAGTATAAGGTTGCCGCACCGCAAGACGCTGAATATAGTACAGGCACGCAGTCGCCAGCAGACTTCGCCAACGGCAAGGCAGCGATGATTATCTTTCAAACTGGAACTATAAGTGCGCTTGAGGCCGACGGAATGAAGCCAAGTGACTTTGGCATTGCCCAGGTTCCAGTACTTGATCCACTGCCTGTTGGTGGCAAACCAATTGAAAGTCACGTAGCTGGTATTAACATCTCCATCTTTCAGAATACGCAGCACAAGGCAGCCGCCTTACAATTCGTGAAGTTCATGACGAGCACGGCTGAACAGGTCAAGCTGAATAAACTCTATACCAGCCTTCCAGTCGTAAAGGGTGCCTACAGCGATCCCGCATTCAACACACCCGAAATGCGGACATTCGAGACAATTCTTGGTCAGCACGCGGCACCAATGCCGCTTATTCCGCAGGAAGGACAGATGGAAACGGTGATGGGCGGAACAGTAAAGCAACTCCTCGCGACAGCGGCCAGTGGTAAACCAATGACCACGAGTGATATAGAAGCACAACTTTCAGCCGCAAACGAGACAATGAAAGCAGACCTTGGGATTGAGTGAATAATTGACAAGAGAGGTTCAGACAAAACTAGCTAGTCAGGAGAGGAGAACACACATGAGTACATCAAAAGTCGCTGTACAAGTCGAGAGACCTGGAAAAATAGCTAGCCCGACTGGGAACAAACCATCTCGCCCGCACGCAAACAAACGTCTTGTTCCCTATTTGTTTATTGCGCCAGCGGTGATCTTCGAATTCATGATCCATATCCTACCGATGCTCGTCGGTATCGCTATCAGCCTGATCGGTCTTACCCTGTTCTACATACATTATTGGACGCAAGCACCTTTTATCGGTGTGCAAAACTACAAAATTGCCCTCAATTTCACAGGGGCTGCTGGTAGTGCGTTACTATCTTCCTTTTTGATCACTGTCGCGTACACGCTTCTCGTCGTCGCTGGTTCCTGGCTTCTGGGGATGATGGCAGCACTTCTGCTAAACGGCCATTTTCGTGGACGCAATTTGTTCCGAACTCTGTTCCTGATACCATTCGCAATGCCCGCCTATATTGAGGTAATCACCTGGCAGTTTATGCTACAGAAGAACAACGGGATGATCAATGCGATTCTGAGCGGACTTCACGTTGCTAATCCTCCCTTCTGGCTCGTTGGCACAAATGCTTTCTGGAGTATGGTGATGACAGCGACCTGGCGCAGTTGGCCGTTAGCGTTTCTCTTCTTGTTGGCTGGCATGCAGACTATTCCGGCAGATATGTACGAGGCGGCGAGTCTCGATGGTGCCTCCAAGTTTCTTCAGTTCCGTAGCATCACACTTCCCATGCTCAAACCAGTAAATGTCGTGTTGTTGCTTGTGACCTTCCTGTGGACCTTTAATGACTTCAATACGCCCTACGTTCTCTTTGGGGCTGCTCCGCCAGCAGCAGCGGACCTGCTTTCGCTTCACATCTACGTTAATTCGTTCATCGACTGGAACTTTGGACTCGGTTCAGCGATGTCCGTGCTGTTGCTCATCTTCCTTTTTATTGTATCAGTTGTCTATCTCCGTCTCTTCCAAGTTGGAGGTGAAGTAGAATGAGTGAATATCAAGTCTCCCAAGAAAGAATAAGCACGCTCCCCAGTAGCAAGACCCAGAGGCAAACACTACACATTAATGAGTCGAGCGTCTACCGAGTGCTACGGGTCGTCGGGCTAGTATTCTTCACGCTACTCATCCTTTTACCACTCTATACGATGGTGACGACCTCGATCAAGCCGTTGCAAGATGTTCAGTCAACGTTTTACTGGATTCCTTCACATGTCACGTTTGCGCCGTATGCCGACATCTGCCAGACTGTGCCACTTGCACGTTACTTCTTGAATAGTGTCGTCATCTCAGGAAGCGCAACGCTGATTTCAGTGGCAATAGCGATTCTGGCGGGATACGCGCTTAGTCGATTCCGCTTTCCCGGAAGGAGTGCTTTTAGCCTTGTCGTACTCTCGACACAGATGTTTCCGGGTATACTCTTCATGTTGCCCCTGTTCATCATCTTCATAAACATCCAGCAGGCTATAGGAATTCAGCTATACGGCTCCTATCTTGGCCTGATTATCACATACCTGACGTTCTCACTTCCTGTCGCAATCTGGATGCTCGCCGGATACTTCGACTCATTACCGAAAGGCCTTGAGGAGGCTGCGGGCATTGATGGCGCGACTCCGTTGGGAACACTGTTTCGCATTATTATCCCTATCAGCATGCCTGGCATCGTGGCTGTAGCCATTTACTCTTTCATGACCGCTTGGAACGAGTTGCTGTTTGCATCCATCTTGACTACGCAAGGCACACGTACACTCGCTGTCGGACTCCAGGGATATGCAACACAAAGCAACGTATACTACAATCAGCTCATGGCTGCCTCTATCGTAGTAAGTATACCTGTCGTGGTCGCTTTCCTTGCGTTGCAAAGATATATGGTACAGGGCATGACTGCCGGAGCCGTGAAGTAGTAAAGCTTATTATCAGGCACATCTTGGCACTATTCTCACTTATTTAACTGAATTTTTCAAGTGAGATGTATCGAGGAAAAGAAAAGAAAGGGTCTACCGTGTTTGATCTCTGGAAATTAAAAGATTTCGCACCTGGCGAAGGTGTGGCACGCAAGGCGTTTACTGAGCAGGTAGAGACGAGTGACTGGTTAAATGTGTCAGTGCCTGGCGATGTGCATCAAACGCTAATTGACGCTGGTCGTCTTGATGACCCTTTCTACGATCGAAATGAAGATACATGCGCCTGGATGGAGGAGCGAGAATGGTGGTATCGTGTCAGCTTTGATGGCGAAACAAAGCCTCTTGGTCAGGATGAGCGGTTTCTCCTGGTTTTCGAGGGACTGGACACATTTGCCACCATCTGGCTCAATGGTGAACAATTGGGGACACATGCGAACATGTTTCACCCTGCTATCTTTGACGTGAGCCACCATGTGCGTTCCGGCCAATCTAATACCCTCGCGCTGTGTTTTCATCCACCATTACAAAGCATCGAAAAAGCTCCATTCGAGAGTTGGGGGCGCAATACCTATAGAGTCATGATGCGTAAGGCGCAATTTGGTTATGGCTGGGACTGGGGGCCACGCCTACCAACAATTGGAATCTGGCGTCCTGTTGAACTTCAGCATCAGCGGTACGCCACCATCGAGGGAATGCGTTTCTCGACGCTTGAAATAGATGTGGATAGACAAAAAGCTTTAGTGGCCGTTCAGGTTGATGTCGAGCAGTTTATAAAAGGGCAAGCAGGAAAAATCGCCATCAAGCTGCACTCACCAGGTAGTGCTTCAGCAGCAGGGTCACTTATAGCGGAACATATTGTACCTTTACAGGGAAAGGATGAGCACCTTTCAGCAAAAGTATACATAGAGGTAGAACAGCCTCAGCTCTGGTGGACGCGTGACTTAGGGGAACCAGCACTTTATACACTGCAAGCCACGTTGTATCAGGGGGATGAGCAACTTGAACAACTTGAGCAAGCGGTTGGTATTCGTACCCTGGAACTGGACCAATCACCAGATACAGATGAACCTGGAACACGCTTTTTCCGCTTTGTCCTTAATGGCGTACCCATCTTTGCACGTGGTGCTGCCTGGATACCTGCCCACTCGTTTGTCGGGTCGATTACTTCAGACCGTTATGAGATGCTGCTAAAAGCAGCACAAATGGCGAATATGAACATGCTACGCATTTGGGGCGGAGGTATCTATGAGCATGACGTTTTTTATGAGTTGTGCGATCAATCAGGCATATTGATCTGGCAAGACTTTATGTTCGCCTGCGCAATGTACCCGGAGGATAATCCCAGTTTTGTCGATGAGGTAGAGGCAGAGGCGCGTTATCAGGTGCATCGACTGCGCAATCATGCTTGCTTGGCACTATGGTGCGGTAATAATGAAAATCAGTGGATACATGATCTTACCTACTGGGAAAGACCGGACCAGCCCGTACCCGGCGCACTGTACTATGACAAATTGCTTCCTCAAATCGTGAGTGAGCTAGATGGAAAAACACCCTATTGGCCAGGCAGCCCATATGGAGGCAACGATTACAATGGTGTAGAGGATGGCGACGTACACAATTGGCAGGTGTGGCATGGCAATATTCCCCGTCACTTTGGTGAGCGAACGAGAGCGGACCAGAGTCCCGAAGGAGTATCGTTCCTGCACTATGCTGAAGATATGGGTCGCTTTATCAGCGAATTCGGGATGCATGCATCACCTGTCTATGAAACATTGCGCCGCAACATTCCAGGTGACCAGCTTTATTATCATAGTCCATCCATGGATCACCATAATAAAGACAACCCCAAGAATAAGGGCGACAATTTGATGCTAACAGTTACAGGACTGCCAGACAACTTAGACGAGTATATCGACTTCAGTATGATTGCGCAGGCAGAGGGACTCAAATTCGGTATCGAGCATTACCGACGACGAAAACCACATTGCTCGGGCGCACTCCTCTGGCAATTGAACGACTGTTGGCCTGTATTGAGTTGGAGTATCGTGGACTATTATGGGTTCGGTAAAGCCGGCTATTACTACACCAAAAGAGCATTCGCGCCCGTACTGGCCTCATTTAAGGCACTGAGTGATGGTAGCGTTGAACTCTGGATAACAAACGATACGCTAAGTGAGGTAATAGACACACTTACCATCAAATTTGGGGATTTCGCACATGATACTGCATGGGAAGAAAATAGCCAAATACATGTTGCGGCCAATAGCAGTCAGGTTGTCTGGCACACTGAAGCAGGAAAAATGGCCATTAGTCCAGACAGCTATCTCTCCGTGCATTCGCAGAATAGTCTTTTCCCAGCGAATCGGCACTTCTTTTCTCCTCCGAAGGATCAAAAGCGTCCATCCACCCAACCTGAGATAACTATTACGCCTCGTGGCGATCATGAGGTACACGTTCATCTGCATGCGGTAAGCTATACATATTTCTTGCACATCAGTGTGCCAGAAGAACATACACAGTTCACCGACAATTTCTTCGATCTTGCAGCGGGAGAGAGCCGTAGTATCAGTATTACAAACCAATCTATAGTACTCACGCCTGACATGGTTTCAATCAGTTGGCGATAGGGTCAAACCTGCTCGCCAACTGGCTCAGGAGGGAAAAGAGTCGGCATGGTCTCTTTCCGCACAACCGGGGCAACCTTGGTGCCGAGCAACTCGATGGCATCATTTTTACTAACTAATTATCTTTGCCAAACCACAACTTTTTTCACGTTTGACGTATCTATTGTGGCAAGTTTTTGCCCAGAAGGAGACCATGTTGCAAGGAGTCGTCCATGCTGCTTTATCGAAGGCAATGGCTCATTGACATTGCCTAGGAGAAGATAATCTTTAGTAGACGAGATAGTTAAAAAGTCATCGATAGAAAAACTAAGCCTGCGCGGTACTAATGGTAGATTTTTCCAAAACGTTTTCACTCGTTTTTGCTGTACATCTACAATCACAACTTTCCTATCTTTATATGCGACCGCAAGAAAATTTCCATTATGCGACCATGCAAGGTTATAAATAGGCATCTTAAAATCCGAATTACGCCAATACACTATATTTGTTTCTTTTTGCCAAAACATAATAGTCCCATCCATACCTCCTGCGGCAAGCAGGACTCCATCGGGAGACCAACGCAGTACACCAACACCTCCACACACCATATTCTCTGTAGAAAGAATTTGTGGCTTAGGTGCATGCTGTGTTAAAGCGTGTTGTGGAAGCATATAAATCAGAAGAGATTTCTTACCTTCCGGCCATAATGCTAATCGACCATCGACTGACCAATCCAACCCGTTGATAGCAGGTGTTAGGGAAGGAAGAGGGAGAATGCTTGAGTCGTGCATATTCGTGATAGTGATGATACTTTCGTCTCCACTTCGTTTTTTCTGCTGTGAACTGATAGCGAGCATATCCTCAAAAGCTGCCCAACAAGCCACATGACCTGTTCTTACGTCTGCTATCGGTCCTACTTTTCCATCTTGATAAAGGAGAAGCGGTGTCTGCTCAAGGAAAAAGCAACCTAATGTATCTTCTTGTCGCGACCAGCAAAGCGTTTGAGGTGTATCTAGCACATCATATTCAAATAGCTTTTTCATGGAGGCAAAAGGAAGAGCATCCCATGCATTCTGAACCACAACGGGTTGCGGCACAATTAATGGTTGTACATCGACTTTGGTCTGATATTCAGATGTGTCAATAGGTGGGTGAAGAGGCATTGGCGCAAAATTTGGACTTGGCGTCACGGCAGGTGTCTCTACTTCAAGTGTTACGGCATATGAAGCACTCTCTTGTTGCCTAATTGCATCATACAACGCTTTGGCAAATGTCCAGATGGTAGGAAAGCGCTCTTCGGGTGCCTTCCTCAAAGCCTGCATAATAATATCGTCTATTCGCCCAGGTTGCACTCGTTGACTATTGAGAAAACTCGGTCTTTTTGGCACATCATTTTGATGAATATCTGCCCAAACTAAATCGTTTGTCCTGCCATTGGCACTGAGTGGATATTCACTCGTGAGCAGATAACAGGCCATCATTGCCAATGTATATTGATCGGACTCACACCGAACCTTCCTATTGAACTGTTCAGGTGCCATATAATTATAGGTACCAAAAACCGTACTTGTTTCTTCTGTCTTCTCTTTTTGCGCTCGCGAAATTCCAAAATCACATAGGTAAAGGTGTGCCATACGGGTTGGCTTCCCCTCATTTTGAACCAGAAAGTTCGCGGGTTTAACATCCCAATGCACCAAAGGCTGACTACGCGTATGCATATAGTGAAGTGCTGATGCCGCCTGCAAAATCAGTTCTCCTGTTTGCAGCAGAGACCATTTTTGCCAGGGTGGGTTATTAATGATAAAATCGCTCAGTGAACCATCGGGAATATATGGATAAACCAGAAATGGGAGGTCATTCCAATCTTGTATGCGAGAAAGATAATCTAAATCGGGTGGGGACATATGGGGCGAGATATAAATTGAATCTCTCAAATCTTCTATGTTAGTAACACCATGATTATCTACATGCACTATATGTTCATGTTTTAAACTTTGAGCTATGTAGATTTCTCGTTCAAACATCTGGCGTAACTTGAGGTCTAGCTGTAGTATCTTTTGGAGCTCCTTTGAATAGCTTGAGTACAACTTGCTTCTTCTCCTGTGTATCATAAGCCGCATAGAGCAAACTCATAGTTTGAGCATTGACCGTATCAAGCTTTTTAAGTTGGTTGTAACGTTGCACTATCATATTTACTCCTTTTCAAAAGGACTCATATGCGCATATTGCTGCGATTATGGAGATCATTATACTTGCGTTGGATGCGTTGATTAAACTCTGTAAGAGACTGATTTTCCACCTGGAGATTAGCTTTTGCCGTTTCTGCTAACTTCAACTTGGATCTTGCGTTTGTTAATTGACCCTGTGTTGTAGTAAGTTCACCATTGGTTGTATTATAGCGTTGCTTCCATTGCTCAACTTCGATGCGCAAACTTTCTAACTTTTTTTCATGCATTTGAGCTTCTTGCGTTCGTGCAGTTTGCTCGTCGCTTAGTTGTTTACGAAGTGCAGTAATGCGTGGCGCATAAGCATCCCCCAGGAGGACAGAGTAGAGTTCATGTTCGTTTGTTTCATTGGCTACGTTGCCCCGCCGATCTTGTAGTGTGTTGCTATTCCATTTCCCCTTGACAAGCAACCCCCCTAATGCTCGTAGTGCGAGTTCAGTATGATCTGATGTTTGAGTCCAGGCTGTGCGGACCGGGGCATATACCTGATTGACTAAGGAGATGGCATGTTTTTCGACCATCTCGTTGGGTTCTATCATACCAAGAATGCTAATTACTTCATTGTTCAGCTTGTGAGATAGTGTAGGATTTTGCGCGATTTTGAGTAGTGTTGTTCTCGCCTCCACGCCCTCCATGTTCAACACGAGAAAGAGCGGCATAAGCCACTCCAACCAGGACGGTGGATAGGGTGGTTTCGCTAACACCTGATTTAAAGCACGTAGAACAGTATTTTTATCAAGTAACAGGAGGAATGCAATTATTCGTAAATGAACGCTGCTTCTCGCACGAGTTTGTACATGCTCTAACAATGCCGGAATGATTTCTTGCTCCCCATCGAGTGATCTACTTGGAATATCGGCGTCTGTTCGTACACGTCCTAGCAGCAGAGTCAAAGCATTTTCGACTTCATCAGGCTTCTGGCTCCCCAAAAGGTCTACCAGATAGTCAAAGACGACAGTGGTTTTCATACCATGCAAGATGCGCTCGCCCATATCTCTTTTTGCTGGCGTGCTAATAAACATGAGTACAACTGGTAGGGCGGGAGTTCCAATCTTGCTCAACACTTCGCATGCCTCTTGCCGTATTATCACGTTTTCGTGGTTCGTCAGTTGTACTGCAGTAGGCACAGCCATTTCGCCTGTTCCTTCGAGCACGAAGGCTGCGCCCATGCGTTGCCCCTCGTTTACAAATGCAGTATGTATCTGTTGGAGGATCAGAACGCTATGTGTATTCTTTTTCTGAATGAGACGCGCGAGTGCATCTACTATTCCCCTTAGTATGAGTGGGTCTTCTACACCCAATCCTGTTATCAATGCAGGTGTACTAATTTCAGCCAGATGATTTGTGAGAACACTGAGCAAAGCATTAGCTCCAAATTGCTCGTTTTGTGCTGAAAGCGAGCGAAAGAGAGCAAACACCTGTGGCAAAATAGTAACATTTTGCCGTACTAACTTTTCTATAATTTGTTGGCTACGTTGATGAGCGTTATTTTTGGGCTGATTGAGACTTACGGCTAATGCTGGTAGAACCATAGGTCCAAATTCGATGAGCGTAAGAGTGGCAGCATTACTTCGTTGCACATCATCACTACTTAAAAAATCAACCAGACGTGGCATCGAAGCGTGTGCATAATTGCGGAGATAGGGGGCAATCTTAGGTCGGCATGCTGTATGTTGAGCCTCTAACAATGCTGACAATATCTGTTTCTCTTCCATTTGGTCCAGTGTTCGCTCTACAAATTGTTGGGTACGCTTGTTTGGGTGACACAACTGCCCAACAAGAAAATGAGCAACATCAGTTCCCTTCGCACGAAACACTTGTACAACTTGCATCGCATGAGCTACACTTCCGATCTCAAATACCTGTAGCAAACTCTGCTGAGGAAATGGCTGCATCAAGAAAAGAGCGTCACGTACTCCTCTAGTGATATTGGTTTCTTGTTCGCTATCTAAGGCCGCGATCAGTTCATGTAAGCCTTCTGTATTAAAGAGGCTAAGAGTTTTATTTACTGCCGCATAAAATGGATACGGAGACGCTTCAGTTCCGGGAAACGTAAGCATGTTCAGAAGTGGTGTCACGCTACGTTTATCTGGTATGCGGCTGAGAGCATACACAACCTCCAAAGCTAGTGGAATCGCGGCATCTTCCCGCGCAATCTGTAATAATTTAAGTAACGGTTCCAAAGCTCGTTTATCATGTGTTGACGCTAGCACCTGAACTAGAAGTTGTGTACGTTGAGGGACAATGGGAAGTATATGCTGTACAATATATATTGTAGACACGTCACCAATGTCTTTTAATATAGATGATGCTACCCTGGCCTCCTGGTCGGTGTGTTTTGTAGAAAGGATGAGCCGAACAAGGGGAGGTACACTGTCAGAAGCATATTCGACTAACGTTTTTGCTATAAGGTCTTTTACGGTGGCCCAGGGTGCTACAATATGCGTTAATAATGTCGGAATAGCAGCTTTGTCACGCACCTTAGCAATAATTTGTATAAGACGTAAGGCTGAGATTTCTGCTGGATGCTTCAAATTTAGTAACAAGGCTGGTGTAGCAATTCCCCCTATTTGTTGCAGGGCTGCCTGAATGTTTAGCATTTGATGCATATCAATGTCGGGCAACAAATACTTGAAAATCATCAATTTTATTACAAACTCAGATTGTTCTTTGTTCTGCAATACTTCTTGAATCAAAAACCCCTTCGCGCGTTGTTGCACAGGAATTTCATACTCTGAAGATAGCAATAGAAGCAATGTGTTAAGAATACTTTGATACTGTGTTTCATCAGATCGAGAGAGTTTAAGAAAACCTTCTATTACACTTAATGCTAACTGCTGACTGTTCGATGCACGGGTAATTGTAGCCTCTTCGAGAATTGGTTTCAACGCTAATGCAGGACCTATTCTTATCAACGCTGATGACGCTTCCTTACCAATCTCGCTATCTTCACGAAGATAGTGTAGTAACACCTCGACCGCTCTCGGTTCTTCTATACGTCCCAAGACAGCAATAGCAGTTTTGCGTAGTGTCACATGTTCATTGAAAGCTGTACCAGACAGTCCCGCAACAGGTTTACAAGCATCGGTTGCTAAAGGTATGACACAACTACCCAATCTTCCCAGGATACTTCTCATCAAAGGTTCTACACCAAACTGACTCTTTTTGATGGCTTCTGGTAGATAGCTAAAAAGTAAGTTCGCAATCGCTTGCTTATCAAGTTTACAGAAAAGCTCATCAACTGGCTCAAGTGTAATGTGAGGCAGGAGAAAGCGATAGACCTGCACTCCATCTTCACGAGCACAGCGTGTGAAAATTCTGGCTAAAGTGGTAATACCGTCAGTACTTGTAAGCAACTGCTTAAACAACTCTTCAAGGGATTTAGGTAATACATATTCTTGCATTGATAAAGAGGGTATTCGTTCAAGTCTTGCATCAACACTAATGATGCCTAATGTCAGAGCTGCTTCTGCGTATGAAGCATTACTACGGCCAACACGAGCGATCCGATTTTCTAGACGAGTAGGATCAGCTAGTAGGGCACTCCATATCCGTACAGATTTGAGCCATTTTTGGGTATTTGTAAATAGCTCCCCTTCAATTGGCAAGCTATCCTGCTTGAATACCTCATCGAGTCGTTGCAAATAATCAGCAGCGAAAAATTCTTCAAACGCTCGATATTTGAAACGTAACAAACTCCTGGGACTGATCGTAATAAGTGCTATGGCCTCAGCAAACTTCAACATATGAGCAATTTGAAGTTCACTAAACGAGGGGAGCATTAAAGATGGATCATCCTCGGCATTTAACGAAGTTTCATCGACAGAAAGATCAAGTAACTCGTTTTCGAGCTGTACCGCTAGCTCCCGGTAGGTTCTTCTGGGTCTCAACAGATCTTCACCTACAGGCGCATCTTCTATAATTCCTTCCTCTGGTTGCTTCCGCCGTGTTACACCTGCGATTAAGCACAAAAGAACTCTTACATCGTCTTCCTTGATATCTACCCCTTCACGTTTGTATTCTAGTTTTCCAAGCCCTTCTTCAAGCTGTTTCGCAATCATCTGCTTGAGTAGTAGACCACGTGTAGTCACCTGCTCTCTCTTTTCCCTTACCCTACTAATGAGTGTTTCTATGAGCAGAAACAAGAAAGAGGGATTTGTGCATTCGTCACGCAGAAGCAGTGTATCAATCATAGCTATGATTTCATGCACCGTATACGCCCATGTGCTGCTAGCCAAATGCACTTCATTTACACTGTGATATGTATCGACAAATTCCGCTATCTGACTGGTCGCTAATGGTGCAATAACAACCTCTTTTAGATCGGTATCAGTGACTAAAGTCGTCATCAGCGGCTGGTCACGATAAAAATTCTCATCGCAAGTAATGAATATAATATTTTCGCTGTTCATAAAATCTATGATTTCTTCACAGAGCACAGGTAAGAAAGGAGTTTCTACTCTATCAATATCATCACATAATAGTAAAATACGCCCTCTCTTAAACAATTCATATATATATGGGCGTAACGTTTTTAACTCTTCTGATTTAGAGCATATGTAATCGACAAGTTTTGTTACACTATGAACAGTTGAGTTATCGGCTGGACTTTCTACCTGTTCCTGCTCTTCTTCTCTAAGAAAAGTATTGTATTCACTTAAAGCAATGTAGAGAGGAATTTTTCCTTTACCACGAATTACTTCATGGTCAGAACTTAATAATGCATGTTGATGAGTGTGCAATGTTATTGTCTTGCCTGAACCGTGGGTGCCCAGTAGCAAAAGATGACTATTATGGCGTTCTGTTAGCTCTCTTAATGTTGGAGTTGCGGGCTGAGTAACATCGGCAGAAGATGTATCTACTCGACCATAAACACCTGCGTACATTTTGAGTGGCGTATAGACGCTAGCATACCACTCCAAGTTCTGTCGTGTGATATCCACATAGTTGGCAATTGCACGCCTACTGGCAGTAGCAATAAAAGGACCAACTATCATAATTTCACCAACAGGCACTACCGCAAGTAATGGCCAAAAGGAAGCGAAGACGACGAGAGGAAAGAGATGAAAAACGATGGAAGCAAAGACGCTTATACCTTCTATTAACAACGTGACCACTACAACGGTACTCAAAGCGATAATGCGGTCAGATGTATAAGAATAAATAGCGGAGTTATGTGTAGGTTGATGATTTTGCATCTGAATGTACCCCATGTACGTCTTTCAAATTAAGTACCGCATTAAGGTATTTGCCAACCAATATACAGGTAATTTAGTAAATTCACCAACGATGATTTTAAGTATATCCCATCTCTTTTACAATGGCAAACAAGAAGTTTTCTTGCGTTACTATATATGACGCGATGAAAGGCGAAATATTAAAAACCGTTTATTCTCGTATCACAAGGTTTGAGCGTTATCGCATCTCACACTAAGAAGCGCGAGACGCAAAAAAAGGCGCGGGTTGTCAGATCAACCCGCGCCTATTAGACTACAGAAGGACCAGTAATAATTTTCTTCTTAGCCTCGCACGGAGGCCATATTTCTATCCTCAGCGGAAACGGCTGGCGGCTCCTCCCGTGACTTGAAGCAGCGATTCTCGTATCTCTGTTATCTGCTCTACCGCGTTACGCAGTGGAAAGATTTCAGATGCTATACGCAAATCAGCATCAGTGGCAACAGGATGCCAGTAGACCCCATCGCGATCTACCGTCACTTCCGGTTCGAGCGCGGGAAGCGATACCGCCATCCCTTTCGCGGAGAAACCACGCCGCACAAGCGCACGTACAATGTGGTCTTCGTCAGGAATACCGAGCGAACGATGCAATTGACAGGTCGCGGGAAGATCGGAAGTATTCTCGGCGGTTTGCGTTGTTCCCAATCGTACATGAAAACCAGCCGCTTTTAGTCGGCTAATAGCATCTATAGCCTTCTGCCAACTTCCTTTGCCACGATAAAAATCATGTGTATCAGCATTAGAACCATCCAGACTGATCTGAACCGTCAAGCGTTCACGATGTGGCAATTCTTCTAGCTGCCTTAAACGGGTGCCTTTCAGGAGGATGCCATTACTTAGCACCGTTACATGCATACGTTCCAGGCCATAAGAGAGGGCCGAGAAGATATCATGCAGAATAAAGGGTTCACCTCCCGTGAAAAACACTTCCGTCATGCCTAGCTCAACGGCTTCATCAATCGCACGACATATCTGCGTAAGGGTTAAGCCACGACGTTCTGCTCCTACGAAAGACTCCGCAACACAGTAACTACAGGAAAGATTACAATCGTAGTTCGTATAGAGCCAGAGACGATGTAACAATCCTTCTTTCTCACCTGGTTGCGCTGAATGAGCGAGAGGCATTTCAAGCTCCTTTTTTAGCGATGTGCTTGATAGGTTGTGACCATTTCTTCCATACGTGTAAGCGAAACATGCTGAGTGAGTGGACCACCAAGGCCAAAGACATAGCCGGGGAAACGTTTTCCATCGTTCAGACAACGTTGCACGTCTGTACTCGCCTCTTCGGTCTCTTCAAAAAGCGCATTTGTGACATGAAAATTTCCAATTAAGCCAATGTGATGCGACTGCGCTATTTCACCGACGACATCTAACGCCATGCATTCATCAACCGCAATACTTTGTGCACCACTGCTTGCCATCTCACGGATGACTCTTCCGCTCTCTCCTCACGCCCAGAGACTTGACGTTTTACCCGCTTGATGGATAACCTGCCATGCAGGTTGAAGGTTGGGCGTGACATACTTCTGAAAATACTGTGGCTTTAACATTGTCGCGGGCGTGTCATTAATCGCTACGATGTCACAACCAATCACCTCGGCATAGATACGTGCGGAAATAGCACTCACCCGACCTGCATAGGCAAAAAGCTGCGCAACCTGCTCTGGTGCACGGAGGAAGTCCGTAAACAGAGTTAGCCCGCGCAACTGGTAGGCAATAGTGCAGGGACCAGCCACCACACCAACAAGGGCACTATTGCGTTGCTCGAACTCAGGTTTCGCCAACACTCCTGCCGCAATTATGGTAGGCCAGCGACCAGTTGTTTCATCGGGCAATGGAGGCAGGTGGCCGACAAGTTGTTCTGGTGGAAGTGAGTAGAGCGGCGAAGAAATAATTGAGGGCGGTCCCTGTTCCGACCAGTGAGGGACACATCCCAACGAAAGAGCCTCTACCTGTGGATCATCTACAAGTGGAACACCATCACAGGCATAACGGTCGGCACACAGAAGCGCACCTTGAGCAAGCAACTCAGCATCTTGCAGATAGCGTTCCGCGCTCACACCAAGCAGTTGCGCTGCATGCGTTCCAATGTGCGGCAGCCAGGGCGTTTGCTCAACCTGTTCACCATGAAGCGCACGTAGCAATAGCTCTTTCGTCATGTAGAACCTTTTCTGTCGTTACGACAACACGAACGATTAAAAGGAGACGCTTGTGCCATCGTTTGAAAGGAACTCAACGAGTTTAGCACCACCGACAATCGTTGCACCCTCGATCAGATTGCTCTCTGTATAGCCACGCTTCTTGAAACAGGGAGAACAGACCCAAATCGTTCCGCCCGCAGCGACAAAGTTTTGAACCAGCGTTGTCATTGGCTGAAAGCCTTCTTCGCTGATCTTGTCGGCAACACCATTACTTGCAAGGTGCACACCTTCGCTACTCAAAAATACCATTGTCTGTTTACCCGAGGCAACGGCGGCATTCGCTACCACCATTGCAACGGTAGCACGATCGGGATCATCGGTTGAGCGCGTAAGGTTGACACAAAAATTGTTCAACATTATTCGATAGGTCCTTTCTCAAGTAGAAACTGATGGCCAGAGGCATCAGGGAGGATGTTGCGTAAAATGTTCCTGGTCATGCGACACCACGCGGTAATGTCCACAGCGGCAGCGGGATCATACGCGGTAACAAGCAATGTCTGTCCAGGGGACATATCACGCATCGTTAGCATGAGGGTCATCACAAGTTGCCCACAACCCTCTTCGCCGAGGTCGAGAACGC
Source organism: uncultured Chloroflexia bacterium (assembly GCA_963791655.1). Classification (GTDB taxonomy): domain Bacteria; phylum Chloroflexota; class Ktedonobacteria; order Ktedonobacterales; family Ktedonobacteraceae; genus JBBQVS01. Next base: position 319,201 of record CAWBSZ010000004.1, on the reverse strand, counting down.
GATCAGCAGGAACTGAAGTGGACATGTTCACGCCTTTCGCACGAAATAACAGTTGTGGAGTTCGCCTTCCTGTTCTGCTAAAAGTTCGTTGCCAGTCATGCGACACCACGAAGGCAAATCTTCACGCACCCCAGGATCGGTAGACCGAACTTCAAGGACTGCGCCAGATGCAAGCCGCTTCATCGTCTGTAACATGAGTATGAGCAGGCCACCGCCGCATCCTTGATCACCACCATCACACACCGCACTCACGGCAATCTCTTGTCCAGCACGGGTACGAAATAGTGTCTCAGCCATGAAAGCTCCCTTTCATTCCCTCTGCTTCACTTTGCAGTAGAACACAAAACACAACTGTGTTCCCAACTATTGTAGCATATATTCAGTAGAAATGTTGAGTCTAAACTATCACAAGGATAGAAAATTGACAAAGACGAAAAAAAAGTACCTAATGAACGTGTTGAGTTAAGAGAATGATTCATGGTTTATAAAAAAGTGGAGGTCTCATGAGTATAATACCATCGGCACGACGGCAAGACCGAAGCAACGTGTTGAGACAAGAGGTACTGACAACATCAACACCGTCCGTCACATTGGGCGAAGGCAGTTTGTTGACATTAGCTATTGTACGCGTTTTTCTTGGTTATCTATGGTTTCAGCAACTCTTCTGGAAACTACCCCCGAGTTTCGCGGGCTTACGCTCCTATGTGGTTCGCGAGGGTCAATACACCTTTGTCCCAGGCTATTCGTTCATTATCCAGCATGTTTTTCTGCCCAACTTTGTTCTTTTAGGTGCTGGCACGTGGACTGCTGAATTCCTGGTGGCGATGAGTCTGCTCTTTGGAGTATTCAGCCGTTTGGGTGCGTTACTCTCACTACTGCTTGCTTTGCAGTTATATGTCGGTCTAGCAGTCGCGCCCGGCGAATGGTACTGGACATATGGCATGCTTATCATGCTTGCAATCGTATTTGCGGCCATTCCAGCGGGACGCCGCTTGGGGTTTGACCAGTTGCTCGCGCCACGTTTGTTTGCAACGACGAACGAGTCGCGTTTGGTACGGCTCTTGCGTTGGTTTGTTTAGAGAGAGATGACAGGAAGATAAAATGACGAAACGTATTCAAAACGGACTTCTTGCTGGACTACTCGCTGGACTGCTACTCGCCATCCTCTTTTTCGCGGACTATGGCCCCGGTGGCCTACTACATAATCCCGCGAAATGGCTTGGACTTGATAGTAAAGACGCTGGGAAGTATGTTGGCTTTATCCTACTTATTGTGCTAGGTGGCATTTTTGGCATCGTCTTTGGAGCGATTGAAGGCAAAAGAGAGATCACATTGGGACGTTCCCTTCTACTTGGTATCGCAACAGGAGTAGTCTTCTGGATCATCGTCCCCTTGCTCTTCGGGGGCATCAACCACGTACAGATGAATTTCGGTAACTTTCTTTATTCATTCGTTCCACTTATCCTCTACGGAGTGCTCCTTGGGGCATTCTCTTTTCAAAGAAATGCTACTGTCGTTCCGACTATTGCATAAAGGCTCTGCGTCATGTAACCTTACGAATGCAAGCTGACCATCTCAAAGCCTTGGAACGAGAACAAGCCAAGCGTGGTAACCTATAAAGCATGTATCGTTCTGAAACAAACAGTATTCATTAAACAATGCGCACATACTCATACCCCAGAATGTGCGCATTGTTTTTTATACGATATATGCTGAGACGTTTAGAATAGCAACCACAACCACAATCCAACTAGAGGTCAGTATCCAATCAATCTCCAGGACGATGTCACATCCTCTACTTTCGAGTATCCTTTCTTTAACACACTTTTAGCAAAGGAGAAGACTTGAATGCAACAGAAAAACGGCTTATTGTCTCTTGAATATAAAAAAAACCATGCTCCACTCATTCGTGTGGAACGCCTTACAAAAGTTATTACTACACGTACACAAAAAACTACCCTGCTTTCAGATATTAACTTTAGCGTTCCTACAGGATCTCTTTTTGCTGTCAATGGGCCTTCTGGGAGTGGCAAATCAACCATTCTCAATATGCTTACTGGGATTGATCGACCCACGAGCGGGCATGTTTACTTCAACGGCAAAGAACTGCAAGGTAGGAGTGAAAATAAATTGGCTCGCTGGCGTGGTCAGCACGTGGGAATCATCTTCCAATTCTTTCAGCTCATCCCTACGTTAACCGCGTTAGAAAACATCTTGCTTGCGATTGAGTTAGGGGGAGGTAGCTCCCTACCACATCGTGTCTGGAAGACACAGGCACTCGCATGCCTGGAAAAAGTCGGACTTGAAGACTATGCCAAACGTTTACCCAGCGAACTTTCCGGCGGTCAACAGCAACGCGTCGCCATTGCACGAGCATTAGCAAATAACCCTCCAGTGCTGATCGCTGACGAACCAACCGGAAATCTCGACTCTAAGACAGCACAGCAAATTTTCGATCTGCTTGAGAGTCTGATCCAAGACAGCAAGACTATTATCTACGTGACACACAATCCCAATCTGGCAGGACGAGCGACAGCGCAAATTGATCTCCTAGATGGACGCATTGTTGGAGGAAGAAATACGAACATCCTTCTAGCGTTTAAGGAAAGAGAGCAATCATGAATGCACACAGGAAAAAATCGCTGGCGGATGTCACACGCTATAAAGGGCGCACACTGCTGGTAGTCATAGCCATTTTTATAGGTGTGTTCGGCCTTACCTGCATCCGTATGACCGAGAACACACTCGCCTCTACTATCGCATTCAGCGTTGGTGATCAAACTCTACAGCCAGATATTCTCATGGCAGTGAACAAGTTAGATATTACTCTATTACCTCAACTGAACTCTGTCTCGACAGTAAAAGTAGTGCAATACGAAACAACCTTGACTACATTGTGGCATGTTCAGAGAGCACCTGGCTATGTCACCATCAAGATTACCAGTTATCCAGATCCGCAGCACATTTCTCTTAGTCACATTGAGCTTGTCAGCGGTCGGTACCCTCGGGCGGGTGAAATTGTTATGGAGTATGGAGACAAGGGCATACAGGATATCAATATTGGTGATAAGGTCACGATTGATACGACACAAGGTAGCACCAAGTTATTGGTAGTAGGATTAGTTCGTACTGCTGGCAGTAATCCTGCGGTGAGTGACAATGCTCAAGCCTACATGAGCAACGACGGCATAGCACAACTGCCAGCAGTAACAACGCTTGATAGCCCTCATCGTGATCCCACACGTCTCCAATTCATTGCGGTAAAAACCAGCAATATAACTCAAGTAGAGACGACCGCAATGAGCTTGCAAAATATTCTGCAAGGTCATAATGTAAAGATACTACTTACAGGCTTTCCAACAGTTTCCACCCTTTCGTGGAACCAGTTTAGCGGCCTGTTTACCCTGCTCAATTTGCTAGTCCTACTAGCCATTATCATCAGTACAATTCTGATGTTTAACACGGTTACGATGCTCATCACAGAGCAAACGGCAATCATCGGCACAATGAAGACTATTGGTGGAACCAGCTTGCGCATCCTATTGGGCTACCTGCTAACAGTCGGCATCTACTGCCTGGCCGCAACACTGCCTGCTATCATACTTGGCACGGCTGCCGGTTTTTTCCTGGCTAGTATGATTGCAGCAACAATTCCGCTGGCACCTGGTCCACTAACTATCCCACTAGACTTAATTGCACTTAGCCTTCTTGTAGGCTTTGGTGTTCCACTTGGCGCAGCACTCCTGCCCATATGGAATGGCATACGAATTAGCATACGAGATGCATTGTCAGCCTATAGAGTACAGGTTCCAGATAGCAAAGGTATCCTGACAAAGCTCCACTTCGGCTCAAACTGGCCCTCGCAAACCGTGCAACTAGGATTGCGTAGCCTGTTTCGCACACGTTGGCGGACAACATTAGTCCTACTCACGCTGTCCATTGCTGGAATGAGCTTTCTGACCATACAGATTGTGACAACTTCGGTCAACAATACCGTCGGCTCTGCCTATAATCATCTTAGCGGTGACGTGGAAGTAGACACGGAGAATACATCGTTTAGCCAGATCCATACACAGTTAAGCGCACTGCCAAACGTCACACATGTCGAACGCTACGGCGCGATTGGTGCTACTACTATATGGGGACGCGTACAAGTCTGGGGCTTCGACCCTACTACACAACTCTATCATTACCAGCTCACCTCTGGTCGCTGGTTTCGTCCAGGTGACACAAATACAGTGCTGCTCAGTGATGATATGGTTCAGAGGTCAGGACTCCATACTGGCAACACGTTTACCATGACAAACCAGCGGGGCCAACCCACAACCTGGATTATTGTAGGTACGGTACAACAGACGGTTGACAGCTTTGGTCTAGTCGGTGCTACTATCGTTCCAGTGGAGACGCTGTACCAATTTCAGGGCGTTCCAACTGCAGTGCTCTCAGATGCAGCACAACGCATATTGATCGAGACACAGGACCACTCTCAGCAGGCCCTGAATCAACTTACAGACAAGATTGGCGCAATTGCCCTTTCCTCCAACTCAAAAGGGGCTGGCATCGTGAATGTGTTTCTGCTACAAAATGAGGTCATACGACAGCAACGTAGCTGGTTTGGCATCTACGGCTTGTTCTATGTTGTGGCCCTGATCATCGGCATTGTAGGCATATTAGGGCTGACAAACGAGCTAACCGCCTCTGTTATGGAACGGCGACGCGAAATCGGTATACTGCGCTCCATTGGAGGAAGCTCTTTGCGCATTACCCAGATGTTCTGGGTACAAGGTCTGGCACTAGGATGTATTGCATGGTGCATTGGTGCCCTACTAGGCACGCCGCTAGCCTACCTTTTCTTACAACTGTTTAGTCGCCTGATCATTCCGACACAGTTCGTGGTCAACCCAATAGCGTTTATCCTGATGTTAGTAGGCATTGTAGTTATCGCGACGCTGGCTAGCATAGCCCCCGCTTTGCAAGCATCCCGAATGCGCATTGCAAACATGCTGCGCTATGAGTAATCCAAAAGCGCGAAGCTTCTATTACTGTTGTTAACACATCCCGGTGCTCTATCTTGTGATATATTTGATAGAAAAATACTGGAAAGTGACTTGAGATCAATCGGAAGCAAAAAAATGAGGAGAATCTTCTGGATACCAAACAGGTTGTTCTGGCAGCTGGCTCTATCTTATGCTCTAGTAACGCTGGTAGCTGCCATCACCATTATTTGTGTTATGACATTAGGACCAGTCCTGCGGGATACCCAGCAAAGCAGTACCTTGCTAGAACAGATACTGGGAAAGAATGTCATGATGCAGACATACCTCGAATATACTCCCCCCAACGAAGAAGCTCTGCGCTACTGGGTTGTCATCCCGGCATTCGACTCATTGACAAAAGCACACATTAAAACATCCATTGTAGCTATTGCAGTTCCAAGCATCAGGATCATTGCTCCAACTGCTTGTGGAACAGCACAACTATTATCATCTTCAGCACAGCAATGTGCTGAATTAACAACAAGCCACACAAATAGTTCGCTGGTCACTTCACAGGTGCAGAAGACCATAGCAACAGCTCTTACAAACGGCGGTGCCCATGACCAAGTGACGAGCAAGCTATCAACTGGAAAAACGCTGATCGTCATACCAATAGTACAGGGCAAGAACCGGGTGATTGGTGCCATGGTCGCAGTCGTTGATAGTTCCTCACTGGCAGATGCACAGGCAATCAATACCGCACCCACGTTCTTTGATACCTTCTGGAATTATCTAGGTCTACAAGGCTTCTACTTCACTGGATTGGCAAGCGTGTTAGGTACAATCGTTGGCTTGCTAACCTCGCGCAACATCGCTCGTCGTCTTCGTCACATCATACAAGCAGCGGAAGCCTGGAGTCGGGGCGAGTTTCAAACGGTGTTAAACGATTGCTCCTCCGATGAGGTTGGGCAACTCGCTCGCAATCTGAACGGCATGGCTGAACAACTGCCCTTGCTCCTCGCAACCAGACAGGAACTTGCCATAGCAGAGGAACGCAATCGATTAGCGCGTGAATTACATGACTCGGTTAAACAGCACATCTTCACTAATGCTCTCCTTATTCGGGCCGCCGAGAAGGTAATGATGCGTGATCCACAAAAGGCACAACAGTATTTATGGGAGGCGGAAGGTCTGGTCGAACAAGTGCAGCAGGATCTGGCTGAACTAATCCAGGCCCTTCATCCTGGTAGCATCATCGATAAGGGCTTGACCGTTGTCATGCCAGATTACCTCGATGCCTGGTCAAGACGCACAGGTATCACAAGCAAAATTCACATTCAGAAGATACATATAGCACGCATCGATATAGAAACAACCCTTTTTCGCGTTTTTCAGGAAGCACTTACCAACGTTGCACGCCACAGCAAAGCCAGACAGGTCGAAGTCCAATTGATGTCTGACAACAATTTCCTTTGCTTAACGATTCAAGATGATGGTAGTGGCTTCGCCACAACAAATGTACCAGGTAAAGGTCTGGGTTTAACGAGTATGCGTGAGCGTATCGAGGCACTTGCCGGGAAATTGACGATTAACAGTTTGGAACAGGGAACTACTATCATGGCTAAATCCCTCTCGCACTAGCAAAAGTTGACACAGGTACGCACGAAATAGGACAGGTGAATGATGTCTAATTCAGAGACGCGCGATCCCATAACCGTCCTGATTGTCGATGATCACGCTGTCGTACGTCACGGCATACGCGCCTTACTAGAGGCAGAAGGAGACTTCGAGGTGGTTGGGGATGTTGGTTCAGGAGGAGAAGCAGTTCTACTCGCAACGAATTTGATCCCCGATGTCGTGCTTATAGACTTGATTATGCCTGAAATGGATGGAGTAGAGACCACACGCTTGCTTAAACGACAAAGCCCTTGCTCCCAAGTTATTATCCTGACCTCGTACCACGACGATGACCATATCTTCCCAGCAATAAAAGCAGGAGCCCTCTCATATCTCTTAAAAGGCGTAGGCTTAGAAGAACTCACAGAGGCAGTACGTAAAGCAGCCAAGGGTGAGGCTGTACTACACCCCCACGTCGCCGCCCATATCGTGCATAGACTGCAGGATGCGCCTGAAGACTCGACGTTATTCTACGATACCTTGAGCGAGCGAGAGCGCGAGGTCTTGCTTCTCATCGCACGAGGATTAGCAAATGCCCAAATTGCCTCTCAACTTGTTATTAGTGAACGTACAGTTAAAAGTCATGTCAATAATATCTTGAGCAAACTCCATGTCTCAGATAGAACCCAGGCCGCCATCTATGCCTGGCGTTCCGGCATCGTGGAGAGGGAAACCAGAGGTAAGAATTAATAGTTAATTGCAAAGGGTGAAACCATATGGGAACAATTACTGGAGCAAATGTCCTCTGTAATAATGGCACTTCTATGCATGTAGAGAATGGCCCCTAAATACAGGAAGACCGCAAGGGTCTCCCTGTTTCCCTCCAATGTATGGAAACCCTGCATTCCTTCTCAATATGCTACTAATTAATACTCATATCCAGTAACGGTAATCGTCCCATTTTGATCGTAGAAATGGGCATCATCTACGGCTGCTTCCAGGGCCTGATACCCTTCCAGGCGTCCCGGATACCAGGATTTGAGTCCTTCAAGATCACACAATGGGCGTACATCCGGGTCATCATACGCCATACCCATGAGCAGAGCATGAAACGTATCGATCAGGGCTTGCGGTGCCGTAGGGCTGATCGTAAAGTTACAGTGATCGAAAGACGCGGTACGTGTCAAGACACGTGTTGTTCCTGCTGGTATAGTGCCATCAGTCGTAAATTGTTGATAGTTGTATTCAAGCAAACAGGCCGCATCTGCTTTACCAGCCACAAGGGCTTTCGCGGCGTCTCGCTCACCGCCAATATGGTCTCCGTGTTTGCCAACCAGGATATTGTTGTACTGCACGACAAAATCGCTTTTAGGATTGAGACCGTTGGCATGCAGGTGTGCAAGAGGGAGTAGTGTTGCCTGTGGCGAATCAACCGCTCCCACAGCCACAGTTCGTCCTTTGAGATCAGCAATAGCATGAATAGGTGAAGCGTTCGCCACAATCACAACCGACGTTAAATCTCTATCTGTGTCACGCATTGCAATGGCTTGAACATGTTCTCCCCGTGCCTCAGCAAGGCGATGAGCACGTACCCACGCGAGCGGTGAGTTCCACGCGACATGAATGTGTTGGTTCAAGAGTGCTTCGACTTGGTGCTCATAGTTGGAATACAGCACATAGTCCATCAAAAGATTTTGCCGTGCGAAATAGGCTTTGAAGCCCTCCCAAATCGTCACCACTTTTGGATCATACGCAACTGCTCCCAGCAGTAACGTCTTCTCAGTCTTCATTTGTGTCCATCTCATTTCGCTTAGCCAAATAATGGCATACCACAGGCTGCCTTGCCGATGAAGTCATAAAGCGCATCTGTTGTTGGGGCCATGACAGTTGAGGCACGTGCATCACGGAAGTGCCGCTCGACGCCAACCTCCTTGCGAAATGCCGCTCCTCCACATACACGCATTGCCAGGTCAGTAACCTCTGTCGCAGTCTCGCCCGCCGCAGCTTTAATTTCAAGCACGCGCAACATTGTATCTTCACGTCCAGTTTCAAGCGCGTCGAGAGTATCAAGGAGCAAGGCACGCACCATATCTGTTTTCACACGCATACGCGCGATGTACGCTCGAACAGTTGGGAAATCAGCAATAGATTGTCCAAGATGCTCTAATTTTACCGCTCCTACATGACTAGCCAGCCTTCGTTGTCGCACTTTCCATTGTTCCAACACTAAGGGCCGCGTTCATCACTTGAAAGTAGGGAAGTACAACGCCCATCATGATGTCAAAGCCCTTGCCATCCTCTCCAAGCATCGCCTCCTTCGGGACAATAACTCCATCAGCAGTTACCGGACTAGAATTGTTGCCACGTAACCCTAAGCCGTTGAATGGGGCCGTAATGCGTAATCCAGGAGCGTTCGCAGGAACAAGCCAGATCGTGCTCGCTCCCGCAACCTGCATAGAACCACTCGACCAGACATAGCTATTGGCCTGTCCAGCTCCCGTAATCCAACTCTTTTTGGCGTCGAGACGAACCTGTTCGCCCTCAAGTTTAGCGGTGCTGACGGGTGCCCAAAAATGACTGCGTGAGCCAGCCTCTGAAAAAGCAAGGGTGCTCACATGCTTTCCAGCGGCGATAGCTTCCCTGGTTGAGCGAGGACCATACGCTTCGATCACGGCTGTTGCTGCATAATGCATACACACGATCATGGCAGTCGATGCACAGTACTTACCTATCTGCTCAACAACAAGAGTTGCAGCACGGTGTGCTTCACCAAGCCCTCCAACCTCTTTCGCACTGATGAGTCCTAAGAGGCCAGCTTTGGCAAGCGCATCGAGGGCTGCTTGTGGATACGCTCCTGTCTGGTCGATTTCAATAGCGGCAGGTTCAATCGTCTCAGCGATAATGGTGTCCAATGTCGTCAAATAGTGTGGGCGTGTCATTGTAGTAGTCAAGGGAAACACCTTTCTGTTTTTAAGACGGAGTAGTTCTCACGTTCTCTATGGCGATTTCTCGCAAAGGGAAACGTTTGTCGGTTCCTTCCTGTACAAAAGCCCTTCTGTTTCCCATTATACCCTATGGAGTAGTCAAGCCGTTCCAGTACTGAGCAGTTTGACTGATCACATGTAACGCAGTCTCGCTGCCGGATGCCTCTCCCTTCTCAAAATCGCCTTCGGTTTGTCCCATCTGGTTGGTGACATGAGCAAAACAGATGACAGCTCGTTGTTTCGCCGAAGCAAATGCGTAGAGGGCAGCCGCCTCCATCTCTACCGCGAGAATACCTTGCTCTCGGCACCACTCGATCTGAGCCTCCGTCTCACGAAATGGCGCATCAGTTGTCCAGCTTGCTCCTGTGTAAAGGGGCACCTGTGCGTGGTTCCACTGCGTTGAGACTACTTTGCGAAGAGAGGCATGAAGGTAACTATAAGACGATGGAGGCAGATAGTGGTAGCTCGTTCCTTCATCTCGTAAGGCCCGTTCGATCAGGACAACATAGGGTGGACGCCCCATCGAAATGATTTGTCCAGCAGATGTGATACTAAGTAAAAGTTGGCATCCTGAGGCAAAGAGTTCTTCAGCAACGAGGACGGCAAATGATGCACCCACGACACGTCCAACGATACCAAACTCCGTACCGTCCTGGACAAAGGTGTCAAGGATGGTATGATAACATGCCCATGTTGCATGCCGATGAGCACGATCTGTCGTGTGAAGATACTCAACCAGGTCCCCGTCGGGATCAAGGACACAAACTCTGGGAACGTGCCCCTGCTGAAGTCCTTTTTGTCGCCTTGCCTCACGCAGTAGGTTTTCTACCGTAAATACCGATGGGGCTGTATAGTCCTTATGAGTGAGCAAAGGAGCCAGCCCATCCTGTCTCTGGGTTGTAACCCTCTCATACATTATCTCCCGTTGCTCGTTATCTGCTGAAAATTCTCTCACATTTTCCTCTTTTGTACGCAAACAGAAAGATTTCTGCTTGAAATATTGCGTTTAGGCGTTTGGCAATATCTGAGTTTTTATCCCTTCGCCACGTCGCACCAGTTCAAGTGCCCTGGGAAAATCTTCTAAGGGCAGTGCAGTTGTCAGCATCGCTTCTGTATCTATGATGCCTCCAGTGACCAGATCTATTGCAGGTTGGAACGAGAAAAGCACTGCCATCGAGCCAAGTACGGTGATTTCTTCATTATAAATGCGGAACGGAGAAAGAGAGATACGTGCCTCCGGCGATGCAACACCAAACACCATCAACTTTCCGCCTCGCTTGACTGCCATAAACGCATTCTCCACAACGGACGCTACTCCTGTTGCATCGACAACACAATCAAAACCAGTAGGCTCGTCTTTTAGTGCGTGTTTGATATCTGTATAGGTACGTCTTGCCCCCAGTGCTGAAGCACTGGCCAAACGTTTCGTGTTCACATCAACCATTGCTACTCGCGACGCTCCTCCTCGTACTACTAATTGTAAGAGGAGCAAGCCCATTGTTCCCGCCCCCACAATGAGCACCGTATCGCCGGACTTAGGTTGGAGACGATGCATGCCATGCACCGCGCAAGAGATGGGTTCGATTAATGATCCCTCTCGTAGCGACATACTGTCAGGCAGTTGATAAACTTTCTTCCAGGGAACTGAAACATACTGGGCTATTGCTCCACCCGTTGTAACGCCAATCGCATGATAGTTGAGACACAGGTTTTCATGACCCGTGCGACAAGGCTCGCAATACCCGCAAAACAAATTTGGCTCGACAGCAACTCTACTCCCAACAGCTATCGCTGACTCCCCTCCGGCAGCGACCTCACTTCCCAATGCCACGACCTCACCTGCGAACTCGTGACCGGGGATGACAGGATAATGTGTCAATGGAGAATCACCATCTAGCAAGTGCAAGTCAGTACCACAGATACCGCACGCACCCACACGCACAAGCACTTCTCCTGGGCGAGGTGTAGGGTCAGCGACATTTTCCACTCGAACATTGCCTGGCGAAGAAATCACGACAGCACGCATAGAAGTATCATCCCTTTCTCATTATGAAGGAGCAACAATTGACTTGATATTGGTTGAATCTTGCTTCGTGGCTTGTAGAGCTTGCTCCGCAGCCTCTAATGGATAACGACCCGTAACAAGCGAGCGCATATCAATGCGTCCACTTGTAACAAGAGCAACTACATCGGCATAGTATTGGCATACCTATGCGTTGTTATTTCAAAGCACCGCCAGTCAACCCTTGCACCAGATATCTCTGAGCATAGATGCCTATCGCAACCGGAACTATAATGATCATCGTCGCCAACGCAGACACCTTGGCCAGGAACAATCCTTCGTTACTTGTAAAAACTGCGACCATGATTGGGAGTGTAGGCGAGTTGGTGTATGTCAGAGTGACGGCGAAAAAGAAATCGTTCCATGCAAAAATGATGGCAAGTAGAGCTGCCGCAACCAAACCAGGAGCCGCCATCGGCACAGTGACTCTCACAATGGTTTGCAGGTTTGAGCAACCATCTAACCATGCACCCTCCAAAACCTCCTTCGGCAAATCCAGGAAGTAGGATCGTGCCATCCAGATAATCAAGGGCAGGTTCATTGCGGTATAGATCACAATCAAGGTAAAGAGATTATCCAACAGGTTCAGACGCGTAATGATGACATAAAGCGGCACAAGAATGGCCGCAAATGGCATAAAGCGTGTAGAGAGTACAAAGAACAGCATATCGTCGGACCCCTTCTTAGGCATTTGAAAAACCATCGCATATGCGGCAGGAATACCTAGAAGCATCGCAAGAGCGGTCGAAACGATTGATGCTGTCGCGCTGTTGAAAAGATAGGCCCAGAAGCCGTTATCAAACGCGAGCTGGAACTGGTCAAGTACTGGCTGAAAAAATAGCGTAGGGGGAACGGAAATCGCGGCGATTTCCGTCTTGAATCCAGTCAGTACCATCCAGAGTACAGGAAAGATGAGTACAAAGACGAGAACATAGGTCAACACGTTCCACGCCATATTGGACCACCTCTTCGTGGCTACTACATTCATGAGTTATTCCCTTTCTGATGCTGTGCGCTCAGTCATAAGATAGAGCATGCCACGTGCCGCAAGAATCGCAACGATCACACCAATCACACCCAACGCTGCCGCCTGTCCAATTTGAAACGAACTTAATGCTGTTCGGTAGGTGTAATATGGCAACGTATTGGTTGTTACTCCCGGTCCACCAGCAGTGGTGACATAAATTTCACCAAAGGTCTGGAAGATAAAAATGGTGCCAAAGAGAATGGCAATCTCATATGGCTTGCGCAAAAGCGGAAAGACGACGCGCCAGAAGGTTGTAAAGGCATTAGCACCATCCACCTTCGCAGCCTCTAAAACCTCGTGCGGAACGCCTTGCAGTCCCGCGAGAATCACAAGCATCACAAAGGGTGTCCACTCCCAGGCAACGATAAACGTTACACTTTGCAGTGGAAAATCAGAAAACCACGGCACACCATGCAAACCAACGGAGGACAGCATCCAGTTGACAAATCCTGACGTGGGACTAAGAAAGAGGTTCTTCCACACCAGTGCCATAACCGATGGAGTGACCAAAAATGGCACGGTTGCAAGAGCACGCAAAACATTCCTACCCCAGAGCGAACGGTTTAACAGAATAGCGAGAATGGTTCCACCAACAAGTGCCATCAAGATTGCACCAAACACGAGTTGCAGGGTGTTGCCCATAATAGGCCAGAAGTTTGGGTCGGCAAAGAAGGTGTGAATATAGTTGCCAAGCCACACTAACGGAAAGCCTTCGGCGGGAACAAGCAGATTCCATGCATGGAGACTGAACCATACTGCCAGGAGAAATGGAATTTGCGTCAACACAATCATGAAAGCGAGCGAAGGAATATGTAGCCACGTCCTCCCCTCAACCCGTTTGGCGGTCGGGTTCATTTGCCTTTGTGTTTGCGCGGGTACCTGCAATACCTGATTACTCATGATATGCCCTTTCTTCCTATAACAAATTAGAAAGCGAAGATGAGGGGCGAGAGGACCGTCACCTCACGAAAAGGGACGGTCGCTCTCGTTTCATTGACAACACATCTAGTAGCCCGATGCGTTGTCCTTGTTAACTTGTGAGGCGAGGATTTGATCAGATTGTTGAAGAGCCTGATCAACAGAGGTCTTATTTGCAACCACCGCTGACATTAACTCACTCACCTGCTGACCCGCCGACTCGAATTGTGGAATACCCACATATTGAACACCATGATAGGGAACAGCATCGAGGGTTGGATGGTCGGGAGTTGCGCTGTTGATAGAGTCCAGGGTCACTTGTGCAAATGGTGCCGCTTTTTGATAGTCAGGATTCTGGTACAAAGAGGCACGTGTGCCAGGCGGCACGTTTGCCCAACCGAAGGTCTTGCCAGCCAGTGTCAGGTACTGCGAACTCGTTGCCCAGGAGAGGAACTGGAAGGCGGCATCTTTATTCTTACTAGAATTGACGAGACCAAGTGACCACGCCCATAACCAGTGGCTACCATTAGCCGTGACCGCCGTAGGAGCAAACACGTAGCCGACGTTACCAGCAATCTTTGAGGTCGAAGGCGTCTCTAGCACACCACCAAATGAGGTCGCGTCATAGAACATGGCACCTTTGCCCGACGTCATGATATTCAAGCACTCTTGCCAGCCGGCAGTTGAGGCTCCTGGTTCGCCATATTTCTGTAACAGGTTGGCGTAGAAGGATACGGCTTGCTTCACCTGTGGGCTAGAAAGCTGAGGCTTCCAATCATTGTCAAACCAGCGACCACCATATGTGTTGATGATGGTATCAAGTGCGGCCATATTCATGCCCCAACCAGATTGACCACGTAAGAGAATACCAGTCGTCCCTTGTGCAGGATTATTCAGCTCTTTGGCAAACTGAGCTACTTGATCCCATGTAGGATGCATTGGCATGGTCAGGTGATGTTGCGCGAATATCTGCTTGTTATACATCAAGAAGCTACTCTCGCCATAGAATGGGAGCGAGTAGGGATTTCCCTGATACGAAAGGCTGGACATGACCGGCTTGATAAGATCGTCATAGTTGTAGTTGCTCTTGTCAGTCGCTGACATCTTATCAAAATAAGGCTTAAGGTTCTGCAACCAACCGTTGTGCGCCCAGATTGGTGTCTCATAACTACCGATAGTGGCGATATCGAATTTACCAGCGTTGGTGGCAACATCTTGCGTAACCTTGGAACGAAGATCATTTTCTGGCAGAGTTACAAAGTTGACCTTGATGTTGGGGTGGTCCTTCATAAAGACATCTTTGGTCAGTTGTTCCATCTGAACCATCTGCGAGTTATTGACGGTCGCGATCGTCAGAGTTGTGGTGGAAGACGATGAGGAGGACTGGCTGGATGGCGCACACGCCGCCAGCATCGACAGAAGCAAAACGAAACTGGTTAATACAGCAATCGCCCGTGCGGTACTCTTCATAGCAGATTTCTCCTTGTTTGGGTGCCTCGATGCAGTTTAAAAGAGAACGTCTAATGGACGCAAAAGTGCAAGAGTAATGAAAGGACATTCTCAGCGATGAGAACAGCCAGAGAAAACATACCTCCTTTCACTTGAATAATAAGAAACCATCTTCTACGATTGGCTCATGTTTAAATACCAGTGAAACGATTAGCTAATCGTTTCACTAACCATAACATACTAAATTGATGTTTGTCAAGGTTTTTAACACCCTTCAAGAAGATGAGGTTTCTGCGAGTATATGTATGTGTCGCTATACTCTATGGGCAAGGATACATCCAAGCGTTCATAACTACTTGACAGAAGAATATAACTATGGTACGTTCAAGGAAACAATCGGCATAATGATTTACTCCGGGAGGCGCCTCGTTATGTACGGAACTGAGAGGAAATCATATGACGGTGTTTGCTGACCGTTCAGCAACCATAAAAGATGTCGCTGCTCATGCTGCAGTTTCTGTCGCTACTGTATCCGCTGTAATCAATCAAAACAAATACGTCAGTCCTGAATTAGCGCAACGAGTACTTGCCAGCATCGCAACATTGGGCTATCAAAGAAACAGTTTTGCGCGTGGGTTAAAGACTCAGATAAGCCATTGTATTGGACTTATTGTCCCAGACATTATGAATCCTTTCTACACAAACATCGCTCGTGGCGTAGAAGATGTAGCGCACGACCACAACTATTCTTTGATTCTCGGCAATACAGATGAAGACCCCGAGAAAGAGAAAAAATACCTTCAACTTTTAGAAAGCAAACAAGCTGATGGTCTTATCATTGCAGTAACCGACCGTAGTTACCCCTATTTACAGTCTCTTCCTATCCAAAATCTCGCCCTCGTCGGCATTGATCGCTCTCTCTTTGATTTAGGCGTCGATAGCGTTTTAATAGAGAATAAGGAAGGTACCAGAACCGCGATAGAACATCTGCTAGCACTCGGTCATCGACGTATTGGTCTGCTGACTGGAGCACGTGGTATTACTCCAACCGAGGAACGCCTATCAGGATACACTGAGGCTCTTGAGAAACACGGTATTGCTGTCGATCCTTCTCTGATCGTCACAACGCGGGCACGTGTAGACGGGGGTGAGCGAGGTGCACTTCAACTTCTCACACTCGAAGATCGACCAACTGCACTTTTTATGATGGACGGCACGATGGTTATTGGAGCACTCCAAACCATAACAAAACTCGGCCTACGTTGTCCAGAAGACGTTGCCCTTGTCTGTTTCGATGATTTTGTATGGGCCTCCGTCATGCGTCCTCGTTTGACGGTCGTGGACCAGCCAACATATGAAATCGGTCAACAATCAGCTCGCCTCCTCTTTGAGCGGCTACTGAATTGGGAAAGAGCACCGACCGAGATACGCCTACCCACACAATTGATTGTACGAGAGTCGTCTGGTGCCCCGTTACACACACCAAATTTTATCGACTAACCTGATTACAAGTAGTGCCTACGAAAATCTCAAAACTGTTCCTGAGTCTCTAGACCGTAACGTTATCCCTGATGTGCTCTAATTCAGATGGAAACGACGATACCTCTGTAGAGGCTATGATGACTTCTATGTGCTGCTTTTGAAGAGCCTCACAACTCTCATCCGAGATGCCACTATCAGTAATCAACGTATCAATGTTATCAAGTGGCGCAAAGCGAGCAAGAAAAACACGTCCTACCTTGCTACTATCCATGCATAGGATAACGTTGCGTGAAGCTTTGATCATCGCCTGTTTTATTTCGGCATCAGAAAGATAACAGGAAGAGAGACCTTCGGGAATAAGCAGACCGCTGGCTGCAAGAAAGAGCTTATTGATATACACTGTGTGAAGTGTAGCGATCGCCTGAGCACCATAGAAATAATTTGAACTTGCCTGCAGGACACCTCCTAGCATAATCAACTGGTGCATCTTGTTCTGTGCGACGAGAGTTGCAACGGGTAGAGACTGAGTGACGACGGTCAAAGGAATATCTGGCAAATTTCGAGCAACCTCAAGCGCGGTACTACCACTGTCAATCCCAATAACATCCCCCTCTTCAATAAAAAGTTCGGCGGCTCGTTTGCCAATAGCCTGCTTAGCAGCTAAATGTTCGTGTGCACGAATATCGAAATGAGGCTCGGTTTGTTCCGATGCAATGAAGCGAGCACCCCCATGACTTAACTCTACAATCTGTTTTTCGTGCAATATATGCAAGTCGCGTCGGATAGTCATCGCTGATACATTGAGCAAATGACTCAGCTCTACAACCGAACTATATCCATGTACCTTGAGTAACGCAATCAATTGTGTGTGACGATCACTTGCATTATGATAGCGTCTTTTCTCCATAAAAAATTCCTCAAAGTAAGATAAATAACAACTTGTAACAAAATAGTAACATAAGATAACACTGTAAAGCAATAGTACCATAGTAACCCTTGTATTTGAACTTTTTTTGTGCTAATGTTCTTCAAAAGAGACTATTATTTGTTCATATTCGCACACCGCTCATCATTCCGACTATTGTAGAGGCGTATCTATATTAGTGATGATGATTACACTGCCACTTTGCTGTAATAAGCATCTTCTAGCACAGAAGCGGCTGGTTCAAGAGTGACACACTGAAATGATAAGGAGAACTGCAATGAAGAGTGGTCCTTACTTCATGGGAATTGATGGCGGCACAGAGAGTGTACGTGTTGGTATTTTCGATCAGGAGGGCACACCAGTAGGTTTCTCAAGCCATACGTATGCATTGAGACATCCACGTCCTGGATGGGCAGAGCAAGACCCAGATGAGTGGTGGTCGGCCCTTGTAGCGGCGGTAAAAGCTGTCATGAGCGAGAACAATATCGCGCCTGAAGCTATTGCTGGTATTTCTTTAGACGCGACGACCTGCACAGTTGTCGCAGTAGATGAACAGAATCAGGTACTACGCCCGGCGATACTCTGGATGGATGTCCGTGCGGCCACTCAAGCGCAACGCATCGCGGCAACAGGAGACCCTGCACTCAAGTATAACGGCTTTGCCAACGTCTCTGCCGAATGGATGCCCTGCAAAGCCCTCTGGTTAAAGGAAAACGAACCGGAGGTGTATACCGCCGCCAAGCACATTTGTGAATATGTTGATTGGATAACCTTTCGTCTTACTGGTGAGTGGACGGCAAGCGTCAACGTTGCTAGCCTACGTTGGTATTATGACCGTGATAACGGGGGCTTTCCGCTGAGCCTTTATCGATCTGTTGGACTAGAAGACCTGCTCGACAAGTTTCCCCGGAAGATACTTGATATGGGAACCGTGGTTGGGGGTCTTACCCGTCAGATAGCTGAAGAACTCGGCTTGCTCCCAGGTATTCCAGTCGCCGAGGGTGGCGGAGATGCGATGGTGGGTACAGTAGGCATGGATGTACTAGCACCAGGTAAGATCGCCCTTATCACCGGTTCATCACACGCTATTTTCGGTGAGTCAGCCAAAGGCATATACGGCTCCGGGTTCTTTGGCTCCTTCACAGATGCGGTTATCCGTGGCCAGTACGTCGTGGAAGGTGGGCAAGTTTCTACTGGTTCTATCATAAAGTGGTTCCGCGATAATTTCTGCGGTGGTCTGGTCGAAGAGGCTCAGAAACGAGGGATTGGACTCTATGATCTGCTGAATGAGCGGGCGGAGAGCTTAGCACCCGGTTCTGATGGACTACTGGTAGTTGACCACTGGCAGGGCAACCGCAGCCCATATACTGATCCAGAGGCACGCGGCATGATCTGGGGTCTAACCCTCAAGCATGACACCACACATATCTATCGTGCGATGATTGAAGGTATCTGTTATGGAACTGAACTCATTTTTCAGACATTACGAACGTATGGCTTCCAACCACAAGAAATCGTTGCGTGTGGTGGACCACTCAAAAGCCCATTGTGGATGCAAATTCACGCCGATGTAAGCAATCTACCAATCACCTATACTCAAGTACCCGACGCAGCGGTACTTGGGTCGGCGATACTCGCATCAGTGGGTGCAGGTGCCTACCCAGACATACAGGAAGCAGCTCGCCACATGGTTCACAGCAGCCATCGAATTGAGCCGGATCAGCGACGACACGAGGAATACAAATTTTATGTCGAGAAGTACATCGCTACCTATCATCAAATGCGAGATTTGATGCATGAAACCGCTCGCCATGTAGCAGGAAGATAAATATGCGCGTTTCATACTAGAAGAGCAAAGTTAAAAGTCATTATCAGGAGGGAAAAGATGCTTGCTGCTGTGTTTCAAAAGCCAGGCCAAATAGACGTGATGGAAGTCGATACACCTGACATCGGACCAGATGAGGTACTCGTTAAGGTGGGAGCCAACACAATCTGCGGAACCGATGTACGTATCTTCCGAGGAGAAAAGACGAAAGGAGTACCACTACCTACTATCCTGGGCCATGAAATGGCCGGACATGTGCAGGAAGTCGGTCGGAATGTGAAGGGATACGAAGTCGGAGCACCTGTAGCAATGGCCCCTGTGATCGCATGCCATCATTGCTTTTATTGTCAGAATGGGATGGAGAATATTTGTCCCAACCAGAAGATAGTTGGCTATGAAGTCAAAGGTGGACTGAGCGAATATGTGCGTATACCAGCCGATGCAGTGGCGGCGGGAAATCTCTTTGTAGCTCAAAATGATATACCTTCTGAGTACCTGGCACTAGCCGAACCGCTAGCCTGTTGCGTCAATGGACACAATCGCTCTCGCATACACCTGAATTCTACAGTGCTCATTATGGGATCGGGCCCCATCGGTCTATTTCACCTTCAACTCTCTCTGCTAGCGGGAGCGAGAACTGTCATCGTAAGTGATCCCTCGGCGACTCGTCGTGCTGTCGCTGCCACCTTTGGTGCACACATCACTGTTGATCCCACAACTGAAGATCTTCCCTCGATAGTATTAGAGACAACGGGGGGACTTGGAGTAGATTCGGTTATTATCTGTATAGGCGTTCCATCGTTGGTCAACGATGCCTTCACAATGGCACGGCAAGGAGGATGTATCAACGTCTTTGCGGGTCTAGCGGCTAAAGGGTGGGCTGAAATCGAAGCCAATCTTATCCACTATAAAGAACTAGAGGTAACTGGTAGTGCTAATTCGCACCGCACTGACTACCGTACTGCCCTTCAGCTTATCGAGTCGGGGCGTATCAAGGTAGAAGCAATGGTGACGGACCGCTTTCCGTTACAGTCCGTCCACGCAGCATTGGACAGGGCAGCCAAAGGAGAAGGGATCAAGATAGCCGTGATGCCTTGATGCCTTGATTGGAGGGACAAAGCAGTGAAAACCAAGATAACGGTAGACAACATTTGGCTTGGACTTGATGTGGGCACGCAAAGTGTCCGTGCCATCGCAGTATCAAGCACCGGAGAAATCCTTGGCGCAAACTCTCAACGTCTCACAAGCCAACGGAATGGTCCCAGACACGAGCAGAACGCTAATGACTGGTGGCGTGCAAGTGTCGCAGCCTGCCGCATTGCTCTCGCGAAACTACCTACCGAAGCAATCCGTGGCGTTGCTGTCGATAGCACCTCCGGCACTATACTTCTTGTTGACCATTCAGGGCACCCACTTACACCAGGACTTATGCATGATGATAACCGTGCCATAGTCGAGGCCCAACGCGCTAATGAAGTCGGGTCAGACGTGTGGAAGACGCTGGGCTATCACATGCAACCATCATGGGCACTGCCAAAGTTGCTATGGATACTCAACGACTATAAGAATATTTCAGCCTCCTCACATATAAAAATACAAAGGGGAGTTAAGGTCGCGCATCAAACAGATTTTATCAATTGGCATCTCGTCGGGCGTGAAGTAGCAACTGATACAAGCTCATCGCTCAAGTTGGGATACGATTTGATCAAGAACCGATGGCCGCAAGAAGTGTTTGCGCAACTCGAAATTCCCGAAGAAATCTTGCCTAGTGTCGTACTTTCAGGAACACAAATTGGCACGATCTGCGCACAAGCCGCGATGGAAACAGGCATTCCCACCGGAACTCCGGTGATCGCAGGTATGACAGATAGTTGCGCGGCCCAAATTGGTGCGGGTGCGCTCAGTATCGGAAGTTGGAACTCTGTACTTGGCACAACACTTGCGTTCAAAGGGGTAACACAGGAGCTTATCCGCGACCCGGCTGGCGTTATGTATTCGCATCGCTCGCCCGATGGCGGCTGGCTTCCAGGGGGTGCCTCTGGTGCAGGGGCGGGTGTACTCGGCGTCTACTTTCCTGATCGTGATCTCGATGCACTTGGAGCACTGGCAATGCAGCGGGAACCAGCCAGTATTGTTGCATATCCCCTAGCCTCTTCAGGTGAGCGGTTCCCTTTTAGCATACCAGAAGCTGAGCACTTCTTACTTGGTGAACCAACCGACGAGATCGATCTCTATGCCGCCCTGTTACAAGGCGTAGCATTCATCGAGCGACTGAGTTTCGATTATCTCGATATGCTTGGTGCTCCTATTGATGGCGAACTGAGTCTCACGGGTGGAGGGGCACGTAGTCGCTATTGGTGCCAACTTCGTGCCGATGTGCTTGGGCGTTCGGTGCGTATTCCAGAAAATGCAGAGGCTGCACTAGGCATGGCCGTACTTGCCGCATCGGTTGGGCGTCGCGTCGCTGTGGTCACGAAGGAGATGTCGCATACCCGTGAGGTGATCGATCCCCGACCAGACCACACAGGACGTTTCCTGGATTCTTATGTTAAGCTGATAGATGAACTGGAGCGGCGGAGTTGGCTACCATCGAAGGTTGCACAACATGCACGTGGACGAGCTGCGTCATAAGATTTGCAGGTAAGAATTTTGAGATACATTCATAGGGAGCATGTCATGGAACAAAAGCCAGTAGCTACGACACGATTGTTACTTGTTCGACACGGGCAAACGGAACTAAGCCATACAGATGCATTCTGCGGCACCACTGAGGCTGTGCTCACTGTACGTGGTCGAGAGCAGGCAACGCGGATAGCACAGAAGCTAAGCCATGAACATATTGACGCTCTTTATTGTAGCCCACAAGGGCGGGCGCAAGAGACCGCACACCCCATCGCTTCCATACTGAAATTGGAGATACAGATACATAAATCTCTACGCGAGATGAACTTTGGTTCGTGGGAAGGTCGTGTGCAAGCCGAGGTTGCTGTGGAGTCTCCTCAAGAAATGGCAGCATGGGATCGTGGATCGTGGATGGTGCAAATGCCCGAGGGCGAGACACAACAGGCCGTCCTTGCCCGCGTTGTTCCATGCATTGTCGAACTGTTGACCATTCACACGGGTCAAACAATTCTTATTGTAAGTCATAGAACACTCTTACGCTTGCTCATTGGACACCTACTCAATTTGTCACTACCCAATAGCCGAAGTTTGTCCTTAGACACGGCAAGTTTGTCAAAACTTCAAGTGATCGGAGATCAGGTACAACTCGTCCTCTTTAACGATACAAGTCATCTCATATAAAAACTGCAAATATAAACGTCTATAATTTTCTGCTATTGTTTCTCCCTTAGCCAAATCCATAATATTCCTCGATAATCCGAGTACTTCTCTCTCACACCCTTGACAGAAACCGGTTTCTGGTTTACAGTTGCTATATCGAAGAAAAAACACGTTTCATACGTTTCTAAAGCAATGGTGCGACTACACAGTTTTTCAATCCAACCAGTGCAGAGAAGCATGGGGGGAACAGCATGAACGATAAACTGACGATCCAGGATATTGCACGCCTTTCAGGTGTCTCAAAAGCAACCGTCTCACGAGTTCTTAACAACCGTCCATCTGTGAATGCACTCCTCCGTGAACGTGTGCAACGGGTCGTGCAAGAATACGATTTTGTTCCCAGTGTTACCGCTATTGGCCTGGCTGGTGGTCATACACGTTTGATTGGTGTGCTTGCTCCTCCGTTGACATGGCCTTCTGTTCCCGAAATCATGCATGGGGTAGCTGAATATACTGAACGAACCAACTATGAAATTGTGTTATACAGCACTGGTTTCGAACGCAACCACTCAGATGTGCTCGACCGCATTCTGAGTATGAAAATGGTTGCGGGTCTCCTCGCCATTTTTCCTGGTGAACTTTCCCACCATCTCGCGCATCGCTTTCAGCACGGGTTCCCTTTAGTGACCATTGATGACCAGACAGAACCAGCGACCCTTCCCTGGGTTGGTGTCGATAATGTCGCCAGCGCGTATGAGGCCACCCGCCATTTACTTGACCTTGGACATCGACGTATTGCTCATATTCTGGGTCCTCAGAATTTCTTCTGTGCCGTTGAACGATTTCAGGGGTATTGTCAGGCTTTACAGGATGCCGGAATTTCCCCTGATCCAACGCTTCTTTTGCAGGGGACGTTCGAGCCTGCTACTGGACGGCAGTGCGCTACCACACTCTTCTCACGTGATAGACGTGATTGGCCCACGGCCATCTTCGTTGCCAACGATCAAATGGCCTATGGTGTCTTAGAAGTCGCGGAGCAGCAGGGCATATCAGTACCAGAAGAGATAGCCATTGTTGGCTTCGACGATAATAATTTTTCTGCTCGCATACGGCCCTCTCTCTCGACAATCCACCAGCCATTTTCTGAAATGGGACATAAAGCACTTGAAATCCTCATCACCATGATAGATCAGAACCAGAGCACGGAGAAAGGATCGAAAAAACGAACCATGCAGCAAGAATCAGAACAGGTATTTGAGGAGAGACAAGCCAGTACTTCTCCACGTATCCGACTTCCAACACACCTGGTTGTACGAGCATCGAGCGGTGTGCCTCGGCTTCTCTCAGTTGGGTTGTAGCACTATCTCTCCTTTGTTCTAAAGAAGAATATTATTCTCCTCCTCTGTCATTTGCGGAGAAGTGAGTACTGTTGTCATGTCGTCTTGTTGTCCTATTATTACTACATTTTCTGTAGAAACTGAAAGTCAGTTTCTGCATTTGATAGCTTCCTTTGTCTTGGGAGAGGTGAGTATATTCTTGCTTCTCTGTGTCTCAACATGTATTGGAAAGGGGTAATTCATGCACAGGTTTCCTCAAGGGGATCAGACAAGCAATCCCCAGCATTACCAGACATCGAAGATGCTTCGCATTGCGACACTCCTGCTACTCATCGCAGCACTGATGGTTGCAACCATTAGCGTCGTCTCTTCTCATGAGATACGCGACGCTCATGCAGCGACCACCTGGACTCCTATCTGGAGTGATAATTTCGATGGCTCGGCTGGCACAGGGGTCAATACCTCCAACTGGCTCTACGATACGGGGACAGGGTGGGGTACCGGAGAAATCGAGACCATGACGAATAGCACAGCGAATGTGCAGTTAGATGGAAATAGTCATTTAAAGGTTACAGCCATCCGCGACGCCAATGGAAACTGGACTTCTGGACGCATCGAGTCACAGCGTGCGGATTTTGCAGCACCCGTGGGTGGTCAGTTACAAGTCAGTGCCACCATTCAGCAACCCAATGTCTCAGGTGCTGCCGCGGCTGGCTACTGGCCTGCATTCTGGATGCTCGGCGCAAAATTTCGGGTAGACCACAACTGGCCTAACGACGGTGAGATCGACACGATGGAAGATATCAATGGACTCAGTTCCGTTTTCGGAACCCTACACTGCGGTGTAAGTCCAGGCGGTCCTTGCAACGAAACAACAGGCATTGGCAGCGGACAGCATGCCTGTCCCGGTTGTCAAACAAGCTTTCATACCTACTCGGTCATCGTCGATAGAAGTGTTTCACCTGAACAGATTCGCTGGTATCTCGATGGTGCCAACTACTTTACGGTCAGTGCTAATCAAGTCGATGCGACGACCTGGACAAATGCGGTGGATCATGGGTTCTTCATCATCTTTGACTTAGCTATGGGTGGTGGCTTCCCACAAGCTTTCGGTGGTGGTCCAACCTCAGCAACACAGTCCGGTGTATCCATGATCGTCGATAATGTGCAAGTATCCACTTCGGGTGGCTCTAGTGGTGGTCCAACACCTACTCCTACATCCACGACACCAACGGGTAGTGGCTTCACTCAGAGCGCGAGTAGCGTTAGCTCAAATCAGGCGCAACTGAGTTTTCAACCGAATGGCTGGACGGCAGGCTATGTCATTGTTCACTATACGGTTGCGGGAGGTGGCCAGCAAAACGTCTCTATGACCTATAACGCGAATACCTCGCGTTGGGAATATACTGTGGGTGGTTTAAATCAAGGTAATATCATTAATTACTCATTCACCTACCAGAAAGGTGGCATCCAGTATGATACTGGCTCATACAGTTATACCTTCGGGGCGACTCCAACTCCAACGCCCATTCCAAACGGCGGCTTTGCTCAAGGCGTAAGCAGTACAGGCTCAAGCCAGGCACAGTTCACCTTCCAACCTAGTGGCTGGACAGCAGGCTATGTCATTGTTCACTATACTGTTGCAGGTGGGTCACAACAAAACTTGAATATGACCTATAACGGCAGTACCTCACACTGGGAGTACACCGCTGGTGGTATCAATCCAGGTACCACCGTTACCTACTCATTCACTTACCAAAAGGGCGGACTCCAGTACGATACTGGCTCGTATTCATGGACACATCCATAAAGCGAAAGAGGGTTTGCACTTGGTGTAAGACCTCCTAAAAAAGGGGCGACCATAGGAAATTCTTATGGTCGCCCCTTTTTCAGGGTTGAGCTTTGTCCAAAGCAGTTCTCTGGCATGCTTCATCTACTACAGTCATTAGCATTGAACAAAACGCATTGGATATCGGTGGAGCAATTCAACACCTCCTGGCCTCACCCTCACCATCTCACCCACTTGTATACCCATACGTCCATCTTCCGTAATTACATTTGGTTGAATCACGATAACCATATCCTCACGAAATACAAACGTTTCTGGTACTCGAGTACTTGTTTGCCGCGTTCGTAGGATTGGCTTCAAATAGCCTCCACCGAAACCGTGAACCAGATCATCGCAAATAGTGAAACCTGCTTGATGGATATAGTCACTCACATCTAGCACCTCATCGGTTGTCACCCCTGGACGAATCACAGTTGCGATACGATTGAATGCCTCAACTGCCACATCATACATGTGTAGATACTCACGAGTAGGAGGTGTACCAATGGCAAAAGGGCGAAGAATTTGTCCCGCGTATCCATGATAGTGCGCACTAATTTCAGTTATCAGCACATCTCCGGCTTGCAGTATCCGGTTTGACTGATACTGTGCAGGAACACATAAATGGGGGTTACTCATGGGGGTTGTACCCATATAATGGATGTGGTTCTTACCACCCAATCCCAAGTATGCACCTTCAACTATCTCAGTCAATGCATGTTCCGTAATCCCAGGACGAGCCTCTCGTGCAAGTGCCTCTATAGCAAGATCACTGAATTCCGCTCCTTTGCGCAAGAATTCTATCTCCTCCTCACTCTTAACGAGCCGAAGTCGCGACATTTGTGCCGTAAAGTCTGTGAAGTGTGCTTGCGGCAACATGTTCCTGATTAGCTCATATTGCTTGTAAGTGAGAGCACCGACCAGTCCAATATGACTCTTGTCCAGCTTTCTCTCCTGCAAATTTTCAGCAACAGCAAGTGCAGTATCCAACCCTCCCCATCGCACATCTACGATATTGGCAACTTGAATTGCATTAGGGACGTGGTTGAACATTTGTATAAATAGAGTTGGATCGCCTTCAGCAGGAAAAACCAGACATGCTTCTCTAGTTGCGATAAAATTTGAGAGATACAGCACCTCGTGATATGAACCTGTTGTACTATAAAAAATGAGGGCCGAGATTTCTGCCGTTCGCATGGCCTCTCGGACATCTTTATAACGTTGGGAAAATTCGGCTTTTGAAAAACTTGGATAGAGGGGTTTTGTGTTCATTCCACTCCTTAATAAAAACAGAGATCAATCTTTCCAAACTAGGCGGATGTGTTGGCTTCTAACGACTTTAGTGAGGCTCTATAAGCTTCAGATATGCCTTTGACGTTCTGCATATACATCCGCTGGTCTTTCAACCTGCTAGCACCCCCGTCTTTACATCCCACAGGACAAGTGTACCATTATCGTTACCACTAGTGAGCAGACGGTTATTGGAACTAAAAGCGACTGACCATACTTGGCCACCCTGACGGTTTCCAGTCCAGAGGCTTTGTGATCGCAGTGATCTTAGAAGTCGGTTAGAAAGGCCTGTATGCTATAATTAGGTCTATTTCGATGTGCTTACAAGTGGCACACACTTTGCCACTACGTCAGCAGACATTGCGAAACACACTCAAATGGAGTTACGACCTGCTCAATCCCGCTGAACAGCGTTCGTTTCGACGACTCGCGGTCTTCGTAGGTGGCTAAACGATAGAGGCTGTAGAGGTAGTCTGCTATTACGACCAGGAACAAGAGCGAGTGTTAGCTCTGGATGAGGTTGCTTCATTGTTGGATAAGAGCCTCTTGCTTCTCGCCGAACAAGCCGATGGGGACGCACAGCTTCAAAA
The DNA here is from genome assembly GCA_963791655.1 of uncultured Chloroflexia bacterium. Lineage (GTDB taxonomy): Bacteria > Chloroflexota > Ktedonobacteria > Ktedonobacterales > Ktedonobacteraceae > JBBQVS01. Next base: position 291,609 of record CAWBSZ010000004.1, on the reverse strand, counting down.
AAATAGGCGTTTCAACGTGTAGTGCTGCAACACACTACACGATTGAGCATAAGCTGGTATAGTTCAGATGCAGCATACACACATGTTAAAGTACAAATAAGCTTCATTATACTATTCCATTACCCCCTGATACCTGAGAAGTAACGCAGTATATTCATATGTTGAGGCTCGCCATGCAAGCTATTTATAACCTCCTCTTTCTACTACGTTCCCATTCTCGGCCTATACTAAATCGCCTCCGCCACATGGTTGGCCGCTATCGCCTCGCTCTCTGCCAAATCCGCGATACTTCTCGCCAATTTTAACACTCGGTGAAACGCACGCGCAGACAAATGCAGTTGTTGCATCGCGGCTTTGAGCAACTTCTCCGCCGAGCCATCCACGGTACAAAAGTCGCGCACCTCAGCTGGTCCCATCTCCGCATTACATGTAAGCTTCGTTCCAGTAAAACGTAGTAATTGGCGTTCGCGTGCCGCCTGCACTCGTGCACGAACGGTCGCGGAGTCTTCGACCTTGCGTTTGTCGGCAAGCTTCTCGTAATCGACGCGCGGCACCTCGACATGGATGTCGATACGGTCCAACAAGGGACCACTTATGCGCTTCTGGTAGCGCGTGATCGCCGTCACAGAGCAAGTGCATTCGCGTACAGGGTCTCCGTAGTAACCACATGGGCATGGATTCATTGACGCGACCAGCATAAAATTCGCGGGATAGGTAATGGTGCCTTGTGCACGCGAAATCGTCACGACTTTATCTTCAAGCGGTTGACGCAATACCTCTAATACGTTTTGTCCAAACTCAGGAAGCTCATCGAGGAACAGTACCCCTCGATGTGCTAGGCTTATCTCGCCGGGGCGTGGTATGCGTCCACCTCCTACAAGACCAGCATGGCTCGTGGTATGGTGTGGTGAACGGAACGGACGTTGTAGAACTAATGGCACATCTGTAGGTAGCATTCCACTGACACTATAAATTTTTGTGACATCCAAAGCTTCTTGTATGAGCATACGAGGCAAAATAGAAGGCGTGGTACGTGCTAATAATGTCTTGCCAGAGCCAGGAGGACCACTCATTAAAATATTGTGTCCACCACTAGCTGCCACTTCTAACGCACGTTTGACATGCTCTTGTCCACGCACCGATGACATATCTTGCAAGTATTGGGCTTCTTTTGCATTATCTAAAATATGGGGGTCTCGTATGTATGGCTCTATTTGCTTTATGCCATTGAGGTGTGCCACGAGCTGTCCTAATGTCTCAACTGGATAAACTACGACGCCTTCAATAAGAGTTGCCTCAACCGCGTCAACCGCTGGCACAAAAACAGCCTTTACACGTTTTTCACGTGCCAATGCGACCATTGGCAAAATACCGTTTGTATGCCGTAACGCACCATCCAGCGAGAGTTCTCCAAGAAAAAGCGCGTTTGTGAGTTCTTCATGTGGATTGATCTGGCCTGATGCAAAGAGTATTCCTACCGCAATAGGCAGATCATAGGCTGGCCCCTCTTTTCGCAGATCAGCCGGTGCAAGATTGACCGTAATATGTTTGTAGGGGAAAAGACAACCACTATTTTTGATAGCAGCCTTCACACGCTCCTTTGCCTCATTTACGGCTGCGTCTGGAAGGCCAACAATCACAAATGCCGCGAGGCCATTTGCTATGTCAACCTCAACCTCAATGAGCGCACCATCCAGGCCAATAATCGCGCAACTTCGTGCCATTGCTAGCATATAACTTAAGCCTCCTCAACAATAATTTCAAAGGCATTATGCATGAATGACACCAAAAATGCAAGCCTATAGCTAGAATGTTTCCACTAAAAGTGGGTGCTCGTTGGAAGCACGATCACTTCTTGTCCCGATTTCAGTGGCGTATCCATACCATCAAGCCCACTTATGACTTCATTGCTTACAAATATCTTGACATGCTCACGAAGGTGTCCCTGCTCCGTACACAAGCGCTCCCACACAGAAAGGTGCTGCTCCTTTAACGCGACAAGGAGTTCAGCGACCGTATTCGCGCTGAGTACAATCTGGCTTTTCCCACCACTATAGGCACTCAGGGTCGAGGGGAGACGCAAGGTAACAGATGCCTTTTCGTCAATATGCATAGTTCTTATTTATCCTCTTATCTCATTTCAAACGCTCATTTCGTCTTGTACCATGATATGTACACGATGCCACGCATTATTCATATACCCTTTAAAGTTCCATACATGCTCAATGTGTTCTGGTTGAGTGTGCTCTTGCACATCCCACGCCCTCACAATAAGTTCATGGGGTCCAGATGAAAGTTCAAGTTGTATTTCCCAGAAACACCATGACCACGCTTGCTGCTCAAGCAGTGTCGCACCTACCCAGCTTTCCCCTCCATCATAGGATAGCTCGATACGCTGAATAGGAACTCCATGTTGACTTACGGCATAGCCCTGTACAAACACAGACCCAGCCTGATAGATGGCACGTTCTATCGGCTGACAGATAACAGCGTTGAGTGGAAGTTCACCTAACATTTCGCCATTATTCCAATCAACGTTGTGGGGACCAATATGTGGGGGAAAAAGCTTATAGGCATGTGCCTGGAAATAGTTTATTGATGGTGACTCTTGCACATTGATATTGCTTATCCATTTGACACTTCTTGCTCCGATATACCCAGGTACGATGACACGCAGTGGAAAACCGTGTGCGGCTGGCAAGGCTTCACTATTCATTTCATAAGCAAGCAATACATCGGAGGCTTTCTCCAATGGGATAGACCCACCAAAGCCTACCTGTTCTCCATATCGCCATACCTCATCCAACCCGCGGAACGCGATGTGATAAGCTCCATCTCGTATGCCTGCCTTTTCAAGGACTGTACTCAGTGACACACCGCGCCACTTCGCGTTCCCAATAGGGTTAGCACCCCACGGTAGTTCATGCGGGATAGCCTTTATCAGTGCCATCTCAGTTCGTCTGATGCCAGCGCATTGCAGCAGTGCAACTTCTGTTGTAGCAGGCATTGCTTTCAGGTCAGCTAATGATAGCTCTAAAGTTCGCTCGACCATCCCTGTAACTGAGAGACAATAGGTGGCGACATCTACGACGGGAATAGTGCCGTGATTACGCACAAAGAAGAATTCTTGTGGCGTGATAAACGCTTGGCGCAGAGCAGAAAGTGGTGCACCAGCATTCAAAGGGTCTTCCTGGTGCACAACCATCGTCGGGTGCTTGAGCAAAGGTTTCATTAGTCACCTTTTTGTGTGGCAAATTTTTCCGATTATAACACATCAGTCTCATTCCTGAAAGCCTCACTTGCTAAATCAGCAATGTACCTACCGATATATTCTATAGCGGCACTTACGGTTGGTACAACATTTGCCCCCAGTTGTAACAGTTCGCCAAATAGTTTCGTCGCTTCACCACCTGTGTAATCACGCTCCTGTATACTTGTACGTTGCAAGTCGTTAACCTCTAAATGAGAAGAGCGTACTATCGTGCCAGGTGATGTTAATAACACAATCGGTAGTCCACGTTTTGCCGCAAGAACCGCCTCGTGTAACAATGCGACATTACCAATGCCTATCGGTGTTGGACATATAACGAGAAGCGAAACGTTTGAAAGACTGTCACGCACCTGTTTTAATGAATCTTGCGATACAGGTGCGTATGGCTGTTCCACAATCACATGTTCTGCAAGTCGTAACGCGAGTGTATAATCGCTATCGCCGACGTTGAGCGCACCAATGCTAAACGGTATATGTTCATCGGCCAGCGCACGCATCATCATCTCACCTGAACCACCACCCGCAATGAGATGTATAACTGCTTGCCGTTGTTGCCCTTCAATAGCCTCGTGTTCTACATCCTCAGGAGGCAACACACTTAAATGTGTTGCCCCCCGTAGAATACCCACGCGCACATCGACACCATAGACTCGGCTAAGCAATCCTGACTCTAAGACTTCCGCTGGTCCTGCATCAGCGACAATACCACGTTGGAAAAGCAACAGGCGCGGAAAGTAACGCGAGGCCAAATTGAGATCATGCATCGCCGCGATAACGGTCACGCCACGTTCTCTATTCAAGCGTTGCACCAGTTCAAGCGTCTCAATTTGATATTTGATGTCGAGATGTGAAGTTGGTTCATCGAGTAGCAACAGTGATGGCTCCTGCGCTAACGCCATCGCAATCATCACGCGTTGTCGTTCACCGCCACTCAACTCGTTGAAAACGCGATGCGCAAGATTTGTCACACCTGCGGCCTGTAATGCATCTTCGATAATAACCTGATCGTGCGCCGTTCTTTCACCCAAAAATGGCTTGACAAAAGGCGTACGGCCAAGGCTTACCATGTGCTCTACCGTAAAGGCAAATGGAATATGTAGTTCTTGTGGCACAACCGCGATACGTTGTGCCGCGCCACGCCTTCCCCATGTCTCGTAACGTCCGCCCCTCCAACAACACGTTACCCTGTTGAGGTCGAAACAACCCGCTCATTAAGCGTAGCAATGTCGTTTTACCAGAGCCATTTGGACCAAGTAGACCAACCATCTCACCCTTCTGTACTTGTAGCGAGACATTGTACAAAAGAGGTTGAGTACCATAGCCAAAGGTGACGTGTTGTACATCTAAAAGCATGGGTATTTCCTGCTCATCCTTGTATAACATGTGCGGCTTTACCATGTGTAGTCTCGCTTACTACGCCTTAGCAGAAATAAAAAAAAAGGCGCACCGACAAACGCGGTAAAGATACCAACAGGCAAAATCGTGCCAGGAATAAGTACTCGTGCCAGAAGGTCGGCCAAGGTGAGAAAAATAGCACCGCTCAGAGCAGTAGTCGGTATCAGAAAACGATGCTTTGGACCCAACAGAAGCCGCATCACGTGAGGTGTCACCAGTCCAACAAAGCCGATCAAGCCACTAATGGAAACAGCCGCAGCCGTCAAGAGCGAGGCCACAATCACCACACTAAATTTGTACCATTCAACACGCAGCCCTAAATGAGAGGCACTTTCCTCGCCCAGAGCAAACACATCGAGAACACCTGCCTGACTCAGTGAAAGCAGAATACCTATAAACGTAATTGCTCCAACGATCAACACTGGTCCCCAACCAGTTACCTCGACCCCACCCGAAAGCCAGTTGAACAGCGATTGGACCGTGAACTGCGAATGTGGCACAAGTGTTAATATCAGTGTTTGAAAGGCAATTAGTACAGCATTCACCACAACTCCTGCCAGCAATAATGTTACGACAGGAGTACGCCCATCGGTTCGAGCAATTCCGTACACAAAGAGAACAGTTCCGATTGCTCCAATAAATGCAAGCATTGGTGTCAATGAAAAGAAGGAGCCACTATACAGCGTGTCAAATGGCAAGACAAACGCGATAGAGGCCCCAAGTGCCGCACCCGATGAAGTGCCTATAAGAAAAGGGTCCGCGAGCGGATTACGCAATACTCCCTGAAAGAGTGTGCCTGCAACAGAGAGGGCTGCCCCAACAAGGGCTGCCCCAACAACAATAGGCAACCGTAGTTGCCAGATAATTACTTCTACCGATGGGTCCCAGGAACGCGTAAAGTGGAAAAGCTTCGTTCCATTCAGGATAACCTGCACAATCACACTAAAAGGAATGGGTGTCGAACCAAAGCTTACAGCGAGAAGCATGACTACAAGAAGAAAAATACTTAAAAGAAGCGATACGAGTTGCGCTGAAAAGAAACACCGTTTTTCTGTCTGCATAAGTCTCTCTTCCTTTGACGCGAAGGAATACGACTATCCATCGGGCAGGTCTCCTGACTTATGACTCACACACTCTTGCGAATGGTCAATTACAGTAGCGCGACTGCGTTGGACTTACACCAACTTCCCTATTCTACCGAGGTGTCTACCCTCGATCACCCAACGAAAACATTAGTATGCTCTGTAGTATAGGGGTCATATAGAATGATGTCAAACAGGGGACGGTGGCATAACAGGGGCAAGCTACGTAGTGGCGAGAAGTATAGTAGTGACTGGGCTTGCCCCTGTTATGCTGCGCTCAACGTTTGCATCGTGCCGCACTGTCCTTATGAACAGTTGACAAGACGCATAGTGAAGACGATACTACATAATAAGACAGGTTCATCACAAAGGATTTTTATAAGCATGGCAATTGAAAAAGATTTCTTCCGACAGGTTATGGGGCAATTCGCGACAGGGGTGACAGTCGTCACAACCAATCATAAAGGCACAATTAGCGGCCTAACGGTCAATGCATTCTGTTCTGTTTCACTCGATCCACCACTCGTACTCGTCTGTGTAGATTTGACGAGCAACACACTTCCACTCATCCGCGAAAGCAAAAATTTCGCGGTCAATATATTGACGAACGAGCAAGAATATCTCTCACGCTGCTTCGCCACTCCTTCAATAGAACGCTACGAAAATTTTTGTCACGCGGAATACGCAACCGCCGTGACTGGCGCACCAATTCTAACTGGCACTCTTGCGTTTGTGGATGCTCGTGTGGTAGCAGAGTATCCTGGTGGCGACCACATCATCTTTCTTGGCCAGGTCGAAGCAATCGGGACACCAAGCGATATCGAATTCGCGCAAGATACCAAACCAGCGCAAAGCACTCTTACACTTCATGAAGCACACGGAGAAGAGACGGAACCACTCGGCTACTATCGTGGTCAGTATCGTCACTTTACCTCGACATTTAAAGAACCTAGTCTGGATAATACAAAGCAGTATGAAAAAGTTCCTGACTAACGAAACTACAGGCGACAGAGAGCAAGCAGTCATAACCCTTCAACAGCGTATTCGCTCCTGTCGCCTCTGCCAGGAACACGGCTACATCCCCATCGCTTACCCCATCGTCAGTGGACGTGCAAGCGACCGTATCCTGGTTATCGGGCAAGCTCCTGGTCATCGCTCCATCACAAATAACAAACCGTTTAGCGGTCCTGGGGGACGTGTCTTGCAAAAGTGGCTTGAACAGGCAGGCTTCCCTCCTGGCTACTTACATGAACACACCTACCTCAGTTCGCTCACCCGCTGTGATCCAGGCAAAAATCCACGCGGTGATGGCGACCGACGACCTTCACCACCGGAAATCGCCCTCTGTCGTCCCTATCTTGAGGCAGAATTTCGGCTCATCAACCCAAAGATCGTACTTCTTGTTGGCACCATGGCAATCGAAGCTTTTTTCGGCAAAATTCGGCTTGAAGACGTAATCGGCACCTACAAAGAGCGAGATGGCATGTTACTTCTACCCTTGCCGCATCCCTCCGGCGTCAGTCGCTGGCTCAATGACCTTGCCCATCAGCAACTACATCAAAAGCTCTCGCCCTTCTCGCAGAGTGGCGGCTTATGTATGATTTATAAAAAATATGCAAGGGATTTTACCAATTTATGCTTCATCAGTGGTATACTACCTATTAATGCAGACTTTAAACTAGAATATTTCTTGAGAGGCAGGTGGCTTCCTTGTCAGCTAATCCAGAGAAAACACGCTATAGCTTTGAGCAGTATATGACTTTGTTACGGAATACTGATCAACGACTAGAGTATGACTCTGGCGACATCTACGCACTAGCAGGAAGTACTTCAAATCACGCAGCTATATCTGCGAATATGTGGCGTGCGCTAGATAATGCATTAGGAGATGATACAACGTGCCAAGCTTTTGTGGCAGATCGCGTTGTACGGCTCACGCCTGATATCACAGTAATGCCAGATGTCGTAGTGACCTGCGATAGAGACGATCAAGGTGATGCTTTTTTCCTGAACTCGCCGCATCTCGTTGTTGAAGTACTTTCAAAAAGTACGGAAGCAAGAGACCGAACGCACAAGCTACTGCATTATCAGGCCAAGCAAAGCATTCAAGAGATCGTGTTCATCAGTCAATACGTGCAACGTGTTGAGGTCATTACTCGCACTTCTTCGGGATGGGAGTATCAAGAGTATGGACATGAAGAAAGTTTTACCCTTGCTAGTCTGAACATAACCATTCATGTAGCTGACATTTACCGTCGCTTGTCCATCCCCTACGAAAAACGCACGATTATACCTCTTGAGGTCGTCGAGCAAGTTGATGAATTAGAGGATAACTAAACTCTACTTGAAAAAACGTCGAGTTATTCAGCTACATTCTTTTTCGTATTGTACACGTCATCATCTGCTCGTTTGTGCATATCATACTCGTGGACACCCTTTTTCAGCGTGCCAAGTGCCAGTGTCGCGCAGGTTGGGCGTGTCATCACAAGCTCGCGTCCAAGTTGCTCTACAAGGTCCTCGAAGCTCGTATTCTCGATCTCCTCCGCCGTCATGCCCTCGACCATCTCCGTCACATAGGAGGCCGCGGCACGACTGATTGTACAGCCTTCACCCTCCCAGTTGACCGCTTCGACCTTGCCATCTTTACCAAAGCGGGCATGCATCGTTATCACGTCGGCACACCCAGGATTGCCCCCACTTAAACTCACGTCCGCATGCTCCAACGGACCGTTGTTACGCGGATTCTCATAATGATCCATCAAAAAATCAATTGCTTCTTGTCGATTCATACCCTATTTATTCCTCCCATACAAGGGAATGTCAAATGTATGCATGACAGGGGCAAGCCCTGTCACTACTATATACGAAAATGCGGCCTTGCCGCTTCACGGCAAGCAGTATAGTAGTGACAGGGCTTGCCCCTGTCATGTCCTAAGTCTGCTCTGAGATCGACTCAACTGGCCCTACTTCTCGATAGGTGCACGCACAACGTTGCCCCACTCGGTCCAGGAACCGTCGTAGTTGCGTACACGTGGGAAGCCAAGCAACTCGGTCAACACAAACCACGTGTGGGCGGAACGCTCACCGATTCGGCAGTATGAAATCACTTCCTTATCAGGCGTAATGTCCTTGCCACCGTAAATCTGGCGCAATTCTTCCGACGACTTAAATGTGCCATCGGCATTGGCAGCCGTTGCCCAGGGAATACTCTTCGCGCCCGGGATATGACCACCGCGTTGCGCCCCTTCTTGGGGATAGTTGACCATGTGCAACAACTCACCACTATACTCTTGTGGTGAACGTACATCGATCAAACGGCGTGCTGGATTCTTCAAACCACTCAATACATCATCGCGAAACGCACGAATAGACTCATCAATCGGCTGTGCATGATAAGTTGTCTGCTCGAAATGCGGCACTTCCTTTGTGTACTCGCGTTTTTCAGCTTCCCACTTGGCACGTCCACCATTCATAATCTTGAGGCTTTTGTGTCCATACATGCTGAATAGCCAGAACGCATAGGCTGCATACCAGTTGTTTTTATCACCATAGAGGATAATCGTTGTATCGTTATTCACGCCATAGTTGCTCATGAGTTGCTCGAACCCTTGTTGGTTGACAAAATCTCTGTTGGTGCGATCCTGTACATCCACATGCCAGTCAAGTTTGACCGCGCCCGGGATATGACCAACTTCGTACAGAAGTACATCCTCATCGGCCTCGATTAATCGTATGTTTGCATCATGCAGGTGCTCTGTAACCCATGATGTTTCTACCAATGTTTCAGGGTGTGCATACCCCGGGGTTGAACTCTGACCCGATGTTACTGTTTCTGTTCCAGACATTGCTACATTCCTCTCACATAGATATTGCTGCATGCTCACATATTATATGCCCTCTTAGAGAGGCACTAACATATGGCAAATTAGACTCATAAATACCACGGCACTTTTGAACCGTGGAACGAATGTATTATGTTTATATTCTACCCCACAGGTCGGAATTAGACAAGCCGCATCTAAACATAATTAACTGAAACACGTATTCTTGTAGGTTATCAAACCAGCGATTTATTCTTACTCTTGCTCAATAAAAGTAATCGTTCGGCTAAACCTGTATTGCGTAAAGCAACGCGATCATTTCTAACTGCCATCTCTAGGGCATATGGTTGTCCCACCAACACACAAAAGCGTTTCGCACGCGTAATCGCTGTATAGAGCAAGTTGCGCTGCAACAACATGCGATGTTGCACCACTAGCGGCACAATAATCGCAGGATATTCGCTGCCCTGACTTTTATGAATGGTCGTCGCATATGCAAGCGTCAATTCATCCAACTCATGAAACTCGTAACTCACATAGAGCGGTCCAGCCTCTTCCACGAATTCGACTTTGACTGTTGCGTTCTCTCGATTGATCGCACGTATCCAACCCACGTCACCGTTAAAGACGCCTTTATCATAGTTATTGCGTATCTGCATCACCTTATCACCCACACGTAGCGTGTTTCCACCCCACTCTACCTGCGCGATGGCCGAGGGATTGAGCCGTGCCTGTAGTTCCTCATTAAGGCTCATCACGCCAACGGGTCCCTTATACATGGGAGCCAGCACCTGGATATCGGTCATTGGATTGAAGGAGTAGCGTTTTGGCAAACGACTCTGCACAAGGTCAAGAATGAGCTTTTGCGCCCGTAGGGGGTCCTCTTCTGCCATGAAAAAGAAGTCGCTTGTAGCCTCGATTTTTGTATTTGGCATCTGCCCTACGTTAATGCGGTGCGCATTCACAATGATCTTACTCTGTTGTGCCTGTCGAAATAGCTCCGTCAAACGCACCGTTGGAATAGCATCACTACGTAACAAATCACGCAACACATTCCCCGGTCCAACTGAGGGCAACTGATCCGCATCACCAACCAGTAGCACATGAGCATCCTTCGGCAGTGCCTTCAAGAGATTGTAAAAGAGCAGGATATCGACCATTGAGAATTCATCGACAATCACAAATTGATACGGCAATGGATTCGCCTCGTTACGTTGATACGTGTTATCATGGGGAGCATATTCAAGCAAACGATGCAGTGTCTTTGCCTCAAAACCAGTTGCCTCAGCTAGTCGCTTCGCCGCTCTACCCGTTGGAGCCGCCATCGCTACATCGACTTTACGCTGACGTAGCAGCATCAACAACGCGCGGATAGAGGTTGACTTGCCTGTTCCTGGCCCCCCCGTAAGTATACTTACCTTCTGCGCATATGCCATCTGTACCGCTTCGCGCTGCCTCTCCGTCAAATGCATATTGCGTTTTTCTTTGAGTAAAGTAAACACCGTATCCCACTGCCGTTGCGTGGTCAATGGTAAGATACTTGCCTCACGCATCAACTGTCGCAGAATACGCACACACCCATTTTCGGCATGCCAGAAAGGGCCAAAATAAATGTGATTTTGTGGCGTCTGCTCTTCAATCTCATATGAAGTATCATCGACCATATCATGCTGTAAAGGCGTTGATGCTTCTTGCGATGTTTGTGCAAGCGGTAAGGAAAGGGTAGGCTTCTCAACAAATATTTCGCCCTGACTTCGCAGTTGAGCGATACCATCAGGTAAGGCCACCTGTGGAACCTTCAAAATGTCAGAGGCGCGATGCAACAAATCATTCTCATATAGAAAACAATGCCCATCGTCATTCGCGGCCTGTGCCAGTACATATTTAATTCCAGTCGCCAGGCGTGGTACGCTATCGAATGGCAAACCAAGTTTTACCGCGATTTCATCGGCAGTACGAAAGCCAATGCCCTGTACATCGCGCTCCAATTGATAGGGATTCTCGCGAATAACCTTGATCGACTCTTTCCCATACTGCTTGTAGACCCGCGTCGCTACATTGATCGAGACCTCATGGGTCTGCAAAAACAGGTGCAATTCTTTGATCTCGCTCTGCTCCAACCACGCCTTGCTAATCTCATCGCGATCTTTCGCACCAATACCTTTGACCTCGCTCAGACGTTCTGGTTGCTGCTCGATAATCGCCAGCGTCTGCTCGCCAAAATGGTCAACGATCAATTTCGCCTTTTTCGGACCAATGCCCTTAATCAAGCCAGAGCTAAGATAGCGTGTCATCCCCTCCGTGGAGGCGGGTAGACGCTGTACATAGGTAGCGACATGCAGTTGACGCCCAAACTTCGGATCATTCTCCCACTCACCCTCAACCGACAACAGCTCGCCGACATGAATACCTGGGAGAATACCCACAATGGTTGTCAAATCATCACGAAAAAGGCGGCCCGCGTCATTCATACGAAAGCGTGCCACCGTATACTGATTGTCCTCGTTACGAAAAACGATATTTTCTACAGAACCCTCAAGTTTCGGCATACGATCCTATTCTGCCCGACATTCCAATACTCTTTCCTCTATTTTACACCACTTTGTCATTAGTTTGATACACTCGTAAACACATAATCCTTCGTTTCCCACTCCACATGCCCCTCTGTGGCCCACTCTCGACTGTATTCAACTAGACTAAGAAGCTACCAAGAGGGGTTGACATGGAGCGTGCTCCATGTTTTATCCTAAATATATGCAGAAGACATCATATACCATCAGTGAAGTTGCCGGGTTCACTGGCGTAAGCATCGACACCCTCCGCTACTACGAGCGTATCGGGCTAATTCATAGAGTAGACCGGCTCTCGAACACGCATCGACGCTACACGGAGTCCGACATCCTGTGGATTCACTTTCTTCTTAAGCTACGTGCTACAGGCATGTCTATTCAACAAATGCTACTCTATGCCCGTTTACAGCACCTAGGCGAAACAACTCTAGGTGAGCGCATTGCCATGCTCAAAGTACATCACGAGCGGGTTGAGACTTCCATTCAACGCATGCAAGAATGCCTCTCGATCCTTGATTACAAAATCACGCTTTATGAACGTACCCTGCTGACGCGTGAAGCTGAGAAAGGAGAGGCGATAGAGTTTTAAAGCAGAGTATGCAACTCCTTAATAGCTAAACCAACCTGCTAGTTTGGCGCAAGGGGTGGAGTCTTTAAACCAAGAAATGAGTGAAAGAAGAGAGAGTTTTTTTGCTCATGTTTCTATGAAAGGAACATTCATGCCAATTACATCATCATTCAATGCACGCTCCACAGCTCTTGAAGTCGTCACTGGACATGATCTCAGTGGAAAAACCGTCCTTATTACAGGTGCCAACTCCGGCATCGGCTTCCAGACGGCCCGCGCTCTACTTTCAGCACATGCCCAGGTGATTATGGCTGTACGCGACATCGCAAAGGGAGAGAGTGCAGCAAAGTCTCTACAGGCGACCAATCCTGATACGCAGCTACATATCCTCGCACTGAATCTTAGCTCACTCGCCTCTGTGCGCCAGGCTGCGGAGCAGTTTCTCAGACAATGGACAAAGTTGGATATACTCATCAATAATGCAGGCATTATGGCCACACCACTCGGCTACACCAGCGATGGATTCGAGCAACAGTTCGCCACGAACTATCTTGGTCATTATCTGCTCACGCGCCTCCTCCTCCCTGCCCTACAAAAAGCCGCACCAGCTCGCATTGTCTCACTCACATCCAGAGTCCATCAGCTCTCGGATATCCACTTCGATGACATCCAGTATCAACGTCGTCCGTACGAGAAGTGGGAAGCCTATGCTCAATCGAAAACTGCCGATGCGCTCCTTGCGGTTGCTCTGACACATCATTATAGCGGTCAGGGCATCACCGCAAACGCTGTGAGTCCCGGCAGCATTCGCACCGGACTTCAGCAGCATATGACATACGAGGAGATGCGTACTCTGGGATGGTATGACGAAGCGGGCAACCTCATCTCGCTCTTTAAAACGCCTGAGCAAGGTGCAGCAACAACGGTATGGGCCAGCGTCGGACGTGAACTGGAGGGGATCGGGGGTCTCTACCTGGCAGATTGTAACGAAGCTCTCCCACTTGAACCAGAAGCACAAGACAACAAAGGCTATATGCCCTACGCGCTGAACCCGGACCATGCCGAGCAACTCTGGACGCTTTCACAAATCCTTGTTGGGGGGTAAAGAGAGAAGCACAGATACTGCCGCAAAATTGCTTCTCCACTGTAACAAACCATCTTGACAAACTCTTTCTTATACCGCATAATTTCCATATAATAGATTATATTCCATTATATGGAAATTATGCAATCGTGGAGAACAAAGCATATGACGGACGAACGCAAAACAGATGTCGGTGTTCTCGACAAGATCGTGGCGATTTTGAATACGTTCACGCAGGGAAGTACGCTACTCTCACCACAAGATATTTCCAAACGTACACGTCTTCCACTTCCTACTATCTATCGTTTATGTCAGGCAATGAGCGAACAGGGAATGCTGGAAAAAGATGGTCAACACTTCCGACTTGGCATGACACTTATGCATCTCGGCGCGCTGGTTGCGGAGAGTATCGACTTACGTGGACAGACGCTGCCACATTTGCGCTGGCTCAACGAGCGAACAAGTGAGAATGCTGAACTACATGTGCGGCATGGAGAAGTCCGTATCGTACTAGAAACAGTTCGCAGTTCGCACAGCTTACGCCCATTCGCGGCAATCGGGGCACCACTTCCACTGCATCTCGGTGCGGCTGGTAAAGTGCTACTCGCATGGCTTCCAGCTTCCGAACGAGACACGCTCATAGATATAAGTATATCGCGTTTCGCCAGTACGCAACCTCTTGCTAAGTCAGCATTATTACTACAATTAGAGCAAATACAACGTGATGGCTGGGCAGTCAGTGATGCCGAACGTGCTCCCGGCGTAGCCGCCATTGCCGCACCACTATTTGATGCACAAGCAAGAATAGTTGGTGCCATTGCTTCGACCGCTCCATCGATACGTCTCACTGCAAAACAACGACAACTCTATATTCCACTTGTATGCGAAGCCGCACATCATGCCTCCACGGATCTTGGTTTTATAGATAAAGCTCATATCGGGCAAAGACAGTTACAAGACAACATGTAGTGTTTTTCTCATTCAGACAGAAAGGAACTCTTCAATGACACAAAATAGTGAGGACAAAAAGGCACAGGTGCAGGCCTATTTCAGTCGTACCGCGGAAAGTTATGTTGCCAGCTTTTCACATCGTGCTGGCGACGATATGACTCGACTGATAGAAATCGGCGAATGGCAGCCAACTCAAAACGCACTTGATGTCGCGACTGGTGGTGGCCATACAGCCCTCGCAGTCGCACCACACGTCGCACATGTTACAGTATCAGACCTGACACCCCGTATGCTCGAACAAGCACGCGCCTATCTCTCAGATCAAGGGATCACCAACGCCGATTATGAAGTCGCGGACGCCGAACAGCTTCCCTTCGCCGATGCCAGTTTCGACCGTGTGACCTGTCGTATCGCACCACACCACTTTCCAAATGTCGCGCAAGCGGTCAAAGAAATCGCGCGTGTCCTCAAACCTGAAGGCATATTCCTACTCATCGACAGCATTTCTCCAAGTGATCCTCAACTAGACACCTTCCTGAACACCATCGAGAAGCGACGTGATGGTTCACATGGTCGCTCCTGGACGCTTGAGGAATGGCATCATTTTTTCACAGCAGCCGGATTGCACATCGAGTATGAAGAGATTTTCCGACGCCCGCTTCAATACGATGACTGGACAAAACGCTCGCAAATGCCAGCCGACGAAAAAGCTTCATTAGAGCAATTTATATTAGGAAAAGATGAGCATACCAAAAAATACTTTGACCTGTCGCTCCATGCCGACGGACACATTGACAGTATCAGCAACGATTATGCCTTGCTCAAAGGCCGAAAAAATAAATAGAACAACGCGAGAGACCATGACCTTAACATTGTTGAGGTCATGGTCTCTCGCGTTGTTCTATGTAAAATTCTATTTTACAGCAATCACTGTTATATCGAATATAAGCGTTGAGTTCGCGGGAATCGGACCATTTGCCTGTGCACCGTAGCCCAACGCAGGAGGAATAATAAGGCGACGTGTGCCACCAGCTTTCATACCCACTAACCCCTGGTTCCAGCCAGCTATAACTTGTGCTTGACCGAGCGGAGTCACATCGAAGGTTTGAGCACCATGATCGAAACTACTATCGAACTTCTTGCCCGTACTCTGTAACCAACCAGTGTATTCGACGGTGACAGTACTTCCCGCTGTCGCGGCGATACCAGAGCCAACCTTGATATCTATCATCTGTAACCCATTTGCTGATTTTACGGGAGCTTGCGTGACAACTGGGGGAGATAAAGGACCAGATTTGGGTATTGGTGTTCCTGCGTATACCGTCGCAACTACCGCAGCTTGTGAAGTTGCCGTAGCTTGCACACCAGCAGTAACCGAGGCATTTGCCTGCGTAGTAGACTTCAGTTCCGCTTTTGTCGTACTCGTACCAGTCGCAGCCGTCGCCAGATTTTGTTGATGGGTTGTGTACGCTTGATATTGCACGATACCGACAATGCCTAATGTAATCAGAACTATTGCTACAATACTACTCAAAATAATCTGCTGCCGCCTTCTTCGACGCGCGATGCGTTGCAGACGCTCCTGTTGGCGTTGTCCAGGACGATTTAACTTTTGTGTTGTTTTGTTGCCATCGTTCGCGGTCTGTGCCATGTAGATGTTTTCTCCTTATAAGTTTATCGATACTTTTTGGCTAATTTAGTGCATGTCGAGGTTATCACTAATTTGCTTTTCTGACAAGGGGGTAATAGGAGTAGAAAAATGACGTGATGGCGTACTTAATAACATCGGTTTCAGATCGAAGTATAAATTATATATTTTTAATTACATCAGATGATCCACCAAAGAAGAGCACATCCAGCATGTCATCTTCAGTCCAACCGTATAACGAGGGATGAGTGAGATCAATGGCAATGAAATCAGCAAGCATCCCCGGAGCAAGTACGCCTATCTCTTGCCCAAGCGCAACCGCACCCCCATGTGTCCCGATATCGAGCAAGAGTGGACCTGGTGAGGACTGTTGTTCACACACAAGGACACGGCGCCGTTGATAACGCATACGCGCGCTATACTCCGCCCAACGTAACTCCTCGATAGGGTCAAGACGCGTGTTGCTATCAGAACCAATCGTGAGCAGAATGTCTTTGTGCATGAACTCATTATAAGGTGCAATACCATCACCAAGATCACCCTCGGTTGTAGGACACACACAAACGGTACAGCCATATTTTGCTAAGAGGTCAAGTTCAGTCTCGTTCGCATGCGTGGCATGAATAACGGTAGTATGTGGTCCTAACGCTCCAAAACGTTCCAGGAGTTCAATCGGTGTGCAGCCAAAAGCCGCCTGACATTGCTCAATCTCTGCCCTCTGTTCATCCACATGAACGTGAAATGGTACATTATGTGTACGGCTATAGTCAGCGATAGCACGAAACCACTCTTCCGGCACGGCCCGTACAGAATGTGGGGCAACTCCTATAGCGACTCCCTTCAAGCGCAAATCCTCAACGCGTTGTAGATAGGCATCCACCGAACGATCACAGAAACGCCGTTGTCCCTCTTCTGGCGGTTGCCCAAATCCACTTTGAGCATATGCGGTCATGAGCAGAACGATGCGTATACCTGCTTCCCGAGCTGCGGCTAGTACAGCTTCAGACATCGCATTTGGATTGTCATAGGGCTGTCCATTTGGCTGATGATGCACATAATGAAATTCACCAACAGTGGTATAGCCCGCCTTCAACATCTCACGATACGTACGTAACGCTCCCTCATACAGGCTATCAGGAGTAAGCCGTTGCGCTTCGGCATACATGGCATTGCGCCAAGTCCAAAAACTATCATGCGCCGAAAGTGGACGATGCGTATGTCCACGCAACGCTCGTTGGAACACATGGCTATGAGCATTCACAAAGCCCGGAAGCAGGAGAGTATTTGGAAGGTGTGTGACGGTAGCACTTACCCCAAGTGTACGTGTCGTCTCACTATCTAACTCCTCAATCGTGGCAATTCGTCCCTCATCCGAAATTGAGATGAGCATATCACGCTCTAAACCTTGTGACGTATAGATGTAATTTGTAGCAATATATTTCACGGTTATTTCCTCTATTTCTTACGTTCTTTCCGAGCATGAATTGCCTCTATCAGTATTTTACGACGAAACGTAGACTTCATGAGCAACAAAACAGGCAACCATATCCACAATCCGCGTAGATACGCCCAACGAAACCCTTGTAACAGAGGAAAAAAAGAATTATACAGACCCCACGCCACAAAGCAATAGGAACTCAACAGCGTAAATGCAAATATACGTACTGCAAAAACCATATCTACACTATTCCATACTGGCGTTTGCTCATTAGTGCTTGCTTCCGCAAGAGCGTATAGGCCAAAGAAGGTTACAGCGTACCACGGCCAAAACCACGGAGCACCCAGCAAGCAATAGAGGAACCATGCCGTTGTCATCCACTGAATAAGGTGCAGAGGAATAGCAAGACGACGTTGTACGAATGCCTGCAAACAAAGTAGAGCATAGGCAAGTACAAATAGTCCTACGCTGAGCAGATGTATTATGCGCTCCGCTTGTGAACCTACATCCGGTATGGATGCATGAACAAAAAAACGGAGTAGTGCGTTGTACAGTTGTCCGATAAAGTCTGGTAGTGTATTTTCGTTACGGAACGTACCAGGGTTTATCGAGAGAACCCCAAGTATCGCTCCATGATCCCAAAAGGAGCGTACAGTACAACTATTGTGCCAACGTAAACAAACAAAACACTACTGAGTGCTTTCGTGCGTCCTGGTTGTAGCCAAAAGTAGAGCAATAACCCTGGTAGTAGCAATGCAGCATTGGCCTTCAAACATGTCGCGAACGCAAAGAGTAATGCAACTCCTACAGTAGAAAGCACAGAAGTATGGCGTGTCAGCACCCAGAGACCAAGTAGAATGAGCAGAAGCAAGACAGTATCATTATGGGCATTGACGCACGCTTCAAAAAGCAGAAGTGGATTCCAGGCAAACGCAAGTGTCGCCAAAACACGACGATATGAGTTGTTTGTTCCATTTAAGTGTTGCATACGCCCACTTAAAGACCACACCAGTAGAGTTGAACAGAGATGCGCGAACAAACCTAGCAGACGAAGTGACAGTACCATTGCCGAGACATTTTTCACGCCAAAGGCAAGCGTAACACCCCACTGTAGCAAACCAGTAAATAGAATCCATGTTGGGCCATAGGCAGAGGGCTGGTCTTTCCAGTAAAGATAGGCATAGACACTATCATTGGGTATGGCAAGCGGAGTTGTCGTCAAAGGGTTGAGATGATACAACGTCTCCATACGAGCATAAATAATGTATGAAAACACATCAGGCGAAGTCACCACGGGAATAAGTATACAGATAATGCCCAGTAGAAATGTGGATGCGAAAATATAGCGTATACCAACTCTGTTTGGAAGAAAGCGTATACTGAACAGATAGCAAAGAAAGAGTAACGCAAATGAACCAAACAGCAAGGCAACTTCGCTCCACGTTGCCGAGAATGTAAGATGCGATATATTGCCGGAGGATTGGAACAAAAAAGGTGTAAGTTCACGTCCTGGAAATAGCACTCGGCTCGGCAGTAGAAAAAGCTGGCTAAGCTGCACAAGTTGAGCCGAAGCAAAGTAGAGGTTTAATAATGGAAGTACCGCGTCTACGACAAGCCATGAAGCTATCATTCCCACCAGAAATAGAGAAGGTACAATCACGTTTTGTTTGAATGCTGCGTGGATATTGCTATTTTTTGACTGCTCCATTAACATAAACGAAAGGCACCTCTTAATGTGTACTCGACGAATTAGGACCACGGACGCCCAGCAAGGGCTACCCTACTATACAACGTCATCGCGTCATATTGTAGGGTAGCCCCTGGTGCTTTCAACAGTACACTCTTGTTTATATACATCAATTGCCTGTAGGGACCGATTTATCACGTCCTCGTGTTGGCGATTGGAAAGGCCAAGAGGACGTGATAAATCGGTCCCTACAATCATTCACTGAAAACATCATGCCTGAAACAACGGCCCAAAGTCGCCAATTAAATGAAATGCCGCCCAGAAATAGGGGTGGACACGATAGGGAAGGACGGAGGTTCGCGCACGAGCCAGAAATGCACGTTGCGCTTGCGCGAGTGCCGCTGCCTTTGAGTAGCCATGCAAGAGCGCCTGGTAGAACATCTCCATCAGTTCGGCACTACTGGCATCATCCACCTTCCAGAGTGTTGGCAAGAGGGAAGCTGCACCAGCGTAGAGAAAACCGCGTCCAAGCCCGATAACCTCGTCAACGCCACGGATAACGGCCCGTCCAGTTTCACAGGCACTCAGAGTAACGAGCGAGCAGGACGAGAGGTCGAGGTTAAACACTTCGCTTGCACTGAGTTGGCGATCAGCAAGCTTGACATGCGAAAAGTTAGGGGCGTCAAGGCGGAATAGACCATGTGCCGCGATATGCACGATAGGGCTTTGCGCACCCACATCTTCTAATAATGTTGTTGTTGCCTGCGCATCTAAAGCACATGGGGCACCAAGTTGCTTCGCCACCACCTCAGCCTCGTGAGCGGCATAAGCCAGACGACCGTGATCGGAGAGTCCCATTACCAGTGAGTCCTCGAGGTGTACTTCACTGGCCTCTATACGTTGCCCTCGTTGACGACAAATATCGAACAGTGCTGCCGATGGCAAGTACGATATATCAAGCTGCTCGACAACAAATTGCACACCATCGAAGAGACAATGGAAGGGCAAGTAATGCAATACTCCGTAAGGGACAACTATCAAATGCTTACAAGCGTAGAGCGCGTCTGTTACCGGACGCAAAAGCAGATCATACAGGCGTTGAAGCAGGCCAAGACTGTTCTCTTGCAACCCGAAAAAGGCTTGAGCACGGTCCGCGTTGCCAGCAGCTTGGCTCGCGAGATCAAGATTAGCACGCCACAAAATCAATAAGCGATCAAGTTTGGGAACAGCATCTTGAATAACCTGCACATCGACACCATTTCGTGTGAGTTGAAAGATATAGATATCCTTGTCGGTTAGATAATATTCGAGCATGAGCGACTTGGGGTCAAGCCTCGGCCATAGCGAAGTGACGATACTATTTGTCCAGTCTGGGCGTGGACGCGCCACCAGATCGCCGACTGAGCGCAGTTGCATCTGCTCGAGCAAGTGCTCTATGTGTCGTTCACGTTGCTGCATCTCCTGGCGTGCCTTGATCGGTCCCACGGTCCGAATACGCATGATTGCCGTATCACTCAGGTTCGCCTCGTTCTCGGTCTCGTAGACAATCGAGCTAAACCACGCTTGCTCTTCACGTAACCGTGCTAAATCACCAAGAATAGCCTCACCAGCTTTATCGCCAGCTCGTAAGCGAATATCAATATTATTGCGCAAATAATCACCCAGCACACGTGACTTGGCCTTCTCTACATAAATAAGAGCTTGATTTTTGTCACCGCGTTTCAAGGCAAGCGTGATCGCACGCTGATAAATTCCTGCTTTATCCTCAAGGAAACTGGTACGCGCATCCATCACAAGTCGGCTCTGCACATCATCAATGCCCTGAACCGCGCTCTCATAGGATGACGGCGGCAGTCTCCAGGTCGCCACGTTGCTCCGCGAGTTGGCCAAGTAAATCGTCACAATGATATTTGAGTTCAATCAAGTCCTGGCTCCGGGCAATATCGAGAGCCGAGTCACAGAGATATTGCGCGGTAGGTATATCATGCTCTGCCTCAGCGATACGTGCCTGTAAAAGTGTTACACGTGCCAGTTGTGGTAGGTCCTCTTGTTCGGCAAAGGCATCCGCGACATATTGAGCCTCGCGTAAACTTGCCTCCATCTTTTTATCAGCGAAGTACAATTCGGCTCTTCTAAGACGCGCGAATGCAGCTAGGCGTACCAGGCCACCCTCCTCTAGCAGGTCACTTGCCTCTTGCAGCATATCTTCCGCCGCGCTGATTTCGCCTTCGAGCGAGGCAGCAGTCGCCTGATGCATAAGCGCCTGTGCTAAATTATGATGATGAGCAGGCGAGGTACGGAAGAATTTGACTGTTTCTTCTGCCAACTCGTAGGCTTCACGCACACGGTTCAGACGAATCAAGCAAAAACACATTTGCTGTGCCACCTCTGCCGCTGAAAAAGACATAGCATAGCGCATAAAGAGCGCACGACTCTGGTTATAAAGCAAAAGAGCCTGGCTATAATGACCCTGTGCCGCATAAATGTCAGCAATGTTGAGGTCTTCACGTGCCACTGATATCTCTTCACGTTCACCATGAGCAAGAAATGTTGTTCTCGCCTGTTCGTGTAGCGCGGCGGCCTCACGAAATCTTCCTTGCGCGGCTAATGTGAGGGCTTTGTTGCCACGAGCACGTGCAATGTTGAGGTCAACATTGTCGCCATGCATGAGGTAGGTCTCAATGGCACGGTCAAAGAGGCGGATAGCCGCGTCATACTGCCCAAGCTCGAAGTTAATTACAGCAGCATTTACGTCTATCTGTCCAGCTCGTAACAGTTTACCGTTACGCATAAAGATGTCACGAGCCTGCGTCGCGTCACGAAGTGCCTCTGTGGTGCGGTTCAAACGTAGGCAGGAGCTAATACGCCCTATGCGTGTTCGTGCCCAACCTACCTCATCATGGATAGTAAGAAACTCTTCACCCGCAGCATCAAAAAAGGGCACAGCATCCTGGTCACGATCTAATCGACGCAGTGCGTCACCACGTGCCATAAGCCCGAGCGCATGATAGTAGGTGTTATGCGTAAGGTCCCCTACGAATAAAAGATAGCCTGATAGCAGAAATGACGACTGGGCATCACTCACCCAACGGCGATCAGTCTCTTTTTTGAGCAGGAAGACAAGTTGATCGAGCGTGGTGTCGTTGAACAAAGGAACTTGTGTTTGTAACAAGTGGCGTCCTTGCTCTTCGCTCTTATGGAGTAAGCTTGAAATGAGTTCTTGCGGTGTCATACGACCATAGTTTCAGTTATAAAAATCCCGCTGCATGTGTACATGCTGTGCATAACCCATACATAGGTCACGCACAGCATGTATAGCATTTTATTGTATCTCTATAGGTAGTTGGTCGATGACGACGATACCTTCTTTAAAATGAATTTCCATCGTATATGTTCCCGCCACAACAGCAGGGAAGACAAAATTGCCGAGATCGTCAATCGGCTCCGCTTCTTCTCTCGCTGATGTTGGAGTCTGCTGAATAAGCTTTACAGGTGTGCCATCTAACGCTTCAAGAGTTGTCCCCTTCCGCGCAACAAACCCGATCACCTGAAGCATATCCTTCTGTGCAGTACTACGCTCTATCTGAATAGAGACGTTTACATCTTCGGCACTATAGCGACGAGGCCACGCGGCAATCTGTTGTGAACCATTACGCTGTAAGGCCGTTCGAGGTTGCTGCGGCACGAGTGTCGCTATAATACGTCTCGCTCCCGCGAAGGACGTATCACGCAGATTTTCCAGTACACGCTTCGCCTCTTGCACAGGTCGAACAGCATCCCCGGTTGAACGAGTCACAACATGGCTTTGCGGTACAAGCACAGGATCATTGGCGAGGAACTCAGTAAGCTGAGCCGTCTCTGCTTTACACAGAACACACATGCTCAAGTGACTCCCAACCTCTACAGCTTCCTGTGGGCTGAGCAAGCCGAACTGATAGTCGCCAAGAACCTGGTTGGGAGGACAGTCCCACCGATACAGATTTTTAATTAATTTGAGTTCTAGCCGTTGGTATGTCTTCGCCTGAGATGAGCAGTAAAGACACGTTGCGAGATGCTGTCGTACCGCAGGTCGCACACTCTCCCCCTCAAGGTAAGCGAATAACTCTTCATCACGGATAGCACCCGGATTACTACACTCCATGAGCGATTTTCCTCTAGTCAAACGAGAGTAGGCTTGGCAGTAGACTCTCGACTCTCCCCAGTGCCGCTTGTGTACTACAGACCACTCAACAACTTTTTCTTTTCATCTCAATAAACGACGTGCACAACTGTTTTAGCACTCGTCTTATCCTTATGCGCGAAAACCGAGAAAAGTGAGTTGCATGAGCAATGCAGGCACTTACAGGTGGTCACGAAACAATGTGAGCAAACGGCGATTTCTGCGCAAACGTTCCAATACATTGCGCTTGATTCGGTACACATCGTCAACAGTCGGGAAAAGCCGCTTATGCTGACTACTGATTTCACTTGGCTTCATACCCTGAATGTAGGCAAGGTAAATGAGCACACGCTCATCTTCTCCATTTAGTTCTTCCTGGATAACTTTCCACAGACCTTGCGCCGATATATTCGATACTACATCATCGGCAGGGTCATCTGACGCTGGCTCATGCTCGATGAGTTCCAATGTTTCTTCATATTGACGGGCCTGCCGTGAACGCACTTCGTCGGCAACCACGCTGTGTACACACATTTTAAGATATTTCAAAATGGCGGCGAGCGAGTCAAAGTTTGCCATCTTCACTGGCGTAAGAGCCTGCGAAAATTTCGCAAATGCGGCATTCACCAATGGACCACTTCCATCTTGCCCCAGCAGAGGCGTTGCACTCTGATGTTGCGTTACCCACGTCAGTACCAGTGGCGCGTACTGCTGATAAATACATGCCCACGCATCATCATCACGTTTTACTATCGCGCGGCGAAACATTTCAAGGCAGAAACGATCATTCGAGGCACTCTGCTTCAGAAATTTGTTGGTCTCTTCAGAGCAACAACGAGCCAAATTATTGATCGAGAGCAGTTCAGGTTGCACAACGTTCTGCTGCGTAGTCGTATACATACTACCCACGCCGTTCGTGCCATCTGGTCCCCTGGTACCAGGAAACGGCCCTGATGACTGGGAGAGGTTTCGAGACTCCATCGAAGATTAGCTCCCTGCTTCAAAATAACACGTTAGCTATATTTGCACGTCTATGAAGTATAGCATGGACGATCTAAAAGGTTCAAGTTTGACAGCAGAAGCCTATGCCTCTCTCTGTTCCCTGGCAACATACCCTATCACAGGTTTTAGCATTATCGCATGTCTTAGTACATAAAGCTAGTTACCAATAAAAGTAGTACTAATCCTACATATGCATAACGAAGTTGCAATAACAATGTGCAAAACATCCTAAAAGTACTAATAAACAAGCATGACACACAAGCATTTCTGGTATAACATGATATAAAAGTATATACGTTGTCATGAGTTGTCATATATGTTATGCTTGTATCGCTAACTCATCTTAAAAAAACGTGGTAAATATAGATGATGCTAAATATTCATCACCTGTGCCAATTTATCTGTTTCGTGCTTAACAAGGAACTAGAATGTCAAGGGTCGGAGTAATATGTCCATGCCACAACAACGTGGGACGGAGACAAGCCAGCTTGCCAACGTCATTGAGGTCCTTCAGCTTGGGCGCAAGACGGGTATTTTATCCATAGAGCGTGATACTGGCTCGTCCCCCGAAATGGGAGAAATTAGCTTTCAAAATGGACATATCACTCAGGCTAGTTCTAACCATGGTCTACACGGGACACAGGCACTTCTCTGGCTAAGATCATGGGAAGCTTGCCGCTTTACATTCGTACCTGCACAAGAAACAGCACTCACAACAAAACCACTACCAGCAGTATCCCAGCATGATTTCGGACAAAAGAAGCGTGAAACGCAACCACAACGAGTGCCGCATGAGGTAGCTCAGACTTCAACTCCTTCCGTAACGAATGCTGATGAACTGCTCGTGGTGCCGCAACGAACACAAGAACTAGAAAATGCATTGCAGCTTATTGCACAGGCACACTTATCTCGCACTCATCGTCAACTCTTCTTACTAGTTGATGGGCAAAGGAACACAAAGGAACTTTTTCGGTTAATAGGTCGTAGTCAAGATTTGGGACTCACATTACTTCGTGATCTCGCATACATTGGCGTTATTCGCTAGAGAACAAAGGACGGTGGACACTCATGGCTCAACAAGGATTGCAAGAAACTATACGACAACGACGGCAGCGTACTTCACTCTCTGTGCGTATTTCGATTGGGTTGATATTCGCGGCTGTACTACCTCTGCTCATCACACTAATATTTAGTGAATTGCAATCACGCCCAACCTTGACCACCCAAGCTAATGAAGCAATGACCAGCGATGCGCAATCACGGGTTCAGTTGATCAACACCTATTTCAATGAACGCTTACTCGATGCGCAAACGTTAAGTCAAGTGCCAACAGTACAAGCATTTCTAAACGCAACACCGAGCCGTACACCTGCATATCAAGACCTCGCAGTTCATGCCAGCTATGCGTTGGCGGCTGGTAGTTTCCGCGATAAACACTATGTCACCTGGGCACTTTTTGGCGCACAAGGAACACAACTTTTATCCTATCCAATCAAACCACAAGCCCACGGTAAATACATGGTTCCACCCGAAGATTTACAGCGAGTACGCGCACTCAAAACGTTCGCTTCGGCGGTGTACTACAATCCAACTACAAATAAAGCTTCCGTTGATATTTACAGCCCCATCGGTGGCGTGTCGAATATTCCATTTCTTGGCTTCATGCGGGCAACATTGAACCTTGACTACATCTGGAATATTGTGCAGCAAGACGCTGGAAAAAATAACGATGGACGCTATGCCTTCATTCTTGATGAGAATGGTGTACGTATCGCGGACGTGCAGCGAACTCGTCTTTTCACCTCTGTTGCTCAATTACCTGCCCGAACCCAACAGCGAATTAAGAACGAAGCTCGCTATGGCTCAATACATAGTGTGCCAATTCTCGCTGATGCATTAGTGGCACAGCACCTTCATAGTCAAGCAACTACGACATTCGAGGGACAACCAACAGGCAAAACCGAAAATTTTCAAATTGTACAACTTGCCGCAAGTACGGTTCCCTGGACATACTTTGTTCTAAGCCCAGTAAGTACAGTGACGCTTGTTGCGAATCAGCAGTTACTCTTTACTGGTATTGTTGCGTTGGCGATTTCCGCACTCGCTGCGGTGATTGGTATTGTCGTTGGACGACGCATCTCCTACCCGATAATGACCTCAGTGGAGTCATTACGAAAAAGTAGTTATGCGTTGAAATCGCTCGCGACACGTCAACAAGACGCAGCTTCAGAGCAAATGTGGGTCGTTGATTCGTCGCAGGTGGGTCTACAATCTGTGCAATATTATACTGATGCAACCAAGGTCGCGGCACGTCAACTTCATGGTATTGGAACAGAGCTAGCACACAATTGGCTTTCCATAGATGAAGAAGCAGCCCAGCATCACCTCGATCGCGCGATTGATGCAGCTCAATATATCGAGCAAGCCGCGCAGTATCAAGGCACAAGTAATCAGAAGCTTTCGACCGCGTTAAAAGTGGCAACGCAGGTGACAGAACAACTTGCGGCTGGCGCGACCTCTGCGACCGACGCAGCAACAGAGTTGGAGCGTGTTGTCGAAGAACTACGCACCGTCGTGGGAAAATAATGCACAAAATCGGTTCTATCATCCAAATTCAAATTCAACCTATATCGCTAAAAGTGGGAAGGCCAGAACGGTATGATCCGTCGCGTCTCCTTATTGTGGACGAACTCTTGCTCTCGCAGTCAGGAGTACTTGGAGTGACACACGATGGAAAACACATCATTGATATACATAACGCCAATCATCCGGCAACGAAAAGTCGTGGCGACAATGGCTTCTCTATCGGCTTTACCAGTCACTACGAGTCAATGCGTTCTCGCTTTGGAGAACACGTTTTGAATGCATGCGCAGGAGAAAACATTCTTGTCGAGACCAACACCATGTTTTCTCTTGCCGACCTTCAACAAGGTTTAGCTATTCAGCAAGCGCGAACGGGCGAATACATCGTTTTGACAGACATTCAACCAGTTGTCCCTTGTCTTCCATTCGCGACGTATGCCGCACATAGACCCCTAGCTACCGCCGAAGCCAAAGAAACACTACAATTTTTGATGTATGGGCGGCGTGGTTTCCTAGCAGAACTTGTAGACAAAAGCAAAACTGTATCAGTATGCACAGGTGATATCTTATACAAGGTGTAGAGAAGCTCAGGGTCTTCATCCTTCACGAGTTTCCCCCGAAGGACGGAGACCCGAAGTTCAAAGGGGGTTGACCTGCGGTCAACCCCCTTTGAACTTCTCTACACCTTATTGGCCAGCCACAGACGTGCGAGATTGGCTTGCGCTTTTCTCTTCGTGTTGCGCGTCTTGTTCTTCGCCTTCTTTCTCGATGGTTTCGAGCGATTTTTGCTTTGGCTCTGGTAATACAAAGGTGAGCAAGAAACCAAGCACACAGATGGCGGCGGCAACACCCATTGTACCCGGGAGTTTAAACGATGGATTGGCAAGCAGAAGTGGGAACAGGAACGCACCAATAAAGGCTCCAAACTTACCAAGACCTGCCGAGATACCATGCGCCGTGGTGCGTACCGTGACTGGAAAAATTTCGGCGGGATACAGGAACGTTGTAATGTTTGGACCAAACTCTGTAAAAAGGTACGATAAGCCATACAGTATCAAAAAGGTAACTGTTATCTTTGACAACGCTGGAAAAACAAACAATGTTCCAAAGGACAAGGCCATCATCGCAAAGCCAATAAGCTGGATGGGCTTGCGTCCAATGCGATCAACCGTGAAGGCCGCGATGATGTACCCTGGAAGTGCCGCGACAACGAAGATCAGCAGGGTGTACAGCATGTTCGTCGGCAGCGTTGACTTGGGACTGAACAGCTTGATAACAAGCGGTGTAGACACGGTGGTACCGTAGTAGGCGATATCGAGCAAAAACCATGTGCCTGCCGCACCAAGCAACCAGATAAGCCAGTGACGTGTCGTAAACAATTCTTTCCAGCTCGTTTTGTGCTTCGTGTTTTGTCTATGTTCTTGATGTACTTGCTTTGGCGCAAGGCTCTCGCTCTTATCGCCCGCCTCAGCCGCATTTTTCTTTTTACCCTGAGCCATATCTACCGCACGTTGTACTCCAGCATCATCACCTTGAGCTAGTGCGAAACGTGGAGACTCTGAGATTTGACGACGTAGCCAGAAGGTGGCCAGCGCGGGAATAGCTCCCGCTCCAAGAATAATGCGCCATACAAGATCGGCTGGCACCTTGCTTACCAGCAAAATGTAGGTAAGCAATGGGCCAATAATTAAACCAAGGGCCTGCGTCGAGAACACGAACGTAATTAACTTACCACGATCTTTGCGGTTCGCATACTCACTTATCAATGTCGAGCTAACTGGATAATCGCCACCAATACCAATACCGAGGATAAAGCGGAAGACAAACAGCCAGATGATATTTGGTGCAAGTGCCGAAGCAATTGCTCCTGCCGCCAATACAATAAGTTCATAGCCATAGATAAATTTGCGCCCCATAGTATCAGCGATACGTCCAAAGACTATCGCGCCAATGACCGAGGCAAGTAAAGCCACACTACTCAAAAGTGAGACTTCAAACGATTTGATATGCCACACTTGTGTCAGTATAGTCGAAACAACACCGATCACGAAAAGGTCATACGCGTCAGTGAAAAAGCCCATACCGGCTGTAATCACCGTTTTAAAATGAAAGCCAGACATAGGGCTTTCGTCTAGTTGTTTTAAAGCTTCCTCGGATGATGACATTGAAATATTCTTCCCTCTGCAGATGCAACAGACCTGTTAAAACCATCTACATAGAATACGGAAGACTTTATGAGGAATAGAACAGTTTTTGGTTAATAGAATGTAATATTTTGGTTAAAAAATACTACATCTAACGCACCTGGTTCAGCTCATCAAGCAGATGCAATGCTTGCCGTTCAATTAATGCGAGACTGTGCATATGTGCTTGCTCAATTACCCCCTCAAGTCCTATCCTGGCTTCTGATAGAGTGCCAAGCAAGAGTACGGTGTGAGCTAACAGGAGGTGTCCATGTGTAGACGTTTCGGCATCTAATTTGGGGAGGAGAAGGGCACGCGTAACATCCATATGTGCAAGATGAAGTAAGCGTTTCTTTTCGGTGTATTGCAAAATTCGTATAGTGGCAAGAGCAAGAAGTGTATGACCAATACAAAGCGTGTTTTGTATCGCACGGCCTACCTTAAATGAACGTACAATACATGTCTTTGCTTCTGCTGGCTTGTGTAGCTTCTGTAAAATTACAGCCTGCCGCGCACTCCACAAACTGATGTACGTACGGTCCCGAAACTGTTCAGCCAGGGTAAGTGCACGTGTATACCAGTTTTCAGCCTCTTCCAGGTTGCCGCGCTCTGCCGCTAATTCGCCTAAATTGCTATACACAACCGAGGTAATAGGACCATCGCCAATATATTTCACGATTGCGAGAGACCGTTCGAACGCGTTTTGAGCGTTTTCAAACTCACCTTTTTTAAGCAAAATATAGCCAATATTGCAAGAGGCGTTGGCAATCTCGCGCTTTTGATCGCGTTGCTCAAACATTGTCAAGGCCATCGAAAGATGAGCAAGTGCGCTATCGAGTTGTCCCATGCTATTATGGACAGAACCAAGCAACATATAAATCCTGCCGAGATCGTTCTGATCTCCCCGTAAGGTGCGCTGAATACGACTGGCTGGAGCCGACGTGTGCAAGTCAAAGTTGATAGGTTGTTGCATGTTGGCGTCTTGAAACAGACGGAGCGCATCTTTTGCCGCACTTAACGCCTCAGCATAATTCCCTTCTTGCGCAAAAAGCCCACCTTGCAAAACACGAAGTCGTGCATGTGCAAAGCCTGTAAGCACATTTGACTGGTGCAGTACCTGCTCACCACGCTCAAAATAGCTCTTTGCCCTCGTCATGTCACCAAGATAAAGCCATGTACGCCCGATTTCGCTCCATAGAAGTGCTTGAACTTGCACCTCATCATTTGACAAGGGAGCGTTGCCATTCACTTCAGAGTGTAGATCAAGAACGCGCTCAAACAGACTCCGTGCCTCCACGAAACGCCCTTGCACCATCACACTTTCCGCTAGTCGCTCCATCAAAAGAGCACGATGTAGTGGGTCGCTCAAAGACTTGGTAAGGTCAGACTCATCTCGAATAGAGTTTGAGTCCATTGGCTCAAGCGCGATTCTATAATACTGCTCTGCTTCTGAATAGGCTAACAGAGCAAAGGCACGATCACCCGCCATTTCCGCGTAGTGAGATGTTTGCTGCGGTTCCGCCCCCCCCTGTAACAAGTGATGAGCAATCGTTGCGGCAACTTCTGTTTCGCGTCCGCGATACATGCGCAACAAAATATCAGCGACACGACGATGAATATGTGTGCGCCGCATGGCAGAGACACTATCATACAGATGTGTCACCATAAGAGGATGCCAGAATGAGTAGGTCACACGAGCTGCGGTTCCTTCCTCTGTGAGTACACCGGCTTCTATCGCCTCCTCAAGCAAGTCAAATAAGGCATCTTCATCAGCATGAACACCTACCCGCTTGACCTCTAAAGCGTGAATAAGTGGAAACTCGAACGAACTTCCCAGTATAGCCGCATTTCTTAGCAGCATACGGCACTCGTTACTCAAACTGTTCATACGCGAGTCGAGTGCCGCAGAGATGCTATTGGGTAATTGAGGTGGGTTTGTGCTACGAGCCAATTCTTCTGCGAAAAAGGGATTGCCTGCCGCTTGAATTTGAATGTGTTGTGCTTGCGGCATTGGCACATGTACTATGAGTTGCGCAATCTCCTCTCGTGTAAGAGGTTCGACAGGCAGTAATGTAATCGTATGCTCACGTTGCATATGATGTATCATTTTGCTCAAAGATTTCGATGCTTCATTCGAGCGACAAGTAGCAATTAGAAGAATAGGCATGTTGTATACATGGCGAGCAAGATACCCAAGTAGTTCTCCGCTGCTTCCATCTGCCCATTGAATGTCGTCCAGTACAACAAGTAGCGGCTTCTTCTTGCTTATCGTTGTCAGTAAGGTATACGCGGCCTCGCGTAACCGTAGTTGTTCTTGCTCTGGCTCGATACTCGCTAACGAAGAGTTGGCACGTTGTGATACCCGTAACTCGGGGATGATAACCTGTAGCGGTCGATTGATGGCATCTTGTGCAGAGATCACTGCCGCTTGAGAATGGGAGCCACCTGTACTATTGAAGTATGGATGAAATACATCCTCATCTATGCTTGACCTGCTTGATGAACGTACCCTGTCACCTTCGACAAGCGTCTCGGTTTGTGTAGATGACGTTGCTTCAATTTCGAATGCTTTGCGCAAAATATCGGTCCAAACACGATATGGAATACCGCTCTCTTGCGCGTATGCACGACTCCACAATATGGACCAACCACGTTGTTGAGCTTCACGCCCTAGCTCTTCGGCAAGCCGCGTTTTACCAATACCAGCTTCCCCCAATAGTACAACACACTGGGAGGTACGCTGTGTATCAAGGGGCAGTTCAAGGAGTTGGTTATGTGTGAGGGTGGCATTGCGATGAAAATTCTCGACCTGGAGCAGAAGGGAGCGGAGCATATTATGTTCTTTTTCACGTCCAATCAATGGATTGCGGTGTACACGTCCGATTGGAAGCGACTCCACAGAAGCAGTCGTTTCAGCAAGAGACTGGGTGGTGATTGGTTCTGTTCTCACAAGATGCGCGGCTTCCGCTGGCAACTCTTTACCTATATAAGTGCGCTTGACACGCCCATTGATTGTTTGGTAAGCGTACCAGTAGGGACCATGACCAATACCAGTACGGCACTTCCCGCAGCGTGCCTTCCCACAATAGCTCATCTGTTGATGGTATGTAATCTTGCTCTCCATAGCATCGCCTCCAATTTTTTGCCCAGGGGACGCCAAAGTATACTCTGCTCTCTGCCACAAGATAATACCATAGTATTACAAAATCATCTACATTACATAAAAAATCGGAGATGCAAGAAACACCTATTTTTACACGCTGCATTTGACGATAGTACATTACAGAGTCAGAAACAGCAAGGATAGAGAGGGCTTCTTGCAATATGAATGGACGTTCACACACGGCGGTCAATGCATTTTCGGCATTGACCCTTAATAGCCTGTTTCATACTGTTGGTGCCGCCTATACATGGCATCAACTAACAGTGCTTAGTACAAGTCCACAGTTAGCACAGGCACTATCGTCACCATTTCTCATGTACAAGACAACATATTATACACTTGTCATTTTATGCGCTCGTCTACCGGATATAGATCAGGATAGTCGCTTTGCACAATTCTTAGGAGGGCATCGTGGTTTTACCCACAGCCTGCTTGGAGTTTTGTTACTAAGTCTCTTTTTTGCAATGATCGTGCTCAGTCTTCCAATTGTATTTGTAATGAGCAAAATGAACTTACAACCAGTACTTTTCGAGGAGGTAAAGATAGCATTTGAAGCAATTATTACAGGTTGGATAATGCACATTGCCGCGGATAGTATCACCAGGGGAGGCGTACCGCTCTTCTGGCCCTTACCTACTCGTTATGGCTTCCCGCCAAAATCACTTTGGCGTTTCAAAGTCGGCACGATATGGGAAGACCTGATAGTATGGACAATGATATTTATTGCGGGCTTCGGTATAGGAACAGGCTTACTGGGTCTATAAACAATAGTACTACTACACATTGGATTTCTGTACAAATATACAGAAAATTTGGAGTTTTCTGTACAATTTTATTGTAAACATTTTTTATGAAAAGAGAAACCTATGTCGAGACGCGTGTTAATCGTCGAGAACGAAACAGAGATTTCAGGATGTCCTCTGCTCGATTTTGGAGTTATCTGAATGTGGGTGTGAGGTAGAGCAAGCTACCAATGGAGCAATTGCGTTGGCGAAATTGGCTACCGCGACAGAAGCAACAGCACCTGACCTCATCTTTCTTGACTTAATGATGCCAGAGATGAGTGGAGCAACCTTTGTACAAGAACTTCGGAAGCAAAAGCTTCATGCAGAAATACCAATTATCATTATCAGTGGAGATATGCGTGTACGCGAACAGGTGAGAAATCTAGGAATGGATGTTTTCATCGCCAAACCTTTCTCCGTCAACGAAGTGCTCGATGTAGTAAATGCCTTTCTTGGCGAACCATCGAACGTGTAAATTTTTATTAATGTAGGGGCATAATTTATTACGCCCTCGTTGCCTGTAACATGGCACGAGGGCGTAATAAATTATGCCCCTACATATTTTTTAACCTCCTTGCACAATTCCCGTTCGCAACGTGATACGATAGAGTATCGCAAAAACATCCATTCAGTGTTGAGAAGGGATAATGAGATATGACAACTCTGGACCTATTTCGGCTTGATGGCAAAACTGCTATAATCACAGGCGGTGGACGCGGCCTCGGCGAATACATGGCGAATGCGCTTTCAGACGTTGGCGCGAATGTAGTTGTGTGTTCGCGCAAACTTGAAGCGTGCCAAGGGGTCAAGCAAGAAATTGAAGCACGTGGTGGGAAAGCCCTGGCTCTCGCCTGTGATATCACGAAGCCAGATGATGTCGCCCACGTTGTGAGCGAGACCGAACATACATTTGGCGCGATAGATATTCTCGTCAACAATAGTGGCGCGACCTGGGGCATAGCACCTGAAGATATGCCACTTGAACAATTCGAGCGGGTCTTAGATATCAATGTCAAAGGCACGTTCATTATGTCGCAAGCGGTTGGCAAAACCATGATTGCTCGCGGTCAAGGTGGCACCATCGTCAACATTGCCTCGGTCGCGGGCCTCGTCGGTGGCAACCCAAAGTATATCCAAGCCGTCGGTTATCACGCAAGTAAGGGTGCGGTTGTCAATATGACACGTGACCTTGCGACAAGTTGGGCGAAGTATAATATCACTGTTAACGCCATTGCTCCCGGCTGGTTCCCCACAAAAATGTCGCGTGGCCTCCTCAACAAATACGAGCAACAGATGATTTCAGATATTCCCTTACAGCGCTTTGGTGGTCCCGATGACATCAAAGGTGTCATCGTTTTTCTCGCATCGCCCGCCGCTGCCTACGTCACAGGTCAGATTCTCGTCGTCGATGGTGGCTCCATCGCCTCATAAATCCGTTACTATTGATAATGTGGATTGTACAAGAGCACGTTTCTGTAGGGACCGATTTATCGCGTCCAGGGGGCGGGGTTGGGGGAACGCGCCGGGGAAGAGTCGTGTTGCCGCCACGTTGCCCCTCCCATGCCCCTCTCCACGGACGCGATAAATCGGTTCCTACACGATATGTATTCGTGTTTGTTTAAGACGATAATTGGTGCCGACAGGAGGAAGACATGACAGATGAACGAGTGTATCGTACAGAGCTAACTCCGCTTAGCTTCCTTGAGCGTAGCGTGCTGGTCTACCCCGACAAAATCGCCGTTGTGCATGGGGATCGACGCTATACCTATCGACAATTCGCGGAACGCGTCTATCGCCTCGCGTCGCGCTTACGAGCCATCGGCCTACAAAAATATGATCGAGTCGCGTTTCTTGCGCCCAATACCCCTGCGCTCCTGGAAGCACATTATGGCGTGCCAGCGGCTGGCGGTATTCTAGTCGCGGTAAACACACGCTTGCATGCACGAGAAGTGGAATTCATCCTCAAGCATTCTGGTGTCAAGTACCTCTTTGTCGATGCCGAACTCTATCCGCCCATTGAGCAAATTGATCTGGGCGATATCCATGTTGTGCGTATCGAGGACACGGGTGCCGCAGATGACCCTTACGAATCCTTCTTATCCACTGGCTCACCACATCCCGTTACCAGTTGGCTCGAGGATGAAGAAGAGACCATTTCTATCAACTACACTTCGGGCACAACAGGAAATCCCAAAGGCGTTATGTATAC
The DNA here is from genome assembly GCA_963791655.1 of uncultured Chloroflexia bacterium. Taxonomy (GTDB): domain Bacteria; phylum Chloroflexota; class Ktedonobacteria; order Ktedonobacterales; family Ktedonobacteraceae; genus JBBQVS01. The sequence continues at coordinate 256,010 of CAWBSZ010000004.1, read as the reverse complement.
CTACCGTGGCACGTACTTGAACGCTCTTGCCGAGGTTATCGAAAGTGGCATCACACGTTCAAGTGTCTATTTATGGACGTTGCCAATGTTTCATTGTAACGGATGGTGTTTCACCTGGGCCGTGACCGCCGTGGGTGCAACCCATGTCTGCTTGCGAAAACTCGACCCCGTTGTTATTTGGGACACGATAGAGCAAGAGCAGGTAACGCATTATTGTGGTGCGCCCACTGTACAAATTCTGCTCGTCAATCACCCAAAGGCACATCGGCTGCCACGAGAATTGATCGCCACAGTTGCTGGTGCACCGCCATCACCAACATTGTTAGGGCAGATGAAAAAGCTGAATATCCAACCTGTACACGTCTATGGCTTGACCGAAACTTATGGTCCATACTCTATCAATGAGCCTCATGATGAGTGGGCCAATTTGCCAGAAGATGAACAAGCGCGAATAGCCGCACGACAGGGACAAGGCAACGTGGTAGCAGACCGCTTGCGTGTTGTGGATGCACACATGAACGATGTCCCAAAAGATGGTACAACTATGGGCGAAGTTCTTATGCATGGTAACAACGTGGCGAAGGGCTACTATGCCAATCCGACCGCAACCGAGATAGCATTCGAGGGCGGTTGGTTCCATTCAGGCGATATCGGCGTAATGCACCCCGATGGCTATGTCGAGCTACGTGATCGCGCGAAAGATGTCATCATTTCAGGCGGCGAAAATATTTCGACGATTGAGGTCGAGCAAACCATCGCACAACATCCCGCCGTGCTCGAATGCGCGGTCATCGCCATACCCGACGAAAAATGGGGAGAGCGACCTAAAGCCTTTGTCACCCTGAAACCAGACCAAAGCGTGACCGAACAAGAACTCATCGCCTTCTGTCGTGAACGGCTCGCGCATTTCAAAAGTCCCGCCGCCGTAACATTTGGCGATCTACCCAAAACCTCAACGGGCAAAATCCAGAAATACGTCCTGCGCGACAAAGAATGGGCTGGCCATTCGAAAAGAATTAATTGAAGATGTTGTATGGTGTGCTATGACAAAGGCATTGCCTTTGTCATAGCACACCATACAACATCTTAGAAAGAGTAAAAATATGTCATCATTCAAAGCATTCGTTGTCAATAAGACCAGTGATGGCTTCACTGCTGGTCTCAAAGACCTGACGCAAAGCGACTTACCTGCAGGTGAAGTCCTGGTTCAAGTCGCCTATTCGAGCGTGAATTATAAAGATGGTCTCGCCTCGATCCCCGATGGCAAGATCGTTCGTAACTATCCGTTTGTACCAGGAATAGATATTTCGGGCACCGTTGTAGAGTCAAGCGACTCGCGTTTCAAAGCTGGCGACGAGATTCTGGCGACCAGTTACGACATCGGCGTCTCGCATTATGGCGGGTACAGCCAGTATGCCCGTCTCAAAGCGGATTGGATTGTGCCATTGCCGCAAGGACTGTCACTCAAAGAGGCGATGGCTCTTGGGACCGCTGGCTTTACTGCCGCACTCTCGGTTCATCAGTTACAGAAGAACGGCCTCACACCAGCAAACGGTCCTGTATTAATAACAGGTGCAACGGGTGGTGTTGGCAGTATTGCCATCAGCATTCTCAAAAAGCTTGGCTATACGATAGCCGCAAGTACGGGTAAAACTGAGGAACACGATTACCTCAAAAGCCTCGGTGCAAGCGACATCCTGGGACGTGAAGAAACGTCGGCGGAAAGCACTCGTCCCATAGAAAAAGAACGTTGGGCTGGTAGCATTGACGCCGTAGGTGGCTCGACACTAGCCTACCTGTTACGCTCGACGAAGTATAGCGGCTCGGTCGCGGCATGCGGCAATACAGGTGGACCAAATGTCGCGACAACAGTGTTCCCATTTATTCTTCGTGGCGTCAATTTGCTCGGCATCGACTCCGTGAATTGTCCTATGGAGTTTCGTCGTCACCTATGGCAGCAACTTGCAAGCGACTACAAACCTGACACGCTCCTTGACAACATCAGCAAAGAGGCATCATTAGAAGAACTTCCAAACGTCTTAGCTGAAATTCTCAAGGGCGGTGTACGAGGACGTACCATTGTACGCATAGCATAATTAGAAGACACTGGTATAAGAACAATATAAGACTTTCCCCAAACAAGAGAGGCATACACAATTCAGCATTACTGAATTGTGTATGCCTCTTTTTCTTTGCTGAAAAAACGGTACGTCTACCAAAAGTCCTGTATGACGCATTTCTATTCGTGCAACACACATTTCTTCAATGCTAAGGATAGAAGGAGATAACAGAAAGCCCTCTTGTCTATACTTCCCACAATGGATAAATGTTGGGTGCATGTCAATTGTAGGGGTCTAATTCATTATGCGTCCTAATTGTTTACGAGAGAACTGAGCCATATGTTAAAAGAGTTCAAAGGAATCTATGACCTACATCACTGGGTACGCTACCTTTCATGGGCCGGACTCGGGAGTGTGACACTCTTCTTGCTCTGGGCTGAAGGCGGCTTTCCACCCTTAGCATGGAGACTCTTTGCGCAAGAGCTACAACAATTCCCGGCATCGTGGGCGACAAGAGGCATAACAGCTCTCTTCCCAGTCGCTATCCTTGCCGTGCTTTCGTTGTTGTGGCTTCTCTCGTGGAGCCTCGTGCTCTGGGTTGGTTTCACTCTCCTCTGGCCTAGCAAACGTGATGCACGTCATATCGCATGGCGCGAGTCACGCAACCTGAATGTCCGTGAAGTGCTTCAGTTAGATGAAGAAAGACGACAAGAGGACACTGTGAACATTCCTAAACTCAATTTACCCTACAAAGCGCACATTGTCTCACAGGCAACCGGAACCGACTCGGTACGTCCAACTCGTCAACTAATACTCAACGGACGTGCCTCCGTAGGGACCGAATTCATCGCGTCCTTCTCGCCAAACGATACCGCACGAGGACGCGATAAATCGGTCCCTACAGGGGGCGGTCCACAAGCAACAACAACAAACACAGCGTGTGCTGGTTTCAGTAGGTCCTGCACTAAAAGCACAACCAACAACACCTGTGCCATTTACACCAACACCACGAACATGGAACAGGCAACGTGCTGACGCAACTTCTTCTATTGATGATGTGCCAACAACACCTGAACGTCCTTCCCGCACAGGTCCGTTGACGGCTCGCAGGAAAACAAGGCTCGATGTAGGGGTGGGTTGGAATTGTGGTATCACACGACGCCAACGGCCAAACGAGGACAGCCTGGTGGTGTTGCAGGGTATGTGTACTTATAACGATCACCTTGTACCATTTGGCCTCTTTGTCGTTGCCGACGGCATGGGTGGACATGACTTTGGACAGGAGGCTAGTCATATCGCGATCCAATGTATGATGCAAACGGTATTACAAGATATTGCTGTCAGTGCCTCATTGAATGACACTATCATTGTTGAACTACTTGTGAACGGTGTCGAAAAGGCCAATACCGCCATCTGCCAGCGTTGCCGCGATTGGGGCAAGGATATGGGTACAACCCTGACAGCCGCACTCGTCGTTGATACAAAAGCGTATGTCGTCAACGTGGGCGATAGTCGCACCTATCTCTACGACAAGTACAATGGCTTATCACAGATTACACGTGACCATTCACTGGTCGCGAACCTTGTCATGGCGGGTGTTATCACCGCCGACGAAGTATACACGCACCCGGACCGCAACAAAGTTTATCGCAGTCTCGGCAACCGCGATGGTGTAGAGGTAGACTGGTTCACGCGCGATCTACGCCAGGGTGACAGTCTTGTGCTTTGTTCTGATGGTCTCTGGGAAATGGTACGTGATCCCGAGATACGTCATCTCGTGGGTAGCGGACAAGAGCCAACACACATTTGCGATACACTTGTGCAGGCCGCCCTTCGTAATGGCGGGGCCGACAACGTAAGCGTCATCGTCGTCAAGGTAGAATAAGCAGAGACAAACAGATAGCCCTGATCGTGGCATACACGATCAGGGCTATCTGTTTGTCTCTGCTTATTTCAATTCAAATAGCTTGCATGCTGATGTGCGGAAGGTATTAGTACCTTCCGCACATCAGCATGCAAGCTATTTACCCATCCTGCTCATCGTCGTCGTAGTGGCTCATTCGCTTATACCAGGTAGTCATGAAGCATCCGATCACGGCTCGGATGGTCCAACTTACGGAGAGCACGGAACTCAATTTGGCGGATTGCTTCGTGACTCAGGCCAATCTTCTTGCCAACTTCAGTCAGGCTGTGCTCGCGATTTCCCTCAAGACCATAGCGTAGCTGCAACACTTCTCTTTCTCGTTGCGTCAGGCAATTCAATAGGTCTTGTATTTGGTCATGGAGTGTCTGCTTAATCAGCACACCTTCCGGCGAATAGCTCGGATCATCCTCAAGGATCTCACTCAAAGCAATCTCGTCGTCGCCACCCTTGCGCGGGGTATCCAGGCTAATCGTCTCCTGGTTAGTTGAAAGCAATGTGATAACTTGTTGGACGCTGATCTCCATTTGTTCGGCTAATACTTCCAACGTCGGCTCGCTCTCAAGTCCCTGCTGCAAACGTCGGCGTACACGAGCCAGGCGTTTAATTTCCTCAATCTTATACAATGGCACCCGAATCGCATGTGCCTGTTCAGCTAATGCGCGTGTGATATATTGACAAATCCACCATGTTGCGTACGTGCTGAATTTATAACCTTTGCGATAATCGAACTTCTCAACCGCGTGCATCAGACCCATGTTGCCCTCTTGAATAAGGTCCATCAGGTCTACACCGAAGCCGCGATACTTACGCGCGATATGGAGCACTAATCGCAGATTTGCCTCGATCAATTGGCGACGTGCATCCTCCGCTTCACGCGTCTCACGCGTCTGCACTGGTACCTCGCGGAAGCCACGTACAAAACGCGTTGGACGACGTTTTTTATCCAAACGTCCACGCTCGATGCTACGTGCAAGCTCCGTTACCTTCTCCGTCGAAAGCATATCCACCTGCCCAATCTCATAGCGATAGAAGCGCGTCGGATCACTCAAGAACAGCTCATCTGGATTTGCGTCGATTGCTGGTGTGAATACAATCGCTCCATTCATGGGTGCATGTGCGTATGTCGTCATGTCCATTCCCTTCTTCTCGACCAATAGTACTGTCGTAGTCCGCTGCCACAACACACCTACCTCTCTCTTCTGGAAATGAGTATACGCACCACCAGTTTGTGCTATCTCCTAGCGTTCTTCCCGTGTATCAACATGTCTCTTTTTTGAAATGTGTGTCTCATAAATACATCTCCTTTGCAATCCTCCAATTTGGGCATGGCTAACGTTGAACTAATGGAGAATATCGTATATATTTGGGGATAGTTTCATATTTCAAGAAAAATGTCTTGTACCTGTCTTCTGTGTGAAAAAATGTTGATTACTGTCGTGGGACTGATGAACTGTATCACCGGACTGTATTGGTAGCATGACAGGGCTTGCCCCTGTCATGCTTGCCCCTATCATGATGATACTTGACTTTTGATTACGGTTGACAAGGCACAATTGCTGTTACACAATGTATTGCTACGTCTTATGCATCTTTGCCCAATGAGGAGGCAGCACCCATGAATGGTAGTAACAAGATTACCTACCATCAGCAGATAAGTTATTGTGGAAAGTCGCGCTGCCGCAGGTGCCGTGAAGGGACTGGTCATGGCCCTTACTGGTATGCCTACCAAACAGTAAACGGACGCACTACTCGTACCTATATAGGGAAGAACTTGTCGGCTGAAGCGCGGGCAACCATGGATGGCATGCACCCAATACAAGATTTGCCGGTACCAGCTTCAAGTGAGCATGAGCAGATACGTATCTATACGCTCGGTCAGTTTCGTCTGGAACGGCGCACCGAGAACGAGTGGCAAACGGTCACAGACACCTCATGGCAACAACAGCGTGTGCGCGTGCTTCTGGGTTGCCTGGTAAGTACCACAAATCGCAAGTTAGGTCGTGAGCAACTCATCGAGACACTCTGGCCTGAGATACTTGACAGCGACACCGCCAGTAGTCGCCTTGACCGCGCTGTACACAGCCTGCGTCAGGTCTTCGAGCCTACACGTGGAAAACTTGCCAGTTCCCCATTCTTGCTGACTGAACGCGAAACACTCGTCCTCGCCGATCAACAACATATCTGGATCGATGCTGACGCCTTCGAACATTTCATTGCACTGGCCCACGCCTCCGATAATCCTACTGAAAAAGAGCGTTTGCTAGAAGAAGCCTCGACTCTCTATAGCGGTGATTTTCTGCCTGAAGAGCGCAAGGCGGAGGTCACACTTTCACGCCGCGCAAGCCTCTCCCGTAGCCTGACTGGACTCCTGATCGAACTCGCAGAACTGCGGATTCAACGCGATGCGTTGACTGGCGCAATCGAGCCGCTCAACCAGCTCCTGTCACTCGATCCCGCAAACGAGGCCGCAGTACAACTTCTCATGCGTGTGCTGGCACAGCTTGGGCGCAGAGGTGAAGCCCTACGAGCCTACAAACGACTCACGTCCGTCCTCCAGCAGGAATATCAAATCGCGCCTCTACCCGCGACCCGTTCTCTTTATGAAGCCGTACGCGCCATACCAACACGCCGCACCGTAGGGACCGATGTATCACGTCCTCTGCCCCAACCACCAACGTCCCCAAATATGACAAATGTACCATCATCTGACCAACGTAATCGTTTGACACAAGGACGTGATACATCGGTCCCTACAGGCGACACGTCTAATATCGAGCGCGATACACCGACACACATAACGCCCGCTCCACAGATTGGGCGTACACATCAATCGCCCCTTGTCGGACGTATACAAGAATTGAAAAACCTGCAAATGTTGCTTGGCACGACCGAACAGGCAACGAAGTTCAAATTGCCGGGACAGCGCAAACATGCCACATCGTTGGCATTGGATACACAACGCACACCACAATGCATGATCCTCATGGGCGAGGTCGGCATTGGCAAAACTCGGCTCGCGGAAGAAATTGGGCGTGAAGCCCGTGCCCGTGGCTGGCTCGTCGCGTGGAGCCGCGTCTATGCCCAGGAAGGTGGTATTCCTTATCGTTTGTGGATCGAGGTCTTACGCAAAGCCCTGACAAACGGCATGGTACAACGCCAGGAAATCGCCAAACGACCTCTCGTGTATCAACCCTTGAACGCCTTGCTACCAGAATTGCACTCGCTCCTACCACAGGTGGAATTTCCCGCGCAAATGCTCGCTGAGCAAGAGCAACTACGCCTGTGGGAAGCCGCGCGTGAACTACTCAGCAATGTCGCCGAGGGCACGCCACTACTGATTGTGCTTGACGATCTACAATGGTCTGATGATAGTAGCTGCGAACTGCTGGCCTATCTCGCGAGGCGCATCTATGGGCATCCCATTATAGTTGTAGGCACGTGCCGCGATAACGAACTGCCTGCCAATCATGCCCTGCGCTCTCTACTCACTGACCTGCAGCGTGAACGCGTGGTAGAAACAGTCGCCTTAGAACCACTCAGCAATGAACATATTGGAACGCTGGTAACACAAACCGCTCAACCAACACTACAAATAGCGGAACCGACTATCGAACTGATCCAGGACCGTGCGGCTGGCAATCCCTTCTTCGCGGAAGAGCTTACAAGAGGTGTCAGCATACAAAGCGATGCCGTCCCATTGCCGGAAAGTATTACCGCCGTCCTCGACCTGCGCCTGAGCCGACTTAGCAAAGCATGCCAAAGCCTCCTGCGTAAAGCGGCGGTCCTGGGTGGCTCCTTTGAGTTCCCACTAATCCAGGCAATGGAGGCGATGAACACCACCATTGAGACAGACGAAGACGCCATCCTGGACCTGTTGGAAGAGGGGTTGAAGTCTGGCATGCTGACAGAAGAGGGCGTAGGCACACGCATCACCTATCTCTTCTGGCATCCCCTACTCGTGAGCCATCTCTACGAAGGACTCTCAGCGGCACGACGTGCCAACCTGCATAGAAGGGCCGCCGACATCCTGCGCTCGACCTATCAGCGTCGCGAGGAAGAAGGCGCGGCCATCATCACGCATCACCTCGTTCTCGGTGGTGGCGACCCCCAACACATCATCCACTACGCCGAGCTTGCCGGGGACCGCGCCTATAGCCTCTCCGCCTATCCCGAAGCCGAAAAGCACTACCGCATCGCCGTAGAATACATCGACTCCACCACCGACAAAAACGCCGACGCCGAAGAAAAACTTCGCCTGGCCTATTTGCTAGAACGACTTGGGGAGTGTACAAGAGTTCAGGGCAAAGATGCAGAGGCACGCCACTTTTATGAGCGCGTTATAGAAATACGTAAATTTATGCATCTCTCTTCTCTACCACAAGACACCATATATGAGGCTCAGCTAGATGCGCTACTGTGGTGTGAAATTGGCTGGACATGGTATGGAGCTGGCGATAATATACGAACACAACAATGCGTTGAGCAAGGAGAGAGGATACTTCAACACACAAACGTTGTAGGAGGCCCTGCGTGGGCAATGTTAAATTTTCAAAAAAGTTACGTTGGTCTTCAAGAAGGCAAATATGAAGATGCTCTTTACAATGCAAATGAAGCATTAAAGCTCTTTGAAGGAAAAATAGAGCATGATAAACATAGTACCAATCTTAGTAGGCTAACTCATTCGAGACGAACTCTTGCAGGCGACCCTGTTGATCTTGGCAAAACATATTCTTTATTAGGCACCCTTGCGATTGTTACTGGTCAGTCATCAGCAGCTATTACGCAATTGAGTGCAGCCCTCACTCTTTATGAAAAGTACGAGAGACATAGAGAAATCGCTTCTGTTTGTTGTAGCCTTGCTGATGTCTATTTACACAAAGCTGAATACAGCCTTGTACAATCTACGTTACGTCGTTCTTTAAGCATAGCGGAGCAAATTGGAGATGTTCCATTAATATGTGTTATTCGTGTAAATTTAGGTATCTTAGCAATGCGGCTTGGAGGGCTAAGGGAAGCAGAAAATGAGTTTAAGCAAAGTATAGAATTGGCCGAGCATATCAATGATCCTGTATATACAAGCATCTTTCGTTCGTACCTATCTGTTACTCTACAAGAACAGGGAAAAATTTTAGAAGCAAGAAAGACTATTTACCATTCATTACGCACAGCAAAAACTATGCAGATTGCGCCATGCATTGGACTAGCACTAATTGAATTAGGTTCTATGTACACAACTCAAGCGTTAGCCATAGAAGATGATAAGAAGAAAGTACAGGTTCTCAAGCGAGCTAAAGCCATACTGCATCGTGGACTTATGCTTGAAAATATCGAAGCAGAAACAAAAACTGAGGGTAAGCTATTGCTCGTACACATTGCTTTTTTGTTTGGGGAGTTAGAATTCAGTAGAACAGCAAGCGTTACAAACGTTACAAGAGGCAAAGCAATACGAACTAATATGGTTGGTTGCACGTACCCAGCGAGTATTAGGCAGTATTATGGCTGCAAAACATGAGAATGAACAGTCTCGACAGTACTTTGAGCAAGCATTACGCACCTTTCAGAAACGTGGCATGGTGCTAGAGGAAGCGAGAACCTTGCGCGAACAGAGCGTTGCTCTGCTCTCACGTGAAGATATCAGTACAGAAGAGCGAAACAAAGCTATACAAAATCTGCATGCTACTAATGAGACATTTACCACACGTCAAGCCGTTCTCGATGCCCAGATCACGCAACACATCCTCCAATCACATGAACAACGCGTCGAGGTATAATGACGTTCATCGTGTAACCGTTGTGGCGCAATGCTTCGCCATAACATCCTATCTTTGGGACCAGATTACTGGATGTAAAGAAATATACGAGATGTACGGGTCTGATTTCATCACACCCTTTTCGCCATTGACCATGTTCTCCAGGATTGAGGAAACGTTGCATCAAATCCTCCGACCTGGTCATTCGCCAACAGGGTGTGATGAAATCAGACCCGTACAGAGGTTTTATCTTATCGGCGATTGAGTATGCCAAGAGGATTGAGGAGGAAGCGTCCGTAGGGGTCTGCATTCCATCACACCCTTTGGACAATCGATGCCATTCCTAGGATTGAGGAAACGTTGCATCAATCCTGTAAAACATGGTCATTCGCCAACAGAGTGTAGTGAAATCTGACCCGTACAGATACATCAATACATCCATTTAGCGTCGAATGGGGATGATTGGTGTTCCGACAGAAAATGTTTGGCAGCAATTCAGACAGTAATACTGGCGACGACCTTCATCGTCTAAATATGGCATACTGTCTGTGTCGATATCGACATGCAAACGCGCTGACTGCTGACAATGGGGACAACGATAATACTTAATGTCCTGTACATCCTGTGAAGTCGTGAAATGTTCGTAGTGCATACTGCATTCCCCCCGTGAATTCCCCTGAACATGTACCTTGGCTTTAAATAATTTGCTCCCGCACAAAACAATACCATATTTAATGACATTATTCAAGCCAAACACAAGCACATTTTACATACATGTTGACATAACAAAACTTCAATTTTTATTAGAACAAAACAGTAATGTACATCGCAGAATTCTGTAATGTCTGATATGTCCATCGCAAATTGCGTCCTGCCTAGCAGTCCAATGCGACTCCTATATATGTAATGCGAAGACTCCTCTCCACAAAAAATGAATATTATTTAGTACAAATACCCGAAAAGTCAGGTATTCTTTAGTCAATCAATGAGTAAACATCTACTTCATTGCATACTAACTACGCCGCATCTCTGAAAGGACGGGTACGACGCATGAACCTCACACTTAGCAGGCAGCAAACAGCGCTTCTCGTACTATTGGCTATTTTAACTGTACTTATTATTACAATCACGCTACTGTCTGCTGTCGCGCACATCAATGTACTACACATAATTATATCGGATTTGCTGCCAGATGTTTGGGTACGCCGTCCCTAATATCACCCATATCATTTTGCGCTCCCATATGTGGGGTATGGAACGCAACGAATTTGGTGGCCTAAGTATAGTGTACTTGAAAGGACGTTAAGAAATGTCTCACTACGATTGACGCAATTGCAGCAAAAAAATAAAACGCTCATGCCAACATTGGATGAGCGTTTTATTTTGTGCTTCTTTAGATAGACGTTTACTACGCAGCCGCGAACAACATTTCATCAAGCTTGGAACCGTCGATGGTTTCGACCTGTATCAAATGTTCAGAGATGGCGATCAAACGCTCCTTCTTCTCTGTCAGGATATTCAAGGCCGTCGTGTATCCCTGTTCAATCAGATAGCTTACTTCGGCGTCGATTTTCGCCGCTGTTTCGGAGCTGATCGTGGAAGAGCCATCGGCTTCAGCTTTGAACGCCACATTGCCGAGTGGACTCATACCGAACTCGCACACCATACGTCGCGCAATGCCTGTGACATACTCGATATCCTGGCTTGCGCCCGTTGTGATATCGCCAAAGATAATCTCTTCGGCTGCACGTCCACCCATCGCGCCCGCGAGCTTCGCCACAAGTTCAGAACGTCGGAACAGGTAACGGTCCTCAGCCGGTGCTTGCACGGTGATACCAAGTGCCATACCGCGTGCGATAGCTGAAACCTTCTGCACAGGATCGGCACCAGGCATGGAACGCATCACGATGGCATGTCCAACTTCATGATAAGCAATAATCGACTTTTCAGCCTCGGTAATGAGACGACTCTTGCGTTCGGGTCCAGCCATCACACGCAGAATTGACTCGTCAAGATGTGGTTGACAAATTGTATCCTGCCCGCTACGTGCCGCCAGCAATGCTGCCTCATTCAGCACATTGGCAAGGTCCGCACCCGAGAAACCTGCTGTCTGACGTGCCAGGTCCTGCATTGTCACATGCTCGGCAAATGGCTTGTCTTTAGCATGTACCTCAAGAATAGCCAGGCGACCACGAATATCAGGCTTGTCGAGCATAACGCGACGATCGAAGCGACCGGGACGTAGCAATGCTTGGTCGAGTACATCAGGACGATTGGTTGCCGCGATTACAATGACATTACTTTGCTTATCAAAACCATCCATCTCGACGAGCAACTGGTTCAGCGTTTGCTCACGCTCATCATTCCCATTACCACCAGTGTTACTTCGCTGGCGTCCAACCGCGTCGATTTCGTCAATGAAGAGAATACATGGCGCGTGATCTTTGGCTTCCTTAAAGAGATCACGTACTCTGGCTGCACCGACACCGACAAACATCTCGACAAACTCAGAACCATTGACGCTATAAAAAGCTACCCCTGCTTCACCTGCGACCGCACGCGAAATAAGCGTCTTACCAGTACCGGGAGAGCCAACGAGAAGGACACCTTTAGGAGTACGTGCGCCCATCGCGGTGAAGCGTTCGGGCGTTTTCAAAAATTCTACGATCTCCTGTAGTTCCATCTTCGCCTCTTCAACACCCGCGACATCCTTGAAGAGGACCGAGGGCTTTGACTCATTGAAGCGTTTTGCCTTCGAGCGTGAAAATGACATCGCTCGTCCATTCACACCACCGCGTCGAATAAATAATAACATGCCGCCAGCAAGTAACGCGATCAGGAGCACATCAGCAAGAACTTGCGTCCATTGTGAGCGTTGCCCATTGTCAATGCTTACCGCGACCCCATCCCTCCGTAGTATCTCCGTCACGGATTGGCCATTTTCCTTCAATGCATGATACTGTTGACCCTTCAGACCTATCGCGACAACATCATTATTGTTGTTCAGTACGACTGACCTCAACTGATGACGATCCGCCATATTCAGCAGGTCGCTGATAGGTCGCTCTTGCACCGTCGAACTACTTAACGAGAGGCGAATTGTATGGGTAAAAGTCAGTACAACCAATAATACGCCAGCAAGCACAATTGTTACCGCTAAACCATAAAGTGCAATTGTATTTTTCTTTTTTAATGTTTTGCGTGTTGATCTTTGCGGTTTGGCTGATTCGCGGTTATCTTTTGGAGCAATTTGCATGTAGTACCATCAAGCCCTTCTATATTATCCAGATTACGTTCCTACCTACGATGCGTCTGTTCTTTTTTACCAGAAGACTCACATCCTTAAAGAATGCTTAGTGAAAATCCTATAAACGTAGTATAACGTACACTTTCAGCTTTATCAAGGTAAGATTGCCATGAGAAAGATTAGAAAGATTAGAAAACAGGATTAGTGCACACAATTCTATTACACTCTGATGGAAATCGTAGTCGGTAGGGGCGGCAATTCATTACGCCCAAAGATGGGCTGGGAGGGGTTCTCGGTGCCACCAGATGCGTTTTAGGGGACGTTTGCCAACCCTCCCCCATCTTTGGGCACAATGAATTGCTGCCCCTACCGCGAGAAATTACCTATCTTAACACATACGATTGCCCATAAGGGTTGAACCCTTGTACGGGTCTGATTTCATCACACCCTCTTGGCAATTGATTCTGTCCGCAGGATTGAAGAAACATTCCAACATCACTCGAACAGAATCAATTGCCAAGAGGGTATAAATGCACGTTTCATCACTAATTGACGTGCTTGTCTTATTTCTATACATGTGAGTATACTTGAAGGTACATTTGTTTTAGATCACTGCATTTCCTGGTATCGTGCATCTTTCTTGTTGTGTCTGTTCATTTAGAATGGAAGTATTCGAGGAGGAGTTTCCCATGAGCAGTTCCGCCCTTCGTTCCTCATCCACCCCAAACCGTTGGGTTATAGCAATCGCCGCTTTCATCGTCCAACTTGCGCTCGGCTCGGTCTACGCATGGAGCGTGTTTCTCAAACCTGTGACAGCATTGTTTAACGACACGACCGCGGACCACATCACAAAAGCGCAACAGGGCGCGACAAACCTTACCTTTTCGATTGTGCTGCTTGCGCTAGGCATCACGGCTGCTTTTGGCGGCTATTTTCAGAGTCGCTTCGGTCCTAGAGCGGTCGCGACCGTCGGTGGCATTCTCTATGGACTCGGTATTATCCTCGCTGGACTAACTACCCCTGCCCACAATCTCTTCTTGCTGTATCTCACCTTTGGTATTCTTGGTGGCATCGGGGTTGGCCTTGCCTACATCGTTCCCTTAGCCATGCTCATTCGCTGGTTTCCAGACAGGCGCGGCTTCATCACAGGATTAGCCGTTGCGGGCTTTGGTCTTGGTGCTCTCCTCATTGCACAAACCGCTCCATCACTACTCGCGCCAAAGTCTCTAGGGGTAGGCACCACCTTCATCTATCTCGGCATAATCTATCTCATCATCGTTGTTATTGCATCGCAGTTTTTTCGCAGAGCACCTGATAACTATGCACCTGCTGGTTGGACACCATCAGCCGTCAATCAAGCAACGCGCACTACACATGACTACAGCTTATCCGAGGCACTACGCGATCCTAAATGGTATGTGCTATGGCTCATACTCGCGTTGAATGTCACCGCCGGTGCCGCCGTCATTTCAGTCGCGTCACCTCTAGCCCAGAAATTCACTGGCGTGGGCAGCTTAGTAGCAGCAGGCATCGTAAGTGTCATTTCGATTTTTAATGGTGCCGGACGCCTCTTCTGGGCATGGCTATCTGACGCGATAGGCCGTCCATTCACATTCTTAGCAATATTCCTGGTTCAGATCGTGGCATTCCTTGTTCTCGCACAAATTGGGCTTGGTGGCTTTGGTCTATTGCTTATACCAGCAGCACTTATTGGATTGTGCTACGGTGGCGGCTTCGGCACGATGCCAGCGTTCGCAGCCGACTTCTTTGGTGCCAAAAATTCAGGCGTCATCTATGGCGCGATGCTCACAGCATGGAGCGCGGGTGGCATCGTAGGTCCCATCCTCATTTCAAGCCTTGAATATCACACGGCCCTATACGTCATCGTCGGTATCCTTGTCGTTAGCTGTGCCTTACCTCTCTTAGCCCGCTTCCTAGTCCGCCGCCAAAACGATAGCGCAGTAGAGGTCGTCGCGGGTGGTGGCGTATAGACAACAAAACGTCGTAGGGACCGATTCATCGCGTCCAGGGGGTGGGGTGGGGAACGCGCAGGGCAGGAATCGCATGGCCAACGCGTTGCTCCTCCCGCTCCCCACCACACAGACGCGATAGTGCTCTTTCACAAATTGATGCGGAGAGGTCGAGACTGTAGGGGTCTGCATTCCATCACACCCTTTACGCCATGGACCATGTTCCCAGCATTGATGGAACATTTCAACACCCCTCCAACACGATCAATGGCGTAAAGGGTGTGATGGAATGCAGACCCCTACATCCTTTTTATTTTGTTACATCCCATAATCGGTCCCTACGCGTATCCATACAATGTATTTAAACGTGCTACTATATATGAAGATATACATTACAACAGAAGGATCATATCTATGAAAGAACTTCCGATGTTGTCTAACGCATTACAGGACATGATGGCCCAGGCGATGCAGCTTGGAGAGAAGGTACAACCCTTTAGCAAGGAGAGTACAGAAAAGGCTCCTCGCATTCGTGACGCGAAATTGGTACATAGCGTTTGCCCCTACTGTGCGGTAGGCTGTGGCTTGAATGTCTATGTCAAAGACGGCAAGGTGATTGATATCGAGGGCAACCCCGATAGCCCCATCAATCATGGCACACTCTGCCCCAAGGGGTCCGCGACCTTCCAGTACACAGTGAATTCACAACGTTTACAGCACATACTTTATCGTGCGCCCTATAGCGACCATTGGGAAACAAAATCGCTTGAGTGGGCCATGGAACAGATCGCCCAACGTGTCAAGCAGACACGCGACGAAACCTTCGTCGAACGTTTGGAAGATGGACGCGAGGTCAATCACACGTTAGGCATTGCCTCACTCGGTGGCGCGACACTCGACATTGAAGAAAACTACCTGATTAAGAAGCTTTTCAATGGAGGACTCGGTATTGTCTCCATTGAAAATCAGGCCCGTATTTGACACAGCGCGACTGTACCCGGTCTGGGTACCACATTTGGTCGTGGCGGTGCTACGACATTTCCAGCAGACCTGCAAAGCAGCGACTGCATCCTCATCATGGGAAGCAACATGGCAGAGGCCCATCCCGTTGGCTTCGCGAACGTGGTGAAGGCGAAAGAAAAGGGTGCAAAAGTCATCCATATCGATCCACATTATTCTCGCACTTCTGCATTGGCAAACATATATATCGCGACAAGAGCAGGAACCGACATCGTGTTTCTTGGCGCGATTATCTCTTACTTGCTTGAGCATAAAGCATTTTTCGAAGAGTACGTCATGAACTATACAAATGTTGCGATGCTCATTAACGAAAACTATCAAGATACGGAAGACCTCGATGGTCTTTTCTCCGGTTATGACGAAGAGACACGTACCTACTCGGACCAGAGCAGTTGGGATTACCAGCGCGACGAGAACGACAGACCACTTTTGGATCCAACATTGCAGAATCCACATTGTGTGTTCCAAATCATGCGTCGCCACTTTTCACGCTACACTCCTCAAATGGTGGAGCAGGTTTGTGGCGTCTCGCGTGAACAATGGATGCAGGTTGTACAGGCACTTATCCAAAATTCTGGACGTGAACGCACGACTTCTATCTGCTATGCCGTCGGCTGGACACAGCACTCAAAAGGCGCACAAATTATTCGGACCGCTGCGATTATGCAACTCCTGTTAGGCAACGTTGGTCGTCCCGGTGGTGGCTTGATGGCTCTACGTGGTCATGCCTCCATCCAAGGCTCAACCGATATTCCCACACTCTACGATATCCTATCAGGTTATATGGTACAGCCAGCCGCTATGCTCAGCGACAAGCCGGATGCTGAAGAGGAGCCTGCGGCGACGACGTGGGGCAAGAAATCGGATCAGCACCTGCATAAAAAATCGCAGCAGACACTTGAAGGCTATATTGATACTTGCGGTCAAAAGCTCGGTTGGATGTCAAACTTCTCGTCCTACATACATAGCTTCCTCAAAGCATGGTACGGTGAAGCAGTTCACGAAGAGGGGGCGGACTTCGGCTATCGTTGGATACCAAAGATCATTGGCGATCATTCGCATCTTGCGACCAGTTATGAAATGCTCGATGGCAAAGTCAAGGGCTACTTCCTGCTCGGACAAAATCCCGCGGCTGGCAGTTCCAACGCACGTATGCAGCGTAAAGCACTGGCGCAACTCGACTGGATGGTTGTTCGTGATCTCTACGAAGTGGAGTCTGCTGCGTTCTGGTATAAAGGACCAGAGACAGTCGATCCCAAAACCATCAAGACAGAGGTCTTCTTGATGCCTGCCGCCGCTTCTACCGAAAAGGAAGGCTGTTTCACAAACACGCAACGCCTGATACAGTGGCGTGATAAAGCCGTTGATCCCGAAAACGATAACCGCTCCGACCTGTGGTTCGTCTATCATCTCGGCAAACGGTTGAAGGAACTCTATGCCGAAAGCACAGCGGCGAAGGATAAGCCACTTCAAGCATTGACCTGGGACTATGACAATCCGGAGCTTGATACCGAGTGGCGTATTCATGATGAACCCGATGCGCTCCTCGTCTTGAAGGAGATCAACGGCTACTATACGCGTCCTCAGCAAAGTACCGAAGTTGAAACGAACATGGCATATACCCTACGCGACGGTCAACATATTCCGAGCTTTACCGCGCTCAAGTCGGACGGTAGTACCGCATGTGGCTCATGGATTTATAGTGGTGTCTATCCAGAACCGGACAAGAATCGGGCGGCTTCGCGTACCACAGGCGGTTATACCAACCTCGAATGGGGCTTTGCATGGCCTGCCAACCGTCGCATACTCTACAACCGTGCCTCGGCTGACCCACAGGGCCGTCCGTGGTCAGAGCGCAAAAAGTACGTCTGGTGGGACGAGGAACAAAAAAAATGGACGGGTCTCGACATTCCCGACTTTCCAGTCAATAAAGCTCCTGACTACAACCCGACACCCGATGCCATCGGCATGGATGCGATTTCAGGCAAGGACCCATTTATTCTCAAGTCCGATGGCAAAGGTTGGCTCTTCGCGCCCATAGGCTTAAAGGATGGACCATTGCCAACCCACTATGAGGCCGCTGAATCGCCCGTACAGAACGCCATGTATGCCCAACAAATCAATCCTGCGGCGAAACTCAATAACAAACGAGGCGACAACCGACTGGCGAACGTGAACGATGCTCAGTATCCTATCGTCATCACGACCTATCGCCTGACGGAACATCATGTCAGCGGGCCGATGTCACGCTGGATGCCCTGGCTCAATGCTCTACAGCCCTCGCTCTTCGCCGAACTGAGTCCCGAACTGGCGTTGGAACGCGGCATTCAACATGGCGAGTGGATGGTTATCTGTACGCCTCGCGGCGAAATCGAGGCACGTGCCATGGTCACAAAGCGCATACGACCATTGCGCGTCGCTGGCCGAACAGTGCATCAAATCGGGCTACCCTTCCACTGGGGCTTCCAGGGTCGCAGCAAAGGCAGTGTCACAAACGATTTGACGCACATGGTCCTTGAACCAAATGTTGGTATCGAAGAGGCGAAAGCATTCACCTGTGATGTACGTGCCGGACGCCTCCACGAAGAACATTAACCAATCATCACGTGACAGATTTCGTAGGGACCAGATTTATCGCGTCCTCGGCGCAATTCATTGCGCGAGACTGTTTCAAGAACGCGAATTGCGATGGACCAGAGGAAATAAATTGCCCTCGGACGCATATCCCACTAATTTGTTACATCGCATAATCGGGTCCCTACGAAATCCGTCGAATCAACATTGGAGAACTGGTAGTAGACTGTCAAATGTCATTTGGCAGAGCAAGGGCACCCGCAAGGGGATGCCCCTCCCATACGCGAACTCGCTCTCCATCTGTTTTCGTCATATGGGAGGGGCATCCCCTTGCGGGTGCCCTGGTGATAGGACATGTGTGTCTGGTCATACCCACCATGATTGTGTTCGGGAAATTCCAGCTTGCGGGTGCCCTAGTGATAGGACACATGTGCCTTGACAGACAAGTAAAGAGGCTTAACAATGGTAGTAAAGTCAAAAGGCATGGGACAGTCACAACGATTGTCACTCAATGTTCTGAATACAGTGGTCGCGCCATTCAAAAAAGAACTGCCACCACCAGCGCAACCCGCAATGGGCTTTTTCACCGATACCAGCATTTGTATCGGCTGTAAAGCGTGCGAAGTCGCGTGCAAACAGTGGAACCAGTTGCCAGCAATCGATCCCAAATGGACTGGCACGAGCTATGACAATACACAACAACTCAGCGCGAGCACATGGCGTCACGTACAATTCATCGAGCAAGTGCAAAGGGATGTCACGCTACCACCCGCGCCGTTCACGCTTGACCTACCTCTGCTCGCAAACCAACTCGCGGAAGCGAAAAGCAATGGAATTATTCCAGAAACACCTCCTGGCACAGCTCTCCCATTTTTCAGCACGGACCGCTGGTTGATGCATAGCGATGTATGCAAACACTGCGCGAACGCCCCTTGCCAGGAAGCGTGTCCAACGGGCGCAATCATTCGTACTGAATTTGACACCGTATATGTGCAGCAAGATATCTGCAATGGCTGCGGTTACTGTGTTGTCGCCTGCCCCTTTGGTGTTGTTGCGCGTGACGAGCAGGGCGACCATCAAGCGCACAAATGTACCCTTTGCTATGACCGTTTGAAGGATGGCATGGAGCCAGCGTGTGCCAAAGCTTGCCCCACAAAGTCGATTCAGTTTGGCGAGGTCGAGCAACTCAAGGAACATGCACGTCAACGCATTGGTGACTTACTGGAACGCGGTGTAGCCTCAGCGCGTCTCTACGGAGCCGATGATACCATTCTCGATGGCGGCCTACACTCGTTTTTCTTGCTGTTAGACGAGCCAGAGGTCTATAACCTGCCACAAAATCCGTTGCGTCCCTCCAACAACGTTGTGCCCGTCTCACTCTGGACCGCGTTAGCCGCCACAGCATTGACCGCAGTGGGTATAATTTTCTTCAAAGGCAAATGAGGGGTCGTGTTTTGCCAACCCTCGTATATAAGAAATGGTGTTATGAAATGGCTATTAATAAGAAGGTTTCTATTCCACTCCTCGCTCCAATATCAGGTGCGATAAGTCGCATCCCGACAGGTGATGGAGTTGCGGAGCAATTAGCAACACTTACAACTGGCTATACGCCCGACGCGATGCAAGAATTACAGGAAAAAAGCTATTTCGATTACCCTGTGCTCAAAGCTCCTATTTGGCGTTGGGAAATTGTCTGGTATTTCTTTCTAGGCGGACTTGCTGCTGGCTGTTACGTACTCGCAAGCATCGCCTCGCTTTTTGGCTCCAAAGAGGATCGTGTCGTCGTTCGTGTTGGCCACTACCTCTCGTTGCTCGCATTGCTCCCTTGCCCACCACTACTGATTAAAGACCTGGGACGCCCCGAACGCTTTCTGAATATGTTACGCATTTTTAAAATTAAATCACCAATGTCACTAGGTGTGTGGGGACTAATGACCTTCTCGATGTTTAGCGGCTTTGCGGCAGTCAGTCAGGCTGCTAGCGACGGTTTACTTGGAAGATGGTGGGGCACAAGCATCTTGGCGGCCATTCCGCGTAAAGTGCTTGCGGTTCCTGGCATCTTCTTTGGCCTCTTTCTTGGTGGCTATACAGGTTTACTTCTCGCGGCTACAAGTATTCCGCTCTGGTCTCGTAGCAAGCTCATGGGTGCGATCTTCATTTCTTCCGCCCTCTCGACAAGTTCCGCTCTCATCACGCTCGTGCTACGACTAGTGGGCGCACCAGCCAGTACACTTCACAAAATGGAACGGATGGAATGGTCGGCGATGCTACTCGAAATAATCGGCTTACTCTCCTTCTTGCGTGGCTCGGGTCGTGCCGCCCGCTCGCTTGTCGGCACTGGACCAGACGAACACGGCATGACCTTCTGGCGTTTCATGTTCGGTAGTGGCCTTGTACTACCATGGCTCCTGCAAACATTTCTACTCTTTGGTAAGCGTTCCGAAAAACGCTTGAGCGTTACAGGTCTGGCTGTTTCAGTCTTAGCACTGATCGGTGGCTATTTCCTCAGAAAGACAATGGTTGAAGCAGGTCATTCCTCCAGCAGAGATGCCCGCACCACTCTGTGGAACGCAAGACGCTAATAAGAGAGAAGACATTGTAGGGGCCATAATTCATTACGCCCTCGTCGCGCATCACGGACCTAACCAGAGCGTAATGAATTATAACCCCTACATCCGTGTCTACCTGGCCTCACCAGAGTCATCTTTTATTGGAATTTCTCCTACATATTGTGTAACACTACGTCAAACTGTTCCACTTAGGCATATGCCCGACTGGATATCGGTTGCCGAATGATCCATGTGGCAGGATTTGATGCACCTTCTCAAGATCAGACGGAGTAAGAGTCACATCAACGGCGGCAATGTTTTCCGCTAGCCGAATTGGGTTTCGCGTACCTGGGATAGGTACGATATCCTGTCCCTGGGCAAGCAGCCACGCCAGTGCCAACTGAGTCACAGTAATATCTTTAGACGTTGCAAGTTCGGTCAGTTGCCCGATAGCCTTAACATTCGCGTTATAGTTATCACCTTGCCAACGCTCGTCGAAACGGCGCATATCTCCTTCGGGATATTCGTTGCCTGGCTTGACAGTAGAGGTAAGGAAGCCACGACCCAATGGCGAGTAGGGGACGAAACCGATACCAAGTTCGCGGATCACTGGCAAGATAGCTGTCTCTGCATCGCGTTCAAAGATGGAGTACTCGCTTTGCAACACAGATACAGGCTGTACAGCATGGGCACGGCGGATGATGTCTGGTCCAGCCTCACTGAGTCCGAAGAAGCGGACCTTCCCGGCCTTGATGAGGTCTTTGACGGCACCCGCAACGTCCTCGATTGGCACCTTCGGATCAACACGGTGCTGATAGAGTACGTCAATATGGTCCGTCTGTAAGTATCGTAGGCTGTTCTCGGCAACCTCGCGAATGTGTTCAGGTCGGCTATCCAGTGCCTCATTCGGAATCTGATTACTGGACATGTCGTAGCCAAACTTGGTAGCAAGCACCACCTTATCCCGGAAGTCCTTGACCGCCTGACCAAGCAGTTGTTCATTTGAGCCAGTTCCCATACCATAGAGTTCTGCGGAGTCAAACAGGGTCACGCCAAGTTCGTAAGCGTGGCGGACCGTAGCGATGCTCTGCTTGGTATCGCTGGGACCGTAAGCCATCGTCATGCCCATCATCCCTAGACCCAGGGCCGAAACGTCGAGGCCCTGTTGACCAAGTGTACGATGCTTCATTGGATATCTATCTCCTTAATGTAATACATGTTTTTCTTCGTTCGAAATCAGTTTGATTCTCCCGTG
This sequence comes from uncultured Chloroflexia bacterium, assembly GCA_963791655.1. Classification (GTDB taxonomy): domain Bacteria; phylum Chloroflexota; class Ktedonobacteria; order Ktedonobacterales; family Ktedonobacteraceae; genus JBBQVS01. Next base: position 233,661 of record CAWBSZ010000004.1, on the reverse strand, counting down.
TGATAGAATTATGCCATCCCCTGTGATAAAGAACCAGAACTCAGATTATCCTGGTATAAAGACTGCTAGGCTAATGTAGAAAGAAGCGAGCAATGAACGAGGAAACACGGCGGCAAGAACTGGCGCAATTCTTACGAACACGACGAGAACGACTCTCGCCAGAAGCGGTGGGATTGTCCGCTGGTTCGCACCGTCGCACACCGGGATTGCGAAGAGAGGAATTGTCTCAGTTGGCAGGAATGGGGGTGACGTGGTATACCAGGTTAGAGCAGGGACGAGATATCATCGTCTCCCCGCAAGTTTTAGAGAGCCTGGCAAGAGTGTTTGACCTGAACGATGCAGAACGTACTCATCTCTTTGTCCTCGCACGCGATCAGGTGCCTGCCGATACATATCCTTTAACGAGCGTAATTAGTCCTAAGCTTCAAGGTGTTCTGGATAGTATGGACAGCTCTCCTGCCTATATCATCAACCCACGTTGGGATATTGTGGGCTGGAATCGGGCTATGTATCGCGTCTTTCAAGACTTCAAAACACATTTAACATACGAACGAAATGTTCTACTTTCTCTGTTCACCGATCCTCTGCTGCGAACTGGTTTCAACGACTGGGGAAAAGAGGCACGAGGGATGCTGGCTCTGTTTCGTGCTAGCAGTGAACGCTATGTGAGAGAGGTATGGTTCAAGACGTTGGTAACAGAACTTGAGCAGACAAGCCCAGAATTTCGAGAATGGTGGTCACGACATGATATCAAATCAGCATATACAGGCCAAAAGGAACTGAGCCATCCTCTGGTTGGGGAATTGAACCTTCAAACAAGTACATTTCAGGTTGTTGATGCGCCCGATCTACAGATGATCATTTTTACCGCGGCAGATACAGAAACAGCAAGGAAACTGACCCAATTGATAGAGCCAATTGGAGTTCATCAGCTAACCGTTTAAGGAGTATGTATAGGGGAATACACATGCCTAAAACAAATAAGAAAAAAGCGACACATAATCGCGGCAAGTCAAAGAGAGTTGATAAAAAAAGTCGCAACTGAGAGGACAGCAAAATAACCGTCCTCCCAATTCTGGCATCGCGCCTACTCTACCAGAGTATATAGCTCCTACAGGGTTTGCAGCTAGCATTGGAAGATTTTTAGGCTCTCTTGAAAAGCGAAAGCATTAATACACCATTAATGAAAAGCCATTTTTAAGTGTAAGCAATGCATCTTTCCTGAGTGCACGCCAACCAGTTTTACTAATTTTTGCACGTCTTTGTAACTGGAGAAGTTGCTCGTCAGTAAAGTGTTCTGATGCCACAAGAATGGCTCTTCTCAGTTCGGGGCGCAGATTATTGATACGAATTTCAAGGTCCGCCAAACGATGCCTATTATAGTGCAAACCCTGAATCGCTTTTCGCGCAAGATCAGCCCATTCTGCGGCAAGAGGTTCCATTTCTGCGCGTTTCTTGGTAATATACAAAGACAATTCTTCAAAGTTGGCAGCCGAAGCATAGCTAGTCATACTCTGTAATTCTCCCTCATAAATTTGACATTTATATAATCTACTTCCAAGTTCAGTCATAAACATACTATTTGTTCGTTCGTCTTACTACACAGACTCCGATATCCACCAGATAGAAAGTACCATTATGGTTTTCAGCATATCCTACGTTCACAAAAGAAGATTGGATTACATTTGTGTGAAGGTTGGGCAAATGTGAAGGTGCAGGGAGACCGCAAGGGTCTCCCTGCTCTAACTTTTCTATCAGCCTCTCGTACATATAATAAGCTAGAAAATAGCATGCATAGATTGAGAAGAACGGAAGGGAATCATGGAGGAGCCACAACAGAACGCTACTACCACCAAACTTCCACAAGAGAATATAGGAAGCATGGTCAATACAACACAACCTTCAACAAACGCTATAATAGACGAGCCAATCAAACCGATTGCGCAGAACGATATGACTCAGGCACAAGAACCACCAACAACGGACGAACTACAATTGACGGTCGTCGAAGGCTTTCAAGTTGCACGCGGTGTCGCACGTATCGACCCCGCTGATATCGCACGTTTGGATTGTCAACCCGGCGATGTAGTAATGGTAACAGGTGGGCGTACAACGGCGGCAAAATTGGTGCCGAGCGGTCCTGTTGACCGTGGTCGTCAGACGATCCAAATGGATAGTCAGGTACGTCAAAATAGTGCATCGGGTCTTAGTGAACGGGTCACGGTTCGTAAGGCAAAGGTGCGCAATGCCGAGAAGGTTACGCTTCTCCCGTTGAGCGCGGGAGCACCTATTCAAGAGAGTGATCTTCAATATATCGCACGGTATCTCGTTGGGCTACCAGTGGTTATCGGTGATCTCTTACGTATTGGTACGCCTGCCCCTGGCTCCGCGCCACGCGAATTTCTAATTATTGGTACAACACCAACAACTCCTACCTACACACTTCAACAAAGAAATACAGGTGATTTACCACTACCACCCGCTCAGCCTACCACTGATGTCGAAGCAGTTGTCGTACAACCGGGGACAATTGTACGTGCACAGGCACGTGGTGCGAGCAATACCACTCCAGGCCGTGTGAGCTATGAAGACATCGGTGGCTTGGGCAAAGAGCTACAACGTATTCGTGAGATGATCGAGCTACCCTTGAAGTACCCTGCCGTCTTCGATCGTCTCGGTGTCGAACCACCCAAAGGCGTCTTGTTGTATGGACCTCCGGGTACAGGTAAAACGCTTATAGCACGTGTAGTTGCCGCCGAAACGAATGCATCATTTTTTGTAATCAATGGTCCAGAAATTATAAATAAATTTTATGGTGAGAGCGAATCACGTCTACGCGGCGTCTTTCAAGAGGCACAACGTAAAGCGCCAAGTATCATTTTTATTGATGAATTAGATGCACTCGCGCCCAAAAGAGCCGAGACTGGTGGTGAGGTAGAGCGTAGAATTGTCGGACAATTGCTTGCCCTGATGGACGGTATGGCCTCCCGTGGACAGGTTGTGCTCATCGGAGCGACCAACCAGCCGAATGCACTCGATCCCGCCGTACGTCGTCCCGGTCGCTTTGATCGCGAAATATCGCTTCGAGTGCCCGATGTACGTGGGCGTACAGAGATATTGCGCATTCATAGCAAGGACGCGGCACTCGCGAATGATATCGACTTCGCGCGTCTCGCCCAATTGACCCCTGGCTTTGTCGGTGCCGACCTTGAAGCGTTATGTCGGGAAGCAGCCATGATTGCCCTACGTCGTGTACTGCCACATATTGACTATCAGAAAGGGTATATTCCTTATGAAACACTGGTCAATCTGAATATTACCATGAGCGACTTCCAGGCTGCACTGCGCGAAGTTGAACCTTCAACCACGCGTGAGGTGTACGTCGAAGTAAGCGAAACCTCCTGGGACGATATCGGTGGCTTGCAGGATATCAAAGATACTCTGACTGAAGGTGTCGAGTGGCCCTTGCGCTATCCTGAGATTTACGCCAACGCCAAAGTTGAGGCTCCGCGTGGTGTCTTGCTCTCCGGCCCTCCAGGATCAGGTAAAACACTTCTCGCTCGCGCACTGGCACACCAGTGTGAGGCCAGCTTCATCTCGATCAAGGGTCCAGAACTACTCTCAAAATTCGTAGGTGAGTCGGAAAAAGGCGTACGCGAGATATTCCGTCATGCGAAACAGGCTGCTCCATGTATCATCTTCTTTGACGAAATTGACTCGTTAGCACCACGTCGCGGCAGTGGGAATGATGGGAATGTTGGTGATCGTGTTATCGCGCAACTACTCACCGAGATGGATGGCATCGAGGGACGCGAAGGCGTGATTGTAGTGGCGGCAACAAACCGTCCCGACATGATTGATCCTGCATTGCTACGTCCAGGCCGTTTCGACTTGATCGTCGAACTCCATTATCCAAATGAAGTCGAGCGTCAGGCCATCTTCAAAGTGCATCTACATGATCGACCTCTTGCGCCAGAAATTACCGTGGAGGAATTAGCTCGTTTAACCGAAGGACGCAGTGGCGCGGACATCGAAGCCATTTGTCGTCGTGCGGCCTTGCTTGCACTACGTGACTGGATTAGCCCTAAACTTGCTCTCGGTCGTGTACAAGTTACCGAAGCCCCAAATAGTGATGATGAGTTACAGACACCATCGCAGCAGGAGAATATAGCGCAAGGGAATACATCGCAGCCAACGGTACCAGGACCAACAATTCCCTCTACCCGCTTCTTCATCCGGCCCGAACATTTTGCCCGTTCTCTCGACGAGCAACGCGAACGGTACGCGGTTCAAGATGAGGCAGAGGAAAAACGCGAACGCCAGGACCGAGGACGCCAACGTCTCATCGACATGGCTGCGGACCAGCAAGATAACGAAAAACCACCGCTAAGTGGCTTTCGCCTCTGGCTTGCAAGACTTTTTGGCATCGTACAGTAACATTGACCATACACATGTTAAGCAAAGGTAGCAGGAAATCACATTGCAATGTGATTTCCTGCTACCTTTGCTTAACATGTGTATGACAAAATCAACAATTGTTCTGCAATATAACCATTTGATCCTATAAACACTTACAAATTGCATGTAACTATGGTATAATTGTACATGGTGAGCGTAGTAAAAAGCGAAGGGAGAATCCTCATGCCACCAATATCAGATAACTCTTCTCCCGTTTCTCGTAGGCAAATCACCGAAGCATACCTGAGAGCTATACGGATGATAGACGAGCGTGTCGCCCCCTTGTTGGGAAAAGCAACAACTCGGGTCCTTGTACAGGTTGCCGCCAAGCGTGTCATGGATGACTACCCTTTCCTCTCCTTCTTTATAACAATGCCTTATACCGATATCGATCCTTCAATCATCCATGAACAACTTTCCGGCACCACTATACAAGAACTTTCAGCAGGCTTAGATGCTCTTTTGGATGCCTGCTTTGCGGGTCTCACAGAGTTGACAGGTAATATCATTACATCTCCACTTCATCCTGAGATTTCTCATCACTTAGAACAAACACAGCAGAATACACCCCCCTTGTAGGGACCGATTTATCGCGTCCTGGGGGTGGGGAACGGGCGGGGCAACGTGGCGACCATGCAACTCTTGCCCCTCCCCACCCCCAGGACGCGATAAATCAGTCCCTACAGGCAACGTATCTGCACTAATTTGTTACAATAAGGATTATGTCGGGTAATCAAGTAATGTTGGTAATGTTAGTAATCAAGTAATGTTCGGAGAGCCATGTGCAGTCACAGTATCAAGGTACAAAAGACACGTATGCCGATGTTCATGCTGGGTCAGGCATACTCGTTGGAACCATGGATGGTATAGAACATCGGCTTCCAAGAATTAGTTCAGAACTGGAATTCCTTAATACTATAGGGAAACGTTTCGTTGCGGCACTTGACCGCTTCGATGTTCATCGCGCCCTCATGACCACACTGCAAGATATGTACAGCTTCTCTGCGTGTTGTATTCTACTTAAAGGCAGCCCCGATCAACTTTACATCATGCCATGTCAACCTCTCAGTGCCTCATTCCTCAAAGAAATGATTCAGCGCATCACAAGCGCGGCACAAGTGTTGGATTTCCCTTCTATGAATGCAGAGCAACTTGCACAAACAGCTTACTTTGATGCCCCCGACGAAGTTGCACAATTTCGTACACAAGAAGCAATTGAAGCAACCGAAATAGGTTCCTGTCTCAACATTCCTCTTACCATCGAAAATCGCATCATCGGCATCTTGAGCTTATTCGACGAGCTAGTAGGAACATTTGACAGTCATCTACTCAAACTCACTACGATGATTGCCGATTACGCCGCCTTTGCATTGGAAAATGTCGGGTTACGCGAACGAGAACACACTCTGTGGCGACAAGCGGAATATGAGCGTCAACGTCTTGCGCTCGTCATTAGAAGTATGACAGAGGGCCTTTTGATCACCGACGAAGCTGGAGCTATCGTCCAAGTCAACCAATCGGCGCAACACTTGCTTGCACAGATCATCGCAGAACTGCCATTGAATATTCCACTGCAACAACTCGCACTAACCCAACATTCACCGTGGCTCCACACCCTCGCGACAAGCGTCGATGAAGCACTACATGGAAACACTGTAGTAAGCAAAGAAATAGTCGCAGGCGATAGTATCGAGCAAGTTCCCTTAACTCTGGGTTTAAGCGTAGCTCCATTAGATGATGGTATCAGCGGAGCTACTCATCCAACGGGTGTCGTTATAGTACTCAACGATATCACGGCTAGCAAGCAGGTCGAGCGTCTCAAAGACGAATTTGTATCCGTTGTTTCGCACGAGTTGCGTACACCACTAACCAACATTAAAGGTTACACACAACACCTTGTTCGTCGTCTTGAGAGGCGCATCCGAAAAATCCAGGAGGCACAGCAAGCACAGGATATCCTTACGCTTGATCTGCCTGAAAGTGTCGATCTCCGCAGTGTACTTATTGTACAGAGCCAGACAGACCGCCTGGAACGATTAGTGAACGACTTACTGGATCGCTCACGCGTTCAATGGGGACAACTCACCCTGGAATATGATAGCTTTTACCTTGCAGACGAATTAACAGAATGTATACGCTCTGTACAGGCAAGTACTGAACAACATTCCCTTTCCCTCGATATTCAAGTGCTAGATACACACATTGTCGCGGACAAGAACCGCATCTGCCAGGTAGTCGGCAATCTGCTCGACAACGCGGTCAAGTACTCGCCTCAAGGTGGACAGGTAACGCTACGTCTGCAAAGACAAGGAGAAATGTACCTCATCAGCGTAATTGATGAGGGTATTGGCATCAACCCTGAGCATTACGAACACATTTTTGAACGCTTCTATCGTGTCAGTAATGCGGCTACGCGCCAATATTCAGGCGTCGGGCTGGGACTCTACGTAGCCAAAGCAATTGTCACCAAACACGGCGGCAACATCTGGCTTTCAGAGAACAAAGGCATTGGCGGTACCACCTTCTACGTCACCCTTCCGCAAACACCACCAACCAACGCCAGCGACAACGACTGGTAGGGACCGCTTCAGCGCGTCCAAAGATGGGTGGGGAGAGGTTCACGTTGCCATAAAGAAATTGTTGCCGAAGCGTTCGTTGCCCCTCCGCCGTCCCCACTTTTGGACGCGCTGAAGCGGTCCCTACCGAGATAACCAATTTCATGGGGACCTCTAAAACACCTGGAGCAAATCTGTAGGGCTAAAACCAAAGTGATCGTTGAGATACGTATGCCCGAAGGAGGTAAAGTGTACTTTTGTCCATGTTACTCGTAAAAGTAGAATGGTGCGTAAGATGCGTGCCTCACCCCACAAAGGATGACGAACATCTCGGAACGCATTCACGATATCAAGCGTACTCGTAAGCAAAACACCACAGGCAATAGTCAACGCTTGTACTAGAGGATGGTGTGAGATCGAGAGTGGAGCTAATCGTGTGAAGAATCCCAAGTAGAGGACTCCACCAGAGACACATGCAGGAAACAACACGTCAAGCCAAATATAGAGAAGCGAAGGTTCACGTAGCGACATCACGGACACACCAAATGGACCAACGGCCCAACCTATAAGTGGATCATGTCGCAAGAGTGGCAACAATATATGAGCACATTTAAAGAGGACAATCCAGAGAACCAGGAGGACGACGAGACCGACTGGATTAAAGATGTGCAAATGCTCGATGATACCTGACATGCTTCAAAACTCCTCACGCTCCGACATTCCATGACCAATGAAACGCGTACCCTACTCTCTCTATTATAAGCCTCTCATCTATTGTTATGCAATTTCTCTGACCTACAATCATCTTTTCAATCGCATGCCATCACATGTACATCAAACGATGTCGCATTCTCCTCGATGAAACGCACAAGTCGCTCTCCCTCTTCCAATAAAGTATCGCAATTTCCATTGCTTATATATACACGGTACATCCACGTTGTTCAAGCAACGAAAGCCACTCTGGTAATATCGCTATCTTGTTCCAACGCACATCCAGCTTTTCAAGCTTTGGTAGGTCTGCGACGCTTTCAGGAAGAGCGACAAGTCTATTCCCTCTCAGATCAAAATGTGTAAGCTGAGCCAACCGCCCAAGCGACTCTGGTAAAACCATTAACTGATTGTTTCTCAGATCGAGACGAGTGAGATGCTCCATATCCCCTAAAGATTCTGGCAAAGATGTCAGCTTGTTATTCATCAAGTACAGTTCTTTAAGCTGTTTCAGCAGTCCTAACGATGAGGGCAACATAGACAACTTGTTATTCATCAGATGCAACTCTTGCAAATTGTTCAAACTACCGATAGACTCCGGCAAAGTCGTCAAGGCATTGTTGTATAGCCTCAGTTCTTTCAACCGAGTAAGATCACCAATACGTTCAGGCAGTGAGGTCAAAGCATTGTCGGTGACATTGAGATACCGCAGATTGACGAGTTGCGTCAGCGTATCAGGAAGAACAGTTAAACTATTGTTACTCATATACAGAAAATACGTAAGACTGCTCAAAGTGCCGAGTGCCTCCGGCAGCGTCGTTAACGCATTATGGGCTATATCAAACGTATGAAGATGCGCAAGATTTCCTATTTGCTCTGATAACGATAAAAGCAGATTTTCAGAGACGTTTAGTACTTGTAAGTTTTTTAGTTGCCATAGCGACTCAGGAAGTGATGTTAATTCACAGTAACGCAATGATAAAGCAACAATGCTACCATTTTCGACGGAGAAGCTGATTGGCTTGTCATGTACATTCTTTGCTACAAGCGGAATAAACTCGCCCTCAGTAAGTAAGCCATTCATATGCAAGCGTACAACTATGTCTTTGAGTATACCGATTTCAGATTCTGGCAAAGCAATGCCGTTGTATAATCTCCTGTCCATCTCTTGCGACATATTCCCTCTTTCAAACAACAATGCAATGTAGGGGTCTTATTTATAACACCCAAGCACGAGCGAAGCAATGTGCGCGTCTATAGCTACCTGCCATACCAACCATCGAAAGCATAGCATAAAAGTACACACATGTCGCGTTTTAACGCTAATTTTTAGAACTTATGTGCTATCATTAAGAAATAGAATTTGTCATGTTCTACCTACAAGGAAGAGGAGAAAAAAGATGAACCAGCTCATGCAAGAGAAATGGCCCTGGATTGAGGGTTCACACGGGATGCGTATACAGTTACTGAGTCTTATAAATGATAGTGATTTGACATTTAGCCCGGGCGGACAAAACATATCACTAGGTGCATTATGCCGAGAAATGGGCGACACTGAATACGCCTACATTCAGTCACTGAAAACCTTCGAACAAGATTGGTCATACCACAATACAGAAACAGGCATAGAAACTAGCGTCGCCCAGTTAAAAGACTGGTATCAAAAGTTAGACGAGGAACTACAGGCAACGATCACAGCCTTTTCAAATGAAGATGTGACAAAGACAGTTGATCGAGGAGGCTACCCAACGCCGATTGGCCTACAACTCGATGTCTATCTCCAGGCTCTCCTGATTTTCTTCGGCAAAGTAACCATCTACCTCAAAGCGATGAACAAGATACTCCCAAAAGAAGTGCAGGAATATATCTGATACCACATACCTATATGCTTATGTCAGGTTTATGTACCACTTGACTCTGCGGAACAAATTGCATAACCACGATTGTTGTCTTTAGAAAAGAGCATCATTCACGTATAATACATTCATTGCTTCGCACAGAGGACAGGGTACATGAACATTCCACTTTCCGTTCTTGATTTATCGCCAGTCGATACTGGTACGACCAGCAGAGAAGCTCTACAGAATACGCTCCGCCTGGCACAGCTAGCCGACTCGTTAGGCTATACACGCTATTGGGTAGCAGAGCATCACAATACAACCATGACCGCAAGTTCGGCACCTGAATTGCTCATTGGCTATATCGCGCAAGCGACCGAGCATATCCGCGTCGGTTCTGGCGGGATGATGTTACCAAATCATTCCTCTTTGAAGGTTGCTGAAACCTTTCGCTTCCTCGAAGCGATGCATCCCGGACGCATCGACCTTGGCATAGGACGTGCACCCGGGACTGATCCCAAAACTGCACTTGCGTTGCGTCGCTCACGCGAAGTAGCGGGCACAGACGATTTTCTTGGTCAGTTGATGGAGTTGTTTGCGTTTGCGGGAGAACGTGGAGGATTTCCAGACATACATCCTTATAAGTCGGTACGGGCTGTGCCGAGTGATGTTTCTCTACCACCAGTCTGGCTGTTAGGCTCGAGCGATTATAGCGCACAGGCATCAGCCGCTCTCGGTCTCGGTTTCGCGTTCGCGCATCATATCAATCCGTCCCTCGCAGTACCCGCTATAGACTTCTATCGAACAGAATTTAGACCGTCCGAACGCTTGCAGCAGCCAAGAGTGATTCTCACAACCTCCGTTGTCTGTGCCGAAACGAGTGAACGTGCCGAGGAACTCGCGACCTCGATGGGCTTAGCATGGGTACGCCTTGTAAGTGGTCGCTCTGGCCCACTTCCAAGCCCCGAAGAAGCCAAAGCATATCGCTACTCCATAGCTGAGCAAGCTATTGTACGTGACTACCGTTCACGGCAAACGGTTGGCACACCCGAAGAAGTCAAAAAGCGCTTCTCGCGTTGTTAGAGCAAACAGGTGCCGATGAACTTATGCTTACCGCCATGATGTATGGTTACGAGAATCGCGCAAAGACATACACATTGCTAGCTGACGCATTCGAACTACAGAGGACCGATGTTTCGCCCAAGCATGCAGAGCTAACACCTACTGTCTAAAGGAGCACCTCATGCGCATCTTAGCCATCTCTGGTAGTCTGCGAGCCAGTTCGACCAACACAACGCTCGTTCGTGCAATCATGAGGCTGGCACCTGAAAACATGCTGTTTTCCCTTTACGATGAGCTAGGTGAACTCCCACATTTTAGTCCTGACATAGACATTGAAGACGCGCCACAACCTGTCAATGCTCTACGCCGACAACTGCGAGACGCCGACGGTGTACTCCTCTGCACCCCAGAATACGCCTATGGAGTACCCGGCTCGTTGAAAAATGCACTCGACTGGACTGTATCTTCAGGCGAGTTTGTGAGTAAACCAGTCGTTGTCATAAGCGCCTCTCCGTCTATTCTGGGCGGAGATAAAGCACATGCCTCACTCTTGCTTACACTTACCGCCCTCTCTGCCAACATCGTCGAAGGCGGCACGCTCATTATCCCACTCATGCGCACAAAACTAAATGCAAACGGTGAGATAACCGATACTGCAACAACACAAGCTCTCAGATCAGTCCTCGCCGCACTCGCTCAAACAATTACTAGTATCGTATAAAATGTCGTAGGGACCAGATGTATCGCGTCCACGGCGCAATTCATTGCGCAATGCCTATTCTACCCACATTTTTTTCACGACAAACATAGGCAATCAATCGCCTACAGACGCCGTAAATGTGGACCCTACGAAACTGTTATATTCGACATTGGCGAACATATAGGAGGTATCACAACATGCAAACAAAACCAACATCTTATGCAGATATCAACACATTGCTAGAAATACTTCTATCAGGCATGCAATCCATTCTCGGCCCAAAACTCGTCAGTGTCTACCTTTACGGCTCCCTTGTGACAGGCGACTTCGACAGAGACAGCAGTGACATCGACCTGGTAACAGCTACTTCATCAAACCTTGATGCAAGGGATTTTGACGCCTTACTCGCAATGCACACAAACTTCGCCGCTCAACACCCAGAATGGGATGGTCGAATCGAAGTTGCATACATCTCTACCAACGCACTGAAAACCTACAAAACACAAGCAAGCCAGATAGCCGTTATCAGCCCAGGCGAACCATTTCACACCAAAGAGGCAGGCATCGATTGGTTGATTAACTGGTATACAGTGCGTGAAAAAGGCATCACTCTCTTTGGTCCTTCACCAAAAACGCTCATTGCTCCTATCGCCAAAGAAGAATATCTCCTCGCAGTGAGGGACCATGCACAGTACTGGCGGACTTGGCCTAGCTCTATATCTCAGCAGCGGCCCTCTCAAGCCTATGGAATTCTAACATTGTGCAGAGCAATGTATACGCTTGCAAAAGGGGAAATAACCTCAAAGAAACAAGCAGCCCTTTGGGCCGAAAAAGAGTTCCCTCAATGGGCTTCACTCATCCAAAACGCTCTTCTCTGGCGTCAAGCATGGCGCGACCAAAACGTAGACCACGACACAACATTGCCCGAATCGCTCCGCTTCGTCAACTTCGCCATCGACTACTGCGAACAATACGAAATACCGTAGGGACCGATTATGAGATTTCACAAAATAATCTGGATGTAGGGGCTATAATTCATTACGCCCTGGTGCCGCATCACAGGTCGAACCAGGGCGTAATGAATTATAGCCCCTACATCAATCCTTATCCAAGCTCAATACGATGCCTCAGATGCAAAACCGCGACCATTGCCGTCACCAGCAAGCACATTCCACCGCTCAATGCCAGCGTCAACTGTGCTCCGATATTCTGGGCCACCCATCCTACAAGGAGATTGCCGAAGGGAGCAAAGCCGAAGGTAATCAGAATCCTGATACTCAAAACACGTCCGCGCATGCCTTCCGGCGTCATCACTTGTATCGCGGTGTTGGTTACAACGAGCGGCAAAACCGAACATATACCGAGTATCACTAAGGCGGGTAGAGCAAACACGAGATTAGAGGCAAACGCAAAGGCCACACACGCACTACCACCGATAATACATAATATAATCATAAGACGTAGAGTACGTTGTAGACGATTACTCATAAGTAAGAAGAGCAGTGCTCCCGTGAGCGCACCAATGCCAGTCACAGCATTCAGAACACCCAATCCCTGCGCACCAACATGAAAGATACTCGCCGCGAATATAGGTAAAAGTGTCGCGAAGGGAAACACGAGAAACGCTAACAAAAATTGTAACAATAGAGCCAGTTGAAGTGCTAGATGTTGACGCACATAGGAAATTCCCTCGCCCAGCCCTTGCCACACACTTTGCCGCTTGGCTACAAGCTGTTTGTGATCTGCGTGAATCAGTAACAACGAGAGCAATACCGCGACATAGCTGACACTATTCAGGTAGTACGATCCCGCAATACCTACAATACCAACCAGAATGCCTCCAATTGCTGGCCCAACAGCACGTGAAAGATTGAATTGCATAAAATCTAATGCAACACCCTGCCTCAATTCTTTTGGGGGCACCAGGTCGGTCACGAAGGTTTGCCACGCAGGTAAGCCAAGCGCACTCACAACACCATTAACGAGCGCGGCAACGAGAATTTCCCAGACGACGATGATATGAAATGTTGTCAGGATACCTAAAAGCAAGGCCGTTGTCATATAGATAGCCTGTGTACAGAATAACACAGTACGACGGTCCCAGCGATCAACAAGTACCCCGCCAAAGAGGGAAAACACGAGATTTGGGAAAGTTGCGGCAAGTGTAACCAGTCCAAGCAACAGGGCCGAATGTGTCAATTGCAAAACTTGCCAGCCTTGCCCAACCGTTTGAATCCAGAAACCAATGCTTGAGAGGAATGCTCCAGCCCAAAAGATGCTAAAATTCTTTTGCGCAAGTGGGTGGAGTGTAGAAGCCAATATACGTGAACGTTTTTTTAGAGAAATCGAAGAAGACATGCGAAAGAAACCCTTGCTAAATTCAAGCCATATCAAGGAGTAGAAACAGAGAAGAATGTACTCATGCAGCAACGGATGAAGTATCGGAGATATGGATGAAACGAGAAGGAGCAAGAGACTTCCTCGTCCCTGCCCCTAATACTGCTGGTATAGGACCATTTCTTATATAGTGCTTATACCTTCTACATTTATGCTATGACACGTGGAAGGAGAAGCGCAATAGATAAAGTAACCATAAAGCTTGCGATCTTTATGTGCAAGTCTTTTTCGTCATCACGTCATTTCGTTGATGCTTGTAAAGCCTTATCCAAGTCCCAGAGAATATCCTCAATGTTCTCAATCCCTATCGAAAGTCGAATAAGATCAGGTGTCACTCCGCCGGAAAGCTGATTCTCTTCAGAAAGTTGCTGATGCGTCGTACTAGCCGGGTGAATAATGAGGCTACGAGCATCGCCCACGTTCGCTAAATGCGATAACAATTTCACACTGTTAATCACCTTCTTACCAGCCTCATATCCTCCCTTTACCCCAAAGGTAAAGATTGCGCCAGCACCACGTGGCAAATACCGCTTTGTCAACTCGTAAAAAGGATCATCCGACAGCCCTGGATAGTGAACCCAACTCACGGCAGGATGCTCCTTGAGGAATTGCGCTACACGCAACGCATTTTGACAGTGACGCTCCATGCGTAGCGACAAGGTTTCTAATCCTTGCAATAACAAGAAAGAATTGAATGGACTAAGGGCCGCGCCTGTATCACGAACCGTTTCACATCTCAATTTCATGCAAAAAGCAAAATCCCCGAACGTTTCATAGAAGCGTACACCATGATACCCGGGGGAAGGATCAACGATATGCGGAAATTTTCCATTATCCCAGGGGAATTTACCGGCTTCGACCACGACACCAGCAATCGAGGTACCGTGTCCGCCAATAAACTTCGTCGCGGAATGGACTATGATATCCGCTCCATGCTCAAATGGACGACAGAGGTACGGAGTCGCGAATGTGCTGTCAATCACTAAGGGAATACCTGCTTCATGCGCGATGTCTGCCACGGCTCGGATGTCTAATACATCACCGCGTGGGTTGCCGATGGTCTCACCATAAAGCGCACGAGTCCGGGGTGTAATGGCTTTTCGATAGTTTTCGGGGTCGGTACTATCGACAAAGATTGTGTTGATGCCCCATGTACGTAGTGTAATATCGAACTGCGTATGGGTTCCACCATAGAGACTACTTGATGAAACAATCTCGTCACCAGGACGTAACAATGTCATCATCGCCGCCATCTGCGCCGCCATACCAGATGCCGTTGCGACTGCCGCAGTTCCACCTTCCAGAGACGCGATACGCTCTTCAAAAACAGCCGTAGTAGGATTCATGATGCGTGTATAAATATTGCCGAAGCGTTGTAGGGCAAAGAGGTGCGCAGCATGTTCGGTATCATCGAATACATACGAGGTTGTCTGGTAAATAGGTACGGCACGTGCCCCCGTTGCTGAGTCGGGTCGCTGTCCCGCGTGAACAGATAACGTATCGAAGCCAAAGACGTGATCTCCATCAATTTCTGGCATGGTATATCCCTTTTTTATATATCTAAATAGTATCAAACTCATATTATCGTATCACATTGCGCAAAATCTTCGTCTCTAGTATTGTTATTATGCTAAAAAGTCTGCTTGCACAGGATGGAAACGAGAGTTTGCTAAGTCTAAGACACAGCCTCTTTTTTTCGTATTCCGTGCGCTATATTCATCCATGGCTGTTCAATCAAGCGGTAGAAGAGATACGAAAATGGGAGGATCAGGAAGACAACGAACGCCCAGTACGAACCATATATCGCGGAATGTCGCCACCTCTGTGTCTGAGGAAGCCAATGATCTATAAACCAGACCAACAATGGTACATGCCAGATGTAAAGGCTATACGACATACACCCTATATGACGTAAGAAAGACCAATCAAATAGCCTCTGCAGACCGAGAGGACCAAAGAGAATAGCAATGACACAGAGGCCATAACCCAGCGAGAAACCAAGCTCGACCAACCAGTTATGCGCGTTAATGTATGGTTCAAAGAGTCGCGCCATTGGCATTAAATTCCAGGCAGCCATAAAAAGCAACACAAGGAGACCACTACTCCAAAGCCACAAGCTAGAACGACGTAAAAAGAGTTGCACTCTATTACCTGCTACAGCATAGCGAGCATACACAAACAACGTACTGATGAGCATACCAACCGCGAAATCTTCCAGGAACTTCCCCGTTCTCCCATAGAGAAAAAAGAGTGCTATATTGAAGTACGGTTGAGGCATGTGAGCCGTTACATCTGGACGAAAATCGGTGTAGTAACGCCCCCAATAACGCGTAGTAATACCCCAGAGAATCAGAACGCACAGACAAAGCACAATCATAGATAGACGATAGCGTGGCGAACGTCGTTGTGCGATCCAACGAAATGCGAGTGCCAAAAACGGAAGCAGCATATAGTATTGCCACTCGACCGCGAGGGTCCAAAAGGACCATCAATCGACTGATATGTTCTTGCACTTGAGTCCATAAAAAGCACAAGAAAAAGCCCGAGTTGCTGGATGTGATCAATTTGTAAATATTGTGGTTGTGTCAGGAAAATGAGCAGGAACAGCGCAACATAATAGCCTGGCAGAATACGTAAGGCACGGCGTGTATAAAATACGCGCATCGAGGGCCAATCAGCATCAAAAAGGATAGCTTTGGCATATGGTAAAAAGAGTAAAAACCCTGAAAGTATAAAAAAAAGTGTGACACCTGACCAGCCCATCATTGCGATAGAAGAGGCAAGCGGTAAAATTTCCGGCTTCCAGACATGCGAGACCAGCGTAAATCTATTGATATGATAAGCAATAACATTTAAGCAAGCAATAGCTCGTACACCATCCAGTACACCGATGTTGCCTTTTTGAGGCATGCTCTTGAACAAGGCAAAAAAAGTCGTTGTAGTTTTAGCGAGAGCAGACAAAATATTCCTAACCTTCCATCAAAGTACTTCCTCCATTCTTAAATGAGAAATAGACATGATATATATCATTTCAGGCAAAATATGGGAAAGATGTACTAGTTGTGGGGCAACATTACATTCTACACAAAATTCGGCACAACGTGTGCCACGAAGTGTTGAATTGTTTCATGATCGAGGAAACGAAAGATGAAGTGTGACACGCCGATATCTCGGAAGCGTTGCAATTCCTGCGTCACCTCTTCAGCATTACCCGCGATTATATGCTTACTTGGATTTCGCTTCACCTTCGCAGGGTCTTCAGCTACGCTGACCGTACCAAGATAGGTCAATGTGATTTCAGAAAAATCGCGGCCCACAACTTTACAATGCTGCTTGAGAATCGATAGTTTATGGTCATATTCCTCGACAGTGCAGGAATTGAAATTCCACCAATCTGCATAGCGAGCAACTAGGGCCAGTGTGCGCTGCTCCCCACCACCACCGATTAAGAGCGGTATAGCGGGCGACGGCTGTGGAGCACAATAAGCATTATGTATCGCATAATGCTTGCCTTCAAAGGTAACAGGTTGTTGTGCTGTCCACATCGCACGTATCAGTTGAGCAGCCTCTTCCAGTTGCTCCATTCGTATTTTCGTTGTTGGAAAAGGGTAGTTATAGGAAAGATACTCGTCTTCCTTCCAACCTGCCCCCAGGCCCAGGATTACACGCCCATTAGACAATGCTTGCAATGTTGCCATCATCTTCGCCAGCAACGCAGGATTACGATACGATTGTGACAGCACAAGCGAGCCGACCTTGAACTGCGGATAGCTGGCAGCAAGATAGCTAAGCGTCGTGAAACACTCAAAGGTGTCCGTCATCTCCCATTGCAGGTGATCTTCAACCCATAACGAACTAAAGCTCGATGTAAGTGCGGCAATTGAAGTCTTATTATGGTCAATCAAGTCCTGCCGTGAATGCCCCGGCTCATTTTTCTGCCGCAACATGAAGCCAAATTCGACTTGTGGCATAAATCCTTCCCTCTTCTTATTATTTAGATATGTGGTGGGTGTCATCACATGCGCAGAGCGTGTGTGATGACACCCACCACATATTTAACCTCTACACCATAGGCCAATCATGACCTGCGGCTTGATAGATTGCCTCAATGGTTGCCATATTCTCTAGTGTTTCGCTAAGACGGAACGAGGGTTCCTGCCCACTATGAATGCAATTGCCAAAGTGCTCTACTTGCAATTGATACTGATCGACACGATCAAACTTTTTCTCGGTCATCTCGCCATTCTTGATGATGAGAATAACCGCCTCTATGGTGCCTGGAGTGAATGGAACAGGAATAGTAAGTGTGCCTGACTCACCAATTATTTCTACCATTTGGCGTGTTGGTAACTCAAAGCTACAATCTATCATACCAAAACGTCCCTCGCCGAAGTCGAGTACAGCATTCGTCGCCATATCAACTCCAATTTGACTTGTCGTATGCACCCGGGCCGCCACAACAAGCGGCGCATGCCCATAGACAGCCCGACAGATATTGACAGGATAGCTACCCACGTCCATTAAGGCTCCGCCCGCTAACTCCGGTTTCAAGCGTATATCATCGGGATGCGAACGTATGTCAAATGAGAACGAAGCTCGCACAAGACGAACAGTCCCTACAAGTCCCGCATTAGCCTGTTCAATCGCCCATATAGTCTGGGGATGAAAGCGATACATAAACGCTTCCATCAGAAAAACATTGTGCTCATGGGCCGCATCCAGCATGCTTTTGCCTTCGCGAGCTGTTACCGACATAGGTTTCTCACACAGGACATGCTTTCCCGCTTGCAGAGCCTTGATTGCCCATTCAGCGTGCAGACCATTGGGAAGAGGAATATATACGGCGTCAATGTTGGGGTCGTTTAGTAGTTGTTCATAGTTGTCATACATACTCACTTCGGGAGCAAAAGAATACAGTTCCCTTGCTCGCTTTGCATCACGACTCGCCACCGCGACTAATCGTCCATTTGAGGATGCACGAATTGCTGGTGCAACGGCCTTCACGCCAATGTTCGCGGCACTGAGAAATCCCCCATCGAATGAGGTTGGTAGATTGGCTCGACTGCATACATCATTTCCTTCACTACAAAAATCTGATTACTTCATGACACAATAAGACATAAATATCGGGCATTTTTCGTGTACCTTTATGCTATCACAAAATGTAGGCTAAATTATGCTCTATACATCATACGTCTAAATATTTTAGAAACTTACCAACATCTTTTGCTAAGTTGGTAGTCCCCCCTGCTTAAACTAAGATGGCCTTAAAAGCAAAAAAAGAGTTTAACGCCTAAAACCCTGCAAGATTTTAGGCGTTAAACAGGATATTATAGAGGTTTAAAAAGGACGAGGCAAGGACATATAGACTTATATCAATACATTTTCGATAGCTTGCAAAAATTCATCGACATCAAATGGCTTTTGAACCATAGCAAGCTGATGTTTCTTTATATCGTTTATCGACCTTTCTGATACTTGAGCGGTCAAGATTATCGCTGGTATGTGTTCTAGTCCTTTTGTTGCATGAAGGATATCATAAAGCTCAACTCCTGTCATCTCAGCAAGGTGATAATCAAGAAGAAAAAGCGTTGGTTTAATATGTTCAACGAGGTGTAGTGCTTCAAAACTTGTAGTAACAGTGAGTGTGAGATAAGAGGTTTCTGACAAAAAAATATCTTTGACCATTTCGCCAATGCCACTATCATCTTCGACGACTAGAATTGTATCTATTTTCCTCCGAAGCTTCTTATTATTTAGTACCAACTGTTGTTGCATGAGCATTCTCTTTCCTAAGCCGTGGACTAAAATCCACTTACATCTGTCACTATATAAGTGTATATAAGTAAGACGCTTGTTCAACTAACTATGGATATTTTAGACGGTAGGAGTCTAAAAAAGTCACTACAACTTCACAACGTGTAACCCTTGCGGAAGTAGACAAGTAGATGCCATAATCAAAACGTGCCAGGCAAAGGATGTTTGGCATGTTTTGATTATTTCAAGCTAAGAAAAGAGACATAGCTAACAATGACACAGCATTCAACCACTCATCCACTACGTGTAGGTGTTCAGCTTCATCCTCAACATACAAGTTACCAGGACTATGCCGACGCCGTTCGACGTTTTGAAGACCTCGGTGTCGATAGCATCTGGAACTGGGATCACTTCTTTCCGCTCTACGGTGATCCACAGGGCAATCACTTTGAGGGCTTGACACTACTCACAGCTATGGCAACGCTCACACATCGCGCCACCGTCGGCACACTTGTCACCTGCAACAGCTATCGCAATCCAGCCTTGCTTGCGGATATGCTCAAAACTATCGATCACATCAGCAATGGCCGTGTTATCCTTGGTATTGGCGCGGGCTGGTTTGAACGCGATTATAAAGAGTATGGCTATGATTTTGGTACCGCAGGTAGCCGCCTCAACGCTTTGGGAGAAGCACTTCCAATCATCAAGCACCGTTGGGAAGTCGATGTACCTAAGCCAGTGCGCTCGACCATTCCTATTTTAATTGGTGGCGGTGGCGAGAAAAAGACGTTGCGTTTCACCGCCCAATATGCCGACCTGTGGCATGGTTTCGGTGATGCCGCGACCATCGCCCACAAAATGGAGGTCCTGGACGGGTGGTGCAAAGAGGTTGGACGCAATCCACAAGACATCGAGCGTACCGCAGGCACCAACAAAGGTGACTCCGATGAGACACGTGATGCTCTCGTCAAAGCTGGTGTAACTCATCTCATCCTCGGCACTCAGACTCCCTGGGACTTCGATGAAATCTCGAAGCTCGTGCAGTGGCGCGATAGCCGCTTAGGAAAATAGCCAACAGTAATGCTGTGTTGCGTACATCTCCTGCTAGCAAGATGATACACGCAACACAGCATTGCTATTTAATAAGGTGAAAAAGCATGACGGTCAAGATAATCACCTACGAAAACGCGCAACAGGTAGAGCCTCTCATCGAACACATTGTAGATATTTATCTCGAAGCATTCGGCCAAGCTCCATACTTCAAGAGTGCTTCTGAAGTACACGCCTTTGCTGCAATATTTCCGCATCAAACGCAACGTCCTGGCTTTCGATGCGTTATCGCGCGAGAAGAGGAGACACAAAGCATTCTTGGTTTTGCCTATGGTTACACGGGCGAGGCGAGGCAGTGGTGGCATGATCTCGTGGTACAAAAAATGACACCCACAGAGGCCGAGGTTTGGATGACCGATGTATTTGAAGTAGTCGAGCTAGCTGTCTATCCTGCCTCACATGGTCATGGCTACGGCGGACGCATTCACGATGCGCTCCTGCAAGGCATTCCACACAGAACCGCAGTCCTCTCAACCTATCAAGTCGAAACCAACGCAATGAAAATGTACGAGAAGCGCGGCTGGGTACCATTGCTCTCAGATTTTATTTTCCCGGGGTATAGGGAACCATATAAGATTATGGGTAAAAAGCTCAAATAGATTTTCATCTTCAAAAAGCTCGTCTTGCTTTGCGAAACAGTGTACAAACTATTGCTGACAAGTATACATTGCCATCAAATTGGCTTAACTATCTCACACAAATGCTCATTTACGACAAGTTTGTCTTACCAGAAAGGATTTTATGGAAACAATTTGGACCATTACATGTTTATGCTCCTCCTAAAGAGTATATTTTAGCACTAAAGATCATGGCTGGCCGTGATAAAGACATTACAGATTGTAAGATACTACTTTCACAAATAAATGTTAGAACTCGTCAACAAGCTCAAAAGGTACTAAACCATTATATTTTACTCGATGCACAAAAAGACGAAGCTGAAACGATTGAGTATTCTCTACACGTACTTTTCGGATCAGAAAATGAAGGTGAGCAATAATGCACAGAACTATTCCAACAATGGCATGGGCTTATCAACAAATTTGTGGAGGAGAAGATCCTTGGACCGCTCTTGGAAACTTTTCTAATGCATGGTATGACTATGCAAAGGAGATGCGTGCCGTATTAGTAAGTGAACCCTTGGAAAAACAGGAACCAGACACAGAGCACTACCACCATTGGAGAGCCTTTTGTGCTGCCTCTGTTGAGTTCCTTTGTGAGCACTATGGAGTACCTTGCCCAGAATGGGTGCAGGAACCAGACTACATGCTACCAACCCCGTGGTACGGGGACAACATAGTCAACCTTGCCGACTCATTCGTACTACAGCATCGGGTGAAAACGTCCCCAACCCCTTTTGCTCAACGTAATGTTTTTTGCGGCAACCGACTCTTTCAAAATAAGTATGAAATGAACGAGTGGGCACAAGAGGCACGCATCAAAGGAATGAGTAATCGCCGCGACATCTGGCACTATGCCAGACAGAAAGAAATTAATCTTCATGGAGCATAACCTGTCTCGTGATTTCAGGTTTGAACCCCACCTACATCGAACAAGTTGATCCAATTTCAAGGAGGTGTCGAATACCTCAGTTTAGATATTCTGAACAAGGAAATAAAAAAGACGCTTCGGATTAGCCAAAGCGTCTTTTTTATGAAGGGTGGCTGATGGGGCTCGAACCCACAACAACTGGAACCACAATCCAGGGCTCTGCCATTGAGCTACAACCACCATATGCGTGTGCTTAACACGAAATCAGTATAACAAACACCCTACAGGATGTCAATAGCAATTTCAAAAAATCTAGCACTCGTCACAAGGAAAAATTAGTAAGCTACTAGTATTTCTATCAGCATCTCCCAAAAACGTTCCACATCAAGTCCATATCCGACCCGCGCATTTACAGGTTTCCCCAACTTTCCGTACACATCGCAAACGGTACGTCCAGCACTTAATGTACTCGTTGTCTCAATCTCGACGTACATTTCAGCGGCCCGAATAATTCCTGGCTCAATTACAGTAGCAACGGCACAGGGATCATGTACAGGTGGTGCCGAGAAGCCGAAGACGTTTTTGTAGCTCTCAGCGAAAAAGACAAGCAGGTCAGCCGAAAAGCTTGCGACAGGACGGTTAGCAGCCCGTAAGCGGCTCACAATCTCTTCGGTTGCGAGTGCCTGATGTGTTACCTCTAAAGGCACCATCGTGATCGGTCGTCCACATTCGAAAGACGATTGACGCCGCCTCCGGGTCGAACCATAGGTTAAATTCCGCTGAAGGAGTTACATTTCCTATGCCAATCGCGCCACCCATCAACGAGATTGCCCGTATCTTAGGCACAATCGCAGGTTCACGCCGTATCGCGGTAGCGATATTGGTGAGCGGTCCCGTTGGTATCAGCGTGATATCTCCCACCGAGTTCATCAACAGTTCAATAAGCAGATCGACAGCATGTTGTGGAGCAAGTTCGATATCCGGTTCAGGCACGTTCGGACCATCCATACCAGTAACACCATGAATATCAGAGGCATGCCTAGCAGGTCGCACAAGCGGTCTATCCATGCCCATCGCGATTGGAATATTACGAATATTCGCTAGTGAGCAAACCTTAAGTGCGTTCTGCGTTGTCTTCTCGATTGATTGATTGCCAGCAACCGTTGTAACCGCCAGCAATTCGAGCGCGGGATGATGGGCCGCCAGGAGCAGCGCAATCGCATCATCATGGCCCGGGTCACAATCGAGAATTATCTTCTGTCTCATACTATTTTCTTTCGCAGGGAATTTGTTATGTGTGCTTTACTATAGCGTTTTGAACAAGCGAACGTCAATATTTTCACACTTTTGTATTGTTGTAAACTTAAGGAATAAATAATCTTTCATAGTTTTTGTAAACTTCTACTATATCGCACGAGAAATATATGAACAGCATGTTACTCCGCGAAGTTACGCACGAAAATTGGCGTGAGACACTCAAGCTTACAGTTCATCCCGAACAACAAATTTTTGTCGCGGACTATGTTCCCGTCGCAGCTATCGCGCTGGCAAAGGCTTATATCCGACCAGGAGGACTTATCTGGACACCCTATGCCTTTTATAGTGAAACAGACATGGTTGGATTTGCTGCGTTAGCCTACGAGCCGGAGAGCACAGAAAATTATTGGCTCCGTCACTTCTTTATTGATCAACGCTATCAGGGCAAGGGATATGGCAAACAAGCACTACGTCTGTTTCTTGAGTTCGTCAAAGATAACCATGTTCGATGTCAGGCTCTACAACTTACAGTACACCCAGAAAATTATCATGCTCAACGTCTTTATAAGAGTCTAGGATTTCAACCAACAGGTGCAGAAGTCGATGAGGAGCCAGTGTATAAAAGAAGTTACATCTCAGTATAGAATAGGTTTAGGTATCTCTATACCGAGACGTAGCTTTCAACATTCTAAAAAGTGATAGGCTTAAAGCTTACTCAAGAAATCAAGCACGATATCGTTGAATTTCTGGGGTTGTTCCATGCTCACCATGTGGGCAGCACCTACAATAATTTCCAACTTTGCTCCTGAAATGGATGTAGCCAGTTGCTTAGAGAGGTCCAACTTTTCAGGCAGATCGAGGTCTCCAACGATAATCAGCGTTGGCACATACACCTCTGCTAACCTCTTTATAGCTGGTGGTTCAAGCTGTTGCTCTTCTGCATCTTCGGGCATTGGAACCGTGAAGGCGTGATATTGCATCTCGTAGACACGCTGACGCACGATTGGATTCACTTGCTCAGGGGTACGCTGTGGACCATCAACCCATAGACGCAGGTTCAACTCTGTCGCGCCTCGTAGATCACCTTTTTCAACTAGAGTATCCTCCTCTTGAAAAAAACTACGACAGCAATCTTACCAGAAGTAAAGCAAGTGGCCTGTCGGTGCGACTCTGACGAGGGATGACGCACCACAAAACTGCACCGTTGGTCATTTCAGGCTCCGCTCCCGTTCCGCTCCTCCACATCTCCCGAGTTCGAGATTACGGAATCGCTAGCACCTCAGTACGCCCTGGTTTGGAGAGCGAGTCCGGCAAAGTCAGAGAGCATTGAGTTCATGTGTCACGCCGGAAAGCTCCTGGAGGCACCTGAAGATAGCGCTTGAAGGCCCTACTGAATGCAGCTTCCGAACTGTACCCGAGTCGATGAGCCGCCTCACTCGCGCTCATGCGCTCCTCACGAATCCAACTCCCGGCAAGAAACATACGCCACCGTGTCACGTACTGCATGGGAGACATCCCCACCAGTCTGGAGAATGGGTCCGAAAAAACGGATCGAGAGAGGTGGACCTCTCTCGCCAGGGAAGCCACGGTCCAGGGTTCTTCGACACAGCGATGGATCAACGCAAGCGCACGCCCAATGTCAGGATCACTCAACGCCCCAAGCCAGCCGAGTCGTCGGCCCTCGTCGTGCTCTAACCATGCTCGGATCGTCTGGAGGACGAGGATGTCCGCCAGGCGCGTCATCACGGCAACACTCCCCGGTCGCAGCGACAGAGCCTCCGCCTCTAACATCGTCAGCGTCGCGTCCAGCCAAGCATGCGTCCCCGCTAGCTCCTCACGACGCAGGAGGAGAACCCGAGGCAAAAGTTCCAGAAGCGGATGCGCGAGAGGTCCCGCAAATCGTATCCCTCCGCAAATGAGCAACGACCGATCTCCATCGCCGTCGTAGTGGAGGAGCGCAGCATTGTGGCCGATTCGTTCCGACGAGAGTGCCTCAAGTGGGATCGCCTCTGCTTCTGATGGATCAGAAAGCTGATGCTCGTTGCCGTGGGGCAGCAGGGCCAGATCGCCTGCTTCAAGGAGGATGCGCTCGGCGTCGATGCAAAGAAAGCCTCGCCCTGTGACGATAAAATGAAAGCTTGGGCCATTTTTGGCAGAGAATGCCAGTCCCCATGGTGTTCTGAGGTCGCTGCGGGCGTAGAAGCTCCGCTCCAGCCGCAAGTCTTGCAAGACGTCGGTTAAGGGATCCATCATCTGCCTTTCCCTTGCCAGGAGTGCCTTTTCGGACGAATTGGTAGAGAGATACGACAAACAAGCATAGATTCTCCCGGCAGTCTCTGTTAGAATAGCACCAATGCCAGGATGCCAACAACTGGCCGAGGTGCAGAGAGGTCCTATCAATGTAAGACACCAATGACAATCTATCTGCAACAGCATACTCTGGTCGAAGGTGAGCAAGAAGTCTCCGGTAGGCGGACTCAGAGGTTTGCTTGTGTCACAGCACAAATCGATGTATATGGTATCCGACAGCCAGAATGATGGAAAACCAGAAAGGAGAGGTGATCTATGTGGGCGTTCCTCGTGACCCTGGCATTCACGCTGTATATGACTGGGATGATCTGGAGCATGCAAGTGTTCGAGTATCCTCTCTTTGCATTGGTCGGTGGCAATGAATTTCCCTCCTATCATGCTGCTCACAACCGCAGTCTTCCTCTTTTCGTCATTCTGCCCTCCGTGGTCGCTTTCGGAAGCGCAGTTTTGCTTTTCTGGATACGTCCAGTGGGCATCCCTCTTTGGTCGGCGGTGCTGGTCGTCGCGCTTGATCTTGCTGTCCTCGTTTCCACAGCTTTCTGGCAGGCTCCTCTGCACGGAAGGTTAGATCGCGAAGGATTCTCCGCTGAGATCATCAGGACGCTCGTGCGAAGCAACTGGATTCGCACCATGTTGTGGACGATCAATGCGCTGTTTCTCCTCGGTCTGGCCGCGATGGCTCTTTTCGCGGTGAAGTAAAGGCTAAAACTATCCTGGTAGGAAAGGACCAACGTACATCTTATGAAAGTATTTGTTACAGGAGCAACCGGTTTTGTCGGGACGGCTGTCATCAATGCACTGCATGAGAGAGATCATGAGGTTGTTGGACTGGTCCGGGACGCGAACAAAGGCCAAGCGCTTGAGCAACTTGGAGTCACACTTGTCGTCGGTGATATGCTCAAGCCTGCTTCCTATGAAGGAGTCGTATCGACGGTCGATGCCGTAATCCATACGGCTCAGTATGGTATCCAGGGCCGCTTCACCCGCAAGAAATTCGAGCAGATTGAGCAGGCAGATGTGCTCATGACCCGAACCCTCGCACGAGCCTGTCTGGCACACAACAAGAAATTGCTCTACACCAGCGGCGTTTTTAACTATGGCGACCACGGAGAGGAGTGGATTACTGAGCAGACCCCACTTCATCCTTCTCCGTTAGGTGAGGCACATACGAAGGTAGTGGAGGAGCTTCTGCCCCTCTCGAAGGCACAACACCTCCGGTGTTATTATTCTCTCCCCTGGCTTTGTTTACGGATCTGGTGGGCTGTTCAAGCAGTCCTTCTACGACACCTTGCAAAAAAGGCAACTGCGTATCTTTGGCAAAGGCCAGAATTATTGGAGTCTCATTCACGTCGATGACCTGGCCGCCGCCTACGCGCTGGCCGTCGAGAGCGAAGCCTATGGGGAGACCTACAACATCGTCGACGACCAGCCGCTGAGGCTTTGCGACCTCGTCAATCTATTCACTGACGCCATGGATCAGAAGCGTGTGAGCTCAATGGCACCGTGGCTACTCAAGCTCATTATCGGTGGACCCCTGGTCGATTCGCTGGTCACTTCGTTTCGCATTAGCAACGAGAAGGCAAAACGTGAACTCGGCTGGCAACCGCGCTATCACACATTCAAAGAGGGTCTTCCAGGGGTGCTTAAAGCATTAGAAGCAAAGCAAGAAGTCCACTCTGGGGAGAGGTAAGCGGTTCAGAGCTATGACCTTATAATGAGACGGTTGCTGGCCGTTTTCTGCTTTCCTTAATGCTCTTTTCTGCTCTCATGTTCTCTGGGTTTCACGTTCTGTACGTTGCCCGACTTTGATGAAGGAGATCTATGGCAAGAAAACGATCACGCCCAGCAGCAACAAGACACCTGTCTCTTGGGTCCCTTCGTGGCACATGCGAATCCTGTGGTGGGACGTTGTGGATGGCCTATCACTCAGTTCGGACAGTCACGACTCTTGATGGTTTGTGCCAACTCCTGCTCACCATCCGTCGGTGTCACAATCTCAACTGCGAGCACTACCATTCTCCCTACCGTCCTGAAGAGGAAGGACATTGGGCGTTACCACATGGGGAGTTTGGGCTTGACATCCTCGCACTCATTGGAGCGCTCCGGTATGAAATGCATCGCAGCGTCCCAGAAATACATCAAGTTCTCTGCCAACGAGGAGTTGTCATTGCGGAACGTACCGTCACGAATTTACTTGCTCGATATGAAGAGTTAGTGACCCTGCGCCTGAGTGACCAGTCTCGTTTATGTGAGCGCCTCGTCTCCCAAAGGCACATCATTCTCGCTCTTGATGGGCTACAGCCGGATGTGGGACACGAGGTGTTGTGGGTCCTGCGTGATTGCTGCTCAGGAGAGGTGCTGGTAGCACGCAGTCTCTTAGGTGCCACGGAGAACGACCTGGTTCCGTTGCTGGAGGAGGCAGCGGGCATCTGCCAGAAGTTGAAGATCCCTATTACGGGGGTGATTACCGATGGGCAACATTCCATCCGCAATGCGGTTCGCTCAGCTTTGCCTGATGTTCCCCATCAGTTATGTCATTTCCATTACTTGCGTGAAGCGGCCAAGCCGATCACCGACGCGGATCGGCATGCAAAGAAAGAACTGAAGAAATATCGTGCGGGGCGTGCGGCCCATTGAACGAGCGCTGGAAGGGCGAACCGATGAGGAAGCTGAGGCAGTCCGGGGATACTGCCTGGCGGTAAGGAGTGCGCTCACCGATGATGGGCGACCACCGCTGAGTGCCTCGGGGCTGAAACTCCATGAGCGCGTCTCTCAAATTGCTGCATCACTCGCGCGGATTGCTGAAAAGGGGGCTTGCCACGCGAGCTAGAACGCATGCACTTTTTCCTGACGAAAGGATTAGCCGAAACTCATTCGCTCTGGGCAGATGTGGAAATGGGCTACAGATGGGTGCATCGAGCGGCGCATCTCCTCACTAATGACGAAAAGCAGACGGCTGCTCAGGTCCGTCAGAACTATGAGACCCTCTTAGCAGAAATGGAGCAAGCTCCGACAACCGCTGAAACAGTGACCACCATGCTCACCGCATTTCGCAAAGTCACCGCGAGTTATTGGCCTGGGCTCTTTCATTGCTACAATCATGCCGATCTGCCCCGTACGAACAATGATTTGGAGCAGTATTTCGGCTCGGCTCGCTATCACGAGCGGCGTGCGACAGGAAGAAAAAGTAGCTTCACCAGGAGTCGTCGTTCGTGGAGCGGTGCGTGTCGTTGCAGGCGTTGCCACTCGTCTTCATCAATTTCGCGCGGTGGATCTCCAACTCACAGACGTAGAGCGGTGGTACGCCTTACGAGACGAACTGGACACGTCGGCAACAATCACGAAAAAAAGAGCGTATCTGTTCTGATGGTTGTTCCCCACCGACACTAAGGGCGACTAAGACGAGAGAAGCTACTAGTTGGGAATGAGTAAGCGCGAAATCGAGGGCAGTTTTTCCACCAAACGATACACCGAGAACATGGGCTTTCTGTACATCGAGGGCATGGAAGAGTGCCACGGGGTCTTCATACGAGGCAAATGTTCCCGCATTCCATTGAGATTGCCCAAAGCCACGCAGGTCGTAGCGTATCGTCCGGTAGTGTTGTGCAAAAATGGGAAATTGATCGTCCCACATGCGACTATCTGCAATACCTGCATGTAACAAGAGCAAAGGAAAGCCTTCACCGGCAACTTCGTAGTAAATGGAGGCAGTTGATACATCAAGGAAGCCAGAATTTGAGGTAAGTTTTGACACAAAGCATCTCCTATTGATGAGTATGGCAATCTTTGCCATACTCATCAATAGATGTTGATGTGGCAGAACCTAAATCATTGGCGTTCAGTGCTGAGACAGTTTAATTAAGTCCATCTGGACAACTGACTCATGCACATCCTTTCAATCTTTTATACCAGAGGTAAGTATAACTTGTAACCGGGATATTTACAAGATGTTTCATATCCAAACGTCTAGGTTCATACATAGACATGCCCTACTCGACGTGTCATGCTACAGTTGTTATAATGGCTCTTAGGAGCATTTTAAGAGCATAGAACTAAGACACACCTTTGGGGGTATAGATACATTGTCAGCAACAGCACGCGGAAATTTGATTATTGGGCAATCGGGCGGAGCCACAGCCGTCATTAACGCAAGCCTTGCTGGAGCGGTGAATGCCGCCCTCAACGATGCTCGTGTTGATGGCATCTATGGCATGCAAAACGGCATTGAAGGTCTGCTCAAAGAAGATATTGTTGACCTTCGACAGCAACACTCTTCATTATGGCAACAACTGCTCTACACACCATCGGCGGCACTCGGCTCATGTCGCTATAAGCTACAAGATGAAGACCCGGCACGAGCCGTAGAGATACTGCGGCGTTACAATGTACGCTACGTCCTCTATATCGGCGGCAACGACTCAGCGGATACAGCACATCGTATCGCGCAAGCTGCTCAACATAGTGGCTATGATCTGCAAACTATCAGCGTTCCCAAGACTATCGACAACGACCTTCCCTTTACCGACCATTGCCCTGGCTATGGAAGCGCGGCACGTTTCATTGCACAAGCAACCATAGATTCGACGATGAATACCGTCTCAATTCCAGGACATTATCCAGTCAAAATCATAGAGACGATGGGTCGAGACGCGGGCTGGCTCACCGCTTCTTCCGCATTAGGCAAACGGGACGACGTTGACCCACCACATATCATTCTGACACCCGAACATGTTTTTGCTGCCGACTCATTTCTAACACAGGTCGAAGCAGTATATCGTCGCATCGGCTATGTCATCATTACGGTAGCGGAAACAGTTCGCGACGCGAAGGGACAAGCACTTGGCTCTATTGGCCAGGTGGGAACCGATGCCTTTCAACATCCATTGCTGAGTGGCGCGGGTCAATCGCTCGTCGATCTAGTCACAAAACAACTTAAACTTCGCGCACGTTTCGATAAACCAGGAGACCTACAACGTATGTCCTCAACACATATCTCACCCATTGACCGTGACGAAGCATATCTTGTGGGACAAATGGGCACCAAAGCACTTCTCGCAGGCGAGAGCGACAAAATGGTCACTTTAGTACGCCACGATGAGCCGCAATATCACTGCATCACGGGCCTTGTAGAACTTTCTCAGGTCGCCAATCAGCAATTCCTCATGCCTCTCGACTATATGAATGATACAAAAACAATGGTGACGCAAGCGTTCTATGACTATGCGCTTCCCTTGATTGGTGAACCGCTCAATACCTATCCAACGCTAGAGAGAGTGCGGGTGAAGCCATGATACGACGCGCGATACTGGTTGTACTCGATGGTGTTGGCGCGGGAGCGAATCCCGATGCCGCAGCTTATGGTGATGAAGGTGCAAGTTCGCTCGAACATTGCGCACAGGCCATCGGCGGTTTAGCACTCCCTCATCTAGGTAGCATTGGGCTTGGCAACATCACACCTATCCTGGGTACTCCGCCTTGGGCATCTGCCCAAGGCAGTTATGGACGCATGGCCTCGGCTGCGGCAGGCAAAGATAGTACGACAGGGCACTGGGAAATGACAGGTGTGGTGCTACAAAAACCACTCCCGACGTATCCACAAGGGTTTCCCATAGAACTCGTGGCACAGTTTGAGCAAGCTATTGGACGCAAGGTCATTGGTAATACGGTCTCATCAGGCACCGAGATTATCAAAGTGTTTGGCGAGGAGCACATGCGGACAGGCTCTCCAATTCTCTATACCTCCGCCGATAGTGTGTTTCAAGTTGCCGCGCACCAGGAAATTATTCCACTCGCAACTCTTTACAAGATGTGCGAAACTGCACGTAACCTGCTTACCGGTGAAAACGCAGTAGGACGTGTTATTGCGCGTCCATTTCTTGGCACACCAGGAGCATTCAAACGTACTGAGCACCGACGCGATTTCTCATTGGCACCGCTTGGAATAACGCTACTGGATCAATTGAAAAAAGCGGGTAAAGATGTGATTGGGCTTGGCAAGATCGAAGACCTCTTTGCTGGACGAGGATTAACACAGGCTGACCATACAGAAACAAACCGTGATGGCATGATTGCTACATTACGTTGGCTCGAACGTGACTTCGAGGGACTACTTTTCGTCAATCTAGTAGAATTCGATATGTTATGGGGTCACCGCCGCGATAGTGAGGGTTATGCCCAAGCATTACGTGAGGTAGATACATGGTTTGCGCAGGTACAGCAGGCGATGCGACCCGATGATGTCATCTTTTTTACAGCCGATCACGGCGTTGATCCAACCTATCGTGGCACCGATCATACGCGTGAATGTGTACCACTATTAGCGTATGGGCAACCAATACGTGCTGGGGTCAATCTTGGCACACGCGCAACATTTGCCGATCTTGGTCAAACCTTAGCGCAGGTGTTTAAGGTTGAGCAATTAGCAGCAGGTACGAGTTTTGCACAGGACTTACAATAATGACAGAGACACAACGAAAAGAAACAGATCAACAAGGTTTACCGTTACATAGCGAACGTGTCACCGTACGTCGTCCAGTATCCAGTGACGCCGCGAATGTCTTTCGTTGGGAGCGAGATGACGAGGTATGGCGTTACGATCCCCATCGTCCGTACTCGAATAGCATGGCGGAGTTCGTGCCTTTATTCGAGCGAAACTACGTGCTGAGCAACGGGCGACAATTCTGGTTCATCATTGAAGATGAACATGCCGTTCCCATTGGAACCATCACGTATTTCAATATTGACCGTCGTCTCAACCAGGTTGAAGTTGGTCTGGGACTAGGCGAAAAGTCGAGTTGGGGCAAAGGCTATGGTGCGGAGGCTATTCGTGCACTTGTCCATTACCTCTTCACCTTTCAGAGCATCTCACGCATTTACGCGGAGACGGCAATGGCGAATACATCGGCCCGCAACGCCTTTATAAAATCTCAATTTGTCGAGGTTGGGCAAATCTACGATCCCCGTAGCTCAGGCGATCCCTGGGTATTATTAGAAATTTGGAGGAAGAATTATTCATGAGTTCCCCACATACAGCGGTAGATCCCAAGATATTTAGTGCCTATGATGTCCGTGGCATTTATGGGCAAACCTTAACTGATGAAGTCGCGTACAACATTGGTCGCGCCGCCGCCCAATACCTTAACGTGCCAGAAATTGCCGTTGGGCGAGATATGCGCGTCTCATCACCACAAATCTCGGAGGCGGTTCTACGTGGTATCACCGATCAGGGCGTCAATGCCGTCGATCTCGGTTTGACCACAACCGATGGTCTGTATTTCGCGGTCGGCAAGTTCGATTATCCTGCGGGTATCATGATTACCGCGTCCCACAATCCAGGCAAGTATAATGGCTTGAAGTTCTGTCGCGCCCAGGCTCTACCTGTCAGCAAAGAAACCGGGCTGGCAGATATCCGCGATATAGCAGTTAGTGGCAACTTCACAGAAGCAGCACACAAAGGTACCGTGACACAACGCAATATTACCGATGCGTATGTTACACACGTGCTATCATTTATCGACGTTAGCAAGATTAAGCCACTCAAAGTCGTCATCGACGCGGGCAACGGCATGGCTGGTATGATGATTCCAAGCGTCTTCAAACACCTACCCTGCGAACTCGTTCCCCTTTACTTTGAGCTTGATGGCAACTTTCCACATCATCCTGCCAGTCCTATCGAGCCAGAAAACATGGTGGATTTGCAGAAAAAAGTTCGTGAGACAGGGGCAGACCTTGGTGCTGCATTTGATGGTGATGCTGACCGTATGTTCCCGGTCGATGAACACGGCGACCTTGTAGACGGTTCACAGGTGACAGAGGCAATGGCAAACAGTCTGCTTCGCAAGTCGCCAGGCTCGACCATTTTGTACAACTTGATTGTCTCGAAGAGCGTGCCCGAACTGATTGAGCGACTTGGTGGCAAGGCTGTGCGCACACGCGTAGGTCACTCCTTCATCAAGGCCGAGATGCGCAAACTCAACGCCATCTTTGGCGGCGAACACTCAGGCCATTTCTACTTCCGTGACAACTGGTTCGCCGACTCTGGCTTGATTGCCTTCCTCATCATGCTCGAACTTGTTTCTACCGAAGACAAACCCCTATCAGAAATGCTCAAGCCATTGGACAAGGGTGTGCGTAGCGGTGAAATCAATAGCACTGTTAGCAATGCACAGAGCAAACTACAAGGTCTCGAAGAGCATTTCGGCAATGGTGCACAACTCGTCGATCACCTCGATGGTCTCACGATAGACTACGGGACATGGTGGTTCAACGTGCGTTCATCCAACACCGAGCCACTGCTTCGACTGAATGTCGAAGCAAACGACAAAGCCACAATGGAACAAAAACGCGACGAAGTACTCGCATTTATTAGAAGTTAAGGTTTTCTCAAAAAAGAGAGAGTTCTTCGCGGCAGGCAGAGCCTGCCGCGAAGAACTCTCTCTTTTTTTGTTTATAAATGAACATCGGTATCTTGCTCGCCATTGCCGTTCTGCGAGAGGAAGCCTATGGTGAACCCTTTCATGCCTTTAGGAGCCGAAAAGACAACATTACCACTCACACCACGTGCGCCTGCTTTGAATGTATATGGCAGGCTATTCACTAGAGGTGCCCGCTCGTTATTAGGTAGTACAAGACGAATATAATCAAAACCATAGCCTGGAGAAATATCGCCACTTTCCGCGTTATCTACTTTGAAGTTCAAGACATAAAATTGCTGCCCGGCTTTACACTGCACACCTTGAAATGCAAAGCGCGTTTCTATGCTTGTGAGATGATATGTTAGTGTGTGACCAAAAAAGTTGTAGGAAATAGTCGTAGTTTGGTGCGATGTGTGATTAGCATATTGTGCGGGATTAAAGGCACCAGTAAAGGGTATTTTGACCAACGATTCATTAAGTGTTGTCGAACCTAGTTGTAACGTCAATGCGTTCAGATGTGTCCCTTTGTTTGGAAGTGAGAAGTCCAGCCAGCCATTCTCCTGGTTTCCTGGTTTAGATCCGACGGAGAGATGCACATTTGTTGGAATCAGGGCATTATTGTCTACGCCAATCAAACGCGCGATATCATAATAAACAACGTTGACTAGATTGTGCGTGTGGTTGACTACTTGCATATTGAGACGCACCGTTGCCTGACCTTGATGAATATCATCGTCAGCAAAAAATTGCGCGTACTGTGCATTGACAACGGTGATATCTAAATCGTCATAGAGCGCGGTACGTTGTACTCGTAACGTAGTGACTGGCAGAGCAGTTGGAGTTTGGCCCCCAAAACCAGGGATTTGTGCGTTTTTGAGCAACTTTGCTGCATTCACGCTGACAACACTAACGAGGATGATACCGATAACTAGCAAGAGTGCAGCCCACAACCAGAGCTTAGAAAAGAGTGAGCGTGTCTGAGTTTCTGGCTTCTTTGGTAATTCTGAACTCGGCACGGCGTTGATGCGTGGTAATGACGACGTTGTAACTTTTCTCTTATCCATATGACAGCATTTTCCTTTAACAATAATCCCTTGCATTCGCTATTGTATCAAGTGTATGCAACTGTTTTTCTTGACACATCCACATGTTGGTGCTAGCATGATTTTAGAAACTTCGCTTCTCTCCCCACTTAATGTGGTTTAACCAAATAGCAGAATGGGCGCGATAAATCGTGCCCCTACAATATCGTTGAACAGCATCAAGCGGTTTCTACACTACATCGCAAGGAGTTACAGACTCAATGAAGATTCATGAGTATCAGGCGAAAGACATATTGGCCCGTTATGGGATTCCAGTTCAGCCTGGACGTGTCGCGCATACCCCCGACGAAGCTGAGGCCATTGCCCGCGAACTTGGCGGACCCGTTGTGATCAAAGCCCAGGTCTATGTTGGCGGACGTGGCAAAGCTGGTGGTATCCAATTCGGCGACACGCCAGAAGAGGCACGCGCCTCGGCAAAAAAAGTATTAGGTATGGATATAAAGGGCCTTACCGTCGAAAAAGTTCTGGTGACATCCAAGATCGACATCAAAGAAGAATACTATCTTGGCATCATCCTTGACCGTAAGACACAATCGCCAGTAGTGATGGTCTCGAAAGAGGGCGGGATCGACATCGAAGAGGTTGCGGCCAATACACCCGAGAAGATTATTCAGCAGCCCATCGACATGCACTATGGCCTACGTCCATTCGAGGCACGCGAAATTATCGCACGTGCTGGCCTTCCTCATGCCACCATCGGCAAAGCTGGTGACATCCTCGCCAAACTTGCGAAAGCGTTCATCGACAGTGATGCCAGCCTTGCTGAGATTAACCCACTTGCTCTCACGGCTGATGGCAAGGTACAGGCGGCTGACGCCAAGATACTCATTGACGACAATGGCCTCTTCCGTCAGAAAGAGTACGCAAAATGGGCCGAGACAGAAGAGTCGAACCCGCTTGAATATGAAGCAAAACAGGCAGGGCTAACCTATGTCAAGCTTGATGGAGATGTCGGCATTATCGGCAACGGTGCAGGTCTCGTCATGACAACGCTCGACATGGTTGCTCGTGCTGGCGGCAAACCCGCGAACTTCCTGGATATCGGTGGAGGAGCGAAGGCTGAGGTTATGTACAAGGCTCTGACATTCGTGGCGAAAGACCCGCAGGTCAAGGGTATCCTGGTCAACATCTTCGGTGGTATCACACGAGGTGAAGAGGTGGCAAAGGGCGTAATTATGGCACAGTCCGACCTACCTAAAGGCATGCCAATTGTTGTACGTCTTTCCGGCACAGGCTCGGAAGAAGGCAAAGCACTTCTCAAGGACGCAGGTCTTGAGTGGGGACAGGATATGCGTGAAGCTTCGGAAAAGATTGTCGCAGCTATCAACGCACTTGGTACACAGCCACGCAATGTAGCCAAAGAGCCAGAGTCACGCATAGAATAATAGAGGAAGTTAAGCGATGAGTATTTTGTTAGATAGCACAACAAAGGTGATTGTGCAGGGTATCACAGGCCGCGAAGGACTCTACCATACACGCAACATGAAAGCGGCAGGCACAAACATTGTCGGTGGTGTCACCCCTGGCAAAGGTGGTGAAAGCATCGAAGGCTTTCCAGTCTTCGATACCGTTGCCGAGGCAATCAATGCCACAGGCGCGACTGCATCTTGTATTTTCGTGCCTCCTCCTGGCGCGGCAGATGCCATTATGGAAGCGGCAACCGAAGG
The DNA here is from genome assembly GCA_963791655.1 of uncultured Chloroflexia bacterium. Classification (GTDB taxonomy): domain Bacteria; phylum Chloroflexota; class Ktedonobacteria; order Ktedonobacterales; family Ktedonobacteraceae; genus JBBQVS01. The sequence goes on along the minus strand of CAWBSZ010000004.1, from coordinate 196,837 downwards.
CATTGACTTGATCGTATGCATCACAGAGGGCATTCCAGTTGTCGATATGACACGTGCCATGCTCGTTGTACATGAGCATAATGCACGCCTCATCGGACCAAACTGCCCCGGCATGTGTACGCCAGGCCAAGGCAAAATCGGGATTATCCCGTACCAAATTTTCACACCCGGTCCCGTTGGTTTTATCTCGCGTTCTGGCACGCTTACCTACGAGGTTGTATCGCTACTCACGGCTGCTGGTCTGGGACAATCCTCCTGTATCGGTATTGGTGGCGACCCCATCATTGGCTCAACATTTGTTGACTACCTCAAATTGTTCGAGGCGGACCCGCAGACAAAAGCGGTCGTCATGTGTGGCGAGATTGGCGGTAGCGACGAAGAAGATGCCGCCGAATACATCAAAACCATGAGCAAACCTGTTGTGGCCTTCATCTCAGGACGTACAGCCCCAGCGGGCAAGCGCATGGGCCATGCAGGTGCAATTATCTCCGGTAACACTGGAACCGCGCAAGGCAAGGTCGCAGCACTACAAGCTGCTCATGTTCCTGTCGCCGACACCATCTTCGACATTCCCGGACTCGTACAAAAAGTGTTATAGAAGGTATGTGGGGCATGACAGGGGCAAGCCCTGTCACTACTATACATGGACTGGCGTGGCAAGCCACGCAGTGGCGAAAAGTGTAGTAGTGACACCCTTTACGGGTGTCATGCGCCGATGCTCACAATGATACATTTACCTGAAGGAACTATCATGACCACTGCACTCATTTATGATCCTATTTTCCTGGAACATATTACACCGTCGAAACACCCGGAGAAGCCGCAACGTATTCAGTTAGCGTATGAGGCACTCGAAGAACTAGGGTGGCTTACACGCGATGGCCTGGTGCAACTCGCGCCACGTGCGGCAACTGTAGATGAGTTAGCTGCGGTTCATGAACGCGAGTATATTCAAGAGGTCGAGGAAGCCTCTCAACAAATAGCGGAAATAGAGGCAAAAGATGGGTACAGAACAGCATTCTTCGCTACTGATACCTACCTTTCCGCGAAATCGTATGAGGCCGCAAGCAAGGCCGCAGGTGCACCGCTGACGGCTATTGACGCCATGATGAAGGGTGACATCAAGAACGCTTATTGTCTTGTACGCCCACCTGGACATCACGCATTACCAGATGATGCGATGGGATTTTGCATCTTCAACAATGTCGCGGTTGCCGCTCGCTATGCCATCGACCACTATGGTCTTGAGCGCGTGATGATAATTGACTACGATGTACATCACGGAAATGGTACGCAAGACATGTTTTACAGCGATCCGCGTGTCCTCTACTTCTCGGTGCATCAAGCCCCTTTTTATCCCGGCACAGGTGCCTCCGATGAACTAGGAGAGGGTGATGCGATTGGCACAACCATCAATGTTCCCATTCCCGCGACGTGTGGCTTTGATACATACGAAGCTATTTTCCGGCAGGTAATGGCGCCTGCAGCCGACCGCTTCAATCCACAGCTTATCCTGGTCTCGGCTGGCTTCGATGCTCACTGGAAAGATGCTATTCCTCAGACAAGTACGCACACACAAATGTATCTTTCTACCGCGGGCTTTTTCAGACTGAACGAAATTATATTGAATCTCGCTGACCTGCTTTGTGAGGGTCGCCTGATTATGGTGCAAGAGGGTGGCTATAATGTGCAGGCAACGGGTATGTGTGTAGCAACAAGTATCAACCAGCTATTGGGCGGTGATGCCGCCGTCGATAGTCTCGGTCCACCACCAGTAGACCCGATGCGTGTGAATACCGACGTGTTGATTGCGGAATTGCGACGTATTCATGGCTTAACCGGCTATCGCATGCGCAATTTCAAGAAGCCCGATGTAGAGAAATTGCGGCGTGAGATGAAGGGACCGGATGACACGCAATAATATATCAAACACGCTGTAGGGGCTATAATTCATTACGCCCTGAATAAGTATCACACCCTGTACAAGGGCGTAATGAATTGTAGCCCCTACAGAGGAAGCGCACAACCATGCCAGCCTCGCATCTCGATACATATCAAATACGGCCTCTGACTTCTGCTGATATCCCAGCTGTCGAGCGTTTGCTACGTACCTCGGAATACATCTATCAACGCTTTACATTAAACGAGTTGCCACTATTGCTCAAGCACAATCCGGCGGTAGGGATGTTTAACAGTGCCACGATGCATAGCTTTTTACTAGCACAAAGCGTCAATGCGCCAACCGCATGGATTGGAGGTTTTGGTGTCAGTTGGACAGAGAGCAACCATTACCTGGATATCTTATTTAGGTTGCTTGAAGCTCTCTCTTCTCAACTGGTCATACAAGGCATAAAGCACCTACACTATTCCGGCAACGATAGCGAACGCGATTGGTTGCGCGAGGTGCTTTTGAAGCGCGGTTTCCTGCCGTATCGTCGCCTCTATTCCTATGATAAATACAACTACACCATACCCGCACAAGGCAATCAGCAGGTACTTGTTCGTCAGGTAAGTATCAAAGGGCGATGGGGTAAAGCTAGGGATATGACGGCCCTACTCGCGATTGAGCATGCATGTTTCGAGGACCTATGGCGTTATGACGCGGCAGGCTTTACCGATGTCGCTGCCACCCACCCCTATTTTGTCGTTGCGGAGCTACAAGGGAAGGTCGTAGGCTACCAATTCAACGCACTCGATAGCGACTATGGCTACCTCGTCCGTATCGCCGTTCATCCCTCCGCAGAAGGTCAACAGATAGGCATCCGTCTGATGGCGGAAGCAATCCGTTTCTTTGAACGCGAACGTGTGACGCGTATTATGCTTAACACTCAGGACAACAACACCCACGCCCACCGCCTCTACGAGTGGTTCGGCTTCGAGCGTATCCAGCAATTAGGCTTTGTCTTGCGGAAGACGTTGTGATAACGATAGAGGAGACCCAGGTCGTTGTTCCTTGCGAATACTTAAACTCCACAGATTCTCTCGAGAAGTGGTCCTGCAGTTGCTCGGTCCATCGAGGTACCACGCCAGGCCACATGCTGGTCGGGCCGCACGAGGAGAAGTGAGGCACCATAGCGTTCTTCAAGTGTCAAATTCTGTAGCTCGATAATGGTCAGCGGCACATGGTAGGTTGCTGCTGACTCAACAAAAGGAACCACATCGGCGTCATCGCGGAGCCGAAGCAGTGACAAGCCATTCCCCAGCCGATCATAAAGCGACGTTCCATCAGGTAACCACAGGTGCGGTAGTCGCGCCCCGGGTCGGGCTGTTGGCTTATACGAATGACTTTCGGGAAGCGGAGGCGTGCCATCGTCAATGATCACAGGCGAGGCATCGTACTGGTAGCCTAGCACGATGCCTAAGCTGTGGAACTCTCTGTCTTTGGAGGCTTGGATTCCCTGAGCAGCCGCTCCCCTCGCTTGCTCGCCGACGGGTCCCGATACATCCAATTCTCGACTGCCGAGTTCAGGGGCCAGGACACTCATATTCGCGGTCGCCTCCCGAATGGTTCGCTCCGCGATTGGTCGCCGCTCAGCTTCGTAACTTGCAAGTAGGTCCTCACCACCCCAGCCGTCAAGCACTGCTGCTAACTTCCAACCGATGTTCACAGCATCACCGATGCCAGTGTTAAATCCATGCCCACCCCATGGCGGATTCAGATGCGCGGCATCGCCCACCAGAAAGACCCGGCCCTCACGGTAGCGGTCAGCCAGCAACATGCGTGCTGTCCAGGGATCCGTACCAAGTATTTCGGCGTCGATCTCGCTCCCGACAAGGCCATGGATCAAGGCATGCGAGTTCGCCTGACCAGCCTCCGCGGAGACTCCGTTGACGCCAGCCCACCACCTATCTTCCATGTCCATGCGGCCCATGACCCCAGGAAAGGCCGGGTTGAGCACCCAGTACTGAACAGCGGGGCCATGCGGCAGCAGCTTCGCCAGTCCAGGTGCTCGAAAGACAAAGCCAAAGTTCGGACGCAGGTCTGAGGTACCCACGTAGCGGACTCCGATAGCCGCACGAACAGCACTCCGAGAGCCATCACAACCCAGGACGTAAGACGCCTTGACGTGCCGTTGCTCGCCTGTTTCGTTGACGATGGTTGTCAGTACACCATCTTCGTGCTGTTGGAGGGTGTTCAGCGACCATCCCAGACAGAGGGTGCACGACTCTAGAGTGCTAACCGCCTCCCGTAACACCTCCTCGACCAGGGGTTGCGCGATCTGTTGTCCTGCTTCCGCAAACATATCTGTGCGCTGTGATGTAAGCCCAAAGCAATGTGTGAAGCGCGTCACCTCGTGACCCAATAACGTCGTACAAAAAACCACATCTTGAGACCAGTCCACCTTGAGGGGTGCCACCTCGCGCAAGCGTTTAGCTAGCCCCCAACGACGAAAATGTTCCATTGTTCGCACACTGGTCGTCTTGGCACGCGGTCTGAGCTGTGAGACGACCAGCCTCGGCTCGACGAGCAAACATTGTACACCTCGTTGCCCCAGTTCGACTGCTGCACTCAGCCCGACGGGACCTCCTCCAACGATGAGGACATCTGTCTGCTGCGGAATATCCTGGCTTTTGCCTGCGCTATCTGCCGCTATCATGTTCTACCTTTCCCTTTTTTCTCTTTACGCACAGGAACATCTCCATTCTGTTCCTCTATAATGAGGCTCAGGTAGCCCTATCTCTTCTCTCGCTCGACAATCGACATGGAGACAATCACAAGGGCTTCTTTGCCGTATGCACGGTAACGGCCAGCGTCTTCAGGCTCCTGATGACGTTGTTCAACTTCCGGGTGCTTTCACCAAGTTCAAACCGCTCTACGCGTCGTGCTAACGCACCCAAGAGTGCCTGACCTTCCAACCGTGCCAAACTTGCCCCTGCACAGAGATGAATACCATAGCCAAAGCCAAGATGCCCTGACGTGTTACGCGTCACATCGAAGGTGTCTGGATGCTCCCACTTACGTTCGTCACGATTGGCAGAAGCGAATAGCACGACGACGCGCGATCCTGCTGGAATGGAGACCCCCTCCACGTCGTAGTCACTTGTTGCGAGACGAGTGAAGCTCTGAAGCGGGGACTCTAAGCGCAGAACCTCCTCGAAGGCGTTGGGGATGAGTAAAGGGTTCTCCCGTACCCGATCCCATTGGTCTGGATAGCGGCCAAACAACCAGACCGCGCTACCAACCGCACTAATCGTCGTATCTACTGACGGTACGAGGTACGCTGTAAGCAGTTGAGGACATTGTGCCTCCGTGATCCGACCTTCTTTTTGAGCCTCAAGGACGCCTGCTCCAAAGCTTCCAGGTTGAAGGTTGCCTAATGCCGCAATATGTGCCGCATAGCCAAAGAGGTCCGGCAACTTCTGTATCGCGTGTGTGCATCGCTCATTCATGGGACCCATTGCATTGAACGTCGCCTCTGCCCAGTCCAGGAGGTGCTCACGCCCTTCTTGTGGCAAGCCAATAAAATCGGGGACAATGGAGAGAGGAAGTGCTTGCGCCAGTTCTTCGACCGCATCAAACGACTGCTGCATCACTAGTCGTTCAACAAGCTCTTCGGCCCGGCTCTCAATTATCTCCTTGGTTGGGCGCAAGGCCTGCGCCGTCATGCGAGAGGCAACTACATTGCGCAGGAGATCGTGAAGAGGAGGATCAGACCCCAATGTATTTCCACTCATCGCTGTGTTGAGGGTATCGTTAAGGGCGACCCCAGACGCTGACGAGAACGTTGCCCAGTTTCTAAGCACAGCACGGACAGCATCGTAATGGACAATCGCCCACGCGTTGTGTCGCTCAAGCCAGACCGCTGGACCAGTTTCACGAAGGCGTCGAAAGTGCTCATAAGGGTCGGTCAGCACGTCGTCGCTATACAAATCGAGGTCCGATGTTGGGATGGACATTGTCATTGTCCTCTTTCCTCTCTTGCAGATGAACTAATCTCCTGTCGCACCTTCGCGTATCATGGAGTGAAATGCTGTACAAGCTTGCTCGCTTCAAACGACGCAGGCTTACACCATTGGTAGACTCCTACAGAGGAGCACGAGGATCATCGAGCGGGACACGTGGGTCTATTGGGCCAGAGGGTGGATACTCGCCCGCATAGGCACGGCGATGGATTTCCGCAAACGAGGCACCTGTCTTACGAGCCTCAATGATTTGATCGGGGTCTACAAACTTGCCAATAGGGTCCGCCGCGAAATCGGGCGAGGTACGCATCCACTCTTGCGACTGCGCCCAGTCACCAAAGTTGTCGATCTGTAGCTCCACGCTATTCCCGTCAGGATCGACGTAGTAGAACGAGAGCGTCATGCCATGATCCAGACTCATGTGCGGCATAATTCCCAGTTCCTTCAAGCGCGTGTAGGTATGCAGCAGATCATCAATTTTCTCGTACTCAAACGCAACGTGATGGATGCCTGTATGCACTATTTTGTCTGGATCATCGCTCATTTTGGATGATGCGAGGAGTGCCAGGCGATGGTTTGCGGCATCATTGGTCAACCAGGCACCACCTGGGAACTGGAAGACCGTTGTGAAACCAACAACGGTAGCATACCAGTCAATCATCTCCTGTACGCGCGTCGTCTTGAGATTGACATGATGCAAAACGGGCAATGCAACAGTGCTCTCTTCAAATCCTTGTGACATCATATTCCTCCTTGTCATCTGTGACATGGTGTTGCCGAAACGGGATGCATCCAAGAAATGTATCCCACCTCAATTTGAAAATAGAGTTTGTATTCACTTTTTTACACGGGTTGACTTCTTTGTCTGTTCGCTTGCACCTCTTGCCCTCGATGTGTTTGCCTTCTAGAAGACGGGGATGCCTCGGGAAGAGGAGTATCTGCTCCAACAATCTGCAAGGCCATACGGACCGCGACAGGATCACATTCTGGTGCCATCTGTCCAAGGACCGTCAGGGCAGTACGTGCGTAGTGACGCGCTAAGAGATAGGCTGCTAGTTCTGCGTCCCCCTGGATATATGCACTGGCAATGGCGTGATGCTCAGCCGCGATGACTTCCGCTGACCTCGTTGGTTGGTGCTTACTCACGAGACGGTAATATAGCCTTCGGTAATATTCGCATTGGTTAGCATAACTCGTTATCCTCTGACGCATCGAGTCCTCCACGTGGAGAACAAGGAGACGATGAAAACGACGATGTGGCTCTTCCCATGCATCAAGGTTCATGTGCGCTGCTGCCTCATCGAGTTCAGTAAGTGTTTGCTTCAGTGCTTGTACATCTGACTGGTCAATACGCGGAACCGTCAATCGAATGCTCAAAGCTTCCAACAGAATACGACTGGCATACAAGGAGTCAACAATGGACGGCTCAAAGGCAGGAACTCTCGCTCGTTGATTATGTTCTGCTTCTATCAGTCCTTCTTTCTGAAGCATACGCAGTGCTTCACGTAGCGGAATACGACTGACACCCAGAGACTCAGCTAGTTTGACCTGGGAGAGCATCGAGCCGGGAAGAAACATGCCATCAAAAATCATGGTGCGCAAGCGTGTGTAAAGAGGAGCAACTCCGTTTTCTCCATTCGATCCATTCTTGAATTCTTCCGTTGGCAGAGAGAGCAGATGCTGTGTATTATTCATGCGTTTCGCTGTTTCTCCTCTGCTTCCCTCATTACATGGTTATACCAGTCAACAAGCTTACTCTCATTTGGAATTTTAGAATTCTGTATACAGAATTTCAAGCTGGAACTTGAAAAATTCCTTTAACTTGATTATACTTAGTAAGAGTGTATACAGCTTTTTGTAATTTGTCAAGATGACGTTTTGTATCTACTCGACACGTTGTCATAGGATATAGTAGAATATTGTTTGTCAGTTCATTTGTCGCGTTTGCTCGATAAAATGTCGCCTCGCTCATGCTCACCTCACCGTACCTTCTGCCACATAAGCTGACGAGACATCGTTGACTATTGTTTTCTTCTCTAAAAATCGTGTCCCTACGTTCCTTTTCGGATGGATGCGACATCATATTTGTCAGAAACGACAAGAAATAAGACGAAAGCTCGCTTATTGAGAACGTTTCTGATAGACTCATCAACATAATTTAGACAGGTTCATCAAAAATATAGAAGGAGATCATGGCAATTATGAGTTTAAGCAGCCATCTTCAAACGTTTCCTCTTTCCTTTCCTCTTTTAGAAACAGAACGGTTAGTATTACGGCAATTGGAACGAGAGGATGCAAAAGATAGCTTTCTTTTTTTAGCCGATGAAGAAACGATGCGCTTCTATGATCCTCCGTTCACTCAGTTTGACCAAGCAGAAAAGAGTATATTACGTCATCAAAAACGTTTTGTTGAACGAGAAGCAATACGCTGGGGGATTACCTTGAAAGGAGAAGACAAGGTTGTGGGAAATTGTGGATATTCGTGGGATGCCGATAACTTTAATGCTGCACTCAGCTATATTCTCGCCAAAGCCTCTTGGCACAAAGGAATCATGTCAGAGGCCTTAGCTGCAATTCTTCAGTTTGGGTTTGATTCCTGCCGACTGCATCGTATTGAGGCTCAAGTTGCTCTGCCAAATCACGCCTCCGCACAGGTGTTAAGAAAACTTGGTTTTCAGGAAGAAGGCCTGCTCCGAGAACGTCTGTATGTGGATAATCAGTTCTACGATGAAAAAATGTTTGCTCTTCTAAATAAGCGGTAAATCATGAAGATTCCATGAGCGAAAACTGTACAATTATTCGGCTAGGCGAGGAACAAATTGAAGTGTTTTGATGCTCAAACTATAACTTTCGCGAAGTTTTACAATGATTTGAGCATCGGAATGGGACCACCAATCTTTGCCGTCCTCGATGATACGTGTGGGAACCTGATACAAATCAGTCAGGTCTAATTCGTGTCGGCTTCCCTCGCTCGCTCAAATACTGATCGAACTGATCCAGCGTTCGTATCCCATGCAACAATACAGCATCATAAATATCAACGCTGGAAACCTCTTGCCTATAAGAAGGTTGCCTCCACCAGACATCCTTAATGTATAGAATAGCAAGACGTGTTTCGGGTGTAAGCTTTTGCTCTAGCATGTCATAAACTGGCTCTGCATGAACATCCTCTCCAAGCCAGAACGAAATATCAATCTTCCAGTCAGTTTCAGAGCCATAATCATACATGACCATGAAGAAATAGCGTTGATCTGGAAGTTCTCCTAAACGAAAACGACCGCTTTCGTTGAGATAGCGTACTTGCTTGACACGTGGATGTGTCAACAGAGGCATCATAACCTCATATGCATGCTCAACCTTCAAGTGAGGACTTGAAACGCTTATATCAATATCGCGCCACGTCATCAAGCCTAAAACTGAACTACCATGTACTTTCGCAATGCCAGCTTGACTTAGCCAACGAACTAAATCTAGTTCCTTGACAACTGTTTGCGCCTCGTTTTGGAGCATATCTTGGCGTTGTAGTAACAACTCTGCTTCTTCTGCCACTCGCGTATGCTCTTCAGTCACTATTAAGTTCCTCTGCTTTCTTTTAAACAGTCAAATCAGTATCAGAAGCATAAGCCTCTTGCACTACATCATTGGGCGCGAATAGTTTGTAAAATTCGTGAAGGGCATGCTGCTTGGTTGCCTCATCTGCATCACTAAAGAATATCTGCGTACCATAATCGCCAATTTCTTGTACGACCCATTCATATTTGTAGTATGCAATCGCAAGAGTATTTATTTTGCCCTGCGCAGTCTTTTTATAGCCCAACATGAACTGTTCTTGTTCCTTGCCTGTAAAGAACATCAGGTCGTGCTCTCTAGGTGCAAGCATCACGCCGTCCCAATCTATCAGCACTATCTCTTTATCGTCAGTGACAAAAATGTTCGATTTGTTAGGGTCAGAATGACAAAGGACAAGTTCAGGTTTCTCTTCCCTCAACAAGTTTCCAAGTTCTTCTGTCCTTGCAAGTATAGCCTGTATCTCTTGCTCTTTACTCTGTATAAAAAGAGCAAGTTTACCAGAGGTCCCTATGAGGCAAGAAGTAGTAGCATATGTAACTACGCTTTTTGCTTTATGCCCCCATGGAGGTACGAAATCCTCGATTTGTAGCGTCCTCACGATATCATTCGGAAGCCCTGTTGAATGTAATTCAGCAAAAATGTTACCGACCTCTTGCCACCGAGCTAATGATGCATCATTCATCACCGTTTTACCCTGTAAATATGGATAGATCATAAGATCATGATTTGCAATCCTACCCCATAACATACTTTGTGTATTAGCAACAGGAGGAACTACAAATTGATATCCAAGTTTGTTGCGCAGAAATTCAGGGACAGCGATAGAAGGTTGATGAAGTTTGTGTCGTAAGATTTTGATGAACCAGATGTTTTCAGCCTCGTCAATTGCTGTATAACACCAGGAAGCTTCACCAAGAGGAAAGAATTGAAGCATATTGATGCTCAAACCATAACTTTCGCGAAGTTCTGTAATAATTTGAGCATCAGAGGAGAAAGTAGGTTTCTGAAGCATAGAAACTCTATACTAACCCCATCAGACACCAGACATCCAATGGAGCGGATTTGTTCTTCACGTACAGGGGAGCCATTTGAGCGACGCGCACGGCAGGACGAACGTATTGTAGCGTAGAACTATTGACAAGAATGTTATTATCCGAGGCATTTTGTTGAAGACGTGATGCAACATTGACAGCATCACCTATCGCGGTATAGTTTTGCATTCGGCCCTGTGAACCAATATTTCCAACGGTGGCAGAATTAGTGTTCACGCCAAAGCCGAACGAGATAGGTAAACCTTGCGTATGGTGACGCTGGTAATTGAGAACAGCCATACGCATCTTCCACGCCGCACGTATCGCACGTATCGCATGGTCTTCTTGCGAAAGAGGGGCATTGAAGATTGCCATGATCGCATCACCCATGAACGCCGTGATCGTTCCCTCTTCATCCCATACCTCTTTGACCATGATTTCGAGATAGTTGTTGAGTAAGTTCATGACCTGCTCAGGCGCGATGCTCTCGCTGAGACGCGTATAGCCACGGATATCGGCAAAGACAACCGAAATCTCGCGTGTCTCACCACCAAGATTAAGTGCTAAGGGGTCCCTGATAAGCTGCTGCACCACGTTGGGATGGACGTATTGCTCGAATATGCGACGAATCTGCTTCGCCTTCGCCTCCGAACGTTTTAACTCGGTGCGGTCGTCAATGACAAGCGCGGTACCTATCGGCTCTCCATGTGTATCACGCAATGACGACACCGACATAATGAGATTAATATCGCCATCGCGTTTCGGGATTTGACAATCCACGTAACGTAGCACAACTGTACCATTCTCGTGATCGGTTACAGCCGTTCCCAACAATTCGATAATCCCAGTCTTGGGCAGATGTTGGAAGGCTTCCTGATAGTGTTTCCCTATTATAAGTTCTGGATTAAGATTGAGAATGAGGCCAGCAGCACCGTTAAATGTTGTCACCATACCATCAGAATTAGTAGTAATGACGCCATTCGCGATAGAGGCAAAGATGTTGTCCATGTATTTCTTATCTTCGCTGACCTTTTGAATAGCTTTATTCAGGTCCGCGAAGAGTCGGGCGTTGTCAATCGCAATCGCGGCTTGATTGCAAAAGGCGTTGAGCATGTCTCGGTGCTTGGGTCCAAACAGGTTCGCATTGATACGACTATCGACATAGACCGCACCAATACAGGTACCACGTACAACCAGGGGAGCACAGAGAATCGAGCGAATACCATAGGCCATGATACTTTCATGCCCTTTGAATGCAACATCTAGCTGCGCGTCATCGGAAAGCATCGTTTCACGGTTGCTAATGACACGCGTTATGGCACCACGACTGATCTTAAACGCACTTTCGTCTATCGTTCTTGCTTGCTTATCACGAGCAATGGTAAATTCAACGGCATTTGTTGTCGGATTCACAAGCGCGAGAAAACCACGTTCGGCATTGACGAACTCAATCACACGATCCATGACGAGGCGTAGCACCTCATCGAACTCGAGCGTTGAATTGAGCGTACCAGCAATTTCGTACAGGGTCTCCTGCTCGCTTTTCTGCTGCTTAAGTGTAATGATGCTGGTATTGAGTGCCTGCCGTTCACGCTCGAATGTGGCTTGTGAAACGTTATTTCCGTCAACCTGACCCTGGAGCGTTTGTAGGACACGTTGAATTGTCTGGTTGAGTCTACCTAATTCCAGGTCTGCAACACGACTCACATGTAGAGCTTCACTGAGCAGACGTATACGGGGATCGCCACCTTCACTCGCGTAACGTCCCTCGACCGCGACTTCAAGTTTGTGCGTGTGTTCATGCAATGAGCGCGAAATATTTCTTAGCGTATCACCAACTACGCGCAAATCGTTACTAGCTTTCCATGCAACATCAGTGGATACCGCCAAGACCGTGCCTCCAATACTTACTAAAAATATATGTGCTATATATACGCTTATGTATTGAGATTATATCACAACAGTTTTCTGTGTATACGAAAGCACTCCTACCGACACACTTTACCATAAATACGTTTTTCGTACTTTATCCGCCCTTTTACCACTATTCCATCAAATAGTCTAAAGCTTCACACTGAAATTGTGAAAATGGACACGGATTTTTCACGAATTTCGCAGTATCATTTGGGTGTGAGGTGAAGCGAACAAGCATCACCCACAAGTTCAAAAGGACAGCTAACAGGTACTCCCTGACACTTTAAAATAAGATGCAGTCCTCACACACCCGTCGCGATAATCGCGCATAAAAAAGGAGACATACAATGTTTACACTCTCTCGAAAACTGACACTCTCGTTTGTCGCTGCAATGCTAGGTCTGATGATGCTTGTCCTGGCAGCATGTAGTGGTTCCCCCACCGATTTAGGGTCCGTTTCTAGCAATTCACTGGCGAGTGCACAGATTTCAAGCAACGTTCACTCGTCGCACACCTTCAAGACCCTCAACGACAATACTGACCCGACCTTTAACCAACTCCTCGGTATTAACAACCGTGGCGTCATCTCTGGCTACTTCGGCAGTGGTGCGAATGCAACTCATCCCAACAAGGGCTATACGCTCAACCCTCCCTATGGACAGCACAACTACAAGAATGAAAACTTCCCAGGTTCGGTCCAGACACAGGTCGTCGCGATCAACAATCATGGAGATACCGCTGGTTTCTGGGTCGATGGCAATGGCAACAACTTCGGCTTCGTCAAGCATAACGGCGTCTTCACCTCCTACCGAGACCCCAACACCGGAACAGGAACCGTGAACCAGTTGCTTGGCCTCAATGACAATGGCGTCGCAGTCGGCTTCTACACCGATGGCAACGGGGTCAATCATGCCTACAAACTCATTTTGAGCAATAGACAGTTCAAGGAACTGGTTCCTCCTGGTGGCTCCAACGCGACCGCGGCAGGCATCAACACCAATGGCGATATCGTAGGCTTCTTCACGGCCTCCAATGGCTCCATCGTGAGCTTCCTGCGCACGGCCAACAACAAGCACTACACCACGTTCGACTTCCCACACTCGACCAACACGACCGCTCTGGGTATCAACAACCGTGACCAGATTGTGGGGGTCTACGTCGATGGGGCCAAACAGATGCACGGGTTCCTCTTGTCCTCCCCGTTGAAGCATGCCAAATGGCAGTCCATCGACGACCCGAACGGTGTTGGGACAACGACCATCAATGGTCTCAACGACAAAGACCAGCTTGTTGGCTTCTACGTCGATGGTGCTGGCAACACGGATGGCTTCCTCGCCAGGTAGACTATTAAAAGAACCCATAACAAAAATTCCAGGGGACGCCCCTGTTACGATAAAAAAGAGACGTGCCCTACCAAGTTGGTAGGGCACGTCTCTTTTCTCGTGTTTGCTATAGGCAAGTACTCACACCCCGTTTTGTGCCAGGTATGTTGAGAAGGAGGTAGGAGTAAAACCAAAATCACGCTCGATACTATTCAAGTCGGTTGTATTATTGAATGTAAAGAGTGTCATTGCGGCCCGTGTCAGTGGTGGTTTGGGCAGAATAGCCTCCATCACCGCCGCACCAATCCCAATGATTGGCGTGGGTGCGTAAACCTTGAGCCGATTTTTATGCATGGTCTTGAGCAGTTCGTCAAAGATTTGAGAGAACGAATAGTATGCAGGTCCGCCAATGGTATACGTTTTCTTATTCGTGCGTGTCGGGTCTTCTAACACCTTGATAATTACCGTTACAACATCCTCGACATAAATCGGTTGGAACATCGTACCACCACCGCCAATAAGCGGTAAAACAGGCGTGGTACGCACAAGGTCCGCTAAGCCTTTAGTAAAAGGAGCACCTTTTCCAAAGAGGACAGAAGGCTGAATAATAGTATAATCCAGACCACTATCAATCAGCATTTTCTCCGCGAGATAGCGGCCCTGCATATAGCTTCCAGGCTTATCGGGTTTAGTGCCAAGTCCGCCAATCTCGATAACACGCGTTACCCCTGCATCCTTCGCGGCCTTGATCAGATTAGCAGTTCCGTTGACATTAGTATTTTCATAGTAATTACTGCTCAGGGCTTTGTGGTCGGCTGTCACAAATGCAGCATGCACAATGGTGTCAACCCTCTGTACAGCAGCATTCAACGTGTGAGGTTGTGTTGTGTCACCTTCGACAAATTCAACCTTGTCGGCGGGTAAAATCGTCTTCGCACGCGTAATATCGCGCACCAGACAACGAGGTCGTTCTCCCTGTGCAGCCAAACGTTGTGCGAGATGTCGTCCAATGTATCCAGTCGCGCCAGTGATAAGTATCATGAATTCGCCCTCCTTATATGTTCTATGCATGAGACGCTCGATGTGATAAAAGCAAGTAACATTACAACATCGGTTACAGTTACATAATACCGTAGAGGTCTAATTCATGTATTACCGCAGCGATTCGACTGGCAAAAAGATACGAACGGTCACGCCACCGCCCGAGGTGCTTTTCACAAGTAAGCTACCGCCTGCGATGGCAAGAAGTGCGCTATGTGTAAGAAGACCGCCCCCGGTTCCTGAAGTCGAACTGGTCGTGGACACAATACCCACACCATCATCCACGATGAGTATTTCAAGATTCTGGTTATAGGAGGCATGTACAGACAGACACAGACGGCGATGCACATCGGAGCCACGTCCATGCCGTGCGGCATTACGGAGAGCTTCCTGAACGGCGGCGAAAATTAGTTCCGCGATAGCTGGTGGCACCATCTCGTCGATACGGCTCATCATCTCTTCTGGAATAGTCCATTCCACCTCATCGAACGCTTGTTGGAAGTCTTGCCTGAGCATCACACGTATCGCATGCAGCATACCGTCGCGCTCAAGACGATGTGGCGCACTTGGCGTATTTGCCCGCATCATCGCAGCGAGACGACGGTGAGCATCGCTGATCGTCTGTACAGCATCGTCAAGTGCTTCTTGCTGCTGCGTCGTATCAACGGCTTGCTTTTGTTCATTGTTCAGCGTGTAACGTACAGTTTCCAGGCGTAAGAGCGCAAGATGCATTTGTGGCAAGATTTCATCATGCAACACACGTCTATGTTGCGCGTCCAACAATTTCACATCGACGATCCGACGACGTAACAGGCCCGCCACCGCTTGCATTGCTTCGTGGTCGCGTAGGGTATCAAGAATACGCTGCCCACACGCTTGCGCAAGGTCCATATCCTCTTCTGTAAACAGGCTTCTATCGTGACGTGGACCAAGATAAAATGTCGCGACAACACCCAACTCATCGTAAATTGGCAAGACCCAACAAATCAGTGGCTGTCCTTGAACAGTCATACGCACACGCGTTGGTATTTGCTTCACCCTTACTCGTTCCCCATTTCTTGAAGAAGATAGGTGTGCGTTTTTTTTAGCCAGAGCCACTATATCGCTCTCTTCTTCGTGACTATCGAAAAGCGGCCAGCGATAGCTAAAACTTCGTCTCACCACGCCTATAAGCACGACGAGACGCGCACATTGTACCTCTAGCACATCATTGCAAAGGTGGAAGAATAGGTCCTCCATACTTTGCTCTGTCTTCTCGACATCTGTTTGAAGCCAGTGACGCAAATTCGCGCTACGCAAAAATGGGCCAAGCATAGATATATAGCGATCATGCGCAGTGTAACTACTCCATGTAAACAGTGCATACGCAGCGGTCGCTAGCGTTGTGATAAGTAGTAAGCTTCCAAGGTTGCTGCCGGTTAACGCTACGAGCAGTGCGATGAATACAGAAATCGTCGTCGCCATAATGACGATGCCCCGCCACTGCTCGAAAAAGCCTCGACGTGCAAGCGGACGCTCAATCAAGATACCGTGACGCACAATTGAATAGCCAAGTAACAGAATGATAAGCGCGACAAAGCCTGTCGCGATACTGTCCAGCAGGAAGAGATTAAGGGGAAGTGCATGAATACTGATAGGAACAGTAGTAGCGACATTTTTACCACGTTCCAACCAGCTTACCATTGACCAGACGCCGAGAATTCCTAAACACGTCGTCAAACCAACCATCAGTAATGCAGCCACAAGCAGACCAGGACGCGCAAGATGCCAGGAAAGCTCTGGCTCTTCCAGTAGATCAACCTGTATAGGATCGTCCCAGAATGCATCAGCGAGGCGTTGACGTAATTTTTGTTCGCTTTTTGCGCTGGCAGACCACAATGCATGTAGCAGACGCCCAACACGAGTTGGCGTAAACCATGGCCCAATCGCACACAGCGTGACATAGCACAGGAAGAGGATTGGTAATAACACAAGTGGCGATACAAGCTCCCCTCGTTCAGCTTTCGGCACCTCTCCGTAGGCCAGGAGTCGTACAGTACCAAGAAAGGTGAAAGTCGAAGCATTCTGCAAAAGCAATGCGAAAACAGCACACCCTAGCAGGCCACTAAAAATTAGTAGCACGGGTCTTCGCCGACGCCAACCGGGACTGATAAGTGCGGCATAGTGCAGTCCAATCACAAACCAGATGTAGGGTACACCAAGGGCTGGTAGCCATATCAAGTGCCACAAAAAATCTGGCGATATGAGTCCTGCCGTTTGTACAATTGGACCCGAAGTAAGTAACGCATGCAGAAAGAAAAACAACGCGGAAAGACCAAGCCCCACGACGCCGACACGCGCGATCATGCGCCCACGATTCCCATTGAGCCATACAGTGAATGCGAGCCAGAGAAATGCAATGAGATTGAAGATCGAAAGTGCCACCACAATGGTTTGTACAAGGTGCGCAGGTTCAAGCAATGTATGAAGTTCCATTGTTTTTATGCTTCTTTATAGAGCGGAACCCATTCGCCCCTGCGATCCTGCACAAGCGCAGCACCGTTTTCGTCCCACATAATCATACGGTTCATCATATAAATCAGGGTTGCTCGTGCGCGCGCAACCTTATCATCGACAGCGTTATCACTAAGTCCCCATGAGGCATAAATACGTCCATTTGTGCGACTCACTGCGCGTTTATCATGCAGGTTCAGACGTGCCGCGATCTGCTCGTTGGTCATACCCTGCGCCATCAATTCGGCGACCCGTAACTCGTTTGGCTCTAACAAGGCAAGCGGCGACTGCTCATCCAGGTCACGTACCTCCTGTACACGGTCCTCGATTTCCGGGTCAACAAGACTGCGCCCATTGACGGCATCACGTAACAGGGGAACCAGCATACTCGGCAAGAGATAATTACTTTTGCGCACATACGCATAGTGCGTCAGGATGCCAGAGGCTCTAAATTCGCGATAATATTCATCGTCATCTTGAATCGAGTAAAAGACTACAGGCATTCGTGGACGTTCGCGCCGTATGGCTACTGCCGCTCCTACCCCACTCAGCGCATTCCGACCGACTACGGCATCTTGCAACTGCACATCCATCAAAATCACATCCATATCCAGTTCGAGCGCACGTGCCAACGCTTCACGTCCAGTCGCAGCCTCACCCACAACCTGAATATTTCCCGTCGCCTGAAGCCCCTCACGTAGTGCCTTGCGCAGTGGCCCATGATCGTCTACCAACAAAAGTTTTATCATCGCCATAGTAATCTCTACATGCCTTTTTCATTCGGATCGCATATTCTATAAACACCTCAAGTATACCAGTTCGAGGAAGCAATGTAGAGTATCCGAGGCAGGAAAAAACGCACACGAGAACCATTTCAGGCAAAAAACTAATGTAGGGTCCTGCATTCTATCACACCCTCTTAGGCAAACACCCATCTTTGCAACTATATGCACCATCCTGACAATTCTTCTTTCAGAATGAGCGATGGGAGACGAGGGTGTGATGGAATGCAGAACCCTACAGAACAATCGCAGATCGGTGGGCGACATACGTATCCTTTATATACGACACCGATCCGCGAAATCATCAGGTCAATAACCCGCGACAGTCTCAAAGCTTGACGCAATCACACTATACCCAGCATCAGTGGAATGAATATCTTTGAAGATGCTACATTCCCACGTGTAGTGACAAATGTTCGCGTTTGGCGTCGTGGCACCTCCAAAGGCACTGAACACATCAGCAACGGTTCCGTAACCACTGACATCGGCGGCGAGATGCTGATTCACGGTCTGAATATACGACACCGTATTCGGACAAAGATTTTGATACGGGTCGTAATAATTCATTACAAGCAGATCACCCGTGAGTTTACCATTCACGACAAGCGCATTATGCAGCTTTGGCAAAATGACACCAGTAAGGTTCGCATCCAGTGTTGCTAAATCACTCGCGAATTTCGTGGTGTTGATAACGCAAGTACCCTTGTTGATATCGCGCAAAAGATCGTTTGCACCGATATCCAGCGTCACAGGACTAACCTGCCCGGGATGCAGTGCAAGATAGAACAAGGCTGCATTCAGTTGCGAACCAATATAGGGAAATTTGCGGAGCAGAGGGACGGGACAGCCACCATTGATCATCGTCACACTCGTTTCCCCTGGACAACCAAAATTCGCGATGCTGGTCACACCGTGACTTTGGAGATTGTGATAGAAGTCGTCCGCGTAACCATCATCATAGTTGAGGTCAGGTTGATAGCCAAAGGCAAGCGAATCACCTATCGCAAGATAGCGTTGCTGTGGACCGACGAGCGAAATACGGGGACTTGCCAGCACAGAAGGTGCGATAACCAGCAAAAGGACGAAGGCAAAAGAGAAGGGGAGAAAAACGCGTCGAGCAGGAAATAATTTTTCCTCAAACATGAACGGCCCTCCTGTTGTACATACGACCTAATAATAGACAAATAGTCTATTATCATCATTGTGTAACATATACAGATAGAGGAAAAAGTCAAAGTCGCCTACAACAAGTATAACCCGATGTTCACGTATAACGCAAGGGTTATATATATGTAGTTCGTTAGCTATTGACTTGGGTTAGAAGTAAAGTGTATACTATTGAAAAGTATTTGAAATTTCAAATACTTTCGTCGAAAGTCTATCATCTCAAGACACGAGAAAGGGCATAGGAACATGTTATGAACCCAGGCCCATTGTTCACTGAGGATGAGATGCACGCTTGGGCTCCGTTTGTGATTGGAGTTCTTCATCTGCTCTCTACGTTAGATACTGAATTGAAGGTAGCCTTTGACCTCTCTCATCTGGACTATGGCATCTTAATGCTGCTTAGCCAGATGCCTGAGCACTCCCAGCGCATGAGTGTATTAGCAGCAACCTTCGGAGTTGATCCTGAGTAATATTACCTACAGAGTAAGGCGTATGGAGCAGCGCGGGTTGGTGAAACGCAATACACGCTCGTCTGATGGACGTGTGGTAGATGTTCACATCACAAACGAAGGCCGCGTTCTTCTCTCTAAAGCTCAACTACTACATGTACAGGGAGCACGGCGTCATTTTCTCAATCACCTTGACCCTTCACAACTACATGTTATCGAAGTGATCTTTAGCAATCTCCGTTCTACTCAATTGCCCTCACAGGAGAACGCCTATATGGAGAGTACCTTACCAGACACAAACGATGTTTATGAGGAGCAACATCTATGATAAATTCATAGAAAAAGTGACGACTACAAGCACACATTAATTGGTATGTTCGATAGCTTACCATATCACTTCTACTACTTGTTTGCAATTTATAACAACAGCACAACACGATGTCGCTGTATACACATAGATTTATAACAGGAAAGGACACAACCATGCGTCAATTTACAGATTACTCTTCAACTCTTCGGACAGATGAGGAAAATGTACCTCCCGGCGAGACGCTGTACTGTCTTACTAGCATTCTCCTGGTTCTGAGTGTGCTTGGCTTCTTTATCCCTTTTACTATCTTGTTAGGCGTCCTGCACTTTACAGATCAGCCAGCAAGTATCGCGTTTCCACTCTTTCGTCAGCAGAGTGCAGTCGTACTACTCTCGTATTATGCGATTGCCTTGAGTGGATTGTTCTTGATATTTGCGGTGCTCATGCTATATCGACTACTGGGAGGTCGAGAGGTGCTTGCCATGACTATCGCGACTGTCTGTGGCGTGCTTGGCGGCCTGATGCAAGCAATTGGAGACCTACGTTGGCCCTTTGTGCTTCCCTCGCTTGCAACACTCTACTTCAACCCCAACAGCACAGAGGCAAGTCGTTCTACCGTAGTAGCGATCTTCCAAACAGTAGATCAGTTCGCGGGTGTAGAGCTAAGTGAGCATCTCTATTACCTGTTTATTGGAGTTTGGAGCCTGCTCGTAGGCTCGTATCTCTTACGCACTTTGCGCTCCGAACGCTGGCTAGCATGGTTCGGCATTATCAGTGGCTGCGGCTTGCTCATCAGTAGTATTGAACAGTTCGACTTGCCAGCAATTAGCTCGGCACTTCTATTCATCGTACTCCTGAGCCGTATTCTCTGGGGCATTTGGCTCCTGGCAATGGCAGTGATGTTATTCCAGCGTCGTGCAATAGCAAACAGTATCGCTCCTGTACAACAGTAATCATGCTGTCCTTACCTGGAGAGCAACCTTTCACTCATAAAGAGGTATCACCTATGGAAAAAGAAACATTTTCACCACATAATTTCCCACACAAAGTGACAGGAGCGTAAAGAAAAATGCGAGTATTTGTAACAGGGGCAACTGGCTTTGTTGGCAAGGCCATTGTCAAGGCACTTCTTGCGAGAAAACATGAGGTGCTAGGACTAGTACGAGACGCGAAGAAAGCGCACACCCTTGAGCAACTTGGGGTCACACTTGTTGTCGGCGACATGCTAGAACCTGCTTCCTATGAAAACGTGGTCCCAACGGTTGATGGTGTGATTCACGCTGCCCAGTATCCCATACAAGGCCGCTTCACGAAGCAGAAGATTCAGCAGATGGAGCAAGCAGATGTTCTTATGACCCATACGCTTTCACAGGCATGTCTGCAACATAACAAAAAATTTGTGTATACAAGCAGTACGCTTACCTATGGAGATCATGCCGACAAGTGGATCACCGAGCAGGACACACTACATGCTCCTCCGATAGCCGAGGCTCACGAGCTGCTGGTAAAGGAACTCCTCTCTTTGCATCGCGAGCAGGACCTGCATGTCATCGTCATCGCGCCTGGTTGGGTCTACGGACCAGGTGGCCTGTTCAAACAGTCATTTTATGACACGCAAAAGAAAGGGCAACTAAGTATCTTTGGAGCCGGGAAACAATACTGGAGTCCTATCCATGTAGATGATCTCGCGCTGGGCTATGCACTTGCTGTTGAAAGCGAAGCCTATGGAGAGGTATATAACATTACTGACAATTCACCACTCCCACACAGGGAAATAGTAAATCTTTTTACCGATGCTCTAGGGGTGAAGCGCGTTCGTTCGATGCCACTCTGGGTACTCAAGCTTATCCTTGGAGGACCGCTTGTCAATTCGCTAGCTATCTCGTTTCGCATAAAAAACGAGAAGGCAAAACAAGCATTGGGCTGGCAACCACGCTATAACTCGTTCAAAGAAGGTATTCAAGTGGTCGTGAAGGAACTAAAGACATGAAATGAAAGGTAAATATGCCCTAAAGAAACAACCAATCTCCTAAAAACTTACTCTTGACAAATGACCACAGGTCAATTATAATTGACCTGTGGTCATTTGTCTTAGTATTTTCAAGCTTGTAGTACATGAGGTAGCCATGAGCAACACTCTTCCACGACATAGAGCTGTTCACGATGAACAGAAACAGGAGCGGCGACAGGCCATTCTTGATACGGCATGGCGGTTGTTTCAGACGACGCGCTATGAGGCGTTGACGATGGTTGATATCGCGCATGCGCTCGGGTTAGCAAAAGGAACCATCTTTCTCTACTTCAAGACAAAAGAGAGCCTGTTTCTGACGTTAGTAGAGCAGCAACTGGCGGTCTGGTTTGCCGAGGTCAATGCACGATTGGAAGAACTGCCCCATCCTTGCACTATTCCAGAGGTTGCCGACGTGTTGTGTCAACCGCTCGAAACGCGTCCTGGTCTCACACGTCTACTCGCCATTCTGCATACCATGCTTGAGCAAAATATAGACCTGAATGCGGCACTGGCGTTCAAGTTCTTCTTATTAGAGCATTTCAAGCGCACAGGGTTATTACTCGAACAGTGTCTACCCTTCTTGCCACCCGGGAAAGGTGCCTTGCTCCTGTTACAGTCGCATGCGCTAGTAATTGGACTATGGCACCTCTCAAATCCAGCACCCATCGTGCAACAAGCTTTACAACAGCCAGCATTACGTATGTTTGAAGTGCATTTCGCCCCCGAATTTTCTACGGCCTTACAAGCACTTATGTATGGGCTAGAGCGAACAGCATCTATAGTTAGCCAAGAGGAGAAAAAACCATTATGAAGTATTTTGTAACAGGTGCCACAGGTTTCGTCGGAAGCCATGTAACACGTCAGCTACGCACTTCAGGTCACGAGGTCGTCGTCGCCGTGCGCAATCCCGCGAAAGCCAAAAGCCTTGTCGATCTTGGTGTAGCCGTACATAAAGGCGATGTAACTGACAAAGAAAGTATGCGCTCCGCGATGCAAGGAGTCGATGGCGTCTTCCATATCGCTGGTTGGTATAAGGTCGGTGTCAAAGACAAAAGTGAAGGGAAAAAAATCAACGTGGAAGGGACGCGCAATGTGCTGGAACTGATGAAAGAACTGGGCATCGCGAAGGGTGTATACACCAGTACACTTGCCGTCAATTCAAATACTCACGGCAAACTTGTCGATGAAAGCTATCATTTCACTGGTAAGCATATCAGCGAATATGACCGTACCAAATGGGTCGCGCACTACGAGGTCGCCGATCCTATGATCACGACTGGCTTGCCGCTCGTTATTGTCATGCCGGGAGTAATCTATGGACCGGAGGATACAAGTAGCGTTCGTACGACATTTATTCAATACCTACAACGCAAACTCCCCGTTATCCCAACTCGAACGGCTTATTCCTGGGCGCACGTCGATGATATCGCAAGTGGACACATTCTAGCGATGGAACAAGGCATAGTTGGCAACAGCTACATCATAGCCGGACCAACTCATTCACTTGTCGAAGCAATGTATATGGCACAAAAAATTACTGGTATACCCGCTCCACGTGTGCAGGTGCCGCCATCCGTCATGAAAGCCATGTCTGCGACAATGGGAGTAGTCGAGAGAGTTGTACCTGTTCCCGCCGACTATAGCGCGGAATACCTGCGTGTCAGTGCAGGCGTCACGTATATTGGCAACAACGCGAAAGCGAAGAGAGAACTTGGCTATCAGCCGCGCCCGTTAGAGGATGGGCTAACTGAGACGCTTCAGCATGAAATGCATCTATTGGGCATGAAATAGCATCAGAAAATTAGGAGGAAAATCATGCTTGTTATCGCAGGAACAGCTACTATCCATCAAGAACATTGGGATGAAGCAGTACAACAGGCGCAGCAAATGAGTGCCGCAAGCGAAGCAGAGACAGGGTGCATCAGTTATCGTATCTATGTGCATCCAACCGAGCGTAACATGTTCTTCATTTTTGAAGAATGGGAAAACGCAGAGGCACTGGCAAAACATTTCCAGGCACCTCATTTCCAGGCGTTTGGAGCGTATCTCACTTCAGTACTCAACGGCGGCATGAACATCAAACGTTATGAAGTGTCGTCTGTAGGACCTCTTTCTTAATTTGTTTCTCTTCATACCACTCATAGGGACCGATTTATCACGTTCCCTTGGCCTTTACAGTTGCCGACGAGGACGTGATAAATCGGTCCCTACAGGTAATTCATGTATCTCTCACAAAAACCCTACTAGTGAAAGGGGATAGGTTGGGGGAACGCGCAAGGGAAGAGTCGCAATGCCGCCACGTTGCCCCTCCCGCGCCCCACCCCTCGGACGCGATCAATCGGTCCCTACAAATTTAACTGTATGTGATATAGTAAAGGAAAGCCATTATATTGCAGGTGGTGACGGACATATGACGACAGGAAAGACAAGCAGCATCCATTTAGGGCTGCTCCTCCACAATCATCAGCCAGTGGGCAACTTCCCGTGGGTATTTCAGCAGGTATATGAGGAGTCGTATCAGCCTATGATTGAGGCTTTAGAGCGACATCCAGGCGTTCGGCTTGGGCTTCATTATACAGGCTCGTTGCTCGATTGGATGGAGGAGGCTCATCCTGAGTTTTTACAACGTGTGGCGGCCCTTGTGAAACGTGGACAGGTCGAGTTGGTCGGTGGAGGCTACTATGAGCCTATTTTGCCCTCAATTCCCGACGACGATAAGGTCGCACAAATTCGACGCCTGACCGAGCGTGTACAGCGAGACTTTGGTGAGAAGCCAACTGGTATGTGGATCGCGGAACGGGTGTGGGAGCCGGGCTTGCCACGTTTCTTACGCGAGGCCGATATAGAGTGGACAATTCTCGACGACGTGCATTTTAAGAATGTCGGTCTCGAAGACGACGACCTCTACGGCTACTATGCGACAGAAGACCAGAGTACAGTCCTAAAAGTGTACGCCACCAGTAAAACGTTACGCTACACTGTACCATGGCGTCCCGTTGGCGAGACTATCGAAGCTTTGCGATCACTAGTGACACTCGATGGCAACCGTATTCTTGTCATGGGTGATGATGGTGAGAAGTTTGGTAGTTGGCCTGAGACTGGCCCTTACTGCTGGGGATCAAATGGCAGTAGTGGCTGGGTCGAGGAGTTCTTTACCGCGCTTGAGCAAAATAGCGAATGGCTGCATACAACACCACTTGGCGAGTATGCACGTACACACCCGGCACTTGGACGTGTCTACATCCCAACGTCCTCCTATATTGAGATGACCGAGTGGGCACTGCCTCCAAAGAAGTCGTTTGCGTTCGGCAAACTCTTACATCAATTAGAGCATGATAAACATGACGAGATGCTACAATTCATGCGAGGCGGCTTCTGGCGCAACTTCCTGGTACGCTATCCCGAGATTAATAATCAGCACAAGAAGATGTTGCGTGTCCATGATAGTGTGTATTCAGCTTCCCCTACAAGCAACGAGACAAGTGGCCATGTGCACCTATGGCAGGCACAGGCCAATGATACCTACTGGCATGGACTGTTTGGCGGCATTTACATGGCGCACGTACGCACCGCCATTTATCAGCACCTTATCCAAGCTGAAAATATCGCGGATGCTTCACGGCATGGTACAAATCATTGGCAACACTATGAATTCACCGATTTTGATCGTGACACATACAATGAATTAATTGTGGAAAGCGATCAGCAAAATCTCTACCTCGATCCACAACGTGGAGGCACACTCTTCGAGTGGGATATGCGACGAAGTGCGCACAACATGAGTAGCGGCATGACGCGCCGACAAGAAAGCTATCATCAAACGTTGCGTGAGCATGAGCAGGAACGCCGCAAGCAACATGCCACAAGCGAACAAAATCTGACACAGACAGTTGGACAGGCAGAGAGCGAACCAGCCTCACCGCACACAACAGTACGTACAAAAGAGCATGATCTTGACCGTCATCTCGTAGTAGATCGTTATCGTCGCAACAGCTTGATCGACCATTTTCTGCCATCCGGTTTGACGCTAAATTCCTTTGCGGAGGTTCGATTTGAAGAGCAAGGAAACTTCGTCGAGCAACCATACGAGACAAAAGTAGAGCAAGGTAAGCAGGAGCTTATCATTACCATGCATCGTGATGGACAGGTACGCCGTGCTGGTGCCATGAGTCCTGTGCCCGTTTCTCTCACAAAGACAGTGACACTCCCACTTGGCGAAGAAAAGCTGGTGATACAGTATAGTATAAAAAACAAAGGGCAATCGCGCCTCCAGACCCAGTTTGGCTGTGAGTGGAATATCAATCTGCTTGGTGGTGGGGGTAATGATCAGGCATACTATCTTGTCGAAGGCCACACGCTTGAGAACACACACTTTGATAGCACAGGTGAAGTACAAGGTGTACGAACAATGCATATTGGCAATAGTTGGCTTGAGCAAGATATGAGCTTTACGTTGAGCGAAGAGGCAACCCTTTGGCGTTTTTCTGTCGAGACGGTGACAGGTTCTGAGGCTGGCTTTGAGCGTACTCATCAAGGCAGTTCCCTAACGTTTGTCTGGCCTCTCTTGCTCGATGCAGATCAAACCTGGAATGTTGAAATTGTCTGTACAGGGAGCAAACCATAGCATGAAACGTGTCCTTACCATTATCAATATCTCAGATGACCCAACGGGCTATATAGGCGAACTTCTTGAGGAACATGGCATTGCCTACGACATTGTTGACGCATCAATTCAACCAATTCCAGACCCCACTGCATATGATGCGATGATCGTATTTGGGGGACCTCAAAATGCCAACGAGGACGAGAAATATCCATACTTTGTGCAAGAAAAAGCTGCACTACGTAGGGTAGTTGAAAAAAACATTCCCGTCCTTGGTATTTGTCTAGGTGGGCAGATGCTTGCTCATGTGCTTGGTGGTACCGTAAAGAAACACACGATAACGGAGATTGGCTTTTCAGAGGTTCTATGTACCAATGAGGGAAGACATGACCCACTTTACGAGGGCCTTACAGGGAGACAATTGGTCTATCAGTGGCATGAAGACACATTTGATATTCCCCCTGGTGCTGTCCGCCTGGCAACAGTGATAAAACAGAAAACCAGGCATTTCGCTTCAGGCAAAACGCGTATGGAATACAATATCATGTAGAACTGACACCGACGATGCTTGATATGTGGTTGCAAGAGCCATCGCTAAAAGAAGAAATCGTTGAAGCTCTCGGCGAAAATGAATATGAGCGGATTATGAGTGAGCGTTCGCAGTATTATGTACAATATAAAGAGCATACTCGTATAATGTTTGAGAATTTTCTGCGCATCTCAAGATTAATTTAGAGAAAAGAGTACAAAACACTTTTCTTTTCAGTCTGCTTTCTGCTATACTGACACGTATACCTTACTTTCTAAAACTTTAGGATGGATATTACCATGACAATTATATTCTTTTTTGGCAGTAAAAAACAGTGATAACAAATTCTGAAAGGCAGCATTCGACGCCGATGCCGCATCATAACACGAACCAATATACTCATCAGAATACTTTTAATGGGCACTCAATGCATCTACCTGTAACGCATTCAGCTTATCATGCAGCGGAACTTATGCCTCTCCTTTTCGCGAAACACACTATTGCTTGTGAACGCCATCCTAATCGAAATGAAGATAGTATTGTCGTTGATGAGCGTAGTGGCTTGGCAGCCGTATTCGATGGGGTCGGTGGGAGCGCGGCTGGACAAATTGCCTCACAAACAGCGGTTCGTGCCACCTATCAAGGTTGGCGGCGCATCCTTGAACAATTGCAAAAGAAGCGCAAAGTTTATGATTTAATCGACAATCCCGGTGATAATTTCCTTTGCTCCGTCCTTGAACACCTTGTGCAAAGTGCTGATGATCTTGTGCGTACCGACGGAGCACATCGTGCAGGCACCGATGATCTCGCGACTACAGTGGCTATGGCTGCAATTTGCCGAGAGCCTCAAACACGTGGCTACACGCTTTTCTACGCCCATGTAGGGGATAGCCGTGTGTACTTACAACGCGAAAACGAGCCTCTGAAACGCCTCACAAACGATGATGGACTGCTCGCTAAACTCGTAGAAAATAATGTCGTTAAGGCCGAAGACGCGCACCGTATTGATCAGGCCATGCGAGCCGATCAGCTTAGCGATATGGAGTTCAGTTACTTCCGTCTTCGTGGTGGTATCACGCAAGCACTTGGTGGACCTGTGCCGCCAACAATTCATACGTCTGAGGTCGCGGTTATACCTGGAGATCGTATTCTCTTGTGTACCGATGGTATTCACGATAATCTCACAGATGAAGAAATTGAAGATATTCTACGCGGTAGCCCCCGTACTTCTGCGGCACGCCTGCTTGTTGAACATTCGCTTCAGCGTTCACGACAAGAACGTAGTGTAACAGTAAGAGCTAAACCTGACGACATGAGCGCGATAGTCATGACGTGTCGTTTTTAGCAAAAGCACTTGTTACATCGCACAAAAGTACCAAATTCCACATTGATACACAGAAACGCAGCGAAAATGTGTTATCTTCCTATGTGTCACACATATTGTATTGCGAAAATATAGGAGGATATGTACTGTCGTGGGTAGAAAAGTATCTATTTTGCTCGGTTTACTGACTATTGTTCTTTTGAGTGCCTGTGGACCACAGCAGGGACATTCGTCCATTCCTCCACAAGTGCTGCTTGCTAACAAAGTGAACGCAGACCAGTTACCAACCGCCACACCGCAGATAGTAATCGCACGACAGCTATCAACTCCAACACCCAAACCAACCACAACATCTAAGTCGGCTTCGATATCTTCGCCCAAAGCTGTACCAACTCAGGCAGTACCCACCCCTACTCCCGTAGTTAGTACAAATCCGCAACCAACACCTACGTCCGCCCCACCACAATCTACCCCTCCTAGCACCATTCCAGGTGGTGGACTCGGCAATTCACCCTATGGACCGCCGCCCGCGATAACAAGTGCTGAGATTCAATTAACGCAACGACTCTTCGGGGTTATCAATAGTGATCGCGCCGCGCGGGGCCTCTATCCATTCACATGGAACACCACCCTCTCAGCGGGTGCACGGCAACATGCATGGGACATGGTGCATTGCGGTTTCAGTCATACCTGCCCGAGTGGGCTTGGGCAATGTACACGTATAATGAACGAAGGTTTTCAAGGCGTGAGTGACTGTGGTGAATGCATCGGAATGGCAGGTCCATATCCGACCGCATGGGGTGGTGTATACAACGTACAGGAAAGCATGATAAACGAGCCACCTACTGGCTGGCATCGTATCCACCTGACGAGTACGACACTTCATCGGGTTGGGGTTGGCCTCTTTGTAGACTCCAGAGGCTGGGTATGGTTTGTTGAAGACATGGTTAGCTAACTCCTCCTGTCATACAATTTTGTTACTTTCAGCAATATTTCGAACTTCTCTCTACAACAAAATGGACATACAGCAATGCTGTATGTCCATTTTGTTGTAGAGACCCTACCATTTAATAATGGTTAACCATCACTATCGGTAGTTGAACTCCCGCTGTTGCTTCCAGGATAGGCAGAGTTCGCTCCCTTTACAGCATGCCATAGAATAGTGTTCAACGCCTGATCTTGCGAACTGATATCAGCCACGTTGAAGTTCATGTGTGAGGATGCCTGTGCTCCATAGGACGTAGCCGTATTTATCTGATCTGGCCCATACTTCTCAGGAAGTGCCTTAAACGAGGTGGTATCGGCATCCTTGTGAAAGTCGCGCCACATTGGAGTCGCGGCATTGTCATACTGGCTCAACGGACGCAAGCCGAGGATCAACTCGATGGTACGAACCATTGCAGCAGTATCATACAGGGTGTGATCGACAAACGTGTGTGAGCGTTGCGTGTATGGACTAACAACGAGAGCCTCGGTACGATGCGCATCGACGTGATCGGGACCGTTCTGTGAGTCGTCCTCGGTGATCACAATTGCCGTGCTCGCCCAGTATTTGCTGTGGCTCACCATATCAACAACTTTTCCTACAGCAAGATCGTTTTCCGCGACCGCAGCCTGTGGGGTGAGACGACCCGGAGTTGTGCCAGAGGTGTGATCGTTAGGCAAACGCAAGATTTCCAGTTGCGGCAAATTGTTGTTCGCGACAAACTGGTTATATTCTCGTCCCCATTCCGCGATACGGTCGGCTTCACGATAGCGTGTGTCGAAGGTGCGGAACTGCTTATCGAAATGGCCTACTAAGTTTGGCGTTGACTTAGGATTGATTGTTTCTGAAGGGAAACAAAGAACATCTCCCTTTGGAATAGTGACGCCACTATAAGAATGTGCGATAGCCCCGGGACATGCCTGATTTGCCGGAATAATCTTGACATTTTTAGCAGTGAAATTGTCCACGATAAACTCGCCATAGTCACGGTAGGTGATATGTGCCTGAGCAGACGAGTCCCACAAGTAACCGCCAGCCGAAAGGTTGATATTACTCCCACCTTCAAAGTCATAGCCACGATTACGACCAGCACCAGGGGAATAATCTTGCGGCCACATCTTTTCGTTATAGTCACTCGCATTTGCTGAATTGATCCAGTTGTGACCATCAGCGCTTACCTCAGCGTCGGCATAGAAGTTATCAAAAGTCCCAAACTTCTGAGCGAGTGCATGCAGGTTCGGCGTATTATCTTTAGGAAACAGAGTTAGCGCGGGATCGCCATTACCTACAGGCAAATCACCAAAGACCTGATCGTAGGTACGGTTCTCTTTGACGATGTAGATAATATGCTTGATTGGCGATACACCACCAGGTAGCGGAATTGGGTTGCCAGCATCACGTTGCAAAACAGAGGTATCTCCAACATGATCGTTACGCTTGACCTGATCGCTGAATAGTTCCAAAAGACCTTTTCCAGGAGCAGGAATGGTGGAAAGCGTTCCCACAATCATAGAGCCAGAATACTGGTCAAAGGTACAGTTACAATATCCATCGTTATAACCCGTGATACCATCAACGATTGGAGCGTTTTTGCGTGTCGGGTTTGGCGAATATTTCTTATCGTTAGGTCCTGCGCCGCGACCCTTCGCATTCGTCACGCGTAAGTTACCATCTTTGCCCATTGTGATTGAGGTGGGATACCATGCGGTAGGAATTTGACCGAGAATCTTTTCTGGCCCCTTGCTACCATTGAGTCCAATAACCACAACATCGTTATTGCCTGAATTGACAACGTATAGATACTGGTTGTCTTTATCGACGACGAGACCCTCTGGACTACTACTCAACGGAGCGTTCTTAAACAATGAAACAGAAATCGTACGTATCGTCTGATTCGTATTCGTATCGACCACAGAGATTGCGTCACTATTTGAGTCAGCTACGAAGAGGATACCTTTAGGGCCAAATGTCATCGCCGAGGGATGTTTACCTACCGCAACGGTGGCAGTAACTTTCTTACTGCTCACATCAATCACAGAAATAGTGCCATCGCCCCAGTTGGAGGCATACACAGTCTTTCCATCACGACTTACTAATGTTGTATAAGGGTAGGTACCAATCGCGACTGTACCAGTGACAGTTTTCGTGGATGTGGAAACAAACGAGACATTATTAGCAAGATTGTTGGCGACATACAGCGTCGAGTCGTCAGGACTAATGCTCAATCCGGTTGGGTATGGATTGTCCTTCGTCGTCCCAATCGTTACATCTCCCGCTTGTGCAAGCGTGCCATTCTTGAGAACATCAAAGGTATGCACAACATCACTGCCACCACTCGCGGCATAGGCATGCGCTCCATTATGGCTATATGCAAGACCAACAAAGACACCATTGGGTACGGTGTATGGAATAGTCTGCACAACACGATTTGTTGCTGTTGCAACAACTTGGAGCGATTGAATACCTGCGCCATCATTAGACACGAGCAGGAAACGCCCGTCAGGTGACAAAACGGAGTTCAAAGGTAAGTCACCTAACAGTGTTTGTGTACCAGCAGGTGTGATTGTCCAATTGTTCACAAGACGTGTTGTATTCCCTTTTGTTCCTGGCTGATCTGATTGTGCAACATGCGTCGCAGCCAAAATAGTAGGGGGAAGGATGGTGGCGGCAATCACGACAATAATGCCGACGATAGATGCTCTCCGATGCTTTTGGAGAAAATACTGGAAGTGAGCCATCAAACTACGATCAGATTTTTGCATGCGGTCTGCCTTTCTTATTATGACGTAGACATTCGCCTAGTCAAAGATCATGGCATGTTGCCTGATACAGATGTTTTGCCCTACACATCTTGTTCACTAGCAATACTCAATGGTTGTGTAAAAAAAGAAACAAAGAAGAATGTTTCTTTCATTAACCACATGTATTGCAGTCCAGGCAGTTTGTTACCGATGCAAGCATAGAACATTGTCTTTAAGAATATTTTACAAATTTATTAAGTAACTGTAAAATATTCTTGAATGTTATTCTTTTTTACACTAAAAATTATATTTTTTTACATATTATAGAAGAGCTAGCACACAAAGAGTGTGGGCGCAGTTCGCGCCCACACTCTTTGTGTGCTAGCTCTTTCGGCTTCCTTTATGCGAACAATGCTTCAAATTGTGTGCGGTCAAGTTGCTCATGCTCTATGAGCGCATCAGCCAGGCACAGAAGTTGGTCGTTATGCTCAGTAAGAATAGTACGTGCCATAGCGCGACCTTCATTGAGAATACGCTGAACCTCTGTGTCGATGAGAGCATTCATTGTGGTCCCATTCAGGGTCTGTGAAGCAGGAGCAGACATAGCAAAGGTATTGCTACGTGCCGGAATGTCACCGTTCAAATGCAAATTACCATAAGCATCGGCAACCAACGTCCGAGCAAATGCAGGACCATTATCAGCATCAATGCGACGCATATTCAGCGAGTAGTCATTTTCAGCGCGATAGTCCGCAAAAACGACACCGATTTCGTCGCTCATACCCCAACGCGTCACCATTCGTCGCGCCAGGTTGGTTACGACCTGCAGATCATTCTCAGCTCCCGTTGTGATGTAGTCTTGCCCAAATGTGAGTTCCTCGGCCACACGACCACCAAGACCAACCGCGATTTTTGCCATAAGCGCATGACGGCTATAATTATAGCGATCCTCTTCTGTAATAAAATGCGTCACTCCAAGACTTTGACCGCGCGGTAAAATTGTGACACGGTTCACGGTATCAGCCTCGGGCAAATGATGAGCCACAAGCGCATGTCCACCCTCGTGATAGGCGATTATGCGTCGCTCTTTCTCACTCATCACAAGCGGTCGCAATGCCCCTAATTGGACACGTGCAAGGGCATTCTCGAAGCAATCATGTGTCACCAGATCAAGGTCAAGACGCGCGGCAAACAGGGACGCCTCGTTCACAAGATTCGCAAGGTCCGCGCCACTCATTCCTGTCGTCAAGCGCGACAAGCGTTGCAGAGACACATCCTCATGCAATGGGGTGCTACGCGTATGTACCTTGAGAATTGCTTCACGACCTGTCCGGTCGGGCAGCGAGACACTAATACGACGATCAAATCGTCCCGGTCGCAGCAGTGCCTTATCAAGAATATCAACACGGTTCGTTGCCGCGAGCACGACCACCGCCTGACGCGCATCAAAACCGTCTAGCTCGACAAGCAGTTGGTTTAATGTCTGATCACGTTCATCATTCCCCCCAACCCGTACTGAACGTTTGCGTCCGACAGCATCGAGTTCGTCAATGAAGATAACACAGGGTGCAACCTGTCGTGCCTTGCTAAAAAGGTCTCGTACCCGGCTCGCACCAACGCCAACAAACATCTCCACAAACTCAGATGCGCTCATACTGAAGAAAGGCACACCCGCTTCACCTGCAACCGCCTTGGCAAGTAGAGTCTTCCCTGTACCAGGAGGGCCGACAAGCAGAGCACCACGCGGAATACGAGCACCGAGTTTATTGAAACGCTCTGGCGTACGCAAAAATTGTACAATTTCTTCTAACTCGGTCCGCACTTCATCAATACCTGCCACATCCGCGAAAGTCACCGCTGGCGTGGTGGCAATACGCGGCCCAGGAGTTGCAACGCCTTGCTTAACAACTTGTTTCGAAGGAGTATCGCTCGCTTGCACCTCTCCCTCTTTGGTACGCGTAAAGCGTTTTGCCCTGCTCTGCCCAATTTTGGTAATACGTTCATCCATCTGACGGGTAGAACGTGAGCCACTACGAGATCGAAGCAATAAGAGGAACGCAAGAACCATGAGTAGAAGAGGTGCAAACTTCCATATAAACGCTAGAAAACTAGAGGGCTGTGCGATTGGAAGTGTGTTTATTTTCACCTGGCTCTTTAGAAGCAAGGGCATAAGTTGTTCATCACCTGCGACTGGAATTCGTGTATATACGAAACGGGTCGTGTCAAGAACTGTCGTCGGAGCCGTCCACGTATTGCTGCTACCAGTCACATAGTGCATCCATGCGCTATATATCTGCGTATTATCTTGAGGTGTTGCAACCTGTGGAACCAAAGTTGTATGTTGAGAGACAGGATGCTGCAACAACGCATTCACTTCGTTCCCCTGAATAACAACCGCTACTACATCCCTTGCCTTGACCTGCTGCACAAACGCACTGTAGTCAATTGTTGTTACTCCGCTTGGTACGTTACTTGCCGTTGGCCCATGCATTTGGCTAAATATCCCAAAAAGTAATCCTACTACAAGCGTAAGCAGAATACTTGTTTTAATGGCTGTGCGATTTGTCTTGAGAAATTTTAGAAATTTACGACCACGATGTTGTGGAGAGAGGAATAATCGTGTAGACTGCGTTGCAACCGACTTCCTTTTGCTCTTCCTTTTCTCGTCCATTTATTCACCTTGCCTGTTCACTGGATAACCCACCGCGTTGACTATCATACTGCGATGAATACGAGAACCACATGAGCCATTCACAGAGCAGATAGACGCTATCATCCTCTGCTGCACATGCAATTTCCATATTCTTCTTTTTGTCCTACGTGATACACATCGTTCCTTCGTTACCACCATGCTACGTAACCCCTTTATCTTTTCCCATCACGACTTATCCATCACATTCCGAAAGAATACCTCTTTGAAAATACCTGCAAAAATGCAGGAAAGAGACCTAGAGACGTTTTAAAAATAAAGTAAACAGGCACTTCATTATGGACATACGATAATAGTGTACTGCTATATGCGGAAAGTACCGAAAAAGTAGAACATTCTCGGTACTATTTTCTTACACATTGATACATTGGCATGTTTTTACAAGCATTATGAATTACGGAGGTACAAAAAGGAACATACTACAACATGGACGTTCGTAGAGCGAGATTGTGGGTATGAAATATCTCTACTCCTATCACGTTGACATAAACCGGAAATAATACACTCATGCAAAATCCTACATTTTTCTCAGCTAATTGTAATGCTGTTCACGGTAAGCCATGTTGCGCAAGTAGAGGTTAGGGCTTCAGTACCCTTCATAATGCCTGCCTTCGCCATGTGGCAAGTAGGTTTTTTTGACTCAAGCAAGGCTAAATACGTGATACAATCAAGGGTGCACAGTATGTGCCAACGAAAGAAAGGATATGTATATGAAAGCCATTCGTATTCAAGAAACAGGTGGTCCAGAGGTGATGCACCTTGAAGAGATAGAGAAACCAACACCAAAAGATGGTGAGGTGCTAATAAAGATTGCCGCAGCAGGCATTAACTATGCCGATCTCGCACAGCGACAAGGCATGTACCTGACACGTACACACACGCCAATGACGATGGGCTTCGAGGTCGCGGGAACGGTAGAGGCACTTGGCTCCAACGTAACTTCACCGAAAGTCGGCACTCGCGTTATGGCATTGACCGCGGGAGGATACGCGGAATACACAACGGCTGCCGCAAATACAATTATTCCTATCCCAGACAACCTCGATTTTAATAGCGCGGCTGCCTTCCCTGTGCAAGGTATTACCGCCTATCAACTACTTCGCGAGTCAACACACCTACAAGCAGGTGAAAGCGTGCTGATCCACGCGGCGGCTGGTGGCGTAGGTACGCTCGCCATTCAACTGGCAAAGCTTATGGGTGCCAAAACTGTTGTTGGCACTGCCAGTAGTGACAAGAAGCTAGAGCTTATACGTGAGCTTGGTGCTGACGCCGCCATCAACTATAAAGAGGCAGATTGGGCAGAGCAGGTCACGAAAGCAACGGGCGGTAATGGACCGGACGTGATCCTGGAAATGGTTGGCGGTGAGATCGCCGAGAAGAGTCTGCAAATCCTGGCACCCTTTGGGCGCATGGTCGTGTACGGTTCGGCTAGCGGGCAGATGGTACAGTTCTCTGGCATCCAGTTGATGTATAAAAATCAAGGGGTTGTCGGCTACTGGCTTTCGGCCTGGATGAGTCGGCCCGATAAAACTGCTGAGGCCGCGCAAGCTCTAATGCAGTATCTTGCCAGTGGCAAATTGCGTATCATCGTTGGTCAAACTTTCCCTCTCGAAAAGGCGGCTGAGGCCCATACAACCATCGCGGAACGCAAAACAACAGGCAAAGTAGTGCTAACAGTCTAAAAACAAAAGGGTCATGTGAAAAAGCTCGAGCTTTTTCACATGACCCTTTTGTTTTTAGACTGTGTCCTCACTTTTTAGTGACACCGTTTCATCGTCGATGTGTAGCACCGCGTCCCAGGTAACTTCGATAGCTCCCTTGACGCTCTGATGAGCTGGGCAACCTTCTGGGTGTACTCGGAGAGCACGTTCCGCCGCTTCACGGCTTTCGGGTGGAATAGTCACCTCATAGTGAACGGCGATAAATTCGATGCGAATAGTTTTGCCTATCCCAACGATACGTCCATCGACGGTAGCAGTATATGTTTGACGGTCGTAACGAATTTTGCGCCCTGACAGGGCACCGGCAAGAGTGCCATACATTCAGCCAGCGACGGCGGCCACAATATGATCGAGGGTTGAAGCTATTGGTGGTCCCTCTTTCGCGCCATAATACTCCCGCAGTTTTCCCTGCACTCCATATACTACAGGTTCCGCAACCTCGCCTAAGTAAGCGTTACGGTAGCCATCTTTATACACCAGACGACTATGAGAAATGTACTCGAATGGTTCAGCCATGAACTGGTTTCCTTTCAAGAAACGGGACATAATTCATCAATAGCATACCACAAGTTTGAAAAACAAAGGAGTATGTTATCGTCATCAGCAGAGAAAGTTTCTCTGCTTCCCCTGTGATAGTATTGTATGAAGAGCGAACAAAAGGAGAGCAATCGTGATGCCTGATGCCTTATTTGCCGAGCCGAAACTTGCCGAAATCTATGACCTCCTCGACAGCCCGGACCGAGCGGACCTTGTTCCATATCTCGCTGTAGCAGACGAGTTCCACGCACACTCTATTATCGACCTGGGGTGCGGAACTGGGAATCTTGCCTGTCGCTTGGCAGGACTTGGGAAAGAGGTCATTGGCATCGATCCTGCCGTTGCCTCACTGGACGTTGCCAAGCGGAAAGCATATGCCGATCGAGTTCGCTGGATCACTGGTACTGCGGCTCAGCTCAAAGGATTGGACGCCGATCTTATCACCATGACTGGCAATGTGGCTCAAGTATTCGTTTTAGACGAGGAGTGGATGGCGACTCTTCATGCATGTCGCGATGCGCTTCGCCCAGATGGGCGGCTTGTCTTTGAGGTGCGTGATCCAGCAAGGGAAGCGTGGAAAGGCTGGAACCGAGAGCAGTCCTACAAAAAGATTGAAGCACCTGGCATTGGCACAGTCGAGTCCTGGGTGGAACTGGTGAACGTGCAGCTACCGCTCGTCTCTTTTCGCCATCTATTCGTGTTCCATAAGGACAAGAGCGTGATGACATCCAAATCAACATTAAGGTTCCGCACCCGATTCGAGGTTGCTGAGACTCTATCCCACGCTCAATTGACTGTGGAAGCTGTTCGAGATGCCCCCGACCGTCCTGGCTTAGAGTTTGTCTTTATTGCTCACCAATGATACTAGCAGGGTTCCCATGAAGCGATAAAGATTGCGAGCCATATAAACCTCCGAACATAATAAAGGGGTCAAATACTATTGTTTGTATAGCGTAAAGTATAGACATTCCTACGCTTACTCCAATGTGTCATTTGACCCATTTAAAGATATTCTTAGGTTATATGAATACTTAAAGTGAGCGCCTATCGTCAACGCGGCGCAGTTTGCCGCCTTCGCTTCTCGGCACCGTTCCTGGTGCGACGAGAGTTACAGTAATACCGAGCCCAAGCGTCTCTCGAATGAGATGTTCAATCTTGTTGCGTAACGCATGCATAGCGTGGTCAACCGCGATTACATCATCGGCGATGGCATCCTGTGCCACGTGACGAAATACCTCCTCTGTCAGTTCTACCTTTACCTCAACCTCATCAAGCGTGCTCACACGTGTCACCACAACCTGATAATGTGGTGTTACCTCTGGAATACCTTTGAGTATCTCTTCTACTTGTGTTGGGTACAGGTTGACGCCGCGCACAATCAACATATCGTCGGCACGTCCACGAATTGGTCCCATGCGTACATGCGTCCTACCACATGGACACGCTTCATGCGAAAGATAGGTGATATCACCCGTCCAGTAGCGCAGCAAGGGCATGGCTTCGCGCGTCAAATGTGTAAAGATTAAGACGCCCTCTTTACCATCGGGAAGCGGCTCGCCTGTTTCAGGGTCCACCACCTCGGGATAAAAGTGATCTTCCCAGATATGACTACCTGCGCGTCCTTCGATACATTCTTGCGAAACTCCTGGCCCAATAACCTCACTTAGCCCATAAATATTGGTAGCCGCGATACCGAGACTTGCCTCTACAGCGGTGCGTATCGTCTCGGTCCACGGCTCGGCACCGAGCAAACCAATCTTGAGACTGATTTCTTGTGGTGAGATACCACGCTTCTTGAATTCTTCCCCCAGTGTCTGCGCGTAGGATGGTGTACAACAAATCACCTGTGGCTGAAAATCAAGAATAAGTGTTACCTGCCGCTGTGTCGCACCACCAGA
This sequence comes from uncultured Chloroflexia bacterium, assembly GCA_963791655.1. GTDB lineage: Bacteria > Chloroflexota > Ktedonobacteria > Ktedonobacterales > Ktedonobacteraceae > JBBQVS01. Next base: position 157,795 of record CAWBSZ010000004.1, on the reverse strand, counting down.
GACGGGTACGACGGTCATACCCAGTCGTTCGCCTCCATAATGAATGCCCAGCCCACCAGTAAATAAACCATAGCCATAGGCATTATGCAAAATCATACCGGACTTCGCCCCGGCAGCCGCCAGTGAACGTGCATTTACCTCCGCGAACACATCAATATCGTTCGACGTATAACACACCACAGTCGGTTTACCAGTCGTGCCACTACTCGCGTGAATACGCATCAAGCTTTCACGCGGTACTGCCAACATTCCAAGTGGATAATAGTCGCGTAACGTCTGCTTTTTCGTGAACGGAAGTTTACGCAAGTCTTCAACTATGCGAATATCATCAGGCTTCACCCCTATGCGGTCAAGTGTTTCCCGGTAGTAGGGAACCTGATGATACACGTAGTCAACGGTGTTATGCAGTCGTTTGTTCTGCAACGCACGTAGCGACTCACGTGGCATTGTCTCGATCTCTTTGTTATACATTCGAGTATCGTTTCACAAGGTCTTCGCGCACAGGATGAAATATCTCAAGCAGTTCAGACTGAACAATAGCCTTTGCCGAATGAATACTATCGCCAGGAATGACAACAGCGTCACCCGCCTTCAGCGTTTTCTGCTCCTCCCCAATTGTAAATTCCATCTCGCCCTGTAAAACAACCGATATTTGTTCATGGGGATGAGCATGAGTGGTCGCAATTGCACCTTGCTCTAACAAAACTCGCATGACCATTGCCTGCTTACCTGCGAAAATTTGTGCGTCGATGCCTGGGAACAATACCATCTTTTTTTCGTCAAAAAGGTGTGTCGTTTGCATGTACCCTCATTTCTTTGCGGTATTATGGTTTTTATACAGTAGTGTACTCGTAACTCTATTATGCCATATACAATCTTGTCTTTCGTAGGGACAGATAGGACATCCTGCTATTCACACGATTATTTTTCGTATTCGTTCGTCTACTTTAGAAGATGGACATTGATGTCTTACCAATAAAAAAGGAATGTTCTATGCATATTACTTATATATATGAAATACATCTCGCGTCTCTCTTGCCACTACTACCTACGAATATAGTTATCATTATCGGAGGTGTCTGCGCGTTTTTACTCACCTATGTGCTGACATTTGGTGTTATCTTTCTCTGTCGCAAATTAGGTTTCTTCGATGCAATCGAGCAACGGAAAATTCATAAAAAACCTGTTCCTCGTCTTGGCGGGCTTGGCATCTTCGTTGCGTTTCTCATCACATCCCTGCTCTTTTATGCACCATCTTTGACAACAGAACATGCGCAAATGGAAAACATCTTTGGTTATACCTATCCAAAAGAATTGGTTGTGTATGTACTTTTTCTGCTTGCTTCAACTTTGATTGTCGCGGTTCACGCCTATGATGATGTACGAGGCATGAAGCCACTACCTAAGTTGATAGCACAAACATGCGCAGTCCTGCTCCTACTTGGTCCAGGCTTCCGTACCTTCCATGGCGTTCTTTTCTTTGGCGTCAACAATCCCTTTGTGCATGGTATAGTACCGCACAATCCTGCCCTGCCATGGTATCAGCAACCCGAACTGACACTCTTCATCAATCATCCCGATGTATCTTTGCTGGCTATTCCCGCTGTTCTCTTCACATGGTTCTGGATCGTGGGCATGATGAACGCGATCAACTTTATCGATGGTCTTGATGGACTAGCATCGGGCATTGTCGCGATTACAGGACTCTTCATCACAATCATTAGCTGGACACTTGGCCAGAATAGTATCGCCATTCTTGCCGCTATCTTCACAGGTTCCGTCGCAGGTTTTCTGCCACACAACTGGAATCCCGCGAAGATTATCATGGGGGATAGTGGCTCACAATTTCTCGGCATTGCGCTCGCCGTGCTCGCGGTCATGGGCGGTGCAAAATTCGCCTTGATCCTGATGATCCTGGGTATCCCCATCCTCGATATTGCATGGGTCATGGTCAACAGGATGAAGCGTGGACAGCATCCAATGAAGTTCGACATACTCTACCTACACTATCGCCACACGCATCTGCACTACCGATTGCTTTTTGGGGGACTTAACGCACGTCAGATTTGCTACATCCTGTATAGCATCACCTTTGCCTTCGGCCTACTTGCGTTAAAACTCTCGCATCTCTACAAACTTGTTGGCTTCGCACTGGTCGGCCTCACCATGATGGCCCTCCTGTTGTGGAGTACGCAACTGCAAAAGAAGCAGGAAGCCCACAAAAATCAAGAAGTTGTACAATCTTAATAAATAAGACAAACGGACGCGGCGAAAGCATTCTGCTTTCGCCGCGTCCGTTTGTCTTATTTATCACTCTGCTTCCCACACCTGTACTGTTTTGTCAAATCCTGTGGAGGCAATACGGGAACCACTGAACGACCATGCAATTGAAATAATTACATCGGAATGGCCTCGATACATCGTTACAACGGCACCCGTTGTAGGATTCCACACCTGTACACTCCGATCATATCCACCTGAGGCAATGTACTTTCCATCCGGCGACCACACAACCTCATGCACATAGCTGTTATGACCGCGATACACCAACAACTGTTTGCCTGTTGTCGCACTCCATACTTGTACCGTGTGATCGCCACCACCCGAAGCAATTTTCTGACCATCGGGCGACCAGGTGACGGCCCAGACTCCGCCTATATGACCTTTATAGGTCACAAGGACCTGCCCTGTTATAGCGTTCCATACCTGCACTGTTCCATTGTCGCTTGCGATAGCCAACCGTGTACCGTCAGGCGACCACTCCACATCAGTAACATGTCCGGGATCATCATGTCTTGTCAAAAGCATCTTACCCGTGTGTGCATTCCATATCTGTACCGTTCCATCATCGCCACCCGAGGCGATATACTTTCCATTCGGCGACCAGGACGCCGCGCTCACAAGTGCAGAGTGACCTCGGTATACTATTATGTCTTTTCCAGTTACGGCATTCCACACTTGTACCGTGTGATCATAACCAGTGGAAGCCAAGTATTTGCCATCGGGCGACCAGCGTACCGTAAACACTGGTCCCTGGTGGCCACGGTAAACTAGAACATGCTTGCCAGTATCGGCATCCCACACCTGTACCGTCCCATCAAGGCTCGCTGACGCTATCCGTTTTGCATCTGGCGACCATGCAACCCCAAAGACCATATCCTTATGGCCCTCATAAGTATAAAAGAGGCTTCCAATCGGCGTCTTCACCACGTGTACTTTTTGTATGGTAAGTGCCGACAAAACATCGTGCTTAGCAGTAGGGGTATTTATTGTTGTAGAGGAACAGGCAGCAAGAAGCAGAGTAAGAAGGAGATACCCGATAAATAGCAGTTTTCCTTTATAATGTCTCGTAAAGTGCATCATTTTTTCCTAAGCACTGCTGACGTTCTATTCACACTAGACGTTTACGTGTTATTCTGATTACGATTGAAATAGCTAGAAAGTGTCGTAAAACGATGAGTTTGTATGAGTATAGCATACATTCCTGACCAAAAAGCAGCGAGACCTCAGAGGTCTCGCTGCTTTTTGGTCAGGAATGTATGCTGAAGCATTTACAGGTGTAACGCTTCTACCGCCTCCAAAACTTCTTGTGCGTGATCATCTGGTTTGACCTTATGCCAAATCTTACGGACCATCCCTTCTTTGTCAATCAAGAACGTCTCGCGGTTGACGCCCATATACATCTTGCCATACATGTTCTTCTCTTTCCACACATCATACATTTGCGCCACATGTGCTTCGGGGTCTGAAAGCAGCGGAAATGCAAGTCCATACTTTTCAGCGAATTTTTGATGCGAGACAATACTATCTGTACTCACACCAAGCACCACAATACCGCGCTTCTGCATCTCGCGGTTTGCATCACGGAAATTGCACGCTTCCTTCGTACAGCCTGGGGTATCGTCTTTTGGATAAAAGTAAAGCACAGTGACTCTTCCACGCAAGTCTGATAAATGTATCTGATTGTTCTTCACAATGTCTTCTGGCCCAATTGCCGCAAGCGTAAAATCAGGAGCCGTTTGCTGCTCTTCAATTGCAGTATCACTCATATAGTTACCTCACTTTGGAGCGTTTTACTTTACATTCAAACTCTGGTTAGTGTATCACATGAAAAAGGCCGTTCGATGCTGAATGGAACCTGTACCACGTAAGACTCGTATAGGTTAACATGCAACATTATTAGCATACAACGGTTCAAATTGTTTTCCATTTATGGAGAACTCAGAGGTAAAGTATATTTCGAGGGGAAAATATCAGCATGAGTAAATGGACATCCAACGATATTCCTGATTTGCAGGGACAGATTGCTCTTGTTACTGGAGCCAATAGCGGTCTGGGTCTTGAGACAACGCGTGCGCTTGCGGCAAAAGGCGCACACGTCGTAATGGCTTGCCGCAGCCTAGAAAAGGGGCGTAAAGCATTAGAGGAGGTAGCTGCAAGCACGACCAATGCATCGCTTGAAGTAGTACCGCTTAATCTGGCTTCTCTAACCTCGGTACGAGAGTTCGTGGCAAACTTTCAAAGTGCCCATAAGCACCTGAACATCCTCTTTAATAATGCTGGCGTCATGGCTATCCCACGAGTTGAGAGCCAGGACGGATTTGAAATGCAGTTCGCGGTCAATTATCTAGCGCACTTTGCGCTGACGGGTTTGCTGTTGCCCACGTTGCTTGCCACACCACATAGCCGTATTGTCACCTTGTCGAGTGTCGCTCGTCGCTCGGGAAAGCTCAATTTCGACGACCTGAACCGCAAGCACTCCTATTCACGTTGGGAGGCATATGGGCAGAGCAAGAAAGCCGACTTACTTTTCGCCTTTGAGTTACAGCGTCGTCTAGTTGCCGCGGGAGAGACAACGATCAGCGTCGCAGCCCATCCAGGATTTGCGAGCACGAATTTACAAAGCACCAGTGCATCTACCTCGAATGCTCGTGCCGAACAACTTGCGTACAGGTTTCTCATGCCTATCGTTGCTCAATCCCAGAGTATGGGAGCACTGCCTGAACTCTATGCCGGAACCGCCCCTGATATTCGTGGTGGAGAACTGATTGGTCCTGCGGGCTTTGGTAGTTTACGGGGCTATCCAAGAATCGAGACCAAGGCTCAACGCGAGTATAATTTATCTGCCGCAATTCGTCTCTGGGACGCATCAGTTGAACTGACGGGAGTGGATTACGCGGTGTTAGAGCAAAAGAAACACGCTTGAATAGGGTAGACCTTACGCTTACGAGATGCGTGGAATGCTAACAAGAGTGTGATAATGCGGTTTTACAAATTGATGCAGATAGGTCGATCCTGTAGGGGTCTCCTTGTTCAATTGTAAAACCGCATTATCACACCCTTGTTGGCAATCGAGATGTAAAATGGACGTGATACATCGGTCCCCACAGATAACATATCCGTATTTCATGTCACTTCTCGTTACTGTGATATGATTGTGCTGGAACACTGCTTAAGAAGCATACAAAATCAAATTCACAATGGTACTGCCTAATTCGAGGCTCAGGAGAAGATATACGCATGAATGGTATCAAGAACTATCTTACGGACATGGATGGGGTTCTTGTCCGTGGCTCAAGCATCATTCCTGGGGCAACAGAGTTTATACAAAAGCTACAAGAGAAAAACATCCCTTTCCTCATCCTTACGAATAATTCGCTCTATACTCAGCGTGACCTGCAAGTGCGCTTATCATACATGGGTCTCCACGTGCCATCAGAAGCTATCTTTACGTCCGCGCTTGCCACGGCACAATTCCTGCACGATCAGCGTCCCAACGGACGCGCCTTCACTATTGGAGAGTCGGGACTTACAACTGCATTGCATGACATCGGCTATATCCTCACAGACCAGGACCCTGAATATGTCGTTCTGGGCGAAACAACCACGTACAGCTTTCAACGTATAACCCACGCAATCCGCTTTGTAGCCGCTGGTGCGCGACTCATCGCCACGAATCCAGATGTTATAGGTCCAGGCGAGGGTGGCAATGTCCCGGGAACAGGTGCAATCGCGACGATGATCAGTGCCGCGACAGGTGTCAAACCCTATTACATTGGCAAACCCAACCCGCTCATGATGCGAACTGCCCTACGTACACTCAACGCCCATTCCGAAGAATCCGTGATGATCGGCGACCGCATGGATACCGACATCGAATCCGGTCTCGAAAGTGGTCTGCGCACAATCCTGGTCCTCAGTGGCGTCACCTCACGCGAACAAGTAGACCGTTTCCCCTACCGCCCGACGTGGATACGCGAGTCTATCGCGGAGATTGAAGTGTAGGCTATCTATTTTTTTTTACAAAAGAATTACTCGACGAGTATTTATTTGAGCACACGAACTATATCGTCGAGTAATTCGCAATATTTTATAGGGACCGATGATTTTATTACATCCTATTATCGCGTCCTCCTGGCAATCGATTGCCAGGAGGACGCGATCAATCGGTCCCTACAGCGCGAGCATTCGTTCTAACGCTACGCGTGACCAGTACACCACATCCTCATCGACCTTCACCTGATTGATTACTTCACCTTGCACCAATCCCTCCAATACCCATGCAAGGTATGCTGGATGGATACGATACATGGTAGAACATGGACAGACGATCGGGTCAAGACAGAAAATGAACTGGTCTGGATGCTCCTGCGCTAAACGATGCACAAGGTTAATTTCAGTTGCCACACCCCATTTGCTGCCAGCAGGGGCCTGCTCGATCTGTTGGATAATATACTCTGTAGAACCGTATAGGTCAGCGGCCTCGACAACCTCGCGCCGACACTCTGGATGCACTATGATTTTGATACCAGGATAATCGGCACGGGCCTGCTCGATCTGCGATACGCTGAAACGCATATGCGTCGTACAGTAGCCCTTCCATAGAATAATTCTTGCTCGCTCGATCTCTTCTTCCGCGTCCAACTCTGCCATGGGATCTTTGGATTCCACACCGCCATCTGCGTCTCAGGGATGCCATATGCGAACGCAGTATTGCGTCCAAGATGCTCATCTGGAAAGAACAAAACGCGCTTTCCTTGTGTAAATGCCCAGCGTATGACAGCGGGAGCATTCGACGATGTACATACAATACCACCGTTGCGCCCACAAAATGCTTTGAGGTTAGCTGCCGAGTTCATATATGTTACGGGAATGATGCCTGCATCGTCGCTAAGCGTCTCGTTCAGCATCTGCCAGCACTCTTCGACCTCGGCGATATTCGCCATATCAGCCATCGAACAGCCAGCCGCGGGATTTGGCAGAATCACCTTTTGGTGTGGACCGCTCAGCACGTCCGCGCTTTCCGCCATAAAATGCACCCCACAAAACACAATGTAATCAGCCTGTGGGCGTGCTGCGGCCAATTGCGCAAGCTTGAACGAATCGCCACGAAAGTCCGCATACTTGATAATCTCATCACGTTGATAATGGTGCCCCAGGATCACAAGCCGCTCACCCAGTGTTGCGCGTGCCGCCGCGATACGACGATCTAACTCCTCACCATCCATCTCCGCGTAAAACATCGGAATAGTATCATTCCGCTTTGACAGGTCATGCCTCGCCCGCACACTCGGTGTCAACAACGGCAACACCCGCGTCTCCTGGCTCTCAGCGCACTCTGACTGTATCGCAACCATCGAATTTTCTCCTTGTAAAAACCCCTATATCCCTAACATGACCAATTTCGTAGGGACCAGATGTATCGCGTCCTCGGCGCAATTCATTGCGCGAGATTTATTTCGCAAAGCATTTTTTATGGAATATCGCCCAATGAATTGGGCAATGGACGCCATAAATGTGGTCCCTACGCATTTCCCTCTTATTTGGTTAAACCGCATTATCGCGTCCGCTGCGCAATTTATTGCGCGAAATCCATTTCGTCAAGCTAAACGAGAAAGAACATAGCCGATAAATCAGCCTCGGACGCGATACATCTGGTCCCTACGAAAGATGAACAGCTTATGCAAATTCCAACGATATATCGAAATTAGGAGCCGAATGGGTAAGTGCCCCCAATGAAATGAAATCCACACCTGTCGCGGCGACAGCCTTCAACCGTTCCATATTTGTACCAATATTTCCTGACGCCTCAATCAATATGTGCGGTGCCTCACGACGCAAAAGCGCTACCGCCTCGCGCATACTCTCAACGGACATATTATCGAGCAAGACAACATCCGCTCTTGCCTCAATCGCCTCTCCCACCTCCGCCAGCGTCTCACACTCGACCTCGATCTTGAGCAGGTGCGAAGCCATTCGCCTTGCCCCGACAATCGCATTCGTAATACCACCTGCCGCCTTAATATGATTATCCTTAATCAATACGCCATCACTCAAACCAAAGCGATGATTGTGTCCACCTCCCATTACGACTGCCATCTTCTCAAGACTTCTCAAACCCGGCGTCGTCTTACGTGTATCCAGGATATGTGCCTGTGTTCCTTCAAGCGCTCGCACACACTGCGCTGTGATCGTGGCAATGCCAGACAATCGTCCAAGCAGATTCAGCGCAACCCGTTCCGCGCTCAGTATTGAACGCGCCGAGCCGTTCAGACGCGCGAGCACGTCATTTGGTTGCACCATCGCACCATCCCGAACCACGCTCTCAATCTCAATGCGCTCATCCAGCATACGAAATGTATCTAGCGCAACCTCTAAACCTGCGATCACACCTGCTTGTCGCGTCAAAAACGTCGCATTTGCTTGCTGCTGCTCAGGAACGGTACTTAACGTTGTGATATCAGCATAGGCTCCATCTTCCTCCAACGCCCGCCGAATCACATCTTCATATGGCTTATACATAGGGCACAACCTCCTCACTCGCCTCCCGTCGCGAAGCGGCAGGCAGTATAGTAGTGACAGGGCTTGCCCCTGTCATGCTATCCTCTATCACGTCCTTCTCCACCACATCGCGTCGCAACACAAAATGCTGTGTAGCCAACGCCTCATCCGTCGCTTGATAGTCCAAACGCCAATGGCTTCCCCGGCTCTCATAACGGGCTAGCGCGGCTGTAATAACCAGTTCAGCCACACGCAACATGTTCAGCATCTCTAGTTCCTGCTGCTCCTGCCCCTGTCCCTGTTTCATGAGCATCATACTAGCGAACAGTTCTTTCACCTTCTGCCGTGCCTCTAACAATCCAGACTCATCACGACAGAGCGATACATATTGCCACATGACTTGCCGAAGTTCCGCACGTATTGCCTGTGCTGTCCGTTCAACAGCAATTCCAGACGATCGTATCCCTTCCTGCCCATTAGAGGATGAAATGAGCGTCTTTTTGCTTGTACCTCTAGCTGACTCAATTGAATTCGTTTCTCTCTTAGCAAGAAAATCAGCTATACGCACACCGTAGACAAGTCCCTCTAACAGCGAATTGCTTGCGAGCCTATTCGCGCCATGTACGCCCGTACACGCTACTTCACCAACGGCATACAATCCTGGCACGTTTGTTCGTCCGAGGGTATCGACTTGTACACCACCCATACAATAGTGTGCAGCAGGCGCAATCGGTATCAGGTCAGTCGCTAAATCTAACCCATGCGTTCGGCATAGTGCCGAAATCGTTGGGAAACGTGCATGCATCTTCTCCGCGGGCAAGTGCCGCAGGTCGAGGTATTGACAATTCGTCTGCTCGGCCAGCATCTCGCTCAAAATGGCTCGCGCCACTACATCACGCGGTGCCAGTTCGTTTTGCTCGCTATAGCGCGGCATAAAACGCTCACCTGCATGATTGCGTAAGTAGGCACCCTCCCCTCGTACCGCCTCGGAAATGAGATGCGATGCGTTATCGGCGACAAGCACAGTTGGATGAAACTGCATAAATTCAAGGTCTGTCAGAGCCGCACCAGCATCCCATGCCAGTGCCAGCCCATCAGCAGTCGCCCCCGCAGGGTTCGAGGTATGTAACCACAATCCACCCGCGCCACCGTTCGCCAGGATAATCGCATTTCCCGCGACCGTAAAGTCCTGCCCATGCTTATCGACAGCCTCTACCGCTGTACATACACCCTCTTCTACCACGAGTTTGCGTACAAACGTCTCTTCATACACGGTTATAAATGTACGTTTGCTAAGTTCGGCTATAAGAACGTGCTCGATTTCAGCACCGGTCGCATCGCCACCTGCATGTAGCACACGCCAGCGAGAATGGGCACCTTCGCGTCCAAGCAAAAAGCCATCGGGCGTGGCATGCTCACTATTTTCATCGTGTACTCGATCAAACTGCACCCCTAGATCAATCAGCCAGCGTACAGCTTCCGGTGCCTGCTCGACCAGCACACGTACTGCGTCCACATCACATAGTCCAGCACCAGCAGCTAAGGTATCTTGCAAATGGAGTTCGGGTCTATCGTCAGCACCTAGCGCGACAGCTAAACCACCTTGCGCATAGCGTGTATTACTTTCGCCAAGCAGTCCCTTTGTAAAGAGCGCGACACGCACATGCTCCGGTAGCCGTAAAGCCACCGAGAGGCCCGCGATCCCGCCCCCGATAATCACAACATCAAATTGAGCATTTGCCATGCCACATTCTCCCTTGAATAAGTGTACATTGTACACTTACTAAGCAGACAAAAAAATTAAGGTGTCATTCGTACACTAACTCTCGTGTAATGAAGTATACCAGGGAAATTCGAAGAAAAACAAGGGTTTATGAATGTGCAACTTTCACAAACTCTTGCTTTCTCCCCTCTTTTCAGGTACACTTCCTCTTGTAAACGCTACAAGAAGTATCGGTTTTTACTTCAAGACAATCATTACTGCCAACACATATCGGTAATGATAGTAATAATGGTAATCATCCTCCAATACTCTCACGCCCAACTCAACTTCTCAGTCTTCCTCAACATACTTACAAGAGTAATAATAGTGATATTGGTAATGATGGTAATAATAGAAATGGTAATCTATCTATGAAAGCACTTATCATCAATCGCAACATTTCACACCTCTGTAAAAAGAGATGGTCTAAAGCAGAAACAGCGGAAAGACACATGACAGGGGCAAGCCCAGTCACTACTATACTGCGCGCCACTGCGTGGCTTGCCGCGCGATTTCGTGTATAGTAGTGACTGGGCTTGCCCCTGTCATGCCCAACTTGCCCCTGTCACCCACTGTCATGCCTCTTCTATTCCACCCTCTGCTTCTCCAACACACGCTTCAACACACCTAGAAAGGCAATCGTCCCGAACCACGCCGCTACGATCACCCAACGCCCTTTGTCACCTGACTCTTGCATAATTTACTTTTCCTCTCCCGCATTCTCCCACTTACGGCCATTTTTCCAGTAGCCCTCGATATTCTCAAGGTTCCTGCCATTCGTCTCAGGCACAAGGAACCAGCAGAAGATGAACGCACCAACGGCGAGGAGCGCATACAACCAGAACGTAAATGGCTTACCAATCAAGTCAATCAATGAAAGGAACGTGATACTGATGAGTAGATTACCACCCCAGTTCGCCACCGTCGAAATGCTGCCACCTGTGCCACGTAAGCGCGTTGGAAACAACTCAGAACTCAACAGCCAGAAGACTGGACCCATACCAATTGCAAAGGAGACAATATACACTAATAAAGCAATCAGAATCAGCACACCGATTTTAGCGGGGCCAATCATGAAGATGATACCCATCGCGGTTAGCGCAACCGCCATACCAACGCTACCTATCAGCAACAATGGTCGGCGTCCCACGCGGTCCAGCAACAGAATTGCCGCGATTGTCCCAAGCACGTTTACAACACCCACAACACTCGTCGCTAGAATAGCACCAGAAGCCGACTTGAAGCCTGCATAACCGAAGATGGTTGGTGCATAGTAAATGACGGTGTTAATTCCCACAAACTGCTGCAACAACGCCAATCCAACACCTACCACCAGTGCTATCGACAGGCCAGAGCGGATAAAGGTACGTATCGTAGGCGCACTACCATCATTGACAGCTGAGCGAATTGACTTCAGCTCATTCTCTTTATCCTTTGGCGAAAGATAGCTCAATGCCTTCTCCGCCTCATCCCAGCGATCTCTTCCCGCCAGCCAGCGTGGAGTCTCAGACAGGAAAAACATACCTATAAGCAAGGCAATACCCGGAACCGCTGCGACAGCAAACATTGGACGCCAACCCAGATTGGCACCAGCAAACGCGAGGTCGATCCAGTAGGAAACCGCGATACCAATCGTCACAGCGAGTTGATTGAAGGTCACAAGCCCACCACGCAACTTCGGTGGTGCCATCTCCGCGATATACATCGGTGATACAAATGATGCCACGCCAACCGCGAAGCCAACGATAATACGGCACACAATAAACAGCGTCAGATTTGGCATGAATGAGGTAAGAAGAGCACCAGCAGCAAAAATAATCGCCATTATAATAAGCGTCTTTTTACGTCCAATTGCATCACTTAACTTTCCACCAACTGCGGCTCCAAGAATTGTTCCAATAAGTATTGAGCTAACAGCTAACTCTTCGGTAAACGAGGTAAGCGCGAAGTCCTTTTTCAAAAAGAGTTCGGCACCCGATATGACCCCTGTGTCGTAACCGAAGAGCAGTCCCCCTAATGCTGCAATTGCCGCGATACCATATACCGCCGCTGGACGATGGGTATTTCCTGAAGGGTTCACATCATCGTGAGTCCTACTTTGAGCGGTTGCCATTTCCATTTCCTTTCAATGGCTAGTGAATCAACATTTGCTTATCCGTGAGTTTTTCTATACAAGGGACATTACACGAGCAACATTGCTGTAATAGATAAACACCTATTGCTAGTACGTAGTGTGGTTCATTTGTAATACGGAAAAAGAGTACAAAGAAGTTTCTAATTTGGAGAGGAGGGCCTTGTTCGAAAACGCGTTCAGGAACGGTTGACAGATGTCATATTGAAGAGTAAAGTCTTATTGACACATTTTAAAACCAGAAACCATAGAAATTGGAGCAAAAAACCATGGCCACAAACACACAAGACAACCCTGGAGTCATTGCCCCTCCACCTCTCCTATATTTAGGAGGCCTGGCACTTGGCCTCCTTCTTCAGCGTTTTATACCCCTCAAGTATCTTCCACAAACCGTTCGCGGTATCGGGTTAACGCTTGGTAGCACAGGTATCAGTATGGGCCTAACAGTTCTTGTGACAGGTTTTCGACAAATGAACGAGGCTCAGACCAACATCAACCCTACGCATCCTGCGACTACCATCGTCACCAAGGGTCCATTTCGTTATACACGCAACCCTCTGTATCTTGGTATGACTCTGATTTACCTCGGGATCATGTTTCTCGTGAATTCCTTGTGGATGATGTTTATCCTACCAGTTATTCTTGGGTTGATAAACTTTGGTGTCATCGCACGCGAAGAGCGTTACCTTGAAGGCAAGTTTGGCTCACAATATCTTGACTACAAACAACGTGTGCGCCGCTGGCTATAATTGCAGAGTTCAAAGCAGGATCAAGACATTGAATGAAGCTTTTATGCCTGAGGCAAGTTCTTCCACTTCCCTTGTGGAGGTTTTGGCACATAAGAAGCGAAACTCTCTAAGAGTGCCTGCGGAGTTTCTTCGTGCATAATGAGGTTGGCATGAGTCGGTGAAATAAACCCTTCATTCGACGAATGCCTCACCATTGTAAGTAATGGTTCAAAAAAGCCAGCAACGTTGAGCAAGCCGATGGGCTTAGAGTGCAGGCCAATTTGCGACCACGTGATCATCTCAAAAAGTTCGTCATAGGTACCAAAGCCACCCGGAAGCGCGATAAAGCCATCAGCCAGTTCCGCCATCATCGCTTTGCGTTCATGCATACTTCCAACTTCATAAAATTGCGTCACATTCCTGAATGCAACCTCATTCGGAAACAGCGCGGCAGGCATGACGCCAATTACCTCGCCGCCGCCCGCCAGTACCGCGTCAGCTAACACGCCCATCAGTCCAACATGGCCACCGCCATAAATCAAGCCTACATTCCGCTTGACAAGCTCCTCACCTAACGCTCGTGCAACATCTTGATATTCCTGTCGCACACCAACATTTGACCCTGCATAAACGCATATTCGCTTCATACAAATTTCCTACTAGTCCACCGATATTGATTCGACAGATTTCGTAGGGACCAGATGTATCGCGTCCCTACGAAATCCTTCATCCTGCTATTCCACATCTCCATGATATCATGTGTACCACCACCCGTTGTGTTGGGCTGCTTGAGCATTGACAAACTCATGGATGACACGTAAGCTTACTATGTATAGAGTAATTTTACTCTATGCAACAAGTATATGCACCTTGTGGTTTTCAGGAAGCGGCAAAAGTTCCTCTGCCAATGCCAGCATTTCTTTGTTTTCGTTCTGTTGTACGCAGTGACAAAGGTAGTCATCGAGGATACCTCTCGAATGTTCGCTCAACCGCATTCGAAGTTCTTTCTCATGCATCCAGCAAGGGCGTCCTTCACAACTGGAACGCAGAGTACCACCAACGACCTTTGCCGCATAGACACAACTTATCGTACTCATGTTTGTGAGGCGGTCACTCGCACAGGAATAGGTGCCAACGATATCACCTACACGAACACAAAGGCCAGTTTCCTCCTGTACCTCCCGTTGCGCCGTACTTCTGGCATCTTCTCGCCAGGTCATGAAACCACCAGGGAAAACGACGCGTTCGTGTGGAAGTTCAACAACGAGATAACGTCCCTGCTCCTCCACAATGGCAACGGCACTCCCAAATGGTGGTAGCTTCCCGCCCAGAAGGACATTCAAAGTATTGAAGAAAAAGCTTACAACTCTTTTCAGGATATCGTATAACATATGGCACATCTCAATTCTTTTAGTATGATTTTCATCACAAACATGCAACATAGTAGAAACAAAAGCAATGCTCATCTTGAAGTGTCCTCTTACTGATCACATTCCCTCGCAAACTCCACAACAAGGGAATGTAATCAGCAAGCACTTTTCAACTACCTTACTGAAGAATGGACTGAACAACAGTTTGTATGGTACTCGATGGAATTGCAAAGCTCACTCCATTAGCGGCGGTATTGGTTTCTGTATTGACCGCGCCAAGTGTGGGAAGGCCAACAAGTTGCCCTTGAAGATTGATCAGAGCACCACCGCTATTACCGGGGTTCAAAGCCGCGTCCGTTTGAATAGCATTCGTTAGCGTTACACTTGTTGACTCAGCGACACTTCGATTAAGGGCACTAACGATACCGTTTGTCGCGGTTTCAGTGATGCCAAGTGGATTGCCAATAGCTAGGACCTCTTGTCCTACCTTGAGGCTCGAAGAGTTGCCTATCTGGATCACCGTCATGTTTGCAAAGGGCGTGATACGTACAACGGCAAGATCGTTCGAGGCACTCGTTCCAATGAGTTGGGCCTGTTCGGTATTTCCATTGCTAAGTACGGCGACAATACTTTGTTCGCCACTAATCACATGATTATTCGTCACAATATCGCCCTTTGCGTCGATAATGACACCTGACCCAATCTGCTCTCCTTGCGCTGTCGTCACCTTGAGTTCGACAACTCCAGGCTCGACCTTTGCAATCGCGGCCTCTTGCTGCGTTTCTATTGTTGTACTACTCGTAGACGCGGTGGTGACTGTTGTCGTTGTTGCTGTACTTGTACTCCTTGCCTTTGCAAAGGTCCAGCCAGCAAACAAGCCGACGCTCAAGACAATTATCAGGAAAAGCGTGAGCAGCAAAATTGCTCCTGTGCGCCTGCGCCGTCCATGCGGGGATGTAGTATTCGTTGGCTTATCAGGTATTTCAGGTGGTTGACCAATACTTTGCGCTAAAGGTACAGTCACATATGAAGGTGCATCAATAACACCTGTGTATGAGTAAGGTCTTTCGTAGTATGGAATGGTTGTTGATTCGTATGTTGTTTGTTCGTCTTGCTGTATCATATGGGTTCCTCGCGATTTCTGTTGAAACACGCTCATTAATTTACCTACAATACTGTTCGGTATAGTTCTATAGTACAAGAAGAGAATGTGAAGAAGATTGAAGTTGCATGAGAAAATTCTCATAGGAACGAGGACAATGCAGTCACAATGGGCGTGACGTTGGGACACCAGATGTCCCAACGTCACGCCCATTGTGACTGCATCGTATGATTACTTTTTGACTTTTTTCTTATGGGGCGCACTTGTATAGTGGTGACGTATAGTAGAAAGCGGACCAGAAAGCACAACGGCTGCGACGATGCAGAGCAAGATGGGAGCAATAAGTGAAATGGTTATTGCGAGTACAAAATGTACATGAAAGAGAAAGAGGAATAGGTATTGCATAGCGACAAGCGCGACAAGTGTACCTAAAGTCACGAAGGCGAGTGCGGCTGTCCAACGAGCGCGAAGGTGCGATTTAATAGTTTTATGGCGTAGTTCGGCCTGCTCCCGTACCGAGTTTTGCATACGTAATAGCGTCTGTCGCTCCTCTTCCACCTGCATCTGCTCTTGTTCCAGGTGCACGGTGATACGCTGCACCTCGTCCGTTAAGTATCGCGCTTCAACAAGCTGTTTCGTTTTCGCCTGGTTCACATGAAACTCAATCGTCTTCATCGCGTCGTTTGGTAAAACAGTAGTTACTTTATCGGGTGAGAGAACCAGTGTTTGAGCCATGTCAGACAACTTTCTGTCGGCCTCTTCATCCACCGTCGCCTGAAAATTGGCGTAGAGTTCTTGATAGCGATGCTCCATCTGCTTGTACGATTCTTGCAGACGATTTCGGTCATCCGTCACGTCTTGCAGGTGACGCTGATATTGTTCTAACTCTTGCAACTGTCCGCTATGAATGGCAGCGACTTCGCGATCAAATTCTGACTGCAACGACGTATAGGCGACAAGCAAGCGTTGCATTTCGCGTTGGGTCTGGTCAAGTTGAAGACGCAGATGTTTATTTTCATCGCGCAGTTGTACTATTGGGCGCCAGGTACTTTTCGCATGAGGTATAGCCTGCTCTAAAGTCTCAGTCTTAACGATAGGTAGAGCATCTGTTTCCTTCTCGACCTGCTTCTGATGTAGTATGTTTTGTCTACGCTCACTCATAGCACTACGATGGTCAAATGTACGTGAACTCTGCCCAACAGCATCTGTTGTCTTCGTGGTATCATCTGGCAACAGCATTCTACTCTCCTAAATCACTTCCCTAACATGCTGCAAAAGACTATACTACACGTCACACAAGCTACATATATCTACATTCTCTTGCAAGTATGCCCAAAAGTGGAAGAAGATGCAAGTGTTTTGCAAGAATTTCAGGCTATATCTCCAAAAGATGCTGGAAAGTCTTCTCCAAGATTATTCAGAAGAAACGTGCGAACGCGCTGATTGTAGACACGGGGATTCACTCCATACGCACCACAATGAGTTCCACCATCGACAAAAAATGTTTCAAGTGGCACATCACACGCTCTCGCCTCTGCCGCTATTTGTCGCGCATGAGCAATTGGAATGAGGTCATCACCGCCTGCATGCACGAGCAAAATGGGGATTTCATGTTGCTGGAGAACAGTTTTTGCGCGTCTCTTCCAGCGCTTGAAACTCGTGTCAGGGCGAGCGACGACATCATAGCCATAGCGTACACGGAATACAATAAATCCTAATGTGGTGATGAGCCATACAAATGCCGGAAACAAGGAATGGAGGTAGCGCAACAGCCACGGCCAACGTCGAATCTCACGTGTCATTTGGTAGTGCACAATGCGCCGCATGACATCATCCGAACGTGCATAGGGGCTATCTGCGATAATTGCCGCGACATGAGAACTTGGCGGCGTAAGGAGCGCAACGGCAGCACCCATAGAAAATCCGTGAATAATGATCTTGCCCGGCAGGGTTTCTGGCTGTCTAGCTGCGACTTCTATCGCGGCCTCAAGGTCTCGCACCTCGGCATTGCCGCCACTGGTCAACACACTATCGCTATCGCCATGTCCGCGAAAATCGAAGATGAGCACGTTGAAACCTAAGCTATATTCGTGGGCGGCACTTGACCGCAACACGTTACGGTTAATACGATAGCCGTGACAGAGAACAACCGTTGGCGCGGGTTGAGACTGCGCCCAGAAGTCGCCCCGTAATACAGTACCATCACTAACTTGGAAGAGGAGAGCGTGTTGACAGGAGAGGGGTGGCTCCAGAGCGTCATGGGGCATATCCAAACTGAATACCGACTCGTCAATAAGCGCATGGGGACGCGAGAACTCGTCTACAAAGCGATGGACAAGAATGCCTAAACCACTGGTAACGGTAAGCCCTAATAAGCCGGTCGATGTGGCAAGCCCGATAGCCGTCCAACGATGCAATCCAAACATAGTATTATCTCCTTTGAAAACCTATGCCCTCTACATATATATACGCAAGCAAGCATAAAAATTATCACAGTTGAGGAACATCAACATGGGATATTCCTCAACTACAGAAGAAAATACTAGAATTGCCTAGTTACTTGTGCCAACAGAGGCGAGTTTTGACTGCTCCTTTGTCGAAAGACTTATACCAATCATATCTGCTACTATTTTACCTGAACTCATGACTCCTGGCAAGCCCGCCCCGGGATGTGTTCCTGCTCCAACCAGGTACAGGTTGGAAATATCCTCGCTTTGATTGTGTGGACGGAACCATGCCGATTGCGTCAGAAGTGGTTCAACGGAGAAAGCACTACCTAGATAACTATTCAGCGTATCCTGGAAGTGTAGCGGATCAATGTAGTGTTCTGAAACGATGTGCTGTGACAGGTCTGGCAAGTAGCGTTCTTCGAGATTGCTGATAATTGAGTCACGATAAGGCTTAGCCATGGTTGTCCAATCAGTATCACCACCAAGGTGCGGCACAGGCGAAAGGACATAAAAGCTATCGCACCCCTCTGGTGCAAGTGCCGGGTCTGTTGCGGTTGGACGATGCAGGTACAGCGAAAAATCTTTTGAAAGTTTCTTGTGCTTAAAGATGTCTTCGAGCAAGCCCTTATAGCGTGGTCCCATCAGAATTTCGTGATGCGCGATATGCTCATATTTGCGGTCTGTACCAAAGTAAATCACAAAGAGTGACATGGCATACTCCATGCCCTTGATTCTCCTATCGGTATTCTTGCGCCTGAAACGTGCTGGCACCATATTCAGGTACGTATAGGCAACATCGGCATTGCTTACTACCGCATCTGCCGCCACAAATTCACTTGTCCCTACTTGTACACCCTTTGCACGCTTTGTCTTCTCATCGACGACAATCTCAGAAACCTCAGTATTGAGAGTAAGTTTACCACCGATATCCTCGAACAGTTGAGCAAGCGCACGTACAAGCGCACCTGTGCCCCCCATCGCGTACCACACACCAAACTTCTGCTCAAGCGTGTGAATCAGCGCATAGATGGAGGTACTCTGAAACGGATTGCCCCCAATCAGCAAGGGGTGGAAGCTAAAGACCTGACGTAGTTTCTCATCTTTGATATACTGATTTACAAAAGCCGCAACTGACTTCTGGGACTGTAAACGTACCAAGTCTGGCGCGACCTTCATCATGTCAGAGAAATTCAAGAATGGCTGATCGATGAGTTCAAAGCCTGTCTTGTAAATCTCCTCGCCAGCCTTCGCGAAGCGCAAATAGCCTTCCACATCATCAGGGTTGAACTCGCGTATCTGGCGAATATTGTTCTCACGGTCGCCATTATAATGAAAAACCGACCCATCCTGAAAACGAATGTTATAGAAAGGACTAATAGGCACAAGTGTTACATACTCTTCTGTCTTCTTCCCACACAGCGCGAAAAGATCGTGAATGAGCCACGGTGCCGTAATAATCGTGGGTCCACCATCGAAGGTAAAACCGTCTTGCTCGTAGACATACGCACGACCACCCGGCTTGTCGCGCTTCTCAAGTATCGTGACATTGTGGCCCTGCGCTTGCAAACGAATAGCCGCAGTCAATCCACCAAAACCACTACCGACAACAACAATATCCATAAAAATTCCTCTATTTCAAATATTTTAATCATTGTTCACGAATGTTGAACAGCGTCTGTACGGGTCTGATTTCATCACACCCTCGTCGCAACTGAGAATGTTCATAGGATTAAGATCACGTTTCATATGTTCCTCCAACATAGTCAATCGCCAAAAGGGTGTGATTTCATCACACCCGTACAGGTTCTTATGGTAGGGACGATTTCGCATCTTAAAAGGGGTAGTCTCTCACCCTTTACAAACAAGCTACGTACCTCTATATGATACAATATACTCTAACGTTACCGATATTGTATTATGTACACTAACTAGTAGTATTGTTTAGCGGAAAGGCAAAGTAGCCGATGAATCGTCGTGCACCACATTTTCATGCAGGCTTGATGACAGATATGTATCACCCAGATTCAGCATACATCGCGTGGAGAAGCGGTATCAATGGATTGACCACGTTCGACCTGTATACACGGAAAGCAGCCTTCGGTGGGGCCTATTTACTCGTTGCTGGCATTGAAGATGCGCTGGAATACGTACAGGCATTTCGTTATTCGGCGCAAGAGTTGGAGTTTCTTGCACGTATCCGTGATTACGATACAGGGTTCCTTGATGAACTCGCCAATTTACGTTTTACGGGCGAGATTGTAGCCTTACCAGAAGGTTCCATTGCCTTTCCCAATGAGCCAATCATGCGCGTCACTGCTCCATTCCGAGAAGCGATATTACTTGAGGCAGGGCTATTGCAAGCTATCGGCCTCTCCACACTGATCGCCACAAAAGCTTCACGCATTGTTTATGCAGCCGAACAAGGCCATCCACGACGCGTAGCTGAATTTGCCTTTCGTCGCGCACAGGAACCGTTGACGGTCGCACGTTCATCCTATATTGGTGGCTGTGCCAGTACCTCTTTGCTCAACGCTGCCTATGAGTTCCGCTTGCCCGCTACTGGTACAATTCCACATGCGCTTGTCGAGGTCTTCGCCTCTGAGGAGGAGGCATTCGAAGCCACAGCAGAGGCGTATAACCGCTATACCCTGCTGCTCGACACTTATGATACACGTCAAGCAACACATACGGCGATAGAGGTGGCACTTCGCTCCCAGGAAACGATGGGGCACACGCTTGCGGCAGTACGAATTGATAGTGGCGATTTTGTCGCGGACAGTATTTATATACGTGAGCAGCTCGACAAAGCAGGACTCTCAAGTGTTCGTATCCTTGTCAGCGGTGATCTCGACGAATGGAAGATCGCTGAACTCATAGAGGCTGGTGCGGCTGTCGATTCTTTTGGCGTGGGAACATCACTTGGTAGTGGAGCGGGTTCACTTGAACATGGCGTCGAAGGGGGATCGCTCGGTACGGTCTACAAAGAAGTCTGGTATGTCGATGAGTCAGGTACAGAATACCCTAAAGTGAAGATCGCTGGCCCAAAGAGCACATGGCCCGGCAAAAAAGAGATTTACCGTCACCCAGAATGGCACGAGGATATTATTCAGCTTGCGCAGGAGCCACGCCCGGACAGCTATCATCGTCTTCTGCGGCCAGTCATGCGCAATGGAGAAATGATTCCTGGTAGTATGCCACCACTTTCAGAGATACGCGAACTTGCGCAGCAGAACTTGCGCGAGTTGCCAACAAAATATCGTGCCCTCACCATCGAGGAGCCATACCCCGTTCACTTTAGCGAAGGTCTGCAATCGCTGCGTAAGCAAGCAGCACAACTGGTCGGAAAAAGCATCTGATGTAGGGACCGATGATGGGATTTTACAAATTAATCGGGATGTAGGGGCCATAATTCATTGCGCCCTGGTGCCACATCACAGGCCGAACCAGGGCGTAATGAATTATGGCCCCTACATCGGCGTATCACTGTTAATTTGTAAAACAGCATAATTATGGCTCCTACATTGGAATTATGTGGTTAAATTTCATCATCAGTTCCTAGCTCAAATCTTGCAAAGAGCAATAGTGTATACTCTCTATAATACTTGTCTTAAGCGATTTGGCGTCCTACTACACAGGGAGAAGGTAGCAACGTGACTGAAATTATGAAACAGACGCGGAGTATATGTTCCATATGTGGAGAAATTGTTCCTGCCGCATATGAAGTTCGAGAGCAGGAACAGGTATTTTTCACGCGCACCTGCCCCACACACGGCATAGTCGATACCGATCTAGGCTATCACGCGGACTTTTATCGGCAATCGTTCCAGGTAGAAAAGCTTATGATTGCACGGTATGGGGATGGTGGCGACACCGATATTTCGCAAGGACTTTCTCCCTTCCCGTTACGTAAGCCTGCTGGACTAGCGATCATAGAAGTGACGGAACGCTGCAATCTGACCTGTCCCATGTGCTATGCCTATTCTAGTCCCTCCGAGCGTGACTACTCGCTTGAAGAGATTGAGATGCGACTCGACCAGCTTATAGCGGTTGAAGGCAAAGGTATCTCATTGCAAATCTCTGGTGGCGAACCATCTGTACGTAAAGACCTCGATCAAATCGCGGCCATGGTCAAGCGCAAAGGCTTTGGGCAATTGGAGATGGTAAGCAACGGTATTCGCCTTGCGCGTGAACCGGAGTTCGCACAAAAGCTTGTAGATTGGGGCTTTACCTCTGTCTATCTACAGTTCGATAGCACACGGCCAGAGGACATCATCAAGTTACGTAACGAAGACCTGTGGGACGTACGAGTAAAAGCTATTGCCGCCCTCGAACGTGCTCATTTGCCATCGACACTAGCGGTCTCTTTATATGACGGTTTAAATACAGACCAGATTCAACAGGTTATCCACTTCGCTTGGCAACATCCCGATACCGTGTGCGCCATCGCGTTTCAGGCGGCAACACCCTTTGGTCGTTTCCAGGTGGATAATTCCGATGGTGAAGAGGGAGAACAGAAGCCCCTACGCAAATTGCGCATGCCAGAAATACTCAAACTCATCGAGGAGCAAGCTGGTGTCTCGCAAAACCTCTTCTTCCCCGTTGGCGAGGGGTCGCCACTCTGTAACACCTTCTCGCTACTCAAGCATACGAAGGATGGCTACAAACCTATCGCGCCGAACTTCACACTCAAGGAATTTATGGAGGTTGTCGGACCACGCCCGAACATGACGCTACGTATGCTTACAAGAGGTCGCGCCGCTATCCTGCCACAACTGGTAACAAATATCGGTGGTAGTCTTAAGCTCATGAAGACACTATGGCCTCATATCGGCACAGACCCTTCGTTCTGGACAAGCCGAAAGACGCTCACGCTCTTCGTCAAACCGTTCATGGACGAAAGCGATATCGACATGAGTCGTATCGAACGGTGCTGCTTCCATAACGCATCGCCACGCGGTGTGATGTCGTTCTGTGCTCTGAATGCCAAGATGCGTCCAGCACAACCTCATGCGCAAGAAAGCGCGTTTGTGCCATTGCCAACACGCCGCACAAAGCAGGTACAACCTGTAGTTGGTTAAGGGTAGAACAATGAATACGGCATAACAGGGGCAGAGCACCTGTCACTACTATAGACGGACTGGCGCAGCAAGCCACGCAGTGGCGAACAGTATAGTAGTGACAGGGCTTGCCCCTGTTATGCCTCTCAAGTACCTTTTTAGAGTTTTACATAGGTTTCTTAGCGCGAATAAACGCACTTACGAACTTTCCTTCAAGTTCGTCGCGCTCGGCTTGCGACAACTCGGCAATAGCAGCACTAGCACCGCTTTCGGAAAGGACACAGTAAAGAAGAATTCTTTTATCACGGGATTTGTTTCACTCTACCCGGTTTATGTAAAAGCAACTTGCTCAAAAGGATGCACAATTTGTTTACTCACCTCTATCACTTATCTCAGGCTTACTACATATACCTGTTGAGCAGCACTGACACCGAGGTTGATAGTCAATCACATGCCCACGACGATCCACCTCAAAGTGGCAGCAGTCGAGTAACATCTGCTTGAGCTTCTCGCGTGCTCGCTGTACACGCGATTTTGCGCCCGAAAAGGACAGACCAAGCCTCTCACTCAGTTCTTTCTGTGTCAAGCCTTGATACTCAGTTAGAATTAACGCTTGTCGATCCTGTTCTGGTAAGCTCTTTACCATTGCCCGTACTGCTGGGAACAACTCAGTTACGATATCATCATCGGGTAGGTCCTCAGTCATTTCAGCTATCTCTAAAACATCGAGTGTTTCCGTCTGCTTCTCTTTGTGACGGTAGGAATCGACGATGGCGTTGCGCGTAATCTGGTAGACCCAGCTTTCCAACTTCTTCGTATCTTTCAGCGTGTCGATATGCTGGTGTATCTTGAGAAAGACCTCTTGTAGTACATCCTCGCTCGTCGTTTCGTCAGAAACGCGTCGCCGAATGAAATGCTGAAGGGGAAGGTGAAAGACTTCCCACACCTGTTCTGTTGTCATGGACATCGGTACGTTTTCCTCCCTTGTTTATTCCTCCCTCTTTATAATAGACGTACCTCGCGCCAAAAGGACGCACGCAAACCACAGAATCACCTGCAACCGCATCAATTTTTCAATTCGGCGGCAGGTGATTCTGCTTTTATGAGCCGTTGTAGTGACGAGAAAACATAAAATCAGGAAACAAAGAGGAGGTATGCCAAGTGCAACTTATTTGCATCCACATCCTGTGGAGGATGCAGGGCTACAACAGGTCTCTTTCTCTGAGGGTTGACAGCACGCCACTTGCTCCGTTGGAGGACAACACGTCGAGGAGACAGGCACCTCTTTTTTACCCTGGCTTTGTTGCTTGAGGAGAGATAGATTTGCTTCTTGTTGATCGGTTCGTATCTCTGTACGTTCCTTGTTCATTGAAAATGTCCTTTCTTGGTGTATAGATGAAGCACTCAATTCTGTGCCCACCTAGAGAGACGCACCTCGCAAGGAAAAGACGCATGTTTCTTTCCTTGCACTGTCTTGAGATGAGGATGGCCTCTCCACACCATTTCAGCTGAGTTGTACACGCATCCCTCTTGCTCTCAGTTCGCGTTTCCTACATCCACAGGTGTAGGAAGCGTGCGATCCTCACGCGGATGAGGTCGAGGTGTTATTGCAATACCGACGGCTGCAAAGAGGAATGCAACAGCACACAGCCAGAACGCCGCCTCATAGTGATGCAGCACATCGTAGAGCCACCCTGCCGCAAGCGGACCTAGTCCCGCACAAATCGCCATAGGAATCCCTTGCAACGCCGTAATCGAGCCATAGGCACGCCGCCCGAAATGGTCTGCCATCACTGAGGCACGGAGAGGCGAAAAAGCTCCGTAGGCGACCCCATAAACCACCACGTAGAGGAAAAGCCAATTGAGAGACGGTGACAGAACGAAGATAACAAGGCCAATAGCTTGCGCGACAACGCTCAACATAAGCAACTTCTGCGGACTAATACGTGAACTGAGGACGTTCAATACATAGCGACCTGGAAGACTCACCAGACCAAGCATGCCAGAGAGCGTTGCGGCAAGAACTGCATTATAACCACGCCCAATCATAAAAGCGACCTGGTGGACGAACACGACGGTACTCCCCAGAAACACCAGTGAGAGAGAAGCCGTCAGCAGCCAGAAGACCGAACTATGCAACGCTTCTGAGAGTGTTGCGTCAGGCAGAGGCGCATTGACAGGCACTAAAAGCGCAGCCTCTCCATCAAGGGACAATCCCATGTCCTCTGGATGTCGTCGCAGCAGGAAGGCATGCAGAGGCAGCGCAATCACGAGTTGTGTAAAGCCAAGGATGATGAGTGTTGTACGCCACCCAACATGAGCAACAAGCGTGCCAGCAAGGGGAATATACAGAGGTGAGGACAGTCCTCCCACAAGTGTGAGGATGGCGAGGGCTTTTCCACGCTTACGTACAAACCAGTTCGTGACCACTGTGAACGTCACTGGATACAATGTGAGAGCCATCGCAAGCCCCAGCGCACCGGACCAGAGCAGGTAGAACTGGAAGATGCTGTTCATCTGTGCGAGTCCAATGAGTGCGAGACCGCCTAGGGCTGAGCCACAACTCATGAGAAGACGTGCCCCTCGTTTATCAACGAGCGAGCCAATGGGCACACCGAGCAGCCCTGCGAGAATAAGGCCCAGAGCATAGGCACCAGAAATACTCGCTCGTCCCCAGTGAAAGGTGGCGTCAATGGGCACGACCAGAACCCCGAAGAGGTACTGAGTCGTCCCATAAGAAATGATGGTGGTGATTCCCAACACCACCATGAGCACCCATCCGTAATACAGTGTCGCTCGCTCTCGTTTTTTCGTGCTCGCTTTTTCTTCATCACACAGATGACGACTAGCCACAACAGGACTCTGTTGACGTTCGTACAACGCTAAGCGTAACAAGCTGTCGTGGCGGAGGCGTACAGCAACTTGCTCCGGTTGCATCCACTCTTGCACCAGACACACCGCAGGAGCCGCCTGCATCCGTTGAACAGACGCCTGTCTCTGGAAGTTCCAACTCAACATGCCGTGCCGCGTCCCAGTCGCCGACAAGTGCAGCGACAATCGAGCGCACTTGTTCGTAACCTGTGAGTGTGAGAAACGTTGGTGCGCGTCCATAACTCTTCATGCCCACAATGTAAAAGTTTTCCTCGGGGTGAGAGAGTTCATTGACACCATGGGGTGGGACCGTTCCACAGCTATGTACATTCGGATCAATCAAGGGAGCCAGTGCGACAGGGCTTTCGACACTGGGATCAAGTGACACTCGCAGTTCTTGCAAAAGCGAGAGGTCCGGGCGAAAACCTGTCGTTGCGATCACTTCATCGACAGGGCCAATGTGGTCCTCTTCACCCACAATCCTGATTCCCTCATACGTTCGAGAAAGTGCCTTGATAGAGACACCTGTCACAAGATGAATGCGTCCAAGTTCCACCATGCCCTGGATACGGCTCCCAAGTTTCCCACGAGCAGGTAAACCATCGCTTTCGCCCCCACCAAACATTTGCCCAATGTCCTGTCTGCGGATGGCCCAGAAAATCTGCGCCGAAGGTTCCTGCTCAGCAAGAAAGGCCAGATCGAGAAGCACGTTGAAAGCGGAATGTCCACTCCCGACGACGAGAATTCTCTTTCCCACGTAGCGTGTTCGGTGTTGCTCATGTACATCAGGAATGCCATAGAAGATTGCATCGCTGAGGGCGCGTTCCCCGAGAGCATACGTCCCGTTTGCACCAAGTGGATTGGGCTGGTTATAGGTTCCCGAGGCATCAATGACCGCACGAGCCAGAAGATCACGCTCCTCTCCGTTATCTAAGTGTATCCGTAAGACAAATGGTGCCTGCTCACGGCCCGGTGTTTTCATTTTATCCATGTTCTGACGTGTGATGCTGAGAACTCGTGATCGTAACAGAAGATGTGCTTGCATCTGTGGCACCGTGGCAAGTGGGAGCAGGTAGTCTTCAACCAACTCGTGCCCTGTTGGATACGTGTCGGGATCGGGAGCATTCCATCCCACTGTTTCGAGGAGAGATGCCGCTTCACGGTCAATGAGGTACCGCCATGGGGAAAACAAACGCACATGCCCCCATGCCCGAACGCTTGTGCCAACGGATGGTCCAGCTTCTATGACGAGTGGTGTCTCGCCTTGACTGAGGACATGAGCAGCGGCAGCTAGTCCTACGGGACCTGCACCGATGATGGCAATAGGAAGTATTGATGAATTCATAGTAAAATTCCTTTTCTTTTTGGCAAGATGTTTTTGTGCTTTCATAAGAGAGACGTGCGATGCTCATAAAGGACGCACACTAAAATCAGAATACATATGGAGCATTTATAGGTGTCGTTGTCCCTCAACTACTGCGTATCCTGTATCATCTGTGTTGCTTTGAAAAAGCCGTTCCACAATCACGACATCGCGCCACACGCCATCAAGTTGAGCGTGCTTTTCATAGACACCAACCTCGCGAAAGCCAAGCGAGCGAAGCAATCCGCGACTTGCGGTGTTCTCCACAAATACTCGCGAGACCAGTTTCCAGAAGCCTGCCTCTTCTACGTTCTGCAAGAGGGCTTCAAGTGTGATCTGACCCGCCCCACGGCCTCTATGATCGCGTCGAACGTACACCGAGAATTCTACAATACCTGCATAACAGGCGCGATTGCGATAGACACTGGTCGAGGCAAAGGCAATCACCTCGTTGTCTTGCTCAAGCACCATAATGGGATGCACACCATCGAACCATTCCTCAATATCTGCTGGTGTGCGTGGTCGCGTCTCGAATGTTGCGATACGATCTTCGATCCCTTGATTGTAAATCAATGCCATTGCCTCCGCATCTCTTCGGGAAGCTTTTCGTACCTGCTGCATTTCGTCACTCCGTCAGCGTATTTCTGTTCTTTCTATAAGAAGAGACGCGCGTTTTTTCAAAAGGACGCATCACTCCCTTTCGCCATGTTACTCTTTGTGCTAGACTCTCACAAAAAAGACAGGGATGCAAGACGTTCGCCTGTCTTTTCCAGGGCTTTTCTGGATGAGCCTTCTTGTCTCATGTAATGGATGCAGGCCGCTCAAGCACAGATGGCTGTGAAGAGAGCCGTCGTGCATGGAGTTGCCAGGCTTGTGCGCTCATCTGTATAGGGTCCCAGGGACTACTAAGTGGAGGAGTATAACTCAGATCGAGGTCGGATAACGCGTCGATGCTCATCTCATGAAACAGGGCTGTCGCAAAAATGTCGATGCGTTTAGCAATCTCTCCCTGTACATGTCCGACCATTTGCGCTCCCAGGAGGCGACCTGTTTTCCGGTCGCCAGTCACACGGATGCGTATTTCGTGTGCTCCCGGATAGTAGACCTTGTGATCCCAGAATGTTGAATCAATGGTAAGTGGGTCGTAGCCGACGGATACCGCTTCTGCATCTTTGAGTCCTGTACGAGCTGCAACCTTCTCAAATACTTTCACCACCTGTGTTCCCACTGTCCCGGCGAATTCGCGATGCCCTCCCAGCATATTCTCACCTGCAACGCGACCTTGTTTATGCGCTGTTGTTCCCAGTGGCAAGTAGGTAGAGTGGCGAAGAAGGCGATGCCAGGTCTCCACACAATCGCCAGCCGCATAGATGTCTGGAATGTTCGTCTTCATAGAACGGGTAACTCGAATGGCTCCCTGGATGCCAGTTTCGACTCCTGCTGAGGTCGCGAGATCAGCGACAGGTCGAACGCCAACGGCAACGAGTACCATTTCGGCTAACGTAGAAAACCCATGCGACCCTTTCACATGTATCTGTGTTCCCTCCTGAATGAGTTCTTCGATAGCGACGCCATTGACGACTTTCACGCCGTGTTGTTGCAATTCGGCACGAAGGAGATCGCCGAGACTGCTCTCGACTGTTTTGAGGACCGAAGGACCATGCTCGATCAAAGTGACAGCAATCCCGCGCAGCGTGAGAGCATCTGCCATTTCCACCCCAATATAGCCACCACCAATAATTACTGCTGTGCGCGGAGTGTTAGTACCCAAGTACTTTTGAACGGCAAAACTGTCTTCCATCCAATGCAAGGTGTGGACCCCTGGAAGATCAAGACCACGTATCGAGGGACGGATGGATGTGGCACCAGTTGCTAGCAAAAGTCGATCATAGGCGATGCTCTGATGCTGTCCCTTCGTTGATGTTAGTGTGACCTGATGCACATTCGTATCAACGTACTGGGCAGTCTGGTTGAGAAAGAGTTGTATCCCAGCAGCACGAATGTCATCCGCTGTCCGGTGAGCGAGTTGGTGCCAATCAGAAACCTCTCCGCTGAGGTAGAACGGTAGGCCACAAATGCTATAATTGGGGAAACTGTCTGCGACCACGACGCGGACCTCTGCCTTTGAATCGACTTCTTTTGCACGCAACGCTGCACTGATCCCTGCATCGCTGCCTCCAATAATAAGGAGTTTAGTCATTGTGCCTTTCCTTCTCCACGCCCTGGCTGCATTCGTGCTTCCTGCATGCCATTGGGGACAGACGACAGTTCGTGCCCATCAACGAACGCGGTAAGGCGGGTTGCAATCAGGTCGCGTACATGTCGAAAGACCGCGAGTCGCTCTTCTTCTGTCCCTGTCGCACGGCTGGGATCAGGAAAGCCCCAATGGACCTGGCGTTGTGCGTTGGGAAAATAGGGGCATTCTTCAGCTGCTTCATCACATACCGTAACCACCAGGTTCATAGGTGGTTGGTTAGCAAACGTCTCTACTCCCTTTGCTACGTGTCCTGCTCGCTCACTGATATCAATGCCAAGTTCTGCCATGGCCTTGATCGCAAGTGGATGCACCTGACGGGGATGAGTACCCGCGCTGAACACTTGAAAATCAGGTCCTCCACGCGCCCGCAGTAGCCCTTCAGCCATTTGCGACCGCGACGAATTGTGTGTACAAAGAAACAGAACGCGGTATGGAAGGACAAGTGTCGTTGGAATGGACGTATTGGTATCGGTCATTGAGGTCCTCCTGGATGCTGTTCAGAAATAGGGGTGCTACCCCTTACTCGTGTACCATCTTGTTTCTTATCTCGCGTTCGAGCAGTGTCATGAGAAACCGTAGTCGCGCAGTAAGTTGCAGCGAGGTCTGTTCAAATGCGCTGTATTGGTGCTCAACCTTACCCACATCCAGAGCAGGATCAGCAAAACTCCAATGAATACGTTCAGGATCATTGGGAAATGTAGGGCACGTCTCACGAACGCGATCACACACCGTGATGACACGATCAAAGGGCTGACCCGCGAACGTGTCGAAGTGTTTGGCATGAAGTCCAGTCGTGTCAATACCGCTTGCTTCCAAAACCCGAAGCGCAAATGGATGCACCAGGCTTGGTGCACTGCCTGCACTGAAGACCTCAAGACATCCTCGACTGAGATGCCGTAAGAGTGCCTCGGCCATCTGAGAGCGTGCGCTATTCTCCGTACAGAGGAAGAGCACCCGCTGTCGAGAGGCAAGTGAGGACAAAACAGGGGACGATGATACTTCTGTAAACAGACTCAGAGCAGGATGTAATGCTTCTCCTGTTGCTTGATAAAGCGAACGGACGGTTTCCAGATCAAGACTGTAGTATAATGCGCGTTCGTCGGCGGTACTCCGACGCTCCGTGACCACATGGTGGTTGCGCAGTTGTCGTAAGTGGTAGGAGACAAGATTCGCTGGTTGACCGACTATGTGAACCAGTTCCTGAACTCGGTAGTCACTTCGCGCAAGAGCCGAAAGCAACTGCCAACGGATATCATGAGCTGCCAGTTTGAGAAAAGCAGGCAACGAGACCTGCGAGTGCGTTGTGTCCATACGCTCCCCCCATCCTGCAAATTACATCAAATTCATTTGACACAATTTCATTTGATATAAACATACCATGTTGTGAAAGGAAATACAAGAGGATGGTCGGCGTTACATAAAGATGTATGCCTCGAAGTATTCCCCTTGGTTCCGTATCTCTACTACAAAATGAACTGTTTTCAAAGAAACTCGAATATCAAGTTGACATTATCGAAGAGTATAAAGGAAAATATGGCATGGTAGACATATTAGTATCTTACGAAAGGCAACAATTAACTATGCGCTTCTCGATTATCATGCCAGTGTTGAATGAGGAAGTGGTATTAGAACGATATCTTATTCCCCTCACGCAACAATGCGCCCAGTATGAGTACGAGTTGCTTATTGTAGACGGAGGTAGCACAGATGAGACTGTGGCTATTGCTAAACGTTATGGTACAGTGATACATTCAGCACGAGGCCGCGCGACACAGATAAATCGCGGAGCGCAAGCAGCACAAGGTGATATTCTGCTTTTTCTTCATGCTGATACATTGCTCCCCCCAAAAGCCTTTGATGCCATCGAGCAAGCATTTACATCTTCCAAAGTTGTAGCTGGTGCATTCAGAGTGTGTTTTAATTGTGATAAACTATCCTACAGGCTGGTTGCCTTCGCAACCAATTTGCGCTCTCGTCTCACAAATGTGTTTACAGGAGATCAAGCATACTTTATCCGAGCTGAAAGTTTTCGAAAAGTAGGAGGATATCCCGACCAGCCATTGATGGAAGACCTGGAAATCATTGCCCGCTTACGCTCAATTGGCAGGATTGTGTTGATACCTCATTATGTGACGACATCAGCACGAAGACATGAAAAGATAGGATTATTGCGTAGTGTGCTGTTCATGTGGTATCTTCGTACACTGTATAAATTTGGCACATCACCTTTACGCTTACAACAGATGTACCTCGATATACGCTGAAAGGCATAGCTATGCCACAACTTTCAATTATTATCCCAACATTCAACGAGGAAACCTGTATCGAGAAAACGCTTTTAGGTGTTCATACGTGTGCACCTGATGCTGAAATTCTTGTTGTCGATGGAGAAAGTACGGATAAGACTGTCGCCATAGCCAGTAAGCATGTACGGGTTATTTCCACAAAGCGTGGACGAGGTGAACAATTGAATGCAGGAGTAGCGGCAACGCAGGGAGATATCTTACTCTTTCTACATGCGGACACGCTTCCTGAACAAGCTGGCATTGACGAATTGCTTGTTGTGATGCAAGATGAGAGTATAGATGGTGGTGCGTTTCGGGTGCGTTTCGATGTTACAAGTCCTATGTATCGACGTATTTGCCAGAACATTACACAACGTTCATTACGTACCAAGAGCTATACAGGCGACCAGGCCATTTTTACGCGTCGCAGTGTATTTCAAAGATTAGGAGGATATCGCGACTGGCCTTTCATGGAAGACGTAGATTATAGCGAACGCATGGGAAAAGCGGGAAATGTTGTATTGCTTACTGCTGAAGTCGAAACCTCGGCACGTCGTCATCAACGTTGGGGGTTACTGCGTACTCAACTCACAGTTGTCCTTATTCGTATTCTCTATCTGTTCAAAGTACATCCCGCTCGCTACGAATGGCTTTGGTCTCCAATTCGCTAATATGGTACATTTGTATCTGTACCTAACTCGGTTTCCTATTCGTTAGAAAAGGAGAGCATAAAATATAAAGAGAGCGTCTTTCGCATGGCAGAATTTGTTACACAACCTGAACATAGCACGCCAGGTACCTCGACGGTAATCTTTGAGGCAACACAAGATAGTGGTATCCAGCCAATACCCGCCGATGAAGAGAAGAAATTAATATCTTCGCCTAACATTTGGACACCACGCTTCATCATACTCTTTTTTTTAACAATGGTCGTCGGTCTAAGTGTCGAAAGCTTACTCACGCAAGGCTGGTTGAATAAGATATTCAACGCAGAATGGGTATTGCTCATAAATGTGCTACTCATCCTGATAACTTTGATTTTTCTTAGCATAAAAGCACGTTCTCGTTGGATACATATGGGAAGTCTATTAGGGTGTGTCTGGGCATTCTTTATGGGTGCAAGCTATGTGTCAACACTACTCGGTATTAGTGGACGATCACTTGTTGCCCTACAGTTTCAGGCTGTAACCGCATGTGCGCTGCTGGCAGCCTACATCTGCTTTTCCACGTATCGAACCATGTACCGACGTTGGGATAGTATCTTCTTCTGGCTCGTTCCACTGGTGGGTGCAAGTGCTGTTGCGATTCTTTATGCTCTTTCTCGTAACGATCCTCATCACACGAGAGTGCTTGTGAGTGCAACGGCAACTGTTTTACTCTCGCTGTGTGCGGCTATCTGGTGGCTACGACCCTCATGTTGGAGAAGCCAACCATGCATCACGTTTCTTTTTGGTATAGCTGCTCTACTGCTCTTGCTTGTACCAATAATGAGTAACGATGCCCTCGGTACGCCCTTCTTTTTCTCGCAAGTGTTGCTCCTATGCATCTTGTTGGGAGTGATGAGGGTATTACAGGGTGAGATACTCAGCAATGAATGATCAGCAAGTGATGGAACTCGTTTCCGATATTCTTAGCATAAAACCACTTTCTGCTACTCGTATGACATTTGGACATAATAATATTGTCTATGACGTTACACTTCCAAATCGCAACATTATTGTACGCACTAACAAAGACGTACATGTTTTCGCCAAAACAGAACAAAATATCATGGTTTTGGCTCACTTAGGTTTACCAGTTCCTCATGTACTCGCTACCAATTTGACTCGCAAAAAATACTCCTTCGCTTATATGATTTTGGAAAAGATACCTGGGCGCGACTTACGTTTTGAATTATCAGATATGACACATGTCCAAATGACGAGTGTAGCTGAGCGCATCATCTCTTTTCAACAAAAGGTAGCAACGCTTCCGATGGGCAAAGGCTTTGGCTATGTCCCTATAGGAGAGCAAGGGACATTCTCGTCGTGGATAGAGCTTTTGCAGTTTGAGATGAATAGACACAACATCGGTACCCATCAAAGTAATCTTAGTCGATGGAGAGCAAGGTTAGCTGACATTTTAATCCGCTTTGAGAGGTACTTAGCTCAGGTAAACCCAATATGCTTTTTAGATGATGTGACCACAAAAAATGTTATTGTACTTAATGGAGAGTTGCAGGGACTTATAGATTTTGATTGTGTCTGCTATGGCGACCCTTTATGGATGATTGGTTTAACGAAAACAGCAGTTATCAGTGACATAGGTACTACTCACGCACTCTTTTACGTTGAAGAGCTTTGTCGATTATGGAATTTGACGGATGAACAACATAATATTGTAAATTTTTATGCGGCAGTACACGCGCTCGACTTTATGGAACATTTGAAGACAAGGGAAGACAGTATCTGGTTTGAGAGAATGACGGATATAGTTGAGCAATGGATAATGATCACTTTTAGAGATCTCTTTTGATTTTAGAATTTTCTTTAGTTTTTTATTTCCTGTTCTTCAACCATTGCGCGGCAATCAGTGTTTTGGCATCCACAATATCGCCATTGTCTAGTGCTTGCCAGAGTTCGGGAAGCGTTATTTCCACAAGTTCGATGTCTTCATGCTCGGATACTTTTCCTCCACCAGATGAAACATGGTCCGCATTACTGACTTCGACATAATAGAGCATATTTCGTTCGGATGTTCCGCCAGGTGAGACGTAGAACGTGGCGATATGCGTCAATGGTTCGCGTACCTCGTAGCCGATTTCTTCACGGATTTCGCGACGAATCGTCTCTTCAGGGTGCTCGTTCTTTTCAATGACACCAGCGACGATCTCCTGTATCCATCCTGGGCCTTTTTCGTAAGCAGGATAGCGAAATTGTTCTATGAGTAAAACTTTTTGTGTATCTTTATTGAAAAGCAACGCAGCTGCTAAATCACCACGCTCAAATACCAAGCGATGTACTGTGTCACTCATCTGACCATTAAATTTTTGGAAACGTAACGTGGCCTCGTCTATTTTAAATTTATCATCGAACACCGTGCGCTTGTTTTGAATTTCTACGTTCTTCATCTCTTCACATCCTTCTTGAATATCTTAATGATGATAACACGTTTTTGTTGTCTCAAAGTGAACAGTCGATTGTAGTCGTCTGTCAACGTTCCTATGGCAGCACCAGTACGGGTTTGATTTCATCACACCCTCTTAGCAATACACTCTGTTGGGGGTTTTGATGTCACGTTGCATATGTCCTCGAACGTTCTCGATTGCCAGCGAGGACGCGATGAATCGTCCCTACTGCTTCAGCACACCTTTCATGACCAGCACGATCACGAGTGCGCCAACGCCATTGTTCAGCAAATGGAGTAGAATGCCGGGCCAGAGCGAACGTGTACGCCAACGTACAAATGCTAGAGCAAGGCCGATGAAGAAAAGAACGGCAAACGAGCCGAGGTCAGCATGCGCGATTGCGAAGAGCAATGAACTCAGCACAATTGCTACCACTACAGGCATTCGATTAAGAAAGCCAGCAAAGACGAAGCCGCGAAAAAAGGTTTCCTCGCAGATGGGTGCGACCACCACACTTGCGATAAGCGTCGCATACGTTGTCAAAGGGGCGTCTTTGCTCTGTTGCAGGATCGCTTGATCGTTGGTCTGTAGATTCAGATGAAACACCGTGATAACGTACTGATACAGACCATTGACGAGATAAAAAGCGAAAAAAAGCAGTAAGATCATACCTAGGGTAGCAGGCCATTGAAAGCGTCTATAGCCTAGTGCGTTGAAAACTGAACGCCGATGATTACCAAAAGCAGGAGCGATATGATTTGCAAAATAGAATGGGGCAATAAGAAAGGCCGCTTCAACCAGGACTGAGAAGAGAAAGGTAATAATTGCACTGATCAAGTCAGCTTGTGGTGAGAGCTGGTGACGTTGTGTTGTCTTTCCATTTGTGTTGAGGCTAGCAAGACCAACCGCGAGAATTATCCAAGGGATTAGGGTTAAGGCAGTACCAACCAGTGTTTGTCGTAAGGTCCAGGGAGTTTGTTCTAATTTTTGCTCAACCACTGTTTCTCTCGTCTTTCCGTATCCAATTATACCATAAAAGGCGTCATTTTGTCTGTAGGAATACTTCTATTGTTCTAAAGATGATGTGGTATACTACGTTCATCGCAAATTAATTATGATGCGAATTGCCAGAAACGTCTACAGCCAGGCAACGCGCAGTAACATACAATACAGAACCACTATTCCCATAAAGTTAGGAAGGATATCCGGTTGGCGGGTACAATAAACACAGATCCATCTGAAAACTCGAATTGGCGTAAGCATAGAAATGCCTGCCAGTTCTATCGCGAACGTTGGTTTCCTTGCAATGATGTAAATGCAGGTGAGCCAATGTATCAGGTCTTTTGTCTGAAGAATACTCCTCCCGTTACGCAGGAAGAGCAAGAAAAGTGTTTTCGCAGTAAAACATGTTGTTGGCGACTCGCAGAGAAAAAGCGAGCGAAACAAGCCTCAACGCCCGAAGAGACACCGCTAGCATCGTTATAAAGCTGAGTTGTACTCACAAAGACGCCAGCAGGCCAAGCCTGCTGGCGTCTTTGTGAGTACAACTCAGCTTTATTCGTGAACCCAGGGTTCTGTCACAACGGAGTAGCTTACCAGTTCTTCTGGTTTGAAGAACAAGCTAATTTCTTTTGCGGCATTCTCTGGACTGTCCGAACCGTGGATGATGTTGAAACCGATTTCGATAGCATAATCACCACGGATAGTGCCAGGGATGGCCTCGGCTGCATTCGTAGCACCCATTGTTGTACGAACAACGGTGATCGCCTTCGGTCCTTCAATTACACCGACGACAACTGGTCCAGAAGTAATATGCTTGACCAGCCCTGGATAAAACCCCTTGCCTTTATGTACGCCGTAGTGTTCCTCAGCGAGTTCTGGTGTGATATGTATAAGCTTAAGCGCGGCGAACTTGAGTCCACGCTGCTCAAAACGAGCAAGGACATTGCCGATAATGCCACGCTGTACCCCTTCGGGTTTTACAATAATAAGTGTCTGCTCCATATAGCTATTGTTAGCTCCTTCGTTATAGGTTAATAGCTTGCAACCAATTGTACGATTTGACGGCAAACTTTTTTCATTTCTAAGCGGATGCGCCCGATGTTGCCGGAACCACGTGTTGTCACCACGAGAATGAGATCACCCGCCTCTTCCATTTGAATGGTCCCGTTCTTGGTCTCAATAATGACACGATATGTTTCACCTTGACTGATCTGCGCCGTATAGCTTGTAGTAGAGCCAAAAGCGGCTGCCGACATTGCCCCGATCACTTCCTCGTCTTCGCTATGTAGGGTCCCGGAAACGATGAGACCATCTTTCCCAACTATAATGGCCCCATACACATCGTCAAGATCAGTCAAGCGTTGCAGAATTGTTTCCATAGCTGACTCTCTCCTTTCGGCAGGTTAGACTTTTGCCTTCTTAGCCATAGTCAGTGCTTTATTATATGCCTCCATAGCTTGTAAGTATTCGCCCTGTCGCATATAAGCATCACCAAGCACACGATAGCCTGCGGTATATTTTGGAGCGAGCTTCAACAGCGCACGAACATTACTCACAACCTCATCAAGGAGTTGAGGGGCACTTTTGATGATGATGCGGTACTCTTGCATCGCTTCATCATAATCTCCAACAAGCTGATGTTGATAGCCCTGTACTAATCGCTCTTGTAAACGCTGGGGACCATCCTTTCCTCCACCAGTAGCAAAATTTGACTTTGCTTCGTTGCCACGCCCTTTAGTCGTGGTTAAAAATGGTGTAGAAGGAACTAATTGCGAATTTTGTTTCATTGCTTGTAAGCGAACAGCAGGGCGTTTCATTGTAGTTTCAAGCTCGCTCTCAAAGAATGCATCAGCACGGCCTACTGGTGAGGCAGGAATATCATGCGTTTCTGCTGGTTGTGATTCCTGAATTGGTTCAAAAACGGGTCCTGGGAAGGCTTCAACACGCTCAAGTGTAGTAAATTGTTGCTCTTGCGACGTACTATCCTCTACATTGGGAACTATATTGCTCATTGCTACTTCGTGTGAAGACCCGATAGGTGATGAAGTAGAATAATATTGAGACTGCCACACATCGTCAGTTTCTTCTTTCCGAGGTGCGGGAACACTACGGAAGCTAGAAGCCCAAAGGGGCTCTTCCAGTGGAAGTACTGGCGTTTGCTGTGCGGCTAGTGCAAATGGTTCAGATGCTTGGTAGTTCGAGTGAGGAGTTGCAAGATTTCCGAGTTGCTCCAAAGCCGAGGAGAGCGTTGATACATGATATGGCTCCTCCTCATGTATATCCTCCCGAGAACTATATAACTCTTGCGCGGAAGAAGTATCAGCAGGAGAAGCTTCTTGCAATTGTGCAATAGTTGACAGCGAATTTGGAGGCAAAGGTACAAAGCCCTCAGAAAGCAAACTATGCTCCAAGTTTTCTAGCGTATTGACAATATTCTGCTCGGAAGATCGACCTTGCTCAGGTTCCGTAGAAAGAGCATCTAACCATGTGTGTGTATCAGATTCAGACTCTTGATGAGTTGCGCTGACAGGTTCTGACCATTCATATGTATCATGAAGCTCTTGCTGCGGCTCGGTCTCAA
The DNA here is from genome assembly GCA_963791655.1 of uncultured Chloroflexia bacterium. Lineage (GTDB taxonomy): Bacteria > Chloroflexota > Ktedonobacteria > Ktedonobacterales > Ktedonobacteraceae > JBBQVS01. The sequence continues at coordinate 118,949 of CAWBSZ010000004.1, read as the reverse complement.
TGGATAACGGAAGTGTTGATTTCATAGATTGTTGAATGGCTTCTGATTGAACCTGAGATACCACTGGGTCAGGCATATGCTGTTCCTGTATATTGGTCTCAAGTTCGGTCGCTCCAAGAGATTTTAGCCACTCGGGACCAAAGGAAAACTGTTCTTCGTCTGATGATGGAGTATTCAAAGATGCCTGTAGCGCATCACGCCATGATCCATCGCTTAACTCATCAGCAACGGCTACTTCCTGAGATGATGTAGGTACTAGAGGCATCTCTACCGCAGGCTGAATTTGAGGCTCTTCGATTACCAAGTGTGTTTCATTGGCTGACTGCTGCGGCCCTCGTAACTCGTCTTGCGTTAACATACTCAGCCATGCAGGAGGTGCAGACACCATTTCGTTTTGTACCCCAGCCTTCCATGATGGTTCTAGTGTTTGTGGTGCATCATGTCCACCTTGCCAAGGCTCACTTGTGCCCCGTTCAGTAAGATGGTTTAAGCTGTTCCAGTCTTGATTCTCTTGTTGAGCAGGAGCAGTAATATCGAGTTTTTGCTCAAAGAGCGGTGGTATTTCCTGTTTTTTCGGCTCTTGTCCCTGCTGTGGTTGTGCCGGAAGTGGCCATGCATCAGGAAAGATATCATGCGACCATGTAGGGAGTGACGATGCACCACTGCCTAGTTGTTCTTCTAACGGTTTAGAAGGGGTCTCAATAGCTGTATTCCAGTCAAAGTAGTTAGCCGAAGTTGGTGCGTCGTACACTGGTACGTCAGTTACACGAGAAGCATTATGTGATGCTGACACATGAGCAAGTACTGGCTCCCCAGAAACCTGAGTAGAGGCCGATCCTGTGGAAAGCTGTTTCGTGTCAAGCACAGTTGGTGACTTCTGTAAGAGTTTGAGAAAGGGGTGCCCTTGCTGGCTCATCATCATATCTTCAAAAAGTTCTTGTGCCATCAAGAGGTCTGGGTCTAGCAATTCCGCACGTTGTATATACTCCCGTGCCTGCTGCATATTTTTAGGTGCAGTAACATGAGCAAGGATCAGTAACGCTTTCACGCACCCTGGTACATCATGGAGTGTTTGTTGCGCCAGTTGTTCAGCTTCATCGAACAATCCTTCGCGCCAATATGCTTCGAGTAGTCCAGTCCTGGCATCGAGACGATCTGGGCTGACAGAGAGAACAGCGTCCCATTCTTGTATGGCTTGTGGTAGCAGCCCACCACGCATGTAGAGCCGAGCGAGTCCCGCACGCGAAAACATAAAGCCTTGCTGTCCCGCTTTCGCACTTAGCATATTAAATTGTTGACGAATATCGCGATTGCCACGGCTCAATTCATAGGCTTGTTGATAACAGTCAAGAGCCGTATCGAAATCCGAAAGACGCTCACTAATAAGCGCACGGTCGCAATAGGCAATGACGTTCTCAGGATCATTGGTCAATATCCAGTCAAGCGACTGCTGTGCGTCTTCCATCTGTCCACGAGCAAGGTACACCTCGCCCAGAAGTCGCTGTACCTCTAGCGACTCTGGAAATCGAGCAAGAACATGCTGACACTTACTGACCGCATCATCAACATGTCCAGCACTAAGCGTGTCCTCTATTTCTTGTAAGTACTCACGAAGCGTTACCTGTGCCATAAAGCTTGCATCTCCTCTTCCCGCCTTACTCTTGTGTAAGCAGTTTCCTAAATATGTCGGTCTGAGTTGTCTCGCCTGGTCCAATAATAGCTAAACGACGCCATTCAGGAGCAAAGCAGGTTTGCGCAACACGCGAAATGTGCAGTGGAGTGACAGCTTCTATGAGAGCAATCACCTCGTCGATATCGCGAACTCGCGCATGTAAACATTCCTGGCTACCGAGCCATGAAGCAACTTGTTGTGTCCCCTCTAAGCCAAGCAAAATGCCTCCGCGTACATAAGCTTTGATACGTCTCAGTTCATCGGCTGGCACAGGGACATCACATAAGCGTTGTAATTCAATAAGAATTGCACGAATGACGCCTTCCGTTTGTGAAGGATCAACACCTGCACTCACGACAAGACTGCCCGTTTCGGCATAACTATTGAGATAGCTTCCAATATCATACGCCAAACCCTGCTCTTCGCGTATTGATTGAAAGAGACGCGAACTCATGCCATCACCCAGCAATGCGTTTATGAGCAGCAAAGGATAATAGTCAGGTGAAGCATATGCGGTTCCTATCGTCGCTAGACACACGTTGGTTTGTTCAGTCTCTTTCTGAATCATACGCAACGGCATCACGCCACGAGGAGGCAGGCTTTCAGCGTATGAAGGAACAGCATGTTGTTCCCAGTCTCCAAATAGACGTTCGACAAGTTGAACAGTCTGCTGATGGTCAACATTACCTGCGACACTTATCACGAGCGAGTTAGGACCATAGTGTGATGCTAGGTAGGTAAGCATATCCTGACGTTGTAGCCCCGAAACAGACTCAATTGTGCCAGCATCATCTCTTCCTAATGGTAGGTCAGGCCACATTGCCTCATCCACAAGAAGATTTACCCATTCTTGTGGGTCATCGCGTGTCGCACTCAGTTCTTCAATGATAACACTGCGCTCTTTCTCAATCTCCGCAGAGTCGAACAAAGAGTAGCGTACCATATCCGCTAGAACTGTCATAACCGCTTCTAACTCTTCGCCTGGAACACGAGCCGTGTAACTCGTGATTTCTTTGCCTGTACTTCCATTGAACATACCACCAACGCCTTCAATCGCCTCTGAGATGAGACGAGCCGTTGGATAGTTCCGTGTGCCTTTGAAAAGCATATGTTCAATAAAATGCGACACACCTGCGATACTATCTTGTTCATAGCGAGAACCACTTTTGAAAAAGAAAGCAATGCTAGCAGAGCGCATGCCTGGCATAGAGGCAGTAAGTAGACGTAGGCCATTGGGTAGCGTTGTTCGCTCGTAATTCATTGTTGTCCTAGCTGATGACAGCATATTTATATCAACGGTCACGACTTCATTATTCTAAGCACGGATATGTCTTATCTCGCAGTATTATAGACGCTTTCCAGCACCATCGCAACACATCCCTATAAGAACAGGGAGAAGAATAGCCAATTTGGGTACAGTTGAGTAAAGTTTATGATAAGTTAGCATGACAGGGGCAAGCCAGCATGACAGGGCAAGCCCTGTCACTACTATACTTCGCGCCACTTCGTGGCTTGCCACGCGATTTCGTGTATAGTAGTGACAGGGCTTGCCCCTGTCATGCCAGTTGCTGACTAAAACATGCTCGCAATTGATGGCTAAAAGAGTCCAACATCATTTGCTATATCACCAAGGTCACCGAGCAGCCCTTCGTCTTCACGACGATGGTGATGATGCTCATACCCGCCATAGCCTCTATCACCTTCAATAGAGTTCTCGACGCCATGTAGGAGCATTTCTCCACCAATGACGGCTGCGGCACCTCCAAGAGCACCCATCGCCATCTTGCCATTGTTGCCCTGTAAGAAGTTGCCCACGCCACCACCAAACATACCTTGTTGTCCCTGAGCTTGCGTATACATAGGTGTAGGGACAACACCAGCAAGGCTCGTACGGCAACTTGGACAGGTCGGAGTGCCCATAGGAGCCATCGCCATACACACGGGACAACGCAACGTCATTGGTTGCTGCCCCATCATCGGCTGCTGCTGATAGCCACCTTGATTATACTGTTGTGGGTATTGTTGTTGCCCATATGGTTGTTGTGGATATTGTTGTTGCCCGTATTGTCCAGCAACGGGAAGTGGACTACCACACCCGCCACAAAAGCGTGTATCGGCAGCATTTTGCCTACCGCATGCATTGCAAAAGACCGGGGTAGCCGCTATCGGCTGCGCTTGCGCAACAGGAGCGTTCATATTCTGTCCACAATGGATACAAAATGCGGTGCCTAGTGGAACTTCTTGCTGACAAGCCGGACAGGAGCGTGTTGTTGGAGGTGCCTGTATCGCTGACACTGCCCCAGGTTGAGCTGCCTGAAGTGCAGAACCGCAGTGCATACAATATGCAGCATGCGCGTTGACCTCTTCCCCACAGCGCGGACAAGCAATCATAGATGTGTTACTAGCGGGAGCTACTACAGCGTGTACAGGAGTTCCGCAATGTTGACAAAATTTCTTTCCAGTGACATCGTTACCACAGTTTACACAGGGTGTCATCTATTTTTTCCTGCCTTTCGTCTATACAAGAAGTTTTAGTATTTCAGGCTTTTATTTTTGTTTAACGCAGTTTAGCATAGTTTATCCAATGCATCGAGATTAAAAATGCAGGGAGACCGCAAGGGTCTCTCCTACAGGTAGGGCATTGGCGAAAATGTAGGGGAGACCTTTGCGGTCTCCCTGCATTTCTCTATTACTCCGCTAAAAGTTTCTCAATTTTCTTTTCGATAGTGACAGCCGAGGGGAAGAACACCTCCTCTTCCGCGACATTATAAGGGGCGGCGGGAGCGTTGATAGCAGAGATGAAGGCAGGAGTACTATCAAGGTCGTAGAAACAGTGTTCGACGATCCAGGAATGAATATGACGTCCAAAACTAGTTAAGTCGGATTCTTCTGTGACGACAAGCACACGATTTGCTTCTTTCACAGCCGCTACGACCGTCGCTTCGTCAAATGGTGCAAGTGTACGCAGGTCTACAACCTCAATCGCTCCGCCTTGTTTTTTGACGATATCCGCGGCAGCCGTACACGCTTCAAGTACCATAACACCCCACGCGATAATAGCGAGTTTTATCGGTCCCTCACCAATACGTAAGCGACGAGCCTTGCCTAGTGGTTGTGTATAGTAGCCTTCAGGGACATTCCAATACTCCGCCATTGCAGGAATGATGTTACCACCACTATCCTTTGGCGGCTCGGATCGATAGAGGCGCCCACGTTCTAAGAAAACAACAGGCGATTGTGCGCGTGCTGCCTCTAACAGGAGTCCTTTCGCGTCAAATGGCGTCGAAGGACAGACAGTAATCATGCCTGGTACTGTGGTAAACCATTGCTCGCCAGCGTTAGAATGTCCGTAGGCACCACCACCAGAGCCACTACTCGAAATGGGACCACCACCACCACTACCGGACTTTGTACGAAGCAGCAGTGGTACGTTCCAATCACCATAGCTTTGATAGGAGATGCGTGCCGCAAGACGAATTGTTTGCGTTGCCGATTGATGATAATCGACGAATTGAAGTTCAGCGCAGCGCACATTACCATCCTTCATACCAGCACCAGCCGCGATACCAACGATCAATTGCTCATTAAGCGGACTACTAATCGCTTGCCCTGGATACTGTTTCACGAGTGTAGCCGTAGCCCCAAAGACGCCACCTTTTGGACTACCGACATCCTGCCCATACACAAAGAAGTCGGGATCGCGTTGGGCCAATTCCGCCAGAGCTTCATTGATGGCTCCCAGCATCGTTGTCGCGCGTCTCGGGCCACGTGGCGTGTTTTGTTGCCACTGAGGAACATAGAGAACGTGGTCCAGCACACGATCTGCCGTTGGCTCTGGCTCTTGTAGCACCTCTTGCTCGATACGCTCTAGTTCAGTACGGATTTCACGACGGATAGCATCGATATCATTCTCTTGCAGATGTCCATGCTCGACAAGCCAGCGAGCAAAGTTCTTTACCGGGTCCTTTGTTGCCGTCGTAAACTCGATCTCTTCCTTCTTACGATACGCTTTGATATCGGTACTACTCGAATGGGGATCAAGCAAACCGAGACGGAGATGCATTAGAGCGGGACCTTGACCAGTACGTATATGCTGTGCAAGTCGGCGAGTTGCTTCATAGGTTGCCATTACGTCGGTTCCATTAATTTCTTCCGCGTACAAGCCAGCACCCTTCGCGTACTCGACTAGCGAACCGCCCCATTGAATTGAAGACTCGGCAGTAATAGCCCATCCGTTATCTTCGACAACCATAAACACAGGCAGTTGATGTACCCCAGCCTGACGAAGCAAGACATTGAAATCATTTGAGGCAACCGAGCCATCACCACCTGTAAAGAGAACCAGTTCATTCCCGCCATGTCGCTTGATAGAAAAACCGAAGCCACCAGCGAACGGTGCAAGCCCAGCAATCTCGCTAAAGCCCGGCAGGATGCGATGACGCCGACTACTATAATGCGATGGCATATTTCGTCCAGCACACATTGGTCCGGTAATACGCGAATAGGCCTCGCGCAACGGTCCCGCCATGTCGCCTGTTCGTTGCAACCATGCGCCCAAATCTCGATAATATAATGCAAGCCAATCAGTTGGCTCAAGGGCCGCCACAACTGCCGCCATCGTTTCATGCCCAGCACAGCCTATATAAAAAGGATATTTGCCCTGCGTTTTGCGCGTTTTTAGAAGATCGTTTGTCACTCTTGCTGTAACCATAGTGCGATAGAGCGCGACGACATCCAGCGACGATGCTGCTGCATTCGCCTCTACATCTTGAATATTTACCGTCATATTATATTTGCCTCTCTCTCATGTCGTCATTGACATTGCTGGCTTAAATTTGGAGATACATTAGGTTTTACCGCTCCATTATAAAATCGGTACGCAGGAAAAGCAATGTTGACAGAAATTGCTCTTACCTTCACTGATTTTGACTGTTACAACACTCTTACGTCTATCTACGTAGAAATGACAGAAACGTTCTTGCAGTCCCTTGCCGTAGTAGTTTTGTGATAGCACTAAGGTGGAAGGTACACATATGTCTACAAATACAACGAAACCAAAAAAGAACTGGGGTTGCTTTCCCTATCTTGTGGCGTTTGTACTGATTTTAAGTGGCATATCTCTCTACCCGCTAGTAACTCATCCGCCTGTTGACTACCTTGTGCTTCTCTTAAAATTGAGCACTTTCACTGTATTGCTTTTAGTGTGGAGTCCGTGGTTCAACAACATACGTCAGTGGCATCCTACTGTCGTGTTACTACCCTATCTTGGTTTTATGCTTCAAGCAATCTATCCCTTGGTAAATCAACACTCGGTCGATTACTTCACACTTCTCACAACTATCGGCATCTATACGCTCCTTGCCCTTCCTTCAAGTCCGTGGTATAGATATATGAGACAGAGAAATGCACACATAATACTCGTTGTTATGGGTTTCTCCCTGTTTCTAGGATTTATACCATTCATGGTACGTCCTCATATAGATTATTTTGGTATCTTCTGGCTCATAGTATGTATTCTTGCTTTCCTTTTCGCCATGTACACTCTAGAGCCTGTTAGGGATTCGAGTTGGAAGCCATGTTAGAATAGTGGTATGAACACGAGAAATCCCTATCCAAGCGATGTGAGCGACGAGGAATGGACCTTCGTCGCGCCCTATCTGACGTTGTTGCCCGAAGATGCCGGGCAACGGCATTACGAGTTGAGAGACGTGTATAATGGCTTGCGCTGGATCGTGCGCACGGGAGCCACCTGGCGCATGATGCCGCACGACCTGCCGCCCTGGTATATCGTCTATCAGCAGACCCAGCGCTGGCTGCAAGCGAGCTGTTTCGAGGCGATGGTCGATGACCTGCGGCTGTTGCTGCGCGGCGTCAAGGGTCGCAAAGGTCAGCCCAGCGCGGCCATTTTCGATAGCCGCGTGGTGCAATCGACCCCGGAAAGCGGGGCACACAGTGGCTATGATGGAGCCAAGCGGCGCAAGGGCAGCAAGGTGCATGTCGCCGTCGAGACGCTGGGCCATCTGCTCACGCTGCTGGTCACGCCGGCCAATGAGCAAGACCGCGCGCACGTCGGCGAGTTGGCCAAAGCCGTGCAGGAGGTGACTGGTCAGTCGGTCGAACTGGCCTTCGTCGACCAAGGCTACACCGGAGACGACCCGGCTCAAGCGGCGGCCTCCCAGGGCATCCAGTTGGAAGTCGTCAAGCTGCCCCAGGCCAAGCATGGCTTTGTCTTGTTGCCCCGGCGCTGGGTGGTCGAACGCTCCTTTGCGTGGGTCGCACGCTTTCGGCGTCTGGCCCGCGACTATGAGCGGCTTCCCGCCACCGTCGCAGCCCTGCACCTGGTCGCCTTTTCGTGTTTGATGCTTCATCAGTTGATGCATTACAATTTGAGTCCCTAACAGGCTCTAGGGAAAAGAGGTCCTGGTATCTCTACTGCTGAAGCACCGATTCACGAGGAGCCAATTATTCAGCATGAAAGTATTGCCTCAAATGAAGAACCAACTTCAGAGTTCACAGTCTTTGGCATCCACTTGAAAGTCCATCGACGTTCAAAAACTATGTATATAGACTTTTGAGTAATTTGTTCCCTGATGTACCTCTTGTTGCTTCCCTACCCATGTCCGTCATATAATAAGCGTGCTTATCCTGAAAGACAATAGTCTATGGCTATATGAATTACACATAAGAGTATGTATGATACCCTCTTCTAGCTCACATATTCAACTTGCGAAAAACTTGTATGAGCGCATGTTGCTCACAAGGCTTGTTGACGAATACACCAGTCGATTATATACAGAAGACCAGACAACAACGTTTGTGAGTTGTCGGGGTTATGAAGCTGCGCAAATTGGTAGTGCAGTATGTATCGAGGTGGGGCAAGATTTTGCGTTGCCTCACTATCGTGACCTTGGCGTTATCATGACTATAGGAATGTCGCCTTATGAGGTCTTCTGCACACATTTACAAAGTCAGGCAGATGGGCAGGTTCATTGGAGCTACCACAAGCATAATACCGTTACAGGTTCTGTGCCTGTGGCAACTCAAATTTTACATGCCGCAGGGATTGCTTTCGCCTCGAAATTACGTAAAGTGCCTGTTGTCTCCATCGCCTATTGTGGTGATGACGTTGTTACAGAACCAGATTTCCTCGAAGGCATACGTTTCTCAGCCCACCATGCCTTGCCAATTATTTTTATCTGCGAACATAGTTGTCAAAACGTACCTTCAAATGATGGTTCGTGTCTTGCCGCTGATGCACTACCAAACGCCTTAGCTCATCATATAATAGAGGGGACTAATGTACTTCATGTACATGAAACAATGCAAAGTGCTATACAGCATGCACGAGCAGGACAGGGACCTGTCTTACTTGAAATATTTGTTTCGCCTACTTTATTTCATCAGCAAGAAAAGGACAGCGATATGCAAGACCCACTTCTACACTGCAAACATATGCTTCAAGCTCAGGATGAGTGGGAAGAAGAGTGGGCGGCACAACTTCACACTCGCCTTCTTACCGAAGTTGAACAAGCTATGCATGATGCGTTACGCGACACGCACCATGCTAGTTCATAAAATATTATGAACTAGCATGATGTAGGGGCCTTCGTTCATTACGCCCTCGTCGCACATTACAGGCCGAACCAGGGCGTAATGAACGAAGGCCCCTACATCATCTGTTAAACACCATCATCGCGTCTCGGGGCGGGGCAGTTGAGGGGCAATACATTGGCAAAGATTCATATACCCGACGTGAACCCCGCCACCCCACCCCGAGGACGCGATAAATCGGTCCCTACTCTATTGTGCCGAACAGGTTGTTCAGGGACTCAGCGAGCGTTGGGTGAGCGAAGACGCCCTCTTTCAACACGGTGTATGGGAGTTTGCCGAGCATGGCGATTTGTAGCATCGACATTATCTCGCCGCCATCCATGCCCAGGATGGCACAGCCGAGAATGAGTTTTGTGTCTGGATCAACGAGCACTTTCATCACGCCCCTCGGCTCGTCAACTTCAAGCGCACGTGCGACATAGCTCATGGGCATTTTGGCGACTTTGAAATTTATGCCTTGCTGCTTTGCCTCAGTCTCGTTCAATCCAACGCGCCCAAGTTGTGGGTCGATAAACACAGCGTAGGGAACCAGGCGATCTGCAATGCTTGTGTTACCATGTTCAATCAGATTGGTGCGAATAATACGGAAATCGTCGTAGGAGATGTGTGTAAAGGCTGGTGGACCCTTCACATCGCCAAGCGCATAAATACCTTGCACGTTTGTCTCTAATGTATCATTGACCTGAATATACCCCTTTTTGTTCACCTGCACCCCTGTGGCATCGAGATGTAGCTTATCAGTATTCGGTATTCTGCCTGTTCCCGCAAGCAAATGAGAGCCACTCAAAGTACGCTCTCCGTCAGGTGTTTTGACCATCAATTGTATGGTGCCGTTCGCATCTTTTGCGACATGCGATGTATTCGTTCCAAGCAATATCTCAATGCCATCTTCGCGTAAAATCTTTTCCACTTCCTCCGCGATATCCGGGTCTTCGCGTGCCAACAGTTGTTTGCCGCGTTGCACAATTGTGACCTTGCTGCCGAAGCGACGGAACATTTGCCCAAACTCTAGCCCAATATAGCCACCACCGATTACCAGCAGATGCTCAGGTACTTCAGCAAGTTCCATGATCGAGGTAGAATTGAGGTAAGGAACATTCTCTATCCCTTCCAATGGAGGTACAGAAGGACGCTCGCCTGTATTGATGAAAAACAAATCGGCGGTAAGTTGCCGCACACTCCCATCATTGAGATGCACTTCTACAGCCTTCGGTGCGACAAAGGTAGCCTCGCCCATGAGCAGGTCTACATTCTCAGATTTCTCAAGACGGCTCTGACTGCCACCACGAAAACTGTCTACAATATCGCGTTTACGCTTCCTAACCACCGTCATATCAACGTTGATCGGACCATCAGTATGTACACCAAAATCGGCACTACGTCTCACTACATACGCTGCCCTGGCACTGGCAACCATTGTTTTAGTTGGTGTACAACCCTCGTTGATACACGTACCACCGACATGCTCACGCTCAATGATTGCTGTTTTCTTGCCCGATTGCCCTAAGGCGGTCGCCAATGGACCACCGGATTGTCCCGCACCAATGATGATAGCATCGTAGTGGGTTGTTGTCGCCATAGTATTCTTGCTCCTTATCAAATTTGGACACGATAACGAATTTTCATGCAATGATTCAGATGTAGGGGCCATAATTCATTACGCCCTCACTCACGCCCCATTACAGGACGAACGGGGCGTAATGAATTATGGCCCCTACAGCGTTCTATATTTTGTGAATAGGCATAATAGCATCCCTACGTTGGTGGTAGACGCTGATCTTCTTCGGGAGTGCTTCTCTGAGTGCGTAATACCGCATATTTTTCGTTGAGTAACATATCCATGACACGTTGTCTATGTTTGGGTAGCGTGTTTTCTGGCATTGCCTCTGGCAAGAAATACCGACACTCGCGTGACTCTTCGGTAGCAGTTAATGTACCGCTAAGCACGCGACACAAAAATGTCAGCACAATCTCTTGTTTCTGTGGCTTTGAATAGACGCCAACAAGATGATCTACCTCAACCTCAAGTCCAGTTTCTTCGCGCACTTCACGACACACACCCTCTTCGACGGTTTCTCCCAACTCTAAACCTCCACCCGGAAGGTTCCACCAATCAATATCACGTCGCAATGCCAGTAAAATTTCACGATCACGAAAAATAAGCGCATATACCGCTATGCGAAATTGGCCTGGACCACTAGATGTATCAATGGTTTCTACCATAACATACCTCTCTTAGTGACGTTTTAAAGCTGGTATACCTTGTAAGCATTGTCACGGAGGATTTGCGTACCGATTGAAAATGCTTGTTGTTCATCAATCTCATCAACATCTATCATCTCTTGTAAGACTTGAGCCAGGACACTTCTGCCACGAATCGCACCAGCCCAATGCATTTCAGGAATATTAGTACCGTCTGAACTATACATCAGCTTACTTGCAGGGGCAACACTTAGAGCCTGACGTGTAAACGCGAGCATTTCTAATTTTTCGACGAACGGAATTGTGTATGATAGATCGAAATAGACGTGGGGATAGACTGCCGCAAGGTACGCACCAAGTTGTGAATATGGGTAGCTTTCGTGTAATAGCACAATAGGCATTGTTTGATAATCACGCCGCTCCAACACATCACGCAGATGCAAAGGATTGCCGAGGCGCATATCAGTGTCATTATCTCCATAGCCGGTATGGAACTGTATGGGCAGATGTTGTTCCGCGGCATGCGCGAAAGCAATGTGTAGCAAATAGTCAATCAATGGTTTATGCGCAATCCGAAATTGCTGCTGTTGTTGTACAGCCTCAGCACGGGCCTGTTGGAATGAACGAGCGGCTTCATCTTTACTCCACTCGGCGATCTGTAGACCTGTCCGATAGGCAGCGATGCTTTTATATGCACAATAGCCCTTCGCACGAATGTCACGTATCTCTTCTGAGAAGTGGCTAATAACATCGTCGAAGTCGTTATGTGCAACAACAAGGCGTTGCATAAGCGTTTCAAGACGGAGCATCGAAGCGGTCTTACTCTTTCCAATCTGGCTTAATTGTTGTGGTGAAAAAGACATGTCAGGCTGTGGGATAGCAGGATCGAGTACAAGCGTATCAATATGAGCCGAGGTAATCAAACGTTCAATCAGTGTTTCAGCACTCATACTATTGCGTGCCGCGATCACAGCATCTTCGCTTCGCTCGCAATTATAGAAGACAGCCAGTTGGCGGAGCATCCACAGATAGTAAATAGTATGTGGCACATGCTGTTCAGCGATACTTGCATCGGGTGACTCGGTAAAGAAGCGACGAAAAGCCGCGACATCCATTTGTTGTTGCAACAAGACAGGGTGACAATGATTGTCTACGACAGGGATTGTAGTGAAATCAAGCATATAAAACTCTCCTAAGTGATAGTTATCACAGCATAGCACGTTCCTTCCTCTGTTCGCAATTTGCTAGATGTACCATCATCGTACAGCAGGGAGACCGCAAGGGTCTCCCCTACATGTCGGGCGTTCGTAAAAATGTAGGGGAGACCCTCGCGGTCTCCCAGTTCCTGTTCTCCCAAATGGACGAAGACACTCTCTTCGTGTATACTAGAAGCACCGGCATTATTGACAAGAAGGATTGCATCCATGTATTTACGTAGTCCTTGTTAACTTTCAAGTCTCCTAAACTACTCATGTAAAAGTGGGTACTCCTGCGGCTGGACGGCATCCCGCTTTATCGTCCAGCATATTCGTGCGCCTCCTTTTCTAACATGCACCCTCCTCAATTGTTACATACCGCATGTTTTAGAAAGGATACAATTCAATGTTCGCACGAATACGATTTACAAGATTCAAACATCTATCGCTTTTGCGCGTAACGCTGCTCAGCATGGGCATGTTTGATGAAATTATTACAGGCTTCACCATTGTTGGCTTGCCTCTTCTGCGCGACCTGTTGGGGCTTAGCTACACGCAAATAGGTTTGCTCTTTGTCGTGCAATCGGTGGTAAGTATATTACTCGACCCATTGCTTAACTTGCTTACAGATCGAGGCTCCAAAAAGTTCTGGATTTTAGGTGGACTCCTGGTACTTACCCTAAGCTTCATTGTAAGAGCGAATACACACTCATTCATCGTATTACTCCTGGCATTCGGTGTGCTATTTCCAGCAGATGAAATGGCGGTGGGTATCTCGCAAGCGGCTCTGATCGAGTTGAACCCAACACAAGAAACACAGGTGATGACACGCTATGAACTTTTGAGCAGTATTGGCGATTTTCTTGGTCCACTTATCGTCACGGCACTCATAAGTGCGCAAGTTGGCTGGACAGGATTATGTTGGTTGGCAGCGAGCATCTGGCTTGTTCTCGCTCTCATTATTAGCACTCAACGCTTTCCACGTTCAAAGGCCGAGACGGATGACGAGACATTTGCCTCATTCAAAACCCTGCTTGGAAGACTACGATCAGCCCTACGTGACCCGGTCCTACTACGTTGGGTAGCACTCGCAGCCATTCCTACAATGGTTGATGAAGTGTTTCTCGGCTTTACGGTACTCTACTTACGTGATGTGCTCCATGTTGGGCAAGCAACGATTGGACTTATTGTTGCTATTCATACCTTTGGTGCATTACTCGGCCTTTTCCTGCTTGACCGTTTCCTATTGAAGCGAAGCAAACCACGCAAATTGTTGCTATGGCTCTCGCTTTTAGTTCTCGTTGGAATGGCGTGTCTGCTAACAATCCATATACTATGGGTCGTGACACTTGCGCTTTTCGTGATTGGACTTGGCGCATCAGGCTGGTATCCTGTGGCAAACGGGCAAGCCTATGCGCGATTGCCCGGGCACGCAAGCATTGTACGCACGGTAATGAGTCTCTTTGTCGCCGTCGATGTGGCTATCCCCGGCATCGTCAGCATCATAGCAGACCATTATGGCCTCATAGCAGGACTTGGCTTCTTAGCACTGGCCCCTGTCCTTATGCTATTGCTGTTGATAGGTTTGTAGGGACCGATTTATCGCGTCCACGGGGTGGGATGGCGGAGAGGGGCAACGTGGTAGCAACGATACTCTTCCCTACCGTGTTCCCCAACCCCACCTAGGACGCGATCATGGGATGTAACAAAATAATACGGATGTAGGGGTCATAATTCATTACGCCCTGATCCCACATCACAGGCCGAACCAGGGCGTAATGAATTATGGCCCCTACATCAGCCTATCCGTATTCATTTGTAAAACAGCATTATCGCGTCCTTGAGCGGGTTGGCAGAGGTTAAGCAATCACAACGATACTTTTCCCAGGACGCACTCACATCAGTTGTTGAAGTAGTGCTCTTCGAGGTCCTGGATCAGTCCGGGATGCACAGGTCGCCATCCCAGGAGTTCCTGGGTCTGTGCACTTGACCTCGGGATGTCGCGTGCCGCCACCATACCAAGGAAAGGACCGAAATGGGCGTCTGCCTCTTCACGGGGAATGCTGACAATCGGCAGGTTCAGGCGGCGACCAATGACGCTGGCGATGTCGCGGAATGGCACTCCTTCGTCGCCGACCCCGTCAAGCCGTGACCGCTCCGGGGCGCTTTCCAGTGCCAGGCGGAACAGGTGCGCTGCATCAAGACGATGGACGGCTGGCCAGCGGTTGGCTCCGTCGCCAATGTAGGCAGAGACGCCCTTCGTGCGGGCGATGGTGATCAGTCTTGGTATGAAGCCGTGCTTGTCGTCCTCGTCGTGCACGGACAGAGAAAGAGAGGCAACTGATGCACGCACGCCAGCCAGTGCGAGCACTGCGTTATCCGATGCCTCCCCGTTTAAATGAGCGGTGGTCACGAACGGCCTGCCTGTGCCCGCGAGCACTGCCCCCATGGTCTCGACAGCATGCAGATCGGTGGTGAGCGCGGCTGCGAAGTCCGGGATGCCGTGCTGAAACGCCAGGTGAATGACGCCATCGGCAGCAGCAGCACCACTGCGAAGGCTGTCGAGGTCGTCAAGGCCTCCGCGATGCACCTCGGCCCCAGCTTCCTTCAGTGCCGCAACACCATTGTCTGAACGGGTAAGCCCGATGACCTGATGACCAGCAGTGATGAGTTCGCGAACGACGGCGGAACCGATGTAGCCTGTTGCTCCTGTTACGAAAACGCGCATTAGAAAGTCCTCCTTCTCGTGGTAAGATAAAGTGTAAGTGTGGTAAAATGAGGTTACCTCCATATAATAACGGAGGATGCCTCACTTTGTCAAGAGCTAATCTCTAAAGGCAGAAAGGAGTTGCAGAAATGAACGAGCCAATACAAGCCAACCGCACTATGCGAGCCGATGCCCAGCGCAACTACGCCAGTCTGCTGAACGCAGCGCGAGTCGCGGTCTCTGAGCGCGGAGCTGACATAGTACTCGAGGACATTGCGAAATCGGCAGGGGTCGCAATCGGAACGCTGTACCGTCACTTCCCCACGCGCCAGGACCTCCTTGAGGCCGTGTTTGTGGATGAGGCCAATAAATTGAGGGTGCATGCTGAAGAACTCGCAAGCACTCCGAATCCTTTCGACGCCTTAATCAGCATGCTTCGTCTCCAGATGGACTTCGCGGCTCGTGGGCGGAGCATGGGAGCAACCATCATGGCTGCCAAGCAAGTTCCCGGGACGAGAATCTATGCAGCAAACAGAGCTATACACGAGGCGGAAAATGTTCTGTTGCTCCGCTCACAGGCCGCAGGATACATCCGAACGGATGTCCAACTTATCGATGTAGTACGACTCGTCTATGGAATCGTCATGGTGAACGAACATGCGTCCGACCCTGATGGGGTCAACCGAATGTTCGATCTCGTCATCGCCGGAATCAGAACACAGCCGAGTCAGGACTAAAAGATAGTGTGTCACCTCTTTAATTTCGTGAGGAGCAGATACATGCTTGTTGCCTATGGTCCCGATGGACTGCCAGTAGTAGCGGAAGATACGCCACTAGCACAGTTGCAACAGTGGTCGCGTGAGCATGCGCTGCATTGCCCCAATTGTCGTGGCAATGTGCATGTGCGCGGGGGACCGGACAAGCAAATGCAGTTGCACTTTGCACATCAACGCGGTGAGTGTGCATGGAGCACCGAGTCAGAGTCGGTACGCCATGCACAGGGCAAAGTTGTCCTATCACAATGGCTACAAGAACAATTTCCACAAGCAGACGTGCGACTGGAAGAGCGACTTCCCGAACCGAATCGCATTGCCGACATTTTCGTTGGGCACAAGGATGGAAGACGTTGGGCGGTTGAGTTTCAGTGCGCTCCGCTCGATGTGAGTGAGTGGACACATCGTCATACTGCGTATCGTAAAGCTGGCATCGTTGATATATGGATTATCGGAGTAAATCGACGCGAGAAACAAGAGGCTTTTATAGAAGCGGTAATTGCCTCGGCACACGAAGTGCTTTTTCTCGACCCACAAAGCGTACCTCCTCACATATGGTTGCGCTGGCCCATTACACGCACACTCGCACAAGAGTGGGAACATGATACTGCACAACACCCTACAATTGAAGGATGGGTTGGTAGACATGGCTACGGTGCGACGCTTCACGGCTCTCTACAAAATATCTCGTTGGACACACAAGGCAATCTTATCCATTCAATGCGTACCTCATTAGAGCAACAAGCGCAACTACGTCGCGCACTACACACATCACAAACATTCGATGAAAAACTGCTTGTCGCTTATTTAAGTCAACGGATTGAGAGAAATACAATAGAACGTGTCGTAATACCATTGATACGAGCCTATATGCGTGATCCCGATCTGTTACGACGCTATAACTATGGACGCGGCTTGCTTCATCAGCCCCTCAGCGAGGATGACCTGAGTCGTGTGCAAAAAGCGAATGCATGGCTACAAACGCTTTCAAAACAAGGTGTTTCATCAACGTATTTACAGGAGTTGAGCAAAGAGATTCCTTTTGTTGGTCCCTACGCACTATTTGCTAAGTATGTTGATATGCTTGGCAACATACAGGTAGTAGTGACGCGTAACTCGCCAGATAATTGATCTTCATTAGGATACTTGTCCTATTCCTTTCAGACGCATATCTTGGAACTCCGTCAACTTTGATGAAGGATGAGCTTATTGGACGAGCACCATTACCTCTCTCAGCACAAAACAGAAACCTTGCCATTGCTTTACTGAAGAGCTTTCATCAAAGTTGACGGAGTTCCATATCTTTGCCTAAAATCAGTTTTGGCTCATAAACTTGCCCGAAAAGTTCTATGTAGGAAAACGAAAAATTCCCCCTACAAATTGGGATTTTACGTCTATCTCTGGCGAGGAATTGTGTCAAAGTGGCAAGCTAATGCATCAACACATTGTTTTTGACTTAAAAATTGGGATAGAGAGTAAGTCAGTTATCAACCTATTCCTCAACTTATCAAGTGAAGAGATCACGGTCCGCGACGCGACGGTTTTCATCACCGTCGCGGTCGAGAGCATTCCTGATCTTTGTATTCAGGCGGTAAGAACGATTTTGGCGATACCGCCCTTTTCGGCGATTACCTGTGCTTCGGCGGCATCAGCGAGTGGCATGATGCGCTCGATGGGGATCGTCAATTTGCCGTCGCGTACCGCCTCTGCGTAGTGCTGCAAAATTGTTGCTACCTTGAGTTGGTCGGGTTGCCCAAAAACGATAGTGATATGGATGGTAGGATGAAGCGCAGTGTTTTGTGGCTCTCGCATTGGGAAGCAGCCAAACGTACCACCTGGCTTGACCTTGGCAAGCAACTTGTCGGCGAGCTCCCCACCGACCGCATCGGCGACGCAGTCCACTGGACCGAGTTTGTCAATCGCTGCGTCATCATCGATGGCGATAGCCTCGCTCACTCCGGGTAGTTGCCGTGCGGCGTCAAGTCGTCTGCCACGAACACCAGCAATGACGCGAGCACCGATTTCTGTTGCCGCGCAGACCGCTGAGCGACCGACAGAACCTAAAGCTCCAGTGATGAGAACGGTCTGACCCGGTTGGACGTTGGCACCAATCCGTACCAAATTATCGCCCGTGAGTGTGACTAGGGGCAGCGCGGCAGCTGTGGTCATTTCCAGGCCAGCAGGAATTTTGACAAGAGTGGAGGCCGGGACGATGCACAGTTCGGCATAGCTTTTCAGAGCCACCGCCATGACGCGATCGCCAGGATCGAAACCGATGACACCCTCGCCTACCTCGACCACGGTACCCGCAAGGTCACAGCCAGGAATATAGGGGAATGTGACCGGAATGATGTCCCTGACTAGGCCAGCGCGTACCATCCAATCAGCGGGGTTGACGCTGGTGGCCGAGACGCGCACAAGCACCTCACCTGCGGCGGGTCTGGGATCGGGAACGTCTTCGTATGTGAGATGTGACGCAGGGCCGTACTCACGCAGGACAATTGCTTTCATATTTTCCCTCAATTTCTTGAACACTGTTGATGAGTATACACACGTCTGTTGCTTTCTGATTACTCCATCCACCACAAGTGTATAATAGGAGTTAGACTGCAACAAGATACTAGTTTATTCAGGAACTAACACTTCCTGTTTTCTGTCACATCGCTGGGTGGAGTGTACTTCATGTCTATACATCAATTGGAGACCGATCGTCATCACGAATTAGCCGCGTTCTTGCGCAATCGTCGCGCTCGCATAGTGCCAGAGCAGGTGGGATTACCGAGAGGGACGCGAAGGCGTACACCGGGCTTACGGAGGGCAGAAGTGGCTCTGCTCGCCGGAGTTACCCCTGAGTGGTACAGCAGGCTTGAGCAGGGGCGGGATATTCACGCCTCGGTACAATTGTTAGAAAGTCTGGCGAGCGTCTTGCAACTGGACATGGATGAACGCACCCATTTATTTTTCCTTGCACTCAACCAGCCACCTCCCGTCAAGATGTTTTCGCCAATGACGATCACCCCAACCATCCAACAGTTTCTCCAGCAACTTGGAACAACCCCTGCGTGTGTTGTTGATGCTCGTTTGAATGTGGTGGAGTGGAATACAGCCTTTCGCGTCGTTTTTGGCTACTCTGCCATGATGTCTGAACGAGAGCGTAACATGATCTGGCGATTATTCACGCCTCCTTTGGTGCAGAAAGAAAGCGAGGAATGGGAGAAAGTAGCACGAGTGTTTCTGGCGCAATTTCGCGCTGGATATGGTCGTTTCATCAACGATCCCTGGTGGGGCACACAGATCGCAGAACTCTCTCGGATTAGTCCGGCGTTTCGGGAATTATGGGCCCGTCACGATGTCCTCAACAGGCCGGAAGGATGGAAATTGATACCTCATCCGCTTGTAGGAGAACTGACTGTTGATTTTTTCTTGCTCCAGGCGGGCAATTCCGGAGACCTGCGACTGCTGATTTACTCGCCGCGTAGCAATTCTGGGACCGCCGAAAAAATCGAGCGGCTTATGGCTTTGAGTCAGAATAGAGCGTGCGAAACACATGAAGGGATGTGTCCTCATGATGTGTCTGAGGGGTAGAACAACAAGAGCTGACAGCATGTGCAAAAGAAGGGAATGAGTGGGTGAACCGAAGCAACGAGGATGAGCTTGTCGCTTCGATTCACCACTTTCCAGGGCATTTATGAGGTATTCACTCAAACAATTTTCTCAGTATCTCCCAGACAAATGGCTTTCTGAATTTGACGCATATCTTGGTTCTCCCGCAGACGCGCTGATGTGAGATGTTGCTCAATCAGCAACCATTCAGAGGAAAGGCGCTCATTCGTGCTTACGCTTTCTCAATGGGAAACTGGATCTCTTCCTGTCCTCGAAACTGCCCGTCGCCTTGAAGATACACCTCACGACATGAGCCAACAGAACGATAGCCATGAGTGTAGACCCAGAAGCCGATGGCCTCGTAGACTGCGGGTAATGCCTCCTTACTATAGGGATAGACGACACTTGCTACCGTGTCACGAGGGAGTTCATAGACGATAAAATCAGTGCCCTCGGTTTGTTGGAGTTGGCGTCCCAACGTCACCTCAATTGGGACGCCAACCTCGACATACAGCTCCTGCTCACGATATCCCTGGTGATGGTACAGGGTCATCCAAGGACCTGTTTCTTTCACTCGTGACGCACGGATGATCGCTTGTGTTTCAGCTTTGAAACGCACCCACTCATCAAAATCGGTGGCGAGGCAACGACGTGAGGCAATCATCATCGAGGGGAGTGATTTGAGGACAACATCATAGAGCATATCTTTCTCCTGTTCTAACATCTTTAAGCGAGTTTCAACACGACTGAGCCTCTCTTCTACCTCGCGAACCTGTTGCTGAAGGTCGAGCCTTTTCATCAACAACATGCCGCGAATGTGTGGCGTCGAAACCTCTTCAGTCAAGAGGTGTGCGATCTGGTCGAGCGAGAGTCCCAACCATTTGAGGGCAAGGATACGATTGAGCAACGGGAGTTGCTCCAGGGTATAGAAGCGATACCCACTTCCCCCATCAATAGCCGCTGGCTGAAGCAACCCTACTTCGTCATAATAGCGCAGCGTCGAAATAGGCACTTGGCTGAGCCGTGAAAAGTCACCTATCTTGATCATTGTTCTCCGCTTCTCCATACGTGCCTCGATGGTATGCTGTAAAGCTTCTCAATGAGAGTATATCTTTCTCAAGTAGCTTGAGAGTCAAGCGAAATCGTCAGCAATTTTCTTGAAGAAAGGCATCGCTTTTGCGCGCGATTGATGATGCTCCCGAGGGACATCGGCTCTTTCTTGGTGAAAACCATATCTTGGGTTGCGTACGCGTATGCTCTCTCTTCATGTCAAGCGGCGTAAAGCACACGAGCGCGGAGTAGGTCGAACTTGGCACGCCCATACATGCTGCGCTTGATCAATTTGAGACGATTGACATGACCTCCTGTCGGTCCATTGCTCCATGAAAGGGTGAGTCCTGCAAGCACAGCAGCTTTGTCACGTTGAATGCCCGTTGCAAATGATTCAAACTCTGGCAGGTGACTCTCTTGCACCTTGTCTAGCCACGCGTCTAGGTCCTCTCCTGTTCGTTCTCGAACCATCTGCATGAATGCCTGCACTAGCAGGTACGCTTGTTGAGCGGTTGAACTTGCCTGCTGGATCAAGAGAAGGTCGTGTTGCTCCGTCTCGTCAAGGGTTGCGACCTCCCGTAAAAAGAGTCCAGTTGCTTTATGCGCTGAGAAGCTTTCAAGTGGTCCTGGAGGGATCAGTGGTGATGTCACCCTCTTTTTCTCTTGTGGTGGCTTCTGCTGAAGAGGAACTGTCTTCGCGGGAGGCAGACGCAGCGTTTCGAGATATCGGTACATCGCACGTTCTGATCCTTGATAGCCCCGTGCTTTCAATTCTTGATAGAGGGGTGGTCCTGTCATGAGTCCCTCGTGCCACTGCTGTTGCACATACTCTTGGTAGGGATCGATGAGACTGGGTCGTCTTCGCCGCTGCTTTGGTTCTGGGTAGCTCGCGTGCGCAAGCCAGCTTCGCACGGTTCGTTCGCTCATCCCAACACGATGGGCTATCTCTGGTGTCCTGAGACCGTGTTGCTGCAGAGAAATGACCTGTTCGTAGCGATCCACACGCTCTGCTCGGCGAGCACGTTGCGTCTGCACGACACTTCGGGACCGATGAGGACTCCAAGATACTTCTGACGGGGGAGTATCGAGTGAGACGTGTGAGACCTGCTCTTCTTGCGGGATCTGGATGCGGAATGCTCGTCGTATCTCAGCACGACATCGCGTCAGCAGTGTTGACACACTTTCGGTGAGATTTTTTGCGAGATGCCACCGATATGCGACCTGGATGGCTTGGGAAGCACTTTTGCGAGCGGCGGTGGCGTACTCAGACGCACGATCTCGACTGATGATTTCAATACTCGGATGGCTCTGGAGCCACTGCGAAACCGTTTCTACTGAGCGGTCTGGCAGCAGGTCAATTGGAACGCCTCGTTGTGAAGTACCCCATGCTAAGAAAGCAGGGGCTTCTACACACTGACGCGCCGCTCCACGCACGGCATTCCAATATGTCGGCGTCTTCCACGCCAAATGAATGTTGATGGCAGCGTTGGTATCGCGGTCTAGGACTAGTCCACATGAGGTACAGGTATGTCCCCTGACGGATAAGTCCTTGCGTGGTCCCTTGACGCCACATGCACTGCATACCTGACTGGTATACTTGGGGTCAATCGTGTAGACCTGACGACCAGCGTTTGCAGCTTTGAACGTCACGATCTTCACAAATTGCCCCAAACCAGCATCAAGTATGCTTTTTGTTAGTCCTGATTTCGCACTTGCCCCGTTGGGAAGGTACTCACCTGTTGCCTCATCCTGTTTGGGCTTTGCATGTTTGGTGAGGTTGGTTAACTGTAAGTCTTCAAACACAATGACCTGATGCTGCTCAGCCAGCTTCTTAGCCTCTTTGAAGTGGAAATCACGTCGTTGGTTTTTGACCTTCCTGTAACATTTCGCTACTTGTTTTCTTGCCTTGTCGCGTCTATGGCTTCCCCGTTTACACCTCGACAAGTGACGTTGTTTGCGCTTCAAGTCCTTTTGTGCCTTACGAAAGAAACGAGGTGAGTCAATGAAGGTTCCATCTGACAAGGCCGCAAAATGGGTTACCCCCAAATCTATGCCGATCTCGCTCTGTACTTCTGGCAAGGGTACGGGTTGCTCAACCTCACAGGAAAAGATGATGGACCACTGGTCAACTTCTCGCTTGACGGTTGCGGTCTTGATATCCCCTTCAATCGCTCTATAGAGTTTGACTTTGACCTTCCCTATTTTTGACAAGGTAACATGCTTCTCTGAGAGGGTATAACCCCCTTGTGGATAGGTGAAACTATCATAGCGGTTACGCCCCTGAAAGCGTGGGAAGCCTGCTTTCTCTCCGTTCTTGACTCTGCGAAAGAACGACTTCATGCCCTTGTCGAGTCGCAAAAACACATCCTGTAACACCTGACTATGAATATCTTTATATTCTTCCCTGATGTCCTTAATTTCAGGTAAGTCTTTCTTCTGGTCGTAGTACGTAACGCCCTTACCAGTGTACTTGTAGCTATCTTTTCTTTCTGAAAGAGCGGCGTTATACAATTCCCTACAGCGATTGAGGGTAAAGAACATCTTTTGTTTTTGCTCATGGTTGGGGTACAGGCGAAACTTGAAAGACTTTCGCATTATTTATCCTTCTGTGTTTCTACATACCGCTTTAAGGTGTCAAGCGTCACGCCTCCGACTGTAGCTACAAAGTAGTTATTTGTCCAAAGAGACGGTAGACGCTGTTTCAAGGTAGGGTACTCTTGTCGTAGATATCGGCTGGAAGCACCCTTGATGTACTTGACCAGCCGATGTATCCCAAATTGTGGGTCGCACCCTACAAGCAGATGTACGTGGTCAGGCATAACTTCCATCTCTATGAGTTCTTGCCCCCATTTTTCAATGACTTCCATGATAATAGTTTTCAAGCGTTCATCTATCCCATTTATGAGTACCTTACGTCGGTACTTTGGACAAAAGACAACATGGTAACGGCAAATGTACGCTCTATTGTTGTTTGTTTTTGTTTCGTATGTCATACAAGAATTATACTATACGCACACTAGATATGCCAATGGTATCTACTATGCGTGTGTGCCTTATATCCCCCTGTCTGGAAGCCAGGGGGCTTACGGCACGTTTGCTAAATCGCAGATGATGGTCCCGTACCGAAGCCGACGTTTCCACGCCCAATCATCTATTCCGATAACCCGTGGTGGGGGATTTGAAGGCAATTGCTGTGTACGGACCAATCGCAAAATGGTATCTGGACTTCCTGGAAACCCGAGTTGATCTCCCAATCGCGCTCCTGCCTCACCCCCAAGAGCAAACCCTATCTGGCAAAGAGCCTCCTGTAACCGAGTCGTCACCTTCGCGCGAGGACGTACCAAGGAAGGAAACTGCTCCGCGAAGATGGCGCGGAAGCAGACGGGGTTGTCGCAGAAAAAACGACGGACGCGAACAATGAGATGGACAGAGCGTCCGCTCACGGGAAGATCAAGCGGGGTACGAGTGTAACGACTTTGCACACGTGTCGCTGTTACACCACAACAGGGACAGACAGCGGTTGAGAACGTTGAGCGCAGAGTGATGGTGACATCTTGAGCAATGGAGGTGTGTTCAATGGTCAAGTCGGGAAAAATGGTCATATGTTTGAACTCGAATGAATGAGGGAATTTGTACTTGTTCTCAGTATACCACTTTTTGCATCAGCGCGTCTGCGGGAGAACCAACTTATGAGTCAAAAAACACTGCGGTATGTGATCGGTTACGTAAGTATGTAGCCGCTGAAATATTGCAAGGATAGAAAAGAGACGTGGTTCTTTCCTCTGTGTCTCCAACCTTGATATTTTTCATCTGCAAACCTTAAAACCAATCCGAAGCTGGTATCCACGTCTGTCCAGTAGGAAAAAGAATTGCTAATACTGTTGCGAGATCATCGGACAAAGGAGTCTGCTGTATGCTTCTGATAATTGACAAATAGCCAAAGACAGCTTGTGTGAAGGCTTGAGGGGTTAAACGGAACGGATTTGCAGGGGTGCTGGATGCATCAAGCAATTGTAACCTTGTGCCAGCGATACGTAATGTAAACGTCTCCTCTCCAACAATCAGACAAATATCGCCTGTCCATTGCGCCAAAGAACGTCGCCAACGTGCCTGCCATTCTGGGAGCATCGCTTGCACCAAAGCAGGCACGCTCACCAAACGTGCCATCCAACCTGCATGACGATGATGGAAGGTTTGCTCACCCACCGCCCAACCAAATACTGGCATGTCCCAGGTAGAAATATCAACTACCTCCAGATTTTCCACTAGAAAGTCGGCCAAAGGAGACATAGGTGGGATACTGTACAAAGACTTCTCTGGAGCAATAGTACTAACCTCTCCTTCCATCAGCCGTACATGATACTGAAGCAAAGCAACTGCCGCAGACCAATCATCCACCGCAAGTTCCCATACCTGGGTTCCTGCTAAGAAGAAAGGACCTCGTGCTTGAGTTGCGGCTAAGAAGAGATACCCACGGACCTGATCAGCAGAATCGCTTGCCACCAAAAGCTTTTCCGGCCCAAGGTGT
Organism: uncultured Chloroflexia bacterium; assembly: GCA_963791655.1. GTDB lineage: Bacteria > Chloroflexota > Ktedonobacteria > Ktedonobacterales > Ktedonobacteraceae > JBBQVS01. The sequence goes on along the minus strand of CAWBSZ010000004.1, from coordinate 93,607 downwards.
TGTATCCAATGGGTCTGCTCCTCAATGGATCGTTCAAAACTTCCTGTGTAGAGGCCCAAATGGTGCTCATAGAGTGTGAGTAGACTTGTCGCATCGGAAAGCCGAGCTTGACGCACTGCATACGGACTCTCCGAGAGTGTTAGAATAGCTTGACGAGCAAGTTCTAGCGTGGACAAGTCATATACATCACTATAGCCATAACGGTGATAAAATTTCGGAATACCGTCGAGCAACAACAAGGGATACTGGTGAGCCTCTGCATACGCAATCGCATCATGCATAAGTGCATTCGCCACACCTTGCTTACGTACTTCCGGGCGTGTATAGACTCCACCAACACATCCTGTTGCAAGTCGAGCGACTCCGACCCGTAACAAACGGTCATCAATCCGGTAGCCCCCTAGTTGTTTGCCCTCGCGATAGGCACTGCGCACCTGCTCTGGCCGATAGCTTGGTGAAGAAGTGATTTTTTGTCTCCGTAATTGCGCAGTATTCCCTGGCAACGGCTCAGGAGAAAACGATTGCGCGACCCGAACATACCCTTCGATATGCTCTTCAAGTTCATCTGAGGAAAGTGCTGGTCGGATGACAAAAGGCAGTGTATCCATAGCTTCTCGCTTTCAAACTATTTTGATCCGAAGCATACTTTTTCATTCTATCACTGAATGTTGACCATTTATCCGTTATAGTCTACAACTTACGTAACTCACGCATAGCATAGAGACCGCCTCCAAGCGTGAGAAAGCCAGCACACATTATCATGGTATCGAAGGGACCGATAGCCATACCCAGGACTGTTGTATGAAACCCATGCAGTAGACTCGCAAGATAGCCTGTAAGTAGCGTAGAAAGTAAAGTCGCACTATTGGTTATAGGTATAAGTAGAGCAAAAACACGCCCAAGCAATGCTTTTGGCGTGACTTGCATAATCAATGGACTAAGTGCCACGTTTATAGCGGCGTTTGGAATACCCTGTAAAAACAGAAATGCTACAGCTACTGGAAAATTTGTCAGACGTGCGTAGATAATCTCCATCAGGCTAATCACGACAATTCCTAACCAGAACGATGTAGCAATACCGAGACGCTGTACACCCCAAATGGCCAGTAGCGCACCTACGAGCAATCCTAAACCCGTTGCGCTACTGAGGAAACCATATAGGTATGTGCTAGCATGCAGATTTTGTGTGGCAAAGAAAAAATCCAGTGTATTGTCAACGCTACCACCGAAAAGCAATAAAAACATAGTAAGCACAATTGTACGCAGGACAGGTTGTGTGACAAGAAAGTGCATACCAGTCTTAAACTCACGGATGAAGTTATTTGGGACTGCTACCGTTTCAACGACGGTTCCTTGCTTCGGTAAGCGTACTAAAAGCATAGCGAGAAAAGAGACGACAAAAGAGAGTGCGTTGAAGCCTAACGCCCACTGCACGCCAACGGTGAAAAGCAGTGGCGCGGCAAGCGGTGGACCAATAATCAGCGCGAGATTCGCTGTTGATTGTGAGATACCACTTGCTCGCGCTCGCTGTGGTTCCGCGACAACCTCGCTACCCAAAGCGAAACGCGCAGGCGTAAAAAATTGCGTGCAAAGACTTGAGAGAAAAACAGTAACGTAGATTGCGGCTAGTTGCCAGAATATCGGAAGATGACCTTGTGCTAAAAAAGGTAAAGGCATAACACCTGTACTTAGCAACAGGAATGCAATAAGAATCGCGCGAAGAGCGTCTGTCCACAGCAGCGTTCGACGCTTGTCCCAACGGTCCGCAAAGACACCTGCAATTGGTCCAAAAGGAACGAAGGGATTGCAACGGAGAAGAGCACACCACTCACAGCAAGGGGAGTCCATGCTTGACGAGGAGCAATGACGGTGGCAATCCAGAGTACAAGTGTTGTATCGAAGATAACATCACCAAGATTTGAAATCACCTGTCCAAACCAGAGAAGAACAAAGTTACGATTAAACAAAGAGCCATCTGTTGTAGTGGAAGAAAGAAATGACATCGGTTCGCTCCATACTTTATCTGCAACTCAAAAATTAACCATATATTTGGATTGTACCACATATTTGGTATATTCTACAAGTACAGTGTGATATGATTGAAAAGGGAAACAACGATAGGCAGACACGGAGTTTATGAATGAAGATACAACCTGATTATGAGTTAGAAGAAGTATTAGAATTGACAACGCCTGAGCAACTTAAAGCTTTGGGTGATGTATTCCGACAAAAGATTTTGCGTTTATTGCTGGACCAATCTGCGACAACTAATCAGCTTGCGGAGGCACTAGGTTCTCCTACTAGCACAACGGCGCACCACTTGAATGTCCTTACGGATGCTGGTCTGACACAAATTGTACGTACACGACAGGTACGTGCTATCACCGAACGATACTATGGTTGTACCGCGCGAACTTATATCAGCATCTCAAGTACTCCTGATACAGACAGAGAGCCAGGGATACAATTGCTTCAGCAGATGCTGAAAGAGGTTGCTTCATCTCAGGATAGAAATCGTTTTCTCAGTTACACCACTGGTCATACTCGGATTCCCCTTGAAAAAGCACAAGCCTTTATGGAGCGTATCAACCAGTTTGTACAGGAGTTTGAGGCAATGAATATACCTGGAGAGCAGACATTTAATTTGTTCACTGCCTTATACCAGATGAACGTACCTGAATTACCAATAGATAGACAAGAAGACACGCGCGAAGGGACGTAGTATGACTGAAATAGGACAAACAAAAACAAGCCTCTGGCATCATCGCGATTTCTTGCTTCTATGGAGTGGTCAGACGATTTCACAGCTTGGGTCGCAGATAACAACATGGGCATTACCACTTACTGCAGTCGTTTTGCTCAAGGCTAATGCGAGTCAAATGGGACTGCTTGTCGCACTGAGAAACGTATCGTATTTGTTGGTTGGCTTGTTTGCAGGCGTGTGGGTAGATCGTGTAAAACGGCGTCCACTCTTAATCGTTACCGATATCGGACGCGCCTTGTTGCTCCTTTCTATTCCGCTTACTGCCCTATTTGGCCTGCTTTCAATAACCCAACTTTACATTGTTACATTTCTGACTGGACTCCTTACGGTCTTATTTGATGTAGCCTATCAGTCATTCTTACCTTCGCTTGTTGCACGAGACCAACTGATAGAAGGCAATAGTAAGCTAGAAGCAAGTGCGTCTATCGCTCAAATTGTTGGGCCTGGCTTGGCTGGTGCGCTTGTACAGTTATTTACGGGACCTATTGCTATTCTTAGAGATGCACTTTCCTGTGTTGTTTCCGCACTTTCACTGACTCTCACTTGGGTCAAAGAACCACCTCTCCTTATCGAAGAGAGAAGACATATCGGCCATGAAATTAGTGAAGGATTACAAGCGGTATGGCACTATCCTATACTACGTACGCTGGCGATTGGCTCTGGTCTCTTCAATTTCTTTGATAGCTTTCTCTTTACCTTCTATGTGCTTTACCTCATAAAAACAATAGGTGCAACTCCACTTCTCGTAGGCATCATTATTGCAATCAGTAGCGTTGGAGGTCTATTAGGAGCACTTCTAACAGAGAAAATCACACGTAAATTTGGTCTGGGACCCACTTTGTTAGCTGGTGTACTGCTTGCCAGTATGGGTGAATTTACAATTGCACTCGCGCAAGGTCCACTTCTGTTTGCTATACTTCTTGTAATTATAGGCGAAGGTTCGGTACAGGCGGGGGCAGTATTGTACGGCGTTAATGGTTTAAGCCTACGTCAGACTATCGTGCCTGACCGCTTACAAGGCCGAGTCAGTGCGACACTACGTATCATCGCAGTGGGTGTTGTGCCATTAGGTGCACTTCTCGGTGGTTTTCTTGGTGATACGTATGGCCTTCGCACAACTGTTCTGGTTGCAGGATGTGGCACATTCATAGCATTTCTATGGGTGCTTTTCTCGCCTGTAAGGAAGTTACGAGAGCAAGCGAGGGCAAAAGAATGATTGGTGTCTTGTAAATAGATAACTTTTCCGCTTTATGGTTTCCTTTTCAGACCATGATACATTCGTATCCATATCATGAACTCTTGTGTTCTTGTTTTTATAAAGTATATTTTGTATATTTCTTTTATATTGCTTGCTTGCCATTCATTTTTATATAAAATATAAGGAAACACAGCATGAAAAATACTGATCCCACAATAAAGAAGCTGAATAAATCGAGTAAATTTATAGGAGTTGGTCTCGCCGTCGCTCTGGTTGGTCTAGCACTCGCTTTTATCGGAAGTCGTTCGGCACCAGGCAAAGATTTCTTGCCCACAAGCTTTTTTGTTATGGAGTTTGCTCTTTTACTTTCTAGTGCTTTGCTCTCGCTTGCTTCGTTTACTTTGACACGACGCTTCTATAAAAAGGCGGAGGAACAGCGTATTGCGGCAATTGAAGGTGGCAACTCAGGCAAAATTGCAGAGGAGCAACCCATCACAAACACTCTTACACTTACGTTACCAGTTACATTAACAGTACGCTCGAATTGGCGTTTTATTGTAAGTTTCATGTTACTTCCGATGTGTCTCGTGCTTGCAATTGGTTCTTTACTATTGTATTACTTCTTTTTGCGTGAAACGTTCCTTTTCTCTGGCAAACATGCAGGTCTTCTTTTGGCTATACTCGGAGGAGCCGTCGTCTTTCTCTTTATTGTGATAAGTGTGGCACTATTAATTTCCACACGAAGAATGCGACAGTATATACAAGTGAGTGAAAATGGTATACAAGGTCGTTTCCTAGGCCAGGAAAGCAGTCTACGCTGGGATGAGATACGGCTTTTTGCCTTATGGGGCGGCAAATCGAAATCCATGCGTGCGTACGAGATAGCAGGCATAAATGGAATGGTACGCTGGACTATACCAGTGAAGAAGCGTTGGTACAACCCTTTAGTACCAACGCAACCGTTTGAAGAATACAACCAGCAGATGCGAGCTGTACTCGCACTGATTGCAACAAAAACACAACTACCGCTTTACGATCTACGCCTGAATACGTGGGGAGGGACTTCAAAGTAATATTTGGCTAGCTTTTATAACAAATATTGCTTGTATGCAAACACTTTATGAGTACGTTATTCTTTTTTATAAAGGATGTAAATATGAGAAACAATGACCCCATCTTAAAGCGGTTCAAAGCAATACGTATAGGGATAGCGATAGGCATGTGTCTAATTCTTGGCTGTATGTTTATCATATATATAGTCAACCATAGTCAACATAGCCGAAGTACGCTACCTACTATCTACTACACCATTTTGTTTGCTGTACCGTTCGTCTACGCATACTTTTTTATTGTGGTTTCACTGACAGAACGTCCCGTTAAGAAAGTAGCACAACAACGCACTATCGCTATGCAAGGTGGAATTCCAGGAGGTATAGCGGCAGAACAGCCCAATATACCGGACCGCGCATGGACATTTCCAATCACGCTTGCAGTTCACGCGAATAGGCGGTACTTTGCTTATCTCCTTACAGTGCTGTTTTTATTACTTTCATTCCTCTCTCTTTTTTGGACCGATTTTTTCACTACGAGCCATACAAGTACCCTCCTTCGTACTTATGGTGTCATACTGCTGTCACTAGCAGCCGTACTTTGTATAGTATTCTTGCTCTTAGCGAGGAACGTGAAACAATGCATTGAGATTACCGAAGAAGGCATACAGGGGATTTTGTTTGGGCAGGTAACTCGTTTGCGTTGGGATGAGATACAGTTTTTCGCTTTGTGGGGTAACAATGTAAAATCTGTACGTACCTACGAAGTTGCAAGTCCTAATGGAGTTATTCGATGGACACATCCTGTTCTAAACGCATGGTACAACTCTGTAGTGCCGACAATATCATTTGAGGAGTACGATAAGCAAATGCAGATAGTGCTTGCAATCATTGCCATGAAAACACATTTACCGCTTTATGATCTCCGTCTGAAGAGGCGAAAGAACGTACAGAAATAACAGTAGAGTTTCTTTCAAGGAAGGAAGTTTCGTTATGAACGCGTTCACACTTTCTACTGTCATAGCTGAAAGAGAGCAAACAGGAGAACTCTATCACGAGTTCTTGCGTGTGCCAACCATTAGCGCAGGTGTCTATCAGCTAGCGGCAGGAGCGACTGATCCACAGGAGCCACATACAGAGGATGAGGTATACTACATAGTGCAGGGACAGGCACAAATACAAGTGGCTACAGAGCATATACCTGTTAAAGCTGGCTCAATTGTTTTCGTTGCAGCGAATGTTGACCACCGCTTTCATAGCATTACCGAGGACCTGACAGTACTTGTGTTCTTCGCACCAGCGGAATATTCGTTAAATAAAAACTAATTTCTTATACAAGACGAGGCCAATCTATGGGACGAGTCGGACCTTGTGGCCAACCAGCAGGTAATGGAGTATAGGGTGTGATTGGCATCAGTCGTCCGTTTTGCCATGCGGTTGCGCGAGCACGAAGTGTTTCGTCTATGAGAGGTTGTATGAAATCGCTCGGTTCACACTTGAAGGCGTAGCGCGTAAAGTCTTGAAACCAGGGACTTTCGAAAGATAGGATGGTATCTCTTCTAAGGTCATACCATTGGAAAGCATGAGGGCATAGGTGAAGATACGTTTACAGGCATGCCATGCGAGCTTTTCAGGCTCGGCAAACCATTTGTCGTAGCGACGACGCGCTGCATCGAGTGAGGCTTTCGGATTGTCCATTGCGGCTCCATGTCCAGAGCAGGCATAACGTATTGGCAGACGGGCCAGACGGTCAAGTGTATCTTGCATACGCTGTATTGCTCCTACGCCTTCACGAAAGATATTGAGCCATGCCACATCGTCACGATGGAAGGTATCACCACACAAAAGGATTTGCTCGTGTGGTTCGTAAAATGCGAGATGGCCAATGTATGCCCTGGCGTATGAATAACTTGTAGCTTTATGTTCCCTGCATCGATCTCGTCACCATCGGAGAGCGCGATGTTGACTTGATAAGACTCAATAGGTTGATTGAGCCATTCGGCACTGCATGCTTCACGGTCACGCTGATTGACCATCGCCATATCCCAACGATGCGCGGCAATTGGTATAGTATAGCGTTGCTGAAGTGCATGATTGCCTCCGACATGATCGCAATGATAGTGGGTATTCGCGATAAGCGTAAGCGTTTGCGGCAATACCTCTGCATCTCGTAGCATCGCTTCAGTAGCCTCTATATCGCTACCAAAGCCACTATCAATCAATACAGGTTTCGTACTGCGGATAAGCACCATATTGGCACTAGGGAAGGGTCGTTCAAAGAAATGCAACCACTCTGGTAGATGCATGGTGCTTGTCTCTCTGTTATATTTCTTGTACATAATAACAAAATACAGTCGCTGTAGGGGTCTAATTTATTACACCCTGGAACCGCATCACAGGCCGAACGGGGGTGTAATGAATTAGACCCCTACAACGTAATTAATGGGCGAGGCGTACATTGGCGGGGAAACCTGCGAATGTCGCGTGTAGGACTTCCTCACCGCTCTGATTGATATAGGTTGCTCTCGCACTTAACTTGCGTTTGACTTCATCTCTCTGCTCGAAGGTAACGGTACAGGTGATGGTATCCCCAACATAGACAGGCGAGACGAATTTAAACTCCATCTCGGAGGCGAGGAAGCCAATCATACCACCGATATGCGTAATCATGCTAGCGGTAAGCAGACCAGGAATGATGGGACGCTTGAACCAGCTTTCTTCGAGAAACGACTGGTCGATATGATAGGGATTGTAGTCGCCAGTGACACCACAAAACAGGGCAACATCACCAGCGGAAAAGGTACGACGGAATGTGAAGACTTGTCCCTCCTGAATGGCGTTAAAGGCTTCCTTTAGCTGCTGCTTGAATTGTGGTGTCGCTTCGGGCATGATGTAGTTGCTCCTTGCATACTGATGTATCTGCCCATTTAATAGCGAACGGACATTGCTTCGCTCGTCCGTGGGCGTAATAAATTAGGCCCCTACACAGGTTTGAAGGTGAGAGGAAAGTTTTTGACACCGAACAGGATCATACTTGAGATTGCCTGAAGTGATGTATTCGGTGTGCGTCGCATCTCTGGCAGACGTGCTAGCATAATTTCGAGAGCTATCTTTGGCTTCAAGACGTGCCAGTGGTGCGCCTATACAAAAATGGATACCATGTCCAAACGCGAGATGGCGATTGGGAGAACGCGTGATATCGAAGGTAGCAGCATTTGGGAATTGCGTTTCGTCACGGTTCGCGGAGGCTATCCAGGCCACCATAAAACTTCCAGGTGTAATCGGTTTATCGTCGAGTGTTGTGGTCTCGCGTACAACACGATACATGTGGCTCACAGGTGAACGGTAACGTAGCACTTCTTCGATTGCGCTTGGTATAAGTGAAGCGTCTGCATAAAGTTGTCGTAACGCATCGGGGTATTCATCGAAACAGAGAAACGCATTACCTATCAAATTTGTTGTGGTGACATTGCCCGCTATAAGCAGCAGAATGAAGAAGCCCATGAGTTCTTTTTCATTCAGGTACTCACCATCGACCTGTGCGGAGAGAAGAGAACTGATCAAATCATCTTTCGGTTCGCGCCTACGTTCCTCCATTAGCACAGAGAAGTAGTCGATCATCTCCTGTTGCGGCTCGCCACCAGCAGGATTTTCAGAGCCAACAATGACATCGGACCAGCGTTTAAATTGATTGCGATCCTTGGCGGGAACGCCTAGTAGTTCCGCGATAACGATGACAGGCAGAGGATAGGCGAGGTCTTCCATCACATCCATCGTACCCTTTGCTGCCACCTTATCCAAAAGTTCATTTACAATTTCGGGTAATGCGTGGAGTAAGTTGTGCTATTGTGCGTGGTGTGAATGCCTGCGTGACAATATTACGGAGCTTACGATGGCGAGGCGGGTCTGAATTAATCAAGCTGTTACCAAGCGGTAAGCCTGAACCATCACCCATAATCTGAGAAGAGAAATCATTATAGTCAGTCAAAACGCGCTGTACAGCTTCATAGCCAAAAATGCTCCACGAGTTATAACTTTCGTTATAGGCAACAGGGCTATTGGCACGCATGGTTTGATACCAGGGATAGGGGTTAAGCCTCTGGTCTTGTTCGGCTGTGGTCATAGGAAAATCTATACTTTCTATATGAGTAGTTTCACACACTTCAAACAAAAAATGTACACGTTGGTATAGCTATTCTCATTGTAAGAAGCCGTGGGTGTATATGTCAAATGAGCAAAAGAGATAAAACACCCAGTTATGCATTTTGGCCAATGAATTAGGGTACGTCGCCTGTAGGGACCGATTTATCACGTCCTTCTGCCCAATCAACTGCCAACAGGACGTGATAAATCGGTCCCTACTCTCCGTTCTCTTTGATCAAACAGGAAAATTGTGCCCGACACAGTTGTTTTATCTCTTCTAGTTCACGTTGCGGGTCTTGCCAGACCAGTATTTGTCGCGCAGGTTGCGTTTGAGAATTTTTCCCGCACCGCTCTTAGGCAGTGCTTCAGAAGCGATTTCTACGCTACGAGGCACTTTATAGCCTGCGATTAAAATACGAGTATGGGCGAGCAGGTCGTCTTCGCTCGCGCTTGCTCCGGGCTTGAGGACGACAACGGCGTGAACGGCCTCACCCCATGCTGGATGTGGAATACCAATTACGGCTGCTTCCAACACGGCTGGATGCGTATAAAGTGCGTTCTCGACTTCCACCGAGTAGATATTTTCGCCACCGGAGATAATCATGTCTTTGGCACGGTCAATAATGAAGATGTAGTTTTCTTCGTCAACGGTCGCAAGGTCGCCTGTGTGCATCCATCCATCGACAACAGCGGCGGCTGTTGCTTCAGGCATGTGCCAGTAGCCCATCATAACGTTGGGGCCACGCGCAATGACTTCACCGATTTCCCCCGGTTGTACATCCTCGCCTTCAAGGTTGACGACGCGCACTTCGACACCGACAACCTCTTTGCCAGCTGAGGCTAGACGCCGTACCTGTTCAGGCGTTCCTTCAGTGATATGCTCGTTCAAGTCCAGTCCAGTCAAGAGCGGGGAGGTTTCAGTCATGCCATAGCCTTGCCCGAAGACCTGACCTAGACGCTGTAACCCTTTTTTGAGCAGTTCGACAGGCATCGGCGATGCCCCATACGCAAGTCGGCGTAGGCTGGACAGGTCGTATTTGTCGATGTCGGGATGGTTCAATACGGCGTTAATCATCGTTGGAACCATAAAGGTCAAGGTGATTTTCTCGTCCTGGACGGTTTGCAGAAAATGCGTGGGGTTGAACATGGGATTGAAGACGTTACGCGCCCCAAGCATTACGAGGGCAAAGGCTGAACCCGTGTTGCCAAGATGAAACATTGGCGCGGTATGCAAGAAAGAGTCCTGGTCGGTATAGCGTCCAGCGATGGCAACATTCATAGCGTTAGAGACAATATTTTTGTGTGAGAGCATAACGCCTTTGGCACGGCCTGTTGTACCACCTGTGTAGTAAAGGCCGGACAGGTCTTCGTCGTCCATCTGCTGATCGACGGTTTCCAACATCTGCGAACCATGCGTGATCAGTTCCTCATAACTATGTGTAGCATCGGGAGCTTCGTCAGCAGTGTATACGATATGCTCGACGGTTTCGTAGGTATCACGTCCCGTGGTATAGGGAGCAAAGGTTTTGTCAACCACAAGGGCTTTTGAACCACTATCATTGAGGATGAAGACAATTTCGGGGCGGGCTAGACGAATGTTGAGCGGCACAATCACAGCACCCATACGTGCGCAAGCGTAATAGAGTTCCAGATAGCGATGGCAGTTGAGCATCAGGACAGCAACGCGGTCGCCACGTTGAATGCCAAGGGCAGCCAGTCCACGAGCGAGAAAATCGGTACGTTGATCAAATTCTTTCCAGGTATAACGAGTATTCCCGCATGTAACAGCTTCGCGGTTGCCATATACTTTTTTCGCGTGTGCGAGTCCCTGTGCGATATTCATAAATGAAATCTCTCCTTATGATGCCAATTTCTGCTTTACGGCGTTCAACGCATCGGTGACGGTACGTGAAGCTTGTTGGAGCGGTAGACGTTTGAGACGATGAGCAAGAGCCATTGGAGCGATAGTATAGACATGATCGGGTGTGACTTCCGCGACACCGAGATAGGCAGCATAGGTTTGAGCAGCACGGCGCATGACGATATCACCGCGATGCCCATCGATATCCAATTCGATATTGATACGCGCAATTAATTCGGCTATGTGACCTGGGACAGTGATACGGCGTTCTGCCTGTGAAGCTTGCACAATACGAGTACGTAAAGTTTGTTCAGAGGGAGCATAATCAGCGATAAAAGATTCTGGAGCAGACTCGAAGCGTTCGCGCAATTCGACAATAGAGACACGCTGACGAATATCATGAATAGAAGTGATATCGACACACAGACCGAAACGGTCTGTTAATTGTGGACGTAACTCGCCCTCTTCTGGGTTCATTGTGCCAACAAGCAGGAAACGTGCTGGATGTACGTATGAGATGCCTTCACGCTCGACGATGTTTGTTCCCATCGCGGCGGAGTCCAGTAGCACATCGACAACATAATCATCGAGCAGATTAACTTCATCGACATAGATAATGCCCCGATTGGCCTCGGCAAGCACTCCTGGCTCAAAGCGACGCTGACCCTCTCGCAGGGCATGTTCAAGATCAAGTGTGCCAACAACGCGGTCTTCTGATGCATTGATTGGCAGATCGACAACACGCATACGTCGTTGTGTCATCGGTAACAACTCGCCTTGCTCAAAACGGCTACGGCACGATGAACACATCAAAGCGGGTTGATCGGGCGGACAGGAGAAGGGACAATCGCTGACAACGGAAAGTTCTGGCAACACAGCAGCAAGCGCACGAACGGCGGTCGATTTGGCGGTCCCTTTTTCACCACGAATAAGGACTCCACCGATAGCAGGCTGAACAGCATTGAGGATAAGAGCGAGTTTCATCTGTTCTTGACCAACTATCGCGCTGAATGGATATGTAAACATGCTGCCTGTCCATTTCTTATGGTAACGTCAAATGGGCTGTATCTGTACGGGTCTGATTCATCACACCCTCTCGCCACACACGAATGTTGGCAGCAACCAGGGTGTGATGAATCAGACCTGTACAGGGACATGTTAACGCATTACATTTATTGGGCGAACTCGATGACGCCACGAATATTTTTGCCTGCCAGCAAATCAGCGTAGGCTTCGTTGACCTGATCGAGTGTGTACACCTTTGTAATCATCTCGTCCAGTTTGATCTTGCCAACGTGATAGAGTGCAAGCAGTTCGGGAATATCCTTACGTGGCTGGGAGTCTCCATAAAGAGTTCCCATCAAGGTCTTCTGATACAGCACGAGGTCGAGTGGTGGTATCGGTATAGACTCGGCGGTGGCAGGAGAAAGACCGATCACGACGACGGTACCGTTCTTAGCGGTACAAGCATAGGCTTGTCCAATGGTAGCAGGGGTAGCGATGGCTTCAAAGGCGTAGCGTACGCCCTCGCCATAGGTCAGGTCCTTAACTGTTTGCACAAGGTCCTGATTTTTGGGGTTGATGGTGTGCGTCGCACCAAATTCTTTGGACCGTTCGAGCTTGTAGTCAACGGTATCAACAGCGATAATCATACGCGCCCCGGCGAGAGCCGCACCTTGTACAGCATTCATACCGATACCACCACAGCCGATGACCATGACGGTACTTCCTGCCTCGACCTTCGCGCGATGAATAACAGCACCAACGCCAGTTGGCACACCACAACCAACAAGCACAGCTTTGTTCAGCGGGTAGTAGTCCTCTACTTTGACAACAGATGCATCAGGCACAACGGTATGCTCAGCAAAGGTGCCGACAACACACATCTGACCAATATCCTCGCCCTTTGGACCATGCACGCGGAAGGTTCCGTCGAGTTGTGGTCCCATCAGAATAGCCGCGCCCATGTTACACAGGTTGGCATGGCCAGTTGTACAGTAGTAGCAGGTACCACAGGAAGGAATGAAGGTGAGGACGACGTGATCGCCGACCTTGCAGTTTGTCACTTCTGGACCGACGGCTTCGACAATACCCGCGCCCTCGTGACCGAGAGCCATTGGTAAATAGCCTGGAAGTTCTCCGGCGATAATGTGATAGTCGGAGTGGCAAATGCCTGCAGCGACCATCTTGATTTGCACTTCATGTGCCTTTGGAGCGTCCAGTTCGACCTCTTGCACTTGAATAGGTTGACCTGGTTCGTAAATTACTGCGGCTCGTGTCTTCATTGAAAACGGACCTTTCCTTGAGAGTGTTTGACTCTCAGAACTAAACAGGTTAGCTTTTCAGAGGACAATGTGTAAGTAACGCTTTATGCATACCCCTTTCGTAATAGCTGCGGTTCATGTGCCAAATGATACTGGTAGTAGTCGGCATCTAGCGTTTGTGCCAGTTCAGGACACGGGCTAGGCACCTTCTCACCTTTCTCATTGGTCACGGTTTGCAATGGGTTTGTATCAATCATGACGGTAGGAATGCGATGGGCCGCGATTTCCCGGGCAACATCTAAGGCGTCACGTTGCGGTGTGCCGCTTCGCATGTTGCCAGAGAGATCAATATTCGCAATTCCATCGGTCAGGATGACCAGGATTGGCTTGACGGTCGGATTACGATACCGTTCAAGTTCAGCAAGCCGTAGCCCCTCTAGCAAACCTGTTGCCAGTGGAGTACAGCCGCCAACGTAAAGTTCGTCTACGCACTGACGCGCATTGGTAAAATTGCGCGTAGGTGGTAGCACGACACGTCCCTGTGCGAAACGAAAGACCAGCATGGCGACGCGATCACGTTTTTCATAGGCGTTCTGTAGTAACGCGAGTAGGATACGTTTGGTCTTTTGCATAAGTTGCCGCGCCATCACAGAGTCACTACCGTCAATGACGAGAATGACAAGCGAGCGCGTTTTACGTTCACGCACCTTTTGTCGTAAGTCACTGACGTGTAGTTCAAGTTTACCACCATTTACGCGCCCTCGCGTCCGTTGATGGGGAGCGGCAGCGCGGATTGTCGCACCAAAGGCCACATCAGTCACAGGAGTGGCTTGACGGCTACGTGTGAAGCGTCCGCTGTGACGCGATGTAAGTGAAAGAAAGCGGCGGCCAGCATCCTGGCGCGTGATACGATCTCGCGTAACATTGATGAGGTGCTGAATTTGTGCTATATCGGAGTCGCCGCGTATGTGTCGCGTTACACCGGAAGGACCTTCTTGTTCATCAGTACGCTCTTCGACCTCAACCTCATCATCGACGGTTGCTAGCTCCTCCGGCGTATCATTGTTATCAGCGGCAGCCGGAACCTGCTCAAGGGTACGCACAAGTTGCTGTTTAATTGACATATCGTTGCGCATACGATGCGGTATAGCGAGGTTTGCCGCCTGTTCTATATCGGTCAAGGTGATTTCGACACGATTATCCCACGCAGCGAGCGCACGAGCGGTTCTCAGAACAACTATATCCCCTCGATGTCCTTCGGCATGCAACCGTTTGTCGATCAGCACGGCGATAACTTGACGGTGATACGCGGAGATTTGCACTGAGGGTATCAAAGCTTGTGCGCGTTGAATACGGTCATGTAAGATGCGCTCTGCCTCGGACCATTTCTCGCAAAATGCAAGAGGGTCGGCATCATAGGCAAGGCGTCGCTCCACAACGGTGGCACGTATAGCTGGTTCACGCACATCTTCAGCATCAGCATAGAGGCCAATTCTATCGAGCAATTGAGGGCGAAGTGTACCTTCTTCTGGATTCATGGTACCAATTAGAACAAACCGTGCTGGATGAACAGCCGAAATGGTATCGCGCTCAACGCGATTTACTCCTAGTGCTGCGGCGTCGAGAAGCAGGTCTACGGTAGAGTCGTTGAGCAGATTAATTTCATCGACATACAAAAAGCCCCGGTTGGCGAGAGCAAGCAACCCGGGAGCGAAATGACTTTTACCGCTTTCAAGGGCGCTAGCAAGGTCAAAACTACCAGCAACACGGTCTTCACTCGCGTTCAGGGGTAGGGTGACAAGTGGAACAAAACGTTGTGCAAGCGGCAAAATTTCGTTTTGAGCAAGCCGAGATTGACACGTAGTACACATCCAACGCTGGGAAGAGGGGTCACAAAAATAGGGGCAGTCAGCGACACCTGTGATGGCGGGCAAGAGGTTAGTGAGCGCACGTACAGCAGTAGATTTACCTGTTCCTCTGCGTCCACAGACGAGGACACCACCAATCGAAGGATCGATGGCATTGAGGATGAGCGCGAGCCGCATCTTCTGTTGTCCAACCATAGCACTAAACGGGAAGGTCGTCATTGGTTCCCCCGCCTTTAATGTCGCTAACCTATGAACCGATGGTCATTCAATTGTTTCAGGATGAGAAATGTGAAGGATTTGAACCCCTGTACGGGCCTGATTTTATCACACCCTCTCTCCAATCAATACCTTTCCCAGCATTGATGTAGCATTTCATCTATCCTGGTACATTCTGGACCGCCGAAAAGGGTGTGATGAAATCAGACCCGTACAGAGCTTATACCACACAACGATTGACAGATTACCAATTTTGCCGCATGGTATCACAGCAAAATGTTACATGTCAATAATACTGTTGTGCTAATGTTGAATTTTGTTATTTCGTCCAATAGCCAGCATCGACGGGTAAGGCACAACCTGTCATATGACGCGCTTCCTCTGATGCCAACCACAGAACAACGTTGCTGATGGCTTCAGGTGGTAATAGGTTCCGATCTGGGAAAAGATTGAGCGAGTTCATCAATTGTAGCATGTATTCATGTGTCGCGTTTGGCCCTGGACCTCCGGCGAAAATATCGTACAGGGCTTGATTGTTAAGCATTGCAGTATCAACACTGGTTGGGCAGATGGCGTTGACGTTGATATCGTATTGCGCCAACTCTATTGCCAGTGTCTTGACCAGACCAAGCACACCATGCTTTGCCGCCACATAATGCGCAAGGTTTGCCATGCCTTTTTGTCCTGCGGTAGACGAAATGCAAATGATTTTACCACTCCGTCTAGCAAGCATGTGTGGTATTGCTACCTTGCAGGTGATCCAAACACCTTTGAGACACACATTGACGGTTTCATCCCATTGCTCCTCGGTCAGTTCCCAGCTTGGCGCGAACGAGTAGACCCCGGCATTCGCAACCAGGATATCGATTGGACCCAGCTCCTCATGTGCACGTTCAGCAAGTGCTTGCATAGCCGCAAGATTTGTTACATCAACCCGCTCTGCAATCACGGGACAGCCCAACGCTTCGATATCGTCCTTTAGTGATGTTAACTCTTCGGGCATTGCAAGTGGATAAGGAATAGTCTCGTACTGACGACAGATATCACAGAGCACAAGCCGAGCACCCTCACGCGCGAATGCAAGCGCATGAGAACGTCCCATACCGTGTGCGGCACCAGTGATAAAGACAGTGCGGTCTTGAAAACGCGAACGAGAGAGGTTAGTAGACGCCACAGATACCATCAATGGTGAAGTCCTCGATGATCAGTTCTTCGTCCAGTTCCTCAAGTTCCAAATCTTCCGACGAAGTTTCGTCGATGGTTGAGGTCTCTTCTACGACAGTATTTGTGGGGTTAAGCGTGGAAGTGCTTTCTGGCATGAATGTACCTCGTTCTAACTATGAAATACGAAACGACGTATTGATAGCATACCATCAGATTTTATGGAGTACAAGGGTATACATAAACAAAAGGCAGAGAGATACTCACAACGGACGCCTATGGGACTAGCCCTACTATACATAACAAGACGCTCTTCACACGTCTAAGTGTCATATAGTAGGGCTAGTCCCATAGGCGTCCGTGTATCACCACTTCCGGCATAGTTCCCCTTGACATTCCTCTCGCTATATCCTATTATAGACTCGATGAGTCCACAATAGGAAAGAGACAAGTTATGAAGTATTCACAGGCAACCAATTATGCGCTCCACACGATGCTCTGTTTTGTAGTACTTCCTGTTGGGAAAACGATTGGTGTGCAACAGCTAGCCGAACTACAAGAGCTTTCCCCAACGTATCTCTCCAAGATTTTGACCAAGCTCGTGAAGGCTGGCTTGATCGAGTCTACCCCTGGCGTACATGGCGGATACAGGCTAACAAAAAGTAAAGCGGATATCTCTTTTCTGGATGTCATTCACGCCATCGAAGGGACGGCCTCGTTGTTTTCCTGTGGTGCCGAGCACAATCATCACCATCAATGCTTGATTCAAGAAGTGATGATGAACGCAGAACACCATATGGAAGACTACCTGCAAAAACGCAAGCTTGTCGAACTTGCCGGAGGCTATACAAGCTTTTTAAAGACACTGGATACGCTGAATCAGAAGATAGTGTGAGCATACAGGTGTATATCTTTACACCTGTATATTTTTTTGTCTTAATTGTAGATATTATAAGTCTGCAATGTCTTTTATCAGAAAGGATAGGAAGTATATGGTACTTGACTGCGCTATTATCGGCGGTGGACCTGCTGGACTAACTGCCGCGCTCGTCCTGGGTAGAGCCAAGAGAAATGTTGTGCTGTTTGATGATAATCAACCAAGAAATGCTGTGACGGAGGAGTCGCATGGCTTTCTTACACGAGACGGAGTGAAACCTGACGAGTTTAGAAACATTGCTCATCAAGACGTTAGTAAGTATCCCTCGGTCGGAATCCGGCAGGCTCGGATTACTAATGTGAGCAAGCATGAGAGCGTGTTTGAACTTGTAGAGAACAATGACACAGTGTTTCAGGCAAAAACTATCATCCTGGCAACCGGCTTAAAAGAGACACTGCCCACAGTAGATAGCATCCACGACTATTATGGAAAAAGTTTATTCAACTGCCCCTATTGTGATGGGTGGGAACTCAAGGATAGGCCCCTTGTCGTCATTTCGGAGGGAATCCATACATTCCACTTTGTTAAAAACATCTGGAATTGGAGTCGGGATTTGCTGGTGTGTACAAACGGTCATTCCGTCGTGACAAACGAGCAAAAAGAGGCATTGCAGAGGAATGGAATTTCAGTGAATGAAAGTCCTATCACTGCACTTATTGGCAAGAATGGAATGCTGGAACGAGTCGTGTTTGCCACAGGCGAGGAGAGCATTCGTAAAGGCGGATTTGTGGCACCTCAGTGGCATCAAGCGTCCTCTTTTGGAGAAATGCTAGGATGTGAGATGAACGCACCAGGAGGCTCAATAGTTGATAGCTTTGGAAGAACCACAGTAAAAGGCGTCTATGCTGCTGGCGATGCTGCTACCGTGATGCCCTCTCAACTCATTCTAGCTGCCGCCGAGGGAAATATGGCTGCAGCCGGTGTAAATACGGATTTAATTGAAAGCGAATTTCTGTAACTTGACTTCTTACCCTTCACTAGGTATGCTTGCTTTACGGAATACGTCGTCGCTTTGTTCCTCGTAAGGAGAACCCGATGCCCCAGCTTCCTGTAACCTATCGACTCATTGAAGAAGTCAAGATTCGGCGTGAGTCGTTCGGTGGCATTCTCTACAAGTATGGGTGCGCCGATAGAGGTGCGCTCTCTTTTATCAATTCTCCTCAACTGATTGAACTGCTCATTACAAGTCAAGAACAACATGGCAGCGATGTTAGTGCCGCAATTGCAAGTAGTCGGTACTCCCAGGCAAGCAAGCAGAAACTATACATTGCCCTTGATGATCTTGTTGGACGTGGCTATGTACAGACTTTGACGCCTGTTGAAGATTAAAGAGGAGAATTGATCATGGTGGAACTTGTACGCTTCATGGAACGGCCTGATCGTTCAGCAAAGAAAAGAGTTGGAACGGTGAATCCGCTTGCGTTGACCGCGATGCAACAGACTGGCAAAATGGTGCCTCAGACAAAGGGACGCGGTTCGCAACGTTTTCTACAAGGTGGATTGTCGGCACCGATTACGATAACATGGGAAATTACTGCCGCCTGTAACATAGCATGTGTCCATTGCCTTTCAGCATCTGGCCGACGTAGACCGGGTGAGTTAAAGACCCCACAAGCATTAGCTCTGGTCGATGAGTTCGCGGAGATGCAGGTCTTTCAAATTCACTTCGGTGGTGGTGAACCATTTATTTATCCAGGCATATGGCAGGTGCTTGAACGCTGTACCGAAAAAAACCTTGTGATGTGTATCAGCACAAATGGCACGCTCATCACGGCTGATCGTGCGAAACGTTTGAAACAGTTTGACCCACTCTACTTCCAAGTAAGCTTAGATGGCGGGACAGAACACACGAATGATCGAATCCGTGGACAAGGTGTGTTCAAGCGTGCACTACGAGGATTGGAGCTATTGGCGGCAGAAAACCATAGCTTGACGGTGAATAGTGTGTTGACTCGATATAGCTTCTCCGAGTTGGATAAACTCTATGATATCGCTGCAAACTTTGGTTCTAAATTGCGCGTTACTCGGCTACGACCTTCGGGACGTGGACAAGATGTGTGGGCCGATTTGCATCCAACACAGGAGCAATACCGCGAATTTACAGATTGGCTGACAACGCATCCCGACGTGCTGACGGCGGATTCGTTTTTCCACCTCAATGCCTTTGGCAACAAACTCGCTGGCCTGGATGTATGCGGTGCCGCTACCGCGACATGCTGTATTTGTCCAGAGGGCGAAGTTTATCCATGTGCCTTCTTCCAGGCACCAGAGTTCGAGGCGGGCAACCTGCATGATAGAACATTCAAAGAAATCTGGCAGGATTCGATGCTCTTCGACTATTACCGCAAAATGGGGGGCGGCGCATGTACAGGCTGTGGACAGTACAACACCTGTCACGGTGGTTGCCCCGCGACAAAATGGTTTGTACATCAAAAGTTGAGCATAAAAGACCCTGAGTGTGTGTTAGAGACGGTTTAATTGCCAGATAAATTTTGCCAACCGAGGATAGAAATTTCTATCCTCGGTTGGCAAAATTTATCTGGCAATCATACGTCCATGTAAGAAATTGTAGCTTACCTATTGGTGGGCCGTTTCTTGTACTTGTCTACTGCCATCTCGTGCGCTTCGACTAGCAGCGGTAGCACTCTCGTTTCAAATGTCTCGTCATCTGGGTTGAGTATGCACACCCAGTACATCCGGCCATACACAGGATGAGGCATCAAATGATTTAGAACAGTGAAATCGTAGTCGCTAGGTGCATCAACGCTTTCAGCCATGCTGCCGTATAGTGGAAGCTTTGGCTCGCCAAAGAGTGTGTGAAACGTCTGCTTACCAACACCAATGTTCAATCGAAAGACCGCAGAACGGTTGAGATTGGAAAACTGGTCATTGATATCGCTTGTCACAAGTGTCACAAACGGAAACTTGTGATCCGGTGGGACGTTACTATGCGGGTTATAAAAGAAAAAACTGTCGCCCGAAGCAACCACAACATCCACACCCTCAAACTTCTCGGTAATGTACTGGCTAATCTGAGCTTCGTTCATAAGTACTGATCCTTTCCCATCTGTTGTTTAAACATCCGCACATACAAGACAAAAATTTGGCTTTTTTGTGGCCTTCATCTCTACTGTACAACACAGATGCTCAACTGGAGGGTTGAGTAGTATGAAGAGCTTAGATATAAATATCTAGAGTTCAATTTAAGCACAGACTACTAGTTTGATGTGGTAAAAATAAGGGATTGATTTAAAGAAGTCTCTTATTGAACTTGAGGATTTAACATGATGGATAATTCTTATCTACGCACAAAAGATTTAGCACAAGCTGGACATATGAGTGTGCAGCAAGTGCGTAACTACGAAGCCAGTGGCTTGATTCCGAAAGTACAGCGTAGTCCGAGCGGCTACCGCCTCTATACACAACACCATCTTACTGCACTCAAAACAGTGAAAAGCATGGTTCCTGCCTATGGTTGGCCTCGAACGTCAACGATCATGCAGGCACTTCATCGAGGGGACCTTTCAGCCGCGCTTGCAGTAATCGACGAGCATCACGCTGAGCTTGCCAGCAAACGGCTCCAGATGGAACAGACGCTCTCCACCTTGCATACGCTGGCAGAACAATCTACGTCCCTGTTAAACGCAAATCATTCTCAACGGTTGCGAGTGGGAGAGGCGGCCAAACAAGTGGGTGTACGTGTCTCGGCCCTACATTTTTGGGAGCAGCAAGGACTTTTACAGCCACTACGCGACAAGAGCAGCCACTACCGCGTTTATGACGAGTACCAAATGCGCCGCCTACGTGTAGTGGCCCTACTTAGAGATGCTGGCTACAACTTTAGCATTATCCAACCAGTGCTTGACGAGTTGGCTGCGGGCCAGCCAGAAAAAGCGATTATGGCCGTAGAGAAAAGGCGCGAAGAATTGACGAGGAGAAGCTGGGCATGCATTGAGGCATTGACCTCCTTCCAGCTCTACGTAAGCGAGTTTGGTTCACAACACGGTTTTGCTCCCATGTTATAAATTTACATCGTTGTAGGGCTTATAATTCATTACGCCCTAGTCGTGCATGACAAGCAGAATAAGGGCGTAATGAATTATAGCCCCTATAATTTCGCATTCAAGATATAAATTTGACAGCCTCAGGAATTTTGTCAAACGGGTGCCAGAACGTGAGGAAGACTCGTTCAACTCCAAGTTTCTCCCACAAGGCTAGTTTTGTAGTGATATCCTCAGGCCAATCCCACGCATATACTGACAAACTGACGACACTATTTGTAGCATCAATTTCTTGCCGAGCGAAACGAATCACGTCATCATTGGCATAGACATTGATCTCATTAGCGTACTCTACCGCACTACGAATCAATCGCCGCGAAGAGCCTGCACCAACAACTACACGAATAGGCTTTGGTGGAACAGGTGTCGAAGCCGCATTGACGAGATGAAACTGCTCTCCTTCAAACGTCACCTTTTCACCTTGCCAGATGCGACGAAGAATAGTGACTGTTTCCTTGAGTCCTGTAATACGTGTAGAGGCATCAGGCACTTTTATGCCCCATGCTCGTGCTTCCTCAAAGTAATCGCCAGCTCCTATACCTAACTCAAAACGGCCAGCACTGGCAATCGATAGTGTGGTAGCCTCTTTTGCAAGCACCCCTGGCAAATAGTTCATACGATCAATAACCATAGGAACCAGATGAATTCTCGATGTCAGCATTGCTAGAGCACCATATGCAGACCAGCCGCAAATGTAGGGCCATTCAAGTTTTTCCGTGTGATAATGGTCCAGGAAACTTATAGCATCAAATCCACTCTTCTCAGCTACTTGAGTGGCTGCAATCATAGCAGACCAATCACCTGTTGGGCCGAGGTTCACGCCAATACGCATCGGGTATACCTCCACAAGCAAATCTCTTTTTGAAAGTATACTTGTTAATTCTTGACATCCTCTGTCATAAATCAAGAGGAGTTATCTATGTCTTTCAAAATGTACCCTTGCCCTCGTTGCGATTTCATCGGCATGCGTATAGCGCATCCACCACCATTCGGAGTCATAGGGTTTTGCTTCATGTTTGCTGATTGCGTCTGCAAAGCTAACAGCACCACAGACGAGAGCGCGAAAGCGTATTGCGTCAGGCAATAGGTCGAGTTCTGTAGAGGTTAAGTTGTGATAGTGGCAGTAGCCATCAATAATCGCTGGCATACGTTCTTGTTTAAAATCAAGAGATGCTACACCCTCAAAAGGTATTTCACATGAGGCAAGCAAGAAACCGACGTCAATGACAGCAGGACCAAGACCAGCACCTTGCCAGTCAATCAACACAACTTCTTTAGAGGAGGTATAAATAGCATTACCTGGATGACAATCATTGTGAATTAGGACAAGAGGAGCGTTCTCACAACGATCAAGCATCGATATTGCTTCTGCAAGAATACTATAATGCTGTTGCAACGCTGTAGGAACGTGACCTGCAACCTTGCTAAGTTCTGACTCTGCATAGGCAAGTTCTGGTGTTGGTAACATCTCTGCTTTTGGTAAAACGGACATGCCTTTTATCCGTAAAGCATGTAACTTACCTAAAGTCTTCCCAAGTAAATGGAGCGCAGGAGTTGAATAATCAACAGGAACACCTTCGACAAAACGCGTTGTCAAGAGTAGTTTGTCTTCATAGCTCACAATTGCATCGTTATGTACGGAATGTACTATTTGCTCGGCAAGATAGTTCCATTGTTCAAGCCATGAGAGGATGCGTGCAAGCGAGAAAACACTCTGGTCGTCAGTCGAAAATACGCGTAAGACCCAACTTTGACCATTTGTTAGGTTAAGCTGATAAATTTGATTGCCATTATCGCTATGTAGTATTTGCCACTTAACGAGATTTCCTGAATAGAACTGCTTTACTACAATAGCTAAGAAGATGTCTTCATTCATTTACTTTTCACGTTCTGTTCATAAAGTTATATATTATAGGGGTCTCTATCTCTACGTTAGCACAAAGCAAGGAGTAATCGTGTCCACATCACGCACATCAAGCACTCGTCGTATCGCTCAGCAAACAGCTTCAAGCGACGAGCAACGCCAGAGGCTTGTTCTATCCGCATATAATCTGATTGCGGAGAAGGGAATGGCAAGCTTACGCATTCGTGAAGTTGCATCGCGTATTGGACTTAATCATGCAACACTATTATATTATTTTCCAACAAAAGAAGCACTTATAAGAGGGGTGGTTGACTATTGCGCTCACCAGTTCGATGTGCTTCAAGCACCTAATGCTCCTACTGACCTCATTACATCACGTATGCAACTGTATCAACGTTATCTTGCTGACTTAGCCTATCAACTGCGAGAAGTGCCTGAATTGTTTCTTGTCCTCGATGAATTGCTGCTTTATGCACGTCGGAATCCAGATACACACGACATTCTTAGTAATGCCGTCGCTTACTGGCAACAATCTTTAATAACGCTGTTTGAACGTGATATCGCGCAAGGACGTTTTTCCGCTGACCTAGATGCGAAAGGGGCCGCCCTCATGGTCATATCCTTCTGTCAAGGCGTCAGTCTCCTCTTAACAACACGTCCTGAAGATATAGATAGTGTTATTGCTCAATTTGAACGGTGGTTTCTCTCTATTACCACCAACGAGGAAAAGCATACGTCATCATAAGCAAAAGAAATAGCTCTACTCTTTCGCACCTTCTCCCTTTTCGTTTTTTCTACTTATAACTTCTCATCAACAGTTCATACTTTATTCAACCACATGGTTGACAATAAGACGGTAATTATGTATGCTATCAATGCAAACCAAATGGTTAGCAATACTGAAAATAAACAGAAACAATGAATGAGAGAAGCAACATATGAAAAGTCAGCGTTCCTGGTTCATAGCCCTTCCCTTCGTAGCAGGATGTATGTCTATCGGATTTCTGAGCAGTTATTTAGGTGGCGCATGGAAGCCTCAACCTTGGATTGATGATAGTCCTAAGCCTACGCTCTGGCCTCCTCAGTGGGTTTTCCCTACTGTATGGATCGGCAACTACATCTGTATGGGCATAGCAAGTTCTGTAATATGGCAACATCGACGAAGAACATCTGTTGTCGGTCCACTTACAATCTTTGCAGTCCATCTTTTACACAACTTTTCGTTCATTCCCATCGTCTATCGACTGAAGCAAAAATCGGTCTATGTGTTGATGGATAGCATTGGCCTTGTCTCAGGACTTGTGACTGCTGGCCTGTTTGTTCGCGTTTCGCGTACTGCGGGTTGGCTAATGCTTCCCTATCTATGTTGGTTGGCGTTCACCACATACATCAAAGTACTCTGGTGGCGGTTGCCAACCAAATAAGGACAACAGAAAGAATAAACAGGGGAAAAAGGCACGATTTTCCGAAAGAGAAAATGCGAAAAGAGCTTCGTCGCTCAAAGTCATTTAGTGTTGAGAAGCAGGTGTAGCAATTACAAACCATGCCGCTTTCGCAAGGGGATCTCGTGCCTCTTGCATTTCCGCGGGTTGCCGGGTCCTCAGCCAGATGCGGACAAATTCTCGACTTGGGCCTAAAATAAGTGGAATGTAGAGCGGTTGCGGTAGATTAACGACACTCCCGTCCCTAATATATGGGGCAAGCCATTGCAACACCTGTCCTGAAAGGTGCTCTGTTGGAAGCGTGGTTCTGGTCTTCTGTCGGAGTACTTTGACATATGCACTCAGATATTCCGATTCTCCTGCTTGCAGGAGGTATTGACCGAGATCTGCATGCTGTTCAATCCAACCTAAATATGCATGAACAAGTGCTTCAATGCCTTCATGCAGAGTAGTGGCTGTAAGGGATGCAGAAAGTGCTGCGTTGAGGCTACTACGCCCTTCGAGATAAAGAGCACGAGCGAGCATCTCTTTGTTTGAGAAGTGATGATAAATACTTCCCGTACTGGCTCCCGAAAGCTTCCGAATATCCTCCATCGTTGTCTCTGTGAAACCTTTGCTCGCAAAACAGGTAAGCGCTGCTTCCAGTATCGCTTGTCGCCGAGATTCTTTATTATTTGTGCTCCGCTCAGCATCTCCAATAACCACGATATAACTCGCCTCTTCCTTAAACTCTCTTTCTTTGTTCCTCAATTATAGCATAACCTTGACTAAAATTAAATACTAGAATATAATTCTATTAAAGAATAAAAGCTAAGCACATTAGTATGATATTGGTATTTTTCGGAGAGAACTCTTATGCAACCTATTGATACAAGCACTCAGGAACGTACACTTCCCGAAGCTATTCTCGAAGAGGTACAACAGCCCGGTACGCAAGTCAGGGGCTTGCATCGAACATTTGTTGCTCTGCGACACCATAATTATAGGCTGTTCTTTTTGGACAAATGATTTCGCAGGTTGGGACATGGATGCAGCTAACTGCGCAGGCATGGTTGGTCTTGCAACTGACACATAGCGCGTTGCTGCTTGGAGTGGTAAGCTTGCTACAATACTTGCCAGTGATGATGTTCTCACTATACGGAGGTGTGCTAGCTGATCGGGTACCCAAGCGCACTCTACTACTCGTGACACAATCCATTTCACTTGTTCAGGCAGGCGTCATGTGGCTTTTGGTGATAACGGGCGTGGTACAAGTCTGGCATATCCTGCTCCTGGTAGCACTGCTGGGCATCACAAATGCACTTGATTTGCCAGCACGAAACGCTTTTATTAATGAAATGGTAGGCCGCAAAGACCTGCCAAACGCCGTCGCCCTTAACTCTTCACTCGTCAATGTGGCACGGGTGCTGGGACCAGGGCTGGGCGGCGTGCTGATTGCGTGGCTTGGCGTGGCACCCACTTTTTCTATTCAACGCACTTAGTTTTATTGCCGTCATTATCGGGTTGTTCATGATCGACACACGACACGTTATTCGCCTTGCATGGCAAACGAACGGACGATAAAAAACTCAGCATGTTTCAGAGCTTACGCGAGGGTCTCTCCTACTCCTGGCACATGCCAGCCGTTCTTCTCATTATAGGACTCATTGGTGGCTTCGGGTTATTTGGTATCACGTTTAATGTGATGTTGCCATTGTTTGCCACCGAGGTATTCCATGCGGGCGCAAGGGGCTATGGCTTAATTGCAGCAGCCTATGGACTTGGTGCTCTATTCTCAGCATTATGGGCAGCCTGGGGAAATCGCAAACCGAGTATTCGCTTTCTGCTGATTGCAGCGTTCGCGTTCAGTATACTTGAGATTGCGTTTGCGCTTTCTCCCTTTTATATCCTTCGTTCCCCTTATTGATTGGCATAGGATTTGCACAGATCGTCGTGACAGCTACAGCGGCTACCACCGTTCAAACAGTTGCACCTCATCATTTACGTGGCAGGATAATAAGTGTGTATCTACTGGTATATGCAGGTGCTCTCCCGTTAGGGAACTTCTTGGCTGGTACCTTAACGACACGCATTGGCGTCTCAACTACATTCTTGATTGGGGGAATTTTGTGCCTCATCGTAGCGATTACTGCGTGGCTTCTGCGTAAACCAGCTGAGAAAAGCCTTGCAGAGTCAACTACAACTATGATAAGCGAGTAGATAGCATAAGAGAAAACACCCATCGTCTTGCAATAGAAAGGAAAAATTTATGTCTGATACCCATACACAAACAGCTCTTTTAGTGATGGATATACAAGAAGCACTTGTTTCTCGGTTTGCACAACCAGATTTCATCCTTACACCCATAGGCACAACAATCACTGCTGCACGTGCCGCACCAGTTCCCGTGATTTATGTAGCTGTAGACTTTCGTCCGGGCTATCCTGAGATTAGCCCGAGGAATAAATCCTTCTCTACTTTCAAGCAGAACCCTTCTTTATCAGCACCGGGGGCAACAAATATTCATCATGCTATCGCTCCACAGCCAACAGATATTGTGGTCACGAAACGTCGTGTCAGTGCGTTTAGCGGGAGTGATTTAGAGGTGGTGTTGAGGGCACAAGGTATTTCGCATCTAGTGCTGTGTGGTATATCCACTAGTGGCGTTGTTTTATCTACACTGCGAGAAGCGGCTGATAAAGATTACCAATTGACCGTTTTAGCCGATTGCTGTTTTGATAACGATGAAGAAGTCCAGCGGGTCCTGCTATCCAAAATCTTTCCACGTCAGGCCGAAGTCGTTCAATCTTCTGAGTGGATAACAAGACTGAAGTGAAGCTAGGCGTCCGCAAGGGAAACGTCCCTCTATATACGGACACACTCTTTTTGACAAGTACTGAAGTAGCATTTGATAGACAATTTGCATCATTTCCTGTTATTCACACAGACACATTCACAAACTCTGTCGTCGTTTTCGCTGGTACAGGAATAGGTTCACCACTTCTGCGCATACCTTCCAGATGAAGTTCGATAGCTTCTTGTATATTTCGTTGTATTTCAGCCATAGTTTTTCCTGTAGTTACGCATCCAGGAAGATCAGGCACATAAGCTGAATAGTTTCCTTTAGCCTTTTCAATAACGACTAGATATCTATATTTTGCCATTTTTCTTTCTCCCTTCTCTTTATCATATCAAATATGTCTCTTCACAATCGGTATCAACGGTTTCCACATCTATACTTCACACATCCCTTACAATACCAACCTCATACGCACAATCATTAAGAATAGCACACACAGCATGTTCACCCAAATTCATCGAAGGCTTTAAACGCCAGTAGTCCACACTTACTACAATACATAGCACTATGGCTATAAGAATTAGCAAAGGGAGGAAGAGAAGCCCAATAAGTAGTAGTGGCAATGTGTAATAGCGTGTCAGGTGCCGACACAGGTGATAGGTATAGGCAAGGTTGCCACGTAGCGTTGCTTTGAAAACTGTGATAAAGGGGATTGTAATGTGCTGCTGTTGTACTTTTTGGTGACGTTTGCGTGTGCTGAATAGGGTTAGGACCGTTAGCAACAGGCTACTGATAAGCGTTACGATAAACGGTGAACGCACATTGCTTCGCTCGTGCTTGGGTGCGATAAATCGGACCCCTACGGGCGTAATCAACCGACCCCATACAGGCGTGGTAAATCGGACTCTGATGTCTCGTTTCTTTGAAAGAAATAACAGTAGCACTCCCCATAAACCACCGAGCACAATACCAGCGAAGGTGGCTTGTTCTGGTGGCAGGACAAGGATGCGACGTTCGGTGGGATGACGTTGAAGGAGGGCGGCTTCCGCGGTGGCGTAGGCGGCGCGAATTTTGAGAAATGATTTCAGGGTTGTCCGGTAGTCGTGATAGACGATGCCTTTAGGGACGTAGCGGATGTGTGCACCACTCAAGAGGATGCGCCGACAGAAGTCTACATCTTCGCCCTGTGTCAAGGGAGCAAAACCGCCAAGTTGTTGCCAGGTCGCACGACGCACAAGAAGATTTCGCGGTCGGAAGATAGGTCAATGGGCCTTCCAACCGCACTTGTTGTGGTCGTGTCCCCATGTAGAGGGAAGAACATGTATCTTCGTAGCGACCTAGTATGCTCTTACGTTCATAGCCACGAATTATACCTCCAACTGCCGAAATACGCTGATCTTGAAAGAGGGGCACAAGTTCGCTAAGCCATGTGGAGGAAGCGACACAATCGCTGTCGATATAGGCAATCAGTTCATGCGATGCGGCTTCCGCGCCAGTGTTACGACTGATCGCCACTCCTTGCCTCTGTTCATGTCGAACACTACGTAATTGTATGTTGTGTGTCTCGGCTTCTTGTATCAAAGATTTTAGAACAGTCGAGGTTGTATCGGTTGAGGCATCATCGACGACAAGAACTTCCAACAGAGAGTGTGGATACTCAAGTAAGAATAGGGCGCGAAGACAACGCTCAAGTTCGTTGACACGATTGTAACTTGGAATAATGATAGACACTGGAGGCCATGTAGTTGGTTGAACGACAGGTCCAGCATCTAAAAGAGATTTCCAACGCAAGGCATCGCTTAGTGCTTCTACTCGTTTGAGTGGCAAAGACATGAGCATGGCAAGTTCCGTACAGCTACGCTCTTGGGTACACAATGAGAGCAGACGCGCCAGCGTTGGATTTAACGGTACGACACGAAGAGGGTAGTCGCAAAGCGCGACTACTCCACCTTGCTCTGTATGTGTAAGGCATACATTCTCCACGAGACAATAACAGCCTGCACTGAGTGTTTTTACGACACTCATGCGGAAGCCTCAGCGATCCTATCTAAGAGTGTTTTGGGTAAGACGATTTCGTAGCCACTACCGAGTTGCTGTACAATTGCTTTCAGGTCCGATGGACCAATTTTCCACGCGAGCATGTACACATTCAGGAAAAGAGGTCGCTCTGGATGGCTGGCCACTGCGTTCTTGATCAATCTGACGGTTCCATTGACGCTATCAGCTAAGCCAAGATTTTGATAGAACGCAACACCATCAACTAGCTTTGACTCAATCTTCTTCAATCCTGCTCCACTTAGTATTCCACGAAGGCCAAACGGTTGCAGGGCTTGCACGAAACGGTGTTCTCGCTCTTCATCCGCAAAAATCATGCCCGTCTGTCGAATGTTCGAGATAAAGGGTAGTCCTGAACTTTGCCAGTAATCGGTATCGAGGACTTCAAGCGTCGTCATGTTCATAGCCTGCATCTGTTTGCCCGTAATCTGTAGAAACGCGTCGAGGTGTTCAGCAGGCCAATGCGATGGGAAGATATAGCCAGCACCACTTGGGCCTGCGATAAATTCATCGTTGGGAGTCGCGGACTTCACATAGTATTCGGCAAGCCGTGGAGCGGCATGTGTAAGCGAGGGCGAGAGGGTCCAGCCTATCGGCACAGTACCACGTGCAGAGTCTCGCCAAAGGTTCTTCATGCGATGCTGACAGTATTGCAGGTTGTCACCATCGCTTATGGTAAACGAGACATAGACCGTATTTGCAGTGGGTGCTAGTTCGTCTTCATGGGATGAAGTTGCTACAGGCATCGTAGTTGTGGTCGGGGCGGCAGTCCAAACCTCAAGATTTCGAAAAATGGTCTGTGGCAAGGACAGTCATAGCCGCCTGTGAAGTGAGATTGACGCCACTGCTTTCATCTGGGAACCACCCAAGATGTGTCGCTCCCGCCGGAAACGAATTCAGGATTTGGCGCATTAACTCACGCTCTGAGAGCAAACCATCTGTCATAAGACTTACCGGGTTTGGCAGATAGTCACGCGAGTCAAGATTGTAAATAAAGGTACGCGTCGCGACAAGAAAGGAGCGCAGGCCCATAATGCCTGAATCAATTCCGGCGACGAGGCGTGAGGAACAGCCATCACGCAAATTTTGAAATGCCCAGTGATACGCCTGTAAACGACTCTTCCAACCATGGGTACGCAGATCACTAAGGATTGAAAAATGATACTTGTCTTGCAGTGCTGAAGCTTGCGCTGGCGAAACAACAATGCCATCCTGCTGCGCGGCGATCATAGTAGCAATGTTTATGGTATCTTTCAGGCTGGGGTCATATATTACCACACCTTTTACGTTGCTATGATATGTGTCAAGCAACACACTGAGTGCAGCATCACTAGTTGCGGAAATAACATTTTGTGGAATATCGCCAAATACCTCTTTCAGCCAGAACGTCTCATCCTCGCCCATGATAAGGTATACCTTTGGCTGTGGACGATTGACCAAGCCC
Source organism: uncultured Chloroflexia bacterium (assembly GCA_963791655.1). GTDB lineage: Bacteria > Chloroflexota > Ktedonobacteria > Ktedonobacterales > Ktedonobacteraceae > JBBQVS01. Next base: position 62,501 of record CAWBSZ010000004.1, on the reverse strand, counting down.
ACAAGTGTAGTAAGCGTGATACTCGTTTCGTTTGAAGCACCAGTTATTGTACAAACATCAAGCTGTGTTACAGATTGAAATCCTGGAATGAGTCGCTCAGTGGACCAATCAAGCCCCGCAATTTCTGAATTACTCATATGCTCTCCTCTTTTTATGCGTACAAAAGTATTCTGTACCATCACACATCAACAATCACAGATGGTACAAAAGCATTGTAGCACTACTCTATTCCTTTTGTTTAGACGTACTCAAGACAACTTTATGGTTGTCAGAACTTAACAAGAAATATTCTTGACCTTGTACAGCAACTAGGGTATGCTACGAAACATAAGCAAGTAGCGTTGGTGTGCTCCTCATAGAGTACGCTAACGCTACAAGTACGTCTTCTACGTCGCTCATTCAGAGAAGAAGCGAGCCAGAAAGGACGCCCAAGCATGTCCGAGAAAATGTTTGCTCCCGAGTTGTTCCGCCCACACCTCAACTTCCCCGATGTCCCTTACGATCATCATGTACGATCCGCGGCAGAGCGTTTTCCTGAACGCATAGCTATGGTTTATCAGAACATGACCTTTAATTATCGTGAAGTTATCGCGATGATCAACAGTATCGCAAATGGCTTACACAACCTGGGATTGCGCAAAGGTGATCGCCTCTGTTTGTTCATGGCAAATAGACCGGAATACACCATCACGTTTATAGCAGCAGCCTCGATTGGCATCGTTGTAAGTCCAATGAACCCGGGTTACAAAGAGCGCGAAGTGGCATACCAGATTGAAAATTCCGAGGCTAAAGCCATTTTGATCCAGAGTGATCTTGTACCCATACTTCAATTGGCATTGAGTCACAAAGCATTTCCAAATCTCAAACATGTACTGGTAACAGGTGACAAGGCACCAGATAGTATGCCAGATGCCATGACGTTCGGTTCTCTTTTGCGCAAATCATCATCGGACCTGCCCCCTCATGTCGCTATTAGCGGCGACGATCTGGTTGCTCTACCATATTCATCTGGTACAACAGGTTTACCCAAAGGAACATTGCTGACACATCGTAACCTCGGTGTCAACAATCTACAGTTCACGACTGCGTTGCGCATCAGTCATACCGATGTGGCACTGAATTTTCTACCCTTCTATCATATCTACGGTGTGATGTTGACAGGCGGCCTCCTATCCAGTGGAGGCACACAGGTTATTATGGAACGCTTCGACTTGCAGCAATCGCTCGAGATGTGTGAACGTTACGGCGTCACGTTCTACTTCGCGGTACCACCCATCGTGCTAGCACTTGCCAATGCACCAATTGATGTCAGCAAGTTGAAGACGGTCAGGTACATCTTTTCTGGTGCTGCTCCACTACCATCTGGACCAGCGAAAAAATTGGCCGATAAGACAGGCGTAAACGTGGTGCAGGGCTATGGATTGACAGAAGCATCACCACTTACACATGCCCAACCATTTCCGATTATGCGTTTAGAGAGCATCGGCTTGCCTGTTCATAACACCGAACAAAAGATTATGGATATCGAAACAGGTACGCGCGAATTGCCAGTTGGCGAAGATGGCGAAATCGTCTTGCGTGGACCACAGGTAATGCAGGGCTATTGGAAAGCACCAGAGGAGACAGCACGCGCATTGCGTGATGGGTGGCTCTACACCGGTGATATTGGCCATGTAGACGAAGAGGGCTTCACCTACACGGTAGACCGGAAGAAAGAGATGATTAAGTATAAAGGCTTTGGTGTCGCACCTGCGGAAATCGAGGCCCTTTTGCTAGAGCATCCCGCGGTGATGGACTCCGCTGTGATTGGCGTACCTGATGATGAGGCGGGCGAACTTATCAAGGGGCTTGTGGTAATTCGCGAAGGGCATAATGTGACGCCCGAAGATATCGTCACCTTCGCAAACGGTAAGCTAGCGGGCTATAAAAGAGTGCATCATGTTGAATTTATCAGCACGATTCCTAAGACAGCCTCCGGTAAAATTTTGCGCCGCGAACTGAAAGAGCGCGAGAAAACATTACACCAATAATAAAGACTGATGGACTGCTTTGCAGCGTAGCCGCAAAGCAGTCCATCAGTCTTTATTATTGGTGATAAACAACTATAGGCCAACGAGGAAGAGGCCACGTGCCATTGCTTCACCTGCGAGGGTGCAGACAACGACAAGGTAGAGCATACCTGTGGCAGACTGAAACGAGCGATCGCGTATAAGTTTCCATGCAAGACCACCTAGGACAAGCGGGATGATAAAACTAACGAGAATACGTATCCAGCTAATCGCATCCGTACTGAGTGGTGTATAAGTCGGTGCATTCGCAGGTTTAACATGCGGATCGGGAGTTGTCGTAGGCGTCGCAATTCCAGAGGCTGGCTGCTGAACAGGTGTTTGTGAGATGGTGCTTGGACCTGCGGTAAACGCGAACAGGACCTGTGCAAGCACACCGAGCAATACGAGTGTTGTCGCGAACTGCAGTGGCTTTTCTGAGAGCGCGGGCGTGACAAGATACCAGTGACCAAGCCACATAGCAGTAAGCACTCCGCCGAGCGCAAGAGCGGCGGCAAAGAAGCTAGCGACAGTGAACGCGCCACCGATATTAGCTGAGGCTAGTGGACGATAAATCATCGCCATCACGAAAAGGGTTGCAAGACCAGCAACAACCGTCGCAACACCACTAAGTAAACGAAGAATACGCACAACGGAGAAACGGCGCACAGGCTTTACGTTTACGATGCTAGACTCTTCTCCGCTTGCTGGCTCTAACTGAGCCTTTTCAGCTTCCCGCTTCGCATCTACGCCTGCTGTCCTATCGAACCAGAGCAGGACGTTATAGGGAATCATCAGCAGAAAGAAGAGCAATAAGGGCAATGTTTCATATCTTGTCCAAAGTTGGTCAAGTTGGTGATAACTACTAAGTTGTTCGGGTGTTGAAAAATTCTGCTGGAAAAGATAGGTAAGATAGGTCAAGCCAAGATAGATAAGAGCGTATGACACTAAGAAGCCGCGCTTCACCTCATTGCGCCAATCAAGTAGCACGAGCACGGTGAAAGAGCCGATTGAGACTTCCGTCATCACAATAAATAGGACAAGTGGCAGTGTTAATAACATTATATCGTTGTATCCTTTGATGATGTCTATAGCAGTATTGTAGTGAAGCATCGCCTTCCTACCAGATTATAGCGTTATCTTGCGAGTCGTACAAGTCTCATTTAAAGTTTCGCGCACTATCAAAACAAGCCATTACCTTTGCTTAAAAAGCAGGGGTAATGGCTTGTTTTGACAAGAACAGAGTGTAGAAACTCCTTATTTAACGGTAAATCGGTCTGTGGCATTTAAGGATTGACCGCCAAACTGTTCATTTACATAGGCGGTTGCAGGTCCTTTGCACTTCGTCTGAGGTGTCCAGGTCCATGTATGATTGCCATGTGTATCGGCATACTGAGTGCCTTTCAGGCTCCTACTCACTGCATAGTAACCGCTACAATACTTGATTCGAATGGTTAAAGCTGCTTTCGCTTGTGTATGTACACACGCGTTACCCACCTTGTAATCTACAGCATTAGCACAGGTAAACTGAATGGATAATTTTGGTGCCGCCGCATGTACATAACTTGTCTGTGCAAGTGCGAAGGTACTACTTATAATAGCAGCAACCACCACGAAAACGCCAAGAAGGACTGTAATGAAATACTTGTGATAGCCTTGAAGAGGGAGGCGCGTCATGATTTTCTTTCCTATCATCTGTACTACTATGAAATCGTATCTATATTTCATAATACACTATAAAACAAAAAAGTCCCAGCCACCATGAGTATACATATATTCGGAAATATTTGTAGTACAGATCATGCATGTACATGAGCATTAATTACGTAAAAAAAAGAACCAGCGCGACTTCTGAACGATCTTTTGCAAAATGGTGCTAGAATTCCAAAGGACGTATTTCTTTTCTGCAAAAATACTGTTATGATGGGAGTCGGAATCGCAACTTTTCATGTGAGGCACCTTTTCAGGAGATATATATGGCGACCAGGCCTGATGAAAATACTAAAGCTAATAATGCTGATAAAAATAAGAATGCATCTTCTACTGATTCTTCGCAATTGCAAGATAGACCCGCTCAATATCGTTTCGCACGTGCATATGGACAGCGTGAAGATGCTCTCACCAACAATTATTATGCACAAACAACGCAACGCTCATCGTTCTGGTTAGAACTTCAACGCTGGTTTCTCGTCAATACCTTTGCCCCCCAATGGCTTCCCAGGCCATGGCAACATCCAATTGTCGGCTACGTTATTGGAGTAGCACTTCAAATTATCGCCGCATTAGGTACAATTTTACTCATGCACATCTTCCCAACATTTGTGTTCTCCGGTCTACTAGAAATTCTTTTTGTGGCAATCATCGCGCTTAACTTTGGTACAGGTCCTAGTATGCTCTCAACATTAGTAGGAATACTTCTTCTCAATTTTTTTGTACTACCACCACGTTCTTCTTTAAGTTTGAATGAAATACAAAGCTTTGTTGAAAGTATTTTGTTTTTGCTTGTCGGCATAACAATTAGTGTTGTTGCTAGCCAGGTAGAACGTGCGCGACGTGGGGCGATAGCCGAGCGTAACCTGCTTGACGCCGTAATTGAGACCGTTCCCGATGGCGTTTCTATCTATGATGGACAGGGGAGATTGGTTCGTCTGAATAGTGCCGGACGACGGTTGGAAGAAGAACACGGCATCCGCTATCCGGCGTTTACGGCTCCAACGGGCAAGTTGCGTACTCCAACTGGTAGCTTTTTCCCACAAGATGAATTACCGGTAAGGCGAGCGTTAAAAGGAGAAAAAGTTGCTTCGGTTGAAATGGTCTGGCAGCCCAAAGTAGGTGATACAGAATATTTTATGATGAGTGCCGCGCCAATGTATGATGCACTTGAGAAGATAGGTGGCGTAGTTTCTATTAACCATGATGTCTCGGCCCTCCGTCGTTCCGAACGAGCAATGGCCGCCAGCGCAAGTGAACTAGAGGCGGTATTCGAGAGTATCACAGATGGTGTTTTTGTATTTGATCAGAAAAGCAATGTGACACGCATGAATACAGCATTCCGTGAAATGCTCGGCATACATACTCGCTCTGACTACTTTAGTCACTCACCTGACGAGCGCAAAACACTCTTTTCAATGTCGAACGAGCAAGGCCAGACCCTCATGTTTGAGCAATGGCCGCAAAGTCGTATCCTACGTGGTGAGTCACTGAAGGGTTCAACAGCAATGGATATTCTTGTGCACACTGTTGATAACCGAGAAATTCTTATGAGTGTTAGTGGTGCTCCTGTCTATATGTCAGGAAACAAGCTTATAGGCGGTGTAGCAATTTGCCGTGACATCACAGAGCAGAGGCGGTTGGAAGCATATACACAAAACGCTCTGCATGCGTTGCTTGAGATGGCGCAAACGATTATTCAAGGCGAGTCTGCGCAAGATGCACCCAACGATGACTCTAGTTCTAACGTTGGACAGCGGCTCGTGGAACTCACAAGCCGTGTACTAGAGTGCAAACGTGTAGGCATTATTTCTGTAACCCCCAATACAGAACGATTGTTGCCAGTCGCAATTGTTGGTCTTCAGCCTGAACAAGAACGTCAATGGTGGAGTTATATGCCAACACTACAACTTATAGATTTAGTAAGTACCGAACAGATTGCGCAGCTACGAAGTGGGAACACGGTACTTTTAGATGACTCAAGGCAGAGACAGAATGTAGAATACAATCAGTATGGTCCAAAAAACGTTTTGCTAGCACCTATGAATATTGGCGAAGAACTAGTTGGACTACTTTCTCTCGATTATGTAGATGAAGAAGCTGTCTATACAGACGATGGCAAGGCACTTATGGGTGCGGTCGCAAAGTTGGTGGCACTCGTAATCGAACGCGAAAGGTTGTTACACGAACGTGCCGAGGCCCGCGGTAACGAAATAGCGTTACGCGAGTCGAATGATCGCATGAACGAGTTCCTGGGTATTGCAAGCCACGAGTTGAAGACGCCAATCACGACGATTAAGGGCAGTACACAACTTCTTGAACGACGTTTAAAAAAGATGATGGCATTAGAAACAGCAACATTAGAAGAGCGTACGCACTTACAAGAAGAGGCACAAGACCTGTTGAGACGTACCAACGTTCAGGTCAATCGGCTCACACGCTTGATTAACGACCTCCTCGATATGTCACGTATTCAAGCACACAAGCTAGAGCCACATATGGAACGCGTTGACCTTGTGACAGTCATACAAGATGTTGTACAAGAACAAAGTAGGGGAGCGGCAACACGCACAATTCTATTTGAGCAACATTCAGAGAATGAAATACCTGTTTTCGCAGATGTAGATAGAATCGAACAGGTCATTACGAACTATATCTCTAACGCACTAAAATATTCGACCGTAGAGAAACCTGTCTCAGTTTCTCTACACGTGAAAGGTCATGAAGTCTTTGTTTCAGTACACGATGAAGGGCCTGGATTGCCGATAGGAGAACGAATAAATGTGTTTGACCGTTTCTATCGCGTGAAAGGCATTGAAGTAAAGAGCGGCTCGGGTGTCGGGTTAGGCTTGGGATTGTACATCTGTAGAACAATCATTGAGTTGCACCAAGGACAGGTGGGTGTCGAAAGCGAAGAAGGCAAAGGCTCTACATTCTGGTTCTCGCTGCCCCTTGCCGACTAATACGACATTTTGGAGAGTTGATCTATGCCGATGTTTCACGGAGTCTCTGGAAAAATGACGCTGATTGTTCATGAGGTGCCACTCAGAGCTATTCATACTGCGCAGGCACGTTCTATCGCGGAGTTACGTCTACGCTTTGATGGCAACGATGAAGGCTATTTAACCGACCCAATGGGTGAAAAGCACTATTTTTCGCTCAAACCGTGGGCAAAGTCTGATCCTGACACAACATATGTTCAAATATCATATCGTTTTACGCCTGATACATCCATTCCATCTGACAATCCAATATATCCACGATCCATACATTCGCCCTATAGTAATAGCGATTTTACAGCGTTCGCGGTCCGCAACAAAGATCATGAGATAGCTATTCGTTCGGTACGGCCCAAACACAATGAGGCAAAAGCTGAAGAGCCATATGTGAGCATTAGCTATCTGCTCACATTTCCCGCGGTTAAGCAGACGAGGTTGCCTTGCCCCCTGTGTGATACGGTATTAGAACTCTCTTCTCCCCTTGAAAAGACAATACGCATCCTTGCTTCACAAGTTGATGCAAATACAGCACTCATAGAGGTAAGCATTTCACATCCTAGTCATATCAAGGAGACAAAGAAGAGACCCGCAAAGTACCCGTTCATGATTATACGTCACGAGGAGCAATAACAGACATCACTTCCTGGAAAACGAATTTCTTCTCAAGCTCAAACGTCTACAGACACCTTCATTGTGTCTTTCCCACTCCTCGCTCTGCTTCGTGTCGAATGAGTGACCAGAGGACTTCGACGTTGGAACGCTCTGTAGGGATGGAACCGATGGAGATGCGAACCATCCAACGACCATCGAGAGTGGCCGGAGTGAGGTAAGCTTTTCCTGAACGGTTAATGCGGTCCACCCAACTCTGAGTATGCTGGTCGAGCGCATCTCCTGTTAGACTAGGCGGTTCATGACGTATACAGACTGTTTGTAAGCTTACAGGAGCTAGTAGACGCCAATGCTCCTGAGACTGAACCTGTTCGCTGAGCCATTGGGCATTGCTCATGTCACGACGTAGACGTGCCTGGAGTCCCGAAATACCCTGCTCACGAAGCAGACACCAGAGTTTAAGGGCACGGAATCGTCTGCCAAGAGGAATACCAGCATCACGCAGATTTTTGACCTGCTCGTCTACCGCGCTCTGCAAATAGCTGGGATTGGTTCCCATGACACGCACAAGATGTTGCCAGTCACGTACGTAATAAAGGGAGCAGTCGAAGGCCACACCGAGCCACTTATGCGTGTTGATAACAAGCGAATCGAATTGTTCGACACCCTGCCACATCCAGCGACATTCAGGTAGAAGCATAGCTGATCCGGCCATAGCTGCATCAAGGTGAAGCCAGAGCTTATATTGCTGTGTCACCTGCGCAATTTTGTCCAAAGGATCGAGGGCGGTTGTGCTGGTCGTGCCAGTGGTAGCAACAACTGCACAAGGTATAAAGCCCTTCTCAATATCCACATGAATCGCGTCTGCCAGTGCAGAGGAATTCATTGCATAGACCTCATCAGTCGGAATAAGACGTACATTCGCGCGTCCGAAACCAGCAAGTAGCGCGGCTTTTTCGGCTGAACTGTGACTCTGAGCAGTCATATAGACGATGAGTGGTTTGTCTTCTCCCTGTAGACCTGCGTGGGCAAGAGAATAATTTGTAGCCCGTTCCCGTGCGCATAAGAGTGCTATAAGCGTACTAGTCGAGGCAGTATCTTGAATTACACCACTCCATGCAGACGAAAGACCAACCATCTGGCGCATCCAATCAGTAACGACCTCTTCCAGTTCGGTTAGGGCAGGGCTGGACTGCCAGGAGAGGCCAAGCACACCCAAGCCAGTACTCAAGTAGTCCCCGAGTACCGATGATAATGTGCTATTGGCAGGAAAATAGCCATAGAAGTCTGGATGCTGCCAGTGAGAGAGTCCCGGTACAATAATGTGCTCAAGGTCACGAAAGATACTATCGAACGACTCCGGCGACTCTGGTGGCGAAGTCGGCAACTGCACACGTATCGAACCCGGTTCTGCGCGTGACATCACGGGAAGATCGGCAATTCTTGCACGATAATCAGCGATCCAGTCAATGAGCTGATGGCCTACTTTACGGAACTCTTCTGAGTCCATGAATTTATCCTTTCAACATTATCGTCAGTAAGAATATACTCTACTAAATCATTGTCCTCCTCCACCTTAGACACCTGCAACGCATTTAATTCTATCACCAATAATCCGCAAGTATAGCATCCCTTCTGCTATATAATCGTTTTTGGTATATACTACACAGTACGTATATTTAAATGCACATTCAATTATATACTCATGCTCCCAGCATAGTTTCTTTGTGATACTATGCTGGGAGCATACGAGGAGCATGATGGAAAAGGTTAACATTGCAGATAAATTAAGTTTGTTTCAGGAGTATTGGAGTCCAAAAGTCGTTGGTGAACTGAATGATAGTCACGTTAAGCTTGTAAAGCTCAAGGGCGAGTTTGTGTGGCATCATCATGAAGATGAAGACGAGTTATTCCTTGTGGTCAAGGGACGTCTACTTATCAAGTTGCGGGACCGTGATATCTGGCTAGACGAGGGCGAGTTCACGATTATCCCCAAAGGTGTCGATCATCTTCCGGTTGCGAATGAAGAGGTGCATGTGCTGCTATTGGAGCCGAAGTCTACATTGAACACGGGGAATGTGCAAAACGAGAGAACAGTCGCGGACTTAAAACAGATTTAATAATTTGTAGTAGATAGAGAGAGTTGTTATGCCTCGTTGCCTGAATCCGCGTTGTCGTAGGATGTGTGCTGACGGAAGCACGCGCTGTACTAATTCCGCTTGTCGCTGCCTGTTACCCGAGGCAATAATTGCGGGACGATATCGTATAGAGACACTGATTGGAATTGGTGGCATGGGTGCGGTCTATCGGGTAAGTGATACCTTTGATATGATACAGGTTGCGCTTAAAGTACTGTCAATCACATATCAACAGACAGACGAGGAAACCGCCGTGGAGCGTTTTCGACGCGAAGCACGCTATGCTCATCAACTAAAGCACAAAAATATTGTGCCGGTGATCAATTTTGGTAGCGATGGAGACATCTTATATTTAGTCATGCCCTTGATCACTGGTGGTACAGTCAAAGCTCTGCTCAAAGGAGAGCATCCCTTGCCAATCGCGCAAGCACGACAATATCTGAACGATCTCGCGGACGCGCTCGAAGTGGTTCATTCACATCCATTGCAGATTGTGCATCGTGATATCAAGCCCTCAAATCTATTATTACATCAAGATGATGGACGGCTTGTGGTAACGGATTTTGGTATTGCACGAGCGATGCAGAAAGAAAAACCACTGACACAAAGTGGTTGGTCATTGGGCACAGAGCATTATACTGCCCCGGAACAAGAGCAAGGGAGAGCCGAGCCAGCTAGCGACATCTATGCGATGGGTGTTGTAGCCTATCAGCTTACGACAGGTTTGTTGCCCTTCCAGGCAGTTGTCCGAAGTCATGCAACCGAACTTCCACCACCAAGCACCTTAAATACCTGGCTTCCACCATCGGTTGACGCGGTATTACTACGTGCCATAGAAACCGACCCACGCAAACGCTTTCAATCTGCCCGCGCTTTCGCGGATGCTTTCAACGATGCGCTTGAGGCTGAAGCATCTCCCGACGCATCTGAACCAACCTTAACAAGCACTGTGAGCATTACAAGAGATGAGAATGTTCTTGTACGCTTAGTTGTATCAGAAAACCCTTGTCCAACTTGTGGTAGGGAAAACCGTGGTAGTTCGCACTTCTGTCGCCACTGTGGACATAATTTAGAGGAAACTTCAAAACTACAGATGGAAGCTTGTGAAGTAGGCTATCATAGCGATATTGGACGTAGCACGCAAGAAAACGAGGACATGTTGCTGGTCGCGCAAGGATTAGGCATCAATCTCGCACCACCACCACATTCGTTCGGTCTTTTCGCGGTCGCAGATGGGCTACGAGGCAAACAAAGTAGTACAGAAAATGTTGCTGCTACACAGCCACCACGCGTCAAAGGACGCGAGGCCAGTCGTTTAGGCATAGAGACACTTGCTGACATTGTACTACCGCTTCTTGCTACTACAGGACGGCTCTCTTCACAAACGACACCACACAATGCGCAAGTACCCTTGGGAACGACATTTGCAATGCAAGCAACACGGCCTCCAACCTCTATCCTAGGGCAATGGTTACAGGATGGTGTACGGCAGGCAAATAGAGTTATTTACCATTGCAACGCAGACTATGAGACAACAATGGGAAGCACGATGACCGCAGCCCTGGTACATAATTATCGTCTCTATATAGCCCATGTTGGTGATAGTCGAGCATATCATTTTAACACAACTACCGGGTTACACTGCCTTACTCAGGATCACACGTTAGCAGGTGATCTCGTCGTAGCCGGATTACTACAACCAGACGAAATATATAAAAGCGCAAAACGCAATCAGCATCATCGTTACCTGGGTAATGCCTATCAGGTACAAGTTGATCTTTTTCAGCAGAAAGTCGAAGCAAGTGACATAGTTTTACTTTGTACAGATGGGCTATGGAATATGCTTCGTGATAAACAAATAGAAGACATTCTAGCGCAAAGCAAAGATGGTCAAGCACTTGCCCAGGAGTTGGTAGAAACTGCAAGCAAAAGTGGTAGTGAAGGCAACACCAGCGCGATAGTTTTACGTATCTTGTAGAGGAAGAACAACAGTGAAAGTCGAACCTTGCCCTGGTTTGCTCTCGACATTCACTGTTCCATCATGAGCATGAACCACCCAGTCGACAATCGAGAGGCCAAGGCCAGAACCTCCAGCGGCACGTGAACGTGCGGGATCAGCACGATAGAAACGTTCAAAGATATGTGGCTGATCTTTAGATGCAATACCAATACCTGTATCATGAACGACGAGTAAGGCATGCGTTTGTGTAGTTTTCACGGAAAGTGTGACCGCGCCACCCACATTTGTGTAGGTAAGAGCATTATCGACGAGGCTCATAATAACTTGTATCAGGCGTGCGGCATCACCGAGAATGGTAGCATTTTGGAGTTCCCCCACCTTTAAACTGATCTTACGCTCAGCGGCCAGTGCTTCCATGCTGTCTACGACATCAGAAGTAAGTAGATCAAGTTGTACGCTATCATGATCGAAGTGCACAAGACCCTCGTCGGCACGTGCCAGGACAAGCAACTCATTAATCAATTTACCAAGTCGCTCAGATTCCGCATTAATTTCCTTGAGCACCAGGACATATTCTTCTGAAGTCGATGGCTGTGAGAGCGCGACATCGGTGATACTGCGCAACACAGAGACAGGGGTACGTAGCTCGTGTGAGGCATCCGCGACAAAACGGCGCTGTTGATCGAAGGCATGTTCCAGACGACCAATCATCTGGTTAAAAATAAGGGCAAGTTCGCGCACTTCGTCATGAGCCGGAGGTACAGGGACGCGTTGATGCAAGTCCTTCGCCCCAATTTCATGTGCGATGTTTGTAAGCCTGTGGATTGGTCGAAATGCACGGCCCGCAAGCCAGTAACTGCCGTACGCGCTAAACATGAGGACAATGGGAGTAAAAAGAAGCAACAAGAAGATAATATCTTGCATTCTCTCGTTGACAGAGGCAAGCGGTTGACCAACCTGAACAACACCAAAAATTGTTTTATGATTTACTAACATTGTGCTGTATAAGCGCATTTGCTGCCCATTCGAGTTTGCAATAGTACCGTGCCAGGGTTTTCCTTGCAATGGTTCAGAGATACTAACAGGAATTAGCGAAATATTACATAATGCAGGATAGCAAAAGAGTAGCTTTCCCTTCGTATTAAAGACACGGATGATAATGTTTTTATTATCAAGGGGAGGATGATCTTCGTTACCTCCAACGCCGTGATTTACATCAGCAGGATCAAGGATAGCTGCCGTGGCATTGAGTTCTGGCAGTTCGCTGACAATATCGCTGACACTCACATCATCGCCATTTATTGTGACGCCCTCTGCTACCTGTTGTGCTCGCATCTGCAGGTTAGTGTCAAAGCTAGAGATAAGCATGGTTTGAAGTGCAGCATACAAGGTCACGCCAAAGATGAGGATCAGGAAGGCGGAGACAAGTGTGTACCACACGGTAAGCTGAACACGAATACCTGGTGTTCTGAATCTCCATTTCATGCAGGTACGGGTTCCTTGAGTTGATAGCCCGAACCACGAACAGTATAAATCACGTCCGGTTCACTCTGGTTACAGAGTTTGCGCCGTAGGTAGCGGATATAGACATCAATGACATTAGAAAGATGTTCAGCATCGCCATCCCAGACATGTTCCGCAATCATTGAGCGACTCAGCACTTGATGCGGATGGCGCATAAAAAATTCCAGCAGAGCATATTCTTTATTACACAGCGTAAGGACGCGCTCACCACGCCGAACCTCATGTGTGCCAGGGTCTAATGAGATATCCATAAACTGCAGAATAGAGGGTTTGACCTGAGTACCACGTCGCAAGAGCGCACGTACTCTGGCCTTTAACTCGCTAAAGGCAAAGGGCTTGATCAGATAATCATCGGCTCCAAGGTCTAGACCTTTCACACGATGCTCAACCTCACCAAGTGCTGTCAAAAGAAGTATAGGCATTGTTCGCCCCTGATCCCGTACCTGTTTACACACTTCAAAACCATCAAGTGTTGGCAAGAGGATATCCAGAATGACGAGATCGTACACTGTCGCAAGCGTCATCAAAACAGCATCCTCGCCATCTGTCGCAAGGTCAACAGCGTAGTGATTTCCTTCTAATCCCTTTTTTAAGCTTGGTCCTAAACGTGGATCATCCTCAACAATAAGTATGCGCATAGATATCCTCTTTCAAATCATAGTTACAGCAGAGGTATGTGGTAGTGATGATGTAAATGTACGACTCCTGTAGCATGGACAGCATCACTACGAATACGCTTAAGTGTAGAGTACGCTAATGAAAACTAGATGAAATGAGATAAATTTCCTATTGAACAATGCATTCTTCTTGTATAGTATCGTGATGGCCCCAAACATTGCTACCTCATGTTTAAGAACATTGCTTATTCGACTGAGAGTAGCCAGCAACGTAAAAGTTCTGCGATACTCCATGCTTGGGCGTAGCATCCTCCAGCGGTATATGGAGGCTCTGGCTCAGCGACCTCGCTCAATGTGCCTAAGCAACTATGCCATAACTCTTCGATTAAAGGCCGAAGGAGCGGTTGCAGGGTACTTTTATCGTTGTAGACACGAAGATAGACATCGACATAAGCACCAATCAGCCAGGTCCAAATGGTCCCTTGATGATAGGCACTATCGCGCTCAACTGGGCCACCATTGAAGTGATTATGATATGCAGGGTCACTTGGACTAAGAGAACGCAGTCCACGCGGTGTAAGCAGCGAATCAGTGATATGCTGGAACATACTTGCAACATGCTCGTCTACAAGTAAATCGCGTGTCAGGGATGCAGCGAAAAGCTGATTTGGGCGCAAGGATGCATCATTTTGTCCACTCACACCATCAACATCAACCACATCATAGAGATAGCCAGTTTCTTCATTCCAGAAACGAGTGGAAAAGTTTTGTCTAATTTGCATGCGCAGTTGACTATATGGGGTTGCATCAATTGATAGCCGAACAGCCCAAGTTTCTACCAGGGTCAAAGCAACATACCAGAGTGCATTTATCTCAACAGGCTTACCACGTCGTGGTGTAATCACAACGCCATTCACCTTCGCATCCATCCAGGTCAATTGAAATCCGGGTGCCCCGGCACGTAACAATCCATCAGTTGGGTCAACACCTATACCGAAATCTGTTCCTCGAATATGCCAATCAATGATGCCTTGCAGAGATGGAAAGAGTTCTTTCAGAAGTGTCCAGTCGCTTGTAGTAGCTAAATAGCGTTCAAGAGCATGGAAAAGCCAGAGTGTTGCATCGGCAGTATTATACTCCGGTGCCTCACCAGTATCAGGAAAATGGTTGGGGATGAGGCCGTTATGTGCAAAGGAAACGAATGCTTTGATCAAGCCACGTGCTTCACTATACCGCCCTGTTGAAAGCAGTAATCCTGGAAGAGCGATCATACTGTCACGCCCCCAATCCGTGAACCAGGGATAGCCTGCAATGATAGTTTTGCGATCAGGTGTGAATTTCAATTGCTGGTTCGTGGTGAGTTTGGAATAATCAGGACGAGCTACAATAAACTGATCGGCTGCAACTACCAGTCGCGCACGTACAGGATCACTTATCTGAAGGTTATCAATAGCGTTATTAGCAGTAGAGAGCAACTGCCGAATACGACGCTGGTGCTGCAGCATTGCATGCGCGACGGCATCTTCATGTAGTGGCCCGCCAAAATCTTCGGGGAGCTTGGTTTCGGCACTTAGGACGAGTGTAGTGCGGCTACCAGGAGAAAGCGTGATATCGAACATGCCAGGCTGATACACGTCTTCATGGTCCGCGAGTCCACGTTCTGTATCACGACGATGGGTAACACGCCAGTACCAAACGCCCGTGTGCGTAAACGACGCTCCCGGCCCCGTCAAAAGCTGGTAGGGCGGTGCACCTTCAAAAGCATGTATCTGACAACGTCCACCTTGACTATCAACGTTAAACTGCCAATCATTAGCACCCTTGGTGGTCGCATGATAATCACGCAAGAGGCAAAAGGGAATCAAGGTGAGTACAAGTGACGAATTTTCCTGGCCCGTTCCAATAATGCCACGCAGCATATATCGTACATAGGTGGTATTTTGCCCATACTCCATCCAAACGCGCTTCTCCAATGTGAGCGTGTCGGTGAGACGATAAATAAAGCAGACGATATCGCCCTCAAGTGTTACCGATTCTAGGTGGACATTGCCGCGTGGGTCTATGACTCCGCCCTGATACTCGTTAACGCCCAGTGAAAAGGTGCGTCCATCAGAAAGCACAAGCTCTTCATCGACCTTTGTGACCATCACAGTACGCTCGACAGGTGGATGCAGCGAAGCCACCAGGAGACCATGATAACAACGTGTTGTAGCACCAGAAATAGAACCAGATGCGTAGCCGCCAATGCCATTAGTTACAAGCCACTCGTGGTCAAAGCTCCCATTTATATCCGCACAAATATCACGCCCAACCTGAAGATGCCAGGCATTAGTCAAATTTTGAGGTTGTGTTTCGGTATCATCTTGCACAATCATGTTATTTCAATCCTTTATCACTGCGTTATTTTTTTACCGCAGCTTTCATGCGGGCAATGGCTGTTTCAATACGTTCATCGGGAGCGGTCATCGAGATGCGAAGGTAGCCTTCACCTGCGGCACCAAAGTTTGTGCCTGGAGTGACAAAGACCCCTGTTTCATCAAATAGCCAGTCGGCGAAATCTCGTGAGGTAACTCCTTGTGGCACACCCGCCCAAATATATAGACCTGCTTTTGGAAGGTGCGTATGCATACCTAAAGCGTTGCAGCCTTCGACAAGCATATCTCGACGATGCTTGTAAATGAGGTTGCGTTGCTCTAACCATGATGCTGGAAGCCGCAAAGCTTCTATAGCTGCATACTGCACTGGACGAAAAATGCCGCTATCAATATTGCTTTTCAAGCGTCCTACTGCATCCACAATGGCGGGATTGCCGACAAGCATGCCCATACGAAAACCTGCCATATTATAGGTTTTGCTCAAGGAGTGCAGTTCGACAGCAACTTCGCTGGCACCTGGAATTTGCAAGATACTGACAGGTCGGAAATCATCAAAATACACTTCAGCGTAGGCCATATCATGGATAATCACGACATCGTGACGGCGTGCAAAATCTACAACGCACTCAAAGAAACTCAGATCGGCACACGCCGCCGTCGGATTATTCGGATAGTTTAGCCAGAGCACTCGTGATTTCTTGAGCACATCCTGTGGAATTGCGTCCAGATCAGGTAAATAATTGTTCTGTTCGGTCAATGGCAACAAATAGGGTTGTGCACCAACGGTGGTACTGCCTGTAACATATACAGGGTAGTAGGGATCAGGGATGAGTGCTATATCACCTGCGTTCAACACTGAAGACGCGACATAAGCAAGACCCTCTTTTGAACCAAGCAAGGGCAAAATATCACGCTCGGGCGTAAGATGTACACCGAAGCGTTGTTCAAACCAGACCGAAATTGCTTCGTGCAACGCATACATACCACGATATTCGGGATAACGATGGTTTTCCGGGTCCTGCATCGCCATACAGAGACGGTCAACAACGACCTGCGGCGCAGGTAAATCAGGGTCGCCCATCGATAGGCTGATAACATCAACTCCCGCGGCTTTGCGTTCAGCTATCTTACGCTTGGCATCAGCGAAATGGTACGGGGGTAAATTCTTGATAAGATTCGATAGTTGCATTGAAATAAAGACTCCTTTATAGTGCGTTCACATGATTAGACGAACAAGACCAAGCATTGTTACAAGGTATTAGCTATAGGTAAGAAAGACACGTAGGTCTTCATTCAAACGGCGCACGGTATCTTGAGGTAAAGGGCGATAGCTGTCAAGCAAGCTTTTCTTCTGTGCTAAACGTTCAGCTAAGCGTGGGTCTATACGAAGCTTTTTAGAAGCTGATGAAGAAGCCATACTCTTCTCTTTTCTCAATTGATAATGACCACGATTGACTCATTTTAGCATCAATCGTGGTCATTATCTATAAGGACATTGCTAAGATAGGGTTGTATGAGAACATCTCATTCCATCGGCTCGGCTTCGTACCAGTTCTTGCCAACCTTTGTTTCGACCTTGATGGGTACATCAAGTTTTGCGACGCCTTCCATCTTATCTCTGATGAGCACTTTGGCTCGTTCAAGTTCTTCAACTGGCACCTCAAAGACAAGTTCGTCATGCACTTGCAAAATCATACGCGTCTTCATGCGTTTTTCTTTCAAGTCGTGATGCAGGTTAATCATAGCAATCTTGATAAGGTCTGCATTGGTCCCCTGGATTGGCATGTTCACGGCTTCACGCTCAAGTGCTTGTCGCTCGACATGAGAAAGGGCATGCATGTCGGGAAAGAAGCGTTTACGTCCATAAAGCGTGTTGACATAGCCCTGTTTCCGCGCTTGATTGAGCGTACCATCGACATAGCCTTTGATATTCGGGAAAATCTCGTGATAGCGACGAATAAAACTCGCTGCCTCAGTATTGTTCATGCCAGTTACCTGAGAAAGGCCAAAGGCTGATTGTCCATACAGGACAGCATAGACAACGGTCTTGGCGAGACGACGCTGGTCTTTTGTCACCTGTTCGACAGGCACATTGAACAAAGTAGCTGCCGTGATCGTATGAATGTCTTCATCATTGGTGAATGCTTCGACCAGACGTGGCTCGTGCGTGATATGCGCGAGGATGCGCAACTCGAATTGCGAATAGTCGGCTGTCAGCAATGTGTAGCTAGGATCAGCGATAAAGGCACGGCGAATTTGCCGCCCAACCTCTGTACGCACTGGAATGTTTTGCAGATTCGGATTGCTAGACGAGAGTCGTCCACTTGATGCGATAGTCTGGTTGAACGAGGTATAGACGCGTCCTGTAACGGGGTCCATAAGTGCTAAAAGGCCGTCTACATAGGTGGATTTCAGCTTGTTCAGTTGGCGATATTCTAGCAAAAAGTCGATCATTGGGTGTTTGCCCTGCAAACTTTCGATCACATCGACACTGACAGAGAAACCAGTTTTATTTTTCTTACCCGATGGAAGTTTCAACTCAGTGAAGAGGATTTCGCCCAACTGCTTAGGTGAGTTGATATTGAATGTATGTCCCACCGCATCATAGATAGCCTGCTCAAGGGTGCGCAGTTGACCGTCGAGGCTCACGGCAAGGTCTCGCAAGAAGTCGGCATCGAGAGCAATACCATAGCGTTCCATCTGCAATAATACAGGGATAAGCGGAAGTTCGATATTGTTATACAACTCCATTAAATGATGACGTTGTAGGTCGGCCACAATAGGTTTAACAAGCCGCAGAGTCATGTCAGCGTCGGCTCCTGCATAATCTGCTGTTTTGCGAACAGGTGCCTGCGCGATGCTAATCATTTTGCTCCCAGTACCGATGAGATCGGTTATAGGCGTCATGACGGGGCCGATACGTTGGAAGACTTGATCTTTTAATCCAACCCCACGCCGTCCTGGTTCCGCGAGATAAGCACCAACCATTGAGTCGAAGACAAGACCACGCATATCAATGTCATACCGTGCGAATATCTCCATATCGAACTTTGCGTTATGCATATATTTTTGTACTGACGCATCTTGCAACATAGGACGCATCTTGTCTAGTACAGTGTCGAGTGGTAATTGTGTTCCTGGCTCCAGGCCATCGGGTGTACGCAAATGCCCTACGGGAATATAGTATGCCTCGCCTGCCGCCATCGAGCAGGAAATACCAACGAGTTCCGCGTGATGTGGATTTTCTGATGTCGTTTCGGTATCCAAAGCAACACTGCCAGCATCGTAGATACTTTTAACAAGGACGCGTAAGGCATCTTCGTTATCAACAATCAATGTACTGGTTTTCTGCACGGAACTGTCTTCTAAAAACACGGGTACAGAGGGCGTAGCGGTCGGAGCAGGCAGGCGTAGCTTACGCACGACTTCAGTATGGTGTGACTCGGGAATTTCAAAGAGGCTGAGTTGCGCAAACTCATCCTCTCCTGTAGTAGTTTTTTCTTGAGACGTGTTATTTATCAATTCGTCTGCTGAGTGCGGCTTCTCGGTAGTATCCAACACTAGTCCATCTGGCTGAGGTGGAGTTGGTGGCGTGAGAATTGGTACAACGCCAAGTGGTGGAGCATACAGCAATTCACTGTCTTGCGCGAATGCTAACGGATCGCGCGGCTTTGTAGCAGTTCCATTCGTCTGCGCTTCTTTATCAAATGATGAGAGAGCTTGTTCACTTGTATCAGTTTTTCCACTGAGTGGAGGAAGAACTTCGTCAATAGAAGCAGGAGTACTGACACCTATTTGCTTAAAGACGGTCAGAACTTTTTCCACAAGCGAACGGAAACCAAGTTCGCGGAAGATGGCCAATGTACGCTCACTCTTAATGTGGTCAGGACGACATGCTTCAAGATCGAGTTGTACGGGTACGTCGAGTACGATAGTAGCGAGATGTTTACTCTGGCGTGCCTGCTCTGCCCACTCAGTGAGCAGCTTTTGTTCTTTTGGTTTGAGGGCATCGGTATGAGCGAGAATTCCTTCGAGGTCTCCGTATTCAGCAATCAATCGGCTTGCGGTCTTCTCGCCAATCCCAGGAACACCAGGAATATTGTCGGATTTGTCGCCAACCAACCCCTTAAAATCAGGGAGTTTCTTTGGTGTAAAGCCATAGCGAGCCTCGACCTCTAACACATCATATTCGGTCACTTCTGAGATACCACGCTTCGCCACTTTGACCATTACAGCTTCATTGACTAGTTGGAGCGTGTCCATATCGCCTGTGTAGATAATGGTGTCAACGCCAAGAGCTTTAGCCTGTACAGAAAGTGTACCAAGCACGTCGTCAGCCTCGAAACCATCTTTCTCATAAATGGGGATTCCAAATGCCTGCACTACCTCTCTGATACGCCCAAATTGAGGACGCATAGTGTCTGGCATGGTTGGACGTTGCGCCTTATAGGGCGCATATTCAAGGTGCCGAAAGGTCGGCGAGGGAAGGTCAAAGGTCATAGCGATGTAATCGGGACGCTCCTCAGAAAGTGCCTTCATAAGCATCGTTGTGAAACCGAAGGTCGCGTTCACTGGTTCGCCTGAACTGGTTGATAGGTCTTCGGGTACGGCATGGTAAGCACGATGTACCATTGCATGACCATCGAAAAGCACTAATTTCTTACGTTTCATTAGGCGTATCTCATTCTTTTTAATCTCAATTCCTAGTATATCTACTACTATTCTTACGCTCAGGCCAAAACGCGGTAACTCCCTAGTGTGTCACCTTCCCAGGCACAAAGCTGTACACTTTCTGGCTCATTGTCGTCGGATTTCACCAGCACAAAAAGAAACTGTGTAATATCACGTAGTGGGACAGCGTTCCAATCAGGATCGTGTAGCCACGCGACGAGTTCTGGTGTCACCTCTTCTGGCCGAGGAAGAGCAAGATGCGTTGTCCAACTTCCAGTGTTGAAATAAGCTTGCTCTTGGACAGCACCGCCGACGGGTGTTTGCTTAAAAAGCATTTGATGCGTATGACCTGCTATAGCATAACGCAAGGTAGAATCGTTTTCGAGCACATGATGCATTCCAGCTGCGACACTCTCGCCCATCGCATAAGGAGTTGGCGTACATAAGGCGGTAATGACTTCTAAAGTGGGTAGTGATAACGCTTGATGTGCAGTGAGGAACGCTGTGATATCGTCTTGTGAAATTGACGTGTTTTCGGCTTGAGATGTAATAGGCGTCCAATCTGGTTTTTGCATGACCATATCTGCTTGAAATGCTGCGAAGTCCTGCATAGCTTCCTCGAAAAGGCGTACGGGATTACGTCTATCTAATAGGGATAAGTTTGCAAGCGGTTGCCGTGGATACGAAAGTAGTTGCATAGTATCCTGTGCTACTTTTATGAGTAGTTCAGCGTCTAATAGACAGAGAAACGCTATTTGATATGTACTGCTAACAGGTACATCGAAATGGTCAAAATAAGCGTAGTGTGTACTAATTTCATGAGAAGCACTTTGAAAATAGCGTGAGCCAACTGAACGCTCAATAGTTGTAGGATAGCGGTTTAGCGGTTGACCATGCTCATCCCAGATACCACGAATTGCATGGTTCCAAAAATCGTAGTTGTTGCCATGCTCGATATGAACAGATGGTATAGGGCGGTAATAGCGTGTCGGACAAAAAAACACACGCTTATCTTCGTTCGCATGATCGTTATCAACGATTGCGGCAGTAATATGTTGACGCACCTCAGCAAAGCACAATTCAAGATCGTGATTGCCAGTAATAAAAGTAATACGTCGCCCGGAATGCGCAATGAAGTTTCGCAAAGTTGAGAAAAATGGGCGGTGAGCAGCGATAATTCGGTCAATTTTTTGTACCGAGATGGCGACTTCGATTGTTTTGTTAGAATTATACGGTGTTGTGACCAGGAAGTCGAAGCAATCACCATTAATGATTAGCTCTACATTTTCAGACTGGCCTAGTTGAGAGTCCGAAGAAGACGCAGAGGTAAGCAAACCTTCAAATGCGGCAAGTTGTCGGTCGCCAAAGCAATCGAGGACCGATGTTCCGTCCGCGAGATGAAGATCACTGATTATCAGTTGTATGGTGGACATAGACGCCCTTTCTACACTCTTGAGAGGAAGAATGCCTCTTTGCAAAATGCATTCCGTTCATGCTGTATTTTACAGCGTTTTGTGTCGAGATGTATAGTATGGAGTTTTGTACCGAGATGTATACTACAATTAGCTGGCAAGCAGTGTTATCTCTTCTTTCTTCGCGTTGCAGCGTAAGTAGCAAAGAAAGGCATGCGCACTATTATGCGTAATCCTAGCCCTACTGCCAGTGTAACACGTCTCGGAATGTTCTGAGAGGAATGGCATTTTATCATTTCTATCTCAATAAAGGAGAATATTACTATGGCTCGTAGAAGTAGTATGCTTGAACAAGAAAATCGTACAGGGGAGAAAAAGAATATGTCTGAAGAGAAACATGATGAATTATTGACCGTCCGTGAAGTAGCCCGCCGCCTACGTGTGGATGACACCACTGTACGCCGTTGGATTAAGAGTGGCTCATTGGAAGCCATCACACTTCCACATCGTGCTAAGAGGCAGGCTTACCGCGTCAAACAGTCAACGCTTGATGTCTTGCTCAAAGGACCACAATTGCCAGAGTAGTTATCACAAACACAAAAGGGATGGATAGATAGACACTTCAAGTGTCTATCTATCCATCCCTTTTGTGTTTGTGATGCATAAAACTCTTCCCTCTTCCTTAAGGATATGTTATAGTTCATCCAATATTTTTAATTTAAAAGTAATCTACTACACAGGCTGTTAGTGAAATGACACACGGTAAACCAGCTACTAAAAAGGGTACACTGGAACGTACACTACTATAACAAAATTGGAGGGAGCTATGCGCTTCTGCTTTATCGTTGAAGAGCAATATCGCAACGACCCGATGCCGATTGTTGTTGCGGATCAGTTGCAGCAATGGGGGCACGATATTGATATACTGGAGCCACAGGCGACTATTACCAATTTAACTGATCTCGTGGCGCAAGGATATGATGCCTACGTGTTGAAATCGTTAGCGGACGGTCCTGGGATGAGTATCCTTGCAGCGGCAGAAGCAGTAGGCATTCCTACGATTAACAACTCGCGGGCAATTCGTCTTGTACGAGATAAGGCTGTCGCGGCAGCTTTCGCACGCGCACATGGTCTCCCCGTTCCTCCAACGTATTTTGTAGCTCACCCACGCTTACTGGAACAGATTCCTCTAGCGGACTATCCACTTGTTGTGAAACCAACAAATGGAAGCTCGTGTAGAGGCATCTTTCGCCTGAATAGTCCCGCCGATTTAGCAACGTTGGAGATGGATGAATCTGATGGCAGCTTTTTACTCGCACAACGTTACGCGGAAAATACAGGCTTTGATATCAAGGTGTATGTGACTGGAAATGAGGTGTACGCGGCTATCGCCAAGAAGTCACCACTACATGGTGAGGTGGAAGAGAAGTTTATTCCGCTGTCACCAGAGCTACGCAAAATCACACTACAGGTGGGCAAATTGTTTGGTCTCGATATCTACGGCATAGATGTCGTCGAAACGCCACAGGGCCTCGCTATTCTTGATATCAATGACTTCCCCAGTTTTGGACGCGTACCACGAGCAGTGGTACGCATATCAGAATATGTCCTTCATGCCGCGAAACAGGCCGAGATAAAACGCCTGGCCCGTACAGAGCGTAAGTTGCGGCAGACACTGATACGTAAAGAGCGGCCACTTGTAGAAAACAAAAAATATTCATAGGATAGGGAAAGAAGGAAGCACGCATGGGTCAAGACGATAGACATGCCAGCCTCTCTATAGTGAACATTTCAAGCGTTGTTATGCATCTCTTCGAGAGGGTAGGACACCCATTGACAACAGATGCAAAAATGCCTGCAACGCTTTTTGTGCGATACCTACGACGTAAGCCGGGGCGCGGACTTGCGATCATCTACAATGTAGATGTCATGAAACAAAGCAAGCAAAAACCGATACACGATCTGAACCACTCGCTTAGCATGACACTCGATGAACAGGTACTTGAAGGAGCGCATATTCGCTTTACTCAAGCGCAAGCACAAGCTACTGATGTTTTGCTACAACCTTCAGGCGCATTGCGAGCCGAGTCACTAGGTTTATCGGTACAAGCCTTTCCTGCTGATGATGGTCTACCCGCACTTGCACAAAGCTGTGATATCACGCCACAAAGCATCATTCTACAAGACCTTCAAGCAGCCGCTCAACAACGGTTGAAGAGTGAGGAATGGAAACTTGTCTCGACAAAAGTAATACCTGTACGTTATAAACCCGCAAGCCGCTGTGTCCTGCGCTATATCTTGACAGTGGAGCAGACTACGGGTACGACCTCTGAGCGCAAAGAACTAACAATTTTTGGGAAGGTGTACGCGGATCGTCAACAGGCATATGCAGTACTATCTTTGCAGCAACGACTTTATCAAGAGCAACTAGCGAGGCAAGGTAGCAAAGTTTTAGGCTACAGTATAGATGTGCCACTGCTACCACAACCTCTTGGTATCAATGAGCTACTTGGCTTGACCTTCAATGAGGCAATTCAACCTGCTGATACAGCCAAGCCATTACGCCTCGGAGGACATGTCTTACAACCTCTAATTGAATATGGGCGCGGGGGTGAGGTGACGAATGTAGTTATACCAACCGAGGAACTACGGCTTACCGCGATTGCCTTAGCTCGCTTACACACAAGCACAGTACAGCTTGATGAGAAACTCATACGTACAGGGACAAAAGAGGCGAAACGGACACTTGATCGTGCCAAACTTATCGCCTCCGCCAATCCAGAGCAAGCAAAGGATATACAAAAACTTGCACAGCGGCTTGCCTCTCGATTAGAGACGCAACAGCCTGATGTTTACCGTCCCGCCCATGGAGGTTTCAAAGCTAGCCAACTCCTCTTCCATAGCGATTCTGTTTTTGTGGTAGATTTTGATGGCTTCTGCCTTGCAGACTCCGCGCTAGACGTTGGTTACTTCCTTGCCTACCTGCGTCCGAGTGGGTTATGGTACGCCCGTGCTGGAATGCGCGAATGGTTCGAAGCATCAGCCCAGGTCTTCAAAAATACATACAAGCAGGCAATGATTGAGCTTGGCGCGACATCGACAAGCGTTGATACCATCCTGGAACGTACAAAGCTCTATGAAGCTGTTCTGCTCTTCAAAATTGCTACCCGTCGCGTAAATCGTCTCAATAGTCCACGCCCACAAGAGTTGTCTGCTATGCTACGCGAGATTGCTACTTCTCTACTTCATACGTCTGGGAGGACATAATGCTTTTCAAGTTTTTGTATCGCAACCTGAAAGGATATCGCTGGCTCGTGGTGTTTGCCATTCTGATAACCATAGCACAGGTAGGGTGCGATATCATGACGGCATTTCCACTCAAGTTTGTGCCGAGTAAGATCAACAATCCCGGTACTGACCCTGCGTGTACGTTCCCAATCCTGGATCAACTGCATATTCTTGATCTGTTCGACAACCCAATTATTGATCCGTCACTACGTGACGCGGCAAGCGGTCGGGCTATTCCTCCACCTACATCTCAATGTCCTGTTTCACAAACTGATCTGTACACTGCTGCTCATCCCATCCTCACCCATCACAGTGTGAATGGCATTATAGTGTTTTCTGTACTGATGATGATAGTCTTTGGTCTACTCAACGCTGCTCTAGCTTATTTGGACTTGTATATAGCCGCCTTTATCGCGCAAAATCTTACTGCACGGTTACGTAACCAACTGTTCGACCATCTTCAAAGGTTATCTCTTGACTGGCATGGCAAGCAGAAGAAGGGCGACCTTGTTCAACGTGTCACAGGCAACATTGCTGATATAGAGAAGCTTGTCACAGATGGTTTGGTAGATCTGCTCGCGGGCATGCTGACACTTGTTGGTGTGGCTTCTATCATGCTATTCATCAGCCCCCAATACACGCTCATCTCGCTAGCAATTGCACCTGCACTCTTTCTCATCGTTATAGGCTATACGAAAAATATTAAAGCAGCCGCTAAAAAAGCGGCAAAAGCTGGCGGTCAAGTGGCAGATGTCGCGACAGAAGATATCAATGCGCTGACTGTCATTAAAGTGTTCACGCGAGAAGAGCGCGAGTCGATGCGTTTTGGTGGTTACGTTGAAAAACATCGTAAAGCTGGTTTGCTGGCGGGAGGACTACAAGCACAATTCACTCCGCTTGTAGCCATTTTCGTCATCCTTGGGACCGCGGTAATCATCGGCGTTGGAGGATATGTCGCCGCAGGCAATACCTTCCACATCGGATTTTTTAGTATCGGAGCAGAGAGTGTTGATATAGGAACGCTGATACTGTTCCTGACCTTTCTCAAGTTACTGTATCAGCCAATGCGCGACCTCTCAAAACTGGCAAACCTCGCGAGTAGTGCTGGCTCTGGTGCCGAACGCATACAAGAAGTGCTAGATCAGGCACCAGAAGTGATAGAGCAACAGACTCCATACAATGGTCCCCTGAGACTTCGAGGTGAAATCACATTCGAGAATGTTGTCTTTGGCTACACGGCGGCAGTTCCCATTCTCAAAGGCATTAATCTGCATATTCCGGCTGGTAGAAAGATTGCCCTCGTTGGCTTATCCGGTGGTGGAAAAACCACGCTGGTCAAACTCATTCCACATTTTTATGAGATTCAGCAAGGCTCAGTACGTGTGGATGGTGTTGACAATCGTATGTATCCACTCAATGTATTACGCCAAAATGTAAGTATGGTGCTGCAAGACTCGGTACTTTTCGAAGGCACTATTCGTGAGAACATTGCATTAGGTAGAATGGGTGCAAGCGAAGAACAGATTATAGATGCGGCAAAGAAAGCGCAGATACACGAGACGATTGTTGGCATGGCAGACGGATATGATACAGCAGTGCGTGAACAAGGCAAAAACTTTTCAGGTGGACAGAGACAACGCCTTGCTATCGCACGTGCTATCTTGCGTGATGCACCTATTCTTATTCTTGACGAACCTACAGCATCACTCGATGTTGAAGCTGAAGCTGAAGTCATGCATGCACTCGATAAGCTGATCGTTGGACGTACCGTACTTATGATCTCTCATCGTCTCAGCACACTTGGTAATGTCGATGAGATTGTCGTGCTTAAAGATGGACGTGTTGAGGAGCAGGGATCATACAAGGAACTAAAAAAACGTGGTGGCATATTCGCGCAATTGCTTGAAGATCAAAATCGCTACAACCTCGAACGTGCTGGTGACAAGTCCATTCTGCGTTCGGCCTTTGTGCACATACCGCCAATGCAGAATCCGGCACCTAAAGTACCAATGGTACCACAAAACAAGCCGGTCGTTCCTGGATGGCAATCACCAATGCCCGTTCCTGTACAAGCAGGCTACAATGCAGGGAGACAGCCTGAACCTCGAATAGCCCAACCCGTAATGGTGGGACACGATGCCTATATCTTTGTAGAATTGGCAGGGAAAATTATTGAGAAATGCCAGCTCAATAAGCCAGTTCTCACAATAGGGCGACTTCCAGGCAACGACATTCAAGTTGCTAACAAACGTGTCTCGCGCTATCACGCGAAACTTCGCCAGGAGAACGGGACATGGATTATCGAGGACGTAGATAGCGTAAGCGGTCTGGTATATCAAGGCCATCGCGTTGAACGACTTATCCTCAAAGATGGTGATAGTGTCACCGTGGCGCCGACGGCTGTATTGCACTACAAGAGACTACCGTAACAAACCTTACTAGGCCACCAATATTAGTTCGAAGGATATCGTAGAGACCGATAAATTCCGTAACCCTTAGAAGCCATTCGGATTATAGCGTGCGACACGAATAGTTGGTCGTCCCCCAATATCTGGCATGGGGATATAGAGAAGTTGTGTCTTCTCATCGATAGCAAGGGAGTGAGTATCCTTGCCGATATTGTAATCGCCCAACTTGCGCAGATGTCCATTGCTCTCATCGAAGACTGAAATCCCAGCGACACAGCCGATGAAAAGAAGGTGCAGTGGATGATCTATGATAACGACATCGGGTTTGCTTGCTAATAAGAGCAAAGGGTCGGAGATAATCTTCATTGATTGTACATTGACCCTGATAAGATTTTGCACGAGATGGCTGTTAGAACTGACTTGTGTGCAAGCGATGAAAGCAGTATGTTGCTCGGGGTCTATGTTCATACCATGCGGAATGCCACAAGTTTTTGGTAATTGCAAACGTCCGACGACCTTTTGGGCAATAGGGTCGATTGAGACAAGTTCACCTGTTCCTGGCGGGGGGTCCGGCGTAGTTTTAATAGTCTGATCTGTCAGTTGCTGCGTCGTCACAAAAACGAGATGCAGCAAAGGATCATAGTGAAGATGTCCTACATCATAGCCAAATTTTGTGAGGGCCGCACTTTCTCCAGAGAGCTTTGGAAGTAGTCCAAGATTAATCTTCGATACAGCATTTGTAGTTGTATCAATCACACCAATATTCTGATTTCTGAGGTCGATGTTTTTTGAATTGGGAGTGCCTACATCTGAGACAAAGACCTTGTGATCGGTTTGATCATATGTTACAGCATCCGGGCCTTGCTTATCACCTAAAGGAATCCTTATTGTTTTCAAAGTATGTACATCAATGGCATACACAACGCTATCATTACCGTCGGCGGCATACACTTTTCCTAGGTCAGGAGCGTCTACCATGCCAGTGATTTGCGGAATGTTGACGCGTCCAACAGCCTTGTTCAGACGTGTATTAAAGATAATTACATGACCATCAACCTGACTGTCTTTGCTAGCATCGAAAGCTGGATTCACACCTGCGAATTTGTCTGGCGCAGGTCCGGTGTGGGCGATGAACAGTAGCCCGGTTGTCACATCGAGTGCTTGAAAGTCAAAACGGTCGAAACGAACAGATACGCCCGGAGCTAATGCATCTTCATTTTGAGGAACGCTTTTTACAAAGGGAAGAAATTTCGCGGGTAGTACACTTGGGACTGGTATATCTTGCATAATCGTGAGACGATGGGCAGGAGGAGGAAAGACGATTTGTAAGGTAGTTTCTACAAGTAGATACCCCAGTATGCCAAAACATACGATACCGAGTAACCATGAAAAGAGAGTGCTTACACGTACTTGCCGCGGTGGATGTATAGCCTGCTCTGCCATATGTATCTCCTTTAAGCTTAAATCATTGCCATACCGATAGCTTGCGGCCCTTCTCTCAAGTATTTCATAAAAAGGAGCATATAGCTACGCATTACATCACAAAAATTGTGTATACTTTTACCACAGCATTCGGTTTTGGATGAGCCTATTGTACCAAACTATTTGGAACTATCCAAGTCCCAAATAGAGGTCGTATAGCATAGTTTACATGCTCAATAAGAAGTACTGGCTTAGTCATAGAAATGCAGTACCCATGAAACTTATTACCCGTCACATACGTGTTATACGAAGATACCTATGTGTAAACTATTATAAAAAATGTACTGTGTGGGATATTTACCACATAGGATTTATAAACGAAAGAGGAGATGTTTAAGGATGAACAATTTTTTTAAAGGTATATTAGTCGGTGCTGGCATTGGTTTACTTGTTGCCCCTATGCGCGGTGAAGAGTTCCGCCAGATGCTCGCACAGCGTTTCACAGAGTTGAGCAATTCACTCCCTCAAAATGAGCAGTTGAACCAGTATACGCAGCAAGTTTCGAACACAGTGTCACAGAGTGCTGGCAACTTGAAGGATTATGCACAACAGGCCGCCTCTACCGTCAAAAGCTCAGCCAACAACCTGAGCGGTATTGCACAAACCGCTGCTACTACTGTTAAAGGTTCTGCTAGCAACTTGAGCAATATTGCTCAGAATGCTGCCTCAACAGTGAAAAAGACTGGTCAAGACGTTGCTGACACAACCAAACAAACCGCAGCGACAGCAAAGGCTAATAATGCTCCAACCACACTTGGAACAACAAGCCCTGTAACGACAACAGACACAGTTACAAGCGCACCATTCCCAAGCGCATATCCTGAGTATGTAAACCCAGAGACAAATTCCAATCTCTAGGTTGGTTTAAAAGACAAAAAGCTAGAAGCGCGGTCAGCAATTGCTGACCGCGCTTCTAGCTTTTTGTCTTGCTAAGTTAGATTAATTCAAGGTAGCGACGACGGTCCCAGTTTGTAACGGCTTTCTCATATTCTTTCACTTCCCAGTGTCGAGTCGCGGCGAAGTGCTCGACAAAATCCGTTCCCAGGTACTCTTTCGCTACATCGCTGCCCTCGAACAAACGAGTTGCATCAGTCAAATTTCGTGCCAATGCTTGAATTCGTCCTTCCTCAATGGCCTTTGTCACGGTTGCAGGATCATACGCATTTCCATCGAGACGTGCGGGTAGCTCCAATTTCCGCTCAATACCATAAAGGCCACTTGCCAGCATCGCGGAGAAAACCAGATAGAAATTGGCGTCGGCACCGGGTACGCGGTTTTCAAGACGGACTGCTCGCTTGCTGTTGTTAATGATACGCACAGAACACGTACGATTATCCATACCCCATGTCGTGTTCAAGGGTGCCCATGTTCCTTCTATATACCGTTTGTACGAGTTAATAACGGGCGCGTACAGCACCATGAACTCGGGCAACTTACTCAATACACCCGCGAGAAACTGGCGCATCGTAGTAGACATGTGGCCTTCGGCACTCTCATCCCAAAACACATTGCGTTCCATGTTTCGATCCCAAAGGCTCATGTGAGAGTGACCACTACTGCCATCCTCTTGATCGCTCCACTTTGCCATGAACGATGCAGTGTAGTCTAGCTGATGACAGATTTCTTTTACCCCCGTCTTGAAAAGCATTGTTCGGTCAGCGGCGGCAAGTGCATCAGAATAGTGAATATTCATTTCATACATACCAGGGCCATGCTCGCGGTTATAGCCCTCGATTTCGACCCCATGATCGCGCATCATACGAGCGATACGTCCAAGCAATTGATCGTCTGCACTTGCCTGACTGATGGCATAGCAGTTCATGCCAGGGTTAAGGGGTGTCAGGTTCGGTCCAAAGTCCTTTTCGCGTAAAGAGACCATGTTTTCGCGAAAAAAACGGAACTCTAGTTCGGAAGCCGCCATCGGCTCAAAACCTAAAGAGCGTGCTCGTTCCACCAGATTGCCGAGAATATAGCGCGGAGAAATAGTAACACGGTCGCCGTGCTCGGACCATAAATCGCAGATACAGGAGTACACATTTTCCTCCCACGGCACAGGAGCAAATGTTGCCAGATCAGGCTTCATCACGATATCCGCAAAGCCACGCTCCCAGTTACTGAATTTGAGGTTGGGCAGCACATTCTCCGCTATATCCCAGCCAAAGAGCACGTCACATTGTGCAAAGCCATCGGCTAATGAGTCAAGAAAAAACTTTGCAGCTACACGCTTACCACGGTATACGCCCTCGATATCCGCGGCACCAACCTTGACATACTCAATCTTTCCTTGCTCTACAAGTTGCTTAATTTCAGCGATATCCATGAATTACACCCTTTCTAAAAATAATTTGATGAAATACCTCCATCCACCATGAGCCACGCGCCCGTTGTCCATGCAGACTCATCCGAGGCGAGATACAACGCCATATAAATAATGTCTCTTGCTTCGCCGAAGCGCCCCAATGGAATGCGATGAAGACGAGTATTTCTAGCCTCCTCATCGGTCCAAAGTACCCGTAATAAGGGCGTTTCGATAGGACCCGGGCAGATCGCGTTGCAACGAATGTTGTGACGACCATATTGTACCGCAAGGGACTTGGTTAACGCGAGTAAACCACCTTTAGAGGTTGTATAAGCATCTTGCGGAACCGTACAGCCCATAAACGCGACAAACGACGCGATATTTACAATAGAACCTTGCCCCTGCTTCACCATAGTGGGTATAACATATTTTGAGCAAAGAAAGGCACTTTTCAAGTTCACATCCAGGACTCTATCCCAGATTGCCTCGCTAATATCGGTCACGCTTCCATCATCGGTAGGCATAATACCTGCGTTATTATAAAGAATATCTATGCGACCATACGCATCAATGGTAGTTTCAACCATTGTTTTGACTTCATCTTCAATTGCAACATTCGCTTTGACAAATATCGCTTTCCCCCCGACATCGTGAATGCCTTTGACCGTTTCTTCGCCCAGTGTTGCATTTACATCGGTAACTACAACACTCGCGCCTTCTTGTGAGAACAACTCTGCCGCCGCTTTACCCATTCCTCCTGCCGCACCCGTTATAATGGCAACCTTGTTCGCTATTCGCATACATGACACCTCCTTTATCACATAGTATGTAGGGACCGATTGATCGCGTCCAAGGGTGGGGTGGGGGAAACGCGCTGGGCGAGAGTCTCGTTGCAACACATTCCCCTTCCCACGCCCCACTCCACGGACGCGATCAATCGGTCCCTACAGGCGACATACCTTATTCATCATCAAACGCAGTATCTGTTCTTACATGAACTTTCTACTCGCCACCTGCGGCACCTTCTATATCGACACGCGGTGTCTCACCATATCTATGCTCGATAGCACTAAGTTCTGTTTCTGAACCTTGTACATGTGGGCCTTTGAACCAATGACGAACACTGACCATCCACCAGACGACCAGAATTACGAGTGTCCCAAGCACCACTACGGGCGTATAGTTAAAAGTAACCGCCGTGATAGGTGTAATAGTTGGAAGCATGAACAACACGGAAATGAAAATGACCCATAGCACCGAAATGATGCCAATAGGTCTGCTCCATGCACCTAAATGCCAGGGGCCGGGTTGAAAATCCCTTGCCATCAGTCGTAACAGAATAGGCAACACATAGGAGATGTACAAGCCAATGACAGCGATCGACGTGATAGCAACGTAGGCCGCGAAGTTGAATACGGTTGGAATAGCCAGCACGAAAGCCGCTACCGCCGCCAGGATAATCGCATTGCGTGGCGTACGACCGCTGTCGAGACGGTGCCACAAATTAGAGAAAGGTACTGCGCCATCGCGTGAGAAGGCATAGATCATGCGCGAATTTGTGGTAATCGAAGACATACCGCAGAAAAACTGTGCACCGACGGCAACCGCGAAGAAGAGTGTGCCGAGTACAAAGCCAAGGCGACTTTCGAGAATGTAAAGCACTGGATTGATATAGCCTGCGGCTTTTGTAAGGTCAGGAGGAGCGGCGGCGAGCAAGCCCATAAGCACGATGTAGCCAGCGAATGCCGAGACAACGACCGACATAACAACACCCCATGGTGCTCTTGTAGCTGCTCCAACTGTCTCCTCTGTCATATGCGCTGACGCGTCATACCCTGTATACGTATACTGCGCCAGCAGCAAGCCTAGCAAGAATGCATACCAGATAGGGAAACCCGTTGCATTGAACTTGGGATCGGCATTAAAAAGCGTTCCCGCACTATTCAATGGTTGAGCAGCTATATGGTTCGCGAAATTTGTACCCCCGAATTGTTGAGAGGCTAACGCGGCAACAACAACCCCACCACCGATTAAAAGAACACCAGCGATATGCCACCACACGCTTACATCATTTAGGCGGGCGACAATTCGCACACCAAAGATATTGAGGGCAGCATGGAGCACAAGTACAACAGCATAGATTGCCAGCGTTGTCCATTGGGTAGCTGGATCAATTGCGAGAACTGAGCCAAGTGTCGCAGGAAAATGAGGAAACCACGCATTTAGTAAGACATCAACCGAGACCGCTAGCCCGTAGTCAATACCAGCCGTCACCGCTACTTGTCCAATAAGATTGAACCAACCAGTGAACCAGCCCCAACCGGGACCACCAAGTTGGGAAGCCCAGTAGTATAATCCACCAGCAGTCGGATACGCAGAAGCTAACTCTGCCATACCCAATGCGACAATAACCACGAAGACAGTTACAAGAGGCCAGCCAATCGAACCAGCAGCAAAACCCGAGGTGGTGATGCCTGTGTAGAAAAGGGTCAAACAACCACTTAAAACGGAGATGATCGTGAAAGAAATAGCAAAGTTTGAGAAACCGCCCATTGTGCGAAATAGTTCCTGGGCATAACCCATACCATGCAAACGCTTGATATCTTGAGCAATGAGTTCATCGTTACGAGAACGATTAGATAATGACATGAGGTACCTCCTAAAAGACGAGACACTATGTGGAAAGGAAAGTTAGTGTGAGGAAACAGCTTTTAAAGGAAGCCACAAGGTTTGTTGATATCGAAATTATTTGATGAAGTTAGCACCTTCTTTCTGTATTTGTTTCATATACTATCCTAACGAAGCAAATGAAGCAATTCCTACTACACATATCGAGAGGCGCATACACATCAGGATTGTGTAACTCTATTGTGTATTAAGTTGAGGTTTTCGTCAAGTGTCATTCCAATAAAAGGATTGTTCTATTCAAATATAGGAAATATATCCTATACATTGTCTATTATGTAATACTCTTAACCACTTTAACGTATCATCAAGATGGTTACATAAATCGCACTACCATTTTACTTTTATCAAAGATTTGTCTCTCAAGCTGCTCACAAGAGGAAAACATTATGATAGCCACGCCAAAGCCAGAGAACCATTTGACTGTAGAGAACAATCTAGTTTCAGAAATGTATACTGCCAGAACAATGCCAAAGGTTGTTGGTACATTTGGAATGACAGCAACGTTTGTACTCATCATCTTTTTCAGTACGAATGTCGCCTCAGCAATTCAGGCTGGAGCGGGAACATTTACCTTCTGGATTATTGGTGGTCTTACCTTTTTTATCCCCTGTGCGATTGCCACGGCTCAATTAGGTCATATGTTTCCGCATGAAGGCTCTCTCTACAATTGGACTCACAAAGCTTTTGGGGGGTATTGGAGTTTTTTTGTTGCATTCTGTGCATGGTTCCCCTGTATCCTGTTAATGGTAACTGCGTCGAGCGTTGTCGTCGGCTATATACAAGGATTGAATCCAGCCTGGCTTGTTCAACCATGGCAACAAGGACTTGCTTTAATACTTCTACTGGCCTTCTCTGGTGCTCTAGCTATTCAGCCACTACGCACCATCCTTATTATTGCTAACGTGACACTCGTCATCGCATTTCTGGCTGTCTTCCTGGTAGGAACAGCGGGAGTCATCTCACTGCTACGAGGACATCCCTCTGCAACCAGCTTTAGTACACCCGCAGATTGGGGGTTCACCTGGAACACTAAGGGATACTATGTACTTGCGCTATTCGGATTTATCACACAAGCGTATCTTGGTGCTGAAGTACCTCTGAACCTGGGCGGAGAGATTACAAAACATAAGGTTGTCACACGCCATTTACTTTGGGGAACACTACTCGTCTTCATTGGCTACTTTGTAACGACTTTTGGCATTCTGGTCGTGCAAGGGACAGCCCAAAGTGGTAACGCATTTGTTCTTGTGATGACGGTCGAGACTGTGTTTGGCAAGCTTATGGGAGCAATTGTTGCACTTCTCGTGATGTTCAACTTTGTCGTGACACCAGCTATTTATAACTATGCATATGCACGCCTTCTTCTCGTAGGGGG
This sequence comes from uncultured Chloroflexia bacterium, assembly GCA_963791655.1. Taxonomy (GTDB): domain Bacteria; phylum Chloroflexota; class Ktedonobacteria; order Ktedonobacterales; family Ktedonobacteraceae; genus JBBQVS01. Next base: position 26,901 of record CAWBSZ010000004.1, on the reverse strand, counting down.
TGTTGACCAACGCCTTCCTACAATGATTGCACGTATTAACAAGCATCGTGTTCCGAGAAATGCAATTGTCTTTCAGACAATGGTAGCAATGATCTTTACAGCCATCATCTATATCGTTGTACCATTATTCGGTAGTTCAGCCAATGCAGCCACGCTTAACTCTGATGTCTATAATGTAGTCATTTCAGCTTCGACGCTTGTCTGGGCCGTCTCAACAGCCTTCCTCTTCATCAATCTTGCGAAATTCTATTTTAATGATCGTAAGGCATTCCACTCTAAGCGTATCTTCCCTATGCCAGTTTTGTGGCTGGCCATTGTACTTGGCACTACCACATGCTTAATTAGCATTGTTGGGACATTAGTTTATAGCTTAATTCCTAGCCAGATCGACAATTCCCACTGGTGGTACATTGTTGGGGGTATAACCGTTGTCTGTCTCATTGTAGCAGGTATAGGTAGTTCACTTGCAAATAGTGAAGCCTCCTGGCAGAGCATAAAAGAGTAGAAAAAGCGGGAAGAGTTATAAACTTGCCGAATAACTCTTCCCGCTTTTCTCCCATTATCAATATTTATAAAAGTGTTGCAAGGTCTCTACTTCTGCCGACTTTTCTTTGAAAAAGTCAGATTCTGCACGCTTGACTGCGATATAAGATGTCGCGAGCAAAGGTCCCAATGCCTCTTTTAACACAGTATCATGATCCAACTCATCAAGAGCTTCATCAAATGTTGTCGGAAGGCGACGAATACCACGTTTTTCGCGCTCCTCGTCAGAGTAATTGCCTGGATCAATCTGCTGTGGTTCACCTGGATCGATTTTGTTTTTGATCCCATCAAGCCCTGCCGCGATAAACGCACCCATCGCAAGATACGGATTGCCGCTATGATCGGCTGCTTTTAATTCCAGGTTGATCGAATCCGCTTCACGTCCTTTGTAGACCGATGGTACACGTATCGCACCCTCACGATTATCGAAACCATAAACACCGTAAGCCGAACTCCAATAGTGGGGAAGCAGACGACGATATGAATTTGGACTGGCACAGGTAATCGCTACAAGTGCTCGAATATGCTGTAGCACACCACCAATAAAATATGTTCCTAACTGGCTCAAACCACCACGTCGATTTGGATCGTAAAACAGGTTAGTGTGTACATTGCCTTGTACACCCCACAAACTGAGATGAATATGTGCGCCACTACCCGCTTGATCGAGAAATGGCTTGGGAGCAAAAGTAGCGAAGAGGTTATATTTACGCGCGACACTACGTACCGTTTCACGGATGAGGCATACGTTGTCCGCAGCCCTCAGAATATTGGTATGTCGAACAGAAAGCTCTTGTTGTGATGGTCCAAGTTCAGTATGAAACAACTCGACAGAAATACCCTGTACCTCAAGTGCCGCCAAAATAGCGTCGATCACCTCTGCCTGATCGTCCAAGCCAATACTGCTATAGCAAAGACTGGAATCAGCGGGCACATATACCCCTTTCTCATCCTCGCGAGCAAGGTAAAATTCGTGCTCAATGGCTGCTTCCGCATACATATCTTGTTCGGCAAGACGAGCCACCATGCGTTTGAGAAATGTGCGCGGGCAAGCTTCCCACGATATTCCATTGGTGAGAATCATGTCACATAACATGCTACCTGTGTGGGGCGCATAGGGCAAAATAGTGAATGTTGACGGATCTGGCGTCAAACGGAATTCACCAACAGGACCCATTCCTTCTACAGAGGCGAGCGACTCAACACCAGTAAATGCCTGCATCGCCAGCGTCTGACCAATGCCCTCAGTAATACGCGTCCCAAGCTTGCTAGCGTGAGTCGCTTTCCCTCGAATGATACCGCCATTGTCGCAATACAAAAAACGTACAAGACGCAAGTTCGCTGCCTGTGCCTGTTCTACAACATCTTGAGCATTCATAAATGTAATATACTCCTAATAGACTTATTTCATACATTGATCCGCGAAAAGGCGTACGGAATGCAGGTGCGCCGCATCCGCGAACCAGATAATCACCTCCTGCACACCAGCCTCTTCATATTCAGCGAGACGCTCCCGAATCATTTGGGGCGTGCCGAAGAGCGACTGTAGCCGCAAGGTATCCAGTTGAGTACGTGAAGATGCAGGCAGTTTTTCTAACGCCTCTTCCTCCGTCTCACCAATCGTACAGTTGATGAGCAGGGTACGTTTGATACTGTTATAATCGCGCTCAATAGCCTCACAGTGCTGTTTTAGAACAGCAAATTTGTGTTCAAGCACAGGAATATCAGCGTTTGAGATATTGCACGCATCGCCATACTGCGCGACCAGTTTCAGTGTGACTTGCTCACCTGACCCCCCGATCAAAAGAGGAATGTGTGGTTTCTGTACGCCTTTTGGTGAATTGATAGCACCACGAACCTGATAGTATTTGCCCTCAAACACTGCCTCGTCCTGGGTCCACATTGCCTGAAAAACCTGGACCGCCTCACGGAGATAACGTAAGCGTTCTGGTGCATCGGGATACTCATACCCGTATGCACGGTATTCATGCTCATACCAGCCAGCGCCAATACCGAAGTCGAGACGACCATGCGACAGCACATCGACGGTTGAGGCCATCTTCGCCATGAGTGCGGGATTGCGATAGCCATTGCACGTCACCATCTGCCCTATACGCACCCGTTTTGTATCACGAGCAAGTGCGGCAGTACTCGTCCAACACTCGAATGTGACCTCCTGTGTCGGCACTGGCACCGTATGAAAATGGTCAAAGAGCCAGATGGAATGAAAATCAAATGCCTCAGCTTCTTGCGCGACACGCGTCATCGTCTCATATGCCTCGACAGGATCAGCGATTCCTACAAGGTCCATGCGCCAGCCCTGTGGCACGATAATACCATATTGCATTGCCATATGTAGACCCTCCAAATCTAATTTATTACAATTTTATCACTTATTTAGTATTGTGAAATAGAACAGTTATCGGACGTAGTATAATAAGAAGAGTAGTGTGCAAAATCACCAACGCTGTTGATAGCCTCCCTCCTCTGTGTCTAAGTTACTACAATGATGTGGGTGAACCTCCACGGCCCACCGTGAAAGGGATCATTTCTTGCAGCGTAAAGATCGCGTTCTGGAAGCACTACGCTTCTTATGTGAACAACCTACGCAACAAAATAATGCATTTTTGTTGCGCCGTCATACAGGCTTCAGTGCCGAAGAAGTCGCGGAACATGCAGCCATAGACCGCACAAATGCCAGTCGTGACCTGAATCAGTTAGCACAGGAAGGGATGGTAGACCGTTTCCCTGGACGCCCTGTACTATTCGCCATGAAAACAGCCATCGAAGAGACGGTCACATCAGGTGTGGATAGCCCTGTACCACAAAAAGCTCAATCTCGTGTTACAGCATCAACTATGGTATCTACACAAGCTGAGCAAAAACCTACCACGATTGCTGCATCAGTCTCTACAGGAACTATAGCGACAAGCTTCGACACGTTGATTGGTAATAACGAGGGCTTGAAGGTTGCTATTCAGCAAGCAAAAGCAGCGATACTCTATCCACCACGCGGTCTACATACACTTTTACATGGGCCAAGTGGTGTCGGTAAAACGACGTTTGCCCGCCTCATGCACGCCTTCGCATTGGAGCAACAAACGTTAGCACCCGACGCGCCGTTTATTAGCTTCAACTGTGCTGACTATGCAGGTAACCCACAATTGCTCATGGCTCACCTGTTTGGTGTCGTGCGTGGCGCATATACTGGTGCCGAGCATGACCGTGAAGGATTAGTCGAGCAAGCACATCGAGGTATTCTCTTCCTGGATGAGGTGCATCGCTTACCACCCGAAGGTCAAGAGATGCTGTTTTATCTGATGGACCGCGAACGCTTCCGACGCATGGGCGATACACATGAAAGACAGGCATCGCTACTCCTGCTGGCAGCGACGACAGAAGAGCCGACAACGAGTTTGCTGCCGACATTTCGCCGCCGTATCCCAATGACGATTACACTGCCAGGACTACAAGAGCGCACAATGACCGAACGCTATGAACTCATTCGTGCCTTTTTCACCACCGAATGTAGCAGTATCGGCGTGCATATTACGGTTGCGTCCCAGGTCTTACGAGCACTTTTGCTCTATGATTGTGTAGGCAATATCGGGCAACTTCGGACTGATGTACAGCTCATCTGTGCCCATGCCTACCTGGAATTTCGCACGAAAAGCTTGCCCGAACTCAGTGTCTCTACCGAGACGCTACCGGAGCATGTGCGCCGTGGATTATTGCGAACCGTGGAAATGCATCGCGCATTGGAGCCATTATTGCATATTCTCGATGCAACACATAGCTTCACGCCAACGGGTCTCAGCCTTGAACGCATTCCAGAATCGGCTCACGATCTTTATGATACTATTAGTAGCGACCTCAACGCGCTTCGCAATGGTGGTCTCTCGGAGCAAGAAATAAATCAGTTATTGCACCTCGACATCCAACATTATTTTCAGCGGTTCGCAAATACTATCAATACGCCCCCACATGAGCAACATGAACTCGTCTCACCGCTTGTAAATGAACGTATCATGACGGTAAGTCATATGATTATTCAATATGCTGAAGAGCAGTTAGAGCGCGAATTTCCTGAAAAGCTTTCACTTGTGCTCACACTGCATTTGATGAGTGCATTAGAGCACATAGCACAAGGCCATCACCTGGTAATGCCAGCACTCCAAGCTATGCGCCACACCTATCCAATAGAGTATGAGGTTGCACAAATGGCCCTGTTACGGGTTCGTTCGCAGTTGGGTGTCTCCTTGCCGGAGAGCGAAACAGACGTATTGACCGTTCTACTGGCAAATGCTGATGCGCTACTCAGTAGTGAAGAGGCCAGCATTGGTATTGTTGTCGCGGCCCACGGACGGGGTGTCGCACAAGGGTTGGCGGAGCTAGCAAATACGCTTGTGGGTGTAAATTCTGTCTCTTTCGTGGAGCTTACATTGGAACAACCACCCGAAGAGATTGTGACGCGGGTCGCGCAACAGGTAGAATTGGTAGATCAAGGAAGTGGTGTCCTTTTACTCGTCGATTTTGCCTCGTTGCTTTCACTTGGTGAATTAGTAGCACAACGCACAGGGACACAGGTCCGCACGCTTGCGAATGTGAGTACGTCACTCGCTATCGAGGCGGTACGCAGAGGCCAACGTACAAAACATATCACGCTCGACCAGTTAGCCGCGAGTCTCACACAAGGAACTGCGGATATAGTGGCACCGTCTTCTACCATTATACACACACTTTCCAACGAAGTAACGACACCCACGGCTTACTCGTCGCGTGTAATACTTTCCGTTTGTCTCACAGGTTTTGGCAGTGCCACAAAACTCGCGGAATTGATGGAAGAACGTCTTCCCGACCTGCATCGACAAAACGTAGAAATTATTTGCATGGATATCAACCTTTCGGGCAAAACCGAAGACGAGATACAGCGTTTGGTCGGCAACCGTCAGATTGTGGCTATTGTCGGCACAATCAATCCTCACCTGGAAAACTATCCCTTCCTCTCACTAACTGAGATTCTCTTTGGCGATGGAATCGCACGACTACGCACACTTTTAGGTGGCACACTCATTGATCCAGTCCTATTGCAACGTTCGGCCTTACCTCCAATTGCGACACCAATCTTCACACAACGTACAGACCTGATTCGCGAAATAACGTACACGCTCAATCAACGCCTCTTGTTCCTCAATCCCACAAGGGCGGTACCATTGATCGAGCGCATGATTGAACTGATTGAAGTCGAGGTCGGCGAGACTTTCGAGATCGAAGTTCTCGCTGGTTTCATCCTTCATATCGCCTGTGTGCTTGAACGTGGAATACAACATAAAGGCATGCTTGTAAGCGACAAAGTGCGCATACAGGTAGAGCAGCAGTTTCCACGCGAACTCAGCATCTGTCGTCACGCCTTACAAATACTGAGTTCGCAGGTAGCTCGTCCTTTACCAGACGAGGAAGCATACAATATTGTTGGGATTTTAAGGCAGATCGATATCTTTTTGGGGAAGATATCGGATAGCGGGCATGGCAGGTGTGGGACATGACAGGGGCAAGCCCTGTCACTACTATACTGTTCACCCCTGCGGGGCGAAGCCACACGACGCCGTATATAGTAGTGACAGGGCTTGCCCCTGTCATGTTAGTGTGCTATCTGTGCTACACACTATTTGGCATGCTTCTTGCTACATATACTATAGACCCGAAAGAGCTTCATATTCTGTGTAGTGTGTTACATGGCATCAAGACGAACACACAGCGCGAAACACAAAACAATGGAACGAGGTGCCATGATCCGCGTATTGATTGTCTGTAGTTGGGGCATGTCTACCAGTTTATTGGTGGATAGCATGCTTACCGCCGCGCAGGAAAGTAAGTACGAACTTACCGTCGAAGCATTGAGCGCGGGCGAGTATGCGGCAAAGGTCGAAACATGTGATGTCGTGCTTATCGCGCCACAAATTCGGCATTTACGCAAAAGTATTGAGCAACTGGCAACATCTGTAGACAAGCCAGTCGCCATGATCGAACCTTTTCACTATGCAACGATGAATGGACAGGCGGTCGTCGAGCAGGTACAACGCCTTCTCGCAACGCCCCGAAAAGGGAAAACGGTAACGTGAGCAATCAGTTGAACGAAGGACAAAGCCACGTCGGCTTCATAGAGCGCACAAGCGATCTGTTCGAACGCTATCTTGTGCCGCCGCTTGGTATGCTTGCCAGCAATATTTATTTGCAAGCTATCCGCGATGCCTTCATTATTTTTACCCTGCCACTGATTATCGCGGGAAGCCTCTTCCTGATACTCGCGAATCCACCTATTCCAGCGTTGCAAACCTTTTTGAAGCCCTACCAGAGCGCGATCCTGGTACCATTTCAGCTTTCATTCGGACTAATGGCCCTCTTTCTCGCGTTCGGTGTCGCCTATAGCTTGGCACAATATCGACGTACAGAGCCGGTACAACCCGGTATCCTGGCAATGGTCTTATTTTTAGTAGCAAGCATGCCTGTTCGTGATCTCACAACAATGCCGCTCGGCGAGATTTTACCTTATCTTGGAGGACAAGGACTGCTTGTCGCTATTTTGATGGGTATTCTCGCGACAGAGGTCATGCGTCGCTTTCGAGGTTCACGCTTTACGATTAATCTACCCAAAACTGTACCGCCAAACGTCAAACGTGCATTCGAGGCTCTTATACCAACCCTGTTGTTATTGACAGCGGTCTGGGCACTCGAGTGGTTTATCAGTTCGCATACGTATATAGCTGATCACACGATACATCAATTGACACTACCAATTCTGCTCATGAATCTTTTTCAACCCCTGGTCGTTGTACAGGACAGCTATCCGGCGGCTTTGCTTGAAATCATCTTGATGATGTTGCTGTGGTCGGTTGGTATTCACGGCATGAATGTTGTGACAGCTATCGCGGCACCATTCTGGTTTACCACGCTAGCGGCAAATGCGACGGGTGGACACGGTATTGTCACAGAACCTTTCTTTCATATTTTCGCTCATCTCGGTGGCTCTGGTGCGACATGGCCCCTGGTGATATATATGTTACGCTCACGCTCCACACAGTTACGCACAGTTGGCAAAGTCGCGCTTGGCCCGGCGATATTCAATATCAACGAGCCAGTCACCTTTGGTGTACCAATGGTGCTGAACCCAATCATGATGATTCCCTTTGTGTGTGTGCCCGTGCTTATTGTCACGATTAATTATGTTGTGTTTGCGCTCAACTGGGTGCATGTGCCAATCGTGATACAACCCTTTACCGTCCCCCTCGGAGTCAGTGGCTTCCTGGCGACAGGAGGTGATATCAGAGGAAGCGTCTTGCAGTTCTTTGATCTCGCTGTCTCCGCACTTTTATATTATCCATTTTTTAAGGCATGGGAACGCGTGCTAGTAGCACGTGAAGAGGCCGCTACTACAGAAGTAGAGAGCGGGCACGTTCTGGCAATCGTCTAGGAAGATGAACGAGCCATATGTACTCCATGTCGGGAAGGAGCAACCATCGAAGAGAAACACATAGGAAGATTTGAACAACGTTGTAGAGAGAGAGACAGTAACATGGTGTTACGGTTTCAAAGCATATATTGCCGAAGCACGGCAAAATTGGAAGGACAGATTCAAAGATGAAACTATTTAGTTACAAGCAGTTGAGTGCACTATTCGGAGTTATCCTTATCTCCATTCTGCTTGCCGCCTGTGGAAATAGTAGCTCCACCTCGACCACATCAGGTGGAAGTGGCACCACCACAGCCTCAACCAAGCCTGGACAAGGCTGTAAAAAAGTTGGCATTCTCCTGCCAGAGACCGCATCATCTGCTCGCTGGGATAGCAAAGACAAGCCCCTTCTGACACAGGGTGTTGCAACCGCCCTTGGTATAACTGCTGACCAGGTAGACTACAACAATGCTGGTGGCGACCCCACAGTACAGCAGACACAGGCACAGGCTGACTTGACCAAAGGTGACTGCATCCTAGTTGTAGCTGCTGCCGATAGCGCGAGTGCTGCTGCTATCGTCACGCAGGCAAAGGCAAAGAACGTTCCAGTTATTGCCTATGACCGCTTGATCCAGTCCAAAGACCTCGCCTACTATGTCTCGTTCGACAACCAGAAGGTTGGACAGCTTCAAGGTCAGTACGTTGCCGATCACTACAAGGACTTCACAAAGACGAGCAACAACCTGATTATGATCAATGGTGCACAGACCGACAACAACGCAATCCTGTTCCATGATGGCGCACACACGGCCCTCGATCCTTTGATCAGCAGCAATGCTCTTAAAAAGGTCTACGAGCAGTACACCCCCAAATGGGACAACGACCAGGCACGCGTTGAGATGGATGGCGCACTAACCGCTAGCCAGAACAAAGTCGGTGTGGCCTATGTTGCCAACGACGGTATGGCGAACTCAGTTATTGCTTCACTCAAGGCCAAGAAGTTGAATGGCAAGGTACTCGTAACTGGTCAAGATGCAACGGTTGCTGGTATCCACAACATTCTCGCAGGCGATCAGTCTATGACCGTCTACAAAGCGATCAGCAAAGAGGCCGATGCGACGATTAGTCTTATCAAGGCTCTCTCTGCTGGTACAGACACCACTTCATTGACGAATGGCGCAACAGTGAAGACCTCTGATGGAACAGGTATTCCTTCAATTCTCGAAACACCTGTCGCGGTTGACAAGAGCAACATTTCCTCGACGGTTATCGCTGATAACTTCGTTACCAAGACTGATGTCTGTGCGGGTATTCCTGCTGGCACCGATGGCGTCTGCTAGTTATAAAAAGAGGGTTTGTCGTATAAAGCGATAGACATTTCTCTGCTTGTTGTTAACGTAAGAGGATGGTATACTGCACGTATTCCATCCTCGTTTTCTAATAAATCACTACCACTTTACAAGGCAGTAACCTAGTTCGGAGGGACTTATGGCAGAAAGCGTTAACCCTTCCGTTGGTGGAGAACAACGTACAGTACCTGGACGACCATCAACTGAACAACCCCGTCTTCTCATGCGCGGTATAAACAAGAGTTTTGGAGCAGTACGCGCACTTACCGATGTCGATTTCGAGGTCTATGATGGTGAAGTTGTCGGGCTTGTCGGCGACAACGGAGCAGGCAAATCGACACTCATCAAAACAATCGCGGGTGTCGGGCCAGCCGATAATGGCGAAGTATTTGTTGGGGGTCAACCTGTCAAGATTACAAGCCCCCAAGTCGCGACAAACTTAGGTATTGAAACAGTCTACCAGGATCTCGCGCTCTGTGATAACCTGGATGTCGTGAACAATCTCTTTCTCGGTCGAGAAAAGCAAACACCTTATGGTGTCTTATCGGAAGTCGAGATGGAGCGACAAGGTCTCAATGTCTTACGCACACTCGACGTAAAAATTCCCTCGATACGAGCTACGGTTGCCGCTCTCTCTGGCGGTCAGCGTCAGTCCATCGCGGTAGCAAAAACTATTCTTCGTAACGCAAAGCTCATTCTTCTTGACGAGCCAACGGCGGCACTCGGAGTCGCTCAAACGAAACAAGTGCTCAACCTCATTCTGCGTTTACGTGAGCAGGGGCTTGCTGTCGTTGTTATTTCACACAATCTCGCCGATGTGTTCGAGGTTGTCGATCGTGTTGTTGTCATGCGACTTGGCAGACGTGTCGCCACATTTGATGTGAAAACAACGACGCCGGAAAGAGTGGTAGCAGCGATCACCGGGGCACAGTTTGGCGAGCTTCTGCAATCTGATACTACTACAGCCAATGGTGCCGAAGGAGTAAAATAAACCATGAGTGAAATTGTCGATAAAAATCCTACCCCGGAGACTATAAATGTAGCAGCTTCAACGGTTGAAGCACCCTCGTATACACAGAAGCGGTCGTTTGGGCAACTGCTTCGCGGCGATCTGGGCTTTCTTCCCGTTCTTATCACCTTTATCGCTATCGCAGTCTATTTTGAAGTCGTCAGTAATGGTCTCTTTCTCACGCCAGGCAATCTATCAAATTTGTTACAACAAATTATTGCTATTGGCATAGACTCACTGGCCGTAACCCTCGTCTTGCTTCTAGGAGAAATTGATCTTTCCGTCGCGGTCGTCAGTACGCTGTGTGCTGTTATTATGGGCGTACTTGCGGAAAGGCTTCATGTACCACCAGTTTTAGCAATTGTCATAGGCATACTGGCAGGTGGTCTTGTAGGAGCTATCAACGGTTTTTTCATCGCGTACCTGCGTATCCCCTCTTTCATTGTGACCTTAGCTGCATCCATCGCCTACTCAGGTCTCCTGCTAAGGTTCCTGGGTGGGCAAGAGACACTGATCATTAGCAACCCATTCATTCTCTCTCTAGCAGGTAACTTCTTACCTGATGTGCTGGGTGTAGGCCTTCCCACGCTCGTTGTAATTCTCTACGCGGCAAGTATCATCTGGGAGCAAATCCAGCGCAGACGAGTTGGTCTGAAAACAAAAACGCCTGTACAGCTCATACTGCAAATAGGCCTGGTGGTGGTACTCGTCGAGGGAGTTGTGGCAATTCTCGAAAACACACCATCACCAACACCAGGTATCTTTCTGGGCGTTCCCAATGCAGCCGCGATTCTCTTTGGTTTGATTTTACTCGTCTGGCTCGTCCTCACAAAAACACGTTTCGGACGCTATGTCTATGCTGTGGGTGGCAACGCGGAGGCCGCTCGGCGTGCTGGTATTAATGTTGTCTTCATTCGCATAGCCGTTTTCACTTTATGCTCTGCACTTGCCGCAGTCGGTGGCATACTGGCAGCTTCATATGCAGACTCAGTAGCAAGCGCGGTTAGCTCAACACTTCTTCTAAGCGCAATTGCTGCTGCCGTTATCGGAGGTGTAAGTCTGTTTGGTGGCAAAGGTTCGGTCTGGTCCATTGTACTTGGCACACTCATTATCGGTAGCTTGGTCAATGGCCTTGCTCTCAAAAGTCAAGGAGCAGACGTGCTTGAAATGGTTCAAGGTGCTGTTCTCTTGCTCGCTGTCACTATCGACGCCGTTATACGTCGCATTCAAGCCGCTAGTAAGAGTGGTCGGTAAGGAATATACACTGATGAAAGCATCATTCACGCAATACGTGAATGATGCTTTCATCAGTGTATATTGTGTTCTTGCTGGCAGCTTTGGAGTTGGTCCGCTACCTGCCTGAGAGCCACTCGCGCCACAAACAGCTTCTCGCTAATCTCCTGGTGACGTTCCTGTGCATTAAGATCGTTCGGAGTAAGCCGCAGTAATGCTGTAAAGTAGTAATGCGCCACATCACGTCTCACACTCCATTGTTGCAATAGCGCATCACAAGGATGTGATTTTTGCTCATACATTTTTTCTCTGCCTCATTCTTGCAATGGTTTCTTACAACTATGTTATACAGTATCTTACGTCCTGGGAATAGATTACCTCACCAGTGTGTTATCTATAGTATGACAGACATGATCCCGAATTGAATTGCTTCTGTGAGAAATGGTTTCTACGAGCGTCAAGAGGAATGTCTACAGGAGCAATATACATATGAGACTTTACGTTGGGGGACTTCCCTATTCAACAACCGAACAAGATTTGATCAGCCTTTTTGAGCAGGCTGGTGCTGTCGCGAATGCAAGCGTCATCACAGACCGTGAGACAGGACGTAGCAAAGGCTTCGGCTTCGTCGAGATGGCCACAGACGATGATGCACGTCGCGCCATGGAACACTTAAATGGCACAGTCATGGGCAACAGAACCATCACGGTAAACGAAGCCCGTGAGCGTCCCGCTCGCAGTGGTTATCAGAGCCGCGACCGACAGTCGAACTATAGCAGCAACGACCGCTACTAATCTTCAAAAAACCGCAAAAAGCGTCTACCTCTTTACTGAGGTAGACGCTTTTTGCGGTTTTTCGAAGATAGATTGCCTGCAGGGACCGATTTATCACGTCCTTTTCGGCGGTTGATCGGCAAGAAGGACGTGATAATGCTGTTTCACAAACGAAAAGGCGTATGTCGAGGATGTAGGGGCTATCATTCATTACGCCCTCGTGTATATGACAGCCTACAAAGCTAGATAAGCACACTCATCCCCAGCTTCGGGTAAATTTACCAGGAAGCAATTCTAAAACAGAGACTTTCTTTAGTTCGCCATTATCGATAAAGATTACTTGCATATCCGGCCCGTAGTCGCTAATAAGTTCACGGCACATACCACATGGTGAAACAACATGCATCTCTTGCTGTTGCTCGTCTTCATCGGAGCGCATTGCGGCAACAATTGTTGTGAATTCATTCTCGCCCTCAGAAATAGCCTTTCCAATAGCAATTGCTTCAGCACAGACAGCAACTCGTCCAACATTGGCTTCCAGATGCACGGCGGTAAATACTTTTCCTGATTTCGTTCGTAAGGCTGCTCCTACATGATGCTTATTGAGTTGATAATATTTAGCAATGACCTCCTTTGCGCTTTCGACTAATTGCTCATCTTCTGTAGTCAAGGGTAAGGTGTTCAAAATTTGCTCCAATTCTAACTTCATAAGGACCAGATTTATAAAGAAAACTTGCTAAAAAAGTCCCAAATCACAACATTCGCATCTATTACATGCGTTGTGCCAGGGCTACCGGGCCATGTGTGTAAACCATCGCTGATACGATAGTGGCGCACGATAGTGTTGTTAGCACATTTCGTCCATTGTATGCCAGTGACATCGCCTTGCTGAAAAAAGGTTTCGGGATTGCCTGTGCATGAATCGCGGGTGAGCCAGCCATTCAGGTATGTTTGTACCGCACCCATACGCGTATTGACATTGCCTGCATAGGGAGCAAGTGGATCAGCATAACCATGAATTTCCATGATGGGTAGTGGGCGTGTGGGATGACAACCTTCTGGAATTGGATAGTAAGCACCAGAAACGGTTGCAACGGCAGCAAGTTTATCACTGAGCGTACAGGCGAGACGATAGGCCATTCCACCACCAAGAGAGAAGCCAGAGATGTAGACACGGTGCGTATCGACACAGTAGTTTTGCTCAAGAGACTGCAACATGTCGCGTGTAAACTGTATATCGTTCGCGTCACCCGTTGGTCCATAGGCACCCACCCCTGCATTCCATGAAGGAGGATCATCAACCCCTTGCGGATAGACAAGCACAAATCCTGCTTTATCCGCTTCTGTGTTCATACCGGTGTTCTGCTCCATAATCTGTGAGGTCCAGCTATAGCCATGATAAAGCAGGACAAGTGGCTGTGGCTGCTTGCCATACGATGAGGCAAGATGGACAAGAAATGTGCGTTTCAAGCCTCCAGATGTAATGGTTTCGGTCGTATTGCCTAATGTATGTGCAGGCGTTTTACAGGTAACAAGGGGTTGCGATGAAGTATTTTTTGAACTTGATGATGAACTGGGAACATGTTGACCCTTGACCGTTGTTGTATTACGGTAGGAAGCATAGATATAGAAAACGACACCGAGCAGGATGAGCAGAGAGAGGGCCATTCCACCTAAACCGATAATGTGACGAGAATTACCTGGACGATTGTTTCGAGGACTAACTTGACGCATCACTCCAACTTTTCTCTGTAATACTAAACTGTTACATCTCAAGACACGGCAAAGTATAACATGCTGTATACAAGTGTCGCAACATGGACTAGCCAAATATCCCACGTTTATACAAATTACCTATCCTATCGAGAAATAACATCTTTGTAAAAACGGGATTGTTTTCTCGTAATAATATATGTCACAATAAATATAGACAACGCTATGCTTGTAAAGGAGCTACACGGACAATGCAACAAGAGATCACTAAGACAACACAAAAAGCTGACTTCGCCGCCGGATGTTTTTGGGGTGTAGAGGCCGAGTTCCGCCAGATAAAAGGCGTCATCTCGACGACTGTCGGCTACGAGGGCGGTACCCATAATAACCCCACATACCGCGATGTTTGTACCGGACGCACAGGACATGCGGAAACCTTGCAAGTCGAGTTCGATCCGTCGAGAGTCTCCTACGAAACACTCTTGAATGTGTTCTGGGAGAACCACAATCCAACAACGCTAAATCGTCAAGGGCCAGATATTGGTACTCAGTACCGCTCGGTCATCTTCTATCACTCAGAAGAGCAAAAGGCCGAGGCTCTTGCCTCTAAGGAAAAACTGCAAAGTTCCGGCAAGTACAGGAGGCCGATTGTGACGGAGGTTGTGCCAGCGCAAACATTCTTCAAGGCAGAGGATTATCATCAGCAATACCTTGAGAAGCGCGGACTCTCACACTGCAACATCTAACAACACACTATCGACGTAGGACGCTTCATGACAGGGGCAAGCCCTGTCACTACTATACACCTACTGGCATAGACAAGCCATACGGAGGTGCAATATATAGTAGTGACAGGGCTTGCCCCTGTCATGCTCCCCAATCCTCACTTATGTGTTCCGTCAGGTTCTGTGTTACAATCTTTATACTCTAAGCATTTTCTTCTATATTTCTTTGGAGTTCTCAACGCAAGATGCAGCATACAGAAGTATTACGAGTCAACGAACATCACCCGAATGTATTTATTATTGAACGCGCGGCTTCTTTACTTAAAGAAGGACAAGTTGTCGTATTTCCCACTGAAACAGTCTATGGACTTGGTGGAGATGCGATGCAATCAGGAGCACTAGAACGTATCTTCGCGGCAAAAGAACGTCCATACAGCGACCCGTTGATTGTGCACATCGCTGATGTAGATGCATTAGAAATGCTTATTACTGCACTACCAGAACAGGCAAAACTCCTCGCCAATATGTTTTGGCCCGGCCCACTGACAATGATACTTCCTGCCAGTCCACGCGTCCCCAAGCTTGTCACAGCAGGTTTATCGACTGTCGCGGTACGTATGCCTCGCCATCCCGTTGCCCTTGCTCTCATCCGTGCAACGGGTTCACCTATCGCGGCACCGAGTGCCAACCGCTTTATGCACGTTAGCCCGACAACCGCACAACACGCATTGACCGACCTGGCCGGACGTGTGCCACTTATTCTTGATGGTGGTCCGTGTGAAGTAGGTGTAGAGTCAACCGTGCTCGACTTATGTGCACCAGTTCCAACCATTCTGCGCCCGGGCGGTGTAAGTTTAGAGGCATTACAGCACCTTTTGCCAGAGGTTATCTATCAAAAGACACTGGGTAAAGAAAAACAGGGTGAGCACGAAGCGCAAATAGCACCAGGACAAATGCTTATGCACTACGCACCAGGTGTCCCAACCTTCCTCTTTGAAGGGCCAAAATCAGTGATGGATCATGCGATGCTGGCCGAAATACAGCGAAGGCAGGCACGGAATGAACGGGTTGGGATACTGATTACGGACGAGGATATTCCAACATTTGCGGTAAGTGGCGCACGCATCTACACGCTAGGAAGCGCGAACGAGCCAGAGCAAATAGCCACCCGCCTCTATGATGGATTACGCACACTCGAGGAGGCGGGCGTACAATGCATTCTCTGTCGCAGCTTTACAGAGCAAGGAATTGGTCTAGCAATCCGAGACCGACTTCGTAAAGCGGCTGGCGGCAAGATCATCTCAGTTAACCTTGAGTAACTTCGGGCTTACGAGCCTCACGTCCCGGTCTACGTCGTGTTGTCGAGGCACGTTTCGCGGCAGCATTTTTGCGTAGACGCGGCACAACAAACAAAACATAAAGTGTCGAGAGCGCGAACACAAACAGCGTCAGGATGAGCGGCAGCCCAGGAAAAACAGCAGCAGTGCCCGCTCCAAGAGAAGCGAGGATGCCAAGGATACCAAAGATGATTACTGTAACTATAGGAACTATGAGGCCGCCACGAATGCGAAATGAACGTTCTGCATTCGGCTGACGTCGCCGTAGCTGTAACACACAAAGACCTGCTACTGTGTAAATGAGTGCCTCAAGGACCGAACCGACAAGAATTAATAGTTGGAACTGACCTGTAAGGAAAATAAGTATCGCGATTACCGCAGAAGTGCCCGCAAGAACCATCACTGTGACGTATGGTACAGCATGGTCGATGCTAATTCGAGAAAAGATTGGCGGCAATGTATCTTCACGTGCTGCGGCATACATAAAGCGTGAGGCGGTCGCGAACCCACCATTGAAGGTCATAACAGCCGTCAACAGTGTCGCTCCAAGCATAATCCAGATACCAAGTTGACCGAGAATGGCCTTCCCCAACAATAGTTGTGGAATGGGCGAAGTTGCTAATGCTTGATGTTGATTATCTATATGTAGCACACTGCTTGCAGCAACAGTAAAGAGCGCATAGGATACTAATAGCAGACCTAAGCCAACAAACATACCCCGAGGAATAAGTTTGATGTTTGTAATCTCTTCCGACAAAGGTGTGACCCATTCAAAGGCTGAAAAGACAAAGACGCCGATAGCGACCGCTTGAATGAGATCGAGGGGATGGCTCAATGAATCAAAAGGTGAGCGGAGTTGAAATCCGTGTTGACTGAGGGCAATCAACGAAATAATAATGGCGAGTGCAAGAATGGTGTAGGTTGTTATATCTTGCAACAAGCCAGCTAATTTAATGCCACGTAAATTCGCGCCGAGTGCTAAACCCAAAATTGCGAGTATCCAAATGAGCGATGCCCACGAAGGAAGATTTAACGCGTACGTGATAGCATTGCCAACAATGTAGCTATCGGCGGCTATAACGGCGACGATAGTGAGCATGTAGCCAAAAGAAATAATGAGTGAGAAATTGTCGTTGAATGCCTCTTTCATGTAGAGACGAATGGCGGCGGCTGTAGGATAGAGGGCGTTCAATTCGGAAAAACAGAAGGCAGCTAACAGGGCTAGCAGACCAGCGATAAGAATAGCGATCCAACCCGAGTCACCACCCACAAGCGAGGCGAGTTGGACACACCCAAGAAGACTTATAGCGGCATACGAGAGACCCGCACTGGTCGAAACGACTGTACGAAACTTTAAGACACGGCGTAGGGCAACAGGTGCATTCACGCAAGAACCCTCCTGACATTGGCGATGATTGTAATGCAAGAAAAGGGGCAAGGGCGCCCGCAAGGGGAACGCCCCTCCCATACGACGAGTATTCGTCGAGAGAAGCCTTAAGTATGGGAGGGGCGTTCCCCTTGCGGGCGCCCTTGTTCCAATAAAGACATCTCTTTTGGCTTAAACCTATTCAATCTTTGTGATGCAAATGATGGATCTTCAATGCGATCTGTAACGAAAGACGTAACTCCGCGTCTTCAAGCGAACGTCCCAGGATTTCCTCGATACGCTCAAGGCGATAGATAAGAGAGTTACGATGAAAGTGCATTGTACGTGCCGTTTGGCTAAGGTTGCCATTAAACTGAAAATAGCACTCCAGTGTCTTAATATAGGTGCCATCGTGCCTTGTATCATAATCGAGCAGAGGCCCAAGCATCTCCTGATAGAACGCGTTCAGCTCACTTTGACCATCGAGGTAAAAGAGCAAACGATAGATGCCCAGACGCGCAAAGGAATGAATTTTTCCTTCACCAAAGAGCCGACGCCCAATTTCTACCGCACGTTGCGCCTCTCGAAATGATTGTGGAATGCCTTGCACATATATTGCCATACGCCCAACCCCACATGAAAAGAGAGGCAAGGGAACATTCCCTCGGTTTTGTTGCATTCGCGTAGAAAAACGCTCTATACGTGCCACAAGTGATTGCTCTTCTTCGGTTTCACCATGTTGCTCTGCGTCAGCTAGCGAAAGCACAGGGACAAGAACAGTGATACGCTGTGCATCGCTCATGAGCCAGCATGTAGGCCATAGGCGTACCATTTCTTCGCGAATACGACGCGACCATTGTACCAGTGTCGCATCCTCCTCGTTCGAGGATGCTTCAAAGAGTACGACAATTTGTGGAATAGTCAGATCGTAGCCGAGGTGGCGTACACGTGCGAGTATCTCTTCTGGCTGCTGATATTGTCCTTGCAGCACATTCATGAAGGCTTCAACGTGATAGCGGCCCTCTACCTCGCTTCGTTCACGTTCTCGGGCAAACTCAATCGCGAAAATGGGTGTAGCATGGTTCAGTACAAGCCGTTCAGAGTAATCAAAGGTACTTTCATCACCAATCAGAGAAAGATAGCCAACAATTTCATGTCGAATGAGAATTGGTTCTACCACTCGTATCAGGCCGTGGCTACGTAAAAACTCGTCGGACAAGGGGTCAGAAAGCAGTAGCGTTTTCGACATGGGTGGTGCAGCTTGAAAACGGATATGTTGTTCAGCATCTTGCATGACGACCCACTTGCCGCGATTTTGTGCAAGTGATTCGCATACACCCGCGATGCCCACACCTTGAATACTCAACTGCATGAGTTGTTGAGACACCTCTGTGGCTTTACGCTCGATCTCATCGCGGAAACTTACAACAAAGGCGATGACTTCGCGTTCGATCTCTTCAGTAGGTGCTAATGGGGGAAGTAGGATAAGTGGAAGGTGCAATTGGTTCGCGAGCGCAATTGCCTCTGCACCCAGTATTTCAAGTGACTGTGCGGCAACCGCAACCGCCGCCACACCTTCTTTATGTAAGCTTAAGAGCAGGTGTGGTAACGTCTCATTTAATCGACGTAATTTGGCGAACGTAAGTAGGGCAAGTTCACCCCCTTGTATGCTATCAAACGCAGGAAGACGTGCTCGCATACTGCACGACCAAGTTATCCGACGTTCAAGTCCTTCCGCACCCGCAACTAACGAGGCATCGCGTGAAGCGAGCAGCGTTAGAATACTGCGTACAGAAGCAGACGATATAGGTGGTGAACTGCTCATAGCTCTCTTCGCTTACACGCGACATGCCGTTTTATCTGGCCCGTACTGGTGTTGAAGGTGCAGCGGAAGTCGCCGCGTTTGCCTTTAAAGCCTTCTGCTTCTCTTCAAATTTCTTTTTGCCTTTAAGATGCTTATGCCATGCTACACGTTTCGTCTTGTTCATTTCTATAGCCTTTCTTATCTTATCTCAGAGCGCACATTGTGATGCCCTGCTGTTTAACATTACTCTTCTGGGTCGTTTGTACTTTCAAAATCAACTTCGGTCAGGTCGTCACCCTCGTCACCACCATCGAAGTACTCGTCGTCATTGCCCAATTCGTCGTCGTCTTCACCACGATCATAGCGTAGCATACTATCCTTGATGTATGCACGAATGGTATCGCCACTCCCCTGTGATGGGAAACTCACCTTGCCAAACATACTTGGATGCTGGTACTCTTCGCGCATGATGAGTCGAACCTGCTCGTTGTCCTTTGCAAGAATAGCTGCCGCATACCGATTGCCACCTTCCATAAAGGTAATCAAACGGTTTGCCAGGCGCGGCTCAACTTGCCCAATATCCTCACCAGCAGCATTACGTACAAGGAGAGTGTGACCAATACGCTGCAACTGTACACGGTCCCCAACGCCAACGGTTGCAAGGATAGCAGGTGCGGCAAGGTTCAACAGATCGGTAACGCCTGTTTTGCCTGTCTCCTCGATAAAGAGCCGAGGATCAATACGTTCTGCCACAATATGTGTCGGTGTTGGTGCCTCCTGGATCAGCGAGAGACGATCAAGGTTTTTCTTAGCGATAAGATTCTTGGGATTATATTTCAGTGACAGAGAATATGCCTGTCGAGCCTCGGCGTATTGTCCCAGTTCACTGTGTGCCTTGCCAAGACGGTTCAAGGCATCTGGCTCTTGAGGGAACAGACTCAAGATATTTTTGTTGGTAGTGACAGCCTCTTCCCATAGACCTTCCTGAGCCTGTTTTACAGCAAGGTCGGTCCATTGTTTTTTTGTTCGAGTCTTTTCTTCTGCAGACTGCGTCATTCAACGCCCTCCATTTTTGTCGGAAATTCGTATATTCGGAATACGTGCGGTTTGCCCATTATACCGCAACCATGCAACCCTGTAATGACCACGGCGTAACACGCTCGATACGAACGCTTACAAGGTCCCCTGGCTGCACACTTTGTAACGTAGTTGTTTCTACTTGCTCAGGCTGGGGAAAGAAAACGAGTTTATTCGTTCGGTTGCGCCCACGCCAGCGTTGCAGACCATGTGTAGATTGTTCCTCCTCGACAAGCACCTCTTCAACCTTGTTGAGATAGGATTGGTTGATCTCAAGCGCAATCTTTGTTTGTAAGTCTTCTACGGCATGTAGGCGTCTTTTTTTCTCTGCCAGTGGTACATCATCTTCCCAACGGGCCGCGACTGTACCAGGACGTACAGAATACGCGGCCACGTGCACAATGTCAAAGCGCACCTTTTCAATCAGGTCCAGTGTATGCTGAAATTCCTCTTCGGTTTCACCACAGAAGCCAACAATGACATCCGTGGAGAGCGAGATAGTCGGCCACAGCTCACGTACACGGTCCACACGTTCGCAGTATTCTGCCAGCGAGTAGCCTCGCTTCATACGCTTTAACATATCATCGTCACCTGCTTGTACGGGAATGTTGAGATGCTCACACACCTTTGGCAAGTGCGCCATGCGCTCAATCATGCTATCGGTCATATAACGTGGGTATGAGGTCATAAAGCGAATACGTTCTAAGCCATCGATCTCGCTCAGGTCGGTCATCAAGTCAGCCAAATTGGGTTTATGCGGCAAGTCCAGGCCATATGACTCGACAGTCTGACCAAGCAGAGTAACTTCCTTCGCACCTTTTCTGACAAGGGATCGGGTCTCCGTGACAAGTTCGTCAATCGGGCGACTACGTTCACGCCCTCGACGATAAGGCACAATACAGTACGTACAGACTTTGTTACAGCCTAACACGATTGGCAACCACGCGGTGACACTGGCTTGAGCGGACTCTACCTGAGCAGGATAGTGCGCGATACGTTCGCCGAGCTTCGGTGTAATCGCCATTGGTAGCACGCTCCGCTTACTGCCTCGCTCGAACGATGTTGCATAGATTGGCAAGGCAGGGCCGATTGAGATAGGCAGATCATTGTCTGGCACATATTCGATATCCAAACAGCCTGCACCAGAGATAGGTGTCCAACGTTCCTCAAGGAAACGGGGTAGAATATCAGCTTGCTCGACTTTCATAAAGAGGTCGATATGTGGGTAGCGTTTGCTCAGTTCGTCGATTGTTTTCTGATTGCCTATCATGCATCCCATGAGAGTCACAAGAAGGTCGCCACGCTCTTCTTTTGCACGTCGAAGTTTCGCTAATAAATTATGGGCTTTTTCTTCCGGTGCCTGTCGCACGCTACACGTATTGAGTACAACGAGATTCGCCTGCTCCATACTTGCCTCTTCCCAGCCAAGATCGTCGAGCAGTGTCTGCACACGCTGTGAGTCAGCCTGATTCATCTGACATCCTACCGTCCAAATATGATATTTCCCGCGTGCGATCGTTGTTGTCGTGGTCATGCCTGTGCCTCTCTATAGCAGCTTTGTGTTTCTTGCAATGGATTAGAATATCGCTACCATCTCTAAGTTCGCAATTATAACATCAAGTGAGCATATTGTCACGACATTTTTTTATAAGGGTCTTCATCCTTCGGGGGGAAACAGGGAGACCGCAAGGGCCTCCCCTACAGGTTGTAGGACCCTACGTGTAGGGGAGACCCTTTTATAAACGGAATGCTAGGACATTTAGTCAAAGATGAACAGTAAAAGTACTTAATTCTAACCCATACGTTAGCAAAGTAAGTAGTATTTAAAGTAATAGTATTTTACGATAAGTCCCGTTTATTATTTTAGGTACCGGGCAAATACAACCATGTTCCCTTAAAATATATGTATACTTAGAAGGATCACTATTTTATGCGTTCTTTAAAGATTTTTGGTATCAGTACATTCATAGTCCTTTGCGTAGCAGTGAGTGTAATCTGGATGAGTCCGTCACATTCTACGAGAGCACAGTTGGCAGTAACATCGTCGAATACAACGCTTATACCACGTCAGACAAAGGCCATGGGTCCATATACTGTGAAAGGCAACGCTATTTTCGGTGCAGATGGCAAACGCTACTATTTTCATGGCGTTGGGCGCGACGGCTTAGAGTTTAGTTGTTGGGGTGATGGACATTTTACCCCAAAAGAACTTGCCTATATGGGATCAGGCACCTCAACCAAAACAGTCACCTACTGGGGTGCGAATACTGTTCGTTTACCACTATCCGAAGGCTTCTGGCTCAATGGGCAGACATCAACACAATGTCCAGCTAACCAGTACCATCTATTAGTCAAGCAAACCGTCGATACGTTAACAGCGTTGCATCTTAACGTCATGCTTGACCTCCAATGGTCGGATGCAGGTGGACAATCGCTTAACGGTGGTGGACCGTGGTCCGTGCCCGACGCGGATAGCGTTACATTCTGGCAACAGGTGGCAACCCTCTACAAGGGATACCCAAATGTGCAGTTCGAGCTATTTAACGAACCTCATCCAGCACAATGGTCATGTTGGAATGGACCTTGCAAAATGACAAATGATATCAACTATTCCGATGATTGTCACTGCTCTAAAACAGCAACATATCAGGGTATTGGGATGCAAGCTCTCCTCAATGCAGTACGTGGTACTGGTGCCAAGAACCTTGCGATAGTTGCTGGTATGAATTGGGGCTTCGATCTCAGTCAAATTGCTCACTATACGATCAAAGGATCGAACATCGTCTATGATACGCATCCTTATCCCTACGGCGATAAGCAACCGCAAGTATGGGATGCATCATTTGGTAACGTGAGTGCAACGTATCCAGTGATTTCCGCGGAAAGCGGTGAATACGATTGTGGCACAGGTTTTATGAGTAAGCTCCTCGCGTACTTTGATGCTCATCAAATCGGCTGGGTGGCCTGGTCATGGACAATACAAGGCAATGTTTGTGGCTATCCACGCCTGATCCAGGATTTTAACGGCACACCTTCACCAGCGACGGGACAATTCATCTATCAACATCTTCAAAGCTACAAGTAGACAAGAAAGCACCCGTCGTGTGAGCCTACACGACGGGTGCTTTCTTGTCTACTTCTTGCGTCTATCTTCAACACGCGCACTGGCGGTTTTTGACTCGCCACCACTAGCGCGTGGCAGACTATCTGCTGGCACGAGTTCTACCTTTGGTGAGTTGCCCGTAATTGTTTTCACAGCTTCCGCCATCTCACGTCCTAGCGTGTGCGTGCGTTCCGGGTTATTCAGAAGTGCAACATCTTTGACTTCGACTTTGAGATCAAAGGTATCCAGGTCATTGCGCTTATCGACGATGATACGAAAATTCGCACCGGTTTCGGGAAATTTCACAAGCGCGGCCTCAACCTGACTTGGAAAAACGATCAGTCCGCGAATCGAGACTGCATCATCGCTACGCCCTTTGATCGCGCCAATCTTTGGATGTGTACGTCCACAGGCACAGCGTTCCTCCCACCATGTACGTGAGAGGTCACGGCTTCGATAGCGAAATCATCGCGGTGCCATCTGCCGAAAGCCAAGTCCACGCCAACTCACCATCTTTTCCTTCATCGACAGGTTCGCCCGTCTCTGGGTCGATACACTCGACGAGAAATGCATCGGCCCATGCATGCATTCCGTCACGTACCTCACATTCGCATGTCATGCCAGGTCCTAGAAACTCTGTCATACCGAATTCGTCATAAGCGGTAAACTGAAAGAGTTCTTCCAACTTCATACGCGTCTCCCACGGCCACGGTTCAGCACCAAAAAGGCCAATTTTGAGCTTTGTATCCTTGAAGTTGACGCCACGTTCACGCGCCTTACCACCTACATACAGACCAACGGATGGCGTCATACACACAGCAGTCACCCTGAACTCGAGGATAAAATCAAGCATTCGGTCATACTGACGTGCATCCGACCCCATGGGAATTGCCATAACGTCCATCGCCATCGCACCGTAATGGAAGCCAAACCCGCCCGTTGCCATACCGTAACCATAGCAATTCATCAAAATATCGCCTGGACGCATGCCAGTCATCCATAATTCACGCGCGTTCAGATCGGACCAGTAGTCAATATCTTTTTTGGTCGCGAAGACAGGCACACTCTTACCCGTTGTACCACTCGTTGCATGAATTTGTAAGGCACCCCCAGGCCCACCCGGAGGAACAAAAGCCATACCATAGGGGTACGCATCACGCACCGTCTTTTTTTCGAGAAAGGGCAATTTGCGAATATCAGATAGAGTTTTGATATCGGCAGGCTTTACTCCTGCCTCGTCATATAGCTTGCGATAAAACTGATTTTGATTGTACGCCCGCCCAACAATTGCTTGTAACCGCTGTAATTGTAAAGCCTGTAGTTTGCTTTTCGAGAGGGTTTCTATTTCTTCATTAAAGAACTTACGATCACTCATATAGGTTAATTAGTTCCTCCAGGTTTGTATAAAATATCGTGCATCAATACATCCATGCATGGCTTTGTATAAGAAAACCAGAATGATGCATACTACTTATAATACTATAGCTGTCGAGATTTTAGAGGGCAGGATACTAAAAGGTGATATGCTAAAGCAAAGCAAAGAAATAAGGAGCGTAAAAAAAAGCTATGACTCGGAAGAGTGGAGTGGTACAAGCGGTGATCTGGGACCTTGATGGTGTTGTGATAGATAGTGAGAAGGATCATAAGAAAGCATGGCAACGGCTGGCACACGAGGCAGGAAAAGAGTTTACCGACGAGCAGTTCGTGGCGACCTTCGGCTGGCGTAACGACGCGATTGTACCGAAGGTATGGGGCAAGGTATCGCAGGAAGAATTACAAGGGCTAGCAGACCGGAAAGAAACATATTATCGTGACTACGTGCGCCATACTGCGGCGTTTCTACCGGGTTCGCAAGAACTCATGCGTGCCTTACATGATGCAGGCTATCCACAAGCGTTAGGCTCGTCCGCGCCTATCGCGAATATCGAACTTGTAAAAGAGGTGTTAGGACTTGACCGCTATATCAATGCGTTCATCTCCGGCGAAACCGTGCCTCATGGCAAACCTGCACCAGATATCTTTCTCAAGGCGGCAAAAGAGCTAGGCATCAAGCCGGAGCACTGCCTTGTGATAGAAGATGCCGTAGCAGGTGTCGCGGCTGCTCATGCAGGCGGCATGTACAGCATTGCGGTTGCCTATGGTCGTGTGCTACCGGGATTACAGGTGGCGACCCTTGTGGTCAAAGACTTGACCGAAGTTAATGTGGAGCGCATCCAGCATCTTGCTTGACAAGTACAGGTATCAATGGCACAATACGAACGCGAACTAACCTATGGAGGTGTAGGGACTCCGGTGGGTCTCACCGTCTTCAAAACGGCTGGGGGGTCGCTCGGCGCGGTCCTCGGTGGGTTCGACTCCCATACGCCTCTGCCTTTTTTCATTTTTTTTGCTGATTGTGCCGTCTAATGTAAGCGTGGAATTAACGTGAATTCTATTCGTATCGTAGAAAAAGTACGTAATAGCGTTTACAAGTGTCTATTCCAAACATAGAATAAACTCTGCAAAAATTACGTCAAAATGTTTAAGAAATTTAGCACCATCTGGGATAATTTGAGAAAAATTTTTAGAGTGGTCTAAAAAGACACATTTTAACTTTAGAATAGGCAAGTTGAAGTAAAGTGTCTTCCTTCAAAAATTTTTGTTCTCATCTTTAGCTTGAGAGGAACAGACCTCGTCTAAAATGAGCTTAATCTTCAGGGAATTTTTTTAATTTTCGGGGATCTGTGTGAAGCATTTTTGCAATAGCAGTATATGAAATGGTAAGTCCCTGCGACTGTAATTGTCGAATTGCAACTAGCACTGATTGCAATAACAATTCTTCTTCCAAAGAAAGCTGCTTCTCTTTATACTGCTTTTGCTTTTCTTTAACCGTATTTTGCACAAAAACGATAACTGATGGGTAAAAATGTAAATTAGTAGTAGGTACATCTAGTTGCTTGCAAATTGTACTATGTGTTATCTTGCAGTTATTCTCCTCCAATACTCTTATAGCTTCTTTAACTTTTGTCATCATATTATTTTCATGTATCTGTACTTGTATTTTTGTATTTTCCTCTAAAAACCGAACAGCTCGCGGATATTGTTTAAATGTCACTCTTGATACACCAACTGCTCTTGCTAGAGTCTGTTGTGTAACCTTGTGTCCTGTGGCTCGCAATATTTCTACCGCTTCCTTGAGCTGTTCTAAAAGTTCATCCTCTTTTGATTGCATATATTATAATATCCCCCAGAACCTGGTTCACCCGCATCTTCCGTGCTCAGCAATAAAACAAAGGGAAAGGGATCTGCTCTAGCCCCTGGGAGGGCCTCTTAGCTCATAAAAGATGTCCTAGAAGAGGCAAATTCCCCTTCAATGCTGTCCTGCGTATAGTTCTTCCTGTACGGTTTGAATTGCTGAGCACGGAAGATGCGGATGATC
>CAWBSZ010000003.1:0-107615 GCA_963791655.1 uncultured Chloroflexia bacterium | reverse complement strand
GTGTAAAGTAATTTTACACCTTGTTTTTTGTAGCGTCAAATTTTCACATAAACTCATCCTTACAGTTTAGTTGACAGTTTACGGCACCCTTGATAGTCTTTGACAGTTCAAGGAGTTTGACTTTGCACAACTACTGATCTCGGCAATGAAATAAAAAAACTGAAAAACGCCAACGTCATAAACTATATGTTATATAGACTATATGTTATAATGCATCGAAGGAGTGAAAGATATGAAAAAAGTTGTGTTAAGTTTCACAGTGGCATTGATGGTGCTCTTCTTGACCACAGGAGTAGCTGCTGCTCAAGGTCAATATAGTCAAGGAACGATTGGTGTTGATATTGGCTGGCCTAACTGCACCGCGAGTGTTCCCAGTGTCACCTTCGGAATAGTTGGGGTTACAGATGGTCAAGGGTTACTCAACCAGTCCGTGTATAGCGAAAGAAGCCAGTTATTTTAAGAACTTGAGTTTATATGTCAATACCGGTTGGTATAATAAGTCGACCCACATTAACCCCACATCCCCAAAAGTGTGTGCTACAGGAGACAATAACTGCCTTGCATATAATTATGGGTACAATGCTGGTCTCTATGCGATCAACGCAGCAATGGGCGTTGGTGTTTCCAGTGCTACTTGGTGGCTAGACGTTGAAACGAGCAACACATGGAATACTGACGTTGTCCAGAATCAGAATAGCTTACAAGGTGAGCATGACGCTTTCGTGGCCAATGGTGCTACAACCGTGGGTGTCTATAGCACGACAGCTCAATGGCAAAGCATTACTGGCAGTTGGCAAAATAACTGGCCATCATGGGGTGCTACGACGTGGACAACCGCTAAACAAGCTCAGACCTATTGTACTGGACACGAGTTTACAGGCGGCACGAGTTATCTCATGCAATATCGGCCTAAGAATTCAAAGGTAGATCAAGACGTAGCTTGCTAACTCTTCTGTACGTCACAAAAGTTCTCTGCGAAACATATACAAACAACTTACTGCTCTCAGCATAAGGTGCTAAAGTTCTAACGTTTTACACTCTGTTAGACAGGTGGAGCGAAAGAAGGCAGTTGAGAAACTCGTGCTGAGATCAGTAATAAGGACTACTCGTATGTGTAGATACCCTGCTTCCATGAGATCGAAAAAGTGTGCGGAGTCAAGAGACTATTTAGCCTCCTTACCCTCACTATCATTTGGTTTCAACTTGTCGCCCCATTTACCTACAGCCTCTTGTTGCATGGATGGAAGTACATGCGAATAGGTATAATGGTAGGGAGAAACTGGACAGATCGATAAGATAAAATAGCAGAAGGGAGAACAGCATTTTCAAGGAGGAAAGCAATGGCAGGAAGACGCAAACAATTTAGTAGCGACTTCAAAGTGCGGGTCGCGCTAGAAGCGATCAAAGGGCAGAAAACCGCGAATGAAATCGCTTCGGAGTATGGAGTGCATCCCACACAAATTGCGCAATGGAAGAAGCAAGCCCTCGACGAATTGCCAACCGTCTTTGAACGCCCCAACTCAGAGCGAGTCAAGAGTGAGGAAGCGTTGATTGCCAGCTTATACCAGCAGATCGGTCAGTTGAAGGTCGAGGTAGACTTTCTCAAAAAGCGTCATGCGCTGGAGGCGCACCGTTCCGAATGAAAAAGAACGGAATAGACGATCTGAATGGGTATGGGCTATAGTGTGGAGGAAAGATCCCAATAGCGAAAACGGTGCATTTTATTAATGCTGTAAAGCTTGATCAAAAAGCTGTCTTCGGGCATCTGGAAGAACCGCTCATTGTCGCTCCATTCTGGGAAGCACGTAGAGGAAACTCTTTGTGGAAAGATGCCCTGTTGGAAATCTTTCAAGGAAAATGTTTCATCAGATGAGAGGAGCAAGAGAAATGGAAGTGCTCTACCCACGATGTAGTGGTATTGATGTCCACAAACGCTTTCTGGTGGCGTGTCTGAGCGCGGTTCAGGCGAATGGGCAACGTCACAAAGAGCTGCGGCAGTTCGGTACCATGACTGAGGAGATCTTAGCCCTGAAAGACTGGCTGAAGGCATCTGGCTGTCGCCAGATTGCGATGGAATTAACCGGGGTGTACACGCCCCCCACAATGTTGCCAATTGTGGGGGGCACCCTCTGAAGAGGATGGAAAAGAAGTAGGACTGACACGGAAGACCACGCGAATTTGCTGCTCATCCACCTCAACTCGTTTGACCAGAGATCGAATGATCTCCCGACGAGTCTGAAAATCAGCCAAGTGCAGTCCATCTTGCACTTTGGTAGCAAAGGTCTCCAGTCGCCCTAAGATCAGGCGCAACTCTTCTTCCCCCTCTGATTCCTCTTTAAGGCGTTGGAGTTGTTCTTCCAGATGCTGCACCCGTTCACGCATGCGTGTCACCCTCGGTTCAAATTCTTGTTTGTCAATCAGCCCATCAGCATAACTATCAATCAGGCGCGCGATTCCTCGTCGGAGTTTGCCCATCTGGGTTTCCAATCCCTCGTGCTCTTTCGGCTTCTCCTGGGGTTGCAGACGCTGCCGATATTCCTGTTCAAGCGCTCTGGGTCTTCAAGGAGCCGACAGACTTCTTGCCAGACCGCTGTATCCGTCTGATCCATACGCAGTTCTTTGTTCCAACACACGCGCTCGAAGCCCTGTCGTGGAATATTCATGCTCCTGCACAACGATAATACGCATTGCGCACATCATTTGTGCGACCATAATAAGCATACCCGCATTTGGCACAGACGAGCAAGCCCTGCAATAAGTACCGAGAACCTTTCTCGGGGATACGTGCTCGTCGTCTGTTTTCTTCCAATTGCTCTTGTACAGCTCGAACAAGGCTGGATCAACCAGCGCGGGAACAGGGATAGTAATCCACTCTTCGGTGGGAGCATCGTTGCCCGCATATCCACGTCGAGATTGAACTGGTTTGCCTCGTGGGGCCCGCAGACGTGGGCCCACAGGCATCCAGCGCGTTTTGCCAAACGCCGCTTCACCTTTGTACGCTGGATTTTTCAGCATATCCCAGATGGTCTTGTGGTCCCAATGTTCTTTCCCGGTCGCGTGCGGATACCAGCCCGATGAAGGCGGCGACACACTTCATTGATTGTACAACGGTCCTCTCCACCCACCCGAACACCTGCTGGACGATACGTGCTTCCTCAAAGAGAATTCTCGAAGCGGGCTTCTCCTGCACCCTCGTGTTTGCTGATATACCGATATCCATAGGGGGCATGACACAGGATTCCAACTCGTCCCTCTTGAGCGGCATGGCGCTTCCCTCGCCGACTCCGTTCGAGAAATTTGGCCCGCTCGTATTCGGCAATCACGCCCTGCACTTGCAACAAAAGCTGATCTTCCGGAGTCTGTCCTAAAGGCCGATTGAGAAAGATTACCTCGACTCCTTGTTGGGTTAACTCATCCAATAACAACACTTGATACGCGTAGTGACGCGCGAAGCGGTCGGGGCAATGCACATAGAGGCGATCCATCCCTCCTGCTGCAGCCACATCGCGTAAACGCTCCAATGCTGGTCGAACCAACGTTGAACCACTGTACCCCTCATCAACAAACTCCAAAACGCTGGTCAACTCAAAGCCATCGGTGACAATCCGAGCGCGGATTTCCGCCAATTGACTCTCAATCGTGTTGGCCTCAGCTTGTTGCTCGGAGGAGACGCGAGCGTACAAGGCCGCTTGCACCTCTTTCATGGCATATTCCTTTCTCCGCGACGGTCCCATGGAGGAACCTGAGGCACCACCGAAGATGCCTGACTTCTAGAAAACCGTCTTCGAGACTTGGGGACGAGAGACGCATACGCTGTTTGCAGCAGGTCGTGTTGCAAGCGATGTGGTTCATACATGACGGTCACCTCCAGGTACTTGCGGTCCGGACGGGATGTTTTGGTCATAGCATGCTCCTGGACCCTGGGGAATGGAGCCTTCGTGAGACAATGAGGTGTGTTGAGGCCGAACTGGATATTGATCAGCCAAGCGCGTGCGAAGGTCAATACGCAGGATCTCTCTCACGTATTCCCAGTCTAACACGTTTTTGGCAACATTGTGGGAGGCGTGTATTGGAAGCCGGTTTTCCATTTGCTCGAAGGTGAGTTCGAGATTGTCCTGGTGAATGCGCAACACATGAAGGCGGTTCCTGGACGAAAAACCGACGTCAAAGATGCAGAATGGATTGCCGATCTCTTGCAACATGGTTTACTGAAAGCTTCCTTCATTCCGAGTAGTGAGCAACAAGCGGTGCGTGATCTGACCCGGAGCCGAGTGACCTTGCTTCAAGAACGGAGTCGTCTGGTCAACCGGATACAAAAAGTGCTCGAAGATGCCAACATCAAACTCGCCTCGGTGGTTACTGATATCATGGGGACGACCGGGCGGGCGATTTTGACGGCACTGGTGTCAGGCGAGACTGATCCTGAGGACCTCGCCCGTCTCGCACGAGGAAGTCTGGTCAAGAAACAAGAGCAGTTGAAAGCTGCCCTGCAAGGGAAACTGATCCCACATCACCACGTCTTGCTGGAAGAATTGCTGCAATTAATTGCCACCCTGGAGCATTCCATTGCGCACTTGGATCGAGAGATTGCTGAGCGTTTACATGAGTTTGATGACCTGATTGAGCGAATTGATGCGGTCACAGGACTCTCGCGTCGCAGTATCGAAGTGCTCCTTGGCGAACTGGGATGGACATTAGCCACTTTCCCGATGCCGCCCATGCAGCATCCTGGGTCGGCATCTGTCCAGGCGATCATGCGCACTGGAGGCAAGCGACTCAGTGGTCGCATCCGCCAAGGGAATCGCTGGGCCAAAACGGTGTTGGTGCAGGCCGCCCACGCAGCGGGCCACACGCAGAGCTATCTGGGAGAGCAATACCGTCGGATCAGTGCGCGACGAGGGGCCAAGAGAGCGGCAGTGGCCGTTGGACATAGTATTCTCGTCATTTTCTATCACATGGTCAAGACTGGTTAGCCGTATCACGAAAAAGGAGCTGATTACTTTACCAATCTCAATAAAGAGAAGATTTAACATCGACTTGTTCGGCACTTGGAACGCATGGGGAATACCGTTATCTTGCAGCCTCAAGCCGAGACGACTCTTCGCTAGGCATTCTTATATAATCTGAGCAATTGAGAAGAAAGCTTCAGATGAGGGAGAGGAGTTTTTTTGCGTCTCGTATCAAGTTTTCAGGTGCATCCCACACAAATTGCTCAGTGGAAGAAGCAAGCCCTCGACGAATTGCCAACCGTCTTTGAACGGCCCAACTCAGAGCGTGTCAAGAGTGAGGAAGCGTTAATTGCCAGCTTATACCAGCAAATCGGTCAGTTGAAGGTCGAGGTAGACTTTCTCAAAAAAAAATCAGGTCAGTTCCATTGAGCTGAAGAGGCAGTTGATCGAGCCTGAGCACCCTGAGTTATCGATTGTCAGACAATGCGAATTGTTGGACTTCGCTCGGTCAAGCTACTATTACGAGCCAGCCCCTCAAAATGAGGAAGACATGCTCTTGATGCGGCTCCTCGATGAGCAATACACTCGCACTCCCTATTATGGGAAGCGAAAAATGGTGGTGTACCTTCAGACGCAAGGCTATACGGTTGATCGGCAACGAGTAAGGCGACTGATGCAGATGATGGGATTGGAAACGATGTACCCGAAACCGCATCTGAGTCGAGCAGGTGAGCCAAGTGTGCGCTATCCCTATTTATTGCGGGGAGTCGTCGTTGACCGAATTGACCAGGTGTGGAGTTGTGATATCACCTACATCCGCTTGACACGCGGGTTTGTCTACTTGATGGCGATTATTGATTGGTTCAGTCGGTATGTCTTAGCCTGGGAACTTTCGACGACGCTCGACACCAGTTTCTGTCTGGATGCTCTGGATCGAGCGTTGCGAGGAGCCACGCCAGAGATTTTCAATACCGATCAGGGAGTGCAGTTTACCAGTGCTGAATTTACGAACCGCCTCAAAGCTGCCAAGATTCGTATCAGTTGGGATGGCAGAGGACGGGCTTTAGACAACATTTTTGTGGAGCGGTTGTGGCGCAGTGTCAAGCACGAAGACATTTATCTGAAAGACTATCAGACTGTACCAGAAGTGAGAAAAGGGCTAGCAGACTACTTTCATCATTACAATTGTGAACGGTATCACCAGTCGTTAGACGATCAAACACCCTTTTCGGTGTATCGACGTGAGCCGTAAGTATCTCTTTTCCTTACTGTTGAGTTTTGTCTTATTTTCTGTCAAAAACTGTCTTGACAAGTCCTACCACCATAATTGCTAAACTCTATACGACAGCTTCCTCCTTTAAAAACAGCAGGTAACGTACAATCTATAGCAACACTAGGCTTACTAACAGTTAAATGTCTACCATTAAACTCTACTGATGAAATGAAGTTCCCTTTTGCTATTTGCTCTAATAAATCAGGCTTTTGACTAAGTACGTTAGTGAGATCAATATAAAGAGTATGTGTTAAATCATTAACTGCCTGCTCTTTCAGATGCCAAACAATATCAAAATGCAAAAGCTGATATAGACGCTTAACAATCTCAACACGATGCAGTTCACTTGTAGGAACATTAAAAACACACTCGTCCTCATGGTGTCTGTGACGTTTAAAAATCATTAGCCGGTGACTGTTCGTAACAACATAAAACAATGGCTTGAGATAATTACTGTAAAAAATTGCCTGTGCTACATCCTCCTCCAAATCTACTTTGCTTGGTTCTTTTGCTTCAACAAGTAAAAGAGATGTGTCTTGTCCTTGATTTTCATGTTTTTCAGTTGAGAAATAAATAATATCAATTTCTGGTTTTCTTCCTTGTTTCCCTGGATTGTATAGCTTAAGAGGATATTTTTCACGACAGTAAGCATCAGAGTATCCGAGGAGGCGAAAAAATGGATAAACAAATTTTACTTCAACATCAGCCTCATTTTGAAGAACATAAGTATCAAATGTACTAATCCAAGTCATAAATTTATTTAAAAAATCGGAGTCTAAAGGCATAAACAATTTCTCCATCAAATAATGTATTCTAGCATCGGTCTCAAACAAGTCTTTTTAACTTTTCTTAGGATACAGTATAAATATGGAAAATCCAAACATATAATCTATCATTGATAGCTAGCAGCAACAAATGACAGTTTAATTGACAGTTAAGACGACAAACAACAGTTAGATGGTATACCTATACATAGACAAAAATGTACGCTTCCACGCTCAACAGGCATATAAAAAGCAGGACTAAAGTACCTCCAAAAAGGTTGGCAGGACACACCCGCTCCCGTCCCGAACACGAAAGTCAAGCCATTCTGCTCCTACTATACGTTAGGCACGTAAATGCCCATAAGCCAACCGCAGACCTTCCAGGGGGAGGAATTGGTTCACATATTGTATTTCGGGAATGATCGGTGCCATCAGTTGTGCTAGGCCGCCGTGGGCGATTATTTTCACGTCTTTGTCTTCTGTGACACCGGGGATTTCAAGACGTAGGCGCGCGATCAGGCCTTGTACAAGCCCGACGTGTCCGTAGATGATGCCGGATTGCATATTCTCGATTGTGTTTTTGCCGAGCGGCGAGGGTGGCGGAGTCAGGTCTACTCTATACAAGCGTGAGGCCGCGCTACTAAGGGCTTCAGCCGAAATCACCAGGCCGGGGGCAATCGCGCCACCGAGAAAATCTCCCTCCGGCGAAATGACATCGAACGTTGTCGCGGTGCTAAAGGCGATGATGATCGCAGGTCCACCATAGAGATGATGGGCCGCGAGCGAGGTTACAATACGATCTGACCCGATCTCCCAAGGGTTATCTACCAGCAATTTTACGCCCAGGTCTAGTTCGTAGCCGATGAAAAAAGCCTCTTTATTGCAATAGCGCGTGGCAAGATCACGAAATACGGGCGTAAGGGGTGGTACAACACTTGAAATAATGATATCGTCGATATCATCGAATGTATGCTGCCCATGCTGCATCAAGCCAAATAGCACCATCGCATATTCGTCTGTTGTGCGTTGTCGTGCCGTGGATACGACCCAGTGACGCTTCATAATAGTATCCTGGTACAGGCCAAATTTGATGTTGGTGTTACTGATATCAATCGCTAATAGCACGTTTCCCCTCCATTGGGCGAAATTCATCTACGGATTAATTGTAGGGACCTATAACGTTGTTGGACATGTTGTAGGGACCAGATTTATCGCGTCCGAGGCCGATTTATCAGCTATATTCCATCTCAATTTGCATTCCTGAACGAGTCTCGCGCAATAAATTGCGCCGCGGACGCGATAAATCTGGTCCCTACGAATTCCATCGAATCAATATTTGTGGAATAGTACAGGCGACTATACAGAGGCGGCGTATTGTTTCAGCAGGGCCGCGATCATGAATGGATCGCCATATGCGCCATCGGTGACAACAACGACCTCATCGTCGGTACGTGTATCGACAAAGGCGAGCGTCGTAGGGGTACGTCTGCGTCTACGGTGCGTGGCGGCACCGTCGCGTGTCGCGGCATGTCCTAGAAAGAAGCTGCCCATACGCTCGCCCATCGACGGTAGTTGCGAAATGACCGGACCTCTTGGCACGGTGCGGTCCGGTGGTGGAGTGCCACGTGCCGTTACATAACGTATATTCGTCAATGGCACCGTGACAATCTTGCGTCCCTCTTGCTTTACAAAGTCCTGGGGCGTAATCACAATAATGTGCTTCTGTGCCTGCATCACACGGAGCACGTCCTGTACAAGCATCCAGATACTGCCAAGCCCGATGAATAGAAGCACGGCAAGCAGGATGAGCGTGAATATCATGACGCCCGTACCATGTTGAAAGTTCGAGGGAATAGTCGCGGATACCGCGATACTAAAGAGGCCAAGTCCTAAGACGATACCGCAGAGCCAGCCCGCGATACCGAGTATAACCTTTGTACGCGAAAGAGGTAACACAACCCAGCCATGTGGGGGCGTTGTGCTTGTTCTCGCGGTCTCAAGTATCTCTTCTGCATTCATTGTATACAAAAGCCTTTCGAGGATGAGAAGAAAACAATTATGAACGAGAATATATTATAGTGTAGTATATCATTTCACGCCACCATACATAAGCACATCCGCGCATCCTCGCTTACGTAGCAAGAGAGAACCTTACTTTTTACATAGTGAGGCTTGTATCATTAAACGTCTTCTGCGAAATATATGATAAACAAGAAATATAAGAGATGTAGCCAGAGGCAAACCATTGGCTAAAGCAGCTCGCCAATTATCAAAGGGATATAAATAGTAGGGCATGATATACGTGAAAAAGGCTGTAGCTGAAAACACAAAAGCGAACAGAATAAATGGTCTATTTCTATATGAATCAAACCCAACGAGCAATATCACAGCAAGTGGAATAATCCATAGTACATACCATGAATAAAACCATGGTGTTATTAGAAGCACACTCTCAAAAACAATTAATGTTGTAAATATCATGTTCTGTATTGTAGGGGTATGCCAAAGTAACAGGAATCCCACGAGAAGCATAATGAGTAACACTGCTATGTTGATCGTATCCCACGTAACACGGCTACTCAGGAGATGTACAAGTCTATAAGTCCAAGGGCCATGAGATGGGAAGCCATGACGCTTCTTATATTCGACGAACATGCGCATGATAGAATTTTCAGCATTGTATGAAGATGGTGTCATAGAAAAGCTTCGTACGATAGCTGAAACAGTATGTCCTATCCAAAATGGACTATAAAACAGAAGTATAACAAAAATACATAGCAGGCCTGCAACACAAGCCTGTAGCATACCGTAGACCCATCGCTGGGCATTTTTTTTAGAAAAAGGATATATATCTACCTCTAGTGGTTGAAGTATTTTACAAAAGAGCAGAAATATAAAAAAAATGAGGAGTGGAGCAGATGTAAATTTAATGAGGGTTGCCATTGTTAACGCTAGCAATGGTAGTATATATCTCTTTGGTCGTATACATTCCTTGTATTCCACTTGTAAGGCCAGGCATATACCAAGGAGCATGAACGTACACATAACCACATCGTTATGAGCCTCAAGACAACTTTCGAGCAAAACAAGTGGATTCAATCCATAGAGTAATGCTCCAAGGGCAACATAACGTTGAGAACGTCCTGTTGCTCGTAAAATACATATGACAAGCAGTGTGTTAAGAAGATGAGCAAATAGCCCTAAGATACGAAAAGCAAGGATATAGTGTAAGGGGTCAGTACCTGACAATAGTGCGATGAACATGCATATGTAAAGCCAAAGCGGACCATATGCGGAAACCCCAAAATGCCAGCCATCAATTCGTGTAATAGGATCATGAGGCGATGCAACTAGAGGAGGAATAAAATAAGGATTTGAGTGGTACACAAGTGTTGTATGACCATAATCAGCATAAGTAAGCACGTCAAGAGAGAGGAGGGCAGGAGTAAAGACAAAAATTAATCCTACTATGATAATGCCGACCACAATGATAGGAAGTAAATATACATTATCAGAGCCTGGCTTCATCTTCAAATATATAAAGCGGGCAAAAAGAGCATAGAATAAAAATGCCAAAAATATCAATAAAAGAAATTCGCCATTACTAGTAATTATTACTGAGTCATGACTACCTTTCAACATAGGGAACTCAGAAGGAAGCCACGCTCCTATTCTTATAATTAGTTGACTTATCGGTATCTGTGCTATTATCGGTACATTTGCCCATCGTTGGAGAGGTACAGCAACTGTTACTATACAAAGGATAAAAATAAGTAGATAGATAACAGCCCCACATACCCATCTGGTGTTATTGGTTAGGCGTCGTTCATCATAGTTATATGAGTGTAGTATAGTAATTAGCCTTTTCATAATCCGGTAGTTCCAACCAATTTGAGCAGTGTTCTGGTTGAAAGTACAAGCAGAGACTTGTAAAGCCTGCGTCTTTGATTTTTACAAGCTGTAACGAAACAGCAATATCTTCGTGTTCTTACTACTTATAAATGTTAACATATATTTTCAAAAAATCAAGTTTTCCGACAGTATACCAGTATTCACAATATTAGTACATAAGAATATCTTAAAGCGAAGATAAGGTGATCTATATGACAAAAGAAGAGATAGACTTACTTTATATTAGAGCACATAGCAGCGTTATACGGTATAATATAATACCAATAGTATTTCTTCTTTACAAGGATGCGGCTTATGGACGAACGTATACGGAATATGGTAGAGGAGACCTCGCGTCTCGTGGTGCAAAGTTTTCGGATGGCGTTCCCGATGTGGAGCGATGACCGAACGCCGATAGATGATGTGGTGATGTGGCTTGGCTTGCAGGTCGAGACATTCCATGCTGCAAGTCGTCCAGAGGGCACATACGGCTACGTAGACCCGGACGAAAACGAACACTTGATCTGGCTGTGTCGTGGTCTGCCCGAACCTCTGCGCCGTTTCACGCTCGCGCACGAATTGGGACACGCGCTTCTACATTGCGCCCCTACCTCATCCATACATACCATACTTGGTGACATATCCACTTCTATTACAACTCAGGATGCTACTCCGTCACAAGAGGACCCATGTTATGAAAACGATGTACAGGAAGGCTCGACAAGCGCAACGGAGCAGGAACAATTCCAGGAGCGACTTGGCATCGGGCAGGACTACGACCCACGCAGTCAGCGCGAATTAGAGGCGAATATATTCGCTGCTGAGTTGTTGATGCCCATTGAGCGTGTAAAAACGCTCTACCTCGAAGAGCGTATCCCGCCAACACAGCTTGCTGATACCTTTTCCGTCTCCACACTTGCACTGCTGAACCGTCTCGCGGAACTACTCACACATCCACGCAAGCCATCTATGCAAAAAAACGTGCCAAATGTAGCCACGCCCAAGAGCAGTAAGACCTATGACACGTTCCAGCAAACAGCAATTGAGGCACCAACGCCAGCCTTGATCGTGGCGGGACCTGGGAGTGGTAAGACAAGTACGCTCATCGGACGCATTGAACATATGGTACGTGTGCTTGGTATATTGCCACAGCATATTTTAGCCCTGACATTTTCGCGAAAAGCGGCTCAGGAAATGGAAGAGCGGCTCCAACAGGTCCTTTTGGGCCGTTACCTACAGTTAGCACGTTCCACGCATATTGCGCCGACGTACTTCGTCAGTATGGCACCCTCATAGGGCTACGTCCCGATTTTTCGTTGCTTGATGAGGCCGAGGGCTATACTCTCTTGCGTCAGCAGGCGAGCCGTATGGACCTGCGCCACTACCAGAATATCCATGCGCCAGCGTACTATTTCCCTGATATGCTCAAGGCCATTTCGCGCGCGAAGGACGAACTTGTTTCACCTGAACAGTATATGAGCCTTGCACTGACAATGCTGCAAGAGGCGCGTGACGAAGAGGCGATACAGAAAGCCGAGAAATCTGTTGAGGTCGCGCAGATGTATGCGCTGTATCAAGAGGCATTGCA
This sequence comes from uncultured Chloroflexia bacterium, assembly GCA_963791655.1. GTDB lineage: Bacteria > Chloroflexota > Ktedonobacteria > Ktedonobacterales > Ktedonobacteraceae > JBBQVS01. The sequence continues at coordinate 95,150 of CAWBSZ010000003.1, read as the reverse complement.
ACGACGTGGCGACAGCGATTTTGGTGGCTTGCTCATGCAGGCCATCCAGCTATTACAAGAGCAACCCGAGGTATTACGTGAACAACAAAGCCAATATCAGCACATCCTGGTTGACGAGTTCCAGGACGTAAACCGTGCGAGTGGTGTACTTTTGCAGGTGTTGGCGGGTGAGGCGCGAAGAGTCTGGGTCGTCGGCGATGCAAATCAAGCAATCTATGGCTTTCGTGGTGCCTCGCCCGCCAATATCACACGCTTCGAACAGGATTTTCCAGGAGCCGTGGTACTGCCTCTGAGTCGCAATTATCGTTCGCGTCCTGACCTTGTACGCATCGCGGAATCATTCCGTTGTATGCAATTAGAACTAGGACAAGAGCCAGGCAAGAACGAGCCAGTACGCCTGACAAAGGACACCTCAGTCGTCTCGATTGCACGGGCAGCAGATGAAGGTGCAGAGCTTGCTGGACTACTACGAGATATCCAGGAAAAGCACGCGCAGGGCTATAGCTATAAAGATATGATTGTACTATGTCGCACACGCGCTCAGGTGCAGAATATTTCGCGTACGCTGGCAAGCGCGGGTCTGCCTGTCCGTGAGCGCGGTGGGATGTTTGAACAAGAGCATATCAAAAATGTTGTCTCCATCTTGCTACTCATGACCGATCTCAGTGGGTCTGGCCTTTTGCGACTCGCGCGACAGAGCGCTCATCGCCTTTCACAGAGCGACACCGAGGCACTATTCATTGCGGCACGAGGACAGCAGACAAGCCCCGGCGCGTTGCTCTATAACGGTGAGATATCGTCTACAGTAAGCTTGCAGGGACGTGATAGCCTGTTGCGTCTTTCCGATATCTGGCATGACCTGCAACAGCATACAACGATCTGGGCATTGTTGGCACAGTATCTTTTTCTCGAAACCTCGATTATCCACGATCTGCTCAGCACTCCCCAGGATAGCCGTCTCGCCGACTATGAGGCGCTCCTGCAAATTGCCCGTCATTACGATCAGCAACAGAGCAGGGAAGCGGATAGGAGTTCATCCCCAACACAACACATCCCAATAGAAGAGCGGATACGGAGTTTCCTTGAGTACCTCAGTCTGCTTGTCTTATTGAGACAGGATGGTGTACAGCGTCAGCAAAGCGACGAAGAAGAAGATGCGGCACAGGCCGATATGTTGCGCGTGATGACGGTACATGCCAGTAAGGGCCTGGAATTTCCGATTGTATACATGCCGGGGCTTGCGCAACAGCGTTTCCCGACAACGGCCCGTAGCAGCGCGATTACCGCACCAACGGGTATGTTGGATAGCGAGCTAGAGAGCAACAAAAGTAAGGCGCACGAAAGTGGCGAATCGTGTCTATTCTATGTCGGGGTGACGCGTGCACGTGACACAGTGATCTTGAGTTATAGCGATCGCTATGGCAAGAAGAACTACAAGCGTTCTCCCTACCTCGACGCGTTAGAGGCAGGATTACCAGAGGGCCGTATCACAAAAGTTAATTGGACACCTACGTCAGATAAAGCGATACCTCAGCAGGTAAACAACCAGCCTGTCATCGAGAATACCTTAAGTGAGGAATTTGTTCGTGCGATGAAGCCGACAACCTTGAACACATCGGCAATTGAGGCGTATCTGCGTTGCCCACGCCAATATGCTTATAACACGCTTTACCGCTTTGGCAACCAGGATGATGGCTATCTTCTATTCTGGCAAGCGACCCAGAAAACGGTTGAGTCATTGCGCAACCAGATGCAGGGTTCAGAAGAGAACACGCCATCACCTGAAGAGGTTCGCGCCCTCTACACGCAACAGTGGCAAGAGGTAGGCGGCGACAAAGCTCCCTTTGCACAATTGTATGAACGACATGGGCATGAGGTGACAGAGGCGGTACAGCGCGATCTTACCAGGCGTGGCAATGTGACGTGGGAGATGCGTCCACACTATCCCGTTGAGGTGAATGGCAAGACGGTACAGGTCACGATTGATCGTGTCGAAACACAGCAACAGGTGGAGGCACAACCTCAACAAGCTGTACCTGCGTCGTCGCTGGCACCCTCGTTCAAACGTACAAGCTTCGGTAAACGCAAAGAGAAACCAACGGCGGATACGCGTGAACTCTTTTACATGCTTGCCTATCGTCAGCACTTCCCTGGCCAAACGCCACAACTGCAAAGCCACAACATGAGTACAGGCGAGACACAACCCATTACCATGACCGCAAAAAAAGAGCAAAGCCTCTACGAAGAGGCGGTACAAGCGATGCAAGCGATGGAGCGTAACGAATACCCCGCGCACCCTGCCGAGCCATTCCGTTGCCCAACCTGCCCCTTTTTCTTGATTTGCCCCGCGTGACATGACCTGTAGGGGTCTAATTCATTACACCCATCTAGCGCATCGGGATGAGAATTATTGAGATTACTATGAGGGAAATGCAAGGGGCTGAGAGCATGACAGGGGCAAGCCCTGTCACTACTATACACGGACTTGCGTGGCAAAGCCACGCCGTGGAATGGTCAGTATAGTAGTGACAGGGCTTGCCCCTGTCATGCTTCCCACTACTCAATACGGGATTACAAACCCAACAATTCTTATCCTAATACGCATCAGGCTTCACTTCATGATTATTTTGTAGGATGAGAAACATAGCTACTTCCTTTAAGATAAAACCGCAGAGGAAGTTCTTTCGCCTTGCTAATGCCGATACGGGTTGTCTCGACAATATCGGGATTTTCAATGGAAGGAGCAGAGGAAAGGCTGTCGGCAGACCAAATTTGTAGTGACCCTTCAAAAAGGGGAACACCATTGAGAGGCATGGCCAGCGCAAGGGCTTGCGCTAACTTCGCGGGACCATTGCACAAAAGAGGGAGTTTCTCAGTCTGCCGTCTTTTTTGCATGACAGGAATACCTTGCAGTGGCTCCAATGCTCGTATCAAGACTGCTTCGCCCTTTCCCTCGATCCCTGAAACGGCATTGATACAGTAATGCATGCCGTAAATAAAATATATATAGGCGTGTCCGACAGGCCCAAACATCACAGAATTCCTTTGAGTTTTTCCAGCAAACGCATGTGACGCGGGATCATTCCAGAGGTAGGCTTCCGTTTCCACGATTTGCCCGAGCGTAGTTTCCTCTTCTTGCAGATGTACAAGAAAGCAACCAAGCAGTTTTCTTGCAACAAGTGGTGTCTCTTGCGTATAAAATGCCTGTGGAAGAAGCATATAGATTTGACCTTTCACTATTTCTCAAACATGTGTCATAATAAGGTTACACATTTTGTATTTGTTCACGATCTTCGTCTCATAGGAAGAGATACACAAAACAACATATATACAGACAAGGAAGCTGGCGAACTGATGAGTGAAAATACTTCAGCAACCGGGCACTTCCACAGCTACCCAAAGCGTTCACTTACCCATTGGATAAGAACGCAAAGTGTACGGTTGGTACGATCTTTCTTACGCACGACGCAAATAGCCCCACTTGCACTCTTGATTGATGGAGAAAATATTTCCGCTGATCTGATTAGCTCAATTTTGATTGAGGCGGGCAAGTTTGGTGGTGTGACGACCAAACGCGTGTACGGCAATTGGACACAACCGACAATGCAACGCTGGAAAGAGTTGAGTCAGCACTATGGCATTCAGCAAATACATCACACCGAAGTCACCTCTTCGCATAAGAACGCGGCGGATATCGCACTTGTCGTCGATGCAATGGATATGTTTTATCGCGACAACATCGACCACTTTTGCATTGTCACCAGCGATAGCGACTACACACCGCTTGTGCAACGGCTCCGTTCCGCTGGCTGTACTGTGCTTGGCATTGGGCGGCCTGGCACATCACCAGCACTTACAAAGGCATGTACAGTATTTTTGACAACAGAGCAGATTATACCTCCAAATCACCAACCCAAAGTCACGCATTCACCTCTGCATGTCGATGGCCCAACGCTGCTTTCACCAGTTACTGCATCACTCTACGATGCGTCATCGTCAGATACAGGGACATCAGTCGCTCATTTCGCCGTCATGACAAAGCCGACTCCAGAACTTCTTGCTCTGCTTACACGAGCATATAAGAGAGCATCCGAAGGAAAAGAGAGCGAATGGGTTCTCATTTCGCGCCTTGGCCTTGTCTTACGCCAAATAGAGCCACGCTTCGACGCGAACGACTATGGACAACGGGACCTCTCGTCTCTCGTCAGAATGTGTGAAGGAGTATTCGAGTTACGCAAGCGTAGTACAGGCCACCCCGAAATGCGCATGCTGTAGGGGTCTAATTCATTACACCCTGTTGGCAATTGACCATGTTGGAGAATGTTGAAATGCTGGTCTACGTTCTCTAACATCATTGGTCGCCAACAGGGTGTAATGAATTAGACCCCTACAGATGGTGTGTTGTAGACGCCGCGATATTCGGGGGGGAGCATAGCCGCTATCGCACGCATGGTCTCTTCGGTCGCGTTGTCGATGTCTTCGCGTGTCATTTTTGCGCCTTTGGGCTTGAACACGATTGGCTCACCATAGGAAATAGTAACTTTCGGCCCCAACTGCTTCAGGACCTTCTCACTCCCCCAGATCGCAACGGGTACCACTGGCACACCAGAGCGCAGAGCGATCATCCCCAGACCCGCGTGACCTTTTGCCATCGTCCCTGTCTTGCTGCGTGTGCCCTCGGGGAAGAGCACAACAACATTGCCCTTCTTGAGTTGCTCTTCAGCGGTTCGCAATGCTTGCCGATCACCTTCGCCACGCTTGACCGGAAAGGAGCCGAGCAAGCGTACAAGCCATGCGATTCTACTGGTGAAATATTCTTCCTTTGCCATGAAGACGACTTTCCCCGGTAAAAGTAGCGGAATGAGTGGAATATCCGTCCATGCGAGATGGTTAGCCGCTATAAGGAATGGACCGTGTTTGGGTACGTGATAGAGTCCTTTTAAACGAATGCGTGAGACAAGTGAGAGAATAGGAAAGGCAACGCCCCAGCGTATCAGCTCGTACAATGGTCGTGGTGTTACATAGGGTTCATAGAGATTTATCGCCTTCTTCGCCTTCTCGGGTAGGGATGGCTTGGTTGGCTTGATAGCATTTCCTGTTGAAGCAGAATTGCTTGCATCTGACTCTTGATTTATGATTATTGCTCCACATATTTTAAAATAATGTCGAGTACCTGGGTTACGCTCAAACCATCGGTCTCGACAACGATAGCATCATCAGCGGGTCGCATATTCTCGCGATCCTCATCGTCACGCCGCGAAATATCGTGTATCAGTTCGTGTAGTGTTGGAAGTGAGGGATTATTTTCGCCTAAACGCGCCACAAGTTCGGCATGACGACGCTGTGCGCGTTCTTGGAGACTCGCGGTAAGATAGATTTTCAATTCGGCGTCCGGCAAGACAATTGCCCCGATATCACGGCCCACCATCACCACCTGTCCTTTTTTTGCCATCACGCGTTGCCATTGACGTAGCACGGCCCGTACCTCTGGATGTGTAGAAACGGTTGAGACGTAGTGTGTCACAGTGGCATCACGGATAGCCCAGGTAATGTCCTCACCCTGAATCGTAACGGTATATTGCCGTCCATCGGCGATCGCCGGACGCTCGATGACGATCTCGGTATGCTGGGCAAGTTGTGCTAGCGCGGGTCCGTCGTGCAGGTCTACCCTCTGCTGTAAAGCCAACCACGCGACCGCTCGGTAGGTTGCGCCAGTATCTATATAGAGATAACCTAATGTATGGGCTAATTGCTCACCAACCGTACTCTTACCTGACCCCGCGGGTCCATCAATAGCGATTCTTGCTGGCCCCGACGTGCCGTGCATGACTCCTCCATATACCTTTAATCACGATAGTTCCGCTTGCGATTATATCATACAACGCACACATACCAACGACGAGACCATAATTATGTGGTTTGACAAATGGATGCTGGAATGGTAGGGACCGATTTATCGCGTCCTGAGCACGAGCGAAGCAATGTGCGAGTCCCTTAGCGAATGTACCAATTATCGCGTCCAAGAATGGGGTTGAGGGAACGCGCTGGAGAAGAATTGCGTTGCCGACACGTTGCCCCTCCCGCGCCCCACCCCGAGGACGCGATAAATCGGTCCCTACCTTAACGCCTCAATCTCACTCTCGGTTAAATATCGCCATTTGCCGATGGGGACGCCTTTGAGCGTGAGGGAGCCAACGGCGACACGCGTGAGTGTGAGCACTGGATGTCCAACAACGGTAAGCATACGACGTATCTGACGTTTGCGCCCCTCGTGGATGGTCAGGGAGAGCAGGCAATCGTTGCCGAGGTGACGCAAGATAGTCGCGACAGCGGGAGCTGTCGTATGTTGCCCCCCATCATCTTCAGGAATGACAACACCTGTGCGTAACTCGTTCAGCACTTCGGGCGCGGGACAGCCTTTTACGACGGCCTCGTAACGCTTCGTAGTCGAATGACTTGGATGCGCGACATGCTGCGCGAAATCTCCGTCGTTCGTCAAAAGCAAGAGACCACTTGTATCGGCGTCTAGCCTGCCAACCGGGTAGACGCGCAATGTACGTATCTCTGGTGGGAGCAGATCGAGAACGGTTGGACGGCCACGCTCATCACGTACGGTACATACGTAGTTTTCAGGTTTATGCAGCAGGATATATACATGAGCAACCGCGCCCTGTATCGGTTTACCATCCACCCTCACACGATCATGTGCCGGGTCTATCCGTGTTCCCTGCGTTGTTATCGTGATGCCGTTAACTTGCACGCGCCCATGTGCGATAAGTGTTTCCGCATGCCGACGCGAGGCAACACCTGCATGTGCCAGGAAACGTGCCAGGCGTTCTTCACCCTCACCCTCCTGCGGCACAGTATGATTATTTTGTTCATCATCTTTATTAGAAGCAAGTTGCTCGTTCATATAATATTTCTTCCCATCATGCATTCGGCGCACTGTTTAGCCTGACATGTTTGTTGATAGATGTAGTGGAGTCCCTGTTGTTGACAACTTCCACTTGGCTCATGCGCAAGCAGAAGTTGTGCGCACATCATGCGTGTAATCGCATTCGAGGACAAGCCCGGGTGCGTCTCATAGAGTGTTTGCGCTCGCTCCCCTAGCATCGTGTTATGTTCAAGTAAGGCAATTGCAGCAGCAAAGGGCAATACGACGTTGCATATAAGTATATCAGTACGAGCAAGACTCAACCCGAGCGAACAAAAATAGTCGCGCAACGCTTGCAATACAGTATCCTGCTGTGTCTGTACAAGAATGTATAGCAGGCTTTCCCAAACATCTGTTTCTCTCACAAGTAATTTACGCAATACCTTCAGGCGTTTTGCGTCAAGTGGTGAGGGATCGGGAGCGCGTCCAAGCGGTATCGGCACATGAGCTTCTTGACCAAGCAGACGCTGACCGGCAGCACGAAAGAACGCGCGGTCTCGCCCATAGGCTAATCCCTCAGCAAGTGCGGGAATGAGGCAATCATTGTACTGATTTGAGCATGAGAAAAACTCGCGATCACAAGTGGACAACATGACAGGGGCAAGCCCTGTCACTACTATAGGCGGACTCGCGTGGCAAGCCACGCAGTGGCAATCAGTATAGTAGTGACAGGGCTTGCCCCTGTCATGCTCTACATCACGCTGATTGGCTTCCAGCTTATGCAATGCCTCGCCATCATGCCGCTGATTGGCTTCCAGCTTATGCAATGCCTCGACAAACGCATGTGTTTTTTGCTCGAAGCGTAAGAGACCCGCTTGATGTAAAAGTTTTTCTTGTTCGGCGATACTTAAATTGCGCATGACGGTGTGGCATGGCCATCCCTCGTTATGCGCATCCTCATGTCCTGGCATAAAAACTATCGGGATATCGTAAAGTGAACATACAGGAATTGAATACCCATCCTGGCGCGTTGTTAGTTGGAGATCATCACAGAGCAATACGACATGAAGGATGACGTTATTGTAGCGTGGGTCGGTGGAATGTCTATGTGCTACCCAGTCGCTCGTACGTACATGAAACTCTATATCGCCGATGCGCTGCTCTCCGTCAGGGAGTTGCAGTACGGCGTCATGCACATCTGGTCCTGCTGAGCCACCCGAACGTCCGGCAAAGATAAGTTGGTACGTGTCACCATTCATGAGAGGAAGAGATGTACCTGTTGGGAGCGACCACCATCGTCGAACAACGACAGCTTCCTGGGGAAGAGATGATTTGGCGACTGTAGGGGTCGATTTATCGCGTTTTGGCGGAGAGTCAGTTACCAGCAAGGACGCGATAAATCGGTCCCTACAGAGGACGCACAATGGGAACCTCGATGGTGTCTTCGTCTTCCAAGGGTTTCGTAGTGGTTTTCTGGGCGAGACGCTCGATCTCGCCCGTGTCGCCAGTGTGCTGTTGTCCCGCGAGAAGAGAAGAGGATGGTGGTTCCTCTTCGCGTCGTATCTCTTCGTGTTCGTTGCGGTCTCCGGTGGCGAAGGCCATGCCTTCTGCGACTTCGGCTTCGGCCTCGGCCTGCATTGCGGCACGACGTGCGCGTTCCTCGGCGGCCTCAGCATCGGCAAGTAATGCATGTGTACGTGTGGCGTCGCGTTCCGCATCGAACAAAATAGCCTCTGCCGCATCACCTGTTGAGACTCCACTACGAATAGCGGCACGAATACGCTCAAGTACAGCATCGGCCTCATGCGTGGAGCGACGAGCTTCTGCGGTACGAGCACTGGCCTCTTCAGCGAATGACTCAGCTTTTGCCGCATTAGCTGCCGCGACATCAGCGATCATCATCGCCGCGACCATCTCGACCATCTCCTCGTCTTCCTCGATTTCCTCAACGCGCTCTTGCTCTACAGGGGTTGGTAGTCCCGCGTGAGTACTCGTTTTGTTCTCTTCTGAGGCTATTTCATCAGCATTTGGCTCGGTATCACTTATGAGTGTTGTGTTGTTTTTTGTAGTCGTTTCATCAGCATTTGGCTTTGAAGCGATCTTGCTCATAGAGGTTTTATTATCGGTTATGGGTGTTTCGTCAATACTCTGCTTCGATATGCTCTCGCTTATAGGCATTATGTTGTTTGTAGATGTTTGATCAGTGGTTTGCTCTGCTATACTCTGGCTTACAGGCGTTTCAAGAGCATGTAAGCTTTGTAGAGGTGTATTTTCAAGATCATTATTAGTCACAGGTAGTGTTACCGCGCTAGGCTCCGCGCTGACTAAACGCTCGGCTTCTTGCGCCACGATTTCCGCATCCAAGGCCGCGACACTTGCCCGCGCCGCTGCTGCTTCGAGGTCAAGCAGCTCTTTTGAAAGATGCCGACCTGCCGCCATGTTTTCTAAACGTATAGCGACACGCAATGCACGTTCGATAGCGACACGCGCCGCTTGTTCCGTTGCGCTAGCCACAGCACGAGCTGCACGCGCTTTCACCACCACATCGCTCTCCTCTGCGGGGCCAGTATTCTCTTGTTGAGCACGTTGCTCGTTTGTATGTTCACTTACCTGTGAAGAAGGAGTCGTATCGAGTGCTGTGACCGTAGCAGCGGGAGATGCAAATGTCTCTAATTGCTGTCGAAGCGTTGCCAGGCCTGCTTCAAGGCGTTGAGTACGGGCGAGACGTTTGAGAAGACGTGATTCCGCGTGTTCAAAACGTTCTGCCGCGTTTCTCTGCGCGATATACGCCTCTTCTAAGCGGTCAAGCAAACGTTTTTCGCGCTTACGTAACTTCTTTTTGCTTTCACTATGTTCCTGGTCTTTCTGTTCACGAGAAGTTGCATCAGCCATATTACTGCCTCTTCACTACATTTTCTGGATTGATAGCCTATCATATATACAAACGTCTTCTCTACGTAGTATTTCATATTATTGTACTTTTTTGCAAGGATGTAATAAGATAAAATCACGTTTAGAAAAGAAAGGTATCGAATCGTGAAGGATTTCAAGGGCAAAGTCGCCGTTATCACAGGTGCCGCAAGTGGGATTGGACGCGCACTTGCTGAAAAATGTGTACGAGAAGGCATGCGGGTCGTGCTTGCTGATGTGGAAGAGCAGGCACTCAAGCAGGCTGAAGCTGAGTTGAAAGCACAGCACGCGGATACGCTGGCCATACGTACCGATGTATCAAAGGCAGAGCAGGTCGAGGCACTGGCAACTCAAGCGTTCGCGACCTATGGAGCAGTGCACCTCTTATTCAATAATGCTGGTGTCGGTGCCGGAACGACGATCTGGGAGAGTAGCCTGGACGATTGGCAATGGGTACTGGGTGTCAATCTCATGGGAGTGGTTCATGGCCTACACTTCTTCGTGCCACGCATGCTGGCACAAAGTGAAGAGGGGCACATTGTGAATACTGCCTCGTCCGCGGGTTTTGTCGCCCATGCTGGTACAGGTATTTATAAAACAACCAAGCACGCCGTTGTCTCGCTGTCTGAAACGCTCTTCCTCGAGTTAGCTGAACGCACCACCCACTTGAAAACGTCGATCCTGTGTCCCGAATGGGTGCAGACGCGTATTATGGAGTCTGGTCGCAACCGCCCCAGTGAACTTTCCGACGCTTCAACCGACAAACAGATGAGTCACGAAACATTGGCCGCGATCCAGAAGCAATTTCAGCAGATACACAAGGGCATGCAACCCGCGCAGGTCGCGGATATTACCTTCGAAGGTATTCGAGCGGAGAAGTTTTATATCTTCACGCACCCGACCACAAAACTAGGAGCCTATGCCCGCATGGAAGATATTCTCAAAGAGGGTTCTCCACGCGACGTATTAAAGCTGTAGACGAAGTGGGTCTACGAGTGGAAAAGTCTGCTCAGAAAATATGTACATCTACGTCTATTCTAATGATGAGGTATACTCAAAGCGTATGGGAGTGGTAGCTTTTTTCGTGTTGTGAGCAGCTCATCTGTGAAGGTTCTTTCCCAAATAGAGGAGTAATGAAGGGAACAGGTAGAGAAAATGATTCGATTCAGAAACTATTGGGTCTACAGTGCTGGCCTCGCCGTCGTCTGGGCGGTTGTACTCATCCTCGCATTGCTCATCAGAGGGAGCGAGGGTGTGCAAATTTACCTGTTGGTCTTTTTCGGCTTTTGCATTGGCTGGGTATCGACGACAATTGCCCGCTACGTCTATCCGCCCCCGAAGCGGTGGGAGGTGAACCGCAACTAGGAGTGATGTCCTCAATTGGCCCTCCACGCGGCATTGAGCCTCCAACACGCAGCGCGTCGTGACCGAAGGGGTGCCTGTCACTTGTGTCGAATTAGATCAGCCTTCGTGGAGAAAGGTACTCAGTATGATAACTATTCTCACCTGGCTCGCAGGCTCACACATCATACAAGGAATCATAGTTGGTGCTGTGCTGGCGTTTCTCACAGCACAAATCATTATGAACGTGGTGGTGAAAACCATGACGACAACCGTCAACGGGTGGAGCACCACCTTCAAATGCGGTCAGCCCGGCAATGGCATTCTCCTGCGGGCCACCTGTGCCAGAGAGCTGCCCGCAGTCAATGTGGTGCAAGAGGCTGCGTACTGGACAACGACCATCGACAGCGCGGGGCGGCGACTCTCTGGTCAACGCGAGTACGTCCTGCATTTTCCTGAAGGAAAACTCCCGCCCAACGATGCCTTCTGGTCTCTGACCATGACCGATGTGGTCGGATATATGGTGCGCAACCCCATCGATCGCTCCAGCGTCGGCTCTCGCTCCGACCTAGTGCCGAACGCCGATGGCTCCATCGACATCTATTTGCAGCGCACGGCTCCAGCCGGGCACGAGTTCAACTGGCTGCCAGCACCAACTGGCTACTTCAAGCTGATGCTCCGCGCGTATCTGCCTGGTCGTGCGGTCCTGAACGGCGAGTACCATGTGCCGCCAGTTATGAAAGTGTCATGAGATGAACAGGTTGATTTTGAAATACAAATATCCCGTTACGTTCGCAATCCTGGCCGTCCTCGCATGGGTATCCTACAGATATTTCTTGATGGGAGGGAGCAAGCTCATTACGTTCGTCGTCGTGGCCGTCCTCGTATGGGGAATCGGGACATGCGTTTTCCTGTATTTTTGGCCGCCTATCACGTACAGTGCCTACAAACGAGCGGTCGTTCAGCATGGACTTGGCGGCGGCCCTATCCCAGTCAATACGCTGTACGCGGCACCCACTCTCTCTTCGCCCACGGCGTCAAACTCCAGCCTACTCGCAACAGGGACCAACGACGTGCTCTACGTCGGTGGCTTGCTTGACCTCTCCAAAGGGCCACAGGTTTTGCACGTGCCGGACATGGCTGACCGTTACTACAGCGTACAGTTCACTGATCCGTCGGACGGCACGAATTTTGCCTACGTCGGCAAACGCACCACTGGAACCGAGGCTGGTGATTACCTCATGAGCGGGCCGGGCTGGAAAGGAACCGTGTCGCAGGCAATGACACAGATTGCTTCGCCGAACACGTCGGTGCTCGTGATCGGTCGTGTCTTTGTCGAGAGCGACAGTGATCTCCCGACCGCCTACGGGCTTGCGAAGCAGATACAACTCACACCACTTCGTCAGTGATACCCAGATGTTTTTCAGGATTAACGCTCCGTTGGGGAACTGAGGCAGAGATGGAGTAAAAGAAACATGGTCCAGAGACCATCTCGTCTTGCAAAAGAATTACAGTTCTCAGGGTGGTACTCTTCCTCATGTATCAAAATCCTTCTCTCTCTTCTCTGTGTGATCTTTCACGTTCGCGCGTAAAACGCGTTAAAAAATAAGGCTGCATACTATCCATTCTTACTTATGTGAATGGAGCCGCTTGCGCTAACAGTGAGGTTCGCTCGTGGCGCGTTCCCAATATTATTACCGCCGAACTCGTTCTCGTAGTTATTGTTGTTGAGTACGTCAAAGTGAAATGCGCTATCGCTCGGTAGTCCTATGTAGACAGAACCGTTGGTTGTATCGAACTTGTAACTTCCTTGTGAAGCAATTGAACCGCTATAGAAAATGTCACCTGAGTCACTATGCAAAGAGGACTGGCCACTCAAACTCCCGTTTGTAAAGGATATGTCCCCATTGTTTGATGAGAGTGTCACTTGTCCATTTACACTATCGGCATTAATATTACCTTGCGATGTTTGCGCCTCAATCGTACCCGTCACGCCTTCTATGGTGACATTACCATTGCTATCATTCAATTGCACGTTGCTTGACTTAGGCGTAGTTATGTCAATACTAGCATTGTTATCTTCAAAGCCCTGTGAATTTTCAGTAACGGTGATAGTGTTTGCTGTTTGGGTTGAGGTGACATTAGGATTTGAATCAGGATTACCTCTATCGTTTTGATTTACTATAACACTAACGGTTTTTGTAGTGCTACTATTTTCATCGCTATGAATATGCACAGTACCCTCAGTAGCGTTAATGATAAGCGTTGGAGTATCACCAACATTGAAAACTTGTTGAGGGTCCGGTCTCACAAAGTGATTGTCAAAATCTCCACGACTAAAGTGATTGTTAAAACCGCCATGGTCGAATTGTGGGGCAAACTGCTCGTGAGGTGCAAATAGTCCGTAACTCATACCGCCAATCAGAAAGAACAGGACAATGGGCAAGAGCCAGAGTGCACGAAACCCCTTGCGGTTCGGGGAGTGTGGTTGGAGCTTTTCACCGCGACTAGTAGAGTATTCAGGCTCACCATACATCTCTTGCTGCAGTTGCTCGCGTGGGTCAACATTCACGTCGTCGGACGTTGGGTAATATTGATACGATCGCTGGACTGAAGCAGGATTGTGCTCTGCGGAATAAAATTGCTGCTCCTGATTACTCATACGGTCCGTCCTTTCATCTCCCATTACAGAACTATTGTTGTTGTGGTGGCAGTTCCTGTTGGGGATACTGTGATTGCGGTTGTTCATACAATGGAGACGGTGTAGAGTGATACGGTTGATATTGTGTTCCATCAGCTTGATACTGTGGAGGCTGTTCCACAGGCGGTTGATAGCCTTCGCCATATGCCTGATATGGTTGCTGGGTGGGTTGATAGTAAGGCTGTGCTGGCGGCTGATAGGGTTGCACGGGAGGCGTATACATGGGTTGTGCTGCCTGATTTCTGTTGAGCACACTAAAAATGCCCAAGCCAAGCAAGGCCGCGATAAGGGGACGCGCGAGTATACTGAGGAGTACGGAGATAACAATTGGTAGCCATATCCATCCAAAGCCAAACGCGAAACACAGAGCCAGCCCCAAAAGCCATACAAACCCAAAAAGAGCACCGTAGATACGCCTCGGGTTTAGTGTGAAAAACGAGCCGATAAGCGTTCCAAAAGCAAGCACGACAAAAAGCAAAGGCAAAAAGAAATTTGACTCGAAACCTCTACCACTGAAGATAGCAATCATAATAATCACGAAGATAATAGGGCCAATAAACCGACGTCTAGGACTACGATAACGATTGCGATTACGATAGCGCATACTGTTGTTCTTTCTGCTATAACAAACGACTAACAACATGTACTAGCAGTATATCATTATTGTACGCAAGAGATGGAAGGCATCGTTTGTTCATCGCCTGCCGTCAAAGGCGGCAGGCGATGAACAAACGATGCCAATATACCTAGCGTTTTTTGAAGAGCAGGGAGAAGGGAACGCGCCATGCCTGCAAAAGGATGGTGTTACTGATAAGGGTAATGAGCGCGAAGGTCCATGGTGGTACACCTTTATCCACAAAGACACCACGGAACAACATGGCAACAGGCCAGGCCGCCAGCCAAGCCAGGAAGGTTCTTAACGCGAACTTGCCCGTGTTACGCTCAAGGCCACGTTTGAAGGCTCCAACGAATGGGGCAACAAGGAACCATGCAGCCGCGAATGGTAGGGCTGTAATGACAGGACCAAAGATGTTGCCAGCCTCGCTATGGCTGCGCCGTCCGATGATGGCGAAGATGATAAAAACGATAATGTCTCCAGCTACGAGTATAGCGGAGCGTTGCCAATTCGCATTAGGTAGAGTGCCAATTTTTTCGGCGGTTGCCGCACTTGTTTCGTTTGTACGTTCTTTGATATCCATATTTTTTGTCCTTATTGTTGTATGGTGTTTTGCTGTTGCTTTGCTTGTTGTTCGCGCACCAGTTCTTCAACGGCTACAAGTTCTGTCCGCACGCCACGAATGCGTAGGGTGACGATTGCTAGATAGATAAAGATGCCAAGCCACGCGACCACGTAGGCCGCCACTAAATATATTTGCATAATAATCCTCTTATGTACGAACGATATTCTCCAATGGACTTTGACCATCCTATACGCTTCATCCTCTCCCTGGTAGGGGCGCAATGAATTGCTGCCCCTACCGATTAACATGAATGTATTTGGTTGTCAAAGTCCATTAGAAAATTGTTTACATATCGTATTCGACGGTTGCACGTAGACGTTGCGCCAGCGTTTGTAATCTCTGAAATTGGTATAACTGTATCATCAAGAATGCATAGAGCAGAGTAAAGCCCGCGAGCGAGATCATTAGGACAAGGACAACCGATGGTGGCAATGCGCCCGCGACGCCGACCTGCGCACTTGGGTGCAAACCACGCCACAGGTTGACTGCCTCGTAGATAATGGGTACATCAACAACACCAATGATGGCAAGCACCGCTCCGGCATTCGCGCTGGCCGGAGTACGCCCCATGTAGCTACGAACCATCAAGTAGCCGATATACATAAACCATAGGATCAGTGAAGCGGTAAGTTTTGGGTCCCATGACCACCACGTACCCCATGTTGTACGCCCCCAGATCGAACCTGTAATTAGTGTCAGCGTGATAAAGACGGTCCCGATTTCGGCTGCGGCACGCGCAACCCAATCCCAACGCTCATCACGTTTCCAGAGATAGATTATGCTCGCTACTGCCATAACCACAAAGGCGAGCATGCCTATCCAGGCAATCGGCACATGAAAATAGAAAATGCGCTGCGCTGGTCCTTGCACTACATCCTCCGGCGCGTAGAAAAAAGCCATTGGAATAGTGATCATGATGCAAACGAAGGCGAGACCACCGAGTAGAAGAGAGACAAGAGGTAAACGTTCTTTCCCTATCTTACCCCTGGCTTGCCGTTGTGCGACCTCTGTTGTCTCTTTATTTGCAAGAGCCATGTTGTTCATTCCTCTATGACATACTGAAAGGTGAGCATCGAAACGCTCAAGAAGATAACGTCGAACGCGATGATAAGTCCTAACCACTGCGGCTCGTTTGTAGTGGGAGCGAGTAAAGCCTCGGTCGCTCGCACCGCCGCGATCACAATGGGTACAATTAATGGAAAGACAAGGATAGGCAATAATAATTCCCTTGCGCGTGTCGCTGCCGCCATCGTTGCGAACAGGGTCCCAATGATCGCGATACCCAGCGTCCCAAGCAAGACAATTGGAATAAGTGCACCCGCGAAAAGCGGCACATCGAACAGGGCTGCATATACAGGTAAGGCAATTAGTTCCACTATGCCAATGAAGAGCAGGTTTCCGAGCAATTTGGCGAGGTAGATGGCTTTTCGATCGACTGGACATAACAATAATCGGTCCATTGAGCCTTGCTCACGCTCGGCGGCAATCGTGCGCCCAAGTCCTAACAAACTGGCAAAGATGAATGCTACCCATAAGGCCCCGGGTGCAACGGCGAACTTATTGTCAACGTGCAGGTCAAAGGCAAAGTTGAAGATAACGAGCACGAGGAGCGCGAACATACCCATACTTGTCCATGTCTGCTTGCTACGCAGTTCATAGCGTACATCCTTCGCGAGAATCGCCCATGTGTGCTCAAAGAAGAGTTGCGTTGTGCCTGTGTTCATGCTAACACCACCCGCTGATACACACGTTGTAGCTCCTCCATGGGCAGTGACGCGGTTTCATGTTGATACATAATCCGTCCTTTGTTGAGTAGCATAACCTGTGTACCAAGCTTCAATGCTCGCTCTAGCTGGTGTGTTGTAAAAAGGGTTGTACCACCACGTTCTGTATGTTCCTGTAATAGGGCATCAATCAACGCCTGACCTTCCTGATCGAGTCCAGTATCAGGCTCATCGAGCAACAATAGATGTGGGATGTGTAACAATGCACGCGCCCACGCCACACGTTGCACCTGTCCGCGCGAAAATGTGCTGATACGCTCACGCGAACGCTTCTCCAAGCCAACACGCTGTAGCAGCGTCATAGCTCGTTCTTGCGCATGCTCGACGTTATACATCTTACCAAAGAAAAGTAAGTTTTCTAAAGCGGTAAGCTCTTCATAAAGATAGGGTTGATGCGCCACAAAGCCAACACGCTGTCGTACCGCTTGCACATCTTTTACAATGTCAAGACCCTCGATAGCAATAGTGCCAGCACCTGGCCTGGTCAGACCCGCCATGATACGCAAGATCGTTGTCTTGCCAGCCCCATTCGAGCCTAGCATCGCGACGCGCTCACCCTGCTGGATATCCAGGTCAATACCACGAAGAATTGGCTTGAGACCATACGATTTTTTGAGACCGACAATGGTCACGTATGGGTCTGGCAATGCAGTTTGATAAAACAAAGCAGAAACGTCGCCTGTAGGGACCGATTTATCACGTCCTCGTGGACCCTCGATTGCCGAGAAGGACGTGATAAATCGGTCCCTACGGATGTCTGTATAGTTTTGTAAAAGACAATTATCACATTCTTGTGTCACATTCAATACTGTATGCATTGAAGCAGAGCCATACTGGGAGGAATACATCATCGACGTGCGGCCTCCTGTTCGCTGAGAAGGGAACGGAGACGCGCTTTCGACTTAGCGCGACGGTCGTTATACACTGCTTTCGAGAGTTTGCCGGACTCGAATGCTTTGTCGAGGCTAAGTAACTCTTGTAGAAGTGCCTCTTTTTTGTCTTTTGGAGTCGAAGGGATGACTTCTTTCTTTGCGCCTTTCGCTAACGTAGGAGCGGAAGAAGCAAACTTTCCCTTCCCCCGTTTGTGTGTCACAGCCGTTTTCTTACGACGATTAAAGCTGGAAAGATAGCCCACAATAGCAATTATTGCCAGGAGTATGATACCACCGACAATGAACCAGATCGTCTTTGTATTGAGCAAAGGTGTCGTAGTATTGGTCTTTGTGGTTGATAACCCCTCAAGTGTTAAATGAATCTCGTCGTTTGTGATCAAGTCCGACGATTTGAAGAGTCGGTACGGATGATCTCCAGAGTTCGTGATACCATCCGCGGTCATGAAGCCTGGATCAACCTGGAGTGTAGGAGGAACGAGAACCGACAATTGCAATGTTGGGTAGACGATCACATACCGAAAATCATAGGTCGCGGCACTATAGGGTATTTGATATGAGAACGAGAACTGTGTAATTCCTGGCGGCAACGCTGCATCTGTCGCGAAGCCTAGATCGACTTGAGCTGTCGTATAGCCATCAAAACCTGTTCCCATCGCGACGTTTTTCGCACTACCAGGAAGCGAGAAGCGCAACGTATTAGGCTTACCTTTGCTTGTGTCGAATGAGCCAACATATGTACGGGAGTCGAGGTTTCTAAATGAGAGTATTTCGGAAACGTTTATCACGCCCTTTTGTACATCGGGTTGATGCATCAAAATCGTGTCTTGCAGTACCGCAATCTTCGCGGTACTCGTCGTCGCCTCATACACACTCAAGTTGAGCTTTTGAGTTGGATTGGTGTCAAGTGCAATAAGGTCGCTTACATATTGCGCACCCTGAAAACGTATATACAGGGCATAGTTGATGGTCTTGTCCGTTGCGAGACCGGTGAAGCTGTAGTCGCCGTGAGCGTCAGTCGTCACCGTTGACACGTCTTTCGCGCTCGCACCCTGTGCAGCTTGTAACGTGACCTGCTGTCCCGCTAACGGCACGTTATTTTTTGTCGCATCAAGCAGTTGCCCCGTAATATGACCAGAGCCAGCAGAAGTATGGGCCGATGCGGTTAGTGGGAAAAGGAGGAATGATGCCAGGATACAAAGCATGACCATTGAGGAACACCCCCCGTGTAGGGGCCATAATTCATTACGCCCTCGTCCCCATACACGAATGATGGAAAATATGGAAACGTTAGATGTGGGGATTAACGGACGCCCACAAGGGGCTACCCTACTATACACGGCGTGCAACGCACGCCGTGTATAGTAGGGTAGCCCCTTGTGGGCGTCCGTTATGATGAGACATGCATCGTTCGTCTTTTTTGAACCATGCTGCCTCTTGCGGGTGCCCTTGTCCTGCTGCACGTTCATTGGCATTACTTTGTATTCAAATATTGTATGTTCCTGTTCAATCCGTTGCATCGGTCCCTTGTTCCTTTAGCGTGCGCAATTGTTCCTCGATGAGATCGTCAAGTTCTTTGTCACGATCGTATGTCGTTTCTACTACGTCTTGCCCACTGTCGTGACGCGATTTTAGAGCGACGAGAGCACGGCGCATATAGCGTTCACGTAACGTATTGTAGTCCTCTTCTGAGATATTGCCAAGTTGATAGTCCAGCTCGATCTCCTGCAACGCACTTCTTGCCGATTGTTCGCGCTCAGTCATCGCATTACTTGCGACAACAGGTACAACATTTTCACTTATGGATGTACCTGCATCCGCAGTCTTTAGTGATGCATAGCGCAGAAGGGGAGTAAGCACAAAGGTAAGCGCAATGATGCCCAGTCCAAGCGCAAGTAGAATAGAAAGTATCATTAACGCGCCTCCTGCGTTCTACCTTTGTGCACAGGTCGCTCGAAGAGGGCATCTTCAGTGGCAAGTTCACGCTCAAGTTGTATACGGTATTGAGCTAGCTCAGTCTCGTCGATACTGGCTAGTTCAGTGTCTTCCTCATGATCTCCGCTTTTTGCAGTGCGCCCCTGTTCTATCGCGTCCGAAGTTATACTACTAACGGGCATACGCCAGTCGCGCAGGGTAAAGAAGATGAGCACAAGGCCCCCAAGTAACAGGGCGATTGGAACGAGCCAGGCGAGCAGTGAGAAGCCCCACCACGGTGGAGACCACACAATCTGCTCCCCATAGCGATCACTGAAATACTGGATAATCTGCTGATCCGATTGGCCTGCCTGTATCTGTTGCCGAATAATCGCGCGTATTTGCTGTGCTCGGTCTGAAGGAGAATCTGCCACAGACTCACCCTGGCATACAGGACATTTCAATTGCGCCCCGAGACGTTGGACGTGCTGATCCAGTGTCTCATGCGTCGCAGTTGTAAAAGACATATATGACCAGAGTGCCGCGATCAGTAAAAACACCCCAATCAGGATGAACAACGACCTTGTAGGGACCGATTTATCACACCCTACTACATCGGACGCGATAGGGTGTGATAAATCAGACCCGTACAGGATGTTTTTATGCTTCATGCTAGCACCTCCTTTGCGGGAGATGGCTGTGTTGCACGTTGTGTCACCATGACTTTACGACGTTCGGGCCACCAGCAGATGACACCGCCAAGGATCATGAGTAGACCACCGTACCAGACAAGTGGGGTAAGCGGATTTACATAGATATGAATGGTGGCCGAGCCAGGTCCACTAAAGTTTTCTAACACGACATAGAAATCGTTCAAGCCAATCGAGGTAATTGATATCTGGCTCGCTGGCTGGTCCTGGAAGCTATGATAGAAGGTGCGCCCAGGATAGATATATTGCTGTAAATGTCCATCACGCCAAATTTGCAGTTGAGAGGTAATAATTTCTTTATCGGACTGCTTATCGTCGAGATTGCCAAAGTAGACGAGACGATTACCCGCAAGCGACACCTCTTGCCCAGATTTGAGCACGACATCCTTCTGTATCTGGAAAAAATGTGACCCAATCACCCCAACGGCAAGTAAGGCCAGGCCGAGATGGACGATGTAGCCCCCATAGCGTTGTCGGTAGCGATTGAACAGCATATAGAGCGCGATGGGGTATGGCTCACCATGCGCGTGGCGTACGCGCATACCACGCCACAATTCATAGAGTATAGCAGTAGCTGTAAACGCGCAGACCGAGAATCCAATATTTGCCAGTACGTCGGTCACGCCAACTAGAGGCAGAATTACAGCACACATCGCGGCAAGCACTGCGGGCACACATAGATTGCGCCATAGCGAACGTAGCGCGGTACGTCGCCATGCCAGCAGAGGTCCAACACCCATAGCCAATATCAAGAGCACGAAAAGTGGACCATTGACATTATTGTAGAATGGTGGCCCAACAGTCATCGTCTGCTTACGGAGGGCAATGGAGATAAGTGGGAAGATAGTTCCCCACAGGGTCGCGAAGGTAATACCGATAAGCAACAGGTTGTTAAGTAGAAAAACGCCTTCGCGTGAGACCACAGAGTCAAATTCTTGCTCCGGTTTTAGACGCGGTAGACGATACAGAAAGAGACCAGTTGAAACGATGATGATGAGGACGAGAAACACCAGGAAGTATGAGCCAATCGCTGAGTATGCAAACGAATGTACAGAACTGATGATGCCACTACGAACCTCGAAGGTGCCGAAGATGGATAGCGCGAATGAGGCAATGACCAGGAACAGGTTCCAGACCTTGAGCATCCCACGTCGCTCCTGCACCATCGTCGAATGTAGAAATGCAGTCGCGGTCAGCCACGGTAAGAGGGCGGCGTTTTCTACCGGGTCCCAGCCCCAATAGCCACCCCAGCCGAGAACGTGATACGCCCACCACGCGCCAAGAATCAGACCCGCGCTTTGAATAGTCCAAGCGGCAAGGGTCCAGCGTCGAATCGAACGAAGCCATCCACTATCCAATTTACCAGTGATCAGAGCCGCGACCGCGAACGCAAAAGGGAGCGCGAAACTCATATAGCCCATGAGTAGCATTGGAGGATGAATGAGCATTCCAGGGTCCATCAGTAGCGGATTGAGACCGCTACCATCCGTTGGCGCAAGACCGGGAAGTCGCACAAAGGGATTTGAGACAGACGTTAAAACGATCAGCAGGAAGGTCTCGATAGCCATCAAGGTGACGATGACATAGGGAACAAGAGCCGCGGGTGCGCGGCGGGAAGTGAAGATAAAGATGGCAGAGAAGATTGCCAGCATCAAGCCCCAGTAGAGCAGTGATCCCTCTTGCCCACCATAGAAGGCCGAGACGGTATAGTACCACGGCATCGACAAACTGGAGTGGTCAGAAACGTAGCGCATCCCGAAATCATGCGTCAGGAACGACTCGACTAACGCATACGAGGCCAGGAGCAAAAAAAACGCGACAGCCAGCACACTCCGTTTCGCACTCTGAGTCAATGCCAATGCTGATATGGTAGTACGATGCACTGCCCCTATAACCGCCACAACCATGGCAAGGATAGAAAAGCCCAATGCCAGGATAAGCGCAATGGTACCGAGATCTGAAAAATACACGATGCATTATTCCTTAGTTATTTCGCCACAGGTGTCGCGGATTGAAATTTCGATGGACACTTGGCAAGCAGAGTTTGTGCTTGAAACGCGCCTTGTCCGCTATACTTACCTTCGACTACAACCTGGATACCTGCACGGAAAATATCGGGCACAATACCGCTATAGGTAACAGGGAGTGTTGCTTTACCATCGTTAATCATAAACGAGATATGCTCTCTGGCATCATCACGCACTATCGAACCAGCCTGCACAACACCCGCGACACGCACAGCCTGCGTCGTACACGTTGTACAACTATGCAACTCAGTCACCGTCATATAATAGACGGCACTTGCCTGTGTATTAATAAAAACAAGATAGGCGATAGCACCGAGCACCGCGATACCCGCGAGTAAAAAGCTCAACGGAATACGCTTTTTACGTGGCTTCGCAGAGGGCGTCTGTTCGCGCCGTGATAGCGATGATGTATGTGTATCAATAGCAGGTTGCACGATAAGAGCCTTTCTTGATCTGTAGGGACCGATTTATCGCGTCCGTGGGGTGGGGCGCGGGAGGGGCAACGTGGCGGCAAAGCGACTCTTGCCCAATGCGTAACCCTAACCCCACCTCCTGGACGCGATAAATCGGTCCCTACAGGCGACGTATCCTGTTTATTTTATTAATGTGTCGCGATAGTTGCTTCAAATAACTGGTTGAGTATAGCACCAAGCATAAATACAAGAATGCCGAGGGCGAGCATTAACTGTGGCGCGACCTTGGAAAGGCGCGTTGTACGCTTCGCCAGCCGTCGAATGTTGCTTTGTCCAATATAGAGTGCAAGCACAAACAGTCCCATAGCACCCGCAATCTTCAGTATCAAAACAATGATATACGGTAAGCCAAGCATTGTTTGTGTCAAACGGTCGAACGTAAGATATGCACCACTTAGCAGTAACAACCCGATACATACATTGACCAGACGCTTAAACAGGTCGGCTATATTACCAGCAACGGCAGGAGTCGCGCCACCTAACCGTAAGGCTGGAATGACAACCAGCAGATACATAATACTACCACCCACCCAGGCCGCAGCCGCGATTGTGTGCACGACTCGTACAAACACACGTATGGCAAGCAGCAGTGTCATGACGTAATCTTGCTCAATTCCAGTTTGAGACCCGCATCTGTTAACTGCCCACTCAACACTGCTTTGATAATACCCTCGCGATTGACAAATACAGTTACCGGAATTGTCGCAACACCATAGGCGATTGCTGTTGAACCTGTTACAGTATCTTGCACTCCTGAAAAGGTAAGACCATACTTCTTGTTGAACGCATCAATATCGCCTGGACTTTCGGCGGCTGCATTGACACTGATATATTGGACACCCTGCGCTTGTAGTTTCGGGACAGTTGTTTTCAAAAAAGGTGCCTCATCATTACATGGTCCACACCATGTCGCCCAGAAATTGAGAATGACGGGCTTGCCTTTGAACTGCGCGATAGACATCTTCAGTGTACTACCAAATGAGCCATTGGGCTTTACAAGTGTCAAGTCAGGTGCTGACTTCCCCACTAGCGGACTAGAAACATCCCCTACCCTTGCCGAGGTACTACTTGTCTGAGACGCAGGCGTCGTGAGCTGTGTCCAGAGTAACACGAGCAAAGCAACATTCAGCACACTCACCACTGCGAAAATCGTGATGTTGCGTTTGCGCGAGCGTTTTTCGTGTACAATTGATGGACCGGGTACGCTGTCTGTTATCTCTAACGGCCCATCATCATCGTGTGTAAAATCCTTGACTCCCATTGCTGCTCGCAACCTATCTTTCTCGCATAGTCGATTTTATCAATCCGATTATGGTGCTTGTACCTGATAGGATGCTTGCAGTACAGCAAGAGGACCTTACAAAGACCTGAACAGAAGGATATGAAAGAATACCAATAATTATATTGACACCTGTCTCCTGGCTATGATACTCTTCAACGAAGCGTGATGAAATGCCCATTTCATGACGTATATCTATTTGGAAGCGTTCCCATAATGCTCATAGACGAGCATGGAGATGCAACCTGAACTCGCGTCCAGTGTAGACAAATTTCGTTAGGTACACGAAGTGTACGCTCAAAGGCCCAAAGGAGGGCTTGCATGCAGTATTTTTCCTCGTTTCGTTGGAAATCCCTTTCACAGTTCGCACTACTCGTCCTCACCTTCCTGGTACTTGCACCGCTCGCGGCATGTGGTGGCACAACAAGTACAGGAACTACTAGTGGAAGCACAAGTAGCGGTCCCGTTACCCTTTCGTTTGCATCATGGGTGCCAGGTATCGGCAAAGCGGCAGCGATGTATACCGCATCACACCCGAACATTAAAATAAACGTGCAATCGGTACCAGCAGGTGCTAATGGTACCTATGCCAAATTTCTTACGGAGATTTAAGCTAAGAATGCTCCTGACCTTGGGCAGGTTGAGTATCAATTCTTGCCCACCTTTGAAGGCACAGGTGGCTTACTCGACATGTCTGCTTATAACGCAGCATCGATCAAAAGCCAATTTGTGCCGTGGACATGGAGCCAATCGACGCAGGGCAATGCGGTTTACGCCATACCACAAGATACAGGCCCGATGGCGATGTACTACCGTGCCGACCTCTTCAAGAAGTATGGCATTGCAGTGCCAAAGACATGGGATGATTACGCCGCCGCTGCCGCAAAGCTGCATGCCGCGAACGCGCAGTACTACATCACTGACTTCCCACCAAAGGAAGCGGGTCAGTACATTGGCTACGTATGGCAAGCGGGTTCAAAATGGTTCCGCATTAACGGTCAATCCTGGTCAGTTGCCGTGAACGATGCTGCGTCAAAGAAGGTCGGCGATTATTGGCAGAGTCTCATAAGCAAGAAACTGGTCAAAACCGATCCCGACTTCTCACAGGCATGGTATAACGACCTGCAAACAGGCGGTGCCGCGACCTGGATTTCCGCCGTTTGGGGAGCGAATACCATTCTCTCCAACGCTCCAAAGACCTCTGGTGACTGGGCTGTTGCGCCAATGCCACAGTGGACTGCTGGTCAGAATGTAGCGGGCAACTGGGGTGGTTCCACAACAGTTGTGTTCAAGAACTCTCAGCATCCAAAAGAGGCAACTGAGTTTGCTATGTGGCTTAACTCTAATGCCGATAGCGTTAAAAGTATGGTTACGACTGCTCAACTCTATCCTGCACTTTCATCAGCATTAGATACTCCTGCTAGTGATGCGGTTAAGACGTTCTACGGTGGACAGGATATTAACCCTATCTTCAAAGATGCGTCCAACAATGTGGATGTCAATTTCCAGTGGGGGCCAACGATGAATCAGGTGTTCACAGATATTGGCGACAACTTCAGTAACGCAGTTGATGGCAAAACGACGCTTTCTGCCTCGCTTGATGCTCTACAAACGAGTACGGTAGCGGCGATGAAAAAACAGGGCTTTAGTGTAAGTTCCTAATAATCTAGTGAGGTGCGATTTAAGATTGTGCCTCTGTGTGCTAACCTGTAGAATATCTCTACAGGTTAGCGACATTCGTAAGCCAGTTTTCTCTCCTAACCAAAGAAAGATTATCAAAGAGAGGAATATGTACCTATGGCTCTTGAAACGACACCTGCACGCGTTGAAGCAAACGCAGTTGCGTCGGGACGACCACGGCGAACACTGTACATGACCCGCCGCGCCGCAACTCCCTACTTGTTCATTGCACCGTTCGCGCTCTTTTTTCTGATGTTCTTTATCATCCCCATCTTTTACGCGGTGTATCAGAGTCTCTTTCGCTCACAACGTAGTGGACTTGGGCTAGGAGCACCGACGATCTCGTTCAATGGCTTGGGCAATTATCATGATGTATTTTTGGACACAAGGTTCTTCGAGGGGCTGGGGCGACTTTTGCTTTTTGGCATTGTGCAGGTCCCTGTCATGCTGGCGTTAGCACTCTTGTTAGCATTGTTGCTTGACTCGGCGGCGGTACGCTTCAAAAGCTTCTTTCGTATCGCGTTCTTCATCCCTTATGCGGTCCCGGGCGTGGTCGCCGCTCTCATCTGGGGTTTCCTGTATGCGCCACAGTTGAGTCCGTTTGTAAAGGGATTTGAAGCCATTGGTATACATATCGATCTGCTTGGCGGCAATTCGATTCTGTGGTCGATGGCAAATATTGTTACCTGGGAATTCACAGGCTATAACATGCTCATTATCTTCGCATCGTTGCAGGCAATTCCTTTAGAGCTATCAGAGGCCGCGCGTCTCGATGGCTGTAGTGGCTTCAATATCGCGCGTTATATCAAAATTCCAATTGTCGCACCCGCTCTTGTTTTGACATGCATACTCTCGATCATTGGCACGCTACAACTCTTCACGGAACCGCAAGTGCTGACCCAGATATCGAATAGCATTACAAGTACCTATACGCCTAACTTGTATGCATACTTTACGGCGTTCAGTAATAACAACTACTACTATACGGCTGCGCTTTCCGTCGTGCTTGCAATTGTGACTTTTATCTTCTCATTCGGCTTCTTGCGCTTAACACAGCGACAGTCAGGAGTATAAACGGATGGCGACATCATCAAGAACTCTTACGACACCGAAAGCAAAAGAGGGCACTTCTGCAAAGACAGCACAACGCACCAGTCGTTTTCGTCCCTCGAATGTGCTTGTCATGGGCTTCCTCTTCGTCATCTCGATCTATTTTCTGCTACCCGTCTACTGGATGGTTATCTCTTCGACGAAGACTTCGGGCGACCTCTTCGGAAGCAATGGCCTGTGGTTCGCGGACCACTTCAATCTGTTCACGAACCTGAGCAACGTCTTCACCTATGACAGTGGACACTTCAGTTTGTGGCTACTCAACTCGTTCATTTACTCGACCGCGAGTGCGACAGTTGGTACACTGTTCTCCGCGATGGCTGGCTACGCTTTGGCGAAGTTTGTGTTCAAGGGCAAGAACTTGATTTTCTCAATCATCCTGGGTGCGATCCTTGTACCGGGACCAGCACTTGTGCTGCCGCTCTATCTACTGATGAGTGGTCTGAACTTGACCAACACATACTGGGCGGTAATACTTCCAAGTATTGTGAGTCCCTTTGGTGTCTATCTTTCACGCATTTACGCACAAGGCTCGGTGCCGGATGCGCTCCTCGATGCGGCCCGAGTGGATGGTGCGGGCGAGTTTCGCACGTTCTTTTCAGTCGTAATGCGGATTATGTCACCCGCGCTGGTCACAGTTTTTCTCTTCCAATTTGTTGCTGTGTGGACAAACTACTTCTTGCAATATGTCATGGTGAGCGATCCAAATCTCTATCCGGTAACGGTAGGTTTGGCGACCTGGAACAGTTCTTATACAAGTGGTGGGGCGCAACAATATGTGTATAGCTTGATTGTGACAGGCTCACTGCTCTCGGTGCTACCACTGATCCTCGGATTCTTGCTGCTACAACGCTACTGGCGTAATGGCCTGACGTTGGGAAGTGTTGTTGGATAAAAGTAGTGTAGATAATGTTACATACAAAAATGACCCCGATCCGGGGTCATTTTTGTATGTAACATTATCTACACTACTTTTTAGCAGTTTTGTGAGGCTTCTCTTCGGCTTTGTGCGCTTTGCTATCTTCTTTGTGCTCAGACTTTGCCGAACTCTTGGCCTCTTCCTTGGCTTCAGCTTTATGCGCTTTATTGTCTGTTTTATGTTCGGTCTTTGCCGAACTCTTTTCAGAAGAGTTATCGCGGCTTACGAGTTTGAAGAAACGACTCTCTTCGCCGCTTGAAGTGTGTTCTTGATAGAGAAAAGCAAGCTCTTTCTCGTCGAACTTTTTAAAGAACTCTTCCCAGCTAATCTCTTCAAGTGAGCCAGCACCACTATAGCCTGGAAAGTCGATACGCAAAACGCCCGCTTCCCCATCTTTCTCTGTGCTTTTTACTGTTGCAGGTTTACCACCACGTGCCTCGGCCCACGCCTGTATTTTCTTATGATCGGTCGTTGTATTTGATTCGCTTGCCATGAAGAAGTACCTCCATATCGAACAATGCAGTTCTAAAGATGTCTACACGAATAGCCGTATCTCTTTTTCGTGTACGTTGTAAACAGAAAGATGGTTTCACGGTCATACAGAGGAACAGATCAATATAGCTGTTCCTCTGTATGACCGTGAAACTATTGAATACTATGCCATAGTTGCCGGAACAAGTTCGACCTTGACCCAGCCATCCTCACGCTCATCGAAGGCTTTGTAGGCATCGAGAGCTGAGGTGAGTGTCGCATGCTGCGTCAATATTTGTGTTGGATTGACCATTCCCGTACTTACAAGGCTCATAAGTTCAGGAATATACTTACGATGTGGACAATGGCCCATTGTTAGCGTGACATTTTTGTTCATCACCAGACCAAGTGGAAAAACCTCTACAGTTTCAGGATACACGCCGATAATGGCAATTGTGCCACCCTTTGCCACCACTTCGGCCTCCCATTGCAACGCCTGTGAGGGAGCATCGCCCGGATGAAAGTTATCACCCTGTGGATTCTTCTCTGGCTCGACTTTTTGCTTCTCCTGACTAACCGTCTTGGCTTGCAACAAAGCTTTCGCCTGCTGAATAATGCCACCATGTGGACGATTGGCATCGACACCAACGGCATCGATTACACGATCCACGCCTATCTTGCCAGTGAGATTTTTGATCGTTGTGACTGGATCATCTTTGTCATAGTTGATGGCCTCGGCCCCAAGTTTCGTGGCCAATTCAAGGCGCGAAGGGATAGCGTCAACCGCGAAGATGCGACCCGCACCCATGAGTTGCGCACTAAGGATAGCAAAAAGACCCACAGGACCACACCCAAAGACTGCAACCGTATTACCCGTTTTGATTTGTGCCAGGTCTGCTCCGTAGTAAGCCGTTGGGAAAATGTCTGAGAGCAGAATGGCTTGATCGTCCGTAATAGAGTCGAACAGCTTGACGAGTACATTGTCCGCGAACGGGATACGCGCTTTTTCGGCCTGCAAGCCGTTGAAAGGACCACTTGGCTTGGGACCACCAAAGAAGGCTGAGACGCCGCGCGGCCCATTCGGATTCGCATTTAGGCACAGGTCGTAACGTTCGTCCTGACAATTTTCGCAATAGCCGCAGGTGATCGATGACGTAACAACAACGCGATCTCCTACCTTGATATTTTTCACGTCAGTGCCAACCTGTTCGACAACACCGACCGCTTCATGCCCAAGGATGGTTCCTGGCTCCATCTGAGCCTCAGTACCACGTACCATATGCAGGTCTGTGCCACAAATCGCGCTAGCAGTGACGCGAATGATCGCGTCTTTCGGGTCCTGGATTGTTGGTTCCGGCACATCGTCTACGCTGATATTTCCGATGCCGTGAAAGACTACAGCTTTCATATATTTCCTCTTTTCTTTGCTAGTGCTGTACCGATGGTAGAAGCTCAACCTTGATCCAACCGGGTTGACGCTCGTCGAAGGCTTTGTAGGCGTCAATCGCCGAGGTCATAGGTTCCCGCTCGGTTAGTACCTGTTCTGGATTGACAAGACCAGCGGCCACCATGCTCACCAGTGATGGGAGGTACTTACGGTGGTTACAGTTGCCCATATTGATTTTGAGTTGGCGACTCATGGCTTGCCCAATCGGAAAGAATTGTGCCGTTTGTGGATAGACGCCGATGATCGAAAGAGTGCCACCCTTCTGAGCAGCCGCCACTTCCCACAGAACAGCCTGTCCAGGAGCATCACCTTGATGCCAGTTGCCGTTCTTCGGTTTATTCTTGGGAGCAACCTGCTTCATCTGTTGCTCGAATTGTGCCTCCATCTGGTCTGCTTTTTCTGATGCTGGACCAGAATGTGGACGGTTGGCATCGACTCCGACAGCGTCAATGACACGTCTCGCCCCTTTACCCTGTGTCAGTTCCTCAATTTTGGCGACAGGATCAACCTCATCGAAGTTGATTGGTTCCGCACCCTGCTTGCTCGCCATCTCTAAACGCCCTGAAATGTTGTCAACCGCGAAGACGCGTTCGGCACCCATGAGTTTGGCACTGGCAATCACGAACTGTCCGACGGGACCGCAGCCAAAGACCGCGACGGTATCGCCCTCTTCAATCTCGGCAAGCGCAGCACCAAAGTACGCGGTTGGGAAAATGTCGGAAAGCAGAATGGCTTGATCGTCGGTCACATGATCTGGAATTTTTACCAGTCCAACATTCCCAAATGGGACACGTGCATATTCAGCCTGTAAACCATCAAAGCCACCCGCCGCAACAGGTCCACCAAAGAACGCAGTACCCGCCGATGGCCCATTAGGGTTAGCAACATCGCATTGCGCATAATAGCCCTGGCGACAATACGCACAGTAGCCACACGCGATAGTGGAAGGGATAATAACTCGCTCACCCACCTTGAGATTGCGTACATCGCGTCCAATCTCTTCAATGACACCTATGCCCTCGTGACCCAGGATGGTGCCGGACTTCATGCCAGGGAAGGTACCTCGAACCATATGCAGGTCGGTACCACAAATCGCGCTGGCCGTGAGACGTACAATCGCGTCCTGGGGGTCTTTGATTTTTGGATCGCTCACATTGTCGAGCCGGATATCGCCCAACCCATGATAGACAACAGCCTTCATAATACTACCCTTCTTTTTTAGTCGCCATCCTTTAAGGGCAAGGAGACCGCAAGGGTCTCCTCTACATGTAGATCGTCCGCAAAGATGTAGGGGAGACCCTTGCGGTCTCCCGGCATCTTCGTCAAAATCCCCTCAATGGATGAAGACCCAGAGACTACTGTTTGTTTTTATACTCCGCGAATAACGAGACCATAGCGGGATTAAATGCACCCAGGTCCTTCGGACTACGGCTACTTACCCAGTTGCGGTCACGTACCATTTCCTGGTCAACCCAGTTGCCGCCTGCGTTACGAATATCGTCTTGGATAGTCTGGAAGCTGGTCAACGTTCGACCCTTGACACGCCCGGCTGAAATTAAGAGCCATGGGGCGTGACAAATCACGGCAATCGGCTTATTGTTGCTATCAATCGCGGTGATGAAGCTTTGCGCTTTAGGGTTCATGCGCATGAAATCTGCATTTAACGCGCCTCCAGGTAGCAGAACAGCGTCGAAGTCGTTAGGATTTGCGGCATCAAGCGTCATATCTACATCAAATTTGTCAGCCTTCTCATCGTGGTTTACACCAGTAATCTGACCTGATGTAGGAGAAACAATTGAAGTTTTGGCACCCGCTTGCTCAAGAGCCTTTTTTGGCTCGACCAGTTCAGCTTGCTCAAAATCATCTGAAACAAGAATAGCGACACGGAGACCTTGTAAATTTGTATTATTTTGCATTGTAAAAACCTCTCTGTTTGACGATGGTGGTTACACATTCTTCGTAGACACAAAAATACACGAACAACCAAGGCTATTTGGTGACTCAAGCATAAAAAAATACAAAAAAGAGAGTCGCGTGAACATCGTTCACGCGCCTCTCTTTTTTGTAGTGTGTTACCCTAATATGACAGTTCTTTGCGCTGGCTTCGTGCCTAGTGTCCACCACAGGAGTGCGACAATCACAATAAGGATACCTAGAACTGTGACGGCAAGCTGTAGAAGCATACCCATGAAGGCAATCAGCAGGCCGATAGCTGTGATGATTGGCCAGATACTTGGTGGTGTCTGCGTCTTGTAGGTTGCCAGGAGCACTGCCTCTGCTTGAGCAAGCACCGCAGCTTCTTTCGCCGCGCGTACCGCAAGTAGTTGCTTGACACTCTCCTGCATGATGCGTCCATCGAATGGTTTTGTAAGGCACATAACCTGCGATTGTGTCACGACAGAAGAGGTATAGAGCACTGGGAATTGTTCCCATGCCAGTACAATAGTGGGAATAGTCGCATACGTGGGAGAATTTTGGGTGTTTTTAAGCAGAGACCAATCACTATGTATGCCACTATCCACATCAACTATGAGTAAGTCAATTGACTCTATAGAATGCGTGTGAGGAAGGGAATGTGCTTCTACAACATCAATATTACTATGTTGTAAGCCAAGCGCGATCAGGCGGCGTAGTGATGCATCAGCTTCTATGAGAAGCACAGTAGGCTTCTTCCCTTGCGACATGAACATCTCCGTGTACTAATAGGTTTCTTTTCTCGCTTAATGGAAGCATAGAAGATAGACATTACGGAGTGTTTAACGAAAGAATGCAATTCCTTACAACCACCTGAATAGGACATAAGGTAAACACACTAGGGTATTTTTACAGTTTTGCTAACTTATATCCAACATCGGGGATGGTGAGGATGTACCTGGGATGGCGCGAATCCACTTCGATTTTGCGGCGCAAGCGACTGATATAAACCCAGATGAAGTCGATGTCGCGGTTATATTCGGGTCCCCATACCTTTTCTAGTAATAATTCGTGTGTGACAACAATGCCAACATTTTGCGCCAACGTGCTCAACAATTTGTACTCGGTGCGACTAAGTTGCGCAACGCGCCCTTGTACGGTAACAATATGCTGGGCATAGTCGATGACGAGATCCCCAGTCGTAAAGATGGCTTGCGCCTGTGCTTGCTCTGGCAGGGATGATTGACGACGGAGCAAGGCACGAACTCTTGCGAGCAATTCTTTCATACCGAATGGTTTTATCACGAGATCGTCACTACCAAGATCGAAGAGTTGCACACGCTCGTCCTCATCGCAATTCTCACATAACATAATCACTGGCCGTTGAGAAAACTCGCGCAGTCGTTGCAGCAGTTCGACCCCACTCATATCCGAGAGATGCGTGGAAAGCAAAATCACATCTGGCTCCTCGAGATCAAGTTGACGCAGGAATTGTACACCGTGACTCACTGTCTGTACACGATATTGCTGTTCTTCAAGGTTGTTGCGTAGATAGCGCGTCATACGCGCATCGCTCTCCGCGAGGAGGACACGGGTACGCTTGTCTTGCTTGAATGATGGCGAACGAAGTGTTTGTGATGTAGAGGCAACGTTTTGTAGAGACGAAATGTTTTGGAGGGCAGGCTGCGCTTGTACCGTCGTCGGCATATGGGGAGCTAATGGCAAGGTGAAGTAAAATGTCGTACCCTGTCCAATACCCAGCGAGTCAGCCCAAATTTTGCCACCATGTGCTTCAATGGTAGCCCGAGCGGCCGCCAGCCCAAGCCCACTTCCTCCCGGCTTCTCTTCGTTATGCGGTACACGATAGAAGCGATCAAAAATACGATCAAGATGTTCTGACGCAAGCCCGATACCCTCATCTTTAATACCTATGCGTACTTCCAGGTCATTTATTTCGACGGTCGTAGTTATTAAAGAACCAACGGCAGAGTAGGTTACAGCATTATTCAGAAGATGATGTAATGCTTGTTCTATACGCGGGGCATCACACACAATAGGAGGAACGCCCTGCGCGATAACCAGTTGGAAGCGATGATCTACAACACGTTTTTGCCAGCGTTCCACGAGTTGACGCAATAATTCTGGTAGATGTACCTGCGCGAAATGCAAGTTTTGTGTGCCTGCATCGAGTCGCCAGACATCCAACAGTGTGTTAAGTACGTCATACAGGCGATCCGATTGTGTATCAATCATTTGTAGCATCTCGCGCTGCATAGCAGGGTCCCAGCGAGCGGAACTGCCTAGAAGAGTTGTGGCACAGCCTTTGATAATCGCGAGCGGGGTCTTAAGTTCGTGGGCGGCAAGAGCAAGCGTTTCGCTACGTCCCTCGCTTATCGAATGTTCAAGCGTGACATCATCGAAAAGTATACCGCGTCCAAGCAAACGACCAAGATCATCACGCACTGGAAAACTGTGTACACGGAGCCAAAGTACGGCAGCATCTGAGAGGGCAGCTATGTCGGTTGAATATTCTTGATCTGGATGATTCCAGACGCGGTCAATCTCACCTTGAGCAAGTGCGGGATCGGAGGCAATAGAGAGCAGGTGTTTACGCACATTAAAGTTTTGTGATGTTAGCAGAGCACTTTTCCCAATATTTAGTAACCGTAAGGCACTATTATTGGAATAGCTGATACTTTCCTGTTGTGTGAGCAGAAGTAAGCCACTGCTCATATTGGCAGCCACCTCCGCAAGCACATGGTATTCCTGTGTGAAACCTGCTGGCACGCTATTGTGGGGTGTGTTGGTTATGATATTCGCATGCCCTTCCCCATCACCTGATTGCATTAAAAATAGCCCATCCCATCTCTTCTTTGAATATAAATTTGCTCTTTCATATTCTAACGCAGGGGTCAAGGTTTGATAATAGCAGAGAGTACCAAGGCCAAAAACTCATACTTTTGGGTGAGTTTTTGGCCTTGGTGCTCTCTGCTGTCGATTAATGCAGAGGAGCTATGGCGACGAGAATTGCAAGGTGGACAAGCATCGTTATAATGAGACCAACAGCGATAAATACCATTAATCTGCGGTCCGCAAGGTACATACGTACACGTGTTGTATAAGCTTGAGGCCAGCGCTCGGATGCGACGATACCAATGGCAACACGCAAACGTAGTGGAGAGCGGACAGGAGAGACACGCATCTCTTCGAGTAAGGCACGGTAACAGGGGTTACAGAGCGTCCATGTGAGACGTGGCTCCGGTACGCCTTCCGGCTCAACGACACGTAAGGGATGGAGCCAAACCCTTCCATTACAGATGGAACAGCGAGTTACAACTCGTCTTCTCTGACGACGCGAACCTTCACGGTGAACTGCAACCACAGAACCGCTTCTGCGCGTTACCTCTTTCATCCCTCTACAGTCCTTTCGACTCATTGCTTGTTGTCATTTATTGCTGTGTTGCTAGAAATTGTATCATATATGAAAATATGAAAACAAATTCTCAGCAGGACTCATTCCAAATACTATGTACTTTAAGAGGCTCGAAAGCAAAAAGGTGGGTAAGAGGAAAACAGAATAATCCTGTAGGGACCGATTTATCACGTCCTTGTTAGGAATTGAAAGGCCAACAAGGACGTGATAAATCGGTCCCTACCGAATTTTCTAATTAGCCGTGCAGCAGGGGTAGCAGGTAGACGGTGCTGAACACGACGACCCACACAAGATCGACAAAGTGCCAGTACATCTCGCCCGCTTCTACCGCAAAGTGCTTATTGTCTGTGAAATCGCCGCGGATAGCGCGAATGAGGCAGACAGTTAAGAAAAGCACGCCGATAGTGACGTGGAGGCCGTGGAAACCTGTCAGGGTGAAGAAAGCTGAGCCGAAGGTGCTATAACCAAGGCTAAACTTTTCACCGAAGAGGCCAATGTATTCATAGACCTGTCCACCCAGGAAAATGAGACCCATGATGATGGTGGCGGACAAACCAATCACAAGGTTGCGCTTATTGCCTTTTGCAATACTTGAGCGTGCCCAGATAGCTGGTATGCTACTAAGGAGCAGGATTGCAGTATTGAAAAGCGGATACTGCCAACCAAGATGTTCGCCACTGGGTAGTACCCAGAAGTTTTTCTGACTGGTATTGCGAATTTCCAGGTAAAGATACGCAGCAATCAAATTGGCGAAGATCAAGGCTTCGGAGGAGATGAAGAACATCATGCCCCACCAATTGATGCCTCGACCCACCTCACCAACGTGTTCCTCAAGTATTCTTACTTGTTCGCCGTGAGCGGTACTCATAACAAACTCCCTATCTTGACGATACATGGCATCAACATTATGCCACGTATTAAGCCTTTTGACGTTCTAAAACCCAACCCATAATACACACAAGAACGAGAATCGCACCGATAACTAAGAAGTACACGTTGTAGATTAACCCAAAGAGCAATAAAGCCACGGAAAAGGCAAGCGCGAGAGGCCAGATGCTTGGCTTTGGACTGATTTCAGACTCATAGACAAGCCGTTCGCGAAATTTTCTTTTTTTGCGCTTCTTCCCAGAAGAAGTAGGAACGTCAATATAGACTTCGCCTTCTTTCGTGCTGACCTCAGAGGAGGCGGCGTCTTGCGCTACCTCATCCTTTACTTGCACAGGCTCTTGTTCGTCTGTTCTCACCTCTTGCTGTTGGACTCTATCTTTTTGCTCCTGGGACACCATAGACCTCTTATTTCTGTTATGACATTCCGTATTGACCGATGATGTTGTTTAATAAATTACAAGGGATATGCCTGCCTGTAGGGACCGATTTATCACGTCCTATTGGCCGCTCGATTGCTCACAAGGACGTGATAAATCGGTCCTTACAAGCGACGTATCCGTATCAAATTGTCAAACAGCATCATCAGTTCATACAATATTTAGTGCGTGACCGTTCGCCAGTCAGCGATCTCCGGGTTCTTCTTATCATAGAAGGGTCGGCGACTGCGCACAACGGGAATTTCAAGGAAATTATATTTCTTTGGTGGTGACGTGGTATCCCATTCAAGTGTGAAGGCATCCCACGGATCACTTCCGGCTGGCTTCCCATTTTTCAAGCTTACAATAACATTGTACATGAACACAAGTACCGCCACTGCAATGATGAACGCACCGACAGTTGCCAGCAGGTTCAGTTCATTCCAGCCGAGCGTACCAGCGTAGGTGTAGTAGCGACGTGGCATGCCCAGCAGACCGAGAATGTGCATTGGGAAGAAGGTCAAATTGAGACCCACAATTGTGAGCCAGAAGTGCCATTGTGCCAGACCTTCGTTCATGAATTTGCTCGTCATCTTGGGGAACCAGTAGTAGATACCAGCGAACACTCCAAGCGCGGTACCACCAAAGAGCACATAGTGGATATGTGACACCACAAAGTAGCTATCGGTCATCTGGTAGTCAAAGGGAACAACGGCAAGTGCTACACCATTCAGACCACCAATCAAGAACATAGCGATGAAGCCAAGCGCGAAGTACATTGGTGCTCTGAGCACAAGCTTACCACCCCAGATCGTTCCAATCCAGTTAAAGATTTTTACAGCGGTTGGAATAGCAATCAAGGTTGTGCTGGAAGCAAAGAATGCCTGTGCGATAGGTGGCAAACCAACCGCGAACATGTGGTGCGCCCACACTGTAAAGCTCAGGAAGCCAATAGCCACACCAGACCATGCGATAAATGTGTAGCCGAAGATTGGTTTACGTGAGAAGACCGGCAACACTTCGGAGATGATACCGAAGGCTGGCAGAATAAGAATGTACACCTCTGGATGTCCAAAGGACCAGAAAAGGTGCTGCCACAAGAGTGGATCGCCACCCGCCTGTGCGACATAGAAATGTGTACCAGCATGACGGTCAAGCAAGAGCAAGACGCTGGCAGCGGTCAAACTTGGCAAGGCGAAGAGCAACAGGAATGCCTGCACCAGGATCATCCAGGTGAAGAGCGGCATACGGTTAATGCTCATACCCGGGGCACGTAACTTGAGGATGGTAACAACGAAGTTTACCGACCCTGCGATTGACGAGATACCCAGCATCAAGGTGCCAAGCAGCCAGAAGTCAGAGTTCGCACCTGGTGTACAGGCAACGGCATGTAGACCACCACAACCAGATTGCAGTTCACTCAAAGGGGCATACATGAACCAGCCGCCATTTGGTGCCGAATTGAACAGGAAGCTCGACTGCAAGAAAATACCGCCGAAGAAGAGCACCCAATAGCCAAACGCGTTCATGCGTGGAAAGGCCATATCGCGGGCACCGATCATGAGAGGCACGATATAGTTACCGAAACCTGCAAGCACAGGAATAACAAACAAGAAAATCATGGTGGTACCATGCATCGTGAACACCTGGTTATACTCTTCAGGAGTCAACACGTGTCCATTCGGTACCGCCAACTGGGTGCGGATCAGAAGAGCTTCCATGCCGCCCACCAGGAAGAAGAAAAAGCCTGTGACGAGATACATGATACCGAGTTGTTTATGGTCGGTCGATGTAATCCACTCGCCAATGTACGTTTCGCTGAAACTCTTTCGGCGAACTACTCTCGATGGACTCTCAATAATAGTCTGGGTTGCCATTGGCAAATCCTCCGAGGTCTAGTCCGCCCCAAATGGGGCGGATGGGGCACTTAGTTAAGCGACTCCAGATATGCTACTAATGGTGCAATCTGATCTTTCGTCACGACTACATTCATATCGTTACCGGGTTTAATGCCTTGCGGGTTCGCCAACCATTTCGCTAAATTACAGTTTTCTAAATGATTGGGGTCCAGACATTGATCTCGATTATGGATCAATATACCACCCGCGATAAGATTACGATGCGCGAAGTGTGTCAGGTTTGGTCCAACGAGACATGCTTTCGTAGGATCGTTACAGGCAACTCTCGGGTCCTGGTAACCACTGATATATTTATTATCACTACCCGGGACACCATGACCGACGATACCGTGACAGGTTGTACAAACACCATTGAAAATCTTTGCACCCTGTGCTGCTAGACTGCCCTGTGCAGGGGCAACCGCCGCTTGTTGTTGCGTTGTAACCCATGTACTGAAATCGTCTTTGTTGTCTATGACCGCATTAAAGGCCATGTGCGCATGTTGTGCGCCACAGAACTCGGCACATTCACCAAAGTAGACGCCTGTTTTGTCTGCTTTAAACCACTTCGTGTTGTTGTGGCCTGGAATATCGTCGGTTTTGCCAGTCAAGGCTGGAATCCAGAAGCTATGAATGACGTTATTCGAGTACAACTCTACGTTCACAACAGTGCCAACAGGGGCATGTAATGAGTCTGCCGTAGTAATATTGTACTGTGGATAGTAGAATTCCCACCACCACTGGTGTCCAACGGCTTCAACAGTGATTGCGTTCTTGTCGGGGGGTACCGTTGAGACCTGGAACAAGCCATTGATTGTAACACCCAGGATGACAAACAGGATAAGGGCTGGAATAACAGTCCATAACACCTCGATACGCAGGTTGCCGTGATTTTGGCGTGGGTTTGGCATGTTGGGTTTACTGCGGAAGCGAATAATTGAGAAGATAAGTAGAGCTTCGACAATTACGAAAATCGTGGTCGCGATACCTAAGATGATGTAGAACAGGAACCTCTCACTGTCCGCTACAGGTCCTGCTGTGTTCAGGACAGTGTGTGGACCGTATTGGGCAGGAGAATCTTCACCACATGCGACCAGGAAAAACGCGAACAAGATACCCGTGAATAGCATCATCCAGGGTCTTGGATTGCGAAATAGAGACTTCCTCACATCTGATCTCCTAACGAGTACAGTAAGTACGTGTTTTGACGATGATCAAAGAAAACGTAGAAAGAAAATAGCATACGAAATGCGATATTTTTCCATAATACTAGCTATAGGGTAATCTACCAAGAGAGCCTAACAGGGGGCTTGCAGTTTCGAGGTTCGACCTTACAAAAACCTGAATGAAAGAGAAGCTATAGAGATAAGTAACCGTCTTATTGACATTTCTCATAGTGCAACTCGCATCTTTTAACACATGCTCTCCAAATCCTTCTTTCAAGCCACCTTCTGATATAACATCAACTTTTCTATGCAAAAGCTCTTCTAAATCCATCCATAGCCCTACTAAATCTAAAAGGCTACGACCATTCTCTAATGTCACGAGGAAATCAATATCGCTCTTATTCATCGGCTTCACCACGTGCAACAGAACCAAAGACGCGCACATTATACGCACCGTACACACTTGCTAGCCGTAGAATATCTTCACGTTTTTCTTGTAACAAATCATTAAGATGCATAGCTATGACGCTCCTTCCAGCCTACTGTTGTTAAGCATATTGTAACATAGTCGTGTGTGTATGCCGACACGTTGCCCCTCCCACGCCCTACCTCGTGGACGCGATAAATCGGTCCCTACACTGTCTTACATGTTCGATCTCGATCTCTTCTTCGTCGTCAGAGGGCGGCATCTTCGGCACGCTGTTGAGCATCCTGGGCTTGCATCCATTGCAGGAAAAGGATGCTGACAATGACAATGAAGAAGATGCTACCTGGAATCCACATCAGGAGACCGGCGAGTTGCTGATCGGTTTCAGGTGAAAGACCCCAGATGCGCGGCGCATGTATATAACGAATGTAGAGAGGTGGTACAAAGGTCAAGCCTGCCCCAAGCAGGACCATGGGCATATCGCTAAAGAAGAGATACGCCATCTTTTTGCCAATAGACAGGGGAGGCAAGACTTCTTGCATCGGACTTAGAATAGGCCACCAGAACAGTACAGCCGTTGTAATGAAGAGTAGGTGCGATACGATATGCAATGGCAAATTAACAACCATCGCGTTATATATAGGAGGTGCATGCCAGAACCAGAGATTCGCGTTGAACAGGACAGCGGTGAGTATAGGCATGGTAAAAAACTGGCCTATTTTCAGCATAACACGGTTACGCAGAAGCGGAGCAACCAACCAACCAGGGATACCGAGTACCATTAATGGTGCTCCAGCGAAAGATAAAAGTAGGTGTAGTACCATGTGCGCACTAAAAAGATAATCGTCTGCCAGCTTATCCAAGGGTGTGAAGAGCGTCCAGAAAATGACATTGACGCCAAGCAAAAACGCGACAACTTGACTTGTCTTCACGCTGTCGGCAAGATGATATTTTACGCGTAGAGGACCAACACCATACAAATATAAGCAGATGATGGCAATCGTACCAAGAATAATTGATGGCTGCCAGTTCCAGGCGGTCAGCCAAAAGTTCAGTCCCAAATTCGCATTGTTCATACGTCACAGCCTTTCCGATATCTCCTCGCTAATATGATAACAGGAGATGAAAAGGCTTACAAGTTGATGAATACCAGGCAAAACCAGGAAACGCTCCGAGAGCGTTTCCTGGTTTTGCCTGGTATTCATCAACTTTTTGACATCTTGCGGAAGTTCCGTTATCATCAATAGGAAAGAAGTATATTTGTGTGAGCTTATGCTTGGAGAAGCAATGTTATGAATAGTCATCGTCTTTTGAGAATACTTGCGATCATCACCTCGATTAGCTCGTATATCATCCTGGTCATGGGATCGATTGTGACAAACACGGGTTCAGGACAGGGATGCGGCAACTCCTGGCCGTTTTGTCATGGGCAAATCATTCCTGGTACCATCACCATGGCGGGCTTGATCGAGTACAGTCACCGCGTCACGTCAAGCGTGGATGGTCTCCTGGTGGTCGCCTTAACCGCTGGCACCTGGTTCTTGTATAGAAAAGATTTCCGTGCCAAGCTGTTTGGCTTTATGAGCCTGTTCTTTGTTATCTTGCAGGGCGCGTTAGGTGCTCTCACCGTAGTATACGAGGGAACCTACGTCAAACTATGGTTGCTATCTGTCCACTTCGGCCTCTCCTTAATTGCGCTTGCCAGTGTTGTCCTGCTCACCATCCGTCTCTATCAACTCCATGCCCAAAAACAACAACGTTATACAGAGACACGCCTTAATAGAAAAGGTTTACAATACGCGCTGTGGGGTTTAGCCGCCATGAC
Source organism: uncultured Chloroflexia bacterium (assembly GCA_963791655.1). Classification (GTDB taxonomy): domain Bacteria; phylum Chloroflexota; class Ktedonobacteria; order Ktedonobacterales; family Ktedonobacteraceae; genus JBBQVS01. The sequence continues at coordinate 53,412 of CAWBSZ010000003.1, read as the reverse complement.
ATATATCGTTGTATATACGGGGGCGTTAGTCGAACATGCAGGCGCGGTCGCGGCCTGTGGTCAGCAAATCGTAGGCTGCGGCTCTACCTATTTCCCCAATTTGACCTCTTTAGCTGGTATACAGGTACTTCATCGTTTCGCGGCTTCGTCATTATGGGTACTGATACTCGCGATGTTAATAGTTGTTGTGCGCAACTATAGCGAACGCCGTGATCTTGTTCGTGGTGCGTGGTGGGCGTTCAGCTTGATTACTTTACAGGCTATAAGCGGTATGATCAACGTTTTCACTGGTGGTCAACTGCTTGCCACTCTACTACATATCACCGTTATCTCGTTTTTCTTCTCCGTGCTGTGCTATCTTTGCGTACAGGTTGGCTGGCCCTGGCGCAAGAACAAAAATAAATTGCAGCAGCCTGTGGATAGCAAGCAGCTAGAGTTGAATCCGGTCTCTTAATGGATTGTCGTAGGGACCAGATTTATCGCGTCCGCGGCGCAATTCATTGCGCGAGAACCTTGTTTTGTACCATTTTATTTAAGTCATAGTCGATAAATCGAACACGGACGCGATAAATCTGGTCCCTACGACTTACTTATCTCTATGGGGCCGTCGTTTTCAATAAGACAAAAGGGTATATGGTGCAAATGACACTGGCATAATACATAAATATGCTGTATTCTCCCTATCATGCCCATAATGTTTCTTGAAAGGAACAGCATAACATGGCTGTTATAAAACAGGGAGAACCACAGAAGGAAGAATTGCTGGTAGCGGATAAGCCAGTGATCCTTCTCCCTAAGTTGCGCTGGTTACAGATTTTCGCCATTAGCATTTTCTGGTTCGCGCTTAATTTTCACTGGTCCGCACTTGGAATTATTATTCTTCCCAGTCAGGTCTTTAAACTCGTTGGTACACTGCAACAGGGTGAGGCTCTTGCGTTTATTCTTGTCCCTGGGGCGTTTATTTCGCTTTTCGCGAATCCGCTCTTCGGGATGCTGAGCGATGAGACGCGTGGACGTTTCGCACGCTTTGGACGTCGGCGTCCCTATATCTTGCTTGGAACACTGGTCAATGTTGGAGCACTTGTCTGGATGGCATTGGCACGCGATATTGTCTCACTTGCCGTGGCCTATGCCGTGATACAGTTTTCCAATAATGCAGCTACCGCCCCCTTTCATGCCCTGTTACCAGATATAGTGCCAAGAGAACAACGTGGTTTGGCATCCGGTGTAATGGGACTGCTTGCGACGGTTGGTTCGATTAGTGGCGTGATTATCGCGGGTACTTTTATAGATGCCTCTAAGCCAGCATCAGCCTATCAGCAAAGTTTGTGGCTAACCTATGGCATCATTATCGCGGTGATGATGGTGATGATGATGATTACGATTGTGTCGGTACGAGAACGTGACAGCACATCTAGTGGCCTCGACGAACAAGAACGTCTCGCATTGCTGCGTCCACCTCTGATAGTTCCGGTATGGTACTCGTGGTTGACCCGCAAGATGCTCTTCACAATCTTTGGGACGCTCCTTGCCATAGGGAGTTTTTGGGGCTTGATGACGGTATGGAACATGTTGCATATTGGCAATCTTCAAATGAACAACGATGTGCAGCAAGTCGTTTTAGAGGTTATTGCCACGATTGGTATTTTGCGCATCTTCGACTTCAATCCGCGCCGTAATCCTGATTTTGCCTGGGTTCTGTTGACAAGACTCGTCATGACGCTCGGCATTTACACTGTGCAAGACTTTTTACAGTTTTACATGCGTGACGCGGTACGAGTGCCACATCCAGAGACGCAAACAACAAACTTCATCATTATTTTATCGGTTTCAAGTCTAGCTAGCGCACTTGCGGCAGGCTGGCTCTCGGACCGTTTTGGCCGCAAACGTATGGTCTATTTTTCGGGAGGCTTTATGGCCACGGTCGGCCTCATCTTTATCGTCACACACTCGCTCCCTATTATCCTGGCGGCGGGAGCTATCTTTGGTCTTGGTTATGGGGCGTATATCAGTGTCGATTGGGCCTTAGTCGCCGATGTACTCCCATCACACAAAAACTATGCACGAGATATGGGCGTGTGGAATATTTCGCAGTCGTTGCCACAAGTCATTGCGCCGGTCATTGGTGGTCCTCTACTTGATCATTTTACTCAAACCGGCCATCCCATTCTAGGTTTTCAATTGCTCTTCGGTATGGCAATCGTCTATTGTCTGGTCGGCACAGTAACGGTACGCTACATTCGAGGAATAAAACATTAGAGCCTGTTCAAAATCTCTAACAATTGTGCAAAACAAGTGGCGGTATGATAAACTAATACCATGATTTTCAAGTATCCTCGTGATCCTAGATTTATTACCTACCGACGTGGCGGCACTCTCAGCGACGCCAACCACCATCTACTCGCGCTCTGGGCGGCCACCTGTGCAGAGCACGTACTGCACTTCTTTGAGGAAGTGCAACCCGAGGACAATCGGCCGCGTCAAGCAATTGCTGCGGCCAGGGCATGGGTACGCGGTGAACTACCGATGATGCAGACTCGCGCATTGGGCGGTCACGCAATGGGGGCTGCAAGAGAACTGAGCGGGGCGGCACGGTATGCAGCATACGCCGCTGGTCAGGCTGGAGTAGTAGCGCATGTCGCTGCACATGAGCTTGGCGCTGCGGCCTATGCGATCAAGGCAGCACGAGCAGCGGCCTCTGAAGGCAAGCGCGAGCCAGCTGGTCGCCAAGAGTGCCACTGGCAGCGCGAACAGCTGCCAAGGGAAATCCGTGAACTCGTGCTTGACGACCAGCGACTACGCAATGACGTATGCTGGCATGTATTTGACTGCTGACTGTCCATCTGACCCATTGTAAAGGTCGTAAAGTAGCTTAAAATCTCCTCAGCAATAAGGCTACAAAGGCCAGTACCACCATCTGAAGGCTGGTATGGAGTCGACGTTCACAATTCTTCCAAAGCCTCCGGCACTTTTCCAGCCAACCAAAGTCTCGCTCGACCACCCAACGCTTCGGCAATACCTTGAATGCGTGGAGCTCGTTGCGTTTCACTACTTCAACTGTTGCTCCCAGGATATGCTCAATCTCATTTGCAAACTTCTCACCCGCGTAACCGCCATCCACTAGGAGGTTGGTAACAGTGGTCAATGTATGCTTGTGCGCTTCAGCCATGGCAATCGCCCCGGACCGGTCAGTCACGTTGGCTGTTGTCACATGTATGGCATGCGGCAGCCCATTCGTATCCACGGCAATGTGCCGTTTAATGCCGGATACTTTCTTGCCGGCGTCGTAGCCTTTCTCTTTGGCTGTATCTGTGTTCTTTACGGACTGAGCGTCAATAATGAGAAAACTCGTGGCCTCGGTCCGACCATTGTTTTGTCGGGCCTCGCCAACTAATTTTTTTAAGACTTGTTCAAGCGTGCTTGGCCGATCGTCCTTTGCCTCGCTCCATATCTGGAAGTAGGCATGTACCGAGCGCCATTTCGGAAAGTCACTGGGCAGCATTCGCCACTGGCAACCACTCTTCAGTACATAGAGGACACCACAGAACACGTCGTAGAGATCAAGTGTTCGCGGCCTGGTTTGCTTGCGGGCTGCTTCGAGTAATGGTCGGATAGCTTCAAATTGTTCTCTGGTTATATCGCTGGGGTAGGTTTTCCGTGCCATGTTTGTTTTCTCCTTACCAGGAGAAAACTATACGTCAGGGGATAGATTTTGAACAGTCTCTTAGAACCCCTGTACGGGTCTGATTTTATCACACCCTGTTAGCATATACGAATGGTAGAGGATACCTGAAACGTTTCAACGTTCCTCCAACATGGTCTATAGGCGAAAGGGTGTGATAAAATCAGACCCGTACAGGGTTAGCTAATGTTGCAAGAGGTAGACACCTGACCAATCATCGAAGTACAGACCGTTCGCATTGAGCGAGACACCATGCACCCATGATGGAATGACTGCCGCGACCGCTTGATGGTCAAGGGGCAACCAGCCTACATTGGTAATGGCTATTTGTTCAGCTTGATTATATTGCGCGATGCGCTCACTGCCCGTCAAGGTCTCGGCCTTTGTAATAGTTTGATCGAAGGTTGGATTGTTCCAACTCCCACTGTTGTTCGAGGCACTTGAGGTTAAATTCAAGGCCAGCCAATCATAGGGATCGGGGAAATCCGCACCCCACTGGGTAAAACCAAACTGGATCGTGTGATTGGCTCGATTGCCTGATGTCTCGGTATTGTACGCAGTCAACTCCACGCTACGCAATTTGACCTGCACGCCTAGCGCGGTTTGCCACATTTGCTGTAACACTGCTGCTTCGTTCGGTGTTACCTGTGCGCTAGGATACGTAAACGTAAACGAGGGTGCCTTGCTTGCATCTGGATAAACCGATTGAAACAGCGATTTTGCTTTCGCGGCATTGAAGGCTAGTCCCGCGAAACTGGGCTGATAGCCTGGCATACCTGGAGGAATGATGGTTTGTGCTGCCGTTACCGAATCCTTCAGGACCGCATGCACCAATGTCTGCTTATCTATCGCATAGGCGAACGCTTGTCGAACAGCAACATTGTTAAAAGGTGGACGCGCATTATCAAAAAACATCAGGTCGGTCTGCAACAGCGATGTACGATTGAAGCCTTGCAGACTCTTTGCCTGCACTTGATCTTCAGGCGTCAAATTCCATACAAAGGCATATTGGCCAGCACGGAATGCTTTGAAGGCGGTATCGTTTTCCTTGACAAAGATCATATCAACTTCCGTCAACTTCGTCTTGTTCCCATAATAGTGCGGATTGGGTACAAGTACCATTTGAGCGTTGTGACTCCATGACTTGATCATAAATGGACCAGTTCCGATACCCGCACCCTCGGCGTGTTGAACCCAATTTTTCTGTCCATACTGAGAAATCAGCTTCTGATTGAGCGCAAAGAAAACGGAGGAGGTAAGTGCTTCAAGGAAGTATGGAGTGGGCTGGGTCAAAGTCACTTGCAAGGTATGGTCGTCAATTGCTTTGACACCGCTAAGGGTCTTAGACTTGCCGTTGGCGACTGCATCAGAGCCGACAATAGGAGCTTCAAAAAATGAGGCAATTGGCGATGTAACTTCTGGTAAGAGTGCCCGCGTCCATGTATAAATGTATGCCTGCGCCGTTACGGGTGTACCATCCGAGAAGGTAATATTTGGCTTGATGGTGAATGTGTAGGTTTTCTTATCGTCCGAGATACGCCATGTTGCTTGATCTGGTATCACATTTAAATTTTTATCGGAGCGAACCAGACCGGAATAGATCATACCAACTGCAAGCGCGGAGTTCCCATCAGGTCCACCAGAGGGATCGAGGACTCCAATATCGCTAATGCCCACGTTCGGAAAGGTCAGCACCTGCTTAGGCGCAAGCGTTGTCCCACCATTTGCGGGCGCGGGCGAACTTCCGCCGCACGCTGCAAGTAGGGCCATAAATATACTCATGCATAAGAGGAGCGGTGTATAGCCTGCTATGCGAAACTGCCATGTACGAGAAGACATGTCTTCAGACTCTCTTTCTAAACAACGCTCACAAGGGATGATTGCAAGCAAAGATAAAATTCTTCTCCTAACTATATCACCTTACTACAGACCCCTACAGGCTACATCAATATATAACTTAAAAGAATGAATTGAATAACTTGAATGCATATAGTGAATATGGTATTGTTGAATTAGACGGTTCATGCTAATTAAAGGTTGCTTTGTTACATAACGTAAGGGAATTATCTTTTACATGCTGTTTGTTATAGCTATTGAGGAAACGACTTATGTGGACAAGCATTTGTTCATGTTTGCGGTCAAGCAAGAAGGAGCCAGATACATGTCAATTGCGCAAGAGTTTGTACAGGCGAATGAACAGTACGCCTCGACATTTCATAAAGGGGATTTAGCCTTACCACCCGCTCGTAAAGTGGCGGTGCTTGTGTGCATGGATGCGCGTATCGACCCGGCACGTGCCCTTGGTCTCGAAGAGGGCGATGCGCACGTTATTCGTAATGCAGGCGGTAGAGCGGCAGATGCGTTGCGCTCACTAGTCATTTCTGAGGAGTTACTCGGGACGAAGAGTATCGTCGTTATTCATCATACAGAGTGTGGCATGCTCACCTTCAGTAATGATGATATTCGTGCCAAGATACAGCAAGACTTGCACACGAGTGCAGACAACATCGACTTTTTGCCATTTGGGAACCTGGAACAGTCGGTTCGTGATGATGTTGCGTTTCTTAGAGAGTCGCCACTTATTGCCAAAGATATTGATATCAGCGGTTTCATCTATGACGTGCATGATGGCAAAATTCGTCCTGTAACCTGATACAGTAGTATATTTTTCTTATAGTAATAGAACATTGTCATTCAGGAGAGGTTGATATGTCAGAGGACAAAGGGTATACACATCCAGAGGTATTGGTAGATGCCGATTGGGTCGAGGCACATTTGCAAGACCCAAAGGTTCGTTTGATTGAGGTTGATGTCGATACAAACGCGTACGAGCAAGGTCACATTCCAGGGGCGGTTGGCTTCAACTGGCAGAAGGAATTGCAGGACCAGATCGTACGTTCGCCACTCAGCAAAGAGCATTTAGAGGCTTTGTTGGGTAGCGCAGGTGTTAGCAAAGACACCACTATCGTCTTATATGGAGATAATAACAACTGGTTCGCGACATGGGCATTGTGGATTTTCAAATATTATGGACATCCTGATGTGCGCTTGCTGGATGGTGGACGCATCAAATGGCTAGCAGACAAACGCGAGATCACGACGCAGGTAACTTCCTATCAGCACACAAGCTATTCAGCCGAAACACCACACAAGGAAATCCGCATTTTGCGCGACGAGGTGCTTGGTGCGGTTGGGCAGAGCAACGTTGCTATTGTCGATGTCCGCTCCCCGGGAGAATATAGCGGCGAACTACTCGCACCCGCCAACCTGCCACAAGAAGGTGCGCAGCGCGGTGGACATATTCCAGGTGCCGCGAACGTGCCGTGGGCAACGGCAGTGCGTCCCGATGGAACCTTCAAGTCGGCGGACGAACTGCGTGCCATCTATCAAGGAAAAGGTGTGACACCGGATAAAGAGGTTATTACCTATTGCCGTATCGGTGAGCGTAGCAGCCACACGTGGTTCGCATTGAACTACCTGCTGGGCTATCCCGATGTACGCAACTACGACGGTTCTTGGACCGAATGGGGCAGCCTGATTGGTGCACCAATCGAACGTTAGAAGCTGCTAGAGAAAAAAGATGGCGCATGGTGCCGGCACCATGCGCCATCTTTTTTTCTAGCAGCTTCTAGTACATCATTTTATGGGGGCTTCACAAGTGGATTACCGTTGTCGGGCGGACGGTCTACGATGGCGACGGTGCAACGTGAAATACAAATCAGTTTATCTTCCTCATCGGAAATCTTGATATCCCAGACGTGCGTGGTACGTCCTCGTGCGATTGGGGTAGCAACTCCGGTTAACATGCCATCACGTTTTGGGCGCAAGTGGTTGGCGTTGATCTCTAAGCCAAACGCCATCTGTTTGTTTGCATCAATATTTAGCACACTTCCAAGCGAGGCAAGTGATTTGGCGAGTACGACGGAAACGCCGCCATGTAAATAACCTACCTGTTGCCGATGTTGAGGTCCGATTGGCATTGTCGCTACTACGCGATCTTTTTGCGCCTCCACAAGTTTAATGTTAAGAATATTCCAAATCGACTCTATGTGGTTATTATTTATATTTTCGATAAGCTCTTCCTGCGAATACTCCAAGCTCTTCCTCTTTCCGCTGTATATAACTCTGGTGCTATTAGTTTATCAGACGAATATGGCACGGCACAAATTGCTAACCCTTGAGAAACTATATCGGAGTCTATCTGTATAGAGCGGTTCTATACTAAATATACATTACTGAATATACGTCTAAATCAGTGCCTAAGCCATCGCCATTGAATATATTTAACATCTATCGCGATAGCCTGATGCATTCAACCGCTGAGGAATCATATCTGCCCAATCAGGAGGAGAAGAGTATGCCGTCCACGCTTTTTAATAAGCCGTTGATACATGGTATAAGTGAAGCAATCGACATTATAACGAATATATTAGAGACTTCGCTTCACTATTCCATCATCGGTATGGATGCAGAGAGCACTATTCTGCTCTGGAATGAAGGAGCGCATCGCATTTACGGCTATGAGTCAGACGAAATTGTGGGCTACAAAAACGCTAACATCCTTTTTACTCCCGAAGATATCGCCTCTAATAAACCTCGTGAGATTCTCCAAGAAGCAAGGCAAACAGGAAAATGGGAAGGGATTCTTCATCGTGTACGCAAAAATGGTGAGGTATTTGCAGCTTATGTTGTCATCATATCATTGAAAGATGAGAACGTCAGAGAAAGTGGATACCTTCTCATTTCAAAGGATATCTCCAACGAACTTCAACTCACCGAGGATCTCAAGGCTGCTCAATTTTATATACGCATTCTGATTGAATCCAGCATTGACGCGCTTGTAACAACCGATCCCCTGGGTGTGATCTCCGATGTCAACCAACAGATGTGTTCAGTGACCGGCAAAAGCCGCGAGGAACTGGTCGGCACCCCTTTCAAAAACTACTTTACCAACCCACAACGTGCGGAGGACGGCATCCGCAAAGTGCTCATCAATGGGACCGTTACCAACTATGAGCTGACGATCAAGACTGCTGCAGGGAAAGAGACCGTCGTTTCCTACAACGCAACCACGTTTCAGGGAGATGATGGAAAACTGCGTGGCGTCTTTGCCACCGCACGCGATATCACCGAGCAGAAGGCACTGGAAGAACAACTTCAACGCAAAAACGAGGAACTCGAGATCCAGTATCAACGCGTTCAGGAGGCCAAACTTCATAGGAGAGAGCTTCTCGCCAATATGTCGCACGAACTACGTACTCCCCTCAACGGCATTATTGGCTTTAGCGATCTCCTCCACGAAGAATGCATTGGACCCGTTACGTATGAACAGAAAGAGTATCTTGGCGATATCCTCTCTAGTTCCAAGCACCTGCTTCAGTTGATTAATAATATCCTGGACCTCGCGAAAGTCGAGGCAGGCAAGATGTCCTTTGTCCCCGAACCCGTTGATTTGAAAAAGCTTGTGGGTGAAGTTCGCGATATCGTGCGCCCTCTGGCAGCGAGCAAGCATCTGCAAATGAAAACGCGTATCTCCACCCAACTCCCGCCGATTGAAATCGATGCGAGTAAGTTCAAGCAAGTGCTATATAACTATCTTTCCAATGCCATCAAGTTTACTCCTGAAGAAGGACATGTGACCATCACGATCTCGTCTGAAGAGCCAGATAAGTTCCGTGTCGAAGTCAAAGATGATGGCCCTGGTATTCTGCCAGAGGATCTTCATCTCCTGTTTGTCGAACTGCAACAACTCGATAACGGTATATCTAAAAAATATCAAGGTATAGGTCTGGGACTCGCCCTCACGAAGCGCATTGTTGAAGCGCAGGGAGGCAGCGTCGGTGTGCAGAGCGTCCCGGGCAAAGGCTGCACATTCTTTGTGACCCTCCCTTGCAAGACGACTAGTAGCGATGCATCTTGAAGAACGCCCGATAGACTTGGGGCCCATCGGTCTGAAAAATATTTCATGTACAGTTGAATTTACTGAAGCAAAAGAACGAACATGTCTGCACAAAAAAAAGAGAAAGAGGATATCATGAACACCCAACATCCTATCCTGGTTATCGATGATAACCTGATAAATTTAAAGCTGATCCGGGTCATACTCACGAAAAAAGGCTATGAAGTGCAAACTGCGGGCAATGCTATGGAAGCCCTTTCACTCCTCGAATCAATGAATCCGGCCCTTATTCTAATGGATATCCAGCTACCCGGTATGGATGGCTTGACACTGACACGCAAAATCAAAGCGACTCCGCGGACCAGCACAATCCCTGTTGTTGCCCTCACTGCATATGCGATGAAGGGCGATGAGCAGAAAACGCGTGAAGCGGGTTGCGATGGCTATATCTCCAAACCCATCGATGTCGAGTCCTTTGTCACTACGATTTCACGTATCATACAGACGAACACACACGTGTCTCCAATGAGCGTGACTCCATCCTTCTAAGGAAAAGAGGTCTAACGTTCATGCATGGTGACGTTGACACTCTCGACCTGTCAATGGAATAGTGATGAACGAGAAAGGGGCGAGTTTATGAATAGAAGCTCAAACTTGGAACGTGTGAAAAACGAAGAGGAATATATTCAACTTCTACGTTCTGAATACGAACGTCTGAAGACTCTCGAAGAGGAATTGCGCGTCGCTATAAACCGCGAACGGGAACGTAGGAGTCAGTTTGAGGCCATTTTCGAGACGATGGCCGACGCAGTGGTCGTCTATCAAGAAGATGGCGTGCCGAGTATGTTCAATCGTGCAACACGTGAGATGCTGATGCTGGATGCTGTTCCTGCCTATGATCAGAAACAGCCATCTCAGCGCCGCTTAGCCTCTTATACGATCCGCGACGAGGATGGACAGATACTATCCGAAGAAGATTTACCATCCGCACAAGTTCTACGTGGCAAGACGTTCAAGGGGTCCACCGCGATCGATGTCATATTTAATCTCCCTGATGGAAGTACCAGACAAGCAAGCATTAGTGGCGCGCCAATTTATCGAGATGGTAAAGTAGCAGGTGGTGTCACGATCAGTCATGACGTGACCGAACGGCGGCGCCTGGAAAAGCGTACTCATGAGAGCTTACATGCCTTGATGGAATTGGCGGCATCCATTGTTGATATGACTCAAGATGGAGGACAACGCGAAGAGTCGGTCTCCAATTTCTCGAATGTAGTGGGTGAGAAAATCATCGAACTGACGCGCCGTGTCTTGGGATGCTCACGTGTCGGGTTCGCTGAAGTCGATCCTGAAACCTATTTGCTAACACCTATCGCGATTACAGGCTTTGCACCAGACATCCAAAAGTTATTGTTCGACACCTTAGATCACGTTTCGCTGGCTTCGTTCTACACAGATGCTAGCGTGTTTGAACGACTCAAAGCTAACGAGATCGTGCTGCTTGAACCATCGCAGAAAGTGAATGCTTCAGGTATTAAACATCTTGAACATGTGCGTACGCTCATTGCTCCTATTTGTAGCGAAGGCAAATTGATTGGCATACTCATTGCGGATTTTGAGGAGGGCGAACATCTCTATACCAACGAAGAAATTTCTCTGGTTGGGGCAATGACACGCATCAGTACACTAGCGTTTGAACGTGAGCGCAAACAAACAGAATTGGCTCATGCCATGCTTGAACTGCACGACCTCAATGAGCAACTCCTGACGATGAGTAAAGCGCAAACGCATTTCTTCGCAATACTTAGTCATGAGTTTGGGAACGCGCTAACCGGCATTCGGGGCTTTAGCGAATTGATCAACCAGGAGTACGAGCAGTTGAGTGCAGACGAAGTGCGCGAGTTTGCAACGAATATCACAACCGAGGCACGCCGACTGGATCGTATGATTACCGAATTACTTGATCTCGAACGTATGAAGAGTGGACGTATGACCATCACTCTCACACCGCTCGATCTCAACGCACTCATAGCTCAAATCATCCTACGAGTGGCGACCAGCACACTCACGCACCACTTTCAATCCGATCTACAGGCAGTTCCATTGATACAGGGAGATGCAGATCGCATAACGCAGGTCCTGGTGAATTTGCTGTCCAATGCCATCAAATATTCGCCCGATGGTGGAACGATCAAGGTACGTAGCATGTGTGAGAGTGATGTTGTCTGTGTTCAGATACACGACTCTGGCCTGGGTATTCCACACGAAGCACTTGAAACAATCTTCCAGCCCTATAATCGGTTCGACTCGGAGCGCACCCGTAATATTCATGGGACGGGACTTGGCCTACCAATTGTGCGCGAAATTGTCGAACTACATGGAGGTAGGGTATGGGTAGAGAGTGAGGTGGATCAAGGCTCAACCTTTCATGTCACCTTGCCACTTCCTGCCATCACATCGTAAATCAAGCAAAAATAGTGATACCTAGCCAGCGGTAATTGTGCCATCGCCATTTACACGGATGGCGACGTTTTGCAGTGGACCATTATTTGGGCCAGATACGGGACTGCCTCCATTGACGGGATCAAAGACAGCACCATGCGCGGGACATTTCAGCTTTTGTGAACCACCATCATAATAGACAGGTACACCCGCATGAGTACACGCTTTGCTATATGCGACAAAATTTCCATTAGGAAGATGTATCAGGATGCTACCATTCCCATTCGTGGGATTGGTGAAGTTTTGTGACGAGTTCGTGCCCAAACTGGTAGAGCCAATTACAGTTCCCGTATGTTGTGGCGGTGGTGTTGGCATGGGTGGCTGTGTCGGTTGCACTGTTGGTTGAGTGGGTGGCGTTGGTTGCACAACCGTACCCGCAGTAGGCGTCGTTTGTGGAGCTTGCGTTGGCTGAACAGTTGGCTTTGGTTTAGCCGTCGCGGTAGGCTTCGCCTTTGTCCCGTTACCCGTACCATGGGTTGGTGCTGACGTTGGAGCGATTGGGGCGACCGACTTTTGTCCGGTCGTCGCACTCTGTGGATGTTGCAAAACATGAGCAAGAGTCACACCACCAAAGCCAAGCGCACCAAGGGCTACAACACCTCCACCTGCAAGCATAGCAATCACACGCCTGCGACCCTGCTTTTGTGCCGCGACTCGTTTCTTTGAGCTGGGAAGACGTTGAGTTGTCTTCGTGAAGGTACCTGGAACTTGTTCAGCGACCTGTGATGCGGTCATGCTCGACCACCAGACAAAGGGGTCAATCGACTCTATATCACCATCATCAGATACCATGCTTTTATTCTGTACAAGCGCTCCTATTTGTGTATTCGTGCCACGTATCGCCGCGGTTTGCGCTGTAATCGGTGGAATAAGCTGCCACTTCCCTGTTGGAGTATCCTCTTTGACAAACCAATCGACAGCATTTGGTAGCGTGATCTGCGTATCAGGCATGACCTTTTTCATCGTAACAGGCAATGGTGCGGTAGGTTGTTGAACGTCGAGTGCTTGCGCGAATAACGTTGCCAGTGTCCCTGCCGACTGAATGCGCTGTTGAGGATCAGGGTTCACAGCTTGTTGAATAACGGCATCCAGGCTTGCCGGAAGTTCTGGGCAGAGCGTCGTCAGTCGTGGAACTTGCATCAAGGTCGTCGCGGAAATATTCGTTCCACTAAAAGGCGATGAACCATGCAAGAGGTGCAGCAAGAGGACTCCAAGAGCATAGACATCTATGCGCCCGCCAAATGCTTTCCCTTGTAGAACCTCTGGCGCGATGTAGCCAGGCGCACCAAGTGTTGTACCAGCGATACTACGAAGTACCACTGCTTGCTGCTCTCCAACACCCGCGAGTCCACGCAACGAGAGCATATTCATAAGTCCGAAGCCAGCGATCTGTACCGTATCATTCAGCAAAATATTGGCGGGACTCAATGTACCATGCATAACACCATTACTATGCGCGTAATCAATACTATCGGCTATCCGTTTCAGCAACTCCGATACTTGTTCAGGGGTGAGGCGACCCTTTTTCTTAAGCAGAGTTGCCACCGAGCTACCTTTGACTGAGGGATTGACCAGATAGGGCATGCCAACGTACTCACCCACATTCTCCACAGGAAGAATATAGGGGTGGCGCAGTTTCATAAGCACAGCACTTTCACGCGTAAAACGTGTGAGAAAGCTTTGGCGTGCTTGCGCTGGCAACGCTTCGGGAACCAGAAACATTGTCAGAATACATGTTTGCTGTGTATTCTCATTACGGGCCTCATAGACCGCGCTCAATGTACTCCGTCCAAGAGGACGAATTATTTGATATGCTCCAACGCTCTGCCTTATGAGCTGATCTGTTGCAAATGACGACATGAAGACTCCCTGGACTCTTCACGATCATATATTTTTAATCTATTTTTAATCGTGAAAAGTATCTTTTGTTTTCTTCTCTTTAATCAATAGTGTATAGAAGATGATAGAAAGCGTCAATTTTCCTACACATGAGATAGGACTTGTGGGAGGATTTGTCGCGAATATGTTAACCTATCCATACCATGTTATAGCAAGATTGTCCTAATTTCATGCGTTTTTCATACTATGTACATAGACTTCTGTGCATACTATAGTAGTTCTTTTTGATGAGTATGTGTTACAGATCATTAGCGTAAAGGAGTGCCTCGTTGGGCAAGCAGTCAGAATATGTAATTATCGGGAATGGGATTGCTGGTGTGACGGCTGCAGAAACCCTACGTACCGAAGACGCTACGTGTTTGATTACCATCATCGCGGATGAACCGTTTCCGGTGTACTATCGTCCCGCCTTAAAAGATTATCTAGGTGGACACGTACCAGAGGAAAAATTATGGGCACGGCCCTCCACTTTTTATAAGCAGCAGCGTATCCGCTTTGTGTCGGGACACGTTGTAGCGATACATCCAGCTCAGCAAAAAGTTCAACTGAGTGACGGGCAGTCTATTGGCTATCACAAGTTGCTCCTCGCGCATGGAGCACAACCCCACCAACTCACCTGTCCAGGCACCACGTTAGCGGGCGTTTTCACGCTTCGCACAGTTGAGGACTACCAACGTGTTGTGCATCGATTACGTACCGCGCAACATATTGTTGTGTGCGGCAGTGGCACGCTTGCTCTGGAGAGTGCCGAGACATTAGCGCATCAGGGTTACAAGGTAACACACCTCCTACGTCATAGTACACTGTGGTCCGATGTGCTGGACTCGACGGCCTCTGACATGGTATTGCAAGAAGAACGTCGCCTTGGTATTGATGTCCAAACAAACGAAGAGATTGCTGAAATTCTAGGGGAGGCGGGTCATGCGCGGAGAGTGGTTACGACACAGGGAAAGCATATTCCCTGTGACATCGTACTAATAGCCATCGGTATTCGGCCCAATATAGATTTCGTACGCCAGAGTGGTATCGCCTGTGGACATGGCATCAAGGTGAATACGACAATGCGTACAAGTATGCCGAATATCTATGCCGTCGGCGATGTCATCGAAACGACCGACGCACTCACCGGAAAGACTCGCGTGATTGGTCAATGGTACCCGGCAATTCAGCAGGCGCAAACCGCCGCCTATGCGATGCTTCATCAAGGACAACAGAGCCATTTGGAAGACACGACAGGGAGACCGCAAGGGTCTCCCCTACATGTAGAAAAGACCCTTATGGCCTCCCCGTTTTACAATGCAACATTTCTATGTGGGCTTGATTTTGTCTCCGTCGGTGCCACTACGCAACCTGTACATGGACCTCGTTTCCAGGAGATTATCGCGCCACCAGGACCACGTAGTTATCGCAAAGTATTACTACAACACAGTATCCCAGTAGGTCTGCTTTTCCTCGGAGAGCGTAAAAATGCGTTAGCGTTTAAGCGTGCGATTGAGCAACACGTTAGTCTCGCACCCGTACTGCATCTTCTCTTCAACGATGATTTCTCGATTGACGAATATCTTGATGCGCAACAAGAAATAGATGCCTTGCTCACACCAATTCCTCATGCCGAGATACAGGTTGCTCTTACTGAGACACGACTTGCCTTCAAAAAGGGGAACCAGCGTACCACGATAGGGCGTAGCCCAGATGCAATAGTGAGTATTGCGCATCGCTCCGTATCACGCCAACATGCCGAAATCCTCTGTGTGCAACAGGGACAGTATGTCGTACGCGATACAGGTAGTTCCAATGGCACATTTCTCAATGATGTACGGCTCCTTGAAAAGAAATCTCATCAACTACAGGCGCAGGATACGTTGCGTTTTGGAGATATCCAATTTCGTTTTGAGCCTTATGCGACGATGACAGACAGAAACGATGTACAAACACCGCATGTAACAGGCATGACACATCGTACAGACACGCACATGCTCGCGAAGGAGCAAGTGCAGTTCGAGCTTGATATGTGTATCGGCTGTGATCGCTGTATGCGCGTTTGTCCTGTTCCATTGTCTTCACAGGTAAGCATTGCCGATCTTAATTCCGCTACAGGTTCCCCTCAAGTCGCATCCCATGTGGCACGCTTTACTGATGAATGTGTGATGTGTGGTTCTTGCGTACCTGTGTGTCCGGTTGACAATCACCGCGATCTTCTGATGCTCTCGCTCAAACAACGGCTAGGCCCATCATGGCAAGAGCGTCTTGAACCGCACCATCTTACGCATGTCATACCAGCAGGTTGGAGCCTGCCGCTGCTGCTCGCCCGCATGCGTGAACAGCGTATATTCTTCGACGACCATATGGTGCCAGACAACTATCTCCTGCATCTACTCTCATCCTCACAACTTCGTGTACTCAGGCCAGCAGAGCACGTCTTCAGCGAGGGAGAATATGGGCGTGACCTCTATTGTATTCTCGAAGGCACAATCGGGCAATCTATGACGAACGAAGCCGGACAAGAACTACCCGTTGCATTGCACAAACAAGGTAGCTGTATTGGGGAATACGGGATGCTAACCGGACAACAATATACAACTACAGCGAAGGCACAGACCCCAACTCTGCTACTCAGCATTCCTGAACAGGCAATACAGCGTCTGGTGGAATTGGCACCGGGGGTTCGCCCACGTTTTGAACAGGTGAATCGCGGCCACTCCACGCTAGCGATCTTAAAACAGATGGCACTTTTTCAAGGGATCGCGGACGCCGATATGCAGTACCTGATCGCTCAATCACGTATACAACAATACGAACGGAATGCGCCTCTTTTCACGGAAGAGCGCAGCGGTCGTCCAGCACGCGAAACATTGCATATCCTGCTCGAAGGCTTTGTCAAAGTAGCACGCCATGTACCAGTGGGACAAGGCTCCAACAACTCGGATGAACGCATTATTGCGTATCGACAGGGTGGCGATTATTTCGCAGGTGGTCTCGACCTGCTCGGTGATGGTCGCGCCGTTACCGTCACGTCTATTAATCGCATGCGCGTTGCCGAGGTACCACATCAAGCTGTACAAGCAATTTTTCTGCGTTATCCAGAAGTCAAACAGCGTTTTGCCTTGCGGCTACGCGAATACCTCACCAGTACAGTCGCCGTTCAAGTGGATATCCTTACAAAAAACTCATTCAGGCAACTCATTCCCGCCCCTCCACTTCCAGAGAGTTCACGAGCGACAGGACTACATGCACTCGTCAGCGACGGTGTAATAGAAGGAACCGAAGTGTTGGTGATTGACCTGGACAAGTGTATTCACTGTAACGAATGCGAAGAGGCATGTGAACGACGCCACGGACATTCACGCATGAACCGTAAAGGCATGGTGATTGGCAACATCAGTATCGCTACGGCCTGTCGCCAATGCCAGGACCCAGTATGCCTGTTGTGTAGTCGTGCGGGTATTGCACGTCTTTCTGATGGAGAGGTCTATATCACCGAAAGCTGTATTGGGTGTGGTATTTGCGCGGAACGCTGCCCTTATGGTGCGATCTCAATCGTGGATGCGGATGATGACAATACACGCGATGAACAATCCCCCTGGCAACGCTTTCGTGCTCTATTCACTGAGGGCATTGTGAAGGAACGCAAACGACCAATTCTACCCGTTCTCAACGGCGTCGCAGCACTTGCAACAGGACCAGTGTTACCTCGGGTCCGCTCACGCCACCACGCGACGCTGGCGAAGAATTGCGTAAGAAGATCGCCATCAAATGCGACCTGTGCGCGGGCTACAAGGATCAAGCATGTGTAGAAGCATGCCCGACAGGAGCCGCTATTCGTATACAACCAACAGCTTTCTTTGGTACAACCGAAGAGATATTGCTGCGACGCTAACAAATACGGGTATTTGTAGGGACCGATTTATCGTGTCCTCTTGGCACCTCAATTGCCGACAAGGACGCGATAAATCGGTCCCCACAATAGATAAAGAGAAAATAATATGTCTTTGAGTAAACCCCAATCCTTGAAACAACCGACGCGAAGAATATGGAAAACGCCGTTGACACGGGTCGCCTGGCTCTGGCTTATCCTTTCAATAGTCTTGTACTGTGGTGTCTACCTCTGGTACCTCGCTGGACTCAAGACGACACTCTATCCTGGCCCGTACAACGACCCATTTCGCCTGTTCGGAATCATCTCTTTTGGACTGGTACTTGTCGTCGCGTCCTACTCGCTCAGGCGACGTTTCGTGCGTGTGCTACCTGGAAGCGTGCAAAGCTGGCTATGGTTGCACACATGGTTTGGCATTATCGCCATCCTGATCGCATTCTTACATGAAAACTACCTGTACATTCTTGGTCTGAATGTCCACTCATTTAGATTGTCTATGTTTATTGAGGCTGATGCTGGCACAAGCGCACTCTACAGTCTCGTCTTGCTCGTTCTCAGCGGTATCGTTGGACGCTTCCTCGATATATGGCTGGCGCGTATCATCGCGACGGAGGCAAGTAGCAATGGGGTTGGCATCATACAGGCAGTCGAGGCACGCATACACGAACTAGACCTGTTAATCGAGCGTTTGTGCGCGGGAAAATCAACGGCATTCAAGCAGTATTTTCTGTACTCAAACACCGGTGCGCCCCCTCAAGTTTTGGCACAAGAACAGGGTGACTTCCAGCAAGTCTATGAGGTACTCCTGAAAAAGGGAGTGTTACAGCGTTCGCTCAACCGTCAAAAAATGGCTCGTCGCATCATACAATGGTGGAGATACGTCCATATCACAGTTGCCTGTTTTGCATTAGCTATAATTTGCTTTCATAGTCTGCTAGAACTGGCAAAGATGGTATTACAGTTTTTTGGGAGAGGATAACAAAGATGGAGAGTTTTCATGTCTGATGCAACAACGCCCTTTCGAGAACAAGTAACGACCCTTATGTCACACGTCTTCGCACTGGTCAAAGCATGTCCGTCTGGCCGTGTTACAACGTATAGCGCGATTGGCAAAGCACTTGGTTACCCACGAGGGGCACGCATGATCGGTTGGATTATGAATGAATCTATGGAGAGTGTGCCAGCACAACGTGTTGTGAGCAGTAAAGGTGAGCTAACAGGCAGTTGGGCCTTTGGACAAAAAGGTAAGATGCGCCAGTTGTTAGAGGCCGAGGGCATTGTCTTTTCTGCCGATGGGCATGTAGACCTCAAGCAATACATTTGGGACCCATCGCATAACCTCAGCGAAGAGGAGCGCACACGCATTCTCGCAGATGCAACAACCGATAATTCTATTAACCCGAGTACGAGACTCTTATTTCTTCTACAGAACGATCCTGCATCGCCATTGCGCGAGATAGGACCTTCGTAGGGACCACGTTCACGGCGTCCACGGCGCAATTTATTGCGCGACGGCTATTTTGTTGTTATACGCATAGGCAATGAATTGCCTATAGACGCCGTGAACGTGGTCCCTACAACGATTGAGACAGAACGATGCATGGCCTTATTATTTTCTCTGACACGATAATTTGGTCCCTACACCGCTCGCCATACATGGACAAGGTTGTGAGCATCACCTGATGCAATATACCTCCCTGCATGCGACCATGCTAACGCATATACGACTGCGAAATGACCTTTATAGGTAAAGGCAATCTTCCTGTTTTTGCATCCCAGATCTGGACAGTTTCATCGACGCCTGCAGACGCAATATATCAGACCATCGGACGACCACGCAACCGCTTTACCGCAAAACGATGTCCTTTATAAGTAAGCAAGGATGACCAGTGTATGGGTCCCAAATACGTACTGTTTTATCATTACTAGCAGAAGCAATCAGTTTATTATCTGGCGACCATGCGAGTGCTTGCACAAAGTCGCGATGTTCTTGATAATTGAGAACAAATTGTTTATTGTTTTGGCCTTTTGTGTAGTTATACATGTAGACTGCATTGTCGCGTACACCAATAGCTAATAAATTGCTATTGGGCGACCATGCCAATGTTTGTATGCCACGCTAAAGCCTGGATAGCGCGTGAGTGTTTCACCCGTATTAGCGTTCCATACGTGGGCAACAACATCGCTTGCAGAGACAATATATTTATTATTTGCGGACCAGGAAACAGCAATCACACCTGCGCGATGTTCACGGTATACGAAAAGTTGTTTCCCAGTACTTGCATCCCAAATCTGGGCCGTTTTATCATCGCTACCAGACACAATACACGTGCTATCAGGCGACCAACAGACCGCATTCACACGCCCTTTTGACCAGAAACCATTATGCCCCATATACAGCGTTTGTAACTTGCCAGTGGGTGGCTCCCAAATCTGAACCGTTCTATCATAGCTTGCTGACGCGATATATTTTCCATCGGGCGACCATGCGAGTGACGCAATCCAATCTGAATGCTTCGTATACGTAATCAACTCTTCACCGATCGGAGAGTGTTGGACAGGAGGAGTAGACACCGTTTGTAGAGTCTGGAATGTTGGTGCTGTTGGTGGAACCTGAACCGTCTGTACTATTTGAGGGGATTGAGTATAAATCGAAAAGTCTTGCTGAGCAATTTCTTGTAGTCTTTGCTTCACCGATAGCGCATCATTAGCACGTTTGCTAGCGTCCATAGTAAGCATTCGATTGAGTAGAGATTGTAGTCGTTTTGGCCCTCTCTCATAAAGCGGTGCGAAGGAAAAAGGTTTCAGCGAAGGATCATCTCCTGTTATCATTTGATGTAGCATGACACCAAGGCTATAAATATCCGCGCTGGGTGCTGTTTGAGCCTTCCCATATTGTTCTGGTGCTGCGTAGCCGGGTGAGCCAAAAGCACTGGTATCTTTCACTTGACCCGGCTTAAAGTGACGCGCGATACCGAAATCAATTAAGTATAGTTGTCCATCAGAGGTACGCATAACATTAGCAGGCTTAAGATCACGAAAGATAATTGACGGCTGGCGTGTATGTAGATAGTTGAGGACATTACACAGTTGTATACCGATTTCAAGCACTTCTTTGAGAGGGAGCGTTCCACTTTTTTGTGTAAGATAGTCTTCGAGCGTCTGCCCCTGGATAAAATCCATGACAAGATACCACCGCCCGTGTTCAGTGAAATGGTCATAGATACGCGGTAAGTTTGGATGCAGTAATCCGGCAAGGAGAAGAGCTTCACGCTTAAATGCATCTGTAGCCTCACTTGCCTCTTGCTGATTCAAACCCTTCTGGCTCATCTCTTTGATGGCGACACTCCGATTACCCAAATCTATATCTTCAGCTTTGTACACTGACCCCATCCCGCCTTGTCCTAAACGGTTCAAGAGACGATAGCGCTGCTTGAGTAAGGAATTATCAGGCTGAGTGGGGAGAGCGGCCAGAGATGAAGCATCCAATGCCTGACCACACGCAAAACACGATGAGGCGTGCGGTATATTCGCAGCTCCACACACAGGACAAAAGAGGGGGGATGAAACCATCTAAACGCGTCTCTTTTCTAGTAGTCGGTGAAAATGTGTCTAAACAATAGTATAGACGAGCAACTGTGTCAAGAACAAAATGATAGCACGACATGGATTATGACTCGTATAAACCTGATAGTCCTATATTCCACATGCATTACCTGTGAGGTAGTGTTATAATGAGATGGCATTTCTCTGGGTGCTGCGCTGAATGTAAGAGTCTGAATTAGAGTGACGAGGGTGGCTTCATGGCAAAAAAGATATTAATAATGGACGATGACCCAACTATTGCTGATCTTCTCAAAGAGGCATTAGGAGACGAGGGTTATGAGACGTATATGACGACACAGAGTCTGCGTTTCTATGATGCTGTACGTGAACATGATCCCGATCTTATCTTGCTCGATATCATGATGCCATATTTGGATGGGCGCGACGAATTGAAGTTGATGGGCATGGACATGACCGCTGGCAGACTACGCCGCATTCCCGTTATCCTTGTGACCGCGTTCCTCGATGCCTACAAAGAGGAGGCGGAGTTCCGTGAGGCGGGCGTGGTTCAAATTGTCTATAAGCCATTCGACCTCGATAAGCTGGTGACACTCGTCCACTCCACAATTGGTGGGCCAGAGGGAGGCAAGGCATGAGCATCTCCAGTGATGCGCACGAAGAGAAGACGAGTGTCCGTGTTGCCCTCGACGCTATGGGGGGAGATAACGCTCCAGGTGAAATCGTGCTGGGTGCTGTACAGGCTGCACGTGAGTATGGCATGGGTGTTTACCTTGTCGGACGTGAAGAGGCAATACAAGCCGAACTTGCCAAACATGACACAAAGGGTCTCGACCTACCTATCCTACATACTGATGAAGTGATCGAGATGGATGAGCATCCCGCCAACGCGGTACGACGTAAAAAGAACGCGTCGATGACACTAGCATTGCAGTTAGTACGCGATGGCAAAGCCGTGGGAGCGGTTTCCGCTGGCAATAGTGGGGCGATGCTGGCGGCATCATTATTCACGCTCAAACGCATTCCGGGTGTTGAACGGCCTGCCCTCGGTGGCGTTCTACCGACAAAGAACGGCGCATGCCTTGTCATTGATATGGGGGCGAACACCGATTGTACGCCCGAATACTTGCAACAATTTGCCTTGATGGGTTCACTCTACATGGAGCGTATCTTTCAGATGAAGGCTCCACGTGTGGCACTCCTGGCCAATGGTGAAGAGGAAAGCAAAGGCAACAAACAGGTTGTCGAGGCACATCAACTACTCAAAGCGAACGCGGCTACGCTTGGCATCAACTTTATTGGGAATGTCGAGGGTCGTGATATTCCCGCGAACGGCGCTGATGTGATTGTGTGTGATGGCTTCGTCGGCAACGTGGTGCTTAAATTGAGCGAGGGGCTGGCAGAGACATTGCTTGGCCTCATTCGTACCCAGATGACTAGCTCATTACCAAGCAAACTTGCTGCCGCGGTACTGCGCCCCGGTCTGCGAAAGGTATTCAAACGTCTTGACTACGCGGAATATGGTGGTGTACCTCTGTTGGGTATTAACGGTTCCGCTATCGTTTCGCACGGGCGCTCGAATGCCAAAGCTATCAAAAACGCGTTGCGTGTCGCGCGTCAGACACAGGAGACAGGGGTGGCGGCAGCGATTGCAGATGGATTAGCAAAGCTACATGCAGAGGTATAAATAACAAGGTTTGAGAACATGGATATTAAAAGAAGCGGCTCGCAACCTTCCGGCAAAGGACCAGCCGAATATTTTACCGGCATGGTACGCCTTGACCCCCTATTCGAGGCACCCGATCCAGCACGAGCACGCGGTGCCAGTGTCACATTCGAGCCGGGTGCTCGGACTGCATGGCATAGCCACCCATTAGGACAAACATTGATTGTCACGGCTGGCTGTGGTCGCGTCCAACGTTGGGAAGGTCCAATTGAGGTGATTCGACCGGGCGATGTAATTTGGTTCTCGCCAGGTGAGAAACATTGGCATGGTGCCACGGCAACCACGGCCATGACCCACATCGCCATCCAGGAACAGCTCGATGGCAAGGTCGCGGACTGGATGGAACAGGTCAGCGACGAACAATATCAAGGCTGATCGTGGAGAAAGCTGATTCCAACCTTTCATACAAAGATAGAATTTTAGAAAATAAAGAGAGGTTTTGAGAAAATGCAGACACGTACACTTGGAAACAGTCATCTGGAAGTATCAGCTCTCGGTCTCGGGTGTATGAGAATGAGCCATGATGAAAGCCCAATGCCCGACAAGCAGGAGATGATCGCACTAATCCGGTCGGCAGTCGAGCGCGGCATTACCTTTTTCGACACCGCCCAGGTCTACGGCCCCTTCACCAATGAAGAACTCGTAGGCGAAGCACTTGTTCCCCTGCGCAAGCAGGTAGTGATCGCCACCAAATTCGGGTACAAATTTGGTCCCAACGGAGAGAACATGGGTCTGGATAGTCGGCCTGAGCACATCAAACAGATGACCGAGGACTCACTCAAGCGCCTCAAGGTCGAGACCATTGATTTGTTGTATCAACATCGCGTTGACCCGAACGTACCCATCGAAGACGTGGCGGGAGCGGTGAAGGACCTGATTGGAGATGGGAAGGTGAAACACTTTGGCCTCTCTGAAGCAGGTGCGGAAACCATCCGTCGCGCTCACCTGGTCCAGCCCGTCACGGCAGTTCAGAGCGAATACTCGCTGTGGTGGAGAAACGTTGAGGAGGAAGTGCTACCCACATGCGAGGAACTCAGCATTGGCTTTGTTCCATATAGCCCTCTAGGCCGGGGCTATCTCACGGGAAAGATCGACGAAAATACGACCTTTGCCAGTGTCGATATCCGCAGTCGCCTCCCTCGCTATACGCCGGAGGCACTCAAAGCAAACCGGGTAGTAATTGATCTTCTTGCCAGGATCGGAGAACAGAAGGGAGCAACACCAGCTCAGATTGCACTCGCCTGGTTGCTCGCTCAGAAGCCGTGGATCATTCCCATACCAGGGTCTCGCAAGATCGAGCGACTGGATGAGAACATCGGCGCCCTTGCTGTCGAACTGAAGCCCGACGACCTGCAGGAGATCAAAAGTGCCATTGCAAAGATCACCGTACAAGGGGATCGGTATCCCGAGCATCTCGCGAAAATGACTGGCCGCTGAGCGAAACTACCAGTCTTACCCGCAAGGGGAACACGTTCACTGTAGGGACCGATTTATCGCGTCCTTCTTGCTTGTCAATATGCCAACGAGGACGTGATAAATGACTCTGGTGGCGAATTCCGATTTCACGCCTGTCAATGAACGAAGTCACGCTCATCAGCTATTTGATTTCGTCACCAGAGTCATAAATCGGTCCTTACAGGCGACATATCCTGGTTAATTTATTAAATCACGTCCTCGTCGGCACCTCAATTGCCGACGAGGACGCGATGAATCGGTCCCTACAACGTCACTGTTTAGTGTGTTGTAGCGCAATCGTACAAACGATTTGCACCACCAACGCCAGCCGCGGAAGGTTGCACAGCACTTGCTGCTACGGCACTACAGTGCTGTGTCACCCATGTCGTAAGGGTACTCTGCTGACCGCCAAACCCACCAAATCCGTTACGAGCAAAGTTCCTGTACTGCTGTGGAATTTGATCGAGAATCTGGGATGGTATTTGCTGCCCGGTCCGGGGACCATTTAGCAGGAAGAAACGAACCGTCCCATTTGAGATCAGAGTCGAGAGTTGACTTGTCGTCAGGATTGGGTCACTACCAGAAAAGCCACCCAGTGCCATCACTGGTTTATTCGTCGCGAGAATGATCGCATCAGCCGACGATGAACTAGGGGTAGCAACCAGGAATTTTGCGTTGCCCTGATTGGCCTCCAGGTAGTGTATCAGCGCGGCATTCGAAGTTGCATTCGCGCCTCGCCCTGCGAAGTTGCCGCCAATGCCACCTTGCTGTACTGGTCCTGCCGTTAAAGTATCCGCTTGTTTACTCTCAGTGATTGGAAGAATCGCCCATACAATTGGTGCCAAGAACAGGGCTAGTACACCAACACTCAAGGCAGGTAAAAGGAAGCGATCACTTAGAGCCTTGATACGTAGACGTGGGGCGAGGCGAGCTACTACTAGCGCACCTACTGCGATGATGCCCAACACGACCAGACATGGAATAAGTATTTTTCCCCAGGTTGGATAACTGCTGAGAACATATATCTGCTCAGCAATAGTGATTGCCAAGGCGATTGGTAACAGCCAGCCTCTCCAGCCTTCACGCCGGAAGTCCTGCCACATCGTGACAAGGCCGATACCGAACAGGGCTGCTATAGCTGGTGCCATCTCCGTCATATAATACTGGTGGAAAAAGCCTGCCACGCTAAAGAAGATAGCCATTGTGAGCAACCACGCCCCCCAGAGCACCAGTGCTTGCTGCCGTCGGTCACTTTGTAGACGTGGGCGGCCTTGCCACGCAAGAGCAAGTAGGCTCAAGAGTGCGAGCGGTAACAGCCACACAATCTGACCAGCGAGAGGTTGAGTGAAGAGTCGAAGTGGACTGGCGTTACCGATATCAAAGAGTCCACCGCCACCACCGACACCGCCCGGCTGTCTTGGTGTAGTACCATTGGCATTGCCACCTCCATTTCCATTCGTAGGCGTCGTCGTTCCAGTTCCACCAGCGTTGCCTGCTCTGGTAGGAATATTAGCACCAGTACCGCGTCCTGCTCCCCCACCGAAGCGACCGAGGAGTCGCTGTACACCATTGTAGCCAAGAGCCAGCGTGACCTCTGAGTTGTTCTGTGTAGAATCGACATAAGGGCGTTGCGAGGCGGGTATGAGGTCAACCGTCACGATCCATGAAAATGAAATCACTACAAGGACTATGCCCGCTAAGACGAGATGTAGTATACGCGTCCATACTCGCTTTGGCGCGGCTAATAGATAGAGTAAACCAAAGGCTGGAACCACTAGATACGCTTCTAGCATCTTGATATTGAAGCCAAGACCAACAAGGGCTGCCGTTAACAGTAACCAGCGTAGTTTTCCAGTCTCAGCTGCGCGTAAGACTGTCCACGCTCCCACGAGCAACGTCAGAGCCAGTGTACTATCAATCGTCACGTTGCGGTTGGTGACGATACTAATCGGGCTGAGTGCCAGTGCTAAAGCCGCTAGTAAGCCAGCTACTACTCCAAAATGCCGTCGTACGAGGTAGTAGAGGAGTAACACGGAGAGCACTCCCGCCACTGCTTGCGGGAAAAGCACACTGAAGGGGCTAAAACCAAAAAGCTTGGAGCTGAATACCTGTAGCCAGAAGCCGACAGGAGGCTTATCGACCGTCACATAACCACCTGGATCATAAGAGGCAAAAAAGAAGTTGTGCCAGTTGTCCATCATGCTTCTTACCGCAGGCGGATAGTACGAACCAAAGCCATTCGCGCCCAGTTGAAAGAAATTCATGAAGACGGAAACGAGAAAGATACACCCAAGAGCTAATTGATGCCACTTGAGATTAGTGTACCTATTGGCTCTTCGTTCCGCGATGCGTTCAGGTTCGGTCTGAACTCTATGTACCGTTGTATCAGCCATGCGTATTCTCTCCAATAAAAAATGCTCTTGTTTTTCAAGAAAATATATATTTCGTGTGCCATACGGCATAACTCTATACTACATACCACTATTTACAGTTTTCCTGAGCAATGCTCTATGCGTTATCGTCGTCAAGAGTCTGAGTAGCAGGTGTCTCTCTCTGTATAATATCGTGGAAAAATCAAGAAGCTGACGCGAAATAGTAAAGTATTTGTAAGGTATTTGCTTTCTTCACTGTACCAGGCATATCTACGACTCCCCTATGTTTTAGTTACTTACAGATTTTTTACACTTCTGTGCGGTTTTCCAGATAACTCTCCGCTAGAATAAGGATAGAAGCACTACAAAAATACTACTTGGAGGGTATCCTGGATGTCCCACTTCAAGGAACATATTATCCCGGCATCTTCTATCAAAATAGAAGAGCAATTCACCTATGATCGCTATATTGAAGAAACCCTGACACATTCCTATGGTGGTCACACGCTCGCTTTTTTTGGTCTGGCACCAGAGAATCTACATTTTCTTGCTCCCAATGGAGAGGGGTTGGTCAACTATCGCTTAACCCGCAACGTTGCGGTTGTGCTCGGTGATCCTGTGTGTGCGCCAGAAGCATTTGAACGTGTGACGCATAGTTTTCTGAATTTTTGTCGCCAGCACAGGTGGCATGTAGCATTCTATCAAGTGTATCCACAGCAGCTTGACACCTATCGTCGCCTTCATTTACATGCATTTAAGATGGGCGAAGAAGCGATACTCAACCCTCAAACCTTCACTTTACAAGGTTCAGCTCTAGCGAATGTGCGCACCAGTTGCCGACGTGCTGAACGCGAAGGAGTCACAATACAATGGTATGAAGGCGTCCCACCCATCGAAGTTATACAGCAACTTGAGCAAATCTCTCGTACATGGCTGGAGCGTAAAGCTGGAAAGAACGCAGCCGAGACTGGTTTCAGTGTTGGACGCCTTGACGAATTGAGTACTGTCGCTGAACGTGCTGACGCGATCGCCACACATTCTTCATCCTCGACAACTCATCAGGGTGCAACTCCACGCTTTTTGACTGCCATTGCGCTGACAAGTGCTGGTATCGTGTGCGCCTTTATGACCTTTACACCTGTGTATGGCTGCCAAACCATCGAGGGTGTCGAGACACAGGGGTGGGGCTGGACACTCGACATCATGCGTAGAACATCCGTAACGCCGCCGGGTGTAATTGAATTCTTACTGGTACGTGCTCTTGAACGCTTTCACTCAAGTGGTGCGACCATCCTCAGCCTCGGCCTTGTTGCGTGGTCTGATACGCTTCAGGAGTTGACTCCATTGCAACGCAAGCTTGCTAGCTTTGTGACAGATCGTTTACATCTCCTTGAAACACACAATACACTCTTCAAATTCAAGCAGAAGTTCAAACCTACCTGGGAAAGCCGCTATATCATCACTCGTGTCTCGCATGCGTTACCCCAGGTCGCGCTAGGAGTTCTACGTGTACGCAACTATTCGGGCGGCGTTGCGAAACTCGTTCAATGAGCTATGATACTACAAAAACAATATTTTCCATACATTATGAGGAGGTCTTCTTGTCTTCTATTGAGACGAAAGATGAACAGGCAGTAGAAGCGACAGCTACACAGTCAGAACGTGTTGCTCATCGCTTTCGGACGTGGAGTGGCACTCTCTGGCAGGTTTTTCGCTATTGCCTTGTGGGTGGTTTAAATACACTGGCCGACTTGTTGGTACTCAATATTTTGTTATGGCGTTTTCCCACGCATAATGTACAGGTCCTGGTAGTCTATAACTCTATCGCCTATGTGGGTGGCGCGGCAAGTAGCTTTTTCTTGAATAAGTACTGGACGTTCCGGCACACACAAAGAACGACCACTAAGGAAGTGAGACGCTTTGTTAGTAGTATATTGCTAGAACTGATCTATAGCAATGCGTTTATATGGTTCGCGGGTAAGGCATTGCAGCCATTTATCGAGAATGCAACACTCTGGGGAAATGCTGTGAAACTTGTTGCAATTGTCAGTGGTGTCGTGCTCTCGTACTCTCTAATGCGCTTCTGGACCTTTGCAGGGCTGTCGAAAGGAGATCGCAAAACGGACAAACTTTTATAATCCTCTGATAGAACCTTGCTTCAGCTACAAGGCGAGATCACCTGTGCGTCGAATGGGGAGACGATCTGAGGGCTTGGGAACATAGTGAGGATATTTACGTTCAACACGCCACTGCATACGACGTATCTTCGCTTCGATGAACTCAAGTGACAGGCGATGGTAAATCTCCTCCCACTCATCGAGCACCTGCTTGCGATCATGCTTCGCAATGATTTTCAAGCTCTCATCCCCCATACGTCTACGTAAATCAGAATCGGTGACAAGTATATCCATATAGTGTGCCATTGCGCTGCTATCACCACCGTTAAAGAGAAAACCATTCTTTTCATGATGCACAAGTTCAGGTAAGGCATACGCGTTGGCAGCAACAACAGGGAGTCCACAGGCCATCGCCTCCATGGTGGCAAGGCTCTGTAAATCTGCCTCGGAAGGGATAACGAAGAGTTCCGATGAGCGGCGCAACGAGAGCAATTCAGCGTCACGCACATAGCCCAGGAAACTAACGCGGTCCTCTATATTCAACTGCGCAACCTGTGCCCGCAACTCTTGTTCGGCTGGTCCCGTACTCACAAGAGCCACATGTGCATTATTGTGCATTTTAGCTACCGCATCGATAAGCACATTGACACGTTTCTCCTCACTTAAACGATTGATGTGCAGGATAAGTGGCTTATCTTCCGGCAGATTGAAACGCTTACGAATAGTGGGATCGGGACTGCCCGGTGTAAACTTAGCCAGGTCGATACCATTGGAAATAGCTTTTGCGGGTGCGCGTAGTCCATGATCGTAAAGCAGTTTCAGAGCAGTTTTCGTTGGAGCAGTCACATATTCGCAGCGATTACAAAAATTGACTAAATAGGAATAGGTGACATTGCTAAAATGCTTGCCAAGCAAAGGATCAGCGGTCAGCGAACGACTCATATTGATGGGAAGATAGTGGTTTGTCGCGATAACAGGTTTACGTAAGCCACCGGCCAGGATTTGCGCGATGTTTCCGAGCACTACAGGGGAGTGAATATGAATGATATCGGGTTCACTTTTTTTGATCAGGTTACGCATCGGCATGAATGGTAAGAACGGAATGCGTAATTCTTTATAAGCAGGCCATTCGAACGAAGAGAAACGATAGACACGCACACCCTGTTCGAGGCGACGCGCGTCACGCATACCGTAACTTGGAGCCACAACCCATACTTGATGCCCACGCTGCACAAGATCTATCGAGAGGTCATGCGTAACGGTCGGAACACCCCCAATCATGGGCGGGAATTGATCTGTCACGATCATAATATGCATGGGTATCGCTCACTTCTCTACATTACTTTTAACATGCCGCAACACCCATATATCCACAGGATATATGGGTGTTGCGGCAATATTCTATTATGACTCTTCAGAAGTCTCAGCAGCGGCTTCTGGTGCGGCAGACTCGGCAGGAGTCTCAACCTCAGCATTGGCTTCCGCAACCTCTGCGCGTGTTGACGCAACCTTCGCGATAAGCTCTTCAGGATCGGTGAGCAAGGTGAAACCTTGTGGCAATTTCACGTCGCGTGCATGAAGCACACCATCAATTTCTGTGAGTGACGAGATATCAACCTCGACATTATCAACGAGGTCTGAAGCAAGACATTCGACCTCAATCGACTCAACGAGGTGAAGCAATACACCACCATCATTTTTGACGGCAGAAGACTCGCCAGTAAAGTTCAAGGGCAACTTCATGGTCATACGCTCGGTCAAGCTCACACGGGAGAAGTCCACGTGGATAATCTTGCCAGACTTAGGAGCGTGCTCGACGTGACGGATAAGGGCAGTCTGTATGGTCGCATCAGGCATCTTAAGGCTAAGAATACTTGTCGAGTGATGTGCCCTACGCAACCTATCGAACAAGACCGCGTCAATTTGCACCGCTTGCGATGGCTCATTATGGCCCGTGATATTGGCGGGAATGATCCCGGCTCTACGAAGCTGCTTGGTTTTCTTACCCAGGATTTCTCGTGGGGCTATTTCTAATTCTACTCTGTCGGCCATTCCTATGTTTCCTCTTTCTAACAAACGTCTAAAATTTTATTCAGTATACACCCTTCCTCTTTTTATGCAAAGAGGGAAATACCTACTATCCGCTCACGCATCTCTCTTATTGACACATTATGTGTTTTCTATTTGCGACTACGGGCAACTCTTTTGGCTCTGCGAGTGCGAAAAAACTCACGTAGCGCGTCGATTTCTAGCGTATTGGGAACATCACTTGCTTGTACCCAGCCCTTGCGTGCAATTCCTATACCATAACGCATTACGTCCAATCCTGCAAGCGTATGTGCATCCGGGTCAACTGGAATACTGACGCCCTTATCGAGTGCCTTACGTACAAGGTGCCAATCTAAATCGAGGCGCGAAGGATGGGCGTTAATCTCGATACACACATCGTTTACTGCCGCAGCATCGATTACTGCTTCCATATCAAGTTCGTAACCTGCTCGACCCAGCAAGATGCGTCCCGTGGGATGTCCTATGATATCAACATAGGGATTAGCGATAGCACGCAGCATACGCTGTGTCTGCTCTTCGGGCGCAAGTGTGAAATTACTATGAATAGAGGCAACTACAAAATCAAGGCTGGCAAGCGTCTCATCATCGAAATCCATTGAACCATCACGCAATATGTCGCACTCTGTCCCCTTGAGGATGTGAAAACGGCCCGCAAACTCTTCGTTCAGACGGTCAACCTCTTCACCCTGTTTTCGCAAACGTTCTTCGTTCAGTCCATTCGCATAGGCCGCGACTTTACTGTGATCGGTCAGGCCGAGATAAGAATAGCCACGTTCTATACAGGCTTCCGCCATCTCACGAATGCTATTTTGACCATCGCTCCACGTTGAATGTGCATGCAGAATACCGCGAATGTCGCTGGCTTGCAACAATTTAGGCAGTTTGTGCTTAGCGGCGGCTTCGATCTCTCCCATATCTTCGCGCAACTCTGGCTCAACGTAATCCATGTCAAGTGCGGTATAGATGTCCGACTCATCTTTGCAGGGAATCAGTTCGCCTTGTGAGTCTTTGCCTTTGAAAAGACCATAGTCGTTGATCGTCATATTCATACTCAAGGCACGACGCCGTAGTGGAATATGATGTTCTCGTGACCCGGAGAAATGGTGTAGCGTATACGGAAACTGGCTATCATTGACAAGGCGCAAATCCATCGCGATACCGCTGCTCAACACAACGCTCGACTTGGTATCACCATTGCCAGTAACAGCCTGGACTGAAGGTTGTTGTATGAAAAATTTCATGATCGTCTTGCGCGTCTCGTCGCTCGCATCGTCGGCGACACTCAGCACCATGTCGATATCCTTGACTGTTTCACGATGGCGCCGTAAACTTCCCGCAACCTGAAGACGTACAACACCGGGAAGCGTTGCGAGTGCGGCCCGTATCTGTTCCGCCTCTTCCTCTGCCACCGGATACAAAAAGCGGCCTGCATGTTGTGAGAGCAAGTCGATGCCCTGCAATATCTTGTCCTGTGTCTTTTTGCCAAAGCCAGGTAGATGCGCGACTTTATCATCTTTACACGCCTGCTCTAATTCAGCAATACTCGTGACATGCAGTTGCTCATAAATTACGTTGATTTTCTTGGGACCCACTCCCGCGATACGCATCATATCGAGCTTTACCTGTGGCGTACTCGCGCGTAACTCATCATAAAATGCTATATGACCTGTCTCTACCGCCTCTTCGATGCGCCTGATTGTCCCTGGCCCCAATCCAGGTGTGCCTTTAAGCTTGTTCTCACGCACAAGTGTTACAATATCGCCATCGAGAGAGCCGAGGGCACGCGCGGCATTTTCGTAGGCACGCACCTCAAACACACTGCTCTTCTCCTTGAGTGTGAGCAAGCTAGCAATCTCTTCCAGGAGATTGACAATCTGATTTTTATCCATTCAGCCTCTCTTGATGTAATATAACTGTTATTGAGTTATGGCAGGCGCATATCAAAAAATTCTGGTGAGAACGTAGTAACTTCAAACGGGTTGCGCCCTTTCAGATCACGGTTCAGATACCGTTTGCAATCGAAGTGAACGACGAGCCAGCAGTATAATTCGGTTGTAACAAACACAGCGTCCCACGGCTTCTCGTCGTCCATCGCCAACAAGCGATTGCACACAAAGCAACGCGCCTTGCCTGCCCCTACCGCTTGCTCAAACCACTGGTAAACAAACTGGTGCATATCGTCCAGCAGCATCATATCCAGGCTTGATTCGGGATACCCGAACAGCACAGGGTCAGGGCATTCGCGAAAGTCAGAACTGACACGACTCAAGGCAACAACGGGTGCCTTGACAGTAATTTTGATTTCGTCTTCATCTCCATCCTGTGACGCCAACACCGCATCGGTCAGCAGCAGGCCCTCGCGAGCAAACCAGGAGAGTAATTCGTTTCGCATAAGACCATTTTACCATGAGTTGTACAGAAGATTATAGGGGTGTATTTGATTGCTATTGACGCCAACTCATTCATTAATAAGCGTAGTTGGTAACATGACAGGGGCAAGCCCAGTCACTACTATACTGTTCACCCCTATGGGGCGAAACTACGTGGTTCCGTGTATAGTAGTGACTGGGCTTGCCCCTGTCATGTTGCTAGGCCGCTTAGCGAGGTGGTATCTCCTGCAAGAGCCACGAGTTGCCATCGGGATCGCTGAAGCCAGCGTATTTCACGCCACCCATATCATCAACACCGCCCACCTGAACGCCTTGGCTCACGAGTGCTTCGCGAGCCTGGTTAATGTCAGCTACAACCAGGTGCAGAGCCTTGATGATGCCAGGCTGCATATCTGTGATGTCTCCCATACCCGTTCCAATGACAATCGAGCACGCTGACCCCGGTGGCGTAAGTTGTACAATACGCATTCCGTTCCCAGGTTGAACATCATGGTCTACGTGAAATCCCACCTTTTCAGCATAAAATGTTTTGGCGCGATCAACATCAGAGACTGGTATCGGCACAAGTTCAAGCTTCATATCCATAGGTATTTTTGCTCCTCTATATCTATATCTTTTTCAAAAGTTCTTCGAGGCGATCATAGGAATCAGTAGCACCGCTCTCCATATCAGTTTGTAGCATGCCATCGCGGTCAGCGACGGACTGAAAGACTGATTGCACACTTAGCTTAGTTCTTCCTCCGGGTAAAGCCTCAAGTTTCATCGTTTCCAGTGTCACATGGCCTGTTTCTGGTAAGCCCTCAAACTCAAAGGTTTGGATAACACGCTCAGGTGCGAGAATTTCATGATATACCCCATGAAACCCATATTCGTTTCCGTTAGCGTCTCGATTGAGAAATCGCCATTGTCCCCCGGGCTTCACATCCATCTTATCCACTTCGGTTGAAAGATATCTTGGTCCCCACCATAGTGGGACGAGCGTTGGATCAGTGAATGCTTTAAAAACGAGTTCGCGTGGTGCCTCAAACTCACGCGTGATAAGGATTTCTTGTTTTCCTGGTTCTGCGCTAACTTTCATTGTTTTCGTTGCCATAACAGTCACTCAACTCCCTTCTTTTTTTCTCTTTCAAGAACTTCGTCCAACGCGTCGAAACGGTCGCTCCACCTCTGCTGTAGATGCGAAACCCACGTTTCAAATTCGGATAGTGTATGCGGATTGAGGCGATACATGTGCTTTTGAGCACGTTTCTCCATATCCACCAGGTGTACTTCACGCAATACTTTAAGATGCTGCGAAACTGCTTGGGGACTTACAGGGAATCGCTCATAAATCGTAGTAGCTGCCAATTCACCACTGCTAGCCAGCAATTCCAAAATGTTCCTTCTTGTAGGGTCGGCAAGCGCAACAAACATATCCATACAAGTATTATAAAGCATTGATTTAATTAAGTCAACGCTTAAATAAAACGTTCTTCAAGCTTGTTGTCTAAAAGAACGCTCTATATCTACACCACGGAAGCCCACAAGAGGCCTTCCTACTATATATTCTATGTGTGATGGTTAGATAGTAGGGAGACCTCTTGTGGGCTTCCGTGGACGAATGTGGACTAAAGAGTCAACCGCTTCACTCTCCGCCACAACTCACTCCATTCAGGTTTGCTGAACGATGAAAGTTCACGTTCTTGTTCGCGTGCAATCGCTTCCATCGCCTGAAAGCGACCATAGAACTTGCGATTTGCTTTACGTAAAGCTTCTTCTGCGTCGATTTTGTGTGCGCGTGCCAGACGCGCCACCATGTAGAGCACATCACCCATCTCTTCTAGCTGATGCTCGGGTGTCTCGGCCTCACGTAGCTCTTGTAGTTCCTCTTCTAACTTTAGAAGTACAGCATCAACAGTGTCATAGTCAAAACCGACCTTTGCCGCGCGTTTCTGGTATTCTTGCGCGATGATCAGGGCGGGTGAAGCTTGCGGTACACCGTCGAGAATACTTTCCTGTTGCACATCCTTGCCAGCCTTGATGCGCTCCTCGCGTTTGATGGCCTCCCAATTTTGTACAACCTGATTGGCACCACTTACCTCGACATCGCCAAAGATATGCGGATGGCGCCGAATCATCTTCGAGTTGATATGTTCGTAGACATCGCCCAGCGTAAATTCTTCGGCCTGTCGCGCGATCTCGGCATGTAAGTAAACTTGCAAGAGCAGGTCGCCAAGCTCTTCGGCAAGCTTCTCCGTGTTGTTCTCTTCGAGAGCTTCGACGACCTCGTAGGTCTCTTCAATCACGTAGCGTGTCAGTGTCTCATGCGTTTGTGCGCGATCCCATGGACACCCATCGGGGTCGCGACGCAGGCGCATAATCAGATAGCGCAAGGTTTCGGGTAGACGTAGAGACTGTATCTCGTCGATAGGTGAGATATAGAGCGTACTCAGGTGGTTCGCATAGGTATTGCGGTCAAGCTCATACAGTGGCATCTCGATGACCGTTTCATCATTTTCAGCTTCAGAAGAGGTAACACTGGCGGCTCGCACAAGCTTTACAGGCCACTCGTCAGGGTAGCATTCGCTCAAGGCAAGTTTGACCTCGCTAGCGAGGCGTCGATTATATACCTGCGTGACAAGTAGGGGGATCGTAGGAATAACCTTACCAGCGATTTCACCTGGCAGTAAGGCCGCGAGTGTAGTCGCGTCAAGCAATTGTATACCAGCATCAAATGGGTCGAGTCCAACAGCGGTACATACTGGCTCGATAAACGAGAGTCCGGCTACGATGGCCGTACTCAAAGAACGCTCTTTCGCGAGCCGTAGCACAATCTGGACCGAGGATTCACCAATCAATGGATGGCCGGGGACCGCATAAATAATCGGGTGTTGTGCCGCCAGTGTACACACTTCTTCCGCGATCCGCTGATAGAGTGTGCTCCAATTCACCGACTCCTCATAGAGCGAGTCGAACGAGGCGATGTGTAGCGTTGGAAGTTCGGCTTTCAACGGTTCAACCGTTGGATGAATAATGGTACGGAAATATACCGTTTGCTCTTGCTCCGCGGCCAGTGCAAGCAAGGCACGAGCCTGTGATGTCAAATCATATAGAGAACCTGGACCAAGGCCCAGGATAGTGATTGCTGCTGTCATGCTACTATGTGTTCTCCTGCTAAATGTATAAGCTAATCAATGATAGCTTATACGTACATAGTAGCATATTCAGACAGCTTCGCCTCCACGGGCACGTATCTCATTAAGCTTGTTGTATATCGCTTCGGCTACTTACGTTGGCGCATATCAGTTCTTTTATTATACTTGTTCGTCCTCGCTAATCTGAGTGAAGCGTCCGATACGTGGATCGGTGAAGATATCAAACTCGTCATGGCTAGGGCTGGAAAATTCTGACACTACCGCCCCATTATTACCACCCTGAAACCAGTGCCGTGTGTTGGGTGGAATGGTGTATTGCTCGCCTGAATGTAGCTCGATTTCGTGGAATGCTGTGTAGTATGCCTCGCTACCTCGGGGAATATGTGCCTGAATGGTTTCCGTTTTTTCACCCTCGACATACAACCATACGACACCTGCCCGACAGCGGAAGGTTTCCATCTTGCCAGGATCGTTTGCAAAGGGGGGATGTCTGTGCTCCGCGCATGTTTGCCCTGGGAAAAGGACTAATTCTTTGGCACAGTATCGCTCATTATTGATGTAGACGACAATTTCGAGTCCAGTACGCTCAACCTCGTTCAGTCCAAATTCGACGATCTCAATCTGTTCCTGCTCCGATGGTGTTAGGACGATACCGTGACTCGTAAGCTCTTGAAGCGTACGTTGCTGCAATTGACGAAACTGACTACGTTTCAACATGAAAGTTTCTCCTTTTGGGTGTAGTGACGACACTCTATGTTCGCTTCAGTTATTGGACTAACAACCTTATTATCGTATATTGAGTGAGTTATACGCGAGCGAACGTGGAATGTGCAGAGAAAATTGTCTATACTTAAACAGGTATCTCTTGCTTCCAAGGTGGCATTTCCCATTGTGTCTCGAACCCAATACCTGGTGCAGCTGGCGCATGAACAAATCCATGCTCATCGACCACTGCATCTTGTTTGACAGGATTAGTCATTACCAGCGATTCGTAGTAAGTTGTATTTTGGATAGCCATGCAGAGATGCATATTCACAATTCCACCACCGTGAACTTCCGCACGCATACGAAATGCATCAGCTAAATGTGCCGTTCGCAGTCCTCCTGTTAAACCACCTCTCAAACCCGCACTCGTTCTCACGAAGGTTGCGCATCCGGCCATGATAAAATCAGCGGTATTCATGTGAGCACCATCGGAGGTTTCAGCAATCAGCAAAGGAATTTTCAGGGAAGCGGCGAGTTGCTTATATGCGGTGATACTAAACTCGCGCATGGGTTCTTCGTACCACAGGTAATCTGCCTCGCCAAGAGCGTGACCTAGATACAGGGCGTCAGGTAAATCGAAACCTGCCGAGCCATCGTACATCAAAGGAAGCTCGTCGCCAACGTGTTTGCGAAGCGCGAGACAGAGTGCCGCGTCTTTCCGTGCATCTCCCCAAGCATGAAGCTTAATAGCGGGATAGCCCAGAGCGAGGCATTGATCTGCGACATCAAGATACTCTTCGATAGAACTATAGGTGACGGTACTGGCATAAGCAGGCAAAGCTTCTCGATAACCGCCAAGCAACTGGTGCACAGGAAGGCCAGCTTTTTTGCCTGTAATATCCCAGAGCGCGATATCGACTAGTCCCATGACGTAAAGAGGAAATTCTTCGATGCGGTCAATTTCCCAGATACGATGCCACAACCACTCCTTTTGGAGCGGATTTTGTCCCAGTAATTCGGCTCGCAGACGACGCTCCACAAGGTCGGCAACAATTTTCCCACGATGCGTATACGCAATACCGTCGATGCCTTCGTCCGTTATCAAGCGGAGCACGCCTCCTATGCCTGCTGGGTCTGAGCCAGGAAGTCCTGTACGCCAACGAAAAGGTGGATAAGCTTGAGTAGGAATAAGATAAAATTGCACATCAACGATACGCATGGATACTCCTTCTTTTTTCGTCATTTCGTTGTACCACGCTAAATCAAGTGTGTTCAGCGTTTGATGTTATGTCTCGTCGTTCATATCTTCCTGGTCTATCACAGCATCACCCATGAGTCGTTTACGCATTGCGAGTTGATAGTTCGCCTGAGTCTTTTCAATATGTACAGCCATAGCAGTCGCTGCATCCTCCGGTTGCCCATTCTGAATAGCAGAAAGAATAATCTGATGCTGCTCGGCTGCTATGGAAAGTGAACCTGGTATACTACCAATGGTTAATGCCACAATCCAATATTGCAAACGCATAATCGTTGTCACCGTCGAGATTAAAAAGGGATTTCGTGTCGCTTCAGCAATAACACGATGGAAGTCATCATCATTCTTACTAAAGAGATCAAGTTGATGCGCCTTTGCACCTTGCTTGTTCAGGAGGACCGCTTCCTGTAATAAAAGAAGTTCTTTATGCGTAATACGCTCGGCCGCCAAACGCGCGGTTTGTATTTCAATGTTGAGCCGGAACTCGAAAAAACTTTCAACATCTTCAGGTCCAACCGCTTTCAAAAAGTCGAAGGCTGGAACCGCAAATGTTGATGGTTCGCTCTCTACATACAGGCCGCTTCCTTGCAGGGAGCGCACGATGCCTTTCGCTATCAAGAGCTTCACGGCCTCACGTACCATAGTGCGGCTCACGCCCAACTGTTCACTCAGTGCTCGCTCGGTCGGAAGTCGGTCGCCTGTTTTTAAATGTGAAGTCGTTATGAATTCAATAATCTTTGAAGAAATCACCTCATAGCCGGGTCGATGATTATCCTCTCCCATTTTGTTTTCAGAATGTTGACTCACTAACATTATGTCTTTTCCCTTTTCTCGAAACACATTAATCTATATTTGGTAATACCATTTTTCAAATATATTATTCTCTTCGTGTAAAATACCATACCAATTTTAGCTTTGTCAAGTCTACAATTTCTTTTTATTATATTTTTTGTGCACTAACTGTGTATGAAATATGCATGAGAGCAGATACCCTTCTTTTTCCTTCTCCTGTCCAGTTTTAAATGGTAGTACCTATTTACTTGACAAATAATAATAGGTATGATAAATAATAAGCAGATATTTTTTCTATGCATAGCTCTCTTTCCATGAAAGGGGAAAGGTAGTAGCTACTCCTTCACTCACGAGCACCTTTGGCCCTCTGAAGCAAAAGTAACAACGTTGTTCGGGTATGAGAAATCATATCTGCTCACTCATTGAGGAGACCACCATGGTTAAAAGCCTACATCAGCTCATGCGAAAGTTCGGTCCCCGTTCATTTCCCCTCATTCTTTTTGTTGTCCTTCTCGCGCTCTCCGGTTGTGGTGGCTCTACCGCAACGACACCCACAACAGATAGTAATAGTCCAATCACCGTTTGGGTAGATGCCACACGCTTGGCAGGAGCGAAGTTGTATGCCCAAAAGCACCCAAATGTCAAAGTCACCGTTGTCACCGTAGATCGAGCAACACTTCCACAAAAAGTGCTTTTATTTAACCGAACCGGAAGTGGGTGGCCTGACGTTGTTTTTGCGGAACCAGATTTGTTGACCAAGGTCGAAGATGCTGCCCATCACTTTCCTGCCGACCTCACACCGTATGTCTCCAAAGATATCATAAGCAAGTTCGCTCAAGGCTCCCTTGCTGGTTGTCAGGTCAACGGTAAGCTGTATTGCTTACGCAACGACCTTGCGCAAGAAGTCCTTTGGTACAATGCCAAACTGATGAAGCAGTTTAACTACACTGTACCCACAACATGGGAAGAGTATCAGGCACTCGGCTTGAAGGTCGCAAAAGAACATCCTGGTTATGTCATCGGCTCATTTGGCGATTTGCAGGCGTTGAATATGTACTTTTGGCCAAGCCGTTGCCCAGTAAAACAGCTTTCAGATACTAATACCGTCCATATCAATCTTTCAGACCCTACCTGTACACGTGTCGCGGCTCTCGTAGACCCGTTAATCAAGAATGGAGCACTCTCTAAGCTTGGTCCGTTCGACCCGGGATTCGTGAAGTTGGGAACCGAGAATAAAATACTCATGTTGCCAGCCGCTTCGTGGTATGGGCAGTATGTCTTCAAGCCTACCTATAAAACACCAAACGGCGAACTTTCAGTTGCCGCACCCTTAAAATGGGCTAGTGAAGACACCGCTTGGACGGGAGCGCAGGGTGGTGCCGCATGGGCAATGTCTAGCCATACAAAGAACCCCAAAGCTGCCTCCGATATGGTAATCTGGATGACGACAAGTAACGATAATCAGGCGAATGCTGTAACCTTCCCGGCTTATTTACCTGCCGCGGATGCCTGGGAACAAACGATATCGAGCGATCCGTTCTATGCATCAAATCCCTATCCAGTGCTTAAACAAGCAGCTAGCCTGATCGATCCTAAATGGGGGAGTGTACGTTTTGATACCGATACCACATTTGGGACGGTGGTTGTCGCAGGTATAACACATGGGAAAAGTGTTGCCGATACCTTAAACGACTATCAATCCCAGTTAAACCAGCTCGCGCAGGCTTCGGGTTACACAGTTATGAACTCGTAAAGTCTCATATAATTCAGCAAATTGGCTTCTACGTCGTCTTCATGGGAATACTCCGCAATAGGGTATTCCCATACAAAAACGAGGAGGTTTTTATGGCGATCAGTACGTCCCCGCGTGCGCGGCGTCGCCTGACACTGAACTACGGCTATTTGTTTGTTCTACCTTATACTGTTTTACTTCTCTTGTTCGGACTTGGCCCCACCTTGTATGCCCTTTTGATCAGTTTTTCTGATCCGAATAGCGATGCTTTTAGCTTCAATGGCCTTACAAATTATGTAACGGCATTCAAAGACTTCCGTTTTGCATCCTCATTTGGAAATGTGTTTCTTTACTTGATTATCTGGCTCCCGGTCACAGTGCTTGGTGTCCTGTTACTCGCGCTCTTACTTCATGCGCGTGGCGGCTGGTTTTCCTCTACGATGCGCCTGGTGTATTATCTACCCGGTGCCGTCGTCGGTTCAGCGAGTGTCCTCTTATGGTTGTTTATGTTAGACCCACAAATTAGTCCCTTTGCCCCTTTGCTTCATGCTCTTGGCTTTAACATTGTACGCGATGCCCTGGATACATCCCATCTTCCAATTGTCTTAACCCTGATCGCCTTTTCAGCGGGAGCGGGTGGTTGGATTGTCGTTATGTATGGCGCCTTCCAGAATATTTCCGCCGAAATCATGGAGGCCGCGATTATTGATGGCTGTAATGTTTTCCAGTCTGCTTTATACATAAAAATTCCGCTTATCGCCAAGTATATTGTGTACATGGTGATTTTGAGTTTCGCGGGTGGAACGCAGTTGTTTGTAGAGCCACAATTAATCGGGAAAGCCGTTCAGAATGGGACGATAACTCCAACATGGTCTCCTAACGAACTTGCCTATGAATTTGCGTTTAATCTCGGCAACTTTGGTGCCTCGGCTGCGATTGCGATGGTCCTATTGCTGATCGGGCTAGTTGCCGCGCTCTTGATCATCTTCGGAACAAACTTCTTTGACATGCAAATACGAAAGAATTGAGGGTGCTCTTATGAGTAAAGTGGTGCGAGAATCTTTTGATACCTCAACTGATACACAGCTAGCGACAAGAGTAGCGATAAGGCACACTGCTACACTTCCATTCGTGGGACGTGGTGTTCGCATCCTAGTTCTCTTACTATTTGCTCTCTTCTTTGGTGTTCCCTTACTCTGGTTATTCCTGGCACCAACGAAGACCAATAATGATCTTTTCTCACTTTCGCCTCTGGCCTTTGGTTCACTACAAAACGTAGCGATTGCCTGGGGACACCTCTTGCAGTTCAATAACGCAGAAATATTGACCTGGGCTGCGAATTCAGTTCTGTATGCTGTTGGTTCACTTGTCTTGACCGTTCTCGTCTCCATTCCAGCCGGTTATGCACTGGCGACCATACCTTTTCGAGGACGCTCTGCACTCCTGATAATGACGCTTATCACGATGATTTTGCCAAGCTCAGCCTCAGTTCTCCCACTGTTTCTAGAAATCAATACGTTCCATCTGGTAAATACGGCCTGGGCCATTATCTTGCCTTCGGCGTTTTTCCCATTTGGTGTTTACCTCACCTACATTTATTTTGCCACCTCCATGCCGACAGAGCTTCTCGATGCTGGACGCGTAGATGGCTGTTCTGAGGTTCAGTTGTTTCTGCGTATCGCCGCACCGCTCGCAACCCCCATTGTCAGTCTCGTCGCGTTCTTCAGTTTTGTAGCAAGTTGGAATAACTACTTTTTGCCGTTTGTTATGCTGACAGACGATACGAAGTACAATCTCCCTGTAGGACTAGCGACACTTATCGCAGGCTCGCCTGGCGTACATCCCGCGTTCGCGAGTGAAATTCCTATCTTTGGGCCAGAAGAGGCACTTGCTGGAGTAATTGTTGTGTTGCCGATTCTGATAATTTTTCTCTTCTCACAACGTTATGTCATCGCAGGTATGTTTGGTGGCTCAGTGAAAGGATAGAGACAAACCGCATCGTCGATGTTTTGCTTTACGAGAGAGGAAGAAAATTGTGCAGATCACGATCATGAGTTATAGCGTTCATGATGTGCGTTTCCCCACATCTCGTACGCTCGATGGGTCAGATGCGATGAATCGTGACCCTGACTATTCCGCCGCCTATGTAATTTTGCATACTGATAGCGCTGACGGTCTCGAAGGACATGGCCTGACCTTCACCATCGGGCGCGGTACGGAAGTCTGCGTTGCCGCCATTCATGCGCTCGCGCCTCTCGTTGTTGGTCAGACACTCGAAAGCTTTACAACGAATATGGGTGCTTTCTGGCGATCCATCACAGGGGACAGCCAATTGCGTTGGATCGGACCCGAGAAAGGCGTGATCCACCTTGCGACGGCGGCCCTCGTCAACGCTGTGTGGGATTTGTACGCCAAAGCCGAGGGCAAACCACTCTGGAAACTTTTGGTCGATATGACCCCTAGACAGCTCGTCAACTGCATCGACTTCCGCTATATCACCGATGCCTTGACCCCCAACGAGGCTCTCGCACTACTACAGAAACACGAGGACAGCAAAAGTGAGCGGGAAGGCGAGATGCTACAACATGGCTATCCAGCCTACACAACCTCGGCTGGCTGGCTCGGCTATTCGGATGAGAAGATACGCCTGCTCTGTCGAGAAGCACTACACAACGGCTGGAACCACTTCAAGCTCAAAGTAGGGGTGAATGTCGAGGATGATATCC
Source organism: uncultured Chloroflexia bacterium (assembly GCA_963791655.1). GTDB lineage: Bacteria > Chloroflexota > Ktedonobacteria > Ktedonobacterales > Ktedonobacteraceae > JBBQVS01. The sequence continues at coordinate 9,518 of CAWBSZ010000003.1, read as the reverse complement.
GTCGTGTTCGGCTTATACGTGACGAGATTGGTCCAGAGCGGAAGCTGATGCTGGACGCCAATCAATACTGGGATGTCAACGAGGCTATTGCCACGATCCAACAATTTGCCAGTTTCAACCCCTGGTGGATTGAAGAGCCAACCAGTCCCGATGACATGCTTGGTCATGCCACAATCGCGCATGCCATCGCACCAATCGGTGTCGCGACGGGTGAGCATGTGCAGAATCGCGTTATTTTCAAGCAATTGTTGCAAGCAAAGGCCATTGGCTTTTGTCAGATAGATGCCTGCCGTCTAGGAGGTGTCAATGAGGTACTAGCAGTCCTACTCATGGCTGCGAAATTTGGTGTGCCCGTCTGTCCACATGCAGGAGGGGTAGGACTGTGTGAATATGTGCAGCACCTCTCACTTTTCGACTATATCGCGGTGAGTGCCTCGCTGCAAGATCGTGTGATCGAATACGTCGATCACCTGCACGAACATTTTCGCTCGCCTGTCGTCATTCGCAACGGCTGCTATATGCCTCCGACGGCTCCAGGTTATAGCATCGAGATGTATCCCTCCGTTTTTCCTATCTATGATTTTCCCTCTGGCACTGCCTGGCAAGCTTAATTCTTGTGTTGTGTAGAGGAGACCGCAAGGGTCTCCCCTACACGTAGGGTCGCACGAACATGTAGGGGAGACCCTTGCGGTCTCCCTATTTCCTAACGATAGAAGAGAAGGTAAAAACAATGTTTCGATTGGACAATAAAATAGCTCTTGTTACGGGTGCGGGATCAGGCATTGGGCGTGAAATCGCGCTGCTCTACAGTAAACAGGGAGCCGTAGTTTTAGTTGCGGACATTCAAGACAAAGCGGCTTCACAGGTGGTTGCTGAAATCACAGCGAACGGTGGCAGTGCCTTCGCTGTCTCGCTCGATGTAGGAGACGAGATACAGGTACGCACGACATTCGAGACACTGGTAGAGCAGCATGGACGCTTGGATATTCTCGTCAACAACGCAGGCGTGAGCCATGTCGGGACAATCCTGGAAACAAGCGCGGACGAGTGGGACCGTGTGATGCGCGTGAATGCGAAGGGAGTCTTCCTATGTGCCAAATACGCGCTCACTCAGATGCTCACGCAAACACCAACTAAAGGCGTGATTCTGAATATGGCCTCGGTTGCTGGCATGATCGCGGTTGACCAACGCTTCCCCTATGGTGCGAGCAAGGGGGCAGTCATCAGTATGACGCGTTCAATTGCTATTGATTTCGCGACGAAAGGGATTTGCTGTAACGCGATCTGTCCCGGAACCGTACACACGCCGTTTGTCGAGGGCTATCTCGCTCGCAATTTTGCGGGACAGGAAGAGGCAGTACGTCAACAACTCCATCAACGTCAGCCGATAGGACGCATGGGCGAACCGAGCGAAATAGCCGCCGCCGCCCTCTACCTTGCCTCGGATGAAGCGGCCTTTGTGACAGGCTCAACTCTAGTCATTGATGGGGGCTGGACCGCGAAATAAAGTAGGATCGAGAATAGAACAGGAGTAAAGTATGAGTGATGTTACCCCGTTCACTCCACGCACACTGGGAAGAACGGGTCTGATTGTATCGCCGTTGTGCATCGGATGCGCCCCGTTGGGAGATATGCGTGATACGTTTGCCTATGCGGTTGATGAAGCACAGGCACTTGCCACCTTACGCACCGTGTTCGCGGGGCCAATCAACTTTCTGGATACGGCAGCCTCATATGGTGATGGTGAGAGCGAACGTCGTATTGGGCTGGTGCTACGCGAATTAGGTGGCCAACCACCTGGCTTCGTGCTGGCGAGCAAGGCAGACCGCAATCTACAAACGGGCGAGTTCAGCGGTGAGCAGATGCGCCGCAGTGTCGAGCGAAGCTTGAAACTACTTGGGGTGAGTTCCTTGCAACTCGTGTATTTGCATGACCCGGAACATACGTCGTTCGAGGCGGTAATGGCTCCAAATGGTCCGGTTGAGACACTACTTCAATGTCAGCAAGAGGGTCTGATTGCTCATCTTGGTGTCGCGGGTGGCCCCATTGATCTGATGACTCGCTTTGTCGAAACCAATCACTTCGAGGTTGCCATTTCGCATAATCGCTATACATTGCTCAACACCGAGGCTGACTCATTCTGGGATATGTGCCAACAACATGGAGTGGCCGCCATCAACGCGGCTCCCTATGGCAGTGGTATCCTGGCAAAAGGACCATCAGCCTATCCACGCTATATGTACCATGAAGCATCCCCCCGGCTGCTTGAACGTGCCTACCAACTTGAAACACTGTGCCAACGCTATCAGGTTCCCCTGGCAGCGGTCGCGTTACAATTTTCGCTACGTGACCCACGCATCGCGTCAACCATCGTGGGCATCAGTCGTCCTGAACGTTTGACAGAAACGCTTGCGCTTGCACACTACGAGATTCCCGATGGCCTGTGGTCCGAACTAACGATGCGGTAAGACAAAACAACTTTTTACGAGAGGAACACATCATGCCACAACCGCCAATCGTGGACTCGCACGTCCGCCTATGGGACATGTCCTCATTTCATCTCGACTGGGTGTAAGATACTCCTCTACCAAGGGCACCCGCAAGAGAATGCCCTTATAGAGTGATTTTGACAATTTACCAGTCCTCTCGGAAAGCTATGGTATAATGGGCATCATAGCGGATAAATACGCACAAAAAGCACACTATAAAAGGATAAAGAGAGTATGCAAACACGAGAAGATGCTTATAAGCTTATGACAAGTCATGTCAAAAATGAAAGCCTACAAAAACATATGCTCTCGGTAGAGGTCGCGATGCGCTTCTACGCCCGCAAATACGGTGAAGACGAAGAACTCTGGGCTATGACCGGACTCCTGCACGATAGCGATTATGAAGAATATCCCGATCTGCACCAGCATACGCACGTTGCGGCACAGTGGCTTCGTGATGCTGGCTACGACGAGCGCATCATTGATGCTATCCTGGCTCATAACGACCTCAATCTTGAGCACAATCCACGCACTACCCTGCTGGCGAAGGGCCTATATGCATGTGACGAAGTAACAGGCATGATTACAGCCACGGCACTGGTACGCCCAACGAAAAGCATTATCGGGCTTGAGGTCTCCTCGGTACGCAAAAAGATGAAGACAAAAGGCTTTGCCGCGGGCGTCAACCGCGACGACCTTGTGCAGGGCGCGGCAGAACTTGGCATTGATTTAGATGAGCATATTGCCTTTGTTATTCAAGCCATGTCCAGTATTGCCGACAAACTTGGCCTTGCAGGTGTTAACGTAGGGGTTTAATATATTTATGTCCATGTCCCAGCGACGACCACAACAAACACCACGAGAGCCAGCACAACGCTTCTTTACCGCCAGTGAGGTTGCGGAGTTTGAATATTGTCCCCTTGTCTGGTGGCATGAACAATTCGAGCCTGCATCTCATGCGGATAGCGAAGAATTGTTCGCACGTCTTGTAGAGCTAGAACATGACCATGATACACAGGCCACAGCTCTACCAGAATATCAGGTGATTGAGCAACTTCTTGTCAAGCGAGGTGCCTTTGAAGTTGGGCGGCAGCAGCATGCAGAACATGCCGAAGAGGTCGCCGAGATCGAAGAAGAGCGTATCAGTGTCCCTATGGTCAGCACACTAACAAGGCCCCTCCTACTTGCCGCAGGAATTATTATCGCGCTCGCGGTCGTGTTGATTTTGATCGCACTGGCACTACGATAAATGCTCATCCTGTCGTAGGGACCAAATTGATCGCGTCCACGGCGCAATTCATTGCGCGATATCATGTCGATGTTGTCTGAGGTTAAAAACACCTCTCGCGCAATGAATTGCGCCTGCGGACGCGATCAATTTGGTCCCTACGACCTGTGCGTCGAGACATTCATTATGAGGAAGGAGAAAGCAAACCATGGTCGCAAGCATCCTTTTCCCGGTTGGATTGTGCCTGCTGGTGGTTGCATTGGTCTTGCTCATCCTACTTTTCAATGACCGACGCTACCAGAAACGACGACTTCTTGAGGAGCGACATCGTGCACTGGGTTTGCCTCCTGGCGAACTGGTCTATGAGGATGCGGATGGGCAGGGTGAGCCGCTTAGCTCAAATCACTATCCACTGGTGGGCAAACCTGACTATGTGGTGCAATTACCAGATGGTCGGCCTGTGCCAATAGAGCTAAAACTGAACGTGCAAGGTGCTACAATACCTTATAGCAATCACGAAGTACAACTCGCGGCCTATTGTCTCATTTTGGAAGAATATTTCCCTGAAACGCTTCCCACACACGGCATCTTGCGTTACGCCGACTGCGAATTTACAGTTGATTATACGCCTGCGCTCAAAAGAAAAGTCGTGCGCAATTTAGAGCAGATGGCAAAGTGTACCGAGCAACAGCCGCCGCCATTGGCACGACAGCGTATCGCCAAATGCCGTGCCTGTGCCTACCAACCCATGTGTCCCGTTGGGCGTGGAAAATAATATTTTTATTCAGTATCACTGTTCTTCGTTGCGCAAAGCGCAACGAAGAACAGTGATACTGAATACCACCAGGAAAGCAAAGGAATTACTATGCCAAGTGAAGTTATTGAATTAAGTGGTCATATCATCGACTCGTGGACCCTGCCGCGCTCATGGGATGCGATTATGGACCGTGGGGGCAATTTTGCCGTTGAGGAGATGCGGGTGGGTATCAACAAAACCGAGACCAGCTATGCCCGTATTCGGGTCGATGCGCCCGATGACGAGACGCTCGAGCGTATTCTGACTGAGGTTCAACAGTTCGGAGCCGTACTTGTCCACAAAGAAGACGCGTTGACTATTGCCGTTGAGCAAGACGGTGTACTCCCTGCTAAGTTTTACTCCACCACAAATCTCCCAACACAGGTACGCATCGGTGGACAATGGGTTACGGTCGAAGGCATCGAGATGGATGTCGCGGTCATCATCGACCGTGTGAAGAAACACGCCTATTGTCAGCCAATGCATGACGTGAAAGTGGGCGATCAGGTTGTCGTAGGCTATAGTGGTATTCGTGTACAACCGTTCGAGCGTGGACGCGAACGCGAGGCATTTGCCTTTATGCAAAGCGATGTTTCCTCGGAACGCGTCAAGGTATTAGCGATTCATCAAATCGCGCAGCAGATGAAGGATGTACGCGCCCACAACGGTAAAATTCTGTTTGTGCTTGGACCCGCCGTCATTCATACAGGTGCGGGTCGCTATGTTGCCGAGTTATTGCGCCGTGGCTACGTACAGGTCATCTTCGGAGGTAACGCAATTGTGACGCATGATGTCGAATCGGCCTTGTACGGTACCTCGCTGGGTGTCGATCTCAAAACGGGCGAGCAGGTCGAGGGTGGACACCGCAACCATCTACGCGCCATCAACGCCATTCGTAGCATTGGTTCATTGGAAAAAGCGATCGAGACAGGTTTGTTGAAAGATGGCATAACCTACGAAGCCATCAAGCGCAATATACCAATGGTTCTCGCGGGTTCCATTCGCGATGATGGGCCGATGCCTGGCGTCATCGCTGACATGCAAGAGGCACAAAAGCGTATGCGCAACGAGGTGCAACAGGGCGTAGAGATGGCTATCATGGTTGCCTCCATGCTGCATGCCATCGCCACAGGCAATCTCTTGCCCGCATCGGTACGTACCGTTGTTGTAGATATGAATCCATCAGTTGTGACCAAACTCGCCGATAGAGGCACCTTCCAGGCCGCGGGTCTTGTCACCGACGCCGAGTTGTTCTTACGCGAGTTGTTGGAGGCATTGGCTTAAAAAAAACAGTGATACACTACCCCTACAGAGGTTTCCATATGGGCCGATTAAGTATAGCAGAGGAAACAACATACACCATAGAGTAAGGTAAGGAGAAAGTGCTATGCAAAATAGAAAACATCAATTCCACGGTAATGTTTCTGAATCGGGTCAGCGTGCCGAGGGAAGTACGCCAATGGGTAGTATGCTGGAAGAACAGAAGCAGCAAGAGTATTTAATGAGCCAGGGCTTCACATTTGATGAAACACGCAAATTGCAGCACCAGCGTACGCATCTCTATGAAAATGTCGAGATGCAGCAGCGCATAGCAGACGACAGCCGTATCCTCTTCGCACGTTGGCTCTATGAGCAAGGTGAGATCAACGAAAGATAAAGCTTGTCACATCTCAGGAGATATGCTATACTCACGGCGGAGAGATGTCAGAGTGGTCGAATGTGCCGCTCTCGAAAAGCGGTAAGGTGCAAGCCTTCGTGGGTTCGAATCCCACTCTCTCCGCGTGGAGGAGTCTCATAGTGGTCTAGTGAGCACGACTGGAAATCGTGTAAGGTGCAAGCCTTCGTGGGTTCAAATCCCACCTCCTCCGCCCCATTATCCCCGTCTTTCACAATACAAACCTCGCACGTAGGAGCTATAATTCATTACGCCCTTGTCCCGCATAACAAACCAGATCAGGGCGTAATGAATTATAGCCCCTACAATCACATGATTGCCTCATCTATGTAATTCTCCCCTTTTGTAACACATTACACAAAACTGACACGCCCCACCATGAAGCTTGGAACAGTTCTATGGTATAGTAAAGGTAGTTCCCTCATCGTATTTCATTCAAGAGGAAGGCATGTCTTACATGTCCAATGAGCAAATGAAAGCTGTAGCGCTTCCATCTGGTCAAAGACGACTCGCCCTCGTGATCGGCGTCAACTCATCTGCCAGTACAACACTTGTACCTTTACAATACGCTGAGCGTGACGTAGCACTCATGGCCGAAGTCCTCCAAACACGTTGTGATTTTGAGCTATTCAAGCCAACTTTGCTTGGCAGCGAAGCGTCAACCGATGCCGTAAGAAACGCGGTCATCAAGCTGAGCCTACAAGCTGAAAAAGATGATCTCCTCTTGCTTTATTTTAGTGGTCATGGGCAACAAATAAACATCGAGGCAGGTATGCAATCAACCTATCTCGTAACAGCTAATTTTGACGAACAAATTGTAGAGGTTGATAACGATGCTCATCTTTCCCTTCCTTGGTTGCGTGAAAAACTCCTGCTCAAGATAAAGGCTGAACGGGTGCTGATTATCCTTGATTGCTGCTTTGCCGAAGACATCCGTACTCCTCCTGATCGCTATCTTGAAGAACTCCAACAGCGTATCGCCTACTACTTTGACATGCCAGGCTCAAACGACGGAACACGACGAAGTGGTTTACGCGTTGCTCTAGCAGCCGCAGGCTATGATCAGAGTGCGGGTGAGCAAAATGGAACAGGCATCATGACAGGCTTCTTGCTCAAAGCGTTGTCAGGGGAAGTGGATGATGTATTAGGCAACGATGGCAATATCACCGTCAATCGCCTCACAGAGTACATCAAAGAGAGCATGCCACAACGGCAAAAGCCAGCCATCTCAAAGAGCGATACAGGTGGCTATGAGTATATCCTTGCACAATACCCCGAACGCGCTGCAGAACTACGCCGTAAGCACGCGCCCATCGTCAACGAGCGTCCAAACACCTATATTCCTTTTCCTCGAAAGGACTCCTTTCAACCACGTCCAGACGAGTTTGAGAATTTGGAACGCTTACTTTTTCCTGTGACAACAGGAGAGACAGCACCACCACGTGTCGGTCTCGTCGGCGTCATCGGCATGGGTGGCATTGGCAAAACGCAGCTTGCCGTTGAACTGGCCTATCGCTACAAAGACCGTTTTCCCTCCGGTGTCTTCTGGATGGCAGCGACAGGGATAATGCTTCCACAATGGCAACGCCAGTTCGCCAAACTTGCGGAAAGTACCGACTACCTGCGAGCCGACGATGATATCACCAATGCCGAAAACGAGGCCAAACGTGCGCGTCATCTCTGCCGCTATCTAGCAACGCATCCCGATGCCTTGCTCATTCTCGACAATGTTGAAAACACAGAACTTGTCCTCTCGGCTCTCCCTGCCCTCGCAGGTGAAGAGGCACGTTGTACAGTCCTCTACACCTCACGCAACACGCTCACTCTATCCGGTGTCAAGCAACACGTCGTCGAGCGTTTGCCAGAGAATGGAGCACTGACCCTCCTTCTAACATACAGACTCACTCTATTACCACTCGCATTACAAGCAAACACGCTTGACCCAGAAGCACAAGCGGCACAAGCCATTTGTCGATACATAGACTACCTGCCACTCGCGCTTACCCTCTTGCGTGACCTATTGCAAGACGAGTATCTCACACTCACACATCTTTCCGAACAATTGAAGATGCGCGGCGCGTTCGATATCACGAAAGACTATGACGAAACCGAAGCTCGTCTCTTTACAACCTTTAAACTTAGTTGGGAAAAGATCACTGATACGGGAGCACAACGCCTCTTCCAACTCGCGGCATATTTTCCAGAGGCAACCACGATTCCATTGTGGCTTCTCGGTCTTGCGGCAGGGCTAGACGAAACAGGCAACACACGACTTGAGCCGCTTGGACGCGCCCGTCTGCAACTCCAAAAGTGGAGCATGATAGAGACACTTGAAAATGAACAAATACGCCTACACCCGCTCATTCGTGAATTTGGGCGTCAACTCGTGACACATGACGACCAAGGAACCAAAACCTTACAAGAGGCAGGTCAACGCCTCATTACAGAATTTACCGATATCAACAAGCTTGAACAACGGGCGTTTGCCGTTGGCTATTGGCGTTGCTTGGAACAGGTACAACAAGCTTACCAGTATGCTCACATTCTGGATGCTGAAAACACTGAATTACTAGAACGTATTGAACAGTGGCTTGCTCGTGATAGCTCGTTGCTAGGCACTGACGAACTGTGGCCTGATAAAATGCCTGGATTGTTCTACCAACTTCTGTATAATCACATGGTAGAAGCTGGATATCAATTGGTTCCAACACAACAATTGACACCTTGGATAAGACAACGTGAACAGGTTGGCATAGAAGATGGTACACTGCTCCGTGAATTTAAACATACTGATACGGTTACTTGCGTTGTTTACTCCCCTGATGGGCGCACCATAGCCACAGGATGTGAAGATGGGATTGCGCGTCTATGGAATGTAGCAAGCGAACGAATACGCATAAATTTTCGTGGACATACATCGGGCATATTTTGTGTAGCATTCTCACCTGATGGCACGAAAATAGCAACAGGTTCTGACGATGCAACGACACGCATATGGGATGTTACAAATGGAAAACAACTTCACCTCCTGAGAGGAAGCATACACGCACTGCGAAGTGTTGCTTTCTCTCCTAACGGGGAAAGGATTGTCGCAATATCAGAAGATGGAATTGGGCGCGTTTGGGATGTTGCGAACGGGGAGGAAATAGCAACGCTATCAAAACAGGATGTTTCTTTAAAATATGCTCTATTTATGCCCGATAGCGAACAGGTAGTAAGTTGTAGTCACTATGCTGTCTTCTTGTGGGATGTTCGTAGTGAGAGAATAGTGAGAGTTTTGAAGGAAGAGACGCCAGGACAGATATTGCATAAGTTATTTTTATCGGGCAA
>CAWBSZ010000002.1:0-374435 GCA_963791655.1 uncultured Chloroflexia bacterium | reverse complement strand
TACTGGTTCACTCATTTACAGCTCCTTCTATTGACGAAGCGAATAACGACAACTGTGTACACTTGCCAACAGAACAGAAAGCCAACGTATTTTGCACACCACCTGTTAGTGATTTCGTGGTGTGCGGAAGAATGACGAAAGGGAGAGCACAACTTCTTCGGGCACAGTTCCGTACTAACAAGGAACGGGAAATGATACAGAAAGAGAGGAAGCACCCATGCCACAACAATTTATGGACTATCAACAAGAAGATGAAGTGTCACACGCCCTACTCTCTGCGGGAAAAATTGCACCCATGCTCTCGAAGCCTTCCTCTTACAAAAATTACACAAAAACAGTAGTAATAGGTTACTTCTACCTCTTGTGTCTTGTTATTTTCGCCTATATTCTCCGTGGAACAGCACCATGGATAGGACTGCTCTTTTTGTCGCTTCTTTTCATCCTCGTTGTTTCGGCACTTGCTATACTCTTCAAGTACGATTGGTCTCGCCGCGAGAAATGAGGAGCAGACAGGCAGGGCAGGAAAGATTGTTGTGTGAGGACGGGGGGAGGTGGACGAGTGGACACGGCTTGCGTCTCCACCTTGACACTGCATGGTCAGCTTTCCATGAGGGGAGTCCCAAGCGGTGTAATGCGTGAGAAACGTCGGGACTCCCCTCATTCCAAGCGTACCATGCTGTATCAAGGTAGTACGCACCCTTCGGGACGCCTTAAACGAACGTTGGTTCATTTGGACGGAGAGGGTACGGAGGGAAGAACCCAGCAATGACAGCGTGAGGTTTTGCGAGAGCGACCCGCCCGCGTGTGCATCAGTCGTTATATGTGTCATCTGCTTTTTCACTTTCTATTCATAGGGAGAGGGACCACCGCCCGACGTGTGCAGACTCAGAAGCGTTGCAGATCATCGGGCGTGTGGCGTGTGGCGCGAAAAGAGAACAGAGTACAGAGAACGTTAGTTGTTGTTGGAGTCGGCGTACCTTGCTACGTTCCGCACCAGTTATTCGTGTCCTCATCGGGCGTGATAATGGTTGATGGAGGTGCAGGTAAGGCGCGACGTTGCGCATCGGCGATCATGTGTTGTGCATTCATTCGGTCCATTTCTAACCACACCGAGTTGCGTTGTTCCTTCATCTCGATATCTTGTTGCTCCTCCGTCTCACGGCGACGAGCGGTAGATTGGGCGCGTTGTATCTCTAGTTCTGCTTCGTTGAGATCACGGATAGCCTGGGCGCGTATCCGTTGATCTGCGACAAACTTTTTCAAAGACTTGAAGTTCATCACCGCCAGGAACAAGAGCGCGGCAATATCAACGGCTGGCACCATTGCCACCCGGAAGACGAGCGCGGCTACGCCCGCTCGATCAGTGGGCGCGATGTGTAAGGACGCGATGAACCATTGTGCTAGACCCGACGCGAACGCGAACAGGAGGAAGGCGACCACCGAGCCGTAAAACTTGGGAGTGTACGACTTATCAGTAGCCATTTTGCGCGAGCGCAGACGCCGCCGAGAAGGTCATCATGGTTAAGGCGAACTCACCCGCCATTGCAACCACATGTGAACCGAGCGACCACCCATCATTGATGTCGAACTTGCCACCGTAGGCATCGCCTATTTCCTTTCCCATTGCATACGCCACGATCAGCGGCAACGCATACGCCAGGAGGAGCAACACCCACCGCAATATCTTTTCGAAGGACGGTTTCACGATCCTCATCAAAGGAGTCAATCAAAGTGCGGTAGCGTTCAAAGTGTGTGTTCGGTTTCGTCGCAAGAGGTGTTGTGTCGGGTACGCTGTCCTTGCGAGTTGGTGCAGCGGAAGCAATTTTACGAGCAAACCAGGAACCAATGCTCATTGTGTGTGTACCTTTCTGTGTGTCAGGAGAGCGAGGCCGAGCGAGACGCCCGACCTCTGGAAAACGTCCTATTCGTCATCGTCTTTGGGAATGCCCATGATCACGGATATTGGTGATTTGTGAACGAATTTGCATGACAATGCGTTTATCTGCCAGTTCACGTTCACCCGCCGTTTGTGAGGCAATCGTCACTTTGACCTTGTGACCGCTCAGGTCTTTGTCCTTTGCCAGTTTGCCCGCGGAGAGATCAGCACCCGCGATCAAGTCCGCGTATTGTGGGTCATCATCGCGCATCTGGCAGGAGTAGACCTTGCCATAACGCGTATCGGTGATTTCCAGGGAGAGGAAAGCCCACTTTTCGCCTTTGCGCTTGCCCTCTTCGACAATACCTTCGACTGGACGAATACCCTGAACCAGACCTGTAAGAATGAGTGTCATGATGTGTTTCTCCTTAGAAGTGTGTAGAACAACAAGTGATGGACAACGATAGAGTTTGACAACCTACGAGAGAACGCGCTACGACTCGACAGAAACAATGTCATCTGAGTAGACCGTGAGCAGCGGAGCAGTCCCAAGCCAACCATCAGCCCGAACCTGAACGCAGTGTGTTTGCAGATCACAGACATAGCCGCGATAGAGGCCATGATGCAGACGTTGTACTTCCTGGTGCAGCTCATTAAAGCCCCGCCGATAGGTGATTGCACCGCGCAGCTCGACCCGTTTTCCGTTGATGTACATGACGACTCCTTAGACCAAGACCCGACCAGTACGCCACGCCGAGACCGCCGAGAGAACCGCCGTGATATAGGCGTGTTCGTCGTTGTGGTCAGCAGATGGAGCATAGACAGGAATAATCGTAGCAATGGTGGACAAGTGACGCGGTAGGTATTCGGAGACCATGAGAGCAAACCAGTCATGGAAGCCAGCCGCCCAGGTTGCATAGGAGCGATAGCCACCACCACAGGACCAGCCAGCAGTACACCGAATGTTGCCAAGCGAGTGATTGTCCTTTGCCCATCCCGCGTTACCCATACTGGACTCATGCAGGAAGAAGGCTAACGGGTAGGCATCATCTATGCCGTAGGTCAAGCTATCCGCATACAGGACCGAGCCGAGACCCGCAGCAGGGGAGTGATACGCCGACAACACACGATTGATGAACGCCACCGAGAGCGACGGAGGACCGAGAATACTGGACGACGCGAGATCAGGAGCAGCACACGACCCGCCGAATGTGTCGAAGCAGGAGACGACGACGCCAACGACAACGAAAAGGTTGTTGCATGGCTTGCTGGACTTCCCATCATGGAAAGTGCAACCAACCCAACCGCAGCCAGCAAGAGGATAAGAAGGAATGTACGAGCCATAGACACCACCTCTCAAAGAGTTTTGACAGGCTAGGTCTCGATATCCGATACTAGAAAGCGAGAACCTAGCAACGCTTACAAGGGCTAGACTAACGGAACTCAACCGCTCATCTTGAATGGTGAGACATTCAGGGTGAGCGCACTCACTCAGAGCCGTAGCATCAAGAGTAACGGCCCGTTTTGTGTGAGCACCAAGACATAGACAGGGAAAAAGAGGTATTGTGTCGCGATCAGGGCAACGAATGCCAGAGCCAGGAACGACAGACGTGCTATGTAAGTTCATAGCAACTCCTTAAAAATGTGGGAAAACGACACCTACAAGGGACAACAGCACAAGAAACAAAGCCGTAAGGCTTACACCAATGAGGAAGAGCACCACAAGACGTATCATGAAAAGAGTCTCCTTCACAGACCTAAGAGAACTGAATGTGATTAATCCAATATTCAACTTCTGGGGACATGTCGAGTTGAGTCAAAACATCGAGGAACGTGTGAGCACAACGAATACACGCATCAGCTCCATTCAGACGATGCATACAGGTGTAACAAAACTTATGCTTACAAGCAGCACACGCGTGAAGAGGAATATTACGACGACCACAGGAGTGACAGAGTACCACCCTGACACGAACAATGAGGAATTGTACCAGCCATATACGACCCCTTTCCGAATGGAGAGACGAACAGGAAATTGAACCTTTCCACTTCAAGGCTCATCATTGACCACCAGCGAGAAACGCTCATGGGCAATGTCAACCGAGCGGTTGGAGAAATCACACACACAGAGCGTTAGCGGTCTTCCTCGACAAACCCGATAGAAGACTCTTCACCGTTATGTGTGCCCTGGCTCACAAACGACTCTCTGTCACCAAGCCATCGTGATACGTTTCTGACATTCATCTGTGTACTCATCAGTGCATGAACTTATCATGGACAGTGATGGAGTAGCCTAGCCCCTCGCGGGTAACTACGCCCTTTGCACTCTCTCCTGCTGTATCCCAAACTCCCGACTCAAGTGTCATACATGTTCTCGACCAAGCAGTAACCGTAGGCGACTCATCCAGCCAGAAACGTAAGGTATGGAGTGAACGGAACGTACCCGCTCATGAAAATCTCATTTGTTAAGATGCATCGACGTACCAATGTGGCTTGTCGTCTACTCGTTCGCGCTACATTTGTTTTTATTTGATGATGATAGTGTAAAGCTATTTTTGGCGAGCAATCCTTCTTCTAGTCGCCTTCTAACTACCTTCTATCCTTCAGTGTTGAAGAAAGAAGGAATGACACATATTCCTCTATCTGTATCTTGAGAATTATTAAGTTTCTCAATATCAATAGTATACTAAGAAACTTAATTAGTCAAGCGATACTGATTATGTTACAATAGCAAAAGTGAATTTAATTATGAGGTGAAATATGCTGAAGGATATTGACACAAGTCGTGAATACATCACGACGCCGGAAGCAGCTCAAAAATCAGGTCTTAGCAGGATATATCTTGCTCGTCTCCTACGTGAAAAAAAGATAGAGGGGTTTCAACACGGACGAGAATGGTTCATTTATGTCGATGCACTCGAGACATTTTTAGCAACTCCGCGCAAGTCTGGACCAAAGGGACCCATTAAAAAACACACATCCCAAAAACAAGAGTAAATAGCTAGCCATAAGAGTTGTAACCTGTGATTTCCCATCTTTCTGAAGCTTCTTTATTACTGTGGTAGGATAGTTTTCCATTAGCGTTCAATAATCTGTGAAAGATAGACAACAGTAATGGAGTAAAGAATGAAAGACGCAAGCAAGATACACCCACTACGTCAAGAGAGGCTTCGTCAAGGCTGGACTCAAAGGCAACTAGCAGACTTTGCCCAAGTATCTCTCTCAACCATCGAACGCGCAGAACGATGGGAACCACTTCGAGTAGATATATGCAAACGAATATGTGAGGCTTTAGGAAAAAAGAAGCCCGAAGAACTATCCTTACAATTTTATACGGGACCCGAAGAAAGACAAAATAACAACGAAGCATCTTATCTCTACAACGAGGTTGAGAATATTCCTACACACGTAGAAATTGTTGCCAGAGATAATTTCCTCGCCTTACCTTCTAACACACTTGAAGGAGCGGATATTTTAGACCGACTCATCAAGGTTGTGAAAAGACCCTCAAACATAGATGATCTCGTAATTGCTAATCTTGAAATGGCATCGAAGAACTACTGGCAACTGTACACAGGATTTGAAAACTCTATCCAGTACAGATATGATATGCTCGATAGTGTCTCTGGACACCTCAAAACTATTACAAAACTCTTAGAATATCCTCAACCATTACATGTACATAACAGTCTCTCCTCTTTAGCTAGTGAGACAACACAACTTATCGGCGAAATATTCTTTGACTTAAAAGATAGCAATACCGCCGAGAGGTACTACAACACTTCTATAGAGATGGCAAGAGAGACTCAGGATAGTGTTTCACTCGCAATAGCATTAGGACGCAAAAGCTTCATTCCAATTTATAGTAACAATCCTGGAAAAGCACTCCCTCTTTTGCAAGAGGCAAGCGCACACCTCAAAGATAATAGGTCAGACATTATTCGCGCTTGGCTTTCTGCAAGAGAAGCAGAAGTGTACGCCAATATTGGAGAAGCGCAAACGTGCTTCAAATTGCTAGAGAGAGCCGAATTGTATCTTGAGAGAGCGCAGCCTGAAGAAGTTCCCTCTCTCGCTTTCACTGGAAAAGCTGTTGAAATGCATTTTACAAGATCACTCCTTTTGGGTTACAAAGGTGCGTGCTATACTCGCCTTAAACTACCAGCAAAGGCACAGGAGGTTTTGAAGGAAGATATTATCACAGCAGACCCAGCGCGAGGTATTCATAATGCAATTGTTCTTGTTGACCTAGCAAAGACGTACTTACAAATGGAGGAAATAGAAGAGGCTTGCGAACTTGTCAGTAAAGCAATTCCTATCATGGTACAATTGAGATCAGCAAGAGTTTTTCAGCGGATTCTCGATCTTCGACAAGATTTAGAATTATGGAAGAACACAGAGTACGTCAGGAACCTTGATAAACAGATTGCTACTCTTCCATTTATCAAAGTGAGGTAAGCAAACCAATATGAGTGAGTTCTATCATCAGAAGCGTGGTGTCTTATATGTTATAACCTGTGCGGCCCGTTCAGCAGAACCCATGTTTATAGAGGACTTCATACGACTTGCACAAGCAAATTCGTGGAATGTAAGTGTTATCGCAACACCACAGGCAATAAACTTTATTGATATACCACTGATTGAGAAACTCACTGGCTATCCCGTTCGCTCTGAATATAAGCACCCAGACGAACCGAATATTCTCCCTCGCGCAGATGCTATCGTAGTTGCACCGACCACGTTTAATACCATAAACAAATGGGCACTTGGTATCACTGATACTCTTGCACTTGGTCTCTTAAGTGAGTACATGTGTTCAGGTACACCTATCGTTTCTGTTCCTTGTGTTCAACAAGCAATGACCCACCATCCAGCTTTCCCTAAAAGCGTTGCATTACTAAAAGAGTGTGGTGTACAAGTCTTGTATGAACCACAAAAATATCCTCCAATGAATAATGTGCCCTGGAAAGACGTTCTTCAATCACTAGACGAAACCATAACAAAACATCATGCTCTATTCCGCCAGGAAGAAGGAAGCTTGCGAAAATGATTACACATGTTGTCTTACTCCAACCGAAAGCCGAAACGACAGAGGATGAAATAGCAACTGCACTGAGCCATGTACAAGAACTTCAGCAAGCAATACCAGAGATCATCGAAGTTCACACAGGGAAAAATCTTAGCAACTACAATCAGGGATACTCACATGGATTTGTCATGCAATTTGTCGATCAGGAGCATCTGAAAACCTATGCCTCTCATTCTGCACATCAAGTCGTCAGCAACGAACTACAAAATATCAGTCAGAGGATTATAGATTTCGACATTCCTAAATAATTTCTTGAGAGCAAAAGTGAGAGCATAACAGACATAACCGAAACTTTAAGAGTAGACGAGAATGGACAAAATAAATTTGTTCTGTGGTCATAGAGCTTTACAACAGCCTATTTAAGCCAGCTAAAAAAGCTGCATAGAGTCGTTCGACTCTCCCTTATCAAATTAAGAAGCATACAATTGTAACTAAATAATCACTACAACAAAAACACCCAAGACTTTGAGTTAAACAAGTTTTGGGTGTTTTCTTTTGCTATCAATCCCGAACGAGCATCCCCTACCATTTAGACTTTGCCTGAAGCAGAGCAACAGAGGCTACTTTATCCGTTTCAATCCCGAACGGGCATCCCCTACCTTTTAGACTCGGGACCATCTGTCGGTGTGGCGATGTATCAAGCGTTTCAATCCCGAACGGGCACCCCCTACCATTTGTCCAACAACAGCAGCAGCCTATTAAACAACCCAGTTTGCTCTTGTTTCAATCCCGAACGGGCATCCCCTACCTTTTAGACTTTTCCATGAGGAGGAGCCAAGATCGTCGTAGTTCAGTTTCAATCCCGAACGGGCATCCCCTACCTTTTAGACTGAACAATACCTCTATGGTATTCCGCAGGGCACTATATGTTTCAATCCCAAACGGGCATCCCCTACCTTTTAGACTGATTTGGACCTCTCAAGGAGATGAGAAAAAGGTAACGTTTCAATCCCGAACGGGCATCCCCTACCTTTTAGACATGCCACGCAGCATAACGCTGCTACTATCGTGCTATAGTTTCAATCCCGAACCGGGCATCTACCTTTATACTTCAAGCCGTACTGGTTATGTCTGACACCACGCATAGTTTCAATCCCGAACGGGCATCCCCTACCTTTTAGACTATTCTCGCTGGTTTCTGCTGGTTGCTTTTCATGGTTTCAATCCCGAACGGGCATCCCCTACCTTTTAGACCGGTACTCGAAATGATAAATGCAATGAGCGCATCAAGTTTCAATCCCGAACGGGCATCCCCTACCTTTTAGACAACAATTACAAAAGTTTGTGCGTGAAACCCACTTGTTGTTTCAATCCCGAACGGGTATCCCCTACCTTTTAGACCGAGTAACTAGCGTTCTAGATCAATTGAACAGAAAAGGGGTTCAATCCCGAACGGGCATCCCCTACCTTTTAGACCTAGTGTTGCCCGCCGCTGTCGTATTAGTTGCGCGATTAGGTTTCAATCCCTAATCGGGCATCCCCTACCTTTTAAGAATTCATGGAGCCGAAAACTAAGTAGCAATATTTGCGTGGTTTCAATCCCGAACTGGGCATCCCCTACCTTTTAGACCTACTCTCGGACAAGGACACATAGCTTCGTTTGAACTCCCAGTTTCAATCCCGAACGGGCATCCCCTACCTTTTAGACTTTTCACACAGCAGTTGCAAGTCGCTCATGACAGATGGTTTCAATCCCGAACGGGCATCCCCTACCTTTTAGACTAAAAATGGAATGGGGTATACCTATTTCCGTTCTTGGTTTCAATCCCGAACGGGCATCCCCTACCTTTTAGACCGAGAAAGAGGGCAAGAAGGTCAAATGCCACTTGGCAGTTTCAATCCCGAACGGGCATCCCCTACCTTTTAGACTCGCAGTAGTTGCAGTGATTGGTTTGTCTTTGCAACGGTTTCAATCCCGAACGGGCATCCCCTACCTTTTAGACAAATACAGATCTTAGTGAACCAGCTCACGAATGCTCGTTTCAATCCCGAACGGGCATCCCCTACCTTTTAGACTTCGTCGAGAACAGCAAAAACCTGTAGGCTCTTATTAATGCTTGTTTCAATCCCGAACGGGCATCCCCTACCTTTTAGACTAAACGCGTCTCGTTTACATTGGGCTTTTGATGGTTTCAATCCCGAACGGGCATCCCCTCCTTTTAGACTTCAAACGTTTTCTTGGAGGTCATTCTTCAAACCAGACGTTTCAATCCCGAACGGGCATCCCCTACCTTTTCAAGACAATTCGCACTCTAATACAGGTAACCCTGAAAAATTGCAGTTTGAATCCCGAACGGGCATCCCCTACCTTTTAGACCCTATTGGCATAGTTTTGTAAGCTTCATGGCATTACCGTTTCAAATCCCGAACGGGCATCCCCTACCTTTGAGACCAGTGTTTATAGCGATTGGTTTACTTTTTTCGCAAAGTTTCAATCCCGAACGGGCATCCCCTACCTTTTAGACTTCAAAGTATTAGCTGAAACTGACGAAGATGTGAGAGCTTCAATCCCGAACGGGCATCCCCTACCTTTTAGACAAGGGCAACTGTATGGATCATGGCTTGCAATCTCAACAGTTTCAATCCCGAACGGGCATCCCCTACCTTTTAGACACTCGTCTCAAGGCAAGCCCAAGCCATTTTCAACTTGTTTCAATCCCGAACGGGCATCCCCTACCTTTTAGACTTGGTGTAGGACTTGCGATCGCATACCTTACACACCGGTTTCAATCCCGAACGGGCATCCCCTACCTTTTAGACAAGACGAGGTTTGTTTGCGTTAGCCACTGCAGGATACGTTTCAATCCCGAACGGGCATCCCCTACCTTTTAGACCTCTACCTTCGAATAAGGTAAAGAAGTTGATATAGGTTTCAATCCCGAACGGGCATCCCCTACCTTTTAGACCAAGAAAGGGTCAACTAATGCAGTCTCAAAGAAAACAGTTTCAATCCCGAACGGGCATCCCCTACCTTTTAGACTGCTACCCTTACAGTATAGCATCAGGAGCCAGTTTATACAAGCGTTTGCGAGAGGCTCTTTTTTGGAGACGGTTTTGGAACGGAAAAACAGCTTATTTTTTGCCAAAATGGTATTCACGCCTCTCCTAGAGCCATGCGAGAGGCTACGCTCAGAGAGGTCATCACGGAGCCTCTCGCGGTAGAGCTTTTCTTCACGTTCCATCATGAAGAGTGAACGATAAGAAGTCAAGGAAAAATCGAACCCTCACCAAACTTACGACAAAGTTTACGACAACTAGAAAATTTCTCAAGGGAAACCAACATATCAAGAGACACAAAATAAGGTAGAATTGAGCACGAAAAGGGCTAGAGAAGACCACCAAAAACAAAGTGTACACTCCCTCTATCGGCCCCTCTTCGTGGTATCCTTTGCTCAATATGACAGCAGAAGTGACAGCAGAGACAGCAGATAACAATGGACAATCACATACAACTATGGACGAAGATCCTAAGAAACGAGCTAGAGCAAGCCGTTAGCCAGCAATATTGATGCACACTTGTCAGCCCAAGTACAATATAGATATGTACAGAAATATTGTTGCGAACCTCAACTCAGGGGGAATAGGAATGATGGTACCCCCGTTTTGGAATTTCTGTGCATCTAGTGTATTATAGAGGCAATCATAAGCTGAGTCTTGACAAAAAAGCAGCTTCAAAAAAACGATATCCTTTTCTTGTAACAAAACTTCGGCAGTAAACGTAATGAGCAATAGAAGGATATCAGGAGCGCGTAGTTTTCTGGGGGAATACCATTCATATAAATTGTGTTTTCGCAAGTGACAGAAGGTTCCTAAAGTATTAAGGGGTATCACAGACATGTCAGCAGCAACAGTAGAAAACAAGTTGAGTCGCGCCCTGGAACTGATTGGTGGAGCTATTGATCCAGAAATAGCTGAAACATATCCATCACTCGAAGCTCGTATTCTTGCACAAGCCTTAGAAAATGTCGAACTCGCCGAACATCGTTTGCGTGAGATTCAGAAGATTGTTGGCGAGATTAGTGAAGTGCTTGTCTAGCCAACAAGAGGAACTCAGTGTTCCACGCTTTTTCTCTGTACCATGTTGTCTATTTTCCTCTAAGTTGGGTGCCATGATCCCTTTCATGAGCGAATGAGTTTCAAAGAAGAACCTCGTCCCTTCTTGGCTGTGCACATTAGCTACTCATGTACGTTAAACATTGTTTACAGTTTGCCCATTGTTCCCTCTCTGACATACAATAGAGTCATGTCTACACTACAATCACTACGGCCATATCTCAACAAACACAAAATCGCCATTATAATTGGCTTCTTTTTTGTTATTGCGGCGAACCTTACTGCATTGCTTTTGCCCTACCTCATCCGCCTCGCGGTAGACAGTCTGAGCACCCACGTGGACATAAGACTGTTACTACGCTATGGCTCGTTGATTGTGGGAGCCGGATTTTTGCAGGCTGTGCTTTCTTTCTATGGGCGTTTCTTCCCTTCGAGAGCATCACGAGAAATTGAGTATGAATTACGTAACAATCTTTTCAAGCACTTTGAGAAACTTGAACTCGACTATTTTCAACACAACAAAGTTGGCGATCTTGTAGCCCGTGCGACGAACGATCTTTCGATGATTAGGTCTATGCTGGGTCCTGGTATTTCTAACCTCATGAATACTACTGTCGCGCTTGTCGCAACGATTGGTGTCATGTTCACTATTGATCTGCAATTAACGCTTTATGCCGCGATCATTCTACCGCTTATCACTGTCGTATTTCTTGTTGTTGGCGGTCAAATCGAACGCAGTTATAAACGTGTGCAAGATCAATTCGGTGAAGTTTCGGCTCATGCACAGGAGAATTTCTCTGGCATTCGTATTGTAAAAGCGTATACGCAAGAAGATCATGAACTTGTCTCGTTCCGTGAGTCCAATCGCGAGTATATGCAACGTAGTATTAGTTATGCCCGCTACAACTCGCTCCTATGGCCTGCCATGTTTTTTCTCGCAGGTCTTGCATCTGTCGTCTTACTTTGGCGTGGTGGCGTCGATGTGATAAACGGACGTATCACGCTGGGTCAATTAGTTCAATTTACTGGCTACCTGGCACAACTCACTTGGCCAATGATCGCCTTTGGCTGGGTCGTCAACCTTTTTCAGCAAGGTACGGCCTCAATGAAGCGTTTCAACGAAGTCATGGATCATGAACCGTTAATTGCATCGCCTGAGTTATTACCAGAGCCGTCAAAAACACATATTAATGGTGATGTTGAGTTCCGTCATGTTCGCTTTTCCTATGGTGAACACGAGGTTTTGCACGATATCAACATTAAAGTCGATGCCGGTTCCTCGCTTGCTATCGTTGGTCCAACTGGGTCTGGTAAATCAACATTGGTCAACCTGTTGCCACGCTTGTTCGATGCTACTCAGGGACAGGTCCTCATTGATGGTATTGATGTACGTGAGTTACCACTTGATGTATTGCGCAGGCAAATTGGGTATGTACCACAAGAAACATTTCTCTTCTCCGTTCCGCTGACTGAAAATATTGGATACGGTGTGGAGGCACTGAACGAGGAGCAACTTCAGCATGCTCTGAATACATCTCAACTGGCAAAAGATGTAGAGGACTTTCCAGAGGGCATTGCCACAATGATCGGCGAACGTGGCGTTACGCTATCAGGGGGACAAAAGCAACGTGCAGCTCTTGCCCGTGCGATCGCGAAGGACCCATCCATTCTCGTTTTAGACGATGCTATGTCGAGTGTTGATACCCATACTGAGGCGGAAATTTTGCGTCATCTACGCGATGTTATGCAAGGCCGAACCACAATCATCATTTCTCATCGTTGCTCAACTGTAAAAAATCTCGATCACATCGTCGTTATTGATGAGGGACGAATCGTTGAAGAGGGAACACACAATGCTTTGCTACAAGTGCAGGGTGTGTATGCAGAAATGTACCGTAGACAACTTATTGGCGAAGAATTAGAGGATACAACCAATCATGGCGACGTTCTTTCAGGAAGATGAAATTTTCGGCAAGGCATATGATGCACGTATTGTACGACGTTTGCTTACATATGTACGTCCCTATAAGCGTCTCTCAGTAATTGCACTGACACTCTTATTTGTCGTCTCACTCCTGGACCTTGTTGGACCCGCATTGACAGGGTACGGTATTGACCATTATGTCGCGCCCAATACTCTGCATCTAAGCACTACCGAGCGTGGTTACGGTATCCTGTGGGTGGCTCTAGCGTTCCTCGCCGTCTTGTTTGTCGGCTTAATTATGCGCTATCTGCACCTCTTACTCTTGAACATTGTAGGGCAACGTATCATGTTCGATATGCGTTCACAGATGTTCGATCATCTGCAAAGGCTCTCGCTTTCCTATTTCGATCATAACCCTGTAGGTAGACTCATGACAAGGCTCACGAACGATGTCGATTCGCTTAATGAAATGTTTACGTCTGGTGCGATCTCAATACTTGGTGATATTCTAACGCTGATTGGTGTTGCTATTGCCCTCCTCATTATTAATTGGCAACTTGCCTTGGTGACATTTGTTGTGTTACCTCCACTCTATTGGGTCGCAACATACTTTCGTGTTGCCATGCGTGATAATTTCCGTGCCATTCGAGTACGCCTTGCACGCATCAACTCATATGCCGCTGAGAACATCGGAGGCATGTCTATCGTGCAACTTTTCAATCGAGAGCAGCGCAACTTTGAGCGTTTTGATGAGTTGAATATTGATTATCTCGATCAGAATGTGCGCTCGCTGCTCTACTTCTTCCTATTTAGTTCCGTGACAACTTTTTTGAGTGCGCTAGCCATCGGCCTTATTATCTGGTATGGAGGTGGACGTATCCTCGCAGGTGCCTTGACATTGGGTGCAATTGTGGCTTATCTGCAATATGTAGACCGCTTCTTTTTGCCCGTTCGTGACCTTGCCGAAAAATACAATATCCTACAATCCGCGATGGCCAGCTCGGAGCGCATCTTCAAAATCATTGACGAACCTATTGTTGTACAAGACCCGGATAAGCCACGTTCATTGAACAAGGTACACGGGGAAATCGAGTTTAAAGATGTGTGGTTTGCCTACAATCCGGGCGAATGGGTTCTCAAGGGTATCTCATTCAAGATACGTCCTGGTGAACGGGTGGCGTTTGTTGGGGCAACTGGTGCAGGTAAAACATCGCTTATCAGCCTTGTCTCGCGCTTCTATGATATTCAAAAAGGCGAAATCCTGATTGATGGTGTCAATGTACGTGATGTGCGGCAACAAGACTTGCGTCAGCATGTCGGGGCTGTTTTGCAAGACCCATTTATATTCTCCGGTACCATTGCAAGCAATATTCGTTTACACGAAGAGAGTATTACCAACGAACAGATACGGCAAGCCGCTGAATATGTCAACGCGGCACACTTTATCGAGCAATTGCCACACAAATACGATGAAGAGATACGTGAGCGCGGGGCGGGCCTCTCCGTTGGACAAAAGCAGCTCCTGGCCTTTGCGCGTGCCATTGCCTTTAACCCCGAAATTTTACTCATTCTTGATGAGGCTACATCGAGTGTAGATACGGAGACGGAGGTACTCATTCAAGATGCATTGAACAAGCTTATGCTTAACCGCACTTCAATCGTCATTGCGCACCGTCTCTCGACTATTCGCAATGTAGACCGCATTATTGTAATGCACAAGGGCCGTATTGTAGAGCAGGGTAGTCACGACGAATTGTTACATCATCAAGGCATGTACAAACGTTTATATGAGTTCCAGTATGCACAGTAAGACGTAAATACAAGAGGCACCAGATATTTCTGGTGCCTCTTGTATTTACTTTTTGTTATTTCTTTTTATTCAATGAAATCATGATTTTTCGACAGAAGGTATAGCTTACATAAAGCACACTTCCCAGTGCCAGGAGGAGTAGAAGTCCTAATAAAGCTTCTTGCCAAACAGGTAAACCCGTCGGAAGTTGAAGTGCTCCCTGCGATTTGAATATTTGCGACACCTGTTTCTGTGTCACTGTCAATGTCTGTTTTATATGGAGCGTATGTTGATGACCATATATCAGTTGAAGGTCAATTGTATAGGTACCAGCCTCTAACGGATGCTTTTGCAGATATACTGCATAGGCTATAGTCGTATCAGGCAAAAAGGTGTCCAATTTGATAGTAAGATTTTGAAGTGTGTTCCCCTGTGAGTCAAGAACCTGCAATGTCCCATGTGGTTTAAGCAGTGTTGTGCCTGTATTACTCAAGTTGACGAGAAGATTTTGATACCCGTTTGCTCCGCTTTCCTGTATCCCCGACATCTCAAGACGATCTACTTGTGGACCTGCCACGTCCAGTTGCACTGCGACAATTGAGAGGCTCTGTACATCTACATGAAAGGTATTTTTTTGCTGTGTACTGGCCTGGATAACACTCTTTGCCACGATGCCACCAACATGTTCGCCGGGACGTGCACCTTGTGGAATACTTACCTGGAATGGAACGGTCTCGCTTTGCCCCGGGGCAAGAGTAAGTTGTTGTTGATCTAGATGCAACCAGGAACCAATATCATGACTTGGCACGTCTTGTCCATTGTAAACCAGACCGCTGTTCTGGCCCGTCGTCGCATCTACTGTGTAAAGGGTTACTGTTCCCGTTGCCGAACCCGTATTTTTGATGTGAATGCCATTTTGTAGCATCGTATTTGGCTTACCATCAAGAACAAAATACGATTTCGTAACTAGATTTGATGGATCAAATTGTAAGGGCTGGACGCTAAAACTTGCACCTCCACCGTCTGCATGCGTGACACGTGTATCAAGTGTCATTGTATAAGCAAGAGCAAGAGCGATGAGAAGAACAAGTAGTGGTATATGTGTGAGAGTTCGAGTGCGTAAAGAAAAAAACATCTGTTACATCCTCCTGAGATGA
Source organism: uncultured Chloroflexia bacterium (assembly GCA_963791655.1). Classification (GTDB taxonomy): domain Bacteria; phylum Chloroflexota; class Ktedonobacteria; order Ktedonobacterales; family Ktedonobacteraceae; genus JBBQVS01. Next base: position 358,550 of record CAWBSZ010000002.1, on the reverse strand, counting down.
AGATAAAGAAGACTACAGTTCTTCAAAGAGGCTGGGAAGAAAGCCTCATTGATTCCTTCCCACTATTCATTCAAAGTTTAAGCGAAAGCGTGTTTATGGACCGCTTACCACTGCAACTGTGATCGTGCTACTATAGCCTGATGATGATGCATAGGTATTCGCGGGAATAGCGATAGAAATCGTTGGTGTGATGGTAAACTTGCCAAGACCAGTAGCCGCATCAGCACTGAAGAACTTGACTGCCGATGGAGCAGAAGATGCTGCCGGCAGGTCTAGTGGATAGGAGACAGCATTATTGCCTGGGTCTGTACATGTCGAGCCTGATACACACGCAGCAGCAACAGACTGGATCTTTGACGCATCCGCTGGTAGTGTATGTGGGCTACCACCACCTGTGGTAAAGGTTGTAGAAGTAATTGTCAAGTTCCAACCATTACCCGTACCGGTTGCATCAACGACTGTAAGGGGTAGCGTGTAGTTAACGGTTTGGTCAACACCGGTTAACGTGACAGGAGCAATAGTTGGGGCGGTTATTGCTTCTGTAACGCTACCGGCACCATTGACCACTGTTGTGCCAGGAGTGGAGTCAGCGAATGCCGCTGTACTTGTGACGAGTGCTAAAAGCAACATAAAGAGCGGAGCAGCGAGTAAACGTAGGCGATGAATAAAACGAGTTGTCATTGGAAATCCTCCAAAGTTTTTTTTAGTGCTTGCGTAGTCAGCTTTACTGCTAGACAAGCTTTTCTTACGTCAAAGAGATTTGAAAAAGTCTCTTCTATCCTCCTCTCATCAAATTTCCTCACACCTCATTACACATCCTCCACTTAAGATTATCGGTACAGTGATAAATAAAAATAGGGTGACAGAGACACAAAAACACCTCGGCACATGTGTCGAGGTGTTTTTGTGTCTCTGTGAGTAAACAAAACTATTTATTCTTGCTACTGCGTACTCGCGTTTTGCAAAAGGTCCCACGGCGTGATAATGCCGAGTGGTTGTTCCGTACGTTTGCCTGTGGGGGTGACAATGATAGCCAATAAACGAGGATGTGGGCGAACAAGCGTGTTGGAAAACGCTTCGCGTGCGTCGTCTACAAAAGCATTTTGTGTCATGAAAAGTGCGTTATCAGGATGTTCGTGAGCGAGTGCATCGCCAACTGTCACTTTCGCGACATTCATCTCCACGCGTTGCTGCTCAGCAAACCAGAGAGCGATTCCCTCAATACTGAGTAGCGATAAGCCGACTCGACTTTGCACAAGTATCTGTGAAAACTCGTTGTTTTTTATATAGCCCAAAGCTTCTAATAGCAAATCCCCTGTAGAAAAAAGATGAACCTTTTTCTGAAATGTCGGTATGAGACGTTTTGGAGCGGTGACGTTCTCAACGATCTGTGTGAATTGTGTGATGGTCGCCTCAGTTGGTTCTGCAATGACCTCTTGGGGTAAGTCTGGTTATGCACAATGGCGTTACGCAAATCTCCGTATTCCTTGAGGTCCGCGAGATAACGCCTCACAGTACTATGTGTCGTCGCGGAAGTTTTTATAAGTTGATAGAAGGGCAAGTTTGCGTCAGAATCGCTGTGCTCTCGTAAATAACGCGAAAGCTGATTATAGAGTTGGATGAACTGTTGAGCACGATCCATGACACCTTCTTTTAACATGTAATTTGATGTATTTTGTATGGACCAATATATCGAGTCCTGCTGGCATTTCGATTACCGATGGGGACGTGATACATCGGTTCCTACAAGACGCGCTGTTGCACAATGTTTAGACTGCACAAGCCAAATCTAGTTCAGGGTCTCGTGGTTCTTCCACTGGAAGTGCTTGTACGTCCTCGCCATAATCCTCTGGATGTTCGAGCGCGTTCTGAATGATGCGTTCAACATCGGCAAGGCTGTTGATGTGCACTAGCTCGTTACGAACGCGTTTCGCTCCTGGGAAGTGACCGAGATACCAACCCATATGCTTACGAAGCTCGACAAAGTGCTCTTCCCCTTTCAGGTTTGCATGAACTCGCGCATGTTCAAGAGCCATGTAGAGCCGCTCTTCGCGTGTTGGCAAAACATCAGGCAGGTCTTCGGGCGTAGGATTTATGCCTGCATTCAAGAGCTGTTTAAGCTTCTCTCTTTTCTGAAAAAGCCAGGGGTTCCCGTAACTTGCTCGTCCAATCAGCACACCATTGACACCGGAAGTACGGATGCGTTGTGCCGCTTGATAGAGTGAGTGAATGTCACCATTGCCCAGGATAAGCGTATCTGTTTTGCGCACGATCTCGGCAGCAGAGGCAATGGCATCCCAGTCCGCCTCACCCTTGTAGTGCTGTACAAGAGTACGCCCATGAATAGAGATATTTGCTGGCTCTAGTTCAAGCAGGTCTTGCACCCAATCGGTAATGATAACCGTGTCATAGCCTAATCGTGTTTTCACAGAGACTGGTAACAAGCGCCGTTCAATCTTCGCTGTATCACCCCAGATGCGTACACGGTCCTCATTCATCTGGCGAATGCGTTGAATACGTGATGGGTCCATATCCAAGTCTTCAAGTGTGTGTCCATTTGCCCAATCTCGCACACCCTGTTGGGTTGCACGAATAATCTCTTTCGCCGTGTTTGGCATGCGAATAAGTGCTGCACCCCCACCCTTGTTCGCGACTGCACTGGCTGGACACCCCATATTGATATCCACACCATCGAAGCCCAGTTCGCACACAACATGAGCCGCTTTATAAAAGTATTCTGGCTTGCAGCCAAAAATTTGCGCCACCACAGGACGCTCTGCCGATGTGTACAGGAAGTCGCGGAAGATACGGTCACTACCGCGCCAAAGACCCTCGACATTGGTAAATTCGGTGAGAACAATGTCCGGACGTCCATAGAGACCATGAATTGTACGACATGGTGCGTCTGTGACACCATCCATTGGTGCCAGTCCAATGATAGGCTGTTCTAATGTATTCCAAAAAGATGTAGGCTTCATACTGTATGTATCTTCTCGTGTAGTGTCATTGAAGTGACGTGTTTTGTTCGTGTCTCTTTTATAGCATATTCGCGCGTTTTAAGCAAGTTTTGATGCTCACATGCTCACATGCTCACATGCAAAGCATGACAGGGGCAAGCCCAGTGACTACTATACTTCTCGCCACTGTGTGGCAAGCCATACGGCCTAATGTATAGTAGTCACTGGGCTTGCCCCTGTCATGTCACCCAAATGCTTCTCGGGTGAGCGGCAGATTAGATTGCTCCTGCGCCTGTCGCTGGCGATTGATCGGTTTTGTGAGTCTCTTCGGTCTCTACGTGTCCACCAAACTGGAAACGCATCGCAGACATAATTCTGTTGGCGAAATCTGCTTGACCACGTGAGCTAAAGCGTTCGTAGAGTGCTGCCGTCAACACGTGCGCTGGTACGCCTTCGTCGATAGCAGCCGCAATTGTCCAGCGACCCTCGCCTGAGTCAGCGACGCGACCCTTGAAACCTTCGAGTTTAGGACTCTCGATAAATGCAGTCGCAGTAAGGTCAAGCAGCCATGAGCCAACAACACTACCACGGCGCCAGAGTTCGGTAATCTCAGGTAGGTTCATGTCGTACTTATAGTATTCTGGGCTAGCAATTGGTGCTGTTTCGGCATCGATTGTTTGCTGATCGTTGCCAATATTCGCGAAGTGCAAAATATTGAGTCCTTCAGCATAGGCAGCCATGATACCGTATTCGATACCATTGTGAACCATTTTCACAAAGTGGCCTGCGCCATGTGGTCCACAATGTAAATAGCCCTGCTCCGCGGTGCTTCCCTAAATCTTCTCACGGCCTGGAGTGCGCTCTACGGCTCCCACGCCCGGGGCAAGAGTCGAGAAGATAGGATCGAGACGCTTCACAATTTCGTCTTCGCCACCAATCATTTGACAATAGCCGCGCTCCAAGCCCCAGACACCACCACTGGTTCCAACATCGAGGTAGTGAATGCCAAATTCTTTGAGGGTCTTGGCCCGACGGATATCGTCATGATAATAGGAGTTGCCACCGTCGATAATCACATCATCTTTTGCGAGCAATGGAATCAACACCTCAAGCGTTGCGTCAACAGAGCCAGCAGGTACCATTAACCAGATCGCACGCGGTTGTGCAAGCTGCTTCACCAATTCTTCTAGTGATGTCGTACCACTCGTGATTGCCTGGTCTTTCAATGCTCCCTGTACTGTGCTATCACGGCGTGCGGAGCCAATAACAGTGTGCCCATTGCGTAGTAAGCGTTTTGCCATGTTCGCACCCATGCGACCCAGGCCAATCAATCCAAGTTCCATTATAGAAATCCTTTCTCATTGCCACTATCTTGTACGAGACGAATTCTGTCTCTCATTGTTGTATCACGTTTTACACGAGCGAACCGTCCTATACAGGAACATTATACGGCAATTTTCGCGTCCTTTGCATGAGGCATTCACTGAAGTGTTCCTATTAGGCGGAATATAGGCTTACACGACGATGGATGAGAGAGGTCTTGATTGCTGCTGGGCCAGTACTGAAAGAAGAGATTGGACGATCACTAGATCAAATTTCGTACCTGCTCCTCGCTGTAGTTCCGCTATGACCTCTTCTAAAGAATGACTTTCTCGATAGGTAAGCCCTTGGAGCAGTGTATCATAAAACTCTGCCACTGCAATGATCCGTGCAGCTAGAGGAATGAGTTCCCCACCTCTCTTTTCTGGATATCCTGTCCCATCCCACCGTTCGTGGTGATACTTTACCCCTGGAATCAAAGGACGTAAAAAGGAATTGGTCTGTAATATCTGCGCTCCCCGTTCTGGATGCTCATTGAGCAAGAGTCGTTCCTGATATGAGAGCGATTTCAGCTTTTCCAAGCAAGGCATCTGGTAGACCCACCTTGCCAATATCGTGCAGTAAGGCCGCATTCCCAATCTGAAAAACCTCGTATGGCTCCAACGCTAGTTCCTGTGCAATGGTGATTGCTAGGTCGCTGACTCGCTGTGCGTGTTCGCGCATCGCCGGGTCACGTTGTTCCATTAGGAGCAGGAGCGACGAGATTATTTTCAGTATGTAGTCCTCATGAATCTGCTCAAGATTCTTCCCTTGCCGAGCCACTGCCTCTACTCGCTCTGCTTCCTGTACCACCAGCAGAAGGGCTGGATCAGTCTTCGCCTGTCGGCTTTCTGTAGCGGTGCGTACCTGATTACGTCCCAATTGCTTTGCTAAGTACATTGCTTCATCGGCCAGAGACAACAACTCTGTTTTCTCATCGGCGTCTTCTAGGTATGTCGCAACACCAATACTTACACTCATTGAGAGGCCCTCTGGCATCTCTGCAATCATCATCGGATGAGCAGCGACGGCAGTTCGGACGCGTTCGGCAACGGCTCTGGCTTCGCGAGCCGTCGCTTCCGGCAGCAGTAGTATAAATTCCTCTCCTCCAAAGCGTCCCAGGGTATCTCCACCACGCAGTATACTCCCTGCACGCTCTCCTATCTGACGTAGCACTGCATCTCCGGCATTATGCCCGTACGTATCATTGACGTGCTTAAAGCGGTCAGCATCGAAGAAGAGTAAAGAGAACGGTCGGCCATACCGCTTAGCACGACTAAGCTCTTTTTCTAGCTGATCTATGATAGCTCTGTGGTTTGGTAAGCCAGTTAGTGAGTCCGTCAAGGCTTGTTTTTGAATCGCTGCATTAGCAAGAGTTAACCGATGACTTAAGGAGCTGAATTGCCCAGCAGCAAGCGAAATGCCAAGTGTTATAAGAAGGAGTGTAATCAATGTTTCTTGATGAATAGAAGTTATCAACGTTGCTCCATAGGCAATGTATCCATTGATGAAGAGGTTTGGAGAAACCAGAAGCCAGGCAAGGATAGCGCCACGGCGTGCCTTGAGCCATGCGCTTATTAAAATAGAAATCATGCTTATGGCCCCTAAAGGTGACAACTGCTCCATTGTCATGCCAACCTTCACACGAGAAAGGTAAAAAAAATAAAAGAGAATTACTGACAACACAACGATAATCCAGCCGAGGCGACTTCTGATTAGTGTTTGCGTAATTGTCTCGGTACGAGAACGAAATGAAAAGAAGAGGGTATTCACTTGTTGCATATTTCTGGCCTTCCTATCAACCTTTTCTTTTCTTAATCGACCAATACATGGTTCTTCTTGAGAGGAGGGAAAATATTTAGAAGAAGTGTTCATTGTGTCTTCGTATTGCATCCTGTTACTATGAAAAATTTAAGACGTATTGCATCCTGTTTACTAAGAAAAATTTGAACGCAAGAAATAGATAGTTTCTTCTGCGGAAATGCTTTATCCTAGTTGCATAGATTATTGAGTGCAAACTAGAAGAAAGAGGTCAAGGTGATAAAAAGACTGAAAGCCTTTCGTTTCGGCGTTATCGACGAAAGTTCCCTCACACGAGAGGCGTGGACACAGCAAGCTCAAAATGTGGAGCAACTTGGATACTCGACACTCTTCATTCGAGACCATTTTATTCATGGAGGCTTTAACCATCAACTTGCTCCAATACCAGCACTAATGGCTGCTGCCGATGTGACAAGTACACTACGTGTAGGAAGCCTGGTGATTTCCAATGATTATAGACATCCTGTTTTGCTCGCGAAAGAAACTACAACGCTCGATGTGCTTTCGGGTGGCCGTTTTGAACTTGGACTTGGTGCTGGTTGGCTAAAAGATGAATATGAACAGATTGGGCTGGAATTCAACACCGCTGGAATACGTGTTGAGCGTATGCAGGAAGCTTTACACGTGCTTAAGGGACTCTTTGCCGACGCCCCTTTGACCTTTGCTGGTAAGCACTATACCATCACAAACCTTGAAAGTTTTCCAAAGCCTCTGCAAAAACCACATCCTCCCATCCTCATAGGGGCAGGTGGAAAACGTATGCTCTCTATCGCTGCTCAAGAAGCCGATATTATTGGGATACTTCCTATCGCACTCACCAATGGAACTATTTCGGATAATCCAACTGAACGCATCGCTAGCACTATCGCTCAAAAGGTTGAGTGGATTCGCCAGGCAGCAGGAGAGCGTTTCGAGGAGATTGAGCTTAGCATGATCGTCTCACTATACATAACAGAACATCGACATCAAAAGGCTGAGCAAATTATGCGCGAACGGAATTGGGGAAATCTTGCTGCTCAGGATATTTTGGATATGCCATCAATCCTGATAGGCTCCATCGAGGAAATCATTGAGAAGCTTCACGCTCTACGCGAACAATTTGGTTTGACATACTTCGTCATTCCCGATAGTTCTATACAGGAACTTGTCCCAATAGTAACACGGCTAGCAGGTAAGTAAATATGTTGTAGGGACCGATTTATCACGTCCTGATTGGCGTATCGACAGGCGAGAAGGACGTGATAAATCGGTCCCTACAGTATTCGCATCAAATTGTTAAACAACATCATTACGCCCTGGTTCAGCCTCTAATGCCGAACCAGGGCGTAATGAATTATAGCCCCTACAATTTATGCCGCTTCGTATATATTTGCTGTAGTCGCCATTTCCGCGATCAATTGTGTCTTCTGTTGTAGGCACAACTGCTTATCGACGACATCAACAACAACCGCATCGTTCGGCACACACGTTCCCTCCAAGATTGCCTCGGCCAGCATATCCTCTAGCATACGTTGCACGGAGCGTCTTAGTGGACGTGCTCCATAGACAGGATCGTATCCATATCTCACCAGCAGGTCGCGTGCCTCTGTACTCACTTCCATCTCGATAGACTGTTCCGCGAGACGTTTTTGTGTTTGCCTGATCATAATATCGACGATTTCATGCAGGTGCTTCTGCTCTAAGACGTGGAACAGGACGATCTCGTCGATACGATTGAGCAATTCTGGTTTGAACATCTCTTTCAACGCAGGTGTAACCGTGCTTCGCATTCGCTCGTGAGCGGAGGCAACCTCCTCTTCTTGGCTCTTACGACGCGCTTTAAAAGCCATTTCTGTGACTTTAAGCTGTGCTGTCCCCACATTTGATGTCATAATTACAATTGTATTGCGGAAATCTACGATTTGCCCATGTGTATCTGTCAGGCACCCATCATCAAGAATCTGTAAGAGCAGATCAAAGATTTTGGGGTGTGCCTTCTCAATTTCATCGAGTAAGACAACACTGAAAGGGTTACGTCGCACAGCCTCGGTGAGCTGGCCCGCGCTATCAAAGCCAACGTATCCAGGAGGTGCACCGATAAGACGTGAAACAGAGTGGTTCTCCATAAACTCGGACATATCGAGTTTAATGAGCGCACCCTCGTCGCCAAAAAGTGCCCCGGCTAATGCACGTGCTAGTTCGGTCTTGCCAACTCCGGTTGGACCAACAAAGAGAAACGAGCCAATCGGACGATGGCTATCACGCAGGTTCGTGCGTGAACGCCGTACCGCCCGCGCGACCGCCTGTACCGCTTCGTGCTGTCCAATCACACGCTTATGCAACTCTTCTTCCAACGTGAGCAGGCGTTTCGCCTCTTCTGCCGCGATCTGTGCTACTGGAATTCCTGTCCATCTCGCGACGATTTCAGCAATGTGCTGCTCGCTCACCACTGGCAGATATTCCTGCTGCTTGTTCTGCCACGTGTATTCAAGCGCAGTTAAAATCTCTCGCAGACGTAATTCGCGTCCACGATGTAGCGAGGCGAGTGCGAAATTATGCTGCCGTATCTCGTGCTCTTTGTCTCGTTGTACCATAACTATTTCGTCGCGCATACGTCGAATGTCTTCTGGTACCACAGTACGTTTCACACCGATTTGTGCTGATGCCTCATCTATCAGGTCGATAGACTTGTCTGGCTGAAAACGGCCCTGAATGTAGCGTGATGACAGTTGCACCGCCGCTACCACTGCCTCGTCGCTAATAGTGACATGATGATATGACTCATAGCGTGAACGTAGGCCGCGTAGAATTTCCCCTGTCTCTTGCGCGTTTGGCTCATGTACCTGGACTGGCTGAAAACGTCGTTCTAACGCTGGATCGCCTTCTACTGTCTTACGATACTCATCAAAGGTCGTGGCTCCAATACATTGAAACTCTCCACGCGCCAGCATAGGCTTGAAGAGATTCGCGGCATCTATCGAGCCTTCTGATACACCGCTACTCATCAGCGTATGTAGCTCATCTATGACAATAATAATACCTTTATCGGCAAGTATCTCCTGCATGATTTTCTTGAGTCGTTCCTCGTAATCGCCACGGAACTTGGTACCAACAGTGAGCATAGCCACATCGAGTGCGATAACACGTTTGTTAATAAGTGTGTCAGGAACCTGACCATCGAGAATGCGTTGAGCCAATCCCTCGGCAATTGCCGTTTTCCCAACACCGGCAGCACCAAGCAATACAGGATTATTCTTCGAACGGCGCGATAAAATTTGCATCGTGCGTTCCAGTTCATTCTCTCGACCAATCATAGGGTCAAGCGTGCCAGCAATAGCGGCTGCCGTGAGGTCACGACTAACTTGATTGAGCGTTGGTGTGGCGTCATAGCGAGCTTGATATTGCTTCGAGTACATCACTTGCTCATGTCCAATGAGTGTCATCGCCGTGAGTTGCTGGCGTACTACCTCTAGCGACATCGTAAAGCTTTCCAAAACACTTGCGGTGATGCCATTCTCTTCGCCGAAGATACCCAGTAGTAGGTGCTCAACGCCAATAAGGTCGCTTGCCGCCCTTGCTGCCTCTGCCTCTGCACAGGTAATAACATGACGTGCGGCAGCACTCAATGCAGGCTCACTACTATGCGCCTTTGTACCACGACCCATCACAAATTCAATTGCCTGCGCGACACGCATTGTGCTCACGTTGAGCGATAAAAATAAACTCTCGATACGCGTGTCGCTCAACTTCAGCAGTCCAAGTAACAAATGTTCAGGTCCAACCGATTTATGTTTCAGACGTACCGCCTCTTCTCGTGCATACGCAAACGCCTGTCGTGCTTCTTCGGTATACTTGTTTATTGTGCTCATTATTCCACTCCTCTTACAGTACCAGAAGTGTCGCGGCTTTTCCTCACCACGACATACTTGTCTTTGTGTACTGTTATTTATCGGTAAAGAAACAGGTTCAGGGAGGGTAGAGGAGCAATGGAAGGAGGAATAGGTGCCAAAAGTCCATTCACAAAGAACATTTACATTCAAAGAGAGTCTTTTTACTAATGCAAAATTGTCTCTTCAGGCGTTGCAAGCAATAATGCTGCTCCTACAATCGGAGCATTTTCTCCTAGTTGCGCAGGACGAAGTGTCAATGTTGCCCCAAGTAATTTTTCTGTGACACGTGATTGTATACGTTCGAGCAAAAAAGATCGCGATAGGATAATACCCCCACTCACCGCAATCGTCTCAACCTTTGTCAATTGAGCGAGATTGACAAGGCCCAGTGCTAACTTCTCGCAAAACGTTTCCCAGAAAGCAGGGTCTGTCACCTGTGTAAGTGGCTTTCCCATGCGTAATTCTAACTGTCTGCCGCCTGTATATGTTTCCAGGCAGCCCACCTGCCCACACAGACACTGGCGTGTATTGCCATCGAGCAATTGATGCCCAATCTCTATCGAAACCGTCAACCTCATCTCAGCCTTTTGTAGATGGATCGCTGCGCCCGTGCCTGTTGAGACAGTGAGATACGCGCAGCGTTCATCATGTTGAATGCAGCCAAACGTCTTCTCACCTAACAATCCACACACCGTATCGTGGGCTAAGCGAATAGGACAACCAAAGCGGTCTGTCAGGTTCTGCGCGAATGGTTTACCGATATAGTCAGGCACATTTGGCCCGAAGATCACTGAACGTCCATCCTTCGCGATCCTTGCACCGATAGAAATACCGATACCTGCAATAGTTGGAACCCCTTGCAGGGTGGTTATAATATGTTGTATTTGCTCATCGTAGGAAGAAAATGTGGGGAAGCGAGTGATGATGGTACAGTGTGGTGTGTCTAATGTTTGAAAAAGAGCGATGCGCGTGTTTGTGCCACCAATATCTATGCCTATGTAAAGAGGGTTACCGGGTGTATTCGCATAGACCATAGTTTAACTCCTTTATGAGCACTTTGGTTTTCACATGGGAAACATTATTTCATCCATGGCTTTGTCTGCTTATGCTTCTTAACAGAATGTCGTCGTTCATAACGTGGATTGTGTGGTGTATTCGGATTTTCGACTACAACATTAGAGTGCACTCCCGAGCGTTCTTGATTATAGCTAATGGCTCCATCACGATAACGTGGTCCTCGTGGGAATTCTGGAAATGAGCCTATTCCGTTTTCTTTCCTCTTGCCCATAAGCCTGAGCAATAAGATAGGAAGCGTCCCAACCGTTATAGCTAAGAGAAGAGTAAGAATTGTTTCCACTGTCACACGCCTTTCTCGTTTTTTATCCTTGAATGTACTATTATACATGGGTAAACGAGCGGACCCTCCGAAATTAAAGGCACAAAAACATTCATGAATCAAAATGTCGGAATGGTATAGTTACCACTCCGACAAAAGAAAGAACGTACCCGATAGGGATCGAACCTACGGCCTATAGATCCGCAATCTATCGCTCTATCCACTGAGCTACGGGTACTCATATGTGTGAAGCTTCTCACTTCACCGTAGAAACATACTATCAGAACATTTGGGATTTGTCAAGCGGTTTCGGCTTAAGATTTCTGTTCTTCTGCTGTCTTAAGTCTTTGCTCAACTTCTTCCAGAGGCAGGCCCGTAACCTCAATCACCTTCTGTCTTCCTGTCGAGCCGCGTAATATTTGTTGCCTTGTTGTGCTAGCAGTCGAAACTGTTGCACCTTGAGATTACGACTTGTCTGAGGTAGTGGTTCAATCATCTTCATGATATCGTCTGACTTCTCGCGGGCAATATCCAGTTCATACCGTTTTTGCAGATTCATCCAGAAAGCAGCACTCACACCCAACCATCTCTCAAGGCGTAAGGCGGTATCAGCGGTCATTGCTCTTTGCTTTGTGAATCTTCCAGTATCGTCAACCTTTTTTTAATAGGAGTACCCACAGTCTTTGGCAATCAACTTGCAGACATTGTGTTGTATCAGCCTGAGCATAACAATCCCATCATACTGCAATCGTCCCGTTGCGCCACGTATCAACCGCGTTTTTCACGTTTTGGATGTAGGCACTCTCGTTATTGTTGTCCGAGTTCGGCGCATACACGGGGATAATTTGATCGACCGTGGATAGACCCCATTGGCCTACGTATAAGTTGCTGATGAGCTTATACCAGTCGTCGAAGCCCTCTTCCCACGAACGATAGAGCCGATAGCCACCGTAGTTAGCGTAGCCTGCCGTAGCACGTATATTGCCGAGCGAATGTGTGACTTTCGCGATACCTTGTGTGCCAAAAGTGCTTTCCTGCATAAAGAACGCGAGCGCAAACGCTGGATCAATATTATATTTAACGCCGTCAGCGTACAGCACTTTGCCTTTGCCTGCTGCGGGCGAGTGATAGTGTTCAAGGACAGAATCGATAAAATCCGCATGAATGGTTGGAGAACCTACAACTGTATATCCTCCTGCCGATGGAGCGGTAAAGGTAAAGCCTCTTTTCGAGACATGAATAGTGGTGCTGAATATCCAGGCGAGGGAGAAACCTATCACAATAGCAATCAATGCATAATAGACCATTGGCAGGTCGGTTCTCAAATAACGTCGTAACATAGCTGATCTATACGTGCGTTGTCGGAATGCCTTAGGCATACTGGCCTTTCTACGCTAGCTTAGACAGGGAAACCGCACCGGTCTTTCCTACATTTCATCATCGTTCTTTTGAGGATAGGAGATCGCAAGGGTCTCCTATCCTTTTACAGATTATACGCACGTACTATTCGCAAGGTTAACAAATATCGTTCCGATAGTTCATACAAATACCCCTCTCTCTGAGATATAATATCAGAAGTGCTGCTCATCGGGGAGCGGTCTGTGGGTACTATCATGAAAGGGATTATACAATTACCATGACAACAACTGCTGAACCGAAAGTGCAGATGCCTTCTGCCTCTGATTTGTATAACATAGACCACTTACTTTCTGAAGAGGAGCGAATGGTGCGCGACACGGTGCGTCAGTTTGTCCGTGATCGTGTCTTGCCCATCATCGGTGAGCATTTTGAGGCTGGTACGTTTCCTCGTACACTTATACCAGAAGTTGCTGAACTAGGTTTGTTAGGTATGCACCTACAGGGCTATGGTTGTGCTGGTTTGAGCGCGGTCTGTTATGGACTTGCGTGCCAGGAACTAGAGGCAGGTGATAGTGGACTGCGCTCATTTGTATCCGTGCAAGGATCATTAGCAATGTATCCTATCTATGCCTTTGGTTCGGAAGAACAGAAGCAACGATGGCTCCCCGGTATGGCAAAGGGCGAAATCATTGGTTGCTTTGGTCTTACTGAGCCTGACTTTGGCAGTGATGCCGCTGGCATGATTACGTCCGCACGTCGTGATGGGGACTCTTATATACTCAACGGCGCGAAAATGTGGATTACCAACGGTAGTATCGCTGATGTCGCGGTTGTGTGGGCAAAGGCCGAAGATGGTGTACGTGGCTTTCTCGTAGAGCGTGGTACTCCTGGTTTTATTACCAATGATATCCATCATAAACTCTCATTACGGGCATCCATCACATCTGAGTTGCATTTCGATGAGTGCCGTATTCCTGCTACAAGTATGCTTCCAAATATACGAGGTATGCGTGGACCTCTTTCATGCCTCAACGAAGCTCGTTTTGGCATTGCCTGGGGTGCGACTGGTGCGGCTCGTGCTTGCTATGAAATGGCACTTGAGTATGCCAAGTCACGCATCCAATTCAAAAAACCTATTGCAAGTTTTCAACTTGTGCAGCAAAAGCTTGCAATCATGGCAACAGAACTTGTAAAAGGCCAATTGCTTGCACTCCAACTAGGACGCCTCAAAGATGAGGGCTTGCTTCATCCCGTTCAAATCTCTGTAGCGAAACGTAACAACGTACGTGAAGCCATCAAAACAGCACGCGAGGCACGCACTGTACTTGGCGCGAACGGCATTACACTTGAGTATCCCATTAGTCGTCATATGAATAACCTGGAGTCGGTCTTTACCTACGAAGGTACAGACGACATCCACACGCTGATTATCGGGCAAGCCATCACTGGCATCAATGCATTCGTCTAAGCAGATAAGCAGATAGAACTCGATGTTGCAGCACAACATCGAGTTCTATCTGCTTATCACAACGTATTATTTACTACACGGTGTATTTGGGCCTAAATCTCCTCCATAACTGGTTACTTTCCAAACATTCGATGCCTCTAAGTCTTGTTGCAAGGTGAGGCGCAGTTGATATGCAGCTGGCACTTTTTCTCGCGTTACATTGTATGCATAGCTTTGTGCGTTCCCTTGTGTCGTCGCGCTATTCGGTATCTCGGTATAATTTTTCAAAAAACCGTAACATACATCGTCGCGCTGAGCCTGGTTCTCGAATTGCTCTAACGTAAGCTGCATCGTAACAGCACCACCTAGGTCCTTGTAAGCACTTACATAGTCATGTTTAACAACCGAAGAGAGAAAATCATTCGTTGTTGTGGCCGCGCCAGAACTTGCGCCAATACCTGCAAGAAAGTTGGATCCGAGAGAATAGCCAAATATACACGCTCCAATCGTGCACAAGAGAAGTATGCCACCAAGAATCAATAAACCTCGCCCTAAACCCGTTGGCGGTTTTCTTTTGGGACGAGCGACCCGAGGTGTCTGTGGTGGTTGCTCGACGCGAGTCATGCCAGGAGGACGTTGGGGCGTTGCACGGTGCTTCCCTGTGCCGTTAAGTCCATTGAGTGCAGCTAGACGTTTACTATATGAATCGTCCTCTGACTCTCCCCCAAGCCCTGGTCTTTCTTGCATGCAATATCCTCCTCTCGTCCTCTTTTACCTTACACATCGAGCATTACCACGCCCGTCAATGTGCCGTGGGTGTGTTGTAACTGCTCCTGGGCTTTTTTTGCCTGACGACGTGTTGTACGACCAGAAGTAATTGTGAGAAACGTTGCGTGCACTGCATCGCTGATCAATGTCGCCTCTGTACTTGCTAATACCGCAGGACTATTGAAAATGACGATGCCTGGCTCACGCTCGGTCTCGGTCAGGAACGTACAAAGCTCAGCAACAAGTGCGTGGAAGCGTGTTGCATACAGCATGCTTATCTCTTGCAGGTCTGCTGTTCCTGCGCCGAGGAGACGAAGGTTCGGAACAAAGGTATCACAAAGGGCTGATGCGATTCGTATTGGCGTCTTTTGTGTCAATATATCGCTCAGACCAATATTTTTACCAACTCCGAAGCGTTGCTCAAGTGTCGGTGTATGCAGATTAGCATCTACAAGAATTGTTGGTGTGCCACTCTGTGCCGCTACAATAGCCACATTCGCAGGGACGGCTGCCTGTCCAATGTATGGAGTTGGGGTCGCGAAAAGAACTGTTTGCTGATGGATATGTTCGCGGTCCCACGCAAAGCTAATATTCGAGTATAGCTTTTGATAGGCTATGCTAAATGCAAAATCTGTATCATAGTCAGTAAGCAGTGTTACCTGCCCCTGTGATGGAATACTCACAAGAAAGCTCCTCAAGTAGTGATGTACGATATATTATGCTGCGGTACGTGTTCCACGCTGTTTAGCGTTTCCAGGTGATGGAGTATGTGGCACTTCACCGTAGATTGGAAGCTGTAAAAGTTGCACAACGTCATCTGTCTTACGAATACGATCATCCAGGTACTCGATCAGGAAGGCGAGTGCGATACCAATAAGGAGTGCGACAAGAATGAGTACAAGCAAGAGTGTTGGTTTACTCGCCTGCGAACCTGCTATAGTTGCTGCATCGGTCGCATTGAGAATGACCTTGGCGGCGACGACTGGACGGTTTGGTACTGTAGTCGCGGTTGGCGTTAAATTTGTGGTAACGACATAGTCAGTATATTCGTCAATGTGCGCAACAGTTACTTCTCCAATTGCATTCGCGATAGCCCATGCTCCTGCGGGAGTATTCCATGAGGCGTTCACTGTAACAAGGCTATGAGAGCGACCCGTAGTTATTGATCCTTTAATTGCTCCAACGGCTATCCCCGGGTTGGCGAGATCGCCAAGGTCTGGATTAGAGCCAAATTTCTGTTTAATTTGTGGCATATCTGCGTTTACTTGATTGTATACCTGTTGCGCGAATTTCGATGAAGTCACGGTCGGTCCCGTAGTAAAGCCTTCCGCAATTGACTCGGAAACGGAGACATAATCAGAATAGCCAGTAGTGATTTTTGTTGGTGCTTGTAAGCCAATAAGTAGTGTGACGCTTGACTGATAGGCGTGTAGCGCTCCTGGTGTCTTACGAATTTTATAGTATTGATAACCAGAATATAATGCGACGACAATAACAACAAGCGCGATAACCCAGATGCGTCGCAAGATGACTGACCAATAAGCCCGTAATTCCACGGTATAAAACCCTTTCTCGTGGGGAAAATATGTATTTAGCGTACAAGATTGTGTGTTAACGGAGTACTATTTGTTTTTCTCTCGCTCAATTTTGCTTCTATAAATTGGAGGATGCGACGTTTGAAACGTGGCATATCAAACTCAAGCGCATGGTTACGAATGACTGTTGGATCATATGTGTGTTTATCGAATGAAGCTAACGCAGTTGACAGGCTATCTACCGTCTGTTCTGTGAAAAACGTCCCTGTTACCCCATCGACAACTGATGTGAGTGCTCCGCCTGCGCCATATGCAATAACGGGTCGCCCACATGCCTGAGCCTCTAAGGGGGTAATACCGAAATCTTCTTCGTTTAAGGATAAGAATGCGCGACAATGCTCGAAATAGTGCAAAACTTCTTCGTCTGAAAGACGGCCCATAAAACGAATTGTTGGACCTGCCAGCTGCTTCAGGCGATCCATATCACGTCCACTCCCAACAACAATCAGAGGCAAGTGTAGCTGATTACATGCCTCAATTGCAAGGTCTACGCGTTTGTATGGGATTAATCGGCTAAGTGTAAGAAAGTAGTCTTCTGGCTCTACTGCTGGATCGAACGGGAACCGACTTGCCTCGACAGGTGGTGGAATAACGATAGCTTCACGACGATAATACTTTTGAATGCGCTCGGCAACCACAGGTGAATTGGCGATAAAATGGTCAACACGCATTGCGCTTGTCTGGTCCCAAATACGCAGACCTGTAATCAGAAATGGCAAAACCTTGCGAGCTGCGCCTCCCAGGTGTTCGCGCTCCACATACTCATCGTAGTTCCAACACCAGCGCATCGGCGTGTGACAGTAGCAAATATGCATTGTCTCAGGTCTGGTAATGACCCCTTTACCGAAGGCACTTGAACTACTCAAAACGAGATCGTAGCCTCGCAAGTCCAAACTCTCCATCGCGAATGGATAAAACGGCAAGTATGGTTGGTGATGCTTGGTTACACCAGGGAACTTTTGCATAAACGAGGTACGTATATCCATCTTTTGAAATGCGGGATCGACACGCTGTGGATCGTAAATCGACGTGTAGATAGGAGCGTCAGGGAAAATCTCATGCAGTGCCATGACGACGCGTTCCGCGCCACCCATTTGATTGAGGTAATCGTGAACTAATGCAACTTTCATGAAATTAATATGCTCCTCGACTAAGTAAAACTGCCGGAATGGTGCGTAAGAGTATTTGGAAGTAGAGACGCAGTGACCAATTTTCAACATAGTACAGGTCCATTAGCACACCCTCATCGAATGTCAAATCGCTACGTCCACGTACCTGCCACAATCCAGTCAATCCCGGCTTGATTGCCAGTCGTCCCTTATGCCATTCTTCATATTGCGCGACCTCACGAGGAAGCGGTGGACGTGGCCCTACAAGACTCATTTCGCCTTTCAGCACGTTGATAAGCTGCGGGAATTCGTCAAGACTTGTTCGGCGTAAAAATCTTCCAACAGGTGTACGTCGAGGATCTTCCTTCATTTTGAAAAGTGGTCCCTGTGCCTCATTTTTTGCGATCAGGGCAGCGAGAACTTTGTCTGCATCTTGATACATTGAACGAAACTTGTAAAAATCAAATTCCTTCCCATTGAGTCCGACACGCTTTTGCCCATAAATGATAGGACCTCGTGAGTTTATGCGAATAGCACAGGCGATACAAATCCATAATGGTAAACCAACCAGCAACACTATTGATGCGACGAGAATATCAATCACGCGTGTCACGAAACGCTGTATGGTATTGAGCGATACCTGCTTAATGCCGATAAGCGGAATGCCTTCCATTGTCTCCATATCAATGCGTGAGAGATTCATTTCATACAGGTCAGGGATGAGTTTAAAGGAGGCACCCAGTCGTTCACATGTCTTTACACTTCTAATTGCGTATTCATGTAGGTACGATGGTAAGGCAATAATAACTTCGTCAACCTGCATCGAGCGTATGACTAGCCCAATATCATCAAGTGTGCCGAGCATTTTGAAACGTCCAAAATCGCTTGGCTCCTCGCTCATATCATGTAAGAAACCAATGATCGAGTAGCCAAGTATCGGGTTTGCCGCGATGTGCTGCATCGTCATCTTGCCAAGACGACCAGAGCCGACAACGAGCAGGCGCGTTTCCCCTAATCCTAAACGATAGAGGATACCCATTGCGATTGATACCACGAGCCGACCAGTACAAAGCAGGAGGATTGTTGTGCCCCACACAAACGGTACAATCAAGCGCGAGTCATGTGGAGGCTGAAAGACAAAGTAGTAGGTGATTAGAAATGCTAATCCGACCGTGGCGGAACTGATAATTGTCCACGCCTGCCTGAACCATGTACCTGTCAAGCGAATACGATAGAGACCTCGTGCCGCAAAAATGATCAGGAGACCGACAACGATACCAAACATTAACGTATAATACTGTGCGCTGTTCTGTTCAAATATCCCATGAGGTCCGACATTTGTCGCAAAGTTTCTACGTACAGTCTCCAATGTTCGTGCTAAACTTTTGGCAAAATGGCTTTTATCACTAAGTAGGTAGGCACGAAAACTATAAGCTAGCTGAAACGAAATGGCAACAAGCCACGCATCTAAAATGACCATTGCGATACACTCGAAAACACGCCATTGATGGCGGTGTGAGCGTCGGCGCGAAATGGCTTTTGTTATTGGACCAGTTGCTCCAGCCATCATTTCAACGGCTCCTGTCCTGTCTGTATTAATGTCTATTTCTGTTTGGGGTGATAATTTACTCGTGTTCACAAATCAAACCATATTCTACTCTATTGGACAAACGCTCTATGCCTGGAAGAGTGCTTTTTATACATTGCTGCTTGCTCATACACTTCAATTGTCTGTTCGGCCATTCTCTGCGCTGAGAATTTCTGCGCTACAGTGGATGCTGATCTACGACATTTCTCCCGAAATTGAGCATCAGTCAATGCCTTGTAGATTGCTTCCGTTAACATATCAATATCAGACGGATTCACACTCAATGCGATATCCATACCTGCTTCAGGTAAACTGGACACATTCGAGGTGACGACCGGCACACCACATACTAAGGCTTCCGCTACAGGAATGCCAAAACCCTCGTAGAGTGAAGGGTACACAAACGCAGATGCAGCGTGATACCACAATGACTGCTCGGTATCTGCCACAAATCCAGGAAATATTACGTCCTCTAGGAGACCAAGTTGTTGAACCTTTTCAAAAATTGTATCATAGAGCCACCCTTTTCCACCCGCCAACACTAATTTCTCATGTATAAAATAATTTTTTCGCAATTGCGCATAGGCATCAATAATTGCTAGAATATTCTTTCTCGGCTCTAATGTGCCTAAATAGAGCAAAAATCCACTCGTCAAGCCTTGCCGCTCGCGGAACGCTTGTATCTCTTCTTCTGTCACTACGTTTGAAAACCGCTCGTCGATACATGTGTATACGGTATGCATACGTTCCTTTGGTATACCCACGAGTTCATACGCGTCTTGCTGCGTGCTGTCCGAGACGGTGATAAGCTCTGTTGCACGCCGCATACTGTGTACTGTAAACGTTCTATGGTACAAGCGTTTTGCCCGTGTGAACACCGTAGGAAATCGTAAGAACGCCAGATCATGAAGTGTTACAACTGTTGCACACGACTGTGGTACCCATATAGGTAATACGTTAACAGGGGAATGGAATACGTTTATACCCCGTTTACGTATTTCCTTGGGCAACTTGAACTGTTCCCATGCTACGCGTGTGGCTGGTTGTGACTCAGACCATGGTGCGGATACATACGTAATGGAAGGATGCGATACGCCAAGTTGTGTCACGACATCCTGCCTGTTGACGAATATTGTATAGGAATGATCCCCTGGGTGCTTTGCTAGTTCTGTTACAAGATAACGAATATAGCGGCTCACACCACCATTACGATAACTTTGACTAAATGATAACAACTGAGCGTTAATACCTATATGCATACCTCTTATTAACTCCTCAATGCTCATAACGTCTCTGAAATTCAGGAGGTAACAAACTCTCCATCTTCAGTACCACCCAAACGCCGCGTACGCTGATTTGTATCTACATTATATGATTGCTACCAATGTATAAATTTTCCATGACCAATCTCTATATTTTTAAACGCGCCAGACTGGATTTTCCCCTTGTTCAAAGTCATAAGTCCTACATGAATAAACAAACGAACAAAAGGGGATGTACGTTTCATGACGCAAACACTACTCATTCACAAGAACTTATAATGGCTCTTTATGTGTATCGGTGGCCATATTCTCTATAATCATTGCTAAATGGTTCATTTCATGTATAAGAATTTGCTTTTGTCTTTCCTTCCTTGTAACTGTATCACGTTCGTAAAGCTGATTATGTCCATAACCCATATGAGTATATACGACAGGGATAGCTAAATGTGCCTGGAATATGGTACATATATGTTGTGTTGGCATAAGAGGAAAGATAGGTAGTGCCTCTCCATAGAGCGTATAAGCACTCTCACAGACAGTTTTAGCAAACCAATTTCGCAATGGGGTGTGCTGGGGTGGGCTGCTTGTAAGTATCTTTATGTATACATCTTGAAAGCCTTGCATATCCAGGTACTTGCGTAGCTTTTGATAGATATCTTCTGGTTCCTGGTCAGGTACGAGATGCATGTCAATCTCTGCCTTTGCAGAGGAAGGAAGCGTTTGAGATGAGGTACTTCCACTGTGAATACTGGTGACGGTACATGTGGGAAGCAACAGATAGGTATAATATAGTTGAAAGCCATGAAGCTGTAACAAAAATTCGTCAACCCTCAAGTGTTGCTTGAGTGCTTGCTCACCAGGAAGCATGTTTCGTAGTAATTCTATCTCTTCATCCTCTATAGGCACCAGCGTCTCATAGAAACCTTCAATATGGATTTCCTCGCGTACATCTTTCAAACTGCTCAACGCCCATGTAAGACGCCATGCTGCATTGGGTAGGATGGCACCATGAAGTACTCGCGTATTGGGAGAAGCTGTTTCTATTCCGATCTCAAAACGAAGCAAACCTTTCATTCCTAATCCTATACACGGTGATGGTAGAGAAGTATCGGTTGGAATATCGTAGATGCAGCCGCCTATCGACACTGCTTGCTGATTTTCTGTTAGCCATGCCGACAGTTCTTCAAAGTTCTGGCTGTATTCCCTGATATCAATAAGCCAAACGATACTCACAGGCAAATTTCCTATAGTCTCTTGATGGAATGCCAATGTCAGGAGACGGGTCACAAATGATCCCCAGCGAACGAGCGCATCATGCTGTGGAGGACAGTGGCTAAAAAGTAGTAGTGTCGGCGTTTCCTTTGTAGCGTATGTTCCACAAATGAAATGCTGCCCTTTGCCCATCGGCTGAAGTGTAAAAGCATGCTGTTGTAGCAATGTGCTTATGTAGGTAGAAAGTGTACCTTCATCCTGTGTGGCTTGTACGAGGTGCTCTATCGTAGTATTCAATCTATCAGCCAACGAAGAAGCTTGCTCCTCGATGGCCGCAAAGAAATTCATATCGTGTTCAGATGTCATGACTCTGCCTTTGCTCATGTTTTCTAGTACCCTCAGGCAAGCATCTTGCATGATGAGGATTGAAAGAGTATACTCTTGGACAAGTAGTAGAGGTGCTTTTGAAGGGAAGAACAGCCAATGCCCGAAATAGCCGATGCATTGCGTTTTTCTCTGCGTCAGTGTATTATAGCTTGAAGTTCCAGCGACTGCCTGATTTATACCAAACAGAAGTACGGGAGATAGCGCGTTGTCCAAACAACTCCGGCTCGATGTTGCACAATTAACGGATGTTGGTCGCAAACGTCCTCACAATGAAGATAATATGGCCTATGTCATCCCCAAAGACCCACAAGTGATGACGAAAAAAGGTGCCCTGTTCATCGTTGCCGATGGCATGGGTGGGCATGCGGCTGGTGAGGTAGCAAGTGAGATCGCTGTTGATACTGTGAGTTATGCATACTATCAAGAAGACGACGATGATATCGCTGCCTCTCTTATACATGCCATTAAACGCGCGAACACACTTATCCATCAGCGAGCAGCGGAAAATATGCTGCGTAGTGGTATGGGGACAACATGTGTTGCAGGTGTACTTCGGGGCAGTACCGCGTATATTGCCAATGTTGGAGATAGTCGTACCTATCTTGTACGTCATGGTCAGGTTAGACAAATATCACAAGATCATTCATGGGTGGCCGAACAAGTACGTGCGGGACTTCTTACCGAAGAACAGGCTCGCTCTCATGCACAGCGCAATGTGATTACACGCTGTTTGGGGACGCAATCAGAGGTCGAGGTAGATATTTTCGCGGAAGAACTAGAAGAAGGCGATAGTTTCATCCTCTGTAGCGATGGTCTTTCTGGTTTTGTGACTGACGATGATCTCCGGGCAATCATCAACCAGTATGTACCGCAAGAGAGTGTTTATCATCTCGTCGAGCGTGCCAACGAAAATGGTGGCCCTGACAATATTACAGCTATTGTTGTGCGTGTCCAGGAAGTTGGTTGGGAACCACCTACAGCAAGACGCAATGGACACGCCAACGGACATGATATTACTAATCAACCAACGCTTACCGATGCTCAAACTCCCGAATTTGTACTCGCTGGAGGCAAGGCACGCGTTCCTACCGCGCCTTTACTAGGAACTAGTGCTGCTCATCCTTCCGAAAGCGTTACCGCCCCACAACCTGCGGTGCGAGGTGTCGGTCGTAAACGCTCACGTTTATTGTATCCAACCCTCGTTTTGTTTATCCTGTTGCTGGTCACACTTGTAGGTAGTGGCATCTATTACTTTCTGCACATCAATAGTCCAGCAGACTTCGATGGCTCGCTGAGGAAGGCCCAGACGCTGATAACGCAAGGACAAGGTGACGTACAAAACAACGATCCTGTTCAGGCTCTACAGCATCTCTCTGGTGCGCAAGCAATTTTATTTTCTCTACAACATAATGCTCTAACTGACACACAAAAGTCACAGGTGCAATCGCTCCTTAATGGCAAGTTTTCTGATACTGCCAAAGTTGCTATTACCAGTTACAACACACAATCAATGATTGCCGCTTTGCCATGTACCAGTACCAATCAAACTCCTATCAATAGTGCTGGAACGAACGTGTCAGCGAGTAGCATTGCAACAATTCAAGGTGATAATGGTACAAAACTCTTTTCGTACGTAGTGGGGGCACAAGATAATAATCTTTATCAACTTACAGATAATAAATCGCTTCAGAGTACGACACCACTACCAAATAATTCAAAAGTACTGCGTATCGCGAGTGATGGTTCTCGTCTTTTCGCTTTAACCGGTACAGTGGCACAGAGTGGTTTTTCTGCACCTTATAATCTCTTGCTCTTTACGGCTGATGGCTCTGGGGCTTTGAAGCAAGTAAACACGCCTGTGACGATTGATGCGAAATTTACGAAAGATGGTAGTCCTACACTGCTCACAGCTTGGAGCACTGATGTCTATGTTATCTTGACTTCTGTAACCGCTCCTGCATCCGCGACCATCTTAAACTATACGATAGACAAAAAAAATACAATCGCACCATCTTCAACTAAGTATAGTGCTACACTTTCAACGACACCGATTGCAAGTATTGCTGCGTTTCCCAACCATCAACTATTTTTGTTGACGAAGGATGGCGCGGTGCAAAGTATGACATTTACAGGTGGGACGCAAGCGTTACCAATTGGTGTTACGATACCTCAAAGCGTTGCGGCTCCACTTCCATATGAGCCAAATACCTTTTCCTCATCTACACGATTGACTGCACCAGTTTCTCCACAACCGTCAGTACAGCCTCTGCAGTTGGTGGGTGCAAAATTTCTTGTTGCCAGTGCTGTTGGAAATATCTCACACCTCTATGTGTTGGATGATACGACCTATCATCGTGTGCTCGATTTCGAGGTAGAGAAGAATGCCCTAAACTCTACAGCATCTATAATGATGAAGCTAGATCGTCAATACGTCTCTTCGCTCCTCATTGCGAATGTGCAAGGTCTTGTGACAGACCCGAAAGCACCAGTGGTGTACCTCATTGCGAAAGAGGCACTCAATTCTAGTGTAAGCAATCACATTAGCGTGGATATGACACCGAACGCCATTTGCACTCCTAAAAGCTAGACAGCGTGTGATACAGTACGTTTATAATTGCCTTTCAGAGGTAGTATAGTCTTTGCTTTTTTATGAGGAGTTATCCAAGTGAGCTTTGAGGTATTTTACCGTACACATACATGTGGTGAATTAGATAATAATTTTGTGGGCCAGCAAGTGACCATTGCTGGCTGGGTAAACCGACGCCGCGATCATGGTGGCTTAATCTTTCTTGATATTCGTGACCGTTATGGTCTGACACAAGTCATCTGTGACCCCGAACGTTCGCCTGACGCACATCGAGTGGCGTCTGAACTGCGCTCGGAGTTTGTGGTGCAGGTCATGGGAACCGTCGTTCATCGCTTGCCCGGCACAGAGAACGCTCAGTTACGCACAGGTACCATTGAGATTGCCGCCCAACAAATTTCAATCCTCAACCCTTCTCGTACTACACCATTTCCAATCAATAGCGATGCCATTCAACCTGAAGAGTCGTTGCGCTTGAAATATCGCTATCTTGATCTGCGCCGTCCCAGGATGCGCGATAACATCATCAGGCGCCATCGCGTCGTGAAGGAGATGCGTGACTTTCTTGATGATCGCGGCTTCCTGGAGATCGAAACCCCTATTCTAATGAAAAGTACCCCAGAAGGTGCACGCGATTATCTTGTGCCAAGCCGTCTCTATGCTGGCGAGTTTTATGCGTTACCACAATCACCCCAACAATTGAAACAGTTACTGATGGTAGCGGGCCTTGATCGCTACTTCCAGATCGCGCGTTGTTTCCGCGATGAAGATCAGCGTTCAGATCGACAACCGGAATTTACGCAGCTCGACCTGGAAATGACCTTTGTATCAGAGCAAGATGTCATGTCCTTAATCGAGGAACTTCTTATCTACTTGATTGAGAAGACGACAAAGAAACATATTAAAGAGCGTCCATTCCCTCATATTAGCTATGAGCAAGCGATGGCGCGTTATGGTACTGACCATCCTGATCTACGCTTCGCTTTGCCGCTTGTAGAGATTTCTGACCTTGCATTGGCTGGAACATTTAGCGTATTTAAGAATGCTTTGGCCAATCAAGGCATGGTAAAAGGCATTCGCGTACCCGGGGCGGGCAGCTATACGCGTAAAGAAGTGGACGAATTGACAGAATTCGCGCGTACACTTGGCGCGAAGGGTCTTGTCTCGCTGGCCATTGGCGCATCGGGCGAGATCAAATCCCCCCTGACCAAATTTATGTCTGCCGAAGAGGTCCAGGCAATTGTTGATCGACTTGAAGGTCAACACGGCGACCTGTTACTGTTTGTCGCGGATAGCGCAAAAGTCTGTAACGATGTGCTGTTCCGCTTGCGCGTCAAACTTGGAGATCGCCTCCATTTGATCGACCCGAATGAAATGGCTTTGTGCTGGGTAGTTGACTTCCCGTTGTTCCATTTCGACGAAGAACTGCAGCGTTACGACGCTGAACACAATCCCTTCTCGGGGATGGATGACTCTCACATCGGCAGATTGGATTCGGACCCACTACATATTCGGGCCAAGCAGTATGATATCATTTGCAATGGGTACGAAGTAGGTGGTGGTAGTGTGCGTATCAATGTAGCGGATATTCAGCATAAAGTATTCTCGCTCATGAAACTCGATGATGCACAGATTCAAGAGCAATTTGGCCATATGTTAGAAGCTTTTGAGTACGGTGCACCACCCCACGGTGGTATCGCACTAGGCATTGATCGTCTGGTAATGTTGCTTGCCGATGAAGACAATATCCGTGAGGTTATCGCATTCCCCAAAACGCAAACCGCGATGGACCTCTTGATGAATGCGCCTTCCCCTGTCGAAGAGAAACAACTACAGGAACTGCATTTACGCATCCGACCCGAAGAAAAACGATCATAGCAAGACTTATTACGAAGAGACGCTCAAACAAGGTCATTGACCTTGTTTGAGCGTCTCTTCGTAATAAGTCCTACTCTTCAACCCTTACATTTGCATACGTTTGTATAATGATGATAAGACCACATCAAGTGAGGTCTGAAGCGAATACTACCCTAAATATATCGTAGGTTAAGCATCCGGTTGGGAGGATGGAAGGAGAAGAAAATGACATCGATACATCAGGGAAATACTCAGAGAACATCATCAACTATCGTATCCGCGAGTGCGGTAGGTGTACTTAGTCGTCAGGCTGGCATCGTCAGTATCGCGCCAAAATTTGCGCCAACATTAAACGAGGACGAGGCGGTCACACAAGCACGTCTGCTTAAAGCATTAGCAGACCCAACACGCCTTCGTATTTTAAGCCTGCTTGGTCGTCATGAGGGCGAGGTTTGCGTCTTCGAAATCGTAGAAAGCTTTACGTTAGAGCAACCTACCATTTCGCATCATTTGCGTATTTTGCGTGATGCTGGTCTCGTCGATTGCCGTAAAAAAGGATTATGGGCCTACTACTACGTGCGACGTGAAGCATTGAACCGCGCACGAGAAGTCATTAACGAACTCGCCTAGGGTGGGGAGAAGAGAAGTGTTATCTACGGATTTAGGGTAACATCGCACAAGAAAGCAAGAACGAGAAGCGCGTGCTTCTCGTTCTTGCTTTCTTGTATCCTCTTGACCTATCTATCAACAATCTTTATACTAAGGTCAAGAATGAGTCAATTCCTCTCATGCATATAGAGTATCTTGTCCAAATAGAAAAGGAAAAGTTGAGACTAGCATATGGCGATGGAGCATCAACGAAGCTTAACGGTTGAGGAATATTTTCAACTTGAAGAGAACGATCCTGACACTCGCTACGAGTATGTGGATGGCTACGTGTATGCTTTGGCAGGTGGAACTGCAAATCACGATATCATTAAATCAAATATTCACAGCATACTTCGGGAGCGTCTGCGAGGTAGTAAATGTCGTGTGTATAGTTCTGATATGAAAGTTTATATGTCCGAGATTCTCTATTTTCATCCCGATGTAACGGTTAGCTGCGATTCTCGTGATAGAGGCACAACACTAGCAATTAATTCTCCACGCCTTGTTGTTGAAGTTCTTTCGCCAAGTACAGAGCTTAAAGATAGAACCTGGAAGTTGAAAAACTATTCTGCTCACCCTACAATTGAAGAGTACGTTTTGGTGGATTCGCAATCTCTTAAAATAGAGATATATCATAAAGAAAACAACAAATGGATTTACGAAGCCTTTGAGGATGCGGGCGAAATCGTGCTGAACAACTTAGACGTATCTTTCGCTCTTGCGGACGCTTATGTAGATGTCGAATTCAAGGAAGTATTGTGAAATTTATTATTCGTTGGAGACCAGTAGCATTATGTGGTATTGTGTTGCTTTCTTTGTTATTACGCTTATATGGTCTGAATTGGGACTCGGGTAATAGCTTCCATCCTGATGAGCGGCAAATCCTGTTTCACGTTACTGTGTTGACATGGCCTAAAAGTTTGGCACAATTTCTTGATCCCGTAAATTCACCGCTTAATCCACATTTTTTTGCCTATGGCTCATTCCCGCTTTATCTGTTAGCCTCATTGGGCAATCTTTTAGCTCATTTTTCTCCTTCTTTGGTGACATTCACAAATCTCACACTTGTTGGGCGCGTCCTCTCGGCCATGTTCGATAGTGGTACTGTTCTCTTGGTAGGATTACTTGGGTTGAAGTTGATGAACGATGAAACACCGGGGAGAAGATATGCCTGGAATGTTGCACTACTCGCGTCTGCGTTAGTTGCCTTTACACCTCTACAATTACAACTTTCACATTTTTATGCTGTCGATACTATTTTGTTATTCTTTGTGACTTTGACCATCTATGCATGTGTGCATCTGATTGATACAGAGAGACCAATACACTGGGCACTGCTTGTCGGTCTGGGCTATGGTCTAGCTCTCGGAACGAAGTCTAGCGCGGCACCGCTGGCTGTTCCTCTTTTTGTGGCGGTTGTACTTCGTTGGCGAAGACAGGATTTTTTTACCTCGCTAACATCTCTGCTCATTGCTGGCTTTTTTACTATCATTATATTTCTTATAGCCGAACCCTATGCGCTTCTTGATATGTCAAACTTTATTCAACAGGTATCCGATCAGGGAAATTTGGCTCGCGGTCTGCTTGATCTTCCTTATGTACGTCAATTTGCGGGTACTATTCCTTATCTTTATGAAGCGCAGAACATGTTTTTCTGGGGCATGGGGATATTTCTTGGACTTGCGATTGGTGCTGGTATAGGATGGGTGTGCTTCCATCTTTGGAGGCAGAGGAGTACTGCTTTTAACGGTTGGCTTGTCGTAATATCCTGGATTCTTACATATGGCATCATCACAGGTGACTTCTACGTAAAATTCATGCGCTATATGTTGCCACTTTACCCTTTCCTCACTCTACTCGCCGCTGCGGTACTTGTATCGTTCGTACATGGAGCATGGAGCAATAAGCTAACAATTACAGCAGAGGCTACAACAAGTGTACAACAAAGACGCGTCAGCGTACTTCAGGCATTAAGTATCAGCGCGATAGTCCTTGTACTAGGTGGCACACTGTTTCAAGGATTGGCCTTGCTCAATGTATATAGCCAGCCAAACACACGTATCCAGGCGTCGCGCTGGATGTATATGCATCTTCAACTCCATGCTATGCTTACCTATGAACAATGGGACGATCCTTTACCCGTCGCCGTTGACGGACATGATCCCTCTGAATTTGTACAAACCGAATACACAAACGTCTATGGGCAAGCTACCACCGGACTAGACCTATACGGTGATGACACAATGGCAAAGGCACAATTACTAGCGCGTCTCCTCCCAAAGATTGATGTAATCACGATGCCAACCGACCGCCTTGATAAGTCTATTCCTCGTCTACCCGACCGTTACCCTCTGACAATACACTATTATCAATTGCTTTTTAGCGGACAACTCGGCTTTCACCTTGCCGCACAATTCGAGAACCATCCAAACCTGTTCGGTATTACGCTGAATGATAGTAGTGCAGATGAAAGCTACTCCGTCTTCGACCATCCAACGGCACGTATCTTTGTCCGCGACAATCCCTATCCCTACACCTCCGATCAACTACTGCAAAAGCTATTAGCAGGCGTTAAACTAACGTAAGGATCTACCAATGCTGATTTGTAGGGACCGATTTATCGCGTCCACGGGGTGGGGTTGGGGGAACGCGTCGGGCAAGAGTCGCATTGCCGCCAGCCACGTTGCCCCTCCCACACCCCACCCCGCGGACGCGATAAATCGGTCCCTACAAAATACGTCTTATAGGCGATTGTAAATGCGAGATGGAGATCAAAACTATTTCAAGCAGATTTCTGTTCATCGCTCTGCTTGATCGGTCTGATGATTTCATGAATCAGACGTGGGATGACCTCTTCTTGTTGATAGAATGCAGTAGTATTCAAGACAATATGGGTTGCCCCAGCCTCAATAAAGCTTTGTGCCGTCTCACGTGCTTGATGAAAATCCGCATCAGCCGGATAGATTAGAAAGGAGGCTAAACGTTCGAGCGTGCTGGGGTCACGCCCGATGGCTTCACAGTGCTGGTTCAGACGAGCGTTCTTCTCGCGGAAATCCTCGGCGGTTTGAGATGTAGAACACCAAACATTCGCATATTTAGCAACGACTTGAAGCATCTGGTCGCCTCCTGCGGCAATAAAGATCGGGGGAAACGGCTTTTGTTGGGGCTTCGGTTCGCTATGGGCCTGGTGTAATTGATAGTAGCGACCTTCAAAGGTCGGAGTGGTCTCGGTCCAAAGCTGTCGGATGATCTGACAGGCTTCATCGAGCCGTCTGACTCGTTCACCTGCACTCGGAAAGGCAAGGCCATAGCCCAGATGTTCTTGTTCATGCCAGGCAGCTCCTACGCCAAAATTGAGCCTTCCTTTCGAGATATGATCCACTGTGACAGCTTGTCTGGCTAGAATGGCGGGATTACGATACGTATTGCCTGTAACTAGATGTCCTACGCGCACCCGCTCTGTCTGCGCAGCAAGTGCTGCAAGCAAGGTCCAGCTTTCAAAACAGGGACCATTTGGATTGCCTCCTAACGGTATAAAATGGTCGAAAAGCCACATATGCTCAATCAAGGGTTCACGGTCTGCCTCTAGCCAGATATCGAGGAGTTTTTGGTAGCTGACATGCTGTTGCGCGGTTTGAATGCCGAAGTGTAATTGGTTGTTCATCGGTTCTCTCTTCCTCTTCTTCCAAGTGCCTAATCGTTTCCTGGGGAAAGCGGTAATGCATTGCTCAAATAAGGACTCTGCTTACTAATATAAGCAGAGTCCTTATTTGAAGGTCACTTAACGATCCATATATTGATCGTGCGGCTCACTGCGTGCCGCCTCGAGAATCTTCTGGGCCACGGCTTCAGCACTATCGGGTTCTTGTCCGCCTTGTGGTGGGCGAGGACCCTGCTGACTCGTATTTGGAGTTGCTAAGCTATTCTTGCCAAAATTCGTTGCTGTTCTACCAGGAAACATCGTTGTTATGCGAATATTATCTGAAGCTAACTCCTCTCGTGCAGTATCAGAGATCATGTTAAGGGCTGCCTTTGTAGCTGCGTATGCACTAATGGAGGGCAGGTGCATTTTTGTAACTGACGAACTCACGTTGATGATCAGACCTCCGCCGTTTTGACGCATCTTTGGAATCGCGGCCTGCATCGCTTCGACGGGGCCGAGCACATTGAGTTCAAAAATCTGGCGAAACTGATCGATGTCTACATCAGCGACGTTGCCACGCACAGATTGTCCTGCATTATTGATGAGAATATCAATTCGTCCATACCGTTGAAAAACGCTGTCCACCATAGACTTGATCGCATCTTTGTTGCGCATATCCGTGGGAACCGCGATAGCCTCGTGAAGCTCATTGACAACGGTAGTAAGGGTATCGGCTGAGCGTGCCGCAAGTGCGACCTTTGCACCTTCTTGAGCAAAGAGCCGTGCAGTAGCCAGGCCAATGCCTTCGGATGCGCCTGTAATAATAACGACTTTATCCTGAATATCCATTAGAAGAAATTCCCTTTCTCTTTGTGTACTGATTAGAAGTATACTCTCCACTCGTTTGACAGGGAAGAAGAAAAAAGTTATAGTGGTATAAACCACAGGTTTATACAAAGGAAAATTGTATGGGCAATAATTTATACAAAGCGTTCATAGAAGTCATAGATTCGGGTAGCTTTTCGAAGGCTGCCGAGAAATTATATATATCCTCAACGGCACTCATGAAACAAATGAATGGATTAGAAGCGCAGATTGGTGTACAACTTCTAATACGAACCAATCATGGGATACAAGCCACCGATGCTGGAAATTCCTTCTATCATGATGCAAAGTTTCTGATGCAGTATTCAGAAAAAGCCACTATACGAGCGCATCAAGCTGCACATAAAAATCCATACAGTATACGTATTGGAACTTCAATGCTGAACCCGTGTAACGTCCTCTTAGATGTATGGAACACCATCAGCGATACCTATCCCCAGTTTAAAATGAAGATCGTTCCCCTGGATGATGATTTTGCATCCTGGCCCACGGTCTATCGAACGCTTGGCAAGGATTTTGATGTCATGGTAGGGGCTTACGAGAGAGCGAATGAGTCAGGCTCTTTTCAGGCTCTTAAGTTAGGGGAGTATCGCTTCTGTGTCGCTGTTTCAAGAGAACATCCATTAGCCAGGAAGGAAAGGCTTTCTATTCCCGATTTCTATGGAGAGCGACTTGCTATGATAAAACCAGGTACCAGCCCGCTTATTGACGGAATACGGGAATATTTAGGAACGGAACACCAGGAAATCCAGATTAAGGGCGTATCCGATCAGTATGATATTGATTTGTTCAACCGTTGTGAACAAGTCGGTGCAGTTCTACTTACGTTAGACGGATGGAAAGATGTCCACCCCTCTCTGGTTACGATTCCTGTTGATTGGGAGTACGCGATGCCCTATGGGGTGCTGTATCCGCGCAAGCCGTCAAACAATGTTCAGCTTTTTGTACGCGCTCTACAAGAACAGCATGTTCAAACCACCGAACAAACCACTGGTGAACTGCAATACAGCTAGACTCCCTTCTACAGGCATTTGCATTTTATATGATGTTTGCGAGCAAAAGCTGTTCCACAATAACAACATCGCGCCACACCATCTAAATTATCGTCAGGAGTCGCTATCCGCGTGTTCATACTGTTCTCTCCTTTGTGGTTTACTGCGTATAACAACCGGTATATCAGCGTCAAAAAGGTAGAACCACCATGCAGCTTCTCATTTTCAAGTTACTCCTCACACCACTTCTTGTCTGCCTCGTAAGCCTCGTGGGACGCCGTTGGGGGCCCACTGTAAGCGGTTGGCTCGTTGGGTTGCCTCTAACATCCGGTCCCGTTGCGCTCTTTCTCGCCTTAGAATTGGGGCGTTCGTTTGCCGCAAATGCGGCTCTGGGAACTCTTACGGGACTACTTTCGGTTGCTGCTTTTTGCTTGACCTATAGCTGGCTCTCATTTCACCTGAACTGGCCCGGCTGTATATTAATAAGTTGGGCTACATTTTTCTTTGTCACATTTCTCTTGCAATATGTTGTTATTCCCTTGCTTGCAGCATTTATAATCGTCCTATGCTCTCTTGCGCTTACCCTCAAACTGCTGCCTGAAAACAGCAGCTATGTTGCGACAGTAAAGCCTGCTTCCTGGGATACTCCACTACGTATGGTTGTCGCAACTGCCTTCGTGCTCGCACTCACTGGCTTTGCCAGTCTACTTGGACCGCGTTTGAGCGGACTTCTTACGCCCTTTCCTATTTACGCTACCATCTTATCTGTGTTCACCCACTACGCACAGGGGGCAGCGTCCGCGCGTCGTCTCTTACGTGGTCTGATTACAGGCATCTTCTCTTTTGCAGTCTTTTTTCTGATTATTGCTGGATTAATCGTTCCTCTCGACATCGTGTCTGCCTTCATGCTAGCAACACTCTCAGCTTTACTGCTACATGGCGTCTCGCTATACCTGTTAAGAAAGAAACGCCTGTAGGGACCGATTTATCACGTCCTGGTCGAATATCGAGATGTTAGAAGGACGTGATAAATCGGTCCCTACACGCAACTCATGCGTTGTTTAAAAACTTACCTTTATCTAAAGCAATATTAGATGTTAACCTGTGTATATCGAACAGCACCATCAACATTCACAGTCACTTGATACAGCGCTCTCCCCGGATACGCCTTACGCAACTCTGCGTAGTCAAGCGGATTACTCGCTAACGCATAAATAACGTTACCGTGAAGATAGGGGTCGTTGAGCGGAAACAGCACAAACTGGTACAAACTATAATCCCCTGTCACCACAATTGCATTATGTAGAGTTGGATGGTAGATCGCATTCAAATCAATACTCGTTCCTGCTGGCAACCCTGAATAATTTTGATGTAACGCGACCTGACGTGGCATAAAATACAAGACGTTACAGGCTATGAGTAGTGATACAAGTAACACTGGTATAACGCTAGACGCCCTTGCCGAACGTAGGGAGACCGCAAGGATTTCCCCTACACGTCGGGATGATGAAATGTATGGGAGACCCTTGCGGTCTTCCTGTGTTCCTATCTTTGCCCTTACTTCTTTCCCTGCCTCAGCTAGTGTCACTATACCACGTGCTGTAAGCATGAGTAAAAATGGCAATGTTTCAAATAAATAACGCGGTCCAAGATAAATGCCGTGATAATAATAGCCTATATATGCACCAGTCATAATTACGGCAGCAATCAATAGGAGCCAATCAGCACTCTTCGCCCGGCGTGTCAAAAATGGCATCAAGAGAAACGAGAACGAAAAATAGAAAGGCCATCCAAACAGATCAATCGCGAGTATAGTGAGTAGCTCATCCAAGTTGACGAACCCGGCTGCAAGGGTATGTTGTCCATAGAAACCGACCCCTTGCCCGAAGCCCCAACGATCACCTGCAAAAAACAACGAACGGGGTGTTGTGAAGAAATTACCTGTTACTAACTCATTGAAGTCTAAACTGATGCCCAGGAAAAAGAATGCTATCAAGAAAAAAAAGGTTCCTCCTAAGAGCCAACGTCTCCACTCTGTTCGTAAAGAACGCCAAGAAAGCAGAAGGACTCCTGGAAGCATGACCGCTACGAAGAGGAGTGCTACCAGATCGCGTGTCAGTGCTGCCATGCCGAAGAATGTAGCTGCGAGAGCCATATTCCACGTGTCTTGGCCCTGTGCAAAACGTAGCAAGGCCCATAAGCCCCACACAAAATAAAAAAGTGCTATGGTATGACTGAGGTAACTGGCGGCAAGATAGGTATAAAATGGCGAAAGTGTTCCAAGTAAAACGGCGAGGGTTGCAATCTTCCTGTCGTAAAGTCGAGCCGCGATAAGCCCTATCCCGAATAAAGCTAGAGTCCCTAGTGCTGGTTCGACAAGCCACGGTACTCCCAGCCAGATGCCGGGTACCAGTGTGAGGGCTGTGCCAGGCGCATATTGTCCAAACCACTGACCATTGAACTGAATCATAAATGGGCCGGGGAAGCGATCAATTGCGGGCGGTATGGGAACGGAAAGATGGCCGAGCGCATACATTTTTGCCGCGAAAAAGTAAGCACTCGCGTCAAAAATATGTGGCTCTCCATGATACTGCACAGCCGCAGTCCACGCTACGAACAGAAACGATGCTCCTAATGCGAGGAGTGCCAAAGGGTGAAGAGCAGTTGTAACATTTTGCCATCTCCTATGAAGTATAGAAAAAACATGCTTGAGAGAAAGCTTATTAGCCACCTGACTGTGATTTGTGTCAATCGCATCATATACATTGTCAGTAGAGGGAGAAGTATTTTCACTTTCGTTTTTATTCCAGCGAGATGATAGCTTCCAGAGTACCGTTTCACTTACAAGTACTATGAATAGCAACAGTATTGCACACAACATCGAGCGCAGCAGTGTGTCAAGAACCATCGCCGCAAAGGGTAGTGTATCCGTGGGGAAAAAAGCACTTGCGACATTCGCTGTAGACCCCTGTGCACTACCTCGCGTTACTGTGATGGCGCGATTATTGCGGTCAAGCGTAATATGTAGAATTGAATTATCCTGCATCAACAGGTTGAGTGTGAGAGGTGTTTCTGGTCGTTGTACCTGCACCTGGATAGTTACTGAAGGGGAGAGAGGCATCGCGATGAGGGAACCTTCTATGGGCCAATCCTGCTGTAGTTGTTGTTTACCATTTGATAATATATCTAAGCTCCGCCAACGGCTGGTACCGTCGAGGTTGCGCATCCATGCCTGAAAGCGATAATATGGTGAAGTTGCGAATGTGCGCAGGTAATCACTGTCGAGCGTAAAATTATTTGTACTGTCCGTACCATCGATTTGATATTCGTGAACCACAGGGTCATGTGTCGCGAATTGAAGTCCTGTAACCGTTCCTATACGTCCTAAAGTGAGTTGTGTTGTTCCCACACGCAAGGTGGCAACAGTATTTTGTATAGTAATCCCTACAGGAAGTGTAACAGCGTAACATGCCTCGTCAGCAAGCGTGAGGAGAACGCCGAGCAGCAGCAAAAAAAGTACTTCTCGCACAATATACGATTGCAACCATCTCAACATCGTACTCCTCTACATCCTAACTTTCTTGTTTGCTGTGTTTACTCATGTTGTATCATAGATGTCAATCTTGCCATAACAGAAGCCAAAAAGCGATGTACTAGGACTGATGGAGAAAAAAGGAACCATTGCGCTCACAAGTACGTTAGTACGTATAATAATGTATTGTGTAAATATAGTACGCTTCTTTCGTATCTTATTACTAAGACTTATTTTTGTTGAGAGTGTATATGCTCGAATTATTCCAGATGTGGGCACTTGTCGAAGCGTTGGGACTTCTGTGTCTGCCGCTCACAATGACCGTTTTTCACAATTTACCAGATCGAGGTTGGGCCTTTAGCAAAGCTATAGGTGTGGCTTTGCTTGCTTTTTGTGTCTGGTTTCCGCTCATGGTGCTACATTTCTTGCCTTTTACACAATTGTTTATTGTGGGAATTGTGCTTATCTTGCTTGCCTTCAACTTTCTTGGATATGTACGGATGCGTCACTCGATTGTGAAGTTTGTACGTCTCAACATTCCATATATCGTGCTTACCGAATTCATTTTCCTGGGCATGATATTTCTCCTGGGATATATGCGCTCATATTTGCCTGATATCCGCTCTTACGAGATGTATATGGATGAGGGCTTTATCACCGCGATTATGCGTAGCACTCACTTTCCTCCCAACGATATGTGGTTCGCGGGCTACTCAATTAACTACTACTACTACGCTCACTTCACGGTTGCAATGCTAGCAAAGCTATTAGGTCAGTCACCGTCTATTGCCTTCAACACGGGTATCTCTATGTTCTTTGGCTTGACAGCCTCTAATCTCTTTGGCGTAACGAGTAATATTGTTGCATGGGCACGCTATACACGCACTCGTGCTACAACGCCTTCGTCAAATGCTGAGATCGAGCGACCTGATAGCGTCCATCCTTCGCTATTACCAGCAGCACCATATGGTGTACTTTCAATGGTCATGGGTCTTGTACTCGGTAACTTAGCCTCAACTCAAACGTGGTGGAAGATGCATGGTGATGTAACGCAAGACTCCTATTACTGGTTTAACGCAACACGTATCATCACGAAAACAATTAACGAGTTTCCAGCATTTAGTTTTCTGCTCTCATGCTTTCATGCCCATGTATTAGCATTAGCCTTTACTATTGTCGCTGTTGGCCTCGCGTTCAATCTCTTTTTAGAAGTAGATGGTCGCGGACTCAACGTCTTTGGACGTGGCTGGCGTCTCCCTCTCACTTTAGGCACAACTGCTCTGATTATTGGTGGACTCTACACAATGAACGGTTGGGACTTCCCAACCTATCTTGCTCTTACACTTGTCTGTATTATCTTGCAGCAATGGCTTACCTATGATACTCGCCTTAGTCCAGCACTATTGTTGGATATCTTTACAGCGGCTGGCAGCCTGATCGCGCTCTCGTTTCTCTTATACATTCCTTTCTATCTTGGCTTTAACTCTCCCGCGCAAGGCATTGGAATTGTAGGAGCCACAGATCGTTCACAATTGAGTGATGAGCTATTGATCTATGGCCTCTTCGCGTTCATGTTCCTCACACTCCTTTTCGTGAGTGCTGCGAAACGCCCGTTGATTTCATTTTCGACGCTGAGAGGGAATTCTACCCAAATAGAGCCTGTAACCGCACGCTGTAATTGGTGGCCTTATGTTGCTTTGGGGGTCGTAGCGATCGTGGAGCTTTTGACACTTGTGCTCATGAAGAATAGCATCACGTTTGTGTTGGCCGCTAGTATCGCGCTCCTCGGTGCGGTACTGGTCTTTGTACATATTGGGGATCGCGCTCATGCGTTTACTCTGCTGCTTGGTGCCGTTGCGTTTGCGCTCGTTGCCTTTTGCGAAGTGCTCTTTTTGAAAGATGTCTTTGCGGACAGTTTTCCACGTATGAATACTGTGTTCAAATTATACTTTCAAGCATGGGCCATGCTTTCGATTGCCTCAGGCGCGGGCTTGTACTTTATTTTACAAAGTTTCAAACCTTTGTTATCGGTTACACCGTCACTCCGCGTTACACAACGGAGCCTACAATCGTTCTGGGGCGTTGGACTGGTGTTATTGCTTCTAGCAGGTACTGTGTATCCACTCACAGCACCTTCCGAACGTCTAGCACGAAGTAATTCGCAAACAGGAAAGCCGTACTTGCAACGTTCAAATAGTCTCGATGGTCTGAGCTATTTACAAACAGATTCTGCCAATCCAGGGGACTATAATGCTATTCGTTGGCTCAATGAGAATGTACAGGGCGATCCTGTTATTATAGAATCTGTAGGAAATGATTATAGTAACTCAGGACGTATCTCCGTCTTCACTGGTCTACCCACGCTAATGGGGTGGGTCGGACATGAGTACCAATGGCGAGCCAACTGGATTAACGCACCAACGAATTATGCTGAGTTTCAACGCAGAGGTGCGGATGTAGACACCATCTACACTAATACGCAAGCCAACACAGTTTTATCTGTCATGAACTACTATCATGCTCAATATCTCTATGTTGGACCATTAGAATATATGAAGTATCACGCAGCAAATTTACATCGTTTCAGTACATATATGCAGGTGGTTTATAATACAGATGGTGTCACTATCTATAAAATTAGATGAGGTGGGGAGAATACAGGTTGGATAAGTATATCCTACAAAATATAGGATATCCTAAGCAAGGGGGAGAGACCTTTTGAAAAGCTACGAAATAGAACGCAAAGAAAATTCGTCAGAAAATGAAATAAGCACCGAAAGTGAACAGCTAGTATCACCAACTTCACTCATTGAGCCGAGCACTATAGATGGTGTACCTGAAATGGGGATTGTTGCTCAGCAGAGTGTGAGCAATGTGGATGCTCCTGAGAACACAGATGTTGTGGAATATGGAGAATACGAAGAAGAGGTAGAGCAACCACGGCGGAGACGCTTTGCACCACCATCACGCGAACAACTGCTCCTCTGGATACCATTCTGGGGTGTCATTCTTCTAGGCGCGATACTGCGTTTTTGGGGTCTTGGCGATAAACCACTCCATCACGATGAGAGTCTACATGCGTATTACTCACTCCAACTTATGCATAATTTAGAAAACTGGTCTTCTTGCTTTAGCCCGACAGTATCTTGCTATCAATATAACCCCCTTTTACATGGACCATTCCAATTCCACGCGATTGCGTTTGTCTACAAGGTCAGTCAACTCCTGGGTGCATACGATAACGGTGTGAATACAACAACTGTACGTATCGCTGCTGCAACGCTGGGTACTGTGATTGTTGGCTTGCCATACTTTCTGCGTGATTATCTTGGCAAAATAGGTGCGTGGATTGCGTGCTTCCTGCTTGCAGTATCGCCAAGCATGGTCTATTTCTCGCGCTTTGCTCGTGAGGATATATACATGGCATGCTTTACTCTTGTTCTGGTTGTTGGCACTGCCCGCTACTTGCGTGATCGTAAGTTACGCTGGATATTGCTTGCCGCTGCTGGCTTCGCGCTTTCTTACGCGACAAAAGAGGCGACATTCTTAACCGTCGCGGTCTTCGGAAGCTTCTTTGGTGCACTGCTCGCCTGGGAAATAGGCTTAAAATGGCCCTTGAAGGCAAAGATTTCGCCGAATGCTGGGTTCGCAACCTATCTACCTAAAACATGGGCACCTGTGACGTTGTTCGCGTATTTTCTCATTCTTGCACCTATTGCGAAAATCCTTTTTGGCTGGATGAAGAGTCTGTCTATCTATATCACCAATCCGAAGAACACTCCCGTTGCTGACATCTACGTACAGGGTCTGAAAGACAAAACGGTTGCCCTTGTGCCGTGGATTGGCATCGTGCTTGGTATCTTTGTGCTGAGTATTCTCGCACGTGAAATGTTTGGGCGTATGCCACTTCCTGGCACTCGAAACTTTCTAGCGCGTCGCATTGATCCAGCAAAGCAAACCCTATTCGATACAGTGTTTACCATGCCATGGACACACTGGTTCTTCGCGTTGCTTTGCGGCTGGAGCATATTCCTGGTGCTCTTTACCGTTCTCTTTACAAACATTCGTGGTGGTATCGGGGATGGCATCTGGCAAGGTCTCTACTATTGGCTCCAACAGCAACAGGTAGCGCGTGGTGGTCAGCCATGGTATTACTATCTCATGCTTATCCCATTATATGAGCAAATTGGCCTTGTCTTTGGTATCGTCGGCATTATTCGTTGTCTCGTGCAACCAACACGTTTCCGTCTCTTCCTCGTCTACTGGTTTATTGGTAACGTCGTGATTTACTCATGGGCCGCGGAAAAGATGCCATGGTTAATGATACACATGACAATGCCTTTAATGATACTTGCAGCTATTGGGGTCGAACCCTTTGTTGTCACCGTTTATAACTGGGCAAAGCAGTGGTACACGGAACGCAATGCTCAACCTAAGACTCAGGTATCACTTGGTGGACTCGATAGCCCTGTACCTTTCTTGCCAACACCTCGCCCTAAGAAAGTGAATGTGCTTACTGGTGTAACGGCAACGGTAAGTGTTTTCTTCGCGGTGTTATTGCTTCTGCCCACGATACATAACATGTATGAGGTCTCATATGTCCATGCCGCCGATGGACCTCATGAAATGATGGTATATGTGCAGACGACGACCGATGTAAATAAGGTCATGGCAAAAGTCGATACACTTGACCAAAAACTGTATGGTGGACGCCATCAACTACCTATTGGTTTGATGAGCACCGCTACATGGCCTTTCGCGTGGTATCTGCGTGATTATACCAACGTGTGTTTCAACTTCCCTACTGGCTGCCCTGCTATTGCTAAAAACATTCCAGTAATTATCACGGGGCAAGAAGATATTCCTTCGGCCACTGCACAATATAGCGCACCAGCAAGTAAAGGTGTTCACTATGCTTTTCAGCAGTATCATATGCGCTCATGGTGGAGTGAAGGCTACAAACCACCTGTTTGTGTGCCGACCAAGACTGTTACGTGCGCTGATGAGCCAACATGGGGTGGTGTTGGTCCTGCCCTCTGGCTAAGCTACGGTGATAATCCACCTGCTAACGCGAAATTCAACCTCGGGCGTGCCGCGAACAACGTCTGGCAATGGTGGTGGAACCGCACACCAATTGGTAGTCCCGACGGTGCATACGACATGGGCTTGTTCATCCGAAGCGATCTAAATGTAACACCATAGATAGTATGTAGGGGCCATAATTCATTACGCCCTCGTCTGGCTTGTGATGCCGCATCAGGGTGTAATGAATTATGACACCTACCTATACGAAGCCTCGTGTTTTCAAAAATTCTACTAAGCTTGCTGCTAGTTCTTCTGGGGTACCTTCTAGCAAACGTGCTTTACGGCTTGTCGCACCACCTGAGACTATATCGCCGATACGTCTGTATGCGCTATGCCTACTATTTGGTGCTGTGACATAACGCGGACGTGGACGTGGCGTGTGCATCTCAAGCAGCGTAGTTTCGTCATTTCCTTCATCGCTTACGCTCATAAAATCATGGGGGTCTAACACAGGAATGTGTGCTTTCAGTGCCGTTAGATGTGCTGGTAGTGAGGGATAACGTGGCTCGTTGAGGTCGGCTGTCACTGTCAACAATAGTGGTGTTTCGACTTCCAATAGCTCTCGATAGCCGCGTTCAAGTTTTCGTGTGACATGTAAGCGTGTCGGTCCCTGCTCTTGAGTTACGAGCAGTTGAGCTACACCGGTTACTTGTGGCATCGCAAGCTGTTGTGCCAGTGCAGGACCTACAATGCCTGAAGACCAATCACTGGATGTATCTCCGCATAAAATAAGATCGGGCACATCCTCTGCTCTGTGAATAAATTCCGCTAGTGTGGTCGCGACAACAAAGGCTCCCCATTCTGCCGCGCCATCGTGCCAGAGACGAATGGCCGCGTCAGCACCGATAGCCAGTCCAGCTCGCAACGCTCCTTCTGCATCATGTGGACCGAGGGTAAGCACGGTAACTGTTCCACCAACCTGCTCTTTGAGTTGTACTGCGGCCTCAATCGCGCAGGCATCCGCAAGATTTAGTATCTGAACAAAACGTTCAACATCTACCTGCCCTGAGATAGGGTCGATATAGACCGAGGCACTATCTGGTGTTTGTTTCACACAAACATATATCTGCATCATTGCATCCTTTAAAAACTGATAGTGAGGGATGATTATGAAGCGCGAAAGCTTACGCCCCAGCCGCCACGAGGATATTCCCACTCGATGGCTTTGCGGTCACATGCGACATAACACGTTCCACATTCGAGGCAATGCTCATATGAGAAGTGCATTTCACCACCGAGCAGTTCAAACAGACCAGCCGGACATACATACACACATGCGTTTGTCTCACAGCCAACGCACGTCTCACGGTTGAGACGAATATGTGCTGTCTTATCGACTTTGAAGCGTACAAGCTCTAAGCGTTCATCGACGGATTGCATTTCTTATCCCCTCTAGCAATGATTAGGAATGAGCATCTATTTTCATCACTAACGTTTGTGTTTTCAACTGAAACTGCATGGATATATCCTTATTCATCTTCTTTCTATACTAGAGTAAGAATACCATAAAGAGGATTGTCAGGCTAGCCTTTTCGAGGAGCTACATCATTCCATAAACAGCGTTTCCAGAGTTTGAGCCAATGCATGAAAGGCTTGTTGAACAGGAGATGTCAAAATCAATTATACATTGGCTTTTATATATCGCTCGACATCACCCGCCACGCTGTTTATGCACCATTGCGTTGACTAAGCAACGCAAAGAAGTGTATCATGAACATACTCTGGACTTTTTGGTTCTCTTCTTCACCTGTAGTTTGGATTGTGCCAAGGCAAACGGGACGCTTGTGTCACCAAGCATGGCTCACCGCACTTCTGGAACAACCGCAAACAAGATAGTTCCTTCAGGAGGTTTTCATGACAACACCCAATTCACTCATCACAACCCGCTTCAACGCCACAAGTACTGCTGAGGATGTCGTGGCTGGTCTCGACCTCACCAGTGTTCGTGTCATCATCACCGGGGCCTCGTCTGGCATCGGCCTTGAGACCGCTCGCGCACTCGCCAGTGCTGGCGCGGAGGTAACGCTCGCAGTCCGCAATACCAACGCTGGCGCGAAGGCCGCTGAGGATATCGCGGCGTTGACTAGGA
This sequence comes from uncultured Chloroflexia bacterium, assembly GCA_963791655.1. GTDB lineage: Bacteria > Chloroflexota > Ktedonobacteria > Ktedonobacterales > Ktedonobacteraceae > JBBQVS01. The sequence continues at coordinate 315,166 of CAWBSZ010000002.1, read as the reverse complement.
ATGAGCGTGTGCGCGTCGCCGCCCTGGACCTCGCCAATCAAGCCTCAGTAGCCAACTTTATCTATAATTGGAACGGCCCACTGCACCTGCTGATCAACAACGCGGGGATCATTCCAAGCACGCTGTCCCGAACTACGGAAGGCTGGGAAATGCAGTTCGCCACCAATTACCTTGGTCACTTCGCCCTGAGCCTCGGATTGCATGACGCTCTCGCTGTTGGTGCACGCGAACGAGGCGAGGCACGTATCGTCATGGTAAGCTCTACGGCACATATGAGATCACCGATTGTGTTCGACGACATCCACTTCGAGCGGCGCGAGTACGACCCGCAGGCGGCCTACGCACAGTCCAAGACTGCCGACTCATTATTTGTGGTCGAAGCAACGCGTCGCTGGTCCGCCGATGGCATTGTCTCCAATGCTGTCAACCCAGGCGGTGTCGCCACTGGGTTGCAAAGAGACTTCACACAGAAACAAAAAGATTACTTGGCCGACGCCGAGGCAGCGGGAGTTTTCGTCTACAAGACGGTCGAGCAAGGCGCCGCCACTACCCTCGTCGCGGCAGTCGCCCCCGAATTTGCTCACACTGGCGGCCACTATCTTACTGACGGCCAAGAGGCCCACACCGTGCCCAACGACGCCGACTTGTTCAAAAATGGTGACGGCGTCAAGCGGTGGGCACTTGACCCGGACACTGCACAGAAACTGTGGACGGTCTCGCTCGAACTCATCGGTCAATCCACCACGCAGAGCATGGACGCGTCGAGCGAATGAGAAAAGCAGTGCGAGGGAGGAGCACTGTAAATCCCAACTGTAACTGGCACTCTCTTATTAATTAAAATAGTAAAGCTCGTCCGGCTTCCCAGCTATCGCGTAACAATGTCAACAGTGGGACTTTTCCCTTCATTGTGTCATACACAACGCGTCCCACCTTTCGACGTGGTTGCCCGTTCGAGCGAAAAACATTCTCTGCCGTTTTACAGATAAGATCGGGGTAGACATTCTGTAACCGCTCATTGTTTACAAAAGCAGGCATATGGCGAAAACTTTTCATGTCCTTCAAGACAAAATTGGCCTCAAGTCGCTTGCGATAACCAGCCATACTTGTCTCTGAGAAATCAGCGTCGGCATGAGCTTGTTGCGCGGTTGCTGCCGCCGCTAAGCCGGAGGCAATCGCGAAATTCATACCTTCCAAAAACAAGCCAGCCGCGAACACAAAGCCAGCCGCATCGCCTATGACCAATAAACCTGAGCGTGACAACTTCGGGAGCATGGCCCAGCCGCCTTCGGGTATCATGTGCGCGGAATATTCAAGTGTGACAGCATCGCGTACAAGAGGCGCAACGGCGGGATGTTGTTTGAACTGGTCGAGCAGTGTGTAGGCACGCTGTTTCTTTTCGGCGAGCGAGGCGATTTGTGCGACAACCCCGATTGAGAGTGTGTCGCGGTTCGTATACAGAAAGCCACCGCCTTTGACATCGCCCGATGCATCTCCGACATATTCGTTGGTCATACCCTCGTCGCCGTTCAAATTGAAGCGTTCCTCAATCGTATGCGCGTCGAGACGAAGTACCTCTTTGACACCGAGCGTCATCTCGTCGGCATGAAATTCCTTTTGCAACCCTGCTTTCTTGGCAAGAAAAGAGTTTGCGCCATCTGCCGCGATCACGATGGGTGCATACAAATCGCCATCCTCACGGCGACATCTCACACCTACAACTTGCTCACCTTTGTAAAGAAGATCATCGACTACCGTGGCTGTGATGAGTAACGCACCTGCTGCCTCCGCTTTCGAGGCCAGCCAGCGATCAAACTTGGGGCGCAAAATAGTGAAACCGTTATATGGTGGCTCGCTGAATGTCTTTGTGCGGAAGTCGAGCGACATAGCCGCTTCATGGCCTAGAAATGTGACGACTCGGCGCGTCAAATATCGTTCTACGGGAGCCTCTTCCCAATAGTTAGGGAGCAGGTCCGCGAGTATGTTTGGTGCATACAGGGCAGCACCAGAGACATTCTTTGCGCCTGGATAATCGCCACGCTCGATCAATGCCACGCTTAACCCCGCGCGTGCCATCGCTAACGCCGCACTACTCCCGGCAGGGCCAGCTCCTACCACGATTGCATCAAATTGTTGCATCTACTCTAGCCTTCGTTCTTTGCTTTATTTGGACTACGGCGTCCAGGATGTTATTTTGTATTGTAACTAATGACAGGGCATAAAAGCAAAGCTGGCCTCTAAAAAAGCTAAGCAGCCTCGTCTATCTATCAGAACCCTCGATAGAATGTCCTCACTTGTGAAAAGTATATCAGGAGACTTTATGAAGTTATATGTTACAAAGCGATTTAACCTTCTTATGTTCTCAGCTATCACTGTATTCTCTCTGGCCGCTCTCTTCTCAAGTTCGATCACCGCGCAGACGGCCTCGGCCCATTCTACACACGCCCGCAAGCCCTATTCTGGCTCTGGTGCCGTTGTACACACTCATATTGCTACAGCCAGTAATAGCGCGGGCAATTGGACCGATGTAGACAATGCAGCGGCAAATAATAATCCTAATGCTGTAATGATTGTGACACCAAATAAGAGCGCAGGGGTTCAGGGCACTATTGATACGCATGCGGTCGGAGTATGGTACGACGCGATGGCAGGGAAATGGGCGATCTTCAATGAGGATGGTACATCCATTCCTCACGGTGCGGCATTCAATGTTTATGCTGTTCCATCATCAAGCGGTCAGAATACCGAAGGAGCTATCACCTTTACTGTAACAACCGCGAGCAGCAAAGGAAATTGGGCCACTATCGATAATACACTTACTAACAACAATCCCAAGGTCTTCTTCAATGTAACTCCTAGCTGGAGTGGTACACCCATTGCTTACGATGCTCATCCTATCGGAGTGTGGTATGACAAGGCTACAGGGAAGTGGGCTGTCTTCAATGAGGGAAGTATGGATGCTATTCCCACTGGTACCACGTTTAACCTGCTCATTGATGATCCTATTGTACATGGTGTTTTCCTGCACCGGGCAACACAGGCAAACATAGCTGGCAACAGAACCACGGTCGATAATACTGTAACAAACAATGACTCCAATGCTCTCCTGTTTGTCACTTCGAACTTTAATCCGCAAGGGCAAGGTGGTACCTACGAGGACCATGTGCTTGCTGTATCATACCAGAATGGCAAATGGGGCATCTTCAACGCGGACGGTGCCGCAATGCAAACGAACGCAGCGTTCAATGTACTCTCTAGCGATCCATATCCCGCAGCATAAATTCGCTCCATAGCAAAAGAATGCAGAGTATCTTAATCAATTGTGTTGATAAGATACTCTGCATTCTTAATTAAAGTAGTGTCGCCAGTCGACGCACACCTTCGTCAATCTGCTCCTGAGTGAGGGCGCAAAAAGGCAGGCGTACAAAGCGTTTGCCCATCGTATCTTCCCCGCCTTCAAGCATATCGGCAAAAAAGTCCTGTCCATTCGTGAGCGTCAGACCGGCCGCCTTCGCACGCTCAAGAAATGTACTGCTATCGGTCTGCTCCGGCAGAGAGATACTGACGAAAAAGCCACCTTCTGGCTCCGCGAACGGCACATTCGGCAGATACTTGTGTAGTGCCGCAACGATACTGTTCAAACGTGGTGCGTAAAGCTGTTTGAGACTCTCAAGGTTCGAGGCGAAGTAGCCACGCTTGTGAAATTCGACAACAGCCGCTTGTGTCGGTAGCACTGGCGCGAGAACAGTATCTTCCGCGAGTCTCGTCAATTGTTTAACAAGTTCAACTGGTCCAACGAGATAGCCAACGCGTAACGCTGGACTGATAAGCTTGCTGTATGAACTGATTGTCAGGACACGCTTTGCGTTCAAGTCACGGAGCAACGGAGCCGATTCCCCTTTATAACGTAGTGTGCGATAGGGCACGTCCTCCACGAGCCAGAAGCCGTGACGCTCCGCAAGGTCTACCAGTGCTTGTCGCTTCTGAGCCGATGTGGTGACACCGGCTGGATTCTGGAAGTCAGGGATCACATAGAGAAACGCTGGCACTTGTTTCGCTAGAGCCTGCTCTAATGCCGCAATATCGATGCCATCATGCTCAAGCGGAATGCCAATCACCTTCGCGCCACGCCGACGAAATGTCTTGATCGCACGATCATAGCTAGGTTGCTCGACATAGACGACATCCCCTTGCTTGATGGTGAGTGCGGAAAGCAGATCCTGCAAATGAAGTGAGCCATTCCCAACAACAATCGAATCGGGTGAGACATTGTATTGCTCACTTAATAAGCGACGTAATGGAAGATACCCACCGTTATGCCCATACTGGAGGACCGACCATCCATCGGGAGCTTCAAGCACCGCTTGAAAACATTCGCTTAACAGTTGTGTTGGTAGTGCTTCGATGGCGGGTACACCTCTCGTGAACAGAATTTGCTCCGTACTGACCGTACTAGGATGTTGCATGGTTCTTCTTTCTCTTTTCTATCTTTCTGACGAATGTTAATCCCTAAATACGAAAATTCTCTCGGTAGGGGCGCAATGAATTGTGCCCCTACCAGACTTGCAGGTTTCATTGCGAATGGGTCAAGACTATTTTGCCTTGAGGCTCACCCGATGCTAGCATTTGGTGTGCTTGTGCTGCTTGCTCAACGGGAAATGTTTTGGCGATCAGTGGCGTAAGGGCTTTCTCAGCGACAAGTTGTAGCATCTTCTGCTCGTTTTCAGGCGAGGTATGAGCCATACCTCCGCCTATAACAGTGACGCGCTTCATTCGCCATGCCTGTGTATCGACTGTTGCTTGTTGTCCACCTAAGTTGCCAATTAAAACAATACGAGCATCGGCGGCGCAAGCGTTCAGGCTGGCTTGCAGGGTCGAACTGACAAGCTCAACGACAAGGTTGACGCCCCCCTGCTCTTGTAAGACCTTGCCCACATCTTGCTTGTGATGATCGATGACAAGATCAGCACCCAGTGTGCGCAGTGTTTCGGCTCGTGTATCGCTGCTCGCGGTCGTTGCAACCCATGCTCCTATATGCTTAGCAAGCTGAATCGCAAGTGTACCTACGCCACTTGAACCAGCCCATATCAAGACTTTTTCGCCTTTTTGCAAATGCCCTTGATCAAATAAAGACGACCATGCTGTTGAACCTGCGAGTCCAATAGCAACCGCTTGCTCGAAGCTAACGCTGTCAGGAATACGTGAAAGGTCGGCAGCATGAACTGCGATTTTACTTGCATAACCGCCGCCACCTTTTGCCGATAGTGCATTCGCTGTAAGCACACGCTCACCTGCGCGAAACCCATTTGCATCGTCAATCACCACTCCCGCCGCCTCTAATCCGGGCGTAAACGGAAGCTTTGGAACTGGTCTGCTCCCTGCACGTTGGAACAGATCGAGACGATTGACCGTTGATGCTTTAACCTCTATCAACACATCTGTTGCTGCTGGTATAGGGTCTGTTGCTTCCTGTACCTTCAGCACATCTGGTTCACCATATTGAGAAAATTGTACGGCTTTCATGCTTTACTCCTTACGAAACGAAAACTATAGTATAGCTAAGCGTATCTCTATTGTTTCCATTGTATTCACATCCTGTACTAAATGCAATGCTACTCTGACACGCTCGGACATACCACAATTTCCTGTTGTTGAATAAACACAACTAAAAATACTTGACAATCTCTAATCTGCACAGTAATCTTTACTTCTGTACTCCTATTGAGCGTGAGAGGATATCCTTTTTATGAGTCATCCAATCATCACGCCAGAAGAGCGTTTTGCAATGATTGTCGAGGAACTTCTAAACAATCCAGGTGTAACTCCTCCGTCGGACGGTAAGAAGTTCGGCTCATCAGCCTTGAAAATACATAACAAAATCTTTGCCATGCTTGTTAGAGGCAAATTCGTGGTCAAACTTCCAAAGTCGCGCGTGGATGCGCTTATTGCCGCTGGATCAGGTGAACGCTTCGATCCCCGACATGATGGCCGACTCATGAAAGAGTGGATAACATTAGAAACCGTGTCTGAAGAGGAAGCATTGTCACTTGCGCGAGAAGCGATGAGTTTTGTGGCATCGCAACGTTGAGTAGAAGTACAGCATCTCTGCCTGATAGTCGAAGTTCATTTCAATCCTTCTTCGTTTCCTCCAGGAGTGTTGCAGCCAGTGGTAGGATTTGGTTGGCGTCACCCAGCAGTCCAAGGTCGGCCAGTGCGAAGATAGGCGCACTACGATCAGGATTAATCGCGATTACTGTTTGTGACTCGCTCATGCCACTAGTATGTTGTGCTGCGCCAGAAATGCCACACGCGATATAGAGTTTGGGGCGCACAATCTTGCCTGTCGCACCGATCTGACGTGCATGCTCTATCCAGCCTAAATCAGTTGCTACACGTGTCGCACCTACGGCTGCTCCAAGCGAGTGAGCGAAGGTAGCGATACTGGCAAAGCCACTTTGTCCAATGCCACGTCCCCCTGCTACGATGCGTTCAGCCGCATCCAACTCAACCTCTTCCGCAGATGGAGCCTGTAGAGCGATACGCCGTATGCGTTCATTCGGTTGTACAAGCTCTGGCGCGTAGTATTGTACATTTAATTTTGAAGGCGCATCGTTATGGGTCATTATAGGCGTACCACGGACGCCAGGGATGAGTGTCGCTAGCGCAGTTTTGCTATGTAGCTTTGTCAGTGTCTGAATATAGGCGCGTCCTTCGTAGATTGAACGAAGCGCGAAAAGTGTATCGTCGTTCAAATCAAGACCGAGGCAACCAGAAATAAAAGGGAGATGCAACTGTGCCGCCAGCCGAGGCAGGCAATCACGTCCATTCGGCGTCGCATGGGCAAGCACTAAAAGAGGTGAATGTTGACTCAAGAGCCACGTTAACGCATTGACGTAACTTTCAGTTGTGTAGAACGCCAGTTGCTCATGCTCTACAATGTCGAGTTCGTCAATACCAATTGAAGAAAGCAAGGCTAGCTCGGGTAGCTCAACGTGTGGAGCAGTAAGCAAGATAGCATGGACCGATGTTTGTTCTTGTTGCCGACGCGCGATAGAAACGGCTTCACTCAACAACTCTCCGCTCTGCTCATGCAATCTACCCTGCTCATACTCTAGTATAGCCCAGATTTCACCCATGATAGTTTCTCCATTCGGCGGCAGAAGAATGCAATACCGTATCACGTATCGCTGTCACTTGATCCCATTCTTTACAGTTAGCATATCATATCACGAACCGATAACATGAGGCGAGAGTCCTACTGATAAACCTTTATGGAACACGAGGCCAGAAGAGGGTCTGCGAAAGCCCCTTGCTGATAAGGGACAACTACCATTAGGCGGCTATACACCAGGACCTAGATAGAGCAAATTCAGGTAGTAACTACGACAAAAAGGGGATTTCGTCATCGAGAAATTCTCCTTTTTTTATGTAAGAAAATAGGGCTAAAATGCTTGCTTTTAGAACAAATGTTTTATATAATAAAGGAGGTTAAAAAGAAGAAGTATGTTAAGAGTATAAGAACGTAATATGTCGTGTTCTAACAGTATTCTGTATCAGGCGCGTGTTATTGGCAATGATACATAGAGAGATGTGGATACCTTGAAGAAAAAAATGCCGCTAGCTATGGTTTCGGTCCTCGTCAACGATCAGGATGAGGCACTACAATTTTACACAGAGAAGCTTGGCCTTGAGAAGCGCATTGATATCACGTATGGGCCTGGGATGCGCTGGGTGACGGTTGCCCCAAAGGGTCAACGTAAGCCAGAGATTGCCCTGGCAAAACCAGATGTAAACTTACATAATGCGGCCTATCTCAAAGAGCTGAAAGAACGGACTGGGCATGGTCTTGCTTGGATGTTTGACACCGATAATTGTCGTCAGAGCTACGAAACGCTCCTTGCACGCGGGGTAACATTCATCACGACTCCTACAAAACAACTGTATGGGATAGAGGCCGTATTCGCGGACCCTTATGGCAACATCTTCTCATTATTGGAGCCATCGCCAGAAGCGCGTTCGCTTTTCCTCGACCATAGAGTTGGCACTGCCGCCTAATACGTTGAAGTCCTCCAATACTTGAAGAGAGGTGCGAACATGTCGATAACACAGATTCCCTCTGCAAATGATACGCTGGTAATCACTGCATTATTCTCGACATGTTCGGCAGGAAAGCTTTTCGAGTATTGGATAGAACCACACCTGCTTGTTAAGTGGTGGCCGCAAGTCGCGGGAGTTGAACCACGAGTTGGAGGTGCGTACCATCTTTCGTGGCCTGAGATGAAATGGCACCTTCGAGGAAGTTATACTGCTTTTGAGCCAGGTATAAAGCTTGCTTTTACTTGGCAATGGGAGCATCATCCTATTCAAGAAAATGTCGTTGTGACATTTGAACCTCTTGGTGAACAGGGAACCACCATGGCGATTGTACACGGTCCATATGATAACTCAAAACAAAGCCAGGAAGATCGGCAAAGCCACCTTGATGGTTGGCTCTATTTTGTCACGAAGCTACAGGACATAGTGGAAAATTAATTTATTTTGTCTAAGCTGCACTATGCTTTTGCTGCAACTGCCAAACGTCCCGTAGTAGATGTCAAACTTAACGCACGGGCGGCGCGTTCGCCATCAAGAATAGCGTTTTCTACGCGTCGTGGAGCCAGACAGTCACCGATACGATGTAACTGTTGAACCTTGCCGACGAGTTGGTAATAGAGGGTGTCATTCGCGGTTTGAGGCGTTGCCATAACCGCGAGTGCAATACCCTCTATCTGGCGTGGTTGCCCTGTATAGTTATTCATAATTGTTGCGCTATTTGGACCGAGACCTGCCAGGAAGTGATTGGGTGTGAGCCGAATACCTTTTGCGAGAGCGCGACGATACCATAGTTCGATATCAAGTGTGATGCTGAGGTCGCCTCCAACGTAAAATTGTGGTGTTACAATTTCTACATTACAGCCCTTTTCAGCAAGTAGTTCTGCTGTACTTGTTGCTTGATGAAATCCCATCTGGTCGAATACTAATATGTTATCCCCTGGCTGAACCTGCTTCTCACCTTGTAGTACTTGCCAGACCGTGGCGACATGTGGCAGATCAGCCCCAGGAATTTGTGGTAAAAGAGGCAACGAGCCAGTCGCGAGAATCACAGCGTCTGGCTTCTCATGCTCAATCATTTCTGCCGTCACTTCTGTGTGTAATTGTACTTCGACACCAGCTTCACCTATTTCGCGTTGCAGATTGCGTGATGCATCGCCGAATTCGACACGACTGGGAACGCGTACAAGCAGGTTAATTTGTCCACCAAGCTCATGTGATCTTTCATAGAGCTTCACTGCAAAGCCACGCTGTGCCGCAACTTTCGCTGCCTGCATACCTGCTGGCCCACCTCCAACAATCATCACATTGGGTTTCTTGCTCTGTTGTACTCTGTTTCTAGTAGGCATAGGGATGGTAGGAAAGAGTCGCTCATTGCCAGTTGCGGGCGTTTGGATACAGCCAAGACTCAGGTTCAAACCCATACGCCCAATGCAGTATTGATTGCACGAGATGCACAGATGGATTGACTCTGTACGTCCTTCGCGAGCTTTCCGTGTGAAGCCTGGATCGCAGATTTGCGCACGTACAACGTCAACCATGTCGGCTAAACCTTCTCGCAGGATGCGTTCAGCTTGTACGGGGTCTTTGATACGACCTGTACAAAAGACAGGTAGTTTGACGGACTCACGAATGCCTGCCGAGACAAAAAGCTGATATCCGGGTGGAGTATGCATTGACCCTTCTACCATGTAGAGATTGTGAAACTCGCCGATACTCGTGTTGATGAAATCTAGTTGACCCGTTGCTTCAAGTCGCTTTGCGATCTCTTTTACATCATCCAATGTCAGACCAGCCGGAATGAGTTCATCTCCACACAACCGAATACCCATTGTGAAATCGCGCCCAACTTCGGCACGTACGGCCTGTATGACCTCAAGCGTAAAGCGCATGCGATTCTCTAGCGAGCCACCATAGTTGTCGGTACGTCGATTATAATAGGGCGAAAAGAACTGGCGCATGAGCGAACTGTGAGAGGACTGTAGCTCAGCACCATCGAAGCCACCCTCACGCACGTGGCGAGCGACAAGTGCGTAGCCACGCACAATCTCCGCGATCTCTTCTTGCTCTAGCTCTTTACACATCTCACGATGGATGGGGTCCGGTAGTGGTGATGGTCCTAACACAGGACGACGCGAATAGATACTACTACACTGCATGCCGTTGTGATTGATTTGCGCGAAGATACGGGTGCCATGCTCATGCACAGCCCGTGTCATTTGCTTATAGCCAGGGACTACATGCGCGTCGAAGCCATGAATGAGCTTTTGATAGGCCCAGTCACTTGGATGAACGGATTGCTCTTCTGTAATGATAAGACCACAACCGCCTTTTGCTCGCTCGGCATAATACGCTGTGAGACGAGGACCAGGGAGATTTTCCTCCGCCAGATTAGTAAGGTGCGCTGCGAACACAACCCGATTCGGGATAACCGTTTGACCAATGCGGATAGGTGTAAAGAGATATTGATACTGGCCAGCCATAAAAATCCTCCGAAACGGGCGCAATGAATTGTGCCCCTACAACTGTTCTCCGACGTGTCTGCCTTCTAAGATAGCTTGTTCAATGCGACGTGGCGCAACGCAATCTCCAATACGGAAGAGGCGCGGCACTCTGCCTTTCAGGGCATAGTACAATTCTTGCGAAGGCCGTTCATACGTTCCCAATACTACGGCGTCAGCCTTGATAGCCCGTTCGTTTTCTATGAAGCGATCCGCCACAATAACCTGTTCTGGCTCGATACGTACGACCGTTGTATGAGGAATATGCGTCACATCTTGCCCTATCGTACGTTGCATCCACTGCACAATGTCGTTGGTCGCGACAAGATCGCGTCCTACATACCAGTCTTCTGTGACTACATCAACATGTTTTCCAGCATGAGCCAGCATCTCGACGACCGACAGGACACCATGTGACGACATCTCGTCGATGAGTACAATATTATGCCCCTCGATTGCCTCACCTGCTAGTATACGGCGTACATCGGTTACGTGGGGCAGGTCATGTCCGGCTATCGGCAATAAACCCGTTCCTGTGTGAGCACCTGTCGCGACAATGATAGCGTTGAAATGGTGCTCTATAATCGTGTCGGCTGTCATTTCAACTCCTGTCTGTATCTCGACACCGAGCCTTTCAATCTCCGCTTGCAGGTACTCGGTAATGTGTTGTAGTTCCTCACGCCCAGGTCCCTTTGCCGCTAGTGCTACGGTGCCACCGAGTGTATGTGAACGCTCGTAGAGCACAACCGCGCATCCACGTAGCGCGGCAGTGCGAGCTGCCTCTAAGCCTGCTGGCCCTCCACCGATTATACATACGGAGGGTTTCGGCGTTTTCGTACGTGTAGCTGCTGTTGCTATATTCCGCGCATGTAGAACATCAGGGTTGACGTTACATCCAAGCGCGACATTCATCACACTCCGTACTTGGCAACCTTGATTGCAAGCGATGCAAGGGCGTACACGCTCATCTTGCCCTGTTTGCGAAAGGCGCGGCAGGTCCGGGTCCGCGATCAGTGCGCGAATCATCTCAACCCCATCGGCCTGTCCCTCCGCCAGGATATACTCGGCCTGTTTCACACTCATGATGCGTCCCGCTGTGAAAACAGGAATATTGACCGCCGTTTTTATTGCTGCCGCCAGATGAACGGCATAGCCTGGAGCAACATGCATTGTCGCATTGAAGGGAAACATGTGCGAACTGAGGATACTCCCCATTGTGACTGTCATATAATCAATACGATGCGTAGCGACGAGTAAACGCGCGATCTCTAACGCTTGCTCTGGTGTCAAGCCCGCCCACGGTGCTAGCTCATCACCACAAAAACGTAATCCTAGGATAGCATTTGAACCAAGGGCCGATGCGACTGCTTCGAGTGTTTCTTGTAGGAAACGCATTCGATTTTCAAGTGAGCCACCGTAGTTATCACTACGTTGATTTGTCAGAGGCGAGAGGAATTGGCGTAACAGGGAGGTATCACTGACTTGTAGCTCGACGCCATCTGCTCCTCCCTGTACCGTTGCTCGTGCGACTTGAGCAAAGCCTGCGATAACAGCATCTATATCAGCTTGCTCCATCGCTTTTGGAACTTCACGTGAGGAAACGTTGGGAAAAGGAGAAGGTGCCCACATCTCGCGCTGTGTATGGTCGCTCGTAGACTGCTGGCCATTATGATTTAACTGCACAATCGCGAGCGAATCGGTAGCATGAACGCGTGTGACAACCGAGGCGAGAGCCTGTAAAGTTCCTGGTAGATAGCCAAGCACCGCCCGTTCGTATGGCACATCAGAGGAGTGTACGATGTGCTCTTCTAGCACTATAATCCCCGCTCCACCCTCTGCGCGAGCCGCGTAGTAGTCCGCATGCTTTTGGCTAAGGAGGTTGTTATGCGCGAAGTTCGTGGCATGGCTCCCAAAAATAATACGATTACGAGCCTCGCGTGGCCCTAACGAAAGTGGCTGAAAGAGCAAGCTCTGCTGCATTGGTGTCTTCTCCAAGAGAAACAGTCAACGATGATCTGTTATGTCTGTAGATTATAGCCCATCTCCCTGTTTTGATGCTAGATACTGAATTGGCTATCACTACCATTTTCACCTACTTGTGAAGATCAAATATGGATCGAAAAATTAATCTAGGAATCTAACGGACGTCCACAAGGGGCAATACAATTCAAATAGGTGCAATGGGCGTCCGTTGTGTATTATTTTGTTTCTGCACATGAGTTATACTTCCTGATAAGTTATATTCACAGACAGACCAAGAAATTCACCGTATCGTTCTGCTGCAACTGCAATGGTTTTCGTTTCGGCTGTGTTCAAAGGAGTAAAGGGGCTAATGACGACAGAAACTGTATCTTTTGTCAATATGCGTTTCCATGTGCCAACAACTTGACCATCTATAACGACTACAGGACTGAGGAGATCGCTACTGCTCACTGCAAACTTGTTCGTGGTCGCTATATCTAGCAAAGCACTACGGTCTTTATAACTGACCGTGTATTCGTCGAAATATGGTAACAGATACGCCGTTTGAATTGTATCTTGTACGTATGGCGTCAACTCCGAAAACCAGTGTGTCTGACCGTTTACGCTCTCATGGAAAAGGTGAGATACGTTCATTTCGAGACCTGTCTTTGCCTCTACTCCTGTTAGTCCTGACCACCATATAAAATCTTGCACAGTAGCAGGACCATGACTGGTAAAGTAGCGGTTGACCAATTCAGCCAGTGCATCGTCGTGATGTAACACTGGGGCCTGTGGTACTCGTTCGTCGAGCAGAGCATATGTGAATTGCCTGCCCCTTCTCGCGCCACTACAAACAATGCCATCTAATTCCGCACGCATCATGAGATGAGTCATGCGTTGTCCATTGTCAATAGCTATACCAACTTGTTGCAGGGCAGACGCAAGCTGAGTACGAGTCAATTGCTTTCCACCCTCTAGTGCTTTTATGAGAGCAGCATGACTTCGCGAAAATGTCGCATCATCTAATTCGAGCTGACGATCATAGTAGGCCATGAGCAGACGCACGCGTGGTGCTGTCAGTGCAAGTAACCAGCGAATATCAGTAGGGGAGACAAAATGCCATGTGGGTCGCATCACATGTGTGCGTGGGATAGCTCCGTCGCTAAACGCTTGCTCGATATCGTCGTCAGACGCATTGTTTATTCGTAGACCGACAGCCCATTTCGCAGCCGCAAAATCCTGAGCCTGGACAGCACCCATCCACTGTACGACATCAACAGGTGTATCAAACGTAGGTTGAGTGATATGTTGGCTGTGCAGTCTTTGGCATGCAATGTTCAGGCTTGTCATAATAGGTTAATTTTCCTTGTTAGGGTTTGGCTTTAAGATTACGGAAGAATGTGCGGATATCCTCCACCAGCAATTTGGGTTCCTCTAGTGCTGCGAAATGTCCACCACGTGGCATTGCCGTCCACTGCTGGACGTTGAACCAACGCTCCGCCCATTCACGTGGGGCAGGTAGAATGTCCTGTGGAAATCGCGCTATTGCCGCCGGAACAGTGCTTTTTCCCGAAGTGCTTGGAGGTGTTGCGTTGTGTGTTGCCTCATAATAGAGACGGTTCGCGGAATTTATTGTCTCCGTCACCCAATAAATCATTACAGTCGTCAGCAACTCGTCTTTTGTAAAACGCTTTTCCACATCTCCATCACAGTCGCTCCACGAACGAAACTTCTCCACAATCCATCCAGCCAGGCCAACTGGAGAATCGTTTAATCCGTAGCCAAGTGTTTGCGGCTTACTTCCCTGGATTGATGCGTAAGCTCCTTCTTGAAACTGCCATGGACCAAGTGTGGCCAGATATGTTTTTTCATTCTGCGAGAGGTTGTCAACTCTTGTGAATGAATGTTGATACGGAATATTGTTTAAGTGGAAACCGAGCAATACATCAGGGTGGGCAACTGCAAGTTGTTCTGTCACCCCACCGCCCCAATCGCCACCTTGAGCCGCAAATCGTGAATAGCCCAACTCTTTCGTCATGAGATGTGTCCACATATCTGCGATACGCGAAACGGTCATGCCACGTTGTGTTGGTCGATCCGAAAATCCATATCCTGGCAACGATGGAACAACCACATCAAATGCATCTTCGGCCTTTCCCCCGTGGTTCTCAGGATCAGTGAGCAATGGAATGACTTTCAGCATTTCATAGAACGAGCCGGGCCAGCCATGTGTCAGAATAATTGGAGTCGGGTTCGGTCCCTTACCGCGCTCATGAATGAAATGAATGCCTATACCATCAATCTCTGTACGAAAATGTGCGAATCCATTGAGCGTAGCTTCCTGCTTATGCCAGTCAAAAGAGTGTTGCCAATAGTTCGTCAGTTCCTTAAGATATCCAAGATTTGTGCCATAATCCCAGCCTGCATCCTCAATTTCATCTGGCCAGCGTGTATGGGCTAGACGTTCGTGCAAATCATCGAGTGTTGCCTGTGGAATGTTTACTTTGAACGGTTGAGTGCTCACGTGTACTATCTCCTTATCTCTGTCACGTCACTTGACGTGTTTCATACTCCAAGTATACTCTGAAAGAAGGACAAAATCATTCCTTGTTTCTGTCTAATGTGTATGAATGTTTGCATCTTGTCCAATGTGGAGAATAGTTATGTACCATCCAACCAGTCGTGTGCTCACCGTCCTTGAATTGCTTCAGTCGCGGCCCTCTATCACTGGACCGGAATTGGCAGAGCGCCTTGAGATGGATGTGCGAACGGTGCGTCGTTATATCAACCATCTACAGGACGTTGGTATTCCAGTCGAGGCAAATATTGGGCGGCATGGTGGGTATCGGCTTCGTCCAGGCTTTAAACTACCGCCATTGATGTTTACGGAGGAAGAGGCGACGGCGGTCATACTTGGCTTGCTGACGAGTACATGGTTGGAGATTGAGCAGTCACCTGTTGCTATCGAAGGTGCTATGGCGAAGGTCTCACGGGTTCTGCCATTACAGGCGCGAGAACGTCTGCAAGCTATTTCATCGCATCTTGTGCTTTCACCACAGCACCACCAGCCACGTCCCGATGCTTCTCTATTGATAGATTTGAGCGAGGCTATTCAGGCCTCGCAACGAGTTGCTATTGACTACTTTTCATTAGAACATAAACGTACTCATCGTAACGTCGAACCGTATGGAGTCAGCGGATGGAGAGGACATTGGTATCTGGTGGGATACTGTTGCCTGCGCCGGGACTACCGTGTCTTTAGGCTCGACCGCATTCAGCATGCAAAAGTTCTCTCAGAAACCTTTGAGAAGGCGCAAGATTTTGATTACGAAAAGTTTGTGCGTGAGAAGGATGCTGCGAGTGGCATATCTATAGAGGTCGAGTTTCAAGCGGATATGGACACTGTGCGGCAAAGAATTTCAACGCTCTACGGCACATTAACGCCCACCGCAACGGGAGTATTGCTACAGGAACGTTATGATGACTTAGAGGGTATGGCTCGCTATCTCATGGCTCTCAATCTTCCATTCATCGTCCATCGCCCCCTAGAACTGCGTGAGGCCCTGTTACGACTAGGTGAGCGCATGATACAAATCGCTGTCGCCAGCAAAAATGCGGTTTGAAAAAATATGGCAAGGATGCCGTCAATGCTCAACGAGCAATTGACGGCATCCTTGCCATATCATACTATGCCCAGCGAATCAAGCCCATCTCGTACTTCTCGGTCAAGCCTGAATGAGTTGGTACAACACGCACATTGTAGGCAATGCTGCCACTTTCGTCGGGTTTAAGCGTTGCGTCAAAACGGTACGAGCCATCTAGCTCCTTCTTGCTGAAACTCATAGGAGTGCTATGCTGTGCCAAAACGCTCTCATCATTGGCTTCGCCATAGACAAGTTCGACACTCAGGTCCTCTGGCGTCAAGTTATCGGCGCGTACCCATGCCTTCACGCCGACGCCTTCACCAAGACTGAGTTGTCCATCACGTTGCCCATCAACGTACAATTCCAACTTACTCCATCCACTACGAACATGTTCTTTCCAGGCTGCAAGTGTGCGAGCCTGCTCAAAATGATTCTGCTCGCTGTTCAGGCTACGCTGTATCTGTGGTACGTAATAGTGTGTTGTGTAATCTTTAATCATGCGGCGCATGCTGAACTGTGGCGCACATGTCCGAATCGCTTCTTTCATGAAGCCTAACCAGCGATGTGGTATGCCATTGCTATCGCGTTCAAAGAACGTTGGTACAATCTCTTCTTCGAGTAAGCGATACAGCGAAATGCTATCAGCTTCTGCCTGTGCCTCCTGGTCGTGGTATTCGCGTTCCTCGCCAATCGCCCAACCATTTTTGCCATTATAACCCTCGACCCACCAGCCATCAAGAATGCTACAATTTGGTTGACCATTGAGAGCAGCTTTTTGACCACTGGTGCCACTGGCCTCGTATGGACGAATTGGATTGTTCAGCCATACATCTGTGCCCGAGACGAGGTAGCGAGCCATGTCGATATCATAGTTCTCCAGGAAGACAATTTTTCCCTTGAACTCTTTTGTGCGTGACAGTTTGTATACTTGCTCGATCAACGCCTTGCCTGGTTCATCGGCTGGATGTGCTTTACCCGCGAAGATGATTTGTACAGGACGGTCTGGATTGTTCAGAATACGTTTGAGACGCTCGATATCACGGAAGAGCAAGGTCGCACGTTTGTAGGTAGCAAAACGACGCGCGAAACCCAGTGTTAGTGCAGTTGGATCAAGCAAGTTGTCAATTTCCGCTATTTGTAGCGATCCTTCACCGAGCCGTAGATGCTGTTGTTTTAGACGACGGCGTGCATACACAATGAGTTTGTCTTTGCTTTGTGCATGTGTCTTCCACAATTCAACATCAGGAATATTATCAATGTGACTATCCCAGAACTTCTGATTGTCAACATAACGTCCCCAATCACCGTCGAGATAACGACGGAACAGATTGTTGACCTCTGGCGCGACCCAGGAGAACGTATGAACACCATTGGTGACGGACCCTATCGGCACCTCGTCAACCTCTGTACCGGGCCAGAGGAATTGCCACATTTTACGCGATACACTTCCATGTAGTGCGCTTACACCGTTGTGCTGTCCTGTCAGCTTGAGTGCTAATACTGTCATGCCATAAGTTGGACCCCAACCATGCTCTTCGCGTGCGACATCCATAAATTGTTCGCGATTCAAGCCAAGTTGTCCCCAGTAGCTGCCGAAGTACTTGTCAATCAGTTCAAAGCTAAATGTGTCATTGCCAGCAGGTACGGGCGTGTGCGTGGTAAAAAGTGAGTTTGCTGCCACCGCCTCACGAGCTTCGTTAAAGCTGAGGCCAGAGACAACTAACTCGCGGCAACGCTCCAGGTTCAAGAAGGCAGCATGTCCTTCATTGAGATGCCATGCCGAAGGGGTAATACCAAGTGCGCGTAGCGTACGTACTCCTCCAAGACCCAGCACAATTTCCTGTGAAATACGCATCTCATGATCGCCCGAGTAGAGACGTGCGGAAAGCTCACGGTCATTCGGAGCGTTTGGTGCCACATCGGTATCCATAAGATACAAAGGAATACGCCCAACCTGTAACTTCCAGACTTTTGCATAGATACGGCGTCCAGGTAGATCGACGTTAATCATAATTTCGTTGCCATCTGGTCCTGTCGCTGGCGTCGCTGGTGCTTCTGAGAAATGCAGCTTATCGTACGTTGCTTCTTGTCTACCCTCACGTGTGACACGTTGCTGAAAGTAACCTTGTGGATACAAAAAGCCAACGCCGACAAACGGTAAGCCGAGATCGCTGGCCTCTTTGCAATGATCGCCGGAGAGAATACCTAGACCACCTGAATAAATCGGGAGCGATTCGTGTAGTCCAAACTCGGCTGAGAAATACGCGATAACCTTATCGGTCAATTCAGGGTAGGTGCTAGAGAACCATGTATCATCGGCACGCGGATGCATATAATAATCGAGGTCATTGAGCACGCTATCGAACTGCTTCAAATAGCTGGTGTCCTGCGCTGCCTTTTCAAGGATAGCGGGATTCACTTCGCTTAAGAAGCGCACGGGATTATGTCCCACCTGTTCCCAAAGTGCAGGATCAAGGGTGCTATATAAGATACGCGCTTCGGGGCGCCAACTCCACCACAGATTATAGGCAAGCTCATAAAGACGGTTAATGCGAGGGGGCATCACCGGAAAGACCGTCATGCGACCATAAACTTTCACAGGGATATAATTCCTTTCGTTCGTAGAGAAGCAAAAAAAATACTATTTTACTTCTTCTTTCTATCAGTATATCGTGCACACGAAAACGAGGTCAATGAAATTTGCCATGAAGCATGCTTTGGACTATACTGGTCTATGATAAAATGAACAACTGTTATGATTATGGAGATGGTATGGCAAAGAGGCGGCGTCGCTTACAATCGAAACGCATGAGTGGAATTGCAGGAGCTATTCTGCTTGGTCTTGGTTGCCTGTGGTTAGGGTGGCTCTTGTTTTCACAGCATAATAATACATCTACCTCTTTTATCTGGCCTTTGCCTGGTTCCAATGCTTCCTCATCCGATGCTCCAATTCCACAGCTTGTCGCGGCAGGTATTAACCTTGGTCATGCTGGTCAAACTGCAACCCTGAGCCAACAACAGGCGATAACGATTGCGAATCAGCTAGAACCGGACGCAGCCAGCAATGCGAAAAGCACCAATGCGAGATATGTCTTACTCAACTATGTGCCAACGGGTACTTCAACGCATGCCAACGTGAACAATGTTCCGGTCTGGATGGTCCTCTATCAACATATCCCCATCGCTCCTAACAATGCATCAGTAGACCCGGTACCTTCTACCCGCTCTTACCACGATCTCTACGTCTTCGTCGATGCCAACACTGGAAAAGAAGTACTCTCCGTCTGGCTGTGATGTTTGATGAATATGCGCAAAACACATGGTGGCAATGTCACCATGTGTTTTGCGCATATTCATCAAACATCACAATATTGTAATTAGTACTAATGGGCTATAGAGACCTCTAATTTTCGCCCATTTTGATCCAGCCATGGCGTAGCGCGTGGACAACCGCGGCTGTACGGTCATTGACCGAAAGCTTTTTAAGGATTGATGTGATGTGATTTTTCACTGTTTGATCGCTAATCTTGAGTGATTTCGCAATCTCTTTGTTACTATTGCCACGTGCGATATAGTCGAGTATCTCAACTTCACGAGTGGAAAGTGGTGAGTACAGGTCTTTCGCCTCGCCCTCTTCCTCCTCTACCGTCAATTCTCGGAACGATTTGAGCACTCGGCTGGCAAGCTGTGGTTTGGAAAGCACGTCATCCTGAATTAAATATTCACCATTACTGACCTTCCGTACCGCTTCAATCAGGTCTATCGGGGTGATGTTACGTGTATAATATGCGGCGGCTCCCACCTTAATGGATTGAAATAAACGCTCTTCGTCCTCGGATGGAGTGAGCATAATGATAGCCATACGTGGCACAAGATGGCGTGCCTGTCGAGCGATCTCCAGTGGATCAGATGCGATAAGACCAGTGTCGATCAAGGCTACATCGGGATTATGTATGCGAGCCAATTCGAGTACATCGAATGTATCGGTGGACTCTCCAACAATCTGACAATCCCCCGAGCTTTCAAGGGTGGCGCGAATGCCAGCGCGGAAAAGCGGTTGCTCGTCAATAACGATGACACGTATCGTTTCCATGTACTTCCTTCATGAAGGGCAGGTGGTGTGGAATGTGTTCGCCAGGTTTCCTGCTCTTGGTTTAGTTTACCGACATATCGAAAAATATGAGTGTAGATGACCAGGGGGTGCATATGTTCGCCATTATACATGTTTTGTGCGTATTCAACAATTGTATAATATTTGGTACGGACCGAAGTGGACATGATCCAGCGGTCCGTACCAAATATGTTAGATACGCTCGAGTCGTTGCAAGGTCGAGTTAATACCAACGCGCAGTGACTCAATCACGCCCTGACCACTTACAGCAATACCATCAAAGCTGGGTACACGGGTTGGATTGAGGTATTTTTCCAGTACAGAAGTGGGTAAGACATCGGGTAGGTCACGCTTATTCCATTGCATCACAAGTGGAAAATCCGCGATGTCTTTATTCATGCGGCGTAGTTGCTCTTGCAGTTCGTTCCAGCACTCAATGTTTTCTTGAAGTTTGCTGGCCTGAGAGTCCGCCACAAATATCACGCAGTCTGCGCCCTTGAGTACCGAAATACGGGTTTGCTGATACAGGATTTGACCGGGGACGGTGTAGAGTTGGAAGCGAATTTGGAAGCCGTGAACTTTGCCGAGTTCGAGAGGAAGCAGGTCAAAGTAAAGCGTTCGTTCGGTTTCGGTGTCGATAGAAACCATATCGCCAACATCTTGTGGGTTTACTGCCTGGTGTATATAGTGCAGGTTGGTGGTTTTGCCACACAATCCGATACCGTAGTAGACAATTTTACAATTTATTTCGCGTTTCGCCATGTTGATTAAGGACATATCTTGTTTCTCTCCTGCCGCTTATACACACGTATACAAAAGTATAACGCGCATGAGCGCCACTTCCTGCCTGCCTGGTGGTTGTCCGGTAGCGAGGTGACTGATTGTTCCTTCGTTTGGCACAGTATAACCTATTTTGTCAAAAATGCCAATTGCATATGACATTCAGACAGAACCGCCAATACTTTCCATTTCGTCAATGTAAAAGAACCGTAGAGTTAGCGAATTTCGGGCATTATTTGACGCATGACAGGGGCAAGCCCAGTCACTACTATACTATTCACCCCTGCGGGGCGAAGCCACACGGGTCCGAGTATAGTAGTGACTGGGCTTGCCCCTGTCATGATAAAATGACCAATCCTCCCATTGACGAATAGGGCGAAAAAGACTAGACTAATGACGAACAAATACACACAAAACCCTAATTCGCGAGAGGTGAGGTAGCATGACGACGACAACACACACACCTGTAGATACTGATTTTGAACTGGTAATTGGTCTTGAGGTTCACTCCCAACTTTTGACGAAGAGCAAGATGTTTTGTTCGTGTAGCACCGGCTATGCAAATGAAGCACCGAACACACATGTATGCCCTGTCTGCATGGGGATGCCTGGGGTAATGCCCGTCATTAACGAAGAAGCTGTCCATTACACAATTATGACGGCCCTGGCACTCAATTGCACCATTCCAGAATTCTCTAAATTCGACCGCAAGAATTATCCTTATCCTGACCTGATGAAGGGCTACCAAATCTCGCAGTATGATGTTCCACTGAGTCAAAATGGGTTTCTTAATGTCGAACTGAATGGCCAGACGCGACGTATCGGCATCACACGCGTGCACCTCGAAGAAGATACCGCGCGTCTGAACCATCATAATGGCTATAGTCTGATCGACGTGAATCGTGCAGGCACACCATTGATGGAGATTGTCAGCGAGCCGGATATGCGTAGTGCGGAAGAGGCGCGGCTCTACATGCAAAAGTTGCGCGAAATTCTTGTCTATCTTGGCGTTGCGTCCGGTCGCCTGGAAGAAGGCAGTTTGCGCTGTGACGCGAATGTCTCAATACGTCCTCGCGGGCAAAAAGAACTTGGCGTCAAGACCGAGATCAAGAACATGAATAGCTTCCGTGCCGTCGAACGCGCCATCGAGTACGAAGCCCAACGCCAGGTCGAACTGCTACGTTCGGGTGGAACTATAGTGCAGGAAACACGTGGCTGGGTCGAAAATAGAGGCATCACGGTTTCACAGCGCAGTAAAGAGCAGGCTCACGACTATCGCTACTTCCCAGAGCCGGACCTGCCGCCCTTGCTCATTCGTAGCGAACAGGTAGAAGAGATACGTGCTCATCTGCCCGAACTACCAGACGCGCGACGTACACGGTATATGACTGGCCTCGGGCTTTCTGAGCAGGATGCGAACGTGCTGACGGAAGACAAGGCTCTAGGTGATTATCTTGAACAAGTCTTAGCCGTCTCGAATGGGAAGGATATCAAGACGCGTGCTAAAGCCGCGAGTAACTGGTTGTTGAGTGATCTAGCACGCTTACTCAAGGTGAACATGGTGTCTATACAGGACTGTCGTGTGACGCCAGCGTCATTTGCGAACTTGTTGGACCTGCTTGAGAAAGAGCGTATCACAGGCAAGCAAGCGAAAGAGGTGCTGGATGAAGCCTTTACCACTAGCGAAACGCCTGAAGCGATCGTGACTCGAAAGGGGATTAAGCCTCCGATTAACGATACCGCGACACTTGAGCGTATTATCGGAGAGGTAATTTCCAATAATGCTAAAGCCGCCACCGATTATCGCAGTGGCAAAACCAACGCGTTGCAATCATTGGTTGGTCAAGTTATGAAGCAAACGCGTGGGCAAGCGAAAGCTGACATGGTGCAGGCACTCTTACGCAAAAAGCTCGACGAGGCACAGTCATCATAATAGGGGGCGTGGTATACTATAAAGAGGAACACAGTGATTGTGTTCCTCTTTGTTCTTAGTCAACTTCTAAAATAGAATATGAAAGGCAGTTGCAGGCTATGCACAACGACGTGTCGTCTGCTGCTTTGAACCCCTACCACATGGCGGTTCAGCAGTTTGAACTCGCGGCTGAGAAACTGAACCTCTCCGAAGATATGCGGGAGATTCTCCGTCAGCCAAAACGGGAACTTGTGGTCAATTTTCCTGTACGTCTCGATAGTGGACGCATCAAAACCTTTACAGGCTACCGTGTTCAGCATAATGTAAATCGAGGCCCCGCTAAAGGCGGTATTCGCTATAGTCCTGATGTAACGCTTGACGAAGTGAAGGCCCTGGCAATGTGGATGACTTGGAAGTGCGCGGTCGTAGGCATTCCCTACGGAGGAGCGAAAGGTGGTGTCATCTGCGATCCAAAGAGCATGACCCCCGCCGAACTTGAGCGTATGACGCGCCGTTATGCGACCGAAATCTCTATTATCATTGGACCTCACAGTGATATTCCTGCTCCCGATGTCAACACCAACTCCCAGGTAATGGCCTGGATGATGGATACCTTCTCGATGCATGCTGGCTTCTCCGTTCCCGCCGTTGTCACTGGCAAACCCCTCTCGATTGGGGGCAGCGAGGGTCGTAATGATGCTACTGCGACTGGTGTGCTCTTTGTAACTCGACAGGCGGCTAAACGCATTGGGATGCCAATGAAGGGTGCGCGCGTCAGCATTCAAGGCTACGGCAATGCGGGTGCTACGGCGGCGCGTCTCTTCCACAATGAAGGCTGTAAAATTGTTGCTGTAAGTGATACACGAGGTGGTATCTACAACGAGTCTGGTCTTGATCCCGCGGCAGTATTGCGTCACAAGCAAGAGCGTGGCACAGTGGTGGGTTTCCCACAATCACAGAGCGTACGAGTACAAGACGTGCTAGAGGTACCATGTGATATCCTCGTACCTGCCGCGACGGAGGGTGTGATTACTGCTGAGAACGCGGACCGTATTCAGGCAGGTGTCGTGGCCGAGGCAGCGAATGGCCCAACAACGCCTGAAGCAGATCATGTGCTTTTTGAGCGTGGGTGTCTTGTTATCCCTGATATCCTGGCGAATGCGGGTGGTGTAACTGTTAGCTACTTCGAGTGGGTACAGGACCTGCAAAGCTTCTTCTGGGGTGTTGATGAGATTCTTCAAAAGCTAGAAATGATTATGGATCGTGCTTTCGTCTCTGTTGCTGAGAAGGCCGACCAGCATCATTGTGATATGCGTTTGGCCGCCAATATGCTTGCGATCTCGCGGGTTGCGGAAGCCACGCAAATTCGGGGCATCTACCCATAAAATGGTGTTGGTGGAAACAAAATGTTGATGTCTGGCAATGCCAGACATCAACATTTTGTTTCCACTCCCTTAGAAGCCTCGGCGTGGCTCGCGTTTGGCACGCTTTGGAGGTGGCTGCTTTACTGGACGCTTCGGCGTAATTTTTTTGCGCCCACGACCAGCTACCCAACCTTCGTCCTCTTCATCCTCATCCTCGTCCTCGAAGGCTTCTTCATCCTCATCCTCGTCCTCGGTTTCTTCGTCAGCGGCGAAGTCCACATCAGGAATATCCGCGTCTTCCACGGCATCGTTTACCGCGAGACTGTCCATATCATCAACTGCTAGAGGCACTTCGTCAGGCTCAGGCTCGTCGATAGCGTCAAGCGATGGACTTACAGCGTCAGCGACGGGATGTGCAAGAACGGCGGGACGCTCTCCGC
The DNA here is from genome assembly GCA_963791655.1 of uncultured Chloroflexia bacterium. Classification (GTDB taxonomy): domain Bacteria; phylum Chloroflexota; class Ktedonobacteria; order Ktedonobacterales; family Ktedonobacteraceae; genus JBBQVS01. The sequence continues at coordinate 290,364 of CAWBSZ010000002.1, read as the reverse complement.
GTCCGACTGGCTCGTCAATCTCATCCAGGTCCTCTTCTGGCTCACTTCTAAAAGGCCGACGTAACGCGATAGGCTCTTGAGAGTCATCGAGAAGCTCACCCTCTTCATCTGGCTTTGGACCGCCGATAGTTCGGCGTCCGGCGGCGATATCAAGCCAGAACTGTGAATAATAATGAGGGCGTTCCGAGTCTTTTTCACTATCTTTTCTTGTCATACGTTTTGTGGCAGATGAGAGTGTGCGTATACTTGCCTTCATCTCTCCCATTGAATGGGATGCCAACCTACCTTCCTTCTTGTTGCTAAACACAATCTACGCGATGTATAGCGATGTCTGACTGCCTTGAAACGACAAAAGTTTGTCGTTTGTAAGCCACAAACAGAACGATTCATCCTGTTCGTTATGATAGAAAGAAAGTATAATCCTGTCAAGGGACTATTTTCTCTTCTAAACTGGCTCTGTGGGCGGCAGGAAGGCGTGTCAAGCCCTCAAGTGCATGAATTTTTTGGGGCAGAGTGTTTGCGAGGTTGTACGAAGACCTCTATAATACAAGGAAAGCACAATACAATACACCCTTTCTCAGGTATTCGTGCATCTTCATATATTAGAGAAAGAAATGTTGATTGGCGTCTACCGTATCTCATGTTGCAAGCAGGCAAGAGGTGCCAGGGGGACACCAGAATTAGTATGGGAGGAAACCTTTGACGAGGATTCTCGATAGTATTGATGGTCCAGAGCAGTTACGGAATCTGACTATTCCACAAATGGAACAGTTAGCGGCAGAGATTCGACGCGAGATCATCGAAAAAGTGTCGGTGAAGGGCGGACATCTGGCCCCCAATCTTGGTGTAGTCGAGCTAACGATGGCTTTGCACTACGCGTTTAATACTCCTGAAGATCAGCTTGTTTGGGATATTGGGCACCAGGCATATGTACATAAATTGTTAACTGGAAGGCGTGAACGCTTTAAGACGATTCGGCAGTTTGGTGGACTCTCAGGCTACCTTCGTCGCGAAGAGAGTGAGTATGATGTGTTTGGTGCAAGCCATGCAAGCACATCTATCTCTGCCGCGCTTGGTATCGCTGCCGCGCGTGACCTGCAAGGGAAAGATTTTAAGGTTGTCGCGATTATCGGTGACGGTGCCTTAACTGGTGGTATGGCACTCGAAGCAATTAACAATGCAGGTAGTTTAAAGAAAAATCTTATTATTATCATCAATGATAACGATAAATCTATATCCGATAATGTAGGTGCGCTCCATTCTTACCTTTTGAAGGCGCGTCAGATGCAGACCTCGCCGAGCTATCGCCGCTTACGTGAGATGGCAAAGGGGTCGATAGAAAAACTACCCGTTGTTGGTGACTTAGCTCGTGAGACGGCGGGCCGTGTTGAGTCGAGCATGAAAAATGTCGTCTTGCATAGCAAAACAGGTGCCATTTTTGAAGAACTCGGTTTCAAGTTCTTTGGTCCTTTCGATGGCCACAACATGGAACAGATGCTCGATGTCTTCGAGAACGTGAAAAAGATTGAAGGCCCTGTCATGGTGCAGGTCATCACCAAAAAAGGCAAAGGTTGGGAAGTTGCCGAAGGCGACTCAACGAAGTGGCACGGTCCCGGTGCGTTCGATTATGAAACGGGTGAGATCAAGAAGAACCCGAATGATCCTCCATCCTATCAAGATGTGTTCGGGAACACGCTTGTCTCACTTGCTGAAAACGATAAAAATATCGTTGGTATCACGGCAGCGATGGCCGAGGGAACCAGTCTCAAAAAGCTTCGTCAGCGTTTCCCCGAACGCTACTTTGATGTCGGGATTGCTGAGCAACATGCTGTCACCTTCGCTGGTGGCATGGCGGTAGAGGGCATTTGTCCAGTGGTCGCGATCTACTCGACCTTCATGCAACGCGCATATGACCAGATCATTCATGATATCGCCGTACAAAATTTGCATGTTGTGTTCGCGATGGACCGTGCAGGTATCGTAGGCGAAGATGGGCCAACACAACATGGTGTCTTTGATATCGCGTTCATGCGCAACATTCCTAATATGAAGGTCATGGCACCGAAAGACGAGGAAGAGCTACGCCACATGCTCTACACCGCTGTATACATGGATGGTCCGGTAAGCTTGCGCTATCCACGCGGTAAGGGTGTAGGCACACCGCTCACAAACGACCTACATAAGCTAGAGGTTGGTAAAGCAGAACTACTTAGTCCCGCAACGCTTGAAGAGGCGGAACGAACCGAATGTGCCATTCTCGCGTATGGCACCACTGTCGCGCAGGCAGAAATTGCCGCGCAAGAACTGGTACAGGAAGGCGTTCGGGTCGCGGTTGTAAACGCACGTTGGGCCAAGCCACTCGATGAAGACATGATTCTCCGCCTGGCAAAGAGTACAGGCCATCTCATCACGATTGAAGACCATCTTGCCGCAGGCGGCTTTGGCAGTGCCGTGCTTGAACTGCTGGAGCGTCATGACCTGCACAACATCAATGTAAGAGTAATCGGACTACCCGACAAATTCGTCGAGCATGGTGCCGCAACTCTGCTGAAAGAGTTGTACGGTATCTCGTCCGGTCATATTAAAGAAGTTGTCCATCAACTCCTCGGTTCGGAGGAGCATACGCTAGCGTAATCAAGCGTGTAGCACAAAAAAGCGTCTTCGTGAAAATTCACGAAGACGCTTTTTTGTGCTGCTAAAATATGTTGCTACTCATACAATGTATACCCTATACTATCATCAACGTGATGGTCTATGTTTATAGGAACTACAAGATAATGAACAAAGAAGATGCTGAAAAATACCTGCGGCTACTTGGGCAAGACTTGCAAAAGCAGGGCATAACAGGCGAGATTTTGGTGTATAACGATATCTATGTGCTTCTTGATATCAAGATACCTGAAATAATAGATGTAGATGCATATCTTACAGATGAGGGAGATGCACTCGAAACTATTGACGCTTATTTTGGTAGCAATGGAGTAATACTTTATCAAACAGTAAAACGGATAGCGCAAAATAAGCATTTGTCTGACGAGTGGGTACAATCTTCTATTACTCTTCTTTTTTCTGAGCAACAAAATAAATGGATAGAATATCCTGGTATTCGGATTTATGTGTCAGCACTAGACTATGTATTCACGATGAAAGTTGTTGCTTCTGAAGAACTGTATCAAGAAACAGATATTGTGCGATTAGCGAAAGAATTAAAGATAGCTGACGTAAGAGGCGCATTATCGGTGATGAAGAACTATATACCTCGTAAGTTAATAACAGCAAGAATACGAACACGGATTTAACAATCCATCGACCTATTAGGCAAAGAGCAGAGAGAAGTAGTACGTGGATAAAACAGATATCGAGAAGTATTTGCAAATGGTCGGGCAAGTGTTGCATGAGAATGGACAGAACTTAGAAATAACGCTGCTAGGGGGAGCCGTAATGCTTATAGAAGTAGGAAACCGAGAGATCACGTATGATGTTGATACATACTTTGTCTCGGACCTAGTAGATTGACCCACTTCATTTGACGGATGTTGACAGCCAATGAAAGCGCGAAATTCCTACCAGAAGAGCGGTCTCGAACCCGTCAAATGAAGTGGGTCAATCTACTAGCAGCAATTATAAAAGCATCGGTCATTGTCGCAAAGCGAGAACAATTACCTGACGCTTGGTTAAATACTGCTGCGGCTGGTTTTACCTACAATTTTATAAAACAGCCCGAGAGAAAGCTATGGCGAAAATTTCCAGGGTTAGAGATATATACTGCGTCATTAGAGTATGTATTTGTCACGAAAATAATGGCTGCACGTCCAAAAGATGATGCGGATATTAAAGCATTGGCAAAAATACTCAATATTTCAAAACGTAAAGATGTATTAGCTCTTGTAGAGTTATATGTACCTAAAGAAGATATATCAATGGATGTGTTACGTGAAATTAGAAAACGTTTCAACTCGTGAATTGTGGAGAAAACAGAATTATGACAATATCTTCGTATACGCCACATACAATACTTGAGACGTTTGAGCGGATTTGTAAAAAAGAAACTCCCTGGGTAGCCATAGGAGACTTTTTGAACGATTGGTGGGCATATGCCATTGACCATCGTGAAGAAATGATAAAAACGTCTTTGCCTCCTGCACCCAATGCTATTATGCATCGTTGGGCGGCTTTTTGTGCTGCAATGGTCGAGTGGCTATGTCAACAAGATAATGTGCCTTGTCCTACCTGGACGAAACAAGAATATTATATATTATTGAAGCCTTGGTTCTTTTATCGAAAATGGGATGCACGAGCACGGCTACTCGCGACTACTCCTGCCCCATTTAAGATGCGTAACATTTTTGGGGGCGACAGGCTGTTTCTGAACAAATGGGAACTAAAGAAAACAACTCCCTTGTCTCATAAATGGACTGCTCAAGAGATGGGATTAGAGTAACTAGGTTTATTCTCTTTCTCCACGATATGGCCATCGCGCATTGTGATGATCCTGTCGGCTCTGTGCCCAACCTCTAGGGCGTGCGTCACGATCACGAAGGTCTGGCCATTCTCTTTGTTGAGCGTGGAGAGTAGGTCCATAATCTCTAGGGCGGTCTCGCTATCGAGGTTGCCCGTTGGCTCGTCGGCCCAGACGATGGCGGGATTGTTGGTCAAGGCCCTGGCAATCGTGACACGCTGTCTCTGACCACCGGAAAGCTCGGCAGGTCGGTGACTGGAGCGGTCCGAGAGTCCTACGAGGTCGAGCACCTCCAAGGCACGTTTACGCGCTTTACGGCTGGGAACTTTAGAGACGAGCATTGGCAGTTCCACGTTTTCGACCGCCGTCAGCACGGGTAACAAATTGAAATCTTGAAAAACAAAGCCCATGTGCCTTGCACGATACGATGTACGCTCGTTGTCGCTTAAATCCCGTAGATTGTCGCCGCGAATGAAGATGTCACCTTCGTCGATACTATCCAGTCCAGAGAGGCAATTGAGGAGCGTTGTCTTACCACAACCGCTCTGTCCCATGATCGCGACCATCTCCCCGGGTGCAATTGCCATATTGATGCCTGCCAGAGCTTCAACGCGTAGGTGTCCATTACGATAAATTTTCTTGACGTTTTTAGCTTGAATTATCATTGTCTGTACTGTTGTCATGAGAAATGTTTCTGCTTCCGTCTATACACGCTATCTATGAACCTGCTATCTCCTGTAATAAACGTTTGTTAGAGATCGCAACATGCTTACGTCCCAGTTCTATAGCTCCAGTTTCTTTGAGATCACGTAGCGCGACGCTTACCGTTTCGCGATATGTGCCCAAATGCTCTGCTAACTCCTCGTGGCTAAGCCCATCAACCTGCTGAGTCCCCTGTGCTAATTGTAGCAGAAGCGTTGCCAGTCGTGCATTCATACTTTTAAAGCTTGTATTCACAAGTTGTTCTTCAATATGTGCGAAGTGTTGGCCCGCGCTTTTTAGAAGTGCCGTCGTAACTGTGGGTTTATTGGCAGTAAGCAACTCGATATCGTGTTTGCCAATGATACAAATACGCGATTCTGTGATGACTTCAGCAAAACTGCTATATACACCGTCGCCAAGCAGAGCAATTTCGCCAAAACAGCTATCAATATCAGGGGTTGCTATAATTAATTTGCGTCCATCGGTTGAAAGATGGTAAAGGTGAACAATACCGGAAACTAACAAAAAGAGCGTAGTCCCTTTTTCACTGGGACGATAAAGGATACGTCCCGGCGTATAGGTAACGATTGTTGAGCTGCGCTCTATATCGTGTAGCTCGGCTACATTAAGCTGACGAAAGATATCATTTCGCGCGAGAAATGTAGCTTTCTCTTCTGATTTGTGTAGATGTACATGTTGTGATTGCTGATTTTGTTTTTCGGACACGTTGCTCGTCCACCACATTTTTTATGTCACAGTGATTACAGAGACAATTGTATCATATGTATGCATAAGCCATAATCATGATTATATGCTCAACAATTCATTGCACCCCTGGAGGGGCGCAATGAATTGTTGAGCATATAATCAACGTATTAGCAAAAATTAGTCTATAAACATTACATCGCGCTTGTGAGGTAAATCGCCTCGGTGCGATTTCGTGCGTGAAGCTTCTCGAAGATGTTTTGTACATGTTTGTGAACAGTTGATTTGGCGATACACAGTGTTGCTGCAATCTCGCGATTCTTCTGCCCTTTACGCATCAGGTCAAGAATTTCCTGTTCGCGGTCAGTGAGAGGTCTAGAGGACGTGGCTGGTGAAGCCGAGGGTTCCAATATATCCTGCGTCTTCGATAGCGTATGACTCCGACGCATTGAAACTCGGCGAGGAATACGGTATGCAACAGCATTGGTATGGTAGTCTTCTCTCTGCTCCTCCACATCTGGTACTTTGGCTCCCACAAGTTCGCCCCAGAGACGTGACTCATGTTCTTTCCCTAATGTGCGGAGATGTGCCACAACCTGACTAGCAAAAGAGCCAGGTAAACATAGTTCATGACGTGCCGCACAACGAATAGCATGCACAAGGGCACTCGGCTCGATATCTTTGGTGATGTAACCCGTTGCCCCTCGTTGCAATGCCTGGAACAGGTGTTGCTCTTGATGGGATGCTGTGAAGATAACTACATTAGATTCCGGTGAGCTTGCTAGCACACGCTCGGTTCCTTCAAATCCATCACATTCAGGCATGTCGAGGTCCATTAACACGACCTCAGGCTTGACATGTGCAGCCTGCTCTTGCGCTTCTAATCCGTTACTAGCTTCCGCGACAACCTCTAAGTCGTCTTCTTTCTCAATCACTTCGCGTACCACGCGACGCATAAGCGCATGGTCATCGACGATCATAATACTTACCATTTGTATGTCCCTTTCTACATCTTCAGCCCCTAAAAATGCGATTAGCCGTTACTCTAATCACAAATATGTGTATACTACACATATACTCCCTCATGCAAGAAGCAAGCAACGATGTTTCTGGATATGCCGATTATATCTGTGTGCCATACTGGACCTTATATGTCGGCTATTTTCCTACGTTCATAGGTCAGGCGTACTTTACGTAACAATGGGCGTGGCTGTGTAGCGAGAAGAAGTCTAGCTGGTACTAATGGGGCAAGAGGTGTAGGACTGGGAGCAGGTATAGACGTGGGTAAATAATATTGGCGCAAAAGAAGAGCATTGTACGCGACTAGGCGCACCCGATGATAACGAACCCTTCCCTGCATAACGTTTCCCCCTCACTTCAACCCCACAAAGTTCTTCGCCTGAGTATACTCGATTTTTAACCAGAGCGGAAGTGGGTAGACCAAAAGAAAATGTCTTGGAGGTTTGCCAGGCTGTTCGCAGTGGTATATACTTGCACTATTGTATTAGCTTTAGAAAATATAGCTAGAAAAGTGGAATAGATACGATGATTATTTGGGGCTTTCGTGCAGGCAACAAAGTTATAGGGCAGACACAATATCCTTGCCAGTATTGCCGTAATAATTCGTTTCATACAATCGTTCGCACACGTCGCTGGTTTACCCTCTCCTTCATTCCAACCATCCCAATTCGCACACAATTCATGTCACGCTGCAACATGTGCGGTGTACAAACAGGTATTCCGCGTGGACAGGTAAAGATGTGGTTTCCTGCGGCTAGTTGATGAACCCATGTAGAAGAGTTTTTTATAGGTGTATAAGCTCGACCGAGAGCGGCTCAGTGAAGACACCTCTGAGCATAGCATCTCGCATGGCTCTTGGAGCGGGATGAGCACGATTTGATCAAAAAAGGAGCATTTTGGAGAGTCAAAATTGGCTCCAAAAAAAGAGCCTCTCGCAAACGCTTGTCTAAACTGGCTTCTAGTGCTATACCACGAGGGTAGCCGTCTAAACGGTAGAGGACGCCCGTCAGAGGGGCGCAACTAATTCATTTGTAGAAGTTGAGTGGTAATTGATTTTTCCCTGCGTATGATTTTGATATTGATGATGTAACATATGTTAATAGCATCGTAGGGAAGCGAAACGGCTGTACGGGTCTGATTCATCACACCCTTTTCGCACACCACCATGTTTGCAATCATGATGAAACGTCTCATCAATCCTTCCAGCAGAATCAATGGCCAAGAGGGTGTGATGAATCAGACCCGTACAGGGGCTTGTCTAAATGCTCGAAATGGTATATACTTGCGACTTAGCGGGAGGAGTCTTCCGCAACCGTGTGATGCACTTCACACTTATAAGTACACACGCTCTCTCTCATGCGCCAACCCTGGGGTCCTTGATTTGCCTTATCAAGAATGGAAAATAGCGAAGCCCTGGCGGACCCTGACGCTTAATTCTGGCGAGAGCGGAGGATTCAAGGGAGGATCCGTCTTTGGCAAACGTCATTTCAATGAAACAACTCTTGGAGGCTGGTGTTCACTTCGGACATCAGACCCGTCGCTGGAACCCCAAAATGGCACCATTCATCTTCATGGATCGCAATGGTATCCACATTATTGACCTCCAGCAGACAGTCACGCGTCTCAACGATGCGTACAAATTTATCGAGCAGACCGCTTCAGAGGGCGGCACCATCCTCTTCGTTGGCACCAAGAAGCAGGCACAAGAGGCCATCGCGGAAGAGGCCAAGCGTTGCGGCATGTACTATGTCAACCAGCGTTGGCTTGGTGGTATGTTAACTAACTTCCAAACTATCCAGTCTCGTATTCGCTACCTGCGTGAACTTGAAGCCCGCCGCGATCGCGGTGACTTCGAGCGATTGCCGAAAAAGGAAGTACAGCGTTTGACAGATGACATGAACCGCCTGGAACGTATTCTCGGTGGTATCAAGGATATGCGTCGTCTGCCTACCGCGCTCTTTATCATCGACACACGCAAAGAGCGGACCGCCGTTATGGAGGCACGTCGCCTGGAAATTCCTATTATCGCGCTTGCGGACACAAACTCTGATCCTGATGAGATGGATTATCCCATTCCCGCGAACGACGATGCCATCCGTGCTGTACGCTTGCTATGTGCGAAAATAGCTGATGCTGTTGTCGAGGGACGCCGTGAACTCGATGCACGTAACAAGGACAACGAGACCAGCGAGAAGGATGGCGAGGAGCCAGTTTCACTTGGCGAGACCTTCACCATTCCGACACCTGAGACGCAAGAGGCACCTGCTGCAACTGCTCCTGTGCAACAAGAGGCACCAGCAGCTACGACGGTGCAACAAGAGGTCGCTCCTATAAACAATACGACGCAAGAGGAAACTGTAGCAACGAGCGGCGCGGCAACTGAACCAGTGGCAAGCACACCCGAGGCATCTGAAGCTACTCCTGTCACAAGCATACCTGAAGCTTCACCAGAACCAGAATTGGTCGCAAAAGAGGCTCTCTAAGATACACAACTTGTTTGGCGGGAGGTTACGAGGCACTTGCCTCCGCCTCCCGCTTCTTACTGTAACAAACATACCGTGAAAACAGGAATTGACACACTTGTCAAGCACTCAGAACCCAAAATTGATGGACAGAGGTCGTTGTACTGTTCTTATACTCTGAGTATCATACAACTAGCATGAGGAGAACTATTATCATGGAATATACTGCGGCGGATGTAAAAAGCTTGCGCGAAGAGACTGGCGCGACATTTGCGGATTGCAAAAGTGCCTTAACCCAGTCAAGCACGCGTGCTGAGGCGGTCAAGTATCTCGATGCACGTAGAGACAAGAAAGCCGAGAAGATGGTCACGGCTGGTCGTGAGACAAAAGAGGGGGGAGTGTTTTCCTATGTGCACCACAATCACAGTGTTGGTGTCTTGCTCGAACTGAACTGTAGCACCGACTTTGTGGCCCGTAGCGAAGGCTTCCGCAAACTTGCGAGCGAGCTAGCACTGCAAATCGCAGGTGTTGCCCCTAAATATGTGAACTACGAAGACGTGCCAGCCGAGATCATGGAAGAGGCTCGTAAAAAGATTACAGAAGATCCATTGATTGACCGTGTGCCAGAGGCACGTCGCGAAGAGTTCCTCAATGGTAAACTTAAGAAAGAATTCGGCTCAGATGTGCTGATGATGCAGCCGTGGGTCAAGGACGAGGCCGTCACAGTTGGCGATCTAGTCCGTAAGGCTATTGCCGAGACCGGCGAGAACATTGTACTGCGCCGCTTTAGTCGCTTTAAATTAGGCGAGTAGCATGGCTTTTGCATATAAGCGCATCCTGCTCAAGTTGAGCGGTGAAGCTCTCGGTCCTCATGGGTATGGTATCGACGCTGAAACGGTACGGCATATCGCTGGCGAAGTCAAGCGTGTCTCTGACCTGGGGATCGAGGTGGCGATGGTCATTGGTGGTGGCAACATGTGGCGAGGAGCTGATGCTGCCGCTACTGGCATCGACCGTTCCACCGCTGACTATGTGGGAATGCTTGCCACCGTCATGAACTCGCTTGTCATGCAGGATGCGCTCGAAAAATTAGGGATTGCGACGCGTGTCCAGACTGCCATTGAAATGCCGCCCGTTGCGGAACCTTTTATTCGACGTAGAGCGATACGGCACCTGGAAAAGGGGCGTATCGTTATTCTCGCAGCCGGAAGTGGCAACCCATTCTTTACCACTGATACGGCTGCTGCCCTACGTTCCGTCGAGTTGAACACACAGGTTCTGCTGAAGGCAACAAATGTAGATGGCATCTACGATGACGATCCCAAGCGCAACCCGAACGCGAAAAAGTTCGAGGAAATCAGTTATATGAAAGCCTTGAATATGGGGCTTCGGGTCATGGATAGTACCGCACTTTCTCTGTGTAAAGATAATCACATGCCGATTATTGTATTCAACTTGCATCAAGATGGCGCATTAGAAACCATCATGCGCGGCGAAAAGTGTGGTACACTCGTTTCTGACGTGAAAGAGCCTGTGTAGTGGTGTCGAAAAAATAGCTTACACCACCTGTGTTATCACGTCCCATTTTTAGAGTGCTACGTGAAAGTAGTATACTCATAGAAAAAGGGAGTTTTGAATATGCCAACAGATGATTTATTTAGTGATGCCGAACGACGGATGCAGAAGGCTATTGAAGCCTTGAAACAGGACCTGACGGCTATTCGTACTGGTCGTGCCAGTTCGTCGCTGGTTGACCGTATACAGGTTGATTATTACGGGACACCAACACCTATTATTCAGGTTGCATCGGTATCGGTGCCAGATGCGCGGCAAGTGGTGATTTAACCGTATGACCGCAAGATGATCCCTGATATCGAAAAGGCAATCCAGAAATCGGACCTGGGCATCAATCCTAACAATGATGGACAGGTCATTCGTCTGAATATTCCTCCGATGAGTGAAGAGCGCAGACGCGACATGGCGAAGACACTTCACAAGAAGTTGGACGAGCATAAGGTCGCGGTTCGCAACGTTCGGCGCGATATTCAGGATAAACTACGTGACCGTGAAAAGAAGAAAGAGGTTTCTGAAGACGAGCTGAAGCGGAGCACTGATAAGCTGCAAAAGCTCACCGACCGTTTCATTGATGAGATGGACAAGGTCGGCAAAAGTAAGGAACAAGAACTTATGGAGGTCTAAGACTTGACGAAGATAAACAATCTCTTTTCATCCCGAAAGGAGAACGTTGCGTCGCAGTCACAACCTGTCGCAACAGAGCAAGCCATTCAGTCAGTACGCCACCTTGCCATCATCATGGATGGCAATGGACGATGGGCGACGAAACGCCATTTGCCTCGCCTTGCAGGACACAAGGCTGGCGTAACGGCGTTACGTCGTGTCGTCGAGTGTGCTGCCGATGAGAATATTGAGATGCTCAGCGTCTACGCCTTTTCAACTGAAAACTGGGGGCGACCACGCACTGAGGTAGATGGTCTCATGCGTCTCTTCTGGGAGACCATTCGCTCGGACCTGGAAAAATTGCATAGCGATGGAGTGCGCCTGCGCCATCTTGGTCGTCTCTATGACCTGTCTTCCGACATTCAAAAGGCTGTGCGCGACTCCGAGGAACTGACACGCAACAACACACGTATCGGCCTGAATGTCTGCTTCAACTACGGTGGACGCGCCGAACTCGTGGATGCTATCCGCCAGATTATCGCAGATGGCAAGCATCCCGACTCCATCAACGAGGAACTGATCGCTTCGTACCTCTACACGCGTGACCTACCCGACCCTGATATGGTCATACGTACGGCAGGAGAGATGCGTGTCAGCAACTTCTTATTGTGGCAATCGGCCTACAGCGAGTACTACGCCACGCCCACGCTTTGGCCCGATTTCGGACGCGAGGACCTGCGAAAGGCACTCGATATTCTGCAAAGCCGCCAGCGCAAGTTCGGCTTGACACCGGAGCAAACGAAATAAATCACTTTTGAAGTACAAATAGGACGGTTGATATAACCGTCTTATTTGTGTTTCAATATGAATTTGATGGATTTCGTAGGGACCAGATTTATCGCGTCCACGGCGCAATTCAATGCGCGATACGGTTGTATGATATGTTCATAGCTGATAAATTGCATTGGGAACGATGTCTGTAGCAGTGAGGCCGCATTTCAACCCCCCCTCCAACAGCATCAATGGTGAGGCGTAATGAATTATGGCCCCTACATCACGAGTCTCGCGCATTGAATTGCGCCGTGGACGCGATAAATCTGGTCCCTACGAAATCCATCAATAAAAGTATTATGAACATCCCAATGCTTCTATTGAAATGCACTGTCAACGAAAAGCCATGTTTCATTTCTCAAGACAACAAGCGTTTATAAGGGTAGATGCTAAATAAATTGGGTTTTTGCAATGTCCTCTATTAACGAAAGGCAATGATTGTGAAATATATAAACGCTTGTATTACCATACTCATCGCGATACTTGGTTTCTTTATCGGTAGCCTTATTCATCTTGGGAGTGGAAGTGCAGTGCTTATAGGAGGCTTTTTGGGTATCTTGCTTGGTTGCCTGTTTTTCGATTGGCGCAGGCGAAAAATTGAAGGTCTCTCTTCTAATCTACTCAGCCATCAACTTCTTCAATCGCGTGAAGCACTGAAGGCTGAAGCAGAATTCCACATGCATGAAACATTCAGACGGTGGTAACTCATAATAAAAATAGATTTCTTACTTGCTCTTCTCCTCGGCAAAAGACAGACCTTTAGCATGAAGGGCGGCGCGAAGCTGCTTGAGTGCATTTGGCCCTATGCCATGCAAATGTTTGATCTCAGCCTCACTGACCATGGCTAACTGTTCAATCCGTAAGTAGCCACCTCCAACGAGTGCCCTTTTAGCAGGCGCGGCTAACTCAATTAGGAGATCACTTTCTTGCTGTGTCATGTTTTTTTCGCCTCCTTTACATATCTTTTCTCGTCGATGTTTGGAAAAGCGGAAATGGTTTTGACGCTATTATAATGTAACAAGAAAGAGAAATACTATGCAACACTCGCAATGGCTTCAGCAACAATTACAGACAAGCGCGGACAGCTTTCTCTGGGCAGTGGAACAGATACCACAAGAACGAATGTATATTGATCCGCGCCCTAATAGGTGGCCTATTGCACGCATTGTTTTTCATCTTACACGCTATGAGCAACGTCTAGCTCTGCCTTCTATGTTACAATGGCTAGGAGGGCCTAAACCTGTTGTTGGGACACAAGAAGAGGATAATGCGCAAGACGAACTCGATTGGAACGATGGTAAAGATCACGAAATACAAGCGTTAATTACCGATTTCAAAATTGTGCGCTCTCAACAACTCGCGTTATTCTCTCAATTTACTGAACAAAGTTGGCAAGAGGAACGTGAAGCAGTTTGGGGAAGTGTCTCGCTCAAATGGGTCATAACCAAAACGTATCAACATACGCTTGAGCGTACTGACGAAACTCTACGTGCATATCTTTGGTGGAGATGACTTTATTATGAGCAATAACAGCGACGACATAGACATTTCTCAGCTTCCAGAGCATGTGAGTAAGAATAGAGACATGTGGAACGCAACGAGCGAAGAGTACGAACAACGAGCGGCATCTGTTTTGTCTGGAGAATTGGCAATGGCGTGGGGACTCTGGCGTATTCCAGAATCAGAATTACATGTGCTTGGCGAGGTGGCAGGTAAAGACATTCTGGAATTTGGCTGTGGTGCCGCTCGCTGGTCAATCGCCTTAGCGCAACAGGGGGCACGTCCTGTCGGCCTGGATATCTCCTCACGACAGCTTCAGCAGGCACATATACTTATGAAAGAGGCAGGAGTATCCTTTCAGCTTCTCGAAGGCAGTGCCGAGAGCGTTCCCCTACCTGATGCCAGCTTTGATATCGTCTTTTGCGATTGGGGTGCGATGACCTTCTGCGATCCCTACCGTACTGTCCCAGAAGCCGCGCGTCTTCTACGTCCTGGTGGCCTTTTTGCGTTTATGACCGCTACACCAATTTCGGTCTTGTGCCAAAACATGCAGACTGATCAGTTTGAGCAAACCCTGCTTAACGACTACTTTGGTATGAAGCGCTTTGAATGGGATAACGAGGTTGACTTTCAAATACCATATGGTGAGTGGATTCGACTTTTTCGACGTTCTAAGTTTTCTCATTGAGGACCTGATCGAGACGCAACCAGCCGTTGGTACCACAAGCGCATATCGCAATGCAGCGGAAATCGCATGGGCCAGACGTTTTCCTATGGAGAACATTTGGAAACTACGCAAAGAGGGGTAACTGTTTCGCGTGGTGGTCTTGTGTGCTTGCAAGGCGCGATAAAACGGGGTAGGATACTCGTATACCATGTATCAGTGCATCCTGCTGGGTTTCTGTAACAAGAAACTCTGTATCATCGTACAGAATACTATACACTGTTTCATTTTCCGAGGCAATGTCTACCCAAATTCAGGTTATTATATAGAGGAGTCATGGGGTGCAACGAGCAAGTGAAGAGCCATTACAGGCCGAGGTAGTGAAGACCAGCGAAAAGAAAAAATCATCGGTTGGCCAGCGTTGGTTAACTGCTGGTGTCGCTATTCCTGTTGTACTCACCTTTGTCTGGTTTGGGGGTTGGATTGCCTTTGCCGCTGTCTTGCTCGTCGTTATCCTGGGTACGTTAGAACTGCACAATATGCTGCTTAACGCGGGGTATCATCCGTTAATCTGGATCAGTTTTGGCTTGAGCGTCCTTTTTCTGATTGCTGCCATGTTTCCCCAGCAACGGCAGTTAATACTTGAAACAAGCTTGGGAGCGGGATTGCTTGTGTCATTCCCCTGGCTCTTTGTGCGCAAGAAGCTTGACGGCGCGATGGTAGACTGGGCTTTGACGCTGGCTATCTCGATCTATCTGGGCTGGCCCATGAGTTTCTTTTTATTGTTGCGTGGCCCCGAAGCAAGTCGAATTGATATTTTGCATATCTTGACCAACCCATTGTGGCTTTATTTGCCGCGTGGTGTGTGGTGGCTCTTGATGGTACTGCTCGGTGTGTGGGGCTTCGACGCAGCCGCCTTTTTTGCGGGGCGTTACTTTGGACGCCACAAACTCGCTCCAAGAATTAGCCCGGCAAAGACCTGGGAAGGTGCCCTTGGCGGTTTTATCCTTTCGATCACGGCTGGCCTGATTTTAACGGTAGTACAATTGGGTGTTCCGTGGTATCTTGCGATAGTGCTTGGTATACTGCTTGGGATTGCCGCGGTTTTTGGCGACCTCGCGGAGTCGTTGATTAAGCGTCAAACGCGTGTCAAGGATAGTGGCCAATTCATGCCAGGACACGGCGGCATGCTAGATCGTATCGACAGCTTGCTCTTTGCCGTAATCGTCGTTTACGTCTTCGCGCAACTCGTCGGGAAGTAGGGACCAGATTTATCGCGTCCTCGTCGCCGACAAGGATGTCGTAGGGACCAGATTTATTGCGTCCGTCCGCGCAATTCATTGCGCGAAAAGCGAACCACACAACTCGCGCAATAAATTGCGCCGAGGACGCGATAAATCTGGTCCCTACGACGGGACCCTGCTATAATCTAAAGAGGGACAAAACATTTTGTTTGTCAATGTAGAAGGCAAACATTAGATTTGTTATGTGATAAAGAACCTATGACCATCATTCCTAAACGTATTGCCTTACTCGGTAGTACAGGCTCAATTGGGCGACAAACATTGGACGTTGTAAGACGCTTCCCAGAACATTTTCAGATCGTCTCCCTTGCTGCTCGCAGCAACGTTGCTTTATTAGCACAACAGGTAGCGGAATTTCAGCCTCAACTTGTTGCGTGTTTTGCCGAAACGCCAGAACTTGAACGTGACGCAACATTTGCGCTGCCTGGTGTTATTCTTGGTACGCAAGGGCTTACAGCGGCAGCTATCCATCCTGATGTCGATATTGTTGTCGCGGCAACGTCCGGTCTGATGGCTCTTGAACCTACGTTGGCTGCAATTGAAGCTGGAAAAACCATTGCCGTTGCCAATAAAGAAACGCTTGTGATGGCGGGTCATCTTGTGATGGCAGCCGCTAAACGCGCTAATAGAGAGATATTTCCTATAGACAGCGAGCATAGTGCGATTTGGCAATGTCTACGTGGGGAAGAATATACGGACATTCGTAAGCTGATTATTACAGCTTCTGGTGGTCCATTTCGGCATACACCACTCGAACAGATGCAATCGGTGACGGTTGAGCAGGCATTGGCACATCCTACATGGCGTATGGGACCAAAGATCACCATTGACTCTTCGACGCTGATGAATAAAGGCTTGGAGGTCATCGAGGCACACTGGCTATTCGATATAGCATATGAACGTATCGAGGTGGTCGTTCAGCCTGAAAGTATCGTGCATTCGATGGTTGAGTTCATCGATGGCTCAATTAAAATGCAGGCAAGTCTACCCAGCATGCATTTGCCAATTATGAATGCGCTTGCCTACCCTCAGCGTTTACAAGCCGCCGAGAGTGGTCTGATTCGTGAACTGCGTTGGGCGGACGTGGCAAAGCTCAACTTCGAGGCACTGGATGTCGAGCGTTTCCCTTGCTTTCAATTAGCACTTGAGGCTGCGAAACGGGGAGGCACCTATCCATGCGTACTTGTTGGAGCGGACGAAGAGGCGGTAGACCTGTTTTTGAATGGGAAAATTAAACTCTTGGAGATTGCAGAACTGATCGAAGCCGTAATGGAGCGTCATACATCTATCGCACAACCTGATGTTGCTGAAACATTGGATGCATGTGCCTGGGCACGCAGAATGACGCAAGAACTTTATCAAAAAAACATAAAACATCTATTATAGTAAAGGAATGATGGGATGAATAACTGGTACTTACTTGCAGCCGTTCCAGTATTCGGGTTGTTGGTACTGGTCCATGAGTTTGGACACTTTATTACCGCGAAGTGGGCGGGTATTCGTGTCGAGGAATTTGGTCTTGGCTTTCCTCCTCGCTTGGTTGGTATTCGCAAACGCATCAGTGGAGGCTGGGAGGTCATCTGGCTGGGTGGAAATAGCAAAACTGAAGATGCATATAGCGATGGAAAACAAACACCGTTTAGCGGTACCAGTGGTGGCATAAGTACTCCGGGCGTTTCTGATCACACAATCTATTCGCTGAATTTCTTACCAATTGGTGGCTTTGTGCGTATGCCCGGTGAGAATGGCGACATCAATGACGCTGAAGGCAAGTATGACGCAGGGAGCTTTGCCGCGAAATCTGCTGGCAAACGTATCATCGTCCTGGTCGCGGGTGTTACGATGAATATACTGCTTGCAATGCTGTTGTTTACTATAGCATACGGGCTTGGTGAGCCAACCTTCCCGTCGATGGTTGGCACCGTTGAAGCGAATTCACCTGCGCAGATCGCTGGCTTGCGTCCTGATGATACCATTGTGAGTGTCAATGGTGCCTCAGTCAAAACGTTCGACGACGTGGTGACACAGGTAAACAAGGTCGTTACTTCTGATAATAAACATGACATTGTGCCAGTCAACCTCGTTATTCAGCATAAGGGAAGTGCAACCGATATTCCTGTCACCGTAAATGCACGTGCCCATCCTAATGCGAATCAGGGTAAAATGGGTATAGGTGCGAAGGAAGTTATTGTAAAGTCTCCTCTATGGCAGGCACCTTTCAAGGGTATTGTGCATACGTATGAGGTGACACGCGACTTCATCGGTGCTATTGGGCAGATGATTACTGGTGCTATCCATCCGCAGTTTGCTGGGCCTGTTGGCATTGTCAAGATAACGGGCGAAGTGGCGCAGAGTGTACCGAATCTTGGTTGGTGGCCAATACTCAGTCTGACGGCTGTGTTAAGCCTTAACCTCGCCATAATCAACATTTTACCTTTCCCCGCTTTAGATGGTGGACGCATCCTACTTATATTGATTGAACTTCTTCGGGGTGGGAAGCGGCTCAAACCGGAGCGCGAAGGTATTATTAACTTGGTCGGTATGGCAATATTATTGACCCTGATGATTGTTATTACTATTAGTGATGTCACCCATTGGGGCGGCTAAACGCAAGTATTCGAAGCTATGAAAATATCACGATGTTCGTGATAACCATCATGTTTTTCAGAACTTGCACATGGAGTAACTCGTAATGAGAAAAAAGACCCGACAGATACATGTCGGTAATGTGGCTCTTGGTGGAGATGCACCTATCGCGGTGCAATCTATGACGACAACCTATACGCGCGATGTGAAAAGCACTGTTGACCAAATTCATCGTCTTGAGGATGTTGGCTGTGAAATCGTGCGCGTCGCTGTACCTGAGATGGAAGACGCGGTTGTCATCAGTGAGATTAAAAAGCAAATATCTATCCCACTCGTTGCCGATATTCACTATAATCCAGCCCTTGCCTTAGAAGTCATTCGTCAGGGCATCGATAAAGTTCGCATTAATCCAGGTAATTTGCTCAATGGACGAAAGTCGCTTGAGCAGATCGCGCTAGCCGCGAAAGAACATGGAGTCGCGATGCGTATCGGTGTGAACTCTGGTTCAATCGACGCCCTTGACCAGAAGGCTCAGATGCAGCGTATCCAGGTTCGTTTACGCGACGATGGTGTGTTAGAACGCACCGATCCCGCGGAAGCGAGACGTAAAGAGCGTGAACACCTTTCCGAACGTATGGTCCTGAAGGCCCTGGAGTACGTGAGCTGGTGCGAAGCAGTAGATTATCATGAGATTATCGTCTCATTGAAGTCCTCGACAGTACTCACCGCCGTTGAAGCATATCGTAAGTTCTCGCAACGTTCTGACTACCCATTACATCTTGGCATTACCGAGGCAGGCACACTTGTCGGTGGCTCAGTAAAATCCGCTGTTGGCTTAGGACTACTATTAGCGGAGGGTATTGGTGATACGATCCGTGTCAGCTTAAGCGCGGAACCAGAGGAAGAAATTCCTGTTGCCTACGACATTTTAAAGGCTCTTGAACTGCGTAATCGTGGTGTGACCTTCGTCTCTTGCCCATCATGTGGGCGTGTCGAGATCGACGTAATCCAGGTCGCGAACGAAGTTGAGAAGCGACTGACAAAGGTACAAACCCCTATCCAGGTCGCGGTCATGGGCTGTGTCGTCAATGGTCCTGGCGAGTCACGCGACGCCGATGTTGGTCTTGCTGGTGGTAAAGGGAAGGGTGTCATCTTCCGCAAGGGTGAAGTCGTCAAAACCGTACCAGAAGATCAGTTCCTTGACGCGGTTCTAAAGGAAGTTGCCAGCCTCCTGCCCCCTGCCGAGGCGAAACTGGTCTATCCGGAAGGCGGCATCCAAGAGACTGCTGGTTCTCACCGCACCCGCGACGAGGGCATGAACCTGCCAATGCTGAAGAGGTAGGTATTGCCCATAGCACAAAAAAACGACTGTTTTTTATAAAAAACAGTCGTTTTTTTGTGCTATGGGCAATACAGAACTCGAATCTGTGACCTCTACGATGTCAACGTAGCGCTCTAACCAACTGAGCTAATTGCCCTTGTTTGAACAAGGCTAATAATACCATCGCCTCAATCCATTGTCAAGCCTCTTTTTAGTAAATTGTGAGACATGTTAATTTTTTGTAAATTCTCGCAATATCCTTCTTTTTGCCTTGAGTAAGACCAAATTTTGATGCTATACTTTGAGAGGTGTGGGAAACGTCAGTATCAACTTAGCGAGTATTTTGCCGATTATATATACTAGAGAAAATGCGCACGAATATATTCGTGAAAACGGAGTCTTTTTAGGAAAGTGCAGTTCTTATGCCTCCTTCGACCAACTCGCTTCATACACGTGCAAAAGAGATATTTAAAAGCTTACACCCTGTGAACCGAGGGTATGCGATACATATATTTGGCGTATTCCTTTTGCTTGCGCTGATAATTGTTGAGTTTACCGCATTAGTTCCACAGGTGGATGCACATAGCCATACGAGTCCTACTGTTGACAACACATGTACAAACGTGGGTTTCTCGCCTGATGGCAACCCATTTCCTCTCTGTCCTGGTCCTTTTCCCACGGGCGGTAATTGTGTTTGGTGGGCGTGGGAGCAGTGGCATCTGCTTGGCTATAATTTACCCTTGAACTGGGGAAATGCTGCCGATTGGATTGTTGATGCCGAACGCACAGGACTCCCAATAGGGACAACTCCCCGTGTTGGGGCTATCGCGGTTTTTCCTCGCGCGGATGGCATTTGGGCATATGGCACGCCAGGACATGTCGCTTTCGTGACATCGGTCAGTGATGACGGATTGACTTTTAATGTCACCTACCAGAACTATGGCGATTCCACGCCCATGTATGTGGGGACAGGATATAGTACACCGCTGATTAATCAAGCACGTTTCCAAAATGGTCAATTACGTTTTATCTACTTCCCGAAAATAATCGACCCTCAACTCTTTCAGCGTCTCCCGGGTATCGGTTCGGACGCTCCACGGATGGTGCTAGGGGCGAACAAAACATTTACCACTTCTGCCTCTACATTGACAGGCAATCGCGTTACTCTTGGTTCGCAGGCTATCTCTTCTGATCAAGAGTTCAATGCTGATTTTACTGGAAGTGGCTATAGTGACCTTCTACTCTATAATCGTCAGCAAGGACGCCTTAATGTCCTCGAACTTAGTCATGGGCAATCGCAATATGTATCGCGTGCTACTGATAAACAGGGTACACATGCCAGCAGTACCACGGCGACACAGGTTGTAAGTCTGAGCGATGCTACGACTGGCGTGAATAAGTGGGGATCATCGCTCGACGTACACATAGGGGACTTTGATGGCTCTGGACACTCCGAAATTCTTCTTTATGACCGTGAAGCGGGCACAATACAAATTCTTAGCTTGACCCCCCAACGTACTATTAAGAAGCATGTTATTCTATCGAATTGGGGTTCTGATTGGGAATTGTATGTAGGTAGATTTGATGGTAAGCGAAGTGGCTTGTTCATGTACAAGCGTTACGCTCAACCTGATCTAAGTGCAACCCCTACAGACACAACCAATGGACTTCAGCCCGTCGCTACAGATACGCCAACATCTATCTCTAGTACAAGTCCAACGGTACAGCCAAGTCCGACCGTGAAGCCAAGTTCGACACCTAAGTCAACACCAACGGTTAAGCCAAGTCCAACACCTAAACCAAGTCCGACACCAACGGTCAAGCCGAGTCCGACTGCGACGCCAAAAGCGAGTCCGACCATTACACCAACGGTCAAGCCGAGTCCGACCATTACACCAACGGTCAAGCCGAGTCCGACTGCGACGCCAAAAGCGAGTCCGACCATTACACCAACGGTCAAGCCGCGTCCAACGGCGACGCCGAAGGGGAGTCCGACTGTAACACCAACAGTGACACCGAGTCCAACGGCGACGTTGAAGGGAAGTCCGACTGTAACACCAACACCGAAGAAAAATAGAGCACCAATCACAAAACCCAGTCCAGTGACGACTCAAAGCTTGAATGCCACCCTTGTGTATGCAAGCACAATGCCATCACCTACTCCAACAACTAGCGGACGTGAGCTAAGCGGAGGCGCTCCAGCAGATTGGGAGAAAGCGGGGCGTACCTCGAACATCCTGGTGCTTGACTTCAATAAAGATTTCAGTGTGCATATACAACAGCAATATACGCTTTGGCATGCGAATTGGGAAGTGTATGTAGGTCGCTTTGTCAACGCCAATCAAGACGGCATATTCCTATATGACCGTATTGTTGGAGAAGGACGTGTTATGGATTTTGACACGAACCTGCAGATTTATCATTACCAGGAAGCACATAACCTCGATGGAAATTGGGTTGTCTATAGTGGCGATTTCACAGGTACTGGTCGCGCCCAACTGTTAATGTATGATCCAAGTACGGGTGACGGACAGATGCTTGCCTTTGCTTCTGACCTTTCAGTTACTAAACGTGTGCCTTACTCAAATTTAGGCATCGGTATGGTTCCCTACGTTGGTCACTTTGGAATGCCTAATGCGAGCGTTATGCTCTACGATCCACAATCTGGTCATAGCACATTTCTTGCCTTCAATACATCCCTGGCAATTGTACAGCAAACCACCGTTCAGAGCTGGGGGCAAAACTGGCAAATTCTTGTTGGAGCTTTTCTTGATCGTGAGCGTTGTCTTCGAAATGGAAATTGCTCTACAGGTGACGACATTCTTGTTTTGAAATCGTCAAACGGGACAAATCGAGCAATATGTTTTCTCCTTTGGTCGCACATTTCAGGTCTATGACAATCGTTCACAAGCCTTCATACGCCAGGGGAAAGCAAGTGATACTCGTATAAATCAGGTAAATACTACCACATTTAGTTTGCTCACAACACTTGTCACAAATATTCGCGATGAAGAAATTTATTAGTTACTTGAAAGGTACTGATATTCAAGGCAGTAATATCCCGAGTAGCAGACCTGCTACTCGGGATATTACTGCCTTGAATTATTTATGGTTGAAGTGCGTGATACAATACAGTATATGCGACATATATTTTTAGTTGGGCTTTCAGGTAGTGGCAAAAGTACTGTAGGCCATCTTCTCGCGCAACGGCTAGGTGTAGCTTTTCTCGATAGCGATACATTGATAGAAGCCGCTTGTGGAGAACGTATTCCCGATATTTTTGCGCAACATGGCGAATCATATTTTCGTGCTTGCGAAAGCCGTGTCCTTCACGAAATAATTCATACATACACAAACGGGGTTGTGATCGCAACGGGCGGTGGTGCTATTATATTGAAAGAGAATCGCGTGCTCATGGCAGAGCATGGTATACCTATCTGGTTACAGACTGAGCCTGTAACTGCTCTACAACGCCTGTATGCCCAACACGCTGTCGCATTCGAGCAGCAAGGCATTGTGCCAGAGACACGGCCTCTACTTCTAGGCTCAGACCCTCTTGCAGCACTCCAGGCACTCGCCACGACTCGCCGAGCATGGTATGAAGAAGCGAAGTTTGTATGTAACACAACGGGGAAAACAGGAGAACAGGTCGCACAGGAGATTATAGCGATGCTCAATAATGCAGGTGTACTTGAAGATGGTGGTGTTGCGCCAATTGTACGACACGTACATATTGGCAATGGCTACGATGTTGTTGTCGATTGGGGGGGGATTGGAAGGTTGGCGCACTATCTTATACAACGCTCCCTGCCCGCACGTGTCTTCCTTTTCACAGATAGCAATATCTCGAATTTGTACTGCACAGCCCTTATCCAAAATCTTACTGAAGCAGGCTTTGATCCACAACTGTATATCGTACCAGCAGGTGAGAAAAGCAAATCTCAGGCGCAACTTAACGCAATCTACGATTGGCTGCTAGAGCAACGGGCTGAGCGAAAAGAAGCAATTATTGCCCTTGGTGGTGGCGTTATTGGCGATCTTGTAGGCTATGCCACGGCAACCTATCTTCGTGGTGTGCCATTAATACAAGTTCCCACATCACTCCTGGCGCAGGTTGATGCTGCCATTGGCGGTAAAACTGGTATTAATCATCCTCGCGGGAAGAACCTGATAGGGGCGTTTTATCATCCGCAACTTGTGCTTGTTGATCCAGCCTTGTTGCTGACACTTCCTGAGCGTGAACGGACTGAAGGATGGGCAGAAGTCGTAAAATATGGTATTATACTCGACGCTGAACTGTTCGCTCAGCTTGAAGCACACCGTGAGACGTTACGAACATTTGCAAATCCTCCAATTACACTTCTTTGTCAGATAATCGCGCGTTGTATCGACCTGAAGGTAATGATTATAGAGGAAGACGAGCGCGAGCAAGGGCGTAGAGCCATTCTCAACTACGGTCACACGGTCGCACATGCACTAGAAAACGTAGCGGGCTATGGTGAATGGTTGCATGGTGAAGCTGTATCGTTAGGTATGGTTGCCGCTGCATCACTTGCTCATGAAGCAGCTATGTTTTCGGGCGAAGACATGGCACGCCAGAACGACCTACTCGCTGCACTTGGCTTACCAACTAAGTATGCAGGGTCTGTGCATGCTGAAGATATACTAAGCGCAATGCAGTTGGATAAGAAAGTTTCTGGGAAGCAAGTGCGTTGGATTATGCCACGACATATTGGAGATGTAACAGTGACGAGCATGCCAGAAGCGTTAGTACAACGGGTGGTGACAGCATTCTTTGCTGAAACGAGGGTCTAATCATGTTAGAAACGCTTCAGGTACTTGTCTTAAATGGACCAAACTTGAACAAACTGGGAACACGTGAACCAGCAGTGTATGGAACCATGACGCTTGCGCACATACAAGAGATGTTAGAAGCGCGTGGTAAGGAACTGGATACAGTGATTACATGTTTTCAATCAAATCACGAAGGTGCCATTATTGACTGTATTCAAGAGCATGCAGAGGTTATTGATGGTATCATCATTAATCCGGGAGCGTTCACGCACTACTCGCTTGCCATACGGGATGCACTTTCGGCAGTGAAAGCTCCTGCGATAGAGGTACATCTCAGCAATATTTACGCTCGTGAAACATTCCGCCATCATTCTGTGATGGCAGCCATATGTAAAGGTCACATCGTTGGCTTAGGTTGGCGTGGCTATGTTCTCGCGTTAGAAGCATTGGTAGCATTATTACGTGAGCAAAATACTAGTATATAAAGAAGGATATTATGAGCCAGGAGAGTATTACACAACTTCGAACATGGATACAAGAACAGGATATAGATGCCTTTCTTGTCACACAGCCACAGAACCGTTCCTACTTAAGTGGGTGGCTTAACGATGATGTAGAGGGCGCGGGCCTGCTGATCGTCAGCCAAACACAACAGCTACTTTTGACAAATGGTATTTATAAAGAAGCCGCGACGAGCGAAGCTATGGGATGGGAAGTTATCGTCCCTGAAGCTCGCGAGTATGCTCCTGCATTTGCTACGCTCGCTCAAAAGCAGGGGTGGAAGAAAATTGGTTTTGAGTCAACAGCTCTGGTGTATGCAGAGTACGCGAAATATCACACGGCTGGAAACGGTGCATACGAGTTTTTGCCGTTTGATGAAGATATTGTCGGTACAATGCGCCAGGTCAAGCAGCCGAGCGAGATTGAATTGCTCAAACACGCAATTGCGATTACCGATCAAACGTTTGCGCATCTTTGTCAATGGATTCAAGCGGGTATGACAGAGAAAGAAGTACAGATGGAGATATCGCGCAAAATGGTAGAACTAGGCGCGGACGGTCTTGCATTTGAATCAATTGTTGCTTCTGGTCCAAACGGTTCGATGCCACATGCTCACCCGGGACAGCGACGCATTCAGCGTGGAGAATTGATTACTATCGACATGGGAGCACGCTACAAGGGCTATTGTGCCGATATGACTCGTACTATTTGTCTTGGAGAGCCAGCAGAACCACGTATGCGCGAGGTATATGAGGCCGTGTTGAATGCAATGAAGACATGCGAGGCTGGCTTACGAGCGGGTATCTCTGGCAAGGCCGCCGATGCTCTGGCGCGTAATGCACTGGAAATGGTCAACTTACACGAATATTATGTGCATAGCACTGGTCATGGCGTTGGTTTACAAATACATGAAGGTCCTAATCTTTCAGAACGTGCACCTGAGGATGCTATGCTGCCAGTTGGAGCCGTTGTGACCGTCGAACCAGGTGTTTACATTCCAGGCTGGAGTGGGACGCGTGTAGAAGATTGTGTTCTGCTCAAAGCTGATGGTGTCGAGGTTTTGACACAATCACCAACCGATTTAGTGATACAACGCTAGAATAATAGAGAAAGTATGGGAAGCAAAAAATTTGCTCAGCTATGCTTAAGGAGTTTATATGATTTCCACGGGCGACCTGAAAAAAGGCGTAACTATCGAATTTGAAAACCAGCTTTGTAGTATTCTGGATTGGTCTCATATAAAAATGGGCCGTGGTGGAGCGATTGTACGGCTGAAATTGCGTAATCTACGCACAGGTTCAACGATTGACCGAACTTGTGATGCGGGAGATAAGTTCAAACGAGTTTACCTGGATCGCACGACTGTCACCTATCAATATCAAGATGGCGATCAATATCATTTTATGGATACCAGTTCCTATGATGACGTTGTACTCACCTCAGCGCAATTGGGCGACACCAAAAACTATCTTATCGATGATATTGAACTCGACCTTGTGCGTTTCAACGAAGAAGCACTTTCGGTTGAGCCGCCCGAAAAAGTCGTGCTACGTGTAACCTATACCGAACCAGGTTATAAGGGCGACACCGCTACCGGAGGGACAAAGCCCGCGACGACAGAGACAGGCTTCGTGGTGCAAGTGCCATTATTCATCGCTAATGGTGATCTTATTCGTGTCAATACCACAAGTGGTGCTTATGTTGAGCGTGCGTGAGCATAGACTACAGCCTTTGATAAAATGATTGAGTGTGGAGCATGTATTATGAATGGAAATAGGCATGGTTCTGAAGAGCATGAGTTGGACTCTGAAGGCGATTATGAGCCACATGAACCTGTGAGTATTGAGCAGTTACAGCATCTGGTGCAACTGCTCGACCAAAGCGATGTCTCGGAGATCGAGCTGAAACGTGTCAAAGAAGGAACGCGACTCGTCTTGCGTAAAGCGAAGGCACCTGAAAGCACTGACATGCACACTCAACAAGTTGTGCTTCCCCTTTCACCTGCGACGAGTACAGAAAGTACGCCGGCCGTTGAGACAACGCATCGTGTTGTGGCACCGCTCGTTGGTATTTTCCATACATGGGCAAAACCAAAGGGTGGTACACTTGTTGCCGTTAGCGATATAGTAAAAGTCGGGCAGCTTGTTGGAACAATTCAATCGCTCAACGTAATGAATGAGGTAGAAACGTCATTTGCTGGCCGTGTCGTTGATATCCTCGTGCAAGAGGGGCAAGCTGTCGAGTATGGGCAACACCTGATGACTATCGATAGTGTGGAAGGAGCATAGACGTATGCTCGACTATACAGACACTGCTGCTACCGTCAGTGTTTCGGAACTCTCGCTCTACTTACGAGAATTGATGGAGCGCAATGATATCTTACAAAATATCTGGGTCCATGGCGAGATTTCTAACTGCAAGGCATATGGCTCAGGCCACTGCTATTTTACGTTAAAAGAGGGCGATGCACAGCTTGCGTGTGTATTCTTCAAGCAA
Source organism: uncultured Chloroflexia bacterium (assembly GCA_963791655.1). Classification (GTDB taxonomy): domain Bacteria; phylum Chloroflexota; class Ktedonobacteria; order Ktedonobacterales; family Ktedonobacteraceae; genus JBBQVS01. Next base: position 262,841 of record CAWBSZ010000002.1, on the reverse strand, counting down.
GCACGGCTGCGTTCATCCGCCCCTGCCTTACACGATGGTATGGCGGTAGCTGTTAATGGACGCGTTGCCTATTATGAGCGAGATGGCAAACTGCAATTCTATGTCGATGCCATCAAACTTTTAGGCGAAGGTGTGCTCTTTCAGCGTTTTGAACAGTTAAAAGCACAATTAGCCACCGAAGGTCTTTTTGACGAAGAACGCAAACGACCTCTTCCTCTTCAACCAACAATCATTGGGATTGTTACTTCGCCACAAGCTGCCGCATTACGCGATATGGTACGTGTTTTGCGTATTCGCTATCCACTCGCATCTGTCATTCTTTCTCCATCACTCGTACAAGGGGTTGAAGCACCAGACTCAATAGCTGCAGCTCTGGATTTGTTAAATGAGCACGGAGAGGCCGATGTAATCATCGTTGGACGTGGTGGCGGTTCTATTGAAGATTTATGGGCGTTTAACGAGGAAGTCGTTGCACGTGCGATTGCACGTTCACGTATCCCCGTCATTAGCGGCGTTGGGCATGAAACGGACTTTACCATTGCAGATTTTGTTGCCGATCATCGCGCATCAACACCAACTGCCGCCGCGACTGCCGCCGTACCAGATATCATAGAGTGGCATACCGATATACGCGAAAAGCAGCAGATACTATACGATATGATGGAGGAATACCTCTTCAATCTTGGCGAGGAGCTTGAACGCACACAGCGCGACTTACAACGTGCCAGTCCTCTTACATTAATTGACAATCGGCGTCAACAACTAGATGATACGATAGAACGTTTGCAAGGACACTTACGACATACTCTTGCATTACGACGCGAGCGCATACGTGGTGTCGCTTTACAGCTACATTCGCTCAGTCCTCTCCTTACGATTGCGCGTGGCTATGCAATTGTAAGACGAGATAGTAATCAAACCGTTGTTACCAGTATACAACAAGCTCTACCAGGTGATACACTTACAATTCAGGTTCAGGATGGACATATTCCTGTCGAAGTACGTTCTCTCCCTGAATAACTTGACTCTTTTACATAAAGGGGTGGAAGCAGTATGCAATCTTTATCCTATGAAGACGCTTTCGCGCAACTAGAAGCCGCTGTTAACGCATTACAAGATGGAAAACTTCCGCTTGAGCGTGCCTTACAGTACTATGAAGAAGGCATGAAATTGGCACAGCATTGTGATACTCTGCTACAAAAAGCTGAGCTATCAGTGCAGCAACTGAGCGTATCCAGCGATGGAACACTTGATATCCAACCAATCGAAATTTAAAAAGGACGGCTATGTTACAAAATTCGTTGCTGGATAATCGTATTCTCCTTTCGTCATTTGTTGCCTGGGCTGTTGCGCAGGTCTCTAAAACAATTCTTGATTTGTTTCGACAGCGAAAGCTGATACTGAGCCGTTTGGTTTCTTCTGGCGGCATGCCCAGTTCTCACTCTGCACTTGTAACTGGACTAGCCACTGCTACTGGTCGAGTTTCGGGTGTAGGTTCTGCTTCATTTGCGGTTGCTGTGGTCATTGCGAGTATCGTTATGTATGATGCAGCAGGTGTGCGGCGGGCAGTAAGTATTCAAGCTCGTATTCTCAATCAAATGATAGAAGAAGCATTTCAGGGCAGCCCAATGGCGGAGAAGCGACTACGCGAACTCATCGGGCATACACCAATCCAGGTATTTGTTGGTGCTCTTCTAGGTATAGGTGTTGCTTTGCTTATGACCACATAGCGGCAACACCATTCGCCCCTACTCCAGATAATGTGATACTCTTATTTTATACTTCTGCAAAGAAAATATTGACGTGAAAATTTCTTCAATTTGTAAATTGTGAAAAAATACCAACTTAGGCATTGAAATATGTTTCTCGGTGTATTATAGTTCTTCTAGGAGATCTAGAAAAAAGCAGTAATAGACGATAGTCCTATGAAAACTGTGTATATTGTAGTGTTTTTAGTGTCGAGATACTTCGTAGGCTATCTCTCGTTCCTTGTATTAGAAGATGTGCATGTGTTTATATTATTTATGTTTGGCCAGACAATAATGAAAATGTTAATTGTACGAAAAGATGAACTTCTTTAACGTGCTAGAATAGCATGTTCCTTATTATGGGTAGTTTATATTGTAGAGCTTTACAATGGAAAATATATTATGGTGAACAATCGGTAGAGGGGAGATACGATGAAGTTACTCGTCATTGACAGCGATCGTGATCTTGTTGAGATGCTCACGAGCTGGCTGAAGACGCTTGGATACGAAGTCTATCGTGCATATTCAGCAGATCGTGCAAAGATCGAGTGGATAGAACGCAAACCTGATCTTGTTATACTTGATACATCTCTTAAGGGGGTGGACACTCTGGCTATGTGCCAGGAATTACGCATGAAGCATGACGCGCTTATGTTGGTCGTCACAGATGGCAAGGATGTGCAAGACGAGGTTCGATGCTTAGATGCGGGTGCTGACGATTATTTACGCAAACCCTTCTTTCCTTCTCAGCTTTTAGCACGCATTCGCTCTGTAAGTCGAAGAGCACGTTCGACGTTGGAACAGCAACACTCTTCTATTGTAACCGTTGGACCTATGCATATTGATTTATTGCATAACGAAGTAACTATCCACGGAAAAACGGCACGTCTGACACCAACTGAAAGTAAGTTACTTCATCTACTCGCTGTAAATGCAAATGATGTGTGTACCGCGAATCAAATTGTCACTCATGTTTGGGGATACGATACAGAGGGAGATGTGGGCTTAATTAAAGCTCATGTCCGTCATTTACGCCAAAAGATTGAGCCTGATCCAGGGAATCCGCGCTTTATCTTGACTGTACCTGGTGTGGGATACACGATGATTCGTCGTTCTGTTGAAGAAGCCGAGGAAGTTCCTCGTCCACTTCGTGTCGTCTCTTTGTAACAGAAACGTTTTCTTTCCAGGTAAGAGAAAGATACTTTTTCTCTTACCTGGGAAGCACTTTAAAGCCTCTATCTCTCCATCCTCTTTTTTACGCACCACCACGAGCAAAAATCATAACTGGTACTGTAAGAACAATGAGTTTGATATCTTTCCAGAGCGACTGATCTTGAAGATATTCGATATCCATCTCAACCATGTGCTGAAATGTGACACGTGAACGTCCATATACCTGCCAGGTACCCGTTAAACCAGGCTTGCCTGAAAGACGTAGCCAATCGCGAGAACTGTACCTCTCAACTTCATAAGGCATTGGTGGGCGAGGGCCAACGAGCGTCATCTCACCGCGTAGCACATTCAAAAACTGTGGAAGTTCGTCCAGGCTTGTTTTACGTATGAAACGTCCTATTGGTGTAATACGAGGGTCTTTCACGTCTTTATAAGCGAGTTCGCCGATGCCATCTTCATTTAATTTTTCTCCGCTCATATATTTTATAATCTTTTCACGATGAGCAACTTGATCGCTATTTGTATACATCGAACGGAATTTGAGCATTTCAAATTCCGTTCCATCATGTCCGATACGTTTCTGTCTATAAAAAACAGGGCCTTCCGAGTTCAATTTAATGCAGATTGCAATAACAATACATACAAGAAGAACAAATGGTGAAATAAGTAGTGTAAACGCAAAATCCAGCACTCGTTTCCACTTGAGATAACTTGTGTGGATGCTGATTACCTCGATTGAAGCTGTTTGAACAGCCATTGTGTTTCCTCCCCAATAATATAGATATTCGTCCCCCCCAACTATAGGAGTCTTTATAGCCACACTCGTAATGATATATGGAATAGGTGCACAACTGGTGAGCAATTACATGGAGATATGGTAAAGAGATGCTAAAACGGTAAAAATTAGCACGTGTAGTTTTTTCGGGTTACGTCTTCTCTACTTCATAAGATAAGCTTAACCGATTTTCTACCTGTCTCGTTATAATGTGGCTACCTGCAAGTGATACGATGTTAGAGCACATTCTATCGAATATGGCAAAAGTACAGGTATTCGCTATCGCACAGGATACGCTTGATAAACAAGAGTGCCTGAACAATATGGTATATGTTCACGAAACAGCAGAAGTCTTCGAGGTGTACTTAGTGAATGAAAATATACTACTCATTAGCACTATTGTGCTTGTAGCCATGATTACTAGTGTAATCTTCGTACTTCAAGTGCAGAGACACCGTTTTAAGATGTTCTCTGCACATCTAGTAGAGTGGGAGAATGCGCGAAAACGTTCGCTACAAATTTGGGAAATGCAGCAAGAAAAACGTGCAATTGAGTTGGAGAACTCTCTATCAACACCTGTGCAACGTGTAGCTAAAGCCTGGAAAGCATGGGAGGTAAACGATACATCTCTTGTTACCTCTATCGCTCAACAGTCGAATACTCTCTTGCACCATACAGAACTGGAACATGAAATTGTTCGGCTTCCATTTGTAGACGAAATACCGCTTAAAAATTTTGACTAAGCTACGCTATTACACGTGGAGGAAGAGGCAGAATGTCTGACACACCATTCTATGTACATCCGACAGCAGAAGTTTCATCCGACGCACAAGTTGGCAGAGGAACGCGCATTTGGCGGCAGGTACATGTACGAGAGCACGCATCAATAGGTGAAATGTGTAACATTGGCAAAGGTGTATACATCGATAGTCATGTACATATCGGCTCTCGCGTCAAAATTCAAAATCATGCTTCGATCTTTGAAGGGGTAACATTGGAGGACGGCATTTTTGTTGGTCCACATGTCTGTTTTACAAACGACCTCTTGCCTAGAGCGATAACACCTGATGGGGCGTTGAAAAGTGCTGATGATTGGCAAATCACTCCCACGCTTGTCAAATATGGAGCTTCGATTGGGGCAGGTTCGGTCATTGTCTGTGGTATAACTATTGGAACATTTGCCTTGATCGGGGCTGGTTCAGTAGTTACAAAAGATGTGCTACCGCATGTACTCGTATTCGGCAATCCGGCACGTTTTCATGGCTACGTGTGTCATTGTGCTCGTAGATTAGCGGATGTACATGAAGTAGAAGGAAAATTAGTTGGCTGGTGTGAAGTCTGCTCTAAAATTTGCTCTATACCATTATAATGTTCAAACGAGAACAACTATAGAAAGCGATAAAATATTGTGCCTCAAACTAGTTCGTTTGGACCTTCATGGCGAGGTTCTCTCCGTGAACTAGCACATGTCGTTTATCATATAAGACGGACTAAAGCATATGGTCGTCTATCACTACGTAATACTGAGCGTTTAAGCGTTGCACATCTCTATTTCAGGGCCGGTCGGCTGGTTCAAATTGTAGGGAACCGTGGTGACAACCGTGCGATCCTGTTAGAGTTAAAAGGGTGGACGTACGCTGTAGCGCGTTTTGACCGCGGCGAAATACCCTCTATCGCCGAACTTGGTGAGGAATATGAACAACTACTGGACGAAGTGTTGCAAACTCTGCATTCATATGGTCTTGTCTCTATGCCTAATAGAACAAACATTATCGAGGGAGGACTGACCGCAACTCCAATGGTGAAACAGCTTATCACACCGTGGGAGTGGCGAGTACTTATGGAAGGAACACTGCGTATTTCTTTTGCGGTTTCCCATCTTGTTGGTCCTAAAGAAGCATTCAGCGTCCTTCACGATATACTCGAAGATTGTTCGGCAGCTTTCCCCGCTTTTAGAAGTTTGAAAATCGCAACTTCGGGCTATCTCGAAGTCACCGACCGATCACAACTGGATCGTATGCCGCGCGAAGACCTGCTCGAAGGCTTTACCGCATTATTTGCTACCTGCCAATATTTTTGTGTTCCACTCATTGGCGAACAAAATGCTCATAGGTTGCTTGTACAAGCACTGCAAGATGTCGGTCCTGCCCTTGTAAGCTTAGGTGTCTTTCAACTAGACACTAAGTTATTGGCGAGTAAAGACATGTGAGGGATCTCCATTCATTTGTGGGCAACAGTAGGGACCGATGATGGTGTTTTACCAGTGAATACGGATAGACCGATGTAGGGACCATAATTCATTACGCCCTGGTTCGGCCTGTAATGCGGCACCAGGGCGTAATGAATTATGGTCCCTACATCCTGATGATTTTATCAAAGAGCATTAATCATACTGGTGTTCAACGTAATATGCATAGTTTCCTGGATACACGCGTATTTTCCTGTCATTTCCAATGGCTACGATTTTGGTTGTAACCCTGTCCAGAAAGTAGCGGTCATGCGAGACAGCGAGAACGGTGCCATCAAACACATCTAAAGCCTTCTCCAATACTTCAGTTGAGGCAATATCCAGGTTGTTTGTTGGTTCGTCGAGTAACAAGAAATTGGCGTTTGTCAGGCGCAAACGAGCGATTTGCAGACGACTTTTTTCCCCTCCGCTTAATTGTCCAATCGGAGTATGGATGTCTTCAAAGGAAAAGAGCAGGCTATGCAAAAAAGAGATGGCCTGGCCTTCAGTCATGTTTTTTAGCCGACGCACAAAATCAATTGGTGCACTTTCAAAAGGGAGTGTTTCTTGCTCTTGAGCATAGTAGCCCGTTACCACGCTCGCCCCAATTTTCACGGTCCCCTGTGTTGCTGGAAGCAGGTCCATCATTGTTTTCATAAGCGTTGTTTTGCCGCTGCCATTTGCTCCCACGATTCCAACTCGTTCACCATAAAGTATTGTCAGGTCGAATGGCTCGTACAGGGTATAATCTCCAATAGCTGTACTCAGTCCCTTGATTTCAAGCACTTTTTTTCCACTACGCTCCGCGTCCAATCCAACTTTGATGCGGTCACGAACAAGCGTTGGCCTATCGACTGCTTCCTCGCGTGCCCGCTCTACGCGTTTCGCCATGTATTCGGCCTTGCTCGCGAACTTAGAGTTCAATTTTGCCCAGCCTTTAAGCCGACGCATACTGATTTCCAGGCGTTTGATCTCATCGCGTTGCGTTGCATACAGTTCTTGTAGTTTTTCCAACCGGTGTTGCCGCTCTACCACAAAGTAGCTATAATTACCTGCATAAGACGAAATCTCTCCATCCTCAAGCTCAAAAATCTTTTTGACAGCTTTATCCAAAAGATGACGATCATGCGATATGATAAGTACAGTGCCGGGATACTCCTGGATGTAATATTCCAACCATGCCTTCGCTTGCAGGTCAAGGTGATTGTCCGGCTCATCGAGTAGGAGGAGATCAGGCATCTGTAATAGAATACGGGCCAAGTTGACCAATTTCTTTTCACCACCACTCAGTGAGCCGACCTCTTGTTCATACATGCTTGATGGGAAACCTAAACCGTTTAAGACCGCTTCAACTTTATGACCAAGGGTGTATCCACCCAAAGCATCATACCGTTCTTGCGCTTTACCGTAAGTATCGAGTATACGCGTCATCGCGTCCGAGTCTGAAGCAATAATTGGGTTGGACATCTGTTCCTCAAGTTCACTAAGCTGACGCTGTAACAGCATAAGCTCTGGTGATGTTTCGGCTACAACTTCGTAAACGGTTTTTGCATGCATTGCCTCATCTATCTCCTGCGTGAGATAGCCAATCGTGAGGTTGCGACGACGCGTAATTGCTCCCTGTGTCGGTGTATCCAGTCCGGCGAGTAGCTTGAAGAGCGTTGATTTTCCGCTTCCATTTTCGCCTACAAGTCCAATACGTTCGTGTTCGAGTATTTCTAAATCAACCTCTTGAAAAACGGGGTTGCCACCAAAATCTTTGCTGACCTGAGAAAAATTTGCTAGTAACATGGTGTGTGCTTCTCCTTGCAATAAGAACAATAAGGGTAAGAAAAAGGGGTGAATACCCAACATCAACTGTATGCAGAGAAGAGAAGCGTAGAATCAAACTGTGAGAAAAAGGGGAGAGTAGCACAGGTGAAACACATCAGTTTAAGACCAACTCGTAAGCACGAGTTAGTATGTGTTCAAGCGACGCCACTTTCCACCGCATAAGCAATTGCGTCAGGCTTATGCGGCGAAACCATGTGACCTATATTTACCGGGGTGGTCAGTAGCCAGCATATAATTGAACTGGCCTACAAATGTATAGTTCATAAGGAGATGGTAACATAGCTCTGCAAAGCAATGTCAAGTAAAAATTACCCATTTTTATGCCACGTGCTTCATGTCATATACTTCTATATTCTTGCCAAGATGATGCCTATAAATGCGCACAAAATGCATACTATCATTCAACGACAATACGAGATATTCAACATTCTCGCCCTCTAATGGACGAACATTGAGCGTCCCTCGTTTGCTGAGTCGAAATGTGCGTTCTTCATGCGCATCTATAATGCCGAGCAAGTGGTAATCGTGATAGATACGCCATGCAAGCTCGGTAGTATTTTCAACCATTAATGCCTCGTTATCATTCGAAAAACTCAATTTCACGCGACGTAGTATGTGTCTCAACCACCCCCCAGAGCGTTGTGTTGATGTTTGAAGTGGAGGTCTCTCTGTTTCTTTTACTTCTGCTGTTGTATTGAACATAGTTGTTACCTGAACCTTTCTGAACTTTGCTGACATTCATGATGTGTATTTCTTCTATCTAACCAGCGTAAAACGTTCATCTTCTATGGCAACAGGAGTATGGCAGATGGTATGGATACGTTCGTCGAGTGAAAGTTCGCCCCATCTTTTGCGCGTGGGCGCTTGACTACGGGCCGCTAGTGCATGCAAACCTCGACACGTTTGCTCGCGTCCAAGCCATTGCACGATTAGTTTATCCACTTTACGTGCTGTCCGACGCGCTTGGTAACTGAGGAGCAGGAAGAAGACAATACTCAACAAACATAAACTTCCAATAAGGGAGAGTGCTACAGGGGTGAGAATATTGCGCCAGGATACAAGAATGAGCACAACCGCAAACATAGGCAAGAAAAGTGAGATTGATAGCAAAATCTGTGTTACTGCATTGGAAAGCTGATGCTTATATTTGTAATGTGCGATACCACTTGCTAGTAGAACGTCAAGTTCAGCTTGGCTAAGTGAAAGTCCTCCCTGTAAAGGGAGAAGGAGCCGAATTTCATGTCTCTTGAACAGAGAAACAGAGACAAAGGGAATATCAATACGCGGCTTGAATGTAGATCGTATACTCAGAGCAACACCAAGCATATTGGATTGAAAGGCTATGTATGCAAGCCTTTCCTCTATATTCAGTGGAAGTGCTTGACTCCCTCGTTGCTGCATAAAACGCCACCCCGGGCGGAGCCAACGTTTGCTACGACGACGTGGAGTTAACCGTGCTGAGAGATGCGACCAGGACGATGCGGGAAGTGGTTGTTCTGGTAATGCCGGTCCATAATACGCATTGAAACGCTCTTCTAACGCATCCGGTTCAAAGTCTTTTTCGTGTTTTGAATACTGCTCTGGCATCGTCTTTTACTTCCTTTCTCGCTCTAATAGTATGCGACACTGGTTTCGCGCACGGTTCAAGCGTGATTTTACAGTTCCGATAGGCCAACCTAGCACCTGAGCAATATCAGTTTCGGTAAGGTCCGCTCCATAGCGTAAGGCAATCACACGGCGTTGATCCGCGTTCAGTTGTGCCAGAACATGCCGTATTTCTTCTCGCTGTGCTACTTGCTCTTGTAGATTTGCATCTGTATCTATCTGCTCATTCTCATGGAGTGCTTCTAAAGGAATTGGAGTGTGATAGCTATGTTGACGCTCCAGTACATCGAGCGCATGTCGGTAGAGAATCCGTAGAAGCCAGGGGCGAAATGGCTGCCCAAGCCGGAAACGCGGAAGTCCACGCCATGCCAGCACAAACGCACCTTGTGTAATCTCCTCTGCGAGTGGACGATGATGACAGAGACGTAGTGCTGCAGCCATCGCCAAGGCATGGTGAGCGTCCCAGAGATGGCGAAACGCCTCCTGGTCTCCACGGGCGGCCTTCCTGATGAACTCGTCTTCGCAGGTGTCCACAATAATTTCCTCTCTTCATAGAGGAATTACGGCTGGAATGAGTCAAAAGGTTCCCAAAACAAGAACGAGGATATCTAATTGCTAGATATCCTCGTTCATCAGTGACACGGAAAGGTTATTTTATTATGCTAATTTTATTAAAAAGTGCGCATGAGATACATGACACTATTGACGTAGTTCCAATTGAAGATGCCACGATGCATCACAGCCCAGCCGCCTTCGTTGTAGGCACTGATAACTTGATAGAGATTGCCATGAAATGTGTTCCAAAGCCAACGGAGGTATGTGGCACCGAGATTGATGTTGTCCCACAATTTGTAGGGATCACGATGTATCCCTGTACTGGAATTGATGCTCATCGCAGTATAGGGCATGAGTTGCATGACACCAATACCACCGTCACGCGCAATGACATGCTGCGTCCAGCCACTTTCCTGCCAGGCGATTGCCAGGACAAGGTTAGCGGGTAGACCATAATTCCAGGCCACCTGTCGCAACTGTGCAGCAACTTGGCCGCGTGAAGACCAGTCCAACGCATTATAGCTGTACCATGGGACATAGCCATTATTATAAATGCCGCTTGCTCCACTGCTTCCGCCAGTGTTGCTAGAAGAACCACTGTTCGTTGTAGCACCTCGTACTGCATAGGGAATACAGATTTGGCGTCCTGCAAAGATAAGGTTTATATTTCCTATGCCATTAACTTGCGCCAACGTCCAAATGTTTGCACGATGACTCCATGCGATATTGGCTAATGTATCACCGAAGCGAATGGTGTACCATGAACAAGCATGTCCACTGCCGGGGTTTGCCGCATGTGCATTTGGTTGTGTATCGTGAGTTAATAATAGAGAACCAAACAACAGGACAACTGTACAAACAATAAGTACAATATGTTTATAGATGTATGGTTTCAAACGCATCGTGTTAATCCTTCCATATAGTCCGTGTCTCTGCATAGAAATGTAATTGGGTGTTGCCGTGCTCATAAATGTTACACCTCTCCTTTCCTTCTCACTATAATCACTGCAAAAATCGGTACTCGTCGATATGTTAATGAAATACCTGTAGGGACCGATTTATCGCGTCCACGGGGTGGGATGGGGCAATGTGTCGGCGACAATACGTTTTGGATAACGTGTTTCTCTCCTCGCCCTATCTATGGACGCTATAACGCTGTTTTACAAATTAACAAGGAGATACAGATGTAGGGAACATAATCCATTATGGCCCCTATATCTGTATCTCCTTGTTTCATTCCATAAACGGTTCTTATGCGGGAAGATATTTTTTTGCGTGCCCAAGTGGGGAAAATGAGAAGGTGAATGCAATGAGGAAGGTGAGGATGCCAACGATGCTATATACGAGCGAAATATTGTGTGTCCAATTAATTATAAATCCTCCGAGCAATGATCCCAGAGGAATTGCCGACCATGCAAGGACACCTGCAATGCTCATAACACGGCCTAACATAGTATTGGGGACGATGGCTTGACGTAAACTGCTTGTGTTGATGTTGAAGAGAATGCCAAGCCCTCCTATACATGCCCAGAGAGGTAGCCCAAGCCAGTACCAGCGCGTGAACGCGAACGCCACTACGAGTATGCCCTCGGTCATCAATGCACCAAGCGCGACCGTGCTGAATGACCACCGTTTACGTAGAACACCTGCCAGCAACGAGAGCACAACAATTCCAATACTGCTCGCCGAATACAACAAGCCTACCTGCGTATCGTTAGCCTGGTATTGTACCTTTGCGAAGAAGACAAGCTGCGTATAGATCGTCGTTGCAACAAAATTTACCATCGCCATCATTAGCGAGATGTTGCGTAGCACGGGATGTCCAAGTACGTAGCGCAAACCCTCCATTACGTCATTCAGGATACCCTTTGGTTTCTCTTGCATCTCGCTTTGATGAGGGTTGAAACTCATACTGATCAACGCAAGCGAACATGCTGATAAAATAAAAGAGGTGGCATCGACAAATAGGAGTGTCGAGAGAGGTACGAGTGCCACTAGCAGGCCAGCTAAAAACGGGCCAAGTACACTTGCCGCTGAATAACTTGCTTGAATACGTCCATTCGCTGTGACTAAATCGTTTTGATCGACAAGATTGGGGATTGCCGCAAACTGGCCCGCCTCAAAGCAAATGGTGAGCGTTGATTGAACAAAGCCAACTACATAAATCCACCAGACTGAAAGGACGCCAAATAGTGCGAAAAGGGGAATTGACGCGATAATCAATGCGCGAGCTATATCGGTGAAAATCATCATACGCTTGCGATCTACACGATCTACCCAAGCACCAAGCAACAGACCAAAGAGGAGATAGGGTACGAATTCCACGGCAGTAGCGATGCCAAGGTTGAGCGCGGAGCCAGTGAGTTTATAAATCAATAATGGTAGCGCGAAGAGGGTTACGGAACTGCCAAGATTGGAAATGGTTTGACCAGCCCAATATTTCCAGAAATCGCTGCTGAATGGACGCCTCGTGACTACAAGCTCTGTATGTTTGCTCATAATAGTCTCCTATTATCTTGTCAACGGCAAGGGCATCCCCTTGCGGGTGCCCTCGTTGTAACAAATCATGCTTCGCTATCTTGATTTGTAAGTTGCTTCCTATCGTGCTGTAAGTAGGCTGGAGCTAAAAACATCGCAGAATAAAAGCTGTATACTTGCCCATCTGGATCAGGTTGTTCCTGTATTAGATCATCAATAATTGCTGATATACGCTTTCCATACTCTTCGGCGCGTGCCAGCGATAAGCGAGCGTGTGGAAAAGCTGTCATACATCGTCCATCTGGAAATGCTGTATCTCGCTTGCCATTTGCAGTCTCGGAGAGCGTTTCGGCTAACTCTTCTCGTACCTTTGCATGCATAGTTAGCGTAAACGACCCTTTGTCATCAATCTCCGAAGGAAAATCATAGACAAAGATGCGGGCTGTACGTGTGTAATATTTCGCGACGATGCCATGGACAAGACGACGCGCTACAATTTGTGCAAGACCAGCCGCTTCAAGTACCTGGAGATGATGCCCAATAGTCCCGGGCGCGATACCAAGCTTATCCGCGATTTGTTTCGCCGTTGCCGGTCGCAGTTGAATGATGCCCAGGATACGCGAGCGAGTGGTATCGCCGAGTGCCTTGAATTGCTGTACCGTGTTGACTATAAGCCGTGTCGGAAGTTCAGGCATGAGTACAGGTACATCTTCCGCCAATACCTCTTCGTTTGCTTCAGTTGTCATATCTTTATTTTTCCTCATGCTATAAATATAGCACGTACCGTTTTAGCAGTACGTGCTATATTTATAGCACGAGAAGGAGCAAAATGCAAGCTTATCTTTAGGAGGCTGATTGTTGGACGTAGTACGAATGGAAATATATACACAACGGACGCCCACAAGGGGCTACCCTACTATGTGACCTACTTGCGTGCTATGCCCGCCGTGTATAGTAGGGTAGCCCCTTGTGAGCGTCCGTTGGCTCCCCATGCCCAATACTTCCTTCGTGTCTATAGTATCGTTCTTTGTATTTGCATAGTATACCTCTTGACTCTCCTCTTACTGGATAGAGTAATATAGCTTTTAGACAGAGGGCCTTCTGACGAACCATGATTTTGAAGTACATTGATACGTTGTCAACCCACTTAGGAGATGCAGAGGTGTTTAAGATTGGAGACTTTTCCAGGTTAAGCTTGGTATCGGTCAAAGCACTGCGCTACTATGATGAACTCGGACTGCTCAAACCCGCGCGGGTTGATGAAGACACTGGCTATCGCTACTATTCGACAAATCAGCTCACTCGCCTGAACCGCATATTGGTCTTAAAAGATATGGGTTTGTCGCTGGAGCAGATCGCCCTGCTATTAGGCAAGGAGCCGACCCCGGACCAGATACGAGGCATGCTCCGACTCAAACAGGTCGAGTTACACCAGCAACTGGTCGAGGGACAGGATAGATTACGAAGAATAGAGGCGTGGCTACAAGCATTTGAACGGGAGGTTACTATGCCAGCATATGATGTTATCCTTAAAAACGTTGCGTCACTCCGTGTTGCCAGTGTACGTGGCGTCGCTCCGAATATGGAGCAGATCGGACCGACCCTTGATCGCCTTTTCGACCAGGTATTAGGCTATGTCAGCCAACACGGAGCAACCCTTGTTGGACCAGGGATTACCCTCTACCATAATGTGGGACTTACAGAACTCGACATCAATGTCGAAGCATGTATGCCCTTTGATGGCTCATTGAGCGGCAGTGAACAAGTGAAAGTAGTCGAGTTGCCCGCTGTCGAGACGATGGCCTCCGTTATTCATCATGGGAGTTTCAGCACATTAAATCAAGCATATAGTGCCATTCTCACATGGATCGAAGCGAACGGCTATCGTGTCAGTGGTTCCAACCGCGAACTCAATCTTGAATATGAGCGCGGTGCCGACCAATCGAAGTTCGTCACGGAAATCCAATTCCCCGTTGAGAAACAATAGTATTACATTGATAAAGATGTCGTAGGGACCACGTTTACGGCGTCCAATCGCGCAATTAATTGCGCGATTGGACGCCGTAAACGTGGTCCCTACGACATCCTTGTAAAATGAATATGGTAAAATAAGAACATGTTCCTGGACATGTGTCATTTATGAAACAATATGTCTCTTCGATAAAAGAGTAGAACAAGGAGTTGCTCATGGCAACCACAACATATCCTTTTGAACGCTATCTGAATGTACGTATGGCCTATGGCGCGAGCTTCTCACCTGATGCGAGCCAACTGAGTTTTCTCACTGATATTACAGGTGTCGCGGAGGTATGGAGTGTTCCTGTCGATTTGCGTCCATCATCCTCGTCATGGCCGACGCAAATTACCTTTCGTGGTGATCGTTGCATGAGTGCGACCTTCGCGCCCACTGCGAGCACGTTGCTTATTACAGGTGACATTGGGGGGAATGAGCGTTCACAACTCTGGCAAGCTAGCGCGGACGGCGCGACCTTTCAAGTGCTTACCACGAAGCCAGAGGGAATGTACCTCTTTGGTGGCTGGTCGCCCGATGGTCTCTATATTGCTTATAGTAGCAACGAGCGAGACTCACGTTACTTCGATGTCTACGAGCGTAACATTGAAACGGGCGAAGTTACATTGCTTTTTCAGCACGATGGTACGAATAACGCTGGAATATACTCGCCCGATGGTCAATCCTTGCTTATCACGCGTGACGAAGATAACATTCATAGCCAACTATTACTGCTTGACCGCGCTACCAAACGGGTACGAACGCTCACACCGGAAACGGGTAGTGGTCCATCGCTCTATCTGGATGCTGTATGGTCTTCAGATAGACGAGGCTTGTACATGCGTACAAATCGCGACCGTCAGTTTTTGTCGCTTGCCTACCTCGACCTTGAGACACAGGAGATGACCTATCTTTCCGATATCCAGTGGGATATCGAGCACCTTGCACTTACCTCGGATGGGAATACCATGGCTCTGGTGACGAACGAGGATGGCTATTCGCAACTCGAACTGTTCGACGTTTCACAAGGTTGGGGTGAGCGCAAACCTCTACTCACTCCAACCCTACCACGTGGCGTCGTATACGAGACCGTCTGGTCACAGGATGGTTCACGTTTGGCAATCACGCTCATCACGCCTGACAACTCAGCGGATATCTGGGTGTGGGACATGCGTGAAGGCGTTGTCGTACGCGCGACACATAGCGCGACAGGTGGTATTCCGCATGAGGCATTTATCGCGCCCTCACTTGTACACTATCCCACCTTCGATCAGCGCGAGGTTCCGGCATTCCTCTACTTGCCAAAAGAAGGCGAGCAGCGTAACCTACCTGTTGTGGTGTATGTGCATGGTGGACCGGAGAGCCAGTCACGACCAGAGTTTAACGGTGTCCTGCAATATCTCGCCTCGCGTGGCTATGCTGTGTTTGTGCCAAATGTGCGTGGCAGTACAGGTTATGGCTACGAATACCAGAGCCTCGACGATGTACGATTGCGTATGGACTCCGTGCGGGATTTGCGGTACGCGGTACGCTGGTTGAGTGAAAGCGGCATTGCGGACCCTAAAAAAATCGCTGTGTTTGGAGGCAGCTATGGTGGCTTTATGGTGCTGTCAGCAGTGACGACCTATCCCGATTTATGGGCGGCTGGCGTCGATATCGTCGGCATCGCGAACTTCGTCACCTTCCTCGAAAACACGGGACCGTGGCGACGCAAACTGCGCGAAAGCGAATATGGCAGCCTCGAAAATGATCGCGCATACTTAGAGGAGATTTCGCCCATTCGCTCTGTCGATAAGATTACCGCGCCACTCTTCGTGGTACATGGTGCGAACGATCCGCGAGTCCCTGTCGGTGAAGCGGAACAGGTTGTCAATGCCTTGCAGAAACGCAATGTCCCTGTAAAGTACCTGAGATTTGAGGACGAGGGACACGGCATCGTGAAACGCGCGAATCGCCTTGTGGTCTATCCCGCAATCGCGAGATTTTTGGATGAACATGTGAAGAGGGGGATGTAAGCGACAGTTGGATGATTCCTGTACGGGTCTGATTTATCACACCCTCGTGGCGATAGACACTGTTGGCTAGTTTTGAAACGTTTCCTCAATCCTGTCGGCCTTGTGAATCGCCACGAGGGTGTGATAAATCAGACCCGTACATGTCCATCCATATATTGTTGAAACTTCCCTTTTCTCACATACGTGAAACTCATGTGGCCGCGTTCTGCATTCCTTGCATATTATAGGGCAATGGGCGTGTTCGTCACAGGTGAATGGAGATATAGAGCATATGAGTAACAATAACAACGAAATTGACCAGGATAATATCTACGTAGATGATCCCAATCAGGGACGGAGCCGTGAGCGTGTGGTTGACAATAATCCACAAAGCGACACGACCTATAACAATGAGCGTCCCAGCGAGCTTACCGCGAGTTCGACGCGTGAGCAGGCGTTACAGGCAAGCGCACAACGCGGTCCGGGGTCTATCTCTTCTGGCCAGCAATCAAGTACCTCATCGGATTCGAGCAATGTCGGTGGCTATAGTCAGCCTGAAAGCGGCTTTGGACCGGATGCGCAAGGTGGAACGACTGAGCCTATGGGTGGGTACAACCAGTCCAGCTACAATCAGCAGGGCACGTACAGCGACTCGCAAGGCGACCTACAGCCAAGAAATGATGGCTTAAAAGATACGCTTGGTAGTGGATATGATCCTCACCAGGATGGTACCAATCCAGGTATGGCGCAACAGGGCTACGACCCAACGCACAGCGGTACAAGACACGCACATAACACGCCCGGTGAGGTCGTGGACACGCCCGGGCGCGATGTAGGCTCCTCATGGGGCCAGGATGAGCAGATGGGGTCAAGCACCGATACAGCAGATCGTCGTAACCCTGGAGCATAGATTTTCAATGTATTAAGTAGAGACGATTTTCCGAGCCGTGTGTGTAAAAATGACGGTCCTAAAAATCCTTTGAAAGTAAAGCATATGACAGAGACACCAAAAGTACAGAATATTCCAGTGAAAATGTATCGTACGTCAGATCGATTGATGGTGGCGGCACCTATGCCTGGCGTTGAACCGGAAGATATTCTGGTTGATGTCACAGAAAATCGCCATTTGCTTTTGCAAGCAGGTCTACGTGGCGCATTGAAAGACGTGAAGGAACTGTTAATCGACGAATGGAGTATTGGTGACTATTACCGTGAGCTAGAACTACCGGATGCTGTCGATGGTGTGCATGCCAATGTGACTTATGGTAACGGTGTCCTGGTGGTTGTGTTACCGATAAGTCAGCAACATGCGCCAGCCGTTCTCACGCTCGAAAAGATCACAAAAGATTACGGCGAATACGTCGGCAACTCTGGACATCAACAACCACAATAAGATAGAATATGCGATAGAATTACTCGTCCTGTGAATTGTGAAAATTAAACACAAGTATGTGTATAGGTGAGGGCCACAATATATTGTAGCTCTCACCTATACACATACTTGTGTTGTTCGTCTTTTTTTAGGAACTTTTCAATGCCGCCATTATCGTTGCCCTTTGTCACGTTTGTTGGTCTATCGGGTGCTGTGGGTGCTGTATCGCGTTATCTTTTAGGACGTTTTATCGCTGAACGCGTTCGTTCACAGTTTCCTTTTGGGACGCTTGGAATCAATATCACGGGTGCCTTTTTGATTGGTGTGCTCTTCTCACTTGCTGGCCACAAGGTAATCAGTACGAGTCAGCAGGTGATTCTCGCGACGGGCTTTCTTGGTGGATATACGACCTTCAGCACAATGAGTTGGGAAGGTGTGCAGTTAGCGCGTGGTGGTAAAAATGTTGGGAGTATGCTCTATCTAGGCGGCAGTTTAGCTCTTGGTCTCGTCTGCGCTACGCTTGGCCTGATGGTAGGAGGTTGGGTAGCATAGTGACACCATCGCTTTCTCTTCCACGCCGTATACTCGCTGTCTTCAGTGGTGGCTTCTTTGGGACCATTTGCCGCTATCTGCTGAGTATGCTCATACAAACATATCTTGGCAAGGGCTGGCCCTATGACATCCTCATTATCAACATTACAGGTGCATTTGTCCTGGCATGTATCACAACACTCGCTGACTCTGCGGTTCTGATTGGCCCTACACGTCGTCTCGTCATCAACGTCGGTTTCCTCGGTGCCTACACCACGTTCAGTAGCCTGGCCCTCGGCGACGTGTTGCTCTTTGCGAATGGTCGCTGGTCCCTTGCGCTCCTCTACCTCTTTGTGAGTCTCGCGGGAGGTATTATCGCTGTACTCGCGGGCGACGTAACTGGAAACTGGTGTATCAAGCAGGTCAAAAATCGCATGAGAACACAAACGATTGCAACAACGAAAGAAGATCATCTCGACGTGCAAGACGATCTTCTTTTACCCGATTGATTGCGTCCTTATGGCATCGAAAATGTAGGGACCGATTTATCGCGTCCGTGGGGTGGGGTTGGGGGAATGCGGTGGAAGAGTTGCGTTGCCAGCACGTTCCCCCTCCCATGCCCCACCCCGAGGACGCGATAAATCGGTCCCTACAGATTGTTGAGATTACAATGTTTGTGTTTCTATTTCCAGTGATTCATCGGCAGTCCAGCGATTGGCGATTGGAATGTTGGAAGCTGTGACATACCTAACGAGCCAATATACACGGTTTTCAGGTCGGGACCGCCAAAGGTGACGCTTGTCACGAGTTGGAGTGTCTTCCCAACGGTTGCCGCCATATCTGCCGGAGTTGCCTCACCGTTAACAATTTTCTGCTCGAAGGCTGCTAGTAAGGGGTCGTTAGCCTCTTCGAAGACGACGTGGTAGTCACCATCAGGCGTGATGATACCGACACCGTTACGTAGTACTGTTGTGACCCAAACGTTTCCGGCACTGTCAAACGTGAAGCCATCGACGGCACCACCTACACCGAGATTATCAGGACCAACCGCCTCTTTATCTGAGAGACTTCCATCGGGGTGCACACGGAAACGAATAATGTGGTTCTTCATGGTTTCGGCGACGTATAGATATTCTTCCTTCGCATCGAGCCGAATTTCGTTGGTGAAATAAATGCCATCCTGCACAATGCGAGGCCCTTTTTCGTCGATCAACACAATGTAGCCATCTGGTCGCGGATTAGCTGCCGCTGGCCACCAGTGTGCTTCACGAGTCGAGAAGGCCGCCCATATACGCTGCTTGCTATCGATAAACACATAGTTCGCCGTTGACACCTTGACACCATCGACCTCAGTTAGAAATTCTTCCACATGTCCATCTGTATGGAGCTTTTGGAGCGTGCCAGTGCCGATGTTCGCGACAAGAATTGAGCCATCATCGCCTAAAGCAAGACCATTCGGCTCACCACCTAGGCCACTCATAAACTGCTGTTCGCCATCCGGGTTGATGCGTGTGATACCACCACGTCCATCCGATACCAGAAGGGTACCGTCAGGCCGGGCAATTATCGACTCCGGTCGAACGAGGTCGTGTCCAGTAAAGGTGAGGTCGCTCAGTTCAAGACGAAACTCTTTGATGGGGATTGATGAGTTGCTCATTGTCGTGTATCCTTTCAACGCTGAAAAATACGTACCAGTTTATGTGTGCATCATTGCCAATGGTCGCGGGTCACTTCTGATTGTACGATGTAAAAAGAAAGATGTACAGAAAACATTGACGCGACGACCCGTGATAATTAACATTTGATGGAGGCGAGGGCGCCCGCAAGGGGAACGCCCCTCCCATACAACATAGCTCCTCAAGCGCGTTCGCGTATGGGAGGGGCGTTCCCCTTGCGGGCGCCCTGGTTGGCGTTGGCAGAAGAGTATGGACCACATTCGCGCAATTCGTGATACTATGATGATACAAACCTATGTTCGTTTCCGATGAAACGAGGATTTTATGAATAATGAACATATCGACATTCAAATAGCATCACATCCTCCCAGGATGAATAGAGCCGAATGGGCCGCCTACTGGAAATCAATGGGGCAAGAGTGGCGTACCGAACCAGAGATTGATCTGGAACGTCAGCAATTTCTCATAGAACGTCTCGCCATAGAGGTGGACCTGGACGCGGGAATTTATAAGTTTCGCGGCGTGAAGCTGAATTGTGCCGATGTGGAATGGTTGCTCGCAAATCATGAAAATGGTCATGGACCTGTGGATTGGCGTAATTCAGAACACCTTCGTCGCATTGGTATCGACCTGCGTGGTGCAGACATACGCGGTGCCGATCTGCGCGGTTTACCGCTTTCTCACATGCTGGGTGGACTCAACAGTCGTGAACGCAACCGTGCGCAAGAGGTCCGCGATATGGCGGCGGTGCATTTAGAGGGGGCAAACTTTAGCGAGGCACACCTGGAACGGGCAGAATTGTATATGGCGCATCTTGAGCGAGCCGACTTCTTCAAAGCGCATCTCGCTGGTGCGTCGCTGCGTAAAGCGCATTTAGAGGGTGCATCGCTGCGGCTCGCATACCTTGCGGCAGTTGAGGGCGAGACAAAAAATGAGAAAATACATTCGAACTATTACTCATCAACACGTCCCCTGCGCCCTGCGGATTTACGTGCGGTGTTCTTTGATAACGTTACCGACTTGAGAAACGCACACTTAGGCAGTGAGAAACACGGTTTTGTGCAAGTTTCCGATGTGCATTGGGGAGATGTAAATCTGGCAATTGTAGATTGGTCGCTGATCACACAACTTGGCGATGAGGGACGGGCCAGAGCGCAGTCGTTTGAGAAGAGAGTCGAGCAGGAGACGCTGATCGAAAGCTATCGTGAAGCTGTACGTGCCAATCGCCAACTTGCCGTAGCGTTGCAAGGACAGGGACTCAACGAAGAGGCAGCGCAATTTCTCTATCGAGCGCAGGTACTACAACGCGAAGTCGTCCGGCTACAAGGCAGAACGGGAGCCTATGTCTTCTCGGCCTTTCTCGACCTACTCGCGGGCTATGGCTACAAACCAATTCGTAGCCTTCGCGCCTACCTACTTGTCATCGCATGCTTCGCAGTGATAAATTTTATTCTTGGACACATTTTTGGCCCTGTTCTATCACCAATTGGAGCACTCGTCTTCAGCATTACCTCATTTCATGGGCGTGGTTTCTTCCCCGGTGGCATTGCACTCGATGACCCGATCACCATTATGGCGGCTATCGAGGCGGTCATTGGGCTGACAATCGAAATCAGTTTCATCGCGACGTTCACACAGCGTTTCTTCGGGAACTAACAGTCCTTTTACGCTATATTCTTATAGTCACAATTTTCTTTTGCCACTATCAAGTATGTTTACTGCTGTGTTCATTTCGTCATCGTCAAAATGCACCGTTTCGAGACGTTTTAACGCGAATTGCACATTTTGCTCATCCTCACTCGAAAGCAATGCAAGCAAATATGTTCGATACTGTTGCAAGTAGTAATTCTCAAAGGCGAGCATCTGCCTACACAGTTCTCGCAATTCTACCCGTTCCTCTTCGCGCTCTGGTAAGCCATATAGCCACTTTAGTTTGCCTTTCTCGAACATGGCAGTGAGGAAGGGACTCCACTCATCATGAATTTCGCGGTTATATATCTCCACACTCCCACGTTTCGTGCTCACGAGACTTCCCGTTTTAAAAACAACGAATGCCGAGGCCATGCGGCAAGCACATTCCACCAACTCGCGTATAGCATAGTACACGTTGTCAGCTTTATCGGGAGGATAATAAAGGGCGGCAACATCGTATGAAAGTTTCGTCATGTTGTCGTAGCCATAAAACTCGCCGTCGGGGTCAATATAGCTGATAGGATACGTCACGCTCTTGCTATGGTGCAGGTACTGCAGAAATTCTATTACGCCATCCGTGATGTCTCGCGTGTATGCCCCTCTACCGGGCAACGTCATTGAGGGTCGTGTGTCTTCTCCAAAGTAGAGAATGCTATTTTGCTTGAGCGCTACTCGCATAATGCTCTGATAGTTCGGCAACGTCTGCTCGTCAACCACGCTGATATCGAGACGTAGTATACACTTTTTCGCGCACGTAGCCGCAAGTTGTTTTGCTTGTATGGCTTCCTTCGATGTAAGAAACGTCTCTTTGAAGAGGACATACATGTCGATATCGCTTCCAACAACCGCGCACCCATCGGCGTAGCTGCCAAGTAGATAATATCCTCGAACACGGTCAGGAAAAGCTTGTTCAAACTGCTGCACTATGTCAGCCGCCGTTTCATCGACATATGGCTTCCCAATTGTATAAAGTAGCTGTATGTTCATGCGTTGCCCTCTTTTATACCACTAACTTTCTTATCTCGATAGGTTATACGTCTTACTTGTTCCTGCTCTGGCTCTCTTTATCAGTAAGCCAATATTCGCACCCTCGTTTGTACGGTTCATAAAGCGAAACTCATACAAGGCACGTCGTAGGGCGGCTGCGTCCTTGCCAATACTATGTAGTAGCAGCAATTCATTGACTTCTTTCTCGCTATACACATGTCCTGGCTCAAAAAATGTTACTAAGTATTCGAGAATAAGTAATTTGTCCTGCTGTTTGGCTACAGGCCATGTTGAGAGCTTTCCGCTTTTATCTAAAAAGCGTCTCAGTTCTTTCGATAATGGTGAAACTTGAGATGCGGTCTCTGTTGTCTCGCTTGAAAGGAGCTTATTGAGTGCATTGGCTGTTCGGTTAATATAAAACGAACTGAGACGATACGTTTTATTCGCACCTTCCCCACGCCGCTCATACAAATAGCCCATTGATGTGAGTTGCTTGAGGTGGCGCGAGATGCTCGATTGACTGAGGTCAAGCGATGCAATAATATCCTGAGCCGATAGTTCATCGTGTTGCACCAGCAATTCGATAATACGTAGACGTGTCTCATCAGCAAGTGCATTGAGACGCGCACGTAATTCATTTCGTCCTATTTCCGTAACACTCAGAGCTTCGACATCATAGTTAGGGGGTGTACTGAAAAAAAGACGCAGTGTCTCTTTGCCATCCCAGTCACTAGTGCCATTAAATGGTACGCCATCCCAAAGTGTTATATGCCGCCCTGTATGCCACGAAGGAATAAGCATAACTTTTGAGGATTTATGTAATATATCAGCAATGTGGTCAGGAAGTGTACGGCCCGTGAATGCAAGAAATGTTTCCTCAACATCTGCATCATCATTGAGACTTCGTGTAAACATTTCGACTTGCCAGCGTAAGGATGATTGCACACGTCTCCATTCAGCAAGAAATGTTGTCTTCCACAGAACTTCAAGATGTGCAAGGATAAAACTCTGTAATGCAAGTGGGTCCTGTAGAAGAGCATGGACTTCTCTCTGTAGTTCCGCATCAAAAACGTGCTCTCCTTGCACAAGCTTTACGCAATACAAAAAGGTATCTACATCGCCAAAAAGTCGTTTTGTATCGGGTGTTGCATAGCAGACGAGTCGAGAGAAACGGCTACGTAGCGGCTCAATCACCATCTTGCGTACTAGAAAAGGATTGAGTTCAGTAAAATTATGCAGATAAGAAGGAAAATTGGGTTCGTCTAGTTGTGGTGTCAACGCATCACGTAACCCCTCGAATACCAGGCGATGGGAATGACGTTGCTCAGACGTAAGAGCTGCAGCCGTTTGTGTTATCCAACTATTAAGTCCCGAAAGGCGTTCAACTTCGTTAAGCAATGAAAAACTATTGAGGGCGTTACCCACTGGTTCAAGTGCTAAACACACTGAGGGATGCTGGCGTGCTGGTAAAAGAGATGACATTAACTCCTCACCCTTCTTTAAATTTTAATTATGCGCATATCTGCATAATCGCAAATTAAATATAACATAAATGTGAAGGGTATGTCAACGAAATCATCAAGATAGATGTAGGGGCTATAATTCATTACGCCCTAGTTTGGCTTGTGATGCGCGACGAGGGTGTAATGAATTATAGCCCCTACAAAAATGTTTCGTATATGCTAGAGGCTGTTAAATTATATTATCTTGTTTCAACTAGCTTACGGCAATATTAAAATTGCGCAACTCGTAACCGGTGGTCAAATCGTTCCAACGGATGCTAGGTTTACTGACGATACGCAGGCTATCAAGTGCGAGCAGGCGTTGTAGGAAGATGTCGGTTTCCTGGATCGCGATATAGGCTCCGGGGCAACGATGTACACCATCACCGAAGCTCATCACCATTTCGGGTACACGGTCGCCGTGAATGTCACGTCCGGGACAGACCGCCAGTGGAAGCTCTCCGACAATGCTCTCATCGGCATTTGATGCGTCAATCTCAATCGTGACTCGGACATCTTGCGGAATGACGACCTGTGCACCCTCAGATTCAAGCTCGATGGCGGCGGTGGTTCTGCGGTAGAGTCGTGTGACAACTGGCTCTACACGCAATATTTCATGCAATATCGCGTATCGCTCTTCTTCCGAGGCAACAACATAGCGTTTACGTAACTCTGGACGTTCCAGTAGATGCCATGCCGCGACACTGATGAACTCGCGTGTTGTCACCATACCGGCTGCCGCATAGGTAATACACTCTGTAAGTATCTCGGCGTTACTGTAGTTCTGAGTGAGCAGGTGCGAAATGACATCGCTTTGTGGCTTGCGTTTACTTGCGCGAATAGCAGGTAAAACATCCATGCTATAGAATGCAAATGTGCGTGATTGCGTTTTAATTAAGTTAACAATGCCACGGGGCGTCAAACTTACATCCGTCAAATTCCCGGAAAAGAATGCCTCGAGTCTCTTTGGCATTCCGGGATAACTATTGGTCAAGCCAACTACTTGCGCCGCCACACGGACCGCCATCGTGATGCTCAACTGACTGAGATCGACCTGCTTTCTTCGCTGTAGCCGCTTGATAAGCTGGTTAGAGAGCTGCTCCATGACTTGACGATAATTGTCACTTACCGTTTTCGGCGTGAAAAAACGCGCGGTCAACTTTCTCTGCTGTTGATGAACCTTGCCATCTTGATACAAAATAGGCTGATTCATCATCTGCGGAATTTGTGCGATCAGGTCTGCATTGAACCCTGCCTGTTTTGTGTCAGCACTACGTAGGACGGCTCGTGCCGCCTCGAAACTGCGTACATGCCATAGCCCTTCCGCGTCCTGCTCGATTGCCGGACCAGTGGAGGGAGCCGTAGGCACAGTTTTTTGCCACGAAAACGCACTATGATCTATCGGGCAGGAGCTAGCTGAAGGAGTTGTCTCTATCGTTGATGCCGTCGTTTGTGGTACAGGCTGTTCTTTCATGGATTCCATATGTTTCACTTCTTTCAGTTGTTAGGTCTTCTTTCCAAGGAGACAAAAACATAGTTTTGATACATAGTATATCATATCTTGTTATTTTTTGCTTGTCTCTTACCAGCATTGGGGAAGAAAAGAAGCGTATGCAGAGGAATTTTGAGTGAAGGCGCAGGGAGACCCTTGCGGTCTCCCTGTTTGCCTTGGGCGTGTACCTGTTCGGTGGCGTTTGACTGGCGGCGTTTGGTCAGTTGTCGAGGATTGCAAAGTGCAACTGACGCAGACGTGCAGGTTCGGCGATCGTCTGGATATCGACAATCTTGTCGTTCCTGATCGTGAAATTGAGGACGAGGAACAACTGTCTACGCGACGCCACAATAGCTGCCACCGCTCCATCCACGAGACCCGTTCGTGCGCCTTGAGCACGTCCTGAGAACTGCTTGGCCACGGAAGTCGCGCCGTGGACCTCTGGTGTCGCGCCCGCAGGTATGGCTGCTAGGTCGTGTCGGAACACAACCTCCGGGTCGAGCATCGTGAGCAATGCCTCAAAGTTTCCAGTACGCGCGGCGGCAAGGAAGGCATCGACCACTGCTCGCTGGCGTTCGAGGTCGGCAGGCTTCGCCGTTTCCACTCCCCGCACACGGCGGCGAGCGCGACTCGCGAGCTGCCTTGCTGCCGTCTCCGAACGCTCCACGAGCGGCGCAATCTCGTCGAAAGGTACCGCGAAGATGTCGTGCAGCACGAAGGCGAGCCGCTCGGCGGGAGGGAGGGTGTCGAGAACGACCAGTAGCGCAAGCCCGACCGAGTCGGCCAGCAGCACTTCCTGCTCTGGGTCGCTCCCCTCCTCGTGGCTCTCGATGGACTCGGACACAGCCGCATCCAGCGATTCCTCGCGCCGTGAGGTTCTCGAACGCAGCATGTCGAGGCTAATTCGCGCGACCACCGTGGTCAGCCACCCTCCGAGGTTTTCAATGTTACTTGTCTCGGAGCGGCTGAGGCGAAGCCACGACTCCTGTACTGCGTCGTCTGCCTCCGAGAGCGAGCCGAGCATCCGGTAGGCCACCGCTTGCAGGTGGGTCCGGTTGGCCTCGAATTGTTCCGCCAGCCATTCGTGTTTGTTCATCAGTTCTCTTCCCTCATTTTCTTCTCTCATTGAAGTGACGAGCGAGACTCAACGTACGTCCATTGGTCACATTCTTTCGCTGTATTCCGTCATTGTAGTGACGTGGGAAATCCAGTCGATGTGACTGGGAAACGAACCCCCTACGCGTCCAGCGGTCACATTTATGCGCGATGTTTCGTCAGAGGAGTGACGCGCGAAAACTCCACTGGCGGCTGGCTCAAAGGGCCGATTGCGGAAAAGCGCGAGCAGGACACCCAACACGCTGTTTTACGACATATGAAAGGTAGGTTATGACAATGGCTGATGAAAAACTTCTGATGGTGATGATGGCAGTCACCGATATGGCGAAGGCCAAAGCGTTCTACGCGGAGCAATTGGGTTGTCTGTCACCACAGACTACGGGCAGGGCGATCAGCACTGGGTCACGCTTTCGCTCCCAGGAGGAGGCGCCACTCTGACTCTCTCGACGATGCATGGGAATATGCGACCTGGCACGATGAGGCTCTACCTCGCGACTTCAAATATTGAAGTGGCACACAACGATCTCAAAGCAAAGGGCGTCAAGGTCAACGAAGTGAAGGATGACCTGTATGGCCCTGGCTCTGGCGTCAAGTGGTTTGACCTCCATGATCCCGATGGCAACCTGTGGCAGGTGGTTCAGTCCTAGTCGCCTCCGCCACGGGTGCCTCGATCATTATTCCCATGATCGAGGCACCCAACCGCATTGAGACTACCCTATTTCCTCCTTCATCCAATCCTCTTGCTTCACCGCTTGCGCCAACTCCTCCACCAGCTTCACCGTCTCGACACTTACCGTCACCACTTTCCCTATCAGCCGTACAATATACTGCTCATCGTCCTCTCGGTTGGGGTCGCTCACAATCCCGCTACGAGCATCGGTACTCACTTGATACTGGTCAATGACCCATTCAAGGGCTGAGCGATTGCCGAGTCTATATTGAAAGCACTCTTGCGGTATTCCTGTCAGCGTCAGCCACTCGTTGACTCTGAGAGAGTCCTTCTCTGTTGATAAGCTTCATCTTCTCAACACGCCAACTGATCGGCACATCTTTATTCTCAACCCACTTGAGACGATATTCCTTCATGGTTTCATAGTTCAAATGTAGCTCCATCAGAGCTTTGCCGATGCGTACACAGGACGCGAACGCCTCTTGTTGTGATAGAAGTGGGATGCGTGGCAGGTCGCGCTTCAAATTCTCTGCATAAAGCGTCGCAGTACATCGGATGATGCAGCATTGCATAGACATAATGAAAAATATCCCATTTCGTTATAGCATCGCTATATTGTCTCCCGAAATTGTGCCAGTGCCCAATCAGTAATGTTCTCACGCCTGTTCGAGCCATCCTCGGAGTATGTGTAGTAAGGGAAGCATTGTGTTTTCTCTAACATATCTAGGCACGGAATAATATCGCTTGCTAGACAGTGGAAAGGCTTACTGCTACCAACATCCGCTTATAGATATGACGATATTTTCAGTTTCTGTATTTCTTGTAGGAAAGATTTGAGGGAATTGATAGACCTCTTCGTTGAGAATGCGATCAAAAAACAAAAAACGTTTACAGAATGGACGATAAACTGAAGTACGTATTTTTCTTTCTGCAAACTCTGCGTAGTGTTCACGCTTTAAGTCTAGCTTTAAATCACGACTCCACTTAATAATTTTATCATCATAAGTTACAAAACTATCGGGTGTACTCGTACTACTTCCGCGCCTTTTCCAACGATCAACCTCACTGTTATAAATATCTATAAAGTGTCTAATTTTTGTTGAAAGGGCTGTAGCATTGAAATCATAAGCCCAGTCATCTCGGCAAGTTGCAACACCACGTCCATAGTTTTTGAAAATAGTTGTTGTATCAATCAATCGGTCTGATTTTGTCTCTTTTGTTCCCATAGGCATAAATGTTGCAAAATCAACTTTTATACCTTCTGTAAGCCAATTGTTTCTAGCATCTGGCTGTAATTCGAGCCACTCAATCCCTATAAGGCTTTCTTTTTGCTGTAAGAAAGCTAACTTTTCCGCCTCTACGCCAAAACTCAGGGACTCGATAATATCGTATAACCCGCTCTTGATTTTGCGAGGCTCTTACTGCTACAGTTATGCCCACTCCTAACTGTATCCCAAAAACATTATGGGTTGTACCGGAGAGCTTCGTATTTTTGCGGACGTTTCCGTGTAAATCTAAGTGATAAATTTGGTTGAAGTCTTTGGAGAGATGCTTTCTCATACCGTCAAACGCGATTTGATCTATAAAAGAGTTATTGGTGACAAGACATATTATGCCATCATGTCCTTGTAAGCGATCTACTGCCCAACGAAAGAACTTCACGTAGACATCGCCTAAAGCATTTTTATTACTAGCCTGTGAATCCTTCGCATATGTCTGGCTAACACGTTTATCAATTACCGCATATTTTCGGTTCTTATTATTGTCATTCTCATTCTTCTGTCCAACGTTGTACGGCGGATTCCCTATCACGACCATGATTTGTGCTTCCCGTTGTCGTTGGATGCGTTCAGTGTTGCGTTCGCTAAAAAGTTCCATTTGCTGGCCTTCAAGGTTGAGGGTGTCAGCGAAGGAGATGCCTTCAAAGGGGGTGTAGGTCCCTGTACGCTCGAAGTAGGCGTGCTCGATGTTGAGTGAGGCGATGTAGTAGGGCAACAACATGATTTCGTTGCAAAATAAACCGTTTCCGTATTTCCATTGCAGGTCGCCACCGTTGATGTGGTTCTTAATCAGGTTGACGATGAAATTACCTGTGCCTGTGGCAGGATCAAGTATCTGGACTCCTGGCTCTGATAACGACGAGTTAAACTCCCGTTGTAGGATGACATCGACGCTTGCACACATGAACTCGACTATCTCTTGTGGCGTGTAGACGACGCCAGTGTGTGTCGGCCTGCTTGACCGAGAAGCCCTGGAAGAAGCGTTCATAGACGGTGTTGAGGAAATGCTGCTTCTCCGTCCAGTCATCCAGGTTTTTCGCGGCATTCTCTATCGCGAGATAGAAACGGTCGAGTCGCCGCGCGAACTCGTTACGATCAAACGAGCGGCTGGTGAGCGTCTCGATGACCTTCTCGATCTCTGCCGCGATCACATTGCGCCGCGTGAAGTCAGGATTGTTGAACACGGTACGGAAGAGGCGTTCGGTTAAGAGGTGTTGCACCAACATCTCATCAACGGTCGCGCTACTCATATTCGGGTCAAGCGAGGAGCGACACAACTCAAGAAACGTGCTGAAGGCCGCGACGAAGGGTTTGTTTTTGGCATGTTCCTCTTTGATGCGCTGCAGAAGGCCCTGCGCGAGGTCGGGAATGCTCTCTTTGAAGTCCTGGACCGCGTGTTCAAACGTCTCGATGTCGGGTTCGGCATAGTGGAAGAAGCGATCTAAAACCTCCGTCAGGTCTTTTTGTTGTGTCAGATCGGCGTCGAGAATAGGTTTGCTATTCTGGTACAACACAGCGCGACGTGTGTCCTCGAAGATGGTATTGCTGATGGGATAGCCCGCACTGATTTTCTTGCGTATCTCGTGCTTCAAATCGTCTTTAGTATCTTTGGCTTCCCAGTAGCCACGCGGCAAATTAAAGCTATCGCGCAAGGTGCCATCGGGCCGTTTGCCATTCGCCAGCGTCTGCTCTGGAATGAGCATCCAGTTCGCCGTTTGCGCGAAGGCTTTCAGCAGGTCTTGAAACGCGCTCCTGACGGCGGTTTCGTGTGTCACCTTCTTCTCGTGATACGCGGCAAGCTCCTTGTAGTAGTGGTCGAGGGCTTTTTTGTGTGTTGTCGTTAACTGCATTATCCCTTGTATCCCCATCCCTTGCTATAAAGTAGATTAGATGCTTCTCTGGCTTTTTAGTGTAGCCCATGAAGAGGTTTATGGCAAGCTATACATTTCTTCATAATGAAAAGTCATATGCGAAAAATGGAAATCCTTCGCGTCCACAAAAAGAAAGGATTTCCAACATAATTTTACCTGGTTTCAGGAAGGAGAATTAAGTCGTGTCACAGCAACAAGCATCACAATCATCTACCCAACAACAGGCAGGGCCAAATCTTTTTGAACTCTCGAACGGTGAGATGCAAGTAACGTATGCGTCTACGAGCGTTAGTGGGCAAGCACAACTCAACTATCACACGCATACAAATGTTCTTACCTTTCAAGCTCAGGATATTCGCGTGGAAAACAGTGAACTTGGCACACTCGTCACTGTGTCAACCTTCAAAACTGTGGATACTGGCTATAGTTCGCTGACGTTGCTGCTCCCACATATTAATCTTGCAGGAAGTGGACAGCAAAATTTCAGCACAATAGCCGTTCTCACCCGGCATCTCTTTGGCGTTCTCCCTCACGCAGGAGCACAAGAACTCTACTCAGTCCAACATGTACATGGTGTTGCTCGATTCGTGGAGTTCTAACAGTGCGTTTGTTTACCGGATAGGTACGCAAAAAGGTTG
This sequence comes from uncultured Chloroflexia bacterium, assembly GCA_963791655.1. GTDB lineage: Bacteria > Chloroflexota > Ktedonobacteria > Ktedonobacterales > Ktedonobacteraceae > JBBQVS01. Next base: position 231,615 of record CAWBSZ010000002.1, on the reverse strand, counting down.
TTACAACATAGCAACCTTTTTTGTGCAGTCATGTTAAGATAATAGATACAGACATTGAATGCACTTGTATTTGGCGAGGGACAGATTATGGAGAGTCATGATAGGCGTTTCAAGCGTACACAGCAATTACTGGCGAAGGCACTGATTGCTCTTACATTGAAGAATGGGTATGAGGCTGTAACAATTCGCGACATTACGGAATATGCCAATGTAGGGTATGCCACCTTTTTTCGGCATTATCAAAGCAAAGACGCTCTTTTACGCGACGTGTCGGACGTGGTTCTGGAGGATTTGAAAAGCCTCCTGCCTGGCTCACCAAAGGTAGATGTAGAGGCCGTTGGCGTACCACTGTTTCGTTATGTGCAGGAACATGCGAAAATCATTCATGTCCTGTTACGCAGCCGTGGCACTTCTTCGCTGGTACAGCACATCATCGAAATTACGTCACAGGATGTTCTTGACGAGAACGAGCCGCTTGAAGGGAGCATAGTTCCTGCCGAGATTGCTGCCCATCACCTCATCGACTCTTCCATTTCCTTGATCCAGTGGTGGCTGGAGCACGACATGCCCTATACGCCCGAACATATGGGCGCGATTTTTCATATTTTGATCATACAGCCAACGCGTGTTGTTGCGTTTAAACCAGTTCCTCAAGAAGATGCTACCCAAAACATGCAAGTACACAATCTACTATAGAAATAGATATTTTATAAACTATACAGATGGAAATAACAATGTTATATCTAGGCACATTGAAACGCTTCGCACCTTCATCCTTTGCGACGACGAACAGCGAAAAATATCTGGCGGAGCAGGCGTCAGCTCGTACACTCACGTGGTTTGATCTCGCTATAGGCATTGGTATTGTAGCGGACCTTGCCCTGTCATTTCTCAATATCACAACCCATTGGCTCTCTATAGGGTACATCGAAGTTATACTTTCGTTGTATCTGCTCGCGCTTTTATTCTTGCAGCGTATACGTCCATTGATGGGAAGACTGTTGCTTGCAGGTTTTATTGCTGGCATCTGCGAATTATTTACCGATGCCTCGGGCCAGTCTGTGGCGCATTCGCTCATCTATCCAATGGGCGAACCTACGCTCTGGACCTCACCTTTATATATGCCACTTTCCTGGATGGTCATTTTGACACATCTTGGTTATGTTGCATGGCGGCTACGAGCTATACTTGGCTTGCGTAAGGCGACCCTGATAGCAGGCTTTTTAGGAGCAGTGCAAATACCTCTTTATGAGGAAATGGCATTTTATGGTGGGTGGTGGCAGTACAAACCAACCCACTTGATGCTAGGGCATACGCCCCTCTATGTGTTGCTTTTCGAAGGCTTGATTGTTGCCGCTCTACCTCTTCTATATGACCGTATCGAGCGTCGGGCGTGGTCTCACGTGGCTTTGATTGGGCTTATCGTTGGGGTGTGGATGCCGTTCGCAGCCCTTTTCTCCTGGTTATTGCTTGGCCTGTAGGGACCGATTTATCGCGTCCTCGGGGTGGGGAGGGGCAACCTGGCGACAATGCGCTTCTTGCCAGCGCGTTCCCCCAACCCCGCCCCATGGACGCGATAATGCTGTTTTACAAAATAATCATGGATGTAGGGGCCATAACTCATTACGCCCTGGTCCGGCCTGTGATGCGGCACCAGGGCGTAATGAAGTATGGCCCCTACATCGGCGTATCCCTGTTAATTTGTAAAACTGCATAATCGGTCCATACGAATTACAGGATATACCACTCACATTGTTTCATGTATATCTTGTGTGTCCGTCTCAGCCATTTCTTCCCCATGTGCGAGCCAACTCTTCAGTTCGCGTGCACTTTCGGCTGGAATGTCCTTTGCACGTTTGGGTTTTGTATAGAGTGCTGCATAGAGCAAATACAAGGCTGTACCATGCAAGCTAAAGGCATAGACATACTTGAGCAGCCCATTGTCTGGGATCGATAACAGGAGGCAGGTGATGCCGCTAGCGGCAAAGAGCAGACCTACAAGTACGTCAAGCGCGATGCGCCACGGCCTATAGGCATCTGGCAGTATTCCTTGTGCTTGTCGAAATAAACGCATTCGTTCTATTTGACGCAAATGCGAAACATCGTTGTCTGTGATTGATGCGTGAGCGCGTCGGTAGCTGCGAAAGCCAAAGATAGCGAATATGCCAGTCAGGAGTCCAAAGACAAATGGGGAAAGCATCAGAAACGTGGTCAAAGAAAGAATGTTGCGTATTGGAAGCAAGCCACCGAGAAATAACCAGAGCATTTGTAGCGTTCCACAGACAACCATGACTAGCGTACTTCGCTGGCGTTGCGCCTTCCGTCTCTGCACAAGGATGTTTCGATAGAATGCAGTTTCTGACATAGGACGAGGCTCCATCTTTTTGACTCCGTTTAACCATACCAGCACGTTGGAAGAAAGAGTATTGATACTTACTCTATTGTATTTCGCTTTGTGTGGCGCGTCAATATATCACATTTTTTGTCTTCTACAAGAATTCTCTCTGTTTTTTTCTGCCTCCAAAAAACACAACTGTGATCGTATATGATTATAGAAGCTGATGTAGTTCCAAGCAAATGACAGACAAGGTTTTAGCTCTACTATTACTACGTAAAGCGTATAATTGGAGATTGTTGATTAGGACAAACGGTCATTATCAATACTGTATGTCCTTAGAAAATAACTTACTAGCATAAGGAGACAATTTAATGGCAGATGAAGCCCTGTCCGCTTTAGGACCAGTATTTGGGCCCGATTTTATTACGATTGTCGTAAATGACGAAACGAACAAACAGTATCACCTTGAAGTCTATCCAGATGTGAACAACGAATTGTTGAAGGCAAATAACATTCCAACGCAATACTACTTCATGCCTCAACGTGTATACCTGGCGAAGAAGCAAGACTCACCCGCAGATTTTGATTTTGGTATGACAGTTTTTAAAGGGCTGATGACATCAGAAACTACTGTCGGTATTCAGGGTATGCCAACAACAGGGGGAGATATTGAGGCAGGTGGTGGTTTCTGCACGTTCTCGACAACGTTTGCGATTCCAGATAGCGTAATAGCAAATGCTATTGCGAAGCTGAAAAACAAAGACTATAACGCAACAACTTCAGGCTTCGCACGCATTATGCATCTATTCAACTTTGAACCTAGCAATCCCGATCCATTACTTGGTATTGTGCCGATTCTTGAAAACAACGTTACCATCGAGGTCCCCAAGTTACAGGCTGCTGGCAACGCAAATACACCGTTTTACATAGATGCACAGGGAGCAGGCAAAGGCAGCATTGAAGCCAGCGGTATCAGTGCCTATCTGGTCACATGTAATCAGCTTGCAGCCGGGGCCGTTGTAGGTAGTCTGAAAGATGGCGTGTCGCCATTTACCGTTCACTACAATCTTAAACAACTGTTTTACATCAATGCATGCGACATCCATGTGATTGTCGATGTTGATAAAGTGTTCGAGCAGTTCTCAGTGGCGGCCTCAGTGGGTTTCGCAGGCTTCTCTAGCGCATCGTTATCCGACAACTACCAAAATTGCGTTACAAGTGGTGCTATCAAGACAATTATGCGTATGAATGGTGCTGAAATCCCTGACGACTTGAAGAAAATGATTGAGCAGCAGGTCGAGGATATGCGTAAGAGTGCGCTTGATCTTGTGAAAAAGGAAATTTTCGATTGGACTCCTACCCCCGACTCGCCAGCAACGGCAGACCAAAGCTTCTTTAGTAGTCTCTTTGGAAGTGCCCAGGTGTCGATGAAAGCTAGCTACCAGCACCGTGGCGTTCACATGGAGACCGATCTCAGGATTGACACCACCATTTCAGTCTATGACACTGTTTCTGGTGATCTTAGCGATCTTGAGCCAGCAATAAAGGCCAACCTGAGCAAGTACCTTGCGATCGTAGATATCGGCGAATACTTCAAGAAGATACAAGTTGCAGCAACGAACAATCTTAACTGGTCCGAGAAGCTGAGTGATGGCACAGACCTTTCTGACCCTATCGTCTCTGCTCAGGTTGAGGTGAGTTATCCTGATTATAGCACTCCACTTAATGCGAACAATCAACCAAACTTACAGACACAGGCGTCTGGCTTCCATTATACTATCGCGCAACTTAATGCGAGTAGCGCGGGCGAATTAGCGGTTTGGCAGGCAACGAACCCACGTGACATCATCAATATCGCGTTCTTACGCCTTGATCAGCAGGTTGCGCAGTGGGACTCCGATCAAGTAAAAATACGAAAAACAATCGTGTTTAACGGCTCCGATCCACGAGTCGAGCTTGCAAGTGGCGGCACCACGTTTGTGAAAGAGGAAATCACGAAAATTCATGCGCCTGTCATTACACGCGATGAGATCGGGTATGTTTTCGTCAAATTTATGCTTGATCGTGTTCTGCCAAAAGACAATATCACGCTCACACTTACCTGTATGCTCGGTTCTCGGCAGGATACAATCACAATCACCAAGGCGAATCAGAAAAATATCCTCTGGGAAATCTTTTCTGACAAGTACCTGGATCAAACCTCATTTCAATATCAACTCCAAGTTGAGGTTACCGGCCCAAACTTTACCGATACACCCGTTCAATATCAGAATACTCAACCAACGGTTATTGCATTGCCAACAGGTCGGATAAAATATATCAATCCTCTCAAGTTGGTAATGCCCACACCTTCTCCCGATCAGGTTGTGACTATTAACAACTATATCAAGAACTATATACCTTCATAAGGAGGTGGAGTGTCATGAACGCAGGCGACATACATGAAAACTTCTTAACCGGAGAAACAGGTCGCACGTTGACTGCACTCACACGGATCTCGCCCACTGCTTTGGGCGAGTTCCATGTGAGTCAGGCATCCGACCAATCACTGAGTCTTCCTCTTAACAATACACGGGTAGGTAATGTCTTTAAAGATCGTTTTGATACTGCCCTCTTCTGGTATCTCCCGTCTTTCGGTCTTGCTGACGAGCCAGATACAGCGTTCAGTTTCGCGGCTACACAAACAGGTGTAGATGTATCAGGTAATCCATTTAATCGAGCATCAATTACCTTGAGTATTAAAAAAGTAGTTCCACCCGATGTACTACTTTCACAAACGCAAAATCCAACCGCAACCTTTCGTGAAATTCCACTTGCCCAACTCGCAGGAACATTAAGTACAACATTCAAAGATGCGAACGGTGGAAACCAGAATAATACCTACGCTGGTACTGTGAGTACGCAAGCGGATGGTTCTCTTCAACTGACCTTTGACAGCATACTCGGTGTTGGTGTGATCGTGGCTTATGAGAATCTGGCACAAGATGGTGGTGCTCAAGTGACGCTATCCGCGTCCTTCGCCATATGGCAGCTCACCTGGCACCGAGTAATTCCACAAGTGCCTGAAGAGCCTATAGAACCATGGGAATTACCTCCGCATCTTAGGGGTACAGTAGACCCACAATTGCATCCAGTAGAACTAGTAGACCCACAATTGCATCCAGTAGACCCACATCCGCGATTTTCTCCAGAGATTAATACTGCTGCTTTGAGCATTCAAGCAACACAGTTGCAAACTGAGGCTCTTACAAACTCGTTACCTGTTGAACGTGCTTTCCAGCCTGCGCTTCTCAAAGATGTTGTGGAGCCAGCAGCGGTTGAGTATGTTCTTCCTACAAATGTCGCGCTGACACCGATAGAGAGAAACGGCACTGAAATGATACGGCCATTTCCGAGGCCAATAGGAGGGATTGGCCCTATCTCTTTTATCCCCACATATACGCAAACCACAGCAAGTTTCGGTATCACTGTTACACTCGTCCAAAAATATGTTGGTGTGACCTATAAGCAGAAGTTCACAGTTGCCGATGGTGCTGCTGTACGTCCAATCTTGAGTGCGAACGATCTCAAGAATTATGACGTGCAACAGTCGGAATTTACAGAGTTTCTCGTGTTTGGTGATATCTCAGCAAAGTATCCCTCGTTCAGTCGGCTCTATCTAGGTGTGCTGAGCCGTACGATTATCGCCATTCCCGCACGTTATGGTATAACACGGGGAAGCTCTGGATGCGCAGCGGTCTGCCAGGCACTAGTCGATAGTTCTCCTGTTGAAACAAGTAGCAGTAAGTTTCAATTTGCTTTCTCACTTGGGCCTGTCATCAGCCCTGTTGATCTTATGCAGCTTTCACTAGACATTGGTGCTTATCCTGGTTTGAAGGACTGTACTATACTCCTGCCTTCCCTGATAGACAGTCGTGTTACGCCAACGCTTTCCACACCTTTTAAAAGCTCCTATACGTATACTAATGGTGCGTTACCACACAGCTTCTCGTTAGCGGTTGAAATTCGAGATAGCCTGGAGAACGGTCCCGCAGTTGCAAATGCTAATCTTTTTATTAAGCAACTTAGTTCGAGTGTTGGACCGAATCTCTTTGGGAGTATAGGAATTAAGCTCGATGATTACTACATAACACCTATTGAGGTGAGTGTTATTCTCAATTTTAGTGTTACAAGTGGAACGGACGATCTTGCGTTCTCAATTGACGATACGCAACAATTACTCACGCTCATAAATCACTCTCCATTAGATTTGCTCCTCACCCGCTATGCGTTTTACTCGGACAGCCATCTTGCGACTACATCATCTCAAATCGTACTTGCCAGTCAGAATTCAACATCGTTACCGCTGCCTCCTCAACATACAAATCCTGATTTCCAGGTGCTTATCGATCATACGCTTTCACTTGAGCAGCCTCTTACAAAACAAGCACTTGGTCGGTATCTCACTTTTCTGACGCAAAATGTGCAATCTGTACAGTATGAACTTGGTGTGAACGCAAGTGGCGTGAATTTCTCGGCGAGAGGTATCAGCAGTATCACGATACAAGTGAGTTTTACTGATTTGCCAAACGTTGTTGTTCCGTCTTTCACTGTAGGCGCAGATCATACTGTTGATAGCACGCGGATTGTTGTCCCAGTCGAGTATGCAATTAGCACCCTCGCGGCAACGCTTGCCTTTACTGTCCAGCCCGTAAATCCTCAACAAAGTGTAGTGCCTTTTACCCGTACAAACGATTTTATCGATCATGTAATCTATGTACTTCAGGATGCTGACATACCAAGCAGTGTATGATTGAAGTTCCTAAATAGAAAAAGCAAAATGCATCGGTGACAATGTGGTAGCATTATAAAAAGCTACTACATTGTCACCGTTTTTGATATTCAACTAGCATGTCTTTAAGAAGTATCCGAGCGTCTACCTGGGGAGCCATCAAGTATGTCAGAGAGCAAGAAGACTGATGTGTTAATCATTGGCGCAGGCATTATAGGGGCCTCCTGCGCAGCCTTTCTTAGCGAGCAAGGTGTCAAAGTGACGGTGTTAGAGGCACTGGCCGCTCCTGCTATGGGATCAACAGGAAAAAGTGCTGCCGGTGTGCGTGTCCAATATACTGAAGAGGTCAACATTCGTCTCTCGTGGGAGAGCATCCAGGAATATCAGTATTTTCAAGAATTATATGGGGAGGACTCGGGCTACCGTCCCATCGGCTACCTTTTCCTGGTTCCACCCGAACGCTGGAGCGATCATTTGATGAGTGCCAGTTTACAGGACCGTTTGGGTGTTCCTGTAAATTCGCTCAGGCTTGAGGCGGCTCAGACACATTATTCCATTTGATGACACAGGTATTGCTGGCGTTACCTATGGACCAATCGATGGTATTGTGGACCCTCACCTTGTCACGTTTACCTACCTGAGACTAGCGAAGGAAAGGGGTGCGATCCTTCATATGAATACACCTCTTATCAGTGCCAAGTGGGTCGATAAGGTGTGGAGGGTGGAGACACCGAAGGGCGTATTCGAAGCCGCATATCTTGTAAATGCATCGGGTGCCTGGGCTAACGAAATCGCAAAACGTGCTGGATTGACGATGCCTATACCCGTTCAGCCGATGAGACGCATGGTCTATATGACGGCTCCCACTTCCTGGTCGCATGCCTACCCTCTGACCATTGACCTGACAAGCGGTTTCTATCTACGCAGTGAAGGCCAGCGTATCCTTTTTGGTCGTTCAAATCCAGACGAACCCGCGGGATTTACGGAAGGCATGGATTGGGACTGGTTTGAGCCAACAATTAGCGTAGGAATTGAGCGTTTCCCGTGGTTGGCGGAAACACAATTGGATCAGAACGCCTGCTGGTGGGGTTATTATGAAGTGACGCCCGACCATAACCCAATTCTTGGCCGAATGCCAGGAGTAGAAAACTGGCTCAATGTTGTTGGCTTTTCCGGTCATGGAGTGCAACAGGCACCAGCCGTTGGGCGACTGATGGCAGAAGAGGTTATGTTCGGGAAGGCAAGGTCGATAAACATTGATGCCTTACGCATTACACGCTTCGCAACCAACCAGCAAAGCCACGAACGTAACATCGTTTAGATGAAACCTGCAAATTAAGAAAGTCCCGCTCACGCTACTGTATGACGCGAGCGAGAAGCATTTGAAAGAAAAATGCATAAGAACAAACAGTGCTATGGCTTCTGACCCCAAACACTAAGATAGAACCAGACCTCGCAGAAGTCAGGTAATTGCTGTTCTTCAAGCATACGTTGGTATATCCCTTCAACTTCGTCCTGCGCTGTAACTCCGGTTTTGATCAGAAAGGGTTGCATCTGTTTGTAACCGACCATGCAATCGTGATATACATCTTGATACGCTTCTGTGCCAGCAGAACAGTCAATCACGTGTGCTTTGTGATGTATATCCGTGTAGCCTGCGTCACGTAAAAACTTTCCCAATATTGGAGTAATACCAATGTGTCTTCCATCGGGTGAGAGACTTTGGCCAGTTCGTTTCATTGCCTCGGTCGCCATTGCGGAGAGTTTTTCGGTGGCAAGGCTATTGGTAAGAAGACCTTCCGTTTCTGTGATGAGAAATATGCCACCCGGTCTTGTAATTCGTGCACATTCCTGAAGTAGTTCCGGCCATGCCGAGGGACTCATGAAGGCAAATATGAAGCGTCCATTGACCAGATCGAATGAGCTATCGGGGAAAGGTAGCTTTTCACGCACATTTCCAGTCAGGAATACTGCGTTGTTTATCCCCTGTTCCACTACCTGTGAGTGGGCATAGTCAATCATGATTTGACTGATATCTATACCTGTTACGTGCGATTCAGGATATGTAGATGCTACGGAGATAGCCCATCCACCTGGACCACAGGCAATATCAAGGATATCATGAATTGAGGAAAGGTTAAAGTTTTCAGGTAAGAGGCCACCCATCCCTTTCGTAAGGAGGCGATCTTGACGTATCAAACGGGCCATTTCTGCTGCATTTTCTGCATCCATCACATAAGCAGTCTCATCATGGTTATGATCAATTGACATAGAACTGACTCCTTACACGTACACTTTTGTTCTCATGCAGAGAAACGTTACAAGCGAAACATATCATATATCTTCTTACTTGTATTTGCTTCTATAGCCCACAGTATACAGAAAAGCATTATTTAGAGCAAGTCCTTTGTATCCTTGACATCCTCTATCATATTTTATACACTCTCAAAATATATTAAATGTTTTTATTGCTAAAACGTAGAAAGATATTCTTTGTTCATGGACTCAGGCACGAAATCTCCGCTTACCAATATCGAAGCTGATATGCATTTATTAGAGCTTATTAACAGCGTAATAAACAGCGTACATACTTCTTTGAACGCTGAACAAATTGGCAATACGACTCTTGAAGCTCTTGACACTCATTTTCATCCTCTTAGCTCGTGTCTTCACACTGCTGATGCTATTCAGCAAGCACTTCACTTACTCAGTTTTCGCGTGCCGCTAGAAAGTGAACATACCTTCAACTCGTCATATATCCCTTATGACAAGCAAGTATTTATTGCTCAAGCACATCTTCATCGCGAACCTCTATTCATTGAGAATGTACCTGACGCACTCGCATCAGGAATAATAGCCACGGACGATCCGCTGATAATGGATGCTGTCCGAGGATACATGACCGTACCTCTCTGGTTTGGAGATCAGTTCGAAGGGACCTTGACGGTTGCCTTTTCAAAAGACATTTCTGTGTATGATTCCGAGACGCGAGCGATTATAAAATGTGGCGTACACATTGCTTCTGCGCTTGCCCATGCTCGCCTCCATTTGATTGTCGAAAATGAACGCACTCGGTTGCGTATTATTCTTGACCAATTGCCAGAAGGCATCTTGATTACTGAAGTCGCAAGTGGTTCTGTCAGCTATGCAAATCCGGCGGCAGAGCAACTCTTAGGTATTTCTCTTGAACATCTTGTTGGAACTCCATTGGACAGACATCTACAAATGCCAACAGACATCGATTCAGCGGGTCAAACGATGGTACCCTGGAACTTTGTGGTTATTCGTGCGCTCTCTGAAGAGACTGTAAAAACGCAGGAAACACTTGTGAAAAGGCCTGACGGAAGCTCTGTCATCACACTTTGTTCAAGTGCACCGCTCTTCTCAGAGAAAGACGTATTGACTGGTGCTGTACTTGTATTTCAGGATATTAGTGCTCAAAAAGAACTTGAGCAACTTAAAAATGAATTTATTGCGATGGCAAGCCATGAATTACGCTCCCCTATTACAGCGATCCAGGGATTTGCAGAACTGCTTCAAACCGATGATGCTCAAGTACATGCTTCAGCGACCGCCCGTAGGAAACGTGCTCTTCAACAGATTATAAAACAGAGTCATCATCTTACAACGCTTATAGAGGAGATGCTTGATCTTACACGTATCGAACAGGCTCGCTTCACGATGAATCGCACTCCCCAGAACGTGTTTAAAATACTTTCTGATGTTGTAGAGAGTTTTGTTATGACAAACAACGATCATCATATTCAGCTCAAGATAGAGGAACTTGAGACATCTCAGACTTTTGTAAGCAACCTGGATGAGAAACGTATGGTACAGGTTTTTAGTAATGTTATGAGCAATGCTATTAAATATAGCCCAGTTGGTAGTGTGATCGAAGTCGGGCTTCGAGCAACAAGCAAGTCTTATGCGCCTAAAGAAGTTCTTGTCTGGATGAAGGACAGGGGGATAGGTATCCCAGCCTCAGAGCTTCCACGCATATTCCAACGTTTTCATCGTGTCGGATCGCTTGATCCTTCCATAAACGGATTAGGGATAGGACTTTACCTCGTCAAAGAAATTGTAAACCATCATGAGGGGCATGTGTGGGTTGAAAGCATTGAGGGACAAGGTTCAACTTTTTATATTCAACTTCCTCTTGCTTCCGATTAAGCTGATTGAATTTTTCACGTGCCACAGTGAGAAGAGGGCATATACTATGAAGCCTCTTCGTCAGGAAAAACCTGTCGCAATAAAGCTCGCACTCGCATATCCTCTAGCTCTTTTTCTTTGTCTTGTTTGAATGTGAAGGGCTTGAAGTGCTCTAATTCCGAGCCTGGACGTGGCGGCAGATCGCGTTTGGGAATGCTGTTTGTGATAAAGGCAACAGTAATACTTGTGTTTGTATCAGCTATGCTATTGAAGGAAAATGCAGTCCGAAAGTAATAGGAAAGAAAACAGCACAGAGCAAAAAATGTGCTTCCGATAATGAACGTTAAGGCTATGACCCAACTCCATACAAAACCAATCACAAGAGCAATAAACAGTAAAATTGAAGCGGTGATGAGCGTAGCTCTTATCCCTTGCGTGTAACGCTGTTCCATATGTTCCGTTGTACCTCTTTGTTGCAAATAGAGCGTCAGAGAGTGTATGTGTACTACTCATTTATATAATATCATGATGGGTCAGTCTAAGAAAATGGGTACAGAGTGAAAAATACAAAGAAACCTGCTGTGCATAGAAAAAAGGGCGAACTACCTACAAAAATATGTGTCGTATGTGGAAGACCGTTTGAGTGGCGCAAACGCTGGGAGCGTAATTGGGACGAAGTGCGTTACTGCTCTGAACGTTGCCGTAACGCACGCACTCCAACGTAAGAAATTGTATAGAAACACACCCATCAGCTTGCCATTCAGTAACCTCACGTTTTACAATGGTAATGAACTCGTATGAGAACACGAAAAAGCTCTTTCAGATAGGAGTGTATTGCAATGACAACAACACAAACAGAACCACAGGTTCAGCAATGGACGAATCTCGCGCAACAGTTGCGTGTAGATAGCATTCGTTCCACAACGGCAGCCGGTTCAGGTCATCCAACATCCTCGATGTCGGCGGCAGACTTGATGGCGGTGCTAATGAATAGTTATCTCAAGTATGATTTCGCGGAACCCCAAAATCCAAATAATGATCACCTCATCTTTTCTAAGGGCCATGCGGCACCGCTTCTCTATTCTATGTACAAAGCCGCGGGCGCGATTGAAGATGAAGAACTATTGACGCTTCGCAAATTCGGTAGCCGCATCGAGGGACACCCTACCCCTATGCTCCCCTGGGTTGATGTCGCGACAGGTTCACTAGGACAAGGCTTGCCAATTGGTGTAGGTGTGGCACTAGCTGGAAAATATCTTGACAAGCTACCCTACCATATCTGGGTCTTGTGTGGTGATAGTGAGATGGCGGAAGGCTCCATGTGGGAGGCTTTCGACAAGGCATCACATTACAAGCTTGATAACCTGATCGCTATCATTGATGTGAACCGCCTGGGACAGCGCGGCGAGACCGATCTTGGCTGGAATACAGAGGCATATGCGGCTCGCGCACGTGGCTTTGGTTGGAACGCCATCATTATCGACGGACATAACTACGAAGAGATTGACAAGGCATATACGCAGGCTATGCAAGGCAATGGGTTGCCCACCTGTATTGTTGCGAAGACTATGAAGGGGCGAGGCGTCTCCTTCCTTGAAAATAAAGAAGGCTGGCATGGCAAGCCTGTGCCAAAGGACAAGGAAGAGCAAGCATTGCAAGAACTCAATGCACCTGCTCGTAGCATGACCTTCCCTGTACAGAAACCCGCTGCCGGACAACTAGCACCCGAGGCAACGAAGAAGGCTCTTGAATTACCAAAATATGGACAAGACGCAGTTGCCACTCGTAAAGCCTATGGTGATGCACTCAAGGCACTCGGTGATGCAAACCCTGATGTTGTTGGACTCGATGGCGAAGTAAGTAACTCAACCTATGCCGAGGAATTCGCGAAGGCGTTTCCAGATCGCTTCTTCGAGCAGTATATTGCTGAGCAGCAACTGGTTGCTTCAGCGGTTGGTATGAGTGTACGTCACAAGGTTGCATTTGCTTCAACCTTCGCGGCGTTCTTCTCAAGGGCGTATGACTTTATTCGTATGGCAGCTATATCGCGTGCGAATATTCGTCTCGTGGGTTCACATGCAGGTGTCTCGATTGGTGAAGATGGGCCTTCTCAGATGGCACTCGAAGACCTGGCGATGATGCGAGCCGTCTTTGGCAGTACTGTATTATATCCAAGTGATCCGAACCAGACGGCGCAACTTGTTGCTGAAATGGCCGATCATGGTGGAGTTGTCTACATGCGTACCACGCGTGAAAAACTCCCAACACTTTACGGTCCAGATGAGAAGTTCGCTATTGGCGGTAGTAAGCTTGTTCGCCAATCCGAGAACGATCAACTCACGGTCGTCGCGGCTGGTATCACCCTGCACGAGGCACTCAAGGCATATGATCAGTTGAAGGAAGAGAACATCTTGATTCGCGTCATGGATGCCTATTCTGTAAAGCCTATCGACGAAGAAACTCTGTTCGCGTCGGCGGAAGAAGCCAAGAACAAGTTTCTCACGGTCGAGGATCACTGGCCCGAAGGTGGTATCGGTGATGCAGTGCTAGAGGCCTTCGCGCAGCGTGATGGTCAACTACCTCAAATCACCAAACTCGCAGTGCAGTCAATGCCAACATCGGGTACTCCTGCTGAATTGCTTGAAGCAGCGGGTATCAGTGCCCATCACATTGTCGAAGCTGTGAAGGCCCTTGTGCAAGGGAAGGTAGACGACGCGCTTTCCGCGAAGTAGTACTCGTCTTCTAAGGATTAGAATAAAGATAAGAGAAGGGACTGAGCAATAATCTTTATTGTTCAGTCCCTTCTCTTATCCTAAACTGTACTTGTAGGCGTCCCCTGTAGGGACCGATTTATCGCGTCCAGGGGATGGGGTTGGGGAACGCACTGGGGCAGAGTCGCATTGCCGTCACATTGCCGCTCCGCGCCCCACCCCGAGGACACGATAAATCGGTCCCTACAGGGGACGTGTGTTATCTATAAATGGAGTTTGTTTGTATGAAAGAAACTGTAGACTCGACACAACCGAAGACCGATGAGATAGGTGTTGATACTCAACCTGGGCCACAAGGGGTTGGTATGGCTGTAGCGTTTGACTGGGGTCTCGCGACGCAAATTCTGGTTATGCCAATCGTAACACTGTTGCTCGGACGCCCTGGAATGTTCAAGCAGTTTAACCCAACTGTAGGAACACTACTCGGGACATTGATTACGCTCCCCTTCGCCGCGCTCCTGGCTATCTTTGGTGAGGGAGTACGTCGTGGCTGGCGTTGGACAAGGCTTGTGCAGCTTATCGCGAACGCGCTACTTTTTGTCGTCGGTCTTGTTGCTATTCCAGGGGCATGGACGGGCGCGAAACAAGGAAATTACTGGCCTCTTGTGACTGAGGTCATTCTACTTATTTTCTCGCCACTCATAGCATGGCGCATGGCCGGGAAACGTTCTAAACGCTGGTATGACACTGTGAGAAGTGCCGTTGCGCGAAGGCGTCATGGTGGAGCATGGCCCTTCCTCATTGGTATCTGGGCCGTTGTGGGCGGTATTCTGCAAGCCATTGCTGCTCTGAACCGCTAAGTCCTAGCCTGAAACTCAACAGCTTACTCTTCCGTGTTGAAGGTAGAATATGTGTAACCTATCCCTACACGAAGGAGTATACTTTTATGCGTGCAAAAAATGCATCAGTAGTTATCAACCCCAGGACAGGACAAAATATAGCAAAAATTACAGATGTACTGGCAGTGCTATCGGCGGCAGGTTGGAAGACGAATATCGCGATCAAAGAATACGGTGGCCATACAATGGAGTTAGCAAATGAGGCTGCAAACGATGGGCGCAACCTCATCATTGCATATGGCGGCGATGGTACGCTAAATCAAGTTGTCAACGGAGTGTTGACGAGTAAGGGACCTCATAGTATTGTCGGTGTTATTCCCGGTGGTACCGCAAACGTTTGGGCTGGTGAAGTTGGTATTCCCATTGATCCTGTAAAGGCCGCACTCTCGCTTGTCAATAGCGAGGCACGCAAAGTTGATATTGGACACGTTGAGATAGGAAATATCGTATTTCCGGGCACAAATGGGCAAGCACAAAATCATACATCTTCTGAAGAGCAGAAGACTGCAAAAAAGAAAATCAAGCCCTCGAAGGGTAATAGTAAGGGTAAGCATCACTTTCTGCTTATGGCTGGTCTAGGTATAGATGCTGCAATCATGGGCAACGTGTCCAAACCACTCAAGTACCGTATAGGTCCGCTCGCGGTTGGCCTCTCGGCGGCAAAAGAACTTCCAACACATCATTCGTTTCCAATCGAGATACGTACAGGGAGTAATAGTCACGATGCAGAGCCAACATGGAAAGGTGAAGCGTCTCAGGTTGTTATTGGCAATACGAGACGCTATGGAGATATTGCGGAGATGACACCAGATGCTTACATTGATGATGGCGTATTGGATGTATGTGTGATTACAGCAGGCGACCCACTTTCAACGATGCAGCAACTTTCGTCAATACTTCTGCGTCGCAAGCCAGATAATCTTAGTGCTGAATACTTCCATGGCGCACATCTTTCTATTACCGTTCCTGTGACAGTCCCGATGCAGCTTGATGGAAGTGCTGTTCGTCTTAAGGATTATCTGGAAAAAGCAGATTATGAGGCTATACAACAAGCTCCAACTACTGAACATATTATGATCACCTACCGTTTTGATGCGCTCCCTCACGCGCTTGAAGTTGCTATCCCAAATGCGTATAATGATGCCTTGTTTGAAAGCTCCAACAGTCGTGATGAGAGTGCTCAACAACGGTCTAATGATCACGTAAACGAGCATGAGAGTCATAAAAAGTCACATATAAAGACACACCATCATCACAAGCAAGAGCCTAATCCGCAAACTGAGACGCAACAGCGAACGGAAGCTGAAGAGTCGCAACCTATCGCACAATTAGATGGGAAGCAAGAAGAGAATAAGAAACGTGAAGACGACATTCGCAAAGAACTTCCCGGGCTAGTTAGCTCTTTATTGACCGCTGGTCGCAAGGTGACTGTGGTTGGTAAAGCTCCAAACCCGGAGAAGAAAGATACATACATCATTGCTGGCGGGACTGTCAAACAAGCTACAGGCGAGATAAAACCTGTGGCAGTCGTAGTAAACGCCGACACAACAATTCTCAATCGAGAAGGTGGGCGTGTCTCCCTGGATGCCGTACGCAACGCGCAAGAAGGGATGGTACTTGTAGTTGAGGGTAGGAAGAGTAAGCGAGGCGTAATAGAGGCAACGCGTATGGTTATGTAGACTTCTTCTGTATCGAAAAACATTTGTAACTTAGAGTGTTCTTAAGTGGAGTGAAGGTAGCACCAGCTATCTTCACTCCGCTTTTTTATTATAACGAAGAGAAAATATATTCAATTGAGAGGAACATTTTGGCCTCAAAGGTATTTCAATTAATTATATTTATAAGTAAATTAAAATAGGATTAAATATATAATTAACACGAAATTAACGCGAATATAAACATAGGTTAACATGAATTAATTACGTTTAGTGAAGTGGGAATTATGTACTTTATCTCACTATGTCCTGCTACCCTATTTAAGGAGATACGTATTCGTATGCTTACCTCGCTCAGGTCCTTCCGTCACTGGAACATGTCACTGTTCAACATATTTTTTGCTCTTTCCTGCCTTCTTGTTATGCTTTCCGCTTGTGGGGGTACTACTTCAACCTCTACAAAGAGTACTTCGAGCACATCGGGTACTGCAGCACCTTCCTGCAATAAAGCAACAGGCTTTACGCTTTATTCAGCACAAGGGTATGACTCTGATGCCGCGAAAGCATTTCAGAAGCAGACTGGTATTACAACTAAGCTCGTTGATGATAGTACGGGCAACTTACTAGCAAAAATATCTGCCGAAGGTAGTAACCCACAATGGGATGTTACGTGGTTTGATGGCAATGTGACAATGCAGACGCTTGCTGACCAAAATCTGTTGCTCAAATGGCAGGCTTCTGGTGCTTCAACCTTAACCGATACCGCGAAGAAGTATGTGGCAAGCGATGGCAGTTACTATCCTACAGGCATCACCACCGTAGGCGCAATCGCTTACAATACAAAGCATGTGCCAGCAGCAGGGCTTCCTACCGATTGGAAGGACCTGTTGAAACCTGCTTACAAGAATCTCGTCGCAATGAATGATCCTGCTTACTCTGGCCCTACCTACCCACTTGTGGCGGGTGTTTCACAATTGATGGGTGGAGAAGATCAAGGGAAGCAGTTCTTTACTCAGTTAAAAGCGAATGGTCTTAAGAATTTCAAAACGAATGATCCTACACTCAACAGCGTTGAGAGTGGCGCGCGTGAGTTTGGTATTGTACAGGACTCAGCAATTTATAGTGCGATCAAGGCCGGCCAGCCCCTTGGCATCATTTATCCTACATCCGGTGTGGTCGCGTTGCCTGCTGTTATTGGGATTTCGGCGAATGGCAAGCATCAAGCTTGTGCACAGCAATTTGTGAACTGGGTTCTTTCCGCGACTGGCGGCCAGACAGTCATGACACATCATGATCCTACTGATGGAGATACCTACTTCATCCCGGCTGTGCAGGGTGTTACGCCCGTTGTTTCGCGTAAGGTTGATGGCATTATGCTTATCACATTAGATGTGCCTAAGTGGGCAGGAGTTGAGGCAGAACTGAAGCAATGGTTCCACAACAACATCATTCAATAACCTCGGTTGAGGAGCAGGGTAGTGTGACGCAAGTTACCCTACCCTCTTCACCATTTCCAATTCCATCCTGGATACGTCGTACGGGTCAAGTATTGGTGATACTGATCCCAACTGTGTTACTGTTACTCTTTGTGCTCTACCCGTTAGCAGCCATTATCCTGCAAAGCATTTTCCCTAACCTGTATTCTGCGAACCCAAATTTGCTACCAAGCTTTGCCGCACTGCAAGAGATCACAAAGAACAAAGAAAATTATATTGCTTTTGGAAACTCGTTATGGCAAGGAGCAATTACAGCAATTTTAGCCTCAATCCTAGGAACAGCCCTGGCAATCCTGGCAAGACGTACCGATATTCCGCTGCGTGGGGCGATGGATACTCTGGTATGGATTGTGTTTTTTACACCATCGTTTCTTGTGGGTGAAGCGTGGTCGCTTGTATTTATCCGTGGTGGCATTCCAGACCAATATTTTCATTTTTCGGATGCCTTTATCGCCTGGTTTTTCTCGCCCGTTGGTGTGGTTTTCATTCTCAGCCTCAAGACATTTCCCTATGTCTATCTCTCAGTAAGTGCCGCATTACGTTGGCTTGGCTCGGAATTCGAGGATGCAGCGCGACTTTCAGGTGCCCGTACATGGCGGGCTTGGATCAGCATTAATGCTCCATTATTACTTCCAGCAATTCTCGCGGCGGGACTTATCGCTTTTGCTGAGGCTCTTTCGGATTTTGGGACAGCCGCGACGATTGCTCAAAGTTCAAGTGTCACGCTTGTAACATACCAGATTTATTCGGCTATCAATACATCACCTGTGAACTTTTCGCTAGCTGCGGCACTTTCGCTACTACTCTTCATTGCGATCACGCTTGCTTTGCTCATTCAAGCTGGTATATTGCGTACGCGCTCGTTTCAGGTTATCAGTGGACGTAGCAGACCTGCACGTCCTGTTGAACTCGGTGTATGGAAGTGGCCAGCTACAATAGTATGCGTTATCATTTTTTTATTAGCCCTCGTTATCCCTGTTGGTGTATGCGTCGTACTCTCCTTGTTACATGCCTTTGGTCAAGGGTTGGTGGCGAGCAATTGGACATTGGATAACTACACGACGGTTTTATCGCAAGGTACAGATGATCTTGACTCGTTAGTACGTACCTTCTGGCTGGCTCTTGGCACCGCGACAATTACCGCGGTAGTTGGCTTGCCCATTGCCTTTATCATTCGTCGCACGCAACTACCCGGACGGCGTTTGCTCAGCTTGTTTACGCTTGTGACTATTGCTGTGCCGGGTATCATCCTGGCATGTGGCTACATTTTTGCCTGGAATGCCCCCTATTTACAATACATCGGTATCGGTGGAGATACGGGCATTCCATTTTATGGTACGGTGTGGATACTCCTGGCTGCATATATTGGGGGAAGTCTTCCTTACGCGACGAGATTGGGCATCGGCGCACTCGATCAAGTGGGACAGAATATGCTTGATACCGCGCGTGTGCAGGGTGCAAGCCTTTTTCAACTGTTAACACGTATTGTAGGTCCTTTGCTCCAATCGAATCTTTTGTCCGTCTGGTTGCTCGTCTTTACAGGTACGATGTTCGAGTTAGCCGCCTCTGAATTGCTCTATCCTCCTGGACAGCCCACATTGCCTGTTCGCATCATAGGACTCTTCAACGATTTTAAGTTAGGACCAGGCATGGCATTATCTATGTTGAATATAGGACTTGTTATCACAGCATTACTTGTTCTGCGTAGCATTCCATGGGTAGTGACTCGTCTGCTACGTTTAGGAAAACAGAAGGGTGGTGGAAATGTTTCTACAGATCAAGCAACTCAATAAGACCTATGGTGCCCGTACCGTTGTCTCTAGTGTTGATCTGGCGATGGAGGAGGGCGAAATCCTTTCATTGCTAGGACCCTCTGGCTGTGGCAAAACAACAATTTTACGTATGATTGCTGGTCTTGTACGGCCCGATAGTGGGCTGATACGCATTGGGGACCGTGTTCTCTATGATGGAAAACATGAAATGCCTGTTGAAGAGCGAGACCTTGGCATGGTGTTTCAAGACTACGCATTGTGGCCCCATATGACTGTGGCAAAAAATATTGCCTTTGGTATGCGTTTACGTCGTGTGCCTGCACGAACCATTACTGCGCGTGTACATGAGTTGCTCGAACTTGTCAATCTCTCCGGCTTTGAAAATCGCTTTCCCTATCAGCTTTCGGGTGGACAGCAGCAGCGTGTAGCAGTCGCACGCGCTCTGTCAACTGAGCCACGCATTATCCTGCTTGATGAGCCACTTTCGAGCTTGGACACGGCGTTACGAGAAGTAATGAGTGCTGAACTAGTGCGCTTGTTCAAGCGATTGAAAATCACAACCATCAACGTGACGCATGACCAGAACGAAGCAATGAACATGTCGGATCGCATCATGGTGCTACGTGATGGGCATGTACAACAAGTTGGGACACCGAAGGAACTATATCTTCATCCCGCGAATGCGTTTGTGGCATCATTCATGGGTCCTGCGAACATGTTTGCTGGAACCGTTGTTACACATCCAGAGCATGTTGCAATACGCTTGAATAGTTCGGTGCAGCAAGAAATCGTTGGCGTTGTGCACGAGGGTATCCGTGAGCAGTTACATGAACACGCAAGTCTTTTATGTCGTCCCGATGATATTTTTGTGCATCAAGAGCCTCTCAATCAGCCAAATATACTCGCTGGTACTGTCTCACATTCTTCTTTTGTTGGAGGTCGCTGGCGTACTCTGACAGCCGTAGGAGATGAAAGGGAACATAATGTCCTGGCATTCACACCATCGCAACTAGAACTTGATCGGCGTGTCTGGCTAGAATTGCCTCCCGAGCGTTGTCAGATTGTTCCTGAATAGGACTGCATGGAGACCGCGAGGGTCTCCCTGTATCCCTTTGAATAATACTACCGAAAAGCGCATGAATATGCTACACTGGCATTGCAAAAATCCTGTATCATTTCCTATGTTTTATGTGCCGAAAGGGTAGTCTGGAGTGAGTGAAACACAAGAGTCGTTAGAATGGCGTTCGGTATTGAACGCCGTTCTTGATGTTGATATCCGTGCGACGTTGACAACGCTAGACACGAAAGGTGTTATGGCGTATACCGATGGCGCATGCCTCAAAAACCCTGGTGGACCTGCTGGTTGGAGCGCACTACTATGGGCGGCTTCTGACTATGCCGATGGGAAGGTACGTGCCGGGGCACCGTGCCTCGAACGCTATGGGCATATTCCTAAAGCTGCCACAACGACGAATAATAGAGCGGAGATAGCGGCGGTACTGGCTGTGCTCAGTCTTGCACCTCCAACCTTACCACTGCTTATTCATAGTGATAGTGAATATACGATTAAGGTGGCGCAGGGAGTGTACCAGATGAAGGCGAACCCCGATATGTGGGAGGTATACCGTAAGTTGCTGAGCTATCGTAAGATTCCACCGAAATTCGAGTGGGTACGAGGGCATGCAGGCCATGAGCACAATGAACGTGCCGACGAACTCGCGGGCCTCGGAGCCTGGAATAATGACCACAAGGCATATGAGCATTGGCAAGCCTCACAAGTACCAGAAGCGAGAAACGCACCTACCTCCCCTGAAATGGCGGCCCTGCGTCAAAAGGTACAAAAGCTACAATCTATATTTACAGCTATTGCCGCCGATAGCACTCGCGTGAATGCACAGGAACGCTCATTCATTAACGATATGGCGAAGCGGTTACAAAAAAATAATTTTGCACCCAGTGAAAAACAACGCAACTGGGTCAATGTGCTGGCAAAGAAACATCATGCTGAGTAGCTCCCAAGAGAAGAGGGTATGGAGACCCTTGCGGTCTTCATGCTTTCCTTTTTCGGTGTGATAAAATGATGCTTGTGAACACGATGTAGAGGTCTAATTCTATTACACCTTTTGGCAATGCACAATGCGGGAGGATGTTAAAACGTTTCGATATATCGCCAACATGCTCAATCGCGACGAGGTGTAATAGAATTAGACCCCTACAAAGATCGCTTTCAACCGAAAGTTTTAATATTTCCACATCAAAAAGAAAGAAGTTCCATCTTGTATCCAGAATTGACTACCCGCTTCAAGAACCTTTTGCAGTTAGAGCATGTTCCTGTAGGTATGGCCTTTGTGCAAGAGGTTCCTGTATCTGTCGAGCATAAGACGACGTATGTTCCATCAGCCTGTACCTTTTGGCGTCTTGCCGAGCAAGGTGTATTTTACGCCAACGGACCAGAACATAAAGAGTGCCCAATTGGTATGATGACGATGGGCTTCACTATGCCGGAAGCCGATCAACAACGGGCGCAGGCATTGGTTGGAACGATGGCAAGTGTGAAGTATTTTTCTCCAGCCGAAGTTGCCGCATTGCCAACGGTTCAGAAGCAACATGAAAACGTCGTGTATGGAAGGCTTGATCAGTTTCCCATTGAGCCAGATGTCATACTATCCAGACTCAACGCGCAGCAGGCCATGCTAATTGCCGAGGCTCTGGGGAAAGCAGATTGGCTGCAAGGTGGGCAGACTGCCTTTGGCCGCCCAACATGTGGTGTAATTCCGCGAACACTGCAAAAGAATGAGGTGTCGATGAGCTTTGGTTGCGTCGGTGCACGTACCTATGTCGAATTGACGCCCAACGAAATGATTTCGACCATTCCGGGGGAGCAGTTCTCAGACCTCGTAGACAAACTTGATACCATCGTCAATGCGAACAATGCACTTGCGCCCTTTCACGCAAGTCAAAAGGCAACATACGTTGCATAAGCACTTACAGGAAAAACCTTGAATATCGCACAAACCGAACGTCTCTGTGCCCTCTTTCAAATAGGGGAGCCGAAATTTCTACCACAGGCAGTGCAAGGTGGGATGTTACATCGGCTCTGGCGACTCCATACCTCGCGGGGCGTTTTCGCGGTAAAGCAACTCAACCCCGTGATTATGCGAAGAGTAGGCATTCGTGATGAGTATCGGCTCACAGAGCGGATCTCGGAAGCGATGGCTGTTCGTGGTGTACCAGCCGTCGTTGCCCTCAAAGAAGAGAGCAACGGCGACACTGTACAAGAAATCGACGATGCAACCTATATCGTGTATAACTGGATTGAGGGTGAAACACTTTCAATTCAGCCGGTCGAACCTGTGCGTACACAACTTATCGGGTCGATTTTGGGACATATGCATAGTTTGGGACGACAAGAGTTTCCAGAACTTGAACTATCCGAATGGGAACCTTTTTCTGAAGATGAATGGGATATGCTTACATTTCAAGCATCGGATAGGGATATTCCCTGGGCCCAGCAAGTACGCAACGCGCTCCCTCTGCTTATCGAGTGGAGCACCCTTGCGACCGGGGCAAACAACATACTCCGGCATACCTCCGTTATCAGCCATCGTGATCTTGACCAGAAAAACGTGATTTGGCGAGATACAAACACTCCAGTTGTGATAGATTGGGAGGCCGCAGGTCTGACGAATCCCACAATGGATGTCGTCGGGGCCGCACTCTCATGGAGCGGGCAGAACGTTCAACCTCCAAGAGAAGAGAGTTTTCACAAACTACTCGAAGGATATGTCTCATCTGGGGGTGCCATACACGACTCTGGTATAGTCGCTCTACATGGTGTAATAGGCAATTGGTTGGCCTGGTTGCTTTTCAATATGCATCGCTCGCTAGGGGAGTCGGTCAATAGCGAAGAGGAACGCCTACTCGGTGTGCGTGAGACTACGCGTACACTTTCGACACTGCGTGCACTTGCTACAAATGCTGAGACATGGGCGCAATGGGTGGAAAAATGGCGAAATGCTTAGAGCGGTCTTGTCTCCAAAGGTTTCCTGAACACCATAGCCACAATAGGTAGCGAAAGGAACAGTAAAAGAAGCCAATTAAAGATGAACAGACCCATCAAGTTGTCTTCCAGTCTCTCGGTCTCTCGTAGCGATCTACCAGCAAGCACAAAGCCAGAATTCGACCCCTTAAACTGCGTCACAACAACCGCACTCCGCACCCCATCTTGCGGTTGCCATGTAATTCTATCCTCACCGTTTCTTCTTACGTAATCAAAAACGCCGGATGGGATAGTTGGCGTTTGTCCATTTAGTTGCGCTGATGAGGCAAGTGGTTTTCCATTTGCATCAAAGATAATCATATACGTTGCTAAACTGCTTGCGATATCAACACTCTCTTTCGGCACAACATCTTGCGCCGACTGCCCACTTGCTAGCTTCGTAGCCCCATCCTCTGCCATCTGTACCTGTGGATCATTAGCGGATTGTCTAATAACTTGCTGGACTATGACAGAGACAAAGAAAACTAGAGCCGTTATGAGAATAGCGGCTCCCAGCCAGTATTTGAATGTTGTTCTGAGTATATGTAAGAGTGTTTTCATTCGTTATAATACTCCTGTATTTCGTACTACGAAGCTTAAAAACTTCTATGTACTAGGATACTAAATATCTCAGCTTTATACTATGTTTTGAGTGCTTCAGATAACATAGTCGTGTGCATTCTAGCCTCTCGTTAAGGAGTAGTATTTCTGAGTCTCACCTTACAAGGTTGTGTGACTTCACCAAAAAAGATATAATATAGCCCATATTTAGCAAACGTGCCGTAAGCCCCCTGGCTTCCAGACAGGGGGATATAAGGCACACACGCATAGTAGATACCATTGGCATATCTAGTGTGCGTATAGTATAATTCTTGTATGACATACGAAACAAAAACAAACAACAATAGAGCGTACATTTGCCGTTACCATGTTGTCTTTTGTCCAAAGTACCGACGTAAGGTACTCATAAATGGGATAGATGAACGCTTGAAAACTATTATCATGGAAGTCATTGAAAAATGGGGGCAAGAACTCATAGAGATGGAAGTTATGCCTGACCACGTACATCTGCTTGTAGGGTGCGACCCACAATTTGGGATACATCGGCTGGTCAAGTACATCAAGGGTGCTTCCAGCCGATATCTACGACAAGAGTACCCTACCTTGAAACAGCGTCTACCGTCTCTTTGGACAAATAACTACTTTGTAGCTACAGTCGGAGGCGTGACGCTTGACACCTTAAAGCGGTATGTAGAAACACAGAAGGATAAATAATGCGAAAGTCTTTCAAGTTTCGCCTGTACCCCAACCATGAGCAAAAACAAAAGATGTTCTTTACCCTCAATCGCTGTAGGGAATTGTATAACGCCGCTCTTTCAGAAAGAAAAGATAGCTACAAGTACACTGGTAAGGGCGTTACGTACTACGACCAGAAGAAAGACTTACCTGAAATTAAGGACATCAGGGAAGAATATAAAGATATTCATAGTCAGGTGTTACAGGATGTGTTTTTGCGACTCGACAAGGGCATGAAGTCGTTCTTTCGCAGAGTCAAGAACGGAGAGAAAGCAGGCTTCCCACGCTTTCAGGGGCGTAACCGCTATGATAGTTTCACCTATCCACAAGGGGGTTATACCCTCTCAGAGAAGCATGTTACCTTGTCAAAAATAGGGAAGGTCAAAGTCAAACTCTATAGAGCGATTGAAGGGGATATCAAGACCGCAACCGTCAAGCGAGAAGTTGACCAGTGGTCCATCATCTTTTCCTGTGAGGTTGAGCAACCCGTACCCTTGCCAGAAGTACAGAGCGAGATCGGCATAGATTTGGGGGTAACCCATTTTGCGGCCTTGTCAGATGGAACCTTCATTGACTCACCTCGTTTCTTTCGTAAGGCACAAAAGGACTTGAAGCGCAAACAACGTCACTTGTCGAGGTGTAAACGGGGAAGCCATAGACGCGACAAGGCAAGAAAACAAGTAGCGAAATGTTACAGGAAGGTCAAAAACCAACGACGTGATTTCCACTTCAAAGAGGCTAAGAAGCTGGCTGAGCAGCATCAGGTCATTGTGTTTGAAGACTTACAGTTAACCAACCTCACCAAACATGCAAAGCCCAAACAGGATGAGGCAACAGGTGAGTACCTTCCCAACGGGGCAAGTGCGAAATCAGGACTAACAAAAAGCATACTTGATGCTGGTTTGGGGCAATTTGTGAAGATCGTGACGTTCAAAGCTGCAAACGCTGGTCGTCAGGTCTACACGATTGACCCCAAGTATACCAGTCAGGTATGCAGTGCATGTGGCGTCAAGGGACCACGCAAGGACTTATCCGTCAGGGGACATACCTGTACCTCATGTGGACTAGTCCTAGACCGCGATACCAACGCTGCCATCAACATTCATTTGGCGTGGAAGACGCCGACATATTGGAATGCCGTGCGTGGAGCGGCGCGTCAGTGTGTAGAAGCCCCTGCTTTCTTAGCATGGGGTACTTCACAAGTATATAAGTATTCACACTGGTACCAGGTGGGAGAGCACGTTATGGCAAAGAAAAAGAACACAAAAATATCCGTTTCGCAGGAAGATAGTATAAAGGGGTAATTCCGTACGTTCCTAATACATAACTGCTATCCTACTCTTCGTAGTTGTAGAAATGTATGTTTGATTTTTCAGCACACTCGTTAATAGAAACAGCATGGTTAGCGGAGCATATATCGGATACTGATCTGTGTATTGTTGATGCTCGTTGGCGTGGGGATAGTTCTAGCCGTGAGTTGTATCGTGCGGGACATATTCCGGGAGCTGTGCATCTGGATTGGCATTGGGATCTGAGTCGGACGAATGAAGCTGGTATACGAGACCTGTTATTGCTTCCTGAGCAGTTTGCAGAGGTAATGAGTAGGATAGGCATTGGCGATGGAAAACGTGTTGTCGCCTACGCAGAGACTGATCATTCGGGAGCGGCGCGACTCTGGTGGGCTTTGCGCTACTATGGATATGAAGAGGTAGCAGTACTCAACGGTGGATGGAGCAAGTGGGCGATGGAAGGACGAGCTGTGAGTACTGAAACGTCGCGTCCTGAGCGTGTCACATTCACGCCGCGTATTTGTTCTCAGTGGCTTGCTACTGCCGCTGAGATCGAGCAAGCTTTGCAGAAACGCAATGGCTCTACATGCCTGATAGACAGTCGTCCGCTTGAGCAATATATAGGTAACGCTATCTGGACTCCATTTGGT
Source organism: uncultured Chloroflexia bacterium (assembly GCA_963791655.1). Lineage (GTDB taxonomy): Bacteria > Chloroflexota > Ktedonobacteria > Ktedonobacterales > Ktedonobacteraceae > JBBQVS01. The sequence goes on along the minus strand of CAWBSZ010000002.1, from coordinate 204,550 downwards.
AGCCTCTATTTTCCAGATGGACAGCATCAAATTTTATTGCAAGATAGGCGTGTCATGCGAGGTGGACATATTCCAGGTGCAATACATTGGCATGCCTCCACAACGTTCAATCCGACTAATTGGACACACCTTCCATCAGGAGTCTTACGCGAACAAGCCTATGAGAAAGGCATTCATCCTGAGCAACGCGTTATCACCTATTGTGGTGTTGGCATCTCCGCTTCACAGAGTCTCTTCGCATTATATTTGGCTGGCTATCGCGACCTGGCTTTGTATGATGCTTCGTGGGAAGAATGGGGGACCGATTCTCTGTATCCTGTTAAGCGAGATGAATAACAGGCAATAATTTCTTGCTTGACAATTCTTCGTGAAAAGATGAAGATAAAGAGAACGAACAGCTACGGAGTATGCATGAGAAGGCTTATTCTTTTTTCGCTACCGACTGAACAAGTGAAGCAAGCAATTCTGCCATTGATGTTTCCTGAAGAAATTGAGCATAAAGTCTTTGCCTACATGCCGAGCGAAGGTGTGTTGAGAAACGAAAAATACGAGTCGTTTACGAACGAATGGCAAACCTTAGCACACCAGCACAAAGCACAGTTTTTATTGATAGACAATGCAAAAGAGGATGCAGCAGAAGAAATCACTAAACTAAATAGCGCAAATATTCTTCTCATCACTGGAGGTAATCCTTGCATTTTGTTGCGAAATTTACGTAAGTCTGGTATGGACAAGGTTATTGTTAATTTGGCGCATAAAGAGCAGTGTGTTCTTGCTGGATATAGTGCAGGTGCTATGATTTTCTCACCAACGATTCAAATGGCAGCAGGAGACGATAATTTTGGAGTTGGACTGACGAATTTTGATGCATTCAACTTTGTTAACTATGAGATATTTCCGCATTACTCGGAAGAAACGCAGACAACATTAGAGCAATACAAACAAGTTGCACAGCATAGAGTAATGCCTTTGAGAGATAATGAATATGTTCTGGTTGAAGATTTTCAACGCGATGCTTTTGCAGGTATGATAGGGATGGTTGAAGGACCTACGGAGGCAGATCACGACGATATTTATCGTTAGTTATTGGGCAAAAACAAAGGGAAACACATGACAACCACGCAACAAATAGAGCAAACTCTTACAGAGGCACAGTTTAGTGCGCCTGAAAAATTTACACGTAACCCAGGCATGCCGCTTAACATGGATTGGGTACGCGAGGTGCAGATAAATCGTAGTGCGGTTGAGCGACGTGCCGCGACACTACCGACGCGCCGAACCGTAAAGAAAGAGTGGCAGGCCGCGTGGCTCCTACGAGCCATAACTTGTATTGACCTCACAACTCTGGCAGGAGACGATACGCCTGGAAATGTGCTACGCTTGTGTGCGAAGGCTCGCCAACCCGTTCGTCACGAACTGATGGAGGCGTTGGGCATGGGAGAATATCCGCTTAAAGCTGGTGCGGTATGTGTGTACCACAACCTCGTTCCTATAGCCATTGAAGCTCTACGGGGTTCTGATATTCCTGTCGCTGCCGTCTCTACGGGCTTTCCTGCGGGTCAAAATCCGATGGAACAGAAACTTGGAGAGATCGAGGCATCGGTGAAGGCAGGAGCGGCAGAAATTGATATCGTAATTTCTCGCGCTCATGTGCTGACAGGCAACTGGCAAACTCTGTATGATGAGGTGAAAGCGTTTCGTACTGCATGTGGTGAAGCACATATGAAGACAATCCTTGCGACACATGAACTGGCTACGTTACGCAATGTGGGCATGGCAAGCCTTGTGTGTATGATGGCGGGTGCTGACTTTATCAAAACATCGACGGGCAAAGAACCAGTTAATGCAACACTTCCCGTAGGGTTAGTGATGGTACGTGCTATTCGTGACTACTACGAACATACTGGCTATAAAGTAGGCTTTAAGCCTGCTGGCGGCATACGCAGCGCGAAATCCTCGCTTGACTGGCTGATGTTGATGAAGGAAGAACTGGGTAACGAGTGGCTGAACAACTCGTTGTTTCGCATCGGAGCCAGCGGTTTACTTTCAGACATCGAGCGACAACTTGCGTACTTTGTTACAGGCCGCTATGCTGCCGCTAATCATAACCCGATGGTGTAGGGGAGAGAAACTATGAGCGTTATGGATATCTTTGAGACAATGGAATATGGACCGGCACCGGAGGCGTCTTCGTCTGCTCTGGCATGGATAAAACAACATCAGCCATTTGGTCTTTTTATCAATAATGAGTGGGTCAAACCCACAAGTGGTCAGTATCTTGAGAGTGTCAATCCTGCCACTGGAAAGTCGTTGACTCAAGTTGCGGCTGGCAATAGCGCGGATGTTGATGTTGCGGTTGCGGCGGCACGCACAGCTTTTGAGACGTGGAGTACATTACCAGGCCATGCACGCGCGCGTTATCTTTACGCACTTGCTCGTCAAATTCAAAAACATGCACGATTACTCGCCGTATTGGAATCACTTGATAATGGCAAGTCTATTCGCGAGACCCGTGATCTGGACATACCGCTTGTCGCGCGACACTTTTATTATCACGCAGGCTGGGCACAGTTGATGGCTTCTGAGCTTGCGGGCTATGCACCTGTTGGTGTTGTCGGGCAGATCATTCCCTGGAACTTTCCTCTCCTCATGTTGGCTTGGAAGATTGCACCAGCCCTTGCGATGGGCAATACTATTGTGCTGAAGCCTGCACGCTATACCTCACTTACTGCACTCAAATTTGCTGAAATTGTGCAAGAGATCGGCTTGCCTGCAGGGGTTGTGAATATCGTCACTGGTGAGGCATCACAGGTCGGTGAAGCATTGGTGCGGCATCCCGATGTGAACAAAATCGCCTTTACAGGTTCGACGGATGTAGGGCGCAATATTCGACAGGCAACGGCTGGCTCTGGCAAAAAGCTCTCACTTGAACTTGGAGGCAAATCCCCGTTCGTGGTATTTGATGATGCAGACCTTGATAGCGTTGTTGAAGGTGTTGTCGATGCAATCTGGTTCAATCAGGGACAGGTGTGTTGCGCAGGTTCACGATTACTGGTCCAGGAAAATATCGAGCCACAACTGATTCGTAAATTGCGTGCACGTATGGAAACGTTGCGCCTGGGCGATCCGCTGGATAAAGCAGTAGATATGGGGGCAATTGTCTCTACAAAGCAACTACAAGAGATTGAGCGTTTGGTAGAACAGGGTGTTGTCGAGGGAGCGCAGAAGTGGCAACCATCGTGGGCATGTCCTACCGAAGGTTCGTTTTTCCCTCCTACGCTATTTACCAACGTTTCGCCTGCAAGTACGATTGCGCAGGTTGAAATATTTGGACCTGTTTTGGTGTCAATGACCTTTCGTACACCGGAAGAGGCGGTGCTTTTGGCGAATAACACACGTTATGGCCTTGCCGCAAGTGTATGGAGTGATAATATTAATCTCGCCCTTGATATCGCGCCAAAGATCAAGGCAGGTTCAGTCTGGATTAATTGTACGAATATGTTCGATGCTTCAAGTGGCTTCGGAGGCTATCGTGAGAGTGGTTTTGGGCGTGAAGGTGGCAAAGAAGGACTATATGAGTACGTACATCCAGTATGGGAGAATACAAGCTCTCAGTATATGACTAAAAACATTCCTATAGCCAAAGAATATATGTCAGAAGAAGAGAACGAAGAGTCCGACGAAAGTGGATTCTCCTCCTCTCTGCCAGCGATTGATCGGACTGCTAAATTGTTTATCGGTGGTAAGCAAGTACGTCCTGACTCTGGTTATAGTCGTGATGTATATGATACTCGTGGGCGACGTATAGGTGAAGTAGGTGAGGGCAACCGCAAGGATATTCGTAATGCAGTAGAGGCGGCGCATGCCGCACGGAGTTGGGCGTCTGGTACAACACATACTCGTGCGCAAATTCTTTACTATATAGCCGAGAATTTGGCGAGTCGTGAGGGTGAATTCGCGCATAGAATTGTACAGCAAACGGGTCGTACTCACAAAGATGCTTTGATAGAGGTACAAGCCACGCTCTCGCGTTTGTTTAGTTATGCAGCGTGGACGGATAAGTTCGAGGGCGTTGTGCACCGACCACCTATGCGTGGTGTCGTGCTTGCGATGCATGAACCAATGGGTGTCGTTGGAATCGCTTGCCCTGATGAATATCCATTGCTCGGGTTTGTCTCGCTTGTTGCACCCGCGATTGCGATGGGGAACAGCGTCGTGGCAATACCATCGCAGCAACATCCATTAAGCGCGACTGATTGTTATCAGGTATTCGAAACATCTGACCTCCCCGCTGGTGTAGTCAACATTGTTACAGGTGAACGTGAAGCCTTGAGCCAGGTACTGGCCGAGCATGATGATGTCGATGCAATGTGGTACTTTGGCTCTATAGAGGGAGCAAAACGTGTTGAGTTTGCCTCGGCGGGCAATATGAAGCGTACCTGGGTCAGCAACGGTCACGAACGGAATTGGCTAGATGCTGCTCAGGGCGAGGGACAAGAATTTTTACGTCAGGCAACACAGGTAAAGAATATCTGGGTACCTTACGGCGAATAGGTTTGCCTGTAAGGGCCTACATTCATTACACACCATTCGGCTCCTGATGCAGTGTGAGGGCGTAATGAATGAAGGTCCTTACATCCTCATTATTATTCAATGTTTTGTATTTCACGCGCCTGTATGAGCCTGTCTCCTCTGCGATACATACATCAGAATGTACCCCGTTTCAAGGATAGACGAGATTTCTATGCCGAAGGCACGCGTTTTGAGACGTGTGCGAGAAAGCACGTTCCGAACGGGTCGCATCTCCTGGTCCCATACGCCTGCTTCCTGAGCTTCTTGTAAGCGTTCGCGACAACGAGCTACGGCTGTCTCTGTAATGCGTCCATTGTTGAAACTGGCAAGCAGCACTTCATAGGGACAATAATATGGATGGGCCTCAAGCAAGGGCATGAGAACACAAATTTCACTGGTTGTGAATTGTTGTTCTAAAAGCATGCGTGGTTGGTCTTGAATGAAGGCGAGATGCGAGAGGGTACCTAGAGTGGTATTTAACGCTAGCGTGTGTCCTGCGGGAAGTAAACCCTGTAAAGAAAAGTGTAAGATTTCCTCGTTAGTGTCTTGTGTGAAACCAACAGGTGTCTTCACCTTACGAAGGGATACCTTTTGCATATCGGTGCTCCTTGTCTGCATGGTCTTGCGTCGATTTGGTGTAAGATCTTTGGGCTAAGGATACATCTTCTGCTATTCTTCATTAAGCGGATAGCTGGTTAAACCTCTCTTTCTGCGGTGCCGATCCGAATTTTGGATACGTCAGGCATGCATCTTTCGGAATAGCTCCCGTTTATTCTTGTACAGGACTACTCCGTTGTCTTGTACTATTGAATGAACGGAGTTATGGTGAATAACAACCATATTCGCCTTTTTTCTACACACAACTTACTAAATGTGTGTACATAATCAACATTACCTTATAAAGCGATAAAAATCAATAGGTACAAGACCTAATCGTAAGAAGTCTCAAAAAAGTGAAAAAATAGGGCTATAGTACAAGACAAACGTTTTGTATTATAAGCTTATTGTCTTTTTACACACTAAATTTTAGTTTTTTGATCAAGTACTGTAAGCACGCACATCAGTGCGAACAGTGCCGCAAGAATGCCATATGCAATTGTTTTCTCCGGTTGTATTTTGAGAGGAGAGCGAGACTTTTGGACATCTGCTGGTTCTTGATCTGTATGTGCGATAGGGTCATGCATAAGAAAAAAGATGACGGGTATCAGTAGGACAAAGAACACAACCACAAGGCCGTAAACAAGTATTGTTTCCATAAATGTATCCTCCCGATAGGATGGCTAGAAGGAAATATGTATACTATCTTCTCTATTGTAGGACACGAATTATAGTAAAGGAAAGAAACATATTTGCCAATATAGATAGCACAATTGGCGATGTATCTAATACATGATACAATCAAGTACCACAATTCGATAGAGCGAAGGAGCGACAAGCGCATGGAGACATCGGAGTCTGTCAGCAACCCCATCGTTATTTTCAATCCCACGGCCAATCGTGGCAATATGAACTTCCATCGTACCCTCATTCGTAGTCGCCTGAGCGGTGAGCAGGGAAATCAACCAACCGAATATGTAGAGACGACACGGGCTGGCGAGGCGCAGGAACGTGCCATGCTTGCCGCGAAAGAGGGCCGCCCGGTTATCATTGTAGGGGGCGATGGTTCATTGCACGAAGCCGTCAACGGTATTCTCTCATCGGGAAGACGTGTACCACTGGGAATTATTCCTGCTGGTTCGGGGAACGACTATGCCTGGAACACGCTTAAACTTCCTCGCGATCCAGTCGCTGCTGTCGAGCGAGCGTTTAATGGCCAGCTTATCGACTCCGATGCTGGAATCGTCAATGGAAAATATTTCGCCAATTCGTTCAGTGTTGGCTTAGATGCTGATATTGCAGTTACTGCAAGTTGGCTGAAAAAATATCCATTGATGAGCGGTGAGCGTCTGTACTACACTTCGACGTTGCGCCAACTCTTGTTCGGTTATAATAAGTGTCCGTGGCTAACATTTGATTTTGATGCTGGTACTGCTCAGGCTCAACAGGGCAAGACACAAAAACACTATGTATTGATGGCCGTGACAAATGGACCCACCTATGGTGCTGGTTTCCGTATCAATCCTACCGCTGATTATACCGATGGTCTCTTCGATGTGTGTACAATTAATTTCACCCCCCTGCTCCGTGCGTTAAGATTACTACCAATTGTGCAAAAAGGGGAACACTCTAACTTGCCTGAAGTTACTTTTTATCGTACCAAAACGGTGCATATAGAAAGTCGATCTACGGTCAATATACAGATGGATGGTGAGACGACGAGCGCGATGAAGTTCGATGCGAAAATACTGCCAGGAGCGTTATGGGTACGGGTGTAGACGAGAAGACTAAGAAGACCGATCTTGTCGGGCACATTCTTTACAGCATTGTTTGGCTGCTTTCATGGGTATTCATACATATTGTCTGTCGCTATCGTGTAGAGAACCGAGAGCATTTACAACATATTGCCGCTTCTCAGCCTGTATTAATAGTCTCGAATCATTTAAGTTGGTATGACCCGTTGTTGCTTGGCCTTGTATTCCCGCGTCGTGTCTGGTTTTTTACAAAGGTCGAAGCTTTTCGCTGGCCCATCGTTGGCAGGTTAATTCGTGCAACTGAACAAATAGCGGTACATCGTGGTGAAGGAGATCGTGTGGCACTTGAACGCGCCGTCTCTTATCTACGTGAGAACAAAGCTCTTGTGGTTTTTCCAGAAGGCACGGTCGAGCGTCAGGAACAGATGATCGCCGCTCATACAGGAGTAGCTGTGATAGCGGTCCGGGCGAATGCTCTGGTTGTGCCTGTCGCTCTCACTGGCTCAAGACGTATACTACGTTCTCACGGTGGTTGGCGTCCACGGGTTTGTTTGAGCATTGGTATGCCATATATACCTGTATTGCCAGAAGGCTCGCCACGAAAAGTAGGTATGCAGGCTATTACCGATGAGATGATGGACAAAATCGCACACATGTTGCCAGTGGAGAAACGTGGCGTGTACACTTAAACTATCCCTTGCCCGCTTTTGCCACGAATGCTGATGGACAGAGGTGAGCCAGTGTGCATTGCTCACAGAGTGGCTTTCGCGCATCACAAATCGAGCGACCATGGAAGATGAGCAGATGCGAAATGTTGAGCCACTCCTGCTCTGGGATAATACGCATGAGGTCTTGTTCAACCTTTACCGCGTCATCATTTTTTGTCCATTCCAAACGGCGCGAGAGACGACCGACATGGGTATCAACCACGACACCTACCTCGATGCCAAAGGCATAGCCGAGCACGACATTCGCTGTTTTACGCGCTACACCCGCAAGACTTAATAGCTCTGGCATGCTATGTGGTACCTCGCCACCAAATTCTGTGATGATACGTTGCGCGGTTGCGCGAATATTTTTGGCTTTATTGTGATAGAAGCCAGTCGAGCGAATATCTTGCTCCAACTCTTCCTGGCTCACCGTCGCGAAATCTTCGACACTGCGGTACTTTTGAAACAGCTTTTCCGTGACGATATTCACACGTACATCAGTGCATTGGGCCGAAAGCTGTGTTGCCACAAGCAACTCCAACGGATTCGAGAAGTTCAGCGAGCAGGTGGCATCTGGATATATTTTGTGTAATTCTGTAATTATTGCATGTACCTGTTCAGGGGAGCCTGGTTCTGGTCCTGCATAAATAACTGCCTCTCGTTCCATCATCGTACTCTATCACTTTCTCTAGTCAATGTACTCTAACGTGGCGATTATGACAGGATGTGCGGGGGGATGTCAAGTGTACATAATTATAATTCGAGAGGCAGTTTTTGCAGTATGACCCGTTCCTGTTTGCGTGCTGGCTGTACGAAATCTACTTTGAGCACAATAGGTTGTGGATAATTGCCAAATTTTTCTCCGAAGATGTTCATTCCTCCCACGTTTTGCGCGTCTGGCTTGACACCAATGCGTACCTCGATAAATGGTTTTTCATCCAGTCGTATGTCCTGTATTCGCACCGAACTTATCATTTTGCCATCAATATAACTTCCATCATGTGCCACTGACCAACGCTTAAGCAGTCCATATTGGCTGTCCTTTGTTTCCCACCACTGGGGAGTTAGTAAACCGCGTTCACCTCCAAAGTCTGCTGGACTTGTCCATGTACCTATTTCTACGCTGTTGACCCACATGGTGATATCAGAAGGCCAATTCGGGTGATGAAGTGGAGCTTCAGAGCACATTTCTGAGCTTACATCAAGACGAGTTGGTTGTGCGCCTGATGGGAGATGATTTGGGAAGCGGTAAGAGATATAGCCATAACGAAACCAAAGCAATTGTGCGAAGACATGAGTTGGTTCGTAAAATGTCGCAGGTGTATCCAATAAACCAATAAGACCTGTTTCAGTTGCTAGGCCACAGGTCGGATGAACATCAAAATCGTAGAATTGCCCAATTGGCATATGTACGCTGAAAGAGGTGTGCTCATTGATGTCATTGTCTTCTAAACGAATGTGAATGCTATCGTACGTGCGTGCACAGAGCTTTTGCAAGCCGTGTGTAGCAGGGATGATTTCTGTGCGGATCAGTTCTGCTTTCTCCAAAATTTGAATATGTGTTGTTGCCGATGATGGCGCGATTTGAAGCGCAACAGCTATTTCGTTGACATTCACTGGTCGATCTCTCAAATACTCAAGAATCGCTAGCCGAGTTTCAGAGCTAAGAGCTTTTAATAGCGTGAGAGCCTTTTCACTATCATTGCTGAGATCAAGAAATAACACTTTTCCCGCCATAGGTTTACAACTCACTTGTGTATTGCGTCTTCACACTAACAATAGAAGAATACAAAGCAATTTCCTTCGTACTTTAACGAACTAATACGCGATAGTATAAAGGATATAGTGCTGAAAAGTCAATTGTGCTCCGTATTTATTATTTTACGTGAGTTTTAAACTATTCACTTCGTAGTATTATGTGTACATGTTTGTTTTGCTATGATTTCTTCCACCATCATGTTTTTACTCTGATCTACCACTTGACAATCACGCGCTTTATACTTTATATTTGTCCTAACTGATTAGGATAAACACAAAATGAAGAACGATAAAACAATCTATCCAAGAAGAATTTGTGTTAGATTTACTTGAAAATAGCATTTTTTGACTGAGATACTTGACATTTTTGTGTTTATTTACTACACTATACTTATTCAGTTAGGGATTTAACGAAACAAATCTGAGTGTTTATGTTTTTGAAGCAACTGTCTGCTACGGCTATATTTAAAAAGTAATTTAAACACCCTTCCTATCAATCATAAAGCTACAGATAGATGTAGCATTCGCACATGTACTTGTTGTAACACAAGTATGCGAAGTACTAAAGAATTGTATGGAGCGTTTCGCGTAGGTTGAAAAGACAAGCGAAAGGAGAATACCGACATACAAGAGTAACCATTATCGCCCCAAGTAGGATGATTTGTTTTCCGTACAAATGTAGCGTTGCGTTTGTCGAGTCGCGCGAGATGGTTCGCGTCTGCAATTTTTCCACGGAGGGTATTTTACTATGAAGCTTACTCGGTTTTTTCATGTAAACATTTCAGCACTCTTCATCATCGTGCTGGGTAGCCTGCTCCTTACTGCATGTGGTACTTCAAGTAGTACCAGTAGTAGTAGTGGTGGGTACTACTGGTAGTGGCGGCAGTTCTTCCTGTGCATCACCTCCAAAGCTTACGAAGACTACAGGCCTCAAAGTTGGCTTTTCACAAAACGAGAACACTGGCCCCTGGCGTCTAGCCGAAACAAAGAGCATGCAAGCAGAGGCCGCTGCTCAGGGTGATACATTGGTCTTTACTGATGGGCAAAGTTCTGCCTCCAAACAGATTTCTGATGTAGACTCCCTTATCGCACAGAAGGTTGATGTCATCGTTTTAGCTCCTCTCACCTCTGAGCCGCTTGCTAAAGCTGTACAGGATGCAAAGGCTGCCTGTATTCCGGTCATCCTTATTGACCGTGATGTTGACCACAAACTTGCTTCACCAAACAAAGACTATGTAACCTTTATTGGTTCTGACTTCATAAAGCAGGGCAAACTTGCCGCCGATTGGCTCATCAAAGATACAGGTGGGAAGGCAAAGATCATCGAGTTGGAAGGAACAACTGGAGCATCTGCCGCAACCAATCGTAAAACTGGTTTTGATGACGAGATTAAAACGGCCTCTGGAATGAGTATCATCGCTTCTCAAGATGCGGACTTCAACCGTGATAAGGGTCGTCAAACCATGCAAACGCTGTTGCAAGCGCACTCCGATGTGACTGCCGTCTTTGCTCATAACGACGAAATGGCAATCGGAGCAATTGCAGCACTCAAGGCTGCTGGTAAGAAACCTGGGAAAGATGTAATTGTTGTTTCCATCGATGGAGAGCGTGATGGAATGAACGCAATCCTCACTGGTGAGCTAGGCACAAGTGTGCAATCTAGCCCATTCTTTGGCCCTATCACATTCCAGACCATCAAGCAGTACGCTAGCGGTACCACGCTTCCTGATTGGGTCGTCGTGCAAGACCTGCAGTATACAAAAGACAACGTACAGCAGTATATCGCTAAAAACGGCTACTAATGTAAGGCGTTACTCATTATTCAAAGCGTGGTGGGACTGTATAAAAGCAGTTCCACCACGCTTGCTGGCGAAAACACTAAACACAGGTATAGAGGCTTGCTTTATTGTACAAAATACAGATACAATTGCCTATATCCTCGTGTTTAGAGCGAATGAACAACTCGTTTAGAGGGGGTGCTGGATGACCCAAACAGGCCCATTGCTCCACATAGAGCATATTTCAAAGGCATTTCCAGGCGTTGTTGCTTTAGTAGATGCTCATTTGCTTATCAATCATGGTGAAGTCCATGCATTGATTGGACAAAATGGCGCAGGTAAATCAACTCTGATCAAAATCCTCACAGGTGCCTATCGGCGTGATAGTGGCAACATTCTTTTAGATGGACAAAGCATTGATTTTCAGTCTCCACAACAGGCACAAAACAACGGTATCAGTACTATCTATCAAGAAGTGAATCTTGTCCCATTTCGTTCAGTGGCAGAAAATGTTTTCATGGGACGTGAACCAAGACGTTTTGGCTTTCTTGACTGGCGACGTATGCACAAAGAAACAGATGCTCTTCTCAGTCGTCTCGGCATCTCCATTGACGTGACGAAGCCGTTGATGACCTACAACATAGCTATCCAACAAATGGTTGCCATCGCTCGTGCTATCTCATTCAAAAGTAAACTTGTGGTTATGGATGAGCCAACATCATCTTTGAATGAAAATGAAGTTGCTACGCTGTTTACGATTATTCGTCAATTAAAAGCCGAAGGTGTCTCTGTCATTTTTGTTGGGCATCGCCTCGACGAAATTTATGCTATTTGTGATCGTGTCACTATTATGCGTGATGGCCGTACTGTAGACGAACGGGAATTACGCTCTATTGGTAAGGTGGAACTCGTTGCGAAAATGCTCGGTAAAGAATTAGGCGATGTGCGACGAAGTGGGCAAACAGGTTTTAATGCGAGCGAGCATCATGCAAGTGAAAATATTCTATTGGAAGCAGAAGGGCTACGGCGTGGCCGTGTGTTGCAAGGTGCTACCGTTGAGGTGCATTCTGGAGAGATTGTTGGACTCGCTGGTTTACTTGGGTCAGGGCGCACAGAGGTTGCTCGTTCTATTTTTGCTGCCGATCCCATCGAGGCGGGCGAAGTACGCATAGATGGACAGCTAACTCATTTTCATTCGCCTGCTGATGCTATCCGTGCCGGCATCGGATTGTGCTCTGAAGATCGCAAAGCTGAAGGGATCATCCCCTATTTGTCGGTACGCGAGAATTTTACGCTGGCCGCTCTCCCTGTACTGTCTCGGAATGGCATTGTGTCTCGCGAGAAGCAGCAGCAGATCGTGAACACCTTTATTCAGCGGCTAGGCATTAAAACATCAAATCCAGACCAGAAAATTCGTGAGCTTTCTGGGGGGAATCAACAGAAAGTGCTGCTAGCTCGCTGGCTGTGTCTCAATCCTAAATTACTTATCCTTGATGAACCCACACGTGGTATCGACGTTGGAGCAAAAGCCGAAATACAGCTCTTAATTGATGAATTAGCCGAAAAAGGCCTGGGCGTACTCATGATTTCATCCGAACTTGAAGAACTCACCGAGGGTAGTGACCGTGTTGTTGTATTGCGTGATGGACAGACAGTTGCGACACTGCTACACGACGAAATCAGCCAGGACGCGATTATGAATGCTATGGCTCATGGTGATGATACTGATGAGAAAACGATGAGTGAAACGCACACAGAAGAACACCTACCTTTACCCCATACTTCGCTTACTGTGCCCACTTCTACCTCCACAGATACAATGAACGCTACAAATGAGGAGGCTCAACATGGCAAATCTTGACCGCGCAGCTCCGCGCCAACAAACGTTACGCCGCCTCTCCACTTCTAGTCTTTTGCAAAGAGGACAAACATACGGAGTGTTAGGAGCACTTATTGTCCTAATTATCTATAATCTCGTTTCTACGCCGCGCTTTCTCACGTTTAGCGGTTTAACAGAAGCTATCAATGTCAACTTACTTCAAGTAGCACCGATAGCAATAGTGGCGGCTGGAATGACACTTGTTATTGCAACAGGGGGCATTGATCTTTCAGTTGGTTCTGTCATGGCGATTGCTGGAGCCATCGCCCCCATGATTTTCCTTAGCTCTATTCCACCGTTGAACAACCCGCTTATTGGTATTCCTCTCAGCATCATCATTCCTATTCTTGTTGCTGGCTTGTGTGGATTGTTCAATGGCTTCCTGATAACTACGTTTCGTATTCAGCCCATCATCGCCACGCTTGTGCTCTTTATCGCAGGTCGTGGTATTGCACAGGTTATATCGAATGGGAATATTCAAGTATTTCGTGACTCCAATTTTGTGTTTCTTGGTAGTGGGCGCATACTCAATATCCCTGTTCAGGTTATTTTGATGCTCATTGTGATTGTTGTGGTGGCGTGGGCAGTACGTACGACTACATTTGGACGTTATCTACTGGCAACTGGAGGAAACGAAGCTGCATCACGTCTGTCTGGTGTTCCTACCAACCGTGTCAAGCGTACCGTCTACGTTATAAGCGCGATGCTAGCGGGTCTGGCTGGACTTATTATTGTGGCCATCAACTCCTCATCAGATGCAAATAATGTTGGCCTCAACGGAGAATTGGACGCAATCGCGGCTGTTGCAGTTGGGGGTACACCGTTCACAGGAGGCCAGGCGAGTGTATGGGGTACATTGCTTGGCGCATTGCTTATTCAGGTTATCCGCTTTACTCTTGTTACGAAGAATATTCCGCTACCTGTGGCACAAATTATCAATGCCGCCATCATTCTTTTCGCGGTCTATTTACAACGTCAGCGCAAATCATAAAGGTGGCTACATCACACATCAGGCGTAGTTGATGAGGCCCATACAGGAAGGGTAATGGACGTTATGGCAGAAATTGTTTCAGCAAAGGGTGAACGAAGCGCATGGCTCGCCAACGGCTTTGTACGAAGTCGATTGCTTCTGCAACGACAAGGTGCGTTGCTTGTACTTGTCTTTCTCATTATATTTGCCTCTGTACGCTACGATGGCTTTCTTACACCCTTTAATCTCTTTCACATGCTCTCCTACAACTCGCTCTTTGGTCTCATTGCTCTTGGCATGACATTTGTTATCATGACTGGCGGCATTGATCTTTCGGTTGGCTCTCTGGCGGCACTTTCAAGCGTGGTCGCGGCACGCGTCAGCCCTCACGGACTCTGGCTCACGCTTGCAGCCTGTATCGGTGTGGGTATGGCGGTTGGAATTATTAATGGTTGGACGATTGCCTGGCTAAAGATTCCGCCATTCATTGCTACATTAGCTATGCTCCTAGCGGCGCGTGGCCTTGCATTGCTGCTGTCTAATAATGCCTCTGTTGTTGTCGATACGACGAGTGACTTCAACGTGCTTGCCAACAATTTTACTTTTGGCTTCGATATCTTTGGTGTTGGCGCAATTCCTATTTCCGTTGTTCTGCTACTTACGGCTTATGCTGTTGGCTCGATTGTGCTAAACTTCACTCGCTTTGGCCGTCATGTGCTAGCTATCGGAGGCAACGAAGAGGCTGCACGACTTATGGGTTTACCTGTTGAAAGAATCCAATTCGCTGTGTACGTTGTAAGCAGTGTATTAGCATCTCTTGCAGGGGCATTGCTAGCTGCACAAACATTTAATGGACTACCAAATGAGGGTGTTGGGTGGGAGTTGACAGCTATCGCGGCCGTAGTCGTTGGTGGAACGTTGCTGAGTGGTGGTATGGGATCAGTGCTTACGTCGTTAGTCGGTGTGCTCTTGCTTGGCTTAATCTTCAACATTCTGGACTTTGAAAATGGTAGAGGACTTATCAGTATTACCTCTTTCTGGCAATCTGTTATTCGCGGTGCATTCCTGCTGATCGTCATTATTCTACAAAGTCGCTTAACTCGCACGCGTGGAAAAGCAGACTTGGGCCGTTCCTCGTGAGGAAGTCACTTTCAGTGAGTGATTGCATGGTATAGAGGAAACGAGGGCAACATAAGCCCTCCTTTAGCTGTGGAAGGAACTGTATTTTGATTATCACCGATGTCACTACCATCAAGCTTCGTTTTCCTATGACTGTTGCTATGGCTGATGCCATTCATTATATGCCAGAACGCCCGACACTTCTTGTACAAGTACATACGGATGAAGGCATTGTTGGGCTAGGTGAGGCCGCAACATATGGAGGTTTCTTAGAAAGTACAGAGGCACTCATTCTAGGTGAGCTGCGTCGCACAATTCGGGGTCAGGACCCGTTCAGAGTTGAGCGATTATGGCAAATGATGGCCACGAGAGCACAGCAGAGGGGGCGGAGCGGTATGCTGATGATGGCAATAAGTGGTATTGATATCGCGCTTTGGGATATTATTGGGCAGGCAACCCACACGCCTCTTTACCGCTTACTTGGTGGCTATCGTGATGAGCTTCAGGCATATGCCTCTGCGGGCTTCTATGCGCAGGACAAAGACGCAAACGCGCTGGCGGAAGAAGTTGGTGGTTATGCTGAACGTGGCTTTGGCTGTGTGAAAATCAAGGTTGGCCGTCAACCGGCTGCTCTTTTAAACCCGCTTGTAGACATGCCCGCTCCTGATTATGCCACTGTAACGTTTGAGGAGGATGTCGTGCGTGTTCGGGCTGCTCGAAAAGCTATTGGGCCAAATGTCAAACTCGCTATTGATGCAAATAATGCATGGACTCCTTCGTTAGCTTTAAAGTTTATGCATGCAGTCGAGGATCAAGATATCTACTGGCTTGAAGAGCCTGTTGCCACACAGGACCTGAATGGGTCTGCGCTAGTGGCGCATCAACTTATCACGCCCGTTGCAGGATACGAGACTGAAACGGGTTTACCAGGATTTCGTGAGCTTATCGTGCGACAGGCTGTCGATATTGTGCAACCGGACGTGATTTGGTCAGGAGGCATCACTGAATGTCGCAAGATTGCAGCATTCGCACAAGCGTATGGTCTTCCCGTCATCCCACATGTTTTCTCTTCGGCAATCAGTAGCATCGCGAATATGCACTTTATCGCTGCAATTCCTAATGGGAGTTGGCTTGAGTGGGACCAGAATCCCAACGCATTACGCTCAGACCTTTTTGAAGAGCCGCTTACGCTTGACAATAAAGGTTTTGTGCGCTTACCAGAGCGACAAGGGTTAGGTGTCAAACTCAAGCAGGAAACGCTTGACCGTTATCGTATCGAGTAACGCACTCCACAAGGTTACTACTGTTATTGTAGAGTCTTTGAATTGGTAGGTATACATCTAATCAGGAGGCTTGTTCATGAGACTAGAAGGTAAGGTTGCCATTGTTACTGGTGGAGCGCAGGGTATGGGGCGTGCCATAGCACTGCGTTATGCACAGGAAGGTGCCAAAGTTGTCATCGGTGATCTTAAACATGCAGATGCTCAAAACGTGGTGGAAGAGATTCACGGAAAAAATGGGAAGGCGATAGCTGTCGGGGTTGATGTGCGTAATCAGCAACAAGTACAAGCACTAGTCGATGCCGCAGTACACGAGTTTGGAGGACTCGACATTTTAGTAAATAATGCTGGCGTTGGCAAAATTATTCCTTTTTTTGAAACAACAGAGCAGGACTGGAATTTCATGTTCGATATCAACTGCAAGGGCTTACTCTGGTGTAGTCAGGCGGCTGCGCGTGTCATGATTTAGCAAGGACGAGGCGGAAAAATTATTAATCTTGCCTCGCAAGCTGGTCGGAGGGGTGAGGCGTATGTGCTTGCGTATTGCGCGAGTAAGGCTTGTGTGATCAGTATGACGCAATCCATCGCACTCGCGCTAGCGGAGCATAAGATCACTGTCAATGCTATTGCCCCAGGAGTTGTCGATACGCCGTTTTGGGAAGAGGTTGACAAGCAGTTCGCCAAGATTTCAAATCTGCCCATTGGTGAACCGAAGCGTCGCGCTGTCGCATCCATTCCGCTTGGCCGTATCGAGCAACCAGAAGATGTGGCGAACGTTGCAGCTTTTCTTGCTTCAAGTGATGCAGACTATATCACGCAGCAATGCATCAATGTCGATGGTGGCAACTGGCCCAGCTAATAGTAAGTATGCTATTCCAATTATGCTCGCTCAGGGGATGGATTGACGACACGTTAAGTTCGAGCTAGAAAGAAGATAGATATGTCAGCGCAGACACAACTAGATAGTTATCAGATGTGTATTGGAGGGCAATGGCGGAAAGCGGCAGGAGGTCAGACACGTCCTGTCCTTAATCCAGCTACAGGAGAAGCGTTTGCCGAAGTGCCAGAGGGGACACGTGAGGATGCACATGCAGCTCTTGAAGCGGCTGCTCTTGCCCAGCCTGCATGGGCGGCATTGTCAGGAGTGCAACGAGCTGTCTATATCAAGCGCATTGCTACTTTTATTCGCGAGGATGCAGATCGCCTGGCCCGGCTAGTTGTACAGGAACAAGGTAAGCCACTGTTTGAAGCACAAGGTGAAATAGGGGGAACTGCCGAGTTTTTCGATTACTTTGCCACATTTGCACGTGCTGCTACGGGTGAAATTATCGCCTCTGATAGTCCTAACGAGGATATCTGGATTTGTAGTGTACCTTATGGAGTGGTTGTTGGTATTATCCCATGGAATTATCCTGCGGCCTTGTTCGCGCGTAAAGTTGCTCCTGCTTTGATGGCTGGTAATACTATCGTTATCAAGCCTCATGAAGACACGCCTCTCAGTGCGCTTGTGCTTGCGAAGATCGTTGAAGCCACAGGTCTGCCCGCAGGTGTCGTTAATGTTGTGACTGGTGCTGGCACAGTTGTTGGTGATGCGCTTGTACGCGACACTATTACACAACTTGTTACGGTAACTGGTTCGGTTCGCGCGGGTCAGCAGATTCTTGAAGCGGCGGCACGAAACATTACAGTGGTATCACTCGAATTAGGTGGTAAGGCACCGTTTATCGTGATGGATGATGCGGAAATGGATGCTGCAGTTCGTAATGCAATAACAGCACGTTTTATGAATTGTGGGCAAGTCTGTACCTGTAACGAACGTACATACGTACATCGGCGTGTTTTTGACGAGTTTCTCGAACGCTATGTTGCTATGGCTGGCAAATTACGTATCGGCGACCCGATGCAACCAGGAACCGAATTAGGGCCAAAGATTAATCTGGTTGAGCTTGAGAAGATTGAGCGCATGGTGGGACGTGCACAAGAACAAGGCGCACAACTTGTACTGGGAGGCAAGCGACCGGAAGAAGAGCAATTCCAAAAGGGTTTCTGGTATGAGCCAACCGTGCTAACACATGTTCGTAACGATATGGATATCATGCAGCAGGAGGTATTTGGTCCAATCACTCCAATTATGCCCTTCGATGATTTTGAGGAAGCTATTGCACTTGCGAATGATACTCGTTACGGATTAAGTGCCTATCTCTTTACGAAAGATATTAAGCGCATGATGCATGCTGTACAAGCGGTGCGCTTCGGTGAGATTTATATCAACAAGATTGGGCCAGAGCAATTGCAAGGTTTTCACACCGGATATGGCTTGAGTGGTCAAGGCGGCGATGATGGGACACATGGCTTTGACCACTACTTACGCAAAAAGACTGTGTACGTCAATTATGGAGATGTACCAGCTGCCAACCTAATGCCTTATCCAGATTAGGCAAGCCCTGGTCAGTTGTACTTACACCGCCTGATGAGCGTAATCAGCTACATAGGGAACGGTGAATGGACCATCCGGTAAAATAGCGACGCGTGCGGCTGAGCCGCCAAATTGCTGTAATAACTGATTCACTGTTTGCTGCAGGTTCGGTGCGGGCGAAAGTTTTGCCATACGTACAACGTCGTCAGGTAGAGACGAATGCAGATAAACCTCTGCTTCTAGTTGCACTATGGCTTGCTTTTGCACCTGCCACTGGTCATGCATAGTAAAGCCAGGGCTGTTAATCAAGTCAAGTAGTGCTTGTGGCGAATCACGCATCTGGAGCAATGTTTTGTAGTTCCCGTGAGCAGGTAAACCATCTCGGCATTCAGCAACAGTGATGATTACACCTCCTTTGCGTACAATCTGTGCTGCGGCAGTCATACCCTTGACCGTTTGATAGAGATTTTGATCAAGTGGATAGCCACCGTTGCTCGTAATGACAATATCGAAGAATTCATTGACCGCTTGTGTTGCTGATTGTGCGACATCAGCACAGCCGACAGCATGTGCCTCTAGATAGTCACCAGCATAGACACCCGTTATTTGCTTTTTCTGGTCGAGTGTCACATTCACCATAAACTCAGGAGGGCATTTGCTCACGCACTCCTGAATGCCTTGCTGCACGGGGTTGCCGTCCAGTACGGCCCATGTTGAGCGCGGATGCCCAATAAGGTGAGCATTATGCAAGGCCTGTATTGTTTGTATGCCAGCAAGTCCAGGAATAATGCCTTTTGCGCCTCCAGAAAAGCCAGCGAAGAAATGTGGTTCGATGAAACCTGTTACAATACGAAAGTCAGCTTCTACATAGCGACGGTTGACCCATACAGGGACCTCTAAAGCTGTTTCTCCTAAATGAATGAGGGTATCGGGGTCAAATGCATCGTGATTGACGACTTCGACTGTATCAACAACATCCTGCCCTAACATCTGTATAAGCTCTTCGCGTGTATTGCCTCGGTGTGAGCCTGTACCATTAAGTATGACGATATGTGAGCGTGGCACGAAGGAGAGTGTTTCAAGCAGCCATGGTATAATACGTTCGTTTGGTGTTGGGCGTGTGATATCAGAAATCACGATAGCGATGTAATCTTGCGGCCTGACACGCTCTACAAGTGCTGCGTTTCCTATAGGTGCAGAGAGTGCAGACTGAAATGCAGTGTGTTCATTTGCAAGCACTGGGCTGTAAAGTGGATGTATCACAGTTGTAGTTTCTGGCAGCTCTACCGATAGATGCATAGTGCCATAAGGAATAGAAACATTTTTCATACGAAGCCTCGTCTTTACACACATTGCGTCTTGTATACGTAGCCATCTATACTATATCTTGAGTATAGATTGCTTATAGCAATTTTGCAAGATGCGAAATAGGTGTTTGAAGCTTGTAATGTTATATGTTTTAAATGGCAAGAAGTAGCATATAGGATGAGAGTGTCATGTAAGGAGTAATCAATGACTATACGCGTCGGATTAGTTGGATATGGTATGGCGGGATCGGTGTTTCATGCGCCCTTGATCGAGTATACGCCCGAACTTACACTCAAAACCGTTGTGTCATCGAACCCGGAAAAAGTGCACAATATCTATCCCACTGCTACAGTTGTTCCGACAATTGACATCATGCTAGCGGATACCGATATCTCGCTTGTCGTGATTGCAACCCCAAACGAGACACATTTTCCCTTTGCGAAGCAGGCACTTGAGGCTGGCAAGCATGTCGTAGTTGACAAACCATTTGTGCTTTCTTCAAGTCAAGCTGATGAACTAATCGCACTTGCTCATGCTCGCAATGTGCTTTTGAGTGTCTTTCAGAACCGCAGATGGGACAATGACTTTCTTACCATCCGCCATTTGTTGGAAACGGGTGTACTTGGCGATATCTCGACCTATGAGGCACATTATGATCGCTATCGTCCAATTGTAAAGGATCGGTGGCGTGAACACGCTATTCCAGGGTCGGGCATATTGTATGATCTTGGTGCTCATCTGATCGATCAAGCCCTCGTCTTATTCGGGATGCCAACAACGGTTTGGGCCGACATACGAGCGCAACGTGCGAATGCGAAAACCGATGACTACTTTCACATCGTCCTCGGCTATCCAGAGCGCGTTGCCATTCTCCACTCCGGTTCTCTCGTTCGGGAGCCGGGACCGCATTTTCAGGTACATGGAAGCAAGGGAAGCTATCTCAAATATGGGCTTGACCCACAAGAAGATATGCTCAAAGCGGGCCTGAGACCGAATGGCCCCACATGGGGTCGTGAGAGTGAAACGTTGTACGGAGAGTTAACCATGAGTGTTGGTGATCTTCCCATCAAAGGAAAGGTTCCAACGCTTCCTGGTAGTTACGAGACATTTTATCAAGGTATCGTCGAAGCTATCACACACGGCAAACCAGTCCCCGTTTTACCAGAAGATGCCAGGAATACCATTCGCATCATTGAAGCCGCACGTCATAGTCACGAAGGACATTTAGCTTTTTAACGCTATGCAGATTATCGTACAATCTCTATTTTTCTTGTAGGATCGAGAGAATGTTGCCAGCAGGGTCTTTGAACCAAGCTATGAGCGGGCCTCTGCCACGTTGAATGCCCTTTTCGTCTGTACCTGGGTAGTGTTCAAAGGTTACACCAGCATCAGTAAGGTCCTCCATTGCATTTTCGATATCATCGACTGGAAAATTGAGAATGGTATAAGCTGCGGCAACGTGATTGTTCTTCGGGTAAAGCAGTATCTTGGCACCATTGGCAATATGGAGTCGTAACATGCCATACTCCTCGGAAACTTCCAGGCCAAGTACCTTGCTGTAAAACTCTTTTGCTTGTGGTATGTTGTCTACCGAAAAACCACTGTATGCGTGTGTGTCTTTAAACATTGATTGCTCCTTCTATTTCAAGAGAAAGTTGTATAATAAGCAAGAAAAATCTTATAAGGGAAAAGGTCATATGATACGACGCGTCCTTGCAAGTAGCCGCTATCTTGTTATTATTGCTGTCCTCGGCTCGTTTCTAGCGGCAGTTGCATTAATTCTTTATGGGGGCATTACTACAGTAAACATTTTGATCGACATATTTGCCCATCCTTCGTTTACTATCGTAGGGGCAAAGCATCTCGCTGTCGAGTGTATCGAGGTAATCGATCTATTTTTGCTTGCTACCGTGCTCTATATCGTTGCTCTGGGATTATATGAACTCTTTATCGACGAAAATCTTCCTGTCTTGCCCTGGCTTGTTATCACCACCCTGGACGATCTTAAGGCAAAACTTACTGGCGTCATTACAGTATCGCTGGCTGTGACGTTTCTCGCATATGTAGTAGAGTGGGATGGAAACACCAATATTCTTGCTTTAGGTGTTTCCATCGGTCTAGTGCTGTTCTCGCTGAGTTTTCTGCTATCCCAAACTACAAAAAGCCATCAAGTCGAAAAGCATGACGAAACTGGAACAAAGTAAGTGTCACGAGGATTTAGCCGATGCACTACGCTTTTCTGTAGTCTTTCCAATGCGGGTAGACCCCTCTTTAGGCGTGAGAACATAGTGTTGTGGGTCGAAGTGCTTTGTTCTTCGCCGAAACTCAAAGGTAAAGCCTGGCCAGATGGCTGTGTTACGACCATGTTTATCAAGGTACCAGCTATTACATCCTGAAGCCCAAACCGTTCCCTGCATACGTTGCTGAATTTCCGTGTTGAATGCCTCTTCACTTTCCTTGCGTACCTCAACGGTCTGTAGTGCCCGTTGCTCCATGGTGCGTAGGCAATCGAGGACATATGCTACTTGTGACTCGATCATATAGACCATCGACGTATGCCCAACACCCGTGTTTGGACCAATGAGTAAGAACAAGTTTGGAAATCCTGCGACCGTTGCTCCCAAGTACGCATGTGGGTCAGGACTCCATGTATCGTTTAGTATCATACCGTCGCGACCATGTATGCGTTGGGGTAGTTGTGCATCCGTGACATGAAAGCCTGTCGCGCAAATGATCGTGTCTATCTCATGTTCCTTGCCGTCTTCTGTCACAATGCTATGCGCTCGCACCTCACGAATATGTTCTGTAACAACCTCGACATTTGGTTGTGAAACCGCTGGATAGAAATCATCAGAGATCAAAACGCGTTTGCAGCCCAATGTATACGTGGGTGTAAGCTTCGCGCGTAATATTGGGTCGGGCACTTGCCGTTCCAGGTGTTCTTGTGCTAGTTTCACGCCTTGCTTCAACATGCTTTGACGATACACAAAGCCAGCAGCCGTTAGCTCACGTTGCCAATACATGAGTGCGCGAATAGCTCGTTGTGTGATGGGTAGAAAACGAAACATCGTCTGCTGCCATGAGGCAATGGGATGATCCATGCGTGGTAGAACCCATGGTGGTGTGCGTTGAAAGAGCGTGAGTTGCTCTACCTGTGGCTGAATACGTGGCACAAACTGAATTGCTGATGCTCCAGTGCCAATCACTGCTACACGCTTGCCCTTCAAATCATAATCATGTCGCCAACGTGCCGAGTGAAAGAGAGTGCCTGCAAAATTCTCGATGCCCTTTATCGAAGGTAGCGATGGCTCACTGAGTGGTCCATTGCCCAGAAGCAGAATATCAGTTGTAAACTCTCCCTGTGATGTAGTGACATGCCAACGTCGCTCATCTTCCAGCCATGTCGCGTTTTGAAGCTCGCTGTTCCATCGAATATAAGGGAGTAGCCCAAATCGCTTCATGCAGGAGTGAAGATATTGCTGAATTTCCCACTGCGGCGAATACGCATGGCTCCAACGCGGATTGAGGGCGAACGAAAAAGAGTATAAATGCGAAGGAACATCACATGCACATCCAGGGTATGTATTATCGCGCCACGTTCCTCCGCTCTCAGCCGCCTTCTCAAGTACCACAAAGTCATCATAGCCGTGTTGTTTAAGTTGAATTGCCATACCAATGCCAGCAAATCCTGTGCCTAAAATGATGATGTGGGCATGACGGGTGGAAGATTCTTCGAGTAGCTTCCTCATTTGCAAAGGTCGTTGGCTGCATATTATCAGAAGATATTTCTTTATTGTTCGTAAAAGCTTGAGCCATAGGTAGTATCCTTTGATCTTTGATTGTAAAGCGGTCAGCATGTCTTGATAAAAAGTATATCACGCAATACATTAACGCAATTGAATGAAATAACAGGATGTAGGGGCTTTAATTCATTGCGCCCTGATTCAGCTTTTGACGCGTGACGAGGGCGTAATGAATTAAAGCCCCTACACACAAGGTTCCCTGCATATCATGGAACCTTATGTGTAGGGGAGACCCTTGCGGTCTCCCTATTCCCCGAAAAGATGGAGAACTTAATGTGTTCTTAATCACTATATACGTCACTTTTACAGTCTCCTAGACGCATAGGAATAGCAAAAAATTACACTTCTACTAACAACCTTCTCAAAACTTTTCCAACAAGATTTTTGGCAGTTCTTTACGAAACTCGATCTGTTTTGGGACTTTGTAACCATCTAAGCGTTCGCGACAGAGTGCAAGCAACTCATCAGGGGTAGCATGTTCGCCGCGCTTTAAGACAACGACTGCTTTGATATACGAGGAACTTGCTGAACCTGTACTGACAACTGCCGCCTCTAACACCTTTGGGTGTTCGTAGAGTACCTCTTCAACATCACGTGGATAGACATTGTATGCACCAGATAGAATCAGATCTTTCTTGCGGTCAACGATAGTGAAGAAACCGTCTTCATCCATACGGGCAAGGTCCCCTGTATGTAGCCAACCGCCGCGTAGCACTTGCGCTGTTTCGTCCGGCATGTTCCAGTAGCCTTGCATCACCTGTGGACCCTGGATCAGCATTTCTCCCACCTCCCCTGGTGGCAGTGGCACATTAGTCTGTACATCAACGATACGCGCGTTCGTGCTCGACATTGGAATGCCGATGCTACCAACCCTTCTCTCTCCGTGAAATGGATTCGAGTGTGTTACAGGCGATGCTTCAGTCAAGCCATAGCCCTCGACAAGATAGCCTTTTGTAAGTTTCTCGAATGCCTCCTGTACCTCGACGGGTAGCGAGGCTGAGCCACTTGTACAGTTGCGTATGGACGCGACTCCATATTTTCTAACTTTAGGGTAGTTCGCTATAGCAAGGTATATCGCTGGTACGCCGGGAAAGATACTGGGATGATGCCTTTTGATGGCTTCCATGATCTGGTCGATACGGTCGGTTGGCTGTAGGATGAGTGAGCCTGCGAGAGCTACCGAAAGATTAAGTGTATCGGTGAGTCCATATGAATGAGAAAGCGGTAGGACTCCAAGTATAACCTCTCGCCCACGTTCTGCTTCAGGTACCCAATGCCGCACTTGAGCGACATTCATAACCATGTTACGGTGTGAGAGCATCACACCCTTTGGTGTATCCGTTGTACCAGATGTGTACTGGATGAGCGCAAGTTGCTCTGCTGTGATGCCAAGATTGAGTGAACTTGTCGGCTGACGACGAAGCAAATGCTGAAAGGTATGTTCTTTCCACAAAGGTTGTATGGCCCTTTCTTGCCGAGCCGTTTCGTGTGGTGAGATTTCTTGAACTGTACTCTCACCCCGTGCACTATGGGTAGGCGTGCCCTCAATAAGGCTGGCAAGCAGCACACGTTGTTGCAAGGGCAGGTACTCACGAACATCTGTATAGATAACATGCTGAGTGTGTGTATCACGACAAACTTGCTCGGCAAGTGTTCGATACGACGAGAGTGTGAGCAAGACAGTCGATTCGGAATTTCGCAATTGATGATGAATCTCGGTGTCATTCGAGAGCGGACTGCCCAAGACCGCGATAGCACCAGCTTTCAGAATACCGTAAAACGCAATGACGCATTGCGGAATGTTTGGTAATATAACCGAGACACGATCACCAGTTTTTATGCCGAGTAATTGCAATGCATGGGCGAAACGGTTGCTTTGATAGTCGAGTTCACGGTAGCCGATTTCTTGATTAAAAAAGATCAGTGCCGCCCGATGAGGATATTCGGTTGCTGCATTTGTGAGCAGTTCATGTAGTGGTTGTTTGGGAATTGGTAAACGTTCTGGCACGTGGTCATCGTAGTGTTGTAACCATGGCATCGCCACTAGCCGCTGAGCCGAATGAGAGGGCACAAGTTTGAATAGAGATGCTACAGCGGGTGGTGCGTCGCTTGACGAAGCTCCATTGCTTGTTTCAGCAGAAATAATAGGAAGTGTCGCTGAACTTGTGGCCTCGACAAAGCGACGAATGGCGCGATTGACGGCATCTGGTCGTTCCAGTTGTACGAGGTGGGCCGAGACAGAAATAACTACTTGTTGCGCCTTAGGAATACTACGTGGCACATCGTCGTAGTGAGCGCGTAAGAAAACAGTGTCACGATGTCCGAGTATGACAAGTGTGGGTACACGCAGAAGCGGGAAGCGTTCGCTACCCTGCCAGATGCCCATAATCGAATCATGCATAGGTTTGAGGGTACGCAACGGGGCGTAGAGCAGTGCGCCTATCTTTCGTGCGATATAACTGAAGAACGGATCGGGAACGACTTTCATCAATCTAGTAATGATGGGGCGTATGATAAAGCGTGAAGGGACACCAACGAGTACAAGGCCCGAAATATTCTGGGGGTGCCGTAATGCATACTCCGTCGAAATGGCCCCTCCAAAGGAATGTGCAATCAGTGAAAATGGACCCTTTACTTCAAGCGCATCTAAGAGGTGCTCCAGGTCATCTACTAGTCCGTCCATTGTATAGGGGAGTGCATGATCGTCATCACTAAGACCGTGACCACGCAAGTCTGGCGCGATGACCCGAACATATTGCCCGAAGAAGCGGAGTTGATAGAGCCATTGTAGGGCATTGCCACCATACCCATGCACAAGCACCATCGTGTGAGTTGCACCTTCAGGGTGAACGTCGAAGACGCTTATACGGCGCAACGCTTGGCCCGCATGATCTTTTGTATAGATAGTACGACGATAAAACTCAACGTCCAGTGCCATAACATGCCTCCTGTACAACTGTGTACGCTGTTGGCTAACGGGGACAATTATAGCACACCAGGATGTAGAACAAAAACACGTGAAAAAGACCTCAATAACTATTGAGGTCTTTTTCACGTGTTTTTGTTCTTACAAACTCTTTCCGGTTCGTTCTTTTTGGGAACGCAGGATAGTGCGTAGCGCATCTGCCTGACCATGATTCCAGGCCGCTGATCGCACTTCTGATCCCACTACAGGGATCGAGCTTTGTTCGCGGATATGAGCGGCACGTTCACGTTGCATAATCTCATGGACGAGTTGGCGGTCGCTGAGTCGCCACCCGCGCAATTTTGCTTGCTCGGCAAAGCGCATCACTCGCGCAAAGCCAGCACGATAGTCTCGCTCTTCCGTCTCATTTCGCATCGGTGTATCTTGCATTACAAGGTCCCATACTATAGTTATGTATTGAGAAAAATCATATGTCTACTTTCTACATTATCGCAAAAAAAGTACCACCCCGTCAAGTAAAAACAGATGCATTGCCCTGTCCCCACCCTGGCCGCGATAAATCGGTCCCTACATGTTGCGGCGCATTGCCTCATATATAGCGTTTGTGCCAAAGTCTAGGGCGGCAACCGGAATTCGTTCGTCGGCTGTATGAATTGCTGATAAGAAATCAAATCCTTCGTACAGGTCCATTGGCAAGAAGCCATATGTTTGAATGCCTAGTTCTGAAAAAAAACGTCCATCTGTTACCGCGGGCATCAGTGTTGGAATCGCGATACCAGCGGGATCGGCTTTATGGAGAATGTCCGCTAACGTATTGTAAAATCCCATGTTTGGTTCAGTGCGTCCTTCACCATAGCGTATCAGTTCAAACTCAATATCGTTGCCAACGAGGTCGTGTAGCTCACGGAACATATCATCAGGGGTATAGCCTGGTAGGAGACGACCATCCATCTCTATGACGATTTCACTTGGAATGACATTGATTTTATGCCCACCTTGCAGAATTGTAACATTCACTGTGTTGTGCAAAATGGGATCAAAGAAATGTGTATGGGAGCCAAGCTGATCCAATACTTCATCTGCACGTGCAGGGTCTAAAAGTTGACGTAGACGTGAGCTAGTCGGAGACGATGATAGCGCGTCTGCCATTGTCTCTAGCATCTGATGCACGACTGGATGAATATGTACAGGCAAGCGATGTTGATCTAACTGCTCTAAAAGTCGCCCAAGCTTTGCGACCGCACCTCCATGCATAGGAATAGAACCATGACCGCCGGGGCCGCGCAGTGTTGCTTTTAGCCAGCATACCTGTTTTTCAAGGACCTGGATGCAATAAAACTTCTTGCCATCGATGTAAGATGTGAATCCCCCCACCTCTCCCAGTGCATAACGTACATCTTTAAAGAGAGCAGCATGATTCTCTACAAGATACTTTGCCCCTGCAATGCCTCCCGACTCTTCATCGCTTAGCGCGGTGAAAATCACGTCCCCGGGCAGAGACTCCCCCTCGGATTTTGCTTGTAGCATTGCCGCAAGCATCATCGCAACTCCCCCCTTCATGTCAAGTGTGCCACGCCCCCAGATGTAATCATCTATCCTTTGACCCTCAAAAGGTCCATGCTGCCAGTGTTGGTTCGCCGTAGTTACAACATCAATATGTCCTTGTAAAAGCAGTGGAGGTGCTTCGCCTCGACCCTTGAGACGCGTGACAAGGTTTGGGCGTTTATTTTCTTGCGCTAATATCTGCGTTTCAAACCCTGCTTCCATCAAAATTTTATTGATATATTCGATGCACTGTGCCTCATCGCCCGGAGGGTTTGTGGTATTAAAGCGGATAAGCTCCTGCAATAAATCTGCTGGACGCTGATAAAGCGGACTGTCTTTTTGGGCATGTGACATTATTTTATTTCCTTCTGCAAGGCTATGTAGATGCTATTTTGCTGTAGTATACAACAAGGATTCTAAATGCAAACGTGCTTTTTGAGCTTCTTCCAAAAAATGGTACCCTAATCATCACTAGAAACGTATACATAGTAAGGATGTTCTCGTTTATAAACTATGATAAGGCGACTTCACACAGCATTGTTTGCGCTTTCACGAAGACAATGCTTATAATGCAGAGTATATTAATGCTATCATTTTTTTCCTACTCTGTATCTCATATTACTACATCTGTGGAGGAATAGAGCGTGGCAACAAAGAAATCAGGCAAGCTTACGGAAGAGCAAAAAAAACTTAGAAATGAAATGCTAAAAAGTGCTATTCGTGGGTCGAACCGTCCCCGTACAGTACGTGATCTTGGTGTTAGCACACTGAAAAACCTTCCTGCGAACATTGGAATGGTTCAAGGTTTTATGAAAGCCGCGAACTGGAAGCAGGCACAGGATGAAGTGTTACAAGGGCTAAACAATACTGTCGTGATCGTCGGTCAGCCGAATACAGGTAAAAGTACGCTGTTCAATAAGATCAAGGGTCAGACACTCTCACAGGTATCACCACAAGAAGGCACAACGCGCACACTTGTTCGCACCGACTTTGGGCCATTTACACTTGTTGATACACCTGGGATTGATGCACCAGGGGCACTATCCGATATCGCGAAAGCTGGACTAGACCAGGCGAGCGTTATCGTGTTTCTCATTGATGGTTCAAAGGGCATCCAGGCAAAAGACCGAGAACTGTATGCCATGATCGCAGCACAAAAGAAGCCAACGATTGTTGCTGTCAATAAAGTGGATACGCTCAAAGGTGGTGAAGGTGCGGACCAGATCGCAACTGAAATTGCTGTATCGCTTGGAGCTGTTGGCGTCATCCCAATTTCGGCGACGAAGGGTACGAACATCGCTGAAGAACTCGTGCCTGCACTCATTGAAGCAAGTCCAGAGGCTGCATTAGTTATTGGGCGTGAACTGCCAGCATTCCGGCGTGAAGCTGCTCAACGCATTATTCGTAACGCAACGATGGTGAGCCTTGCCGCTGGTTTGGAACCCATTCCACTGGTTGATATTCCTATTCTTTTAGGAACACAGATACGCCTTGTACTACGTCTCGCGGCTCTATATGGTGAGCCAATGAATTCGGCTGATACAGTTCGACACGCTCGTGAGTTGATTGTAACAATGGTAAGCGGTCTTGGTTTACGTCTGCTCGCGGAGCAGGCCGCTAAAGCAGTACCATTCGGTGGCGATTTGGTTGCAGGTCTAATCGCTGCTGGTGCTTCATGGTCAATTGGCGAGGTTGCGCTTGAATACTACGAAGGTGGTAAGAAACTGAGTGCGGGAACTGTACGTCAACGTACAAATGATTTGTATCACCGCTTCCGTCGCGATAACACGGTAGAAGACTTACGTAATGAAGCTACCTCAAATGGAAGCAGTCCAGCTCTTTTGACTGTACCGAAAGAAAATGTTGTCAACAATTAGTAGAAGGGACGGCTGAAAAGGCGCATGGTCTTTCCATATGAACGCTATGAGAAACTGACTGAGCCACTTACCGTCTATTACCCAACGGGCGAAGAAAATCGCGCCCGTTGGATTCTTTCTACTGTAGAAAAGGCTGGAAGTTTACTCAGCACCCTGCTTGCACGACCCTTACCAGAAATACATATTTTGTTAGCAACGGACGCGGATTGGCCACAGGCTCCTCGTGATGAGGAGGAAGAGGTTGGTGCACTACAACCATACTGGACGGCTGTTACTACGCCTCCAACCCTTGTTGTGCCATTGATCCTTGATGGTATCTGGGGCAAATCAACACAGGAGAAGTTTGCCTTTATTTTATATCATGAAATTGTGCTAGCTTTTCTTGAGGATGATCCCCGTCCTTGGCCTGATGATTATCCCTTATGGGCCGATGAGTGGCAACTGAAATTCGCCGCGCTCTGGCTTTCACAACGACTTGATGGCGTGCAGGGAGTCGTCAACAAAGACTTACATGAACAATTCGCGGAAATATTTGAGCCAGAGCCGGATGGTAAAACGCCTGTTACAGTTCGTGGTTTTGATTGGTATGAGGATACGACCTTAGACGACTATTTAGAATACGAATTACTACTCGAACAATTTGCCGCCGATCTCCTGGCACATTATCAGCCAGAAATTCTTCCACGTTTCCTTGCCTTGTATCGCGTGAAACGAGAAACGCTGCTAAGTGACGACGTAACGATTATGCTCGCCTCAGTGCTCAGCCCCAATGAACCCGACTGGCTCGAAAACCTCGTCTACTTTTAATAAATAGTTTTGACACACAAAAAGCTGGTATGCGCAACCGCGCATACCAGCTTTTTGTGTGTTTTGCCTCTATCCTTTTACAGCGGAACCAACTGCACCTTCGATGAAGTAGCGTTGGAAGATGAAGAAGAGGAGAAGTACTGGAATAGCATTGAACATAGACCCCGCTATGAGCAATGAATACTCGGTGTAGTGGGCACTCTTAAATTGGAAGAGACCCACAGGCAGCGTGTACATGTTGTTATCATTGAGTACAAGCAGAGACCAGAGGAAATCATTCCATGCTCCTTG
This sequence comes from uncultured Chloroflexia bacterium, assembly GCA_963791655.1. Classification (GTDB taxonomy): domain Bacteria; phylum Chloroflexota; class Ktedonobacteria; order Ktedonobacterales; family Ktedonobacteraceae; genus JBBQVS01. The sequence goes on along the minus strand of CAWBSZ010000002.1, from coordinate 173,160 downwards.
GAAACTCAGAATGGTTACGGCAGTCAGCGCTGGCCTCACTAGAGGGAGAATAATCTGGTAGAATGTTCGCCAACGTGACGCGCCATCCAGCCGTGCAGACTCCTCCAACTCTTTCGGTAGCCCCTTCATGAATTGCACCATCAAGAAGACTGAAAACGGTTGTACCATCGACGGTATAATTAATGCCCAGTAGGTGTTGATAAGGTGTGCACTATTCATAACCAGGAATTTTGGGATGATTGTCACCGGCGTAGGAATCATCATAACAGCAAGTGTGATGACGAAAATCAGGTTTTTCCCTGGAAATTCCATACGCGAAAGCGCATACCCTGCCATCGCAGAGAAGAGTACGTTGAGTACCGCAACTGCGACGGCGAAAACGAGTGAGTTGAACAAGTAGCGTGCAAACACGCCGCCTTGCAACAACTCTGTATAATTCGCGATTGTTCCATGGATTGGGAACAATGTAGGTGGAAACGCAAGGACTTCTTGTTCAGGCTTGAACGAAGAAAGAATTGAGTAAATGAACGGTCCAAGTGAGGTAAAGGTAAAAAAGCCCAATAATGCGTAGAGCAAAATGTTGATTGGTCGGAAGAGTCTTCTTCTTGGCCGACCTGCTTCGTCTTTTGCTACCGCTCGCGCACTTGCCTGTGTTTGTGCTGATGCTTGTGCCATGCTCGTGCTCCTTCTAGTTTCTCACGTCAATCAAACGACGCTGAATGAGTGTAAACGCGAAAATGACGATGAAGAGGATTACGGACATTGCTGACGCATATCCAAACTGGTTGTCGGTAAATGCCTTGTTATAAATCTCAAGCAAGGGCGTCAAGGTCGATTTCAATGGACCTCCATTCCCTCCTTGCGACATAAACTTGGCCTGGTCGAACATTTGGAACGCGCCAATTGTGCCAAGTGCGACAACGAGGAAAACCGCTGGCCGTAGCAATGGTAGTGTTACATTCCAGAAAACGCGCAGGCGATCAGCTCCATCCACTTCCGCGGCTTCAAGTAGCTCTGTAGGGATATCCTGAAGTGCTGCAAGGAAGTAGATCATAAACGTTGCGGAGGTCGTCCATATGTTCAGAATCATAAGTGCGGGTAGCGCGAATGTCGGATCCTCCAACCAGTGTGGCCCTGGAATACCTACGAGTGAGAGCAAATAGTTAATGCCGCCTTGAGGGGTATAGAGCCAGAGAAAGATGAGCGAAACCGCGACTGATGATGTGACCGCTGGTAAGTAGAATGCTGTACGAAAAAAACCTTTTAGGTATTTGACATTGTGTAGCAACACTGCCAGAAGCAGTGCGAATGCGGTTTCCCCAATGACCACAAAAAAAGTGTACCGGGTAATGTTCCACATTGAGATCCAGAAGTCGCTTTCGCTCGCATAAGCAAGTTGAGAAAACAACTTTTGGTAGTATGTGAGACCTACAAATTCTGGCGTGGTGAAGCCGATATCAACTTTGAACAAACTCAGGCCAACACCATATACCGCGACAAACAATGTGAAAATGCCAAGAACGACAATATAAGGAGCCAGAAAAAGATATGCCGCAAGTGTCTCGCCTCGACGTGCATTACCCGTTCCGCGACGGAGCCGTTGTCTTCCCCCAGGGGTAAGAGGTGGAGAGGAGGCGATAGATTCTGGTTGAGATGCCATGTAAAGCACTCCTTGCTTTTTTATAAACAAGCGTTTTTTTGTCTGTTGCATGTTTCAGATGCAGAGAGATGTGAGATACTTCGTCGTACTATATTTTGCTCCTATCTCTCTATCCCAACAGGTAAAAGAGATAGGAACACAATACACGAAGGAGGATATTCACCATCGCTACGAAATACATTTTCGTAGTATGACAGATTTATACCCCTAGCTCGTTATTGACCTGACTTGCAGCATCATTCAATGCAGCAGTTGAGTCAGCTTTGCCAAGCAGCACTTTTTCGATGGCGTCACCGATCTTTGTGTGGATCACATCATCATGAGCACCAAAGCTATCGGCGTAGCCATATTGTGCTGCGTCAAACATGACCTTTACACCGGGGTTACTTGCGAAGTATGGGTCGTTTGCAAGGCTCTTGACGGATGGTAAGGCGAAACCAGCATGCAATTGACTAGCCTGCACGTCTGTTCCCGTCATGTATTTGATAAGTTGCCATGCTGCTTCTGGATGCTTGGTAGCTCCATATGCTCCCCATGCATTCGTGTAGATTAAGTCTGCACGTTTGCCCGTTTTAGGATTCGTTGGCACCGGTGCGATTCCATAATCAACATTTGGATATGTTGTCTTCATATATGGAATGAGCCAACCACCTTCAAGTGCCATCGCCCCGCGCTGTTTACCAAATGCCTCACCTGGCCAGCCAGCACTCACGTTTGTTGGAATGACGGAAGAGCCATCTTTCTGGAAGCCAGTATAGAAGTTCATGGCGTCAATACCAGCCTGGCTGTTAAATGCAGACTGAGAACCATCTTTGTTAAGTACAGTGCCACCAGCAGCAAACAAGAACGCTCCCCAACGTGAAGGGTCTGGATTCAACGTAATACCATACTGTGCAGTTGCAGGTGAGCCTGCTTTCGTCAACTTTTTAGCATCTGCACGCATATCGTCCCATGTCCAGTTATCGGATGGGAATGCTACGCCAGCGGCTTGGAACAACTTCTTGTTGTAGAAAACACCTAACGAGTTCCAGTCTTTTGGCAGACCGTATACGTCTCCAGTTTTACAGGTGAAAGGTGTTAGAAGTGAAGAATAGTAGGTATCAGGCTTTACGTTATCTTTCGCCATATATGGTGAAAGGTTAAGCAATTTTCCTGAAGTTGTGTACTGGCTTCCCATTTGTGGGGTTACATAAAACACGTCGGCTACATTGCCACTAGCAATGTTGGCACGCATCTTTGTTGGGTAATCGCCAGGGATAGGTGCCCAGTTGATCTTAATATTCGGATGAGCTGCCGTGAATTTGTTCAAGTTGCTTTGGACAAGTGCATCCTCGGCTGGGGTGGACGAGAAACCTGAAACTGTGAGGGTTATGCTGCCACTCTCCGCGGCACTTGCTGAGGTATTTGTGCTACTTGGACATCCGATGTAATTATTGCCTCCTGCAAGGCCCTGTGTTCCACCACCACCACCACCACTACCTCCTGTTGTGCTTGTACTACCTCCACAAGCACTTAACGCAAGAACGAAAAGAATGAGTAAGGGAGCGAACGGGGCTATGAGCCTTCTCATAACAAACCTCCTGGTTGCGAATCATCAATGAGACACAACGACGGTTCTAGTCGTAGTCGGAGTAAATAAAAAGTGATATTCCCCCGTACTACATAAGTGATACGGTGTAAAGATACTAACAAATCGCATTGTCGTGTTTGCTTCTCTTCTTCGATAATGCTACACAAATCTGCAATTCATGCCTTACTACATAACGCACTATAACATATACGACTCCTACAAGGAAAAACACACGGATGGTACGAAAATGTGTGCTCTTACCTATGTATACGTATGTGGAAAGACAACCTTATACAAAAATATACCCATTTTGAAAAGGTTTCCAACTATAGAACTACGCAACAAACTAAACGTTTTGACTAAATGAATTGAATGAAGTGGTCATGAGGAGTATAATGCTTCTATATTGTAGTAGACAGGAGCTTTATATGTCAAATGATGTTCTTAAGCTAGAAGACGCGGAAGTTCAAAACCGCTTACAAAGCCTTCCTTCTTGGACTGTGAGCAATGGAGGGTTACGTCGAGAGTTTTCTTTGCCGTCATTTCCTTCGTCTATTTTCTTTGTGAATGCTGTTGCACATCTTGCCGAACGTGCAGTTCACCACCCGGATATACATATTTTATACAACAGAGTCATTCTTCACGTCTCTACACACTCGGCAGGGGGGATCACAGAGAAAGATTTTGCCTTGGCTAATCAAGTTGATAAGTTGTGGCAGTCCTTTGACGTGCAACAGACTATATAGTAAAAGATTGGAAAATGTTGAGCATGTTCAATCGTATTGCTATTATTGGATTGGGACTTATTGGTGGGTCTATAGGATTGGCACTTCATCAAGTAAAAGCGGCACGCGAAATCGTTGGCTTTGACATGGGTGAAGGGTCAAGTCACCGTGCCTACAGTGTTGGAGCAATAGATCAACCATGTAACTCGCTGACTGAGGTTGTGCAAGGTGCCGAGTTGATCATACTTGCTACACCCGTTGGTGCGATGCGTCGTCTTCTCAAAGATTTAGGACCTCTTGTTTCACCTGGAACCGTAATAACTGATGTTGCCAGTACGAAGGCGCAGGTCGTAGCATGGGCTGAAGAATTTTTACCTTCCTCTGTGCCATTCATTGGAGGTCATCCAATGACTGGGAAAGAGGTAAGTGGAGTAGAGGTAGCTGATGCGTTGCTGTTCCAAAATTGTATCTACTGTCTCACACCAACCCAAATGACTCAGTCGGCTGCCTTACAAAAGGTTGCAGCTTTTGTAGAGATGCTAAATGCTCGTATAAGCTATCTGTCACCAGAAGAACATGACAAACAAGTGGCGGGTGTGAGTCATCTTCCATTTATCGCTTCCGCTGCCTTGATGAGTACTGTCGCTCAAGATGCTACATGGAGTGATGCAGCTCTTCTTGCCGCAAATGGTTTCCGCGATATGACACGGTTGGCGGGCGGTAGTCCCGAAATGTACCGTGATATTTGTATGACAAATGATAAGGCTATTGTGACACTACTCGATGCATATATTGATACACTACAGAAAATGCGCGATACCATTCTTACTCAGGACAAGCATCTCGGAGACTTTTTTGCCGAAACTCAACAGCAACGTCTACATTGGCTTAGTTCACGAGATTTTTCAGAATTACCATAATATCCTTGACAAATAGAGAAAGCTATGGCATACTATGCAAGTCCCAGCAAGAACAACCACATTTTCTATGAACGTGTGCTCTTGTCTCTGAGACTATCGCAAGCCACGTTAAAGTGGTACCTCAAAGGAACTCTTCTTCCGAGAGCAAAATAACCGCCGTGCGGTTTCTTGTGGTCTTTTCGAGCATAAGAGGTCGTTTTATGTCGCGTGTTGATGTGCAAGTACGGACGTATGACCTTTTGAAGGGCACAGAAAATTCACTGGCAAAAGGCTTGACAAAGCACCAGCGATATGCGATACTACATCTACCGCAAGTAACGAGCGAACTACGTGTTGTACTTGTGAGAAGCACCTTGACAATTGAAGAGTGGAAAGCAGAACAGAACAAACAGGTAAGACACACACACAAGAACGTTCTGTCAATGACGCGTTGGTCGGCCAGACCCTGATCGGCCAATGCACAATGAGTTTCCGCGAACAGCCAAATGCAACAGTAACAACGACAGCAGTTTGGCCTGGATTGCAACTCAACACAGATGCACATGCTTATGGGCACCCACGTGCTCATGAAAATAGACATTTCTGAATGGCGAGTTTGATCCTGGCTCAGGATAAACGCTGGCGGCGTGCCTAACACATGCAAGTCGAACGCACTGAGCAATCAGTGAGTGGCGGACGGGTGAGTAACACGTGGGTACCTACCTTGAGGTGAGGAATACCACCGAGAAATCGGTGACAAGACCGCATACGCTCTTCACAGAGCAAAGTCACGCAAGTGACGCCACAAGATGGGCCTGCGCCTGATTAGCTAGTTGGTGGGGTAAAAGCCTACCAAGGCGTCGATCAGTAGCTGGTCTGAGAGGATGATCAGCCACACTGGGATTGAGAACGGCCCAGACTCCTACGGGGGGCAGCAGTGAGGAATTTTCGTCAATGGGGGCAACCCTGAACGAGCAACGCCGCGTGCAGGATGACACTTTTCGGAGCGTAAACTGCTTTTCTGGGGGAAGAGAACGGACGGTACCCCAGGAAGAAGCCCCGGCTAACTACGTGCCAGCAGCCGCGGTAATACGTAGGGGGCAAGCGTTGTCCGGAGTTACTGGGCGTAAAGCGCCCGCAGGCGGTCCGGTAAGTTCAGACTGACAATCCCCAGCTTAACTGGGGAGGGTGTATGAAAACTGCCGGACTTGAGGGATAGAGAGGGACATGGAATTCCGGGTGGAGTGGTGAAATGCGTAGATATCCGGAGGAACACCAAAGGCGAAGGCAATGTCCTGGCTATTACCTGACGCTGAGGGGCGAAAGCTAGGGGAGCGAACGGGATTAGATACCCCGGTAGTCCTAGCCGTAAACGATGACCACTAGATGTTCGGGGTATCGACCCCCTGAGTATCGCAGCTAACGCGATAAGTGGTCCGCCTGGGGAGTACGGTCGCAAGATTAAAACTCAAAGGAATTGACGGGGACCCGCACAAGCAGCGGAGCGTGTGGTTTAATTCGATGCAACGCGAAGAACCTTACCAGGATTTGACATGGCCTTGAGCATCTGAGAGATCAGACTTCCTTCGGGACAAGGTCACAGGTGCTGCATGGCTGTCGTCAGCTCGTGCCGTGAGGTGTTGGGTTAAGTCCCGCAACGAGCGCAACCCTCGTGAGTAGTTGTACCTATCTACTCAGACTGCCGCGATCAACGTGGAGGAAGGTGGGGATGACGTCAAGTCAGCACGGCCCTTACATCCTGGGCGACACACACGCTACAATGGCACGGACAACGAGTCGCGAACCCGCGAGGGGGAGCTAATCTCCTCAAACCGTGTCTCAGTTCAGATTGGAGGCTGCAACTCGCCTCCATGAAGTTGGAGTTGCTAGTAACCGTGGGTCAGCACATCACGGTGAATACGTTCCCGGGTCTTGTACACACCGCCCGTCACACCACGAAAGTCGGCAACACCTGAAGCCGCTGGGCTAACTCGTAAGAGAGGCAAGCGTCGAGGGTGGGGTCGGTGATTGGGGTGAAGTCGTAACAAGGTAGCCGTACCGGAAGGTGCGGCTGGATCACCTCCTTTCTAGGGATACACGGTGGAAGTCTTCGGACTCCATCCACTCCTAGGTCGGTCAGAACGATTTGAAGGTGTCCAGGTGTTGCCTGGACGATCTGCACTGGTTTCCACTCTTCAGCGGTTGAGGGCGTTTCCCCGACACGCTGTTTTTTGCGTCTACGCAGGTAGACATGAAAAGCAGGGCAAGGTGGGAGCGAGTTCAAACGTGTACCTGAACAACTGAAGAGAGAAAATACTTCAATTTTGTCGAATGTCATCTGTCATCAGACAGTGTGCCAGTTGCCAATGAGTTGAAGCAGAGGAAAGCAAAACGTGTTCTTTCCTGTGGCAACACATGGGAAGCCAAACAAGTTCATCACCAGATGAACATGATCAATCACACACATCGAGAGAGAACAAGCTACACAGAGTACGAGGCGGATGCCTAGGTGCATTGGGCCGATGAAGGACGCGGAGACCGGCGAAACGTTCAGGGGGAGCTGCATCCAAGCGATGAGCCCTGAGATTCCGAATGGGGCAACCCCTCCAGAGTGATGTCTGGAGACTCCCTGGTGAATATATAGCCAGGGCAGAGGGCAGTGGGCGAACTGAAACATCTCAGTAGCCCGACGAAGAGAAATCAACCGAGATTCCCGTAGTAGTGGCGAGCGAACCGGGAAGAGCCCAAACCGTCGGGTCTTCGGACCAGGCGGGGTTGTAGGACTCGCAACAAGGGTACAGACCGAAACGCGAACGTGTTGGAACGCACGACCAGAGACGGTGAGAGTCCGGTAGCGATACGTGTCTGTACACAGGCGAGCATCCTGAGTACCACGGGACACGAGAAATCCTGTGGGAAGCAGGGGGGACCACCCTCCAAGGCTAAACACCCAATGCGACCGATAGTGAACCAGTACCGTGAGGGAAAGGTGAAAAGCACCCCGAAAGGGGGATGAAAGAGACCCTGAAACCTCGTACTTACCAGCAGTCAGAGGCCACTGTGGGAACGTCCCACCAAGGGCTAATGGCGTGCCTTTTGTAGAATGATCCGGCGAGTGCATCGGCGTTGCTGGTTAACCTCCGCTAAAGGAGGGGAGCCGAAGGGAAACCGAGTCTGAAACAGGCGAGCAGCAGGTAGCGACGATGCGACCCGAAACCACGTGAGCTATCCATGGGCAGAGTGAAGCGGATGTGAAAATCCGTCGAGGCTCGAACTCACTTGTGTTGCAAAACAAGGGGATGACCTGTGGATAGGGGAGAAATTCCAACCGAACGTGGAGATAGCTGGTTCTCCCCGAAATGCATTGAGGTGCAGCCATGAGAGGTGTGTCGTGGAGGTAGAGCGCTGGATGGGTGAGGGGCCACGTGCTGGTTACTGATCCCACTCAAACTACGAATGCCACGAGACTAGTGACTCATGAGTGAGACGGCGGGGGCTAAGCTTCGTCGTCGAAAGGGAAACAGCCCAGACCACCAGCTAAGGTCTCAAAATCGAGACTCAGTGGAAAAGGGGGTCTCTCCGCAATAACAGCCAGGATGTTGGCTTAGAAGCAGCCATCATTGAAAGAGTGCGTAATAGCTCACTGGTCGAGTGGAGAGGCACCGAGAACGTACCGAGGCTTAAGTCTCGTACCGAAGCTGTGGAACAATGACTTCTTGTGCGAACAAGAAGCAGGGTTGGTAGGGGAGCGTTCTTGTTGCCAGAGAAGCCAAACCGGAAGGATTGGTGGAGGCCCAAGAAGTGAGAATGCCGGAATGAGTAGCGTCATCGATGTGACAACCATCGACACCGAAAGCCTGAGGGTTCCTGGGCAACGTCAGACGTCCCAGGGTTAGTCGGGTCCTAAGCCGAGAGCGTTATCGCTGTAGGCGATGGCAAGCAGGTTTCTAGTCCTGCACCGGACAGGGTCGTTATGAGCAATGGGGGGACGCGGTAGGGACAGTGAACCCATCGAATGGACAGGATGGGCTTCTCCAGGAAAGTACGAACTCCAGGAAAATCCAGAGTTCGCAGGTATGATCCGGGGAACGAGTCTGCGCAAGCAGGCGGAAGTCACTTCTGCCCAGGCCGTCAAGAAAAGCCTCTCGCCAGACCATTTGTCCGCCCGTACCGCACACCGACACAGGTAGGCAGGGGGAACTCCCCCCAGGTGAACGAGCGACCCTCTGTCAAGGAACTCGGCAAATTGACCCCGTACCTTCGGAAGAAGGGGTGCCTGAGTAGCTTGTTGTGTGGCGACATACAGCAGGTGAGCAGGCCGCAGGAAACTGGCTCAAGCGACTGTTTACCAAAAACACAGGTCTCTGCGAACGCGCAAGCGGACATATAGGGGCTGACTCCTGCCCAGTGCCGGAAGGTGAAACGGAGTGGTGCACGTAGCCACGAAGTGAAGCCCCGGTGAACGGCGGCCGTAACTATAACGGTCCTAAGGTAGCGAAATTCCTTGTCGGGTAAGTTCCGACCCGCACGAAAGGAGTAACGACTTGAGCGCTGTCTCGACAGGGGACTCGGCGAAATTGCAGTACCCGTGAAGATACGGGTTACCCACGACAGGACAAAAAGACCCCGTGGAGCTTTACTACACCTTGGCCTTGACAGAATGCGGTGTTTGCGTAGCATAGGTGGGAGCCTTTGAACTCATTCTTGTGGGGATGAGGGAGGCGACAGTGAAATACCACTCTTGCAGTGTGTTGTGTCTCACGCGTGACCATGAAGCTGGCATGCGAACAGGGCCAGGCGGGTAGTTTGACTGGGGCGGTCGCCTCCCAAAGAGTAACGGAGGCGCCCAATGGTTCCCTCAGGGTGAATGGACACCACCCGTAAAGAGTGTAAAGGCAGAAGGGAGCTTGACTGCGAGGCTGACGCGCCGAGCAGGGACGAAAGTCGGGCTTAGTGATCCCACATTCCCGAGTGGAAGGAGTGTGGCTCAACGGATAAAAGCTACCCCGGGGATAACAGGCTGATCTTGCCCAAGAGTTCACATCGACGGCAAGGTTTGGCACCTCGATGTCGGCTCGTCGCATCCTGGGGCTGGAGTAGGTCCCAAGGGTTGGGCTGTTCGCCCATGAAAGCGGCACGCGAGCTGGGTTCAGAACGTCGCGAGACAGTTCGGTCTCTATCCGTCGTGGGCGTAGGAAGATTGAGGGCAGTCATCTCCAGTACGAGAGGACCGAGATGGCTCGACCGCTGGTGTGCCAGTTGGGGTGCCCACCCCAGAGCTGGATAGCTACGTCGAGAAAGGAGAAGTGCTGACAGCATCTAAGCACGAAGCCGCTCCCAAGATGAGTCTTCCCTCTTGCTCTCGAAGCAAGACAAGGTCCCAGGTAGACCACCTGGTAGATAGACCGCGCGCGGACCTCTGGTAACAGACGCAGCGAAGCGGCCCTAATGACCGAACGGCTTCTTTCTCTTGAAGTGAGTGAAGAGGCGTGTATCTTCGGGTGATGAAACAAGAACGTGAGAGTCCCTCTGGTTCGACTCCTGGCAACAGGGTAGACTGGATGGTGAACAGGGCGTTCGGCAAAATTGAGGTTTCGGGTCTCTCTTCAGAAAACAGGACACAGGTCAGACCGCTGACACAAAAGAGTTCGTCGTATTGTACAATACGGCGAACTCTTTTGTGCTGTCTGAATTGGAACTACGAAAATCACAAAACACTTGGCAACAGTTTTTTAAGCAATTAGCTAGGTCTTCTTGGAAGTGGTTGAGCTGCTACAACCGTTACTTCTTGACGGTTGTGAAACAACTGGTGCGCTTGAACGACTCCGTACGCCTTATCCATGATGCCGAGTGCATCTTTGAGCGTAAAAAGTGGATTTATTGTAGGAGTCGCGTGAGGCAACTTGAACACGCTAATGATAAATCCGTCTTTCTTTAAACAACGAGAAGCGTAAGCGAGACCACGAGCAGCCTCTCGTGCATCCATACGCATGTCGTTGACAATAACATTAAATGTTCGCCTGTTTCTTATAGTCTCTTCAATGTAATCTTCTGCATAACCACGATAGTGGATAAGGCCTGCTCTCCTACTAAGTCTTTGGTCGAGGTTTGCAGGGTCAACTGCAACAACTTCTAAGCCTGCATCTAACAGCAGTCTTGTCCAACCCCCCGGAGCGGCTCCAAGATCAAGGACGTGTTCTCCTGCATCGAGTGAGATGTCGAAGTATTCCAGTGCCTCTAGTAGCTTAAATTCTGCTCTGCTAATCTGCTCAGGTGTTTGAGCAAAGTGTCGAGCACCTCCCGGCCATGCACTAAGGTTTTCTTCTGCTGTGGAGATACCTACATACCCTTGATACATTGTGCAGAGGATAGAGACAATAATCTGTGGCTTCTTAATGTCCTCGAGTGCCCCCGTTTCTTCTATAAATGCCGCGGCCAGTTCCTGGTTTAAATGACCGCTACTGAAGGGGCGTTCGCCAAAGCTCTTATCTGTTTGTACGTAGCGAGATTGTATTGCGAAACGAGTACCACGTTCTAACTGTGAAAATGTTGGTAGATCCGCAATTTCGGTGGCCAGTTCCACCAAATCCTGCTCTGTATTGGTGAGGTAGACTGTTTTTTGTGCTGGTGCGAGATGACGAACAAAAATAAGATGTTCTTTTGCCGCTCTCTGCTGTAGTGAGTGAGGATTTGTGACACTACAGAGGAGCATACCATCGGTTAGCTCTTCCGTGATTTTTAGTTGTGGATCAAGCTGTTTTAATTCGCCTATGGCTGCCTGCATAAACTCAGGATGAGCCGTTACAATAACTGAGTTTTCTGTACTCACAATCCTCACATGAACCTTCCGCTCTCAAACGTGCGTTATCTGTAAATACAATATATACGTTACGCAACGCTGATTATACTAAAGCTATCTAAATGATAGCATTCCTACATTCATTTTGCTATATCATTTCTGTCCGGTATCAGGATGGCCGAAAGAGTCGCCAGCACCAAAAAAGCGCGGCAGAGAACGCAATGACAAGCAACGTGAGAAGAATTTTACGTGGAATATCTAACCCGTTGTTGTTCTGTGGAATAGCAACACTATTTGATTGCGTACTTGTGGATGGAGGAGCAGTTATTTTATCAGGATATTTAAGGGAATTCCATGTAGGTTGTACTCCATCGACTTGCTGTTGAGCATTCCCTGAACCTGCACTGTTTCCGTTTCCATAAGCACTCCCACCACTTCCACTACTGCTTCCACTACCTTTATTGTTTCCAGAGGTCGTGCGAGCAGTAGCAGTCGCTTCGGCTTTTGTTCTAGTAGGTGTTGGTGCGATCACCGACGATGCATTGTTAGCATCGATGGTTGGAACACTAGTAACAACCCAGGTTGATCCGCCGTTAGGGATACGAGCATATGATTGGTCTTCTCCTGTTGGTGGAATTGAGACCTTATCTATGGGTGTGCTTCCTATTAAAAGTCGTACTGTCGATGTTTCAGTGGCTGAAAAATTTGAGTCGAGGCGTGGAAAAATAACAAGGAAACCATAAGGTGCAATAGATGAACCAAAGGGCAAATAAAAGGGATTGGTGTTGGGGCCACTATCAATATTCGTATGAACGGAGTAAAGATCAAAAGGCTGATTTTGAGCGTTATAAATTTCTATCCATGTGTCATTCGCATTTGTAAATACTCCGAATTCCGAACAATTCCATGTTGAATGTGGTACGAGCAACGCTTCATTGATAAAAAGCGTCCCATATGTAGCTGATGGTTGCATAAGCGTGCCTGGAACTGTTGGTGGAGTTAATGGTGCGCAGCGATGCTTTATTGCCACGGGTACGAAGAAAGACGGAATAACAGCTAGAGTGAGTAGGAGCAAAATACTTGTAAGAGCAAGAAAACGCACATGCTCGCCCCCCTTATATAATTTTTTGTAGTGTGCCACTACTGTCGAATAATAACCTCATTCATTGGTGCTGTCAACAGTGTGGGTAGAAGAAACTATTGCAGCACGTAGAATGACAGGAATATTATTGTGAGAGGTATTTGAAAGGAACGCTACTTGTGCGTGGAAAACGATCACTTACGACGCGACGTATCGCTTCGATGCTACTTTCTCCTAATGTAAAGGCGATAATTGTGCCAATGATGATGCCACAGATGCCGCCAAGTGCAATACCCTCAAGAAACATCTTATTACGAAAAAATGTCATCGTTGTCACCTTTTCTCTTCAACTATTGTAGGTATACTACAGTTTTTGCTTCGCTCCACAAACGTTCAAGACGGTAATATTCACGTTCTTTTGGCGCAAAGACATGGACGATAATATCTCCGTAATCGAGCAGAACCCAACCTGTATCAGGTCCTCCCTCACGAAAGAGCAGGCGTGCTCCCTGTATTTTTAAGTCATCATTAAGCGCATCGGCGATGGCCTGAATTTGTCGTGCATTGTTACCTGTGCAAATGACAAAATAGTCGGCTATTGTCGAAATGTCTCGAATATCAAGTAAAAGAATATCTGAAGCTTTTTTGTCAGACGCAATATCTACGGCGGCCTTGGCTAGTTGTGCGGGTTCTAGCTGAATTCCCTCCACGAAAACTCCCTTAATAGCACATCATCTGCCGTGTGCAAGCGTTGTTTTTAGAATCATTCGACGGTAATTGATTGTAAGCATTATAACATGCTTGAGCAAACTTGTTAATAGGATGTTGGGAAAGAGACGCTCCCTGTCTTCTTCCCTTCATCGTGTCTTGTAGAACTAACGAGCAGCCTTTTCGATAGCCCCTAACCATTCCTCCTTGGAGGTATGATGTATCGCGTCAACCATCTGTATCAACTCAGAACGCAGTTCACCCAATGTACCCCATCCTTCTGCGTCAACATCGTACTTGTGAATTGTCTCTTCATTGCGCTGATGAACCCAGACAAAGGTATTATCTGAAAAATTTGTGTACTTTTCGACAACACCGTTGAGAACTTCACGTACTACGTCTTCTACGAAGTGCGGGTTTGCATGTGCTTTGTTGACAATGTATAGTTCATCTGGTCGTTTAAGCAACGCATAATTTTCTGAACTCATTGCATTTTCAACAAGTGCTACCAGATCACCAGCTTCAATGTCTTGCTCCGTTCCAATCAGGAGAGTCGCACGGCCACGCTGATTGTGTGTCGCAAGTGGAGTAACACTCAGCATTTTTTCAATGGTGTCATCCTGGAAGCCTTCCTCTTGTAGACGCATACGGGTAAACGAATGGACCATATCTTGTGCACATGGGCAGGCGACCATGCCTTCTACCTCCACGCCGAGTAAGCGACGACTTCCGTAGCGTGTGGCAACTGCTTGTGCGATCAGTCCATAAACTTCCTGCGTGCGACGACCAGAAACTGGTGTCCATTTCTGTAATGGTAACGCCGTGCGAACATGAACTTCTGCGCGAGAGACAACCTGACGTTCTACCAGTGCCTGAGCAACGGCTTCCGCGAGTAGCTCGATCTTGGGCCAACTTGTATTTGCCTTCTCTTCAAGAACTTCTTCGAGTACGTCACTGAAGCGCGACATATGTACTCCTGCTCGCTTCGTGTCAAGGTCAGCATATAGATCAAAGCTGGCTTCAGACCACTGTTGACTGTTTCCTTTACCAAGCAATAATGCCTTTTTTATGCCAACAACGCCAGCACGCCCGAGTCGAACGTGAATGGCGGGAGAGCCATTTTGGATGTCTCGGTCGAGGGCAACACGAAGATTTGGCGCAAGTAGTTTTACACCATCATGAGGCAATGCATCGGCTAATTCTTGGACCGTCTTCCCACTTTGTGGATCAACTACATTGGGTGAGATTTCTGAAAGTGGTATAAGGACGAACGCACGTTCATGCATCCGTGGATGTGGGATAGTCAGTGCCTCTTGCTTCATCTGTATATCATCGAATAGCAGGATATCAATATCTATAGGTCGAGGACCATTGCGGAAGGATGGTTGTCTGCCGATGATGGTCTCGATTGTCTTTACTTCTTTCAAGAGCTGTTCTGGAGAAAGCTCTGTTTTTCCGCAACAAACCATATTTAGAAAACGTGGTTGATCGAGGTAGCCTACTGGCTCGGTCTCGTAAACGGATGAGATAGTATGAAGTTCTACTTTCTCACGTAGCCGCTGTAACGCCGCTGCAAGGTTGCCACGTCGATCCCCGAGGTTAGAGCCAAGGGCGAGGTAGACAATATGTGTAGGGTTAGAGGTACGTGGAAACAATGGTGAAGCGGTAGTATCAAAACTCATGAAAAGCAACCTCTCTAAAAAGATGTCCTAGTCCCATTGTAATATAACAAATGAAACACTGAAATTGTTTCCACTATCAATCATTTCTGGAAAACCCATACATTGCTAAAAATAGCTTCTGTTCCCCCTACACTATCTCCACCTACCAAAAAACCAATAAAACCAGAGGCATATGCTTCATCAGCGAAAGTAGTAACTAATAATTGCTTATTCATATAAAAACGAAATTTATTTCCCGTTGCCACAATTAAAAAAGTATTTGTTTGTCCATAACCAGTGGTAATAGCATCAGAATAAGACCAGTCGATGAGTACGAGCCAGTTAAGCGGATCACTGCCTAGTGCTCTTACAAAACGGTAGTACCCTTGACTACTAATTTCTAAGACGTAGAAAGCTTTACTATCGGGTCTCAACCGAAAGACGATACCATAAATGTCACCTTGCAATAACTGAGCTTGGGCCGTAAGCACAACATCCGTAAAAATATGTTGGCTGGAGTAGCACCATGCAACCGTGTGACGTATTTGGGTTGAGGATGCGTACACATGATAGCCTTGTGGTGAGAAGTAACATTGGAAGCCATCGTCTATCCAACCACCACCGCGAACTGTCATGTCATCATTGTAAAGAACGGTTCCTGCACCAAGTGGAGCCGTAATCCCAGCGGTTGCTTGTACACGCGCTTGCGCTGCTAGTGTAGCCTGCGTGTCTATCGTGCTTGTTGCCGTTGCTATTGCTATGTGTTGAGGTATATGCGTGGCATATTTTTGCTTTAGTGGTGGAACAGCAGCAGTTTGCCTCCCTACACTGGCAAAAATGAGTAGTGAGAGTAAGAAAAGGCAAAATATAGCCATCACTATAGAACGCATCCGCGTTTTGCGCCAATGAACATTTACAAGAGATGGAAGAGGAGATGGAGCCTGTTTTAAGGGAAAAAGAGGAACCTTTTCACTATCCAATAGCTCCTGGGTAGAGAGAATATGAGTGTCACGTGATAATTTCACTGATAAGCTCGAATGGGCTTCCTCAACCTCTGTGTCGGCTGGCTCATCATCGAAAAGCTTATTTGCCTTTTCTTGTTGTAATGCTTTCTTATAGGCTGCAGAGAGAATGCGAGCTTCCTGGTATCGTTCGTTTGGGTCTTTCTCCAATGCCTTAAGAATGACATCTTCAATAGACTGTGGAATATCTGCATTGAGTTCTCGTGGCGGTGGCGGCTGAGCCTGGATATGTTTCAGTGAAACTGCGACGGGAGACTCGGCTGTAAATGGAACACGGCCTGTAAGCATTTGATACAGTACAACACCTAGCGAATAAATATCACTGCGATAATCATGAAGACCGTTGGATTGCTCAGGTGCCATATATTCAGGAGTGCCAACCATTGCTCCTGCATGAGTAAGTGACTCGGCTTCCATTTTGGCCTTGGCAAGGCCAAAGTCTACAAGGTAGGCATGACCATCCAGACGTAGGAGAATGTTTGAAGGTTTTACATCTCGATGCACAACACCATGATCGTGCGCGTATTGCAGTGCGGAGGCAATTTGATTAAGAAAACTTCCAGCCTCTTCTAATGTAAGTCGTTCGCGTCGTAAGAGATAATCTCTTAACGTACCACCTTCGATATAAGGCATAACGAGGTAATACCAGGGGCGTTGTTCGCCAAAGTCATAGAGGGCGAGTATATTATCATGCGAGAGTGTGCCAACCGCAAGTGCTTCTCGCTCAAAGCGACGTACAAATGGTTCATTGCTCCCATAAAGCACTTTTACCGCGACCTTGCGGCGTACCCGACGATCATAGCCTAAATAGACCTCAGACATACCCCCTTGTGCCACACGGCGGCGTAGTTCGTATCGACCAAGCGTTGAGCCTTCTATTCCTGTTACCACATCATCCTCACTTCCCCACATCCGACAAGATTTTCCGTAGGGACGCGATAAATCTGGTCCCTACGTATTGCATACATATAATGACTATTGACTACGCTGTCCAGTAACGTTCGAGACGAATGGTTTCAACTGGTCGAATGTTATGCGTATATGTATCTATCGCTTTGTGCATCGTTGCAGCATCGCCAAAGTTTGGACCGATCTGCGATGCGTACATGTCGGCGGCTTCCAGGCGATAGGGAAGCATCTCCGACACCTCAACCAGAGCCGGTTCCAACGCTTCTCCAAGTTCTTGTATGCGTGCTTCGCGTGCGCCTGCTTTTAGCACATAGGGAAACTCTTCGTAAAGATATACTTTTGTACCGCGTTGCACCAGTCTGTCGGCGGCTGAGGAGACAATTTGATGATCGACGTGACGGCCAATTCCCAATGGTGCATACCAGGCTGCATCAGGCAACCGTTCAGCAAGAGCCACAAAATCTTGGGCTAATTGATGATCGATAGCGAGGTCTGCGTTATTTACATCTCCACCAATCAACTGCTCTTTTGTAGTGTAGTAGGCAGGGGTGCCACGATAGATTGCCTCAGTATAATCAAGCCATAGGTAGTCAACTTGTAGGTAATCGAGCGCGGCGGCATCTTCTTTGCGACGAGTTTCTACGGCTGCCCCAGCACCTTGACTAAGGCTAACACCCATCTCTCGATGAATCTGATTTGCGAGAGGGCTAAGTTGTGTGTCTGCTGCTGGAATGCCAGCGAAAATGGTAATCACTAATGGACGTATACCACTACTTAACTGGACGCCAAGCGTACCACCACATGAGTAAACAACATCGTCGAGGTGAGGCGAAAGAAAGATGTGTCTATACTTAGTGGTAATATCATTTAAACTAGTAAGCTGCATTGTTCATTCCTCCGAAAAATATTATGGTCGAGAAAAATAGCTATTCCTCATAAAGAGCATAGTAGCTAAAGATGTATCAGGGCAAACTCACACCTTCATGAGTCAGGTTGAGCAAGCCATCTTTCACAAGACCATTGACGATCTGCTGTAACCATGGAAAATCACTATCGCTGAAATCAGGCTTTAATTGAGGTCCTAGCTCGTCCAATGGAAGTCGTTTCTGGGCGGGTACCGCACTAAGCAGACTGACGATGCGTCCCCTGTAATAGCGATTGCTACTTGTAAACGGCTGACTTTGATATGTGGGTTTTTTCTCTGCAACCTTACGCAACTGGCGCAATACTGTTCCCGATGGAAAGAGGCTGTGCTGGCTCATTTCACTATAGGCCTGACAGGTTTCTTGTAGTGGGCACTGTCCACAACGCGGATTATTACTGGTGCAAATAGTTGCACCAAGGTCCATCAATGCCTGGTTCCAGTTGTACGCTTCTTTCTCTGGTAGCACATGTTCGGCGTGTATAAGCATCTGTGCATCATTCAGTTTTGGTTCAGGGTGCTCCAAGCCGAAGAAGATGCGATGTAGCACACGTCGAATATTTGTATCAACCGTTGCAACCTGTTTATGATAGGCAAAACAAGCAATAGCTCCTGCCGTATAACGACCAACACCTTTCAATGTAAGCAATTCCTCAATTGTATCAGGAATACGTCCATGATACTCCACGATAACTTGCCGTGCAATTGCTTGTAGACGCACCGCTCGCATGTTATAACCAAGTGGCACCCATGCGGAAATAACATCTGCCGTTGGAGCAGTTGCAAGGGCGTCTAAGGTGGGAAATGCTGTTAGAAATTGGAGGTATTTGGGTAATACCCGATCAACCTGTGTTTGTTGCAGCATGATCTCCGACACAAGAATTGCATAGGGATCACTGGTCTCACGCCAGGGCAGAGTACGTTTCTCGGTAGCGTACCACTGTAACAGGGAAAAATGAACGCGCTTGATATATTCGGACTGAGTAGCAGAAGATGCAGAGAAAGGAGGAATGCTCATCTAAGATGTACTCAATTTTGATGGAACAGTTCTTGGCGCCTCCTGCTCATTATTTGACAACAGGTTTGCTTCTTTTGCTTCGTTGCGTTTGCGAGTCATGAGAGAAAATACGGTATCGCCGCCTTCTTGCCAGCACTTCGCATCTGGAGCAGGTAGGTTTTCGCAGAGAATCCAGTCGTTGGCATCTCTCAATATATGTCCCTTGATACATTTGGCATACATGACATGCTCGTTTAAGTCTACATCTTCTGGCTTTACATGAGGCGAGGCAATCTTTGGAATAAAAAATCTACACCACGGCACGATTATGTACCTTCCTTATTTTCAATTTATCACCACCATTGTCTGTCTTCCTAACGTTCTCTAGTGGTCGATTGGCCCTCATTATAACGCATTTCACATAAGTTTGCTACTAGGAAAACGGTTGCATTTTGCTATGCCCTCTGACTTACAGCACAGCGTAGCCACCACGTTCCAGTTTTAAAGGCGAAAATGATGTACAGAATAGCCCACGCTTCATGAATAACGCCATAGCTTGCCGCCATCGCAAAGAAGAACATGCAGGAAAGCGCGGATAGTTGTTTCAGGCGCACATTGCGTAGATGCCAGCGAAAACTTCCCATCCGACTTCCCCGATAGTAGTAGAGAATTATGCCTGTGAGTGTGAGGAGAACGACAATGCCAATGGTACCCAGTATGCCGAGGGTAAGCGAGAAAATAGATGTATCTGTCATGCTACTGCCTCTTTGAGTATCTCCTGAAGTGCTTGAACGAGGAGGTCAATATATTTAGTATACCATGAAGGCAAATGGTAATGTATGATAAATACGGAAAACAAAAAATAGTCAGGAGTCGTATGTGTTAGCAGAAGAACTTCATATTGTCGACGCTGATACTCCATCGTGGCAAGCCGTGCGCCCGTTTCTCTCAATTGCATTGCGGCTTGAACAAGATGATACCTATGTTTGGCATGGTTGGAATAAAGCACAAATTATGACATTACTCAATCATCTGCCCGCGCATTGTACTATCTTAATCTGTGTGTGGTCTGTCGCAGATGATATACAGCAAAAAGAGTCTATTGTATTCAGTTGTATTTGTGAGGTAGTAGACGGTGAAGTGCGGACGATTCGTACCTTCGAAGCACTTACAGGTGAAGACTTGCCGACCTTCGAGAATTTGGAGCCAGGGTTTGAACATGCACTGGAGATTATGCGTGTCGTGAGGCTTACTATTGCTCCTGTCGCATGGGCACTCTTTACAGATAAAGACACGTGGGATGAATGGGTGTATACAAGCGATGAGCGTGTAGTGGACAAGGGTAAATTACTGACATCATTTGCACAGCAGGGACGTTGTGTGTTGATGGGGAGCCAAACGTAATAACCTAGGTTGAAGGAGAGAATATGAGCACGAAACAAACAACACCTCTGATTTGGAATCCTATTTTACGCCAATATCTAGTGAATGCGCCGCACCGTATGAGCCGTCGCGAAGGAACGAATGCTTGCCCTTTCTGCGCTGACATTACCGAGGGGAAAGTGGGGCCCGAGACACAAGTATGGCTCCATCCAAATGATTTTCCCCCACTGCTACCGCCTGTCGGTGAGGCCTATGTGGTAATTTATAACCGTGATCACAACCGTACTTTTTCGCAGTTAACAGTCGATGAAGTGTATGCAGTGACACGAATGTGGCGTGATCTTTATCGTGACCTCGCATCACGTTACCCTACTGTAATGATCTTTGAAAACAGTGGTGAGGCGATTGGGCAAACACAACATCATCCCCATGGGCAAACTTTTGGCGTTTCTGTTATTCCACCAACGTTAGAGCGCGAGATGGAAACGGTTGCACAGGATGATCTCGCGGGCCGAGGGTGCCCGTTCTGTCGCGTTAGAAATGAATTAGGTGATGGTCCACAACAGGTTGCCGCGAACGAACACTGGCAAGCGTTTCTACCACCATATGTGCGCTATCCCTATGAAACACATTTATATCCACGACGCCATGTCGCCAATCTCGCGACAATGCAGGACGAAGAACTACGAGAACTTGCGGCTCTTCTGTTACGGATTGTGCGCGGCTACAACGCATTATTTGATGGTGCGATGACTCCAATGCCTTATTTATTAGGCATACACCAGCTTGCCGATGAACGTTTTCACCTGCACGTAGAAATACTCGCGATTGGACGCGCCCCTGGAAAATTGAAATTCGCTGCTTCTTCCGAATCGGTCTGGGGGTTGTGGACAAACGATTCTGCGCCCGCGCAAAAAGCGCAGGAGTTGCGTGAGGCAATTGCAAAGTTAGGGGGAGAGCAATAATGACGTATCCGCAACCAGCATTGAGTGCTGCTAAAGTATTCCCTACAGCCTTTGGAGACGGTGTTGCCTACGCTGGACCTCTGGGGATTGCGTGGGCACCTGGGCGCGTCAATTTGATTGGTGAGCACACAGACTACAACGAGGGCTTTGTACTGCCCATTGCGGTAGACCGTGTCGCAGCACTCGCAGGTCGTCGGCGTGGCGATGGTGTGGTACGGCTCTGGTCAATGCAGTTTGAAGAATATGCACAGTTTTCGGTAAAAGGGTTGCCCGAAACCTTTGAACAAGAGCTACGCAAGTTGCCTAACTGGGCACGCTATGTACTTGGGATAGCCTCGGAATTGGCTTCGGCATCGCTTCCGCTAGTAGGCTTCGATGCTGTACTTAGCGGGAATGTGCCACTTGGTGGTGGTATGAGTTCTTCGGCGGCACTAGAGGTAGCAACCGCCCAGTACCTTGCCTGGTTGTCAGAAGGCCGCTTTACGATTGGTGTAGATGGCGCGACAATGACGCCAATGAATGTTGCCGCGCTGTGTCAACGCGCCGAACACATTGCTTCTGGTTTACGAAGTGGTATCCTCGACCAAGCAGCATCGTGTCTGGGGCAACCGGGGAAAGCAGTGTTGATTGATTGCCGTACTTTGGAATATCGTTATCTACCTTTTGAAGAAGCGGACCTTTCGTTAGTCGTACTCGATACCAGTGTACGGCGCGAACTCGCGAACTCCGGCTACAACGAACGGCGCAGACAATGTGAAGATGCTGTAGTCATGTTGCGTGAGTTGATTACTAAGCATGAGCCGGAAGCAAAAGGGCAGCAGATCACCTCGTTACGTGATATCACTCAAGAGCAATTCGATATTTATAAGCAAGACCTACCAGAAATTTTGCGTCGTCGCGCTGGCTATATCATTGCCGAGAACGCACGTGTATTGCAAGTAGCTGATTTGCTAGAGACAGGAAATGTTGAAGCCATTGGTCCGATCCTGTGGCAAGGTCACGCTGGTTTGCGTGATGAGTATGAGGTAAGTTCTAAAGAACTCGATGTCCTTGTCGATATCGCGCATAGCGTACCAGGGGTCTTAGGCGGACGTATGATGGGTGGGGGATTTGGTGGTTGTACCATCAATCTTGTCCATAACTCGGCTATAGAAGCATTGCGGCAAGCTGTCGAGCAACACTATCCAGAGCGGACAGGACGCGAGGCAAGTATCGAGATTTGTCATGCCGCGGGAGGTCCTGGAAACGCAACCTTAAATAGTTAAGTTTGAACTAGCACAAAAAGGACCGTAGCTATGAAACTCTTTCTTTCTACAGATTTCGAGGGAACGAGCGGCATTGTGGCATGGGAACAAATCATAGAGGGCAACCCAGAATATGAGCAAGGACGACGTTTACTGACAAACGAAGTGAACGCCGTGATTGAGGGTGCGCTAGAGGGTGGAGCAACAGAGTTTGTGGTGAATGACTCGCATCACTACATGCGTAACCTGCACCCACAGGACCTTGTAGGGCAGGCGACACTTATCACGGGCAAGCACAAATTCCTGTATATGATGGAAGGTTTAGACGACAGTTTTGATGGTATCTGCTTTGTAAGTTATCACGGCTCCATTGGAGCCGAACATGCTATTCTTTCTCATACATATAATCCTGGTGCGATCTGGGAAGTTCGTATCAACGGTGAGGTTGTTGGTGAGTCTGGTTTGAACGCGCTTGTGGCATCACATTATAACGTGCCAATTATCTTCGTAAGTGGCGATGCTATAACCGCACAAGAAGCACGTTTTGTTGCTCCCGATGCTGAAAAAGTAGTCGTCAAGGAGTCGAGAGGACGTTTCGCCGCCGCACATATTCATCCAACCGTGGCATGTGAGATGTTGCGAGAGGGAGCGACTCGTGCAGTTCGCAGTGTGTCAGCAATGAGACTACCACAATTTACCTTACCTATTACAATTGAGATTACATTCCTTGTGGCGGATATGGCAGAAATGGCTTTGTGGATACGAGATGTTGAGCGAGTCTCGGCACGCACCGTAAAAGTTGTGAGTGAAAACGCGCTGGAGCTTTATCAAACGTTCGTAGCTATTGTCACGCTTACACGTTCGCTGGTAGATCGCTAAAACCATATAGATGTAGGGGCCATAATTCATTACGCCCTCGTTCGGTTTCTGATGCGCGACGAGGGCGTAATGAATTATGGCCCCTACATCTATATGGTTTTGTTAATTTCCATAACTAGTTCGCGGACGCTGGCTCTGTTGAATGAACTTCTTCATTGACGCTGACAAAGTGATTCTGATCGTGTTCGATACGCTCGATCATCTCAGTAAGAGTGCTTAAGCGATGCTCAATTTCCTGGGACTGTGTATGCAATGCGTGTAGTTCATCAGACAGCCTGTGAAACTGTCCATTTGCTACTGGGAAGCGTTGCGTGTTTTGCTGAACTGGAACCGTTTGTGGTACAGCAACGTTTTCCTCTTTGGGTGATGGAAGACCGGGTTGTGTTGGGAGACCGCCAGTTGCAATCTGTGCCGTTTCACTGACTTTCAATGGCTCATTATCTACTCTTGTGACAGGTGCCTTTTGTACTTGTGTCTCACTTCTAAGCAAGAAAACAAGTCCAAGAATGGCAAGTAGCGCAATCGCAAATAAACCACCAATAATAAGTGTGTTCACCAATTTCTCCTTCCGTTATGGCCGAAGGTTGAAATAGCTTCAACCTTCGGCAGACGGCTAATGAATATGAATAACTGCTGTCGCACTCATACCAGGAATAATATCCTTGCCACCACTGCCATCTAAGGAAATGATGACTGGAACACGCTGCCCGACTTTTGTAAAGTTTCCGCTCGCGTTATCCTGAGTTGGCAAGAGCGAGAATGAACCCGCAGTGGCCTGAACAATCTGCTGAACATGTCCTGTATAGGTTGTGTCACTGTACGCGTCAATTTTAATATCGACCTTCTGGCCCTGTGATACGTTGTTGATAACATTCTCGTCAACGTATGCCGTGATTGTGAGATTGCCGAGGTTTGTTACCTGGGCAACTGTGAGACCAGGATTTACATTTTGCCCCTGTACAGCCGTCGCTTGTACAATTGTACCATCAATAGGGCTGGTAATATCCATTGTTTTGGGTGTTGTAGCAGTACTCGTTGTGCCTGTGGTTGTTGGCAGTGTAATTGTGCCAATAACCTGCCCAGCAGTTACAGTTTGTCCAACCTTTGCTGTATAAGCTGAAAGTTGTCCACTCATAGGGGCGCTTACAGAAACAATACTGCCCGTGACCTGGGCATCATCAGTCTGGTAATAGGTATAGTTATTGTAGATGTAAAATCCCACACCACCAGCTATAGCAAGAAGAGCGAGGACTACAAGAACTGGAATTAAAATCATACGACGCATTAAATTGCTCCTAAACATCTGTATTATAAATTATTACTCTATAATCACGAGTGATAATGGGGCAGTACATCTGCCCCATATTACAATAGTAGCTATTCCGCAAAGACGAGTGCAGGATGTGAAAGATTCCTCTTCGGATTGCTCAGGCGTTTGTGCTCCTCGCCCATTTGCAGGTGTAGCTTGACGCCGCGACTTGCTAACAAACATAACTGCGATGATCGCGAGAAATGTTACGACAAGACTAAATGTAAAGGCGTCCTGAATAGCGAGTATATAGGCTTGCCGTTGAATCAAACGGCCAATCGTTTGTATCGCCGCCGCTCCTGCTGCTGTAAGGTCTACGCCTCTTGAGACATAGAGTGCTTTTAAGCGCGATAGCAATTGACCGAGTGGTGAGAGGGGAGATACTTGCTCTGAAAGATGCCCAAAATGAATCTTTGTCTGCGTTTGCACAAGGGTCGCGAGTACGGCAATACCTAATGAACTGGCTACCGCGCGTGCTACCGTGTTAAGCGATGATGCTTGTGCTAATTGACGCGGGCTTATCTCGGAAAGACCTGCAACGGTAAGCGGTTGTACGCAGAAGCCGAGCGCAAGCCCACGAATGATGAGAATCAATTGTATCCACCCATAGGATGAGTAGAGGGAAAGAAAGGAAAGTTGCCAGGTCGCATAGGCAAGGATAAGCAAGCCAGGAATCATGACCCCTCTTACCCCAATGCGATCAACCAGCCGTCCACCTACAATCGTGGCAACCATTGCCGCTAATGCTTGCGGAAGCAAGATGACACCAGCCTGAAATGCGCTCTGTCCACGGATACTTTGTAAGTAAAGCGGAAAGAGAAATACACCTCCAAACAAGCTAAAGATCACGAACAAACTAGCAATAATACTGAGTGTGAAAGGTCGATTCGTAAACAAGCGTAGGTCGAGTAACGGGCGACCTTCTCGCCGAACTATGGCAAGTTCTACGAAAACAAAAATGACGAGCGCGAGTAAGCCACCAATAATGGATCCGATGACTTGTCCCGATCCCCAACCATCTGTACTTGCGTCCGAAAGTCCATAGAGAACAGCGGTAAGACCGAGCGCGACAAAGAAAAAGCCCAGAAAGTCGAAGCGTTGATTGACCTGTGCCTGTGTTTCACGAATGAACACTGTGACCAGGATAATAGCCAGGATACCAATTGGTAAGTTGATAAAAAAGATCGATTGCCAGCCTGCATAGGTGACAAGGTAGCCGCCAAGTGTTGGACCAATCGCGGGTGCTAGTAGTGCTGGCACGCCAAAGACGCCAGATGCAATACCGCGCTCCCGTGGTGGAAACTCGCGGAAAAGCATTGTAATTGAGAGCGGAAACAAGGCTGCTCCGCCCGCTCCTTGTAGGACGCGGAAGAAGATGAGTGCTGGTAGGCTCCATGCGAGACCGCAGAGAACAGAGCCAATGGTGAAGGCAGCGAGCGAAATAATATAAAATCGTTTCGTTCCCAATGTGTCGGCGAAGTATCCAGCGGTTGGTGTTATCACTCCTTGCGTTAGAATGTAGGCAGTAAGTACCCATTGAACGCTATGAATGTCTGCACCAAAGGCAGTCTGTAGGCGTGGTATTGCGATATTCACAATTGTTTGGTCCAGGATGCTCATAAACACCCCGAATACTACAACGCTTGCGACTACCCATTTATACGCCAATCCTCCCTCGCGCTGCATAGCTTGTGCATTACCCTGCATGGGAGACTCCTTTTGTTTATGTCTTGAAAGATAAAAACACAGAGAAAACGAGTGTAAGCCTCTATTTCTGTTTACCCATGCTCCTCTGCATTACATCTCTTCCTTGAGTGGTCGAATACACAGTGGTGTAGGGTTACGCGTCACGATTCCGTAGAGCAGAAGTGAAACAAGTTGCTGAATTGCCTCTTCTCGTGAGAGATGGGCGAATGGCAAGAGATCGTTGAGTCCACGTCCAGCGGCACGCATATAGAAAGACATGGCGATGATTTGTACAAAGAACGCAGCATCAATACCCTTGCTAAATACTCCAACTTCTTGCCGTCTTTTTACATATTCCGTGATAGGCTTACGCCCACTGACGATCTTGTCCGCGAGAATATGCGCCACTTCCGGGTGTGTGTGTAGCAAAAGAATGGGCAAACGTGCAAGATCACTTTGCACTGTAAGCGAGTCGTAGAAGCCCCCTACGATGCGCTGCAAAAAGGTCTCGTCGTCGAGTTGGATACCATTTTGTAAGTCTTGTTCGAGAGCTTCGAGCACTAGACGCAGTGCCTGATAGCTTTCATGATGCTTGACAATTGCAGTAAGCAAATCATCTTTACTTCGGAAATGCCAGCACAATGTGCCACGCGAGATGCCAGCCTCACTAGCAATGTCATCTAGCGTTGCTGCTGAAACACCTGAACGCCCGAAGACGCGTAACGCGGCCTCGACTATCCCTTGACGTACATCTGGAACTGGCTCGTCTCCTAGATAGCCCGAACGAACCAGCTCACTCCGTAACTCTTCTTTGCCACCTGAAAAATGATAATAAAACGCAGGACGCGAGAGATCGGCTGCTTTGACAATCTCGTCAATCGTAATCTCGTCAAAAGTCGCATGTTGCGCGAGCGAACGAGCCGCTTGAATAAGCCGTTCTTTTCCGCTTCCTTTACTTTTTTGGAGATGAACTCCTGCCATAGTGTTAGTCATCCCTTGTAGATAGTGTAGTGTAACCATACTATACTGTCTAGTATTCTTTGTTAGTATAGTAAAGATAACAAGAAAAGTCAACATACCCGGACAGGTGTCTGTGTGTACTATTGCAATTATGACATTTGATACAAATGTAGTCATACCTTCACTTGAACGAGGCATGACTACATTTGTTTTCTTTGACCATTGCACTATAGAGCATATGAACAAAGAAGACATAATCTACGTCTATAGAAGATAGGTGATAATTCCTATAGACGTTTACTCTGGTTGTTGTAGAGGAAGCGGGGTAGATGTTGAGTCAGGTAGTGGCTGCATCACATCCGGTTCCATCTTTGGAAGAACATCTGGTGTTGGCTCTGGAATCTCTTCGGGTTTTGAAGTCGTAGGAGACTTGGGAAGAGGTTCAGGAATTGGTTGTGTTTCGGGGAGTGGTTGAGCCACATCAGGTTGTGTTTGTGGCAGTGGGTCTGATTGCTGTAGCATCTGTAAAGGCATATCATGTTCCTTTCCTTATAAATGTTCTCACATCGTATTGATACAGATTAACACAATAGTGTGGTAGTAGGTGTCCGTGTAATGATGAATATTTTTTAGGTGAGGCTCATTCAATGCTTTACTGGCTGCTTATCTTTCTCACTATTTTGCTGTTCATCCAATGGTCCCGGAAACGCGCGTTCAGCTTCGTCCTCTAAACGCTTTTCATTGCGACGTAGGAAGATGAAAAATGCGATAAGAATGATCGCTGCCAGTATGACTGCTACAATCCCTACAGGCCCCGTTAATTGATGTACTCTATCGCCGAGGAGATAGCCCCCTAAACCATAAATAGTTGCCCATACGATACCACCTAATGCATTGTAAAGCAGAAAACTTGTCCAGCGCATACGGTTTGTGCCAGCCAGAAATGCGGCCCATGCTCTCAGAACAGCTATAAAACGCCCAAAGAAGACAACCTTGTTTCCATGTTTCTGAAAAAGATATTGTCCCAATTTGAGCTTACGTTCGTCGAGCCGTATATAACGGCCATAACGACGCAAAAGTCGGTAGCCGCCTTCGCGACCTACCCAAAAACCAAGGTTATCTCCTAAAATGGCTCCTATAGCAGCCGAGGCAATCACAAATGGTATGGAGAGATGATGTGTTGTGCCTGCATAAATTGCGGCAATTATCAACATCGTTTCGCCCGGAAAGGGGATACCTGTACTCTCGATAGCCACAAAAACGAGTACCGCGATATAGCCATAATTTTCTAAAAGGTGCATAAGCGAGGTTGATGTAAAGCCAAACATAAGAAGAATGTCTTTCTGTACTATTTTTTCGAATAAGTGATTGATTAGTTATAACGTATACGGATGACAAAGAGAAAGCGTGTCATTCTCAATAACGTGTATTAGCTTTAACACAAGAAATGGCACGCTAAAAATAGTGAGGTTTATCTGTCCGTGTATGGAACCGTATTGTGACCATTTATATGTATCACTCGTATGAAGGTATGTCTCGAAAAGGAGACTTGTTTTCTTTTGAGACCAACGATGCAGAAAAGATACTTTGTAGTACACCTTACTATGGTAGATTTTTGTGATAAATTATGGTAAATATGCTGAAGAAATTTCCGCTTTTGGACATGCTGATTGTCCTTGTGATGGGCCTCCTTTTGTATTTCGGGGCTTCCTGGCAAATGTTTACCTGGTATACTGACCCGGCCAAGTACGAGTGCTATTCAACTGCATTTTGGCACGGGATATCAGCACTGAAGGCGTTACCTGTGCCGAAGTTACAGTGTAGTTTTATTACACAGCCGACTTCAGGCATAAACTTCATGACAAATAACGCTCTGATCCAAATTATGAGAACATATCATGCTCCAACATGGCTTATTTCTTTTGTCGCGTCACAGACACCTACGCAACCTTTGCATGCACTCCCACATGAATATCCTTTACTTACTGTTATTCCTTTCAGTTTTGGACTTGTGACCTCTGCTTACTGGTATCAAGTAGCCTTCGGTATCGCAATGGCAGTACTTGCGGGCGTAGTATACGCTATGCTGAGAAAATGGAAATCGCAGAGAGCAGCAATTGCTTTTGCACTTTATATAGTCGTCGCGGGTTGGGCCACTGCTGTTGCTCGTTTCGATATTATCCCTGCTGGTTTTACATTGGGCGCGTTGCTTCTCGCAGATCGGAGACGATGGCGGTGGGCGTATACGCTATTGGCCGTGGCAACCATGTTTAAATTTTATCCAATTGTGTTAGTGCCAGCATTTTTTATTGCGCAACTTAGATCGCGCTTTCTGCTTTGGCAGAAATGGTGGCAAGGTCTTGATGTATTTTTGCTTGTTTGCTCAGCTATAACAGCGGTTTCTTTGCTCTTAAGTGTTGAAGGTACGCTTGGTCCCCTTGGATACTTTGGAGACCGACCCATACAAGCCGAGTCCACTGCCGCCTCCATTCTCTGGTTAGGTAGTTTCTTAGGGTTTCCTTTGCACTATGTCGCGTCATATGGTTCACTTAACGTACTTAGCCCACTCTCAGGTATCGTCTCGCCTCTGATGACACTACTGCTCATTGTTGGATTAGTGTATGTTTGTTGGCTGCAATGGCGCGGCAAGATTTCGCTAGCTATCTCGCTCTTGTTAACCTTATTGGTTGTAATTTGTACCGGGAAAGTTTTTAGCCCACAATACCTACTCTGGGTAATCCCTTTTGCCGCATACGTTGGCGAATGCAACAAACGCTGGCTACTAAGTTGGGTGGGAGTTGGTTTACTTACAACATGGATATTCCCCTATATCTACTCCGCAACCAAAAACTTTCTCAAAGTACCCACCATTCCAATATTCAACCCTGTTGTGTTCACACGTAACGCTTTTCTCTTTTCAATTCTCATTGTTCTCTTGTATCACTTTACCGTGCAGCGCAAGAATAAAGTGATCTCTGTAGAAGATATTGCCGACCACGAGGAACAGGAAACTATCGCTTCTATGGTACCGGCAGATTAGTCGCTTCCTCAACAGAGCCGGAAATATATTGTGGTGTGGAATCTGCGTGTTTGCGAGTCAGTAACAGAAATAGCAACGTGATCAGGGGTGGTCCAATGGTTGTGAGACTGGTGAGGCCCCTCCAATCTCCAATAGGGGGGTATCCTCGGAAAAGATAAATCAGAAATGCGGACGCTGAAAAGACGAGAGTACTACTTACAAGAGCGCGTTTCACAGGTTCTTTCTGCGTTGGTAGACATAGTGCCGCGAGACTTACTATCCATAGGACATACCATGGAAAGAACCACGGTGTGACAATCAGCAATGCGCCAAGCAGAGCCAGTGTTGCCTGTACAACCGTGAGTGTTGTGGGTGTGCGGTAAATCCATATTCCGCCCAAACAGAAAAAACCTGCGACCACAAGTGCGTTAATTACGTTCCACGTACTATGCAAACCTAAAAGGGTTAAAAAAACGTTCCTCTCATGTGATGACCCTCTTTGAAACGCAAGCAGGAGGGAGCCGAATGCCAGCCGTGATGATGGGGGAGAGCCAAGGCTTATTGCTATATCGTGTAGTGAGTGTCCAAACCATAGTGGAACATAGAGTATGCTTGCTAAGCAGCAACTCAGGAATGTGGCACTCGAAACTACCCGTAACATAACCAACCATCTATTCCTGAAATACGTTTGTTCTTGCTGTCCTGCTAGCTGTTTATAAATAAAAACACGACGAGCTAGCAAGACAAGGTAGAATACTATAATCGGTGCCGCTGTAAATTTAATGAGTGCCGCGCATGTGAATACTACAATCGGTGGAAGATACTGACGTGCTCGGAGAAATCCGTTTTGTTCCGCGCGTACACACAACGCTATACCAGAGAGTAGACATGTCACCATCACAATGTCATTATGCCCACCTAGACTACTTTCTAGTAGCACAAGCGGATTCCATGCGTAAAGCAGTGTTCCCAAGACGACTATGCGCGATGAATGTTTCGTTTTATGCAAAACAGTTGTAACCAGCCATATATTGAGAAGATGTGCGAGCAAGCCAAGTATGCGATAGAAGAAAATATACTGTAAGAATTCCGCTTCCCGCGACAAGGGTAGAAATGGCGCACACGAGAAGCCAAACTGGGCCATAAGCTGCTACTGCATCTCGCCAGTCATCGAGTTGGTAAAATGGGTCATGAGGAAAAGCCGAGAGCGGGGTGTAGTAAGGATTGGCATGATACGTGACAATGATGCGCCCATAACCTGCATACACCGCATAGTCATGTGAAAGCGAGGATGGTGTGAGCACATAGATGACGCCAACAAGTACGGCCCCAATCCAAATATATTTCAAAAGGGTCTGCATGAACTGAACTGAGTTGTCGATTGCTACTGAATTCTTTTGTGCTCCAACATGCTTTTGCGCAATATAAGCACAGATGAAATAGAAAAAATAGACGAATAGCATCACCGTGAGAAACTCAATGGAATCGGTGTTTATCTGTGAGGCATGAGCGTTTGCTGTGAGATGGAGGTCCGTTGGTAGTTTTGTTCCGACAACAGTCAAGAGCATACTCAAAGGAAGAGCCGAGAGCAACGTAGTTCCCGCGAGTCGATTAAGCGGAGCGATAGTTAGAAGGATACACAGTAGAAACGCGCACATACAAAGTATAAATACATGAAGCAAAGAAAAATTTTTCATGTGTATTTATACCATCCACAGGTTCATAACGAAGATCAGACTAAGTGTCGCAAGTAGTGATGGAAAAGCTACTAGTATTATTTGGTGAAGGCGAGGGTGTCTTACTCCTAGTGCCGCAAGCGTTATAAAGCACGGAAAGAGTTCAAGCACAAAACGTTGGTTAGAAATCAACGCGTCATGCTGTCCTAATGACG
The DNA here is from genome assembly GCA_963791655.1 of uncultured Chloroflexia bacterium. Lineage (GTDB taxonomy): Bacteria > Chloroflexota > Ktedonobacteria > Ktedonobacterales > Ktedonobacteraceae > JBBQVS01. The sequence goes on along the minus strand of CAWBSZ010000002.1, from coordinate 140,871 downwards.
GTGAGAGCGTGGTAAAGAAAAGCAATAAAATTGTCCATAGGATATAGCTTTTACGCAGCATTTGCCATCCCATGACCGTTAAGACAAGAAAACTCAGTGTTGCACTCAGATCGAGTAGTGTGTGAACTTCAAAAAAGGAGCCAAACGGCTGATTCCAGAAGAGTTCGAATAGTGCTTGCCAGATACCTTGCCAGGGCCAGGAAAGCTGTCGTGCCCAGTGAATTTGGACTGAGGCAAAAATGAAAGGATTGCCGCTCACGAACCAACAATACCAACAATACAATGCTGTTCCTAGTGGAATGAGTAGTACAGGCACAAGTCCGAACGCACTATTTTTTAAACTCGAAAAGATGTTCTGTCGTACTGACCACAATTCGTAAAGATAAGGTACAACAAGAAAGATGCCACTGGAACGCGTCAGTGCCGCCAGCAAACCAAGTAGTCCCGCTAGCCACCATTTCTGTCGGCGAAGGACCAAAAATGTCCCGGCAGTGAGCAAAAGGAAAAGCGACTCGTTATACGCCGCAAAAAAGAAAAGTGCGGTAGGAAAGATACAGATGTAGAGCAGTGTACGTCTACCTATCTGTTCCCCCAGCGTCTCAACCGCGAGTTGGTAGAGGATAAAAAGCGCAGCGAGCAATGCGCCATTACTGATCAGTGTTCCAACAAGCAGGTAACTCCCACTACCAAACGGATATGAAAGAAGCGCGATCAGCAGGGGGAACAGCGGGAAAAAGGCGAAATCATAGGTTGTTTGATAACCGTGTTGAGCAATGTTTAGATAGCGTGTTGCATCCCAATGATTCCATAGGTTAAAAAATGTCGCGGTATTCACTGGAGTGCTTGAGTATTTGGATGCTGTAAGCAAAATATAGCCGAAGTATGTCACCATCATTAAGCTGAGACGCGTGACAATAAACAATGCAACAATATCACGGATAGGTGCGCGTTTCATGGTACCTTTATAGCTGTAGAGCAATGTGTAGAATGAACTAGCTATCTTACTCGGTTTATGTGGCTGTAGGACGTGCAAGAACATAACAATAGACAGTATTGCCTCCCATGATAATGTGTACAATGCGCCATGCTTTAGGAAGAGCAAAGCCACGCTGCACTAAATGCATAGGCCATATAATATAATCATAGTGCTTATAGTTGTCGCCAGCATGGGTCTCGCTCAATTTCAATCTTGCTGGAAGGTCACTGTTATAACTATACCACGAAACGCCATCCCGTCCATTACTCAGAGTACCTGGGACGGCTGCCAATCCTACCTGTTGTTGACCCTGTGTTTGTGTTGCTATCCATTGAACTGCCTCACGGTAGCCTGGATACGCGACCTGTAATACGGCATTTTCACTGGGAAAGAATTCACTTGTATAACCCTCTGCGGCGTATATAGTTGTGAGTCCAATCAGATGAGGAACGAAGAGTGCAAGACCGAGTAATATAACCGCGATGAGTGGGTACGCACGAACAACTCGCGAACGAGATGGAACTGACGAAGAGGATAGAGTAGCTTCTGTCTTGGCCGAGCTTTTCTGGGCCGTAAAGAATGCAGGAAAAGAGCCTCGTCGATAGCGCAAAATATAAGCAAGTCCGGCCGCACCAGCCAATGCGACAGGGGCGGCCATTGGAAGGTGATAGTGTGTTCCAACAACAATGTTGAGCAGGCTAAACATGCCAAGTAGAGAGATAAGCCATATCCACAAGAAGGATATATTTGTCGCTTCTGCGGCTGTTGTCTTCCCCATGTGAAAACGTATGAGTTGAATGAACCCTAAGACTGCAAAAAATGCTGCTGGCACAGTAACAAACGCACTCATTTTCGCAATTATAATGTAGAGAATCGCCCAATGTGGCACGTGTAAATCGTATTTTCCCGCGAGAAATGTAAGATGTCCATTGTGAGAGTGATCCCACTCGAAACGAAAGCTGTGGATGAGCAAACTGAGTGGATGCGGCCAGATCGCGGGGTCTGCGGCAAGAAATACCACGGGTGCGAGCACTACGGTAGCACACCACCAGAGCCATGGTATCCGTGGACGCTGTGTGCTAGGAATACGTAGTCGAATAATGAAAAAGTAATATGCTGTAAAAATGACGATACCAGGAATAACAAGCACAGCCGTATATTTACTGGCCGCTCCAAGTCCAACCAGTAATGCGATCACCAGGTAGAGCCATGGATGACGAAGCGCGTGCCACGTAAGGAGATAGGCGATAGTGATCAGCGCGGTCATTGTCATATCCAGGTATGCTAATGCACTGAAATAGACGAGCCACGGGCTAACGGCAAGACACAACGCGGCGGCGAGAGCCACAACGCGTCCGAAGGGAGCGCGAGCAAGCCAATAGAGTGCTACAATAAGGAGCGTACCCATGATGACGCTTGGTAAACGATCTGTAAGCAATTCTGAAAGTGGATGTCCAAACGCTGAATTGAGTGAAATCGATAGTCCAATCAGAAGTTTCACAAAGGGAGGATGCTCATAGTTATAGAGCCATCCGCTTGCGCCAACCTGTAGATGTGTAAGAAGTGGAAAATATACTTTGCCACCAGAAATGTAAACGACCTCATCTGTCACCATATCAAGCTGCATCGCGAGTAGTAGGCGTGGGATAAAGGCAATCAGTGCAAGCAGTAGTAACACCATACCCTCAACGAAAGCTGTCACGCGGGAAGATGGCGTTGAACGCTGTTCTTGTGTTTGGTGCTGTGGTACGTCTTGTGTGATGCTGTTAGTCTTGATATTCATGTTCGCTTCATCGCGTTCTTACTTATGTTTGAACATTTACTGAAATGTGATAATGCTGATATGTTGTTTGTAGGGGTCTAATTCATTACACCCTCGCGGCAACTGATTTGGTTTAGAGGATTGAAGACGTTCCAACATTCTCCCAACATGGTCAGTTGCCACGAGGGTGTAATGAATTAGACCCTTACATCCCGATTACCTTAAGCGCATACCATGCCCAAATAAAGTGTATCTTATGGCTCAACCACAATGTAGTATAACATGTGTTTGCTAGAGCGTCGATGTACGTAGTACTTGTTATTTAGTATATTCGTGTAGACCCTTGCGGTCTCCCTGTTCCCCCTGGAGGATGAAGACTTGTTTTCAGACACCATAGAAAGCCCTATCCAATTTCGGCACTTCGATGTAAACAAAGACTTATCCCCTCTTGTCCAATTGTTGACAGAAATAGAGCGGATTGACCATGCAGGCGAGGACACCAGCGAAGAAACGCTCAAGTCCCAACTGTCTCTGCCCGGACATGATCCACAGCAAGATCGGTGGGTTGTAACCACTTCAAACGATGCCAAGCGTATAATAGGCTTTTGCACTGTATGGAAGGTTCCACAAAACACCTATGCAGATATTTATGTGGCTGTGCATCCAGATTGGCGCAGACGCGGTATAGGGAGCGAGTTACTGCAAAGAATTGTAACACGTGCACAAACACATCACCCACAGGATATTCTTGTAAGTGGTGATGCTCAGAATCAACAGGTGACAGACTTTTTGCGGAAGCGTGCATTTTTGCCTATCGGTGCCTATACCGCGCTGAAACTTGTTAGCACAATAGACTTGCCACAACCTGTTTTCCCTACGGGTTACACACTTCGCACATATAATCCGACAAGCGATTTCCCTTTGCTATTGGATATGTATAACCGAGCATTTCAGGGTCTTTGGGGTCATTGGGAACATGTAACGGCAGAATATATTCACGAAATGCTCGCAGATATAAATCCAGATGGTATTTTCTTGCTTTTCACATACACAGGCGAGGTTGTAGGAACCTGTCGAGGTGAGGTAAGCGAACCGTTAAGTAAGCGAAGAGGTGTACGCACAGGTAATCTTGATGCTCCAGGCGTTGTTCCAGAATACCGGGATAAAAATCTCTATTTACCTCAACTGCTCCACGTTGCTCACTGGGTTCGTGAGCAAGCACAGGTTGATATTGAAATGGAGTCGTGGGGAGATGATCCACAAGTGCTAGCCCAATATCAGCAAGTAGGCTTCGAGATTATGCATCAGCAAGACATCCATCGCTGGCAAGGTAACTAATATTGATGGTATGGAAAACAACATGTCTCATACTCGCTAGCGAGTATGAGACATGTTGTTTTCCATACCATCAATAAATTCTACACGCATTCGCGTAGCGAGAGATTGCCGTTGACGCTACGGAGCTTCATGAGCGCGACAACTTCAAGTTGACGTACGCGTTCGCGAGAGATGCCCAGTTCTTTACCCACTTCGAGGAGGGTACGACTACGCCCATCGCCTATGCCATAGCGTAAGGTAACCACTGAACGTTCACGCGGCGTAAGCATTGCTAATGCTCGATGCAGTTCCTCGCCTAGCAGGTGTTGAGAGGCTGTCTCGGCTGGTGCGGGCGTTGTACTATCTTCGAGTGTATCCGCGAGTGAGTAGCGAGCTTCTTCATCGACAGGAGCATCTAACGACACTGGTTGTTCGATGACGCCAAGCAAATCTTCTACTTCGCTAATACTGATACTACACGCCTCGGCGATCTGCTCTGGTAGGGGATCGAGTCCATTTTCCTGCGAAAGTTGTGCCGCGATACGGCGCACTTTGCGTAGGCGAGTCGCGACATGTTCGGGCAAGTGAATCAATCGTGATTGCTCACCAGCCGCACGACTTACTGCCTGACGTATCCACCATGTCGCATAGGTTCCAAAGTGGCAGCCACGCTGGTAATCGAATTTCTCCGCGGCACGCATTAAGCCTAAGTTGCCTTCTTGAATGAGGTCGATTAAAGGGACCCCCGTACTAGTATAGCGACGTGCTATGGCGATAACCAAACGTAGATTTGACTCTATAAGTTTGCGCCTCGACAGCTCATCACCCGCAGCCGCTCGCTGGGCTAAGTCAATCTCTTCCGCGTGCGTGAGCAGGCCAAGGCCACGAATATCACGCAGATAACTTTGAAATGCGTCTTCATTCCCTGTGGCTTGCTTTGCTGCCGTGGTTCTTGGTGAGCGTGAGCGAATAGCACTTTCTGCTATGTCACTTTCGTCTGACTCATCTTCGCTCTCATCCAGAAGTATTTCATCGTCTTGTACTGAGATATCTTTCATAAGTGGCTCAGTATGACGTTCTGATGTCTCTTTGACCAGAGGTGCGTCCAAACCTATCCCAAAAGCGGACGAGAGGGCCGAAGAAAAAACATCTAAATTCTCTGTGTTTGTATGTATTATTGCTCTACGAGCATCACTGACAGGATTATCAATAGCCATAAATCCATGCTCCCTTCAGGAAACCTACCGACAAAATCAGCTTGTCGGACTCCATATGGCTTCGGGTTCAGCACTCACAGGCAGAAAAGCACTTGGTGCCGATGTGTACTTATCCTCTGTTTTATGTTTACTTTATATTCTAAAATATAGAGCCGCCTACAGCGTCGGGTATTTACCTTACATCTTCTCAGGTTATAACCTGATATTTCACCATTTTTGTTTTCATCTATATACTATGTGTGTACAAGCGACTTTGTACGAAGGTAACATATACAACGAGACTGTAAGGGGTTGTACTATATCATTATAGAGACGCTAGAAAAGGTAGTAATAAGGTAATATCAGGCCGTTGGATTTGTTTCATCAAATGGATCATCCACCCCATGCCCACGATCATAAAAAAGTTGTATCGGGTCTGCTTCATGAGCTTTTGTATTGGGCCGTATCGTCCACTTTTCCTCTTTTGCATCCTCTTCCGTCATAAGAAGTTGAATGCGTGCGTTTTCAACTGAACCTATAGCACTATACGGATAGTAGTGCGCATCAATGGGGAGTAGACCTTTATGGACTTTGAATGAGTCTTCATACACATCTTCAACACGTCCAACATCTTTTCCATCGGAGGAGTATACATGCATATGCTTCTCTAGCGTGTGCTCGTTCCATGTCGGCATAGACTTCCCTCGCTTTCTTCAGTTAGCTGTAGCACATGAATATCTACCTGTTTTCACGTCGTCTCATAGGGAAAAGTTTCATCGCTATTGGAAATTGAGCACATGTAAGAAAATACTCCAACCTTTTAGAGTGTGCAAATGGCGCAAAAATTGAGAGTCTAATTTGTGTTTCACTCTTGCACGAGAGAGCAACGTAGATTTCCTCATAGAAATATATAGCTTGTGTTTCTCCTTTATACTGAACATACGGGATGAAAGAGGCTCTTGGCTGAATTTAGAGCCAAGTATTTTCTGTCTAAAGCAAAAGAGTAACTTGTTCTTATAAATATTGGGGCAGATGTATACTATCCGTTTCTGTGTCTATTTATGATTGTATATCTGGTTTGAAAGTTTTTGTAGAGGTGAATGTGTTGAAGGGACCTGTTCCTTTGAAAAGTTCGATAGGGGGCACACGAGCAAGAGCCGTTGTCGTATTTAGCTTTGTGCTGCTTTTGCTGCTTGGATGTGGCTTTTTGCTGTCAAGTCTCGGCCCCCGACATTTCGTTGCCCACGCTGCCGCACGCCCTGCTGACGCGGCGTTAAGCAAAACGTGGTATTTTGCCGAAGGGCGTGTGGGTGGAGGCTTTCGCGAGTTCATCACCATTGGCAATCCTGACCCGAACCACGAATTGTACGGCGACCATCACCTACTTACCAGAAGGTGATATTACCGATGCGCAGGCCAAGACGCATCAGGCGGTTCGCAAGCCGTTAAATGTACGAACGGTGACGATTGCGCATAGCAGTCGTTATACGGCCTCGGTCAACCAGGATGTCTCAGTTCCCGAGCAGCAACAACCAGGGACGTTGCTCTCAGCGGTCGTCACGGTTCCCGCCACCACGGGGTGTGCCGGAGTCGTGGTCGAGCGTCCGATGTACTTTAACTATCATGGCGTGACGAGTGGCAGTGATGTGCTTGGCACCACGACTCTTGGACAGAGCTTCTTCCTGGCCGATGTGCCAACCAAAGCAGGCACCTCATCCTTCGAGACCTCCTACATCACGGTACTTAATCCGTCTACGACAACCAATGCGATTGTCGGGGTGGGGTACTTTGCACACGGGGGCTTTTTAGGGTATCAAACGCTCTATGTCGCGCCGGGTGCGCGTGGCACGATCTATTCGGGGACACTGGCATTTTCCCATGTTGCGGCAGTCATCAACGTGAATACTCCGGTGGTTGTTGAGCGGTCCACTTATATGCAGAATATGACCGAAGGCAACGCTGGGGTGGTCTCAAGCGCGGCCTCGGTGAACGCTGCCCAAACCCTGTCAGACCACTGGCTGTTTGCTGAAGGCTACACGGGTGGCCAATACCAGGAAAACCTCGTACTGTCGAACCTGACCAACGCACCTACCACAGCAACGATTACGCTGGAGTATCAGAATGGGCATCATCAGGCAGTGGCGGTTCCGGTCCCCGCATACTCACAAGTGATCGAAAATATCAACGCGCTCAATAGCACGCCAACAGGGGCTTGCGACGTGACCCCGTGTGTCACCACGCCCGAGGTTTCCGCGGACGTGACGGCCACCAACCCCAATCTAGTCGTCGAGCGACAGATGTTTTTCCACTACACTCACACGCTTCCCAATACGAGCATCAATGTGACGACCACAGGTGGCTCGGATGTGATGGGTGGCCTGGTTGCCGCGACCTCTGTGGCCCGTTTCGCTGAGGGCTATACCAACACAGGCTATAACGAATGGATCACCTTACAAAATCCGATGACTACGAACGAGACCTTGACGTTGACGCTGGTCAACGAATATGGACGAACGTACACCGAGAACATCCTGGTGACGGCCAAGACGCGTCAAACGGTGGATATCACGGACAAGGTACGTAACCGTATGGTGCAGGTGGGCGACGACTTCCGTGCCTATCAGGTGTCAGCCTCGGTGCAGATAACGACGCAGGGCGACAGCTTCGTGGCGGAGCGTCCCATGTACTTCAATACGCGCCAAAACAATCAAGGTGGCACAGATGTTGTCGGCTTCACAGGTATCACATCCACTTTACCGCTCAGCACCATCACGAACTTTCCAACCCTGACTAATGGTATTCAGCCCTATAAAATCACGACGGGACCGGATGGGAACCTGTGGTTTACCGAATACGGGACGAACAAAATAGGAGTCATGACTCCTGCTGGCCTTCTCATTGCCGAGTATCCAATTCCTACGGCAGGCAGCCAGCCTGTTGACATCGCTTTGGGGCCGGATGGGAACCTGTGGTTTACAGAGCAAGTCGCAAACAAGATTGGCAAAATCACTCCTGTCGGGGTAATCACCGAGTACTCGGCAGGCCTTACATCTTCAAGTACTCTTACTAGTATCGCAGCGGGAGCCGATGGGAACCTGTGGTTTACCGAATATGGGACAAATAAAATCGGGAAAATTACTACGGCAGGTGTGATCACAGAGTATACAGGTGTACTCACAGGCTCGAGTCATCCTGCGGGTATTACAGCGGGACCGGATGGGAACCTGTGGTTTACCGAATATGGGACAAGTAAAATTGGTAGGATCACCACGGCTGGTGTGATGACAGAGTACGCAACAGGACTCACTCCTTCGAGTGCACCTGCTAACATCACGACGGGACCCAATGGCAACTTGTGGTTTACGGAGCAAACCGGGAATAAGATTGGCACAATTACGCCGACAGGAACGATCACAGAGTACACAAGTGGACTGACAGCCTCAAGTGCACCTACGGGCATCACGGTGGGACCAGACGGGAACCTGTGGTTTACCGAATTGTCAGGAACGAGAATTGGGAAGATCACCACGGCAGGGGGAATCACCGAGTACACGAACGGGCTTGTTCCTGCTGGTCAGCCGAATGGCATCACTGCGGGGTCTGACGGCAACATATGGTTTACCGAGACGGCAGCCAATAAGATTGGTCGCATGGTTTTAGGTGCTTCTGCTCCCTCATTAATACCGACACCAATATCAACGGATACACCGACCGTGATGCCGACGAATACACCGACCGTGACGCCGACGAATACGCCAACGGCAACACCAACCGATACACCGACACCATGTGGTAGCTGTTAAGGATGGAAAAGAAAGGGGATATACATTAATCATTTACTTTGAACGAGGCAGAATGATGTAATGTAAACAATCACCCAACACCCTACTGTTGCAATCTCTTGCGACGGTATGGCGTTGGGTGAATTCGTGTTTCCCAAAAATCGAGTTATATCTTCTCATCGAAATATATGGCTTGTGTATCCCCCTTATACTGAACATACGGAATGAAATAGACCTTTGCCTGAATGGTGCTGAAAGCGATTTCGGCGAGTCGCAATATGGCATGCGCCTGTTTCTTATCGGTGTTGCTTGAGATGGAGATGCTCCGTCTCGGTGACAACCTATTATTGTTTGTTTCATTTGAGAGTCTCTTTTTTAGAGGTGAATGTGTTGAAGAGGTATGTATCTCCAGAAGGACTGGTAGGTCCTCCACGATCACGCATGGTGATCGGTGTAAGTTTTCTGCTGCTGGTCCTGGTGGGCAGTGGCGTGTTCCTTTCAAGTGTGGTGGGTCGGCAACAGCATGCCCATGCCGCCAAACCAAGAACGACAACAGGCGGCGTGAGCAAGACGTGGTATTTCGCCGAAGGGCATGTGGGTGCAGGCTTTCGTGAGTTCATCACGATAGGTAATCCTGATCCCATCACCGATTGTACGGCAACGATCACGTATATGCCAGAAGGCGATGTGAGCAGTGCTCAGGCCAAGACGCATATGGCCGCTCGCAAACCACTAGCTGTGCGAATGGTGACGGTTACTCATAACAGCCGCTACACCGCCTCGGTCAACCAGGACCTGGGCATTGCGGAAACGCAGCAGCCCGATTTGCTGGTTTCAACGGTCGTGAGTGTACCCTTGGTGGCCGGGTGTGCAGGCGTGGTCGTGGAGCGACCGATGTACTTTAGCTATCATGGCGTGACCAGTGGCAGTGATGTTATGGGCACAACCAACTTGGCACAAACCTTCTTCTTTGCTGATGTGCCCACAAAGGGAGGAACCTCCTCCTTCATGGATTCACATTTCACGGTGCTCAATCCCTCGCAAATTTACGTGGCCACCATTGGTGTGACCTACTATGCAGCAGGGGCGAGTGTGGGGTCTCAAACGCTCTTTATTGCCCCTGGTGCACGCGGTACGATCAACCCGGGCACGCTGCCGTATTCGCATGTGACCGCGGTCGTGACCTCGGATATCACGGTAGCGGTAGAACGCTCAAGCTATATCTACAATATGCAAGAGGCGTCAGCCGGGAGTGTGACGAGCGCGGCCACGGTAGTAGGAGCACAATCGTTGTCGGACAGTTGGCACTTTGCTGAGGGCTACACAGGTGGGAAGACCCAGGAGAACCTGTTGCTCTCCAACCCAACTGGCAGTGCGACGACAGCAACAGTGACGCTGGAATACCAGAATACGCATCATCAGACGCTCACGGTTCCGGTACCCGCCCAAAGCGAAGTGCCTGTTGATGTCAATGCACTTAACACAAATCCGACGGGCACCTGTGATGTGACCCCGTGTGTCACGACACCAGAAGTCTCAGCCGAGGTCACTGCCTCCACCAGCCAGAGTCTGGTGGTGGAGCGGCAGATGTTCTTCCACTACACGCACACCATCCCTGGCACAAGCATCACCACTACCGCCTCTGGCGGCACAGAGGTGCAGGGAACATTGACCCCCGCCACATCAGTCGCCAACTTCGCGGAAGGCTATACCAACACTGGTTATAACGAATGGCTGACCTTGCAAAACCCAATGGTGACAGATGAGACGCTGGCTCTCAGCGTCGTGAACGAATATGGACGTGTGTACACCCAGAGCGTTCTGGTGCGAGCCAAGAGCCGTTCGACGGTGGATATCACCGCCCTGGTCCTGCAGCACTTGGTGCAACGAGGCGATAACTACCGAGGCTATCAAGTGTCGATGAGTGTGCAGGCAACCACCGCCAACTCGGTGTTTGTGGCGGAGCGCCCGATGTACTTCAACCTGAGTGGCAGCATTCAAGGGGGAACCGATGTTGTTGGCTTCACGGGCACCTATAGCTGCACCGAATTGAACACTGGTCTCACTGGTACTAATGGCATCAACTTCATGACGGTGGGAGGCGATGGCAATCTCTGGGTGGCTGAGAACGGTACTAACAGCATCGGGATGATCACGCCCTTTGGTCCCTCATACGAGTATACTGTTCCCACTCTGAATAGTGGCATTGAAGGTATCACTACTGATTCTAATGGTAATATGTGGTTTACGGAGTACAATGGGAACAAGATCGGCGAAATTACGACTGGTGGCACCATTAACGAGTATTCCCTCACGACTGCTAACAGCTATCCAGAAGGCATTGTCAAGGGATCTGATGGCAATCTGTGGTTTGTTGAGCGTGGTAACTCTGGTAAGATCGGCAAGATCACGACTGGTGGAACCATCACGGAGTATACTACATCATCTGCCGCCGATGCTTTTGGCATGACCCTGGGAGCCGATGGCAATGTGTGGTTCGCCGAGGGGAATGCGGGGAAGATCGGCAAGATCACGACTGGTGGAACCGTGACGGACTATAGTTCAGGCATCACCTCTGGTGCCAACATTTACTATCTTACAGCGGGACCTGATGGTAATGTGTGGTTCACCGAGAACAACAAGAACCTAATCGGAAAAATCACGACGAGTGGCACTGTGGGAACGGTGACGGAATATAGTTCAGGCACCACCGCCAGCTCCTTGCAGGGAATCACCACGGGACCCGATGGCAATCTCTGGTTCGCTAAATTTGACGAGCCACACATTGGCGTTATGACACCAACTGGTACTGTAACTGATCTCAATGTGTCGGTCATCGATCCTGAGCCAGGAGCTATGGCAGTTGGATCAGATAACAACATCTGGTTCTCTGATCATGAGAGCTATGGGCAAATTGGTCGCTGTGCCATTGCTTCTTAGGCAACGTGAGTGGCACAACTGTGCATCTTTCGTTGAAATGAAAGGGGATGTCCATTTGGGGTCATTCACGATGACCCATGTATGATGACGTAACGTAACTATTCCCCCAACGCAGTAGTATTGCAGAAGATTGCGACGGTACTGCGTTGGGGGAATTTGTGTCATACCAGAGAGCCTTAAAATCGAGTTATATCTCATCATCGAAATATATGGCTTGTGTCTCTCCTTTATACTGAACATACGGGATGAAGTAGTCTTTTGCGGAAATGGTAGCAGAAGGAATTTCTGTGAGCAACAAAAGAATATCTGCTTCTTTCTCATCTTTGTTGCTTGAGATAGAGACGCTCCGTCTTGGCGACAGCCTATTATTGTACATAGCATTCAAAATTTTCTTATGCAGAGGTGAATGTGTTGAAGAGGTATGTATCTCTGGGAGGACTGGATGGTTCTCCCCGATCACCGTTCGTGATTGGTGTCAGTTTTGTGCTACTGGTCCTGGTGGGCAGTGGCGTGTTTCTTTCCAGTTTAATTAGTCGGCAATTGCCGCATGCCCATGCTGCCAAACCCGCCAGTACTGTTGGTGGTGTAAGCAAGACGTGGTATTTGGCCGAAGGACATGTGGGCGACGGCTTTCGCGAGTTCATCACGATCGGCAATCCTGACCCCACCACCGATTGTACGGCCACCATCTCCTATGCGCCGGAAGGCGATATTAGCAGTGCGCAGGCCAAGACACATCAGACCGCTCGCAAGCCATTGCTTGTGCGAACCGTAACGATTGTGCATAACAGTCGCTATACCGCTTCGGTCAACCAGGACCTGAGCATTGCGGAAACGCAACAGCCCGGTCTGCAACATTCCACCGTAGTGAGTGTGCCCTTCGTGTCCGGCTGTGCAGGCGTGGTCGTCGAGCGACCCATGTACTTCAACTATCATGGAGTGACGAGTGGCAGTGATGTCATGGGCACAACCAGTTTAGCGAAAACCTTCTTTTTCGCGGATGTGCCCACTCAGGCAGGTGCATCTACCTTCATGCAGTCGCATTTCACGGTGCTTAATCCTTCGCCAACGGATGTGGCCACCATTGGTGTGTACTACTATGCTGCAGGGTCAGAGGTGCGCTATCAAACACTCTTTATCGCCCCGGGCGCACGAGGCACGATTGATCCTGGTACCTTGCCATATCCGCATGTCACTGCAGTCGTTGACTCGGATGTCACGGTGGCGGTAGAGCGCTCCAGCTACTTGCACAACGTGCAAGCGGAGTCCGCAGGCACGGTCACGAGCGCGGCCACGGTGGTAGGAGCGCAATCGCTGTCGAATAGTTGGCACTTTGCCGAAGGTTACACGGGCGGGCAGACGCAGGAGAACTTGTTGCTCTCTAACCCAACGAACAGTGCGACCACGGCGACGGTGACGCTGGAATATCAAAACACGCATCATCAAATTCTCACAGTTCCCGTTCCCGCTGAAAGCGAAGTACCCGTGGATGTCAACACTGCGAACGCTCAACCTACGGGAACCTGTGATGTGACCCCATGTGTCACGACACCAGAAGTCTCCGCTGAGGTGAGTGCCGAGAGCGCAAGTCTGGTGGTGGAGCGGCAGATGTTCTTCCACTACACGCATACCATTCCTGGCACCAGTCTTACCACGAGTGCCACCGGAGGTACCGAGGTGCAGGGAACATTAACTCCCGCTACCTCGGTGGCCAACTTCGCGGAGGGCTATACCAATGTTGGCTATAATGAATGGCTGACTCTGCAAAACCCGATGGTGACAGATGAGACGCTGGCCCTCAGCGTCGTGAACGAATATGGACGGGTATACACTCAGAGTGTTCTGGTCAAAGCGAAGAGCCGTTCGACGGTGGATATCACGGCCCTTGTTCTCCAACACTTGGTGCAACGAGGCGATAACTACCGAGGCTATCAAGTGTCGATGAGTGTGCAGACAACCACCGCCAACTCGGTGTTTGTAGCGGAGCGTCCAATGTACTTCAACCTGAGTGGCAACATTCAAGGGGGAACCGATGTCGTCGGCTTCACAGGCACCTATAGCTGTACCGAGATGAACACAGAATCTCGGTAGTAGCGATGACATCGACTTTATGACGATTGGGACCCGATGGTAATCTTTGGCTTAGCCGAAACAGGTAGTGGTGGTAATATCGGCAAGATCACACCCTTCGGTGTTACGACCGAGTATCCGTTCCCACTGCTAATAGTGATCCTGAAGGTATCACCGCCGGGCCTGATGGCAATATGTGGTTTACCGAAGCTAATTCTAATGGAAACAAGATTGGCAAGATTACGCCTGCTGGCGTCATTACTGAATATCCCCTTCCAACTGCGAATAGCTATCCGCAAGGTATCGGCAAGGATCGGATGGCAATCTGTGGTTTGTTGAAACTGGAAACAGCGGCAAGATTGGCAAGATTACGCCTGCTGGCGTCATCACTGAGTATGCCGTTCCCAATGCAACTGATGCCTATGACATCAAGCTTGGATCTGATGGCAATATGTGGTTCGGGGAGGGAAACGCGGCGAAGATCGGACGCATCACGCCTGATGGAACGGTGACGGAGTTTAGTGCAGGTATCACCGCTGGTGCCCATATCTACAATCTTACCGCAGGACCGGATGGCAATATATGGTTCAGCGAGGAGGATACGAACAAGATTGGACGCATCACGACTGCGGGAGTGGTGACAGAGTTTAGTCAAGGCATTACTGGCAATAACCACTTGCACTCCATCAAAACAAAACCTCATGTTAATCGAGCCAAGAATGGTTCGCACGCAAGCACTGTGAGACCCAATACTCAGTTCGACAGTAGCTTGAGTGGGATTACCACGGGACCTGATGGCAATCTGTGGTTTGCTCAATATAACACGGGGCAAATTGGCTCCATCACGACAACTGGTGTCGTGACCAGAGAACTCAGCATACCCACCAATTTTGGTGATGAGCCATATGCGATTGCGCTGGGAACGGACAACAACATCTGGTTCTCTGACCAGAGCAGCAGTAATGGGGAAATTGGTCGCTGTGCTATTGCCTCATAGTAGGAGTTAAAGCAGGCGTAGGGGGAGGAAGTGGCCTTGTGCCACTTGCTCCCTGCTCCTCACTCTTGGCACCATCAGGTATCTTTTTCTCTTTCGTGAAATGAAAATAGTGTAGAGGTGAATATGTTGAAGGGAATGGTTCCTTTGAAAGAATCAAGACAAGGCACACGCTCAAAGGCTATTGTTGGCTTGAGCTTCGTGCTGCTAGTGCTACTTGGATGTGGTTTTTTTCTATCTAGTCTCGTCACCCGACATTCGTCGGCTCATGCAGCCACCCGACATGCCGATACGTCGTTGAGCAAAACGTGGTACTTAGCGGAAGGGCGCGTGGGTGGGGGCTTTCGTGAGTTTCTCACCATCGGTAATCCCGATCCCGTGACCGATTGTACAGCGACCATCACCTATATGCCGGAGGGTGATATCACTGATGCCCAGGCCAAAACACATCAGGCCGCTCGCAAGCCGTTGGCGGTGCGAACCGTGACGATTGCACATAGCAGTCGCTACACGGCCTCTGTCAACCAGGATGTCTCAGTTCCTGAGCAGCAGCAACCAGGGACGTTGCTCTCGGCGGTCGTCACGGTTCCCGCCACCACGGGGTGTGCCGGAGTCGTGGTCGAGCGTCCAATGTACTTTAACTATCATGGCGTGACGAGTGGCAGTGATGTGCTTGGCACCACGACTCTTGGACAGAGCTTCTTCCTGGCCGATGTGCCAACCAAAGCAGGGAATTCCTCCTTCGCAACATCCTACCTCACGGTGCTCAATCCCTCCACGACAACGAACGCGTTTGTCACTGTGACGTACTATGCTGCCGGGCAAGCCCTCAGTGCTCAAACGCTGTATGTTGCGCCGGGTGCACGTGGCACGATCTACCCTGGTACGCTGCCCTTTGCGCATGTCGCAGCGAGCATCAGCGTCAACATACCTGTAGCAGTTGAGCGTTCTACCTATACGCAGAACATGACCGAGGGCAACGCTGGCGTCGTTTCGACCGCGGCCTCGGTAAATGCGGCGCAAACCCTGTCGGACCACTGGTTGTTTGCTGAAGGCTATACCGGCGGGCAATACCAGGAAAACCTCGTGCTGTCGAACCTGACCAACGCACCTACCACGGCAACGATTACGCTCGAGTATCAGAATGGGCATAACCAGGCGGTGGCGGTTCCTGTTCCCGCAGACTCGCAGGTGATTGAAAATATCAACACGCTCAATACGACGCCAACGGGTACGTGTGATGTGAACCCATGTGCCACGACGCCTGAAGTCTCCGCAGACGTGACAGCTACCAGCGCGAGCCTGGTCGTTGAGCGACAGATGTTTTTCCACTATACTCATACGCTTCCTAATACCAGCATCAACGTAACCACCACTGGTGGCTCGGATGTAATAGGTGGCCTGGTTGCCGCGACCTCTGTGGCTCGTTTCGCCGAGGGCTATACTAACGCTGGCTATAATGAATGGATCACCTTGCAAAATCCCACGATGGCGAACGAGACCTTGACGTTGACGCTGGTCAACGAATATGGCCGGACCTACACCGAGAACATCCTGGTGACGGCCAAGACGCGTCAAACGGTGGATATCACGGACAAAGTACGTAGCAATATGGTGCAGGCGGGCGACGACTTCCGTGCCTATCAAATATCAGCCACGGTACAGGTGACGACACCGGGCGACACCTTTGTAGCGGAGCGTCCGATGTACTTCCATACGCAGCAAAACAACCAGGGCGGCACAGATGTCGTGGGCTTCACAGGCGTCACGTCCACCTTACCCGTCGGCACCATCACGAATTTTCCGATCCTGACCAATGGTGTCAATCCGCTTGATATTGTGGCGGGACCGGATGGGAACCTGTGGTTTACCGAGCATACTGGGAACAAAATAGGAGTTATGACCCCTGCTGGGTTGCTCATCGCTGAGTATGCCATTCCTACTGTAGGTGGCGAACCTAATGGTATCACAATGGGGCCTGATGGCAATCTATGGTTTGCTGAGGGTCCTGGCGGCAATAAAATCGGTATGATCACCCCGGCTGGAGTGATCACCGAGTATTCAACAGGACTAACAGCCAATAGTACACCTGCTGCTATTACGGTAGGAGCCGATGGCAACCTGTGGTTTACCGAATATAGTGTAGGTAAAATTGGCAGGATCACACCTGCAGGGATGATCACTGAGTACACGGGTACGCTTGCATCTAACAGTAAACCTAGTGATATTGTGGCGGGACCGGATGGGAACCTGTGGTTCACCGAGCAAACAGGAAATAAGATTGGCTCAATCACCACGGCTGGGGTGATCACCGAGTACTCAGTACCTACAGGCTCGAGTACACCTGATGGTATCACTGCGGGACCAGATGGGAACCTGTGGTTCACTGAGCAAGACGGGAATAAGATTGGCTCAATCACGCCAACAGGGACGGTCACGGAGTACTCCACAGGACTTACAGGCTCAAGTACACCTAGTGACATCACAGCAGGACCAGATGGGAACCTGTGGTTTACCGAATTGTCGGGAACGAAAATCGGGAAAATCACGACGGCTGGCGTAATTAGCGAGTACACAAATGGACTTGTGGCTTCTGGTCAGCCAAATGGTATCACTGCGGGACCAGACGGTAACTTGTGGTTCACTGAGACGGCTGCCAATGTAATTGGACGCATGGTTTTAGGAGGCTCTACTCCTGTATGCGGTTCCAACACCCATCGCAACTGTTAATCGTGAAAATGTAAACAGATATCCACTAGATCATTCGCTGTAGTCGAGGCAGAATGATTTACACTACTATTCCTCCAACGCCGTATCATCGCAAAAGATTGCATGGTACGGCGTTGGGGGAATTTGCGTTATACGACTGAGCGGTTTAACAAATTGTTCCTCGCTTTCTATCCTATTTTCATTCCACAACTAAATAGCTTATACTAGGAGTATCAAAAAATTTTAATGCTAGTAAGAAAGCTACAACTCTGTGATATCTCGACAGCAACTTATTACGCCAGTAAAACGCGGCTTTGTGGGGCGCGACGTGCCGGAGGACCGTATCATTCAAAGTTGCATACATTGCGGCATGTGCTTACCCTACTGTCCAACCTATTTAGAGACGTATAACGAGACATCCTCACCACGTGGCCGCATCCATCTTATCGAAGCTGTCGCCGATGGACGTTTGAGTGTGACCGATCCTGGCTTCGTCGGGCAAATGTATCAATGCCTTGACTGTCGTGCATGCGAGGATGTGTGTCCCTCGGGTGTTGAATATGGCAAACTGGTAGAGGCAGCTCGTACACAGATCGAACATGCTACCCCCGGCTCTCCCGCGAAGCGTGGACTGCGCTGGCTTATCTTTCAGCAACTCTTCGGCAATATGCATATCTTCCGCCTGTTCAGTCGCTTGCTCTATTTCTATCAGCACTTTGGTATTCAGTGGTTAGCGCGACGCCTTGGCATTCTACGTGTGCTTCGTTTGCAGGATATGGAGCAACTTCTGCCCAAATTTCCTGCATACTTTCTTACACCCGATAAGCGACAACACGAACCAGCCACCTCGTCTACCACAGGTGAAATGCGTGTCGCGCTGTTCGCGGGCTGCATTATGAGTACTGCCTTCGCGGAGACAGACCGAGCAACAATTCGTGTATTGCAGGCCACTGGCTGTACCGTTGTTGTGCCAGAACTGCAAGGATGTTGCGGAGCCTTGACTGTCCATGCAGGTGATATGGACGCGGCAAGAGTTATGGCACGCCAGAATATTGATGCTTTTGAGCAGAGTGGAGCAACGTACATTATCAATAACGCTGCTGGCTGTGGGGCTGCATTGAAAGAGTACGCCCATCTTCTGCATGAAGACCCTGTATATGCCGAGCGAGCCGCACGTTTTAGCGCACAGGTACGCGATATTTCAGAGTTGCTGGCAACGCGACAATTCCTCGTGCCTCTTCGCCCTGTTCCCTTGAAAGTGACCTTTCAAGAACCGTGCCATCTCATTCATGCGCAACGTATTGGTTCGCAGCCCCGTGAGCTACTACGACGTATACCTGGTCTCGAGCTGGTCGAGATGCAAGAGTCGGCAGTATGTTGTGGTAGCGCAGGCATCTATAACGTCACGCAACCCGTGATGTCACGCCAGTTACAGGAGCGGAAACTGGTGCACACAACAGAGACGCAAGCCGATGTTGTCGTTACCGCTAATCCCGGCTGCTTCCTACAATTGCAAAGCGGCCTGCAACGCACCAATTCCCTCATGCGCGTCATGCATATCGTCGATATCCTCGACATAGCAAGCCGCGAACCATCGTAGGAACTGATTTATCGCGTCCTCGAGGTAGGGTGTTGGCGGGGGCAACGTGGCGACAACGCAAATTTTAACCTATGCGTTCCCCTTTTTACTGATAGGTCTTTCGAGATATGCATCAAATGCCTGTAGGGACCGATTTATCACGTCCTTGTCGGTAATTGTCAAGGCCAAGAGGACGTGATAAATCGGTCCCTACAATAGGTTTCGGATCAACCAGGATTGTTTGCCATCCTTAGAATTTTGAAGACCAATTGGACGCTTCCAATGCGTACAACATCGCCGTGATGTAGCAGTTCAGCATGTAGAGGCGTTAATATCAGTTCGCCGAGACGCGTCTTGTTTCGGCTCTTGAGGTCTTCGACATAAAAGAAGTTTTCTTCAAAACGAATACGTACATGCTGACGTGAAACAGTCATTCTTGGGTCGAACTCGCTGAGATCAATATCTGGCTTAACGCCACGTTTGGGATCGAGCCGACCAACTACCACATTCTTCTCGGTGATGGGAATTAACGCTGTCTCTACTCCATCTTTTTCATAGCTGAGATATGCATAGATGCCTTCCTGCGAGGGAACGCCATACACGGGTGTATCGACTTGTGTCTTGGGAGATGGACGTACAGTTACTCTATCAGGAAGAGGCGGCATTTCAATTGTTCCCCCAGGCTGAAACGCTGCATCCTCTCGTGTTGTTCGTTGTAAACGAGATGACATATCAGGAAGTTGTATTTGTTCTAACGCTTTGAGAAGAGCATCCGCATTAGCAAAACGTTGAGCTGGATTCTTTGCCAGGGCGCCATCCACAATTGTTTGAAGTGCAACGGGAATATCATGTTTGAAACTATTCATGCGAGGGACAGGAGTAGTGCTTTGCATGACACCTGTTTCCGCAGTATTACGACCGATAAAGGGCAATCGTCCAGTTGCCATTTCAAAGAACAACAACCCTACCTGATAGATGTCGCTCCATGCACCCACCTGTTCACTTGCAAGGTACTCGGGTGGAGCATAGCGTGGATCAAGCGAACCATAATCATCATCCTGGTGGTTATTCGTATAGCCAAACGCACTCAGGATCATACGCAATCCAACGTCGTCGAGTTGTACGCGGTCCTCAATCCCCGTTGTATCTACAGTAATCAGGTGAGGACGAAGGTCTATACCTGCGATACTCTGTGTATGGAGTGCTTTAAGACCCTGTACAATCTGCTGCGAAAGTTCAATGATGCGCCGAAAATCAATATTTTCATTGTCCATCACATAGCGGAGTGTTGTGCCACGAGGTGGGTTTGTTGCCACATAAGCGCGTGAACCATCAATTCCCCAATCGAGAACCTGTAAAATATGGGGCGACTTGACACGTTGACGCTGCGCTAAGGGGCGCAATATTTGCTGCACCATTTGCGGATGAAATACAGGTGGGACTTCGATCACGAAGAGTCCCACCACATCATTTGTATTGCGGTTGTAGGCAGTGCAGGTTGTCAGGAGACCTTTGGCCGCGACAATCTGTCCGACACGATAAACGCTGCCAATAACCTTTGTGTCACGCTGTGACATATTCGTGTGCGCCCTTCTTCAAAGAGTGCTACTAATTGTACAGATGTTGTTGTATATACTTCGGAATAGCACCCCAATCGCCATTTTGTGGGCTAAGAATGTATCCTCCGTCAGGCGCAGTACTATCAACTAACACATTCTGGTTGCTTAAACCAATATGTGCTGTTTTCGCGTCGTTGAGGTCCATCTTCAATGCGAACTCTGACAGGTCAGCGAATGACATATTGGTAAAAATCGCGCTCTTGAGTGCATCCATTGCATTGAAGAGTTTAGGCCACGTCGATACTTGTTTTACGTCAGACAGAACAGCCTTGACGATAATTTGCTGGCGAGCCGAGCGACCAAAATCCGTTAATTCTGCAAGATTTTGAGACGCTTTGGTGCTACACACACTTAACGGCTCACGCGCGCGAGCGTACTCGATTGCCGTTTCACCATTCATGTGCTGCATACCCTTATTGAATTGTACTATTTTCCAACTTGCATCTTTGTTCGCGTTATCGTTATTTGGATAACAGGCATTAAAAGAATCTGGGACATACACGTTTATACCGCCGAGCGTGTCGATCAATTTGCGGAAACCCTCGAAATCGATTGTCACCCAATATTTGACATTCAAGCCTGTAATCAGTGTCTCCTTCGCCGCCGCCGCATCGCCTCCTGCTTTCGGGTCTTTATTCGTATAGCCAGCAGCAGTCTCATACACAGCGTTTATCTTTGTGTATTGGCCTGAGTTAGGGGGATATTGTACGTAAAGATCACGTGGAACTGCTATAAGCGATGTATGATGACTTTGAGGTAACAAACTCACAATGGACATAGAATTGGTGAGATAGGCACCATCATGTGTCCCACCACCATAGCCCATAATCAGTACATTTGTGCGATCACTTGTACTCATATAACCAGTTTGTGTGCTCAGTGCGTTCTTTTGTGTCGAGATGGCGGAACCAAAAGCGAGTACGCGCTGCACAGTGCTGAAGGCAAAGATGCCTACTATTAACAAAATGAGAAGTACCGAAACACATCCTATCGCGCAGCCATTGCGCCTTTTAGCACGGCGTTTAGGCAACCTTGGCGCAGGGGAGATCGGTCGCTGCTGACCCGCCTGGTAGGGAACTGGTACGGGATTTGCCTGTACATTCTGTCTGGGATAATTCTGTTGATACCCCTGGTAGCCAGGTTGTTGACCATAGTTTTGCTGCGGAACTCCTTGTTGCTGTGGATTCCCCTGTTGTTGTGGATACCCAGCTTGTCCTTGCTGCGGTTGTTGGCCTGGATATTGATAAGGCTTACGTGGCGCATTATTTGATGAGTTTTGAGGAGGCCCACCGCCTAATATAAGCTTTCCCTGCGGTTCCTGTGGAGGCGGCTGGCCCTGTGGATTATAATTATTTGACATAGAGTTTGTACCCTTCTTTTTCGCATGATTATACACGATGATGCAACCTGCAATAGATAATTCCCTCCCACCTACACAATGGTACTGTACACAGCATAGGAACACCTGTGTCTTTTGTCAGCATATTCCATGTGTATACTCTATATATTCAGACGAATTAGGGCACAGGAAGTTGCGTTTCCATACTTTCTTTTACTGGAATGTGACCTATTTCACATGCGTCTGGGTTTGCTCCATGCCTCTACCGCTTTACGACGCGAAGCTCCATTGCGTACTGGACGACTGTCGTCAATTGTGCTGAGCAACTTGCCCAGTTCTATCAAACTGTCCAGGTTATGGGCCGACAGGAAGTTGTCGATGAAGGGTAGCGCGGTCTTCATGCCAATTGTCAGTGGGCGATAGTCCGGGGAGCCTAACAGGGGATTGAGCCAGATCAAGCGATGACAACTGTGCTGCAGTCGGTCCATTTCGACTTCAAGTGTGCCAGCGTCGCCACGATCCCAACCATCACTAATAACCAGTACGACGGCACCACGTCCCAAGACGCGTTTTGCCCAGTTGTGGTTGAAGAAGTGGAGCGCGTCACCAATACGTGTCCCACCTGACCAGTCCTGTACTGATTTGGAAACATCACGTACAGCATCGTCTACATCACGTTTTTTGAGTTGTCGTGTAATACGTGTAAGCCGTGTACCAAACACAAATGCCTCGACATTCATTAGACCATTCGAGATCGTATGAATGAAGTGGAGCAGCAAACGTGAATACAAGCTCATCGAGCCACTGATATCACAAATGATTACAAGCGGACGTGGTTTACGCTTAACCTTACGCCATGTCAACTCAATCAATTCAGCCCCGTATTTGAGGTTACGACGCACGATACGACGCATATCAGGATAGGACCCAGAGCGAGAGGGCGTTTTACGACGTGTTGGACGCATACCTAAGTTCCAGCGCATATCAGCCATCAGCTTCTTGGCCTCTTGCACCTCGTCCCAGGTGAAGTCTTCAAAATCTTTTTTGCGTAATTGTTCAACCGCGCTAAAGGCTGTGCCCTGTGGATCGCCTTTATCATCTTCGTAGTCATCTTCTTCCTCTTCATGCGCTCGTTTACGCTCGGTTTCGCGCATTTCCTGGCGAAGTTCTTTACGTTGCTCTATCGAGTTCATATGCTCTGCTAAACGTTTGCGCTCCGAGGGTGGCAGCCGCATGCGACGTTCGTCGCGGCGCGTAGTGCCGTTCTGCTCGGACTTCTTATCTTGCTTATCACGCAAAAACCAGTAGTAGCTAAACATCTGGTTAAACACCGCTTCTTGTTCATGCTTTGTGACAAGGCTACATTTCAGGGCATTGTAAAAATCTTCTTTATTGGTCAGGTCGATATAAGCCAATGTCTCGACAAGATCGAGCATTTGCCGTGGCCCGACACCAATACCAACCTCCCAGAGAATACGACCGAATTCTGTTAAGCGATAGAGTAAGCGTTCTCCACGCTCGATATCCACTGGGCGCATCTCTAGCGGTGCATCGTTTTGTCGTGGGGATATGTTCATGACTACTATGCCCCTCGTGCCTTTTGTAATGTCTTGGTGAGGTCGTTGCCTCCAACTTTCAACACGTCATCCTGGTACTTGAGAAGAGCACCGAGCGTGTCTCGTACAGGCCCCTCGACAAGTTCGGTCTGGTGTAGCGCGAGTAGCGAGCTAATCCAGTCGAGCGTTTCGGCAACGCCAGGGGCTTTGAACAAATCAATCGTACGTAGCTCGCGCACAAAGGTACATACCTGTCGCGCTAAGCGTTGTGGAACCTCTGGCATGCGAGCCGTGACAATCGAGTACTCTTTATCGAGCGTAGGAAAGTCAATCCAGTAGTAGAGGCAGCGACGGCGCAGGGCATCATGGATTTCGCGTGTGCGGTTCGAGGTGATAATCACGAACGGTGGCTCTTTGGCCTGAATGGTACCAATTTCTGGAATGGTGATCTGGAAATCTGATAGCAGTTCAAGCAGGTATGCCTCGAACTCTTCATCGCTACGGTCCAGTTCGTCGATGAGTAAGACGGGTGGCAACAGGTTCGCGGGATCAATAGCTTGCAAGAGTGGACGTTGCATCAAGAAGTCAGGCCCAAATATAGCTTTTAGCTCTTCTTGCTTATTTGTTCCACCCGCCTCCATCAAGCGAATGTGCAACATCTGACGCGTATAGTTCCATTCATAGACTGCCGTGTTGACATCGATACCCTCGTAGCATTGCAAGCGAATCAGCTTTGTATTGAGCATCGCGGACAAAACCTTCGCGATCTCTGTTTTGCCTACGCCGGGTTCGCCTTCTAACAGAAGTGGCTTACGTTGTTTCAACGCGAGAAACACGGAGGTTGCTAGACTGCGGTCCGCTATATAATTCTGGGCAAACATCGCCCGTTGAATATCCTCGATAGTAGAATATGTTGGTATGCCTGTTTGTTCCTGCTCCAACGCGAGCCTCCATCCAGTAATAAGAACTAGTGCTGTGCAGCACGAGGAAGTGTTTGTACATCTATTCTAAGCTATCCAGGAGAGGATTGGCAAGTATCATAAACATTATTAATGAACGAAAAGATATGCCGCGATTTACCAATATGGTCCGGTGGATTTCGTAGGGACCAGATTTATCGCGTCCGAGGCCGATTTATCGGCTATATTCATGTTATACAGCTTTCTCGCGCAATGAATTGCGCCGTGGACGCGATAAATCTGGTCCCTACGAAATTTGTTCATATGCTATGATATTAGCAATTTCCCATCTTTCAAAAACAGGGTATCATCAACCCATACTTCACCGGACTTACGCAGATCGCAGATCATGTCCCAGTGTAGTGCCGAATGGTTGATGCCCCCAGTTTCTGGATAGCTGTTGCCGAGCGCGAGATGAACGGTTCCACCGATTTTTTCATCGAAGAGGATATTTTTGGTGCCACGCTGAATACGCGAGTTGTTGCCAAAGGCGAATTCGCCAAGATAGCGAGCACCATCGTCGATATCGAGCATGTGTTGTAGTATCTCCTGTCCCTGACGTGCGCTTGCCTCTATGACCTTGCCTTCATGAAAAACCAGGCGAATACCCTCGACACCATGACCATCGTATGTTGTAGGTATTTCATAAGAGATAACACCATTCGCACTATTCTCAACTGGCCCAGTGAAAAATTCGCCACTTGGAAAGTTGCGTTTGCCATCGCTATTTATGAAAATGCGGTCTTCAATTGAAAGTGTCAGGTCGGTGCCCTCGCCCAGGATATGCACCTTTTTATGTCCTCTGAGCCAATCGACAAGGCGTTGTTGCTGTGTGGAAAGCTCTATCCATTTCGCGGCTGGGTCGTCGTCATTCAGGAAGCAGGCATTGAATACGAACTCTTCAAATTCGGTAAGCGACATGTTCGCATCTTGCGCATAACTCTGCGTGGGATACAATGTCAGGCTCCAGCGGTACTCGCTGGCCTGTTCGCGCTGAGTCATGAGACCTCTTGTCGTCGTAAGAGCTTTACGGCGCAAGGCAGAACGTTCTGGTGCAATGCCGCTTAATGCTTTTGTATTGCTACTCGAATAAATCGTGAGCTGTGCATTGACACGCTCCGAGAGGGCTGCCGTGGTTAGGGAGGGCTGTGTGAGTTGCGCTTCGTTACCTTCTCGTAGTAATATCTCATTCAGGCTTTCAAGAGAAATTTGAGGTAGTGGATGTGCGCCCACACGTAACACCTCACGGTAAACCGCTTCTATCAAGGGGGTCGCCGCAGGGGTCGCGTTAATTGCCACGAAATCACCTGCTTTAACGTACAGTGAATAATTAACCAGTGTACGTGCCCAACGCTCTATCCGAATATCTTGCATATGAAAACTCTCTTCTTCTATGGTAGGGACCGATGACGCAACCGTGGTCGGTAGGGGCGGCAATTCATTGCGCCCAAAGATGGGTTGGGGGGGGTTCTCTTTGCCATCGGATGTGTTTTGGGGACGATTGCCCCGCCGCCCCCATCTTTGGGAGCAATGAATTGCTGTCCCTACCGTTTACCGGATGCACCAATAATCAGCCTAGTGTCTTTTACCGGGAGTACCTGTAGGTTTGGGGCCATGATTGCCTTTACCACCTGATGGCGTCGTACCTCCAGGAGTAGCGATGACAAGCGTAAAGAAGGCGGCACGTGTGCTGTCCACCGTGCAAGGGGGAACACCATCTTTTGTAAAATGTACAGTAATATACGTAATTTTGTTCACTGCGTCGCCACGGTTCACGGTAGAGACAGGAAAAGCCACGAGTCCATCAGCTCCGGTTGTGCCCGTTATCTCTGCCTGTGTATCATTAGGCCAGATAACCGTGGCTACACCCGTTGCGCCCTCTACACCCTGAGGCGTGCCAACATCATTAGGATCATTGGGATTTGTCTTCACGTTATGCACAAATTTGGCATAGACTCCAACGGTGGTCGTTCCAAATGGTGGGGATGATTGCGTCGCCCATGCCCCACATGAGTATTCAGGGAGCGTCGGCGTCGGAGAACTATTGCTGCCGTTCAAATCAATCGTGACAGTCACAGGTGGGTCACCAGGATTGGCCGTGCTAGCGGAAGCATCTGTGCCACAAGCAGCTATAAGCATGCTCACCAGGAAGAGACTTAACGTTGCCCCAACTTTAAGCAAAAATAGGTGAGAGAAAACATTTTTCCATTGTAAAAACAACTGCGACCGCATAGACAAAAAATTCCCTTTGATTACTTCTTAATACTTGGAAAAGTATAGCATATCTTCGTTGAGAACCATATAAAAGAAGTACCATTACCACGAAAGTACCAGAGGTTTCGCTTATAGAAGTGAACGTGCGGAGAGTCGAATTTCTTGGAGATATACATTTGTAAAAAAAGCGCGAGTAGAGTGGCATGGCTAACAATGCCACTCTACTCGCGCTTTTTTAAAAGATATCAGCTTACTATAACCTTAATTTGCATCCCTCCATGGATGGTGCAGTAAAGATTGAATGTCCCTGCTTGCGTGAATGGTCCAACGGCTTGTGCCCCACCAGTGATATTTGCATTTACTTTTGGTGCGCCTGCCTCCATGTTAGGAACAGGAGCTGACCCTTTCCAGGTGCCATTGGCAATAATATGCTGAACCGCTACATCATCAACCAGTGTGAGTTTCTGCCCTTTTTTGATGGCGATAGAAGGTAGTTTAAATTCGGCACTGCCCATATGTGCCTGTGGACCGCTATTGAGTGTCGATGCATCGACGATGGTGCATGCCGCGAAGAGGACTGTCATGAGCGCGAACGCGATCATGCCTGCAATGACTTTCTTATACATAAAGTTCCTTCCAATTATATGATAGCTTTGCCTGTATTTCCAGATACGAAAATGTCTCTTGAATGTGCTATGTATAACTATAGCAAAAATGTTCCCATATAGCAAAAAATTGATAGGAATATATTCTCATATTAGACAAAAAACTCAAAATCCGCCAAGAGCTTTACCCGCGCTAAAGAAGCTTCAATTGCCTTTACCACCATGACCATGTTTATGTTTGTGTTTGTCATGTTTCCCGTTACCTCCTCCGCTATGATATCCCTG
Organism: uncultured Chloroflexia bacterium; assembly: GCA_963791655.1. Taxonomy (GTDB): domain Bacteria; phylum Chloroflexota; class Ktedonobacteria; order Ktedonobacterales; family Ktedonobacteraceae; genus JBBQVS01. Next base: position 112,969 of record CAWBSZ010000002.1, on the reverse strand, counting down.
ACCAGTACTACCATTTTTATTATTTGAAGACGAACGAGATGATACATTTATAATTGGCTTCCTTATTGAAGTTGGAACTGAAGGCGGAGTTGGATGGTTCGTGGATGTTTTGGTCTTCGTAGGTGTTGGTTGAATTACGGGTGTTGTCGTCAAGGGATGGCTACGGAAAGAAAGGTTATTTGCCTCTAGTATCGCTGCTTGTGGACGATCATAGCCATACGACAGAGAAAGATGAAGTAGTGCAGGCACAAGAAAGAGTAGTGCCGCGGCTAGTACCAGGAGTGCTCCAACTCGCGTGTTCATCGCTGAATGGAGAAACCCTCTTATATTATGTGGTGAAACAACTGGTCGGCGTGTAACTGTTGCTGGAAGAGTTCTTACTTGCACAATACTTATCGAGACCTGTTCGGGCTTTTTTGATAATTGATATGCCTTCAAAAGAGCCTTCGCGCTTTGAAAGCGTTGTTCAGGTTCTTTAGCTAACGCGTGAAGCAGAACTTGATCGGTTGCGAGGGAGAGAGCCGGGTTATATGTCGATGGTGCTACAGGTTGCTCGTGCAAGTGTCTCCAATACATGCCAAGAGGTGTGCTACTTTTGAATGGCAGGTGTCCAGTGAGCATATAATAAAAAACCACGCCGAGCGCATATATATCACTACTAGCTGTTGCGGGACGTTCTGCCAACTCTGGTGCCATATATTCAGGGGTTCCTAGCAGACAGCCGGTCTGTGTCAAATCACTTATCTCATCCGCATTCTTGACCAACCCGAAGTCTGCCAGATATACGTGCTTGCCATCACGCAACAAAATGTTGGAAGGCTTGATATCGCGGTGTACAATACCCCGCTCATGTGCATACTGTACAGCGTCTACCAGTTGCGTAAGGATTGCCTCGGTCTCCTCTAATGGGAGCTTACCTTTGGCCATGCGGTCACGCAAGGAGCCATCTTCGATATAGGGCATCGCCATATAGAACCATGACTCATACTCACCATAGCTAAAGATGGGTAGAATATGCTCATTTTCAAGGCTCGCAAGTGTCTTTGCCTCACGTTGAAAACGCTCATAGTAGTCGTATTCACTTGCATGTACCAATTTAATTGCCACCTGCTGGTTCGTCTGTATGTCGCGTGCAAGGTAGACAAGAGACATACCACCGCGTGCCAGGAGGTGTTCGAGTTTATAGTGGGCGATTGTATCAGGTTCAATCTTGATTGAGAGCGTCATGGGCGGTTCCTTAGCAATGTTGTCACTCTATACACGACTGAACTCTTGATTTGGTGTCGGGGTAGTACTATCCTCTTCTAAAGATTATACAGTGCTATGGTATACTGAAACCTCTACCAGTTTCTAAAGAGAAAGGAAAGATACTCTTGGTAGCTGCAACTCAAGACGCTATAGACAGATTGCTACGGGCAAATCAGGCAACCGCACAACTACTACAAAATCTCGCCGCTCTTGCTCGTCCAGGGACTACTACCCAGGAACTGAACGATTACGCCATGGACTATATGGCTCAGTTGGATGCCGTGCCAGTATTTTATACCGAGGAGGGCTTTCCAGGCTGTATCAATACCTCTGTGAACGATGCTGCTGTCCACGGAGTACCGGGTAAGCAGAGGCTGAAAATTGGTGATGTGCTGAGTATTGATGCAGGCATGCTTTTGGGTGGCTATGCAGGCAATTCGACGATCACTATTGCCGTAGGTAAGATTAGTTCCAAACATCAACATCTCATTAATGTAACGCATGAGGCAATGATGGCAGGTATTCACGCTGCATTACCAGGAAAACGTATTGGCGATATTGGATATGCAATACAAAGCGTTGCCGAGTCACACGGCTTTAACGTCGTCCGTGAGTACATAGGGCATGGCCTCGGTCAGCGTATGCACGAACCACCTGAAGTCCCAAGTGTTGGGCGTCCCGGAACAGGGCCAGTCATACGCGAGGGACTTGTCATCACCATCGAACCCATACTGGTGGAGAAGTCTGCCCGCGTAAAAGTTGACGCCGACGGCTGGACAGTACGTACCATAGATGGCGGCTGGGCCGCACAGTTTGAACACACAGTGCTGGTCACTCGGCAAGGCGCAAAAATTCTGAGTGAACTTTAAGGTGTACTCCGTCCTATTTTACGATAAGTTGAAAACACGTCAGAGGGTGTTTTGAGGAGATACATTATACTTTAGAGGTTGATTTAATCTGATTGATTGTGTAAGGAAGCCAAATCAGGATCACTCTTTGACCTCTCTTTGAGACTAGGAGCGAGAGTCAATGCTTCCTGCAAGCGAGTAGACGCTTCCTTTAGTTGGTGCTCCTGTGCGTAAAAGCAGGCTAGATTATAAAGGAAACTCCCTTTCACCCATGCCGGTACATCAGCCTGTATAACTCTGCTAGCGCAATTCTCACGTATCTGAATTGCCCGTGAGAGGTCGTGATGGTCAAGATGGTACTGCGCGAGGTGCTCCTGGTCATGCTCGTAGCACCTGCCCAGGAAGGCTGTATACAGCGGCTTTCCTCCGGTAAACCAAGCGAAGCGATTAGTATCCGTCAGGTCTTCTTCACTGAATTGTTCAGTCAATGTAATGAGTTCAGCATAGACCCGCTCAGATTCAATGTGCATCTCCGGCCAAGGGCGCTGTTGTTGCTCCTCAAAAACCGTCAAGTTGAGCTGTTCTTCGTCTTGAACACTCGGTGGTAGCTCCTGACGCTGTAAGATAGCTGTCAATGTCAGAATGAGGTCTTGATGCCAGAACGTTTTATGAGCTATATGATCCTTAGCAGACCAACGTTCCCATGTTCCAACAGCAGTATGTTCGGTCTCGTCCAACTTCTGTAACCAAGCTTCTTCATCAAGATGACTTTGCTGCAAGAGGGTGAGAATGAACGTCTTAAAAGGCTGTGCGGTCATTGAAGTCTTCTTTCATATTTCGCAACGACAAATTCTCTCGATAGTATCTCACAAAAAGCGGTCAAATTCGATCCGCATACAATAGACTTATGGCTTGCCATTTGTTGACTTTTCGTCTATGGTCTCCAAATGTGACGAGTGAATTGTCAATAATTCACTCCATCTTGTTGTGTAGTGGGGCGATTTTCGTTTTTGCTTCATTTGCCATTCGCGTTTGATACCCATCGACCCATAAAAGATAGTGTTTCGTCCCCAAAATCTATTGATCTCGTCAAGAATTTCCATTAACCTCTGCTTGCGTTCGTGTTCGTCAAAGGAAAAGACTCCAAAGAGGTCGGCTTGGAGCACATCTTGCGGCGTGATGTGGGTGAGATAGACTCCGGCTTTTTTGAATTGGTAGCCTGTCTTATAAATGTGGCGGATACACGTCTGTGCCGCAGCAATCAAGTCGGGTGTAAAGGCGGTAGGAAATGTGAGGGTATGTGATGCGCTATTGGCGTATTGGGGTTGGCGATGATTGAAAAAGTTGGTGTGCAGAAAGACATTGACCTGTAACGCCTGTGAACGTTGGCTGCGTAACTTCATCGCCGCAATACTTGCATAGGTGGCAATGGCCTCTTCTAGCTCTTGCAAGCTTTCGACTGGTCGCCCAAATGATTGCGACGACATAATACCCTGTTTCGGCTTGGAATGTGTTTCAAGTGGTATGCAGGAGATACCTCGCAGTTCCAGCACTATGCGCACACCAACGACCTTGAGCACTCGGCGTATCCAGATGAGGTCTACCTCTCGTAGCTGCTTTGCCGTGAAAATTTTGCCTTGCATTTGCAGTTTGGCACTACTTTTTCGCCCGATCCCCCACACATCCTCAACGCTCACTTTGTCGAGTAGATCATCTACGTCATCTCGTTTCATCGTCGTGAGTGATAACACGCCATGCTGTTCTGGCTGCTTCTTGACGATCTCGGTCGCGATCTTTGCTAACACTTTTGTGGGCGCGATGCCGATACTGACACGAATGCCTGTGTATTGCAGAACTTTGGCACGTATCTGTTCCCCGTATTCTTGCAGGCGTTCGGTTGGTACATGACTCAGGTCTAAAAATGCCTCGTCAATTGAGTAACACTCGACTGCCGGCGAAAAGAGGGCCAGCACCTTCATCATTCGGTTGGACATGTCACCATAGAGACTAAAATTTGAGGATATCTGTATTATTCCATGCTCTTTGACTAACGCTCTCAGTTGAGAGGCTGGCATGCCCATCTTGACGCCTAGTTTTTTACTTTCAGTACTACGGGCAATCACATTCCCGTCGTTGCTTGATAAGACAACAACGGGTTTTTGGTGCAGTGAGGCGTTAAAGATACGCTCGACACTCACATAAAAATTGTCTGCATCGACTAACGCAATCATCGTCGTCGTGGCGGCTGAGGACGTGACGCAACGATAGGACCTCGCGTGAGCCGAGCACCTACCGTATGAATGGAATAGGTGACGACGCCCCAAATAGAGAAAGTATCTTGCTCGGTCACTTTGAGCATGGGATAGCGCGGGTGTTCTGCAATGAGCAGGGTTTCTTGCTCACGAAATTGAATACGTTTGACGGTAAAGCCGCCATTGAGAACGGCTACAATAATGGAATTATCTACGGCTTCGAGTGCGCGGTCCACCACGAGGATATCTGTATCATGAATACCTGCTCCGACCATACTGTTCCCTTCGACTTTCATGAAGAAGGTAAACTCTTTATGCTGTATGAGCAGGTCGGCAATGTCGAGGCGTCGTTCAAAGAAAGACTCGGCAGGAGAGGGAAAGCCAGCGGAAATAGTTGGAAAAGACGAGATATCCATACTACAAGAGACTCCTTACAAGACAAAGAAAGCGAAAAAGGGACAAAATAGGCATGACTGTACACCTGATGTAGAGACAAGTGATTCAATCTGAACAAAGGTTCTATTTCGTCTCGTAGGAAAGTATACCCAAGAAGCAAGCAAGTAGTCAATGATTTTTGCTAGGAAGATTTCAAGAAGATGAAATGTGTATCTCTATTAGGTGCTTTGCAAGCACATCCAAAAAATGTAAATAGTTGGGTGCAAAAATTTATGACACATTTTCTTGCTTGCATTTGAAAAAGAGCAACGATAGAATACTTAATACCATCAACTCTATGATAGGAAAAACAAATGCAAATATCCATTATCCCAACAAATCACTTATCCCGCGTCTATGAAGTGCTTATCGATGCATATGGGGAGCCTAAAAATGTTCCAGATTATGATCCCCTTGGTGGTCTCGTTGGAACGATCCTCTCACAACATACCTCGGACATAAATTCGGGCCGCGCTTATCGCCAGCTTGTTGATACCCTCCCTACTTGGGAAGAGGTACGTGATGCTCCCACTGATATCGTCGCAACTGCCATTAAGTCCGGTGGGCTAGCCAATATCAAGGCACCTCGGATTCAAGACGCCCTACAAATACTTACAGAACGACAATTAGAGCAAGGTGGCACAAAATCTCTTGCGGACTTTCTTTATGATGAACTAACAAAACGTTCCTCCGAGGAGGGGTGGAAGTATCTACGTAGTATCCATGGCGTGGGACCCAAGACAGCCGCATGTGTGCTTATGTTCAACATGAACCGACCTGTCATGCCTGTTGATACTCATGTATTGCGAGTATCAAAAAGACTGGGTTTACTACGTGCAAATGTGAATGCGGACAAAGCACATGAAATTTTTGCTGGTATCGCACCTTCTGACTGGGTCTATGCCTTGCATGTCAATCTCATTCGACATGGACGAAAAATATGCCATGCTCAGAGACCGGAATGTGATAAGTGTCCTCTCTATAAAGAATGTGCGTTTGTGGGAAGTGTGAATCCCCAGGAAACCGCTATTCTGTAGAGACCAATTGCTCACGAGGACGCGAGCAATCGAGATGCTAGCAGGACGTGATACATCGGTCCCTACTGTATTCGCATCAATTTGTTATGAAATCTGTATGATCTTCTGAACCGTTTCGACAGATCCAATTTCGTTTGCCGTCAGCAGGAGCTTGTTTCTCCACGGGTCATAAATTATAACGCCTACTTCGTGCTGCTCGACAGGCCAGTTGACGGCTTGCAGACGTGCTACAACCTGGGCGAGGGCGGTCGCATCTGGAAGCTGAATGGTGAAAAAGCGTAAGCCTACAGCGTTGTGTTGAGGTTGTGGAGCGTTGAGACTCTCCCAGGTATTCATGCCAATGTGGTGATGATAGCCACCAGCAGAGACAAAGAGTGCACTTGGCATCTGTAGCACGATGTCAAAACCAAGCACGCCATGATAGAATTGGATACCCTCTGGTATATTGGCAACGCGTAGATGCATGTGCCCCAGCACTGTATGCGCGGCTAATCCACTCCATGCAGAGGTATCCTGTCGTCCCTCCGCCATCAATCCTTTGAGATCGATTGGATCGGAAGCCATATTCACGTTCCCTTTATCCCACGTCCATGTGGAGCGCGGGCGATCACGGTAAACTTCGATACCATTCCCATCTGGATCGGAGAGATAAAGAGCCTCACTCACCAGGTGATCGGCATATCCACCCAATGGCGTTCGACTTTCCGCGAGGTGCGTGAGAAAGCGTCCCAGGTCCTTACGAGTTGGCAGGAGGATAGCGAAGTGGTAGAGACCTGTAGAGTGCGCAGGTTGAGGTTGTGCGTCAGGTTGTTCAAAGAGCGCTAGTATAGGTGAACCTGTTGCGGCACCAAGTAGCACAAGTCCTTCCTTTTGTTCTTTAATGGCAAAGCCAAGTCCATGTTGATAATAGTGTAGAGAGCGTTCAAGTGAGGAGACCGCAACCGTCACCATACCAACATGGGTAGCGGGGTCTAAAACGTTTTGCTGTCTATCTTGCATCATATTCCTTCTTCCAAAAGCAGCCCTTGACGTTGAGCGAGTGCAATAACTTCTGCTCTTGATTGTACCCCAAGTTTACCATACAGGCTGGTCAGGTGCGTTTCTACTGTCTTAATGGAAATAACAAGCCGTTGCGCGATTTCACTATTGCGTACTCCCTGCACTATCAGATGTAACACCTCAAGTTCACGCATCGTGAGTGGCTCGACGAACACTGGAATTGTGTTTTTATCATCTTCAAGCAGGTTGCGTATCTCTGGCGAGAAACTCTGCCTGCCTTCGGCAACATCATGGACAGCTTGCCGAATGTCACTACCACGTGCACTTTTGAGCCAGTAGCCTTTTGCTCCCAACTTGAGCATGGCTCGCACATAGGCTACCTGATCGTACGCTGTGAGCACAAGAATAGCAGGTGGCTGGGGTGCCGAGAGGAGCGCGGAGGCAACACCGAAGCCATGCATCCCCTTCATCGAAATATCAAGTACGACAACCTGCGGATGTACCTCCTGGCATAGCTCTATCGCTTCTTTCCCATCCTGTGCTTCTCCGATGACTTGCAATGACGAGTCCTCTTCAAGCAATCGTCGCGTCCCTTCACGCATCATTGTATGGTCGTCAACCAGGAACACTGTGAGGGTATCATCTCGCAAGGGGAAAAATGTGTTATTGCTCATCGTATAGCTTCCTGTTGCTCTACTGAAGTAGTGGCGATAGGACAGGGTTGAGCATAGGTCGCCCGAATCGCGACCCCCCGCCCAGGACTTGTGCGAACGTGAATACGACCCCCGATAGCATCCATGCGCTCATGCATGCTTACAAGTCCCAGATGTTCTGCTTGTGTTGACCTTCTTTGAAACCCTCGGCCATCATCACAGATAAGCAAGGAACTTCCGTTTGTACGCTGATGTAAGCGGATCATCACCATGTGAGCATCGGCATGCTTCACCACGTTGGCGAGTGCCTCCTGGACCACGCGGTAGAGTGCTAACTCAATAGCTGCAGATGGACGGTTGCCACGTAACCCCTTACATGATACTGTAATTTGAAGTTTTCCGCGTTTCCCCATGTCTTGAGCTAACCACTGCAATGCTTCTTCCAATCCTAGTTCATCCAGGAGAGGTGGACGTAACTCCAGGCATGTTTGACGTAGACTTATGACGAGCGACCGGGCTAAAGGCATGGCTTCGGCAACTTCTGTCATCGTGCTTGCATCTGAAAGTTGGCGTACAAGAAGCATGGCGTGTTGTAGGGCTTCATCGTGCAATTCCAATGCAAGATTTTTGCGTTCGTCTTCCTGTGCTGAAACAACGCGGCGATTGAGCGCACTGAGCTTCTGTGCATCGGCCTTTGCCTGCGAAAGATACTGGTTGTTTACGACCAAAACCGCGAGTTGCGCAACGAGTGTTGCCAGGAAGCTCATATCCTGTCGATCATAGGGTTCAATATTTTGCTTGGGGCCAAGACAGAGAAAGCCATTGAGCGTATCACCATCATATAGCCCCAGGAGCAGAATGCTATCAAGTAACAGGGGTTCATGAGTAGGGTGCTGTTGATGTGTTAGCGCGAGTTGTGCCACGCCTAGCAAGCGGTCTTTCGCCAATGAAGCTGCATTTGTTGGTTGACGATAGAGATACCATGAAGATGATGCCTCTTCTAACGAGTAGGTAGACGGTGTTGAGATAAGTTCTTCCTGTTTCCTGTTATACACAAGTAAGGCTGTATCTGACGCATTGAGGAGTGTAGTCAGACGTGGCAGCACAAAAGAGCAAATTTGGTCAAGTCCTTGTAAGCGTGTCAGGGCGGCACTTAGTTCTCGTAACGAACGATTGTATTGATAAAAATCATGATAAAGGACATGATCTCCTATATCACGTACTTTCCCCCATATCAGTGGAAAGAGCAACAAACTTACAACAAGTATTCCTGCAAAAATATAATCGCGAATCTCTCCTTGTAGAGGACCAATACCTCGTGTTGAATGGAGCAGAATAATACTCGGGAATACGAAAAGACTTGCCAGTAAGAGCCAGAGCAATGCGCGTATCACTCGCCGACTAATCAAACTGGTTGTACCCAGGAGTTGGTGACGGAACAGTGCATAGTCACAGGCAATTGGTAAGATTAGAAGTGGGACAAATATAAGTCGGGTAAGACTAATTTGTGCCACGTTATCGAACTGTATGATGTTAAGCGCGAACGCCAGCGGAGTGAGCAGAAAAACAACGCCTACTACAATCATGCGAGCAAGTTGCCGTTCATTTTTGCTTACGTTGCGCAATCCCCAGAACAAAACCCACGTAACAACAATTAAACACGCCAGGTTGTAAATAAAGGCGATAACAAGCAAGCCACGACCTTGTGGTTGTGGCAGAATAGTTACAAGAGGTGAGCCGAGCATAATCAGTACTGCAAGACCGAATGGAATGTATGGCAAAAACCGAGCGCGTTGTCGTCCTTCCTGCCAGTCTATCGGGCGAGGAAAGAGGCAGACAAAAGTTGTGGAGAGTCCGCGTATCATCATCGTTAAGAAGAACGTCAGCAGATTAATCCAGAGATAATCGTAGCCATAGGCAATCAAAACGCTAAACAGTAGCGACGTTGTATAAAACAAGCCATAGGTAACACGCGCAGTCGGTCGATCCTGTGCACGGAGAAAGATGGTTATGCCAGCGATATTAAAAATCAGTGTGAGTATACTCACAAGTGCAACGGTGGCGAAATCAGTGGTAGGAAATGTAGGGCTGACATGTAGAAGGTTATCTTGACCTATCGGACCTTTATCCACTGACCTTGGGGATACGCTTAGCGAACCTGCAAGGGTGGCACAATTTAGCACTTGTGATGGATTCTGTGCCATATGAACGATAGAACCTTGCTGAAACCCTTTTAACCATGCCTCGGTGAATGGTTCGAACTTTACGATACGACAAGCGGTTGGATCGCCAGCTACTGCTGAAAATGTGACGCTACCAGCAGCAGGTTGTTGCAAGCTTACCAAAAGCAAAATAATGACGGTGATTTGTATCGCTAAGCCCATGACAATAACCAGCATTCGCTTCATCATTACATTATTGAAGCTTTTTTGACCTATTGCTGATATCTGCATATACGTTAACCTGCGTCTTGTAACTAGTTACTCTATCTTATTTACAACCGTTTTCGTAGTGTACATTCATACTATATGCTTTTTTGCGAATGTTAACATCAGGGGTTTCCCTGACGACAACGCTATGTAAGTTCTGTAAGCTATAAATAAGCTGTAATCAATCTCAGTGTAATACGCTAATATGCACCAATGAGGAAATTAAGTTTTCTGTCGGACCACAAAGAGAGGAAGTACCCCATGTCATATCTCGCGAGGCTTAGTCTCGCTAATAAAAGTATTATCGCTCTTGCAACTATCGCCATTCTCGTATTTGGCGCGTTTGTCATCCCATCGCTCAAGCAGGAACTGTATCCTTCGCTTGAGTTTCCCATTGTTTCAGTTATTGCTGGTTATCCAGGTGCATCACCTGCGATTGTCGAAAAGGATGTGACGAACCCTTTAGAGCAAAGCATCCAGGGGCTTCAAGGCGTCCAAACGGTCACGTCGTACTCGAATGAAGGCTCTGCTGTCATTCTCATATCCTATGATTATGGGACTAATCTGGATACAGCAAGCCAGAAAGTAACGCAACAGATAAGCAGTATTCAAACAACGCTGCCTTCGAATGTGACGCCACAGGTGCGAACATTTAACATCAATTCTCAACCCATTGTACAGCTTGCAGTTACCTCTTCGCAAGATACACCCACGCTTGCCACAAACTTAAAGAACAATGTTGTACCTGTGTTACAGGGTATTAGTGGCGTTGCGAATGTCAATCTCACTGGTGTACGTACGCAAATTGTGACCGTGGCATTAGACCTGACGAAGGTGAAAAGTCAGGGCTTGAGCGCAACGCAGGTACAGAGTGCGCTGCAAGCGAACAATAGCACTCTTCCCGCTGGCGAACTTTCCAGCAACGGACAAACCTTTTCAATCAAGGTTGGCAACACCTTTGGCTCCATCGACGACATGAAAAATCTTGTCGTTGGACAACACATCACTCCCTCTGCTAGCTGCCCAACGACAACGGGTACAGGGGCTGGCGTGGGAGCAGGAGCAGGGACTGGTGCTACTGGCACAGGTGGTACGGGTCAATTTCCGGGTGCGGGTCAGTTTCCAGGGGCATCACAAGCAGGGGCAGGCACGACAGGAGCTACACAGCCAACTGCGAGCTGTCCTACGACCTCGGCGCCAGTCAAACTGAGCGATGTCGCAACAGTAAAACAAGACCTCGCTCCCTCTACCACACTCACGCGCACAAATGGACACGATAGTCTCGGTATCTCAATTACCAAGTCTTCAAGTGGTAACACTGTGTCTATCTCTCATGACGTGCAAGCTCAAATTACCTCATTGCAGAACAAACTCGGCAATGACGCGAAAATCACCGTCATCTCCGATCAGGCACCATCTATTACGACTGCCGTGAATAGCCTTGTGCGCGAAGCACTGATCGGTGCTGTTTTCGCGATCCTGGTAATCCTGATCTTCTTGTTCTCAATCCGCTCAACTCTTGTAACCGCCATCTCAATTCCGCTCTCTATCGTGATTGCGCTCATTGGTTTATGGGTTGGTAACTATACGCTCAACCTGCTTACACTTGGTGGCTTAACCATCGCAATTGGGCGCGTTGTTGATGACTCGATTGTGGTGTTAGAAAATATCTATCGCCATATGAACAACGGAGAAGAAAAGAGTGTTGCCATCCCTGCCGCGGTAAAAGAAGTCGCGGGTGCAGTAACCTCTTCGACCCTCACAACCGTTGCTGTATTCCTTCCTATAGCCTTTGTGGGAGGCATTGTAGGCCAGTTGTTCAGTCCCTTTGCCGTGACAGTCACAGTAGCCTTGCTTGCCTCGCTGTTTGTCGCACTGACAATCATTCCTGTCCTTGCATCCTGGTTTCTTAAAGCTCCAAAGAATGTGGCTACAAGAGTTGCACAGCAAAATGGACATGAGCGTGTTGGTCCTTTGGAACGCGCTTACATTCCAATGCTACGCTGGGTGACGGGACATAAGGCGATCACGTTGATTGTGGCATTCTTGCTCTTCGCAGGTTCGCTTTCACTTCTACCGTTATTAGGAACAAACTTCTTTAGTGCATCTCAGCAGAACACCTATACGATTAGTCAGACACTTCCTGTTGGCACTAGTTTGAGCAAAACTAATGAAGCGACAATGAAGGTCGAAAATTTACTGCATAACACGAACCATGTCCAGCTTTATCAGGTTACTGTAGGTGGTGGTTCTGGCATTTCTGCCATCTTTGGTTCCTCTGGAACTGGCAATGTTGCCAACTTTTCCGTGACAACCGATCCAAATGTAGATCAAACGGCACTACAGCAACAAATCCAAAAGAACTTAAATACTTTGACCGATGTAGGTACGTTGAAGCTTGCCGCCAGTCAGGGTGGTCCAAGTAGTTCAGGTATCAGTATCAATGTGCAAGCGTCTGATGATGCTACCCTGCGTCAAGCGTCGCAACAGGTGCTGACTGCTGTTTCACAGGTGCCAAATACTGCAAACGTGAGTAGTAACCTGACTGATGCAGCACCATTGATAAACGTACAGGTAGACCCAACGAAGGCATCTACACATGGGCTGACAGCCTCGCAGGTTGGTTTACTACTTCGTGAAATCTACACAGGTACGACTGTAACAACTGTTACCTTGAATGGTACACAGGAAAACGTCAATCTGGTCTTAGGTTCACAGGCAACCACTGTTGATGACATGAAGAACTTGTTGCTGCCTGCGGCTACAGGTAACGTCAAACTGAGCGATGTGGCGAATGTGACGCAGACCAAAGGACCGACACAGATTACCCATATCGGTGGAACGCGTACCGCGACAATCAGTGCCGATACTACAACCGATAATACTGGTGGTGTGAGTACTGCTGTCCAGAAAAAACTTAGTGCATTGCACTTGCCGAGTGGTGCAACCTATTCACTTGGTGGTGTGACTTCCAATCAGGCACAGGCATTTAGCGGTCTAGGCTATGCCTTACTCGCGGCAATTGTGCTGGTGTACCTGATTATGGTAGGTACGTTCCGCAGTCTGGTTCAGCCACTCATCTTGCTTGTGTCTATTCCCTTTGCTGCCACAGGCTCAATTCTTTTACTGCTTGCGACCCATACTCAACTGGGTGTACCTGCATTGATCGGATTGTTGCTCTTGATTGGTATTGTGGTCACGAACGCTATTGTACTACTTGACCTTGTACATCAATATCGTCTGAAAGGATTGGATGCACGCAGCGCGGTGCTCGAAGGCGGAAGTCGTCGTTTGCGTCCAATTCTCATGACCGCGATTGCAACTATCCTTGCGCTTAGCCCAATGGCGTCAGGGTTAAGCCCGTCGAGCGGTTTCATCGCGGCCCCGCTTGCCCTCACCGTTATTGGTGGTCTCGCAACGTCAACTCTGCTCACGCTCTTGCTCGTGCCAACGCTTTATGTACTGGTCGAGGGACGTGGGAAACGCGCAGAGAAACCCCCCGTCGAGGAAGAGCGCGTTGTGCCAGCTGTGCGCGAAGAGCAGACGCAACAAGCACCTGCGTAATGTAGCATGTTTGTTGTTTAGGAAAGAGGCGATCAACGGCGATCGCCTCTTTCTTTTTGCTACTCGACGCAATACCCTTCCAGTGCTACAATTACATCAATCAAGTTTCCTTACAGATGCTTGATACTCTTGATGTTTAGAAAGAACATGAACGCATGTATATAGATGAACCCTTACAAAATTATCTGAATGAGCTTGCCTCGTCTCAGCCTACTCCTGGTGGTGGCTCTGCTTCCGCTTTAGCGGGTGCGATGGGGGCTGGACTCGCGAGCATGGTGGCACGTCTCACTCTTGGCAAAGCTGATTATGCCGATGTACAATCAGGAGATCGAGTCGCTTGTTGAGCAGACAGAACAACTTCGTGCACGATTTCAGCAACTAGTGCAAGAAGATATCGAAGCCTATGGACAACTCTCGGTTTGCTTCAAAATGCCTCGCACGACCGATGAAGAAAAGGTTGCACGCACACAGGCAATTCAGGCGCGATTACATGATGCCGCGCTTGTGCCGCTAGAAGTGACCGAGCGTGCCGCGGAATTATTGCATCACTGTCAGCGTATCGCTGAAATCGGCAACAAAACTGTGTTGAGCGATATCGCTACAGGAACTATGCTAGCCTCCAGTGCTGGCACGGGCGCGTCGTGGATGGTACGCACCAACCTGTTGTCTATGAAGGACCTCACGTTGGTTGAAGTATTAAGCGACCGTCTCAATACCGCGTTAGACACGATCGCGACCTGTAGTCAAAATGTGATTACGTTGGTAGGGGAGAAAGCATGACCGCGACCTTAATTGATGGGCGTGCGTTGGGACAGACTATTCGCGCGGAACTACGAGACGATGTAAAAAAATATATAGAACTGCGCGGTGTTCCTCCTGGCCTGGCGATTGTCCTTGTCAGTGGTGATGCCGCATCTGGCGTCTATTCTAAAGCCATTTTGCGCATTGCCGAGGAGATCGGCGTACAGGCACGATTGGAGCAACTGCCCGCTCTGACATCACCCGATGAATTGCGTTCTTTACTCCTTCATTTGAACAGTGATGCGCAGGTCAATGGCGTCATCGTTCAAATGCCACTCCCGGCTCACCTTTCACAAAAAATGGTAGTGGATACACTGGCAATGGAGAAAGATATTGATGGTATTTGTCCGCGAAGCGCGGGCAATCTTTTCCTCGGCCTACCAAGCTTTTTACCTTCGACCGCTGCCGCTGTAATAGAGATACTTGAGCGTACACAGACACCTCTTACTGGCAAACGTGTAGTGATCCTGGGACGAAGCAATGTTGTAGGAAAGCCATTAGCTATGATGTTACTTCAAAAAAACGCGACCGTCACTGTCTGCCATTCGCGTACACCTGATCTCGTCACCTTTACACGGCACGCAGACGTGCTTATCGCGGCAGTTGGACGTGCGACAATGGTGACAGGCGATATGGTTCGTCCCGGTGCGGTAGTTATTGATGTCGGCATCAATGCACGTCCAGAAGGTGGTATCATCGGTGATGTAGATGTAGCTTCTGTACGCGAGGTTGCGAGTGCCGTGACACCAACGCCAGGAGGCGTTGGACCACTCACAAACGTACTACTCTTGAAGCAGTGTGTAGAGGCGGCATGGCAACAAGTCGGTGGGCGAGTGCAGACGGAAACTGTAACGCGTTCTCATTGAACCCATGGGAAAACCAATGCGTGACGATGAACAGATAAAAAGTGGCGACTTTGATGACAATTGGGAAGACGACTTCGACGTTGAATTTGTCGATTTAGAGACACTCGACGAGATAGAGGAACATTCGCAAAAATCTCCTCTCCCTTCCTGGTCGGCCCCTATTTTACAATGGCAACACTCCTTTAATCGGCGTCGTTGGCGTGCTATCGCCACTATATGCTCATTGCTGTTGGTATGTCTGGTACTCACTCTAAATCTGCATACATCATTCACACTACTGACAACTGTGCGCAACGGAGTTACTACTCGTCTGATAAAGCGGCAGCCAAAGTTGGTAGAACGTTTGCCTACGCCAGTAAACATTCTGCCGTCGCTTGTCATACCACTCTCTCAAATCGGCTTTTCTTGTGTTACCAGTGAGGCTTGGTCGCCTGACAGCACTGCAATCGCGCTCCTTGGCTACACAGCAGGGTGTGAATATGACTCTGACAATGCAGTTGGTCTTGCCACGATACAAGATGCTCGGACAGGACAACGTATCATGGCACTATGGCCCGATGCGCTTGTCAAAAAAACGTTTTACGCCCAATTTCCAGCAATACATGATAGTTTGATACTCTATTATCAATCCGCTTCGTGGTCGCCTGACAAGATACATCTCGCGTTACTCTTTGGCATTCAAACAAAATCGCAGGTTGGAGGTGCGCAATTTTCAGGCGTACTCCTGTTTGATCGGCAGCATAAAAGCACTCGTGTTTTGCTTCAACAAAATGAGAGTAGACCAACATATCAGGTGAGTGCATCCTCATACGAGGAGTGGGATATCCTGCATGGTAGTCAAGTGCCTACCCCGACACTCAATAATGTTGATCCGTTTGTATTCAGCTCTAATATCCCTGTGGCTGAAGAATATGCTTGGGATAACGATGGCAAACTTATACCTCAAGCACATAAACACACACTCTCTACAGGGATTGGTAACACAAATGGCAGTCACTCATTTACGGTGTGGCAACCAGGTATTGTGGAACTAATCAAGCAAGATCAAAGTGGTGGTGTAACATTCGCGCCCGGAATATTTGTGTGGGAGGTAGATTTTATTACATGGTCGCCAAACGGTCGCTATCTTATCAATGGAGCTTTCCTGGCGGCACGACTGGAACCAGCAGGTCATCCTCGACCCGACCAAAAAACACTGGTTGCCTTCCATATGGAAAATCTACCAGTGTTACCTGTACGTGACGCCGCCTTACTCTCGACCTTAAAACTACTCAGTTCCGCGCAAATTATAGGAACTCTCTATCATATGATCGTCTCATGGTCCCCCAATGGGCAACTCATGGGTATGACCACATATGAGTTCTCAAAGAAAAACCTTTACTCGACAAAGCGAGGCTATCCTGTTGCAACCTTGCAAGCTCCTAAATTAAACATACCTTACGCACAAAGTTCACACGCGGGCTATTTTGCCTTTAGCTCTCCAAACTGGTCACCCGATAGCACTCGTGTTCTCGCGCAGGACCCGACAACAAACGCCGTCGTTGTGTGGAATATTCCAAGTGGCTTGAAGTAGGGACCGATTTATCACGTCCTTGTGGCATTTACGATCGCCGACGAGGACGTGATAAATCGGTCCCTACAGGCAATGCATACGTTGTTTAACAAACACAGGTGAAAGGGTGGCGAGGGAATATGTTGGCAACGTTACAAATTCCCCAACGTGTTCCCCGCCCCACCCCGAGGACGCAATAAATCGGTCCCTACTGGTTTCCTAATATCTGCTGCATTGCGTTCGCGAGTTCGGTCATACAATCGCTGGCGATGGTTTGTCTACGCCAGCCTACATGGGCGTCGGGCCGCACCAGGATACAACCGCTCTCTTCGATCTCTCGCAGACGTGCCCAATCGTCGTAGAGGTCTGTCACCTCACGTGCTGGACCAACGACAAGACAAACGATAGGCACGCCTATACGTTCGGATACCTGTTCCGCAGCCGCTTTCCATGCCTCACCACCAATACCTGTAAGTAGTGTGAACTGGCCCTTGCCTACTAGGTCCAGGGTACTAACTGTCTGTCCTTTATACTCTAACCAGCAGTGAGGCAGGCGTGCACCCGGCCATGTCGTTGGTTGGTAATAGAGTTCCTTGTCACGGATGTAGGCTGGCTCAGGAGTACCATCGGAGATTACGGCAGTGGAGTGGTAACGCTGATTCAACTCGACGCCGTGCGTGTTGAACTCGTAGTTTTTGAGTTCAATTGCGGCTTGTAATTTCTTGCGTTGCTCAACACCATGGGGCGTGTTCTCTTTGCGAACCTCCATACCAGCACGCATTTGCTCGGCATTTTTGGCCTCATTAAAGCCGAGTGCCTCGTAAATTGGACCGAACTCCTCGATGCTTTTGTTCGCACGCTCGACGATTTGCTTTCCAATAGGTGTTCGTTCATCGTTGTAGGTTTCGAGTAAAGAAGCGTTTGCCTTTCCTTGTAGGACCAGTGCAAGTTTCCAGGCAAGATTATAGGAGTCTTGAATAGAGGTGTTCGAACCTAGTCCATTAGATGGTGGATGGCGATGAACGGCATCACCAAGACAAAATACGCGACCTTTGGAGTAGCGCGTTGCATACTGCCGATTGACACTCCAAAGGGCTGTCGAGCGAATCTTAATGGGAATGGTATCATCGCCGATCAGGTTATGTGCGATTTTGATGGCAGCCTCGTCGTCGATGTTGCGTGGTGGGTCGTTGATATCGTAGCCCCAGATGACGAGCCACTCGTCCCATGGGCGTACCATGCGAATGGTGCCCATGCCGATGCCACCGATATTGGAACCGGGTTGTAGCACCCAGTAGAGTACTCCTGGTCTGTGGACTACATATTTCGAGAGGTCAGCAGAGAAGACAATGTTCATGCTGCCCGCGATATCCATCTGTCCCTCTGTAGGCAAGTTGATGTCTTTGGCAACCTGACTACGACCACCATCACAACCAAGTAGATACTTCGCCCGAATTTGATACGTATTTCCGTCAACACGGTCACGTGCCGTAACTGTAACGCCGTTGGCATCTTGCTCATGCGAGAGGTACTCTGTATCGAAACGGACCCGTGAGCCGAGTGTGGCAGCGTGACCCAGTAGAATTGGCTCCATCAGGTTCTGTGGACAATCACCTATATGCGATGGACTTGCCAAGGTGTAGTCGGCCATCCGATTTGGGTGTGTGCCCCATGTACGCAGTCGCGCAAACTCTTCTCCCGCGAGGCTTGTACAGAACACATTGTTTCCCATAATTTCTTGTGGCGAGGACTTTTCAGCAACCTCCTGCTCGATACCCATGTCGCGAAATATCTCCATCGTACGCTGGTTTGTGATATGTGCTCTTGGCGTGTTTGCAAGCCAGCGATACTTGGTCAGAACCATATTGTTCACGCCATATTTGCTCAAGAAAAGTGCCGCTGCTCCACCGGCTGGCCCACTTCCAATAATTAAAACGTCTGTCTCAATCAATGAACTCATACTCACCTCAATTGCTGCTACTCATGCGTTTTCAAAGTATTCACGAATTACGCGTTTCTGTTTTCTCGGTAGGCGCAAGATAGAAGTCATAACTCATGGTATAGAAGGGTACGTCCATTTTCTTTCCATCAGGGGCTATTCCAGGCACGTGGTGTTCAAAAGCCGTGATGAGTGAGCTTCTGACTCCAAAAACAGCGTCCGAGTCGAGATA
Source organism: uncultured Chloroflexia bacterium (assembly GCA_963791655.1). Taxonomy (GTDB): domain Bacteria; phylum Chloroflexota; class Ktedonobacteria; order Ktedonobacterales; family Ktedonobacteraceae; genus JBBQVS01. The sequence continues at coordinate 94,114 of CAWBSZ010000002.1, read as the reverse complement.
CTGATCGTGTTCTTTGAAGACGTGGGTTATGAGTGTTTTGTATCCAGGTACTGTAATCATAAAGTGCACATGAGCAGGACGCATCGGGCTACGGTGCGCGGCATGGAGTAACTCTCCGACTGGCCCATCCTCGGGAATGGGGTAAGCTTCCGGCCTCACCGACCAGAAATAATAGTAGCCTTCGCTATCGGTCGAGAGATGCCCACGACCATATACTTGAGAGGAACCTTTAGACTGCACATCGTAGAAGCCATGGTCATCAGCTTGCCATATTTCAAGATGTGCTCCAGGTAGTGGTTCGCCTGTAGTAGATAGTACACGACCTTTCATAAAGCAAGGTTCACCAGAGGCACCATTCGCGATATCATCGCCATTTGTAAAGCCGGGCGATCCCTCAAAGTAGAACGGACCAAAAACGGTAGAAGCGGTTGCCTTGGAGCTTTGCTTATTGTTTATGTCTATCACCAGCATCGAGATGCCGAGGACATCGGAGAGTAAGATAAACTCTTGGCGTTTATCGTCAGTGATATGACCTGTACGAGTCAGATAGTCAATACCCTTGAACCACTCGTCTTCAGTCAAGTTAACATCCTTTATAAAAGCATGCATATGCTTGACGAGGCTCTGCATCACCACGTGAAACCGTTCAGAACTGGAGTTTTTGAAACTCTCAAGCACTTCTTGCGTGAGATCCTCATCTGTGGGATTATGATTTCCTCGTATCAAAGAATGCACTTCGTCCTGGGCCATCTATTTGCTCCTCTGCAAACCAATGTACAACTACACAGCCTTACAACATGGCTGTGTATATTCTTGTAATATACCCAATCTTTACTCCTATGTCCAATGCAAAAGAGGAAAAAAAGAGGTTGAAGCAACACGCTTCAACCTCTTTCTAAAAATTCGACGTTAGCGACTCGCAAAACGCTTTGATGTAGCTGCTCGCCGTGGGCCACCTGTTGGTGTTGTACCTCTAGGCTTGCTCCTACCAGTTTGATGTTGTGGTTCCATTGTTGGAAACGAAGAAGCATTACGCCGTCGCGCAATTCTTCCAAAGCGAGACGGCCTACCAGTGTCTCTACCGTCGTCATTCCTTGGTTCAGAGTATTCGTGTTCCGTCCTGGCAAAGTTTTCCATCGGTCGTCCCGGCATACGTGCCGATGATTCACGGGGAACATATTCTTTCCGTCGTCTATCCGCACCTGATGCTGTATTGCTATCCTGTGTTGGTCGGTCGTATCTGCTATAACCACGATCCTGACTTGGTGCGAATTGTGAACGGTCACGGGAAATTCGCTGCTCACTAATCTGCTTGCGCTCCTGAGTCCCCACAACCTCGGGCTGCACGGCAGGTCGGATATTCATGGCATCCTGGTTTAGGGTGAGATGCTGGAATATGACTTCCTGCCCTAATGTACGTGCCATTCGTCGCCATTTAGCAACTTCTGCTGGAGCTAACAATGTAATCGCCTTGCCTGCTTGTCCCATGCGACCGGTACGCCCAATGCGGTGTGTAAACAACTCGCTTGACTCAGGAAGCTCATAATTGATAACTTGATAGATGCCCTTGATATCGAGTCCACGAGCGGCTACATTTGTAGCTAATAACGTTTGAATGCGTCCCTGTCGGAATGCAGTAAGTACAGCTTCACGCGCACTCTGGCTCTTATTGCCGTGGAGTGTGCCAACCGTAAATCCGAGTGCGTTGAGCTGTTTACCTAGCTTCTCGACACCGTATTTGGTTCTACCAAAGACGAGACTACTCTCACCTTCCGCGCCTTGCAAGAGCGTACAGAGTGCAACTATTTTTTGTGCCTGTGGCACTTGATAAGATATCTGCTCAATAACACTATCGGCTCCTGTAGCTTGCGCGATAGTTACATTGACCGGATTTTTGAGAAACTTCTTTTTGAGTTTCTCAACCCATTCAGGCATGGTCGCTGAAAAGAGTGCCATTTGACGCGTGTCCGGCGTTGTCTCTAGTATCTCTTCAATAGCAGGTGCGAACCCACTATCGAGCATCTGGTCGGCTTCATCCAGCACACAGAGCCGTATTTGAGTCAAGTTAAGGCTGCCTCTATCGAGATGGTCCTTTACGCGGCCAGGAGTGCCTACGATAATCTGTGAACCATAACGTAATGCTGAAAGTTGATTGCTATATGGTCGTCCGCCAACGAGCAGGGCTGTTGTAAGTCTTCGGCTACTTGCTAACTTGCTCAGTACCTCGTTGACCTGAACCGCCAGCTCGCGCGTTGGTACAAGAACCAGAGCCTGAGCTACACGTTCTTTGGACAATCTTTCTACCAGTGGAATACCATAGGCCAGCGTTTTACCGGAACCGGTAGGAGCTTGTCCTACCATGTCACTACCTGCGAGTAATGCTGGGATTGCCTGCGCTTGAATAGGCGTAGGCTCAGAAATCTGCATATTTGCCAACACTGCACGTGTTGTTTGTTGTAATGTGAAATCGTTAAAAGAAGAAGACACGAAAAATCCTTTCGGTCGATGCGCTCCGTTGTGGGCGCGGTACAAGTGCCTGAAAGCACGATGCTTTCAAGGAGTACCAGGAGCAGACCGTAGGGGTACGGAAGCAATGCTGCTAGCTGATATTGGGACGAACATGTGTGCAGGAGAGAGTTAATCTTCAGAGGATTGCTCAAAGCTCTTTAGCGTCTTTGTCGAGGAACAGGATAGTGGCCTGATCCATGTCATGCAAACAGTTAGAACTCCCTGAGTATATCACTTGACGTGTAATACGTCAAGCCATGCGCAAAAGTACTTTTTGGAATTAGCACTAATAGAACAACTTTCCCTATTGTAGAAGCTCTTTAAGGGGTACATGAAACGCCTGTAGGGACCGATTTATCACGTCCTCTTGGCGATGGTCAAGGCCAAGAGGACGTGATAAATCGGTCCCTACTAGTCTGTCAAACGTCATTTGGCAGAGGCAAGGGCACCCGCTGCCTTCATCATTCCCCGAATGCGGCTCGGGGATGCCCCTCCCATACGCGAATGCGCCTGGGGAGCCACGTTGTATGGGAGGGGCATCCCCTTGCCTCTGATTACTTGTCCTACATTGTACTCTTTTGAAGAAACTCACTAATGAAAGGCGTTCCCATGCTGATGCCCTTGTATCATGACACAGCGTGTTAACGAACTAATACTTATGTTCGGAGCACTTCGCGATCCACTGTTTCTTCGGGTAAGGAAACGATAGAACTCCTCTCGATCGGCTCGCTCATAACAGTTGGCTCGTGTTGCTGCTCAAGCTCATCGAGCACATGCAGAAAAACCTCAACTACATGAGGATCATACTGGCTTCCGGCGCAGCGTTGGAGTTCAGTCCGAGCATGAGTAACAGATAGCGGTTTCCGATATGGACGCTCAGAGGTCATGGCATCATAGGAGTCTACCACTGTTAGGATACGTGCTCCCAGCGGAATGGCTTCTTGTGCCAGCCCATGAGGATATCCACGTCCATCCCAGTGTTCGTGGTGGGCAACTACAATGTGGGAAAGTAGTTCAAAGAGTCCACCCACTTGCTCCAGGATGTGTTGCCCAAGCACAGGATGGCGGCGCATGACTGTCCACTCTTCCTCGGTCAGGGGGCCTGGCTTATGTAAGATGGCATCAGGAATACCGATTTTGCCGATATCGTGGAAGAGAGCCGCAAGTCGAACCAGATGTACCTCTTCTTCCGACCTCCCTAAGCCACGTGCTGTCTCCTCCGCGAGTCTAACCATCCTATTCGCATGCGCACTTGTCTTTCCATCATGGATGGTTGCAACCGCTTTCAACGTTTTGACGCTGACCTTCTCCATCAGTTTTCCTTGTGACATCCCTGTGAGCACCTGCGAGGTGAGAATCTCTTCTCCAGCCTGACATACTTGGTTGCGTCCATTCTGCTTGGCAGAATACATCGCGTGGTCTGCTGCCTCAATCAAGGCTTCACGGGTCGTTCCATGTTCGCCATAGACCGCTACTCCAATACTGGCGGTGAAGGAAATGCTGTTTCCATTTGCTGTATCTTCCCCATGCTCGAGGATGCATGGCTCTTTGGAAAGGGCGAGACGGAAGCGTTCTGCTGCTTGCCTGGCATTTTGAAGATTTGTATTAGAAAGTAGCAGCACGAATTCTTCGCCGCCATAGCGTCCTACCACATCTCCCTTGCGAATGCTCTTCTTCAATCGGGAACTTGCCTCGCGTAGTACGGCATCGCCTGCACGATGCCCCCACGTATCGTTAATGTGTTTGAAATGATCCAGGTCAATGAAAACGACCGCGCAGAATTCTTGTGTACGTTGGCAGTGCTCAAGTTCCTTCTCCATTTGGTCCATCATGGTCCGGTGATTCGGCAGCCCTGTGAGGGGATCGGTTGAGGCTACTTGCTCCATGATCCGCAATTCCTCCTGTGTTGCCATGTGTAGCCTCTGTTGATATCTACGAATCACACGCCAGAACATGAGTATCAAGATAAGTCCGACGACAAACACCAGCACTGTTGAAACGATAACGAAACGCTGTATCGCGTCCACATGTGCGAGGCTTTGTGTCGCGAGTTGCTGATCTAAGTTTGCCGCCGTTCCCACCTGCTGTTCCATAGGGTCGAAAAGTGGATCGATCTTCTGGTTATGAAGGGCAAGGGCATCGGAAGGTGTCTGCTGATCAATAAGGGCAAAGAATTGCCCGACGAGTATTCGATAGCGTGCTTGCTTTGTGGCCACCAATTTCACAAAAGTACGATCCTCGTTATCACCATCGTTCGCAATCTTGTTCAGGATATCGCTGAGCGCATACGCGGTTGTTCGGAATTCATCCTGAGCATCGAAACCGGGTTGAAGCGTGTACTGGTGCATCACCGACCCCTCGGAACTTACCAGGTAGTGTGCTTGCTGATAGAGATCACTCATATGTACCGCTTCAGTGGCTTGTTGAGAGGTTCTCCAAACAATCATAGTCGCGCTAATCGAAGATACAGTAAAAACAAACAGGATGATGACAAGGCCGATGGTAGCCAGGCGTCCTCCTAATGTTGTGTTATTCATAAGCTAGTCACTTTCAACGCAACCTTTGGGAAGTTGCTACTTACTAGAAAATACGCTGTAACCTTTCTATGAACAATCGGCAAAAGTTGCCTGTATCTTCAATGCGTATCTTATCATCGTTCAATTTGTTCCTACTGCACGTTCTATTGAGTAGAAATGATAATTACCCTTTGGTTTTGTACTCTTTATCATGTAGCGCATCCGTTTTAGCAATGATCATGATTATTGCTGATCTAATAGAGGAATAAGTTGTCATGCAAGAGTACAAAAGCGAGGTTGCACGTATCCGTATCCAGATAGAGTTGGAGTGTCAATCAATTCGGCGTGTCTTCGAGGAACCCTCGGTAGTTGCCTCTCATGCCTCCATCGACGCACGCTACAGAAATCTTGGTGCACATCAACAATCTTTAGAGCAACACATTGGTGAGCAAGAGGCCCTGGAGACCATCGTTGATATCTATCAAAGGGTTGTTGGATAATCATCTATGGCACCTCCATACAAATGAACAAAATAATCGGCCTACTGTAGGGGCTTTAATTTATTACGCCCTCGTCGTAATTGTCAACGGCGACGAGGGCGTAATAAATTAAAGCCCCTACAATACAATATATTTTTTTTCTAGTCATAGGGCTTGTAATTCTCGCAAAAGCTACGTATACTAAGAACAAGCAAACACCCTCTGCTTGCTTTTTCCTTCTTACTCACTCTCCTATGTATCCTCTCTTACGAAAGGCTCCTTACATCATGGTTCGCTCGCTTGATACCGCGCTTACTGCTGCCCTCAATAGCACAACGCGCCGTCCCTCGATCACACTTACCGTCGAAGATCATATTGTCCATTACGCACCATATCAAGCTCCTGGTACTGCTGATGCGCTAAATGATGCGTGTATAGCTAGTAACAACAGCATTATTCGTGTGCAAGTGACACGTAATGTCTTTGCCTCAAATTTTCAGGTACAACGTATTACCGATCCAACAAATGCTGCCCAATGGTCTACCTGGACTACACTACCAGGAGCGTCGGGCACAATGTTTCAAGATGGAGGATGTGCCGTCTCAAATTCACAGGGTACGCTACGCGCGTTTGCGCAACGTGGCACAGGTGGCAACGCTATCTTTACTTGGACTTCGACAAATAACGGTGTTACTTGGTCAGGACCTACGACAGTTCTTACTCCACCAGGAGGCGCGTTGCTTAAAGGTATTGGAAGCGCGGGTAATGACGATGTGTTTTTCATCTATGATATCAGTGGGGGCGAGGCGATTGGATGTTCTTTTTATACTGCTGGCTCATGGTCGTCACTTATTACCTGGACGCTAGCAACGTTATCAAGTGGTGCAGGTCTCGCAGTTGTATGGAATGGTTTGCTTTATACAATTGTGTATTCTGATAGTTATATGCTTGCGACATGTACGTTTACGCCCGCTACGTCTTCTTGGAATAGCAGTGTGCTCATTGCGTCAGCAACAAGTACTGCTATCGGTCGCGTTGCCCCACGCCTATCCTTCGCGAATGGTATCTATACTCTGACATCCATCGAGTCCGATTCTGGGCTTCTTACTGGGTCTGTCTATAGTTACCCACGTATGCGACAGTCGGTTGATCTTGTGCACTGGTCAAATGGCATGATTATGCATGATTTGCCTTCAAGCTATGGTGTTATTCTCATTTTGCTACCGATACCAGCAAGTGGAAGCGCAGGTCCTCGCTCCTACCTTGCCTCGCTCTCTACTGTTTATAGTGCGAGTCTGTTTCAATCATCCAACACCACACAATTTTTGGATCTTTCGAATGCAGTTTTGTCGTATCGACGCGTAGAGCAGTCCGGGATGTCTGCCCGTCTTGAACTGACAGTTGATAACGCACGTGGTGTTTTGAATAGTTTTGTGACCACCTCGACATCGTACCAACCACTAGGCTTGAATGCCTCGCTGGTCTTGAATGAGGGCTATAGAGTTGGGACACCGCCAACCACAAACGATACTATAGCGGTAGGTATCTACCATATCGAGCAAATCCATTTTGTGCGTTCACCACTGGAAAATCATCTACTCCTGATTGGATGGGACCTATCAAGAAAGCTTGACCTTATCGCACGTTACCAGAATGTTTATAGCAACCAAACACTAGGCTATCTGATTACCGAGGTATGTGCTTGTGCCGGTTTGTTTTCTGTGGTGCTTCCTTCGACTTCGCAAGTCAGTCAACTTGTACCATCGTTTGTACTTCAAGCGGGGTCATCATATCGTAACGCGCTAAATGAACTATGTTCTACGTATGGTCTCTCATACTTTTTAAATCAGAATGAAGTAATGCAATTCCGTGAGCTGTCCGCGAGTGATTTGTCTGTGTGGAGCTATCAGCCAGAAATTGAAGCTGTAAGCTTTGGGAGCGATGACCAGCGTGCAAATCACATTGTAGTCAGTGGTAAACCCCCACTTTCAGGGCTGTTTGGAGCACTCACGACAGCAGAAGCGTATGACGATACTCACCTACATATGATTGGTGTCGAACGTTTGCAGCATCATGTTGACCCAAAGTTGACGACATCCGCACAATGTAGTCAGAAAGCAGCATTTCTGATGGCCCAAGAGGTTCGTTCAACATTCATGCACACCGTGACTGTCCCGCTCAATCCAGCTTTACAACTTCTCGATTGCATCACGTTGACAGATAGTATTGCCCCTGGTGGTAGTGGACAACAAGCGATTTGTCGTATTGTTCATATAGCCACAAGCTATAACGCGCAAAATATTGTATATGAAATGCAGTTGACTTTGGAGGGTCTGTAGGGACCGATTTATCGTGTCCTCGGAGTGGGGGCGGGAGGGGCAATGTGCCTCTCTCCCCGACAGAAATTATGTTCTCGCCTTTTTCGAGGAAACATAATGGAGAACAGATGGACCATTGTATTCATTTTGCGAGCAAGATGATTGGGGCAAGGGTGTGATGGAATGCAGACCCCTACAGAGGTTCAGCCCTTGCCAACAAGAACATGAGAGACGATCGATTTAGGGGTAGGGGTCTGCATTCCATCACACCCTGTTCGGCTATAGACACTATTGGAGAATGAACGGACCCTTGCATCAATCAAGAAATCCTTACAGGTGTTTAAGCTTTTCCTGCTTTACGGCGACGTGCTGATGCAGCTTTTTGACGGCGTTCTCGTCGTTTCTGGGCATAGATAGCACGTTCCTCAGGCGTCATGTCATCTTCAACTGAAGTCTGTGTACCACTACTAGTAACAATCCGCGCATTTCCGTTCGTGCTCATTTGTGCTCCTTGCGCCGCAAGAGTACGCTTACGTTGCATATTGGTGAAGCTTTGGAAAATGACATAACCCGCGAGTAAACCAGAAGCGAGCATCATTACTACAAAAAACGGAAAGATGATCACGTTCAAATTTGATGGTAATACTTTATAGCTAATACCGATATTAAGCAGAAAAACGGAAGCTAGCAGTATGTATTCTATCCCGGTCAGGATAGCAACTTGCTTATACCATGGGATGTGTTCTGCTTGTGAGCCTTCGCGCTGTTGTCTTCTACGCGCCATGAGAATATTGAATATGCCCAGGGCGATGAACATAATACAAAATAAGGCGATAAGTTGCGGTGGTATGCCTTTCATACGTTACACCCCTTGGACATCTATACTTTACTTACTCTCTAACCTCGTATAACTGAAATGGGCACATGTTGCTGGCTTCTATTATAAAACACATTCACTGCGTATTGCTGGCCCAGTTGCACTCCGTTACAACCAATTTTGATAACTTTTGTATCATTGGGTGAACCGGAGGGAAACAACTGCCCTTGCTCACCAGGTTTTCCATCAAGTGTGATGTGTTGTTGATTAAATCCGCCATCTGTCTGAATGCTCCATATGATGGACGTACTGCTAAGGTTAATCAGGGTAAGTGTTGTGTCCTGGCATCCTCCAGGTATTATTGGCGACTGTAACGCGACAAGTGGATTTGGATTGATGATGAGTTCGGTACTCGTTTCGGATATTGTGAGTTGCACAGGTAGCGTTATTTGTCCCTGGTCCGTGAGTGTGAAAACAATCTCGCCCGTATATGGGTGATTAGCAGGGTTGCTTGCAAGTCCCTGTGTAAAGACACTCGCGCGAATTGTATCCGTTTGCCCAATCCCTAATTGCCCACTCGTTTTCCCATTAGCAAGTATAAGCCATCCAGTTTGATTATCACTTACTGCGGTAGCATTCCATTGAATGGTTCCGTTACTTGTGTTAGTGATGCTCACATTTTGTCCCTGTGGATTATCCTGACCAACAATTGAAGCAAACGTCAGTGAGGGAACTGAGAGTTTCAACATGTCAGTTGTAGCAGGCGCGGTCGTTTGAATATTTAGAAAGGCATGTTGGCCAGTGTGACTATCTAGTGCCTGTACTACGTAGTCTCCAGCTAGCTGTGTTGCAGGAATAGATAGCGACGTGTCAACTATTCCTCTGTTATTGCTGCGGGTGGAAGCAGATGTTCCACCAACACTTTTAAGCTGAGTATCACCCAGGGAAAAAAGAATAGGGTCATTCGACCCGAAATGTTCTCCATGCACATGGATAGTTTGACCCGCGGCAACTATTGATGTTTTAGCCGCCATCAGAGTAAGCGTTGGCTCAACATTTGTATTCGCTGATACATACGTTGCGCTGAGCAGTCCACCAGAGTATGTAGAGAGCACATACATGCTTAACCCACCAATGAGACAAAGAAGCAGAAAAACGGGAAGCCAGAACCTGAAGCCAGAAAACTTGCCAACTGTAACGTTTTTAGGCGAGATGATCGCTCGCATTCTGGCGAGACTATTTTGCATCACTAAAAGTGGCTCTGGCACTGACGCTTGCCCTCGTGAAACACCGACTGCCGGACCAGCCTCCGCACGTTGACGGTCTTGCCAACTCTGACGCCAGTGTTGTGCAGCCTTACTTGTAGCCTCAAGACTCTCCACATTGACAGGTGTATCTGGTAATGCTCCCAATCCCCACTGTAATGGTTGAAATGCCGCATTTGCTGGCGCGTACCGTTTCGTAGGTGGCGTTGATGTACGCACAACTTGCTCTGGTATCGCTTGATTAGATCGAACCAACGACTGATCCTGAGGTATTACAGGTGATTGTTGCGCCCAGTTAGAAGGTCCTTGTGGTGATAAAGGACCAGCTTGAGGTGAATGTTGTCCGATGCCATTCCTCTGTACGTTTCCTTGTTGTGGAACTGTGAGAGGCGGCGTCACTGGTACGTATTGTGGCATTGGTTGCTGCAAGCTATTGTTTCTTTCTGCTTGCAGGGTACGAGGAGCAGCCACTGATATGTTTTGTGATGCGGGCGGATACTCGGGTGTTTGTTGTGGTGTATTGGACGTTACATTAGAAGGCTGCTGTTGAGAAACGGGCATGTTTGTGCCAGGTTGTTGAGGGACATATTTGTGCTGTGGTTGTATCATGCGTGTCGGTGTCTGTTGCGCTTTTTGTTGGGTTTGTATGGGGGCTTGTCGTTGCACGCCTTGTACTGAAGGGGGCATCGACGCGATACGAGCGTTTGTCTGGTTGAAACCGCAGTTCTTACAAAAGCGGGCATCTGCTGGAAGTTCACTATGGCACTTCGGACAACGATACATTGGATACTACCTTTTCTTCTTGAAAATTTGTGAGTCTCTGACGGTGGTGATGTACTCTATTTTTAGGCCATCATGAATGTAACGTGTTGGTATATTGAAATTCACGGATTATACCCGTTTGTCCTAGTTTGAAGAAGGATTTTGCAGGTAGGGTGTTCACCTGATATTCGCTCAATTTCAAATTTGGAGCCAAATAGTCTTGACTATCTCCAAAAAAACGCTAAAATCTCTATAGAATATTTATTGTGCTATAGATTTATGAGGTTTGCATGCATATCATCGTTGTTGGAGTGGACCACACTACTGCACCTATTGCATTCCGCGAACGCCTCACGTGTTTATCTCGTCAAATATCACAGGTACTAACAGCCGCAAAAGATGTTGTCCAGGAGTGCGTTCTGCTCTCCACATGCAATCGTATAGAGCTATATGCTGTCTGTACTGAAGTATATTCCGAACGTGAAATCTTGTTACGTATATTGAGCGAGGTAAAAGAGGTTTCGCTTACAGAACTTGAAGCTCATAGCTATACTCTGACTGATGAACAAGCTGTGTCTCATCTTCTAGGTGTTACTTGCGGTCTCTACTCTCTTGTGCCGGGAGAACCACAAATACAAGGTCAGGTTGCGGAGGCCTTAGAGATCGCACAAGGTGGTAGTTTCGCAGGCCCCATCACATCCGCGCTCTTCCGTGCCGCGCTTGTTACGGGCAAGCGTGCACGCAGTGAAACGGCGATTAGTCGTAACGCAGCCTCTGTAAGTCATGTCGCGGTACAATTGGCTCGCCATCTCTTTCCTAACCTCCATAATGCAAATGTCTTACTTGTTGGGTCGGGACAGATGAGCGAGGTCGCTGCACGCAATCTGCTTGACAATGGTGCACAACAATTGGTGATTATTAATCGTACACATGAGAATGCGGTAGACCTCGCACAAACACTCGGTGCCACGCATCGTAGTTTTGCCGATCTTTCAGATGCACTTGTAGATGCTGATGTCGTCATTAGCTCAACTAAAGCTCCTCACGCTCTTATTACATGTGAACGCATGCAGCCAGTCCTTGAGAAACGGGGCGGGCGTTCTCTGCTTTTAATAGATATCGCCTTGCCTCGCGATATCGATCCAGAGGTTGGCACCCTACCGCACGTCCATCTTTATAATCTCGATGATTTGCATGCACAAGTTGAGCGAGGTATCTCGTTACGGTTACAAGAGGTTGAGCATGTACACAGAATTATCTCTGAAGAGGTTGTAACATTCGAGCGTTGGCTCTCTACCTTGAGTGTGACAGGAACAATCAGCGATCTCCGACAATCCATTGAGGTGCTACGTCAACAAGAATTGGTGCGTGCTATGCGTTCTCTTGCTCCCACCCTTTCTGAGCATGAGGCTGTGGTGGTTCAAGAGCTAACAACACGTCTGGTAAATAAAATGCTGCATACTCCAATGCTACGACTGAAAGAAGCGGCAGCCGATGGGCAAGGGCATGTGTATGCGGAGGCACTACGCTATCTTTTTAATTTGGAAGAAAATCATGAAGCGAATAACGATAGGAACGCGAGCCAGCAAACTCGCTATGACACAGACTCAGTGGGTCGTCGAACGATTACGCCAGCAGTGGCCCAGCCTTGATGTAACAATCGAGCAAATTCGCACGACGGGTGACCGTGTGACACAAGTACCTCTCTCCCAAATAGGGGGCGACGGAGTGTTTGTGCTTGAAATCGAACGTGCGCTACAAGAACGACGGATTGATCTTGCTGTGCATAGTCTCAAGGACCTTCCAACGCTTCAACCTGATGGTCTTCGTCTTATTGTGGCTGGTCCTCGTGAGGATGTGCGCGATGTACTTATCACAAATACGGCTCTTCATCTGCATCAAGATGAATTGCAAGCACTTTATCGCGAAACAAAAACAACGTTACGCATTGGAACGAGTAGCCTGCGTCGTACGGCACAATTGCGCGAGTTTTATCCCACCGCCGATATTCAGTCGATACGTGGTAATGTCGATACGCGTTTGAGAAAGCTCGATGCTGGCGATTATGATGCTATTGTGCTTGCCGCGGCTGGTCTGCATCGGCTGCATTTGCATGAAGGACTTGTCAGTCGCATGACGTATCTTCCAACTGAAGTAATGATGCCTGCACCAGGACAAGGCGCGTTAGCCTTAGAAATACGTAACGAGCCGGAGTTATGCGATCTGTTAGCACCGCTTGAAGATATATGTGTGCAAGCGGAAACCAGCGCGGAACGTATGTTCATGCGGCGTCTCGGTGCAGGCTGTTATCTTCCAGTAGCCGCGCACGGTATCATTGCGAATGAGACTTTTACGCTACGTGGCCTTGTTATAAGCTTGGATGGGCAGCGTCGTATTGCTGTACAACAAAGTATTCCGTGGACAGCACAGATGACGAACGTACAAGCTGAGCAGTTAGGTGTACAACTCGCGGAGGAAGCATTAGCACAAGGTGCGTACGCGATTGTACATGAGATAGATGCTATACGAGAACAGGAGCAACTCCATGTCTGAGCAGCAGGTTGCTACACTTCCGCTTCAAGGGAAATATGTTCTTGTAACCCGAACACGCGAGCAAGCCAGTGTCCTAAGTGAAGGTCTGCGAGCGTTGGGCGCGATACCTGTAGAATTTCCAACTATTCGTATTGTGCCACCATCCGACTGGACACAGTTAGATACAGCTTTGAAGCGACTCTATCCGCTTGACTCTACAGAACAAACAAGCAACACTTCCTATATATATAATTGGCTCGTATTTACGAGCGCGAACGGTGTTCATATATGTCTTCAACGTCTCCAGCAACTTGGCTATGATCCACTGGTGTTGCAAAACGTTCGTATCGCTACTATTGGTCCCGCAACCGCCGACGCCCTTACTACATACGGCCTTACTGCTGATGTGTTGCCTGATGCTTATATTGCTGAGGGTGTGGCAGAAGCGATTATCGAAGATGCACGGCAACATGGTATAGTGCTAAAAGGACAACACATCCTGCTCGCTCGTGCTGCTGAGGCACGTAAAGTCCTAACAATTATGCTGCGTGAGGCGGGTGCAATCGTTGATGATGTGCCAGCCTATTATACGCTTACAGCAGCTGTAGATGATGAGCGAGGTCGTAGTTTGTGGGATATGTTGCTTCAACGACGACTTACTATCATCACCTTTGCTAGCTCTTCTACCGTGCGCAACTTTATGGCGTGGTTGAAGCAGTGTGAGGAGGCAACAGGAACTACACTTCCGTCAACCTCACTACCTACTATTGCTTGTATCGGCCCTATTACCTCACAGACTGCGCGTGAACTCGGTCTTACTGTGGCTATCGAAGCCAAAGAGTACACGATTGAAGGTCTGCTTGAGGCAATTGTGAATTATAAGGAAAAACTATCATGACAGAACAAATCATTGTAAACCAGAACGAAGTTACGCATCTTGAGCCATCGCCAGCACCCGCAAAGCCAAAGGCGAAACAACCACGACAACTGGTACGCTTCACATTTTACAAGCTCGAGCCCCAGTGGCAACTGCTTCCCTCTGACGTTCGTGAGCGTGGCAAAGAGGAGATGAAGCAACTCTTTGATGCCCATGCCGAGCACGCGCTTATACGCAGTTTTGGTTTATATGGTGTACGTTCGGACTGCGATTTTATGCTCTGGCAGGCAACGTATGATATCGAGGACCTGCGTTCTTTGAGCAGTCAGATTCGACGAAGCCCTATGGGACCCTATTTGCGCGAGACGCACGCCTTTCTGTCCATGACCAAGCGTTCGGTCTATGTCGGCAAGAATGCACGTGGAGCGCATGATCCTCGCCTTGTGATTGCGCCTGAAGACAGGAAATATCTCTTCGTCTATCCCTTTGTCAAAACTCGCGCATGGTATGCTCTATCCGCGGAAGATCGCAAGCGTATGATGAATGAGCACATTCGTGTTGGTTTGACCTATCCTACCGTGTCGCTCAATACAACCTATTCGTTTGGCCTTGACGACCAGGAGTTCGTTGTCGCCTTCGAGACAGATAACCTTGCGGATTTCCTCGACCTCGTGCAAGAACTTCGTGAGACCGAGGCAAGCATGTTTACGCTTCGCGATACACCCATGTTCACCTGCGTGGCCCAATCGCTAGAAAATATTCTTGAGGCCATTGGAGCTTAATGTTCCGATTTGATAATCTGTCATTGTCCTCCGTCAGTCAACATGTGTCGGCAAAAGAAACGTGGAGGCATTGAACCTTGTACGGGTCTGATTTTATCACACCCTGTGGGCAATATACCCTGTTGAAGGAATTGTTGTCACGTTGGCTATGGCCTCGAACGTTCTTGCTTGCTAACAGTTTGTGATAAAATCAGACCCGTACAGGGAGGGTTCTGCCATCAGAATAGTAGAGTAACAAAGTAATGAAAGTAATTTAGGTAATGAATAATCAAGCATACGCAGAAACTAATTTGAAACTTTCACGTTCACATACGCTTTTCGAAGAGGCACAAACCCTCCTGCCAGGGGGTGTGAATAGCCCTGTCCGTGCCTTTCGTGGTGTCGGTGGTGAACCCGTCTTCATCGACCATGCTCAGGGAGCGTATCTCTACGATGTTGATGGTAACAGATACCTTGATTACGTACAGTCTTGGGGACCAATGATTCTGGGCCACACGTATCCTGCGGTAGTAGATGCGGTGATACAAGCGAGCCAGCGCGGTTTCAGCTTTGGCGCACCCACACAGGCCGAAAGTGAACTGGCGAAGCTAGTGATACAGCAAGTTCCCTCAGTTGAAATGCTTCGTTTTGTCAACTCAGGTACTGAGGCAACTATGAGTGCCTTGCGTCTTGCCCGTGCCTTTACTAGTCGTGATAAAATTATCAAGTTTGCTGGATGCTACCATGGGCATGCTGATATGCTGTTAGTCCAGGCCGGGTCCGGTGTTGCTACAATGGGCTTACCCGATAGTCCAGGTGTTCCTGCTGAAGCAACAAAAAATACTCTGACGGTTGCCTATAACGATAGTGCCGCTGTCGAGCAATTGTTTCAACTGTATCCTGATTCAATCGCCGCCATCATCGTCGAACCTGTCGCGGCAAACATGGGTCTAGTCCTTCCTTTGCCTGGCTACCTGGAATCATTGCGTAGTTTGACACAAAAATATGGCGCATTGCTGATTTTTGATGAAGTCATGACGGGTTTCCGCTTAGCACCTGGAGGAATGCAGCAACGAGCAGGCATCATACCCGATATCACCTGCTTTGGTAAAATCATCGGTGGTGGTTTACCCGTTGGAGCCTACGGTGGACGACGCGATATCATGCAAAAAGTTGCGCCTCTTGGTTCGATGTATCAAGCTGGCACGCTGTCAGGCAATCCCTTAGCGATGGCGGCAGGTATCGCAACACTCACAGAGTTAAGTAAACCCGGGCAATATGAACGGCTTGAGCAAAAGAGTGAGCTACTGAGTGAAGGTATTGCCAGGGCAATCGCTGACACAAAAGCTGATGTACAACTGGTACGTATCGGGGCGATGTTCTGCCTGTACTTTACTAAAGAGCCTGTAACCGACTATGCAAGTGCGAAGAGGGCCGATGCAACACGCTTTGCGCACTTCTTCTGGCACATGCTTGAACGCGGTATTTACCTACCTCCATCGCAATTCGAGGCATGCTTTATCTCACTGGCACTCGATGATGCAATGCTTGATGAAACAGTAAAACAGATCGAGCTAACATTACGGCAGGTCGCGTAAGAAAGGCTTTATGATGGCAAGTTTTCCAACGGTCCGAATGCGACGTACACGCCAGAACGAGAAACTGCGTGGTCTCGTTCGTGAAACACGCCTGAGCGTGGACCAATTGATTTATCCACTGTTTATCGCGGAAGGCTTACAGGCACCACGCGAAATTGCCTCGATGCCCGGTATCATGCAGTGGCCTATCGAGCATATTGGACGCGAAGTCGAGCGTATTGCTAGCCTTGGTATTCCCGCCGTCCTCCTGTTCGGTATACCTGCTGAAAAAGACGAGGTAGGTTCACAGGCATACGCGACACAGGGTATTATTCAGCAGGGTATACAGCGCATCAAAGCACAGACACCGGATACGCTTGTGATAACTGACGTGTGCCTCTGTGAATACACCAGTCACGGACATTGTGGCGTCATTCGCAATGGTGATGTGCATAACGACGAGTCGCTTAGCCTTCTCTCACGTATGGCACTTTCTCACGTCGAAGCTGGTGCTGATATTGTCGCACCTTCCGATATGATGGATGGTCGTATCGGCACCATTCGTCATGCACTCGATGAGCATGGCTTCAGCCAGACGCCCGTTATGGCCTACTCCGCTAAGTTTGCGTCTGGCTTCTACGGTCCCTTCCGAGAAGCCGCCGAATCAACACCGCAATTTGGCGACCGTCGCTCATACCAGATGGACCCCGCCAACGCACGCGAAGCCCTGCGCGAAGTCGAACTGGATATCTCCGAGGGTGCAGATATCGTCATGGTCAAGCCTGCGATGCCCTATCTCGATATTATCCGGCAAGTGCGCGACTCCTGCGACCTCCCCATCGCCGCCTATAACGTCAGTGGAGAGTTCTCAATGATCAAAGCAGCCGCCCAAAACGGCTGGATTGACGAAAAACGTGTCGTGATGGAAGTGCTGACAGGGATAAGGAGAGCAGGTGCAGATATGATTATCACGTACTTCGCACCCGATGTTGCACAGTGGTTACGGGAAGAATAACGCTCTCTTTTAGCCTCTCAAGCTGATTGAAGGGAATAAGCATAACAATTGACGTTGTGCTTATTCCCTTTTTTCAACGTTCGAAGCAACATTATTTTCTATACGTAGGGAGTATAATAAAAGGACTATCATTCTTTAAACTTAAGAAGGCGTCTGCCCTGAATAGAAGTAGAGGTTGGGAAATAAATGCATATAGTCATTTACAATATTTTATGGATGGGATTTAATATTATTTTAGCTCTTGTTGCCGTTCTTTTCGCATGGTTGCTGAAACGAACAACATGGAAATTTCTTCGAGTGATGTATGGGTTTATGTGGCTTGTTTTTCTGCCGAACACCCTTTATCTCCTGACCGATATTATTCACTTTTCTGAAACCCTGGATGAAGCGAATGGAATATACCGAATTATCTTCATTTTCCAGTATCTTGTGTTACTCCTTTTAGGAGTGATTACGTACTTTGCAGCAGTGTACCCAGTAGAGAAATCCTTTATAAAAAGTACAAATATCAAAAGCACAAGATGGATGAAATTGATGTTCGTTCTTATCATAAATCTTTTGGTTGGGTTTGGCATGACGTTAGGGCGAGTGGAACGCGTGAACTCCTGGGATATCGTGTTGGATATTCCAAGTGTTATTCATACGGGTACTCACATGCTCACTTCGACAAATTCACTTCTTCTGATACTGCTCTTCACTAGCATTGGCACTGTTATTTATCTTTTATTACGTGCTTTCACGATAGAAATCAAGAGCGTCTAAGAACTATAACAGCAGTGATTTGCAGCAAGTCTCTCTTCAAGTATCCAGCTAAAAAGGGGTAAAACGAAAAGAGAACCATATAGCGTATCCCTTCAGGAGCATAAAGTCCGTGAACAAACATGCCGTCCCTTCTCTTGATTGGTGTTGAAACCCTGGCCCCATTTTGATGAAGATATGTGAGCATATCCATTTCATAGAGAATTTCCGAAATGGGCGTACGATCCTTGTTATGTTCTCTCCTCTCCCTGGTATATGACTGGTCCATTTGATAATCCTGTTATGCGTGCCTCTTTAGAGAAAGATTCTCCTGAACCGTGGAGGAGACTCAATGTTTTCTGTAATCCAAATATATTTACCAATCATCATCGTTCCTCACGAGAGCCGAAAAGCCAGAAAGACCTGTTGCTTCATCGACAAGCAATGCTGAATAAGATGAATCTAGAAGAGCGTGGTTTCTATATTGCCGAATATAACGCAGGTTTCCTCGCTGGATGCACATTCCCGCATAAGTTTCGATAACCGGAAGTTGTTACCGTGCCTCCACATATTGCTTCAACTGCTTCAGAATCCGGTCATTTTCAAGGCGCACCGAACGTATGAGAATTGGCTGAAATAAACGCATCACGCCTTTTGTGTGGAGCGTTATTTCACGGCGTATCTGCGTTCCACCCTCTTTAGGTTCTAGTGTGTAGCGTATAAGTATATCCAGCATGTCCTTCAATCCAACTTGATGGAAGGTGACGTGCGTGTAAGGGTCAAGCTCTATCACTTTGCCATGCATGATCGAAGTGTCTACGTATTGCGTCCCAACCTGTAGTGTACCCTCTGGTATGATCGTTATTTCACGATACAGGTTGGATGGTGGTAGCCAAGACGTATAACTATTCAGGTCAGTGATCACTTGATATATCGTTTCTGGTGAGCAATTCATCCATGCTGTAAATTGTAGATGAACCATAATACAATAATCCTTTATTTGACGGAATAGAGACGCGAAAAGTAGGGCTTTGTAACCCTCACTATAAAAGCCGTGCAAAACTGTAGGTTGTTCCATTATAAAGGTAACACAAAAATGAGTTGTTTGTAGAGATAGAACCTCAAAAAATCTGTAAGGAAATTTATGAACCATTCTCAACCTTTTTGTCCGCCTGATCTCTCAACACGGCCTTTTCACTTTACTGTCGATCGAGTCATGAATGCATCACTGAGCGTCCTCTATCGGGCGTGGACTGAGCAGTTTGATCGCTGGTTTGCAACGCTTGGAACGCTTTTAAGGAAGGGTGAGTCGATGAGCAAATACGAGAGTAAACATAGTAGTAATAAAAGGCGATCTTAAAAATGAGATCGCCTTTTTTGGGAATATGGTATACATTAAACGTATTTTAAAAGATTTTTTAACGGCCAAACCTCTTTGCCAGGAATTTACATAAGCCCGCAAAGAAGAGTGCTTTGCTTCCCTCCCCCATCACAGCAGCAATAAAACCGATTGTTACCCCGACCGTTAGTCCGATGCGTCCTGCTGGATGAAGGATCATCTTCTGAAAAGTCTTCAAGTTATTTCCCTTTACCTTTAATGTGTCACTTTCATCTCTGGAAAACGTTTATCTTTCAAATAGTTGTTCTGCTACTAAGGTAACACAAAAACGACCCATTTGCCTATGGAATGTCGTGCAGTTTCCGATTGTTTATTCTATAGTAGGTAATTATGTAAAGCGGACAGAACCCAAAAATATTGGTACTGATATCCTGTTACTATTCTGATTCCTATTCCGTTTATCTCTGTTATAAGGCACCTGTAAGGTGTCTTAAGAGTTTTCTAAGGTTTTTTCAGCATGTTCTAATTTTCGTTTCATTAGTTCTCACAGAGAGTGTTGTGTCATGGTTGGGATGAACGACAACAATCGCACTTATCAGCCTATCAATTCCTACGGCGTTATTGGCGATTGTCATTCGACGGTGCTTATCGCACCTGATGGCTCAGTAGACTGGGGATGTCTACCAGACTTCGATAGCCCTGCTATCTTTTGTCGTCTGTTAGATGCGGAGCGTGGAGGGTATTTTCAGATAGCCCCCACAGACAACACTATTCCTGGCTTTCAGCGCTATTTGCGTGGAAGTAACGTCTTACAAACACGTTTTGCTAGTACTTCTGGTGAAGTCGTATTAACCGATTTCATGCCAGTGGAAACACTAAGTGCCTGGCCCTATCGTGGTATGAATAACAATACATGGACGCGTGAAGATGGCTCTTGCCACTGCCTCGTTCGTATTGTGGAGTGTACACATGGTGAATTGCCTGTGACGATGACCTTACGGGTCAGTCCGAACTATGCAGCATCGCCCTGTGATGTCTCACTCGCGCCAGATAATATAGGTGCTCTCATTTCCGATGGTAAACAGCATGTTGGTCTATCAATCGTGGGTGCAGGACTGTTACCTTCGTTTTCGATGCATGTAGCGCAAGGTGCAGAGGAATGGCATCCATCAGTTGTTGCACAGGTTGTTTTACACGAAGGGGAGCGGCTCCTTTTTGCCGTGGGTATGGGTCGTAGTGCGCACGCCGCGCGTCGACTTGTAGAGCAAGAGTTACGTCAGCGTAATTTTGATGCTGAACTAGCACAAACACTGCATTGTTGGCGCAAATGGCTTGCTAATTGTAGCTACCAGGGGCCATACTTGGAATGGGTGCAACGGAGCGCACTTGCGCTCAAAATGATGACATATGCCCCCACAGGCGCAATCGTTGCGGCTCCTACGACATCTTTACCGGAGGATATTGGAGGTGTACGCAACTGGGATTATCGTTTTACCTGGTTGCGTGATGCAACCTTTACGTTATATGCACTGAATGTACTTGGTTTTACGGACGAGGCAAGGGCATTCACACACTGGTTAAGACGCCTCTCTTATGCGAATGGTGAAGACCTGCAAATCATGTATGGCATTCGTGGCGAACGTGACCTGATGGAGCAAGAGCTAGGGCACTTAGATGGTTACTGTGGTTCACGTCCGGTACGTATTGGCAACGGAGCGGCAGATCAGAAGCAACTTGACGTATTCGGCGAGGTTCTGGATTGTATTCACATTTATCGTCGTCAAGGTGGTTTCGAGCGTTATGGCGAAACGCTTGAAGGTCCGCTATGGTCAATGATGTGTACACTGGTTGAGCATGTCTGTGCCCACTGGCAGGAACCCGATAATGGCATTTGGGAGGTTCGCGGTGGCTTGCGTCACTTCGTCTACTCAAAGGTGATGTGTTGGGTCGCACTTGATCGTGGCATCAAAGCAGCTGAACAGTTGCACCTGGAGGCAGACATAACGCGTTGGCATATGGTACGCGATCAAATTCGGACTGATATTCTTTCACATGGCTATAACACGTCACTTGGCGCGTTCACTCAGTCATATGATGATACAGAACTGGATGCTTCAAACCTGTTGTTGCCTCTCGTTGGTTTCATTGCACCAGATGATCCACGCATGCGTTCAACCGTAGACCGCATCATGGAAAAGCTAACAAATAATCAAGGCTTTGTCTATCGGTATCATGCTGAAGATACTGATGACGGTTTGACTGGTGGCGAAGGCACATTTACAATTTGTACATTGTGGTTGGTTGACAATCTTGCAATGCAGGGCCGCATTTCTGAGGCGCGTTCACTTTATGAACGAGTCTTAACTTACTCCGGCCGTCTGGGCCTCTTTTCTGAGGAGATCGATCAACAAGGCGTGGGGTCCCTGGGGAATTATCCACAGGCATTTACCCATATTGCACTTATCAATAGCGCGAACAATTTGCGGAAAGCTGAAATCCGCATGGCTGAGCATCATACAGACCCGGTTATGGCAGCAATCACCTATCAAAAATAGGCGGTTGATAGTACACTCTTGAGAATAACAAGCGTCCCTTCTTTGCTTTACGTAGAGGAGGGACGCTTGCTGCTTTTGCTTTACGAATATGAGATACTACACAAAATAGGTCAACAAAGGAAGAACATACTGTGCCTGTCAACTACCCCAGTGCTAGTTTGAAACCATATAAAGAAGAGAGTCTTGTTGGTGGTCATGCATGGATTTTTTCGGGTGCGCTCCAACAGCCTCCACGTTGGATAGAGCCAGGTGGGCTTGTCGATGTAAAATCGTCAAAGGGACAATTTGTCGCGCGTGGCTACTATAATCCGCAAACCGATATCGCTATCCGCATTCTGACACGCAACCCTGAGGAGGCAATAGACGCCGAATTTGTACGAGCGCGTGTGCGCCATGCGGTAGAACTTCGTAATGTCTTTCAGCCCGACCAGACAAATGCTTATCGTCTTACTCATTCTGAGGGCGATGGTTTACCCGGACTGGTTGTAGATCGTTTCGCGGATATTCTTGTCATGCAGATACATACGGCTGGCATGGAGCGATTACGCCCATTGCTTATCGAGGCTCTAGTGCAAGAGACAGGTGTCAGTGGTATCCTATTGCGTAACGATAGCATGTCACGACGGCGCGAAGGTCTGGAGGTCGAAGAGCCTGTAATCATAGCAGGAGAAGTACCAGAACATGTCATCATTCGTGAGAATGGTGTGCAATTCCTTGTAGACCCGTGGCAAGGCCAGAAGACAGGCTTTTTTCTCGATCAACGTGACAAGCGCGAGTCGTTGCGTAAGTATGCACAGGGCAAACGTGTACTCAACTGTTTTAGCTACACAGGCGGTTTCTCGCTCTATGCCGCGCTGACGAGTAAAAACACGCACGTAACAAGTGTTGATATTTCCGCTCCCGCAGTAGAGGCATCGCGCAAAAATTTTGAGTTGAACAATCTCAATACCGACAACTACGAATTTCGTATAGCTGATGTGTTCGCATACCTCGAAGAAGCGACAGAACGGCATGAACAATTTGATGTTGTCATCCTTGACCCGCCTGCGTTTGCCAAGACGCAAAGCACACGCAATAACGCCCTTAAAGCGTACCGCCGCTTAAACACATTAGGCATGCAGGTCCTGCGACCAGGGGGTATTTTGCTTACCTGCTCCTGCTCTGGCGTTGTCGGTATGGATGATCTGCTTGGTATCTTATCCCTGAGCGCACAGCGTTTTCAGCGTCCAGTGCAACTCCTTGAGACCTATACACATGGTGTCGATCATCCCATCAATCTTGCTATGCCAGAGACGGCTTACTTAAAAGCCGTATTTTGTCGCGTTGGCTAGCAAGTAATCTGAAAAGGATATGAAATGACTGGCGGCCCCCAACCGTTAGAGCGAGAACAAAGACTTGCACTCGCTCAAGAAATCGCTGATAGAGCTTTGGCAACTTATCAAAAAAAAGTGCGAGCAATCGGACTATATGGATCGACTGCTCGTGGAACGGATGGTCCGTACTCTGATATTGAGTTGTTCTGTGTCTTAGACACAACTGGTGAAAAATATATTCATGAGTGGTCGCACGGTTCTTGGAAAGCAGAGGTAGATGTTTTCAGTAAAGATGTCTTAGTTGCCGAGGCTTCTCAAGTGGATGAACAATGGCCTTTAACGCATGGGTGCTATTTTTATGTGCAACCGCTCCACGATCCAGACAACTTTTTTGCTAAATTATCTCATCTTGCTTACTCACAGCCGGAAGAAAAATTTTTAACGGCTATCCGTGGATTAATAACTTTTGATTTATATGAGTACATAGGTAAACTTCGCAACGCTAACTATCAAAAGAACAAAGCATTTCTTCCTGAACTTGCATGTAGCATTACTAAATGCGGAGCATTGCTAGTTGGGCTGGCACATCAACATTGCTATTCTACAGCATCGCGTATGTTAGAAGAGTCGTTACTCCTTGATCGAAAGCCTGCGGGATACGATGCTCTTTGTCATCTTGTAATGAGCGGTGATTTACGTGAGACTCAACGCATAGTCGAAACTTGTGAAGCTTTTTGGACTGGTGTGGAGCAGTGGATAATGTTGTATAACATCGAAATTGAAGAACCACATAAAATCCCATTCTAAACTTATCTAATCATAAACATCTTAAAGATAAAGCATTTATACTGTATTTATATAAAAAAATTAATATAATCCAAGAATATTGTACTCTTCTCAGTGAAGTGAACATAAAAGATACATTTGTGTTGCGAACGTCTATGCTACTAGGAGATGCATTATGTCAGAAAGCAAATCCACTTCAATTCGAGTTCGTCCTTATATCTCTTCTGATCAATCGTTTATCTTTGGTCTGGCACCACGTCTACTCGAAGGTACGTCCTCTTGGCGGGACGCTGAGAAGATGTTAACTGCTATATATGGTTGGCTTACCAATAGTATAGAACAGAATGGAGCGAAAACGACTATCTTCATTGCTGAAAACGAGCAAGGTAAACAATTGGGTTTCGCAAGTGTTACACATAGTAGCCACTTTAGTGGTGAAAAACAGGCTTATATAGGTGAGCTAGCAGTAAGCGAAACTGTGGAAGATTCTGGAGTTGGGAGAGCATTGGTGATAGCATGTGAACAGTGGGCAATTAATCAAGGTTACACGTGTCTTGTTCTGGAAACCGGTGCTGCGAATAAGCGAGCGCGAGGTTTCTATCAGCATCTTGGCTTTATGGAAGAGGACATCAAGCTTGTAAAACAGCTAGAGAATAGTTAAATTTAGAAGATAGTTAAAGGGAACGATATGCAGAGTGCTATCGAACGTTGGCATGGAATATTAGACGCACGTGCGAAACAAATGGATGCTGCATATGCACGTTTGGGGCGCACAAGTGCAGACTTCTGGGAGCGACGAGCGAAGAACTATCATCGCTCGACAAAGGAAACTGCATTTCTCGATCCTCTCTACCTCAAACTTCGGCAGGAAGTGACACGGAATACCACGGTGCTCGATGTGGGAGCGGGGACAGGACGTTTTGCACTTGCATTGGCTCCATATGCCCAACATGTTACGGCTGTCGAGCCTAATACTGCCATGTTGAACTACCTCAAGCGAGACGCAATGGGTGAAGAGTTATCGAATATATCCTTACTCTATACAAGTTGGCAGGATGCTCCGACCGACTTGAGTGCTGATATCGTGGTGTGTAGCCACGTTCTGTACCCAATTTGGGATGTAGACACGTTTATCACGAAGCTACGTGCTGCAACACGTCGCGCCTGTTATATTTATATGCGAGCTGTCCACTTTGATACGAGCACCAGCCCATTATGGAAGCATTTTCACGGTGATGAACGGCAACCTGCTCCTGGCTACATTTATGCGCTGGATGTCCTTTTTGAGATGAGTATCTATCCCGATGTTGAAATTGTACGTATGCCAGGGGTCTTACGTTATCCCTCACTTGATATTGCAACGGAAGAGTTGCTAGAGCAGCTTATCTTACCGGATGATGAACTAACTAGGAGCGAATTAAGGCGATTGTTGCAGGCATGGCTCATCGAGCGTGATGGAGCATTCATTCCACCAGTCGATACACAAACAAGCGCGATTATACGCATCACTCCTTAATTAAAAGCAAAAAGGAACGTGAGAGCACCATTAAACCAGGATGCTCCCACGTTCCTTTTTGTACCTGAGAACCTAAACGATTGCCTTGTCCAGGCTCTTGAAGAACGAGCCAAGTGAACCTTTCGTGAAGCTCTGTCCAATGGGGTTGTTTGCGATAGCGATAGGGCCACTCAGGTCAGCATTCGCGTCGTAGTTGAGTACCGAACCTTCGGCCTCATCAAGAATGTTAATATTGCTAAGTGCATTGATCGAGCCACCTGTTCCCTGGCGTTGTACTTGTAAAGTGAGGTTGTTAGGTGCCTGCCTCTGTGCAATATTAATGATCACATTGTATGGTCCCTTCAAACCTGGAAGAGGAGTAGTGATGCTTGCCTTGATGCTATTCGGATCAATGTATTCAACTGTTTGGCAGCCTGGTATACATTCTTTCAATACCTCTGGGTTGAGGATCGCATTATATACTTGTGTGCTTGAAGCCTTGAATTTGTGTGAGCCATTAAGTTTCATATTTTAAAACCCTTCTTTACTGTAGAAAAAATAGAGTGACAGTTCTTCATGCCTTTAAAAGCAGTGATATATGTCTATGTCATCAACGTATGTGTTGATCAGGCTCGATTGTAGCGTTTCTGACTCCTTCTTGCAATACTACTTGTACTATTAACCCAATAGTCCTAGTACATGAAAGCATACATCTTTCGCTTGCATGATTATAGTGAAATTACCCAAATGTGCTATCTACACGACTTCCTCGTAAGGGGTATGTTATACTGCGTGTGTCTATTTCATTGTGTGTCTTTGTGAGTATGTATGAAAGAACGGATAGCGTCTATTTAGGGAAAGCAGAAGTAGTTATGGCCTTGTACCAAAATCATGATCCTCATGAAAAACACTATTGGCAGACCCGATTTGAGCGCGAGCGACAACAAATTTCAGCATCCGTTGAGGAAACGCTTGCCGATCCAGCGTCTCAAGAGCAGTGGTCAGAGGAAGAGCAACAATATATCTCTATGGATCGCTCCCCCTCGAATGTTGAACTTGTTCCCCCACGACTTAGCCTTCAGTCAAAAGTACAGCCTTCTGTTCGGCCTGCAAGCTTTGTACAATCCGTCACAGCCGAGATAGCAGCGCAAAAGGCTTCGGCGAAAGAGCAGGAAGGGCATAGAAAGCCACAAAGCACGAATATTCTGACCCGCTTTGCACAACGTTTTACCTCATCTATTGCGGCTATTATGCAACCCGAACCTCCTACGTGGGCTCCTACGCCAACTGATGGAAATGAAGTTCTTCCTCAAGAAAGACAACTTGCTACTGTACTACCTACATATGTTATGGTACCGATTGAAGATGTACAGATACCTACCGTGATTGACGCGATTCCAGCAACACCTTCACAGTCAATCGCGCCTCCAGTGAAGAGTAAGCAACGTTTAGCGGGTCATACCTCGAAGGTTCATCTACAAACTACTCCTATGGCTAGAGTAACCCCTTACCCTAAAGAGAATGACATTTACAGTTGGAATAAGGAGAAGAAAGAACCTTTACGTGAACCTTTGACTGTCAATGTTCGCTTTTGCGAAAAGATACAAGAGGTACCTAATTCCGATCAGTCTGTCATAACAGCAGGTGGAAAAGAATTACAAATTCAGCGTGGGATCGAAGTCAAGAAGGATGCTTCCAGTGCTGATTGTATGTCGTTCTTTGGTTCTGGTACATTCGAGAAGGGGCAGGGCGAGCTGATGGTGCGAAATATACATGCGGCTGCGACAGGTGTTGTCCACGTTACGTTGACTTCCAACCCTGGGCCAACACTGGTGCAGTACATCTCGCTCCACCCTGCCGTGGGCTTTACGCTTCACTTGACCGCACCAGTTAGTGCGAAGACGACGTTTAACTATGTGATGTTTATAGAAAACCGTTTTTAGTACGCATGTTTATTTTATTATCGTCATTTTATGATTGGATGTATTGAAATCACCAATGGGTTGTTATAATCTGCCTTCAATTTCGTGTTGTAGGCGACTAAAGAAATTTGCCATGTAGTCGTAGCGTTCCTGTGCCAGACTACGCCCTGTTGTGGTTGTCATACGTTCGGGTAGATTCCCAAAAAGCAGGCGGAACTCGATACTTGGCGAGTAATCGGGACTGCGGCGTAACGTACGTACCGCTCTCGGGTCTATGGGTTCAACGATGTCAGGTGGTAATTCTGAATAGATTTTCTGGTGATAGAGGCCCGTTATACAGTAGAGACGACCTATCCCGATAGCTCCAAGACAATCAATTTTATCCGCATCGTAAAGAATGCGCCCCTCTACAGTGGAAGGCGTAGTGCCTCCTGTCATACGGTGTTCGCGAATAGCCACTTGTACGCTTGGAATGGCATCTTGGGGGAAGTGCGTGTGGGTGAGCAGCTCTGCCGCCATCTCAGCCCCAATCATGGCATGATCGCCACCATGTCGTCGTTCGCGCTCCTGTCCGATGTCATGGAAAGCAACCGCTGCCCAGATGATCAGCAGCTCACCACCTTCGTGCTCTTGCAGGGCATCCGCCAATGCCATAACGCGCACGATATGATCATAATCATGTGAGGCGTCGCTGGCATCTTCGCGTTGCATCGTTTCTTTGGTAAGGGCAAGAAGCCAGGAACGTAGAAGGGGTAACTCATTCGCCATTAGAAAGTTCGCTTTCTAAAAGAGGAAGTGTAACGACAAAACAACTACCCTCACCATATTCGCCGCTACTCTCGACATGAATTGTCCCACTGTGAAGGTGAAGAAATTCAGCCACCACATACAGACCTAGCCCTACACCTTTCGTTTTCCCACCATTTACATTTGGGGCGCGGTAGAAACGTTCAAAAAGGTATGGCTGTGCATCCAGAGGAACACCAATACCTTTATCCGCAACGCGTACTTCTACGGACGCATTTGCTGTCTCTTCCGTTCGCTGTTTGAGTGACACAGTAATGGGGCCACCGTGTGGACTATATTTTATGGCGTTCTGTAGTAGAATTCCCAAATATTTGATGAAGTCGTACACGGTCCCCTGTGATGTAACATACTTGTTGATTAGACTCTGCTGCAAAGTGGATGCTATGCTGTTTTGTTGTGGTGCTGTGCGTTAAAACCTCTTGTTTGAGCAATTCATTCAAGTTTACACGATCTTGCTCAAGTATGATTTGTCCTTTGTTCAGGCGTGTGACTTCAAGAAATGTATTTACAATATTTGTGAGTTGATGCGTCTGTTCCTCTATCGCTGTAATGCTCTCTTGCAATCTTTCACGTTTTGGCATTTCTGCAACACGGCGCATAATGCGCTCCATCATTTGATTGTGAGCTTGGATGATGGTAAGAGGTGAACGGAATTCATGAGCGGTAATCGAAAGAAACTCGTCTTTCATTGCGTTAGACTCTCGCATCTCGGCTTCATTGGTACGTGCAATTGTGACCTCTGACTGCCAGCGTGCCTGTTCTATCGCCAGGCTTGCGAATTGAGCAATGCCTTCAGTGACCGTCACATCCCATACCGTGAACTCGCGACGTGCATAACGTGATCGAGGAGAGTCAGAAGGAGGATTTTGCTCTTCCAGCGATGAAGAACGGTCGAGGGTCATAACGCCAATCAAGTGTTTGTTATGCATCAGTGGCGCGACAAGTATTGTGTCTGTATGAGCGGTTTCTTGTAAAGTAGTTCGATACTCTGGCGGAATAAGAGTGGTGTAACCTGCTATGAGTGATGCATATGGTTCTCTTGTACTCGGTATGTCGGGTGCGAACCAGAATTGCTGCTCTGTATTCCAAAACGCATTGGGAGAGTCAGCAAATCCAACGGCGAACAATGGAGTAAAGATATGCCGATCCTCGTCGTATAAATGGATAAAGCCGCGTTCGCAATTCAAAGCACTCAAGGTCATTGTAAGAACACGACGCATCATTTCTTTGATGTCCGTAACGCCAGTCAATACTTCCGCAGCGTTGAGCATTACACTCAGTGCTCCACGAATACGCTGCTCTACATGCACTTGCTCTGTAACGTCACGAAACGCGCTTACATACCCGACACGATGAGATTCGTCATCGTGAAGAGGTGCTACATTCACTTCTACAATACGTTCGGAATTATCCGCTCGTCGTGTGGCGAAACGTTCTCCGTGAATATGTTCTCCTCGAAGTGCTCTTGTAAGTGCAAAATCTTCGTAGGCAATAGGCATACCTTGCAATGTATATGTTGGATAGCTATCTAAAAACGCTGTAAGATGTTGTTTCGAGTACAGTGGCATGCCCAAAAAGCGTGAGGCGGTCAGGTTATTTACGATAATCTGCCCGTCGTGATCGAGCACAACTACTCCTTCGGTCATCGCGTTGAATACCGCGTCCAATGTGTTTGCTCGTTCAGTGGCAACTTTTGCCACCTGACTGGCGTTAGTAAGCAACATATTCTTCTCAATCGCGAGTGCGCATTGTGCTGCTATATCTTGTGCGAAAGCAATGTGACCTTTTGCTGGCTGACGTGTAATTCGGTTGAAATTGACAAAGGCAAATCCGACACAATGCTTTTCTTCGAGCAAAAGTGCATTTTTCTTATGACGTTTGCTACCGTTTCTTGCGCCAGCGATAAGTGGTACTATCAAGACGTTGTTTATACTAAACTGTTGGTACCACTCTTTCTCGATGCCAGTTAGTTGCTCCTGCGTAAAGTAGCGAGGTGTTTCATCGCGAAGGGCCTCGCAACAACGAGGTAAATCTAGCAAGGGTGGCGAGGTTGACGTACATTGCTGGGACGCGGTCGTACTGGCTAAAAGCAGAGCACCGTTATCCAGGAGTACAATTGTGCCACCATCGGCCTCCAAACCGTTGACAAGGTGACGTGTTGCAATTCCCAATACGGTCGAGAGGTCCTCATTTGAGTTAACGGCTATCGCCACCTCATAGATAGATTGAGCACGTTTAATTAAGCGTTCTGCACGTTTACGCTCGCTTTGTGCTTGTCGATAGAGACGAGCATTGTCAATCGCGACGGCAGCCTGTTGTCCAATGGCACGCACAAGTTGCTGCTTTTCCTCGGAAAATGTTTCCGTTTTACCGGGGCTATCAAGTGACAAGATACCGACAATGCGACCCTCCCTTCGCAGCGCTACAAACAAAATAGAGTGAGCAAGAAACTTCTCAGCAAATATCTTCATATCTGGTACATTGCGCAAATCTTCGATGAGCATAATGCCGTCGCCTTGTGTTAAGCGTTGTGCAAACGTATTTTGTAGAGTAAGGCTATTTGAATACCATAAATGTTCGCCAGCTTTAATCACTTTTGGATGAAGGGCGGGAGAGGAGAGAGAATATGTTTTAGGTACAAAAAGGTTTCGTGTCTCTTCGTAAAGCCAAACTGCACATCGTTCGACTTCACACATCTCCGTTGCACGTTTTACCAATATCTGTAGAATATGTGTAAGATCGAGCGATGAGGCGAGAAGTTCAGAAAGCTCACGCAAGATTTCACTTTCACGTACTGCATATTGTAAACGTAGATGCTCCTGGTCACTAGTAAATAACGAACTATCACTCGGCATGTTATCAACCTCTCATGGGAGATAGTAAATAAGTATTGGCAGGAATTCAGCATGTACGAGACGGATAAGTGTTTCTCAAAAAGTATAAATACGCCCCGTTGTTTCGCGGGGCGTTTGTATACATAAAAGTGTAACAGATGGAAATAGTACAGTCAAGACATGAAGACAGCAATGCTTGTGTCAATTTGCGTGCATGATATAATAACTCCGCCTGAACAATGAGATGAAGCTGAAGCAATGAAGAAGAACATTCATTCAAACAAAAGAAATACATATTTCATAACTACAATTCATGGCATGGTACAAGGAGAACCGCTTGCATGACAATGAGTATTGGTATCGACTATAAGGCTGGTGTCTGGAAGACATGTTTCACCGAAAATGGTCAGACAATTGAATTATGTACATTCGCCGATAGTGACGCAACACTTGCTTATATCGAACGTCTGTGTGCATTCTATCCTGAACCGATAATCGCACTCTCCTCTAAATTAGAAACGACGCTCTGCTCTCTACAAATGCTGCTTTTAGAGCAAGATGCTCTAGCTAGTACAGCGGATGTGACTGACTTGCACAACTTCCTCATCGCTATAGGTTCACTGAATGCAAGAAACTTTCACTTGCCTGCTTTGAAGAATTTAAAAAGCGTACCCCGTTATCGCAAGCGTAAACGTAAAGATATGGGTGATGCAGACAAACTGTGTTCGGTCGCTACCTTGCTTTATCGGATGCGTCAGCAAGAGGCGGCCTGGTCCGAAATGCGTTTTTTATTTTTAGAGGTGGAGGAGAATGAAAGAAGCATTGTCGTAATCAAGGATGGGCGGATTGTCGATGGCATGACTGTTCGAATGGAGGCAGATGAAGACGAAGATGAGGAGGAGCGTGAACAGGCATTCTGGGAAGGGTTATCGGAAGACGTGGCAGGCTTGATGGCGGTTCACCATTTTGAAGATATCGTTGTGACTGATCGTCGCTCTACTGCACAGGAGAAATTGGATAAAAGTACGATCGTTGATCGTCTAGGCGATACTTACCAATTCTATCTTTACCCACACAACGAGTCTGAGCCGGAGGGCTTCGAGACCGCCATAGGTGCCTCACTTGTGGCGGAGGGGCTATTTCGTCCAAGTCTCGCTTCAGAGATTGTAGAGCGTCTGCAAATTAATGCTTAGTGAAAAAGTTATGTAGCGGAGGCATGACAGGGGCAAGCCCAGTCA
Source organism: uncultured Chloroflexia bacterium (assembly GCA_963791655.1). Classification (GTDB taxonomy): domain Bacteria; phylum Chloroflexota; class Ktedonobacteria; order Ktedonobacterales; family Ktedonobacteraceae; genus JBBQVS01. The sequence goes on along the minus strand of CAWBSZ010000002.1, from coordinate 61,660 downwards.
CTACTATACCTTCCGCCACTGCGTGGCTTGCCACGCCTGTCTGTGTATAGTAGTGACTGGGCTTGCCCCTGTCATGCCTCCATCGCGATCTTCTATTTGCCATGATTACGGAAGCGTAGTAGTTCGATCACGACGGTGAGGAGCGTACCTAAAGCAATCGTTACGAACGAGACAGGTGAGGCTGGAGTTTTTGTCATCTCTTTCTGCTCTTTCGCTTGCTGTTTTAAGCGTGTCCTTGCCGCCGCTTGTTCTTTTTTCTCGGTAGCAGCCTGACTCAACTTTTTTTCTTGCCCATTTGTCTTATTTTGCTGCTTGGAAGAGTTGGTATGATCGGCCTTACTTTTTTGAGTTTGTGTTTCTTCTTGTTGTTGCTGCTGAGAGTTGCCCTGACTTGCCCTATTTCCTCGTCCGCCGCCTTTACCGATGCGTGAGTCTACTGCTTTATCGGTTGGGCGTGCGTCCATGTGATTTGATGATTTAACGTCAGGACGATCTTGATTGACGCGACCAGCCATTGTTGTGACAAACGTTATAATATCGTTTGGCAGAGGTTGAACATTCTCTGAGAAAAACGCGTTAATTTCAGCACCTAACAGGAGAATGACCGCGAAGTAGTAGAAAAATAGCAGGAGGATGATGCCTCCTCCAATCACACCAGCATAGCCCTTGAGAAAGTGACTCGTGTAGAAAGGAAAGGCGAACAGGTATACCTCAAGCAACACTGACGCTATCAAAGCACCACGCCAGCTATTACGCCAACTGATCTTTTGGTTTGGCATAACAAAGTAGATCGCTTCAAACAGTATGAAACCGACTATGATGCCACTCAGAATGCCACCAACAGTAGTAATGAGTGTTGCAATTGTCGAGTTTTGTTTCAGAAATGGAATAGCTGTAGCGAGACTAGCTACAATTGCAGGAGCAGATGAAGCCGCAACCATAAGTGGAATAAGTACGACGAACAGTAGAAGCATTCCAATGGCAACAAGGTTTTGACGAATGAACGTACGTGGTCGTAGGTGATATATGAGATCCAAAAACTGCTCAATAACAATAAAGAGGCGTGAACCACCAAAGACGGCTGTAAGGATCGCAAGAATTGCTAATATGCCTGAACTTTTTTGAAGTTGCGTCAATGCCGATTTTACAATTTGTCCCGCAGCGGCACCTGGAAATATGCCTGCGATTTGACCTTGAATTCTTGGCAACTGCGCCAGGGTCGAGTCGGCCAAGTGTAAAACCAAGAATTGAGATGAGCGCGATGAGAATTGGGAACATTGCCAACATAAGGTTATAGGCCAGCACGCCCGAAAATGTCATTGCGCCATCATTGTTGAATTTTGTGAGGAAGCGTTGAAATGGTTTTGTTTGCTTGTCGATGTTTTTGACAGGTTCTGAGGATGCAACATCCTTGACCTTTTCGACAGGGTTTTTCGTCTGTACTGCCATAAGTGTGTCTCCTTGAGAACATATTTTAATAAGACCTATTCATGAAAAAATGGTATTTGTTTGTTATAGTGTGAGTGTGAAGTATTGCGTATTATGAAATTGCTGCTATGATGGAGAAACTTGCAATACTTCAAAACCGTATATGTATGGTTCACGTTTTAGTACGTGCTCTCGTTTCATTTCATGCTAATGTACCGTATTGTATCTACCAGGCGAAAGCTATTTAGAATAGAAGCGTATAGATGAGTTCACGACAACCAAGATCATTTACCTCATTACTATGGAATGCTTTACGCATGAGCGCACAAACTCTGTGGCAAAGTAAGGCAAATCCCGCGCGTCCACTTGTGGAGAGACAGCGGGCATTGTCTGTGCTAGGCTTGCCACCAAACGCGACTCCCCAACAAATCAAGCGGCGTTATCGCACCCTGGCAAAACGTTATCATCCAGACCGTGGTGGCGACCGCCAGCAAATGCAGCGTATTATCGCTGCCTATGAATTGCTGGCTAAAGAACAGGCTCGGGGATAAAACTAGGTGAGGCTTGCGCCACAATTGCTACAAAAGCGTTTTCCTGGCCGTGCTTTCGTACCACACTGATCACAGTATACAGAAGGCACTGCACCCTGAACAGGCTGTTGTGGCGCGACTGATGGTGGCTGATACTCTGGAATAGAAGTGGCGGATTGTTGCGCTGAGTATGCCTGTACAGGAGGTGTCTGTGCAGATGCGGCTTGTGGTGATTGATACTGCTGAACTGGTGGAACATGTGCGTTTGCATTTTGTGTCGCTGAAGTTGATTGATTTGTTGTTTGTGTTTGAGTAGATTGCAACGTATCGTGAATTGTCTTCACTGCTTTGATTGCTACACCACCAATTGCTCCTGCGATCTTCAAACCTTTCGCGATGTCTTCCATATCTTTTTTCAAGCGGTCAGCCGAAGGCAGTAGCGTCGAGTCCGAAGTTTTTGTAAAAACATCCTGGCCAAGTTGAAGGGCATTACTACTGCCATCACTCGTTGTTGCCAACTGTCCTTGCTGCTGTGTACTATCGTCAAAGCGGAACGAGACATTGGTACCCTGTGCAAGATACGTACCCTCGCGTCGAACTTCTGGTGCGACCGATGAAACCTGTTGACCACTCGCAAGTGATTGTGCCGCATGCGAAATTCTGCTTTTGTCCTGTACAATAAGCACAAAACGACCATTAGGTTGTAGAGTGAGACGGTCTACGCGCGATGTAAAGTAGTCAAGCCCTATACCTGACTTATGCACACATTCATATTGACCCGCAATAGATTTCATAGCAATCTAATCCTCTCCCACTTACTGTTGGGGTATTTTTCTCGCATACTATACTATCTTTAATACGAATCAATGAGAGGAGAAGTTGTTATATATTGTCTCTGGTCGGTATACAATGCGTCTCAGGCTATCGCATCGCAAGGGGATGTTCTATCATTTCCAAGCAAAACAGAATTGGAGAGTAAGCGTGCTTTCTCCAATTCTCGTTGACTCTCTTCAGTTTTTCCTATGCTAAGCAGATAGCTGCCAAAGCGAACAAGTGTACTGATGCGTACACCGATACGCTCGGTTTTCTCAAGTTCGCCCAAGGCATCACGATATGCCTGTTCTGCTTGCTCAATATTGCACATCGCACCATAGATACGCCCAAGCATTACATATGCATCCGCACGTCTGAGAATATAGCTACGCTCACCAGCAGCCAATGCTCGCTCTGCATACATGAGTGCTTGCTGATACTGTTTGTCTCCTAATTCTATTTGTGCGAGAAGACAGGATGCCGAAGATTTAATGTTTGCCTGCTCTTTTTGTCGCCGTTGCGCATCATATTGTGATGTATCAGCACGAAGTGGCTCCATGTCCAAAAGTTCAAGGAGACCTTGACGTGTCTTCTCTATATGCCCTAATTCGTACTCAATTTCTGAAACATTACACGCCACAGAAGCGGCGTGTAATGTTTCTCCAATCGAGCGATAGAGAAAACGTGCGTTCTCAGCATGGTCTAATGCATCCTGCAATTTTGCTTCTCGTTCACCTGTGTTTGCTTCTCCCTGCTCCAACTGAGTAGCTTGAGCTAAAGCAATGAGCGACATACCCCAGTATGCTTCCGCAACATAGCCAAAGGGAGTTGTAGGATTTATCATGCCAAGAGCAACCTGGAATTGTTCGAGTGCATCTTTAAGCTGATGAAGCTCCCGATAAGTTGCCGCAAGATGAAGGTGGAGGAGCATTCGTTCTTGTTTTTGGTCCAAAGGAAGGGTCTCATGTTTTGGCTCCTCCTGAGTTGCGTAGAAAAGATCGCCTTGTGCCTTGACAAATTGCCTTCGCTCAAAGTAACATTGACCCCGCAACGCTGCAAGCCTCCATCGTTGGAGTGATGGAACTTTAGAAAAGTGCAATGGCTCCAGGAGACGCAGTGCCTCGGCTGCTTGGTGTTCCACGAGGAGACGCGCTGCATCAATTCTTAGTGCATCGAAGGACGTGTAATCGCGTGCCTCAACTTCTGATTCTCTATGTTGGTGTGCGAGTATCTCCAGATCATCAACGGAGAGCTTGAGTCGCTCCGCGAGAAACTTTAGGCTATCTCGTGATGGATCAACGCGGTTACGTTCTATCTGTGAAATCAAACTTGTGCTATAGTGACCGCTCGCAACCTCCGCTAATGAGAGGTGTAAATATTCACGAGCTGCCCTGATGCGTCCGCCTAATGTATCCGGTGAAACGTGTTTTGATGGACGAGGCATAGAATTATGTAGACCTTCCTAGTGTATCATTTGGCTGAAAATGATATTTTCATTTGATTATAGTAGTTCATGGAAAAAAATACAATACTTCGAGACAGAAAGATGAATATAGTCATGATAGAAAAGAACGTTTAGAAAAATTCTTGAATTTTTTAACTTTTCTTTCATCTCAAAACAGGATATATGTATAGAAGAATACAAAAATCCTTTTAGACAGTTATTTATGCGAAAATATCTTGTTATACTCGTTACATGTAAAACATGACTTAAAAAATAACCATTGTTACCAATTTGCTTGTTCATGGTCAGAATAAGAACATAGAATTGTTATTTGTGATGATATACACGTTCTCTATTACGCTTTTTTGCATAGAACTTTTGGTCTAAAATAATCTTGACTTTCGTTGCTTAACGCTGTATCCTTCTGAGGAGCAACGAAAGCATTTTGAAAAGAGGTATTGGGTAGATGGCTCGCTCCTCCAAGGTAACGCTCCCACAGCATGATGAAGTGGGTCAGGGTTCGCTGTTCTCGTCTGAGCAAACTGACGAGCGTACAGAAGGGCCCACCATACGTACTGAAGCAAAAAGCTCAACACGTACTAAAAAAAATATAGAATATTCCGCTGCTGATATTCAGGTGCTCGAAGGCATTGCAGCTATTCGGCATCGCCCCGGTATGTACATAGGCTCTACATCTACTTCGGGCCTGGTGCATCTGATCTGGGAGGCATTGGATAATGCCGTTGATGAAGCGGTAGCGGGCTATGGAAAACATATCTGGGTGAGTATCGACAGAGAAGGCTGGGTGACGGTTCGCGATGAAGGGCGAGGGATGCCTTTTGATCTGATGCTATATCAAGGCGATTATGTACCTGCGGCAACTGTTATTCTTACCGTGCCTCATTCGGGTGGTAAGTTCGCTGAGGGTGCGTATAAAACGGCGGGTGGCCTGCATGGTGTCGGTTCTACGGTGATTAATGCACTATCTGAAAAGCTAGAGCTTACCATCTGGAAGGATGGACAAGAGTTTACGCAGACGTTTAGTCGTGGAGCGGCTGTCCCACATCAAATTGTCCCATGCGATCCCAAATTGCATGGGACGCAACTTCGCTGGTTATATGATCGCACTGTCTTCGATGTCGATGCCTATTATTCGCTCGAAGCCATTGAAAGCCGCCTCAATGCTTCTGCATATCTCAATCGTGGTGTCTCTTTTCACCTGGATGCCTGGGACGATGCTGCCATCGAACAAATGAGTCGCATGTTTTATTCACGTGACGGCTTGCCCGATTATGTGCGGGACCTCGCTACCACAGGTACAAGTGTCCCATTGTCAAAGCATGTCATCGGCATTGCGAAAGAAAAAGATGGTGTGCAGGTTGAGGTCGCGTTACAGCCAACGACGGGTTACAAAATTGCCATGTACAGCTACGCGAACGCGGTTCGTACGCGCGATGGTGGAGTACATGAGACGGGCTTCAAAGCCGCTTTGACAAAGGTTGTCAATGATTACGCTATTAAGCTCGCTGTAATCAAGAACCGAGAGAAAGATGGTTTCAAGCCAGAGGTGATACAGCAGGGGCTGAACGTGGTTATCTCGGTGAAACTGACTAATCCACAGTTCCAGGGTCAGACAAAGGACCGTTTGAACAACGCGCCTGTCGAGGGTATCGTGCGCTCTGTAGTGGACGAGGGCTTGAAAGATTGGTTCGAGAGCAACACGGTTGCCGCGAAAGAGTGGCTCAAAAAAATTCAGCAGATGCAAAAGGCACGTAACGAAGCGCAACTGGTCGAAGAACTAGCGCGTGCTGGCAACAAGAAAAACGGCGAGTTAATCGATACCTCACTGTCAAAGAAATTTCTCAGATGCAACTCATCTGATCCGAGTCGGTCAGAGTTGTTCATTGTCGAAGGAGACTCTGCTGGCGGTAGTGCTGGTCAGGGACGCTTCTCAGAGTTTCAAGCCGTCCTCAAGTTAAAGGGCAAACCACTCAACGTTGCGAAGGCAGACCTTGAGCGCATTGTCGAGAACGAAGAAATTCGCACCATTATCAACGTGCTAGGAACGGGAACGCGTGGTACCTTCGATATCAGTCGGTTAAAATTCAATCGTGTCATCATCGCGACTGATGCCGATGTCGATGGCTTGCACATTCAATGTCTTCTACTCACACTTTTCCATCAAGAGTTCAGTGACTTGATCGAGCGAGGACACGTCTATATTGCTTGCCCGCCACTCTACTCTGTGAAGTACAAAGGGAAAGTTGTCTGGCTGCTTGACGATGAAGAACGGATGAAGTTTGTCCATAGTCGAGCTGATGCGCAAAACTTGGAGTTCAAGCGGTTCAAAGGTCTTGGCGAAATGAACCCGAAAGAACTACGTGATACAACATTTGATCCAGCCCATCGTACACTCAAACGAGTCACGATGGAAGATGGCGTGCTAGCGGCAAAGCTAGTGATGGAATTAATGGAAGACAAAAACGCCGAGGTACGACGTACTTTCCTGGCCGAACATGCTCGTAAAATTAAAGAACTGGATATCTAAAAATGGCCCGTACACGATTAGGAAATACAGCTAGCAACGGCAACGCGCCCGTTGTTGGTGCTATCCGTGATGAAGATTTTTCTGTCATTATGTCGCAAGCGTTTGCGACTTATGGCCTCTCTGTTGTGACCGACCGCGCACTACCTGATGCTCGTGATGGCTTGAAGCCTGTCCAGCGTCGCATTCTAGCAGGTATGCGCGAGGCGCGTTATCTTTCGACACGCTCGACCGTCAAAAGTGCTGAAGTGGTCGGTTTGATTCTCGGTAACTATCACCCGCATGGTGATACGTCTGTCTACGATGCTGCTGTACGTATGGCACAGCCTTTCACCTTGCGCTATCCACTCATCGAGGGTCAGGGCAATATGGGAAGCGAAGATGGCGATGCGCCTGCCGCTTACCGTTACACAGAGATGCGCTTATCACCCTTAGCAGAAGCGTTAATGGCGGACATGGAGCGAGAGACGGTCCCAGTACATCCGACATACAAACAAGACCCCAAGGTTGTTGAGCCTGACTATCTTGCCGGGACGTGTTCCGCCTGTTGTCAATCCATCAAGTGGTATCGCAGTCGGTCTCTCGACCAATATTCCACCACATAATCTTGGCGAGGTCTTGCGTGCATGTATTGCTTTGCTAGACCGTCCTGAAATGGATGTCGAGCAGTTCATGACCTACGTAAAAGGTCCCGACTTTTGTCAGGGTGGAAGCGTTATCGGCATTGATGGTATTCGAGACTACTTCACAACGGGCAAAGGTCGTATTATTGTACGAGCAGAGGTGCGCTTGGAAGAGACACCGCGCAACCGCTCGTTGATTATCACACAAATTCCACCAATTGGTCGCGATAAAATCAAGGCGTCAATTGTCAAGGCAATCAATGCGCGTAAGTTGGAAGGGTTGATGCCTGACGTACGTGATGAAAGCGATACCGAAAAGGGTATGCGTATTGTACTTGATTTGCGCAAGGATGCTGATGCGGCGCAAACACTTTCACACTTATTTAGTGAGACGGACCTGCAGATAGCTCTTTCGTTCCAGATGGTTTTTCTGTTTGGTGAGCCGATGCAAGCGGCACGGCAACCAAAGCAAGTGGGCATGATTGAATTGCTCAACTACTGGAACACACACCAGATTGATATTTTGACGCGTCGAGCGCAATTTGACCTGCGTAAAGCCCAGGAACGTCTGCACGTTGTCGAGGGCTTAATTGTTGGGGCTGCACACGCCGAACAGATTGTTAGAATATTCCAGAAGGCGGAAGACCGTGCGGCTGCACGCAAAGAGATCGAGAAAAAATATAAACTCACAACTATTCAGTCCGAGGTGATTGCCTCTATGACTTTAGCGCAGGTGACGCGGCTGGATGCCGAGCAAATATGCGAAAGAAAAAGAAGAACTACAAGCACGCATTAGTGAACTAGAGCAACTTTTACTCGCGATCGTAAAGCCTGCTTATTGCGTTACTTAAGAAAGAGATGCAGCAACTTATCAAGCAATTTGGTGATGAACGGCGCACGATAATCGACGCGAAGGGTGCAGGTAGCAGCGCCCGATTGAGACGGTTGCCAGTCTGCACGAACGCGAACCTCTGACGATTGCCGTGACACGCTCTGGTGCTGTTAAAAGCTTTGCCCGCCGATACGTTCGTACCAAAAGGCAAAAATGGGAATGCCGCATATACCGCCTGTGCGTGGTGATGAGCAGTTGCGTCAAATTCTTGCAACAACTTCACAAGACTATCTGCTTATGTGTCTCTTCAACTGGCCGTGTCTTTCAGATCGCGACACATCGTGTTCCCGTTGGAAATCGTTCCGCAAAGGGTGAGCCAATGCGTAAAATACTCGATATGGCTGCTGGCGAGGAAATCGTGACGGTACTGCCTATCGAGGCGTATGATGAAGACCGCTATCTTGTAACGTTCAGCAAACTCGGCAAAGTCAAGAAATCAGCCGTTAAGCGAGTATAAGACGGCTGATGTCGATGGATTGCAGGATATAAAGCTTGCTGATGGAGACCGTGTTGTCGCGGCATTACTTTCGCGTGGGCAAGGAGAATATCTTGTTTCGACCGATAACGGGCAAACGCTGCGTTTCTCCGATGAAAACCTGCGTGCCCAAGGGCGCGTCGGACAAGGAGTGGCCGCGATAACGCTTGCTCCGAAAGCTGTTGTGGTCAGTGCCACTTACCTAGATAAAGAACAAGTAACCGCGGATGACTCCACAAGTCTGCTGGTCGTGACAGAAAACAGTTTTATCAAAAAAGTTCCAGTCAGCCAATTTGCCCAAAAAGGTCGCGCTACCGGTGGTGTGGCTACAACGGAACTATTGGAGAAAGACCGTGTTCTGCTCACTATGCTCATTCAAGAAAATGACTATTTACTCTTAGCGTGGACAGGTGAAAATGGCGATCAGGTGACAGCGACAAAGGCGGCTGAATTAAAAACATTTCCGCGTAACAAGCGAGGCCTTCCATTGTTCAATGGACGGATGTTAGGTGTAGTGAAACTGTAGGGGCTATAATTCATTACGCCCTTGCCAGGCATTGTAAGCCGAGCGAGGACGTAATGATTGAGACTTCTTCCACTGGACTATCTACGACTATCAACAAGCAAGTATATCAAGCCAAGTATGAGCAGTCCAATGCCTGGAAACCATAACGAGAGGATAAATGGTGCGGCTGGTGGTCCCAGAAAGCGGCCTGTCGGGCCATACTCCACAAGTCCGACAAGAAGGACGATCACCGCAGGCGTCATCGCACCTGCAGTGATATAACCACGTCTTGCGGCAAGTGCAATACCCACCATCCCAAGACCTATCGCGAGCACAATTGAGTTGCCTGCATCAGGAATTATTGTGTTTTTGTAGGCTAAAAAGATAGATGCACCAATCAATGTCACCAAAATGCCGCCAATCATCAAGCGGTAGGGATTAAAGTAGGCGGCAAAAAGCATTCCAAGCCCAAATAAGAGCAGACCAATTGGATAGGCAAAGGAGTTGAGTTGCAATATCCAAGCAAACAGAAGAAAAAGTATACCAAGCACAAGTAAAACGTAAGCCTGACGACGATTATTAGTTTGTGAAACAGTTGGGGTTGCAACAATTTTTGCCATAGTCACTCCTGATGTAGTTTTTCTCATCGTATATACACACGTATGGCTTGCTACTAGTTTGCAGACTCATTCTCGTGTGTACTTTCTAACTTTTCGAAGTCCTCGTCCAACGCTTTTTTTCTGAATGGCAAATCACCCATTGTGATATAGCCTGCAAGTGAGGCAACCATAATCGTAAATATGCTATCCAATTTGAAAATCAGAAATAGGATACTCCCAAGTGAATAGGCAATAATCCAAGCCAAAACGACTGTAGTCCAAAACCGTCTACGGGTGCGATACGTTTTGGTGCTGGCCACGATAAGTGTGAAAAACAACAGCGCAACACTAAGTACACCATAAAGTGTGAATATATTTTTGAACGTCAACATAATTTTTCTATCTTTGTATTAGGGGACGCGCACATTGCTTCGCTCGTGCTGAGGATGCGATAATGGGATTTAACAAATTAATGCGGATACGTTCTGTAGGGACCGATTTATCGCGTCCCGGGGGTGGGGTTGGGGGAACAGGGCAAGAGTCGCATGGTCGCCACGCTGCCCCTCCCGTGCCCTACCCCCGGGACGCGATAAATCGGTCCCTACACATATCCGTACTAAATTGTTAAAGAGCATCATCGGTCCCTACCGTTCCGGCGTCATTTGGTGGATGCATCCATTAATGAGGACTGACAAAATAGATAGGGTGAAAAAAGATGTAGGGGCCATAATTTATTACGCCCTCGTGCCGCACTACAGGCTGAATTAGGCGTAATAAATTATGGCCCCTACATCCAATCAATTCTTTTAGAGAATTGGTGAAGGGCCGTCGTATGTTGTTGGATGAACAATCTCATCAACCTTTTGACTGACCGCATCGGCAGGACGCTCGGAGCGAATTACCTCGATGGAGCACTGCGCAAGCAATGCACCGATTGCACCGATAGCGGCTAGTGCAGGTGCAACAAGGACGCCAACCACACCAACAGACAGAGGAATTTCCATGATTGTGTGTCCCTCTTGCTTGATGATGATACGGCGGACGTTGCCCTCATGAACAAGCTCTTTTACACGAGCCAGTAACTGCTCGCCCATAACTTGAAGCTCTTCATATCCCTGTTTCTGCTCGATGTTTACATTTGGATCCTGTGACATACCTATACGTTCTCCTTCTCTTTTTCCCTCACGAGAAACGTCAAACGCTTTCTCAGAGGTTTATACGCTAATTGCATTTCCATATGCTTGTTGTATAGTATTTCCAGATGTGCGCCACATTTTATTAACGTGGCTACATATGGTATACGTATTTAATGCGCAAATGGTTGGAGGGGAGCTATCCAAAAACTTGGCTTTTTCAAGAAGGATGAGTACAATAAGGCAAGGAAAGATAGAACTTAAAGGGCAGGGAGTGATATGGCATTTTTTTTAGCTAAAACTGATCCCGAAACGTATTCCCTCGACCAGCTAGAACATGATACATCAACTGTATGGGATGGTGTACGCAATGCCCAGGCAGTAATATTTATTAAGATGATGAAACCCAACGACGATTTACTGATATATCACAGTCAGGGCGAAACGGCTATCGTTGGGCTTGCTCGCATCACCTCTGAACCGCGCCAGGACCCGGATGATAGTAAAAGCTGGGTGGTAGATGTGATGTTTGTCCGTCGCTTTGAACACCCTATAACATTGCAAGAAATCAAAGCCACGCACAAGTTCGATGAGTGGAGGCTTATTCGTCAAGGTCGCCTCTCGACAATGGACGTGCCAGCTTCCTTTGTTGAGTGGCTCAAAGAGAAGAATGTATTATAACGATACTGAAAGTGAGCAATCAAACGTATGGATAACAATGCATTCTGGAACATTAATGGACGTTGGGTTCATCCAAATGAGGGAACTATTTCGATAAACGATGTCGCTGTTCTGCGTGGCTATAGTGCGTTTGAGTCGTTGCGTACCTACGATCGGCGACCATTTCATCTTGATGAGCATCTTAATCGCCTCTATCGCTCCGCTAAGATGATCGAGCTAGATATCCCTTATACACGAGAGCACATCACGAGTATTATTCATGAAATTATCGAACGTAACACATACAAACACGCCTCGATACGTATCCTTGTCACGGGTGGCGAGACCGAGGATGGTATCTTACCCTCAGGCAATGCTGTCTTAGCGGTTCTTATCACACAACTTGGCGAACGTGACATGGAGCGTTTCGCGAAGGGCTACAAGGTAATTACCAGCCGCCTACAACGAGTCTCGCCGGAGGCAAAAACCACCAATTACATTGAAGCGGTACGTTCGCTGAAAGAGGCCACACGACGCGATGCGGTTGACGCGCTCTTTGTGAATGAGCAAGGCCATGTCCTGGAGGGCACACGCAGTAACTTTTTTGTGTTTCATGGCGATACCCTGATAACACCTCGCGAAGGTGTTTTGATCGGGGTCACGCGTAATACGGTGCTAGAACTAGCGCAAGGTCTATTTGCCATCGAGGAACGACCGATTACATTTGACGAACTGGCACATGTGGACGAAGCTTTTATTACCTCGTCTTCGAAAGAGATCACACCAGTTATTCAGATAGATGATATCGTTATTAGTAGTGGTAAACCTGAACCACGCACAACAGCACTTGAGCAACGTTTTATAGAAATGGTCGAGCGAGGGGATTTTTAGTATGCAATTGGAACAGTATTTGCGAGAGGTACCGAAGGCTGAACTGCATGTACATCTTGAAGGCTCGATACTGCCAGCAACATTACTAAAGCTCGCAAAGCGCAATAACGTTGCGTTACCTGTCACAACGCTAGAGGAGATGCAACAATGGTTCAAGTATAGAAATTTTCCTCACTTTGTAGAAATATACGTTGCTATTTCTAGCTGTTTGAAAACTTCTGAGGATTACGAACAGATCGTCTATGAGTTTGGTGAGACGATGGCGCGTCAGCATATACGTTATGCTGAGGCAACATTCTCTGCTTGTACACATCGCTACACGTTAGGCATACCCCATGATGTGTATTTCACTGGTATGACGCGAGGACGTGAACGTGCGAAGCAAGATTTTGGTGTCGAAATCAATTGGATATTTGACATTGTGCGCGATGTGGCCGTGGGACCTGGTATGTCAAAACGTGCGGATTATACAGTAGCCGTTGCGAAAGAGTGTATAGCTGATGGCGTGGTGGCGTTAGGACTTGGCGGCCTGGAAGTGGGTTACCCACCCGAGTGGTTCGAGAAATGGTTTGAGCAGGGTAGAGCGGTAGGATTACATAGCATTCCCCATGCAGGCGAGACCGAAGGACCAGCAAGTATTTGGGGAGCTATTCGTGCTTTAGGAGCTGAACGTATTGGCCACGGTGTTCGTGCGATGGAAGACCCGGAACTTGTGGAATTTCTTGCTAAAAATCACATACCTCTTGAGGTCTGTCCAACAAGCAATTTACGACTCGGGGTATATCTTTCGATTGAAGAGCATCCATTTCCACAACTTTATAAAGCTGGTATTCCGCTTACCATCAATTCAGATGATCCACCACTATTCAATACAACGCTCAATGACGAGGTAGGTCTGTTAGCAAGTGCGTTCCATTATGATAGGCAAACGATTGACGAGATACTGCTGAATGGAATTCGATATAGCTTTTTGTCACCAGAACGGAAACGCATGTTAGAAGTGCAGTTTCAGGATGAGATGAAGAGGTTATCTGCTAACTGAGTGCATGTTAAACTCACTTACCAAATAAGGTGCATTGCGTCCCCTTCAGCAATAAAGCCTATTTTTTCGTATACAGGTCTGCCAGTATCAGTGGCGTGAAGCCAAAGGCGTCTGATATCCGTTTCTTTCGCATAAGAAATCACTGCTTGCAATAGTGCGGTTGCAAGTCCTTGACCACGCCACTCTGGAAGGGTATACATATTCAAAATATATCCTTCCTTCCCTAAAAGATTTTCTGGAACAGGGAGTCTTTCAAATGGCACAAATCCGCTGCATGCAACAATGCGATGTTCACTTTCCACAATCCATGCGAGAAAAGACTTCTGGGGTAAGGATTTTATCAGGAAGACGTGAATTGCTTCTGCGAAAGCGGATACGTCTCTTTCTACGAGTTCTCCCGTTTCCTCAAAAAGCAAGAGGCGAAGCTGAACAAGCTGGTCTACATCTTCAATTGTTGCACGTCGAATGGGGAGCATGAGGGTCTCCTTGAGAGTTTTGTTTGTCTAGCATTATGCAAAATAGGGAAGATGATAGTAATAATTCATGATACTACTCTTATCTCCCCTAAACATTAGCTTTTAGCTTACTGGTGTTGCCACCGCTCCCGCAACCTCGGCGAATGCGGCATCGAGTATACCCATTGCCTCTTGTAATTGTTCATCGGTCACACATAGAGGTACAAGGACGCGTATCACATTGTCGTACATGCCAGCTTTGATAAGTATCAGTCCGCGTTTATGCGCTGCCGCTAGTATGTCACTTGCTGTCTGGCCATCCGGCTCTTTTGTCGTATGGTCCTTCACGAGTTCAATCGCCAGCATGCCACCGATGCCGCGTATATCGCCTATACTGTTGTAGCGTTCCTGTAAGCGTGTGAACTGTTGTGTGAGTTTCTGCCCTATCTCGCGTGAACGGGTGGAAAAATCCTCTTTTTCGTAAAGATCAAGTACTGCCAGCGATGCCGCGCAAGCGACTGGATTGCCGCTATAGGTACCACCAAGTGTGCCAGGAGGGGGAGCATCCATGATGTCCGCACGCCCAACGACGCCACTAATCGGCATACCAGCACCCATTGATTTGGCAATAGTGATCATATCGGGAACGACGCCATCATGCTCAACCGCGAACATTTTTCCAGTGCGGCAGAAGCCAGTCTGGATTTCGTCGGCGATGAACAGGATACCGTGTTTTTCACATAGAGCTTTCAGATCGCGCAAAAAGCCTGCGGGCGCGGGAATGAAGCCACCTTCGCCTTGCAATGGCTCAATAACGATGGCGGCAACTTGATCAGGCGCAACCTCACCAACAAACATACGCTCAAGCTCCTGGATGCAGGAACGTGATGCCTCTTCTGGTGACATATTCATACGGTATGGATAGGGGAAGGGAGCGCGATAGACCTCGGGCGCGAAGGGACCGAAGCGATGCTTATAGGGCTTGACCTTTGCGGTCATGGTCATGGTCATAAGCGTACGACCGTGATAGGCATTGTCGAACACGATAATCGCGGGACGCCCTGTGGCGTAACGGGCGATCTTGACCGCGTTTTCTACTGCCTCGGCACCGCTATTGAAGAAGATAGCTTTCTTTGCAAAATCTCCGGGCGTAATCTTGGCAATGCGCTCGGCAAGCTCAATATACGGCTCATACATCATCACACTGAAGCACGTATGCGTAAACTTTTGTGCTTGCTCGATAATAGCCTGTGTGACCTCTGAGCGTGCATGACCAACGTTCATCACGCCAATACCACCCGCAAAGTCGATAAAGCGATTGCCGTCAACGTCCTCGATGATGGCACCGTCAGCTTTTGCCGCGAAAACGTTCATGGTAGCACCGAGACCTCGTGGTACAGCTTGTTGACGACGTGCTAGCAACGCCTGTGATTTTGGCCCTGGAAGAGAAAGATGTGTGTTACTGTCCGACATAGGTGCCTCCTGATAGGTTGAGGGTAAAACAAATAAGCTAAGCAGGTCTTTTACACAAGCAAATAAAACCTGTGTTGTTTCTCATATTCTACCATACAAACCGTGTAGCTTTTTGGACAGATAATGATAGGCATAGTTCTTTAAAACCGGGCGCAATACCTAAAGGTATAAATAGCACGAGTATTGCCAGGGCAAGATCAGTAAGCACAAGATTCCTCACTACATACGCTTTGTTACTGAATATCCACTGACAGCAAGTGGTAAGGTCAAGAAGTTTGAGTTACAAAAGCAGATGATTGAACTTTTGGGTCTATAGGAACAAGCGAAAACCAAGATGGCATGAAGGAGGCAAGGGTGCCCGTAAGGAGAACTTTACGGGCACCCTTGCCTCATCACTAACTGATTAGCTTTTAGAAAAAGCTCGTGCGAGCGCGTCTAACTGGTCACGCCTAAACGCCTGCGATACCTTTGCCGTTGCCATCATATTGAAGCCATGAAAGGCCCCAGGATAGACGTGCAATTCGGTCGGCACGCCTGCTCGCATGAGCCGACGGGCATACTCCATGTCCTCCTCTAGAAACAGATCAAGCGAGCCAACACTGATGAACGTTGGGGGAAGTCCTTCCACGTGTTCAGCACGAGCTGCCGCCGCATAGAGCGAGACATCCGGTCCTCCGGGTGCGTGTCCCAGGAGTGCGGACCACCCAAATTGGTTTGCGTCAGGTGTCCAGATATACTCTCCGGTGTAGGGATGAGGCTCCTTTGAGGTCACGGTCCGATCATCGATCATTGGGTAGATCAAGAGCTGGAAGGCGAGTGGCACTTCTTTGCGATCACGGGTTAGTAGTCCTAATCCAGCCGCCAAGCCGCCTCCTGCGCTGGCTCCACCAATAGCAATGCGGGCCGTATCCACGCCAAGTTCTTCGGCATGCGAATGTAGCCACTTTAATGCAGCATAACAATCCTCGACTGGACCTGGATGCGGAGTCTCAGGAGCAAGACGGTAGTCCACAGAGACCGCAACACACCCAAGTACCGAGACAATGCTTTTCACTCCAAGGTCATCCCCGTCGGCAGTGCCAATGACGTAGCCGCCACCATGAATCCAGAGCAATGCTGGCAATGCAGTTGCATGTGTGGTTGGTTGATATACGAGTACACGCACATCTGGTGCTCCCTGTGGACCAGGGACGAACTGCTCCTTCACGGAAATCGCAGAAAAATCCGGCTGATCTGTAGGAGTTTGAGCACTCATCTCTGCGAAAGAGCTTCGTATGAGTGCTAGCGACTCTGGCGTGAACGTCAGGGCAGGAAATGTGTCGAGCATCCCAACAAGTTCTGGATCAACAAGATGTCTGGTGGTCATCGTTTTCTCCTTGTTTAAAAAACATAAAACAAATAAGTAAGTCTATGCAGCATACCAGCCGCCATCGACTGGCAGAATAGCTCCATTGACGTTACTCGCATCATCGGAGGCTAGGAAGGCAATCACTGCTGCTATTTGTTCAGGTTTGGCAACCTGAGTCGCAGCACTCTGGACAGACGCCATCACCTTTGCAAGTCCGGCTTCATGAGGCATGCCATTTCCTACTCCAATCGCTGTTTCGACACCACCCGGGCATACGGCATTACAGCGAATTCCCTGATCCCCATAATGAAAGGCAATACTTCTGGTTAAACCAACCACCCCATGCTTTGAGACGGTGTAGGGGGTGCCAGCGGTTCCTCCACGCAGACCAGCTTCAGAGGCGGTATTGATAATCTTGCCTCCTCCTTGTTCCAGCATTAGAGGAATGGCCCGACGGCAAGCGAGGAAAGGGCCATTCAGGTTAATCGCAAGCACACGTTCCCATAATGCAAGGGGAACATCGGCTATGGGGGTCATGAGGTCCATAATCCCAGCATTATTACACAGTATATCCAGGCGTCCATATGTGGTTTTTGCGAGAGCAAGCATACGTTCCACGTCTGTGTCGGAAGAAACGTTTGCCACGCAAGCCGTCGCCTTGCCCCCTTGAGATTGAAGTTCTTCAACAAACTGATGAAGTGCTCCTTCGGAGATATCGACGGCAATAACGGCAGCACCATCTGCCACAAATTTTTGAACAAGTGCACGCCCGATGCCGGAAGCGGCACCAGTAACCAACGCAACCTGATTATCAAAGCGCATAGAGGACTCCTTTGTGCAATCCCTCACCTCTCAGGAAGTGAAGTGAAATACGCTCACATTTTGAACACACGGTGAGCAATTTGCTAGAACAATGCGATGGACTAGCTGGCTTCCTTTCCCTTAGAACGGAGAGCCACCTAAAGGGGAAATGAAATCACTTTCAAAGTATATCCGCAAATGAGTAGTTCAACAAGGTTAAGCTGAGTCATATCCACGAAATTTGATGCCACACGTTGATGAGCATGAGTGGTCTCATAGTAGAGATTTGTCAATGATGAATACACAGACCGAATGGAAGAGCTTACAAGAGTAAAAATGCTGGCGTACATCTTGTACGCCAGCATTTTCTATTAGAGCTTTAGGCTACTTCAGGTAATGGCAAGTGCTTCTTCCCTTGCAAGAGTGGCTCAACAGCTTGCTTGATGCGCTCCTCGCTGCGTATACCGAAGCCGGGCAGGGTACGAATGCGATGCTGTTGGACGGCGGTCCAAAGCTTCTCAAGCGTATCAACTCCTAGCTCTTCGTGTAGACGAATTGCCGTAATTGGGCCGACATGCTCAACCGCCATTAATGCACGAACATCTTTTGGTAGCGTTTGTAGACAGATGCCGTCGTGGAACGTCATGGTCCCGCCATTGACGAGTTCCGCGATACGTGTACGAAGCCGATAGCCCAATCCCGCGATAGGAAGTTGTTCGCCTCGTTCGATGATATCTGCCGCTGGCTCTGTCAGTTCAAGGACACCACGCGCTGCATTACGATAGGCTTGAATACGATATTGATTGCCATGTTGAGACTCTAACAAGTCGGCAATGCTCGACAACACCTCGGCGATTTGACGATTTGTCACCTGGATTGGCTCTTCAACCAGTGCTAGTTCCATGCCAGGCAAACGCGGCTGCATAGGACGCTTCACAGGATGACTTTGTGCCGATGGAACAAGATGGATAGTTTGGGTAAGCTGCATAATACTCATGCGTAGCAACCTCTTTCCCTTCACGAAACTTTGGGTCTATATCTATGTATATTGATATATAAAAACTAAGAAAGAAGCACTTGAGAGTGGCTCTGTAGGGACCGATTTATCGCGTCCTTGTTGGCAATCTATTCCGTACAAGGACGCGATAAATCGGCCCCTACTTAGTGTACAAATTACATTGAAATCTTGTTCTAAGTATACCATAAAAATATCATTATGTCAAATGCCATTAGACCGCTTGACAGGCGAAACGAGAGGCAAATTTAACAGCAAATTTGCCTCTCGTTTCACTGAGTTTATTTTGGTGTTATTGTCAACTTGTTAGTTGCCCCAAACATCTACGAGGTAGCGTTTTTCAGAGACTAGAGTGTTCAACCATTGCTCGGATTCTTGCGTTGTTTTACCAGTTTTTTCTTGATAAATCGCCGCGAACATTTTTCTTACATCTGGTGCCATCTTGCTTGCGTCACCGCATACATAGATGACCGCACCATCCTGAATGAGTTGCCAGGCCTGCTCTCGTTGCTCACGAATTTTATCTTGCACATAGACCTTTTGTTGTGGATACTCACGTGAGAATGCTACTGCAAGATCGGTGATGTCTTGTTCAACAAAAGCTTCAAGTTCTTGCTGATAGAGAAAATCTTGCTGTGGGTGGCGACATCCGAAGAACAAGAGCGACTTCCCTACCTGTATGCCCTGCGCTTTTTGAGCGGCTCGTTCTTGTAAGAAACCACGATAGGGAGCTACGCCAGTGCCTGGTCCAACCATAAGCAAGGGCGTTGCAGGATTTTCAGGTAAACGGAATGCCGATTTCGTATCGCGAACGAAGCCATAGACGACATCACCGACTTTTTGATGAGCAAGATACGTTGAACACAATCCTGCAAAATTGCCATGCCCCAATTTTGCTGGTGCTTCAACTACGCCAACGGTGATGCTACAACGTTCTTGCTCCTGCAAAGGCGAAGACGAGATGGAGTAGTAGCGCGGGCGTATTGGCGAAAGCAGTTCAAGGTAGACATTGAAAGGTAACTCGCAGGCAAGGCATTCTTCAAGCACGTCGATCAGAGATTTGCGGAGTTCCAGGACCTCTGCACGATACTTCGCGATACTTGCCTCGTCATTGCCTGATAATGCCAACAACTTGCGCTTGTCGGGCGGACATTGTGTGTACTCCGCCAGCACCTGTATCTGTGTACGCGTCGCGACATCTTGCAGTTCCACATAGTCCGCTAGCAGGTCATAGACCAATAACGGCTCGTCAATGGGTAGATGCGTCTTGCGTGTATCGCTGCGATGCAGACGGACCTTTGTGTTACGCTCAAAGCCAAACCTTGTCAGGACGCGCTGTATTTGTCGCTCGTTGTTGTGCCCGATGATTCCGAGATGATCGCCCGCGCTATAGGTAACCCCCTCTGGTAATGCTAACTCGATATGTCTTGTCGAGCGTTCAGATGCTTGACTGTTTAGCTCTTGGTTGGCAACAATCTTCATTGCCTGTGCGCCAAAAGAAGCGACGAAGGGATTGAGCGGTGCTACTCCACGAATGATTTCGACTTCTAATAGCCGGATCCTTTGCCTTCGCAGTTGTTGTGCCGAGGTCTATTGATAACGCTTGTGCAAGTGCGTCCCAGAGCGGTTGATACCATGACTGGAATTGACCATCAAAGTCGTCGCTGGCATCGCCTTCACCACGTTGGTAGATGCGTGTCGCTCCGTGCTTCTGCATCTCGCTATCGATCAAGCGAGGAACAGCCTGGAAGGTCGAAGCCCATTCGCGGTTGCCACAACCAAAGACGGTGTACTTCACGTCCTTTAATGCGTCAGAAGCCAGTTCAGAACTCTTTATCCACGTGCTGAATTGAACTGCATTATCAGGCGGTGTCCCATTGTATGATGCTGTAACAATAACAACTGTGCCATCCTTAAGTAAATTATTCGTATAGTTGTCCAATGGCGCGACTTTTGCCGCAAAACCTTTGGCATGACCATCTTCCGCGATATGATGCGCGATATCTTCGGCTGTACCAAGATTTGAGCCGAACAGCACGAGCAAAGGTGTATTATGATGATTGACGGTTAAAGGTATAGCTGTTTGCCTGACAATCTCAACTGGTTTTTCGACTTGAACGGGTGCTACTACAGGACGGTCCGTGTTCGTGCGCTCTTTGACCTGAATAGTAAAGTTTTCAGGTTTGAGTGTGAGCGTCTCTTTTATCTTAAGTTGATAATTGCTGTAGTCGATGAATTTGAAACGTTGTAGCAACATACCAAGTACTAGCGTGGCCTCTTGCAACGCGAATTGACGCCCGATACATGCTCGTTGACCGTTGCCGAATGGTTTGTAAGCATTAGCTGGCCTGGCTCCTTCGGCCTCGACGGTAAAATGATCGGGATTAAATTCCTCAGCATCTTCTCCCCATACGCTCTTGTCGCGGTGTAGCATTGGAATCAGAATAGCCCAGTCCTGCTCTTTGCTCATGCGATACTTGCCACCTATGATCGTCTCTTCTTCATAAGGATAGACAGAAAACATAGGTGCGGTCGGCCAGAGTCGCAAGGTCTCTTTGAGGATTTGACCGACATATTTTAAGCGGTTAATTTGTGCAAATGTTTGTGCTGCCGACGGATCGGGACCCAGTACGCGGTCAACCTCCTCGTATGCCTTTGCTAGAACCTCTGGATGGTGTAACAGGAAGTACAGCGCGAATGAGAGCAAGCCACTTGTGGTTTCGTGTCCAGCGATAAGAAACGTGATAATCTGATAGCGAATGTTTGTGTCGTCAAGCGACTCGCCGCTTTGCTTGTCCACGCCTGTTAACATATAACTCAGCAAGTCTTTTTTATCAGCGTTTTGTTGACCATTGCGTTTGCGGTCCTGAATGATGCGGTCGACCGTTGAATTCATAAAGTCGATATTCGCTTGCATCTGTTTATGCTTTGCAAATGCCAGTTTATTTTGAATAGGGAAACGACTCCCACTTTCCATCGCCTCGCCCAACGCACCAACCATACTTTCGACAAAGGGATGGTTATTTTCACGATAGAATGAGTTGAAGCGATAATCAAAGCCGCACAAACCAATCGTATCCAGCGTCAGACGCGTCATGTCGGCGGGAACGTCTATGACCTCGTTTGGATTGAGGCGTGCCCACTTGTTCGTGAGCTGTTGAGCGATATCAAGCATCATAGGAAAGTAGCCTTGCATGGCCTTCATGCTGAAATTTGGCATCAGAATATTGTGTGCCTTATGCCAGTTCGGTTCCTGCGTTTCAGCAGTGAAGAGGCCATCGCCAGCAAACGCACGTACTTTTCGTAATGGAGACCAGACCTTTTTATTAAAACGCTGCTCATCCGATAACTCGTCTACCAAATCAAAATTTGATACAAGCACCAACTCGCGGCCTGGGAAGTCCAACTGCACGATTGGGCCATATTCCTGTGCGATTTTCATAAAGTTTTGCACATGGTCGTCAGCACCAATATCAAGTAAGTTTCCTACAAGCGGTTTTGTCGGAGGCTGAGGAATTGCGTCATATATATGTGTGTTTGTTTGAATTGTCATTATGACATCCTTTGAAAGGTGTGCCCTTCCTTAGGAGAGAACCTAGTCTCTCTTTTTTATGATACAATGTGTATTATGTTGTACATAGTGTCTAACAATTAGTATAAGGTGCCTATTCCAAGTAGTCAAGACAAAATAGTTACTTTTGGGCGCGTTTTTGGCGAAGTTAACAAACACAGACACTAACCCTCGTTATGTCTAGTAATAGACAAGAGAGAGGCATAGGGTATGAACGAGAAACGAGATGGAGACCGTCGCATCCAAAGGACGCGACACATGTTGAGCGACGCATTATTCGCGCTCATCGTGGAAAGAGGCTATGATTCTATTACTGTGCAAGACATCACCGAACGTGCAAATGTCGGACGTGCTACCTTCTATTTGCACTATCGCGAGAAAGAAGAATTGTTGTCGGAGAGCTTGAAGCAACTGGTCAACGAGTTAACGCAGTATGTAGAGCCGAACTACTGACTCACCCGCGACATACAAAACACTCAGTGTTCGTGTCTTTCAGCATATCGCGCAACATCGTACCATATATCATGCGTTGTTGGGCGAAGGTGGGCCTCCCATCATTTCGATGCGTATGAAACGTTATATCGCGGATTTAATACAAAATTATGTTATTTTGCCTTTGATTGCTAGAGGTGGGAAAACAACAGTTGATCCTGAGTTGCTTGCCACGCACGCCGCAGGTTCATTGCTTGCTCTACTTGTCTGGTGGCTCGACCACAATCTTGTCAAATCTGCTGAGGAAATGGGTACCCTGTTCTGGCGACTGATGACGCCAGGGATTGAGGATGTATTGGAATTACCGCATTTGCAACGTGCTGAATAAAATAGTATGCCGATGAGGTACAATTCTCATCGGCACACGAAGATCAGACCTTGGTTGTCTGCGCTCCTGCAAAAGTAGTTGCAAGTTTGCCAAGTATCTCTGTATAGATGCGCTTCAAGCCTAGAGGTGCGAACGTTTTCTCAAAAAAGCCTCCAACGCCTTTGCCACCTTCCCAATCGCTTGTAAGCTGAACGCGTGTCTTCTGCCCGTTTGCTTCTGGCGTCATTGTCCAAATTGTGACGAGTGATGAACTCGCGTCACTCTCCTGCAATGTTTTACCAGTTCCTGGGTCCGATACCTGCATACGATAGCCGCGCTCACGGTTAGCGGCGTGCAAGCGATATGTTACGATAGTTCCCGCACCGTTGCCACCTTCTTCAACCTTGTAGTTCAGGTAGTTCTCGGTAAGTATCTGTGGACGTTTCGTATAGTCTTTAAGAAATGCATATACCTCTTCGAGACGTGCATTCACGACTTGTTCTGTTTGTACGTGTATATGTGCCATCTGTCTTGTTTCTCCTGTTCATAGTCAACATCGTTTATACTAAGATGTATTCTATGTATATTTTATGGTAGAGATGCTATTCTAGGGAGTAGACAACTATGTCAAAGCCAGAATGGACTTTTTTAACAAATCATGCTCAGGTCTTTCTCTGCATCGCTCAAAACGAGCATATCACTGCACGAGAGATCGCTCATACGGTGGGAATTACCGAGCGAGCCGTGCAACGGATTATTGACGACTTAGAGAAGGGAGGGTATATTCAGCGTTTTCGCGATGGGCGGAGCAATCGCTATAGCATCTCGCTTGATATGCCACTTCGTCATCCAGCACAGCATGGGCAACCTGTACGAGATTTATTATCAGTACTCCTTTCACATTCTACACAGCGTTAATCATGTAAGCAAGCAACTCGTTCAGAACATCTTCAATTTTTTATTTCCTCTTAAAATACGACATTTATTTCGTGTTATAATTATCGTAATAAGTTCTCGTTTTCAGGAGGTGAGTTCTCAGTGAGTAATACATCGCAATCACGAATGGTTACAGTTATTCCGGGTGACGGTAAAGGAGATTTTGTATGGCAAGGGGGGAGCATGTTGATGCGCATCCATATAGAGAACGAACGGTTGCACTGGCGACGAAGCATGGGAAGGAGCGACAAATAGAGCCGCCGTTACGCGCGGCACTTGCTATGTCTGTCCGGGTACCAGATACTATTGATACAGATGTGCTTGGAACCTTTACGGGCGAGATTCCTCGTAAAGGTTCTCCATCCGAAATTGTGCTGCAGAAGGCGCGTATGGGTATGCGGCTAGCTAACTTGCCGTTTGGTCTGGCAAACGAGGGAAGCTTTGGGCTGCATCCTGAACTACCGATGCTGATCGTCGATACAGAATTATTGCTCTTTGTGGATGAGGAGCGCGGTATACAGGTACAGGAAGTTCTGGTAAGTGAAGAGATCGTCGCAGCACAAACTACGGCACACTCAATTGACGAATTATTCCAGTTTCTAACGCGTACACAATTTCCAACACATGGCCTTATTGTACGGCCTCATACATCTTATGAGCATGTCGTGAAAGGCATCACCGATAGAGAGAACCTGAAGCAGAGTATAGAGCGTAGTGTAGCACTTTCTGACGATGGTCTCGCCCTTATTGAAACCGATCTTCGTGCTCACATGAACCCTACACGACAGGGCGTAATTGTCCGGCTAGCTGAACGTATGGCACAACGGCTCTTACAACTATGTCCACGCTGCAATACTCCTGGGTGGGGAATTGTAGATGTTGCACGTGGACTGCCCTGCGAATGGTGTGGCGAAGCGACGAGCCTTGTGAGCGAGAACATCTATGGCTGCCCATTCTGCTCATATCGCGAATACGTGCCTCGTTCGGATGGTTTACGTTACGCTCCAGCCGCTCAATGTTCTGTCTGTAATCCTTGAACACTTTGGAGACGCACGTATTTATTGACGCAATGTATTATTGAGCATGTGGCATAAACTTCTAAAAGGACAGCAAAATGAGATTTTCGTAAAACTTGACAAAGCAAAGTGTGGTCGGTATACTACTTACTAATAAAGAAAAAGCACTTTACAATTTAATAGCAGCAGTAAAAACTGCTCTCATCGCGAAGGGTGGAGGGAAACGGCCCGATGAAACCCGGCAACCCATCTGTACAGTGCAGGAAGGGTGCCAATTCCGGCGAAGTATTTTTATTTCGCAAGATGAGGGAATAGCAAAACGCTATAACCCCTCATCAGTAAGATGAAGGGTTTTTTTATTGCTACTATTCCTTGTACATAATGACGTACACATAAAATGACAGTGAAGAGGACGAGTACGTGTGTGACGCGGCCACAGAAAGTTGGTGCCGATGAAATACCAACGCCGCTTGCAGACAGAATGCACCTCGGAGTTGCAGGTCGAAGAACTTTTTATAAGCTTTGTAGACCGAGCCGATAGGCCCCGTTAAAGGCTAGAGTTGGACACGCCCATAAAACGTGCCTCGACTCATCAAGATTGGCACTGTGAGGTGTCGATAAACCAGGGTGGTACCGCGAATATTCCTCGCCCCTGTTAGGGGGACGAGGGTTTTTTTTGCTCATTTTCACGAAAATGGGCTTCAGGAAGGACACACGTATGCCTGACGACGAAAAAAGAATGAACTCACTTACGGATTTAGGTGCTGGAGTTGGAAGCAAAGTTGAACGCATCAAAATCGAGAGCGACTATTTACGTGGACAAATTGCCGAGGAACTGGCGCAAGGAGGGAGTCACTTTGGACAAGATGACGTGCAACTCCTCAAGTTCCATGGCACCTACCAGCAAGAAAACCGTGATGCGCGTCAGGTACGGAAAGCCAGCGGCGAGGAAAAAGAGTATAGCTTCATGGTGCGCTCGCGTATTCCAGGAGGCACTTTGACGGCTGAACAATATCTCGCGGAAGATACTATCGCAGGTCAATACGCAAATGGAACGCTCCGCATCACAACGCGTCAATCATTTCAATTGCATGGAGTTCTCAAGGGAGACTTGCGCTCAACAATTCAATGACATCAATAAAAGTCTGATATCGACACTGGCTGCGTGTGGCGATGTGAACCGCAACGTGATGGCCTGTCCCGCACCTGTAACCAGTCGCGCCCAAGCACAGGTACAAGAGATCGCGAACCGTATCGCGCTTCATCTCGCACCGCATAGCCATGCCTATCATGAAATTTGGATTGACGGTGAGCAGATTGACACAATCAAGCATGATGAGGTTGAAGAGGTCGAACCTATTTATGGCAAAACGTATCTTCCGCGAAAATTCAAAATCGGCGTTGCTTATCCCGGCGATAATTGCATCGATGTGTATACGCAAGACATTGGGCTTGTCGCAACACTGAAAGGTGAAGCACTCGAAGGGTTTACTGTGCTTATTGGTGGTGGAATGGGTATGACGCATGGTAAAGCCGAAACGCATCCTCTCCTTGCTCTACCGTTATGCTTTGCCACTCTTGAAGAGGTACTGGAAATTGTGGAGACAATCGTCACTGTGCAGCGCGACTACGGTGATCGTCAAAATCGCAAGCATGCACGTATGAAATATGTCGTCGAAGAGCGCGGTATTCCATGGTTTCGTGCCGAAGTGGAGCGTAGACTGGGTAGAAGTGTTCAGGACTCACGCGAGGTAACATGGCATGACGCACAAGATCATCTTGGCTGGCAAGAGCAAGGGAATGATCTGTGGTCGCTTGGTATCTATGTTGAAAATGGACGTATCAAGGATACCGCTGACTCTCGCATGCGGACAGGATTACGCAATGTGATACAAGAGTTTGCCCCGAGCGTCCGGTTAACTGCACAACAAAATATTTTGTTGACCGACATACGAAGTGAGCAACGTGCATCATTGACTAACGCACTTGCTTCCTACAACATACCAACAAATCCTGCCGACGTTGGGACACGCCGTTTCGCGATGGCTTGCCCTGCCTTACCTACGTGTGGACAAGCACTCGCGGAAGCTGAGCGTGTTTTACCAACACTGATACGGCAGATCGAGGCCGACCTGCAAGCATTAGGACTCGGCGACGAGCCATTGAGTGTCCGTATGACTGGTTGCCCAAATGGTTGTGCACGACCTGCCATGGGCGATATCGGCATTGTTGGACGCACAAAAGATGTCTACAACATCTATGTGGGTGGAGATCTCGTCAATACGCGCATGAACGCGCTTTATGCGCCATCAGTTCATCTGGACAAGTTGGTGGCGACGATACGCCCACTCCTTGCTCTCTGGCGTGATGAGCGCAAGCAGAATGAAGCCTTTGGTGACTTTTGTTATCGCGTCGGCCTTGACTACTTACATACACGCACTGAGGCACTACGGCAAGAAGTCTATCATTAGGTGAAGTGGTAACAAACTTCTTGCTTTAAAAGTGAGGAACACATGTCAAAATACTATCCAATTATGTTGGATATCCGAGACCGCTCTACCATTGTGATCGGCGGAGATCGTATAGCGGCGGAGAAAGCAGCCGCACTTTCTGCAAGTGGTGCTCGGGTCACGGTCCTGAGTCCAGAATTTTGTACTGAACTGTTGCTGCAAGCTGAAAGAAAGCAAGTAGCGTTACGGAAGAAGACGTATGAAGCTGGCGACTTAGAGGGTGCGTTGCTTGTGATTGCGGCAACGAACGACCAAGGGCTGATAGATGCTATTTGTACAGAGACAAAGGCACGAGGCCAGTTAGTAAACATCGTCGATGTGCCACGCTATTGTTCATTCATTATCCCTTCGATCTTACGTCGAGAGCAATTAACCATTGCGGTATCTACAGAGGGTGCAAGTCCTGGTCTTGCGAAACGCATACGCCAAAGTTTGGAGGAGCAATTTCCGTTTGCCTATGGTGCGTACTTGCGTTTAGCTTCCATTGCACGTACATATTTGCGCAAAAATGAAGTGTCATATACTAGGCGTGATGATTTTTTCGGAGAGTACTACGCATCTAATGTTCTTACAAAGTTGGCCGATGGGAACCTCGAACTGGCAGTTGAGGAAACATCGAATTTTTTAAAGACATATAACGTTGCTGTTACTGATTGTATGCTTAAAGCAGAGCTTGAGGAGAGGAAAAACTATGTCAATACATATGCCTGAGCGTGTGAGCCAGAATAACGGTAACGTGCCATTGCATCCCTGTTTTAGCGAGGAGACGGAAAAAACGGCGCGAGGCAAAGTATTTCTCGTTGGTGCAGGGCCTGGCGACTCAGAGCTAATCACATTAAAGGGACTACGCGCCCTGCATAAAGCCGATGTGGTGGTATATGATCGCCTTGTGAATCTCGACTTGCTCGACGAAGCCCCAACACATGCTATACGCGTTTTTGTAGGTAAAGAATCGGGACGCCACGCTGTAAAACAAGAAGAGATCAACGCGCTACTCGTGAGCTATGCGCAGCAAGGCTATACTGTTGTTCGTCTCAAGGGAGGTGATCCCTTTGTCTTCGGGCGTGGTGGCGAAGAAGCATTAGCACTTGTACGAGCGAACATTGCGTTTGAGATAGTGTCGGGTGTAAGTTCTGCATTTGCTGTTCCTGCGGCGGCAGGTATCCCTGTAACGCATCGTGGCTTAGCCTCCTCTGTTATGGTTGTAACAGGCCATGAAGACGATGCGTCTGAGGATTTTACTGTAAACTGGGAGGCCGCCGCTATGTCTGTGGTATCTGGTGGCACTCTAGTTGTTTTAATGGGCGTGAAGGCATTACCACGTATCACACGTCATTTAATGCAATACTCTCTTGCCGCTAACACACCTGCCGCGGTGATACAACAGGGTACAACCTCATATCAACGAGTGGTCGTAGATACGCTTGATAAAATCGCGAACCATGCCAAAGCAGTGAAAATCAAATCGCCAGCTATCACAGTAATCGGGTCTGTTGTCACACTCAGCGACTCACTTGCATGGTTCGAGGATGCTTATGCTGATGTGCCTCAACTGATAGCACTGTAGATAAAGTATACTTTAGAAGAGAGCATAGTTGTTGGCATGACAGGGGCAAGCCCTGTTACTACTATACACGGGCTGGCGTGGCTTGCCACGCAGTGGCGAACAGTATAGTAGTGACAGGGCTTGCCCCTGTCATGCCAACTATTAAGGTGTTCTACCCGCTGCTTGTCTCTCTTGCAAAAAGTTGTGGATAAGTGCATAATCTTGTGGTGGTAGAGCATATTGACAAGGAGCAAAGAAAAATGGCGTATAAGGCCATATATGTGAGTGACGACCCATTGACCTACTTTCTGCAAGCTAACGATGAAGGACCATATATGCGGGTTGCGGATGTGGTATTACGCGCAAACCAGGACCCCAAAGAGGTGTTTGCGCGTCTAATACGTATCGCCACAGGTAGTAAATGGAGCCATTCAGCAATTTTATATTTGTTAAGCGATCCCGTTAAAGGGTATGATAATACATTTCTTATCGAAGCAAAGACAAAGGGTGTGCATATCGCGAGTTGGCGGAACGAGGTTGTGCCATTTGAACAATTCAACGTCGGTATTAAACGACCTAACTTGGATTGGTATGTAGAGACGCCCTACGAAGTTTCACGACATGATTCACGCGACCCCGAGGACGTGCCAGCAATAGGCTACCTTCGTCATGTACGGGGAATCGCCATGGATCATATCAATGGTTTATATGATCACAAAACTGTGGCTGAGCTAGCCGCATTGTATGCACAACGTGCAGCCGAACGTCATCTTGGCGGCATACCAATCATTGCTGATGCTGCGGGATCGCTAGCTGAACTCTTCAAAAAATGGGATGAGAGTCAATCCGACTCGGCAGCAGTGTTGCAATTTATTTGTAGTGGCATCATACAGTACAGCTACTTTGAAGCTCTACGTCGGCGCATTGTGATAGATATGGACATTCCAGAACATCGTCAAGCCGCCGAAAATAACTTACAGCATATGGAGCGTGTCATCTTTCGCCCGGACCCACAAGGGTTAGTACGTGATTATATTCACAAAGTACAAAAAGGCGAACTAGATATTCATAATGCTGCGCCAGATGATGTGCTTGATTTACTCAAGACCGCAACTCCCGCGGACTTCAATAACAGCAGTAATCTCGAATGGCGGTATGTAATTCTCAAGGGTGGTGTGTGGCGGATTGAAGAAGCCTCAGAAACATATGAAGCACAGAGTAAAGAAGAAGATGAAGTCTTGGAGCAACTGAATCCAGAGCATCGTTCATCAAAGCACTAACCTTCTTTTCATCGTAACACAAAGAAAGCATTTCTATGCAGATCGCCGAGAATGAACCTATTGTGTCCTTTATGCTAGCACGTTTTCCCAAGCATGCTGGTTTTGTCTCATTATCCCACTTAGCCTTAGATCGCTTCCCACTCGCGTTCACATCTGGTCTGCGTTTTCGGCGTCTACTTGGTGTTGGTAAGGGACGAGCATTTGACCCACATGCTGATCTACAACGCTACGCGCTTTTTACTGTATGGGATTCGTGTGCGTCACTGAAACACTTTGAGGCGCACTCTCCTGTCATGCACAGTATAAAGAAGCGTGCTGAGGAGATGTGGACGGTACATATGCGTCCCGTGCGCTGGCATGGCAAGTGGGGTGGTCATGATCCTCTTGCGGGTATGACGCCGATTGAACCGCCAGAGCCAGGGCCGTGGATTATTCTGACACGCGCCACGCTTTACGCTGCCAAAAGGCGAACCTTTCTGGATGCAGTACCTGCGGTTGCCGAGCAATTGTTGCAGCAACCAAACTACATTAACTCGGTGGGCGTCGGAGAGTCTCCGTTTCTGCATCAAGCAACTATCAGCCTATGGCGTACACTCCCGTCTGTTACCTCTTTTGCCTATGGGACCACCACTACGCACATTGACGTGATACGCCGTACAAGAAGCGAGCAATGGTATCGCGAAGAATTGTTTGCACGCTTCCGTCCCCTTGCATCTTTTGGGACCTGGGATGGGATTGACCCTCTTGCTTGAACTGAAATTCATGGAGTAATCACTATGGCACGGCTACCTCTTGCACCACGACCACTTTCTAAAACACGTCTCGATGCGCGTATGCTTATCGCGCTTACCATACTACTCGTGCTCTGGGCTTCTTCTTTCGCGGGTATCCGAGTAGGTCTCAAAGCATACACACCTGGACACCTCGCGTTGCTTCGTTTTATCGTCGCGTCCGCAACGTTGTTACTGTATGCATTGTTCTCGCGCATGCGCCTTCCTGCGCTACGAGATATACCGACTCTGCTAGTACTCGGTTTCCTCGGAATAACGGTCTATCAGGTCGCACTTTCATATGGCGAGCAAAGTGTCTCGGCTGGTGCTTCAAGCTTATTGGTAGCCACGGTTCCTTGTTTCACCGCGATACTCGCCGCCATTTTTTTGCGTGAGCGAGTACTTCTTTTGGCCTGGATAGGTATACTGCTAAGTTTCGCAGGTGTCGTTGTCGTTGTGCTTGGACAGGGCGATGGATTGCGCTTTGCGCCAGGGGCATTCCTTATCTTGCTTGCGTCGATCTCTGAAAGTGTCTATTTTGTCATTCAAAAACCCTATCTGAAAAAATACTCAAGCATAGAGCTGACGACGTACACCATTTGGACTGGAACGCTTTTTATGTTTTTATACACGCCCGGCTTGTTACAACAAGTACAAACCGCTCCTGGAGAAGCAACAATTGCTATTATTTACCTGGGCATTTTTCCTGCCGCTATCGCATATGTTGCCTGGGCCTATCTGCTCTCAAGGTTGCCCGCTTCAAATACAACAAGCTTACTGTATGTCATACCCATATTAGCAGTGTTGATAGCGTGGCCATGGCTGGGCGAAATTCCTTCTCTTCTATCGCTTCTTGGTGGCGTCGTCATTATTGCGGGCGTTGCACTCGTCAATGTAAGAGGTAAGGCATAAAGAATAGAGGAAGTATAAACCTTCCTCTTTCGAACGTCAGCTTTGTGGAATTACCACTGAAATGTGTTGGTCGTGAGGTCAAACGAACCCTGTGTCTTTGTGTTCGCGATTTTCAACACATTTTTCTGGATAGTGAGAATTGTCAACGCGCCTCCCGACTGAGGACCCTCATACATCTTCAAATGTAACTCGCCTGTCGTAGTATCTTCGCGTAAGACACAGAGGATGCCAGCCTGTGGGTTCCTTGTCATTGAACCAGCATACACAGAAACGAGTGTTGAGCCGAGTTTCAGCCTTGCGATATTTGTAGGGTGCAAAACGCTTTCTGGTACTGGTAGAGGTCCACCTGATGACAGTGGAAAAACTCCATATGTTGAATGCTGTGGGGTTGCAACAATAAGTGTAGGGGTAACAACTACAATTGCAGGTACTGGCGTGATTGTGGGTTGCAATGGCCCAATCTTCTTATTCGTGTTCCCCTGAGTGGCGATAGGGGTAACATAAGGTGTCTGCTGCGGTACTGCTGTCACAGTTACACCTGGTACCTGTGGAGATATACCAACACTTGAAGTTGCTTGCGAACGAAATGCAAATATGAGAAACGCGCCACACAGCACTAATAAAAACGCGGTAGATATCAAGAACCAGATAGAGCGAAAGCGTCGTCGCGATGGGTTAGATTGTCTTTTTATTTTTGAGTGGTTGTTCATGATGCATCGTCTCTTTTCTTAGAGTGAAATGGAAAGAGGGTTCATCTGTTCAAGGGAGAACCCTCTTTCTATAGAAAATGTTATGCGATATAGGTAGAGAATGTCATCCACGGAAGGGTTCGTGTTGTACATGAGTTTGACGCAGTAGCTCGATACATTGCCTCCCATGCTTGAGCGGGCGTATTGCCGATGGTTGTAGACATAACACCTCTGATATACATAGGACCACCCATATATGTGCATGCCCACACGTTCAATACTTGCCAATCATAGGTCGCATCAGCATTGTAGTAAATTTCAGGCAAAGGCAAATTGTCACGGGCACCATATGCGATATACCATGTTTGATAATTGGTCCAATAGCCAGGCGCATCATCTCCGAAATCGAAGTAGGCGAGCGAAGATGTGTCGTTATAACCGTTGACAAGGCTACTTGTCAACGCGAATGTCTGCCACCCTGTTTCGAGATCACCGGCACCATAGACACCCAGGACATTATAGTGATTGTTGACCACAAAGCTATTCAAGTTATTGACGAGGTTTCCCCATTGCTGACCGTCCGCGTACCAGGCCGCGCTTGTTAGTGGGAGCGCATTGCCGGAGTAGTAGTTGCTTTCACCAAGAGCGAGGGCGATATTAGTAATGGGGGTACGACATGCCCATACACCAAGCGCGAAATTTGCCGCTGCGTGCAAGATATCAGTGTCTGAGTCATCATGTCCACCAAAATCATAGGTTCCATATTGTCCGTTGCCCAGATATACAGGTTGTCCCCAGTCGAGAATGACAATGCCTGATGCGTCACGAGCGGCGCGGCACCCTTGCATATACATTGTATGGGCATCAGTTGTTGCCTCATAGAGCGAGGTTGTCACTGGTACAACACCCGAACCGTGAATCCAACGTAAACTTGAATTTGAGTGAAGAGTCTGCTTCGGGAGAAGTTGACGAGTTCCTTTTGCCCAAGATGTAGGTTGACTTGCAGCATGTGAAGGGTGCAATGGCGAGAGCATGTGACTGGCCAGAAGGCTCAATCCCACTATACAAACTAAAAAGAGACTTGCTAGATATTTGAAACGCATTCTTTCAGAACCTCTTTTCCTCTTAAGAAATGTGTAATGTGATAGGTTCCTGCATTGATGCAGTGCAGTATCCTACTGTGTTCTATCGGCACACAAGATAAGAAAAAAAGAGCATATGACTGTTTTTGTGCATAGTTTTATACATTTATATACTTCTGTTTACATTATATTTTCGTATAGACATAGGATATAGAATTGTAGAAGTGATAGAATTGGAGAGAATGAGCTAGAAAGAAAGGATGTAGAACGATGAGTATACGAGTGTGTGTTGCGGGTGCAACGGGCTGGACTGGAAGTGCAGTCACAAAAGCAATCATGGCATCGAGTGAATTTCAACTGGTAGGTGCCATTGCCCGCCGACAGGTTGGAAGAGATATTGGAGAGATGCTGGGTCGTGATCGAGCCAATATCAACATCGTCGCCTCGCTTGAAGAGGCACTGGTAAATCTGCCAGATGTTCTCATTGACTACACGGGACCTGATATGGTGAAGGAGCGTATCCTGGCTGCACTGGACAAAGGTGTACGAGTCATTGTTGGAACGTCAGGGCTGACCGCGAACGACTATGTGGAGATTGGACAAAAAGCAGAGTCCCAAAAGGTTGGAGTCATTGCGGCAGGCAATTTCTCCATTACGGCAGCTCTGGCAAAGCATTTT
Source organism: uncultured Chloroflexia bacterium (assembly GCA_963791655.1). Classification (GTDB taxonomy): domain Bacteria; phylum Chloroflexota; class Ktedonobacteria; order Ktedonobacterales; family Ktedonobacteraceae; genus JBBQVS01. The sequence goes on along the minus strand of CAWBSZ010000002.1, from coordinate 27,199 downwards.
GCCATGATTGCGGCCCAATACTTGCCTTCCTGGGAGATTATCGACTATGCCAGTGCCGCGAAAATTGATGCTCCCAGTGGAACGACGCTTGAACTGGCCGAAGAACTGGCAACGGTTGCGCAGAATTCGCTAAGCGTCTCTCTGGAAGATACGCATGGTCCAAAAGAGGCTCGTGGAGCAACGATTGGTGGAACCCAGGTCCATTCTATACGTCTTCCAAGCTATATCATCGCCTTTGAAACTATTTTTGGATTACCCGACGAACGATTGACTATCCGTCACGATGCCGGCTCTGGTGCCGAGCCATATGTGAGTGGCACACTACTTGCCGCACGGAAAGTGATGGAGATGAGTGGACTGGTGCGTGGGTTAGATCGGCTACTCTTCCAAGCGTAAATTGATGACGAAAATGAGGCTCCTAAGTCTGAAAGAGATGATAGAGCCACGGAGTATCGCGAAGGAACTACACCATGATACGTTTTATACCAATGGACGAAGCACATTATCAAGTCTACCATGTCTTCGGTCATAATCTCCCCGCTAGAGCTATGTACGAAAAACTTGGTTATATCACAACAAACGTGCAGATGACGAAGAATATTTAAGGAGGTAAAGCATGGAACTCGCTGGTAGTACTTGGACACTGGTAAGCTTTGAGATGGACAAGGAAGTAATTCGGGCAATGACGGAGGGGCCAGCCACACTTACCTTTGCGGCGAAAGGTGAGCAAGTGAGCAGGATAAGCGGTAGTGGTGGCTGTAATCGCTACTTTGGAAGCTATACGCTTACGAATGACCAAATCAATATTAGTCCTTTAGGTTCCACACGTATGGCGTGTGAACCTGCTCATATGGAACAGGAAGACCGCTTCTTTCAAGCTCTTTCGGCTGCTGAACGTTACGAGATGAGCAATGGTGAGTTGTTGATTATCTATGCTGGAGGCACACTACGGTTCTCGCAGAATTAGATACTACTACCGTCTAAATTTAAAAGGAATGACACTGTGGCTCAAATTCATTTTGATACAGACATAGGCGGCGATATGGACGATCTATGCGGTCTAGCCATGCTTTTGAAGTGGCCTAATCTTGATATTACAGGTATAACGACTGTAGCTGAGGCACATGGAAGACGAGCGGGTTATGTACGCTTTGTCCTGAATATGATGGGTCGTAACGATATTCCATTCGCGGCAGGTGCTGATGTGTCCGAAGGCTATTATCGCTATACTGAATTAGGGTATCCACCTGATGAAGAAAATTGGCCTGAACCCACTGCACCTCAACCCGGTTCACCAGATAAAGCTGTATCGCTTCTCAAGCAGAGCATAGCCCAAGGTGCAGCCATTGTTGCAGCAGGACCGTACACCAACTTGATGCTATTGGAAAAAGCCTATCCTGGTATTTTGAAACAAGCCAATTTGTATCTTATGGGTGGCTATATTTTCGACATTCCGGCTGGCTATCCACAGTGGGGTAATGAGATGGACTACAATATTCAGGTTGATATTTATTCAGCACAGTATGTGCTAGAACACTCTAGCCCAACACTCATTCCTTTAACAGTGACAGTTCAAACGGCATTACGACGAGCTTATTTGCCACGACTTGCACAAGCCGGACCTTTAGGCAAACTTCTTGTGCGTCAAGCCGAACTCTTTGCAAGAACTAAGCAGAACGAGAAACGCTACGGAGAAACTTGCTCCGAGTTGCCCAACGATATCATCAATTTTCAACATGACCCTTTAGCTTGCGCTATTGCTTTGGGTTGGTGTGAAGGTGTCGAAATTGAAACGATTCCTCTTAAGTTTGAAACTAGAGAAAACTGGTTGTACGAGACACCTGATACTAATGGTGTGTCTACATGTCTTGTCACGAAAATTGATGGCGATGCATTTAATGAGTTTTGGGTTAATACTCTTTGTTGTTAACCTTATTTCAAATTTAAATAGCGACTTCCCTCTCCCATCTCTATTTTATGATATGCACATCCTCTGCTATCGTCGGCCATTCGCCATTCATAAATTGCTTCACCGCTGGAAAGAAAGCATCAGGGGCTTCTACCCACGGATAGTGACCTGCACCTGCTATTGTAAGCAATCGAGCATTAGGAAGAGCTTCAGCCCATTCACGTGATGAAGCAAGAGGAATGAGATCATCTAGCCCATGAACAATGAGCGTGGGACTTTGGAATGTTGCTGCTTGAGCACGCCAATCTCTTCCTTGTAAAGAACTGATGATATAGGGCAGGAGGCTAGAGATATGTTCGGGACGTTCATTCTGAAAATTCCACGGTGTACTTTTCATTCGGCTCAAGCTGGCAGCATTTCCCATTTGTCGAGGAAGATAGACCTGCCAATATTCGCGGCTGTACTCAAGAGGAGTACTTACAGCAATACCAGTTTGTTGCATTTCTTCCAAACTTTTAAGTCCTTCTGGATCGAGACGAGAATTCAGGCTCAAGGTTCCGAGGGTCTTCGTAAGTATGGTCTCGTGGAGATGCTGAACCTATAAGAAGTAATTGTTCTACTCGTTCAGGACGATCCATTGCATACAATGCTGCGACCCCGCCGAGATAGGACCAACCAATCAACGAGAAGTTTTCGATAGCGAAGAATTGTCGAACCGTTTCCATATCCTCTACTTCATGTTGTATCCCCATTTTATCCATGTTTGTAACAGAGTCTGATTGACCACGACTGAGCTGATCATAAAATATGATCGTGTGATCCTGTATAAGTGGCTCAAAATCTGCCGCCAACCAACTAGCGGCTGGCGAGATTATCGTACTTTTTCCATTACCTACAATTTGATAATGGAGACGTAAACCATCGCTTGTAGGAACAAAGCCTTCTTGTTGTCGCATAAGTAGTATCTCCTGGGTATTCTTATAGTCATAGAATACGCGCTTCGAACTTTAGCTTTGCCTACACATGATACACTAGAAGGCAAATAGTTGTTGCAATCATAGGTTGCAACAAAAACGTATCTCAAAGAAGGCATAACATGACAAACGAATATGATGTGTTAATTGTGGGTGGTGGACCTGCTGGGTTGGCGGCGGCTGAGGCGGCGGCGAAGCAGGGAGTACGCACACTGGTATTAGAACGACAGAACGAGATTGGTTATCCGGTACATACGAGTGGTGGCAGTTGGGTAAGTGATATGAAGGCACTTAACATCCCTGAGCATCTCTACCACCCCATCACGAAGGTTGTATTTCTCTCGCCACAACGGGAGGTTCCTCTACACTACAATCCTGCCGTTGCGTGTGTGATTGATGTGCGTGGTGTGTATCAGCATCTTGCTGGACGTGCTATCGCGGCAGGCGCAGAACTCAGAATGCGTCATACCGTCGAGCAAACGCTACTGGATAATGATTATGTTGTGGGTGTGACTGCGAAAAATCATATAAGCGACCGACTTACGTTTAACGCTCCGGTCACGATTGATGCAAGTGGCTTCTCGCGACATATTGGTGTACGTACCGATATGGGCAAAGCATTTCATCGTTATGGCTATGGGGCTGAGTATGACATGTACGCTCCGAACTATCCGCAGGATGAACTCTATCTCATTATGGGTAGTGCGTTTGCGCCACGCGGCTATGCGTGGGTCTTTCCACGTGGAAATGGACGCGTACGACTCGGTGTTGGCGTTTTGCATCCTGATAGCGACGATGATGCACGCGTCTATCTCGATAGCATTGTGCGTGACATTCCGCAGTTGACCGAAAAATTCAAGGGTGCCAGTCCGGTTGAATATCATACGGGCCTTTTTCCATCAGAGGGAGCGATAGAACGTTTCTCGCGCAATGGATTGCTTTTGGCTGGCGATGCAGGTGGTCATGGCTCGACACTTGTCGGTGAAGGTATTCGTTTCGCGATTTATTCTGGACAAATGGCAGGCAAGGTTGCGGCTGACGCGGTAAAAGCTGGCAACACATCGTCAGCGTTCCTGGAACGTTTTGATAAGCAGTGGCGTGTACGTTTTGGGCGGGATATGGATATCTCGTACATGATAAATAAACGTATTGCCAACTATAGCGATGAGCAATGGGATAGCTCGCTTGACCTGATGAAACGGCTTACACCTGCGCAAATGGCGCAAGCACTACGAGGAGACTTCAATGCTGGTCTTGTGATGGGTATTCTTGCACGCAACCCTGGCTTAATTGCTACAGGTGGCAAAAAGTTTCTCGATCTGATGCTTGAACGTATCAACAAACCTGCACTCATTCCGGCAAAATCGTAGTAAAGAAAGACACACGTATATGGTAGCAGATAGCACTTCTCAACGCACACCAAGAAGACCATCGAAGTTCATGAACTCGATTATGGCCTTTCTACTTCACTCACCTCTACAAGGACCACTAGGTAGCCAACTTGTTCTTCTCACATTTACAGGACGGAAAAGCGGCAAGACATTCACAACCCCGCTTGGCTATACAAAGCGTGGCAATACTATTGTTCTATTCACTGACCATGCGTGGTACAAGAACCTGATTGATAATCCCTCGGTCACTCTACGTTTGCAGGGAAAAGAATTTAAAGGGAGGGCTGAAGTTATACACGACGACAAAGAACTGATAGCAAAAGAGCTAGCAGCATTTGTACAAGAGCGTTCGGGCGCGGCACGAGCGTATAACGTGAAACTCGATGCTGAAAAGCGACCTGATCCAGTATCCGTACAGCAAGCTGCGCAATTGTTTACACTCATCTATGTTTACCTTACTTAAGCGAATTGCTCGATGTATTCTCTACCTTGTAGGCAGAGACTTGAAAATGTGTTGATTAGAGGGAACAAGCGGGAATACTTTTTCCATGAACGGTGTTTGGATAGGTAGATATATTCTTACATTACTTCATACATATTAGGAGCGAATCGTGACTAAATCTACATCACAAACACCAAAGACTGAGGAAAAAGTTGTTATGTATGCCACCACATGGTGTGGTGATTGCCGTATGGCAAAACGCTGGCTTGACTCACATGGCGTCGCCTACGATTATATCAACATTGAGGAAGATGACGATGCAGCCGAGTATGTTGTGAAGGTCAATAATGGTGCACGCACTGTACCAACCATCGTTTTCCCTGATGGCTCTGTACTTGTCGAACCAAGTGCACGCGACCTTGCAGCAAAGTTCTCTGCATAATCACTTTTCGCCTTTGGGCATCCGTCTCCCTATACTCAAAAAGAGGTTCACGACCAACGCTATAGTGTTGATCGTGAACCTCTTTTTGAGTACAAGAAAAACTTTTATACGTGCTTTAACTGCTCTGCCATTGCCGCTCCCAGTGCCTGTAGCCCGTTTGCAGGTCTTACCATCACCTCGAAGTCGATAATCTCTCCCTCGAAATTGAACTGCAAGAGATCAACCCCTTTCACCTGTAGTTCGCCGACATAGGCACTGAATTCGAGCGTAACACTATCGTCGCTTACAAACTGACGGTGATAGGTAAAATCCCTAAAAACACGGACAGCACTTTTCAAATAGCGCATTGTTTCAGCTTTTCCTTGTATGGGGCGCCAAATAAATGGCGAATGAAAGATAATAGCGTCTGCCAAAGCCTCTTCCAGCATCCGTACATCATTTTCTGCAACAAACTTATGCCATTTTGTTAGGCCGTCAGGTGTTTTGCTCGTGTCAGGCATACAAATTCTCACTTTTACTCTGGCGTGGAAAGAGTTTTAACTAATTGAAACCGCGTCATACACTCGTACTTCGCCTATCACAAGAGTAACACCACCAGTTGCGAAGTTTTGTGTATCGCCGGCAGCGGCTTGACCTTCAGATGATTGTAAGCCTACTTGTAATGTTTCCATGCTCTCAAAATAGAGTTCAGCAATCAGATAATAAGGCGATTTCTCCTGTGGAGTAACCGCTGTTGGTTTGTTGGTGGTGTAACCTTTGAGTCCCGGAATCTTTCTCGCCAGGGGAGCGTGTGTTTGCTGATAGTACTGATCGAAAGTAGCAGGGTCTTGAGGATGACCGTAGAGCGCAGTTAATTGAAACATGATACTCTCCTTGTGGCTAAATCGCCTTTGGTTCCAACACCAATGTTGGAAACTCACAAAGAGAGTATACCCCGTTGTGCTTAAACAAAACAAGAGTTCAATGAACTTTTGTTTGTGCCGCCGTTCTCATCTGTATTGATGTATGAATAATATCTGCAATTCTTTTTGCAACCTGGTGACTCTTGAGGTAGCTCATATGAGCATCGCCAGCATATAAGAGCGTGAGAGGGCTACTATTAAAGAGCTGCCCAATGTGATCCGCAAGTGTCACATTTTCGAGGATTACATCTTCCACCTCAACGTATTTTCTGTCTTTATCTACCATATCAGGCAGCAATGGGTCAAGTGGCGAAGCTAAGGGATCGCCTGGATGAGCGAAATTCAGCCAGGGAAGTCGTTTGTTTTCATTTCCTAGCCGGGTGGGAATACGCTCGAGAAATTGTTGAAGCCTCGGTGTAATGTCATGCGTGTTCACACTTTCATCTGTGCTCTGTTTTTGTCCTTTACTACCCTTATCCAAATCCATCAGGCTAAAAAGGCCGAGGGGCGAACCCATGGTAGAAACGCTCGCGAGACGTATCCCTTGCGTCCAGTTCGGTTCTACACCATAGATACCCTCGCGTATTGCCTTGACGCTCTCGAAGCCTGGTGTTCCCTCCTGGTCCCAGCGCGAGCTAAAGAGAATATCGAAAAGAATGACGGTACCAAGGCTGTGAGCGACCAGGTGTAGACGATCCTCTGTGTTTGGTGTCAGCAAGGCTGGAGCCATTTGTGTAAAAACATCAGATTTCAATTTGTCGGCAACTCTTGCCCCATCATAACGACTCATATAAAGCGCGACATCTCCAGAAAACTCCAATAAAACACTGCTGCGCATCTGCTTGAACCAAAACTTCTTCCACTTCTCTGGTGAGTGCTCGTATTCTTTCAGCAGTTCTTCTTCGTCTGGTATTCCCACATTGCCCCAATACAGGGGAACTTTAACCAAGCGGTGCTGCGTTTCATTGTGTGACTGCTGGGCAACAGACGCTTGAATAAGTGTAAAAAGCGTATCAGCATATGTTGGTGGTTCGACCTTCTCGCGTGTATTGACACCGTGAATAAAGACAATATAATCTGTTGCCATGAGCGGAGCCTCCTTTACAAAAAGTCCTTTGTAGTATAATAAGAGAATGAAAACGTCGTTTCCTGTTTTCACTAAAGACGTTCATCGACTCTCTTTTTTGCATATAGCTTTTACAATTTTAAAAATTACAGGAGGGCACACGCGTGCTTCCCAAATCAGATCACCTTGCTCCCAAGTATGGTGAACAATTCAAAGACCTAAGTATGGTAAAAGCTTATCAGTACCGTCCTCCATATCCTGATGAGGTATTTGAGATACTGAGCAATCTCATCACGGAGCAACCCCGTCACGTCCTCGATATTGGGACAGGGAGAGGGGATATTGCTCGTAATATGGTTCATTATGTTGATAGAATTGACGCAGTAGATTTCTCTCAAAATATGATTGAATTTGGGAAACATCTCCTAAATGGAAACAATCCACGTCTTCACTGGCTTCATGGGAGTATGGAAGATGTTGTACTGGAACCTCCATATGCATTAGTAACTGCTGGCTCAAGTTTACATTGGATGAATTGGGATATTGTTTTGCCATGTTTGCACGAGGTACTAACGTCCAATGGCTATCTTGCTATCATCGAGCAAAATACTCAACCAACGGCATGGCATGCTGAATTAGCAGAGATCATTCCTAAGTTCTCAACAAACGCAAAATATCAACCCTATGAACTGGTTGAAGAATTAGAGATGCGCGGCCTTTTTGAGCAAACCGAGGTAAAAGCAACCCAACCAGTTCCATTCATGCAATCTGTAGATGACTATATCGAGTCATTTCATTCACGCAATGGTTTTTCCAGAGAACGTATGGAACTGGAGATGGCTCAGCAATTTGACAGTGAAGCAAAGAAAATCCTGCTGAAGAAATATCCTGATGGAATTCTCTCGTTTCAAGTAGTAGCTAACGTGACATGGGGTTTTCCAAAGAAACCTTGATAATACATGAAAAGGTATTCTACAGGGTTATGTCATCCTTACTGAGAGAGGGATACGCGGTTGTGTCTATCATGGCTAGTGAGGTTTTTAGAGAAACAAGGCTATCATGATACTCTTCCTTCTTGAGGAAGATTGCGATTACTGTAACACGCTCGATAGAAACTAGAAGTGTATTGAGAACACGTAGATTTCCGCCTGCATAATGCCCAATTTCAGCATAGACCTCAAGGCATTCCTCGAATGTCGGCTGACGGATGTCCAGGCTACTTGTCCCATTAGCGAAACGGTAGGTATCTGGAAATGGAAGGTGATACATGAGCCGTTCGAAGACCGCTTGTAAATACTTGATGCAGAGTATGCCTGTCGTAGGATCATTGATTGCGGGCGAGAGTGCTCTAAGCGCGATATCAGCAAGCTGACGTATGCCGAAGCGTGCATCTTGAGCAATATCGCGCTCCCGTTCAATCGCGATATGATCGTGAATGGCGTGTATACAGCCATTATCAGCCATACGAATAGGCCAAACTTCAGCAATTACAGTCTCTTCAGTTACAAAGTCGCCGGGGCAGACAAGTAATCGAAGATGAAAGCCGGGACTCAGCAAGTAATTCATGAGACTGGCAAGTTCTATTCTCTGCACATAACCTGGCTGAGTGGCTCGAATGCGGGCAGGTTCTTCCTGGGTAAGCCACGTCTGAATCCTGATCTGACGTGGATTCTTCCGCGCGTTGCTCATTTTCCCACTCTGGATAAGCATGCTCAATCGCCAGCAGTGTTTGTGCTGTCAAGCGAGCAGCGATATCTGACACCTGTATAATACGTCCAGTGTGGTGAACAAAGATCAATAAGAATGCCAACCCCAGGAAGCCAAGCCCAATAGCAACGAGAGTACTTAGAGCAGGTAGAAATCCTTGATCGGCTAACGATGGCTCACTCATAGATGCGAGCACAATCATCGCGTATGCGAAAATAGCGAAGAAGCCGCCAGCAATCACCTGCGTGGTGCGGTCTTGCAGAAACCCGCGTAGTGCACGGGGAGTATACTGACTCGATACCAGTTGCAGCACGACAATAGTGATGGAGAAAGCAAGGCCAGCAACGGTAATTAGCGAGCCTGCTATGGTGGAGAGGAGGATGCTTGCCTCGGCTGTTCTACCATGAAAAATGATGTGTTCCTCTCCAATAGAAAGGCGAGAATCAATGAATAAGAAGACGACGGCTAGGATTGGACCCATAAGCGAGACTAGAGCAGGAACGAACCAGAAGGTGTTGAACAATGCCCGGCGATAATCATTGAACACCTTGTTGAAGCTACTCATAAAGACCCCATGTACCGACCAGACTTCCCGGTGCTCCTCTTTTGGTTCTATCATATGGCAGAAACATTCTTCGCCATTGTAACATGAAGCTCATCGTAAAACAAGGACAAAAGAGCGTCAGGCAACTGGATATGAGAGCTACTGGAGTCGCACTCCTAGCACAAGAATTGCAGGCTTTTTTAAAACTGATCAAACGTCATTCTGTGCGAGGGGAAGAGTAAAGCGGAAGGTGGAGCCGTGGTTAGGCGCACTCAATACCTGTATCTCGCCCCCTTGCATCTCCACAAGGGATTTGACAATTGTTAAGCCAAGCCCAGTGCCACTTACGTGCTTTGTTAAGGGGTTCTTTGCCCGGTAGAACTGAGTAAATAGCTGAGCTTGCTCCTCTATAGACAATCCGATGCCAGTATCGGTGACCTCTGTGCAGGCAAAGGAGCCAACCGTTTGCACAGAGAGTTTGATGGTTCCTTCCTCGGGAGTGTATTTGTGCGCGTTGGTGAGTAAGTTGGTGAGAATTTGCTTTACTCGGTTGATGTCACCAAGCACGAGAGGAGTTTGCGCAGGCAGATGTAGAGAGAACGTTTGTCCCTTAGCTTCCCAGCGGAGTCGAAAGGTAGGAAGTAGTTCCTCAATGAGACCATTGAGCTTGAAAGGTTTTCTGTGCAACTCAACTGCTCCAGATGTCAGATATGAAATATCTAATAAGTCATTAGTGAGGCTCAACATCCGATACGCCTCACTTTGGACTACGAAGAGGTATTCTCGTTGCTCCTCTGTTAGCGAAGCAGCCATTTCATCTTCTAACAAGAGATCAAGATAGCCTTTGATGCTCGTCAACGGAGAGCGTAACTCATGCGTCACCATAGAAGTAACCGTGGATTTCATTCGTTCGACTTCTCGTTCATGTGTCATGTCGTGCCAGACATAGAGCCGACCGAGATACGTCTGATCGAGGTTTTTCACTGGCAGAGAAGAGCAATTGAACTCCCTCCGTGAAGGTGCCACTTGCACCATAGCTTCTTGAAAGGCTTGTTCGGGGTCAGCAGTCCTCCAGATCGGCGATCAATCCAACAAGTTGGAGGTCTCGAACAGCTTTCTTAGCTGATCCATTAGCTGCTCTGGAGTTTGCGAGAGCACGGTAGCATCATCCAGCCCAAAATAGCTGGTAAAGTGCCTGTTCATCTTCACTGGCCTTCCATCAGGAGTGAGAAAGAGTAGTGCATCTGGCGTGGCATCAATTATCGCACGCAGTTGACTTTGAGTCCGTTCAAGTTGCGCATAATTGGTTTCCAGCCGCTGTAAAGCTGATCGCAGGCTGGCTTCATTAATACGAAATGTTTCTTGCGAAGGTTGTTTTGCCTCAGCTTCTAGTTGCTGTTCTTGTATGTTAGCAAATTGTGTATTGCGTTTAGGCCTCATATGTATTTTCTTTCTCCGTTAGCAAGTCAGCAATATGTTGGAGCAATATCTTGGTTTTGAATGGCTTGCCTAGATGAACATCACATCCGGCAATTAAGGCACGCTCTTGATCAGCAACAGAAACATGGGCAGTCACAGCGATGATAGGAGTTGCATGAAATGCTGGCATCTTCCGCAGGAGTTCTATGGCTTCCCATCCGCTGATATCTGGTAAGGAAAGATCCATCAGGATCAGATCAGGACGATAGTGCTTTGTTTGCGTCAGGGAGGTTTGACCATCTTCAGCAAGAACAACCTGGTACCCTGCCCGCTTTAGAAGCTGAGCAAGCATGCTGCGCATATCCTCGTTATCATCAACCACTAAGATGAGATGCTTCCGCTCGTCAATCGTCTCTTTCATACTCCTCTTCCTTTTTGGTAATGTCCCATGTATTCTTATTAATTGATAAGATTTAATTGATAAGATGAATATTTTTTAGCATGAATATCTTTTTGCTTCTATGACCCGATAGAGTACGTCATGCAATTCCTCCCTCTTCAAGGGCTTCATCAAGTATTCGTTAGCACCTGACACATAGCTTACCGCTTGCTCAGGCAGCACACTCATCATGACAACAGGAATGGAAGCAGTCGCCGGAGTATCTTTCAATAAGTGAAGCAGTTGCCAACCATTGAATCTCGGCATCATCACATCCAGGATGATCGCCTCGGGTTGTAGTTTCTGCACCATCTCCATCACTACGAGAGAGTCATATACTCCCACAAGGGTGTAAGGCGTATCTCGTAAGGCCGCTTCTATGAGGATGATGGTATCTGGATTATCATCTACTACTAGTATCACGGCCTCGAGTTTCCTAGTTACTCCGCCAGATATGGAAGACTCAAGGTACTCAGGTACTAGCCTTGGCATCTGCTCGGGCGAAGAGGAAGAGATCATGAGTGCTTCCTGTTGCTGCTCCGATTGTAAACGTGGTACATTCGATGTATGAATAACCTTGAGAGGCAGTTTCATGGTGAAGGTGCTACCTTGACCAGGAGTGCTTATGACCTCGACCGTTCCATTTAGGAGTACCGTCAACTGCTTCACAATCGAGAGACCAAGCCCTGTTCCCCCTACTTTGCGTGTATAACTCATATCAGCCTGGTAAAAGGCTTCAAAGATATGCGCTTGAGTCTCTGGAGACATGCCAATTCCAGTGTCTTGTACTACGAAAGCAATTCCCTCTGTTCCCTTGTCGTTCAGAAACACTGGATGAGCTGAAAGCTTCACCTCACCCTGCTCTGTGAACTTGAGCGCGTTGGAAAGCAAATTCATCAGAATTTGGCGTAATTTCGTCGGATGCGTTTCAAGTTTGTCAACTTCTTCGTCAATCTCAACTCTCAAAATGAGATTGCGTGCTCTGGCAAGAGACTAAATCTCATCGGCTACCGATACGACTAGTTCTTTCACGTTCACCTGGTCGTAAGAGAGTAGCATGCGACCAGCCTCAATTTTTGAGAGGTCCAGCACATCATTAATCATATTCTGTAGGTGCTCACCATTTTTAAGGATGCGCTCCAGGTTTGCTTGTTGCTGCTGGTCAAGTCCAACTAGGCTGGCGTCCTCTAACAGCATCTCACTGAAACCAACAATGGAGGTGAGCGGTGTACGCAATTCGTGAGACATTGTTGCAAGAAATTGACTACGTACTCTATTCGCCTCCTCCAATGCTAAATTGGCGGCCGTCAGGCGGCTCTGCTGGTGCAGAAGTTCTCTATTCTTCGTTTCCAGTTCATGGTTTGCCTTTTCCAGTTGTCGTTTGCGTTCTTCGGAAACCTTGGCCGCTGTAATCAGCGCAGTTACGTTGGGGAGCACAAATGGTAGTATCATAGCTGTTGTCACCGAGGCAATGGCTGTTATGAACCGAAGTATACCTGAAAACACATAGACAGGTACCCAGATTGTCCATACATCCAGAAAATGCGTACTTCCACAGGCAATGATGAAAATACCAAAGGCGAGAAAGACCCACGAAAACGGGAGATCACGATGCATTTTATACACAAAATAGCCTAATGCTCCCGAAATAAAAAGGTAAGAAAGACCGATCAGTGAGTCCGATCCAGCAAAAAGGGTCACTAGCCCCTGGTTCCAGAGAAAACAATCTCCATGGGGACCAAAACTATAAGTCGCGAGGAGGAAGGGAGCAAACTTTGTCCAGAGAAAGAACAAGCCCAATATGCAGGCAATCGTGATGCTCGAGCGAATCAAAGGCAAATTCCTGCTCATCTGCTCCCTCTTTCTGGATCCCTCAGTTGTGATAACATAGTTTTTATTTCACCTTCAGATTGCATCATTGGTTTTCTCCATCTAGTATAAATGAGAGGCCAAATATAACAAAAAGCTTATTTACCTTTTGGTAAAGAGCAGGAGGAACGAAAAAACTATCAAATCCTTGCGCTCCAAATTGGGAAAGACTTGCGAATATGTCAGGAAATATTTACCTGAATACCTGAAACCCTGACGAAATTTTGAGTGCTTGCATGCTACACTCATAAAGAGTAACAATGCTTTATGGAGGATGTATGCCTTTACGCTATCAACCTGGACAAAAAATTGATCACTATGCGATTCTCTTGCTTTTAGGTCAGGGAACGGCAAGTTTTGTCTACCAGGCTCTTGATAGAAATACGGGACAGCAAGTTGTACTCAAGTTTCCTCAAGATGATGTTATTGGTGGCAGGGCTATTTTTGAACGTTACCAACGAGAAGCCCAGATAGGGAAAATACTGTGTCATCCGTATATCATTCAGCATCTTAACCAGGAAGAAGGGCGACAGACAAATTATCTTGTGCTGGAACATCTTCGCGGGCAAATGCTACGAGTTCTGATTGCGAAATATGCGCCGGCTCTACTACCTATTGATGATATTGTTGCCCTGCTTACACAGGTATGTGAGGCTCTTGTTTATGCTCATAACCATGGGGTTATTCATCAAGATATAAAACCTGATAATATCATGGTCCTTGAAAATGGGGAAGTCAAAGTGCTTGATTTCGGCATAGCGCAGTTCAAAACAGAACGAAAAAGCATCTTTCCAGGCTTTTCTCCATTAGTTGGCACACCGGATTATATGGCACCAGAGCGGCTACAGGGAAAGCTTGGTTCGGAACGTACAGATATCTACGCTGTTGGCATTGTACTCTATGAACTCCTTTGTGGACGTACACCGTACCAGGAACAAGATGGATTTGCATTGGTCGGGGAGCATATCTCTCATGACCCACCAGATATACTGGTCTTTAATCCCTCTCTTTCGCCAAGGCTAGCGACAATTGTGATGCGTGCTGTTCGTCGAGATCCAGATAAGCGTTACGAACACATGGAAGATTTGCTCTATGATCTACAACATGTCGAGAATATGACTCCAACAGCCTATGTGCCAGATGCACCTGAGTTTGGTGGACGTTATCGGCAGATAATTTTTATTGCACTTTTCATTCTGGTACTTATTATCGTACTCATCCTCTTTGGAGTATTTGCTCAATTTGTTCATCACGCTGTTCGATAAAGGTAAACACTTCTTGCGCCATCTTATCTATTTAGCGCAGTAATATCTGTTCGTGCTGTTGACGCACAACCGCTATCTTGCTATCATCAGCTAAGACACCTATCAGAAAGAACGATGTGCTGAATGAGAGGAAAGAGATATGATGGAACATCCAGGGCTGAAGAATAGTCCTATCTACCTTGACTATAATGCGACAACACCCGTTGACCCCCTGGTCGTTGAGGCAATACTACCATATCTTTCAACCCACTTTGGGAATCCCTCGAGTACACATATCTATGCATCGCCTGTGCAACAGGCTATTCGTACAGCCAGAGCACAGGTTGCACAACTTCTTCATTGTCAATCATCAGAAGTTATTTTCACGGGTTGTGGTTCTGAAAGTGATACTCTGGCAATCCGTGGGGCTGCATTGATGGCACGGAGTCGTGGCAATCATATTATTACGCAAGTAACTGAGCATCCTGCCGTTTTGAACATATGTAAATCACTCGAGCGGCTGCATGACTTTCGTATAACATATCTCCCTGTCGATGCTCTGGGACGTGTACATAGTGAGGATGTAGAAGCCGCAATCACTGAGCAGACTGTCCTGATTACGATTATGCATGCCAACAATGAGACCGGGACATTACAACCTATCTCTGAAATTGCTGACATCGCACATCGACATAATATCCTTATGCACACCGATGCCTCGCAATCCGTTGGAAAAATTCCAACTCGCGTGGACGAACTTGGTGTAGATATGTTGACGGTAGCAGGTCACAAGCTATACGCCCCTAAAGGTATTGGTGCGCTGTATGTACGAGCTGGTCTACAGCTTGAGCCAGCTATTTATGGAGGTGGGCAAGAGCATGGACGCAGGGCTGGGACAGAAAACGTGGCATACATGGTGGGTCTAGGTGTTGCTTGTAGGTTAGCGAATGAGCAGCTTGCGACTAGCCCGGAACGTGTACGACAACTGCGTGATTTGCTTCAGCAGAGACTAGAGCAACAACTATCAGGTTCTGTACATCTCAATGGACATCTTACAGAACGTTTGCCCAACACGTTAAATATAAGTGTAGACGGCGTTATCGGTGAAGAAGTGCTTGCAGCCACACCCGCAATAGCTAGCTCAACTGGTTCTGCCTGTCATGAAGGCAATACAGAACCTTCATCAGTACTTACCGCGATGGGAGTACCATACACACAAGCATTAGGTGCGCTTCGCCTAACGCTCGGTCGATGGTCTACTGAAGCAGAAGTGGAACAAGCGTCTGTTTTGCTGGCACAAAGTGTAGACGCATTGCGTCAGAAACGTTACAATAGAGTATAACATTCGTGAAATAGCTAGCGTAGAATATATAAAAAGTAAAAAGAGATACAACTGTTCGCCTTGTTCATGGAGGAGAATATCTATGAAATGCCCGGAATGTCAGTCTACCGTTACAAAAAACGATGTGTATTGTAGTCGGTGTGGAGCAGACCTCGCGGTATCTTCCACGGGCCTTGTTCCCGTAGAAAAAAATAATTTGCCAGCACTACTCTATAACCTTCCTGTACCGCGTGGGGTCGCAGCAAGTGTGGGAGCTGTAGCTGTTGGCATGGGGTTGGAATTGCTACGCCGTGGCCTTCTAGCTCGTCTTGCATCACCGTCAAAATCGGTAGAAAATGCCCTACCAGCCCTAACAGGAATAAAAGACTTGCTATTGCCTCAAAATAACAAGAAACTTCCTAGAGGCTATGAGGTTCACGAAACCGTTGTATATATGCGTCGTGTTATTCGTCGAGAGGATTAACCAGGGACGCAAGAAACGTAGAGAGCTACTATATGGCGTTAATTGTGCGTGAAAAAGATGTTCGTGAATTATTGAGCATGCGTGATACTGTGACCGTGCTAGAAGATGCTTTTCACGCACAATCGCAAGGTTTGGTAAAGAACCAACCTCGTACAAGACTCGCGTTTGCTAATGGTGTCCTAACTGTATTAGCCGCTGCCGCTCCTACATTTGACGTTGTTGGTTTTAAGACGTACACAGCTTTTCGCGAAGGTGTACGCTATATTGTTATGCTTTTTAGTGTCCACCACGGTGAGTTACTCGCGATCATTGAAGCTGATCACCTGGGCGCGATGCGTACAGGTGGTACAAGTGCTGTTGCGACGAAATATCTAGCCCGTACGAATGCGCAAACGGTTGGCCTTATTGGTGCTGGTCAGCAGGCTATAACTCAACTTATGGGTGTCTGCGAAGTATGTCCTATCTCCTCTGTAAACGTCTATAGCCGCAGGCAAGCAGAACGCGAGCTTTTTTGTCATGAGATGTCACGGCTTTTAAATATTGAAGTAACTTCGGTGAATGAAGCCCGTGAAGTAGTCGAAGCTGCGGATATTCTTATTACAGCAACAACCGCGCGGGACCCAGTATTTCATGGTGAATGGCTTAAACCTGGATGCCACATCAACGCTATCGGCTCAAACTGGGTGCAGCGACGCGAGATAGATTTTTCGACATTGCATCGTAGCATGCTGATTGTCACAGACTCCCTTGAGCAGGCTTACAAAGAAGCCGGAGACTTTGTTATTCCCGCTGAAGAAGGTTTGTTTCAATGGGACCGTGTGCATGAACTCCATGAAATTGTGGCCGACGAAGGTTTACAACGTGAAACACCTGATGAAATCACACTTTACAAAGGATTAGGCATTGCGCTAGAGGATGTTGTAACGGCGGCCCACGTCTATAATCTAGCTGTAAAGCAAGGTGTGGGCAAAGAGGTAGACTTATTATATTAGGTTTTATGGAAAATAAGCATTATAGTTATATACACGTAAAAATGGGCATCATAGGGAAATTTTGTAGTAAGATTTGGACTTCTCTACCCTTCGTGTTGATGCTGATTGGACTCTCTGCATGTGCTCCCAGTACTAACCTATTAGGAAGCGGAAGTTGGGAAGCCTCGACACTTACTCATCAGCATATTCACGCGCTAACTGTCTTACCTAATACACCTCAAATGTTATATGCTGGCAATGTCGATGGCACTATTCTGAGTAGCAGCGATGGTGGGCAACATTGGATAAACCGAGCACAAATTTCCTCAACTCCCCTGATTCTTTCAATGCTAACAGTAAACCCTTCAGGAAAAATGCTCTATGCCCTCACTGATAGGGGCCTCTTCACCAGTACAGATGCAGCGCAAACATGGCAGATAGCCAGTACACCCAAATCAGGTTTACCCGTTGATAGCTATACCACAATGATTTTTAACGAACAAAAAAGTATGTATGTTGGAACACTTCACCATGGTATCTTTACGAATAATGTTGAAGGAACTTCACATTGGCAATCAATCAAAGGCACGCTTCCGCCTACTATCGCAATCAACGAACTGGCATATGATAGCACACAGCATCGTTTATGGACAGCAACATCGCTTGGCGTGTATCGCTCTGATGACGAAGGTGTAAGCTGGAATGCTTTAAATAGTGGTCTAAATGTCACAGATGGTGTAACCTCTATACAGCCTGCTGCCAGTGCGGGTGGTGCTATAGGGCTTGTCTATGCAGGAACAAAACACGGTATTTTTCGCTCAACTGATGCTGGTGCCCATTGGACTGAGAGTGGACAGGTGTTACAAGGTGTTTCCATCCAGCATATTTTGATTGACTTCAGAAGTACGAACGCATCCACGCTCTATGCTGGAACACGCTATGGAGTATTTCGTAGTGACGACAACGGACAAAATTGGCTTGGGGTTGCTGCTGGATTTCCTAAGAACACTTCGGTGTATGCCCTTGTCATTGGGGCAGACAATGCCTCGCAGTTGTATGTAGCCGCGAATAACGTGTATCTGTTCCCTGGTACCGATAATGGTATTAATCCAACCCGTATAGTAACACTATTTCTAATACTTGTGTTCTTTGGGCTACTCGTTTTAATGACGCGGCGCAGCGTAAGACGGCGTAAAACGCTTTTTCGACCTGCCGTCGTTCCTGAAGAACAGCAGGGAGACCGCAAAGGTCTCCCCTACACGTAAGACGAAAATGTAGGGGAGACCCTCGCGGTCTCCCTATCTATCGCATACAGCACGTATACCAGAAATTAACGCTTTTGTCGCTGCAGCCACTGTAACATGTAACGAATATTTCGCTCATGCGCCCATGTATAAAATTCTCGGTCCGC
This sequence comes from uncultured Chloroflexia bacterium, assembly GCA_963791655.1. GTDB lineage: Bacteria > Chloroflexota > Ktedonobacteria > Ktedonobacterales > Ktedonobacteraceae > JBBQVS01. Next base: position 8,664 of record CAWBSZ010000002.1, on the reverse strand, counting down.
ATCACTTACATTACTTGAAGCACCAATAACATCCTTAAAAGAATAATTAATGAGTCCTACTGCATGTTCAAGCTCTTTCTCAGATGGATAATGGGTAGCAAGCAATGTACGCCCACGTTGCTCAATTTCATACAAGTACTGTAAGTTTTGTGTCACTACGCTTAAATCAGTTGTCTTCCCATGTGCGCAGAGGACTTGTAGTGGCTGTAACGCAACAAAGCTTTCTAGCGTATCACGCATGTTCTGGATACTTTCTGCGTTGCCGATAAGCGGGAGTGGCTTTTCAGCAGCATCGAATGCCAGGAGCAAACGAATCTCTGGTATCCATGCCGCGATATGATCGGGATGATGACCGGGAGCTGAAAAGAGTTCGAGTGTCAGGTCTCCTCCATAGATCGTTAGGTGATCAGGAAATGTGAGTGTTGGTGGGGTTAAGACTACATTTTGGAAATATGGATAACGCTGCTGATATTCTAGCAACCCTGTTTTTTCCTCTTCTGAATTGAGGCGTGTAAAGCAATGGTCATGCGCTAAAATGGGAGCCGCGTTCTCTCCCGTGAAATAGTTATTGCCCCAGCAGTGGTCCCAGTCTGCATGGCTATTCACAACCAGTAGCTCTCGACCTGATAGTTCGTCTCGTACCTCGTGCATTACACTGCTCATGTCCTCTGGACAAAGTAGTGTATCGAGCACAAAAACATAGCGTGTTGTAACAATTACGAATGCATCTACCTCCATCTGCTCTGTGCTTCCTGGCGCAAACACTCGTCGAAAGACACGAACACGAGGGTCGTCACTCATGCGTGTAACGAGAATGGGCTGCTCTGGTGAGGACATACTACACAAACTCCGTTTCTTAGTGGTGTGCTCCAATGTAGGCTACAACAAAGTACAATACGGAAAGCAAGGCGCAGACGAGGAGAAATGAGCCATAGCAGGTAAGAGTCCATGCACGGCGCGTATTCAGGGCTTGCCGCAGTTGTTCACCCATATCAGGCGGATCAAGTTGTATATCGGGTTGAAGTTCAATCAGTTTTGGCAGCATAGCACGAAAATCGCGAGCATTGCTCATTCCTTCAACCAGGATCACCGTATTGCCATCGTCGAGGTCTGCCATCAGTACAAGTTTGCCAGGATTTGGATCGCCAGGAATCAGGGTCAGTTGTTTGATCGCGGCAAGATGTACGCGTGTCTCCTGGTCTTCCTCTTGCCCTGTCACGACAAGTTCATCCTCATATAATTGTATTTCTTTTCCCATGCCAAAGCGTACAACGCTTAGAGGGTATTTTTTTTCTAATTCTTCACTCATATCTATATATCCATCTTTTTTTTATCATGAAAGCCTCAATGTACATATTGTACGGCATCTCTTCATATGCGTCGAGGAGAAGGGGAGTACATAAAAATACCTCGCTTGACATTCATTACCCTAAGCCCTTACAATTTGAATGGAAAAGCATGAGTATTCAAGAAAAGAGAAGTTATGGCGCGAGTAGGTTTGCTCGAAGATAATGCACGCATTGCAAAGCTGTGTGCAACAATGTTACAATTCTCAGGTCATTCGGTAGAAATATATGAGCATCCCCGCACCTGTTTAAACGCATTAAAGCTCTCTCCTGCAAAAAGTGAAGGAAAAATGCGTTCGCTTTTCTCATACTATCCCGATTTACCGATAGAAGTACTTATTCTTGATCTACAATTACCCGAAATTACAGGCTTAGAAGTATTACGTCAATTACAGTCTCATGCTCACACACGGAACCTGCCCCTCATCGTATGTACCGCTTCAAATCAAAACGAAATAAGTAGTGCTCTCCGATTGGCACCTCACGCATCAGTTGTCGAAAAACCCTTCAAACTCGATACGCTAGTTTCTGCAGTTTTGTCTGCTCTAGGCACAAAAAAGGCTTAAATCTATCCTATATAGCTTTAAAAAGAAGCTACAAGAGAATAGCTTTTTCTTTAAAAGTATGATAGAATAGCTATCAATCTCATTGAGTCGTAGCCTCGCAAACAACTACACCCGAAGAGGTTTCACAAGAAAGTACGATGCAAGAAAATGAGTACATACGAAAAGGATGCGCAAGCGTTAGACGCTTATTCGAACGCGGTCATGACCGCAGCGGAGCGTGTGGGGCCTGCGGTTGTACGTATAGATATAGAGCGGGAAGGTGGTCGATCGCGCCGCCCTAGTGGTGGGTCAGAGTTTAATGGTGGCCTCGGCTCTGGCTTCATTTTTGCCTCAGATGGTCAAATCCTCACCAATGCTCATGTTGTTGAGCATGCGAAACGTATTCAAGTTACACTTGCTGATGGACGTAAGTTCGATGCTGGCCTCATGGGTAGTGATAAAAACGTTGATGTTGCGGTTTTGCGCATTGGAGCAGATCACCTTCCCGTCGCGGAACTTGGACGAAATTCTCTACGGGTAGGCCAACTTGTGCTCGCGGTGGGCAACCCTTATGGCTTAAACTGGACTGTGACGGCTGGTGTTGTGAGTGCGCTTGGGCGTACTTTAGAGGCACCAGGGATTCCAAAGATGAGTAACCTGATACAGACCGATACCCCCATTAACCCTGGCAATTCTGGGGGTCCTCTTGTAGATAGCGGAGGGCGGGTTGTAGGTATTACAACGGCGATGATGCCAATGGCGCAAGGACTTGGTTTCTCGGTTCCACTTGATGCTATCAAGACTGTTGTGGCACGTATCGCGGCACAAAAGCGTGAAAAGCAGATAGCTGGCGTATCACTAGGCGTTGGGGGGATGCGAGTCAAACTCGATAGCACGGTACAAAAAAGCCTCAACCTACTACAACAATTTGGAATGGAGATTTTGGAGGTCCGTTCAAGTGGTCCTGCTGATCGTGCCGAGCTAAAACGCCAGGACGTGATTATTGCTGCCGATGAAGAGACAATTACGGAGCCACTCGATTTGCAACGCGTCGTTCGTCGTCATCAAATGGGCGAGAAAATTGCATTAAGTTTTCTGCGTGGTGGCAAGAAACGTAAAGTAACAGTTGTATTGTAGAGGGGAAGGTGTTCTTATACCATGTTTTGCATCTTTAAGAACACCTCAACCGTGTATTGTTACAAGTGACTCTGTTTTACGTAATCTGCCATTTGATAGTTACGAGTCTTTTGCGTCTCTTATAACAGAGCTATATTTTGCCAGCAAGGACATTCAAATGTCCTATAGACAAAGGAACAATATATCATGACTGCATTTCTCGTGACAGCACTCATCGTTGGTGCCCTTATTGTGCTTGGTCTCCTCGTAAATGTGTATTTTTACACGCAGGGAATTTTTAGGCGGAGACGCGCCAGGCGTCAACAGCAGGCTGTACTCGCGGAAGAGAAGCGCATAACTACAGCAGGTCTTGAAGAGCAATACTACTCAAGTATAGGTATTGGACCAACGCCGCCAGACGAGTAAGTCGTGATTGCTCCCTGTAAATGTAGAAAATTATGCATTGCATTTCTACATTTACACTTCTATTTGATGAGCGAGCCGTGAAGCAGGCGAAATTCACGCTTCGTTTCCCAAATAGCTTGGAGTTGGACGAAATTTTCGTCAGACTGCTGCACAGCGCACTACACGGTGCCGATGAGGAGCGTGCAGTGCGCTTCTGAGAGCTTTACTTGGATTCAATTCGACCCAGTGGATTAGGGCTTTCCATCAAAGCCGTGCGTACTGCCGACCAGCTGGAATCCTCAGGGTAGAGCGCACTGCGAAGGTACGCCGACGTAAGCTGCTGAAGCAGGGCGACTCGTTCGGGGTTCTCGTCCGTCGTTTCCGTGACGTTATACCCGGAGATTCCGCCAAGCGAGTGTTCTGCCCCGAATAGAGTAAGCAGGCTTTTGCTGCCTGGACTTAAGAAGTACGGGTCAGTAAACCAGTCCGGCCCCCGAACGGACAGGAGGGACTGATCTCGATCTCCCGCAACCACTAGGGTTGGCGTGGTCATGTTCGCAAAGCTCGGATTTCATAAATGGGAAGTTCTCGGCTGCAAACGGGGTCAGGTCAGCTCCACCCTTGCCAGGCGTGGCAAGTAGCACACCCGCTTTGATCCGCGAGTCGGACATGTCCTCTTCCGTTCCGCCCTGTGGATCGAGGACTCGCGCGCCCAGCAACATGCTCGCCGTCTGGCCACCCCAGGAGTGTCCGACTGCGACAATGCGGCTCTTGTCCAGGCGCCCACTGAGGCCGGGAACGGACGTTTCAAGCAGATCAAGCTGGTCGAGGATGCGCTTCATGTCCTCAACTCGGAAACGCCAGAGCAGTGGTGTACGAGGATCGTCAGGAGGAAGGCTCAGCGTCCGCGAGTCGAGATGGGTGGGTTGTATGACCACGAAGCCATGAGCAGTCCAGAAGTCAACCAAAGGTCCGTAGCTGTCCAACGACAAGCCAAAGCCGTGCGAGAAAACAAGAAGAGGCAATTCGCGTCCAACCGCAGGTGCAGACACTCGCACGTGCAGATCCTCACCACGGCCCGGAGCTGAGAGCATGACCGGCTTCACCGAGACAACAGGAGTGGGCGTACTCATAGTCACGTCCGTCATCGCCATGTGTGTTTCATTCATAGAAAGAACTTCCTTTAAGGTAGAATCATATGGTACAATGTGAAAGCGGAGCAGTGCTCCGATGCTGTTATTATACGGAGCGGTGTTCCGTTTGTCAAGCGGATATTTGAGAGGTAATAAAGCGATGACCACCATTGACGCGGGAGCGTGGCAATCAGCCCAGCAGAAACCAGCCCGGCAGAAGCGGGCCGATGCGCAGCGCAACGAGCAAGCGTTGCTCTCCGCCGCCGCTGCTGTGTTTGTCACGACCGGTGTTGAGGCACCAGTGCGTGACATCGCGGCTGCGGCGGGCGTCGGGATGGGAACGATTTATCGCCACTTCCCGACACGAGCGGATCTCGTTGTTGCCGTGTACCGCCATCAGGTTGAGGCTTGCGCTGAGGCTGGTCCGGTCCTGCTGGCGAACGGTGGCTCGCCGCACGTGGCCCTCGGTCAGTGGGTTAACCTCTTCGTTGATTTCCTCGTCACGAAGCATGGACTCGCCGCGGTCCTACAACCCAACAGCGTCGGCTTCGACGCGCTGCATGCCTACTTCCTTGACCGCCTCGTGCCCGTTTGCGCTCAGTTGCTCGACGCAGCTGCTGAAGCTAGTGAGATTAGCTCCGATATTGATGCCCTTGAACTAATGTATGGCATCGGCAACCTCTGCATTGGTGCTGACAACGACCCTCGTTACGATGCTCGCCGCATGGTCAAGCTACTCATCGCGGGACTCCTCCAATCGCGCTCGACTTGATACTGCTGATCCAGAGAAGAAGCGTTTACAAGACACCTCGCCGAAACAGTGAAGTTATAGTAACTCTTACACTAATTGCTTGAAGTAAGAGAACGGAGATACGTAGGTCAGGCAATAAGTGGCACTATCTACTTAGCGTACCGTTTTCAGGGTTCGATGTGCTGACCTCTATAAGCACAAATTTGGCTTATTATTTATCAATAGGTCCCATCTAATTTTCGGTGATCCCATGAAACAACTTCTTTTGGTTCCACAAAGACTATTACTCGTTTCGCTGCCTGGGCTGCGACCATTTGGCGTGTAAGATCATTCAATGGACCCGTGTAGCGTTCAAAGATGGTTTCGCCTATGTGCTGGACAGTTTCACGATCATCCTTTATACTTGCCTGCCCTTTGATTTGGACCCCCCGTAGTTCTTCATAGCGCTCACCAGCTTCAATAAGACAGGTAAGCTTCGTATCTCTGCGCAGGTTAGCTGTTTTTTGTGACTTGGCATATGTCCAGAAAACTATCTGATCATGTATTAACACATACCACATCGCTACAAGGTGGGGCCATCCATCGTGATCATTGGTAGCTAGCTGTACTATCCGCTGTTCCTCAAGAAACACGCGCATCTCGTCATCATTCATACGGATTTTGTCTCGCCGATTTATGTTTTCCTCCTTCTTTACTGTGCAAACTAAGGTTGGAGCCGTAATTCCTCAAGGTCGAGATCGTGCTGGATTCTGCGCATCACTTCGTCGTTGATAACGCCTTGATTACGTAATTCGATGATTGTGTGACGCTCAGTACCTATGAGTTCAATTTTCAAACGTTGATATGATGCCGCCTTCTGCTCCTGATTCTCTCCATCTTCCGAACCATGATATTGTGCAGTGAAGCGTCGATCCTGGTCAGAAAAATGGAGATGCAAATCATCTGCCATCTCTTTTTCAACCCATTCCTCGGTTGAGAGTTCGTTTAATCGAGCCAGAGCAGCTCGTGCAGCTTTTAGTCTCGCTTTCGCCTCCTCGCGGTCCGCGCTATCGTCATTTGGTAATTTCAATAGACGCACGAGTTGTGGGAGCGTAAGACCCTGAATTACAAGCGTTGACAGGATAACACTGAATGTAAGGAATATGATGATGTCTCGATCAGGAAATGGCGCCTTACCATGAATAACCAGTGGTAAAGCGAGTGCTGTCGCCAGCGAAACGCCGCCACGCATGCCTGTCCAGCCTACAATTACAGTGGACTGCCAGGAAGGGTTAGGGTCTCTTTCTCGTACATGACGACTTAAGAAACGTGGTATATAGCTGCCTGGAAATACCCAGATCAGACGTGTAAGAATCACTGTAATACTTATGCCAACCGCATCCCAAACAAGCGTGGAAACGGATGTCTTTGTGAGTGTCGCGATAACACTATTGAGTTGAAGTCCAATAAGGATGAAGATAAGCCCATTGAGTAGGAGCACAACGATTTCCCATACCTGTTCAGCTTGAAGCCGTGTGCGAGAAGAAACAAGTGCTGGTCCTTTTCTTCCGAGATATATGCCCATTGCCAGGACCGCAAGTACACCTGATAGGCCAAGTGCGGTCGCTGGTATATACGCGGCAAAGCCTGACAGGAGTGAAAGCGTGTTTTCAACAGGAGGATCATGCAAGTAGCGTCGAATTTGACCGATGCACCATCCGACCGCTAGACCCAGAACTATCCCGCCTAGACCAGCTTTGAAAAAATCAAGGCCAGCGTTAAGCAACGAAAACGATCCCCCTGTGACTGCTGCAACAGCTGATGCATAGATGACAAGGGCAGTTGCATCATTCACAATGCTTTCATCACTCAAGACTGTAGTCAAGCGTCTCGGGAGTGTAAGGCGTTGAGCAATAGTGGAAGCTGCGACTGTATCTGTCGGTGATACTATCGCACCCAACACAAATGCGGTTGGCCATGGAAGACCTACAAATGTATGTGCAATGGTTGCGACTGTACATGTTGTGGTAATGACAAGGCCAATTGCAAGTAAGGAAATTGAACGCAGGTTATCACGAAAGTCGCGCAATGACGTGTTTAAAGACTCCCAGTATAGGAGTGGAGGTAGGAATAGCAAAAGGACCAGTTCAGGTCTCAACTCGATTGTTGGTAGTCCTGGGACGAGACCAAGCAGTAGGCCGCCGATGACAAGAAGAATGGGGTAGGGTATATTGATGCGACGGGCGATAACGACAAGGACACCAACTGCAACAAGGAGTCCAAGCACAATTTGTATACTGGGTGTCGGATCCACTTGTTGCAGTCTCACTTTCTATCTCAGGAATGCTTTGTCAAGAATTGCCCAATTTCTACAAGTGCTGCCATCGCACGGCTGGTAGTTTCCACAGACTCGTAGTAGGGAATACCCTCTTCCTGTAAAATGTGAAGTGCGGGTATGTCATGTCGTGCATATATGGTTTGCACAAGAACAGGCTTTTTGTAGTGTCGTACAAGCTCTCCCAACTTGTGTGCGGCAGCCTCTTCGCGTGGTCCAAAGTCTTCGGAAAGCAACCAGCGATAGCCACCAAAGAGTCCGGTAATGATGACACCATCAATATCATCATCTTTAAGGCATATCTCTGTCAAGTGTGCAAAAGATAAAGGGTCTTCGTCGGCTGCTCCTGCAACATCAATGGGGTTTGTGGCTGTGGCGCGTGCTGGCATAAGCTCTCTTAATGCCTGTTGCGTTTCAGCTTTTAGAATAGGTACCTGCATGCCTGCGCGTATAACAGCATCACCACTTGCAACACCGCTTCCGCCACCATCGCTAACAATTGCGATACGATTTTTCCCTTGCGGTGTGGGTGGCTGAAGCGCGAGTGCCTGTGCGACAGGAAATAGTTCGTCAGAGCGCAAAACGCGTACCACACCGCTTCCGAGTAGGCTCGTATCGTCATCTGGACGTACCTGCGCGATTGAGCCAGTATGGGCAAGGGCGGCACGAACCCCGACCTCTGTCGCACCACTAAGTAAGATAACCGTAGGCTTATAGTTCCCTTGTTCGAGCATGTTTTGCGTGACCTGACGCAGTGTTTCTGCCTGTACAGCCTCGACATAGCCTGCGATCACCTTTGTCTCAGGATCACGCGCGAGGTACTGCATACATTCAGGGAACGTGACATCAGCTGCGTTTCCTATGCTAATGAATGTCGTAAAGCCAAGTCCATCTAAATGCGCTTGAGCGTAGAAATACATGCCAAGATTGCCGCTTTGCGAGACAAGACCAATGGGACCAACCGGAAGCGGAAATACCATACCTAATGTATTGATGCGAGAGCGTTGAATATACAAGCCCATGCAGTTGCTACCGATGATGCGAATGCCATGTT
>CAWBSZ010000001.1:0-254471 GCA_963791655.1 uncultured Chloroflexia bacterium | reverse complement strand
ATACAAACTGGAGCACAACTCAAGCGAGCACTTCGTGAAGAAATGACGCTACTCCTCGGCAAACCAACATCACTGCGTTTTTCTAAGCAATCACCACTCACCGTTATTCTTGTGATTGGCGTCAATGGCTCTGGCAAAACCACCAGTATCGCGAAAATGGCCTATCGTCTTACACGCGAAGGCCGTAAAGTGATACTGGCTGCCGGTGATACATTCCGTGCCGCCGCGATTGACCAACTCGAAGAGTGGGGGAGCGCATCGAGGTACCCGTTATTCGGCAAAATCCCGGCTCAGACGCAGGTGCTGTGGTGTATGATGCAATCCAGGCAGCGCGTACTCGTGGGAGCGATGTTTTGATTGTGGATACGGCGGGCAGACTCCACACGAAGTATAACTTGATGGAAGAGCTGAAGAAACTAAATAAGATTATTCAGAAATTCGTTCCCGACGGTCCTCACGAATTGCTCATGGTCATTGACGCAACAACAGGACAGAATGCCCTACTGCAAGCACGTCAGTTTGCCGCGGATATCGGTCTTACAGGGGTTATCATCACGAAACTGGATGGCACTGCAAAAGGTGGCTTCGCCTTCGCAGTTGCTGACGACCTTGGGGTACCAATTAAGTTTATTGGGACAGGTGAAAAGATTGAAGACCTGGCTCCCTTCGATCCAAAGAGTTTTGTCAATGCGCTCTTCGACGAAGAGTAACAAGGAGGTTTCGGATGGTCAAAGAAGCCGCTGTTCCCTCTACCGGGCAAGGTACGTCTACAACTGGCTCAAAGCAAAATCTGCCGGGCAATCTAGCAGTAAAGTGCCCAAAATGCAAAGAAATCTTGTATGGGCGTGACTGGGAAAAAAATCTCAAGGTATGCACACGCTGTGGCTACCACTTTAAGCTCACTGCATACGAACGCATCGAATTACTGGTAGACCCGGAAAGCTTTGTCGAGACCGATGCGGATATTATTTCTGCTGACCCACTCAAATTCTCGGTTCGCTCTCAATCCTATCCTAGCAAAGTCGAAGAGGAACGCCAGAAGACCGGACTAAACGAAGGTGTCGTTACAGGCCATGCCACTATCGAGACAAAGCCACTCGCGCTAGCCATCATGGATTTCAATTTTATCGGTGGCAGTATGAGTTCAGCCGTTGGAGAAAAGATCACACGCGCGATCGAATTAGGCATGGAACGACATATCCCTGTGCTTATTGCCGCGACCTCCGGCGGTGCTCGTATGCAAGAGGGTCTATATTCACTTATGCAAATGGCGAAGACTTCAAGTGCGTTAGCGAAGCTCAAAGAGGCGAAACTGCCCTACTTCAGCCTCTTGACCGACCCGACAACGGGCGGTGTGACGGCCAGTTTTGCCATGTTGGGCGATGTCATTCTGGCTGAACCGGGCGCACTTGTCTGCTTCGCGGGTCCACGTGTAATCGAAGGCTTCATGCATGTGAAACTTCCTGAAGGGACCGCGAGTGCCGATTTTGTATTACAACATGGTATGATCAATGCGGTTGTGCATAGGAAAGATTTGCGACAAACGCTCAATCGCCTCTTGCAACTGTATTCTTTATAAGCACGCCGTGTTACAAGTAGGGTAGTCCCTGGTGAGCGTCCGTCATTTAAAACTGTGTTATGTTAAATTGTAATGAGGGGAATAGGATGGCTTACGATCTTGAGTTTGAGAAGCCGCTTGCAGAGTTAGAGAAAAGAATTGCAGGCTTGCAGCGCAAAGGGGATCGTCTCAAGGCAGACGAGCAGGTCCAGTTGCACGAATTGGAGCGAGAACTACGGCAGCGTACCGGGGAAATTTATAAAAATCTTTCCTCTTGGCAAACAGCACTCGTTGCACGCCATAAAGACCGTCCTTACTCCGCCGACTATATAAAGCTTATCTTCGATGATTTCTTCGAGCTACACGGGGACCGCGCGTTTGCCGACGATGCCGCGATTATGGCTGGTCCAGCATCGCTTGATGGTCAAACCGTGATGCTTGTATGTCACCAAAAGGGACGCGATACCAAAGAGAAGATTTTCCGCAACTCTGGCATGCCCCATCCAGAAGGCTATAGGAAGGCACATCGCATTATGGAGCAAGCGGAGAAATTTGGTATACCCATCGTTTCGTTGATTGATACCTCTGGTGCATCCATTACAGTAGGGGATGAGGAGCGCGGTCAGTCCAACTCTATTGCAGAAAATCTGCTTCTTATGGCGCGTCTGAAAACACCCATTCTTGCGATTGTTATCGGCGAAGGTGGGAGTGGTGGTGCATTAGCGATCAGCATTGCGGACCGTATCTTGATGCTGGAGCACACCACGTATAGCGTAGCTGCACCAGAAGCCGCTGCCTCTATCCTCTACCGAGACACCGCATTTGCACCACAAATGGCGGAGTCTATGCGTATCAGCGCAAAAGAACTGAAAGCCATTCATCTGATAGACGACCTCATTCCTGAACCATTGGGTGGAGCACACCGTGACCATCGGCAAGCTGCGGAAAATGTCAAGACTGCACTGCTCGCACATCTCGACGAGCTAAAAAAGATGTCTACAGAGGACATGTTAGAGCAACGCTATCAAAAGTTCCGCAACATCGGCGTATTCGACCAGGTAAAGGTCGAAGTGTCATAAGTGAGTAAAACAGGAGAGAGAAAAGGGCGACAAAAAGTTCTTGACTTTCCCATGCCGATACTATATTATACACCCATGCATTAGCCGACATGGCGGAACGGTATACGCGCTTGTCTCAAAAACAAGTTCTGAGAGGATTGAGGGTTCGAATCCCTCTGTCGGCACCTATCCCCAGCCATACTAACGTCTCAAGCAAGGCTACAAGCCACTTGAGACGTTTTCATTTCTATGAAAAAACCAACTTACGACAAAACTTACCCCAATTGACACATTTACTCATTCAGAGCATCATTCATCTTACTAATTACGTCTTGCTGCATACTTGGTAACACATAACGAAAACAAAGATATGGAAAAACATTTTGGCCAAACTCGACACGACCTTCCACTGAATTAGAGTAACGCACTTTGAGTATCAGCGTATCAACCCCATAGCCAACCAAATTGATTGACATTATTTCAGTTCCTTCCTTAAACGTCCTACAATGTAGTAAGACAACACAGAAAACGAGGGAGAACATGAACGAAGCGACACAAACACAAAGACCAATACCCTGTTCTATTTGCGGAGGAGAACGGGTAGAAACATCATGTAGTGTAAACATGAGATTGGTGACTGGAAACTTTTTCGGTGTCCCACTCAACGCGCTTGCGTGTACTTACTGCGGATACACGCAATTGTTTGCAGCCAACCCACAGAAGTTGAGGAAACTTTTGAAATGATGAGAGATGAAAAACAAATGGACGAGCAACCGCACGACCCTAGCCTAAGACCTTGCCCTGAATGTGGAGGGCAACGTGTACAGGTAAGCATAAGTACTATCGCACCAGGAAACTTGATACAGGTAACTCAATTAAAAAGGAAGACAAGCCTATTTAGTAGCAAGTCAAACCAGTCCTACTTAAATGCTCTTGCCTGCATTAATTGCGGATACACAGCCATATATGCCAAGCAACCAAGTAATTTGATACCAGACCAAGAATAGAGAAAAACAAATGAACGAGCAGAGACAACGACCTATTCCAAAGCTATGTCCTGAATGTGGAGGAGAGCGTACCTTTGTCAAGTACAATAAACAGTACCCAAACAGCGAAATCAAACTTGTACAATCACACAGCGAATATGGCTTTTTAGTGGATTCAGGCAGTTCTACTCTTGACGCTCTTACATGTCTCTCTTGCGGATACACCACACTTTACGCTGCACAACCAGATAAGTTGAGACCTTACAAGTACAACAAGTAGAGGAAAGATGGATGTAAATAGAATGGCGCGTAGTACCTGCTCTGCGCCATTCCGTTTGACTGCGTGCCAAGTGCTCACTGTGCAGGTAGAAGGTATCGTACATTTAGCATATGGAAAGCTGATACTACTGTGTGGTATTGGATGAGAAGTCACGCTGACTATGACAAACTCTATTAGAACGATAGTATGTCAAGTCGTGTGTAAAAGTTCAGTGTCTGGCTGAGCTTGCGATGGAACTGGCATCGTCAAGTTGTTGAATTTCAAACTCCGAATGACAGCATAGAAGAGCAAGACACAACTTCCTTCATTGCGAAACGCCGCTGCCATTTTGTGGGAGCGACGTTTGACTTCCCCAAAGAGCCGCTCAATCACATTAGTGGTCCGTATCGTTTTCCAGTGCTCCTTAGGGAATGCGTAAAAGGTCAAGCACGCTTCCAAGTCTCGCTGCAAGCAGGCAATCGCCGTTGGATAGATGCGTTGATATTTTTCGACGAATGCTGCCACCGCCTGATCTGCCTCCTGCCGACTTTTCTGGTAGAACAACGCTTTTAGCTCTGGCTCCACCTGCTCACGCTGCTTCTGAGGCACATACGAGAGCACATTCTCCATTTTGTGGATGACACAGCGTTGTCTCTGAGACGTTGCAAATTTGAGACCGATGGCGTTGAGCATACTCTGATTGCCATCACTTACCCACAGTCCAATCTCTTTGACTCCTCGTTCTTTCAAATCGTCTAAGAGGTCTTCCCAGGCTGCTTGGTTCTCTCGGTCTCCCACCCGAAAGCCCAAGACTTCTCGTGTGCCTTCTTTCGTAATTCCAACTACCGCCAGAATAGGCATTTTACAGCCTTGCCCGTTGTAAATCACGGTGAAGTACGTGCCATCGGCAAAGGCATACGCATACTGTTCTGCAAGTGAGCGGTGTTTCCACTGCTCGTATTCCGACTCCAATGTGTGAAAAACACGGGAGACGGTTGAAGCACTAGGATGGGAGCCTGTCAGCGTTTCAATCACCTCACCAACTTTCGCCGTACTGACTCATGCGCACAAACATTTCTCCAATGGCCCCATCGAGTTCGTCTCGCCGACGATGATACCGCTCAAACACCTGCGTCTGATGTCCTCCACGTGTGCGTGGAATCGGGAGGTCCTCAATATGACCCACCGTCGTTTCCCGCATCACGGTGATAATATCCGTTGCGATGATCTTGACGCTCTTCGTTTCGCTCATAGGGCTTGGCTCCAATAAAAGCAGTTACTTCTTCCTCCAAGATATTCATAAGTGCTGCACGTACTGCGTGTCGAAGTCGCTCTTTCACCATCTGTTCAAAGACTTCTTGACTTCCGAGTACATCTTCGATACTGTTATTTGTGTGAGTCATCGGTATCCTCCTGGTGGCGTTGAACTGTTTTCCAGTTCAGGATACCAGACCTTTCTTTTACACACAACCTACTATACTATCTGAAGAACACTTCAACTTTCATTTTTTAACCATTCTTTTTCGACCAACATTACTACAACTTTTCTGTTACACCTTCGTAGCTTGAGTACCACTATTCTATCTCTAAAAGGAAGAAAGGACACTTGCTCATGTCTCAACAAGAAATGAACTATAAAGGCGTCAAACGCGAAGAAAGAGCTGACTTTTTTCAGCACTCTACGGCAACATCTGGACAAAAAGTCCATCCACACAACTTAAGCAGAGAAGATGCATTGAAGGCACGACTTTTGATAGCCTATATCTCTTTAGCTCTCGTAATGGCTGCAACTTTTATGATCTATGTATCTGGAGCCTTTTTTAATGTGGGTGACAGTTCGCCAGGAGACCCACAATTAAGTGCCAATATACAAAGCTTGCCAACTGTGTATCTGGTTATCATTGGCATAAACGTAGCTATTAACATCTTCATCGCGAAGAGATACAAAAAATAAATAGTTTCTCCGCTGATGTAAGGCACTCGTTTTTCTTCTATACAACATTTACCCAAAATGGAACAGTTTATATTATATAATGAAGAGTAATTTTCGAATGTAAGTAAATCACCAAACAGGAGGAACTATGCAAACCACTCTTAACCCATATATTAGCTTTAATAATAATACTCGCGAAGCCATGGAATTTTACAAAACGGTCTTTGGAGGCAAACTGACCATTAATACCTTCGAAGACTTTCACGCTTCTCAAGATGCAAGCGAAGACAACCTGATTATGCACTCGATGCTGGAAGCCGATAATGGCATCACTTTTATGGCTTCCGATACCCCAAGCCGCATGGAATATCGCACTGGAACAAACTTTACCATGTCACTCACTGGTGACAATGAAGCGGAGTTACGTTCCTATTACGAGAAGCTTTTAGATGGTGGTAAAGCAACAATGCCTCTTCAGAAAGCAGTATGGGGCGATACATTCGGTATGCTCGTTGACAAGTTTGGCGTGGCATGGCTCGTGAACATTACAGGTCAAAGAGCATAGTTTTATAGTTACCCTGCAAACAAAAACTTCTCAAGTCCTTTGATATCTGTCTTTAGACGAAATAGATCGCCTGAAAGCGGGTAGGCTTTTATCTGTTCGTCGCTGAGTCCTTTCCGAGCTGAGGTGATGTAGAGTTCGTCCAGGTTTTTTCCACCGAAAACACAACTTGAAGGCTGTGGTACGGGCACATTGATGACGCGCTCAGCTTTCCCGTGAGGATCGTAGCGTACAAGTTTCGCGCCGCCCCAGTAGGCACTCCAGACATAGCCTTCGCTATCGACTGTTAGACCATCGGGCACACCTTGCTCTTCCGGCGTATATACAAATGTCCTGCGATGCTCAATGGCTCCAGTTTGTAGGTCAAAGTCGTACATGTAGATGATGTGTTTAGGGCTATCTGTAACATACATACGCGTGTTATCGGGACTCCATCCCATACCATTGGGAATGATGAAGCCTGTATCCATGACATGAACCGTGCCATCAGGGTCGAGACGATACAAAACACCTTCGGGTTTTTGCTTCTCTTCCTCCTCATTCATTGTCGCGGCCCAAAAGCGTCCTTTGCAGTCAACCGCACCATCGTTAAAGCGTTTATGTGTCTGGTCCAACTCCGGATTTACCAGGATATGTACTCTTTGAGTTTGTGTATCCCACAGGGCAAACCCGTTTTTTGTGGCGAGCACAAGACCGCCTGTTTGCCGAAATGCCAGGACACCAACGGCAACGCCAACCTCGAAAGCGTGATGCTCCCCTGTCTCTGGTTGTAACCGATGAATGGTATGTCCTTGAATATCAACCCAGTACAGGGCTTGTTCTTTTCCGTTCCAGACAGGACCTTCTCCCACTATGTTTTGAGCTGCCAGGATGTGCTCTACAGTAGACATGTTAATTGCTCCATTAGTGTGATACGTGGTCTGCAGGGACCGATTGATCGCGTCCTCGGGGTGGGGCGCGGGAGGGGCAACGTGGCGGCAACGCGACTCTTCCCAGGCGCGTTCCCCCCAACCCCACCCCGAGGACGCGATCAATCGGTCCCTACAGACCATGTGTGCTCAATCTATGTATATGATACGATATCCCTGGCCGTAGAGGTTCTACTAAAGTTGATAGTAACATAAAGAAAAACGTGATGAACAAGCATCTATCTTCGAAACAGCTTATTCCATTACTTCTCGTGCTGCTTACGGCTAGTGCGTGTATGGAGCAGGGTCCTTCTACTGCAAAACCGAAAGATGCCAGCACATCGTCACTTACACAATATGTAAACCCGTTTATTGGGACAGGTGCGGGCGGCTCACATTTTGGTTTCGGTGGCAATAGTGGTGATACCTTTCCCGGCGCGACATATCCGATGGGTATGGTACAGTGGAGTCCAGATACCCCTTCCAACCTACCAGGTGGATACTATTATCCTGATACAAACATCAATGGGTTCAGCCTGACACATTTTAGTGGGCGTGGCTGCCATGTTTATCAAGATATCCCTTTTCTACCCTATGTAGGCTCTGTTACTACGTCACCCGCTGCGAGTCCCGCAACCTTCGCATCACATTTCTCGCATCAAAATGAACATGCTCATCCGGGCTATTATGGTGTACATCTCGACACACCTAATGTGGATGCGGAACTGACCGTTACTCCGCACGCGGGCTATGGACAATTCACCTACCCAACTTCTACAAACTCAACGATGCTGATCAATGCTGGCGGTAGTATCAATGGCAATTCAGCTTCTAGCGTACACATTGATAGCAAGAATAATGCGGTTACAGGTTCCGCGACGAGTACAATTGGTTGTGGAAGCAGTCACTATACACTCTATTTCGCGGCGCAATTCGATCAGCCGTTTCGCTCGTTCGGCACGTGGAATACAACAACAGTTTCCCCAGGTTCTGCTGAAAGCAGTAGTCCACATTCGGGTGCCTTCGTTACTTTTGATACGACCCGGCAACAGGTTGTGCATGTAAAGGTCGGCATTTCGTTTGTCAGCATAACAAATGCAGTACTCAATAACACAAGTGAGAATGGGAACGCGGACTTTGCGACACAACGCTCAGCGGCAGACGCAGCATGGAATGCGCGATTGAAGAGCATCGAGGTACAGGGTGGAACCGAGGAGGAGAAACACGTTTTTTATACGGCACTGTACCACACCTTCTTACATCCAAATATTTTTAACGATGTGAATGGCCAGTATCTCGGTTTCGATACACACATTCATGTTGTTACACAGGGCCATGCCCAGTACGAAAATATTGCCGGATGGGACCAGTATCGCTCACTCATACAGCTACGTGCATTATTAGCACCCACAGAAACAAGCGATATTGCTCAATCGTTGGTGACGGACGCTGAGCAGGGAGATGGACACCTGCCACGTTGGGAACAGGTAAACGCGGACTCGCATGGCATGAACGGCGACGATGGCTCGATGCTGATCGCGCAGGCATATGCTTTTGGTGCGAACGGCTTCGATACACAAGGCGCACTTATGGCAATGAAAGCAGGGCAGGCCAAGATTCGTGAAGGGCTTGCTGACTATCTTCACTTAGGCTATGTCGCATCAAACACCTCACAAAACTCTTTGGCTATTACAGAGGAATATAGTAGCGATGACTTTGGGATATCCACCTTTGCGCAAGCAATAGGAGATACAAAGCTAGCCTCCATCTATCGCCAGCGTTCAAACAACTGGCAACACGTCTTCAACAGTGCCAGTGGTTATGTTCAGCCTCGCACCCGTAATGGCGATTGGTCCACAGGCTTTGTTCCTACCAGTCAAAACGGCTTCACAGAGGGAGATGCTGCACAATATAGCTGGTTGGTTCCGTTTAATATACGAACGTTGTTTGACAAGTTGGGCGGGAATGCAAGTGCAATCTCACGGCTTGATAGCTTCTTTACGCAGCTCAATGCTGGACCGAATAGCCAATATGCGTTTATGGGAAACGAACCATGCTTTGAGGTGCCGTGGGAATATGATTTTGCGGGTGCTCCTGCGCACACACAGCGCGTCGTACGAGCTATTCAGATGGAACTTTTTCACGCAACCCCGGGAGGCTTGCCAGGAAATGATGATGGTGGCTCCATGTCTGCATGGTATGTCTTCTCCGCCATTGGCCTCTACCCCGAAATTCCTGGAATAGGCGGTTTTGTTCTCAGTAGCCCACTCTTCTCTTCTATCAAAGTTCATCTCGCAGGAGGTCATACACTTTCCATTACAGCTCCTTCAGCTTCAGATACAACGCCATATGTACAACAACTTCTTGTGAACGGTCAACCAACAACAAAGTTATGGTTTGCATTGAGCACGATAAAGCAAGGCGCAACACTTGTGTATTCGCTAGGGAAAAACGCAACAAGTTGGGGAAGTAGAAAAGAAGATGCACCACCGTCTTATCCTGCATAATTGAGCTTGACGCGAAAATGCACACTTTCTTTCAGTTGTGTATGTGCATAATGCCTAAAATCATATCTGCCTATTTAGGCAATCTACCCAAAGTTACCTTTACAAACTACGTATTCTCTGCTATGATAAGAGCAGTACAACAAGTACGGCGAAAATTTGATAGTGTCAGTGTTTTACATCCCGCAAAGGAGCTGGACGTATGGAGATGAAATCTTTTTCTCGTGAAACGAAGTCAGAGACAGATAGAACGCATATTGGGCCATACAATGCATGGCTTGAAAATGGTTCTTTGCATGTCTATGGTCATCCAGTTGGTCAAGTAACAGGTTCAAATGTAAGTATGACGCCAGAAGAAACACTCCGTTTCTTTGAGTGGCTATCTACCAACCATGAAATTCTCGCTCACTTAGCTCATACTATGTAGTAATATTCTGCTGACCTTATAGAACAGAAGATCAAGAAAGCCAAGACAAGCTAGTATAAGTTTGTCTTGGCTTTCTTGATCTTGTCTATGCTCTAGCGGACAAAGCGACGTAACCGCAACGAGTTGCTTACAACAGTAACAGAGGAAAGAGCCATTGCAGCAGCCGCAAAGATCGGTGCATTCTCTCGTAACACAGGAATTAAAGGTGACAATACGGCTATAGGAATTAAAACTACATTATAAGCAAAAGCCCAGAAGAGATTTTGCTTGATGGTACGCAATGTCGCACGCGAAAGGGCTAATGCGGTCGCAATGCTCTTCAAGTTTCCCTTGACAAGCGTAATGTCGGATGCCTCAATTGCTACATCAGTACCTGTTCCCATCGCGATACCTGCATCAGCTTGCACCAGTGCAGGGGCATCGTTGATACCATCACCAGCAAATGCCACGACCAGTCCCTGGTCCTGTAAATGCTTGACCTGATCCGCCTTGTCTTCTGGCAACACCTCTGCCAGCACATGCTCAGGCGCAATGCCTACCTGTGAGGCAATCGCGAGCGCGGTACGGCGGTTATCACCTGTTATCATCCATACAGCGATACCCTGTGTATGCAATTGCTGAATTGCTTCGGCTGACCCGACCTTGACCGTATCAGCGACCGCAACCACTCCTGCAAGTTCGCCATCGAGCGCGATTAGCATGGCTGTTTTGCCACGCTCTTCCAGTGCACTCAATTGCTCTTCTACAGCACTAAAGTTGATAGAACGCTCATGAAGCAGTGTTCGCGTCCCGATCAGTATAGTACGACCTTCTACTTTCGCTTCCAAACCACGTCCAGCGAGAGCCGTAAAATGCTCGGGATATGCATTTACAGTCAGGCTACGCGCTTTCGCGCCTTCAACGATGGCCATT
Source organism: uncultured Chloroflexia bacterium (assembly GCA_963791655.1). Classification (GTDB taxonomy): domain Bacteria; phylum Chloroflexota; class Ktedonobacteria; order Ktedonobacterales; family Ktedonobacteraceae; genus JBBQVS01. Next base: position 243,364 of record CAWBSZ010000001.1, on the reverse strand, counting down.
GCAAGCGGATGTTCAGAGCCTTGTTCTGCCTCGGCTGTCAAGCGCAGCATGTCGTCGGACGAGATACTTCCAGTGACGATCACATCGGTCAGGACTGGTTTACCTTTTGTGATGGTGCCAGTTTTATCAAGCAACACGGCACGAACGGCTTGCACACGCTCTAAGCTTTCACCACCCTTGATGAGTATGCCTTGCTCTGCACCCTTGCCAGTTCCCACCATAATCGCAGTCGGCGTGGCAAGTCCAAGCGCACATGGGCAGGCAACAACAAGAACCGCAACAGCGGCCACAATCGCGGTAATCCATGGATTACTCGAAGCACCGCTCATCATACTTGCGTTCTGGATTCCGATATGGGAGACGTTCGTAAGAATAGCCCATGCAATGAAGGTTAACGAGGCAATGACTAATACAACCGGAACAAAAATGCCTGAAATGGTATCGGCGAGACGCTGAATAGGAGCTTTAGACCCCTGTGCCCGTTCAACCATACGTACGATGCTTGCTAAGACGGTATCAGCACCCACCTTGGTGGCTTGCATACGTAACAAACCGTGTTGGTTTACCGTTGCCCCAATGAGCGCATCACCATTAGTTTTTTCAACTGCAATGCTTTCACCCGTTATCATCGACTCATCAACAGCGGAATGGCCAGAAAGAACTTTTCCATCGACCGGAATCTTTTCACCTGGCCGAACGATCAGTTCGTCACTAACCTGTACCTGTTCAATCGGTAGTTCGATTTCTTGTCTGGCTCGCATGACGTGAGCAGTACGAGCTTGTAGACCCATCAATTTCTTGATGGCATCGTTGGTTTGCCCTGTAGCACGTGCCTCAAGATATTTGCCAAGGAAGATTAGCGTCACAATTAACGCAGTTGTGTCATAGAAGGTTGTTTCTCCAATTACACGTGGAAAAAAGGTCGCCACTACACTAAGCAAATACGCTGCCGTCGAACCAAGTGAAACCAGGGTATCCATGTTTGCGCTGACATGACGTAGTGTTTTAATAGCTCCTCGATGAAACTCCCACCCAACGATAGCCCAAATAGGCGTCGTGAGCACGAGCAACAGGATATTTTCGCCTGGAAAACTATCCATGAAGAACATGCTTAAAAGTACAACAGGGATCGAGAGCCCTATTCCCAGCATCAAAAGATTGCGCTTACGCACAATTTCCGTGGCTTTGCGCTGGTTCCGCTCATTCTCTTGTTGAACGCTCGAAGATACACTATCTGAGGCGGCCGTACTATCTGTTGCCATGGGTGCTGTGCGTGAAGGGAGTCGTGACTCAATAGGAATTGCTGTATAGCCAACCGCTTCGACCTTCTGCATCATCTGCTCAGGTCCCGTCTGTCCAGCATCGTAAGTAACAGTCCCTCGCTCTGTGGCAAGATTGACCTGGGCATCTACAACCCCAGGCACCTTCTTGAGACCCTTTTCAATGCGCATGGCGCAAGAGGCGCATGTCATGCCCTCAAGGGCGAACGTTATCTGACTATCTGCCTGTACTTGCTCTTGAGGAACTTTAAGATATTGTTCAGTTGTATGTTTAGATTGCGTTACCATCAAAGTTCTCTCTACTCATTTTCTAAAGAAGGTTAAGTGGCTTTCCGCTCGTTCGCGGAGCAGGTGTGGCTTCTTTTGAAACGGTGTATCCTTCGTCGTCCAGTACATTCTCAATCTTCTGCATCGAAACTTGATTGGGATCATAGCGAAAGTGAACACTCTTCGTAGGGATATCGGTTTCTACGGCCTCGACGCCTGGAAGCACTTCCAATGCTTTATTAATGGTCTTGACGCAGTGCTCGCAACTCACATCAGGCACGGAAAGTGTAATCTCTTGTAGGTTTGTCATGTGCTTTTTCCTTTATCTAAAATGCTGCTATTCTACAAAATCTATAACCCTATTTTATTTCCATACCCCCTGGGTAGGGGTACAAATAGAATATAACACAGGATACTCAAAAATGCAAATGGAAGAAAGGGAAATGTGAAGTCTATATCTACTATCAATCTACTATCATATGAGAGGAAGGCCAGTCAATATATCTTAACGATTGCCAGCTAAGTTATAAAGTTGAACAAGTTCCTCGATAACAGCTTCCCCTCTTCCCTCAGAGATGCCTGCTGGTACGCATGTATGCAGGTGGTTTTCCACGAGCAGTCCTTCTAACTTTTCAATGGCCTTGCGTACCGCATGCGTTTGATGAAGAATATCAACACAATATTTGTCCTCTTCGATCATTTTACGAATGCCATTGAGGTGTCCTTCGATATATTTCAAGCGTTTGAGCACATCTTGTTTGTCAGCTTGCATAATTGTTCTTCTTTCACTATTGACCCCCTGGGTAGGGGTATAATAAATATATCACATGTTGCATTAAAGTGCAAATGCTACAAAATATTTTTTATTCCACAACCTTATTTTCTACTTGCAGCCACCATACCCATCCAATTCCTACAATCATCAAGCTAAGAAGGGCACAAATAAGCATAGCATGAGATGCACCATACAGAGTCGATAGCCAACCAGCCAATAGATAACCTGGTGGAACGCTTCCACTAAAAAAGAGGACAGTCACGCTCATGACGCGCCCACGTAAACGATCTGGGACAACGGTCTGGATGGTAGTAACAGCAAGAGCAGCAAAAGCAATCTCAGCAAAGCCAACAGAAGCAATAAGTCCTAATGACAGAAGGTAAATGCGCGAGAGTACAAAAAGTACTTCTAACACGCCGAAGACCGATGCACTGATAAGCACACGAAAAATTGTCGGTTTCTGATTGCTCCATGCTAACCATAATGATGAGAGCAATGAGCCAACGCCGATTGTCGCGGAAAGCATACCAAAGCCTGTTGCGCCAACACTTAGCACATTGGTAGCGAAGAGGGGTAGAAAGACATCGAAGTTTGAGCCAAAGAGTAAAACAAAGCCACACACCACAACTGCCAGCAAAATCACTGGTGTTTCCCAAACATACGCTAAACCTTCAAGAAGACTGTGCCAGGTACTCTGACGCTCGCCAGTGGTTACTGGTTGAAGTGTCTGGATGTATAAGGATTTCTTGTCAATTAGTGTCAGGGCAACAAGTACCGCAAGAAAGCTGAGTGTATTGAGCAAAAAGAGTAATGTTACACCACTCGCGGCAATGATGAAGCCCCCAATAGCAGGACCTATAATGCGAGTCAAGTTTGTGAGCGAAGAGTTCAAACCAACAGCGTTAGGTAAGTTCTCACGTCCAACCAGTTCGACGACAAATGCTTGACTTGTAGGCATCGTTAAGCTATTCGTGAGTCCAAGTAAGATAGACAAGAGATAGAGATGCCAGAGTTGTACAGTGCCAGTCGCGACCAGTAGCCATAGAAGCAAAGACTGAAGCATAGCAACCGATTGGGTAAAAAACAAAATACGTCGTTTGGGCCAGCGATCTGCAAAAACTCCACTTAAGAGCGAAAGAACCAGGACAGGCATAAATTGGAGTGCGCCCACTAAGCCAACCTGTAAAGCACTATGAGTCAATTCCAGCACCAGCCACGCTTGTCCGATGTTTTGCATCCAGGTACCAATCCATGAGATCATTTGGCCGAACCAGAAAAGACGAAAATTGCGCTGATGCAGTGAGGCGAAGGCACGTAGCAAGCCTTTATTCAGATTTATGGCTTTTCGCAATTCATTCGCCCTTCCTAAAATATACAAAACCTCTACTTCAATTCGTCAGCAGAACATTCAGTATTTAACTCATGCAGAGGTGATACAATAATTGTGGAAAATAATAACGTCAAGGAGGTTTTTAGAATATGGATACAACATCCTTAATTGTAGATGGTATCACACAACACACGGTTCAGACACAGCGTCTGCATGTGGCATATTTGAAAGCTGGAACAGGGAACATTCCTCTGCTCCTCATTCATGGAAATTGTTCTTCGTCACTCTTTTTCCAGGATTTTATGCTCGCACTAAGTAACACAGCACACTACACCGTCTTTGCTCCAGACATGAGAGGCTATGGTGATAGTGAAACTCTGCCTGTAGACGCTACACGAGGGATACGCGACTTCGCAGACGACATCTCTTCCTTTGTGCAGGCCCTTGGTCTCGATACATTCCATCTTCTAGGCTGGTCGCTTGGTGGAAACATTGCTATGCAATATGCGATAGATTATCCACACACTGTACGTACGCTCATATTACAAGCTCCAGGGTCTCCGTTCGGCTTTGGTGGGACCAAAGGTGCCGAAGGAACACCGACATTTCCAGATTTCGCGGGAAGTGGCGGCGGCACTGCAAATCCTGATTTCGCGCAGCGTATCGCGCAAGCTGATCGAGGTAACGAACAAAACTCACCACGTACAGTGATGAACACGTTCTATTTCAAGCCACCTTTCCATGCATCACCTGATCGCGAAGAACTGTATCTCACAAGTCTGCTCTCGACAAAAATTACACCTGGTAACTATCCTGGTGACGCGGTGCCTTCTACGAACTGGCCTAATGTCGCACCGGGTACACAGGGCGTAAACAATGCCCTATCACCCAAATATATGAACCAGGCAAATTTTGCTTCCATCACGCCTAAGATACCCGTGTTGTGGGTACGTGGTGTTGACGACCAGATCGTCTCTGATACGTCGCTCTTTGATCTCGGATTTCTAGGTCAGCTCGGTGCCGTTCCCGGTTGGCCAGGAGTCGATGTGTATCCTCCACAACCGATGGTAACACAAGTACGCATGATACTCGATCAATACAAAGCAAATGGTGGTCAGTATCACGAAGAGGTTTTACCTGATTGTGGTCATTCGCCACATGTCGAGAAGCAAGATCAAATGGTTCAGCTCGTTACAACGTTCGTTGATACCTATCAGAAGGCAGAAGGATAAAGAGCCGCGGATTGTACTCACATTAAGAATGCATGTAAAAGGCGACGCACTCGACATTGAATTGCTTCAAGAAAAGGGACAAACTAATGCTAAAAGGCCAAGTCGTTTTTGAGTCGTTGACATATGCTTTTTTGTTTGTTACTATGATTAATACGAAGGATACTTACTATTTCTAACCCTGTCTCTTCTTACTATAGAGCTAGATAATAAGTAGAATGATGGCATGTTATATCGAAACGTATAACTATTTTTGTGGATGCGCGATATAGAGAGAAGTTTGACCTAGCAGACCAATGCCTATTGTAAGGAGGTCTCTTTATCATGCGTGAACCCACATCTATGTCCCCCGATGTGCAAGATGCTGCTTGGGATTTGAGAACGTTCCAGGAACCAACTAAAAAGAACAGGAGTCTCTTATCCTGGTGGTATCGTCTCACTACACCTGATGAAAACATTGAAGCTTCGCAGGAGGCAGTAATTCCTCGTGAACGATTAGCAAGTATCTTACTACTTGTCATATTTGGTGGGATCATTGCATTCATCCCAGCCGCCCTTACAAGCGACGGCTTGCACGTTGTCCCTCCACTTATAGGTATGTTTCTAATAACCTGCCTTGCAGCATTTATGAATAAGCGAGGTAAAGTCACTATTGTAGGACTACTGATTGTCGGGGCCTTTGATATTGCACTGATCTATACCCTTCTGTCCTATCAAAATTTTATGCTGACACAAAATGCTGTACCGATTTACGATCTGTTTGTGTTGTCAGATATTATCGCGATATCTCTGCTCCCCATCAATAGCATCCTGTATTTCTCGTTCTTCCACAGTGTTTTTATGATGGGCGATATCATCTTGCAACCCCATGCGCCTGATCTTCAGCTACTCGTGAATCAAACAACCTATAGCTTCATGGTCCGTCCTCTCATTATCCAACTCGTCTGCGCCTTAGTGACCTATTTATGGGTAAGCAATACCATAAAAGCAATGGAGCGTGCGAATAAAGCTGAAGTGATAGCAGAGCTTCAGCACACAATCGCGGAGCAAAAAAAGGAGCTTGATGAAGGTATTCATCAAATCCTCTCTACGCTGGTCCAGGCGGCAAACGGCGACGTGAATGTGCGTGCTCCATTGGCTCAGCAACATGCACTCTGGCAGGTCGGTGTTGGACTCAATACCCTGCTCGCGCGTCTCCAAAGTGCCCGTTATCAGCAGACCAAGTTAAGTGACCGCGAATTGCAGCAAATCAAAATGGAAATAAGACGGCTCATCTACAGCATACAGAGAGCTAAGAGGATGCAGACGCCATTGGTGTTCTCTTCAACTGGAACAGAGATCGACCCACTACTTAGCGAACTTATGGGCTATTCTCTTCTCTTACCTCCTCCGAGCAAGGAAAGAAGACAATAAAGACCGCTTGCGGATACCATCGAGTGCCGCTCGATTTGTCAATCATGTTGCGTACAAAAGCAAATGTTTTCCAATATGCTATAATATAGCTGTAAAGTTCTCTTCAACGTTCTGTTGTAGAAGGATTTGACAACGACAAGAACGACGTGAGGAGACTACGGAGGTCGCAACGTGACGAAAACCGCCGATAAGAATTCATGAAAAGATCGCTCGTCGGCAGGTGGACAAATTCACTGAGCGACGAGCGCAGTTGGCCGCCTCCGCGCTACAGACGCTCTCCGAATTGGGCTATGCCCGCACTAGCTTACGCGACATCGCCCAGAACTCCGAATTCTCGCATGGCGTGTTGCACTACTACTTCAGAGATAAGTTCGACCTGATCATTCAGTCCGTCAAGTTGTACAAGGCAGAGTGTGTCAAACGCTATGACGAAATCGTCACGACCTCACATACAGCTATCGATCTTAAACATGGCTTCAGCAACGTTCTATGTACCACTTTGCGTGACGACGCCTCCATGCACAGGTTGTGGTACGACTTGCGAAATCAAAGCCTTTTTGAAGAATCTTTCCGTGCGGACGTGATCGAGATAGATCAAAGCCTTCAGCGCATGATATGGCGTATAGTCAGCCAGTATGCTGAACTCGCCAACACACCACTTGCAGTGTCTTCCAGTGTAGCATATGCTATCTTCGATGGACTATTCCAGCAGGCATTGCTCAAACAACTCGCGGGACAAAGCGATGCAGAGTGCCAACTGCATGAGAGTGTTGAAGCAATACTCGATCACCTTATCCTCAAAACCGATCTTCCTTAAAAAACCCTGTTGCATCACTTTCACTGCCCCTCCTCTTTCACCAGTAGGTTTTGGGAAGATACATGAATTGCCTGTAGGGACCGATTTATCACGTCCTTTTCGCATCTTGATTACTCACAAGGACGTGATAAATCGGTCCCTACAGGCGTTTCTTCTCATACACTCTGCTCTTTTGAAGAAATCTACCGTTAAAAGCCTCTCCTCAGAAGGGTCTTATTTGCCATGGATGCAAATTTAAAAGGATTACTTAAAATACTTGACGATTGTCCAAAAAAATCTTGACAATCGTCCAAATCATACTGTATGCTAGAGTATAGCACACTGTTGTGCGCTTGAATTGTAGCTTGGTTGACGGTTATCAAGCTCATTAGAGGAGAATATTTATGAGTGTATTCGAATTGCATGGACGCAAGGCTCTAGTAACAGGTGGAGGCCGTGGTCTGGGTGCAGGCATGGCGGAGGCACTGACACGCGCGGGAGCATCAGTGGTCATAGGGGACATTCGCGAGGACATCGGCAAAGCCACGGCAGATAAACTCGCTCAGTCGGGAGTTACTGCTAAATTCATCCCACTAGATGTAACCAATGAGTCGAGCTGGGAGGCAGTGATCTCGCAAACAATTCACGAGCTTGGTGGCCTTGATATCGTGGTGAACAATGCCGGGGTCGAAATATCTGAACTCGTCATAGACCTCAACCCCAAGAGCATTCTCCAGATGCTTGAAGTGAATATCCTCGGTACCGCACTTGGTATCAAGCACGCGTTCCGCGCTATGCGTCCCGGAGGGGCTGCTGGTAAGGGCGGTGTTGTAATCAACTTATCATCAGTTGCCGCGACAATCGCGTTTCCAGGCATCTCTGCTTACTCAGCAACGAAGTCTGCGGTTGACCGACTCACCAGAGTGGCAGCAATGGAGTCTGGCAAGCTGGGTTACGGTGTGCGAGTGAACTGCATTTACCCGGGACTGGTTCCCACCGATATGGGCAATCAGCTCGCCGTAGACATGGCAACGCTTGGGCTTTTCCCAAGCCCGGAGGCCGCAGCAGGGGCGGTAATTGGTCTGACACCGCTTGCCAGACTCGGCGAGGTTTCCGATATGGCTGATGCAGTAGTATTTCTGGCCTCTGACGCCGCTCGCTTCATCACCGGTATTGGCTTACCAGTTGATGGTGGCATGGGAATGTAACCATACTTCGAGAGGAGAAGTTCATGTCTTCCACCAAATCTGTCGTCGTATATGGAGCATCGGGCTATACAGGTCGCCTCATATGCGAATATCTACGAGAATTCCACGTTCCGTTCATCGCTGCTGGTCGTGATAAGACACGTATTCGCGAAGCACTCGACTTAATTCCCGGCATAAACACTGTCGAGCATGAAGTTGTAGAGGTCGAGCACGAAGTTGGAGCACTTAGCGACCTCTTCTCACAGGCGAAGGTCGTGTGCAACACGGTTGGGCCATTCGCTACCCTCGGCCCTCTGGTTGTTGAAGCTTGCATTCGCGCTGGAACGCACTATGTTGACACGACTGGCGAACAAGACTGGTTGATTGAGTGCGATGAAACTTACGGTGCGGAAATGGCTGCTAAGGGCCTCTTGCTCTCCCCGGGGATCGCCCAGATGTATACCACAGGCGAGATCGCGGCCAATTTCTGCCTTGAAATACCTGGCGTTGATACGCTCGACATCCTTGTATTCTGGAAGGGGTCGCCGACCATCGCCTCAACACAAACGATCCTCGTCAACGCGGCTATGTCGAAGGCGTACTACCTGGAACAAAACCAATTTGTCGAATGGCCCACTGATGGACGCTTGTACGACGTTTCCGTTCCAGGCCAGCATCAAACAGAACTTGCGTTACCATGGGGTGGCACCTCGCACCCAATCTGGTTCAAGCACGATCCACGTGTGGCTACCGTTAAAGCACTAGGCGGAGTGTTCGACCGTCAACTGATGCAGGCCGTTCCGCAGATTGTACAAGCGGCATTGAAGCAGGTCGAGGGTCTGCCACTGGAAGAAAAGTACGCGACACTTTCCACGATCGCCTCAGGTGTACAGAATCAAATGCCACCGCGGGAGAACCCACGCATCAACACTTCACTGGATTCTGTCTACGCCTCGGGACCTCTCGGTCGAGTGCATTGTGTAATCCACGGCAACTGCAACTACAAGCAAACCGCGCTCATGCAGGCATTCGCCGCGTACTCGCTACTCCAGCAACCGCCTAAACGTGCTGGCTTCGCATCAGCATGTCAGGCCTTTGGGCACCGCGAATTGCTTGGTGTACTGCGAAGCTTTGGATTAGTAATGGAGCCGATTCTCACCGTGCACCGATAACAAGTAGCCACTTGGGGCGGTTGGGGATGATACTCCATACGCATCAGGATAAAAATGGATGAGTTCAAAATGAGAGCATTTGAGGTAGGTGGCAGCCTGACAGGGGCAAGCCCTGTCACTACTATACTTGCGCAACTGTGTGGCATGCCACGCAGTGGCGCGAAGTATAGTAGTGACAGGGCTTGCCCCTGTCAGGCTCTCGACGACCTGTTCTTCCCTCAAAGTAATCTCAACAATCCCTATCCTGATGCGTATGGTGTGTGTGGGAAGGATATCCTTCCCACTCGCCTTTGGACAACATCCAACATGGAGGGCAACTCATGCGTCTGATAGACTTTCTCGACAAAGGAGCCTCGCTCGGCTCAAAGGCTCCATGTCTCACACTCGGGGATCGCACACTCAGCTATCAAGAAGTACAAGAAATCTCCTGGCAAGTCGCTCGCGCGTTGCACAGGTCGGGTGTGCTTCCGGGCGAAAAGGTGGCGATCTTGTCAGCAAACGATCCGATAGCGTTTGCTAGTATCTTCGGCATCTCGCGTGCGGGTGCGGTATGGTGCCCAATTAATCCACGCAACGAGGCATCCGAAAATCGTGAGCTGCTCGCGCTTATGGATTGCACATGTCTCATTTTTCAAAAAGCCTTCACGCCTTTAGTCGAGCAAATCCGTTCCGATCTGCCAAAGCTCGTTACGCTGGTTTGCCTTGATGCCCACGTTCCATTTGCAGTGCCGTTCGATCAATGGCTAAGCGAGGTAAGCACAGAGCCATGGCAAGCCGATACCGTAGACGATGTAGCTATGATCGCAGGTACAGGCGGGACAACGGGCAAACCAAAGGGGGTCATGCTGACTGGTAGAAACATTGAAACGATGTCGGCACTTACCCTGATGAGCTACCCATTCGAGGGACGCGCAGTTTATCTAGCACTCGCGCCACTCACCCATGCCGCAGGCGTGCTCTGCTTCCCTATCATGACGCTTGGGGGGGAAATCGTTATCATGCCCAAACCCGATCTTACCGAATTCCTCACGCTCATCGAAAAGCATCGGGTCACACACACATTCTTGCCACCAACACTTATTTACATGTTGCTCAGGCATCCTGATCTTGCGTCGAAAGATTTGAAGTCGCTTCAGTGCCTCTGGTATGGAGCCGCGCCTATGTCAGCGGCCCGTCTTGAGGAAGCAATCCACGTGCTCGGTCCAGTGCTCGGTCAGCTATTTGGTCAGACCGAAGCACCGATGATGATCTCGACCATGGCCCCGAAACAACATCTGCATACCGATGGCTCGCTCGCAACCGAGCGTTTCTCTTCGGCGGGTCGTCCATCACCCCTTGTAACCGTCGCGATTATGGACAACGATGGAAATGTTTTACCAACAGGTGAACGCGGCGAGATCGTAGTACGCAGCCCTCTCGTCATGGCAGGCTACTACAAAAACTCTTCTGCAACTGAGGAAGCTAACAAATTTGGTTGGCATCATACAGGCGATATCGGCTACCTGGACGACGACAACTACCTGTTCATTGTTGACCGCGCGAAGGACATGATTATCACAGGCGGCTTCAACGTCTACTCCGTCGAAGTCGAGCAAGCGTTGATGGAGCATCCCGCGGTACAGGACTGTGCTGTTGTCGGACTGCCAGATGACACATGGGGCGAGCGTGTGACTGCGGTGCTACAACTTCGTGCAGGCTACAATGTAACGGAAAGCGAAATGCGAGCTTTTGTGAAGGCCCGCATTGGCAGCGTCAAAGCTCCCAAGCAGGTCGATGTATGGCCGGACCTCCCAAGGTCCAAAGTTGGCAAGATACTCAAGAACGAGGTGAAGGCACAGTTACTCACTCAACCCAAAGGTGATGGTCATACATAAAGTTTTCTTACAAGGGCACCCGCAAGGGGCAATACTGTTAAAATAAGAAAACTGTGACTTGGATACACGAAGGACGCCCGCAAGGGGAATGCCCCTCCCATAGACGCATGGATTTGCGACAAATCGTTATATGGGAGGGGCATTCCCTTTGCCGGTGCCCTTGTCTCTTTACTGATCTCTTGCGTTAATGCGTCTGTGAGAAAATTCCTTTCACGTTTGGAAATCGCATCCTACAGAGACAATGTGGTACGATACAAGAAAATGGATATTCAACAAAGGCAAGTGAACTCTCAAGCATGAGTATGGATCACAAAAAACTGGAACAAGAAGTCTCCCCGGGGGAAAACCCTGGCTCGTATAGTGCCTTACATTTTCGAGATTTTCGTCTTCTGCTCGCCACTGTTTTTCTCACAATGTTTGGACAACAAATGCTGACGGTGGCTATCGGTTGGGAGTTGTACAACCGTACAGGCTCCGCTCTCGTGCTTGGCGGAATAGGATTGGCACAGGTCATTCCACTTATTCTCCTGTTCTTACCTGCTGGATATGCGGCTGACAACATCAGTCGCAAATACATCCTCATCGTCACTCAAACACTCTCACTCCTAGCCTCACTGGGTTTGGCCACACTCTCTTTTCGGCATGGTCCTCTTTTCGGAATATATGGGTGTCTTATTTTACTTGGTGCAGCTCAATCCTTTGGCATGCCCTCAAGTTCCGCGCTTGTTTCACAGGTAATACCGGAGCAGGCATTTGAAAATGCAATGACATGGCGCAGTAGTACGACCCAGTTATCCGCCGTCTTGGGACCAACCACAGGAGGCTTTTTGATTGGACTGTTTGGTGGCGCAAGTTATGTCTATATAGTCAGTGCCACCTGTTTTTTCATCGTTGTCACCCTGCTTTTCTTCATGCGCGTTGGGCCACAAAAAGTATCACTTGCCTCCAATCGAAAACTGAGTTCGTTAGTTGATGGTATACGTTTTCTTGGACGCACGCGCGTCATGCTAGCTGCGATCACACTCGACTTATTCGCGGTCCTACTAGGCGGTGCCGTTACGCTTCTCCCCATTTTCGCGAAAGACATCCTACATGTAGGACCATTTGGCCTGGGAAGTCTACAGGCCGCGTCATCACTTGGTGCGGTAGGTATGGCTCTCACCTTAGCGCATCAACCAGCGTTCAAGAGAGCTGGTCCGGTCTTGTTGCTGGCAGTGAGCGGGTTTGGGGTCGCAACTATAATCTTTGGCCTCTCACACTGGTTCTGGCTCTCGTTTTTGATGCTACTCATCCTCGGCGCACTTGACAATATCAGCGTCGTCATTCGCTCCACACTCGTTCTCGTTCGTACACCCGACGAGATGCGTGGCCGTGTTGGGGCGGTCAACTCGCTTTTCATTGGCACATCCAACCAGCTTGGCGGCTTCGAATCGGGTGTGACCGCCCAACTGCTCGGACCCGTTGGTTCAGTTGTACTTGGTGGAATTGGCACGATACTGATCGTCGTACTCGTCGCACTTATCTGGCCTGAAATGCGACGGCTCAGCACCTTACGAGAATAATGTCTGCTTACCAACCACATTGAAATACCTTTAAGAGCATACAATTCCTCAAAATGCCCCGCAGCTTTTACTTGCATTTAAATAGTGTAGGCACAAGCGTCTTATGTAAACAACACCAAAGTTATGCTGCAAAAATATGTATTAATTATCCATAACGATTTTTTATAACAAGTGGATAACCACGTCTAAATACATAAGGGAAGAGAAAAATGATTTGTACGTCTTTGTTTGTATTGTTTACGCGATTCTTGCCGCATTCATAACCACGTCCATTGTAAGGTGCCATTGCTATTCACGATAACTTGAAGAATATCAAGTGATAGCCAGTCTAATGATATTCAACAATTATATCGTTCTGAAAACGGAGCTAGCCATAAGCAGAGAGAGGCTAACGAATGACAAAGGATCAGCCTCATCTTCCCTGGCCTAGAGAAGATGATAAAGCAGTAGTCGCAGAAATGCTAAGTGACTTGCAGTCGGAACATTGGACTGAATGCCGTACATTAGTAGAGAAACTTGTCCACCACGGAGCTAAAAACATCCCTCAAGATTCTTTGGAAGACATTGCTCAAGAGGCCATGAGAAAGATAGTAGGGTCTTTGCCCACCTTCCAATATAGATGTACGCTCAAGACTTGGATCTTTGGAATTGTTCACAACTGCATTATTGATGAGTATCGAAAGTACAAACGTATCAAACAGTATCAGGAATTATTTGAAGAAAGTGAACTGAGTGATGCGTTTATAATGCATATGTCCCTGACACCAGAATTTATGCTTATAACGCGTGAAGAAGTCAACCAAATTTTGGTTGCGGTTAAGGAGTACGTCTCCCTACACAAAAAACCAGGACGTAACCAGATAATATTAGATATGGTGCTTCTTGAAGGTCGTTCTCTCGAAGACGCCGCGAAAGCAGTTGGATGTTCCGGTGCCGTTGCTGGCTACATTGTTCGCTCCGCGAAAACATTTATACGTAAAAAGTTCGGGTAGTCATACACAAGACTTCTCTTTGGAGTACAAAGTAGTAGACTTCGACTGGCGTCTTTAAGTAAGATGCCAGTCATTCTACGTGTGAGTATTACTTTTCCTCACTCCTTTTCCTCAGATGTTTTAAGAAATGTCAGTGTTGCCTCAAGCGTAAGCTTACAAGTTGAGCAATTTTTGATGTGTTCCACAAGTTGAGGAAAACGCCTCTCAGCTTCTTTTCTTCCTTCAGCTTGAATAGCCTCAGCATAAGCGCCCAATTGTTCAAATTTCTGAGATTCTATCTGGTGATTGATATTCGCTAGTTTTGTGAGCAAAGTATTAATGAATATGTCCGCACTACTTCTCGGTTGCTCATCTTGTTGCATCGCTGTCAACAACACAGCTATAGCTCCCCTACAAGGGTTACACTCTGTCAAGTGGTAAACCAGTTGCTCATCCAGAGGCTCATCAGTTTGCCACTCACCTGTTACAATACTCAGTATTTTGTCTACAACATGTGGTGTTTTGAAAAGATCAGAATGTACTCTTTCCCTGACCGTAACCTTATCCTTTGTCATTCTCTGTATCTCTCTTTGTGTGTTAGTTTAATTTACATTCCTAACAATTACAACGTCCAAAGAATTTGATATGTGTATCCAAAAAACCCACAATGTATTCGACGCTACCAAAACTATTTCCTAAAGAACTTACACTCAAAAGCTTTATACATCACGTTTTCTAATCTATCTGACGCGAACTTAGTAGGATACGTGATATCATGGCTATATCAGTACTACATCATTCTTATTCAAGTTACTACAAACAGAAAAAGATTAAGCAACAAGGATATTTTGTAAGAACAGAAACTGACTAACCATCAAACCCATCACTTAATAGGATTTTACAAAACCGAAGTGCGTTCAAGCAAGTGAAGCAAGGTCAGGAGTTCTACAATGCACCCAGAAGATTCCTCCGATGGTAAGAAGCTTTCAAAACTATCTCTTCTTAAGCGCGAAAGAGAATTGCGTGGTCTGACACAAAGCCAGGTTGCTGAGCATATTGGGACAACTCAGATTAATGTGAGTCGCTGGGAAAAGGGGAACACTTTTCCCAGTCCTTACTATCGTCAACAACTCAGTGACTTTTTTGGAAAAAGTATCCAGGAACTTGGCCTTCTTCATGAAGGTAATGAGGAACATGAGCTGGATACTACCTCCTCCCTACCTATATGGCATGTGCCATATCGTCGCAATCCATTTTTTACCGGACGTGAAGATACTCTTGCCCACTTGCATGCGGCACTCAAGAGCACCAAAACGGCCAGTTTAACTCAGGCCCAGGCAATTAGTGGCCTGGGTGGAATTGGTAAAACCCAAACCGCGATAGAATATGCTTATCGCTATCGCGAAGATTATAAGGCTATTATTTGCATAAATGCGTCAACGCTTGATACGCTACGGAATGATTATAAGACACTTGCAACAATACTGAACCTCCCTGAGCATGATGATCCAGAGCAAGACATTGTTGTCCGCGCCGTCAAGCAATGGTTCACAACTCACGCGGATTGGCTTATCATTCTTGACAATGTGGATGATCTCGATATGATTGCCAAATTTTTACCTGAGTATGGAATGGGCGAAGTTTTACTGACAACCCGTTTGCAGGCTCTAGGCACCATTGCCCAAAGCGTCGAAGTGAAAACCATGGATCAGGAAGAAGGGATAACCTTTCTTTTACGTCGTATCAAGGCAATAGCACCTGAAGATTTTTTGATTGAAGCAGCGAGTGATATCCAGGCCGAGGCCGCCAAAATTGTTGAGGAACTCGATGGATTACCGCTCGCGCTCGATCAGGCAGGAGCGTATATCGAAGAAACACGTTGCGGCCTGTCTCAATATATGCACCGTTTCAATACACGCCGCAAAGAACTGTTACAGCGAAGAGGAAGATTTCCAATCAATCATCCTGACTCCGTTGCGACCACATGGTCACTCTCTTTCCAGCAAGTGAAGCAGGAAAGCGAAGCCGCCACCGAGCTGCTTTGTCTGCTTGCTTTTCTCGATCCAGAGTCTATCCCCGAAGAGATTCTTCATAGCAGGAGCGACAGAACTCGGCCCCATCCTCAGCAAAGCAACATGCGACCCCCTGGAACTTGACTATAGCGTCGAGCTTTTACTAAACTACTCTTTGATTCGACGTAATCCTTCTAGTATGTCACTCAGCATTCATCGGCTTATCCAGGTAGTCCTCAAAGACAATATGGATTGGGAGACACAACGTCTCTGGGCCGAAAGAGCAATACGGGCTGTAAATCGCACATTTCCTGATGTCGAGCTACGTACATGGGATAAATGTCAGCAATGTCTCCCCCACGTAGAAGCATGTATGTTATACATACATGAGTATAAACTTGCCTTTCCCGAAGCCGCTCGTTTGTTTACTGAAGCGGCTTCATATTTGATTTCGCACGGTAGGTATGACTATGCGGAAACGATGTTACAAATAGCATTAGACCTTCGTCAAAACATATTGAAAGCCAGTCATCCTGATATTGCTCGCACGCTCAAAGATTTAGGTGTCCTTTACCTAAAGCGAGGAAAATATCAAGAGGCTGAGTCGTTACTGCAAGAAGCATTAACGATCAACCGAAGAGTGTTAGGGGAAAAGCATTCAGAGGTTGCAGAAACACTAAGCAATCTTGCTGACTCATATTATGACCAAGCAAGCTATCCGCAAGCTGAGTCATTCTATTTACAAGCTCAAAGCATTTTAGAGAACATGCCAGGAATTGATTCTTTACTTGTGGCACAGACGTATTATAGTCTCGCTAAACTCTATCATTTGCAAGAAAAGTTTCAACAGGCCCTGGAATTGCTTGAGAAGGCTTTAGCTATTCGAGAACAGAACCTGGGAGAAAATCATCCCTTAGTTGCTTCTACACTTACTATGCTATCAAAAGTTCATAAGGGACGCAATAAACCTGAGCAGGCAGAGATAATGAGTCTACGTGCAAAAACGATGCGAGAAACTATTTCAGGGCCTAACCATCCTCATATGGCAACCATTCTTAATAGTCTGGTTGAGGTATATCATGCTCAAGGACGTTATGATGAGGCTATACCTCACATCGAGAGGGCACTCAAAATTCACGAACAATGGCTCGGTCCGAACCATCCACACATAGCATACAGCTTTAGCAACCGTGCGGAAAATTTCTTCTTAAGGGGTAACTACGCGCAGGCAGAGCTTTACTACGAGAAGGCTCTTATCGTTCGCAAAAAACACTTACCTCCTAATCATCTTCGCATCGCCACAACTTACTTTGATCTTGCCCAACTATATGTTGCACGAGAGCTTTTTAAAGATGCTGAAACATTCTATCGCGGTGCACTCCGTATTTGGGAAGACATCCTCCCTGACCACCCGGCAGTGACCCGCATACGAAAACAGTATGCCAACCTACTAAGAAAACTCAAAAGGGAGGACGAAGCTCAGGAACTCGAGAGAATTGTTCCAACTACGAAGAAAACTTGAATTTCACATCGCGAAAATGTAGGACATGGCAATAGCAGCTCTGCGCAATCTATTGTCATTATTTTATTAATAAGTTGTGGTACGAAAATAGTAATGAAGAAAATCACTATCATTGGATTACCAGGGGCGGGTAAGACAACATTAGCGAAGAAACTTGAGCACATCTACAACATCAAGGTTTATCACCTAGATCGCATTTTCTGGGGACGGGGTTGGAAGGGAAAACCACAAGACATTAGGCTAGATGCCCTACAGAAACTTGTTGAAGAGAAGCAGTGGATTATCGAAGGCTTCTATTTTGACATATCTAAACCTCGTCTTGATGCAGCAGATACAATTATTTTTTTAGATATGTCGCCTTGGTTATGTCTTCGCCGTCTCTTTAAACGACATCATCAACACAGTGGGCTGCCTCGTCGTGATATCCCGCAAGAAAGTCCAGACAAACTCGACTGGCGGCTTGTACGGAGGGTACTCCTCTTTCGGTTTCAAGATCGAAAACGGCTTGAACGGTTATTAGAGACGTATGATGAGAAGAAAAATATTTATTACCTTCGTTCACCTGAAGAGGTTGAAATATTCTTAGCACAACAAAAGCAACTCGCGTCTAAAATGCCATTTGTTGAGCACATTCCTAAAACAACAGTTCGTGTAGGTAAGCAATTGCAACCGATGCCAGCATTTTCTTCATAGTCATACTGGTTCTTTATCCTCCTTGGGGAATTTGTGAAGATACAGGGGCCGAGAGCATGACAGGGGCAAGCCCTGTCACTACTATACACGGAAGCGCGTGGCAAGCCACGCAGTGGCGCGAGGTATAGTAGTGACAGGGCTTGCCCCTGTCATGCTTCCCACAACGTACTACGCAAGTACAAGCTCAGCAATTATTATCTTAATGAATACTGAGATCTTTGCGGTCTCCCTGTTCCCCCTTACACTACCTCATTGCTTTTCGTCACCACCGCAACAAGCCCAGCCAGCAACCCAACCCTTTTTGGCACAGGCGACAGGAGCATATATTCCTCACTGGTATGTGCTCCACCTCCGATAGCACCGAGGCCGTCGATAGATGGGCAGCCCTCAGTCGCGGTGGTGCAACAATCGGATGCACCTCCCCTTGTTTCAGGGTCGAATGGCGTGTTGAGAATGTTTTCGGCAATCAATTGTAGCTGGTGTGCCATGAACAGGCTCTTTTCGGTCGCTTCCATCGGCTGCATCCAGTCTGGCTCGGGCCGTAGTGTAAGCTTTACATCCGACACGAGTTTATTTTTTAATAACTCGTGCCAATGCGTTTCAGCAGCGAAGCGATCTTGCAAGCGCAGAAAGCGCATGTCAAAGATAATTTCTGCGAAGTCAGAGACAATGTTCGCTCGTGAACCACCTGTTATTGGACCTGCGTTGATCGTCATACCATTACGCCACCCCATAAACCCTTGAGCCTGTACAATCTGATGCGCCAGTTCCAACACGGCGTTCCGCCCACTCTCAGGACTACTGCCCGCGTGAGCGGCCAAGCCATGAGCCGTCAGCCGATACTGTACACATCCCTTGCGCCTCGTCACCACATTTCCAATCGAGCCTGCCCCTTCCAGCCCGATCACAAGGGGAGCATATTCTTTCGCGATCTGCCGAATCAGTCCGACAGAATATCTTGTGGAAATTTCTTCGTCTGGCACAGACACGAAGAGGATTCTCGAAAAGTCCCTGTAGTTCTGCTGTTGAAGAATCTCTAAAGCGTATATCCCTTGCAACAGTCCGGCCTTCATATCTACCGTTCCTGGACTGTAAAACCTATCCCCATCAAGATGTGTGCGAGATTGCGCGACCCCAACCGGATGCACGGTATCATGGTGTCCAAGCAAAAGACACACAGGAGCAGCGCGGTTATCTCCGGTAAGCGTGCCCACAACTGCATTGCCTCTTTCATGTTCCACAATTGAGGTCTGCATCCCCACCTGCTGGAGCAGAGCCGCGAGTTGGTCCGCCATCGCATTCAGTCCCTGTGGATTATCCGATGGCGACTCGGTAAGACAAAGCATTTGTATGTCTTGAATAAAGCGTGGCATAGCCTGTTCCATATACGTGACACCACTGTTTACAAGAGCGCGAACATCTTTAAGCAAAGGATACTGATTTTCTTCAGGATGAGGCATAGAGTATTCTACTCCTTACGTGCATTTTTTCTATGATGAAGTTAGAAGTTTTCTATCATGATGCCGAGAGCATAACAGGGGCAAGCCCTATCACTACTATATACGGTTTCGCGTGGCTTTGCCACGCCGTGGTGGTCAGTATAGTAGTGACTGGGCTTGCCCCTGTCATGCTCCGTACGCCTCTGCACGCAATTATAAACAATGACGGTTTTCCTTACAAATTCGTGGCGATATTCGAGAGTGGAGGAAGGTCATACATCACAGCCAACCTACTAGACAATAACGAATGCGTTTATAGCAAGCGTTTATTTTCATTGGTACATCAAGTACACTGTATTATTTTTTTGTAAGGAGATGTCATGTCTGTAGTTCTTTCACGTACACGCTGGTTTATGTATGCCAGTTTCTCCCTCCTACTGGTTCTCTTCTTTACAGTATTCCCAAGGCTATCCGTCTCGGCTGCGGCTGGTCCGCCACTTCAGATAAGTAGCGATCCCTATACGAACTCGACGAGTCAACACCAGACACAGGTCGAGCCGGATAGCTACGCTCATGGTTCGACCATTGTAGCGGCAACACAGGTTGGACGTTTCAACGATGGAGGCAGTTCCAACATCGGCTGGTCAACCTCAACTGACAACGGGACGACATGGCAACATGGTTTCCTACCTGGCACAACCGTCTTTGCAACTCCTGTGGGTACCTATGATCGGTTAAGCGACCCTACCGTGGCATATGACGCCGCCCATAACCACTGGCTCATTTCTTCACTTGCTATTTCGAACGCAAATGGCTCCGCGGTCGGGGTGGCAGTCATCGTGAGTGTTTCCTCTGATGGCGGTCTTACGTGGAATGCTCCCGTCGTCGTGGCAAACGCCAATGGTGGCTTCTTCGATAAGGATTGGATTGTCTGTGATAATACAGCGACCAGCCCATATTATGGACGCTGCTACGATGAATGGGACATCACATCGAGTAACAACCTTGTGCAGATGAGCACGTCGAGCGATGGTGGGGCCACATGGAGTGCCGGACAAGCCACGGCACAAAATGATAGTGGCTTAGGTGGGCAACCACTTGTGCAACCAAATGGCACCGTCATTGTCCCCTTCCTGAGTTCCACGCCGAGCATTGCTGCCTTCACCTCCACTAACGGAGGCGCGAGTTGGAGTAGTAGCGTGACGATTTCATCCCAAACCGATCATGCCGTCGTTTCACTTCGTACCGAACCGCTCCCCTCGGCTCAGATAGACAGCAAAGGAAACATCTATGTTGTCTGGCAGGACTGTCGATTTGAGAGTGGCTGTAGCGCGAACGATCTGGCGATGAGTACCTCAGCTGATGGGGTCACATGGTCTGCCGTCCAACGGATTCCTACCGACGCCATCGGCAGTGGAATAGACCATTTCATCCCGGGTGTGGCTGTCGAGCCTTCTACTTCTGGCAACACGGCTCACCTCGCGCTCACGTTCTACTACTACCCGAACGCGAATTGTACACAGGCAACGTGTCAGCTAGAAGTTGGCTTTGTCACATCGCTTGACGGTGGCAGCACATGGTCAAACACAACCACCATCACGCCATCGGCCATGAATGTCGCATGGTTGGCCAATACAACCGCTGGCTACATGGTAGGAGACTACATCGCGACCTCATTTGCCAACGGCAAAGCGTTTCCTATCTTCGTAACAGCAACGGCCCCCAACAATGGGCAATTGAACGAGTTCCTATCTACCGTGCAAACAGGTCTGGTTATCGCAGGTGGCACAAATCCAGCATCAAGTGCCAATGCTGTCCCCACCTCTTCCGCTTCACCTGTATTACGTACCGCGTTCTAAAGCGTGGTTTGATAAGGAAAATGCAGGAAACCGTTCGTATGGCAAGGCTTGCCCTTGCCATACGAACGGTTTCCTGTTACATGAAGTAATTGGAGTCAATCCAATCAATTGCTGCCCCTACCGAGACGAAATAACAAATATTTATAACATAAATGCTCTCTTTCGGGTATAATAGGAACACGAGAATGAGCAGCATGAAACAAAAAGGAGTATTGCAATGACCACAAGGGTTGAGGAACTAGGAAAGGTCTATCGTACGTCTAGCCAGTCTCTCATAGGAGGAGTCTCTTTTGATTGGATGATGATTGGAGCCTGTACATGGCTTATGACGGGAGGATATTTAGATGCATGGGCGCATAATCATTTTACATTAGATTCGTTCTTTACGCCGTGGCATGGTGTTTTATACTCAGGTTTTTTGGTCGTAGCGATAGTTCTTTTCGGCACAATTACCCTCAATCATATGAGAGGAGCCTCCTGGCAAAACGCGATACCAGCCGGGTATGAACTATCTGTATTGGCGGTGTGTGGCTTCGCCATTGGTGGTGTAGCCGATATGTTCTGGCATATTCTATTTGGCATCGAGGTAAACATCGATGCGCAACTTAGCCCAACCCATTTACTCCTCATGGTCTGCTGGGGACTCATCTCGGCGGGACCGTTTCGCGCGGCATGGAAGCGTACGTTAGACCCAGCAAAGCAAAACTGGATGACACAACTCTCACTTCCAATCTCCCTGCTGCTCTTGCTATCGGTCTTCTCTCTCATCACGCAGACAGCACACCCCTTTACCTTTCTCGCTCCGACATCGGTATTGAAGGCGCAGACAACCGAGCAATCGTTAGCGGTGTTAGGCATCGTCTTCCAAAGTATGGTACTTAGTATGCTGCTCTTACTTGCCATACGCAGGTGGCATATGCCAATTGGCTCATTCACACTTGTGCTTACAATCAACGCACTCGCGTTAAGTTTCATGCATTACACGTTTATTGTAATCCCGATTGGAGCGGTAGCAGGTTTGCTTATAGATGTACTCTACCACTTCTTGCAGCCCTCAATAAAGCGGGTCGATGCGTTCCGGCTGTTTGCGGGCTTGGTGCCGATAATCATCTATGCGGTATACTTTCTTGCGCTTTGGATCACAATGGGCATTGTCTGGTCGATACACCTATCGATAGGCTCAATTCTCGTCTCCGGTATCGCGGGCTGGCTCATTAGCTATGTCATGATCCCTCCAACAGTGCCAGCCGAGCAAGAAACGCTTTCGTAAAAGTGCTTGGTTCTCCACGCTTCCAGGGGAAACAGGGGGACCGCGAGGGTCTCCCTGTATTTTCACCACTTCCCCATAAAGGATGCAGACCCAAATGCTTCACAATGAGGATTGATTGGTATGAAATATGGTACATCAGGGGTAATGCGTGAGATGAAAGAGAGGCACAATTATGGTCGCAGACCATTCACATGAGAGTGATGGTATCTATATGACCATTGCGCAATACTTGGCTTTGGATGATGCTACCGATGCCAAGTATGAATACGATAATGGTTATGTTTACATGCTACGTCCACCATCGTCTCTCTATGACGAACACGCTATCCTTGATCTTGCAGGTGGAAGTAATGCACGTGCCGCCTTGTGCTCGCGTATGTGTTCTCTACTTGACCAGGCTCTCACTGATGGACCTTGCATGGCCTTTACAAGTGATGCCCGTATGCCCATCTCTGAACGACAGTATTATTATCCTGATGTCACAGTGGCGTGTGATGAAGGTCCAGGTAAGAAGCTGACTAACCCTATCGTAGTAATCGAAGTCCTCTCTCCGAGTACCGAGAAACGTGATCGAAGCGCGAAGTTTAAAGTATATAAATCACTAACTACAGTACAAGAATATGTACTGATTGGTAGTGAATACCAAGCAGTGGAGGTACATCGACGAGAAGGCACCTTCTGGCGACAGTACCACTACCAAGCGGGTGATACGATTGAACTCACAAGCATCGGTGTCAGCTTCTCTTTCGATGCTCTCTATCGTCGTATCCCGATGTGATAGCTCTCATTTCGTATTCTTAGTCAGGATGACATACCAGCCTACCATCCAGGATTGTCCTGCATAGAGTCGTGACCCGGGAAGGCCATGGAGAAATTGGGTACGGGTGACTGTTGACAAATGTAACCCTCCTGAGTCAGCAAGGAATACATTCTGACTATCCCCTCCCGTTAGAATCATGACATGCGTCGGAATTCTCACTATGGAAGGTGTACCTGCATTCGCGAGGGTTATTAAATCGTCAAGTGAAAGCTTCTGCTTATAATAACCTGTAAACCCAAATTGCGTTGCTGTTTTAGCCAGCTCTTCCGGTGCTCCTGTAATTAACCCCCATTCGTTAACAGGACTATACACAGAGAGGTGGTATTCGGTTTCTAAGACATCACCGCAGTTGAGTGGTCTACCATTGAGTGTCGCACCATAGGCATCCATTAAAGCAGCCATGGCGCAACCTGAACATGCTGAGTTACTCCATAGCGACCACTCAGGCTTCTCATTATTGTACTGAACTTTGTTTGCTTGCGCAAATGCGGTGACTTCTCTACTAATTTTCGTGACCGGAAAACTTAATGGCATCGAGACATCCTGATTTGCTTGAGCAACCTGGGAAGATGAGAAAAGCTGTAGCGTGGGAAACTGATTGTAAACAACCATTCGATAAAAAAAAGCCACCAGCGAAAATACAATCAGACATATTCCAAGCAATACCTGGAAATGTGGAGGTGCTGAACGGCTTTTCTGATGTCGAACGACTTGACGCGGCACTGAAAATGTTGGCTCTGGTGTTCTTCGTTGAGCCAAAACGCGAATTTCCCGCCGTCCATTTTCTTTCCCATAGGAGTATGGCATACATTCCCCTCTCCAAGTGGAGAACAAGTAAATAGCTTTTATTTTGAGGAGTTTTATCTTCGATCAGTTTATACCTAAAACCTTACAACTTTCTGCAAAGCTATAGTACTGCCATTTTACAAAATTATGAGTATAATGACAATAGCTCAACTTAGGTAGTAATATGAACGTGTAAACTATCAGAACCGTGATAATTCTTCCAGGAGGGATGCCATGGATATGCATATCGCTCAGCTTCTTGCTCAGAATCCCGCTTGGAAAGGTGTTGAGATTGTCGTCACGCCCCTCGTCGGTGGCATTACCAACCAGAACTATCGATTGGATATTGGCGATGAGATATTAGTACTTCGCATCGGTGGCAAGGGGACACACCTGCTGGGAATTGACCGCGAGCGCGAGTGTACATGTACAGATCTAGCCGCACAAACAGGAGTCGGAGCCGAGGTCGTACACTTTTTCCCCTCCGAAGATGCTCTCGTGACACACTTTATTACAGGCGCAAACATATCCCTAGAAGATGCCACACAACCAGAGATGCTTACACGTATTGTCGATGCGATGCGACGTTATCATGCCGCGCCGCCCTTCCCAGGCACATTCTCACCATTCGAGACTGTACGCACCTATCATTCCCTAGCACTTGCACATGGCGTAACCTTTCCCGACACATTGCCTCATGTATTTACATTGATGGAAAGAATTGAGGAAGCCCTCAAGACCGTACAGCAGATCAAGCCGTGCCACAACGATCTATTAGCAAGCAATTTTATTGATGATGGCAACGTCATTCGCATTATTGATTGGGAATATGCTGGTATGGGCGACCTCTTCTTCGATCTCGGCAATTTCGCCGCCAACCAGAAACTCAGCGATGAGCATTGCACGCTCCTTTTGCGCTTATACTTTGGCGAAGCACATCCCAATGACATTGCACACCTGCATCTTATGCGACTCAGTTCCGACTTGCGCGAGTCGTTCTGGGGCTTTCTGCAACTAGGGATATCGGCACTTGACTTTGATTATCATGAGTATGCCCATTCTCATTTAGAGCGATTTTTGCGGAATGTCGCAACATCCCCTTTCGATCAATGGCTACAAGAAGTGCGGCAATAGAAACAAGGAGACCAATGTATGCAGAATCAGGCTAGAGTCGTCGTCATCGGTAGCGGCATCGCGGGTTCCAGCATCGCCTATCATTTGACGCAGTTGGGATGGCGCGATATCGTTGTGCTTGAACAAGGACCGCTCATCAGTGGTACAACCTCGCATGCCCCCGGACTCGTTGGACAATTGCGCTCCTCAGTCAGCTTGACAAAGATGTTGATGTATAGCGTCTCGCTGTATCGCCAGCTTTCAGTAGACAATAAGCCGGGCTTCGATGAGGTAGGCAGTTTACGTGTCGCCTCCTCGAAGGAACGTATGGAGGAATTGAAGCGGCAAGTAGGTTTTGCTCGTGGAGTTGGCTTGGAAGCTGCATTGATTAGCCCACAAGAATGTCAGGAACTTTTCCCATTAATGAGTCTCGAAGGGGTCGCAGGAGCACTTTATCTCCCTAGCGATGGCTCGGCACGCGCTACTATCCTGGCAGAAGCGTTATTGAATACTGCCTGCCAGCATGGAGCAACTGCTTACTCACACACACGTGTGCTCGGCATAGAAGTTGTGGATGGGCGTGTACAAAGTGTCGATACCTCGCAAGGGAGCATCCGTACCGACATAGTCGTCGTCGCCACTGGTATCTGGTCTCCACGCATAGGGCGCATGGTTGGCGTCTCTATTCCTCTCATACCGATGCAACATCAATGGGCAAGAACTGAACTGTTGCCTGGACTCGCGAGCACTGTCCCGAATTTACGTGACCCTGATAAGCTGGTCTACTTCCGGCAAGACGGGCAAAGCCTCGTGCTTGGTGGCTATGAGCGCAATCCTATTGCCTTTGATGTCGATGCCATCCCTGATAACGCCAATCCCACGGTGCACCTATTTGACGATGCCCGTTTCGCGAGTATCCTGGAGAATAGCACAGAACGCGTTCCATCCCTACGCGACAGCAGATTAGAGAAGCAAGTCAATGGCTTAGAGTCATTTACACCTGATGGCGAGTTCATCCTGGGTGAAGCTCCACAAGTGCATGGCTTCTGGGTAGCGTGTGGCTTCTGTGCACATGGCGTTTCAGGTTCCGGTGGCGTCGGGAAAGTGATCGCCAATTGGATTGTGGAAGGCGATCCAGGACTCGATATGTGGCATATGGATATACGCCGTTTCGGTTCCTACGCATCGAGTCGCCGTTATATCTCAACACGCGTCCATGAAATATATAGTACCTATTACGATATAAGTTATCCTGCATTGGAGCGGAGTAGCGCACGAAGACTACGACTCAGCCCCTTGTATGCTCGCCTGACAGAACTGGGTGCAGTCTTTGGCGAGAAGGCTGGTTGGGAGCGTCCCAACTGGTTCACTTCAAACGAGCACTTAGCTGATGGGCAAGGATGGGTAAGGCCGCAAGGATGGGCAGGCCATTATTGGTCGCCAGCCATCGGTGCGGAACATCAAGCTACGCGCGAACGTGTTGCACTGTTCGACGAAACCTCGTTTAGTAAGCTGGAAGTAGTGGGTCCAGGTGCCTTGACCTTCCTGCAACATATCACAGATAACCAGATGGATCAACCAATTGGAACAGTTATATATACGCAAATGCTCAACGCACGTGGCGGTATCGAGTGCGATCTCACGGTGACGCGACTCGCGACTAACCGTTTTCAGATCGTCACGGGTACCGCCTTCGGCACACACGATCTTGGGTGGATGCAAAGCCATATGCCCCAGGATGGCTCGGTCTATATCAATGACATCACTTCCAGCCGTTGTTGTATCGGCGTCTGGGGTCCGCGCGCACGCGACCTGATGCAACATGTGAGCGAGAATGACTTCTCCAACAACGCATTTCCTTACTTGACGGCACAGCACGTCATACTTGGTGACATTCCGGCTCTAGCTTTGCGCGTCACTTATGTGGGCGAACTTGGGTGGGAGATTTATGCGCCGATGGAGTATGGCCTTAAGTTGTGGGATATCCTCAGGGAAGCTGGCAAGCCACTTGATGCTGTCGCGGCAGGCTACAGTGCTATAGAATCACTACGCCTGGAAAAAGGCTATCGCTACTGGAGTACTGATATTCACTCAGAGTACACTCCTTACGAAGCTGGTCTTGGCTTCGCGGTCAAACTCAAAAAGGGCGATTTCCTGGGTCGCACAGCATTAGAACATGCTCGAAATGAGGGACTTAAGCGCAAGCTCTGCTGCCTCACACTTCATGATCCTTCTGCTATCGCACTAGGAGGAGAACCACTGCTTGACGGAGAGCAAGTGCTGGGGCGTGTAACCAGTGGCGGCTATGGCTATACGATACGTCAGAGTATCGCGTATGGCTACTTGCCTGTTTCGCACTCAACACTAGGCACACGGCTCGATATACAGCTATTTGGCAAACGCCATGCCGCTACTGTGATGAAGGGGCCGTTATACGATCCAACCAATACAAAGATTAAAGCATAGAGATTGCATATCGACAATTCCTATGGTAAACTTTTTCACAAGAGGTTACACTTCAGGTACGAACTTAGTAATATTGTGCCAATGTCAGCAAGAAATTAGCAAAACAGGGCGTTTTATTATATAGAGATCGTAAATCCACACCTGACTAATTACACATGTTTTTCCACTTTTCACGTACCTCATAGCATGCTACCTTATGAGACGCGTGCAACACTTCTCCGTTCCTGATTGTTGGTAACACAGTTCCTCATAGGAGGTATCGATTCATGGAGCAATCCAATATCTCTCAGGAAGAGAAAGACAGCGCATTGTTACAAAAGTTGGGGTATCGACAGGATTTACAGCGCACGCTGGGCTTCCTTTCCAACTTTGCGGTTGCCTTCTCCTATATTTCTGTATCCACTGGAACATTCTCGCTTTTTTATCTCGGCCTCGCCGCAGGCGGACCAGCCTTCTTCTGGACATGGCCTATCGTTGCCATCGGACAATTCTTTGTTGCTCTCAACTTTGCTGAACTTTCTTCGCACTTTCCCATCGCAGGCTCGATTTATCAGTGGAGTAAGCGACTCTCTAGTCCCACGCTTGGCTGGTTTACCGGGTGGGTGTATTTCTTTGCTGGTATCCTTACGGTTACAGCAGTCGCATTTACCGTGCCCGTTCCACTCCTCGCCATCTTTCATAGCATTCCGGCAACAATACTAGGAATGCCGAATGCTGTTTTCCTTGCCCTCCTGGTCATCATTCTTTGTACGATTATCAATACCATTGGCGTTCGGTTAGTGTCGATCATCAATAATGTTGGTGTGGTTGCTGAAATCATCGGCATGTTTGGCTTTGCGCTTATCCTGTTGCTCTTCCACAACCACCAATCATTGGGCTTCCTCTTCACTGGCCCACTTCATGATCTACAAGCCGCCACGCCAGCCGCCGGAAACACGCCTGCGGTTCCTGCCACGCCGTGGACACCGGGGTTCGGCCTTGGCTATTCTGGAGCCTTTATTTCCGCGCTCTTCATGTCCTTGTTCGTCATCTATGGCTTTGATACGGCAGGCACGCTTGGTGAGGAAACAAGGGACCCACAAAGAAATGCACCACGCGGTGTTCTTTGGTCCATCGGCCTCTCCTTTATTGCTGGTTTACTCTTCCTCGGTGGTACGCTGCTCTCGATCAAAGACTACGCAAAAATCGAGGGTATCGCACAAGGCGCAACTCCTTTACAAGCACTTCCAACGATCATCCAGGATGCCCTTGGCACATTCTGGGGCAATGTATATCTCTTTGTGGTGCTCATCGCGGTCTTTGTCTGTACGCTGGCAATTCAGTCAGCAACTATTCGCTTGATGTTCTCTATGGGGCGTGACCAGCGTTTGCCATTGGGGAATACCTGGGGTGCAGTGAATAGCAGATTTCACACGCCAGCATGGGCGGGCCTTGCCGTCGGTGTACTCGCGGCACTTCCATTCCTGGCTAGCCAGGCCATCGCTGTAATTGTTACAGGTGCGACAGGGCTTATCTACCTGTCGTATTTCATGAATAACGTGGCTTCGCTCAACGCTCGTCTCAAGGGCTGGCCAAGAGATAAAGCTCCTTTCAGCCTGGGTCGTTGGGGGATAACCATCAATATCATAGCACTACTCTACGGCGGTTTGATGATTATCAACTTCCTCTGGTTCGGTGGACTCCGCAACGTGTACACCAATCCCACCATTGGTACAGCATTCTCCGGCTTGAACAATATTCCAGCAATCGGTGGCATCCCGATCTTCGAGTTTTCACTGATTGTGCTTTTTGTAGTTGGTGCCATCTACTGGTTCGGTTTCAAACGTCGCAATGTCATTGCGAATGATGAGCTGAGCTTCGATACGGTGGCAAATTAGAGCTAACAAAAGTGAACAATGGGAACAAAAACACCTTGTTCCCATTGTTCACTTTTGCTAACACTTATAATGTCACGCCTACGAGTATGGCTGTCCCCAACGTTCCTTGTGAACAACTTCGCCCAGTGGCTTACGCTTCTTCTGGCCTTTTCCAAGATTTGCAACTGGATATCCAAAGGGAATGACGGCCAGTATCTTGATCTCCTCCGGTATACCGAGCGCGGGATTTACCTGCGGAGTGTTTTCAAATCCGGTCCAGTTCGAGCCAATGCCCTCAGACCACGCTGTAAGAATCATGGATTGGATAGCGCGACTGGCATCGGAAACCGCATAGGGACTATCCTCCATACCAACCACGATAGCCAGTGGAGCTTTCGCAATGTAAGGGCCAGTTTGCACAAGTGACCCAAGTTGGCGTAACATCTCTTTGTCCTGCACAACGACGAAATGCCACGGCTGACCATTCATACTACTGGCGGTCAAATGTGCTGATTCGACGATTTGCTGGACAACCGACGCTGGAATTGGTTTATCCTGGAATTGACGAACCGCTAAGACGGTTCGTACCGCATCAAATACTTCCATAATGTACCTTTCTCCGTAAATTCACGAATAAGTAGTTTCATTATATCGCATCTACTAGTGAAATTGCTCATTTAGCTCTAAGTGCCAGAACTGTTGCTAATTGAAGCTTATTGTTAAGCCCTTGTAGAATTCTCATCCTTCTCCCAACGAAACTATGATATTATACATCTGTAGTTAATAGGTTACATTTCACATGTTTTCGTGAGCAAGGAAAAAAGAGATCAACAAGCAAAAAGCTCTCGTAGTTGTTCATCCAAAGGCGGAGCAACATATTGCCGACGTTCTTCGCATTTTGGACGAGCGATGGGAAACAAGCAGTCAGGTTACAGCCTATGCTGGACATGGTATCGAACTAACTGTCGATGCGCTCCAACGGGATTTTCGCTGGATTATCGCCTTTGGTGGTGACGGGACGCTCAATGAAGTCATCAATGGAGCGATGCATGTACCACAAGTAGGTATCGTTGGGACTCTTCCGGGAGGCACCGTCAATCAATGGGCACACGAAATTGGTCTACCTGCTCACCCTATCGAAGCCGCACATGCCCTAATTACGAGCAATCCGCGCAATACTGACATCGGCTTCATGGGAGTCCAAGCCCTCACAATTTCTGATGAAGTATTCTCTCAGACCGAGACAGACGGCACTGATAATGTCAGGCACCACTTTATCATCGTAGCTGGCCTCGGCGTTGATGCAGCAACCATACAGACCACAACCGAGTCATCCAAGCAGCAGTATGGTCAACTTGCCTTTATCATGGATTGGCTCCACATGCTTCCCAACATACGCCCCTTTCCAGCACACATTGACTGGTCAAATAATCAATCCTGGCAAGGACAACCATTGGACATTGTTGTGAGCAATACGAGGCGATATGCCAATGTATCGAACTTGATACCTGGTGCACACGCCAACGATGGCCTGCTCGATATTCGTCTCTTCTCGCTTTTCTCCCCTGAACCAGGATTGATTCACCCATTTCAAGACTCCACCTTTTCCATGCAACTTCCCGCCTCCATAGCACTCGAACTCGATGGGAGCAGCATGCCACTCACGGACTACCTGAGCGAAGAAAATCGTGAGCGTCTACTGCACGTTGAAGACCTGAGCAAGGTTACGGTCACATATAAGTTTATATGTAAACCTGGGGCATTGTCCATGGCTGTTCCACAGGAATATACAGGCGAATTATTTAAGAAAACACTCTAAATATACTCAACGGACGCCCAAATACAC
Organism: uncultured Chloroflexia bacterium; assembly: GCA_963791655.1. Classification (GTDB taxonomy): domain Bacteria; phylum Chloroflexota; class Ktedonobacteria; order Ktedonobacterales; family Ktedonobacteraceae; genus JBBQVS01. The sequence goes on along the minus strand of CAWBSZ010000001.1, from coordinate 211,826 downwards.
CTCAATTGCACCTATTTAAACAGTATTGCCCCTGGTGGGCGTCCGTTGATTAACTTCATCCCCAAAATGGGTAATCTTACGCATATATTCATATCACTAATCCTCTATGCTTGCAACAGAGTTGAACATCGTTTTTCCTCTTTGTATCGCATAAGGAGTTTTTATGACACGCTTTACTAGAAACCGTCTTATCATGCGGGGTATGTTGCCGCTCATAGCATTCTTTGCTGTTCTATTCTTCGTCTATCCGGTAGCCGCTAACCTGCACCTCAACACAGGCCATCAGAGCCGAGTTCAGGCATTTCAGCCACAGACACTACGACAACGAGTCGCCGACCATCAGTTAGCATCGACTGTACAGGTGCTTGCTTCGCAACCGCCAAGCGTCATTCTTCAGTTTCCACTCTTCCCAAGTGGCGTCAAGAAGGCATTTCCGCAAGCAACAGGTGTTGTCACGATTGTACAAGGCAACCCTGCCGTCAGTCTTTTCGATAATGTCACGGTTGATGTTTCACACATGCCAGCCGATACGACCTTTACCATCTTCTTTATCGAAAAAGCCAGTAAACCATTTGGGCATGTACAGTATGTCGCGGACCTGCATACACGATCAGATGGTACAGGCGACGTGACCTTTCAAACAATTACCCTTGTTGCATTCGCTGCCGATGCGAGCAATCCAGGTGTATCACAAGACCAATCAGGCAGCGCGTCGGGCATCCAATTAGAGCATCTCGGGATGTGGTTCTCTTCTTTACAGGATGCGCAGAAAGCCTTGAACGACACCACGCTTAAAGGCACACCTTTTGATGGTGGCAACCCCGCGCTTCATGCTGGTCCACAGGCATTGACCGATGGACAGATTGATCCAGTGTTCTAAGCAGGAGGATTACATGTCACTATTACGACACATCAATGGTGTCTTGCTCAAAGGATCGCTACTCTTGCTTCTTTTGCTCATTGCCAGTACACAATATGTCGCAGCTTCTGCCGCTCCAATTCGCACAAGTGTCATGAAGGCAACGATACGTACACAACAGATACAGCAGGGGAGACATGACAAGCAGCTTGCACCAACAGTACACGTTCTTGATTCGTTGGCACCAACCAAAATATTACAGTTCCCACTTGTACCCAGTGGTATTAAGCAGGCTTTTCCCGATGCTACCGCGTTGGTCACAGTCGTACGAGGCAACCGTGACGATAGCACCTCGGATACCGTGACCCTTGATGTGCAAAAGATGCCACCCAATATTACCTTTACCATCTTTTTTATCGAACTCGCGAACAAGCCATTTGGCAATGTCGAGTATGTCGCGGACCTGACAACGCGTGGCGACGGCAGTGGCGAGACGATTTTTAACATCATCACATTTGTAGCGTTCGCGATGGATGCACGTAATCCGGGCACGTCCCAGGATCAAGAGGGTACAACCTCTGGCATCAACCTTGAGCACATGGGGATGTGGTTCTCTTCCCTGCAAGATGCACAAAAGGTGCTAAATAATACCACGCTCAAAGGGACCATTTTCGATGGTGGCAACCCTCCGTTACATGCAGGACCACAGGCTATGACCGATGGACAGACCGCACCAGTGTTCTAAGGAAGGAAACGTTATGTCTCATAAGCGATCTCTACTGTCACTTTTCATACTGGTGTTGCTCGGCATATCATTTAGCGCATGTTCTGGTAATGCAGGGTCACTCTATAGCAATAACAGCGGTAGCAGTAGCAGCAATAACAACAGCAAGAATACAACTGTTAGTACGAATGGTGGTCAACCAGCTTTTCCAACCTCGCAAGCACAGTTGCGTACACCAAACTTTGGTAGTGCGGGACAAGAGGCACCGACTGTGAAGGTGCTTGCATCAGTTGACCCCACTTTGATTATTCAGTTTCCCTTGTTTCCGGCAAGCATCAAAGCAAAATTCCCGGATGCAACGGGCCTGGTGACAGTGTTCCAGAACCCACAAGCCAACGATTTTGATACCGTAACCGTAGATGTACAGAAGATGCCACCGAACGTCAAGTATACTTTCTTCTTGACGGAGATATCGGCGAAGCCCTTTGGTCATGCCGAGTACGTAGGAGACGTGTTTACACGTGCGGATGGTTCCGGTGAATCGACCTTCCATCTGATCACCTTTGTCGCTTTTGCCGCCGATAATCGACATCCAGTGACTTCGGCAGATCAATCAGGCAATGCATCGGGGACTCAACTAGAACATGTAGGTATGTGGTTCGACGGTTTGGATAGCGCGGTTCGAGTATTGGGCGATCCAAAGCTGCCTGGGACACCGTTTGATGGTGGTGATATCCCGAAACATGCAGGGCCACAGGCTATGACCGATGGGCAAACATTGCCCGTGATTTAACGCTATCACACCAGCCCCTGCCGTATCGCATAGGCAACGGCAGCGGCTCGACCAGAGACATTGAGTTTGACAAGAATATTACTCAAGTGACGATTGACTGTACGGGGACTCAGAACGAGAGTGTCTGCAACTTCGCGGTCGGTATGGCCTTCCGCAACAAGTTGCAACACTTCTCGTTCTCGCATCGTCAGTTTCAAATGTATCACATGGTTAGATGTACGTACTTCTGCTTTCTTCACAGAGGACTGTTGCGCACTGCGTTCCTGAACCGTTTCCAATGCCTGCACACCCTCAAGCAATGTATCTACCAGTTCTGCCGCTCGTTTCATATCGTATTCGAGAAACAGCGTCCTTGCTTGTTCGCATACTGGTCGCAGCAGTTGTGCGTCCTCGCCACGCATGACCCCCATTCGAGCCTGCTCGTACAGAATCGCGGCTTCTTCAGGTCGATTGTCGGCACGTCGGCAAAGTTGCAAGCCATCTTCAAAAGCACGTTCAGCCATAGGCCAATCACCAGTGAGCGTCGCCAGTTCACCAAGTACACGATCCACAGAGAGTCCATAATAGAGAAAGCCGCGCAATTTTGTAATACGCTCGAAATAGGGCTTTGCTAATTCAAGTGTATCAAGGTGGAGATAGCCCTCAGCAAGAAATGGAATATAAAAGGTGCCAGAAAATCCTGCGTTTTCAGGTAGTGCGCTGGCGCGATCAAGTTGGACACGAGCCTCAGTTCTACGTCCTGTCACCGCAAGAAAATGTCCATAGAGCGCGACACTGCTGGCCAGCCAGTCGGTATCGGCTGCTGATTGCACGGCAGCCTGCAAGAGGCGTTCTGCTTCACGCCACAAACCGTGTCTAAACTGTAAAACAGCCTGTGCCTGTAACACAACCGGCAAGAGACGTGCGTTTTCTTCCTTTTGTGCCTCTTGTAACGCGTGTTGAAGATGTGCGTCACTTTTACTCCAATCCCCTTGATGGAGTGCTATAACTCCTTGATTCCAGTACAACCAACCCATGACACGACTCACTCCATATTGTCGTGCAAGCTTGAAGCCGCGTTGCGTGTGCATAGAAGCGGTTTCTGTTTCACCCAGTGCCTGATAGATAATACCAAGTCCCTGGTCTCCCAATGCGGCACGAAATGGATCACCAAGCGAGACATACAACTCATAGGCATTTTTCTGTAAACGGATAGCATCATGGATGCGTTCACCCCAACCGTAGAGCCAGCCAATAAGGTGCAGTGCAAATGCTTGACTCCCACGATCACCAAGATTTATCGCCAACTCGTGTGAATGCCATAAAGACTGCTCCGCCTCTTGCGGGTGGTTCAGTAATATATCGAGTGTTGCCTGTGCTTGCAGGAAGAGAACATATTCCGCGCTCTGTACCCATTCTAGCGTCAGAGTAGCAGTGGAAGGGGTACCGCGCCTGAAAAACCATGGCAAATTTTGCTCTCGCTCTTGATCCTGTATCACGCTGCTTTGCGGTTCAAAAGCCGCACTTGCCGCATGCAAATGCGAAAGTGCCTGTGCAAACTTTGCCTGCATTCGATAGACATCCGCAAGCGAACGATTGGTACGCCCACGTAGTAATGATGTTAGCGTCTCCTGCCGTTCAAGAGCTGCTTGCAATGCATATGTAGCCTGTTCAAATTCGCCTACCTTAAACCAAAGTTCCCCGATAGTAAGGTATAATTGTGCAGGTACGGGAAGAGAGACACCACTCTGTGTAAGGGTTTCGTCAGCTTTCATTAACTGCAACACAAAACGAAAATGACTGATTGCTTTACGATGGGACTGCTCCTGGACCGCAGCTTCACCTGCTAACATGCTCCATTGTAGCGCAGCCCCTCTATCACTGCTAACGACATAATGAGCCGCCAATTCCGCCGTATGCATTGGAGCATCATGCAGATAGTAATGTTCTAATGCCTGACCAATTACGTAATGTAAATCACGCACACGATACGTCGGCAACTCATCATAGAGCATTTCCTGTACAATTCCCTGACAAAAAATATACCGTGGCTGCGCTATAGAAAATGTGGTATTGGGGAAGTCGAATGACTCTCCATGCTGCTCCTGCGCATCACTTGCAAGCAATGATGCTTGTAGTGCTTCATCTAGGAGTGACTGTACACGACCATCACTAAGTTCTGGACGTTCTTTTTCCACCACATGAAGTAACGCGTCTACAGGGAAACTACGTCCAAAGAGGGACGCGATACATAAGAGATCGAAACAAGCGGTGCTTAACCCCTGTAGACGCTGACGTACAGCATCTTTGATACTCTCTGGTAATGTGCTGCTAGCCCCTTGCTTCATTGACCATATACCATTGTGCAGGAGTAATTGTTTATGAAGTGTCAATGTACGTACTAACTCTTCTAAAAAGAAAGGATTGCCTTCAGAACAGGCGAGCAAACGCTCCACGACATTCTCTGCAAGTAATCCAGGAAGTAACGTATGGATATGTTGTGTAAGTGTTTCTGTATCGAGCGGACCAAGAGGTAGAGGAAACCACATGCCCTGTTGCATAAGCTCGGTAAGTATACGCGTAACAGTTTTCGCGACATTCTGTGCTTCACTCTCGGTTTGGTCTCGATTACTCTGTGTAGGTCGCGTGGCTCCGATAAGTGCTATACGGCTCGTGCGTAAGCGTACTGTGAGATAGAGGATAAGTTCCAAACTTACAGCATCAACCCATTGTAGATTATCAATCAAGAGCAAGAGAGGCTTGTCCAAAGCAAGTCGTTCAAGGAGTGTTGCCAAAGAGTCGAAGAGGCGAAATTTCTCTTGCTCCGGCGAAAGTTGCTCTCGGAATGGTTGTACGTGCAAACGCGCAGCCATTTCAGGAAAGAGACGTGCAAGAGAAGTCACAAGCGGAAAACCTAGAAGCGATATTGTGTCTGTACTTAAATATTCTTGCTGAGGCGTAGGGACTTGATCAGATATCCCGACATAAAAGCGTAGTTGCTCGTTGGTTGCTTTCCGTAATAGAGGACGTAATGACTCTACAAAGGGGAAGTAGGGGTGGCTTCCCTCATATGCATACATTTCTAACACGCGAAAGTCGCTCGCTCTCGCGTGTTGACATACTTGAGCGAGCAAACGACTTTTGCCTATACCGATCTCTCCACTGATCGTCAATGTACGTGCCCCAACAGAGACATCATGAAGCACAGTGTCGAGTACAGTTTGAATGACGTGCATTTCCGCTGCACGTCCAACGAGTGGTAAAAGTGGTGCCGACCTTTGTTCTTGCTGAAACGCTGGATCAACGAATGGAGCGAGCATTACTTCCCCAATCAGGCGTCTTCTGTTTGAACAGAAGCGGCATCAAGTCATGATAAATAAACAAACCATAAAATACAAGTAGAAATGGCACATCGAATAGGAAGTAGAACCAGAAGGTTGGGGATGCATTTAGCCAGAATAAGTGATAAAGCAAAGCCAACGCGACAAGTGTCCCATAGACAACCGCTACCAATGCCAATGGTCGCACACATGCCCAATCACGCTGAGTAGAGAGCCAGATAGCAGCGACCCCATTGCCGATGATAATGGCACCGATAAAACGAGTCAGCAGTGCTGAAATAGCAACAGGCCAGAGCGGAAGATGGAGTTCCGGTAGGAAGAAAAAAGCTAAACCGACAACAAGATTGATAACACCAGCAAACAAGGCTAGACCGCGTTCGGGAAGGCTAAATACACGATAATTCATTTCTCTGCCTCTTTTCTTCACTATGGGTATGGGAGTCTAATAGCCAAAACCAGGGCACTTATACGGGAACACCTTTTTACACATGTATTTATCTCATCCAATTTATTTTACCAGCAGAGTATACTATGCCTGATTATACTACAAGAAGGTAGCGATAGATATCTGTTCCTACTGTAGACGCAAAGCATACGCATAATTATCGTACTTTGCTGTGACGAGCGTAAAAATGGGTAATATTACCGACGAGCATGTTCCGCCTGGAAAGTATACTTTCCTTTGTAAGATGCAACACTGCTCTTACATCAATTGTATGATAGTGTTCTCAGAAAAAGGAAACAATGCTCATGTTCACATCCCTTCGTCGGTTTTCACCGTGGCTGTTTGCCGCCTTCTCTATGCTTATGCTCACCATACTCAGCGCATGTTCAACAAACCCGGGCGCACTTACCAATTCATTAAGTAATGCCAGTAGCGCGAAGAATGGAGATAGCGCGAAGCAGAGCGCGGCCCCCGCACACAGTTTTAGTTTCAACATGATCCCTTCACCCAATATCGCAGCCTGTCTACCTCATGCGAGGGGCTTTGTTACTATCACTCCAAACTCACTCAATGATACAATGAGGATAAGCGTCAAAGGATTAGCTCCTAAAACTGGCTATGACCTTTTTGTAAACGAACTCCCCAACAAGCCTTTCGGCATCTCATGGTATCAAAGCGATCTTGAAACAAACAAGGATGGGGCTGGTAGTGTCACAGTTGTAGGCATCTTTAACAAGGAAACATTCTCTGTTTCGCCAGGTGGTCCAACGACCAAGTTTGCCCCAACACACCAGTATCACTTAGGTCTTTGGTTCAACGATCCAAAGGTTCCCTTCAATCTACATTGTGAGCCAGGAGCAACGTCACCGATTGTGACTCCGTTCAATGGTGAGCAGCATGCAGGAATACAAGTTCTTAATACTGCTAACTTCCCTAACAACGCAGGTCCTCTCTCACATGTCTCTTAAGCAAGTGCACTTTACATAAAACAAGAACCCGCAAAAGAGTCTTTTGCGGGTTCTTGTTTTATGTAAAGCATTCATGAATGGGCGTTACTGGTATCGAACCAGTGACCTCTTCGGTGTGAACGAAGCGCTCTCCCACTGAGCTAAACGCCCTTGTTTCTGATAGATGAAACTATAGCATTAGAGGGGGGGAATGTCAAGCAGTATTTACGCTATAGTGCAGGAAGACCACAAGGGTCTTTCCTACACATTCGCACCTACTCTATGTGTAGGAAAGACCCTTGCGGTCTTCCTGCACCATTATGTTCTGTAACTTCTATGCAAGAGTATACGTACTATACACAGGAATGAACGTTTGCTCTATAACGCGTAATTATGAGAAGTATATACAGAACTGTGAGGCGACGTGTGAAAAAAACCGTAGCAAAATGGGTTGTCGGCACTATTATACTGCCAGCGGTTATGCTTGCTTTACGCAAGCGCATCAACTCGATAATTGACGAAAAATTGTAATGTGGTTTTGATAAAGACGAGGTTGTTTGTGACATAAATTACAAACAACCTCATCTTTATCGAAGGTTTAGTAATCCTTAAACGAACAACGGCTCCATATTCAGTCGTTCAACCATTGTATGCATCTCTTCGTCAGTTGTTCCTGTTTGAAAACGGCTGGCGGCATCCAGCACTTTAGGCAGTATATGAATATCCCCTACCGTGTTTAAGAAGATGCCTGGCTGCTTCAGTACCCAGTGCACTGCGAGATCAATATCATGCTGATCTTCCAATGGCTCGTACCATGTAGCGTGTGTATGTTCGCGGCCTGACCACGGCTTGTAAGCGATGGACTTAATTGTTTGTACCGCGACATTACGCTGCTGACAGGTGGCGAGTAGTCCCTGGAAATTCTCGGCATAGTATGGATTTTGCATGGTGACATAGTTATAGGGAAGCAGAACGGAGTCGAAGTCGAAACGCTCAAGGCTACGACGATGTGTAGCGGCAATCTGAAGCCCATGTCCCGTAACACCTATGGCGCGTACCAAGCCCTCTTGTTTTGCCTCTAATGCTGCCTCGACGACACCACCAGGACTCAGAGCGATATCCCATTCGATAGGGTCGACAAGATTGTGAAATTGCCATAAATCAACATAGTCAACACCCATACGTTCAAGAGAACGATGTAGTTGCTCTTTCGCTTTCTTCGCGGTTCGTTCGTCGGTCTTTGTCGCGAGAAAGAAATCAGCACGGCGTGTTTTTAGCCAGGGAGCAATTCGCAATTCTGCATCGCCATAACTCGCTGCAACATCTATATGGTTTACACCATAGCGTAAAAGCACCTCCAGAGTACGATCTGCCTCATCCTGCGTCACCGAGCCAAGAGCGGCGGCACCAAAGAGCGTTCGTGTACTCATGTGTCCACTACGACCAAAGGGCTGAGTTGCAATCGTTGCCATATATCCTCCATTCAGCGTGTAAAAAATAGTGCTCTATGAGCATACCACATAAGTTTACAGGAGGAGAAGCACAACTGTAGGGTGTAATTGATTACACCCTCGCGGCAATTGACCACATTGGAGGAAACGTTGAAAGGTTTCATCAATCCCGTTAACATGATCGATTGCCACGAGGGTGTAATCAATTACACCCCATACGCATTAGGATAAGAATTGTTGAGAATACTGTGAGGAAAATGTTGGATGCCGAGAGCATGACAGGGGCAAGCCCTGTCACTACTATACTGACCACCATGGCGTGGCGTTGCCACGCAAGTCCGAATATAGTAGTGACAGGGCTTGCCCCTGTCATGCTTCCCACGGCTTGATACGCGATGACAAACCCAGCAATTCTTATCCTAACGCGTATGGGGTGTAATCAATTAGACCCTTACGCTTAAACGTCTATCGTCGGATAGTGCGATCATCTGGCGCAGGAGGCCAGTTTTGCTGCGGTGGAAACGATTGTTGATTCCACTGGGGCGCATTTCCCTGCTGGGGTGGCTGAAACTGGCGGTTCTGTGGCTGTTGCTCATACTGCTGAGGGTTTTGAGGCTGTTGCTCATACTGATTTTGTGAAAACGGCGGTGTATTTTGATGCCGAGATTGTGGCGCAAATTGTTGGTCTACGCTTTGCCCGTTAGCTTGAAGCGCGGCGTCAGCGGCACGAGCTTTGCGATCATTGTTGATATGTCTCCAAACATAGAGCACAACCAGGATAACAAGCACAACCAGGATAACCACATCAAGGCTATGAAAGATTGGACTTAATGTGTCTAGGTGATTGCCCAACTGGATACCTAAATAGGCAAGCAGGATGCACCAGGGAAAAGAACCGAGGAAGGTATAGATACAAAATTTTACAAACGGCATCTTTGAAATGCCCGCAGGAAGAGATATATAGGTGCGTACGACAGGAAGTAGGCGTGAAAAGAAAGCAGTTGCACTTCCCCAACGTAGAAAGAACTCGTCAGCCTTATCTGCATCATGTTGAGAAATAAGTAAATACCGTCCATATTTCAACATCAAGGGACGCCCACCACTATAGCCTATGCCATAGGCCGCGATTGAGCCAATTAGACAACCGACCGCACCAGCGAGCGCAACCAGAAGTAGGCTGACGAAAGAGTTTGTGCCATGTAGAATTTTTCCGCTTGCGATCATAATACCAGCAAGTGGCATCACAATTTCACTTGGAAGAGGAATACAGCAACTTTCAATTGCCATAGCGAGTATTATACCAAATAAACCTGTAGCGACATACAAATTTGTAATAAGTGTTGTGAGTGTATCAGTTATATGTGATAACAATGCATAGCCTCCCTTATAAACATACGCTTTTGACTATACTAGCATACTTTACGTAAAGAGGCTATAGAAGTTGCATTAAAAAGACTAGTGGGCTATTTACTCCACTTCATCGTCTTCATCAAAGCGAGACGAGCGGCGAACGGTTGGCACATCAAGATGTTGTGCAAGTTCGTGGCGCAAAGGGTCATCATCATACATATAAGGAGCGCGACGCACAATGGGTCTATTTACGGTACCCGTGCTCTCGTTATCAGTATTATGTGGTTCATATTCGCGGGCAGGCGAATGCTCAGGTTGAAATGATCTCCGAACAGGACCTGTTTCAGGAAGGTTCTGTGAGACATAATCTGTCTGTGGTTCCCTTCTTCGAGGCATTCCGTTTTGCTCACCCTCAACGTGCTGTGGGCGACGTTCGCTAGCGTGTGAAGGTGACGAATTAACAATACGTCGAGCGGGTCGTTGCTGCGGAGGTTGCGGTGCTACTTGTCTCGAAGGACGCGGCGGTCTGATAGACGTTTGATCACTTTGTTTTGCTAGTGCCTGGTTAGGACGAACTGATAAGCCACGCTTTGGATAATGTGTTGGCACAACCTCTATATCATCGTCCTGTCGTTGCTTTGCAGCTTCTAGCCGTGCGGTGCGCAGGGCATCTGAACGATGCTGACTTAATGTGGAGGTTGGTTCATAGCCAACAGCATTGATTTTTTTAGTTGTGGAGCGTAGAATTGTTGTTTCTTTTCCCTTTGGTCGCGCCTGCTGCACTCGTTGTGGTGGTACATACGTTCCCTGCTGTGGCGGTACAGGCATTCGATCAGAGTTTCGGCTTCCTTGATTTTGGTGGAAGGATTCCTGGCGTTGCTGCACTGGTGGGGGTAGAGCACGCGGCTGTCTGGGAGCATATAACTCTTCCTCTTCCCAGGCATCTTCCTCTGTCTCGTCTGTTACAACATAGCTCTCTACTTCACGCGGTCTCCTTGCGAGACGAGCAGGCACAACTGGGTAGTCATTTTCTCGTGCCAGGGCCATCTCTTCTTGTTCATCTTCCTGAAGACGTTCATCATGTCGCTTCGAGAGATAGGAAAAAAGGGTGAGGGAGATCGGAATACTGAGAAGTAAGGCTGCTAAACCACCAATCAAACCACCAAGGACCCAGGAGTTGAGCGTATTACCATACCAAAGAACTACTGCGGCACCAGCAATAAGGACCAATGCTACGGCAACAGCCTTCATATGCTTCCTTTCTGCGCTTCCACCCTACTCAGGCGTAACAAACAATTTGTACTATAAGACATTCTACTACAGCGAAGTATAGCACTCATAGAGGAAGACTTCAAGAGGAAGAGCCGCAGAATGGGCATTTGAAGCAAAACTGGATGCAGATGCTTGTTTTCCTATAAACGAAGACAATCGAATAGCGGAACGGGTATTGATACATTGTTGCCCGTTCCGCTATTCGATTGTCTTCGTTTACAAAAGGGTGAAGTGATGAGCAAGTTAAAATGGTTAAGAACAATTAAGCAGCATTGCCACATTGACGGAAAATTGCTACTACTTTTCCTTGCACCTGCCACTCACGATCCCAAATGTTGCGCGGAATCAGAATTGGGTCTAGCTCTGAATTCGCGGGCTGTAGACGCACTCTGTCGTGATCCTTTTCTTGAAAGAAACGCTTGAGTGTAGCACTACCCTCAACACCTTCCTGCATATGAACGGCGACAACAATATCACCATTCTGGCAGGTAGACTGTGGCTTGACCACTACATAATCTCCATCACAAATGTGATCTTCGATCATCGACCGACCTTTGACAACAAGAGCAAAGGCATTTTCTGCATCAACAAGGCCAGTGCCAACACTGATTGTTTGCTGCTCCTCTGACGGAAAGATGTCCAAGGGTTGTCCAGCAGCAATCGTTCCTTTGATTGCGACTCCACTCTTTGGCTTGGTCAGCTTGATGCCACGACTCCTCTTTTCTTGTCGCGAAATCATGCCTTTCTTTTCCAGGATGGTAAGATGATAATCTACATGCCCAGTACTGGCAATGTTCATCGCCCGCCCAATCTCTCGATTTGTGGGAGGCATTCCTTCCGCTTTGATGTATTTCTCGATGAAATCGTACATCTTGCGTTGTATCTCGCTCGCTTGCTCTGATGCCATGAATTGACTCCTGCCTTTCTAATACACACCTACCCTTGTCTTTCACCTACCCTACCGCCAGCTCCCGTTCGTCTTCATTATGAGTATGTTTGCTTTCATTTTCCTGAAAGAGATTTTCCTCTTCGCTCAAACGAGGCAACCCTCCATGTTTTCTGATAGAAAACTAGAACGGCTATTCAAGAAAATAATACCATAACAGGAGATGCAATACAAGCTTTTTGGAACGGATTTTCCGAAATTCTTTTCGTATTTTCCTCTATAAAGGGACTAGGAATACTTCGACGATTTTGTTATACTCCAAACAGAAAAACGTGGGACAGATTGGTCTATGCATTAGTAAGAAGCAGCCGAGTATCCGAGTATTTGCGCCTAACACTATAAGAGGTGTACAATAGTCGTAATACCTACTCGACGGATGCTACGAAAGAGAGTCAAAAGAACATGGTTGAGATGACGGTTGAGAGCGTGCGAATAAACCTGGCTACGCAGCAGCGGGTGGTCATCTTGAAAGCAACGAAGCAAGAACGCTATTTGTTTATTTGGATTGCGCAAGCAGAAGCATATGCAATTGCCGTCGAACTTCAAGGGACAACCTCACCACGTCCATTGACACATGATTTGCTGAAAAACGTCATTGGTGAGTTAGGTGCGAACATGGAAAGCATCGTGATCTCTGATCTTATCGACGAAATTTTCTATGCGCGTCTTATCCTTGATGTATCAGGCAAACACGTAGAGGTTGATTCGCGCCCAAGTGACGCCATTGCACTTGCCGTTCGTGCGAAGACACCTATCTTCGTAGAAGAAAGTGTGCTAGAGCGTGCTGGCGTCGCTCTGGAATCAAACGACGAGCCTCAGAAACCACTAGCTCGTTCCGAACAAAAGCGTGGTGAAGTGAGCAAAGAGGAAGAGGCGAACCTCGACGCATACCGTGATTTTATTAACACACTCGACGTGCTAGATGAGTTTGGGAAAGACTAACTCACCCTCTTTCTCAAACTCTGCTATTTTCTTGTAACATATCCAACGTTTTTAGCGTGCTTTTGAAAATACTTTCAATATATGCACAAGAATACGCGAAATGATTCCATAGGCAAGGATTGCCAGCAATGTGTATAACTCTACAGTGAAAAACAAGGGGATGGCAAGTTGTAAGAAGAGGACACGGAATGGCAGTACAAACACATTGCTCACCTCATATACCACCCCCACCCAGGCATTGTCTGAAGAAATACTAAACACCTTGAGCAAGAAGCGCGACAGAAGCAGTATCTGAAGGGCAACAAAACACATTCCTACCGTTAGAGGTAACATGTTTCTATGTACGCTTTTCCGTTGAACTGCTTTATTTGCCAACTCTGGCTGCGCAGGTGCTACTATCGGTGAGTTTTCTTGTGGCGTGCCTGGCATTGCAGGCGAAACGGGATACGCAGGAAATAACGGAGGAGTATGCTGAACGCCTCCTTGCATTGGCAAAGGTGGTTGGACATACTGATGTGGAAATGGTTGTGTCGATGATTTCGCGGAAGGAACATCTTCATCAGGTGACAAAGTGGAAGTTGGGATGGTAGAAATAAACGCAGCGACTTCCGCACGGCGCATCGGCTCGGTAGGCTCGTCGTGTTCATCTACTTGAGTTGTATCATTATGTTGAAAGCCGCGTAGCTTATCTAGCATCAGTCCACACTTCCTTAGACGTATGTCAACACTCTTGATTATACATCAACATAGCGAATTAGTACATCATCATATGTTTCTCGGCGTTCCATCGTGAGTATTTGTTTTTCATCTATCAGTAGTACGGCAGGACGCGGAACGAGGTTGTAGTTACTTGCCATTGGTAAACAGTAGGCTCCCGCGGTCGGTAGTAAGAGATAATCGCCCTCCTGCACACGTGGCAATTGTACCTTCTCGATGAGCATATCACCTGATTCGCAGTAACGGCCAGAAATGCACACTGTTTCCTCGGCAACTCGCGTAGTACCATTTACAGGCAAAGCCGTGTAGACTGCACCATATAAGGCTGGTCGAATATTGTCTGCCATACCTCCATCCACGAAGAGGTACGTCATACCGCTAGCAGTAGTTTTTCTTGCCCCTATACGGTAGACAGCTACTCCCGCCCGCGCGATAATTGAACGTCCAGGTTCGAGAACGAGCCGAGGAGTAGGTAGAGACTCCCCCATTTGAGCCATGCCATGCTCCATGCTTTCTTGTAATGCCTGTGCAAGCAGTTCGACAGAGGGAGTTTCTGCTGTCATCGTATCAACCGTATCGATGGCCCACCCACCGCCGGGACTCACCTCTTCTGGCCACCAGCCTGTTTCACGATATAGCTCGTGTGCGAGTTGAAGCAAACAGGCCAAACATTCTTGATATGGGCGTACCTCGCGTAGCATCGTTCCCGCATGCGCATGAAGCCCTACTAGCCGTAACTGTGTTTCTCGCAAAATGTATATACTTGCAGCTTTAGCCTCTGCAAGTGTGAAGCCAAATTTAGACGAGGCATGACCCGTCTGCAAATAACGATGCGTGTCTGTTTCTACTTCGGGCACGACTCTCAGCAAGACTGCCGGACGTATATGCAGTTCTTGTGCCAGCCGTGCTAAACGTTCTATCTCGCTCCAATTATCTACGATAATACGACCCACCCCAAGTTTGAGTGCTTGCCGCAGTTCTGCCTCTAATTTATTGTTGCCGTGAAAAGAAATATGCTCCATAGGAAACCTCGCTCGTCGCGCTACTGCCAACTCTCCACCCGACACGATGTCTAAACCAAAACCTTGCTCCGCCATTACACCTGCAATAAGTGGCGAAATATATGCTTTAGATGCGTAAAGCATGACCACCTCAGAAGCATGATAATATGCATTGAATGCCTGTTGATACTCTTTGCAAGCGTTGATAATTGTCGCTCGGTCAAAAATATAGAGTGGTGTCCCGTATTGCTCAGCGAGTTCATGTACAGAGTGATTGGCTATATGAATATTTTGAGAAGCGGAGAGTGTTGTTGAAACGGGTAAAAGGCGTGAAATAAGTGATGCTATATTGCTCATGATTGGTGTTCCTAACGCTGAAAAACGGCTTTCCTCATACTACCACCCTATGTTACAATATCCTGGTACAGTTGAAGATGACAAGGAGAGGTTTTTTAGGCTTATGACACAGATTGACGACCGCACACAGCAGAGGCAGCAGGCATCTCAGGAGAAGAGAGTACCACGTTTGCGCTTCGCTCCCAGCCCTACTGGATTTCAGCATATCGGTGGATTCCGCACAGCCCTCTTTAGTTGGCTCTATGCACGCCACACCGGGGGTCAATTTATTCTGCGCATCGAAGATACGGACGAGGCACGCACAGTAGTAGGAGCGGTCGATTTTCTCTTCGAAGGCTTGCGTTGGTTTGGAATGGACGTTGACGAGGGTCCGATTATTGGTGGTCCCTATGGTCCCTATTACCAGACACAACGTAAGGCTCTCTATCAGCAGTACGCAAATCAACTTATTGAGTCTGGTCATGCCTACCCCTGCTATTGTACACCTGAGCGACTCGATGCGATGCGTAAGTCACAAGAGGCTCAGAAACTTCCACCACGTTATGACCGCCACTGCCGCTACCTAACGAAAGAACAGCGAGCAGCAAACGAGGCGGCTGGACTCACATGGACCGTTCGTTTTGCCATGCCACTCGCTGGTGAGACGATTGTTCACGATGAGATTCATGGTGATATGGTTTTCAAAAATGAAAACTTGGATGACATGATTGTTCTGAAGACGAGTGGTCTTCCACCTTATCACTTAGCACATCTTGTCGATGACCATTTCATGGAAATTACTCATGTATTACGTGGCGATGAGTGGATATCAAGCGCACCTCTACATGTACAGTTATATAATGCTTTAGGCTGGGAAGTGCCTCTCTTCTATCATGTTCCTACAGTTCTGGGAAAAGACAAAAAAAAATTAAGCAAGCGAAAAGATGCTCCTGCATGGTCGGACTTACAGAAAGTGGGCTACCTGCCAGAAGCCGTGTTCAATTTCATGGCACTTCTCGGCTGGTCCTATGATGATAAGACGGAGATACTCACACGCGAAGAGTTAATTCAAGCATTCTCGCTAAAACGTATTGGTATCGCCTCTGGTATCTACGACCCTGAAAAACTTACGTGGATGAATGGTGTCTATATTCGCAATTTACCACTTGATGAATTGACACAGCGAACACTGCCCTACCTGGAGCGTCCAGAAGCCGAAGGTGGACTTCCTGATAGCGTGAAACGGCCATTGGACCCCGAATATACCAAACGCGTGTTGGCACTTGAACAGGAACGACTTAAAACGCTGAGTGATGCGACAAAAGCACACTTCTTTTTTGAGGATGAACTGACCTATGATGCGCCGATGCTCATCCAAAAGGGCATGGACACCATTCGCACCCATGATGCCCTTATACACGCACACCTTCGCTTGACCGGATTAGAGCAATGGGAGCGTTCAGTTATGGAAAAAGCGATGGACGAAATTGGTATCGCCCTTGGCTTAAAGCGCATGCAGTTCTTTGGTACGCTTCGTGTCGCAGTTAGTGGCAGCAACGCTACACCACCGCTCTTTCCCATGATGGAAGTGCTTGGACGTGAAGTAAGCATGAAACGCATCGAACAGGCTATAGCGAAGCTGACATAATGGTGAGTATAGTAGTGACAGGGCTTGCCCCTGTCATGCTACATTAAGAAGATTTGCATGATTAACAAAGATTATATCCTTCGCATGGCGGAGAAATTTGGTCGAGCGATGGCAATTATTCTCCACCTGCGCGAGTATAACAAGCATGAAGAGGCGCTTATCTATACAGATGATGTGCTCCTTCAGATGACGGGACTTACCTCGAATTTTATTAATTCCGTATCGGACGAAATGCTCATTCAGGCTATCTCTCCTCTTGGCACCTTGAACGTAGACAAATGTCTCTGGATCGCTGTACTGCTCAAGGCTGAGGGCGAGATATACCAAGAAATGGGGAAAGATAACGAAAGTTATTATCGCTATCTCAAATCGTTGGTGCTGTATTTGCTTGCTCTTTCACATGAAGCTACGATGCGAGACACAACGCTGTATAAAGATATAGAAGAGCTACTTAACAAACTTGAAGACTATGAATTGCCTCTTTCCATGAAAGAAAAGCTATTTCCATATTTCGAGCAAATTGGCAAATATGATAAAGCCGAGGATATACTGTTCGAGGTTGCAGAGGCGGATACAGCAAATAAAGCACTTTTTGAGCATGGGTTGGCGTTTTATAATCGATTACGAGTAAAAAGTGACGCTGACTTGCTCCTTGGCAATCTTTCCAGGCAAGAGGTCGAGGAAGGGCTAGCCCAGTTCAAAGCACTAGACAAGTAACCCCGAGATATATTACACTTACTTAACACTCTCTTAATAATAAGGGGGTAGTTTCAAAAAGTAGGTGGTTTCGGTGGCTACATCAACACAGAAAGTTTTTTTACCCAGGAGAGGTTCAAACGTGTCATCGGTACAATCAACGCAAGTTGCTCGTTCTACAGTTCATGACTCGTGGCGGTGGATGTGGCCCGATATCCTTATGCGTATTCTTCCAATGGGAGCGGTTCCCTTCCTCTATATTGCCTTCTTGCACCTTCCTCTATCGTTTTTAGGCTTAACCCTGCATGATGTGCCACAGCAACTCCTGATTGGACTTGTTGTTGGGACTGCAATGGCTGCGTTTGCCGCAACCTATCGTATGCTTATTGTTGGACCATGGTTTCGGTGGCCGACACTCAACGATCATCTGTTTCAGGGCGTTTTCTACTTGCTCATTAATGGACCCGTCGAAGAGCTTTTTTTTCGTGGCTTCGTGTTAGCAGCGGTAACACAGTGGACTAAACAACTCTGGCTAGGATGGCTTGTGAGCACAGCTGCGTACACGCTGTATCATCGCCTGGGCAAATGGAGTTGGCGCAGTGTTGGTGGTGTTGGACTCGCCAGCCTCGTGTTTAGTCTCGTCTATCTCGCTCAACCAGAGCCACGCTCTCTGCTAGCTGTCATTATCATTCATGGCTTCACCACAAGCGGCTTTCTTAGCTGGGGCGATGAAGTATTATATCGCCGTTGGAAATATAAGCAGTCCCGATCGAGCTAGAACTAAAAAACAGTAGAGGCCACGTTTTCTATGGAGAAGGTACAATTTAGCGTATCTTCTCTTTACTGATTTCCTATATCGTTACCTTCACAGTACCAATTCGTCCTGCTATTGAGATACAATATATTACTAAGACGTATTAATTAAGAGACATATTCTCTTTTTCTTTATACTATTCGGAGGTCCATTTCTTTGAAAATCGTTGTTACCGGAGGAGCAGGTTTCATTGGCTCCAACTTATGTGCTCGTTTGATTGATGAAGGACACAGCGTTCTATGCGTCGATAACCTATTAACAGGCTCTACACAAAATATAGATGCGTTGCGTGACCATCCACAGTTCACATTTATTCAACATGATGTCACCCAGCCTTTTCCTTTTGAAGCTGATGCAATTTTTCATATGGCAAGTCCAGCAAGTCCTATCGGTTATATGGACCATCCAATAGAAACAATTCTGGTCAATAGCCAGGGAACCTATCAAATGCTCGAGGCAGCTAAAAAGCAGAATGCGATGTTTCTTATTTCCTCTACCTCAGAGATTTATGGTGATCCGTTAGTTCATCCACAAAGCGAAGACTATTGGGGGAACGTGAATCCAATTGGTCCTCGGGCTTGCTATGATGAAAGCAAACGACTTGGCGAAACATTAACCATGGAATATTATCGCCAATTTCAGCTAAATGCACGCATCGTGCGTATCTTCAATACCTACGGCCCAAATAGCCAGGTGAATGATGGTCGTATGATTCCTAACTTTATCACTCAAGCCCTAAAAAATGAACCACTTACCATCTATGGCGATGGGAAGAAAACACGCAGCATTTGCTATGTCAGCGATCTTGTCGATGGTCTCATTCGTGCGATGTTTCAGCAGGAAACGGCAGGCGAAGTCTTCAACCTTGGCAACCCTGAAGAACATACGGTTCTTGAGTTCGCGCAGACCATCATTCGTCTTTGTGAGGCATCTTCCCCCATCGTGTATGAGTCAAGTCGTATCGACGACCCTGAGCGTCGCCGCCCAAATATTGAGAAGGCCCAGCACGAACTAGGCTGGCATGTAAATGTCCCAATGGAAGATGGATTAAGACGCACGATAGAGTGGTTTCGGAGCTATACAACCCACCTTTCTACGGTCTCCTAACGGTTCTGCATTAAAGTAATTTAAGAAATAGAAATGCATATGTATGTTTAACCCTAGCATAGATCAGATAGGGCAGGCTACTTCACGTCGATCACGTACTACAGAAATGGTCGCTACGATACGTGAACATGCCACTTTTG
Organism: uncultured Chloroflexia bacterium; assembly: GCA_963791655.1. Classification (GTDB taxonomy): domain Bacteria; phylum Chloroflexota; class Ktedonobacteria; order Ktedonobacterales; family Ktedonobacteraceae; genus JBBQVS01. The sequence continues at coordinate 192,318 of CAWBSZ010000001.1, read as the reverse complement.
CGAATAGCGTTGGCTTACTCGGAGGAGTCTTCGCGCTTTTTTGCCTGCTTCTGCTCCCAAGCTCTACGTATTGGAATATTCGCCTTCCCCTGTACTTGATTATTGTGCTATGGACAATGCTACGTCCACGTGTGGCCCTCTACCTGCTTCCAATCGCAATACCCTGGGGATCGCTCGATACAATTACTATCAGTAAACTCAATACCAATAGCGCGGATATTCTTGTCATACTCCTTATTGTGAGTTGGCTTGGCAGTTTCGTACTGCGTTCGCAAGGGCTGCTAAAGGCAGGACCCTTGGACGCCGAGAAAACTCCACTTCCACGCTATCTGATAGTTGCCGCGGTAGCACTCCTCTTTGCAATGGTCATTTCGGCAGCAACAGCACAAAGTATTACGGCTAGTATAAAAGACCTGATTAAGTGGATTGAATTTCTGGCAGTCCTCTTGCTCGGAGCAAAGTATCTACGTACGCGTAAGCAGATATGGATACTTGTTGTAGCGATGGTGCTTGCTGGTGTTTCACAAGCATTTTACGGATACGCCCAGAATTTTCTTAATCTCGGGCCTCAATCTTTTATCCGTGATGGTGGTCTGCGCGTCTATGGCACATTCAACCAACCCAATCCTTACGCGGGTTACATCAACATGTCCCTGCCCATCGCACTCTCGTTGCTCCTACTTGGACGAAACTGGGCCACACGTATTCTAGCGGGAACAGCGGCCCTTTTACTGGGTGCGGCTGAATACCTGACAAAATCGAATGGTGGTGAAATAGCAATCGCGGTTGCAGTTTTTTTCATTTTTGTCATTGGATTTCCACAGCTTCGCAAACTAGCAGCGATCTTAGGAGTTAGTGGACTGGTCCTTATTGCGGCCCTTCTTGCCGGAGTAATTCCTCAACGCCTGACAAAACCTATATTGAGCAAGTTAGGACTTGTTGCTATCTCGTTTTCATCTCCAAGCGCACAAGACTATTCGACCGCTGAGCGCCTCGCCCATTGGATAGCAGGCATCAATATGTTTGTGGATCATTCATTTACTGGCGTTGGCATTGGAAATTATGGAACAGCTTATGGTCCCTATCACGTCACCATCTTCGTTAACTCACTGGATCACGCGCACAACTACTATATCAATATCTCAGCAGAGACGGGAATTATTGGCATAACAACCTTTTTGCTTCTCTTATTAGCGATGTTCGTTGCCGGGAGTCGCGCATATAGGGCAATTAGTAAAAAGTATTTGCAGTTAAAAGCGGAACGAGCAACTCCAAAAGTCGGAGTATCCAGGCTAGTGATGTTACAAGCATCCAATGTTCTGGGCGTTTTTACCAATGATCGAGCATTAGCTCTCGGGCTTCTAGCTTCTTTGGTAGGTATCTGTGTACACAATCTCGTTGACAATCTTTATGTACATGGTATGACCATTCTCTTCGCATTACTGCTCGTTGCGCTTATCCGTCTTGCAGGTATACATTCCAAAACTGACAGTAATGAGAGGCATTTTTGATGTTAGAAGACGCACAGGACAGTCATATCCCGAACATTGGAAATCAGCAGGTTGAAACGATAGCTCAAAAACAAGAAGTACTTCTACAACGTGAGAAGCAAGAAGAGAATGAGATAACGAAAGAGCAACTTTCCCTACGCTCTCGACTACTCAATTGGCGTACTATCGTGCCATTAGTGGTTGTTATTGTTCTCCTGGCCTATCTTGCTCAGAAAGCACATATCAATCCGCAACAAACCTGGGCAACACTGAAACAAGCAAATCTGCTCTTTTTCCTGGCCGGATTTCTCGTCTACTATGCGTCATTTCCGCTTAGAGCACTACGCTGGCGCATTCTCTTACAGAACGTTGGTTTCACGCAAGAGAACGGGATACAGCTACCTTCTTTCTGGAAGATTGTAGAGATTATTTATATTTCCTTTTTCGCCAACTCGATTGTGCCAGCCAAATTAGGTGATCTTTATCGTGCCTATCTTCTGCGACAAGAGATAAAAGTTTCAGTGTCGCGTGGTGTTGGCACAGTTTTAGCGGAGAGGCTCCTGGATTTAATCGTTCTCCTGTTACTCTTCATCCCAGCGATTATTATCAGTTTGCATGAGAACTTACCTTCACAATTACGTTTGGCGTTAGAGATTACATTAGGAGCTGTTGTCCTTGGTATAGTAGCTCTTTTCATACTCAGACAAGCTCGTGAGCCAATTGCAAAGCTTGTTCCGACACGTTTTAGAGGTCAATACTACCATTTACAGGAAGGCATGCTTGGCTCATTTCGTCGTCTTCCATTGTTAGCAATTCTTACCATTGGCGTGTGGATTTGTGAGGCGTTGCGCTTCTTTTTCGTTGCGCTATCATTGAACTTGATTCCTGGCACCTTTGTGCATATCCTGGCGGCGTGTGTCTTTATTGGATTGGGCGAAGCACTCTTAACAGTCGTTCCTGCAACCGGCGGTGGTGTTGGATTGGTCGAAGGCGGCTTGGTAGCAATGATCGCGCTGTTTTATCGAGGTGCTGATGTTGCCAATCACACGGCTGCCGCGATTGTCCTGGACCGCATCATCAGTCTCGTCAGCTTGCTCGTGATCGGGTTCATTGTCTTTACAATCGCCTTCGGACGAAAAGCGGTGCGAGAATCACGAACAGTGCCTGCGCCACAAAGCTTGACACGTACATAAAGCTGTACTATAATTTTCGCGCGGCTAGCGAAAATTCCTTGACCTTAGCTATTTTGATTTCAAAAAAGCTTGTAAGGCATACCCCGGAGTCAGAAGTGAGGATATAATAATATGTCTGAACACGCTCAAATAGAACTTTATGTCACTGTTGGAAGCGAACAACAGAATGCCTCTATCGAGGCATTGCTCGCGTCTGCTCCAGTTGATGCTGTCGTGTCACAAACATTGCAAACAGTACATGTTACACAGTCAGTGATGCTCACATTGCTGGTTACAGATGATGATGGCATACGCGATATGAATAAACAATATCGTGAACAGGACAAGCCAACGGATGTCCTCTCATTTCCGCTTTTAGACACGCCACTTGTACAAGCACCACCAGAGCAATTATGGATGCCACCAGAAGAATTGGACGGAACAACAGTGAAGCCGCAAGTACCGACATTTGTTACTCCTCCAGATGCGGTAACGAATCTTGGCGATGTCATTATGTCGTGGCCTACGCTTGCACAGCAAGCAGCTGATGCAGGCCACCCCCCTGTTTATGAACTGCTCTATCTATTGTCACATGGCGTGTTACATCTCGTGGGATATGACGACCAGAGCGAAGCGGGCTATCAGGCGATGGTAGGTATTCAGCAATCGGTCTTGCAAGCAGTGGGGCAAAAGGCGTAAGCGGGATGAGTCAACCTCCACTACCACCTACAGCCCACTCATCAAAGAGCGAGTGGGTTAAGTTTGTTGCAGGCTTTGGCTATGCCTTTCACGGCTTATGGTATGCTCTTCGTACACAACGTAACACCCGAGTACATATTGCTATCGCGATACTGGCTATTCTGGTCAGTATTTATTTTCGTATCTCTTCAGTTGAATTTGCTATGATTTTTGTGGCTATCACAGGTGTATTTGTCGCCGAAATGTTTAATACCGTGATAGAAATTTGCGTCGATCTCGCCTCGCCTACCTATCATCCACTCGCAAAAATCGCAAAAGACGTTGCGGCAGGGGCAGTTTTGCTCAACGCAATGCTTTCAGTAGTTATTGGTCTCTTCGTACTTGGTCCGCATGTTTGGACATTTTTTGCTCGTTACTTCTAACTACTACCAGAAGGCCAGGCATATAAAAACCTGTTTTATGCGGCTAGCTCGTTACGACACGCACAGCAAATGAAGGTATGCGCCATCTGCGAATACTTCCAAACTGGCCGATGTTCCCACCGAGTGGGACACACACGAACATCACCAAGACGTACGAGGTATTGTATATCTGCGGAATACAAGGTTATGGTTTCCAGGAGTTGGGGGGTTACAACACCCTTTGGGGCATGCAGTTTGAGTCCCTTGCCATCGTCAAAAATCTGTACATCCTGCTCGCGTAGATACGTTATAAGTTCGTCAAGTGTCATAGCATTTTCCTCTTGTCTCGGGTTTGCCTGATAAGAATAAGCACAACCTATCCACTTAGTATAGAGTATACAAGAGGTTATATTAAAAAACAATAGCTGAACCATAATTTGTATAGTATTAACAAAACAAAGTAATGATATCTATTGCACTTTGTACGTAGCACATACCTTCTTTACGTATTGTCTGTCTAAAAGTGCTATCATCTTTATAGAGCACAAGAACTGTTCTTCAAAATGTATATTTTTTAGGAATGAGAAACAAACAAAGTAATGGCTACCACACACACAACCGTTCCTCCTGGTCCCAAGGGAGAGCCGTTTATTGGCAATGCACGTGAGTTCGTACTAGAGCCACTGGCATACCTGCAAAGATGCGCTCAAGAGTATGGCTCGATCATGCAAATACGGCTGGGCACAACACCACTTTATATGTTAAGTCATCCAGACCATATTGAACATGTACTCGTCACACACAATGATAAATATAAGAAATCTCGGTTTACACAGCGTAGGAAAAGCCTGTTTGGTAATGGGCTCCTATTTAGCGAGGGCGATTTGTGGCTTCGTCAACGTCGTCTGATGCAACCAACCTTTCACCACAAACGTGTCGCTTCCTATGGCACGGCAATGGTACAACTTTCACAACAAATGGCTGAAAGTTGGCAGGACGGTGAAACACTTAATGTTCACAATGCCATGATGCAGTTATCGCTTGAGATTGTCCTGAAAACGCTCTTTGATACTGAGCTAGCAGATGATGCGAAACGCATTGGTCGTGTACTCGATATCCTCATAGATCAAGTAAGCGCGGCAGCGGTGCGCCCAATTCAGTTCCCTGACTGGCTTCCCACTCCCGGTAATCGACAATACAATGCTGCACTGGCTGAACTTGACGCGATTATCAAACAAATTATCAGCGAACATCGGCGACGCGATGTAGATACAGGCGACCTACTTTCTATGTTACTTCGTGTACAGGACGAAGATGGTAGCCGTATGACAGATAAGCAGTTGCGCGATGAAGTTGTCAATCTCTACATCGCAGGCCATGAAACAGTTGCCTTAACACTGGCATACTCATGGTTTTTGTTGGCCGAAAACCCCGAAGTCGAAGCAAAACTGCACGAGGAATTAGAACACGTACTAGCAGGTAGAGCACCGACAATGGAGGATTTGCCTCGTCTTCCCTATACGGAACAAGTGGTGACAGAAGCAATGCGCCTCTATCCTCCGGTCTGGGGTATCTTTCGTGATTGCAAAGTTGCAGACGAGATTGGCGGCTATCCTATCACTCCTGGTACAGTCATCCTACTCTCGCCCTATGTAGTTCATCACGACGCACAATATTATACAGACCCCGAGACTTTCCGACCCGAACGCTGGGATAAAGCATCAAAACACCCAATTCCTCGCTATGCCTATTTTCCCTTTGGAGGTGGGCAACGGCTCTGTATCGGCAACGTTTTCGCCATGGTTGAAGCACGTCTCGTATTCGCTACCCTTGCGCAAAAGTGGAGCTTTACTCGCGCATCGCAAGAACCGCTTGAACTTGTACCAACGATTACCATTCGCCCAAAGAACGGTATTCAGCTCGTTGCGCACAAACGTTCGTAAGGACCACAACAAAAAGATGGGTCGAAAATATTTTCGATCCATCTTTTTGTTGATAGAAAAACCTATCTCACACGCTCAACGTATTTTCCGGTACGAGTGTCGATACGTACCTTGTCACCGGGATTGACGAACAGCGGAACGTTAACTATCGCACCTGATTCCAGAGTTGCGGGCTTGGTCACGTTGTTCGCCGTATCACCACGAACACCGGGTTCAGCACTTTCAACCTTGAGTTCAAGGAAGTTTGGCAGTTCGACAGCGATAATCTTCTCGCCATCCACAAGCATCTCAACTTCGTCTTGCTCTTTGAGAAACTTGATAGCATCACCCAACATCTCTTTTGGAATGGGCTGCTGATCATAGGTCTCGGTATTCATGAAGACGTATTCAGCACCATCAACATACAGGAATTGCCAGTTCTGATGCTCAACGCGTACCGACTCAACCGCTTCTGAGGCGTTGAAACGTTGCTCCAGAATTCTCCCGTTTTTCAAGTTTTTCAAGCGTACTTGATAGAATGCACGCCAGTTACCAGGAGTGATATGGTCTGCTTTTTGAATAGAATAAAGGACATTATTGTAACGGATTACCATACCGTTATAAAAATCTGTGGGGGTTATCGTTGCCACGTCTATTACTACCTTTCTGCTCTTCTCATCATATAACCATGCCGTTACGAAAATCGGCAGTTGTTGCGCTACCCAGCGAGTAGCTTTCTTTCACTTTTGAAAAATGTCTATTAACTACTATAACACTCTTATGCCGATTAGAATTTCACTTTACGGTGCTTTTTCAGCGACAAAGATGCTGGCGGGTTGTCCCAGCACAACAAGCACAACTTTTTTCGTAACACGCCAACCAGCGTCACGCAGGACACTTTCCCATAACCGATCTTCGCTTGTAAGCGTTACCTGTACTCCATCTTTTGCAATGACTCGATTGAATTCTTTTGCTAACGCAGTGTACAAGCTCGTGTTTTCCTGGTGTGTGCCAATCTGTTTGCCAAAAGGCAAATTGGAGATGATTCGCGTCACACTGCCTTCATCAAGCGGAAGTGACCGTGCATCCCACTCTGACCATGTGGCCTTGACGTGTGCTGCACGAGCATTGCGCGTTGCCATCGCGATAGCTTCTTCACGAATATCACCACCACTTACACTCTTGAATGGTGCCAACAGTGCTCGTTCGATTACAACAGTGCCAGCCCCACACAGGGGATCGAGTACTACATCCTCAGCCGTTGGCCGCGCTAACCAGGCCATTGACGCCGCGACCGTTGGACGTAGCGAGGCTGGCAAATGTTCCCTCTTATATACGCGATGGCGCATGGAAGCATCACTGACACGCAATCCTACCAGAGCTTCGCTCCCACCAACCCACAGCCAGAACTCGATATCGGCATCGTCATTCACAAGGCGCATGCCACGTGGCATAATGCGTCGCAGCGCATCACTCACAGATTGCCCGGCATCAGTACGCCGAAAATCATGTGTACCTACCATTTGACTCACAACGCGCCACGTCTTTGGTTGTATAGCTTTGTGAGCACGACGCCAGACGGAAAGCGTCCCATTTATATCCTCGATATTCAACATAGCACTGTGAAACACACGCACCGCGTCACGCCCACGCCCTAATCCTGTAATATGCGCAATTGTGATGAAGATATCTTCAGTGGTGCGTAACTTTAACAAATCATCAGGAGGCGTGGAGGTGCGAAAAAGAGCGATACCGCGAGCGAACTTAACCAACTCGGCATCTGGCATCTTCGCACGTATCTCGCTAAATGCCAGTGTCTCTAACCCTGGCATCGTCATGGCATAAAAAGAACGTAACATCCCAACTACTTACTTCTCTCGCACCCCTCACCATAGAGAGGGCAAGATAACATGGAAAACTTGCGCATAATCTCAACAACAATCAAGAAAGCGCATAGGTACAACATCATAGCTTTTAGCTACTAGTGTATCATGTGATGGCAAGTTTTGAAGACAGTCAAATACTGTTTGACAAAATACCGTATATACGTTGGATGTAGGGGCCATAATTCATTACGCCCTTGTACCGCATTACAGGCCGAATCAGGCGTAATGAATTATGGCCCCTACATCCTTTTTGTATAAATCCATAATGTTATTGCCCTCGTACCCCTCCCTCAATCGCGTTGCGTGTATCTACTACCCAGGGACCATCTGCGTTTAGCTCAATTTCAAGAATGTCGTCAGGGTGCGCAGTCATATCGCGTTCTCCATCGAAAGCCAGTGTTAACGAACGCTCGTGCTGTAATAGAATACGCTCCCCTACGGTGATCTCTCGTAAAGTTTGTACATTGATATCGGCAAATAAGCCGGGGCCAATCGCGGCACGAACAGTTTTCCCTCCTGTACCAAAGCGTAAATGTAACCCATACAGACTACGCGCATCAAGAGGATGAAGCATGCCACCGATGGCTGATAGACCAATACTCCACGGTTGGGCACGTGTGAGAAAGAGTTCGTTTAACCGACTCACATCCCAGATAGCCCGAGAGCCAATGACGTTATCGGTTGAGATAGCGAGATCGACAAGGGCGAGATCAACAGGTTGTCCCTGCTTATAGAGAATTAAGACCTTTGAGTGCCAGCAAGCGACCTCACGTGCGACTATACCCTTTGCAACCATACCAGCCGCTAAACCTGCGGTTGTACCCTCCTGAAATTCAGGAAAAACGTTGTTTGTACCAGTCGAAATGGGAAGCAGAGGAACACGACTGCCGCTGCCCTTAAACACGGCGCGGTTTGTGCCATCACCACCCAGCGTTATAATACAGGTAGCCCCTTGTGCGACCATAAGATCAGCCGCATGGGTTGAGTCCTCTTGTCGCGCGGTAATATCCATGGCAAGCGTTTCAGCCTGTATGGTCGTCTCCCCACCCAAACCCTCTAACGCACCATAGCCGATGCCAAGTGGCTCGGGCATGAAAAGGACGCGCGCAACGCCAGCAGCCTCTAATCCACGCAACAAGCGACGTACAATCGCGATCTTTTCTTGATTTGAGACAACCCACCCTTGCGCAACAATCCGTCGAATATCCTTGCCACTTGACGGATTAACGATAATTCCAACCGTTATCATAACGCCCTACGCTTCTCTCGTCTGTAATACTTGTGCCAGGATTGCTGTTACAGCCTGCGGTTGCTCTCTGAGTATGTTGTTCTACGCCAACATTTTTGTTAGAACCTCTGTATCTTCTGTAAACTTCGCGAGACGCTTCTTTTTCAGGTTCTCACGCAGTATCCAGGTGATGTCAATATCGTTCCATGAGGCACATTCACGCATTAAGGCAAAACCTTGCTCAGGCAGTGCTACTGTCACAACGCTTACTGTATAGCCGAGCGTTCGACGCAGTGTTCGTAGGTCTTCTGTTTTGCGATCTAGCTTAGGGGCGTTGCGCAAGCGATCCAGCACAATTCGTTGTAATGTTAACGCAGCCTCGACTATATCTTGATTATATAAAAGCGGCGGCTCGGCAATCGCGGCAACTGCGGCTCTTTGTTGCAAATAATTGCCATCCTTAGCAAGTTTCATCAGTCGAAGCAGCGTATCATGAGGTATTGCAGTGAGAAGATGCTGAAAGGCTATAGCCACGCCCTCACGTACTCGCCACTGGGCACTGGTCGCGTAATGTTCAAGCATCTCAAAGCTTTCTTCTCGCCAGGGGGCATACGCAGCAGCACATGTTCCAAATGCGATGATGCCACATAGCATCACAAATTCTTCGGGCGTATTGCTAGAAATCTTCTTGCGATCCCCATTCGTGAACTGAGTGATCAGAGTGCGTACGTTCTCGTGATATTTAGGGACCGAGGAGGCAAGGAGCGCGCCGACATCGTTAGCTAATTCCAGGTTTGCACGTGGGCCTGGCAAACGACTGTGATCACGCAGGTAAAACTCCAGAGGGCGTTGATTACCCGTTAAAGCCCTTTCCACCAGGGATAAAAGAGTGTCATGCATGTCAACTTATCCTTGCTTCAAAAATAATTAGGGGACAGCAATCATGAACACAGTAAACACACTACTGTTTTACTGCAACGTCTACAATTCTATCACATGTACATGTTCTTCGTTTGTCATTTTGCAATTATTTCATAGCTGACTTTGACGTAAACGTTAACCTTGTGTTATACTTAGTATGTAAGTTTTTTCTACGTGAAATTGCATACAACAACAAGGGAAACACTATGTTCGCCACAAATAACTATTCGTCGCTTACTCCTCAAGATGAGCAACATGGACAAGAAGAACAGTCACTCTACACTATTGAGCAAGTTGCGACGCGCACAAATATGACAAAGCGTACACTTCGCTACTATGAAGAGGTAGGGCTGCTTTCTCCTACAGGTCGTACAGAGGGCAATTATCGACGCTATAGCGAAGAAGATGTGCAACGACTTGAACGGATTAAAGAGTTGCGTGACCTACTCGGCTTTTCGCTTACAGATATCCGCGAACTTATGGATGCGGAAGAAGAGCGCGATTCCATCAAAGCGGCATATCGACAGGAAACAGAGTCTTCCGCGAAGATTGCACAGTTAGAACGTGCTGATACCTTAATCCGCGGACAGCTTGCCCTTATTGAGGAAAGGATCACTGCTTTAGAGCAGATGCGTGTCATGCTTAATGCCAAACTAGAGCATCATGCACATCGACGAGAAACACTTCAACACGAACAATAAATCAATAGACATTTTTATCAATAGAACGGACCTTATCTATGGAAACTCTTACGAATAAAACAACACCTGCTTCTGTCGCAGAAGTAGCACATCCGAAAGGATTTCTTCGCACATTTAGTGCATTGCAACACCGCAACTTCCGCCTTTTCTGGACCGGACAAATGGTCTCGCTCATAGGCACATGGATGCAGGCAACGGGACAAGCGTGGCTCGTTTTACAGCTTACGCATAGCGCATGGTGGCTAGGACTTGTAGGAGCACTACAGTTCTTGCCTGTGATGCTATTCACGCTTTTTGGTGGCATCGTCGCGGACCGATTACCAAAAGAAGACTACTGCTTTTCACACAGTCATTTGCCACTATCCAGGCTGTTGTACTCTGGCTCCTTGTTTTCACAGGTTCCGTACAACTCTGGCATATTCTCGTACTTGCCTTGATGCTTGGTGCTACCAATGCACTTGACATGCCTACACGTCAGGCATTCGTCGTAGAAATGGTTGGACGGGAAGACCTGCCAAACGCGGTTGCGCTCAACTCGTCGCTCTTTAACATGGCACGTATTCTTGGCCCTGGTCTTGGCGGTTTACTCATTGCATGGCTTGGCGTTACACCACTTTTCTTGCTGAACGCTATCAGCTTTATCCCTGTCCTAATAGGCTTAGCCTTAATCGATACAAGCAAGCTACATTTCCACGCGAAACCAGCGGTAGCAGGTACGACAACCCAAAAGCAAACCACGATGCAAAGTTTACGCGAAGGGCTAGCGTATATCGCTAAGACGCCTTCAGTCCTGCTCATTATTGCCGTTATCGGTACTGTTTCGCTCTTCGGTATCAACTTCAATGTTGTCTTACCCTTGTTTGCAACCGACGTACTGCATGCCGGACCTGTTGGCTTCGGGCTGATCTCGTCCGCAATAGGTTTTGGAGCACTTGTTTCCGCGTTATGGCTAGCATGGGGCAACAAAAGACCGAATATTCAACACATGCTGATTGGCGCGATTGTCTTTAGCATACTCGAGGCTCTTTTCGCACTTTCTCATCTTTACCTCCTGTCAATAGTGTTGATTGCAGCAGTTGGCTTCGCACAGATCACCTTCTCAGCAACTGCCAATACCACATTGCAAACCGTGACACCAGACCATTTGCGTGGTAGAGTAATGAGTGTGTATATGTTGGTCTTCGCGGGAAGTGTACCGTTAGGTAATCTTTTTACTGGCGGTTTAGCACATCTTTATGGAGCACCAGTTTCACTATTAGCTGGCGCGGGACTCAGTTTTATTGCTGCCCTCGCGGGCTGGATACTGCGTACTCCAGCGGAAAAAAGTTTTGCTCAATCGACACAGGAAGCTGAACTGTTACAACATGCAGCACACGGAGACTAGCCAATTTTCTTGGAGCACTTCACCAATTGTTGTCGCCGACCAGCAACAGCATATAGAGCAAAGCGAAGCCCTATTCATGCAAGCGAGTGAGCGATCAGTCTTGTACTGGTCGCTTGCAAAACCAACAGGACTTGTACTAGGCTTCTCACAAAAGCATAACGTACTCAATCCAAAAGCACTTCAAGATGGACAGGCAATACCCATCTATCATCGACGGGCAGGAGGTACGGCGGTTCTGGTCGGACCACATCTGCTCAGTCTCGATGTTTTCTTACCAGCGGGACATCCGCTTATAATGGAAGATGTGGTAGAGTCATATCGCTGGTTTGGCGAAACATGGGTTGCTACATTACAAGCTATAGGCGTACAGACGCGTATAGTTGCTATTGAAGAGGCCCATGCGCAACGCGCATTGCTCAAACAGCCACAGACACAAAACTATGAGCGATTGATGCATCGTGCATGCTATGGTACACTTTCACCTTATGAAGTGGTTTCAGGCCAGCGTAAAGTTGTGGGGCTAGACATGATACGCCGTCGTGCTGGAACCCTGCTACAAGCTGGTGTGCTTTTGCATTGGGATACCAAACTCCTGGCGTATTTGCTTGGACATACCGATGAGGAACAACGCTTGTTAGAGATAGGTTTGCTTGAGCGTGCCGTCGGAGTAGATACGCTTGCAGGACGCTTTATCACAGCGGAGGAAATCAGGGAAGTATTTGAACACACTTTGCTGTTACTCTAAACAGACACTGTAAAACAACGGCTCGTAGCAGAAATATATTCTGCAATGAAAGACATACAACAAACTTGTAAAGAGAGGTTTTTTTATGGGAGATAGAACAGCTCCTGGTGCAGTACCAGTCGTAACCATACCAGACTACGAAGCAATGGTGATTGGTGCGCATCCAGATGATGACGATTTTGGCGCGGGTGCAATCAGTGCGCTATGGGCAAAGCAAGGCAAAAAGGTCGTCTGGGTTATCATGACGGATGGCACCGAGGGAAGCGAAGTTCCCAGTATGGTCGATACAGAACTCATGATTACGCGTGAACATGAGCAACGTGCGGCTGCTGAGACGCTTGGTGTAAAGGCCGTCGAGTTCCTGCGTTTTCCCGATGGACACCTACAAAACAATGATGCAACGCGCAGAGAGCTTGTGCGCTTGATTCGTCAGTATCGTCCACGTGTGGTCGTTACCCATGACCCGACAATGCACATCTACGCACCTGATCCTAATGAGAAACCGAATGATACGGGTTTTCTTAATCACTCTGACCATCGCGCAACAGGAAATTCTGTGCTCGATGCGTTATATCCCTTTGTAGGCAACCCACGGTCCTTCCGTGAACTCTTAGCACAGGGCCTCCAACCCTATAAAGTTCACGAACTCTATCTCTTCTTTTCCGCAGGGGTCAACACCTATGTGGATGTGACCGAGACTATTGACCTCAAAGGCAAAGGACTTCTGTGTCATGCCACACAATTCTCACCCGACTCCGAAATTCCGAAACGTGTGAAAGAACGCGCGGAAGCGACGGCAAAAGAGGCGAAGGAGAAAATGGGACTTGAGATGCAGTATGCTGAGTCATTCCGCAGAATCAAGCTCTTCATCCCCGAAGAAAACAAAGCCGAGGGTGAAGCTCCTGGCATCGAGGAAGAAGTGAAGGCTAAATAAGACAGAGACAATAAAAACAGGGCAATGATGAAATTTCATCATTGCCCTGTTTTTATTGTCTCTGTCTTATTATGCTGGTGTCGCGACAACCGCGAAACCAACCCAATATTTTAGGAATGTCTTGCGATCCATTGCACGCATATTCAGTCGTGATGAGTCAGCGAGATACACATAATCCTTGTTGCCACCAAGCGCGACAAGCAAGTGACCACCCGCCCACCTGGAAGGTGGAAAGTTGATAATCACAGGTGTTCCACTATTTGCCAGAGCAATAAGACTGTCTACGGATGGATTTGCAGGGAGAGCTACAGGATTATATAACCAATGTGTCGTAAAATTAAAACGGGCTAGTGTTTTATCAAGCCCATGTGGATCGAGCAGTCCCGCATCGGGGGTAATCTCATTAACACTCGTCTCTACCTTGAGGATATCTGTGACTCGGTAGGTATGTCCGTAAGAGTTAATGATCTCGGTCATCGAAGCTGCCGAACAAGCAGAAGGCCACCAGATATCGTACTCCTGCGGTGAATTATACTGAGATGGATCAACCTGACTCACACGGATCAATGCTTTTGACGCACCTGTAAAAATTTGAGTAGCGGAAGCTTTTGTACCGTTGTTTGTTGTACTTGCACCTGTAGTAATCGAGTTATCAGGCAGCAAAGCGAAAAGGGTTGGATTTGGAAGTACCGTTCTTAAAAAATATACGCCGAACAAAAACAACGCAAGCAAGACAAGTGTAATACCCAGCCATGGTGTATCTCGACGCCTTCTCTGCTGAGCAAAGAGGCGGCTCACATTGAGTGAGGAAAGGATATCTTCCCACGCACGTCGCTCAACTTCCATCGAAGAACGTCTCACACTCATACGTCGGTTTTCGCCAATGACACGCTCACGTCGCACTGGACGACGAACATTCATCTGTCCAGCATAAGAAACACCCCTATTAGGGGGTGCTGATTTTTTTGGTGAAAGCCATAAACCCGCAAGCGTAATACCTATAGCAAATGCCAAGAGTATGAGCAGAAGAATAATCATCATGCGAAGTAGTACTCCTACTTTGTTGCAACCCTAAATGAGAAGCCACCCCACTCGTACTTTGCACGAGTTAGAACCCCGGCACACTCATGTACTATATTGTGCTATGTATTATAGCATTACATCTTCTATCGCTTCAATAGAAAGAACACTGAATTTCCTAAAGTCCTGGACAAATATAGAAAATTTGTTCAAATTGCACAGAGCAAAGAAAACTGTTGTATCATAGAAGACATCTGGAAATACGCTATTTATTTGAGAGAGGTATACTAATGTACACGTACTATGTCCTGAGAGGAACACAAAAGAATCAGCCTACAGAGCTTGATGGTGAGATAAACGAAACCGATTTTCCTTCAATTGATCTTGGTAATGGTCCCGAAGTTATCACCTACCTCGTACAAAAACTACAAAAAGAAGGTGAAGTTGGCGAATGGGAAGAATGTGATTTGAACGACGACTTCTTTAATCGAGAGGACAACTATATCAATTTCAATGGACGTTGGATGCGCCGTTCTGATGCGCCATGGCGTAAAGATAGAAACAATTGATAGTGTTTATGCCCATAGTAATACTATATCTAATCCTTAATTGAAAGGCTATAAGAATATATGCCTGTACTGGCAGGATGGCTTACCGGGGAACAGGTGCCACTTGAGACTATTGAGCAGACAGTCAAACAAATGGAGCAGGTGCTAAGTGTTCATGGTGGTGAACCGGCACGCATAATACAGCCTGGTATGGGACTTATCACCTTTGCTGATGCATCGCATGCAATGCAGCAAAACGATGAAGCCCCAGTGCTCGACTGGGTACCAGACCGCCGCACATTTGTCTACCGTCGCCCACTTTCTGGCGCACATGTCCTGTACTATGTCGAGGATTGGCCTGCACAGGGCAACCTCTTGTTCGCAAGCGAGATCAAAGCACTGCTCGCGGTCGGTGTGGCACGCGAGCTACGTTTAGGAGCACTTGATGCTCTGCTCCGTTTTGGCTTCATCCCTGCCCCATGGACAGCATTCAAACGTATTTCTGTTGTTCCTGCTGGCTCTCTTCTACGTTGGCAACATGCCAAGACCGTTGTCAATCATGCGGTAGATTTTCGCATTGAATCCAACCTCTACCGCAAGCAACTCACAGCAGGATGTTATAGAGCAACTGTATCCATTGCTCGCGGAAAATACAAAAGCACTTCTGCCCCCACATGAACAATTGGTAGCCCTTGTAAACGGAGATGCAGCCTCTGCACTGCCTGCGCTACTCACAAGTAAGCAAACAGAAGCTCCGTATCACGGCGATATATTTCGGCTATAAGAATGCTCGTCTTGATGGATGGATAGGTGCTCAACGCGTGGCAAACACGTGTTATCGTCCACTATTAACGTTACAGGAGTCGATCAGCCGGAGTTCTGGCTTAGGTACGCTTGCTGGCCTTGAGTCCCCATGTATAGATGCAATACCTCTGGCATACCACCAGCTTTCAAATACTGTAGTAGCACAAGTAGGAGCAAAGGTTGCACTTAGTAGTCTTGGAGCAAATACAATTTTTGGTGGGCATAAAGCACCTTCCATCAAAGTAACTAACAGCATTTTTTCACCAGAGGTACAGCAGAAAATAGCGCGTGAAGAACAGTGGGAAGATACATTGCATGCTCGAAAACTGTACAGGCAAGCTGACAAATTTGAGAGTAAGCGACAAAAACAATATTACCTTGATCTACATATGACCATGCCCGATGGCGAGGTTCATACAGCACACCTGCTAGCAATGCAAGAGGGACTAGTTATTCGCTCTCCGTATCTTAGAAGTGATGTTATGGAGTTGCTTACATCCTTGAATGAAGAAGTTCGTAGCGAAACACTTTTAACTTTGCTTGTAGAAAAATATTTTCCTTCACTTAAAATTATTCAACCATATATGCCGTTAAAGCTACCCGTATCATCATTGCTTCGCGTGGATTCTTCTGAAATACTCGAAGTAACGCTTTCGCAAGAAGCAATCCTGGCAACAGGGATATTTGATACCGAGAGTGTCGAGAAATTGTTGAGGCAGAAGAAAGTATCGAGAGAGCTTGTGTTAGTGTTTACCACGCAGTTGTTTTGTAGGTTGTTTGAAATGCAAATACTTTAAGTTGTTTCGAGTTCAAAGAGTCGGCGTATCCACGCAATAAGTTTTTGTGCATGAGATTCATCGGCGTTGAGGTATCTCTTTGTTATGGCTTGCCCCATTGGACCTCCTAGTTCCTCTTGTCACGCTAGCCATGTATGTAAATGTGCTTTACTTGTGTACGATGGGCGAAATTTCTGATCTGTCGCAATAACTCTTTGCACAACATCTTCTGCTACAGGCCAAAGTACATCATCTACTGGTACGAGAAATTTTATAAAGTCCTCAATCATTCCAGGCAGAGTATTATCAGGCATGAGCCAGATGCCCACAGTTATTTTTCCTTGCTGTTTTACAACGGTCCCGTTAATATCTGGTGTTACAGGCACAGAGTTGTATCCTGCATTGATCATCATGTTACGTAAAGAATTCCAGCGAGCTTGAAGATCACTATCCGCATCTACGACAACCCCTAACCGTTTGAGTTTGCTGCTCACTAAATTTGCTGCGAACGTGTCTTTTAACAGTTCTATACCGTCTGTGGCTTCAACTTCAAATTGCTCTGGGACATCATAGTGTTTCAAGAGGCTGTAAAACACATGCTTGTCATCACGACCCTCAACGAAAAGGATATTTTGCGAACCACCTCTTTTCGCTACTAACTTCCCACTCATTTTTAGCGAATCTCCGTATGGGTACGTACTGCGGCACCCATTATTCCCTCATCAATTAATGTTACGTCTATGCCTTCTTCATTTTCGTTCAAACGAACGAGTAGTGCCTCTTCATGTTGATCTTCCAAAGCAGCTTGCTGAAATGCTTCCAGGCAATCCCTGCTATGGGTCGTCGTGAAAACCTGGATGTTTAGGCGATGTGCGATGCGGAAAATCAATTGCCACACCTCAAGGAGAGCTGAATAATGAATACCGTTTTCAACTTCATCAATCAAGAGCAAGCCATCTTTTGCGTTTACCAGTGCAAGTGCGAAACCTAGAATACGTTGTATTCCATCACCTAGACTCCGTAGAGGAAGGGGTTCTTCACTATCGGCAACTCTCACTACTGGCACACGATTCTTCCCATCACGAGCATCACCTCTAAAATAGAGTCGCTCTATCCCTAGCGCGACAATACGCAGAGCATAAAGCACGTCGTCTTCTGCTTCTCTAAGTGCAACTTTATCCCATAATTCTGCAAGATATCCTCGATCTAAGCCATCCGAGGTGACATAATAATTGTTGATACTGTTTAAGCTTGGTTTCAACATGATTGAGGACAATAGAGCTTCAAAAGGAAAACTGAGTGTGTGATTATCTATATGCTGATTAAATCTCGGCGAAAGGATAGCATTTGAATAAGATTCTTCAGACTGCAAAGGTCTTGTTTGTATCTTTCCATCCTTGAATTCCGTTATATCCCAACTAATACTAAGCTGAAGCATTTTTTCTGTGGAACCAATTGGCCCTATTATAATAGGGTTTGTATCAGTTGAAATCGCTTTTCTTCCATAGAAGAGATACTTCAATGCTTCCAGCACATCGCCATAAATAACGCCCTCTTCTCGAACTTCCAACATCTTGATAATTAAAGAGAAATCTCCCTTTTGAGCATACAATTGTATAGCTTCCAACAAGCTCGTCTTACCAATATTGTTTTTCCCCACAATTAAGTTGACACGTCCAAGCCGCTCAATCTGTAAATGACGAAAGCCCCGGAAGTTGCGAATTTCTAGTGAAGGTAAAACCAGGTCGCCTATAGCATATTCTCTTCCTCAATAATTTTATTGTGATACAACCAATTTGTAACATTATACCATGCCTGTTTTCTATCTCATCCACACGCAGCACATAAAAAGTGTCCAGCATTTCACATGAAATGCTGGACTATGCACAGTTTACCAACTTAGCTTGGCGTTACGCTGCTATGTGTTTCATACTTGCTACGCAGGACTTTCTTGTCGAATTTGCCAACGCTGGTCTTGGGTACGGCATCAATGAAAACGACATCATCGGGTAGCCACCATTTAGCTACTTGTGGACGCAAGAAGTCGAGGATTTCTTCTTTAGTCACCTTCCCCACATAATCCGGCTTGGCTACCACACAGGCGAGTGGGCGTTCAGACCAACGCGCATCTGGAATACCAACGACACATGCCTCTAATACCTTTGGATGACCCATGATTAAGCCTTCCAGTTCGACGGAGGATATCCATTCGCCACCAGACTTCACAAGGTCTTTAGTACGATCAACCAGTTGCAGCATGCCATCTTCATCGACGACGGCTACATCGCCCGTCCCAAACCAACCATCCGCAAATTTTGCTGATGCCTGCTCGTCTTTGTAGTACGCTCTCGCAACCCATGGACCACGGACCTGCAATTCTCCAAATGTTTCGTTATCCCACGGAACTTCTTTCCCAGTCTCCATATCGACTACACGGAAATCCACGCCGGGCACGACTGTTCCCTGTTTGGCCTTAATACGAAACTGCTCCTCTAATGGTAAGCTTACCTGATGAGATCGCAAACTGGAAATTGAGGCTAGCGGTGAAGTCTCGGTCATACCCCATGCCTGCACAATGTTGATATTCTGACGAGATAAGCCCTCGATCAAGGCTTTTGGGACAGCAGACCCACCACAATAGATGGCTCGCAATTTTGGAAACTCCATATGCTCTTTTTCGAGTAGCGAAAGCAGACCTATCCAGATAGTTGGCACGCCTGCGGAAACCGTCACATTTTCTTGCACTAACAACTTCGCGATACGCCATGGGTCCATAAAGCGTGAAGGCAAAACAATCTTGGATCCTAACATAATGCCAGCATGCGGTTGCCCCCACGCATTTGCATGAAACATGGGTACGATGGGAAGGATGGTATCACGCTCACTCAGGCCCTTATTATCGGTCATACCCAATGAGAAAGAATGAAGTGTAATCGAACGATGACTGTAAACAACGCCTTTGGGATTGCCAGTTGTGCCAGAGGTGTAACACATAGCAGCGGCGGCATTCTCATCAAGTTGTGGCCACTCATAGGTCGTCGGTTGCTCCCCAATAAATGCTTCATAGTCAACTGAGGGGTGCAGTTTTCCCGAGCTATGTGGAGCATCTCCCATGATGACATATTGCTTAACGGTTGGCAGTTGATCGGAAAGGCTCTCTAAAAGAGGTACAAGATCGCCATCGACAAAAATGATTTTATCCTCAGCATTGTTAATGATGTACACCAATTGCTCAGCAAACAAGCGAATGTTGAGCGTATGCAGAACAGCACCCATACAAGGGACCGCGAAATATAATTCGAGGTGACGATAGTTGTTCCACGCAAACGTCGCGATACGTTCACCCGGTTGCACACCCACCTTTGAAAGTGCGTTGGCAAGTTGCGCCGTTCGCTGGCCCCATTCGCGATAAGTGTAGCGATGCGGTTCGCCTTCCGTCTGTGTCACAATCTCTTTGCGCCCGAACAGACGCACAGCACGGTTTAATGCATGCTGCAACGTCAAAGGATAATCCATCATTAAGCCTTGCATAGCAAAAATACCTCCTCGGTGAAGTGAAAAGATACGTAATCCTTACACAGCATTGTTGCTGTGTTGCTTTTCTGAATTATACATCATTTCCGATTCAGGCATTTGTAAACAGCTTGATTCGGAGAATATTGCGAAAAGGTATTGACTTAGAGTGCTCTAAGTTGTTTATACTAGAGACATGTTACAAGATACTATCGCTCAACCAGAGGCAACACTAACGATCAAGCAAATGGCCGTGCAGAGCGGCTTGAGCGAATACACACTACGCTACTACGAGAAGGTCGGGCTTATCATGCCTATTCCACGTGATAGGAGTAGCGGCCATCGACGCTATAACGCAGATACAATCGAGATAGTGGAAGCACTCTCGTGTCTGCATGCGAGTGGCCTTTCTCTAGAAGCAATGCGGACGTACTTGCGGCAACGGGAACGTGGTGACGAAGCGGCAGCAGAGCAAAAAGCACTGTTTTTGTCCCACGCCGAAAAAGTAGCGGATGAAATCCGTAAGCTCAAAATACGGCAGAGGTATTTGAGCGGCAAAGTTGCGTACTGGAATGCACGTATGAACGGCGATATGGAACTGGCAAAGCAAATTGCCGACCAAAACCAAGAGATTGCCAAAGAGCTAAAATAACTCATTGCAAAGAAGGGTTTTATGACGAAAATATGGTTTATTACCGGCACCTCGAAGGGCTTCGGACGTGTTTGGGCACAGGCAGCACTGGAACGCGGAGACAAGGTTGCGGCAACCGCGCGTGACCTGAACAGCCTGAAAGCTCTCAACGAAAAATATGGTGAGAATGTCTTGACGCTGGCTCTGGATGTCACCAATAAAGCTGCCGTGGACACGGCTGTGAAGCAGGCACACGACCACTTCGGTCGCCTGGATGTCGTTATCAATAACGCTGGTTACGGCCTGTTCGGGGCGATAGAAGAAATAAGCGAGCAAGAGGCACGCGACCAGCTAGAGACAAATGTGTTCGGCGCGTTATGGGTGACGCAGGCAGCATTGCCATACCTCCGTGAACAAGGTAGTGGGCATATCATACAAGTTTCAAGCATCGGCGGTGTCAATGCCTTCACCTATGTTGGCATGTACAATGCCAGCAAATGGGCACTTGAAGCGTTTAGCCAATCACTCAGCCAGGAAGTGCAACCTTTTGGCATCAAAGTTACTCTTGTAGAGCCAATCGCTTATGAAACTGATTGGGCTGGTCCTTCAGCAAAAGTTGCCAAGCAGCTACCCGCTTATGAACAGATACGAGGTGCCGTGAGTGCCCGCCGCAATTCATCTCCCCGTGGAAATCCTGAAGCGACCGGGCCAGTCATGCTCAAATTGGTCGATATGGAGCAACCTCCATTGAGAATGTTCTTCGGGAAGGGTGCGCATAACATGATTCATAACGAGTATGACAAGCGTTTAGCAGAGTGGGACAAGTTCAAAAATATCAGCGAAGAAGCACACGGCGAATAGAAAAGCAGGGAGACCGCAAGGGTCTCCCTCACATATTTGTCCATGAAAATACTACGTGTAGGGGAGACCCTTGCGGTCTCCCTGCTTTTCACGTCATCAGCGTCGTAAAAGTGTTTTCTAATACCGACCACGACGAGTCGATGTAATAGTTTGTCTTCCCGAAACAACGGGCGCGAAAGCCACTCTACCAAGAGAGACAATACCCCACGCGATTAAAGCGTAGACAAGCATCGCGATTACGGTTGAAACTTCAAAGACTCCACGGCTACCAATTGTTTGATCATTGAAAATGCCGTTAAATGCACCAACGAATAGATGACTTAGACCATAGAGAAACGCGATAAAACCGTTATCCTGATTTGCTCCAAGCAGTCGGAAGAGGAGTCGTAAACCTAGTATCACTTCCAGCACCCCTAACGCGAAGTAGGTGATCGTTGTGATCCAATAGCGAGTGTTAGCGCGACTCTGATTTTTATCTTCATACACCTCCTCACGACTCTCCACGCGATTGCCTGCTGGGTCTACATAACTTTCTTGCTGGCTTTGCGCATATGCCCCTCCGACCTCAGAAGAGCTTACAGAGTTATTCACTGGCGGCGCGTATGGTTGTTGTTGGTAAGGCTGATTCTCTTGCTGATAGCCCTGAGAACGAGGATCAGGTGGATACTGTTGATTGCTCATCTTATTTTCTCCTTCACACTATCCTCTCATTGACGATAAAAGAATATGTTACTATTATCACGAAAAACTCAACATAAAAGATGCATTTGCTACAACTCTTGTGAATGCACTACTCATGATCGACACCCTCGATACTCGCCGCAACACCTTTGTTACCATGCTTTGCCGACCAGCGTAACGCTTCCGCGGCAAGATAGAGCGACCCGGTAACACAGATTAAGTCTTCTGGTTGCGCGAGACTGAGGGCACGCCCCATTGCTATATCGCTCTCTTGTTCATTATACACCTCGACGTGCGGTGCGTATTCAGCGAAAAGTTTTTCGAGTTGTTCTATTGGAGTGGCACGCGGGTTTTTCATGCGGGTAAGCACTACCACATCTATATCGGCTAACGCACGTATCATACCTACGAGGTCTTTGTCTTGATTAGGACTGAAGACAAAAAATAACCTCCGTGCCTTAAATGTGTCATGCAGGGCCTCTAGCAATTTTTGTATCGAGTCTGCGTTATGGGCACCGTCTATTACAATAGTCGGATGAGCATTGACAATCTCCATGCGGGCTGACCACTGGGCGGAACGAAAGCCGTCGCGTAGTGCATGCTCGTCCCAAAGTAGGCCATGTTCACGTAACAACTCAAGCGTTGCGAGTGCGGCGGTTGCGTTTTCAAGTTGGTGCAGACCCGCGAGTGGAATTTCCAGTCCTGTATAGAGTCGATCAGGAGCCTGGATAGTAAAACGTTGCCGTGCCTCACTACGCTGCTCTAGCCTATAACGATACATCAGCGGAGGGAGAGTGCCCGCTTCAACATCAACCTGAGCGGGATCAGTATCATACGGACCAACACGAATCATACGAGCCTCTCGTTGCTGCACTATAGAGGCAATAGCTCGCAACGCCTCTGGTGCTTGCGCGGAGGTTACAAGTAGACCGTTTGGTTTGATAATACCTGCTTTTTCTGTGGCAATTTTCGTAAGCGTATCACCAAGAATTTGCATATGGTCATAACTGATGGATGTGATCACAGAAACAAGTTGATTGAGAATATTTGTGGCATCGAGTCGTCCTCCAATCCCAACTTCGACAACTGCATGCTCAATGCGTTGACGTGCAAAATAGAGAAAGGTCAGCGCGGTCGCAACTTCATACGTAATAAATGGCCCAAACTCTTGCTGCGCCTGTATTTGCTCGACGTTAGTGCGTATCTCTGGCACAAGGTCTGCTAGCTCCTCTTCGCTGATTAGACGCCCGTTTACACGTGTACGTTCACGAAATGTGTGCAGGTCAGGCTGTGTATAAAGGCCAGTGCGTACACCTGCCTGTCGCAGGACCCGTTCGATAAATGTCGCGGTTGACCCCTTCCCTTTTGTGCCAGCAATCAACGTACTTGAATAATGCTGATGAGGATTACCAAGTAATGCAAGTAGAGCCTGCTCCCGCAACTGGTTTTCGTTACGGTCACGAGTGAACGAGGAGCCACGTTCGAAATCGCTAAAGCTGTAGATATAGGCAAGTGCCTCTTGATAGTTCATGGGTTTTTGGTTCTTTCCGGCTTATCTGTTCAGGTATTATTAAAATACGCGCACATTGCTTCGCTCGTGCGCGGGTGTTATGAATAAGACCCCTACAAATTTGGTGATAAAGTAAATGCACCGCGTACAATCGCATCGCTCATTGTGACAACGCGTTTCATCTCGCGTACATCGTGAACACGTACGATGTCTGCGCCTTGCGCTATCCCCAATGCCACACTTGCTGATGTTCCCTCCAACCGATCAGAAGCAGGCAATCCGCCGAGCACTCGTCCAATGGTCGATTTGCGTGAAACACCCAGTAAAATTGGACGACCTAATGCCCGCAATTCTCCAAGGCGACGCAAGAGTTGCAGATTTTCTTCTGGAGTCGTTCCAAAACCAATACCAGGGTCAATAATGAGGTGCTCCCAGGCTATTCCTGCCGCAAGTGCAATATCAATACTACGAGCCAAATAGCGTATCACATCGCTCACGATATCATGTTTTACCGTACCCCGCATATTAGCCATAAGCACAACAGGAACACCATACTCTTTCGCTACCGCAGCCATTTCAGGGTCCTGGCGTAAGCCCCAGATATCGTTGATGATACAAGCTCCTGCCGAAAGTGCTTGTGAGGCAACCTCTGCTTTGTATGTATCAATTGAAATCATCACGGTCTCTGGCAATGTTCTATGCAATGCTTGAATTACCGGAAGGACGCGAGCCAGTTCTTGCTCAGCGGAAATGACAACAGGCGCATTTGGACGTGTTGACTCACCACCAACGTCAATGAGCGTTGCTCCCTCTGCTACAAACGTTTGTGCCTGTGCTACTGCACGCTGTACAAACGCATCTTCTAACAAGTCATCCTTTCTGAGTCCATCACCAGAAAAAGAGTCAGGAGTAACGTTTAAAATGCCCATAATATGGGTACGTTTGCCCCATTCAAGACGATGTTTAGCCCAGATAGTGGGAGATAGAAGAGTAGACATGAATTGGCCTCTCTCGCGATAAAGTACATATGCAGCCATGACAGGGGCAAGTCCTTTGACTACTATAGACGCGGTTCGCGTGGCAAGTCACGCAGTGACGAGAAGTATAGTAGTGACAGGGCTTCCCTGTCATGCTCTCAACGCACATTATAGGCTCGTCCATGAATGAGTTGGAGTCAATGGGCTTGCCCCTGTCATGACTCGCGTTATACCTTCGCTTGGCTTTTAAATCTTCCTGTTATCATACCGCTTCCGTTGTCTCATGACAACACACCATGTTATACTACAGATAAGATACGTTTTATTGCTATCTTTCATTATCACACTACTAATACATTATGATGAAATGGGATACTGCCACTATGCAAAATACGACCGAAATGAAACGCCTTACACCCCCGGTCAATACCACGCGTCGCTGTCACGAATGCAACGAGGAGGCGTTAGGACGTTGCCCTGATTGCCATCATGGTTTTTGCCAGGATCATTTTCCCAAACAGCAACACTCGCCCTGTGCCGAAAAACAAATGAAAATGTCGCAAACACAGGTCTGCTATGTATGTGGGACTCAAGTGTATCCCGACCAATGGTCACTCTCGAAGACCTCGCACTTTGTTGATCAGTTTACCTGCCAGGGTTGTGGGCGTTATGTGTGCGACGAACTTCATACGCAACGCAAGGTAGAAGATGTCGTAATCACACGCGAGGGGTTACGTGGTCATCGGTATCAATATACGAACCGTTATTGTGATCTTTGTACTCCTACCTATCGAGTAGGCGGCATCAAGGGAATTACTCGTATCGCGGTTGCCGTGGGAACTGTCCTTGTCACGGTCTTTTTTTACCTTCATCGCTAGGTTTCCACGTCTATTTTAGAGAATAGAGAAAGGGGCAAGAGACGTTTCGTGTGCTAAACCAGAGTTTTAGCTGTAAGAATGCTGCCTTTGTGGGAATGCGTTTGTCATCATTCACGTCGTCTCATCATTAACATACATGACAGTATCACCAAGCATACAAT
Organism: uncultured Chloroflexia bacterium; assembly: GCA_963791655.1. GTDB lineage: Bacteria > Chloroflexota > Ktedonobacteria > Ktedonobacterales > Ktedonobacteraceae > JBBQVS01. The sequence goes on along the minus strand of CAWBSZ010000001.1, from coordinate 166,475 downwards.
CCACACTACTTCGTCATAGTCAGACAATTACCGACGCTCTACGCAGTACAGTTCACAAAGTAGCAGTCGAACAGGCAGAAACAGACGCGTTGCAGGCATTTTATGGACAAATGCGCTATCATCTCGGTTGGGTAGATGCACACCTCAATCCCATACAGAGCAACCCTGGGAAATTGCTACGTCCAACACTCCTCCTCCTTGCATATGAAGCATCAGGAGCATGGGGATTGACCACAAATCAAAATGATGGGTACCTACAACGCGCATTGCCAGCCGCGGCAGCCATTGAACTTACTCACAACTTCACCCTTATTCATGACGATATCGAAGATGGTGATTCAGAACGGCGTCACCGCTCTACTTTGTGGAAGCAATGGGGTATTCCACAAGCACTCAATACAGGTGACGGCATGTTCGCGCTTTCTCGCCTGACGCTGTGGGGCGTACTTGACGAAGGCGTTGAAGGATTAATTGCTGCACGTCTCGGTGCTGCCCTTGACCGTGCTTGCCTGGTACTTTCGGAGGGGCAGTATCTGGATATCAGCTTTGAACAACGCCTCGATATTTCAGTCGCTATGTATGTAGATATGATTCAAAGAAAAACAGGCGCGTTAATGGCATGTGCCGCTGAAATGGGAGGACTCCTGGGAACACGAGATCAGGAAACGATTGAAAGCCTGCATCGCTTTGGTGCGGCAATGGGCATCGCATTCCAAGTGCGTGATGACATCCTTGGTATCTGGGCGACTAAAGCCGAACTGGGTAAAACATCGGCGGGTGATGTGTATCGCCGCAAGAAAAGCCTACCCATCTTGCATGCCTTAGAACATGCTTCAGAACATGACCAAGCATTTTTGCGCGAGGTTTACACACAACAACAAGGGCTTACATCAGAGCAAGTAGAACATGTTCTTGCAATCTTTGAACGAACTCAAACGAGGGCGTACTGTCTCAATTTTCTTGACCAGCAATGTACTATAGCTCACAAAGCATTGGCGAATGTCCCTCTCTACAATAATGCCATCTCTGAACGTGCTCGTGACGATATGGAAACACTAGTTCATTTCGTCGAGAAGGTGTAGGGACCGATTTATCGCGTCCTCTTGACAATTGAGATGTCAACAGAACACGATGATACTGGTTCACAAATTACCATTGGTATGTTGATGTAGGGGCTATAATTCATTACGCCCTCGTGCCGCCTCTATGCGGCACGAGGGCGTAATGAATTATAGCCCCTACATCTCGTTATCGATCCCTATAGCTTATACAAGATTCCACAATGAAACCTTGTTGCCTGCGGAAATTGCGAGTTGATCACTTTTTGGTGCCCATGAAATGCTATGAACCGGGGTGTTTGGCTGTATAGTCATTTTCAACAATGGTTTCTGTAGTTGTGTTGGCTGCCAGAGTGACAGTACACCATCGCCACTCCCAATGGCTAGAAACTTTCCATTGGGAGACCAGGCAATTGAACGAATTGCGGTATGTGATACCTGTATCCGCTTAGGTATGTCGGTACACTGCTGCGCTCCATTCACCAGCATTTGCTGTTGACATGCTGATCCATTCCAGAGGCGCACAATGCCATCATCACCACCTACCGCGAGCGTTGTATCGATAGGTGAAAATGCGAGTGCTCGCATTGGGACCTTTGCATCAAGATAGTATGGATGGACCTCTTGTCCACTCATAGCATTCCATACGCGAACGGCTCCACCTTGAGATGACGACGCAACTGTTTGTCCATCCGCAGACCACGAAACACTCTCGACTGGCGTATTGTGATGTTGGAACTGTGTCTGGGCACGATACGTTGTTGTATTCCATACAATCGCACGAGTGTCCAAAGCTCCTGAGACAACCTGCAATTGCTGATTTTGTCCGGTCCACGCAAGACTCGTCACGGCTGCATTATGACGATGCGTCGAGCGTCCTAACGGTGCGCCTGTTTGCGCATTGAGGAAAAGAATCTGGTTGTTCGCGCCCGTAACAAGTTTTTGACTATCAGGAGACCATGCAAGCGCACGGATTGAGGCAGGGTGTGCGATTGTTTGACGAACATTGCCATCAGTACCCCAGACCAAGAGCTGTGCATCATCGCCCCCACTTGCCAAGTTTGTTCCATCAGGCGACCATGCGATAGTACGTACAATCTGCTGGTGAGCAGTAAAAACAATGCCTTGCTGTAACGTTGTTGGAGTCACGGGGATAGGAGTATTTCGCGCTTTTTGCTGCTGCGTGCCCATCATATTTGCCATGTTCAATGTACCCTTATCAAGTGAGTGAAAAGCAGCATACCCAAGTCCTACCGTTCCTACACTAAGAGCTGCACCACCTAGAAGTAAAAATGTTCTGCGCGTAACGCTGTGCTTTTTCCGTTTAGGCTCTAACGCCCCAGATGTTTGCGCTACGACAGGCATAGCGGTTGCATCATCCGCGGTAGGAGATGAGTGGAAGAGAATATCTGGCGTGAACGATGGTTGTATCGGCTCTAATAGTGTTGCGACCGAGCCATTCACATAAGATTCAAGTGTCAATCGTTCCCCTTGTTTGACACCAGAAGCGACCAGAGTAGAGTGCTCGGATAGAATACGTCCATTGGAGGTATGACGCAACATGTACTCAAGCTTCTTCCCAAATGTATCAGCTTGTGGAAGACTCAATTCCTCGACTAACGCTGGTACAAGTGCCGAAACTGGCGCATCAGCGACAATCTCTACAGGTCGTATTGAACCGTGTGCACTTTCTTCTATAAATATCTCTAGTTTCTGCATAATCTTCCCCTACGCCTATTCTTTGTCACAGTGTATCATGGTGACTCATAATTATTCAGGCATATGGGCAATATGGGCTAGTCGAAAAGCAGAGAGTATGGTACTATCTAGGAACAAAGAACCATATAATTAAGGAAGGAATGTCGCATATGCCACGTGTTGCTGCTAGAATATGCTGTATCTGTTTCCTACTTTTTTGTTCGTTCCTTCCTGCTACAGTCCTAGCATCTCCTAATCATCAGCAAAATACTGATTTCCCTTCGGTCAATCCAGATTATATCTACAATCAACTATATTATATGGTGACACATTTTCAGCACCGAGAAGCAGGTTATAGCTCCGATAGTAATATAAATGGTCATGATGCGTTCGCGGCCTATTGGACACAAGAGTTGCAACGGAATGTTCAAGGCTTTGGGGCACACGTCAATAGAGATACCTTCGACGTTGTAGGCTGGCATAACCGTCCAGCAACCACGAAAGCCTTCAATGTTGAAGTCACGATACCTGGGGGCGTACATCCAGATCAGGTCGTCGTCATTGGCTGTCACTACGATGGTATGGCAATCTCTACTCAATCGGCCAATGATGATGCCAGTGGTTGTGCGATCGAACTTGGGGTGGCACAAGCGATGGGAAATTATTGGAGAAGCCATCACACGTACCCGGCACGAACGCTACGCTTTGTCATCTTCGATGCCGAAGAACAAGGGCTGTACGGCTCGTTTCATTATCTCAACAACACGGTCAATGGAGATGTACAAAATATCGTCGCCATGTTCAATGAAGAGCAGAATGGTATTGCCTATCCCCTGCGTTATCTCGGACAGGCTGCGAACCCCCTGTTACCATTTTACATTGACATGTCACCACTACAAAATAGTACGCTCTATCCAGCCCAGGACAAGCTTTCACAAACACAACAAGATAACATTACGCACTTCCGAAGTTTGATGCGACAGGCGGTTATCGCGGCCTTCACGCAATTCCAGGCTCTTGGTTTCAAGGCTCTTACTTATCATAATGCCAATTATCAGGACACGGCACAACCGATATTTACACCACAACAGCTAAACAACATACATCAAGAAGATGATACACTGGGTGGCAGCGATCAAATTCCCTTTACGCTAGCTGGTCTGCCATGCGCGACGTTTGCCGGGAACTCAACCTACTACGACGGCAATCCGCCCCCGTGGTCGTATCCTTTCGACCAGACACAAGATACTATTCAACTGATGAACACCTTCGCCGATGGAAGTTCGCAAAAATCTTATGCGCTTACACTTTCACTTGCACTACCGGGGATGTTGACGACGTGGATGCTTCACCAGCCAGATATCCTTGGTGAAACGCCAGAAACAAATCATCCATTTGTAGCTATAAGTGATATTGGACTTACTCAAGTCGATACCAACATGGCAATGGATGCCAACGCATCGTTTGATCCAAAGAAAAGCAACACTCCCTTTAACTATACCTGGAATTTTGGAGATGGCACGACAGCAAGCGGAGTGAATGTTATGCATACTTATACAAAAGCTGGTCACTATACACTAATGCTTACAGCAGCTTCTCCCTCTGGTACGCAAAATATTAGGAAAACGATCATAATTTCTGACCACGCTACCATATACAAAAATCCCTACGAAGGCAATAAAGGAGAAGGCAACCCGCCTTCTAATCCAATGGTAAAACTACCCCAGGCAAACGACAGCCTGTCAGACCGCGTAATTGGTATATCGCCACAGAGTACAGTAGTTCCCTTTTCAGCTAAACCATCGCCAAAGGCGCAATCAACTCTACCTGCACCATTTAGTTTTATTATTGGGATAGTTCTCTTGTTCGTAGCATTCGTGGGCAGTATCGGCATTGCATTATTCATTACAAGAAGAAGACGTTAATGTATATGCTAGATGTAGTAATACGCGTGTATACTAATTTTGTATAATGTTTGCTATATGAAACGGAATTTAGAGATATATTTTGCCAGGGGAGATAACGACGATGACACGACCTATTTATGTACTTGGACATAAAAATTCCGATATGGACTCTGTTGCTTCCGCATACGCATACGCAAAACTTCTACGTTTGCAAGGAGAGAATCAAGCAATAGCAGCGCGTAATGGGGATTTGAAGCCAGAGATACGCTTCGTGCTTAACCGTTTCCAAGTCGAGGCACCAGAAGCGCGAGATGATGTGTACTTACAGGTACGCGACGTTATGAAACGGGGCGTGATTTGCGCTCATATCGATCAGCCACTTCTGGAGGCTGGACAACTCTTACAAGAACACAATCGTCGCTCGATGCCAGTGGTAGACAGCGATAATAAGGTACATGGCATTATTGGTGACGAAGATTTCGCGAAACTTTTTTTCAACGATCTCGACCCACGTGTGGTGAACCGCATTCCACTCCAACGCGATAATCTCGTGCGTGTTCTCCGTGGACGTGTCCTTGTTGAGGGTCGTCGCACATTGGGCAACCGTGTTATCGTAGGAGCGATGGAGGCGGAAACGATGGCGGACTATGTTGAACCGGGCTGTCTTGTCGTCATTGGCGACCGTGAAGATGCACAACTCGTTGCGATTGAACGCGGTGCAGCGGCGCTTGTCATAACAGGTGATTTGCTCGTCTCCGAGAAAACGTTACAGTCCGCCCGTAAGCAGGGCGTCATGGTTATTAGCACTGGCCATCACACCTTCACAGCGGTACGTCTCATCAATTTGAGTATCAGCACACAGGATATTATGAGCACGACCTTTGATTTCTGCCATCCAGAGGATCAAATGAGTGAGGTACAAACCACACTCGCACGCCGCCGCTCACTCCCTGTTGTGGACAACGAAGGCAGGCTTGTTGGCTACATCTCACGCTCCGATCTACTTAACGCTCACCCCAAACGTGTAGTGCTTGTCGATCACAATGAACAGTCTCAAGCTGTCGATGGCCTTATGGAAGCTGAATTGCTCGGCATTATCGACCATCATCGCATCGCTGATGTGCACACCAATAAGCCAATTATGTTTCGTGCCGATCCAGTCGGTTGCACAGGTACGATTATAGTAGGACTTTACCATGAGGCTGGTATTGACATTCCACGCGATGTAGCAGGGTTACTACTGGCAGGGTTGCTCTATGACACGCTAATTCTGCGTTCGCCCACCTGTACGCCTCGTGACGAACGTGTAGCAGCAGAGTTAGCCGCTATCACAGGCGAGGATATCGAACAATTTGGACAAGAGATTTTCGCGACTGCCGCATCTGACCTGACAGAGAAGTCAGCGGAGGCATTGATTACATCTGACTTTAAAGAGTTTACAATTGGCGATGCTAAGATCGCGATTGGCACAGTTGAAACTGCTAGCCCATCATCTATCGAAAAGCGTAGTGCTGAAATCATCTCGACCATGCAACGTATCGCGCACGAACAGAGCTATGCTTCATTCCTCTTTATGATCGTCGATATTATCAACATGCGTTGTCATCTTCTCGTCTCGGGAGGAGAACACGCGGTAGCGGAAGCACTACGGGCACCGCTTGAAACCGACGGACATTCAGTGACCGTAGAGGGATTAGTTTCACGTAAGAAGCAACTTGTACCGCTTCTTCCTCGTATTCAGGGTTTACTTACAGGTAAAATAGGCATACTATAACATTTCTACAGGGCAGATAGACCTGTTTCGTTGGCGAAACATAACCACTCCCGTCAAGTGGTGATGAAAAAAATACTTGTCATTGAACATCGGCTATGTTACACTACATCTCGATTTAGACCCACTTTGTAGAGGCGATTGCATTCAATACATAAGCAGTCACCTCTTTTGTGGTTTCATCACGATGTTCTCTGCTGGTCAAAGTTGATTAGCATCTATCTGTACCTGCCCATAAGGAGGGCGTTTTCTATCGTGAGTAACAGTAACTTTATCTGGGTTCCCGTGGTTGTAGGACTCCTTGCGATCCTCTTCGCAGTCTATCTAGCGAGTTATGTCCTACGAAAAGACACTGGCACACCCGCAATGCAAAAGGTTTCAAATGCTATTTTCGCTGGCGCAATAGCCTTTCTTAACCGTCAATATCGCACTATCGCAATACTTTCTGTTGTCGCGGCCATTGTGGTAGCAATTATTCTGGCACTGCTTGGTCAAGGAGCATCCGCGGATAAGTTCAACCTTGCGTGGCATACAGCAGTCGCGTTCTTAATTGGCGCGTTCTGCTCAGGTGTCTCTGGCTACATTGGCATGTACGTAGCGGTAAGAGCTAATATTCGTACAGCAAGTGCCGCCCGAAGAAGCCTTGGCGAAGCCTTAACGGTTGCCATACGTGGGGGTGCCGTTTCTGGATTTCTAGTGGTTGCTCTCGCACTACTCGGCGTCTCCCTTGTCTTCATCGCCTTTGGTGGAATAGGGACGGCCACGCAAATTGCCGCAACCCCCTCCCTCATTGTTGGCTTTGGTTTTGGGGCCAGTTTTGTAGCACTCTTTGCTCAACTCGGTGGTGGAATCTACACCAAAGCCGCTGACGTTGGCGCAGACCTCGTTGGTAAGGTAGAGGCAGGTATCCCCGAAGACGACCCGCGTAACCCTGCTGTTATCGCTGACCTCGTTGGTGATAACGTTGGCGACTGTGCTGGTCGTGGTGCCGACCTTTTTGAATCATCGAGTGCGGAAAATATTGGCACGATGATTCTCGGCGTAGCTCTATTTCGCTTAACGGGAAATGTCGGTTGGATACTCTTTCCACTCGTCATGGGTTCGTTTGGTATCATCGCCTCGTCCATTGGGCTACTCTGGATTCGTCCATCAGTTGTCGTCGAGCCAGAGAACGCCAACGGACGTGACCCGGGCGATATCGCCATGGGACAGTTGAATATTGGCTACTACATCACCTGTTTCCTTTCAGCAATAGGCATGTTTATTGGTACCTACTTGCTGCTCAATGTCACCACGAGTAACAACCAGCCCCTAGTCACGGGCATTTTCCCATCCTGGGTCTGGTTTGGATTAGCAGGCTGTGTTGGTATCCTACTCAGCATTGCCTTCGTGTTCATCACACAATACTATACCGCAGGTACCTATCGTCCTGTACGCGAAATCGCCGCCGCATCCCTGACAGGTCCCGCGACAGTAATTATCGCGGGTATCTATATTGGTCTTGAGTGCGTCGCCCTACCAGTACTTTCAATCAGTATCGCGCTCGGTCTCTCCTACTTCCTGGGTAGCCAGGTGCAGTTGGGAACACACGGTGTAATCAACATCGGTGGTATCTTCGGCACCGCTGCCGCCACAGTTGGTATGTTAATGACCTGTGCCTATATCCTCGCAATGGATACCTTCGGTCCAATTACCGACAATGCTGGTGGTATTGTAGAGATGGGCGGTGAGCTTGGTTCGGTACGCGACATTACGGATGCACTCGATGGTGTTGGTAATACAACCAAGGCTCTTACAAAAGGCTACGGCATTGGTTCAGCGGCATTGGCGGCCTTCCTGCTATTCAGTGCCTACCTAGACGTGCTTTACTCTCTAAGAACACCCGGTGCAAAGGCAGGAGTCTACAGCGTAAACCTCGCTGATATCTCTGTCTTTATCGCAGGTCTCGTTGGTTTGACTCTGATCCTGTTCTTCAGTTCTCTAGCAATTCGCGCTGTTGGCGCGGCAGCTCAGAACATGATCGAAGAGGTACGCCGTCAGTTTCGAGAAAATCCGAAAATCATGGCGGAACGTGTTGAAGACCGTGTCGATCCAGATTATGCGCGTTGTGTCGATATCAGCACACGCGGCGCATTACGCGCCATGATTCTTCCAGGCGCGATAGCTATCGCGACACCAATCGCCGTCGGCACCATTCTTGGCACTCAAGCAGCAGCAGCCATGCTTATGGTTGGCACAATGGGTGGTATTGTGATGGCGCTCTTCTTTAACAACGGCGGTGGTGCATGGGACAATGCCAAGAAATTCATTGAGGCAGGTTTCTTACGCATCAATAGCAACGGCGTCGTTGACGCCAACGGCGATGTTCACGGCAAAGGCAGCGAAGAGCACAAAGCCAGTGTTGTCGGTGATACCGTCGGTGATCCTTTCAAAGATACCGCAGGTCCATCATTGCACGTCCTGATTAAGTTGCTCGCAACAATCACGCTAGTGCTTGCCCCATTATATGTGTTCTTGCATCCATAGTTTTCACGCAAGACAAAAGAAAGCCACTCAGTTTGCATAGAACTGAGTGGCTTTCTTTTATGGTAAGTAAGATATGACTTTCGTCAGTAGCAATTGAAAATTCATTAATATATATACTAGTATGACTTTCTATCGTTCTCTCTATTAGTAGATAACAAATGGTCAGAAACTATTTGGGATTTAACAGAATAATCAAAATGTAGGGGCCTTAATTCATTACGCCCTTGTGCCACATCATAAGCTGAAACAGGGCGTAATGAATTAAGGCCCCTACATCAATGTATCCGTAATAATTTATTAAATCCTATTATCGTATCCGTACAAAAATAATATACTAGTCGAGGAGAAAACCATGCACATGCCCAATACATACAGGTCATTCTCTATCTCAGCAATCGTAGCTATACTTTGCATCCTGCTAGCTGGATGTAACGCAAATTTTTCATCTTTAGGTAGCAGTAGTAGCAACAACATAAACAATGTAATACTAGGTACTGGTGCTCAAGGTGTCAGAGTGTTTGTAGAGCCGGAAGCGGGCGATCACAGTATCACCAGCGCAATTGTAGGCGCCCAAAAGTCTGTTTGGGTCGAGATGTACTTGTTGAGTGATCGCAATGTGATGAAAGCACTAGAGGAAGTTGCCCACAAAGGCATAGACGTACGTGTCATGCTAGAAATGCATCCATATGGCGGAGGAAGTTCGCCACAAAAGGTCCTAGACCAACTGCTAGCAGCAGGGGCCAAGGCGCAACCCAGCAACTCCAGCTTCGCGTTGACCCATGAAAAAGGCATGATTATTGATGGTACAACCGCGTATATCATGACCTCGAACTTCACACGCGCAGCTCTCGGTGGAACGAGTGGTGGCAAAGCTGGCACAAAAAATCGCGAGTACGATATTGTTGATAGCAACACACAAGATGTACAGGCTATTATCGCTATTTTCAATGCTGATTGGAGTCGCACAACGGCTCAATTTAACGCTCCTAACCTCGTCGTCAGTCCGGTCAATTCACGCAATGCCTTCACCTCTCTCATTAGTAGTGCTCGCCATTCAATTTTGCTTGAAGGTGGGGAAATGCATGATAGTGACATAGAACAGGCATTGGTCAATGCCGCAAAACGCGGCGTGCAGGTCCAGGTCATTCTACCATCGGCCCGTAGCGGCTCTAACGATAGTAATAGTGAGGGCATCAGTTCGATCAAGCAGGTAGGGGTGCAGGTCAAAGAAGACGCACTTTTGTATATGCATGCGAAAATTATCGTCATAGATGGACAGAAGGCATTTGTCGGCTCAGAAAATATCTCAGCACAATCGCTCGATAAGAATCGTGAACTTGGTATTATCGTCGCTGATAGTGCTGTTTTGAATATACTACAACACACATTTCAGCAAGATTGGGGAGACTCGCACAGCGTTTAGCCGCCTTTTCTCTTTTCGTATAGGTGGAGCAGTGATAATGCAAAAGAAGATTTCATTTTTTGCATTATCAAACGCAGGTTCATGCGAACATTTTATTTAATGGTAGCTTGCATTGGTAATCGGACTAAGTGTTTGCCATACCGCATGACAACGAGAGCAACGATTATCCACAAAACAGTGGCATAAAGAGTATACAAAAAGGTTTCTTGTCCAGCAGAGATGTGCGATGAACCAAGAATAACCAGGAAGCCTGTGTTACTTGCGTGCATAAGCATAGCTAACAACACACTTCTCGTGTTGGAATATATCCAAACGATAAGAACTCTCAATGCTGTTACGATAGCAATGAAGGCGAGAAAAAAAGGCAACCAATACACGCCATGAGGAGCTGCAGCTCCCAAGTAATCGGCCACAGGTGCATGCCATAATCCCCATAGCACCCCAAGTAAGAGGCTGGCGGAGAGTGCGCTCTGCTTTTTTTGCATCTTTGGGAAAACGTATCCCATCCAGCCAATCTCCTCAAAAAACCCTGCGGTCAAGCCAAACATGATACCGATAGGAAAAAAGCCAGGGGTAAAGTTTGGAGACACTAAAGCACTCAGAGAGAGAAGAAGCACAAGGAATAAGCATGGGGGAATAAGAAGAGGTGCATACCACTGAATACCAACTTTCCATCGACCAATACGAGAGAAAAGATCTCGCAGACCATTTCTCCCATCGACAACACTTGTCAAAATGAGACCTACCAAGCCAACTCCAATGACGATTACGGGAAACAGAAGTAAAGCATCTATAGGTTGTAAAGCCTGGCCGCGGAGGAGTTTTGGTACATCCACCACCAAAAAGCCCCCATAGGAAAGCATGAAGGCTATTCCAAAGTAGGTAATAACAGGATAACGTTGAATTAATGCCTTGATATTCATAGGTATTCTCCTTTTATAATAATGATAAGCAGACTTGCCCTCTTGCTTCGCAGATATGATTAGATATCTGCTTACATCCTTCAAGCGTCTTATGCCTCATTCAGACAATTCAAGTATAGAAGTACAAGAATATATTTGGTAGTTATGATAGTCGTAAAAAAGAGATGACATTTGTCATACTAAGTGCAACCTTTGGTGGTAGATTTAGCTCACTAAATACATTTGTACGGTATAACGCTGTAGTATGGTACCATGTAAAGAAAAATGGAGGTTTCTATCATGGTTACAGAAGTCGCGACATTTATCGCTGCATCGGGCAAAGAGAATGAGCTTGGTGCTGGTATTCTCAAAGGGTTAGATGTTATTCGTCAGCATCCAGAATGCATCTCGGCAAATGTTACTCGCTGTGTTGAGCAACCACAACGCTATATGCTCACAGTGGTCTGGACTTCGCTTGAAGCGCACACGGAGGGCTTTCGTGGTGGTCCGCTCTTTCCACAGTGGCGTAGCAATATCAATGGCTTATTCGCAGGAACACCCGAAGTATTCCACTATCAAGTCTTCTAAAAAGAATAGCCAGCCAGAACGATAACGCCCCTATTTCTTTGATTGAAAGGTTGTACATTGTATGTCCGATGCAGAAAACCTGCGCGATCAGGGTTCGGCAGTTGAGCAAGGAAACAAAACCGAGGCAGAGCAACTTGCCGATCATATCGCTGTCGTACGGCACCAGATAGAAGAGGCAAACTATCAATATTTCGTACAGGACAATCCGACGCTGACCGACGCGGAATATGATCGACTCATGCAAGAGCTACGCCAGATCGAGCAGGAACATCCAGAGCTACAGACGCCCGACTCGCCTACGCAACGCGTTGGGGCAGGTCCCGTACAGGATGTGCCCCAACACCGTCATCCCGTGCCGATGTTGAGCCTTGCCAATGCATTTGATGAAGAGAAGTTACTGGCGTGGCTCAAACGTGCTCAAGCCATCCTTCCCAACGCAACGTTTAGCTATGTGTGCGAACTCAAGATAGATGGACTAGCAATGGCCTTGACCTATGAAAATGGTCGATTGATTATCGGGGCGTCTCGCGGCGATGGACTCGTTGGTGAGGATTGGACACCCAATGTACGCACCATCCGCACCATTCCGCAACATTTGCGGGGCGAGTCTATTCCCAACCGTGTTGAGGTACGTGGCGAAATTTATATGTCAATCAAGAGCTTCGAGAAGCTCAACGAAGAGATGCATGACAACAGGCTTTTCGCCAATCCTCGAAATGCAGCCGCTGGCTCACTACGGCAAAAAGACCCTCGTGTCACTGCCTCACGCCATCTCGACTTCTTCGGCTATCAAATTGGCTATATTCAAGGCATGGACATTGATAATCAATGGGATGCCCTCAACGCTATTCGTGGATGGGGCTTTTCTGTCAATCCCAATGTTTTTTTAGCCCATTCTATGGAAGAGGTCATCACGTTCTGCAAACAATGGGAACAGAAACGCTTCGACCTTCCCTATGAAATTGATGGCGTCGTTATCAAGATCAACGACTTCGTGCAGCAGCAAGAGCTTGGCACAGTCGCTCGTGACCCTCGTTGGGCCATAGCGTTCAAGTATCCGCCTACACAGGTTGCCACAAAATTGCTCAACATCGACGTGAATATTGGGCGTACCGGAGCCGTTAACCCGTGGGCTATGCTGGAACCCGTCAATATTCGTGGCGTCACCGTCTCACGTGCTTCGCTACATAATGAGGGTGATATCCAGCGCAAAGACTTACGTATCGGTGATTGGGTCCTGGTGCAACGAGCGGGTGAAGTCATTCCGCAAGTGGTGAAGCCCGTTGTGGAGCGGCGTACAGGCCAGGAAGAAGTATATCATTTGCCCGAATATTGTCCACGTTGCGATACAAAAATTATTCGGATACCCGATCAGGCAATGGCTTACTGCCCAAATACTCATTGTCCAGCACGTAATCTCGAAAGCATCATTCATTTTGTCTCAAAGGGCGCGATGGACATCGAAACAATCGGCGAGAAAATGTCTGAGCAACTTGTCGAAGCTGGCTACATCAAAAGTGTCTCGGACTTCTATACTCTGACACACGACCAGCTTTTAGCATTAGAGGGCGTCAAAGCGAAAAGCGCGGACAACATGCTCGCCGCAATTGAAGCTAGTAAGCAGCGTTCACTGTGGAGACTATTGTTTGGTCTCAATATTCGCTATATGGGTGAGAAGGCAGCCCAACTTATTACGGGCGCGTTCCAGAGCATGGATAGGATTTTAGCGGCAAGCGAAGAGGAAATCAACGCGGTTCCAGGCATTGGACCCAAGATCGGGCATAGTGTCTACTCCTGGCTACAAGAGCCAGAGAACCGTGAATTAATCGAGCGTTTACGTGCAGCAGGTTTGAACATGGAGGACAAGCAACAGCTTGCAACTGGTCCATTAGCAGGTCAGACATTCCTGCTCACAGGTAGGCTGAGCACCATGACGCGTCCTGTCGCTGAGGAAGCTCTTACACAGCTTGGTGGCACTATCGCCTCTGGCGTGAGCAAGTCCTTGAGCCATCTGATTGTTGGCGAGGAGCCTGGATCAAAGGTCGCGAAAGCACAGAAAGCTGGTGTGCCCATTCACGATGAGCAATGGCTTGTTGAACTGCTGAAAGAATATGGAGTCAATTAATATGCAGAATACTCCCGCGAGTGCCGCTAACCCATTTCCTATCTTTGATGGGCACAACGATGTTCTACTCAACCTGCATTTACAAGAGCGTGGAGCAGGACGCTCCTTTTTCAGCGAGAGCGAGATTGGCCATCTTGATCTCCCACGTATGCGAAAAGGCGGTTTTGGCGGTGGCTTCTTCGCGGTCTTTGTGCCATCCGAACCTGGACCAACTATGCCCAGAGAGAAAGATATCATCCAGACAGCCAATGGCTATGAATTTCCTCTTGCCCCAGCACTCAGCTATGACTACGCGCTCAAAACAACTCTGGCGATTACCGCACGTCTTTTCCGACTAGAGGCTGAGTCACAGGGACAGGTCAAAATTGTACGTAATGCCAATGAACTTGAGACAAGCTTACGTGATAATGTGCTTGCCGCGCTCCTTCACTTTGAAGGGGCTGAAGCTATTGATCCACAACTTGAGGCATTGGAAGTGTTTTATCAAGCTGGCTTGCGCTCACTCGGTATTGTGTGGAGTCGTCCAAATATATTTGGGCATGGCGTGCCCTTCAAATTTCCTCATTCCCCTGACACAGGTCCAGGTTTGACCGATCTCGGCAAAGACCTTGTACGTGCCTGCAATCGCATGGGCATCATGATCGATCTTTCACACATCACCGAACAAGGCTTTTGGGATGTCGAAAAATTGTCGAACAAACCATTAGTTGCGACCCACTCGAATGTACATGCTCTCTGTCCATGTCCACGCAACTTAACAGATAAGCAACTAGATGCGATTAAAGCATCTAAAGGCTTGGTCGGTCTGAACTTCGCGGTTTCTTTTTTACGTTCGGACGGACATAATAACGCGGATACTTCAATCGACGTGATGGTACAGCACATCGACTACCTTGTAGAACATCTAGGCATAGAGCATGTTGGGTTCGGCTCTGACTTTGATGGCGCAACCATTCCACAAGAGATACATGATGTGGCAGGGCTGCCTAAACTTGTACAGGCGTTGCGTAATCACGGGTATGATGATGCAGACCTGCGCAAACTCGCGTATGAGAACTGGATACAGGTACTTCGTAAAACCTGGTAATAGGTAGGGACCGATTGATCGCGTCCAAAGATGGGCAGAGGGGCAACGTTTCCAATACATATCATGTGGCAACGCGAACCTTGCCTGACCCATCTTTGGACGCGATCAATCGGTCCCTACGAGAACCTTTACTCTTGTGAACTTGTCAACGCCATTGCTTCTGCAATCCACTGTGTCAGTCGGTCGATATCAGGTACACTTGTCGCGATATTCCCTGAATTGTGGGCTTCCAAAAGTGTTGCATATAGATGCTCAGGATTGCGTCGTCGCAGGTCTTTATTCCCGTTGACCCCTGCCTCTTCAAGCATGACAGCGACATCAGTCGTAACACCTTGCAACTGTAAGAATTCAGCGCGGTCAGCAAGCATTCTTAGCATATGCGTGCTTATTTCCGCGATTTGTGATAGTTCGCCGCGTTCTTCCTTTGTTCTGGTTTGTGCAAGCAGTTGTTGCGTTGTGTGTATGCCTTGCATCTCCAATTTGCTCTGTATCTCTGGCTCGATACCAGGAATTGTACTGAGCGAGTTGCCCGTTGCAGAAGTGCTTGTGCTATTCGTTGCTGTACTGGTAATTGGAGCAGTCGAGGTAAGAATACTTGGATTACTATTGGTATTGCTGGTAGTTGGAGCAGTCGAAGCGGGACTCTGGGACTGTACATTTTGCTGTGCTTGCGTCACTGCCTGTGAAGCAGTGCTTGTCGCAGTATTCACCGCATCCTTACTGCTATCCTTGACATTAGTGGTAGCCGATTTCGTTGTATCTACAATATTGCTAGCAGTATCTTTTGCATTCACGGTTGCTTGTTTTGCCGTGTCTTTGGCAGTTGAAGCTGCTTGCTGTACCGTATCTTTTGTGTTTGATGCCGCTTGCTGCACTGTGTCTTTGGCGGTTGACGCCGCCTGTTGTACCGTATCTTTGGTAGTTGAAGCCGCCTGTTGAGCGGTATTTACAGCACTAGTTGCGGAGTCCTTGACCTGAGATGCTGTCTGCTGTGCAGTATCACTCAAGGTGCTTGCAGTATCTTTTACTTTTGCTGTGGCCTGCTGTGCAACATTCGTAGCAGCACTCTTGGCATCTGAGCCAGCCTGCTGTGCGATGTTCCCTAGATCGCTAGCGGTACCTTTTGTGCTTGTACCCGCCTGCTGTGCAATATCGCCCAGGTTGCTCGCTGTATCCTTCACATGAGAGGTTGCCTGCTGCGCCAGATCACCCAGGTTGCTTGCCGTGCTCTTCACCTCGGAGGTGGCCTGTTGTGCATAGTCTTTCAGACTGCTCGCGGTTTGCGAAGCTTTCTCAGATATTTGTTGCGTATATTGATTGAGTTCTGTTTTCTCAGGAATATAACCACGTAGTTCCTGAAATCTGGTAGTTAAAAGACGACGCATTTCTTGACCACGCATCGGGGCGAGCAATGCACCCAAACCAATACCAAAAAGAAGACCTCGTAAAAAATTGCCCATTTTCCACTTCCTTTTCTTTCATTTATAAAGTAGCAATAGGTGCTACATTGTGAATAAGTATGCTTACTGATAATGCACGTACTAGCGCAAACGTTAGTTTCAATTAGGAAAGAGGTCCCGAAAAGCTTACAACGACACAAGCATGAGCAAAATGTTCACCCATGCTAGTACGGTAAGCATTCGTTGCATTAGACAAACTGCATTTGAGTATAGCGACTTCGAAGCTCGTGGACCTGCTCTTGCACATTCTTGCCATGAACTGCATCATGTATCAGTTGTGCAAGTTCGCCCATCGCATGCTCATTCATACCAAAACGCGTCATTTCTGAGACACCGATACGCAGTCCAGAAGGATTACGCGGATCAGTATCACCCGGTAGCATATTGTAGTTGAGAATAATATCGTTCTTCTCTAATACCTTCGCAACTTCGACCCCTCCCCCCCATTGCGCTACATTCACACCGATCATATGGCTCATAGTATAGCCAAACTCTCTTGCCTCGACGGGTGTCCCCAACTCATCAAGACTCTGCCCCAAAGCCTGTGCGTTACGTACAATTTGCGTAACGTAGCTCGCACCGAACTTTCTCATCTCACGAATAGCCACCAGCAACGCCGGGAGCGTATGAAGATGATGATTGCTTGATGAACCTGGGAACACGCCTCGATCTGCCGCAGGCCAATATTTCTTTTCCGTTTCTTCATCCATATTGCCAAGAATGACGCCGCGTTGTGGACCTGGAAACGTCTTATGTGTACTGCCCGTTAACCATGTCGCCCCCTCATGTAGCGGGTCTTGAAACTCTCCACCCGCTATGAGACCAAGCACATGCGCTCCGTCATAAAGCAAAGGAATACCCTTCGTTTTACAGAACGCCGCGACTTGCGACACAGGCTCAGGAAAAAAGAACAAACTCTTTCCCATAATCACAATTTGTGGCGAAACCTGATCGATCAATTCGATGGTCTTTTCTGGATCGACGTGATAGTGATCTGGCGTCAGAGGCAAATAGTGCAGGTTGACCGAATTAGCACCACCAAGTTTAAGCGATTGCCCCCGATTTTGGATGCGGCGCCCAAACACACCTACGGGTCCATGACTGATATGTCCGCCCCCATCCGTCGAATTAGCGATAATGGTATCGCCACCGCGTAAGAAGCCAAGCGCGATAGCTGTGTTCGCCGCATTACCGCTTATCGGACGCACATCGGCCTGTTTGCCTCGAAAGAGCGCGATGATCTCATTATGGGCCATGCGCTCGATCTCGTCAATAAAACGTGTACCTTGATAGTAACGATTTACTTTGTCACCCTCATTGGGATGCCCCTCGGCATAACGTCCCATAAAGTCCGAATTTTGTACACGACGGACCGCATCGCTAGGCGTATTTTCGCTAGCAATGAGATTGATGGTTTGCGTTTGCCGCCATGTCTCCTCTTGCGCCAAAATATTTTCGATATCTGTTATATCTACGGACATGGTGTTACCTCCTATGTACTGCAATGTATATAAACATTGTAGGTTCCCGATGTATCACTGGAACGGGCGCGATACGCCGTGCCCCTACACTGAAATTCGACTTCACCAGTATAACAGTATCATGGATGTTGAACAAGCGACATATTTTAGAACTTTGAGCACTCTAACATTGAACATTTTCAATTTTACTGCTATACTAAACCTACGGAACTGGAACAGTGCGTTGCACATTTTTTATCTCTGTACCGAACCAGCTACAAAAAGTAGCCGCATAGGTGGTCTATGGCAGACCTCCAAGCGTCTGGGTAGATCGCCTCTTGTGAAGAAACTCAGGAGGATTAGTTTCTATGAAGGTTTATAGGGCGGAACAGATTCGCAATGTAGCATTGATTTCCCATGTAGGAGCAGGCAAAACCTCGTTAGTTGACGCAGCCCTCTTCGATAGCGGGGCAGTTACCCGACAGGGTAAAGTCGATGAGGGTACCTCGGTTTCCGATTATGACCCCGATGAACTTAAACGTCGCATGACCTTGAATGCCAAGGTGCTTCCTGTTGAATGGAAAGACACCAAGATCAATTTCATCGATACCCCTGGTTATGCAGACTTTGTGGGCGAAGTAAAGGCTGGTCTTCGCATCGCTGATGCTGCCCTCCTCGTAGTTACCGCGGAAAAAGGCGTCGAGGTTGGCACAGAGCTGACATACCAGTACGCGAACGAACGGAAGCTACCACGTATTATCCTGGTAAATAAACTCGACCGTGAAAACACATCCTTCGATCAAGCATTAGACTCCTTGCGTACAAAACTCGGCTCAAAGGTTGTCCCACTTCAAATACCTATTGGCGAGCAGGCTAACTTTAAGGGCGTGATCGACCTCGTATCACGAAAAGCCTATACCTTTGAGGGTGGCAACAAGGTACAAGAAGTTTCAGTTCCCGAAGAACTCAACGAGCGCATTAGCACGTACCGCGAACAACTGATTGAGTGCGCGGTCGAGAGCGACGACACGCTGATGGAGAAGTTCCTTGAGGGCGAGGAATTGACAGATGAGGAAGTCCTTTTCGTCGTCAAGAAGAGCACCTGCACCGGTCTTGTATTTCCGGTGTTGTGTGGGTCCGCCAACAAAAACATCGGAGTGCAAACACTGCTCAACGCTATCGTAGACTATCTGCCCAGTGCCGCTGATGCCGCATGCGAAGAGGCAAAAATGTTCGGCAATACCCCCGCATTGTTTGTTTTCAAGACAGCCGCAGCACAGGTTGGCACCATCTCGACATTCCGTGTCTACAGTGGCACGGTCAAGCCAGATAGCCATGTCTACAATGTACAAACCAAAGCAGATGAACGATTAGGACAACTTATCATAACACGAGGTAAGGCACAAGAAAACGCAACCGAAATTCCCACTGGCGACATTGGTGCAGTAACCAAACTTGCCAATACACATACGGGCGATACCCTCGCTGGCACAAAGGACTCAGCTATCCCACTTCCAGCCATTACCTTCCCATCTCCATGTTATACGGTAGCAGTTATCCCTAAGAGCCAGGCAGACCTCGATAAAATGGGGAATGCACTTGCTCGTATTATAGAAGAAGACCGCACTCTGCGTGTCTCCCGAGACACAGAGACTGCTGAAGTCTTGCTATCGGGCATGGGTGAGTCACACCTCCAGATTGTAGTTGAAGGCATTAAACGCAAGTATAGTGTCGATCTGGAAACACATGACCAGCGCATTATCTATCGCGAAACCATCCGTAAGAAGGCACGCGCGAACGGTCGCCATAAACGGCAGAGTGGTGGCCATGGACAATTCGGCGATGTGTGGCTAGAGATCGAGCCATTGCCAAGAGATAGTGAACAACTCTTTGTCTTCGAGGACAAGATTGTTGGCGGCGTTGTGCCCGGCCAGTATATTCCAGGTGTAGAAAAAGGCGTACGTGAGTCACTGAAGAAGGGCTTCCTCTCTGGCAATCCTATGCTCTATGTAAAGGTCGCGGTCGTCGATGGAAAATATCATCCAGTAGACTCCTCGGCCCAATCATTCGAGGTTGCCGCGTCCCTTGGTATGCAAGAGGCGGTACCCCTGGCAAATCCTGTCTTGCTGGAGCCAATTATGAACGTCACCATCACAGTGCCCGAGTACAATATGGGTGATGTTATGAGCGACATTAACACAAAGCGCGGACGTGTGCTTGGTATGGACTCAATCGGCGATAACATGCAACAAATCACGGCCCTCGTCCCACAGGCTGAGATGTTGCATTATACTACGGACTTGCGCTCAATCACGCAAGGTCGCGGCTCCTTCTCGATGGTATTCTCTCAATATGAGGAAGTACCCGCAAACGTGCAACAAGAGATCGTAGCCAAACACAAAAAGATTGCGGCTTAAACAACGACACCTCATAAGAAGAATCCAGCTAGCGGTCGTTAGCTGGATTCTTCTTATGAGGTGTCGTTGTTTTCTTTCCACTAAAATTTGGCAGCCCTGAAGGGCCTCTCCGATTTGCTCCGTTTTTTGTGCCAGGTTTCTTATCCTTCGCTAAAAACGCTTCAGCATCGGCTTCGTGGCCATGCGTCATGAGCCATTGATACGCGCGATCATGCAGATTTTTTAGCGAAGGAGTTCCAGCAACCATCATCCACATCGCGAACTCTGGATCGCTCGGTTGCCCTTCGCTCCACTGTTTTTCGGCGATAAGAAATTCCTGTACTTGCTTCACATCAAGAGTGCGCAGTACTGCATCTAATCGTTGTCGAAAACTGACATATTCCGTCATACTTTTTACACTCATTCACTAGAGCAACAGGCTTTCTTATCGCTGCGTCACACAATAGAAGCGTTGCTAGTTCAACATAGTTCGGTCATCAGATATTTTCTTGGAAAGAATTTGCCGCATGAATGGCACTTCACGACGCAGGATGGCGATCTCTTCATGTAAACGCTGATGCGTTGAGGTCATTTCGAGAAAACGCTGTTTCTGCACATCTTCGATATTCATAAGGAACGAGGCAATAAAGTATGAGAGGTCTTCAGACTCGTCAGGCAGATTTGCCTTCACGTCAGGCTCGTTTGCCTCTTGAAGCAGCATTGCCAGATATTCTTCGAACATCTTTCGCGCTTGATGTGTCGCGCTCTCAAGGTCAGGTTCTTTCGCGATGATGTCCTCATAGGGTTCTACAGTCGCGGAGATATATGCGTTGTCGCAATTCTCACTCAAAATACGAAAGCGTTTGGTGCCAACAGCATTGAGCGTGTAGCGTCCATCTTCAAGCTGTTCCAGGTTGTGAATCTCTGCCATTGTACCAATAGAGTGGGGAACTTCGCGCATAAATTCGCTTTCGGGTTTTGGTAATACAATTCCCAAAGGCTTGTTCTCTCGCTGACAGGCGGCAATCATTTGCCTGTAGCGCGGCTCGAAAATATGTAGAGGCAGCACCGTCCCTGGAAACAGGACTGTTAATGGAAACAAAGGTAACTCAAGTATATTACTGGCCATAGAACTGCTCTCCTTTGGAAAACCTGCCACAGAGGTGCTGTTAATCAGTATATCATTCGTACAAGAGACTTGAAAGAGTAAATGTTCGCTATATCTTAGAAGCTCACATAGAGTAAATACATTTCAATCATGTGCTTTTTGATGCACATTGTCTTTTTGACGCCTTAGCCATACAGTGTGGGTAACATAATCTTATTGACCCTTGACAACTATACCGTCTGGACGGTATAGTTGTCATATGAGTGCAACTACACAACACATTTTAGAGGCAGCCAACAAAATAATACAGCGTGAAGGGGTTGCCCATCTCACAATCGAAGCGGTAGCGAGAGAGGCTGGCTTAAGCAAAGGAGGAGTGCTGTATCACTTCCCTAGCAAAGAAGCTCTGGTAGAAGGACTGATCTCCTTCTACATAGAGGGCTTCACACGTGATCTCTCAAAAGCATTTGAGCAGGAAAAGCCAGTAGTTGGTCGTTGGACCCGGGCCAATATTCGTGCCTCAGCCATGTCTACAGCAGAACAAATTCCTGAAGAGGCGGCGGCGATAACAGGCTTGATTGCGGCAATTGCCACGAATCCACAATTATTAAATCCGCTACGTCAACAGTATGACGAGTGGCAAAAACAAGCCGAGAACGATGGAATTTCGCCAGCACTTGCGACAATTCTGCGGCTGGCTGTCGATGGCTTATGGCTTGCTGGTATGTTAGGTTTCGCGCCACCACAAGGTAAGTTTCGTGAGGAAGTTATTACAACCATGCTCAACTTGAGTCATTCAGCTTAAGTAGAGAGACGAGGATACACATGAACATTCTTTACCTTGTACTGGCAATCCTTTCTGAGGTAGCAGGAACAACATCGCTTAAATTCTCGCAAGGTTTTACAAAACTTGTTCCTTCGGTTATCGTCATTCTCTGCTATGCTTTAAGCTTCTGGCTACTATCACTTACGCTTAAAAAGATTGACGTTAGTATAGCCTATGCAGTCTGGTCAGCAGTAGGAACAGCATTGATTACAGCTATTGGTATACTCTGGTTCAAAGAACCGCTTACAGCAATCAAAATTGGCTCGATTGTTCTAATTATTCTGGGTGTTGTCGGATTGAATATTGGTGGAGCACATTAGACGAAAAGACAGTCGAGGAGATATCTTCTCGACTGTCTTTGAGAGCCACTTACTAAGCTAGTCTGCGGTCGCGACAAATCCTTGTCGCTCTTCCACATCTTCTGCGGTAGCCTTGTTCGAGTACTCAACAAGGCCGAATACAGAGATGAAGGTGATGACACACATGATAATCATGTATATCGCGATTGGCACATAGGAGTGATACGTGGCGACAAGCGCAACCGCGATAATTGGAGCAGGACCACCCGCGGTAACAGATGCAAGCTGATAGCCGAGGGAAGCTCCCGTATAACGCACCTTTGTACCAAAACGCTCCGAGATGAACGCCGCTTCAGGACCGTACAGCCATGCGTGAAAAATGCCAGCAGAGATGGTAATGGTAAAGATCACAACGGCTGCGTTTCTAGTTCCAAGCAACCAGAAGTAAGGGAAGGCAAAGGCAGCCATGAGGGTTGCTCCGATCAAGAACCAGCGTTTTCTTCCAACAATGTCCGAGAGATAACTGAAGGTTGGTATGCTCACAAAACCTATCAGGCCAGCGACGATGAGGCCAGTGTAGAGCGTACCACTACTCATTTCCAAACTCACATGCTTAAACGATGCTCCGCCATAGCTGAGAATGAAGGTGATGAAGATGTAGAACGGTGCTTGCTCACCAGAACGAATCAATGCTGCCAGTAAAATTTCGCGCCAGTGGTAGCGGATGACATCGGCCAAGGGTGATTTCGATACACGATTCTCCTCTTTTACTTTCGTAAAGGAAGGTGTTTCGAGAATACGAACGCGAATGTAGAGACCAATGAAAATCAGTATCGCACTCAACAGGAAGGGGATACGCCAACCAAACGTGACAAAAGACTCGCCAGGATACACCGCTTTGAAAACAATTACGGCAAGTGCGGAAAGTGTCAAGCCGATAGGCACACCAGTCTGAGGCCAGCTTGCCCAGAAGCCACGCCTACGGTCATCACCATACTCTAAAGATAGGAGTACCGAACCACCCCATTCTCCTCCAACACCTGCTCCCTGTAGAAAGCGTAGAATTGCAAGTATTACGGACGCACCAACCCCGAGGGTGGCATAGCCAGGAAGAACTCCCATTAAAAATGTCGCGATCCCCATAAGCAAAAGCGTCGCGATCAATGTTGACTTTCGTCCAACGCGATCACCAAACCAGCCGAAAAAAGCTCCACCGATAGGACGAGCAGCGAAGCCAACAAAGTTTGCGGTAAACGATGCAATGATACCAGCTACCGGATCAAGCTTGGGGAAGAAAACGACCGGGAAAACGGTAGCGGAGAGGAAACCATACAAGAAGAAATCATACCATTCGATGGCGGTGCCAAGCGTACTGGCACCAAGAATAGGTAGCATCTGCCGAAAGTTTACGGCATTACGAGCGGGGACAGTTGCCATTAGTCCTCCTACTGATGGTAAGAACACATCGAGTAACACGACACACTACAAAGCTGTACAAAGAGGTACAACCGTTGGTGCTCCCAGCGTGGCTACGAGGCTAGAGAATTTCTAACTCGCGGCTATTCTGGTTTCACCTTTTCCTCGCCTTCGAGGTGGAATGTGGTCAAAGGTTGGTAGGTACTATAGTGGCTCTCGTGGGCAACCGATACAGAATAAACTAACTCAGAAGTTCTGAGCTTTCTATGCTGTTAAGCATAGTATGCACGATAAAAGCTCGTTTTACAAGAGGTTATCTATTTTGCGTTAAAATTTATACTTGACACATTTGGTAAATCACACTATACTGCATGTATACACAACCGAATACTGAACGCATCGAACAGGAAGAGTACATAGCCTTACAAGGGGCACAGAGAGTCGGGCTGGTGAAAACCGACACCATTGCGGTTATCGAATGGACCTGGGAGCGAAAGACGAACATTCATCATCTTTGTGTGACGAACAAGTAGTGCTTTATCGGAATGTCCCCCGTTATCGAGGACAGGATATCTACGTATCTGCTCAAAAGAGCTTCACGCTATGTATCCGGCAAATGAAGAGAGTACTCGCTAGTATGGATTACATAGGCGGGTAGTCTGAATGAGGGTGGTACCACGAAAGCTTCGCGCTTCTCGTCCCTGTGTGGATGAGGGGCGTTTTTTATTGCTTATTTTTCAGGTCTCTTACACTGTTGATGGAGGATGCATCATGTCAATCGATATCAGTCGAGCCACAAAGCCTGTTGCCGACACAACACCTGTCAAGAAAAGAGTTTTCTCAGGCGTACAACCAACAGGCAATATTCACCTGGGCAACTATTTAGGAGCTATTCGCAACTGGGTCACAGCACAAACCGAATACGAGAACATTTTTTGTATCGTCGATCTTCATGCCATCACGCTACCAATTGACCCACAAGAATTACACATGAACACACGAAAGCTTGCCGCGCTCTACCTCGCCTGTGGCCTGGACACACGCTATTGCAAACTGTTCGTGCAATCACACGTCCGAGAGCATGCTGAAGCAAGCTGGATTATGAATTGCTTCACGCCAATGGGCTGGTTGAATTGCATGACACAGTTCAAAACAAAGGCGGGCGATCATGCGGATAGTGTGGACACTGGTTTGTACTGCTATCCCGTCTTGATGGCATGCGATATTCTGCTGTACCAGACGCATTTTGTACCCGTCGGCGATGACCAGCGTCAGCACATCGAACTGACGCGCGACCTCGCGCAACGCTTCAACGCCCGCTATAACAAGCAAGTGTTCACCATTCCAGAAGGGCAAATTCGTCAGGTTGGCGCACGCATTATGGCACTCGACGATCCCACAAGCAAGATGAGTAAGAGCGCGATCAATTCAGCGTCACGCATTAATCTACTTGATGATGCTAAGACGATCAAACAAAAGATTGGCCGTGCCACTACCGACTCTGAACGTCTTGCGACGTTTGATCCACAACGTCCGGGTATCACTAACCTTCTGACCATCTATCAAATGCTCACAGGCATATCACAGGAGGATATCGAAGCCGAGTTCGCAGGTAATGGCTATGGTGCAGTCAAAGCCGTCGTCACAGATCGTCTTGTGACCACACTTGAGCCAATCCAGAAACGCTATTACGAACTCATCAACGACCTACCAACGCTGGAAAGTATTCTCAAGCAAGGGGCAGACGAGGTACGACCACTCGCAGAAGCCACCATGCGCGATATCAAAAATGTTGTCGGGCTTGGCTGATACTCTCCTCTTTCGTAGGGACCAGATTTATCGCGTCCACGGTCGATTTATCGCATATACGTTCAATGTCACAATCTCGCGCAATGAATTGCGCTTTGGACGCGATAAATCTGGTCCCTACGAAGGAGACATATAGAAAGATATAAGACATGTATTATCCAACGTTCGAGGAAACACAACGGCTCCGTGACACCTCAAGTATCAACACAGGGAAACGTCCATTGCTTCCACTGTATCGTGACATCCTGGCGGATATGGAGACACCCGTTTCTGCATACTGCAAAACCGCGCAACGTCCGTATAGCTTTCTGCTTGAGAGTGTAAGCGGAGGCGAGCGCGTGGCCCGCTATTCGTTTATCGGCATCGATCCCTATATGGTCATGACGCATCGTGGGGAAACGGCGACACTCCGTCGAATGCATGGCGATACAGCGACAAATGAAGACATTCATTGCCATGACCCTCTCGCGTTTATCGAGTCTGAACTTGGGCAATTTCAACTTGTAGACTATAAAGGGGCTGCACGTGACGAACTGCCTACGTTTCATGGTGGGGCCGTTGGTTATCTCTCCTATGACTCGGTTGCACGCTTTGAGCGTCTTCCCATGCCGGAAAAGAGCGAACTTGGTCTGCCATTAGCCGTTTTTTGCTTCACTGAAACGTTGCTCGTCTTCGATCACGTCAAGCATCGCGTCCGCATTGTCACGCACCTACACCTTGACGCACCCAATTTTGAAGCAGAATACAAGCGTGGTATCGCGATTATCGACGATGTACAACACCGCTTGAGTCAGCCAGTACGTGTGCCAGAAGAACCAGAACCAATTCATGATGCGGCAGCGCTACGCGTCACATCCAACCACACACAAAGCGAATTTGAAGACATGGTACGTCGCTCGATAGAGTACATCAAAGCAGGCGATGTTTTCCAGGTCGTGCCCTCGCAACGCTTGAGTCGCCATGTCAATGCATCACCATTCACTGTGTATCGTGCGTTACGCGCTATCAACCCTTCACCGTATATGTTCTATCTCGACCTGAACGAATTCCATATTGTTGGTGCCTCACCCGAACTACTCGTACGGTTCGAGGACAATGAAGTGACTATCCGCCCAATCGCGGGTACACGTCCACGTGGATTGGATAGACAGAGCGACGAAGCTCTCGCTAGAGAGTTGCAAAGCGACCCCAAGGAACGAGCCGAGCATGTCATGTTGATTGACCTCGCACGTAACGATGTGGGACGTGTCAGTATCCCCGGAACTGTCCAGGTTAGTGAACTGATGGAGATCGAACGTTACTCGCATGTTATGCATCTTGTCTCAAACGTGACAGGACAACTACGCAAAGATATGACACCTTATGATGCGCAACGTGCTGGCTTTCCTGCTGGCACCGTTTCAGGCGCACCCAAGATTTGCGCAATGGAGATTATCAGTGAGCTTGAGGGTGAGCAACGCGGTATCTACGCAGGTGCGGTAGGCTATTTCAGTCATGGAGGCAACCAGGAAACCGCGATTGCCCTGCGTACAATGGTCATGAAGGATGGACGTGCCTATATTCAAGCTGGTTGTGGTGTTGTTGCAGACTCCGATCCCGCCGCGGAATATCAAGAAAGTCTGAATAAAGCGAAAGCCTTGTTACGTGCCCTTGATGAGGCTGAACTTATCGCGAAGACGCACAGAGAAGGAGGAAGAGGTTAGTTATGTTGCTACTCCTTGATAACTACGACAGTTTTACCTATAACCTGTACCAATATCTCTCTGAACTCGGTGCTGACGTACAGGTACATCGCAACGATCAAATTACACTTGACGAGATCGAAACACTGCAACCTGACCATATTGTCGTCTCCCCCGGACCGTGTACACCAAACGAGGCTGGACTCTCGTGTCAGGTCATCGAAACCTTTGGACCACGCATCCCGCTACTCGGTGTCTGTCTCGGGCATCAATCAATTGGGCAGGTCTATGGAGGGCGTGTCATTCGCGCACCAGAGCCGATGCATGGTAAAACATCACCGATGCATCACTCCGAACAAGGCGTTTTTCGTGGCTTGCCACAGCCCTTTGAGGCCAACCGCTATCATAGTCTCATCGTCGAACGCGCAACCCTGCCTGATGTACTCATGATTACAGCCGAAACGGATGACGGCCTTATTATGGGACTCAAGCATCGGACCTACCCCGTTGAAGGCGTTCAGTTTCATCCTGAGTCAATTATGACCCCTGTAGGCAAGGACTTGCTAAGAAATTTTCTTGAGCGATAAACACGCAAGGAGAAAACCATGATTTGAGAGGCTATTACCCATGTCGCCGCTGGAGCAGCACTAAGCGAGTCTGAAGCGGCAACAGTAATGGAAGAGATTATGACAGGTGCGGCAACGTCCTCACAAATGGGTGCGTTCCTTACAGCCCTACATCTACGTCCGGGCCACGAAACCGTTGAGGAAATCGCGGGCATGGCGCGTGTCATGCGTGAAAAGTCGGTCCATGTCCACCTCGACGAGCGCATTGCTTCCCATGCGATGGATACCTGTGGCACAGGTGGCGATGGCTCAGGCACCTTCAACGTCTCGACAGCGGCAGGCATCGTGGCAGCCGCGACAGGTGCTTCGGTTGCGAAGCATGGCAACCGTTCCGCGACAAGCCGCTGTGGGAGTGCCGATGTGCTAGAAGCGTTGGGCGCGAAGATTGACCTCGGACCCGAACAGGTAGCAAAATGTGTACAAGAGGTTGGCTTTGGGTTCATGTTCGCGCCAGCTTTTCATCCCGCGATGAAGCATGTTGGCCCGACACGGCGCGAAATCGGTATCCGTACCGTCTTCAATATTCTTGGCCCACTCACCAATCCAGCACATGCGCAATATCAAGTGCTCGGGGTCGCTGATGGCTCGTTGTTGCGCAAAATGGGCGAGGTCTTGCTGCACCTTGGCTGCAAGCATGCCCTGATCGTGCATGGCGAAGATGGCGTCGATGAGTGTTCTCTAAGTGCGCCCACCCATATTTGTGAAGTGCGCCAGGGCGAGGATTTGCGCGAATACACCATCACGCCAGAAGAAGTGGGACTGACCAGCATCACAGATCAGCAAGCCTTCCAGGGCGGCGACCCTGCTCATAATGCTACCATTCTGCGTGAGCTGCTTGGCGGCTATGTCGATGTGCCCGCAACACATATGCTATGCCTGAACGCTGGCGCAGCTTTACTCGCTAATGAGCAGGTTGAAACATTAGCGGATGGTGTCAAATTAGCGCGTACCACTCTACGTGAAGGCAAGGCTAAGCAAAAACTTGCCGATGTCATTGCCTGCACACAACGTCATGGTTAGTCATTCAGCTAGAAGTTCGCTGTAATTTTGCGGCGTTCCTGGTAACATTTACATAGATTGCAAGGTGTCCCATGTTTCTTGATCGCATTGTGACTCAAACACGCGCCGACTTGGTACAGCGCAAAATCGACTATCCGCTTGTAGAGCTACAGCGTCTCGCTGCTCAACAAGCACCACCACGTGATCTTGTGTCAGCATTCACGCCTCGCTCACGTGTCCATCTGATAGCTGAGGTCAAGCGCGCCTCACCATCAAAAGGCTTGCTTGCTCCAAATCTAAATCCCGTAGAACTTGCGCAAACCTATGAAGCCAACGGAGCGTCGGTTATTTCAGTCTTGACCGAACCACATTTCTTTCTAGGCTCATCAGAACATCTTACAGCTATCAAGCAAGCGGTACGTATTCCGGTGTTACGCAAAGACTTTATCATCGACGACTATCAAGTCTATGAGGCGCGAGCATGGGGAGCCGACGCTATCTTGCTCATTTGCGCTATCCTGGACGATACGCAACTACGACATCTGCTCTCAGTTGCTCATACAATGCATATGCGTTGTCTTGTTGAGGTCCATAGCCGCGAGGAGGCACAACGTGCTGTAGACGCTGGCGCGATGGTTATCGGCGTCAACAGTCGTGATCTGGTTACATTCAAGATGAACCCGTATCTTATACGTGATATTCGCTCCATCATCCCCACCAACCGCATTGTGATTGCCGAAAGTGGTATTCATTCGGTAGCCGATGCACGCCGCTTAGCACGATACGATGTGCAAGGCATGCTTGTTGGAGAGTCACTTGTCGTCTCAAACGACGTACCCGCGCAAATGCAGATGCTTTTGCAGGGTGCGAACGCAAGTACGCAAGTGAAAATCTGTGGACTGCGTGACCCTGAACATATTCAGACAGCGATCGAAGCAGGGGCAGATATGCTTGGCTTCATTTTCTATGAACCCAGCCATCGTTATATTCAGCCTCGACACGTGAGAGAAGTTCTTACGACCGCACTATCGACATTAAAAGAGCAGGTACAGCCCGACCTTGTTGGTGTATTTGTCAATAAAGAAATCAACTTTATCAACGATGTGATTGAGGAGGCAGGGCTACACTACGTACAACTCCATGGTACAGAACCACCTGAATTTTTCCAACATATCATACGTCCGGTGATTAAAGCGATTCCGCTTAAGAGCCAGGCGGACCTCACCCCAGTAGCACAATATAAAGATGTTGCATGGCGACTTCTGCTCGACACGCCTACGCCACAGTGGGGTGGTACAGGGATAACGCACGATTGGAACCTTGCCAGCGAAATCGCTCGTGAGACACGCATCTTCCTGGCAGGAGGTTTGACGCCAGAGAATATTTCTCAGGCACTGCACCAGGTTCAGCCATGGGGCGTCGATGTCAGTAGTGGCGTCGAAACAGAGAAACAAAAAGATAACGCTAAAATACGGGCATTCATCGAGAATGTACGCGCGACAACAATAAAGAAGGAAGAACATGCAAATACAAGATAAAGCCACTTACCAGCATAACGTCTACCCGGACGAGCGAGGACGCTTCGGCGCATTCGGCGGTAAATTCGTTCCCGAAAGCCTCATGTCAGCCTTGACTGAACTAGAGAATGCATATAATGAGTCACAACACGATGCAGAATTTCAGGCCGAATTAGCCGCACAACTCCATAGCTTTGTCGGGCGTCCAACAACCCTACACTATGTACCACGTTTCTCCGCAATGGTTGCGCCCGACGTGAAGATATATCTCAAACGCGAAGACCTCGCGCATACGGGAGCACATAAAATCAATAACGCGCTCGGTCAGGGCTTGTTGGCAAAGCGGATGGGTAAGAAACGCATTATCGCTGAAACTGGTGCCGGACAACATGGCGTGGCAACCGCGACGGTATGCGCGATGCTCGGTCTCGAATGTATTGTCTATATGGGCGATGTTGATATCGAACGTCAATCGCTCAACGTCTTTCGCATGAAATTGTTGGGCGCAAAGGTACTGCCTGTCAGCAGTGGGACACGCACGTTAAAGGATGCCACCAATGAGGCGATTCGTGATTGGGTCACAAATGTAGAGTCAACCTACTATATCATCGGCTCAGCCGTTGGCCCACATCCTTACCCACGTATCGTACGTGACTACCAATCTATCATCGGGATCGAGGCACGGAAGCAAATTCTACAGCAGGCTGGCCGCTTGCCAGATATGATTATCGCCTGTGTCGGGGGCGGCAGTAACGCGATAGGCATGTTCTATCCATTCGCTGATGTACCAGAAGTGAAGTTGCTTGGGGTCGAGGCGGGAGGATCAGGTGCAAAGGTCGGTGAACACGCTGCGACCCTCTCGTTAGGTTCACCTGGAGTATTGCATGGAGCGTTAAGCTACCTGCTACAAAACGAAGATGGGCAGGTACTTGATACACAAAGCATTTCCGCGGGTCTCGACTACCCCGGTGTCGGACCAGAACACAGCTACATGCGCGACTCAGGCCGTGCAACCTATGTGTCCGCGACCGACGCAAGCGCGTTACGCGGTCTGCAAGCACTGAGCCAGACCGAGGGTATCATTCCAGCTTTGGAACCTGCACATGCGCTTGGCTACCTGTTAGAAATGGGTGAACAGGGCAGAATTCCCGCCAATTCGCTGATCGTCGTCAACCTTTCTGGACGCGGTGACAAAGACGTGATTACGGTGGCAAAAGCCTTGAATGTGAATGTGTAGGAAAAAACAATGAGTACCTTCCAGTATGACAAAGAAATACTGACGCGCTATCCAACAGTTATTGGAGGCGTCATCCTGGCACAAGGCCTTACCAATGAGCCAACACCAGAGAGCCTTCAAACTGCATATCAAGCAGAGCAACAAGCGGTTATACAACGCATCGGCCAGACGCCTTTGAGTCAGATCGCATCATTAGCTGCATGGCGCAATGTCTTTCGTAGCTTTGGTATCGACCCAACCCAGTATCGAAGTGCCGCCGAAGCCTTGCTCCGTCGGCTCACGAAAAAAGGCGATATTCCGAACATCAACACACTGGTTGATATCGGAAATCTTGTCAGCATTCGATATGCCCTACCCGTTGCCATCTTCGATACCCAGACATTGCAGGGACCTGTCACTGTGCATGTCGCCAAAGGTACAGAGCGTTATACAACACTAGGTCAGGAGGAAGTAGAACATCCAGAGATTGGCGAGGTCATTTTCTCAGATGAGACCGGGCTGGTCATAGCTCGTCGTTGGTGCTGGCGACAAAGCGAACAAAGTGCCGCACAAGCATCAACCACCAATGCGATTATCACCGTCGAGGCTCATCATGCGGAAGGACGCCACGATGTACAAGCCGCACTCAACGACCTGCTCGAACACCTACGAAAATATGCCAACGGGACCTTTACGTCTGGTATCTTAGATAGCACACATCCAATCATGTCGAACGAATAATACCCCTTCGTAGGGACCACGTTTACGGCGTCCACGGCGCAATTCATTGCGCGAAATTGTGCCGATTCTCATCACATACACATTGGCAAACACTAGCCAAAGGCTATAGGGAATTTAAAGATGACACAACTTATTGATCTCAGTCACATGCTCGAGCCAGGAATGCCCTCCTATCCAGGTCTCTTAGAGCCACACTTTCATACATGGTTCACACATGATGAAAGTGTCAGCCGAGGCTCGTATGCACAAGGGACAACGTTTCAAATCGCGACCTATGAGATGGGTGGGAATACAGGTACCTATGTCGATGCTCCCTTTCATCGCCATCCGCAAGGGCACGACCTCGCAACACTACGCTTGAAGCAATTAGCGGATATACCAGGAATTGTTGTCACCGTTTTGCATGATGGGGCGATAGGACCAGATGCATTTCAAGGACTCGACCTTGCACAAAAAGCCGTCCTCGTACGCACAGATTGGTCAACGCATTGGGGAAGTTCCAGCTATTTCCGCTCCGGCCCGTTTTTAACTGCCGAAGCGTGCAGGTTTCTAGTAGAGGCGAACGTTACCCTTGTGGGAATAGACTGCGCGAACATAGACGACATGGAGGACACTACACGACCAGCGCATACAATTTTGCTGGCAGCAGATATCCCAATCGTTGAACATCTCTGCAACATACAGCAACTTTCGACACCAAATTTTCGTTTTTTCGCTGTCCCGCCAGCCATCAAAGGTGGTACGTCGTTTCCAATACGCGCCTTCGCCATTTCGGATACGCATACTCATGCGTTTTGAGAAAATACGATGAACACGTTGGACGTAGGGGCCATAATTCATTACGCCCTCGTCGCTCACCACAAGCGGCAGTAGGGCGTAATGAATTACGGCCCTACATTAAATATTTGTATAGGAGATTATTCATGGAACTTACACACGATGTTCTAGTTGAACATCAAGATACATCAACACCAGCCGCGAAAATTACGCAAGCCTTTGTGCAGGCTCGACAAGCCAAGCGTGGCGTCCTTATTCCATATTTTATGTGTGGCTATCCCACTGCGGAACAAAGTGTCGAAATTATGCTCGCCGCTGCGGAAGGTGGAGCGGATATCATCGAGCTAGGCATGCCATTCAGCGATCCACTCGCAGATGGCGCAACCATTCAGCATGCTGGGCACATCGCATTAGAGCGTGGCATGAGCATTCGTGGCTGTATGGAGATCGCGCGTCAAATTTCGGCAAAGAGCACCGTTCCTTTGCTCTTGATGGGCTACTATAATCCAGTTATGGCATATGGATTGGCACGATTTTGCGAAGATGCGAAGGCAAATGGTGTCAACGGTCTAATTATTCCTGATTTACCGATGGAAGAGGCAGAGCCGCTGCTGGAAGAAGTCAAAAAGAATGGCCTTGCCCTGATCTTTTTGATACCACCGACAACGCCCGACGAGCGTATCGCGAAAGTGGCGGAACTAACAGCGAGTGAAACAGGTGGCTTTGTCTATTGTGTCTCGCTGAGTGGTGTCACAGGTTCCCGTACCTCACTACCAGCCCATTTACAGAGCTTCATCGAACGTGTCAAAGGCTATACGAAGGATTTGCCAATAGCTATCGGCTTCGGCTTGTCTACCCCTGAGCATATCGCTGAAGTAACCAGGTATGCTGACGGAGCCGTTGTTGGGAGCGCACTTGTACACTTGATTGACAAACATGCCGATGGAACACAAGCTGAGGCTGTAAGACACTATATTCAAAGCCTTCGCCAAAAGTAGGACACTCACACCTCTCTATGTTAAGCGAATAGCGATGTTCCGCAGAAAGCAATTGCATGATAGTTACGCACGTTCAATGGATATTATGCACATACCCCAGTTACATAACATCGTGTACACTAAGACACAATCAGGTATAGTGTGTGCTTGCTGACATCTCGTACAATAGACATACCTGTGTTTAACTACTTTTGCAAGGAGCGTAGAGGTAGGTATCCAGGCAGAAAGGGGTATGTATTCGTATGTATTGTCGAGGTATCCGAGGTGCGACAACTGTTGAGCATAACGATCGTGAGGAGATTCTCTCGGCCACAACAGAGTTATTACAACTAATGATAGAGCGCAATGAGTTACAAACGGAAGATGTTGCAAGCGCAACCTTTACCATGACAGAGGATTTGAACGCGGAGTTTCCCGCTTTAGCTGCTCGCGCACTTGGTTGGACTGAGACAGCATTGATGTGTATGTCTGAAATTCCTGTCCCTGGAAGTCTTGGAAAGTGTATCCGTATCCTCTTGCATGTCAACACAGAACGAGGCATTGCTGACATACAGCATGTCTATATTCGAGATGCCGTGAACCTGCGACCAAGTTTTAGTAACGCGAACCGATAGCTGTGCGTCTCTGATAGAGAGACTTTGTAGAGGTCTGATGGTGCATGCAAACAAATTCAATAAGCATCGGCTGTAGGGACCGATTTATCACGTCCTCTTGGCATTTCGATACCTAACAAGGACGTGATAAATCGGTCCCTACAGCCGATGTGTGAAATTGACAAGGAAGATTTATACACCTCGCAAAAGCGCAGAAAAGCAAATATCGTCAGGCAATCATGACAATGGTGTTAGGATGTGCCGAAGTAATTTCTGGCCATTATACGCCAGGTTGTTGTATTCAGTTAGCATAAAGGAGCTATTTTCATGATTGTCGTGATGAAGTCGTCAAGTAGTGATGAACAGATCAACCACGTAATGTCGTTTTTGTCGAAGCATGGCTTATCGGGCCATCCTTCAAGCGGTGTCGAGCGCACAATTATTGGTGTGCTTGGCGCAGTCGGACCTTCAGGTGCGCCAGGAAGTATCGGTGGTATCAATCCCGCTTTAGGTGAATCGTTAGAGGGGTTGCCAGGGGTGGAGAGCGTGCTACGTGTCACCAAACCATATAAGCTTGCAAGTCGTGAGTTTCATCCACAAGATACTATCGTCGATATTCCAGTCGCGTGTGTCAAAGAGGGCGTAGTGCATGTCGGTGGCAAAGAAGTAGTGATGATGGCGGGTCCCTGCACCGTCGAGAGCGAACAGCAACTGATGACAACCGCTGAGGCGGTGCGCAAAGAGGGTGCAGTCATACTACGTGGCGGTGCCTTCAAGCCTTCAACCTCACCATACGGCTTTCGTGGCATGGGCGAAGCTGGCTTGAAGTTGCTGGGAAAAGCACGATCAGAGTTCGGCATGGCAATCATCACTGAAGTCATGACTCCTACCGATGTGCCAATGGTATGCGAATACGCCGATATCTTGCAGATTGGCACACGCAACATGCAAAACTATATGCTGCTCGACGAAGTTGGACGCACAAATACCCCTGTCGTTCTCAAGCGTGGAATGTCCGCAACATTTGAAGAGTGGCTTCTGGCGGCTGAATACATTCTCTCGCAAGGCAATCGCAATGTTATCCTCTGTGAACGTGGCATTCGTACTTTCGAGAAAATCACGCGTAACACAATGGATATCAGTGCCATTCCGCTCATCAAGCAACTATCACACCTGCCGATCATCTCTGACCCCAGTCAGGGCACTGGTCGTCGCGACCTCGTTGGTCCAATGTCGCTCGCATCCGTAGCTGTCGGAACCGATGCCTTGCTCATCGAAGTTCATCCCAACCCCGACGAGGCACTCAAAGATGGAGCACAATCGCTCACCATCGAGCAGTTCCGAGAACTTATGCCCCAGGTTGAGAAAATAGCTTCCGCGATTGGACGAACGTTTGTAAAAGAGTAAAAGAGCCTACAAAGTAGCGTGGGGCATGACAGGGGCAAGCCCTGCCACTACTATACACGGACGAGTGTGACAAGTCACGCAGTGATGAGAAGTATAGTAGTGACAGGGCTTGCCCCTGTCATGGTCTTAGCTTGCCTCTGTCACGGTCTTAGCTTGCCCCTGTTATGCTCGCAACTTGCCCCTATTATGGTCTTAGCTTGCCCTATCATATCTCAACTTGTAGCTTCATCCTATACATTAATAGCTACAATATTACAAAACGTTCAGTTTAGGTCTTATCTTATGCCAGTCTGTTGCCTGTTCATAGGCGTAACTTGCGGACAATACTTTTGCCTCCGACCATGCTGGCCCGATTATCTGCAAGCCAATCGGTAAATCTTGTTTTGTAAAACCGCAAGGAAGCGACAGAGCGGGTAGACCAAGCAGGTTCCAAGTCGAGGTAAAAGCCGTTAACGAAGGACGTGCAGCTTTGGTAGCCTCGTTCTCTAATAGAGGGAAAGCTGCAATTGGTGCGGTTGGCGTGATAACCAGGTCGTACTCTTGAAAAAGGTCCTTAAAACGTTGTTTTGCTTCTCTTCGCGTCTCTCGTGCCCTTATATAATCAACAGCAGTAAATGCCATACCCTCTTTCAAACACTCCAATACATCGCGACTAAACACTTCTGATGTTGTTGTTAGTTGCGCCTGATGAATTGCAGCGGCTTCGCTCAAGACGATGAGACCGTTACAATCTCTCAAGGCTGGCCCGTATGGAAGGGTCACTTCATCAATGGATGCTCCTAGTTGCTCTAACACTCGTACAGCTTCATGTACCGATTGCAGGATGTTTTCATCAACGTGTTCCTCAGTTCGGAGGAATGGCTGATATGCAACAGCGATACGTCGTCCACCCACTCCTTCATTTATGTGGGTAGCATAATCCTCACATGGCATATTGATCGAGTAAGGGCTTAGTGGATCATAACCTGCGAGTGCCTGCAAAAGCAAAGCAACATCGAGCGTACGTCGAGCAAGTAGCCCAACATGATCGCTACTCAGGCTTAATGGAAGTGTACCTCGTGTGCTGATACGTCCATACGTTGGTTTTAAACCAACGACCCCACAGAGCGCAGCGGGAATTCGAACGGAACCACCCGTATCTGACCCAAGTGAAGCAGGACACATCTCGGCTGCTACCGCTGCGGCTGAACCACTTGATGAACCTCCGGCACTATACGCCACATCACACGGATTTCTACATATACCAAAGGTCGGATTATAGCTATCGGCCTTCATTGCCCATTCGTACATATTGAGCTTGCCGAGAATACTTATGCCAGCCTCTTTCAATTTCTCCACGACAGCACTGTCAGTCGTAGAGATAGTGGAGGCTAAGCTTTTTGAACCGCCAGTCGTGGGAAAATCTTGTAGCTCAAAGACATCTTTTAGCGCTATTGGAATACCGTGGAGTGGTCCGAGATATGTACCTTGACGAATTTGAGTATCAGCTTCTCTGGCTGCCGCAACCGCGAGTTCAGGGGTACGTGTAATAAAGCAGTGAAGGAGCGGATCAAGTTGCTCGATACGTGCAAGGCATGCTTGTGCTAATGCAACTGGAGATAACGCAGATTTCGATATTGAAGAGGCAGCCTCACTAAGCGTAAGTTCGGTTAGGTCCAAATGTGCTCCTCATAATATAAGGGATAGAGCAGTCATATACATATTGTATGTAGCGACAATGCTCTATCCCTTAAACTAATTCTGCTATTTAGTATTGTGCAGAACTGCTGGCAACTCTTTATCTTTTGCGATGAAACGGATGGACAGTGAATTGACACAGTGGCGTGTATTCTTGTCGGTTAAACGCTCTCCCAGGAAAACGTGACCCAGATGCGCTCCACAGTTGGCACATTCAATTTCTGTTCGATAGCCATCAGGATCGGGTAGACGTTTGACTGCATTGGGAAAGTTCTCATCAAAGCTAGGCCAGCCACAACCCGAATCGAACTTGGCCTTCGCCGTGAAAAGTGGATTATTACAGCGACGACACACATACGTGCCATCCTTAAAAAAGTGGTCATATTCGCCACTAAACGGTCTCTCCGTGCCTTTATGTACTATAATGCGCTCTTCTTCAGCCGTTAATTTGTTCATGTTTGCTCCAAAAGGAATAGATAACTTTATACAATACTGGTATCTATATTCGTACATATGATAACACTCAGCAAGAATGATATCATTCCTCGTTAGTTACACGGTTGGTTGATACGCTTTTTGCAGTGGCTCGATGACTTCTTGTGCCAACCTGTGTGCAATTCCTTCTGGATATGGTGGTCTCAGGTTCAGCACAATATGCGTTGCGCCGAGGTCTATGTAGCTCTGAATGGTCGTAATGGTGCTTTGCATGTCGTTTGGATTGACCATAGCCTGTATCGAGCGTTCGATTGTCGAGGGATCGCGCTCAACCTTGGCACAATGTCCGTCGAGTACTTCGTTCTTGTGTTTGAAAACCTCGGGAGAACCACCAACAAAGTTCCAGATATCGGCGTATTTCGCTACCATGCGTAGCGTAAGTTGCTCACCACTCCCTCCAATTGTGATAGGAGGATATGGTTTCTGTACTGGCTTTGGCTCACAGTACGCATCCTTGAGTTGGTAATACTTACCATTAAAATTGGGCGTCGTTTCTGTCCACAACAAACGGAAGACTTCACATGCTTCCCCCATACGTTTGATGCGTTCGCCGGGTTCGTAGAGAGGAATGCCATAGGCGCTATGCTCTAGTTCGTTCCAGCCCGCGCCAATACCAAAATCGAGTCGCCCATTTGAAATAATATCGATGGTTGCCGCCATGTTTGCTAATACGGCTGGATGACGATAGGTGTTGCCCGTGACCATCAAGCCCACACGTAACCTTTTAGTCAAAGCAGCATACGCCGACAACAACGTCCAACCCTCCAAACACGGTCCTGTCGGGTCGTTGCCAAGTGGCATAAAGTGATCGAATAGCCATGCGTGTTCGATAGTCGGTACTTCGTCAGCTTCGAGCCAGACACGAAGCATGTCTTGATATGTGGTATTTTGAGGCGCGGTTTTTATACCAAAGCGCAAACGTTTCTTTTCTACCATTGCTAACTCTCCTCTTACTGTTGTGCAGCTATCTCTTCACTTGACCAGACACGCATAAAAAGTTCAGGATATGCGATAACGAGCTTATCGCGGTCAACTACCAGTTCGGCTTGATAGCCGCTTGGATAGCCTGCGTACTGATAATGTTCGCCATCGTCATTGTCCTCTAAACGCGTGTAATGTTGCTTTACGGCTGTAACTTGCATTGTTGGCACATTGATATAGGCAACAGTTATTTCTGCAACTTCACCAATGGCTAAGTTCAGGCGTTGTATAGCAACCGTGTTGGTAAATGGCGTTGCAGAAATATCCACGTCAATACAACCATCTAATTCTACCACTCGTTCATCAGTGCTTGTTTTCCAATGCCCTGTACCATTGGTTTTTAGATGTATCTGTGGAATGGAACGGTCCAGTGTGTCTACACGTACTTCACGAACATGCCATGATGGGTCGCAATGAACAGTATACCTGATACGAGAGGGAACGTTTTCCTTCACAGCAAGAATGAGGCCATTAGCGGTAATGCCATGTTGTCCCTCTGTAAGATGTAAGTGCTCCATTCCTGGTTCATCCAGGCGCGACCAAACGATGTCTCGTTTCATAATATACCTCTCAGATGTAGGGATAGATGTATCCCGTCCTTGTACGGGATACATCTATCCCTACAGGCATCCCAGTGTCTTTTTGACTAATAGTAGTCTGCCCATCTTGATTTGAACCCTTTGAAAAGCCTCGACGGGGTTTCTCTGCGGTGCTCGACTCTCACGAAATCGGGTGTCGGGTCTGCATTCCATCACCCCTTTGCGGCAATCGCTTCCCTCATCGCCTCTCGCCCACCACGCGTTCTCGTGAGCGCAAACCCGATGTAGGAGTCTGCATTCTATCACACCCTCGTCCCCATCGCTTCTCTTGCAGGACGGATGAACTCGTCTCACCAACCTCTCACCACGCATCATGAAAGAAAGAGTGTGCAGACAGTGGATGGTGTTGCTAGAATGGTAATTGCCACAGGGTGTGATAGAATGCAGAACCCTACAGCCGTCCCTCCCTCGCAACCATTCGTGAGAGTGCAACAAGACGAGGACGTTCCAAACGGGTGCCAACAGAAGCGGGTTTATAGCCCAATGCTAACCTGTTTGATTGCTACACTTTGAAGTAATCGCCTTCACGAAGGTCTTCAATGAGGCTTGGGTGGGTAGGATGCCAATTGAGCGTCGCCTGGGTAGCGGCACTCGATGCCGGATTATCAAGTGCAGCAAAGGTGCTCAGATGGCTAAAGTGTTCAATAGCATCCTGTGCAGAAATACTGGTTACTGGTACGTTCAGTTGGTGTCCAATCGTCTCGGCGATGTCTTTAAAGGCGATGCCTTGATCAGCGACACCATGCAGTCGGGTGCCAGCTGGTGCAGCTTCAAGTGCTAAACGAAACAGGGATGCTGCGTCGAGTTCATGCACGGCAGGCCAGCGATTGGCTCCTTCACCAATGTAGGCCGAGACACCCTTTTCGCGAGCGATACGAATAAATGTTGGCATAAAGGCCGCCGAGATATCGAGCGGCCCATGAACGGTCGGCGCGAGACGAACAACCGATGACCGGACGTTTTTCTCGGCAAGTCCAATGACGAAGTTTTCAGAGTTAATACGGGGACCGGACTTCAGTACGTCGGTTTCAAGTACGGTACGGCCTAAATTGGCAAACGCGAGCAGGAGTGTCCCGCTTACGCCTACCAGAGGCTTCCCGGTGCCGACAAGAGCTTCGCCTAATGCTTCTAATGCCTTCAGATCGGCCTGTGCGGCACCCTCCATATCTCCTGAAAAGGCCATATCGACTTTAAAGGCCAGGTGGATCACGCCGTCTGCTGCCTGAGCCGCTCTTTTTAAGCTATCCAGGTCATCGAGCGAACCGCGATGTACCTCGATACCAGCTTGACGCAATATTTCGGCAGACTGGTCGGAGCGTGCCAGACCGACGACGTGGTGTCCAGCTTTCAGTAATTCAGGTACGACGACAGAGCCGATATGACCACTAGCACCAGTTACAAATACGTTCATACGAATCCCTTTCCTCTTTACTAATATACGTCTATCGTATAAGCTACGATTGTAGTTTAATCATTCCCGCTCCCAAATACAACGACATTTCAGTGTTTCTGTATGGTTACGCGACGAAAGGATAAAATTGATGGCTGGACTATCAACCCAAATGAATACGCTTGACCCGCGTGTCGCTCGGACGCGTCGTTTATTGCTTAATAGCTTCACTGAGCTTTTGGCTGAACAGAAAAGTATACGGAAGATTTCTATTCAAAGGATCACTGAGCATGCTGGTGTGAACCGTGTCACTTTTTACGCGCACTTTACCGATAAATACGAATTGTTATCCGCATGGAAAAGAGAAATCTTTCGGAAAGCGCTGACCGACAAGCACCTCCAGAGCCAGAACGCCAGGGACATTACCTTCGAGCAGTTGATTGATACGATCCTGGATTTCATGGCCTCCTCCTATAAAAACTACTTCAGGCCCATGAACAAGGAGTATGGACCGTTGTTCGAGGCAGCATTACAGGAGGAGCTGACAGACATTCTGTTGGAGATGCTCACATCAAAGCCGCCTCATACATCTATGACCACCCAAACCACCGCAACATTTCTGAGTTGGGCGATCTTTGGTACTGCGAATGAGTGGAGTATCGAGCGTATTCAAGCATCCAAAGCTACAATAACGAAGCAATTATTACAGTTGATCAGTCTAGTAGCTAACCATCAACTCTAGGAAACAATTCTATAAAAGTTCGAGTGTTCTACTGAGCCTAATAAACGTGAGTTCTAGATAAGCAGATGCCAATTCTCAAGTGGGTCTATCCTCTCTATTCCTGCCTATCAGGGACAGACCCGCCGCTTCTCCACCAACCAGACAACATGAGACTCGCACCGCTTGAGATACACATTAAGGTGCTATATGACGATACTAGATTGCCTCTCGTAGAAATCGTACTTTTAGCAAGGCTGATCTGCCAACTTGTACTTCTGGCAAGGTTATAGCTCCAAGTGAGGCAAGGAATTGAGTAAAGTGATATGGTCACTAGCACTCAATACCCCTCTACTTCTATCACACGTTGTATCTAGTCGTCAAAAAGACATTGGCGCCTGCACGCCATGCCGCATTATTTCATCAATCTGCATAATTGATCCCTGCACCTTAAATGCGTTCAAGTGGGATAAAGCCGAGCACGCGTAGGGCGTTATCCATTGTTTGCACGGTGGCACGTACTAGCGAAGCCCGGAACGCTTTGATGTGTTCGTTGGTCTCTTTCAGAATCGGTGGCGTATGCTCATAGAAGTCGCTAAAATGCGATGCCAGTTCGTAGACATAGGTCGAGAGCGTCGAGGGAACGAGTGATGTACTGGCCTCGGCGAGTCGGCGTGGATAAGCGTCGATATGGCGCAGAAGTTCCCACTCGCTCTGCTCAAGCTGTTCGGGCAAATCAACGAGAAAATCCGGTAGCTCATAACCTGCTTCTTGCAAACGACGTTGAATGCTGTTGGCTCGTGCATAAGCATATTGTAGATAAACACCTGTATCACCATTTGGGCGCAAGGCTTCATCTATATCCAACGCGATAATCTGCTGTAGTCCAAAGCGAATCATAAAGTAACGAATAGCAGAGGCAGCAAGAATGGACACTGTTTCTTCGGGAAGATCGGCCTTGACCTCTTGCATGCGCCGTATCGCTTCGTTAATTAGATCGTCTACCTTGATCTCGATCCCCTTACGACCAGACATAGCGTAAAAGTTGCGCCCATCGGACGTATCAACGCCAAGGCTTGTCGCTGTTGGCTTCGAAAGCGTCACGACTTCGTAGGAGACATGCATCGAGTTATCGGCTTGTTGTGGAAAACCGAGTCGTCGCAAGCTCTCATACACCACTTGCTGTGGATAAGACTGGCGCACATCAATAACATTGATGGCTTTTTGCGCGTGTCCAAAGCGGTTTGGATCGCCCTCTTCACTCTGCGAAACGACATCCTTCGGAGTCCGCATCGACCAGAGAACACGGCCATCGTGTTGTACACCCCAGGGAATGTAGTGCAAGTCAACACCCATTTGATTATCAACAAGGCCAAATTTCCATAATTGAGTGGCGATGTCCTTCGCTGTATAGGTAGCGGTACCATCGCTTCGCACAAGAATTTTGTCTTGCATGCGCTCGTTTTCTTCCCCCTCAACGTTTTCATCACCAAAAGGCAATATCCAGCAGCCAGTAGCAGGACCTGTTTCTGGTTTCTCAAGCAGGCCGCGTTCGCGGAGCATGTCAAAGGTATGTTTCCAGAGACCTGCACCCAGGATAGCAGACTCCCACGTGAGCAAGTCATAGGAAATGTTGAGGCGTGCCATTGTCTTGAGATGCGTCTGGACAATCTGACTCGAAAGATCGGATGCGAGCGTGGGATAATCCGGCCCTGACTCTGGTTCTTCACCTTGCTCAATAGC
Source organism: uncultured Chloroflexia bacterium (assembly GCA_963791655.1). GTDB lineage: Bacteria > Chloroflexota > Ktedonobacteria > Ktedonobacterales > Ktedonobacteraceae > JBBQVS01. Next base: position 122,457 of record CAWBSZ010000001.1, on the reverse strand, counting down.
GTGAAGCACTACTTTACGTAAGTCTTTGAGTTCTGGCTGAGTGTCATACGCTTTCACAACAGCAACATACACGCGGGAGCAAAAGTAGTCAAAGGACTCATGGGGTAGTTGCTCATTACCACCTGGAAGTTGTAGCTGGCCCTTTTGAAGCAATTGAAGCCCGACGACGACATCGGCAACCTGAACACCAGAGTCGTCGATATAGTTCTCGACCTCAACTGTGTAACCCTGTGAACGCAACATACGTGCGACGGTATCACCAATGCATGAATTGCGAATATGCCCTACATGAGCGGCTTTATTAGGATTTATCGCGGTATGCTCGACAATAACTTTGGTGCCGATACCTACGTCATTATGTCCATAATCGGGGCCAGCATCCACAACGCGTTCGATAATCGCTTTACCAACCTCGGAACGATTAAGGCTAAAATTGATATAGCCCGGCTTCGTCGCTGTAATTTCCGCAACTGAAGAGATACGCATATCATGTAGAATTGTTCTCATGACCTCGGCAATTTGTAATGGTGGGCGGCTAAGCTTGTTCTTCCCTGCCCATTGCATCACTGGCATAGAATAATCGCCAAAACTTGCTTGTGCCGAGAAACGAAGATCGATAGGAAGTTGTTGCTTGTCAATTTCTATATGCTCTTGCTCAAGATATATGTCTACAGCTTGTTCTATTAATGCGGTAAGATATTCTAAAAAGTCTTTTGGTCCGGTCATATATGGCACCTCACTGGTTATAGTCATTGCTAACTACCTTTTATTTCATTCACGAATGAAGCTACTATAACGTAGCAGAGTAGTGTGGTCAAGCATTCCTTATGCAAGAACAGTGCTTCTTAATTCTTGCAGAAATTGTTTCACCTGTTTAGGACTACGCAAAATAATGATTTTTCGTCCCTCCGCGTATTGCTGCATTTTCTGTACAGAGCTTACTCGTCCATATCTTGGATAGTTCCATATCCATTTTATATGTCCCCAATCAACACGCTCAGGACAGCCCTCATTCATGTCTGGTCGTGATTTTCCTGCATATTGAAAACGTCTTTTGAGAGCACGATAGAGGCAGAGAGGCATAGGAAAATCTAGAAAAATGATTGTATCGGCAGCAGCAAAGCGAGTATCTAATGAACTTCTATAATTACCGTCTATAATCCACGTTTCTTGCTCTATAAGCCGTTCTTGAATTATGCTCCATTCGTTCTGTGGCATTTGTATCCACCCAGGTTGCCAGAAAAGCGTGTCGAGGTGGATAACTGGAAGAGTGAGCAATGTACCGAGTTGTCTTGCAAATGTGGACTTGCCCGCACCACTTGAACCGATGATAGCGATACGTTTCACAGACACACCTTTCTTCCTACTATTGAGCACATAATAACATATAATGCTTTCAAGATAGAACCTCTTACAAAATCTTTACATGTTCTACTTTCATTCTTGAGATACATGGGGTACGCTATAGAAAAATAGGGAAATACGTATGAACTACACATATACAAAAATGTTTTGGGCGGCGAATGAGGAGGGAGCAATGCGGTGCGTAGTCTAAGTAAAAGCACTAGAATAATCCTGCTTTGCCTTCTTCTAACTATTGCGCTCGGTTTGCTTGCCTTTACTGCGGTACAAACCGTTCAACAAATACACAGTTTTCAGCAGCACAGTCGTGCCGTCAAAGCAGGGGACGTACATACCATTCGCCCCTGGATGACTATACATGCGGTTTCGCATATCTATCATGTGCCTGAAAACTACCTCTATCAGGAACTCGATATTCAGAAATCTGGCTCCAATGCCACACTTGATACGATCGCGAAGACTACCCATAAACCTGTCAATAACGTCATACAAAATGTGCAACATGCTGTTCTAAAGTACCGCAAGACACATCCTCGTGCTTCTCCACCACTACGCACCCTCGTCATCAATGGATATCTCCTCTCAGTAGTAGATTGGGGGAGAGAAGCATGAACACATTTTTTCTCGATGCATTGCAACAGTATGGCTATCCAGTACTTTGGTTGATTGTATTCATTGCATCCGCTGGCATTCCCATTTCTGGCTCGCTCCTCCTCTTCGCGTCTGGTGCCTTCGCAGCATTTGGGGATTTCAACATCATTGTGTTATTACCTATCACGCTAAGCGCTGCCGTGATGGGTGACAACCTCACGTACTTGATCGGGCGACGTGTAGGTGTTTCGCTTCTAAGTTGGTTAGAGCGACAGAAACGCTTTCGTTTCATCTCGTCGAATACTATACAGAAAGGCATGGAGTCCTTTCGACGAAGAGCCGCATGGACCATCTTTATAACACGTTTCCTACTCGTTGGACTGGGAGGCCCAATCAATCTTGTAGCAGGACTGGAACAATATCCTTACCCTCGCTTTCTCTTGTGGGACATATGCGGACAAATTCTAGGGGTGATTATTCCGATTGGGCTGGGTTATGTCTTCGCCCAAAGTTGGGAGGAGGTGGCAAGCATTTTCGGTGCAGTTTCAAGTCTGCTCCTTGCGCTCCTCGTCGCACTCTTCCTCGGAGTAATGCTTTTGCGCAATGTCCGTCAAAAAAAGCGTGCAAAGCTAGAAACAACGAAGCAAGAGGCAACAAAAAAGGAGGGAAAGGCATATACGCCTCAACCTCCACTTGATACTTTTGGACAAAATATCACAACTACATCTGCTTCTGACTAGGAGTATAACTGTGCAGCCAGCAAAACCTACTATTCTGATACTTACCTCACATACGGGAGGTGGGCATATGAATCTCGCACAATCGCTTAAAGAGATACTCGGGAATGACTATACCACCATCATAGCTGACCCACTTCCCAAGCTAGTTGATCGTTGGTATGCAGCGTTAAGTCGAAGCGACGTACAGTTTCTGGCTCGTCAGTTCAAATATACAGACTCGACGTTTGTTTCGTGGTTCGTCAATAGCCTACTCGCGCTGTTGCTTTCCCACCGCTTGCGGAAACATATAGAACGTACGCAGCCACAACTTATGATCACAACGCATCCAGTCTTATCCTACGCAATTGCGCGTACCAACGCCCGACTCCCCAAGCCCCTTCCGCTCGTCTTCCAACTTACGGACCTGGGACGTGTGCATAAAACGTGGTTTACCGAGAAGTATGCTGATGCCTACCTTGCACCGACACGCGAAATTTTCGCGCAGGCTGTGGAGCAAGGCATCGAGCAAAAGCGTCTATACTTGACAGGACGCCCCATACGACGACAGTTTTTGGAAGTCTCAACTGTTACAAGAGACGAAACATTGGCAACATTGAATTTTGATACAGGCATATTCACGATCTTTTTGCAAGGTGGAGCAAAAGGTTCAGCCCAAGTTGACCATGTGGTGAAGTTCTTGTTACAAGCAGATATTCCCGTGCAAATCATCCTTGCGGTTGGGAATAATATACAGATGGCAAAAGCCTATGCTGGCATAAAGCAAGTATACACTGTTCCTTTTACAGAGACAATCGCTCCATATATGGCTGTCGCAGATGTCATTGTTGGAAAGGCCGGGGCAAGCTTTGTGACGGAGGCATTTATACTAGAAAAGCCGTTTCTCGTCACTGCGGTTATACCAGATCAGGAAACGCCAACCCTAGCTTTTATTGAACGGCATAACCTGGGCTGGGTTCGCCTGGAACCAACAGCCCAGCAAGAATTGCTTCTTGAGATTGCGCAAAATCCAACGTTGATTGCTGAAAAGGTTGCATCAATTCAAGCTTATAAAGCATGGAACATCGAGGCAAACTCAACAATTCATGCTGTTATCGCTCATTTATTGCCCTGATCAACGCATCCAAACAACAAGAGTGGAGCGAACCTAAGAGACCTCGTTTGTTGTCTTGCGCCAGTTAACGGTAGGCAAGATGAGGTTTTTCTGGACCTGTTCGCGATTCTCAATAGCACAGGTAATCATAGATGCAAGCACTCCCTCGTTTAAAAGATGTGGTTGTAGCCCCAGTTCGACAAGTCGAGTATGTGTAGCATTGTAGTAGTGCTGTTCCGCCTCAAGGCGTGGGTTAGGTAGATGCTCAACTTGTGCCTCTAGCCCGAAATGGTTGCTTTGCTCGACAACCATTGCCGCAAGCTCTAACAGTGAAAATTGCTCAGTGAATTGATTGAAGACACGGTACTCCCCTGCTTGCGGTGGTGAGTCAATGGTCAGTTCAATACATTGCAGCGTATCACGCAGATTGATGTAGCCACGCGTCTGATGGCCCGCTCCATATACGCTAAGCGGATAGCCTAAAGCAGCTTGAGTGCAGAAGCGATTCAAGGCGGTACCATAGATCTGGTCATAGTCGAAACGTGTAGCCAGCCGTGCATCGAGCGCAGTCTCATCTGTTTCAAAGCCGTAGACGACACCTTGATTTAGGTCGGTTGCACGAATACCCCAGATTTTACAGCAGAACATGATGTTATGACTATCGAAGACCTTACTTAAATGATAAAACGAGCCTGGTTGCTTCGGAAAAGGCAACGTATCCGAGCGTCCCTTGTGGTGTATCTCAATAAAGCCCTCTTCAATGTCGATGTTCGGTGTGCCATACTCGCCCATCGTGCCAAGTTTGACAAGGTGACAGTCAGGGGCAAAATCTTTGATAGCATAGAGAACGTTCAATGTACCAACAACATTATTGGTTTGTGTGTACACTGAGTGCTTGCGGTCAATCATGGAGTAGGGGGCAGAACGCTGTTCAGCAAAATCCACGACCGCATCAGGTTGCACGTCTTGAAAGACAGAGGCAAGTGCTTCGTAGTCCATTACGTCTGCGACACGTACCTCAATTTGGCGGCCAGAAATTGCTTTCCACGTAGCAACGCGTTCGTGTAGTGTCTGGATGGGAATTAAACTGTTGAAGCCGCTTTCAAGGTCAAAGTGTCTACGTGTGAGGTTGTCGAAAATCGTAACGTCGTGTCCTTTGCTGGAAAGAGAGAGTGCCTGGGGCCAGCCCAGGTAGCCGTCCCCTCCCAGGATAAGAATGCGCATAGGTCCTCCACTAAAGATGTTGAGATCATCGGGTTCTCGGTGGGAATGGTTCGCGAGAGGATGATACCAGGAAAATCCTCGCAGAAGCATTTCTCAGGTATACCTTAGCACATTTTCTATCCTATGTTGAAGATGAGTTCTAAATAATGTCATTCTTACCAGAGAAATGGTGCTCACACGCCGAAAACTGGTCTGTCCACATGTGGACAGACCAGTTTTCGGCGTGTGAGCACCATTTCTCTACACTTAACCATCAAGGGTGCTAGTGTCTCCAACTGGTTCACCAAGTTCACGGGCACGAATGACACGACGCATGATTTTTCCTGAACGTGTCTTGGGTAAGCTGGGTGCAAACTCAAGTTCATCGGGAACAGCGAGTGCTCCAACCGTGGTACGAACATGCAATTTCAGTTGTTTCGCCATTTCATCGGAAGGCTCAAATCCATTTTTGAGAATGACAAACACCTTGACATGTTCACCCTTTACCTCATCGGGTTTGCCAATGGCTGCTGCCTCAGCAACGGCGGGATGACTAACCAGACTTGACTCGATCTCCATCGAACCAAGTCGATGACCGCTGACTTTGATCACATCATCTACGCGGCCTTGAATGCGGAAGTACCCATCCTTGTCCATGGTTGCCGCGTCACCCGCGAAGTAGACCCCCGGAATGGTGTTCCAGTAGGTCTCATAACGTGCGGGATCGCCATAAATGGTACGCATCTGGCTTGGCCACGGATGACGCACAATCAGGAAACCACCACGTTCACTGCCTACTGCGACACCATTTTTGTCTACGACTTCGGCTTCGATAGTGGGTAAAGGACGACTGGCACTGCCAGGCTTCAAAGGTATAGTAACCGTTGGGCTAATCAGAATAGAGCCGGTTTCCGTCTGCCACCACGTATCCATAATTGGTAGTTGGCCATGGCCGATATTTTTGTGATACCAAATCCACGCCTCTGGATTGATTGGCTCACCTACGCTCCCAAGAATTCGCAGCGTTGAAAGGTCATGCTTGGCAGGCCACTCTTCGCCAAAGCGCATTAAGCCTCGAATTGCAGTAGGCGACGTGTAAATGGTCGTCACTTTGTACTTCTCGACGATACTCCACAGGCGGTCGGGGGCAGGATAGGTCGGAGTACCCTCGAACAATACGTTCGTGGTGCCGTTCATCAATGGACCGTAGATGATATAACTATGACCTGTCACCCAACCAACGTCGGCGGTACACCAGAAGATGTCGCTCTCTCTCGTATCGAAGACATACTTGGTAGTGGCATAGACACCAACGGCGTAGCCAGCATGAACATGTACTACTCCCTTTGGCTTACCTGTACTACCACTTGTATAGAGGATATAGAGCATATCTTCGCTGTCCATCGGTTCGCACGGCACAAGAGTATCCTCTGGAATATCAGCGAACAAATCATCCAGGTAGACATCACGGCCCGCTTGCATCGCGACCTCTGTACCAAGTCGCTTGACCACAAGGACTTTTTCAATCGTCGGTGTCTCGGCAACAGCTTCGTCGGTGATCTTCTTGAGTTCGATATGCTTGCCACCGCGATAGTTGCCATCAGCGGTAATCACCACCTTTGCCTGAGCGTCGATGATGCGGTCTCGTAACGCGCTCGGAGCAAAACCGCCAAAGACAACAGTATGCACAGCACCAAGACGCGCGACAGCCAGTACCGCTGCGACCTGTTCGAGAATCGCTGGCATATAGATGGCTACACGGTCGCCTTTTTTCACGCCCAGGTTTTGCAGTGCTTTGGCAAAACGATTTGTTAGCACGAACAGTTCTTTATACGTTATAGTTCGGCTTGAGCCATCATCACCTTCCCAGTGAAAAGCTACTTTGTCACGGGTTGCTGTCTCCATATGCCTGTCGAGGCAGTTATATACAATGTTGAACTTACCGCCAGTAAACCACTTGAAGAAGGGCTTGGTGGTCCATTCAAAGGTTTGCTGCCACGGTTCAAACCAATGAAGTTCTTTCGCCTGGTCCTCCCAATATTCGAAACGGTTCGCAAGTGACCATTGAAAGAACTTTCCGTAATCGTCAAAGCCTTTTGACTTCATGTAGGCAGTGATATTGGCATTACTAACAACATCGTCAGTTGGAGGGAAAACACGTTCCTCAATCAAAATATTGTCGGTGTTTTCAAAGCTGAGGTTACTCATAACTACTATTCTGCCTTCCTTGTGGTTAGACATACTTGGTTGTCGTGAACGTGAAAATTATAGCACATTTTTCTCGTAGACAACTGCTTGCGGAGAACAGGAAATGCGTGAGTACAGTCAAAGCTTCAGACAGAAGCAGAGCATACGTTTCTGTCTGAAGCTACTAGTAGAACATTGCATTAAGCAATAGAGTACCCTACCTCATGGGGAATATCGGTAGAGTGAATGGAGCACGGCTTGCGCTTAACACTCCGGCAAGCGCGTTATACCATGCAACAATTGCTGTGACAATGCCAAGATAGCCACCAAGTACCCCTGTACCACCACCAAACTCACCAATGGTTAGTAACAAGAAAGTAAGGAATAAAAGACCAAAAAGGGCAATGAGTCCACCATTCGTTCTCAACGTGCCAAGAAACATAATGAGCGTGAAGATGGTCCAGCCCAGAAGAAAGAAACCGAAGGCTGCATGACTAGTAATCCAGCCAAACTGTACGCTAGCACCAACAGAAATCCAGAAAGCACCATAGGAAGTGAAGGCGGTAGCACCAAAGGTGTTTCCCGTTCTAAATTCCCACATGCCTGCCAGAAGTTGTGCTAAGCCACCATAGAATAGGGCAAGGCCAAGTACGATCTTAAGGTCTGTACTGGCAAGAAGTCCGGCATTAACGGAACTAAGGACGAAGGTTGTGAGTGCAAATGCACTAAGACCAAGAGGGCCGGGGTTAGCCACTGAAGATACAGCGGCAGAGGCTACAGGTACTCTTTCTTCTGCATATTGAGCCATTGAATACGTCCCACCTTTCATAAAACCAGCAACGTTTGTACTTTTTCTCTGTACCAATCAGGCTTCTTCTTACCTGAAATGCTTTGTTTTTTGCAAGCCGCGGTGCTTACAGACCATGAGGAAGGATGGAGTCGTCTATTCCATAGATGACTGGAAAGGATGCGTAGAAGTTTTCCTTTCTTGCCCATTATTAGACGTAATTAAGCAAAGTAATGTCGAGGAATACATCCACAATGAGTATATCATAGAATGAGTAATATATGCACTATTTTACAGTAAAGTTTGTAAGTCTTCTTGTCTATAGTGCGTTATAGCGTTGTGCAATGCTGCCACCCATGTGTAGAAGAGCAGACACAAATCGTTGTTCATTACCGTAAAAGCGAAGCGCGGGCACGGGGATGGTGATTGCAGCAAGACCACCCATTGCGTCCCGTACTGTCGTACCAACGGCACATATTCCTTCAGTATGTTCTTCTTTATCATAGGCAATATGGCCGAGACGAATAAGCTCTAGTTCCTTCAGTAAATGTTCACGAGAGGTAATCGTTCTCGGCGTGAATACCTGAAGCGTTTCAGGTACAAGAAGTTCGACCTGTTCGACCGGAGTTTCGGCAAGAAGTGCCTTGCCGTTCGCTGTGCAATGGAGTGGAAATGGTGCGCCTACTGAGGAAGCCGCTTGAAGTCGATGCGGAACCGCGACTTGATCAACGAAATAGACCTGACTACCATCAAGCACCGCCAGATCAACAGTCTCGTTCACCTCCCTTGAAAGGGCCTCTAAGTAAGGATGTAACTGGTAGCATAACTCACTATTCACCCATGCCGCAAGAGGTGCAAGGCCCAGGCCGAGACGAATATGCCCATTTGAAGACGTGGAAGTCACAAACTGTTCTGCTTCAAGCGCGCTCACGATACGGTGTACAGTTGAGCGTGCTAAACCAACCTGCTTCGCGATCTGGGCAAGACTCAAACCTTCTGAATGCCCCTTGAGGGTTCGCAAAATGTCGGCAGCACGCGCAATGACTTGAACACCTCCACGCTCTCGCTGCTCTCCGCTCGTTTCTGGCTGTACCATTTAGTTGCTTCCCTCCATCTACAAAATTCAAGATTTCAATAATTCCAATTTCGTGTTGAATGTATCATATTGTGAGAAGATTGTCCACGATACGGATAAATTAATGTTTTTTCCCTTGACTTAAGCGCAAATAGCATGTTATAGTTCGCTGTACCGTATCGTGGCACTCTTATCCACCATATGAACACATGTTGTCTAGCAAAGGAGCGACAGCAATAGCTTCATCGACATAAAACCTTCAATTCTATGACCCTCAGCTACCAATGAGGACAAGGTGATCCACAGTAGAGATAGTACGCATACAGGATACCGCCGACGAGTATGTTACAGCCATGTATGATTTATTAAAGCACGTTGGGAAAAAGCCAGTGTACGTCCACAAAGGTGTTCTCGGTTTTGTAGGCAATCGCCTACAACACGCGTTTTTGAGTGAGAGATCGCAACACCTGACGAGGCACGAGCGATGCTTAAGCTAAAAGGCTTGAGTGAAGTCAATTTCTAGCGCATGTCGAATAGTGCATCTTGTACAAATTAGTTCCACATACTTGGGAAAGGATGATTTTGCTATGACAGCACAACAGCCCATACAGGAAGGTTACTACAAGAGAGATGACGGAGGGTGGAAGATTGTCGCGAACCATGAAATACTTGGCGTGGCTCCTGAGATGATCGACTGGTGGTGGGACCACATTGATTCTACAGAGCGTTACAAGCTGTGGCATCCAACCGATCATCACTCGTTTGAATGGCTCGTTTCTCCAAAAAATGGTCATGTTGGAGCCATTCAGCGTATCGAGGAGCCCTTTGGGAATGTCACGAGTCCTCCTATAGAGATACGTTGGGAAGACTCTAAAAATGCGCCAGCCGAGTACGATCACGTTCTGCTTGCAAGCAGCACAGTAGAAGGAAGGCGAGCGGCTGATCTCATGCATGAATACACGGAAGCACCTTTCGGAACACGGCTACGCACCCATTTTCATTTTCCTCCTGGACCGCCAGAGGAATTTATCAAAGCCGTGTATCAACATAATAAAGAGGAAATGAGTAATTTCTCAACGTTCTTGCCCGACCTCTATCGTTCACAAATCTGAAGTATCGATTAAAGAGACTATAATAGAGAAAGAGAAAAATTCTCATGAGAATGGCCTCACAACGCGAAGCGCGAGCCGCTGGTGGATGCTCGTCCTGCTGTCCCTGACCTTGCTGGCCCTGACCCTCAACTGGTTCGATATCTCGGCAGCCTTTCCCCAACTCGGGCAACAATTCCACCTGGATGTGTCCCAGTTATCCAATTTGATCGCCCTCTTCATCCTTGGCTTCGCCATCTTCCACGTCCCCGCTGGCATGCTCGCCTATCGCATCGGCGTCAAAAACACCCTCCTGCTCGGACTCCTGCTCGAGTCGCTGGCTGGCATCGCCTGTGCCTTCGCGCCCAACTACGCCTGGCTCGCCGTCTTACGCTTCCTCACAGGCGTCGGCGGCTCCTTTATTGTCGGGATGACCCTCGCGCTCATCACCTCCTGGTTTCGTGGACGCGAACTCGCTCTAGCCATGGGCGTGGCCGCCGGAGTCGCCTTTACGCTGGGTCAGGCCATTGCCCTGTTTGGGTGGGTCGGCGTCATTAAAGCCACCGGATGGTCCACCTCGATTGTTCTGGGTGGAGTGGTCGGTCTGGTCATCTTTGTGCTGTGCCTGCTCTTCCTCAAAGTCCCCAGCCACGAAGCCGCACAACTCGCGGCAGGCAAATTTGAATGGAAGGCTCTGCGACGTGTCCTGGGCAATCGCGACCTCTAGTTCATCGGCCTGAGCTTCTTTGGCGTCTATGGAGCAGGTTTGACCACGGCTCAACTGCTCACCACCTACCTGGGTCAGGTCTATCATCTGCCCATCAGTGTGGGAGGCTTGATTGCGGCGGTGTACGTGCTGATGGCAATTCCAGGCTCCATTATCGGTGGCTTCTTAGCGGACCGTGGCACCAACTTGCGAGCCGTGTTTGCTTTACCCTGGATGATCATGGGAATAGTGCTCGTCCTGTTTTCGTTCCTGGGCTTTGCGGGGGTCTGGCTTATGGTGCTGGTCGTGGGCATTTGTCAGCAGTTTGGCTTCGCGGGGTGGGCTGCCGCACCGGGACACTATCGAGATCGTCTCAACCCGGAAGATATCGCCACCGCCGAAGGGCTACTGCTGACGATTTCAGGGTTAGGTGGTTTTGTGATCCCGGTCATCTTCGGCATCATCGTCAATAGCAGTGGCTATACTCCGGCCTTCATCTTTGCGGCATCGCCTGCGTCGTCTTCGCGGTAATTGGCTTTGCGGCACGCGAACCAAAAAGCGTGAGTGAGACCGCATCCGAGCCGATTGCATCCTTAGAGGGTGCGTTTGAACCACTTCAGTGAAGTACCCCATGCTAAGAAAGCAGGGGCTTCTACACACTGACGCGCCGCTCCACGCACGGCATTCCAATATGTCGGCGTCTTCCACGCCAAATGAATGTTGATGGCAGCGTTGGTATCGCGGTCTAGGACTAGTCCACATGAGGTACAGGTATGTCCCCTGACGGATAAGTCCTTGCGTGGTCCCTTGACGCCACATGCACTGCATACCTGACTGGTATACTTGGGGTCAATCGTGTAGACCTGACGACCAGCGTTTGCAGCTTTGAACGTCACGATCTTCACAAATTGCCCCAAACCAGCATCAAGTATGCTTTTTGTTAGTCCTGATTTCGCACTTGCCCCGTTGGGAAGGTACTCACCTGTTGCCTCATCCTGTTTGGGCTTTGCATGTTTGGTGAGGTTGGTTAACTGTAAGTCTTCAAACACAATGACCTGATGCTGCTCAGCCAGCTTCTTAGCCTCTTTGAAGTGGAAATCACGTCGTTGGTTTTTGACCTTCCTGTAACATTTCGCTACTTGTTTTCTTGCCTTGTCGCGTCTATGGCTTCCCCGTTTACACCTCGACAAGTGACGTTGTTTGCGCTTCAAGTCCTTTTGTGCCTTACGAAAGAAACGAGGTGAGTCAATGAAGGTTCCATCTGACAAGGCCGCAAAATGGGTTACCCCCAAATCTATGCCGATCTCGCTCTGTACTTCTGGCAAGGGTACGGGTTGCTCAACCTCACAGGAAAAGATGATGGACCACTGGTCAACTTCTCGCTTGACGGTTGCGGTCTTGATATCCCCTTCAATCGCTCTATAGAGTTTGACTTTGACCTTCCCTATTTTTGACAAGGTAACATGCTTCTCTGAGAGGGTATAACCCCCTTGTGGATAGGTGAAACTATCATAGCGGTTACGCCCCTGAAAGCGTGGGAAGCCTGCTTTCTCTCCGTTCTTGACTCTGCGAAAGAACGACTTCATGCCCTTGTCGAGTCGCAAAAACACATCCTGTAACACCTGACTATGAATATCTTTATATTCTTCCCTGATGTCCTTAATTTCAGGTAAGTCTTTCTTCTGGTCGTAGTACGTAACGCCCTTACCAGTGTACTTGTAGCTATCTTTTCTTTCTGAAAGAGCGGCGTTATACAATTCCCTACAGCGATTGAGGGTAAAGAACATCTTTTGTTTTTGCTCATGGTTGGGGTACAGGCGAAACTTGAAAGACTTTCGCATTATTTATCCTTCTGTGTTTCTACATACCGCTTTAAGGTGTCAAGCGTCACGCCTCCGACTGTAGCTACAAAGTAGTTATTTGTCCAAAGAGACGGTAGACGCTGTTTCAAGGTAGGGTACTCTTGTCGTAGATATCGGCTGGAAGCACCCTTGATGTACTTGACCAGCCGATGTATCCCAAATTGTGGGTCGCACCCTACAAGCAGATGTACGTGGTCAGGCATAACTTCCATCTCTATGAGTTCTTGCCCCCATTTTTCAATGACTTCCATGATAATAGTTTTCAAGCGTTCATCTATCCCATTTATGAGTACCTTACGTCGGTACTTTGGACAAAAGACAACATGGTAACGGCAAATGTACGCTCTATTGTTGTTTGTTTTTGTTTCGTATGTCATACAAGAATTATACTATACGCGCACTAGATATGCCAATGGTATCTACTATGCGTGTGTGCCTTATATCCCCCTGTCTGGAAGCCAGGGGGCTTACGGCACGTTTGCTAACGCACTCAAGAATACACGCTTTGTACCCAGTCTATCTCCAAGCCAACCAGACGCTGGAATAATAATGGCGAGGCTGACAAGATACCCGACAACAATTGCACCAATCGAAGTGCCCACGGTATTAAACTGATGGCTTAAGGCAGGAAGGGCAACATTTACAATAGTAGAATCCATGATTGACATGAACATAGCGGAAACAAAAACAATACTGACACTAACTTTCGGGTTAATCGTAGGACGATGCATGCAGTAGCTCCAATGATGCTGAGAAAAGAATACGGCATTCTTTAGATATGCTGTATAATGAACTTATTATATATAATCCACGATTTAGTGGACGTTTACGATGACAGGGGAACCGATGCCTGTTTGATGCGCGAAGTTTTGCGTTGTGGATTTGATGGGAGAGGTTCTACCTGGCTGCGAGAGACTTTCTCACGAATGAGGGTGATTTGTGAGTGGACTGCCTGACGGGATTGTTGAAGTTTGCGTGCGATTTCGGAGGGACGTTCGTTCTCAATGAGGTAGTGACAGATGGCCGCTTGCTTTTCTGTCAAGCCAACACGTGGATGGTCAAGAGCGGTACGCGCGAGGTCTTCAAGTTCACCATACTTACTACGTCGATACTCGTGGAGGTCATCGAGGGAGAAAAGCCAGCGATCTACAACACGTACACCGGAGATACGTCCAGCCTCAACAAGGTGCATAAAGTGCCAATAGCTGAGATCAAGCTGTTTCGCGGCTTCATGGGTTGTCAGCATGCCATTGAGATAGTGTATGTTACTCGGTAGCTCGTTGCTCCTCATCGTCATGTCTGACGCCTTTCCAACGCATTTTTACAATTGTCAGCGTGTGCTAAAGTGTTGGGCAGAGACATAGTACGTTTTATCGAGTATACCATAGGAACCTAGTTGTGTGCAAGTTTTCAAGCTGAACAATAATACTATAGAACATGACAGGGGCAAGCCCTGTCACTACTATACTTCTCACCACTATGTGGCTTGCCCCTGTCATGCATGCCGCCTAACAAGGCATTTTACAATGTTATAAACGTCGAGTCAGGTTAGCGACCCGTTGGGAAAAGATTAGGAACGCGCATTGCTAGCATCATATCGCCTGTGACTTTGACCTTACCAGTCATGAAGGCATTCATCGGGTCTAGTTTGCCCTCCGCGATGGAGAGCCAATCGGTGTCTTTTACGTTGAAGGTGATATCGGGTTTTTCCGCAGCTTCACGGGCAAGTTCGCATGTCTGGTTGGCGATTTTTAAGGCCCAGGTACCGGCTTGATCACCGCTAATATTCCACTGGAATGTCTTATTCAAACCCGCCGCCGCCGAAGGGTTAAATATGCTCTGCATGGTCACGAAGCTCTCGTCAACTGTCATTGTTTTTACTCCTTCTTCTGAACATAGGAATGCCCCTGCTGGCACGAATATAGTATAACAGCCCGAATAAAGCGATGTCCAGTCAACCAGTTAACAGCAAAACTTGTCGCTTATGGCCTCTGATGATATCCTACAGAGGAAACATAACGTTGATTTCTGTAGGGACCGATTTATCACGTCCTCGTCGGCTATTCAATTGCCGACGAGGACGTGATAAATCGGTCCCTACAAAGACATATCCAGGTAATTTTTCTATAAAAGGGGATTTTCTTATGACAGGTACACCGATAATGCGAAAGGTTAAGGTAGAGGGGGGCAATCTCAAGTTCAGTTCCGCCCATTTTATTACCTTCGGGGGCAAGTGCGAACGTCTACATGGACACAACTATGGTGTGCTGGTTGAGTTGGTAGGAGACCTGGGCGAGGATAAAGTTGTCTTCGACTTCACAGTATTGAAACGCTTCACGCGCGAAATTTGTCAACGCTTAAATCACCGTTTTTTGCTCCCCCTGCATAATCCCCACCTCGAACTTGTCTCCTCGCCTGATGAATGGGAAATTCGTTTTCAGCAGAAACGTTATGTTTTTCCGAGGACTGATGTGGTAGAACTTCCAATCGACAATTCTACAGCGGAACGCCTGGCAGAATACATTTGTGGCGAGCTACGCACTATGCTTGCTGAACATGACCTCTCGCGTTTGCACACAATTATGGTCGGCGTTGAAGAAGCCCCAACACAAATGGCCTACTTTCAAACATCTTTACACGATGAATAAGCTTGTGCAGTCTGCTTCATAGCTTGATGAAGCAGAGTCTGTCGCGATGCTCCTGTGTTATTTCCACTTTTATATGTCGTCACATAAGCTTCAAAATCCCACGTCTTAAAAAAATGGGTTGCAGCCATTATTCCACTTTCATAGAGTTGTTGTGCCTGGGCTTTTGTCAGGTCGAACTGCGTCGAGGCGATACTATGTGTGGGGATGGCGATCGTATGCGCAAACGTTTCATCATTTATATAGAGCTTGTCATGCGCCGACAACATCGTACTCATCAACGCTTTCAACATGTCAATACCACACGGAACATTACTCTCATTACCAACATTACCATTATTACCGATGGTAGGTTGCTGTACAGTATCAACAAGTTGAAAGCCAAATGTTGGAAGGGCAGTATCGCGCTTACCATAAGCATGTTCAAAGAGGAAAAGTGGGAAATTGCTGAGCAAACCACCGTCAACGATACAGCTATGCACACCGTTAGCATCTGTAAGTTGCAGTGGAATGAAGAAAAACGGAATACTCGCGCTCATACGTACTGCTCTTGCTACATCTAGGGCGTTGGGATCAAGACCATAGAGATGAGCGTCTTGAGGTAAGCGCACAATCCTCCCCTGTGTGATATCTGAGACGATAACTGTCAGGCGATAACGTTGGAAGAGGTCGGGATGTTGCTCTTGTCCTTGCACAACCAGATCACCAAACGTGTGAACTCCTTTTGCCTGCAATTTTTCACGCACAAATGTTTCTATATACGTAGCATCGTGTAGACCTCCGTACGTGAGAAGGTTCGATATTTCCGTGGTATGCAGTAAATCAAAATGAGGACTTGCAATGAAGCGCGAGTAGTCGATTTCTTGCATGATCGCGTACAGTTCTTGCGCATTGTAGCCAGCAGCGACAAGTGTAGCGATGATCGCACCAGCCGAGGTACCTGCGACATGCTGCCAGCGATAGCCAAGTTGTTCCGCGACCTCAAGTGCTCCGACATGCGCGATGCCACGCACGCCTCCACCCGCGAAAACGGCGTGAGCATATTGAGGAAAGACGTGTTCTGCAGGGGTTGACATAGTAGCGAGACCTCCTGTGCAGCATGGGGTGCTGCGATGTGTGGGATACAGTTTCGAGGCAAACTAATAGGGGAAGCTTAGCAAACAACATCGTAAGCTTGCTTAGTAATAAGTATAAAGAATAACGAAGATTTTGTCCAGATGCGATGAGTGTATGTTATTTCCAAGCGAATGCTCCCAGAGCAAAAGGAGCCTCATCTTCCGTTACAGCACAAAGGGGATAAGCCGTTTCGTGCGCTGCATATACTCCTGATACGGCTTGCCCAGATGCTCCTGCAGGACACGCTCTTCCACATAGATACGGTAGCTCAAGCCAATCAGCACACAGCCCATCAGGGCCAGCAGACTCAACCAATTGATAGAGCTAAGTCCGAATCCGAGGAACATGATGAGCAAACCAGTATAGGCGGGATGACGAATGAGCTTGTATGGTCCGTCTTCTACTACCTGCTGATTGGCAACAACCGCTACGCTGGGAGTAAAATAGCGACCAAGCACTGTGATGGCATAGAGACGGAAAGCGAGACCAGCGTAGACCAGAGCAATGCCGGACCAGAAGACGAAAACGCTCGCGCTCATGATGGTGGTGGCAGGAACAGCGAAAGGTAGCTGCCAGCAGAGAAAGATGCCGATGCCGAGCGTTGCAGTAACAGCCGCCCGCGATCCTTTATCTTGGAGCCGGGCACCGGCACGGAGAAGCGTGATTTGCCTGATTCCCAAGAACACTTCCATCACCGCCCAAATGACATATCCGGCCAGTAGGACATTCCGAAACAGAGGATTCTGAACGAAAAGTGGTTGCATGTTCCACATCCTTTTCTCTGGAACCCAATACAACAATTGGTATCTGTCTTGCACAATTGGGAAATGAAGCGTACCAATGGCCAATTCGTCTGAGACACACACACAATTTATAACTCTAAGAAAAGTATACCAGATGCGGAGCAGTTTTCTCAGACACACTTTACTTGTCACCTCTTGACAAATGTACTCAGAGATTTTATCATATTACTAGTTACGTAGTTATTTAGGTAGATAGAAGAAGAAAAATGGACGCTGAAAAACAAACAATCGAGTTCTATCTTGACTCCCATTCTGGCGTTTCGCCCTATCAGCAACTGGTGCAGCAGGTTAAGCAAGCACTACGTCTTGGTTTTCTCAAGGTAGGGGATCAGCTACCGACGATGCGTACAGTCGTGTCTAGCCTTGCCATTAACCCCAACACGGTATTCAAAGCCTATCGAGAGTTGGAACATGAAGGATTAATCGAAAGCCGCCCAGGTCAAGGGACTTTTGTTCGTAAGACGTTGGCTGATGCATCACTGGCAAGTCATGCAGCACTACGTCAGAGTCTTGTTTCATGGTTACAGGAAGCAGAAGGAGCTGGCTTAGATGAAGAGAATATTCTCGCTCTCTTCACTTCTACGTTTCAGCAATTTCAGAAACGGGAGCAAATAGCATGATTTCTGCATTAGAAACAATGCATCTTGGTAAACGTTATGGAAAAGATTGGGCATTACGTGACTGCACGTTTAAACTGCCCATCGGACGTGTGGCTGGTCTTGTTGGCCCTAATGGTGCTGGCAAGACAACGTTACTTCATCTTGCTGTAGGTCTACTTGAGCCTAGCGATGGCAACGTTCAAGTATTTGGAGAACAACCACGTTCCACCTTGCCACGAGTTGGCTTCGTAGCGCAGGACCGACCTTTATACCGTTACTTTAGCGTAAAAGATATGCTGATACTTGGGCAAAAGCTGAATCCAAATTGGGATATGGATTTGGCGAGAGAACGTTTGGACCGTCTCGCTATTCCACTTCATCGACCAACAGGGAAACTTTCAGGTGGTCAACAGGCACAAGTTGCACTTGTTATGGCACTGGCAAAGCGACCTGAAATGCTCATCCTGGATGAACCTATCGCGAATCTTGATCCTCTTGCGCGGCATGAGTTTCAGCAAACGCTGATGGATGCCGTAGCTCAGGATGGCCTGACGGTTCTCTTCTCCTCTCACCTCATCGCTGATCTTGATCGCGTCTGTGACTACCTGATTATCCTCTCGGCTTCTCAAGTGCAGGTCGCTAGCGACATTGAGCCTCTTCTTAAGACGCATAAACGTTTGATTGGCCCAAGAAACCGAGAAGCATCCCTCGCGAAAACACATACTATTCTTCAAGCTCGTTCAAGTGAACGACAAAGTACTTTGCTGGTACATACCCAAGGAACAGTACTTGATCCAGTGTGGGATGCGCAAGAGGTTTCGCTTGAAGACATCATTCTGGCCTATCTTGCTCTCCCACCAAGAGTTCAGCTTCCTATTGAGCACAAAGACACTCAGGAGATCACAAGATGATTTGGGTTACATGGCGGCAGCATCGCATTGAAGCCTTGATAGCGGGGATACTTCTGGCAATTATAATGCTGGCCCTATTGATCACTGGCATAAATATGCTCTCCTCCTTTCAAAGCTCTGGTCTAGCAAGCTGTACACTACAGCAGCCTGCATGCAACGAACTCGAAGGAAATTTCATCAATTCTTTCGGAACCAGCGTCAACCTGATGACTGTCGCATTAACCATTTTTCCTTTATTAGCTGGCATGTTTATAGGAGCACCACTGGTCGCACGCGAACTGGAACAGAGGACCTATCGTCTAATCTGGACTCAAAGTATTACTCGTGTACGTTGGCTTGGAACGAAGTTGCTGTTGCTGGTTAGCATCACGCTTCTCGCCTTCATTACACTCTCGGTTCTTACCACCTGGTGGAGTATTCCCTGGAACGCAGTCACCTCGCCCTGGTCAACATATGATGTGCGCGGAATAGTATTGCCTGCATATGCTCTCCTCGCACTCGCGCTTGGGGTTGCGTCAGGTATTCTAGTGCGTCGATCAGTTCCTGCAATCGGCATCACAATCGTCCTCTTTCTCCTTTTGAGATTAGCAATCGTACTCTTGCTCCGCCCATACTTCCTTCCACCACTTCCTTTTATCAGCTCTTTAGATGATGTAGGTGCGCCATCACATGCTGACTGGACGATCCATATTGGCACGATTGACCGCAGAGGGCAGGAGATTTCAGATACTACAATTTCTCAGATGTGCCCACAACTGAGTAAGAATGGAAGTGCGGAAGCATTCTCTGCATTTCGAGCTTGTGAGCAAAAACAAGGCTTGCAGTCCAAAAGTTACTATCAACCTGCGAATCGGTTCTGGTTATTCCAGGCAATAGAAGCTACAATTTTTTTACTACTGGCAATTGCTCTGCTTACACCAACCGCTTGGCTAGTAAGCAAAAAGGTGACTTAAGAAGAAACTTCAGTGGCGTTGCTCATCGCCGACAGTTTCTATTCGGCGATAAGCAACGCCACTGAAGTTTAGTGATTTTACTGACGATCTAGTAGGCGACTTCTGTCCTATCGTTGTACTCTGCTGAGCTTCATGGCCCAATAGATGGCGATGAATATTACTGGCAAGACTATCAGAACCATTCCAACGATAAAGAGGGGTACATTCACCCCAGAAGTAGAGTGTCCCCCAAGAGAGTTTGTGACACGAGTACTTCCAATGGCACTAATGCCGACTAAAACGCAACCAACAATGAGTACAACCAGAGCTAACAAGCTTAGCACGCGGCTCGATAAATTTGACATATGACCTCCTCGGATACTTGTAACACCAATTGTTGAAAAGAGTATAACTGGTGTCACGCTTACGAGCATTCGCTTTTATATGAGAGTTTACAGGTTAATTTGTTTGCCCGAGTGACGTTTGGCAGGCTTTAGCGAAAACTCCCGACGACACTCACTTCGCTCACCGAATCAGCAGTTTGTACCTGTCCTTCGTCAGTAAGCCGCGCTTGCCAGGAGAAACTCGGCTTGCGATACCGCACCCAGAGCGAAAACAGTACAATGCCCAGGACCCAAACGAACAGTGCAACCAACCCGCTCTCAGTTGAGAAGGGGGTTACTCCCACCATGATAGCGGGACCAGTTATGCTAATATGAAGCAAGGCATGACCGTATGTGGGCGAATCGACAGAGCCTAGTCCTAGCACATTTTTGAGGAACCAATCCCAGCTTGTATGGAGACCGATTGCCAGCCACAAACTTCGCGTACCCAGCCGAAGGATGACGGTAAAGATGGTGAAGAGTATGGCAAGGCCGACAAATGAGACGATAGCGAAGACAGACCCTTTGCCAAAGTGCAAAAAGTGAAAGAGTCCAAAGAGAACACCAGCTAATAAGGTAGCCAGCCAGATCGGGGATATTTCCCCCAGATTTTGGAAGATGTAGCCACGAAAAGCGAGTTCCTCTGTGAAGCCTGGAACGATAGAGCCACCCAGAAGATTGGCAATCACAATACTGGTACTGAAGGTCATTCCGCTTGTGCTGATGCTACCTGCAAGAGTCGTGTCAGCAATTGTATAGCTGCTTCAAACTCGTTGTTGGCGAGGTAAATACGTGCCAGAATTGTTCGTTCCATGATGTTGGAGAGCGTGAGATGGTTCTCATCAGTCAGCTTGTATGTATCTGCCCATTGATTGGCAACTCGTAGGTCTCCCCGTAATAGGGCCAGCCACGCACGGCTTGCGAATGGTCCATCACTGGACATATACTGTGCAAACTGCTCACTACGCTGGATGACCTGTTCTTCGTCATCAATAGCGACCAGCGCACCGTCGTTATCTCCTCGTGCAAGACGTAACGACGCCAATACTTGGTAGGCTGCCTGTAGAACGCCAGGGTCCCCCCTCTGCTTTAGGTGTTCAATCCCTTGCATGAGATAGTGTTCGGCACCGACAAAATCATTCCACTCCAGTAAGATGCCGCCTAAACCAATGCTATGCGCTGAAGCCAGTGCGACAGACTGTACCTGTTGTTCAACATATTTGAGTGCTCGTCGATGAGAGGCAGCAGCTTGGCGCAGTTCTCCCTGCATGACTTGAAAGTGAGCAATGTTAATAAGGGCGTTCAGCATTCCAAGCACATCGCGTGCGGCCTGGCTGATGCGCGTAAATTCCTGTATTGCTAGCACTATCATACTCTTATCATGATGGACCGTGTAGAGATTGTAGAGCATACGGGCAGCGAGGCAACGTAACGTTGTGTTCTCTTCGGGAAGCAGTTCGAGGGCAAGACAGGCAGGTTCTTTCACATGTGCGACCTCGCCTTTAAAAGAAAAGAGTATCGAGAAGAGAGCAGCAATTTCACCGCGCATTGCTTGCGTTATCGGACGCTCATCGCCAGGGGTAAGACGCTGGTGTGCATTATGTAAGATGGCCTCAGCTCTATCCAGCGTCGCCTGAGCTGTAGGACGTTCTACAGCACCGTACCCCAGCGTATAGAGGAGCACCCATGCCTGCAGGATGCAGAGTTGGAATCGAGAACTCACCACAGACTCAGGAAGAGGGGTAAGCCACCGCTGCAGCGTCACCACCTCACTATACGCCCAGATGCTTTCGTCGATGTGTTGCTCGATCAAGGTAGCGGCCCGCTCAGCATCGGTAGCAGAGAGAGCATGTTCTATAGCTTCTCGTATCAACCCGTTGTCCTCATACCAACGACTGGCTCGCAAGTGCAGTACTGGAAGCTGTTCGGGTAAGGCATGTACTGTGTAATTGCGTAACACGTCAGCAAACAGATGATGATAACGATACCATATCCGCTGGTTGTCAAGTGACACAAGAAATAAATTTTTTTGTTCTATGAGATTGTTCGGTGAGTGCATCACAGAGTGACCCATTCAACCGCTCAAGGATGCATGCGCGTAACAAGAAGGTTCGGATCTGGCTAGACTGGCGAGCAAGAACCTCTTCAACAAGATAATCAAGAACATGTCGTTGAGTTCCAACGAAGGTGGCAATAAAACTTGGAATATCTTCCTGCTCTTGGAGAGAGAGGGCAGCGAGTTGTAATCCGACGATCCACCCTTCCGTTCGTGCCTCTAAAGCGGTAATGATATTAGTCGGGAGTGCAAGCCCTATCGTCTGCTGAAAAAAATCTGTCGCCTCCTCAGTTGTGAAGCTCAAATCCGTCATACGCAGCTCATGCAGATCATGACATGCACGCCAACGAGCGAGAGGAAAGGCAGGGTCTGCGCGAGTAGCGATCAGAAGATGCATACGCTCTGGCATGTGATCGAGCAGATACACCAATGCCTCGTGGATGGCTTGCGTCTCAATCACATGATAGTCGTCCAGTACCAGGACAAAATCTTGCCTGAGTGTACACAAAGCATTGATGAGTACGTTTAGAACAGGATAGATCGAGACGGATTGTGTAGATGAGAGGAGCATCTGGGCTGTGTCGCTTATGCCTTGCTGTATCATATCCAGGGCAGCGATGAAATAGGTCCAGAAAGATGTGGGATCATTGTCGCCCTCATCCAAAGAAAGCCAGGCAAGAAAGCCAAAGCCAGGATTCTAAGGCTTTGCCTGGGATAGAGTGAACTCTTCATCGATGAACCGATCATCGAGAGAAGGCGTCATCCATGCACTCAGTAAGGTCGTTTTGCCGAAGCCAGCTGGAGCCGAAACCAGCAACACCTTATGCTTTGTCACTTGCTGTAGCCGCTCATAGAGACGCGGGCGTACTACAACACGAGGACGAACGTGAGGCACAGACAATTTCGTCGTCAGTAGCACAGGATGATGGCGACGCGAAGAAGCATATTTCTTTGCTTGCCGCTTGACACTATGAACAGTCTGCTGCTGCAATGTATTCTGCTCAGAAGTGGTAGGCATTCCATCACTAGAGCCGAAATAACTCTGTTCAGACAATTGCGCAGCGATTTCGTTCAAGCGAGCCAGCGTGAGTTCTTCCGCATTGCCAATGTAAATGCGATGAAGAGTTCCACGATGTTTGTAGTAAGCTCGCCAATACCATGTCCCCCGTCCATTCCCAGCCCGCTCTTTGCGAGCAGTGAAGGTACAACACTCATGTACAACAGCGAAGAGAGTCGCGTCGATTAGCCAGTTTTTCCATGCTGATGTACCAAGAATTACAGTGTAAGACTTCTCTTGATGTTGGTAGGTAAGCGTTCCTTCACAAAGTACAGGGGTGGTTCGTGTTCCCACACGGTCCAGCCTTTCAGAGCATTTTAGAGGGGTACACATCGTATTACAGAGTACAAAACTGATCATACTAGAGGTTCCAGAACAGTATACCATAGGTTCGGAACCTTTATACAACTATTTGGTAAGAAACGACAAAAAGGCTCTTGACGAGTAGCCCTTCTTGGCTTTACTCTTAGAGATATATTTGCATATTGTATCTATCATGCTACTCACGTATATCATGATTATGAGGAGTAAGTATCTGTGCCTTTCTCCCTTCAACCAATTCTTGAAGCCGACCTCAATGCTGTCGATGAAGTGGTCAAAGCAGCTTATAATATACCCTCTAGTCGCAAAGATACCCTTCAACAGTACCTTGAACTACAGCCTGACGGTGCGTTTGTCGTCATGGATAACGACAAAGTTGTAGGCTTTGGAGCCGCACTCGATTACAAAACATTTGCCTATATCGGGTTGATGTCTGTCCATCCATCTGCGCAGAAACGTGGGGTCGGACGGTTATTGATGGATACGCTTCTCGCCTGGTTAGATAAACGTGGGTGTCAAACTGTGCTACTTGACGCGAGTCATGCTGGTGCACCACTTTATCTGCAGTATGGTTTTGTAGAGGACGATAGGACGTTGCACATGCGACAGACGCAGAATAGCGTAATACCCTTTACTCCTTTTGAAAGCGCAGGACAGCTTAAAGATACGGATTTCGCACAACTCATTGACTTTGATGCCGCATACTTTGGTGCTTCACGAGAAGCGTTGCTAGCCTCATACTACACGAAGGATCCGAATCGTGTATTTGTCACTCGTGGAAGCCATGGACATATTACGGGCTATCTTATAGCTCAAGCGAGTACTATCGGCCCGTGGGTTGCTCGTTCGACGAAGGATGCAGAACAGTTACTATCCCATGCACTAACACTGACTTACACGACTGAGCCGGTAGTATTTGTTTCGGAACACAATGCTGATGCAGTAACATTGCTTGCACAATATGGTTTTGTACAGATGCGTTCCTTAAGTCACATGCGAAAAGGTTTACCCGTAGGACGCGGACGTACAACAACACTCTATGGGCAAGCAAGTTTAGGGTTTGGTTAGGCAAATGTTAATAAATATCGAATTTATCGTTAGAAATATATATTTCTAAAAAGATTTCTTGTGTTTTGTCCTTACTTCTGCTAGAGTAGAAGTAAGTAAAGCACATAGATGCTTATGTCACTTTGATCGTGTTATTTTTATAATTGAGAACCTGGACAGACTAATGGAGTATTCAGAGCAGATGCCCGCTCACAATAATAAAGAAGAGCAGCAGGTAGCTGATCTTCAACTCGATATGTCACAGCCTACCATTCTATCGGTACAGGCTGATTTGGAGGCCCGTACTCGTCTTGTCGATCTTATCGCCTCTATTAGTGATGCATTGATTTGGAAGGGAACACTTCCAGCCATCCTACAAAGATGTTGTGAAGCTCTGGTCGAAACTCTGGATGTCGCATTTGCTCGTATCTGGTCGCTCGATGAGCAGGAACAGGTACTCCATCTCCAGGCAAGTGCTGGTCTATATACACACTTAGACGGTGGTCATAGTCGTGTGCCTGTGGGACAATTCAAGATTGGTCTCATCGCGGCTGAAAGACTTCCTCATCTTTCAAATGCCGTTATTGGCGATCCACGGGTGAGCGATCAAGAGTGGGCCAAGCGCGAAGGGATGGTTGCATTCGCAGGCTATCCGCTACTCATCGAAGGTCGAGTAGTTGGTGTGATGGCGGTATTCGCACGCCATCCACTACCGACAATGACGCTCGATACCATGAGAGCGGCTGCAAAAGCGGTTGCGTTAGGTATTGACCACAAGCAAATTGAGAAAGAACGTGAAGGCTTGCTTGTGATTACGCAGCAAGCAAGAGAACAAGCTGAAGAAGCACTTGAGGCTCGCAATGAGTTCCTTTCAAGTGTTTCCCATGATCTAAAAACACCTCTTACTTCTATCAAAGGCAATGCACAAATGCTGCAAATGCGCATCAAGCGTGGTACAATCTCCTCTCCGCAAGACATTACCCGATTGCAGCAAGGTCTTGAAACGATTAAATCATCTGTAAAGAAAATGAGAACGATGATTGATGATCTCCTCGACCTTGCCCAGTTGCAAGCAGGCCAAAAGCTAGAATTTGATACAACCGAGGAAGACCTTGTGACGCTTGTACAACGTGTTGTGCAGGAGCAACAGATTACAACAACGAGGCATCAACTCTCCTTTAAAACGGTTCTTTCAGAGCTACTTATCAAAATTGACGCCCAGCGCTTAGAACGGGTCGTGGGTAATCTATTGAATAATGCTATCAAGTATAGTCCTGTGGGGGGTGAGATCACCATCAGTCTTGTACGTGAGCATGGAGAGGCTTCTGACTGGGCAGTCCTGGCAATGCAGGATCAAGGTATAGGTATTCCCGCGGCTGATCTTCCGCATATCTTCGAACCATTCCGACGCGCGGACAATAGTAAAGGTAAAATTCAAGGCACAGGTGTGGGTTTGACGAGTGCGGCACAGATCATCGAGCAACACGAAGGCTCGATAACCGTCGCGAGTGAAGAAGGGGTGGGCACACTCTTCACCATTCGTATTCCAATGTTGGCACAAGTCTAGCATTTAGACTTGCTCGCTACGCTTGCGAGCATATTGACGGCGCATTTTAGCTCGGCTTCCACACTCTTGCATACTACACCATTGACGGCTACCATTTTTACTTGTATCAAGAAAGAGCCAACCACAATCGCCAACACCAGGACATTGCTTGATGCGTTTCCACTCTTCAGAAGTCAAAACATCCATCGCGGAACTTGCGATAGGCCATAACATGTGGTCGAGACTCTGCTGGTCCTCCATCCACTCGTAAGTAAAATGCTGGTCTGTATGAGAAAGTGTAGCATGCATCATCGCATTAGCGAACATACGTTGTACCTTCTCCAAAGCTTGTCGTTGTGGCTCCTCATTTGTTGCAAGAGCAACAAACACATCATAGAGCGACTCTCGCAACACAATCGCATCGTTCAACACTTTGCTGCTTTCCTCTACACGGTTTTGAGCTTTTTGCAAAAGTATACTGCTTTGCTTTTGTGTTACTAATCCTACATACTTACTCCAAGCAACAAGATCAATGTAAGAATTGAGAAACTCACGAGGATGCTCCCCTATACGAGGGTCCATTGTGTTTACAAAGTCCAAGCAGAGTCGTCCACCTAGCAGATCAAGTGTTTCTACAGGCACAACAATACTCCCTCTATCACTATGTTTTACCATGCCGATACCTCTTGTTCTATTCTTACCAGCAAAGATACATTGACAGGTAATACTAATTAAGGTATAATCTTACCATCAAAGTAATTTTAACAGGTAATAAAAAGCATGTCAACGGTTCTTGTCGGTACGTCATTACGACATTCAGATGTGCAAGTAGAAGTTAGGATATGAACAATGATATTTCAAGGTATTCTGATAGGGTTAGGCACGGCCTTTTGCTATGGCAGTGCGGATGTGCTTGCGACAATTGTATCGCGTCGATTGGGAATACTTACAACGCTTTTTCTCTCACATCTGGTGGGACTTCCTTTCATGTTCATTCTGCTGGCTTTTGCATGGGGACCACTTGCCCTGACATCACAGGCTCTTTTACAAAGTCTTCCTACAGGGCTTATTCTTGGTATACTTGTAACTATTGGCTATTTCGCCTTCTACCGTGGACTAGAACTCGGTCCTCTAGCAATTGTTTCTCCTATAACCTCCATTGATGGAGCGATTACTGTTTTACTGGCGGTACTTATTTTCCATGAGTCTCTCGATACACTTAAAATAGTGGCACTCATCATTTTATTTCTCGGTGTTGTTTTTGCCGCACTAGAAGGCCCATCCCCTTTGGCCTTTCTTCACACACTCCGTGTGGCTTCCTTTGCAAAAGGGGGAACGAGATGGGCATTTGTGGCGATGATCGCATTTGGTCTCGGCTTGTTCGGCATTGGTCTTGCGACAAAAACCGTAAGTTGGTTTCTTCCCATTTTCTGGCTACGCATCTTCAGTACTCTTGCGATTACAGGTATTCGCATATGGCAACACACAAAATCTCGTTCTGATTTGTTGCCAACGCTATATATAAGAAATGATGGTCAAAATAGTTGGCCTCTGAATATCGGACTTGCGGCACTCATAGGTACGCTTGATTGTGCTGCTCTTTTGCTCTACAGTTTCAATACTCAGTTTGCGACAACAAGTATCGCGGCAGCGGTCGGCACATGTTTTGTGCTCTTTCCACTCTTTTTGGAACAATCGTCTTACATGAGCGACTCGCGAAACACCAACTGCTAGGTGTTGGTCTTGTGCTTTCTGGATTGATACTGCTGGGATTTTAATACTGTATAAAAGTGCCACGTGCTATACTAAACATAAAGTAAGCAACGAGGAACCAGCAAGGAAAAAAAATCATGCCTAACTACCGAGATTGGATTATATCAAATCCCAACGTACTCTTTGGGAAACCAGCTATTAAGGGTACACGTATTCCTGTGGAACTCATTCTCGATGAACTCTCGGCAGGGACATCAATCGACGATATACTCGAATCGTATCCGCACCTCACTCATGAAGCCATTTATGCAGCCCTGGCGTTTGCTGCTGATACGCTAAGAGCAGAAGTCACTTATCCACTCGACCAAGCGGCCTCATGAAAATATATGTTGATATCCGTCGCCCATTGCTCTAAAGCTATCATACAATCCCAATAATCTCCTTCACATCCCCCACACCCTCTCTCTCCAGAAACGCCTCTATTCCCTCGACAACTTCGATACCAACACGGGGATTCACGAAGTTGGCGGTGCCAATCTCGATTGCCGATGCACCCGCCATGAGGAATTCTAGTGCATCGTTTGCATTAAGTATGCCACCCAAGCCGATGATTGGAACATTGGGATGAGATACACGTAAGGCTTGTGCTACTTCGTAGACCATGCGTAAGGCAATTGGTTTGAGGGCGGGTCCTGATAGGCCACCTGTTCCATTCGCGAGGGTGCGTTTACGTGTAGAAATATCTATGCTCATGCCTGTAATGGTGTTAATCAAAGATACAGCATCGGCACCAGCTTCCACGGCGGCCAGGGCGGTTGGGCGTACATCACCTGAGTTTGGTGAAAGCTTGACGATAAGTGGTAGCGTTGTGGCTATACGAAGTGCGGAGGTTACATCTGAAACTGCCTGGGGATCGGCACCGAAGACAGCACCTCCGGCACGCACATTTGGACAGGAGACGTTCACCTCGATAGCGGCAATACCCGCGACACCTTCGAGCAATTCGGCAATTCTTACGAACTCCTCGATATCTTCACCTGCGATATTGACGATTACAGGCGTATCCCAGCCAGACCAGATTGGCGCGAATTTAGAGATGACTTTATGTACGCCTGGATTTTGTAACCCGATAGCATTGAGCATACCAGCGGAAGTTTCTACCGTACGCGGTTGCTCATTGCCTTTGCGCGAATGTAGTGTTGTTCCCTTTGAGATGACCGCGCCAAGACGTTGCACTTCGGCAATTTTCGCGTTCTCGACGCCATAGCCAAAGGTTCCTGCCGCCATGAGCACAGGATTCTTTAGTAGTAAACCACTTTTATGTTGTGGTGCCAGTTCGGTTTGTAGATTCATTGTCTATAGCTGTTAATGTTGTCTCCAAGGCTCATGGTCGCTTCCCTGGCCGATTGCGCGAAATCATCACTACTTGAGGCAAAGATGATATCACGAGCAGAGTTGATTATCATCCCCCAACCACGACTATCTTTGCCTGCTACAACTGTTGCCGCGATATCACCGCCCTGTGCTCCAATGCCTGGAATAAGAATGGGCATGTCCCCCACAATCGCACGTACCTGCTCGAGTTCAGAGGGGTAAGTGGCACCAACGACGAGCGCACAATTACCATGACTATTCCAATCTTCTGCTACATGACGTGCAACCACTTGATAGAGTGGTTCTTGCTTGTCACCTACCAGCAGGTTTTGAAACTCATCACTCCCAGGATTTGATGTTTTGACTAATACAATGATACCTTTATCTTTTCGTGCGAGAAAAGGTGCAAGTGCTTCCTTGCCAAGATAGGGATGAACAGTGATAGCGTCAGCACCAATAGCATCAAATGCTGCTTGTACATAGCCAGCATTTGTACTGCCGATATCGGCTCGTTTAGCATCTAAAATGATAGGGATGTGGGGATAGGTCTGCTTTATGTATGCGACAGTCTTTATCAGTGCTCGCATACCGCTATCAGCGAGTAATTCATAAAATGCTGAGTTCGGTTTGTACGCACAGACGAGATCGTGCGTGGCGTCAATGATGGCACGATTGAATGTGAAAAACGCATCTTCGGACGACACGCCTTGTCGTACCGACGCGGGAAGTCGCTCATATACTGGGTCAAGGCCAACACACACACATGAATTTTCTCGCCAGCGTTTCTCCAGCATATGTATGAATGTAGGTGTTGAGTTATGTAGTATGCGTTCTTCCATCTAAACCGCCTTTTGTTTCGCCAGGAACATTCGTCCTTTACCCACATCAGTGTTGACAGGTACATGCTGCTCACAAAATGGGCAATCCTCTTCCGCATATGTCTCAAGATCGAGTGTAATTAGTGTACTCACAGGTACATTACCTACTTCTTTTGATTGCACGTTGCCGCGATTACATAACGCACTTACACCAACAACATGGCCACCGTGTTTGCGTACAAGTTCAATTACGCGGCGTACCGAACCGCCTGTCGTCAGAATATCTTCAACAATCAGGACTTTTTTTCCCTGAATGTGCTTATCATAGCCACGATAGAAGGCAAATGCATGATCAGAGCCAGCCTCTTTTTCCGCGTAGATTGCCAAAGTTTCACCTGTTGTCCGTTGTGCATTAAGCGCATGCGTGGTCCATTGCGACAAAACGATACCCCCAAGTACGGGGCCTACGACAATATCTATCTCATCAGCCTCATAAGGTTGAGCCATATGCTGACACAGTTTTGAGATGCTGTCTGTATGAAGATATAAGGCGTCTTTGTTGATATACACCGAACTATGACGACCAGAGTTGTACACGAAATGACTTCCGGTAATAATAGCTCCAGCGTCTACGAACATCTGCATGATTCCTGGATCGTTCATGAAATCCTCTCGACTCGTCTGCCTTGCGGCTTCCCAAGAATGTTGCCATCTCGATATACCATCGTACCACGTAGGAACGTTGCGATTGACCGTCCTACAAATTCCTTGCCCTCGTAGGCCGACCATTGGTTTTTCGTGAACAGGTCTGCCTTTTGCACGGTCCATGTTTTTTCGGTATCGACAACGACAATATCGGCATCCTTGCCAACAGCGAGACCACCTTTTTGAGGAAAATCAAAGATGCGTGCAATATTGAATGAAGTGACTTGCGCGATACGCAGTAAGCCTTCTTCAAGCGTCTCAAGTCCAAAGTGTTGTCTCCAACCGCTTATAAGAATAGGCAGCGATTCTTGAAAGCCTGGAATACCTGATGCGACTTCCCAGACGCTTTTCTTATATTTTTCTTCCAGCGTGTGAGGCGCGTGGTCGGTCACAACGGTGTCGATTGTTCCTTCACGTAAGAGTTCCCAGAGACGTTTTTGCACATCAGGACTGCGTACCGAGGGTGAGACGTTAATAAGGTTGCCATGCGTTGCATAATCTTCGGTGTTGAATGCGAGGTGGAAGGTAAGAACCTCTCCATATACATCGACGCCGATACTTCTGCCAAAGGCAATAGCAGCAAATTCTTCGGGCGTAGATTGATGCAAGAGATAGAGTTTCACCCCAAAGTGTTTTGCCAGTGCGATCATTTCAAGGACTGAAGTTAAAACAACGGTCTCGTTTCTTGCTTCGCTCCACGCTGGCGGGTCGTCGCGTCCCAGGATAGTACGATAGTGATGCGTAAAATAGTTGACCAATTCCTGGTTTTCCGCGTGTATAAGAGCCATGATACGACGTTCACCAAGCGTCTCAAATATACGAGCGATATCGCTGATACGGCCTATCGTAGTAGGTGTAGTGGCATGACCGGCTGCAAAAATTTTGATGCCTGTAATCAAGCTTGTATCAATTCGTTTCAGTTCATCGCTATCCTCAAGCGAGGTTCCCATGTTGATCGCGAAATCTGTATAAGACTTCTGCTCATAACGCTGTATCTGCTCCTTCACACGTGCAACGGTTGTTGTCGGTGGTTTCGTGTTAGGCATATCAAACACGGTTGTGTAGCCGCCCGCGAGAGCTGCCCGTGAACCATGCTCGATATCTTCTTTATACTCCAGGCCAGGCTCGCGCAGGTGCCCATGAACCTCAAGCAAGCCGGGGAGAAGATATTTGCCGCGAAAATCGTATGTCGGGTCTTGTACGAAGCCTTCCTCGATGCGCTCAATCCTCCCGTTCGCGATGGAAAGCGTTCCCTGTAGTATTTTGTCGGGCAACACAAGCGACCCGATGAGTGTTGTTGACATTGATATTTCTTTCTTCATCTGATGACTCGCCGCCTACGGCGGCAGGAAGAAAGGGAAACTGGGGCACAGCCCCAGACCCCAGCCAAGGGGCAACTGCCCCTTGCATCCCCGCTTTACACATATTCGTTCCAAGATTTTATGGGAATGGTTGCCAGGTCTTTCTCGACGATGGCGTTCACGAAGAGGCGAGCTTGCTTGATTTTCGTGAATAGCTGGATGTTGTGATCAATGGCGTAGCGGCGCATAGCGTAGTCGTCGTCTAGTTCTTTGTTGATGTAGCCATCGACAATATTGATAGCAAGGTCGATTTTGCTGTCGCGGAAGTAAGTAAGCACATTGGGCGCACGATTCTCATGAATTTTGTAGAGCATCGTGGCATCAATGCCATGAGTCTGTAAAAATTCACATGTTCTCGCGGTAGCATACAGAGGTATGCCCAGCTCATGCAGTTGTTTGGCACTCTCCAGGAAGTCGAGCTTTTTTTCTTTACCGCCGAGACTAATAAAGACACCTCTTGTTGGAATAGAGCCGCCAGTAGCAATGATGGCTTTGAGGTACGCTTCCTCGATATCATCCCCGAAGCAGGCAACTTCGCCAGTCGAAGCCATCTCGACACCTAGCGCGGGATCGGCACCTGATAGGCGCGAGAATGAGAACTGAGGAGCTTTTACAGCAACAAAGTCTGGTGGAAGTATGGGAATAACCGGAATATTTTCCTCAAACAAGGCATCGACAAACAGGGCGATGAAGTTGACACCGATGACCTTTGAAATGAAGGGGAAGGTACGTGATGCACGTAAGTTTGCTTCAATGACGTAGACTTGATTGTCACGCGCCAGGAACTGGACGTTGAATGGTCCTGTGATAGCCAGTGCTTTGGCAATGGCATGGCCTACATGCTCGACTTTCGCACGAGTTTCGGCATTGATGTTTTGCGGAGGTAACACAATAGTGGCATCACCAGAATGTACACCCGCGTTCTCGATGTGTTCTGAAACGACGAAGGCTTTGATTTCGCCGTGCTGGGCTACGGCGTCAAGCTCGATCTCTTTGAATTTCTCGAAAAATTTGGAGACCGTGACGGGATGTTCCGGTGAGACAGCCGCCGCATCCTTCGTATAGCGCACCAGTTCGTCTTTTGTATAGCAGATGTTCATCGCGCTACCAGAGAGCACATACGATGGACGCACAAGAACTGGATAACCAACACGTTCGGCAAAGTTGGTAAGTTCCTCGATGTTGGCGAAGCTATTCCACTCAGGTTGACGAATGTTCAGCGTGTCGAGCAGGTTAGAAAACTTGTTGCGGTCCTCAGCACGGTCGATATTAGTGGCATCAGTGCCGAGCAGTGGAATACCATAGTTTTGCAAAGCTTTGGCGCGGTTGTTTGGTGTTTGTCCACCAACTGAGACAATGACGCCATAGGGCGACTCATATTCGCAGATGTCGGTGATACGCTCGAAGGTAAGTTCTTCAAAGTATAAACGATCTGAAGTATCATAGTCTGTCGAGACCGTTTCAGGGTTACAGTTTATGACGATAGAGCGTTTATTGTGCCTTTTGAGTGCCTCAACGGTACTCACACTGGTCCAGTCAAACTCAACAGAAGAGCCAATGCGGTAGGGGCCGGAACCGAGAATAACAACGCCTTCGTCACCTATCGGCTTTACATCGTTGTGGTGTCCATTATAGGTCATATAGAGATAATTCGTATCAGAAGCAAATTCAGCGGCCAACGTATCAATTTGAAAGACACTTGGTAGAACGCCAAGATTTTTGCGCAATATACGTATCTCCAAGCCTGTTTTACCTGTCAGAACACCAATGCGTTTGTCTGAAATACCCATTTGTTTGAGTTCCCATAGACGACGGGTTGAGAGGTCCTGGCTCGCTTGTACATCATACTCAGCATCGACGATACGCTTGATCTTATATAAGAACCAGGGATCAATACCTGTGATCTCATATATTTTTTCAATCGATATGCCAGAACGCAAAGCCATTGACAGCGCGAACATACGTTTCGGAGTTGGTGTATAGAGATATTTTGAGATTGCAACGTCAACGGATTCGGTACTACCGAAAACTTTTTCTGATGTGGCACCCTCAATATCCAGGTCGAGCATACGGATAGCCTTTTGAAAGGCTTCTTCAAAGGTACGCCCAATGCCCATGACCTCACCAACAGACTTCATGCCTGTACCAATCGTTTCATCTACGCCCTTGAATTTGTTCAGGTCCCAACGTGGAATCTTTACGACGAGGTAGTCAAGGCTTGGCTCAAAGCATGCCTGTGTGACACCAGTCACCTCATTTTTGAGTTCGGTCAACCCATAGCCTAAGGCTAATTTAGCGGCGACATAGGCAAGCGGATAGCCAGTGGCTTTACTGGCTAGGGCGGAGCTACGCGAGAGACGCGCGTTGACTTCGATTACATTGTAGGCGGAAGTTTTGGGGTCAAGCGCGAATTGCACATTACATTCGCCGACAATACCGAGACTGCGGACAATCTTAATTGACGCGGTACGCAACATATGATATTCAGCATTGGTAAGCGTCTGGCTTGGAGCGAGGACAACAGACTCACCCGTATGAATACCGATGGGGTCCATGTTTTCCATGTTACAGACAGTGATACAGTTATCATATTTATCGCGCACCACTTCGTACTCGACCTCTTTATGATGATGTAGGTATTGCTCGATAAGTACCTGGGGAGCAAAGGCAAGCGCACCACTCACAATATGCTCTAGTTCTTCAAGGTGTCGCGCGATACCTGAGCCTTGTCCACCGAGTGCGAACCCGGCACGAACCATAACAGGGAACCCGAGGTCTTGCGCGATAGCAAGCGCATCAGGCAGTGTTTCCGCGCTCTTACTCTGTGGTGTCGGAACATTAATGCTGGCGAGATGTTGCGCGAACGCCTGGCGATCTTCTGTCAGGAGAATAGCTGAAATTGGCGTTCCCAGGACCTTCACATTATATTTTTCTAGTGTGCCATTTTGGGAAAGTTCCATGCCGCAGTTCAAGGCAGTCTGTCCGCCAAAGGAGAGCAGAATGCCATCAGGTCGTTCCTTCGCAATGATCTTCTCGACAAAAAAAGGCGTGATTGGTAAGAAGTACACCTCATCTGCCAACGCCTTTGAGGTCTGGATGGTCGCGATATTTGGATTGACGAGCACAGTGCCAATGCCTTCCTCGCGTAGTGCCTTAAGTGCCTGTGAACCTGAATAGTCGAACTCGCCTGCCTGCCCAATCTTAAGTGCGCCCGCGCCCAACACCAGGACTTTCTGTAATGTCTTCACGTTTAGTTCCCTTTTACTTTGTCGAGAAAGTAGTCAAAAATCCATTCAGTATCCTCAGGTCCTGGTGTTGCTTCTGGATGAAATTGCACCGAGAAGAAGGGCAACGTATTGTGTCGCATGCCTTCGTTGCTGCCATCGTTCGCGTTCGTAAACCAGGGCGCGAACTCGGGCGGCAGCGTTCCTACGGCGAAACCATGGTTCTGGGTGGTAATGTAGCAACGCTTTGACCCCTCTAACAAACAAGGCTGGTTCTGACTTCGATGCCCGAACTTAAGCTTGTAGGTATCACCACCCGCGGCAAGTGTCAGCAGTTGATGACCGAGACAAATACCGAGTGTCGGGACCTTCTGCTCTAACGCGGTACGAATGGTCTGAATAGTCTTTTGTGGCATCTTGGGATTACCTGGACCATTAGAAATCAAAAGGCCATCGAAGTCAAAGCCACGTGTAGGAGAGAAGAGATCGTAGTCCCAGGGAACGGAGACAACGCGAATATTGCGTGCGAGTAACGCTTGTACAATATTATGTTTCGCGCCACAGTCGAGCAAGACCAATGTGATAGGGCCATTGCCTTCGACAGAGACGCGTGGGTTGGAGACTTGCGCGACAAGGTTGTCGGTGTTCGGATCATGAAAGGGGATGTCAGTATCAAAGACGATTTTGCCAAGCATCGCGCCATGAGTTCGGATATGCTTTGTTAGAAAACGGGTGTCTTTGATTTCCAGTGCAGGCACTCCTTGCCCCTGCAACCATGTACCCAAGTTCATAATACTTTGACGATGTGAAGGCTCGTTTGTATAATTCGAGACAATCAGGCCCGAGACCTGGACCTTATCGCTTTCCCAATACGAGCGGTCGGGCACACCATAGTTGCCAATAAGCGGATAGGTCATATTCAGAATTTGGCCAGCGAACGAGGCATCGGTCAGTGCTTCTGGATAGCCAACCATGCCTGTGCAAAAGACGACCTCACCGGAGGTAGCCTCTTCATAGCCAAATGATGTGCCTTCCATGACGGTCCCATCGGCAAGAACAAGTTTCCCCTGTCTAAGTGTTTTACCACGAGTAACTGTATCCATTGAATCAACTTCCGTTAGCAAATTATTTTGTAATGTAACATTTGACATGTCTGTTTTATTCCTTCGGCTATGCTCTTCCGAGTACCAATGCAAGCAAAGCCATCCGCGTATACAAACCGTTACGGATTTGAGAACGCAGATACACGGCACGAGGATCACGATCAACAGAGGAGTCGATTGTGCCCACACGCGGCAATGGGTCCATCAGGATCATATCTTTGTTGGCATATCGGTCCATGAACTGTGGTGTCACCGTAAATGTCTCTTGTGAGACACTCGCAAAATCCTCAAGCGAGGTAAAACGTTCTTTCTGTATGCGCGTCCAGTACCAGAAATCGCAATCACAAGGTATATCTTGCTCACGCGTAATCTCGATAATATTGATACCGCGTAAACGTAACCGTCGATAGTCTTCACGCGTCAGTTGAAGGCGCGGCGGTGAGAGCAGGTAGACGGTATTGCCGCTGAAAAGGGAAAGACCTCGGATAAGTGAATGAATGGTACGGCTATTGAGCAGATCGCCAACAAGCAATCCAGTCAGGTTGTCGAGCCTACCAAATGTTTCATAGAGCGTATAGAGGTCGAGCAGGGTCTGCGTTGGATGCTCGTTATTACCGTCACCAGCATTGATGATCGGCACATTTTCTGCTACCTCAGCGGCCTGTTTAGCTGCACCTGAAATTTTGTGACGCAGCACAATCGCGTCAGAATATGCTTCGAAGACACGAATGGTGTCTTCAAATGATTCGCCTTTGTAAACGGAGGTAACGGTCTCGGGATTTTGAATATCGAGGGTTTGCCCGCCAAGCCGTTTGATTGCGGTTGCAAACGAGCCAAATGTTCTGCTTGAAGGTTCGTAGAAAAGCAACGCGGTTATAGTGCCAGCGAGTAAGGTGGAGGGTTCACAGTTAAGAGCCAGACGTTTCATCGTATGTGTCAAAGTAAAAAGCTGATAGAGGTCTTCCCGCGAAAATTGGTCGAGAGAAACGATATCTTTTCCTTTGAAAGTTCCAGCGATAGGTCTAAGTGTGTCACGTACAGTAGAAAGTGTAATATTGCTCATATACCCTCCCAGGGATCGTAAAAAGGTCAAAAAAAATTCCTCACCCCTGAAAACGGGATGAGGAAGAAAAAGCAAGTTCTTGCAAAACGCCATCCGGCCCATCTATGAGATGGTTTATGCAGCAATACGCTCTTTGTATCGTTGCCTGTATTGTCACAAGCCAGATAGTTGAAGTCATGATGGTACGCGCCTTTTCAAAGCATAAGATGTTTAGGATAGTTGTTTCAAATTGCTAGAATTATACCCGTTCAATCTTATAAATGTCAAGGGGGATACTCCGTTTTTGATGCCATCCCGAATGTTGTTTAAAAGTTAGCCAGAAGGAAGAGATCAAAGGAAGGTGTTCGGCCAGGTGGCCAAAATTGGCACTAAAAAATTGTCTCGTCTATTTTTATTTGTTATTATTATACTATGCAACCATTATGGAAACACCGCAATTATATGCTTTTGTCAGCTGGTCAGGGAATATCATGGCTAGGGACTGAAATATCTGGAATAGCTATGCCTCTTATTGTTCTTGCGTTAACAGGATCAGCAGCATTAGCCGGAACAATCGCAGCAATGAGAGGGGTAACGTATGTACTTCTTTCTATACCAGCAGGCTATGCTCTGGATCGAGGAAATAGAAGAAATATCATGATTATAAGTAACCTGGGAAGTAGTTTGGCGATGTTTACGGTGTTTCTTGCTCTATTATTTAAGCACCTCTCTATACCTGAACTTTTTATCCTCTATGGTATCGAAGGTAGCTGTTTTGTCTTTGCAAATATTGGGCGTTTTTCATCACTGCGATTTATCGTTCCTAACGAACAATTACATGCAGCAATTGCGCAAGATAGCGCAGTAGGACAGTTTGCACAAATGGTAGGACCATCCTTTGGAGGGTTCCTCTACCAAACGGTTGCCCCAATGATTTCTTTCCTGGTGGATGCTATGTCTTATTTTATAAATGCAATTACACTTTCTTTTGTCAATAACTCACTGTCTCTTATAAAAAAAGAACCAAGTGAAGGACTAAGAAAAGGTTTAAAAGAAGCTGCTGTATGGTTATGGGGCCAGCGGCTGTATCGTGTCTATGTATTTATGTCTTGGATTCGCATCATAGTTGTCGAAGCTGTATCTCTTCTCGTGATTATAATAGCAAAGCAGTTCCATGCTTCAGCGGGAATTATTGGTATTATTCTGGCAGTTAGCGCAGCGTCAGGAGTCATTGGATCAATCGTTGCTGGCAAATTTGCAAGAAAATACAATCGTTTCACTGCATTAGTAGTAACAGGTATTATCAGCATGGCAATATTTATGTTGTATTTTCTTGCGTCCAATCTTGTTACATTAACCATAATTACCGCAATGCTTTTTGCCCTGTTCCCGAGTTATTACATTATTTGCGCAGGAATAGCAGGGAAAATACCTCATCATATTCAAGGAAGAGTCACTAGCATCACCCGCTCAGGTGATTTTATCTGCTATTCTCTTGGATTGACATTAATGGGATTTACCGTACAATTTTTAGGGGACAAGTGGACAATCAGTATTTTCTCCCTATTGCTTTTAGTATTTATGATGATAATGATTTCGAATAAGAAGCTTCTAGATGCCATCCCGAGTGCCGTGTAACGGTATCCCTTCCATAAAGGAGGGCTTGAGGTGATAATACAGGCATAGACCATCCTGCGTCTATGTACATTCAGTTTCCAAGAAGGAGGGAATTATGTCTGTACACAACATTCGGGATGGCATCCCGTTTTTTCTGGTTACGCAATCTCGGAGAAACTTTTACATATGTGTAACTCTTGCTTTTTCCCTGTACATACAGTACATAATTACAAGAGTCGTTTGCTAATTTGCGTTTGATAACCGAGCACGGGACCATCGGTAGGGGCACCAGTTCATTGTGCCCCTACCGATCAATGCGTTCTCAAATAAGGACACTGTAATGATCAGTAATTTTGTGCCGCAAGACTTTACGCGACAAGACGAAACAGATGATGGCAATTTTTATGTCACGCCACGGATGGTGGTACATATTGATGATGTCGCGATTGCAACGGTTACAGATGCTATCCGTCGCTATGTTCCCGCGCATGGTCGTGTTCTTGATATCATGAGTAGCTTTCGTTCGCACCTGCCAGAAGAGGTTCAGTATGCTGAAGTAGTGGGTTTAGGGATGAATGAGGCGGAATTGAAGGCGAATGCGCGGTTGACACGATTTGTTGTTCAAAATCTCAACAAAAATCCGCGATTGCCCTTTGAAGATGGGCTTTTTGATGCGGTTATCAATACGGTATCGGTGCAATATTTGAAACGGCCTGTAGAGGTGTTTCGTGAGGTTGCGCGAGTACTCAAACCAGGGGGTGTTTCGTTAGTCAGTTTTTCCGATAGAATGTTTCCGACGAAGGCTGTGCGTATCTGGTACGAAGGGGATAACGAAAGCCATATCGCACTTGTACAGAAATATTATGAACTTGCTGGCGGTTTTACTAAGATCGAGGTTGAGCGGCATGTAGACGCACAGTCTTCCTGGTTCCGACGGGGGCACGATCCACTCTTTGTTGTGCTTGGTACACGCGTGGATGCGAGTAAAGATACCAGGTAAAGACAGACATTACGCAGGGAACTTACTACGAAAACGGGTAAAGGCTGCCTCGACCTGTCGAAGCGTCTCTTCTTGCGTGCCTCCGTTGTCAATTACCTCATCTACAAGGGGAAGCCTGTTGGCAACGGAGGGCTGCACGCGAATGCGTGCCCATGCTTCTTGCTCACTGAAACCGTTGCGGGCGACCAGTCGCGTGAATTCTTGCTCTTCTGGACAAATGACCAGCCATTTGCTTTGACAGAGTGCGCCCGAGGTTCCTTCCAGTAACTTGACGGCATCAATAATCACGATACCGTTCGCGCTCACCAATGAGAGTTCTTGCATCATTGCCCCACCGACCGCGGGATGCACGATGCGTTCCAAGTGCCTCATCGCATCCGCATCTTGAAATACAATGGCACCTAAAGCCTTACGATCAACGCTTCCATCTGCCGCGATCACTGACGGGCCGAATGCTTCCGCAACGCTCACAGCAATAGGTTGACCATGCTCATATAAGGCATGAACGGTTGCATCCGCGTCAATATAGCGTTCGGCACCAAGTTTTAACAACATGTGTCCTACAGAGGTCTTTCCACAAGCGATGTTGCCAGTTATTCCTAAAACACGCGGCATATCATAAAGCTCCCCTCGAAATACCAAAGGTTCAGCAACAAGTATAGCATATTCCTTTTTTTGACATAGAAGTTAAACATAACCTTAGACAAAATATCCAAAAAGTACTTATTTTTACCTTTTTCTCACCACACTTGGATGAAGTAGCGTACAATACTTACACTGTCTTTGGTCTAATTTACATACAAAGGGAATGAGAATGGGTAGACGCCTCGGACTTGTCGTAGGTGTCAATTCCTACCAGGATACAATATTTCAACCACTTCAGTTTGCTGAAAACGATGCACGTGTGCTTGCTCAATGGCTTGTGAACGAGCGAGGTGGCAAATGGGCACCCGCTGATGTGCAACTCGTGCTGGGTGCAAATGCTACAAGAGAACTCGTTGAGTCTCTTGCGCTACAACTTTGCCTTTCGATTGCCCAGCCGGATGATATTGTTCTCATCTATATTGCAAGCCATGCATTTCTTGATGAGAGAAGTGGTGAAGGGTATCTTGCGTTGGCAAATACCTCTTACGGAAATCCAGGTACAGGTTTATCTCTTCCCATGTTAGCGCAGCAGATACTAACAAAGAGTCGCGCGGCACAGATTGTGTTCATATTTGACGCATTCCAAACAGGGCAAGTATGGAGTACACGTCAAGCCTCGCCCTATGATGTCCAGCCACTCCTGGGCACTGCACTCCTCAACGGACTGTTGCAGCAACAGGATCGAGTTTTCGTCGGTTCATGCCGTGGCAACGCCTTTAGCGCGGAAGCAGGAGAGCGCGGTCTAGGCTTGCTGATGTATCGAATGATCGTTGGTTTGAGTGGGAGTGCTAGCGAGCCAAATACAGGGAATGTCACCCTTCAAACACTCTATGCCTATCTCGCGAACAACCTGGGGATGCAGCAACGCCCGCAAGTGTTTGGGCAAGCACTCAACCCTATTGTACTGGTTGGCAACGAAGTTCCAAATCAACAAGCAGTACAAACACTACGCCAAGCCGATGTTCCTGTATATGCAACGAGTGTTCCGCAAACACCACAAGGTGTTGTAATGCAACAGGGCGCATTTAATGCAACGGCAACAGCACAATTAGTGCCCTCGTCTCAACAACAGAAAACTACCTCCGGCAATCTTCGCTCTACTGAAGTTGAGCAACATAGACAGCAGCAAAGTGCATTCTTACTCGAGCAAGCATCACAACAACTTCAAGCACAGCATCTTGACCAGGCACTACACCTCACCGATCAAGCCCTACAAATCAACCCCACGGAGAGTGCTGCTCTGACCTTGAAAGGGCAAATTCTTGGTATAATGGGCCGATTTCCAGAGGCATTGGCAGTTGTTGAGCAGTTACGTCAACACGAACCAAATAACGCCCTCGCGTGGAGTATGGGTGCGGTATTGTTAACGAACACAGGACGCCACCAGGAAGCATTGGCAGCAATTGAACGCTCGCTAGAACTCGATACGGGCAACCCCGAGAGTTATGCCATAAAGACAAATATTATGTCAAGTATCGCCATTGCTCAAAACAAAGATAAGACACTACCCAAAAATGAGTTGATCGCATCAGAGAAGAGACGTGGTGGACCAGTATCCTTTCTCGTAGGTATGGGACTACAATTTGTAGGTCTGTTACTAGTGATTGTCGGTGGACTTCTTCCGATTATTCGCTCTACCCTACCTATGGCACTCTCATTTCTCTTGGAGAGTTTTGGGTTGGCCATCTTATGTGTAAACGCGGCACGCAGCTCATACCGCTATGGGTTTCTACGTGTTCTTGTGACGATTTTCTTTAGCTTTATCCCCGTAGCGATACTAGCTGCTAGTTTCCTCTATCGTCCTGCCTATAGGAAAATCGTATTTGAGCTGCAAGCACATCCGACGTTTTTATTACCACTCCTCTTTTTAGGATTGTGGCTTGCGATAGCGGCTGCTGTGCCTGTTATTGTGGCTATCATTGCGTTCATCAGTGGGATGATAACGGGAGTAAGGCGAAAATAGGTAGGGGTTCATATTTTTCGTAGTCCGCGGCGCAATTCATTGCGCGATGCTAATGAACAAGTAAAAAGGAATATGTCTCGCGCAATGAATTGCGCCAAACGCGATAATGGGATTTTACAAATTAGTGCGGATACGTCGTAGGGACCACATTTATGGCGTCCTCCGCGCAATTCATTGCGCGAGATCCTTTCGCCAGGCATTTTTCATGGAATCTCGCCCAATGAATTGCGCAACGGACGCCATAAATGTGGTCCCTACGACGTATCCCTATTATTTTCTCAAAGAGCATAATCTGGTCCCTACGAAAACTACGGCAAAGCATTGTCTCGCGCAATAAATTGCGCCTCGGACGCGATAATGCTGGTCCCTACGAAAACCTTGGCCATGCGTAGCTCTAAGCTGTTAGGCTCCAACTTCGTCTGCGAGCCGTTCCCACTCGATGAGCAGTTCGTCTACATGCGTTTTGGCCTGTTCGTATTCGGCTGATAATTGCGTAAGTTGCTCTCCATCGGCATTCAGTGCGGCTTGTGATAGGGCATCCTCTATGGTTTTCACCTGTGCCTCGGCCTTTTCGATGTCACGCTCAACATCTTCGACGGTACGCGTCTTTGTCCTCGAAGGTCTTTTATTGCTTGGCTTCGCGACGGGTACAGGTGGTTTTTCAGCAACAGGTGTTTTCTTGGTAACGGGTGCGGGTACATCAAGCAAGATGGGTTGCTTTTTCGTCCGATAGTCCGTGTAGTTGCCCATGTAGGGAATTAAGACGCCATCTTCGATCGCCCAGACCTTTGTCGCGAGACTATCGATAAAGTAGCGGTCATGCGAGACAAAGAGTAAGGTACCCTCAAACTCGCTCAATACTTCTTCCAGAAATTGACGCGACTGTAGGTCAAGATGGTTTGTTGGTTCATCCAGGATGAGCAGGTTCGAGCCTTGCAATGTCAACTTTGCTAACGCGACACGGCTTCGTTCACCACCACTTAACGCGCCAATTGGCTTGAATACGTCGTCACCTGAAAAAAGGAACCGTCCAAGAAAGCCGCGTGCGCCCTCTTCGCTTAAGACGCTGATCTGCCGAATTTCGTCAAGAATGGTACGCTCATAGTTAAGGCCAGCGTGGGTCTGCGAATAGTAGCCAACACGCACATTGTGTCCAATAATTGCGTGCCCACTCACAGGCGGAAGTTCCCCAATCAGTGTGCGCAGAACAGTGGTCTTGCCCGCTCCATTAGGACCGATAAAGCCAACACGGTCTCCGCGCAACAACTCCAGGTCCGCGACACGCACCAACGTAGTAGGCTCACTGCTTCTCTCGGGGTCACGTCTTGAGCCTCCACCATAGCCGACGGCAAGTTTGTTTGTCGAGATAACGACGAGACCACTATCTGTCATCTGGGTAAACTCAAAGTGCAGTTCGGGAAAATCCTGGGG
The DNA here is from genome assembly GCA_963791655.1 of uncultured Chloroflexia bacterium. Taxonomy (GTDB): domain Bacteria; phylum Chloroflexota; class Ktedonobacteria; order Ktedonobacterales; family Ktedonobacteraceae; genus JBBQVS01. The sequence continues at coordinate 78,354 of CAWBSZ010000001.1, read as the reverse complement.
GCGTTCTACGCGCTCAAGACGGTCTAGCAATTTTTGTCGGCCTCGTGCCTCCTTGCTGCGTTGTCCTGCTTTATAGCGACGAATAAATTCTTCTGTATGCGCAATATGTGCTTGTTGTGCCTCGTATTCGCGAAGTTGTCGCTCCATACGCTCCTCGCGTAAACTGAGATACTTGGTATAGTTACCGGGATATTCCTCGATGCGCCCAAAGGCCATTTCAATTGTTTTCGATACGATTTTATCGAGGAAGTAACGGTCGTGCGCGACAATGACCATCGCGCCTTTCCAACCAAGCAGATATGTTTCCAGCCACTCAAGGGCTGCGAGATCAAGATGGTTCGTAGGCTCATCCATCAAAAGCAAATCAGGCTCTTGCAACAGCAATTTTCCAAGCGAGGCGCGTGTTTGTTGTCCACCACTGAGACGCATAACAGGAGATGCCTGTTGCTCGCGCGTAAAGCCAAGGCCATCGAGCACCTGCTCGACACGATTTTCGTACGTATAGCCACCTTCATGCTCGAAGCGCGTTTGTAGCTCGTCATAACGCTTCAGAAGCGTATCATATAATGCTTTGTTCTCGGACGTGGCAGCCGATGACATTTCTTGCGTGAGTGTGCTTAACTCTAGCTCCCAGGAATGCAATTCGGAGAAGACCGTTAATAACTCTTCACGCAGGGTGTTTTGTGGTTGAAAATCAACGTATTGTGTGAGGTAGCCAACACGGATAGAACGAGCGATAGCAACCGAACCTTCGTCGGGCTGCTCCCGACGTGCCAGGATATTGAGTAGCGTAGATTTCCCTGCTCCATTAGGACCAACCAACCCGATACGATCATGCTCATTGATTTGAAATGTGATTCCAGAAAAGATGCGCTCAGCCCCAAACGACTTCCCCACCTCGGTACAACTTAGAATTGGCATAGTGATTCACCTGACGTTCCCTTTGTTTCTCGGTTCCTTCTGTGGTAAGGTATCATACTAACGGCCCTAATGCAAGAGAAAGATGTGTAGTCTGGGCATTTTACTACATATACGTGATATGGTATATTGCATAAAAGAAGAAGTTCTCCTCAGAAAGGATGATGAGAGGTGGCGAAAGAGCAGTCCCTGGATAATCTTTGGTTGGCACAAATGCTTTTCGATCTTGGAGCAGTGCAATTCGGGAATTTTACAGTGAGCGAGTCAGCAGTTAGCTCCCCGATTTTTGTAAATCCCAAGGTCTTAATTAGCAATCCAACCGCATTAAGTGTTGCGGCGAAGCTGATGCAGCAAGAAATTAATTTGGCGCAATCGCTGCGTCGCGCACGCGTACATTCCTTCAATATAGTCGCTGGAGTACCGGTAGGAGGTCTTATTCTGGCATCCGCATACTCGTTAGAGACTTCCACCCCAATGATCTACGCACGTATCCGACCAGAAGGGACAGGGAAACGTGGGATCGAAGGTCGTTTTACAAAAGGTGACACCGCCCTTATCATCGACGATCTCATCACAAGGGGGAGTAGTACGATAGAAACTGCGGCGTTATTGGAAGAAAACGGACTGAAGGTGAAAGACGTAATTGTCCTCATCGACCGTGAGCATGGTGCGGCAGAGCGTCTACGGCAACATGGGTATAATCTGATGAGCATTTTGAAATTAGACGTGATGCTCACACATTACGTATCGAAAGGTCTCATTTCAGAGGATACGTATCGCGCCTGTGCTGAATATCTACGTGCGAAACAAAGCGAAAACCATAACAATTCTTAATGGAAGATGCCGCGCGTCGAAAGCTTTCGACGCGCGGCATCTTCTTTTTCCTACTCTGCTTATTAAAGCGTTTGGGTTACATGTCCATTCTTCTCAGAGACGGCTGGTCCATCAATTGGCACCTTCTGAGGTTCTGGTTGCCGTTTCATCATATCCATCATCGGTTGCACTAGATCCATTGGAAGTGGGAAGATGATGGTCGAATTTTTCTCAACAGCTATCTCCGTCAAGGTTTGCAGGTAGCGTAACTGCATCGCGTTTGGCTGTGAGCCAATCACGCCAGCGGCCTTCGCGAGTTGAGCTGAAGCCTGATACTCGCCTTCCGCATGAATGATTTTCGCACGCTTCTCGCGTTCTGCCTCTGCTTGTTTTGCCATCGCGCGTTGCATCGTAACAGGCAACTCAACGTCTTTGATTTCGACAGCCGTCATCTTGACGCCCCAACGTTCGGTATGCTCGTCAATGATTGTTTGCAAGTCGTGATTGATCTTGTTACGTTGTGACAAAATCTCATCTAACTCGGACTGACCAAGCACGTTACGCAATGTGGTCTGGCCAATTTGTGTTGTGGCCTGGATAAAGTTCATCACGTTGACAACTGCCGCTGAAGGATCAACAACATAGAAGTATAATACAGCAGTCACTTTAATGGTCACGTTATCGCGCGAAATCACCTCTTGTGGTGGAACAGTGAGGGTGACGATACGCAAGTCAACTTTGACCATACGCGAGATGAACGGTGGCACCAGGAAGATGCCTGGGCCTTTCGCACCAGTCAGTCGTCCTAACACGAAGATTACACCACGCTCATACTGCTGGACTACTCGAACTGATGACATCAAAAGGAAGAGTGCAATCAGGACAACAACTCCGATCACACCAGCAATAATAGGGTCCATACTCATTTTCTCCTTTTAGTAAGGCGGGTTACTTGTCTACGACATTTCCTGAATAATAGGGCTATTATCACGTAACATCGAACCTACGGGCTGCACATGCAGGCGCAACCCCACTACAGAAACGATTTGCAGTTTTGAGCCTGGATCGGCTGCCGAGGTTGCATCCTCAAGAATCGCGGCCCAATCCTCACCAGCATAGCGGACACGTCCATCGGGGACAAGCGGTGTTTTGGCGACAACCACTGCTCCTATCATGCCTTCCACACCTGTCGTGACGTGCATTCTTTGCGCACGCATAGCAATTCTAACCAGGGCCAAGCCGACGATACCAACGATGCCAGCCACAACATAGACCAAGGCAGGATTGAGTCGCGCACCATTTTGATTTCCACTATTGAAGAAAAGGAACGTACCAGCTACAAGCGAAAGCATTGCCGCTACCGTCAAAATGCCGTGCCCGGGTAGCTTTATATCAAGCACAAGCAAAATTGCGGCAAGCAGCATAAATGCGAAGCCTAGCCAGTTGGGTGCAAGAACACTCGCGGCGAAAAGAAAACAAAGAAACGCGATACCTCCAAGGACACCTGGGAAGATGGTACCTGGATGTGCGAGTTCAAGGTAGATACCTAGTACCGCGACCACAAAAAGTAAGAACACTATGTTTGGGTCAAGTAGCATAATCCTCTCCCAACAATATTGTCATGCATACGACGTACCAAAGGTCAAAGGTGTTAGTTCATAGCCCCGTATCAAAGCGTATATCCCCTAACAAGCATTCTAGTCAATAGCTATTCGCTATTTATTTTATAACATATTGCTATTAAATTGTCAAGAGGTTTCGTGTGATTTTGAGGTAAAATAGGAATGATAGGTAAAGTTAGGTAAACTCAGTATACACAAGGAGTTTCAAGATGAGCGATTTGATTGTGCTTGCTCGCGCATGGGTGATAGAACATTATGGAAGACATGCACAACACTTGCTGAAAGCCGAAGAATGGTTGAGACGTATACATCCGAATGCTTCACAAGCGATGCTGCTAGCGACCTTGACCCATGATGTGGAGCGAGCATTTCCAGGGCCAGATAGCCCGAAGCAAGACCCGGCACTTGGGCCAGATGATCCGGTGTATAATCAGGCGCACTCGGAACGTTCGGCACGGATTGTGAGTCAGTTTCTGTGTGAACATGAGGCACCTGAAGCATTGGTTACAGAGGTTGCGCGTCTGATAGGTGTCCATGAAATGGGAGGATGGGAAGATGCAAACTGGGTGCAAGCAGCGGACAGCTTAAGTTTTCTGGAAGTTAATATAGATTTCTTTCTCGATAGAATAGATGCGCCCAACGATAACTGGACACAAAAGAGTGTTGGTGCAAAGTTTGATTGGATGTACAACCGTATACAAATACCAGCAGCACGAGCACTAGCGACGCCGTTGTATGAGGCTGCGATACAAAAACTTCACGAAAAGGAAAAGAGTAGTATACTACCTTTGTAATAGTTCGTTGCAAGAAGGGATACAAAACCATGGTGATGTCAAAGCGATGCATTCCATATACGCCGCGCTTTCGTGAATTGAGTCAAAGTGTTGTGGCACTGGTCACAACCACAGGAGTACACCTACGAGATCAGGAACCATACAACGTTGAGGGTGATAACAGTTGGCGTGTCATTCCAGGAGATGTGCAGGCCGATCAGTTGACGGTAACGCATGATCATTACGATCATCACGACGCGGATCAAGACATCAATTGTGTTTTTCCAATTGATCGTCTACGTGAACTAGCGGCAGAAGGGATTATCGCGGGTGTCGGCGATAAGCACCTTGGATTTATGGGTTTTAGTCAGAACTTACGTGATCTTTATGAGAGAGCCGCGCCGGAGATGGCAAAGATTATTTCGCGCTCAAAAGCTGACGCGGTTGTGCTCACCGCTGGCTGATCACTCTGCCACCGGGTTGTAGTTGCAATCCAGCGCGAGATAGAGATGGTTGGAATCCCGACAGTTCTCATTACATTGCTTCCCGAAAATTCACGACCAGCAGGCCCGCCCCGTGCCATCGCACCGCAACAGTTTAAGTTAGGCAATTGTTTGGGTGGCCCACACCAAAATACACTGCAACGTCATGTGTTACTCGACACATTGCGACGCTGGGAAGCACGTGAGGAGCCGGGACATATCTGGGAAATTACGTATCCAGAGTATGATAGCAGTCAATGGAAGCCGATCAATTTGCAAGAAGGGTAAACACCGTAATTTCAGGACGGCAATTTAAGCGTACATGGGGCGTAGACATTCCAACTCCTCTATTGGTATAGTGAAGCATTGCGTTAGTATGATACAGGCCATTGGGGTATTTGTGAGCAAGGTATGGTACTACCAGTGCGCCACGAAATGGAATACGTATTTGCCCTCCATGCGAGTGTCCTGATAGTTGTAGATCGAAACGCCCACTTGAGGCCGCCACATCTGCAAAATCTGGTTCATGTACCAAAAGGATCGCGGCTCCTGTTGGAGGAATAACATGAACAAGCTGCTTAAGCTTCTCTTCATGAACCCAAACGGGTAAGGCGCGTGTAGATGATGATAGAAGATCGTCAAGGCCAGCTAAATGGAGCATAGCCTCATCTCGATAAAAGGTATAAACAGTATTTTTGAGTTCTTGCAGCCCATTGTTTTTTAGTATTGTGCGTAGGAGATCGGTGTCGCCCCAGTGGTCATGATTTCCAAGCACGCTAAACACACCATCAGGTGCTTTTAAGAAACGTAAGACATCAAGGGTTTCTTTTGCCTTGTGTCCGTGTCTGCGTGTCACAAAATCTCCGGTAATAACGACAACATCAGGTTGCTGTTTATTGATAAGTCGAACAACCCGCTCTAGCCGTGAAGAGTTCATCCAGGTTTCATCAGCATGAATATCACTAATTTGGACGATGCGATAGCCATGAAAAGCTTTAGCAAGGCGCGGCAACACAACACGGACATGAGCAACGTCAATCCATGAAGGCTCGATGCGACGTGCATAGAAAATCACGCCACAACAAAAGATGAGAAAACTGATAATTGAAGTAGAGGTTATATTTATAAGGTTACGCTTCTTCATATACTCACTAAACACATCACTAAATAGACAAATTTGGGGTGATCTGTATCACCCTCTCACAGGCAATACACATCTCTTCAATAGACACTTTACTACACTTGTAAAGAGTTTGGCGAAATTTTCTAAATACACAAGTGAGACAGCTCAAAATTTCTATCTTGAGCTGTCTCACTTGTGCATTCAGAAATGACTGTTGAAAGAGTTTACGAGAGTTTGCGTAGTGCTTCGAAGAGGTCCTCGTTGTCTGGCATATCGCCGGGGGAAGCCTGGACCTCGATATAGCGAATAACGCCCTCTTTGTCTATGACGAAAAGCGCACGCTCAGCCATGCCAGCAGGGTGACGTACACCATATTCGTCTACAATTTTTCCCTGTGGGTAGAAGTCGGAGAGCAAAGGAAATGAGGTGTGCATTGATTTTTCCCAGGCTCCCAATGCATATGTACTGTCCATACTTATGCTTACGATTTCAGCATCGAAGTCTTTGAAGCGACTTAGATCGGCCTCATACGCAGGAAGTTGTGCCGAGCAGGTGCCGCTAAACGCGAAGGGAACGAAAGCTAAGACAACATTTTCTTTGCCGCGTAAATCCGCGAGATGCCATGTGTCACCCTTTTCCGTTTTTAAGGTAAAATCTGGGGCGCTATCTCCGACTTTCAACGTCTTTGTCTCGGTGCGGTTCTTCGGATTCATACAAGTGTATCCTTCCTCAAATAGAAATTCGTGCTACCCAGAGAGGACACGAATGTTCCGTTACTAGCTTTGCTTGCTGTTCGTCATGCAGTGTGTGCAATTGTGACAAAAAATAATAAGGGCACACAGCTAATCATAGGGTGTGCTCTGTTCGGAATTGTAGCACTCGCTTTGAGAGCGTGTCAAATGGAGAGGGAGAACTTCCTGTTGCTACACCAACATACCTATCGTACACAGAAAACCAAAATATTTTTCATACATCTACAAGAGGCATTTCTTGCTCGCAAAGGATTTATCGCGTATATTCCAATCACCTTTGTGGTCATTCTTATGTTTATAGGTGCCTCATGGGAAATGTTTATGCCCACAACCGACCCGGCTCGCTATCAGTGCTATGCATTGACATTCTGGCTCGGTAGTAACGGTGAGCAACTTCTGCCAACACTACAATGTGCTTTTTTACATACAGGAACACAACCCCCATTTCACATGTTACCGATTGAGTACCCACCACTGACGCTTGTGCCTTTTTCGCTTGCGCTACTCGCCCCGCTTTCGTATTATCAGCTCGTGTTTTCGTTTCTTATGGCCCTTACAGCGGTGTTGGTGTACTGGCTACTCTTACGCTATGGGCCACGTGGGGCAGGGCTTATTTTCGCGCTTTATCTTCTTGGAGGAGCCGTAGCAACCGCACATGTACGTTTCGATCTCTTGCCAGCCGCACTCACGCTGATTAGTTTAATTGCCGCGGATAGGCGACATTGGACACCAGCGTATATTGCCCTGGCAATTGGTGTGCTTCTAAAAATTTATCCTATCCTGCTGTTACCGGTCCTATTCATAGCAGAGCAACAGGCAGAGGGACGTATGACTCTGCCGCCATGGTTCCTATCACTTACAACACTTCCACGCTCACTATGGCAGACCCTGCGTGGAATACGCCATTGGCAATGGAAACATTGTCTCCTATTTTTAGGAGTAGTTGGGGGAGTAACGGGCGTCTTTGCGCTGGTAAATTTCCAGGGAGCTATTGAGACGCAACTGGCGTATTTCGCGCATCGTCCTGTGCAGGTCGAGTCAAGCGGAAGTACATTGCTCTGGTTATCATCGTTACTTGGAGCATCGTTGAAAATCACCAACGAGTATGGTTCGATCAATGTTGTAAATCCGTTTAGTAACATCGTTTCACTTATCAGTACGCTTTTATTGGTGGTTGGCTTCCTATATTGTATCTTGCTGCAATGGCGTGGAAGAATGGATGTTGTGCAAGCAGGGATAGCACTCATTTTTGTGTTTATCGCAACTGGTAAGGTGTTCAGCCCTCAGTACATCATCTGGCTTACACCGCTACTCGCATATGTGGGGGCGTTTGACGTGTTCTGGTTCTTCTTTTGGGGACCCACGGCGGTGCTCACAACTATCATATTCGCTTACTTTTATACGCGTCCGATAGAACCATTGAGCATTCCACTGACCCCTGGTTTCTTTCAGGTTGTGGCTATTCGAAATGCGTTCTTTGTAATTGTGACACTGGCATATCTTTTCAACTGGTTTGGAGCACGTGAACGGCGTCTCCCGGCCCACTTGACAGGTCGGGAGACGAAACCGTTGTATCTACAAAACCTTCTCATAGCAGAAGATTAATGGTTTTTTGGCTAGCCTCTTGTACCGACCAGCTCACGTGGGAACTGAGAAGATGCTGAGCCTGAGGCAAGTGAACGATACCACGTTACGCCTTCCGCTACGCCTTGTTTGATGTTGAATTGTGGTGCATAGCCAAGTTCACGACGAGCTTTGTCAATCGAAAATTGCTGGTCGCCACCTTGCAGTGTAATACCATATGTTGTAAGTGGTGGGGGAGCAGCATTGCGCCGTCCCATTGCTTGCCAGGCGAGTTCGGCACCTCGACCAGCCAGATAGAGCGCGGAAAAGGGGACCTTCAATGAAACGTGTGCGACGCCTAGCGTATCAGCAATGGTGTTCAGATACGTTTCTTGTGTTATATGTTCATCGTTGGCAAGTGTATATGCCTGGCCAACAACTTCGTTACCTGCGTCACCTGCTTTGATCAATCCCTGTGCCACGTCTCGAACATACACGGTTGGCACAATGTTTTTACCCGAACCAACGAAAAAGAATTTGCCCGACTCAACGCGACTCACATATTTCGCGAAACTCGCGGTATCACGAGGTCCATAAATCCATGCAGGTCGTACAATTACAACAGGTGCCCCCTGACTTTCAATGAGATCAGCGATGAGTTTTTCACCCTCAATTTTTGTACGGCTATAAGGGTTATCCTCCGCATGAAAGGGATGATCCTCGGTTACAATACCATGCAGGGAATGTCCGTATACAGTAATCGAGCTTGTATGCACAATACGTTGTACACCCGCATCCATCGCGGCATGAATCAGATCTGAGAGACCATATACGTTAATGGCACGATAGACGCTTTCGGGTCCCCACGGCCCTGTTTTCGCGCCGACATTATAAACACGCTCAACGCCATTTACAGCACGTTTCAACGACTCTTTATTCGTCAGGTCGCCATTGACCACCTCGACACCCGCGAGTGTACGTAAATAGCCAGCATCCTCAACAGGACGCACCATCGCGCGGACCTCATCGCCACCCTCTACCAGCATATCGACCAGATGACCACCAAGAAAGCCAGCCGCCCCGGTTACTAATACCTTCACTAGTTTCTCCCTCACGTTTTCTTTTCATTGCTATTAGATATATAAAGCTCATAAAATAGAACGGTTCCATCTAAATTTCTTTCTTATGAGATTAGTATAATAGCCCGCCGAAATCTTTACTCTTCCGTCAACGTTGGTTTCGCCCTGCGAAATGCGTAGGCGAACAGAAGCAGGACGGGCGAGAGGAGAATACTGACCGCAATCATTGCGGCTCGTAATGAGAAGAGCGTGCCGATATAGCCTATGGGTGGTCCACCGACGATTTGTCCCAATGCGTCAACCTGTCCACGCATCGAGATGACGGTTGCACGTACCTTTGCGTCGATGTTTTGCGTCAGCCATGTCGTATAGATTGGCTCGTTCACACGACGAAAAACACCAAAGGTCAGGTATGCGGCAACCGCGAGAAAGAAGTTTCCCGCTAGCGCGAAGACGAGAATGCTAATAACACCAAGCGCATTGATGCTGAATAAGAGACGCATTACCACGCGCTGGTTGTTCATATTAATAAAACGTCTGACAAGCTCGGTTGCACCCAAGCTCACAAGTGTTCCTACAACGCTGAAGATGCCAAACCACACAATAGGCTTCAATGACCACAGTGCGGGAAATGTGAAGTTTGTCACGAGATGTGGTGTTGAGAGGCGGTCAAACCCTTCGCTATAGAGACCATAGAACAGCCCAATGAGTAGAATGGTAATCAGTACGGGTCGTCCGCGCACAACATGGAGGCCGTTGCGAAAGGTTGTTCCCATTTGCCGCCATGATTGGCGTTCTTCTCGTGGAGTGGAATGGAAGCCGTTCTCCGGCATAAAGAAGAGAAGAAAAACAGCTAGAACAATTGTCAATGCTCCACCGACAATGACAGGTATATTGAGACGAATGCTAGCAAGAGCTACACTGAGCGGTGCACCAATGAGTCCTCCGAGAAGTCCCACCTGTGAACTACGCAGAAAGATGCGCCCAACACGCTCTTCGCCAATCTCATCGGCAATCCACGCTTGCTCTGCACCGTCAGAGAGCGTAGCACCAATACCGAAGAGTGCTTGCCCAAGCACAATAGTTTCAAAGCGCGGTATAGCACCTTCTATGACAAAGCCTATCCCAATGATAAGTGTGCCTAGAATGACCGCGAGGCGGCGGCTGTAGACATCGGCGAGGACACCAGTTGGCACCTGACACACAAAGGCCACGGTTTCTAAGGCTGTTCCAACGAGGACAAGTTGTAATGGACTCAGTTTCGCAACTTCTAATTGATAGATGAGGTTAACAGTCACGATCAAAGCAAAGAAAAGGGAGTTAGCACCTGAGTAGATCAGGTAAATAGTTGATGCGCTAAAGCTCCTCTTGAAGGTAGACATAGATTATGCGCTCCTAGACATTTGAAGCGGTGACGTTTATATAGACCAGCACCACTCTGTACAGTGATAATTCCTAAGTAGCGATAACCTATTAACATGCTGCACCTCTCTTTCTCTAGGAAGAGCGTTTTTCTCTTCGATACGTTAAATATTGGTTATATAATATCACCTTGCTGAGTATATGAGAAGTGCCTGTTTCCGTAATTGAAGGTAATAGACGGAGACCCGATACTCTTTCAGGTTGTACAATGTACAGGGAAAGAGAAATATACTTTTGTGATTGTTTGATGGAAAGGATCGTATCAGTTGGCTTCGACTACACGTGTCACGGTATGGAATGAATATCGGCATGAACAGAACGATACACAAGTGAAGGCAATTTATCCAAATGGGATACATACGGTTATTGCGTCGGCACTCAAGGATGCGGGGTTTCAGGTGGGTACTGCCACACTCGATGAGCCTGAACACGGTCTCACCGCTCCTGTTTTGGACGAGACGGATGTACTCATATGGTGGGGACACATGGCGCATGGAGAGGTAAGTGACGATATAGTGCAACGAGTACACGAACGTGTGCTGGATGGCATGGGGCTGCTTGTGCTACACTCTGGACACTTCTCGAAGATATTCAAACGGCTTATGGGTACAACGTGTGACCTCAAGTGGCGCGAGGGCAACGACCACGAGCGTTTGTGGGTTGTCGCGCCCGGGCATCCAATAACGGAGGGTTTAGGCGAGTACATCGAACTCGAACACGAAGAGATGTATGGTGAACACTTCGATGTGCCACCTCCTGAAACATTGGTTTTCGTCAGTTGGTTCAGCGGTGGCGAAATATTTCGTAGTGGCGGCTGTTATACACGCGGGCGTGGTAAGATTTTCTACTTCCGCCCTGGTCATGAAAGGCATCCAACGTATTACAATAAAGATGTACAGCGCGTCATCGCGAACGCAGTCCGCTGGGCAGTTCCTACACAGGGTGCGGTACGTGCGTTTGGGAACAGACCAGCGTTAGAAGGGTAGGATTACACCTATCTTGAAACGATAATTTTCGTAGGGACCACGTTTACGGCGTCCAAGACCGATTTATCGGCTATATCTTTTCAACATCTCGCGCAATGAATTGCGCCGAGGACGCGATAAATCTGGTCCCTACGAAAAACCATTATGTAAGAAACCGTTATTTTTCCATGGAGGTATATATGTCTGTAAGTACACGACAAGGTGCGCCACAATTTCCAACGGTGTCGGGAAGCATTCATAGTTCGACCAACAAAGCGATGGATGCTGCTATACAGGTGTTGCAGGAGCATAAGCAAGCGTGGGTTGTGTTTACTGTTCGCGAACGTATCGCGCTGATTGATGAGTTGATTAAAGATTTTGTTGCGATTAGCCCACGCTGGGTCGCGGCGGGTTTGCAAGCAAAGGGCGTACCAACTGAAACCCCGGGCGAGGAATGGTTGGCCGGAACCTTTCCAGTTGTGAAAAATCTGCAACAGTTGCGGCAGTCGCTTGTAGATATTGAAACCGCTGGACACCCAAGAATTCCTGGGGAGGTCAAGACACTTGCAAATGGGCAGGTGGTCGCGCCTGTGTTTCCACTCACCACAAATGACCGCATCTTCTTTGGTGGTGTCACGGCAGAGATATGGATGGAGCCTGGCGTAACGGCTGAAGAGCTTACTAGCACGCAAGCGGTGGTCTATCGCGATACGACACACGAAGGGAAAGTCGCGTTAGTGCTTGGCGCGGGCAATGTCGCAAGCATTGGACCAATGGATATCTTCTACAAGCTATTCGTGGAAGATCAGGTTGTGATTATCAAGATGAATCCGGTAAATGCATACCTTGGCCCACTCATGGAAGAGGCTTTTCGCGCGTTGATCGAAAAAGGATTTTTGCGTGTCACCTATGGTGGAGCGGCAGAGGGTGCCTATCTGTGTAACCATCCAGGCATTGACGAGATACATATTACGGGTTCCGATAAGACATTCGACGCGATAGTCTTTGGTACAGGGAGCGAAGGGGCGACACGTAAGGCACAGAATAACCCTGTCCTGACGAAGCGTATCACAGGGGAATTGGGCAACGTGAGTCCTGTGATTGTCGTTCCGGGTCCGTGGAGCAAGAGTGATCTCGCATATCAAGCCGAACATATTGTGTCGATGCTCACCAATAATGCTGGCTTCAATTGCAATGCAACACGTGTGGTGATCGAGCACGAGGCATGGGAGCAGCGTAGTCAGTTGCTGCAACAAACTAAGAATATACTCAAGAAGGTTCCGACTCGTGTCTCGTATTATCCAGGGGCGCAAGACCGTCAGAAGATGTTTGTCGTACAGCACCCGGATGCGGAACAAATCGGTACGGCCAACGAGCGAGAACTACCGTGGACATTAATTACTGACGTAGATGCACAGAATACCGACGATGTATGCTTTACGACAGAGGCATTCTGTGGTCTCTTCGCAGAAACAACCCTTGAAGCGGCATCAGTCGTCGAGTACATTGATAAAGCGGTCGAGTTCGCGAATGAACGTTTGTGGGGAACGTTGAACGCGACAATTATTGTGCATCCTGAGTCATTGAAAGACCCGGCGATTGCGGCAGCGGTCGAACGTGCAGTCGCGAATTTGCGTTATGGATCGATTGGGGTTAACTATTGGGCTGGTACAAGCTTCGCGCTCGGCTCGACGACCTGGGGCGCGTTCCCTGGTCATAGCATCAACGATATACAATCGGGCAATGGTGTTGTACATAACACGCTCATGTTCTCACGACCACAAAAGAGCGTGCTACGTGCCCCATTCCGCAGTACCCCAACGCCGCCGTGGTTCGCGACGCGCAGCAAGACGGCTGCAAAGGTGTTTCCAAAGCTTGTGGACCTTGAGGCGTATCCGTCGCCGTGGAAAGTGCCTGCTGTGTTGTGGGCGGCGATTGTTGGTTAACGATTATCGTCCCGTTTCATTTGATGGAACGGGACGCATTGCTTTACGTAATGCTAGAGAAGACTTCTCTAACTATGTGCAGTAGAAGGAAATGCCTATGATTTGGAGTAAGCTCAGAAAAGCAGTTGAGAATCTTTTAGCTGATTCAGTACGAGAACATGTTCAAGTACATCTCACATGCTATGCATCAAGTACCTATTTCATGACAAGAGCATGGGTTACATGGGATAAAGAAGAAATAGCTACATTCTCAACAATCAAGTATCATAATGAACAAACACGTATTGCATCGCTTTTGAGTGATGAGAACGAAGATGATGTAAGAGAACAATTTGAATATCTTAAGTATAACGACTCTGCTGCTGTGCTTCTCAAACAAAAAGGATTGTATGCAACACATCATCTTCTCTCGGCTTTAGAAACATACGTTTCGCTTACCATTGACGAGGCTCTACGTGATGATGACGTTTTGATCAGAGCCTGGGCTAAGTTCGATAGACGGCTTGGCAAGAGACGTCTGCGTGAGATGAACATCGAGAGCATGGATAGGTTCTATGAACAAAAATGGTACCAACTTAGATGCAGTGCTGAAGGAATTCATTATCCAGAAGTGAACGTGATTACTCCAGTTGATACACAAAGCCGGGACCGCCAATGAAAATGCCGCCGTCAACGTTGGTGCAGAGGCCGTTCGTGTAGGTCCATGCTTCTGTCACGTGCTTTGGTTGAATACTGCGCGTATCCTTTGCGGTGGAAAGTGCCTACGGTTTTGTGGGCTGCGATTAGCAACTAGGTACAGGGTGTCAACAATAGGTAGGGCTTAAGTATACTTTAAGCCCTACCTATTGTTGACACCCTGCGCTTTTACCCTTTGACGACAATCATAGGTTTAAGGCGTGCCACGAGTTTGGCAAGGCCTGCATTGTGCACAACGTTGACGACCTGCTGTGCATCTTTGTAGGCTTGTGGTGCCTCTTCTGGAAGCAGGTTTTTGCTGTGAACACGCACAGTTACACCTCTCGCATCCAGAAGCTCGATAAGTTCGTTGCCTGTAATCGACTTCTTGGCGGCAGTTCTGCTTTGACGGCGACCCGCACCATGACAACAGGAACCAAAGCTTTGTTCCATAGAGCCTTGTGCACCAACCAGCACGAATGAGTAACGTCCCATATCGCCCGGGATAAGCACAGGTTGGCCTATTTCACGGTACTTTTCAGGCAAGGCTGGATGCTGTGCAGGAAATGCGCGCGTAGCACCTTTGCGGTGTACGCACACACGCTGCATAGCTCCATCTATCTCATATTCCTCCATTTTGGCAATATTATGGCATACATCGTACACCATAGGCATATCTTTCGGACGTGCCTTACGTCCGAAGACCGTTGAGAATGCTTGACGGACACCATGCATGAGCAACTGACGATTTGCCCAGGCAAAGTTTGCACCACACGCCATTGCGGAAAGATACGCTTTACCCATGTCTGACTGCAATGGGAGACACGCCAACTGCCGATCCACCAATGTGAACCCGTAATCCTTCTGCTTAGACTCGGCGATCTGAATATAATCTTCAGCGATCTGATGCCCAAATCCTCTTGAGCCACAATGAAGACTTACAACAATCTGTCCAGGTTGTCCAATACCAAGTGCCTTTGCTGCTTCAGCATCATAGATGTGCTCGACGTATTGAACTTCACAGAAATGGTTGCCAGAACCGAGACTGCCCAATTGCTTGAGACCGCGTTGGACAGCATTTTTCATCACTGTATCAGGTTCAGCTCCTGTGAGACATCCATTCTCCTCTGTAACATCAAGGTCTTCAGCAAAGCCATAGCCCTCCTCAATCGCCCACGCTGCGCCGCGTGTCATAACAGAATGCATTTCACTCGTGGTGAGGAGACGCATACCTGCACCCCCAACTCCAGAGGGCAAGTTGCTAAACAGTTCGTCAGCAAGTTTCTCAACTTTTCCGCGCACTTGATCGCGCAAAAGATTCGTTGCTAATAGACGAACTCCACAATTGATATCAAAGCCAATTCCACCGGGTGAGATAACGCCATAGTCCGCGTGAGTGGCAGCTACCCCACCGACTGGAAAGCCATACCCCCAGTGAATATCGGGCATCGCTAACGAGTGACCGACAATACCTGGGAGAGTTGCAACATTCGCAACCTGTTGCAGAGCGTTATCACTAAGAATTTGCTCCAACAACTCTTCGTCGGCATAAATCATGCCAGGAACACGCATCTCTGTGTTGTAGCGCATAGGGATACGCCAACGATTGCTATCTACACGCTCAAGGGGTATCTTCTCTTTTGCGTTAGCCATATATATTTTAACCTCTTTTTGTGCGTTCAGGCATGAGGGGGTACAAGAAGAGTGCAATCAAGGCATGCAAAAATACATGCACGACTTTTACACTTTGCTAGTGATTTAACTGGTTGTTATGCCCTAAAACGCTAGATGTCGAAGATAATACGAGCTTTATAGCCGTACTCAGTAGTCTCAATAGCGGCCTCATGCCACGTAACAGCTTTGATAGCACTGCTTAGCTCGTGACGTTGTGAATTGTAAGGTTCGCCAAACGCCTGCCCGATAAGTTGTGTCTCGGTAAGTGTTTCAATCTTAAATTCGCGAAACAGCAGGTAATCAGTATCAAACAGAAGAACCAAGGCATTCAGCCATGCGATGAGTAAAGAGACAGTATCATGTCCTGTAACAGTGATTCCATGGCTGGAAATCTCTTGTACCTGCTCTGGAGCAACCATCAGGCTTTCCATGCCCATAGCTGTATGCATGAACAGTTCCACAAGAGTGGCACCATAAGCATGAATACCAATATCTGCGGTATGATCGAACACTTCGTAAGGTGGCTCAGGCAACATAACGTAGCGATGGGTTAGCGATACGTCTGGGGAGTATCTGATAGGAGTACATAATTTGACCCTCGCTTTCTCTGTAAAGTATGGTAAAAATCACTTTTACAGCATACCTAACAATTTGCTATTTGTCAATAGTTGTATCACTAAATTTTGGTAATTGATAGACAAAGCCAGGGCCGCCAATGAAGATGCCACCATCGACATTGGTGCAGAGGCCGTTCGCGTAGGTCCATGCTTCGGTCACATGCTTTGGTTGGATACTGCGCATATAGTAGATGGGGGTATGACCATGCACAATGCGTTTACCGCCAAACATAGTGAGGAAGCGACGCAGGAATTCGTCGCCGCCAAGTGTGTGGCTGAACGCACCACGACGCGCGAAGTCTTCAAGGAGTTCTTCCCATGTCAAGGCATCACTGCGGCTCAGTATTTTCTTGAATGCCGCGTTGACCTCTTCGATGGAACGTCCATGCTTGATGTAGAGTGAGGCATCGGCATGAATAAGCAATGTATCTTCGCTCAGGGCCATCGGTGGCAAAGCTGCAAGCCATTCCAGGTGACGCATGGTCAGCTTTTTCAGGTCCTTTGGATTACCTCCATTTTGTTTCCAGCGCGAGATGAAATTACTGCCCAGGCCCGTCGAACGTCTGCCGAAGCGGTAGGCGGCAAGCAACAATACTTCGTGGTTGCCCAGGAGCGCATGTACAGTTCCGCCAGCCACCTCTGCCTCTTGTTGTAGGCGCATCACAAGATCAATCACCGCGATGCCATCTGGTCCCCGATCAAAAAAGTCACCAAGGAACCACAGCGTTGCGTTGCCGCCACACCAGGAGAGATCGTGCTGTATTAATTTCGCGTGCTGTAGCAACATGGTCAGTTTTTTGAACTGACCATGAATATCGCTGACTATGTAGGTAGAGCCTTGTGTCGTAGTACCGCCCTCTTTTATTGTGCTATTCACTTATGATGTCTTCACTTCTTCCTCATGTGGACTACGCGTATGCGCCCAAAATTCTAGTAGATCACTTTTCGTGACGATACCTTCGAGCGAGGTGTTCCCCATAATCGCTACAGCGGACTGTCCACTGCCAAACAGAGTGTATGCCTCACGCGCGGGTGCATCGGCCTCTAAGTACGGAAAAGGTGGACCTTGCACCTCGCCGACGGTAATAGAGGTAAGAGATTCGCCACTGGCAAGACGGCGCAGTAACAGGTCTTCGGTCAAGCTACCAACAACCTGCCCATGTTCGATCACTGGAGTCTGGCTAATACCATAACGACGCAGTAGTTCAACGGCGTCCGCAACGGTATCGGTCGGCGTAACACTCACCACAAGTGGCATACTACGCGAACTACTGCGCCGATAGGTGAGAACATCACGCAGTGTAGGCTGGCTTGTCTCAGTCTGTACAAGCATATTGTTTTCGCGCATCCACGTATCGTTGAACACCTTGGTGAGATAACCGCGTCCAGTATCGGGGAGCAGGACAACGACAATATCATTGGGGGTCAACTGACGTGCATAGGTCAAGGCTGCCGCTAACGCAGTGCCACCAGAACCACCTGTAAGAATACCGTCCTCGCGTGCGAGACGACGCGCCCAATAAAATGAGGTGCGGTCATCGACGCGCACAAACTCATCGACGAGGGTGGGATCATAGTTACCAGGATAGCTGTCCATACCGATACCCTCGACCTTATAAGGTTTGGGTGTATCGCCAGAATAGACAGAGCCAGGAGGATCGGCACCGATAATCTTGATCGCGGGATTTTTTTCTTTGAGGAAACGGGCGGTCCCGGAGATCGTGCCTCCGGTACCAATACCTGCTACAAACGCAGTTATCCGACCATCAGTATCGCGCCATATCTCTGGACCCGTTGTGGCATAATGTTTCGCGGGATTGGCTGGATTGGAATACTGGTCAGGGCAAATCGCACCTGGAATTTCATCGGCCAGTCGATGCGCAACGTTTTTGTAGTATTCGGGTGAAGTGTGATCGACGCTACTCGGACAAATAACGACTTCTGCACCGTAGGCTCGCAGCAAGCTACGTTTTTCTTCACTTGCCTTATCAGTCATGACAAAGATACAGTGATAGCCTTTGATTGCTGCCGCGATTGCCAATCCATGTCCTGTATTGCCGCTCGTCGGCTCGACAATTGTTCCACCTGGACGAAGCAAGCCCTTTTGCTCACAGTATTCAATCATGGCAGGACCAATACGATCTTTTACGCTACCACCAGGGTTGAACATCTCCATTTTTGCCAGTACGAGCGGTGCGACATCGCTTGCGACACGATGCAGACGCACCAATGGTGTATTACCGATTGCCTCTATGATGGAGTCGTAATAGTGTATGCCATTCGTTACAGGCATTGTCTTCTCTTGCACTTCACTTTTCCTTATGACAGGGACGCGATACAGTGTGTTGAGCAAAATAATTAGGATACCGTAATAGATCACCAATATTGATTCGAAGGATTTCGTAGGGACCAGATTGATCGCGTCCAAGGGCAATTTATTGCCTATATTCCTCAATTCGCTTTCCTGAACGAGTCTCGCGCAATGAATTGCACCGAGGACGCGATCAATCTGGTCCCTACGGTATACATTGCAAATTGTTACACAGCATCATCGTGTCCCTACACTGAATTATTTCTTTAGGATAGTATAGCACAAAGCCTACGATGTACCGCTATCACCGACGATATCAATCGTAATATCGTTGGTCGTCGTTGGAATGTGGTCTGTTTGGAAGGGGAGATGTATTCGTACACTGGCTACGCCCTCCTGTGTATTGAGGTACGCAAGAGCAACCGCAGACGTTGCACCTTTAATGGCCTGACGCCACTGACTTTTCTGCTCATTCGAAAAGACATAGGCCCACATACCATGCACCGTTACATTCAAGTAGACAAGCCCATCTTTTCCCTGTACATCTACATGAGGTGCTGCCACAGATTGTGTTCCCTGTAGGTGATAGCCGGGACCAAGGGTTTGTGCTTGTTTGGCCAAAAGTTGAGACGCAACATTGTTCATTACATTTCGACTATAAGAAGGTATAAGCCCAGCCACTTGAACTTGAACTTGTACCTGGTCTACTTGTGAACCAACTTTATCACTAGATGTCATTGTTGTCGTATAGAAAGGTTCACCCGCAGTGGTCTCATCAGACGGAAGTTGATGCTGCAGATTTTGTGCTACCTGTTGTTGTAGCTTTGGTAGAAGGGTATTTTGAGCATTGTCCAGGTCGGACTGCGCGACGAGATGCAGGACCTGTGCATCGACACCACCTGAGAATGCATCATTATTTTTTGCGGAGATACTACTGCTACAGCAGGTGCCATCGAGCGTGTGTGCTGCAATATTGCCACTGGCACCTTCGTTGACAGCAACCGCGACGCCAGTGGCTTTTCCATCTTTCCCGTTCTGGCGTGGAGGGACCGAGACTGCCTGTGTGAGTTGGACATGGACATTAGTAGAAGATGTCAACACAATAGGATTCACGACAACCTGAGTATTTCCACTGTTAAAAAACTCTACAACGCCATGGCCCTGTACGCCGGGAATAGACTTTGTACCTGTGGTTTGCACAGTTTGACTTGCATTCGCGGTACTTTGAAGTATACGGTCGGGAATTGTGCGTGTCACTAAGTCTGGTGTTGTGGTCTTTGGTGAGGCCGTGAGTACATACGATGCTTGCAGAGTCTTTGCCTGTGGTGTCACAAAAACGGTGGCAACAGGTAATGTTCCAAAGAGAGGAAAGCCTGACGGAAAAAAGCTTATGCCAAGCACGCGTGGCATAAGCAACAAGAGTAGTAATATAGTAGGAATAATCATTGTCGCGAAAAGCGGCACACCCATGCCTCGACGTCTACGACTCAATGGTGGCGACTCTTCGGTAATACGAGGTTTCTCTTTTGGATTTTTGAATGTATCTTCTGTAATTCGAGGTTTCTCTTGTCGTTGTTGACGTACTTGCAAAGGTTCATTGCGCACACGGCGTGGTGGCGCGAGTGGAACAGGTAGCGGCATTGGAACGGGTGATGGAAGCTCTTGCCGTTGTAACTGCACTGAGCGTTTAAGGACAACAGGAGTTTGGGGCACGTACTCAACTTCTAGCGGAAGATCTTCCACAACCTCAATTGGTCCTTTGACTGCCGCGAGAAACGCGTTTCTGAACTCGGCAATATTACGAAAGCGATCCTCACTATTTTTTGCCATCGCAGTACGTACAACCTGATCCAGTTCATGTGGTATGGAGGAGTCTGCATCGCTAGGCACTGGAATTGGTGCGTATAAATGCATTTGAATAACACACACATCATTCTCGTCATTGTATGGAAGTTCACCCGTAAGCATCTGGTAAAGCAGTACTCCCATCGCATAGATATCAGTCGAGGTGGTAATAATACCACGTGTTTGCTCAGGAGCCATATAATGCGGAGTGCCAGGAACTTGATCGAGCGGAATTTGTTTGCCCGTTTGCTCTAGCTCTGCTTTACGTGAGTTACGTACCAGACCAAAGTCTGCAAGATAAACATAGGGCGCACCACTACGACGCTGTTCGAGAAGCACGTTCGATGATTTGATATCGCGGTAAATCAATCCCGCATCGTGCGCGTATTCTACAGCATCGAGCAATTGCTGATAAATTGCGGCAACCTCGGCCAAAGGTGGGAGACTACGGCGTAAATAGCTGGTGAGCGTGCCGCCATCGATAAATGGCATGACGAGGAAGAGCATACCCTGCTCTTCCCCAAATTCAATTAATGGGAGGATGTGAGGATGATGGAGACGTGCCACCGTTTGAGCTTCGCGGGCGAAGCGACGACGCATATCACGATCCGTCGCGTAGTCACCAAGGATCACCTTGATGGCTACACGACGATCGAACGCTGTACGTTGTTTTCCCTCATACACAGCACCCATACCGCCAACGCGAATGCGACGGATAACCTCATAATTGCCGAGTTGCTTGCCTTCCAAAGACAGCATTGCGTCTGTCTCCCTTTCCCTAGCTACCACCAACGCCAAGCCCAGGCTGTGTTGTTGGATTTGTCCCTGGTCCCGTCACAGTCGGGGTACCACTTGCTCCACCTGTCGTGCCACCACCTCCAGACAAACCTGTCACAGATTAAATCACAAACTTAATGCTATCAAGGTTGGTCGGCAGTGTTCCACTATTAGGATTAAGAGATGCGTCCGCGACACCTTTTTGACTTTTAAGAATGGTTACGGCGTCTGAAGCACTTCTACCTGCAATGAGTTTCTTCAAATCTAGTTGTCGCGCTGTCGTGAATTGATACGCCCAAATGCCTTTCGCACTGACAAGTAGATTGACGATGCCATTGGTTACATTCTGCACTTTCGCCTGTGTAACCACATTGCCAACAAGGGCGTAATCCGTTCCATAATCATTTGTTGCCTTGGCCTTGAGCAAATTCGTGACGAGTGCCAGTGTGCCATTTTGATCGTAGACCTGCGTCTGGCACGTGACCTTGACCGTCACAGTCACGGAAGCAACTCTATCGCCAGCATTGTGATCGGACGTAGTTGACGGTGAACAGGTGGTTGAGCCTGCGACCTGCTCACTGGAGTGAATATTTGCTTTGAGCGCGGCCTCTGCCTGTGCTAAAAGCGATGGCTGTAAAGCGTTGACAGCACCCTGAATATCCCCTTGTTGCACAAACGTGTAGTTTTGCGCATCTTGACCACCAGTAAACTTATTAACGTAAGCGGTAATACCTGTCGTACAACACGTTCCATAAAAGATTTGATTAGCAATATTACCACGAGATCCAAGTGTAATTGAATGAGCACTGACAGTTATAGAACCTTGTGTTGGGCCACTCGATGCAGGGACAGGAGCATTAGCATTATTTGCAACCTGTATCCCATTTACATTAAAAATTGTAACTCCAACCGTCTTAACAGTTGGAAAAGAATTGTGAAAGTAATCGTTCCCGTCGCTGCTGTAGCAGGTGTTTGTCTCACGCCTGTTGCACTGACTGTCTTCGATTGCGATGCTGAACTGACAGTGACGACACGGGCAAGGACTTCCTGTTTATTCGCATCAGGATTGCTCTGAACGCCGCGAATGAGATAATTGTTGTTCTCGGTTTTAGAATCAGGGACAAGTGTGACGGTAGTCGAGGTTGCAAGGCTTGGTATTGCGTTTTTCAAGGGACTTAACAAATTTGGCGCGGATAAGGCTATACCACCGAATACAACCGTCGTGAGAACAAGCAGTGCCGCAAGCGCGATGAGTAGCGCACTACGTCTTGGTCTGCCAGCACCACCACCGCCACCGCCACTGTTGGCACTTGCTCTCGGTGGAGGCGCACTACCTACGCCTGTGGTACGCGCTAACGATGCAGCGGCCATACCACCTGCAACACCAGCACCAACAGCGGCTACTTTCCCACTGTTTTGTTGCTTTGTCGCACGAGAAACGGGGGCCTGAGCTGCTGGCTTTGCCACTGGCACAACAAGTGGTGCGCCATCTTTCGCGACAGGCAACTTTACAGTTGGTTTCGCACGAGTGGGTGTGAGTAAAATAATCCCTGACATATCTTCGTCAGTTTCGCCCTCAGTATGTTGTCCATTGTTTGCGTGCGTGCCGTTTTTTGCCACGAAGGGTTCAGCGGCAACGACAGCACTGGCCGCGGCTACTGGTCCCAGTACATGCCAATCGTCTTTCTCTTGCTTTGAAGGTGGGGGCGGGCTTAAATCCTCTGTATTCTGCTGAACTGGTGTATGACCATTGGGAGTAGCTGGTGGCGCGACAACCTCGGCACCTCCTAACACAAGGGGAACAACGTGATCGCTGTATGAAACAGGTTCTTCTTCACCGGAGAGTGGAGCAACATAGGAGCCAGCTTCAACTACTGGTGTCGTGGGGACAACTGGCGGCGTCTTTTGTTTCCCTGTACCAAAGAACCGGCTTTTTTTATTTTCGGGTTGGCTCGTTTTTTCGTCTTTTACAGCTTTAGCGAAGATTTCTAATGTCGAATAGACGGGAAAGTTCCTTTGACGTGCGAATGCTGCGGGTCCCGGACCACCGGGAGCAATAAACACAATTTGTGTCTGTAATTTGCCGCGTAAGCTTTTTAAATCATCGAAGTCACCGGGTCGTTGAAATGCTTTATTCTGCTCTGGTAAAACAACTGCAACCTGCTTACGTCCAAGTTTTTCTTGCGTTAGAATAGCCGCTAAGACACTTTTCTTTTCGTCATTGGGAGATACATAAATAACACCTATACTCGCATTACGCGGATCATTAAGTCCGAGGACATCTGTGCCATTTCCTTGTTTCATACTGGCCCCTCTTAATCCCGATATAGAATAGTTCTGTTGTAGTGATGATTGCATTTATTTTACACTATGTTTGAGTAATCTTAAAGCTTTTTCGTATCAATCTTCTGTAATGAACGGAAAAACCAGCATTTTACGCGCTTGTAATCTTTGACGGCACGAAGCAGTAGTACTTCTAGTCATTATTTTTGCGAATACCGTAAAAATGAGAAGTGTGAGTATAGTACAAAAAGAGAAGAGCAAAAAGAGACAGCGAAGCAAATTTGCTCCGCTGTCTCTTGTATTAACAGTAGATGTATATCAAGAAAGCAGTACAGGACTTTTCATGTACTGGCCAATAAAGATACGCAGATAGCCGCCGTCATCATCAGGATAGATACTCACATGATTATTACACTTGTTGCATTCATAGGTAGTGATAGGTGGAGCATTTGTCACACCGTCATTCCTGGCATCGGTATTCATTGTACCTCCATTGCCAGGACCAAAAAGAACGGCGATAACACCGGCTGAAGCGAATGCAGCAACATTACTCAGGATATATTCTGCGCGGTTATCCTGATAATGCCCCGGTGTATTATTCATGGTATCAAAGTATTGATTGCCTATTGGCACTTGCCACATAATAACACGACGATGCGTGTTCGTGCTCAAGCCTTGAATAAACGTGAGGTAGCGCGAGAAGTTGGGGAAGGTCTGATTAGTACGATCCCACCAGGATCGGCCTCCAGGTTGTGCCGAGTCAAAATCCGCAACGTCGCTTGAAAGCAGGTCCCAACTTGAGACACCGACTGGATTACCTACCAAGCCAGCACTATTCAAGAAGCTTGACTCACGTTGCACCATGCCAGCAACATCCAAAGAAGGTCTGGTATCGGTCGCTATATCAGCACCCGCTGCCCATGTAGACGCATGGAGAGCTAAAATTGCGTTAGGCGCATATTTATCGCGCATATGGAGCAATGCCCATGCAAAGCCTTGTACAGTGTTAGGAAACCCGGCTGCATCGGCATAGCTAGAAGAACTTACGCTCGCAGGGACATTCGCAGCATTATTAGTACCCGAGGTTGCGTTTTGTAGAAAGCCCCACAAATCTGGCTCGACAATGACAACTGTTATTTTTCCAAACGCACTGATCTTTTGAAGCATCAGAGTCCAGTTGGCATAATAAGCCTTCATAGTCGTGGGATTCGCGATATTCGAGGTATCCTGTCTTAAATTATTTGCTCCACAAGCATTCCCAGGCTGTGCGCCATTACTCAAGCAAAGCTCATAATACGTAAATACGGGAATGTAGCCATGCAGTGCGCTCTCTTGCATATAATATGTTGCATACTGTCCCATCGGCTGATTCCATGTCTCCCAGCCATGACCTGTGTTAACACCGCCAGTCAAATATTGATAGCGAAAGGCAAACGCTGCCCCATTTTTTGTACGCATATTATCTAACGTCGTTGTACCGCCAGGATTGCTCATTGCGCCAAAACTCATATAATGAGGGAAGTTTGAAACAAGCAAAGGATTAAAGGCTAACGGTGTCAACCCGGTATGACGACCAGTTATCGTCCCTGCCGTAGTGGTATTACCTTGTTTGGGTACCACCACAGAGGTAGAACTGTTCGCATGTCCGTTATGTGTAGAGCGACTTGTAGCATGTGGTTTAGAAAACGCAGCACTACTCGTAGTCCCACACGCGGTGGCGACGAGAAGAACACAAAGATTCAGAAAGACAAGGCTGATGACAGTGTGACGTTTAGTTTGGAACAAATGCATATATTACCCCCCAATGCAAAACAATTTCCCCACGAACAGTATATATGATCGACTATTCTATAGCTTCAAATATGGGACTAACGGGGGATCATTTGGGGTTCATCTTTGCATTTATACACCTTACAACGCACGAACATAGTCAATAAACTGATCGCCACGATCAAATTCATTCAAAAACATACCAAAGCTAGTAAAACCAGGTGAGAAGAGCAGTACATCCCCCGGCTGCGTTATGGCTACCGCTGCATCCATTGCCGCAGAAAGAGTATCAAACACACCACATACAGGATTAGCTTTCCCTTGCCTGTGTGCCTCTTCAGCAAGCGCGGGTAGCAGTACATCGGTACCACTTCCGGGAAGAAGGATGACAGCACGGCAACGCTGGACAATGCTGACTGGCCATTGCTCTAAAGGGAGGTGTTTTGTATTCCCACCCGCGACAAGCACAATTGGCGCGTCAAAGGCTTCTAAACCAACTTGACCCGCCACAGGAGTTGTACTTGTACTATCATTGATGTAGCGAACACCATGTACGACACGCACTTCATCGAGACGATGTGAGACACTTTTAAAGCTTCGCACTGTTTCACGTATGTCTGTATCAGAAACGCCGAGCAGACGAGCAGTCGTAGTAGCCAGCAGGATATTTTCAAGATTATGTTTTCCGACAAGTGGCGTTTCTGTAAAAACAAATGGCTCAATCGCATCAGAACCACGTGCGAAACTTCCGCCGCGCTCTATACTGGTAAACCACGTCTTGCTCGGTGACTCTTCACCGAAACGGCGAGTCCAGGGATTATCGTAATTGAACACGGAGATATCGGAGGAAGATTGATGGCGAAAAATATTTGCTTTTGCTTCCGCGTATTCCTCCATACCACTATATGTATTGAGATGGTCGGGATACACGTTCGTCATAATGGAGACCGTTGGACTTATATGGTGTGGAGCTAGACCTTCCAACTGCCAGCTTGAAAGTTCTAACACGACGTGTGTTTTCGGGATAATGTGTGGGAGCAGTGAAAGCGTTTCAACGCCTGCGACATTCCCACCAAGCACCGTCACAAGTCCACTCTTACGCAGTATTTCATACAGCAAAGAGGTGGTTGTCGTTTTACCGCGTGTGCCAGTGATCCCGATAATACGGCCCGGACATGCGAGAAAGAAGAGTGCGATTTCCATCTCGATTTGCGCACCATGCTCTTGAGCGAGACGCAAATAAGGAGAGGTGCGAGGCACACCGGGATTACGAATTACCATTTCTGCCCAGAGAAAATCTTCCTCGCGATGTCTACCCAGAACAAACTCTATCGGTAAACCAGCAAGTGCTTGTACACTTGGTGCCAATATTTCGGGTGATTTCATATCAGTCACCCGCACAATCGCACCTTGTTGTGCCACATAGCGGGCAGCCGCCATTCCTGATCCTTGTAACCCCAGCCCCATGACTAAGACACGCTTCCCACGTAAATTCATAGTGTAACCTTCTCCCAGGCATCATTCTTGCTTATCAACAACATCTGCCGCCATCATACCAGAATCATGAGAAGGATACAATTTCAAGGACACGATTTCAACTGCTTATAAAAAAGCGACAATAATACAAAAAAAGATGTATATTAAAAACACCCCAAACATGTAGTACATATGTTATACTCTTTGTAATTTCGTTTGTAACAAAGTCTACATAGTGATTGGCAAGAAAATCATGTATACTTCTGTTGGAGTGTATTTTTGATATTTCATACACGATAGATTACCTACGGGTACTAAACATATGAAACAAGGGTCTTTGGAGCAAATTGAGACACTACTCGGATGCTTATCTGTCGGAATAGTTGCTCTTGATAGTACCGACCTACGCATCCGCTATTTGAACACGTACCTACTCACCCAGATCGAGCAGTATTGGCAAAAACAAGAGGTGATAGGAAAACGAGTTGCTGAATTTTTACCAGATAATGTTCGAGAGAACGTACTTGCACTGCTACATTCTGCTACGATTTCGGGAGAAACTCTCGAATTTACTGAGCTACCCTATGACGGATTAGTATATACAAGAGGAAGAACCTACTGGCATGTAACCATTAAAACGGTACATGAACTTTTTGATTTGCACGAAACGCTTCTTATTCTGGTGAAGGACGTGACAGAGCGAGTTCGCTCACGTCTGCTTTTGAACGCAATTCACGCGATCTCTTCTGCTATAGGAAGCCCATACGCCCTTCCACTTGTCCTTGACCAGATACTATATTCGGTACGCAAGTTGATTAGTGCTACGCACTGTGCGATCCTTCTTATAGAAAATTCAGTCTCTGGCAATGTCAATGGACAGACGGTTTCCCAGATACGACGGGCGACGATTGCAGCACAGCATGGAATTCACGCCGTATCACAGGACTGGCGACCAATCATCAATGAAAGACTTCTGCTTGGACACGTTGAGCACGAGCACCGTACACTTACTATTACTGATACTTCAACAGTCTCTGATTTCGACTTACCTTTTCTTGATGATGCGGGCACTCCACATCAGCCTGGCTCAGCCCTTTGCATCCCCATTTTTGAGTCATACCCCTTACACGAAAATTCAGTTGCACTCTTGCCAACGCAGGCACCAAAAGCACTTAAGAAAACCGTGTTGGGCAGTATTGAAGTGTATCATCATCAGGCACGAGGCTTTGCACAGGAAGAAGTTGTGCTCCTGGAGCAATTCGTGCAGCAAGCGGGGCTGGCAATTCAAAACGCTCGACTTTTTTATAAAAGTAGGCAAATTGCTCGAGCAGAACGGCGGAACGCGCACCAGCGTAAATATGTAATGCAAGCCCTTCCCGATGGCATCATCATTTTTGATCCACGATGGCGTATTGCAGAGACAAACCAGGCAATAAGAACACTCCTTGGCTGGAGTGATACAGTTGTTGGACTAACGATTCAGCAGGCACTTCAGAGGAGCAAAGCCACGCTTCACTATGATATTATCGATCTCGTTGATCCAGTATCAGAACTTGAACGTCGTGCGCATGAAGGTATAATAGATGAGTTGAAAATGAGTGGCGCAGATGGACAACGGTACATTATTCGTTGCACCTATACACCTCTGCGCGATGAATTAGGAGACACCTTCGCATTTATCGTGATCTATCATGATGTAACCGAGCAAACAGCAGTGCGTGAGCGTATCGAGGCTAAGGTTATTGAACGCACCATGGAGTTGGCACAACGGAACGAGTCACTCAAAGCGATGGAACAAGCGAGAGAAGACTTTTTTACAACGGTGGCACACGAATTGAAGACACCACTTGCCAATATTCGCGCTCACCTAAGTGCCTTACTTACTCATGACTGGCAATTGTCACGGGAGGAACAATACAACTCTATAGTAACAGCAGATGAGCAGGCAGAGCGACTTGTAAACATGGTGAATGATATTCTTGACGCCTCAAGAGTTGAAGTTGGCGCACTTCGACTTGACCTTGAAGCGGTTTTGTTGCCAGAATTATTTGAAGACCTTGAAGAGCGCTTGAAAGCTCTTATAGCGTCTTCAAAAAGGTATCTGCACATCTCGTATTCAACACCTTTGCCAGCCGTGCATGCAGACTACGAACGCGTTATGAGTGTTCTCACAAACTTACTGAGTAATGCGTTTCGCTATGCACCAGAGGGTGATACCGTTTTACTTGAGGCTGAACCAGTCTTTGATCAACAAGATATGCACCCGATTGGTGTAACTTTGCACGTCAGTGATAATGGTCCAGGTATATCACAGGAGCAACAGAAACTGCTTTTCACGCGTTTCAGTACCTTTGCCGGAATGCATAGCCAGGAAAGTAATAGCCCTGAACAATCAGCCGATGAGCATCGGCACTACTCAAGTAGCTGGAGTTCTACCACAGGACTTGGTCTCTACATTAGTCGCGGTATTGTTGAAGCCCACGGGAGCAAGCTTGTATTAAAGAGTGAACCAGGGCAAGGAGCAAGTTTTTCATTCACACTACGAGCATACTAGATCATAGAACAACGTGTACGTGAGAGCGATTTGTAGATAGATAGGAAAAATAATGTCTACCAATGATAAAAAAGTTCGTATTCTCTGTGTTGAAGACGACCCGCAAATGCGTGCCTTTTTATTAATTCAGTTCAAAGCAAGAGGCTTTCATGCACAAGCTGTCAGCGATGGCGCACAAGCAATCGATCTCGCGGCAATATTTCAGCCCCAACTTGTGCTTCTTGATCTTACCCTCCCTTCAGTAGATGGATTGACTTTTCTGCGACGACTTCGTGAGTGGAGCAATACACCTGTCATTATTCTTTCAGCATATGACTCGGAGCCAATAAAGATTAAAGCACTTGATCTAGGTGCCGACGATTACCTGACAAAACCATTCAGTCTCAACGAATTGCTCGCACGTGTTCGCGTCGCACTACGCCGCTCAAATTCGACAGCTAACATACAGGCAAATGTGAATAGAAAAGATAAACCATTCTACACTAGTGGTGGTGAGAATGGCCTAATCGTTGATTACGCGCATCGCATTGTTCAATCCGGTGGGAAAAGTGTTCACCTTACGCCAACTGAATACGATCTACTGTGCGAGCTTACACGCAATGCGGGCAAGGTACTTACACACAGAGAACTCCTTCAGCGTGTATGGGGGCCTGAATATAGCGCGGAAAACACGTACCTTCGTACTTTTATGCGACACTTACGTCGCAAACTCGAACCTGATCCAGCGCAGCCGCGCTTTTTACGCAACGAACTGGGGGTTGGATATTTTGTTCCCGCGCCCGATATAAGCGAGGCCGAACAGCAAAGTTGGTAGACACTTATAAGACTGACTTTTATAATATTCACACCATTTTCACACAAAATCATAAATATTTACGTCATTTTCACACGTTGTTAGGTATTCTCTCAGTAGAGATAGGAAGACTATCTCTAGTCGCATCGGCGACGCTGCCGCAGCGGGAAGAGTCATTTAGCGGATGCGGGGTGTCAAAATGCACATCGGAAACACTGTACAACCTGGCAGTGGGACTCTGCTCTCATTCATTAGGTTCCTTCCAACACGACCCACGCACAATACATCTTCGCAAACTCTTCACACTACATTCTCGCGCCATAGGCTACCTTTGTACAAAATGCAAGGAGGTTTGCCAGTCAGTCACTTCTCAAGCGTCTTACGCTCGTACTGTTGATAGCGTCCCAGTAGTTGTTATCACACAAGGAGGCTCACATGGATCGTAAAGAAGACCGCGACATTTTGCGCAAAGGTGGGTTTGCTGAAGGAGAAGTAAAACAGTTAAGTAAGCTTAGAAGAGATCACGCTGAGAGAGAGCGGCGTAACGCAGCGATAGAGCATAGACGACTTGAATTTGTGCGTTGGCTTGTGAATACAGGGAAACTCACAGACCAAATAGCATAAAAGTTTGAAGAACAAGAAAGTCATCCTCCTCAAGAGATAAACATTTGTCTCTTGAGGAGGATGACTTTCTTGCATCATCTTGAGAAGTTAGGAACCTAGGAGGCATCCTGATCTACGTTATACACCACCAAACCCATATCGTCCCACAGTTTTCGTGTAGGACGAGCAGGCACTCCCAAACGCGCTACCGAGGCAAGGATATCCTCGACAAGCGTCTTTGGAGGAGCGATTTGCTGAAGTTGGCTAAAAAGAGTATCTATTTCGTCATCTTCCGTGATATCTTCAGCAAAAAGAATAGTGTTTGCGTAGTTCATAATAAACTCCCTCTTATGTAATTCTTATCTAGTATTAATACGAATCACAGAAGAGGGAAGTTTCACTTTCTCACAGTTTTCTTATCAAAACTTAAGAAGCAGTGGCAATTTGTGTTTGTGCAGTGAGGGCTGCACGCAGGAGTGGACGAGCGCGCTGAAAGTAAGTTTTAGCCGTTGCCTCAGGCATACTGAGTGTTTTGCCAATTTCAGAGAAACTGAGTTGACCAGCATAACGCAGAAGGACGACAGAGCGGAACTTAGGAGGAAGGCTCTCAATAGCGAGTCTGAGAGAGCGTTGAAGATCGTTGCGCTCAGCGATTTCTTCTGGTAAGGGACGAGTATCAGGCATAATCGCGAGTGGTGAAAGATCATCATCGTCATTCGCGGACTCTAGCTCGGAGAAGTGAATGGCACGTTTACGACGTAGTTCGTCAAGGCAACGATTGCGAGCAACTTGGAAAAGCCATGCTTTTAGCGGCTCACCAGTGCGTAGTGTAGGCATAGAAATATATAATTGTAAAAACACTTGTTGCGAAACATCACACGCTTGATCGTAGTCCCCCAAGCAGTGGCAGATAAAATTAAAGAGTGAAACATTATAGCGTTGTACTAAAGCCTCGAATGCTCGCTGATCCCCCGCGAGTGTTTGTGTCACTAACATACCGTCAGTGATTTCATGGTTTTGTGTTTTTGCCTGTCCCTTTGAGCGTTCTTTAGTTTGCATCAGTTCAGCCCTCACTTTCTTTCGTCTTCCATAGAGTAGCCTTTTCTTGTAGAAAATACAAGCGTTTTTCTACGTTTAAAACTCTTCTATAAAGCACTCTAAGCGTAAACTAAACTGTTTTAAAGCAATGGGTTCTATTTATAAGAAAACTAAGAATTGCATTACTTATCGTTTTCTTATCGTTTTCTTATTAAATACTAAGCAGGGCAAGAGAACGAAGAAGATCCGAGGTACTTATATGAAGTATGTTGTCTATAATTAATACGTAAGACGCCACTGATTCGATACAATGATCGGCTCAGTAGCGTCTTTCGAAGAAAACAAAGTTTGTACATTTAGAACATGCTTACACTATGGAGGATACTATGAACAGGCAACCACAAACGGTGCAGTCTGTTTCACATTTTTGTTAAGTGAGAGACTGACTGGTTTGTACGTATAGCTATTCTTGTCTTTTGGTGATAGATAGCCTTCAGCTCCAAGGACATGTGCGGCATCGGCAACGGACTTCACATACACAGGAGTGAAGGCCCAGTTGTTTGCAAGCGGGATGCTGGAACTGATAGAGCGGCCCAATGCACGGTGTTCGGCCTCAATAGTTACAATTTGTGCGGCCAGGACCGCGAAGTCAGGTAAACCGAGAATGGCAAAGTCGCGGATTGCGGCAATGTATGCGGACTCGAAGGCTGTCTCCAGTTGATCCAGGGTATTGATAAATTTGTCCTGGTGCTCGAAGGTCTCTTCCCCATGAGGAAAACTGAATTTGTTTGTTACAGGCTTGCCACCCGCTTTGACGAGCAAGTTCAGGTGATATTGCTCTTCTACCACTGCACCAGTAAGGTAATCCAAGTTCTGACCACTGATACCAAGCTTGTGAGCATGTTTGATACCCTGAGTGTAGAACGTGATTGCCAACTGCTCTGCGGTTGCCGCAATAGCAAGGATAGTAGCAGGAGTATCAGGATGACAAGCTGCAGTTGTGCTCGCAGCATGGACCGAGCCTCTGGACCAAAGGGCGGTTCCGGCAACGGCTAACCCTGTGACGCCTGCCGCACCTGCAACAGCACCTTTAAGTAGATTTCTACGTGAATTAACATTAGAAAAGGTTTCTTTAATCATCTGTTCCTGTGTATCCATAGTAAGGATTTCCTCTTAGTATGTAAAGACATACTGCCGTCATAATGACATACTCACCTGCTTCCATCGCAACGAAAGATAGTGTATGATGGGAGATGTAGTATCGAGAGAAGCGCGTTCGGCCTACTTCGCGGTTAGCCACGGTGGACGCCTGGTATAACCGACCGTTCTCGCTTCTCAAACTATACTACGATGTATATTATTGGTTGGATCATAAAAAGCTATACTAGATTTATGTTTTGACGAAATGCTCATATTCGTAGACAATTGTTTCCTGCTCAGGAACTTCTATCGAGCCTGGCCTCCATGCTCGAATGGATTGAATAGCCTTATCTGCTGAAAGACCCTGCTCTACAAGATAACAGGCGAGCATACTACCCGTTCGTCCGAGACCGGCGACACAATGAACTGCCACGGGTTGGTCCTTGTCAAGGCAAGAGGAAATCATCGCAAGTCCCTGTTTCACCTGATGAAGTGTTGGTGCCGTAAAGCCAGCAACTGGTATATGTAGGGCAAACAAACCATTGTTGTTAAGAGTTGCAGCAGGAAGAGGAGTTTCAGAGAGATTGAGAATCGCCCTAATGCCTATGCTATAGAGTAAAGTGAAAGCATCTTCTGATTCAGGATAGGCCATAGCCGCGAGTTTGTTTTCTACTAGCCAGCTAAAATTAGGAAGTATAATTTGTCTCTTCTCTTCTTCTGAAAGATCATACTGCTGCAAAAATTGCAACGGACTGCTCAGAAGATGCTTTCTAAAGACCGGATCGAGCGTTGTTTTTACTTTGATGAGACGCATCACTTCGAGCGACATGCATATACTCCATAATTGGTGTATCTGGCAAATACACAGGGAACGGACATCGCTTCGCCCGTCCGTGGGCGCAATGAATTGTTGCCCCTACCGATTCCCTCATGGTTTATATTGTTGTTCAAATTTAGAAACCGGACATATTTGGCGAGGTCAGGATGCGGCTGAGAAACTGGCTCACGACGCGTTTGTCTACACGATTGCCGATACGCGCCAGAAAGACGTTCGCTGGCTCCATACTCACATTTGGTTCCGTTGTAGGATATTCAGTAAAGCCTTGTGCGCTAAAGAGACGCGTGATTAGTTCCCGATAGCGATACACAGAGATATGAAGTCCCTCTGCGTCCCAATGCCAGTAAAGACCCATCGCGAAGAAGATCATGTCTTCTAACGCATCCAATTCTAGCGCGAAACTCAGAAGGTTACGTGCAATACCAAGTCCACGCCAATTCGAGCTTACCTGCACAGCAACCTCATACACGTTTTCGATGCCTTCCCACCAGTCGTCAGCAGGAGCGATTGTCACCTCACCTATGATGTCGCCAGTCGGGGTATGTGCAAGCGCGAGGGTACAATCTGGACTTTTCGCGATATTGAGCAGCAATTGATGCTCTCGTTCAGGTATACGTGCGAACGCATGCAGCCCACTATCGGATTTGAGACGCTCGACCAGCGAAGGTGGGCAAAAATCTCGCAAGAGCACAGTGCCTTTTTTCGTCTCCAAGACTTTGCTCCGCGAGGGTGTGCTGACCCTGTTCATGTGAAGTAGGTCAAAGAGACCTGATAAAGGAGAACGCTGACGCTGCGAGGGAAATGCGTGCCGTACTGGATATGGAACGAGCAGGTGACGCACCAGCGCGACCGTATGGCTATTAGTGTTACTGATAGACCAGCGACGTGGTTGAGCAGGAAAGTCTGCAATGTTGTCTTTAAACAGTGTTGGGAAACGCGTTGACTCGTGAGATTTACCCATAACTTCTTGGGCGGCCTCCTCTTGCTCTTGCGCGGCTAGCCATCTGGGTTGCCAACGCGTGATCCACGCTTCTGGCAGTTGTTCAGGCAACGGCTGATCAGACATCTCGGCCCAGAGCGCACACCACGCACGAGGAACTACACGATAGAGATCGTACCCACCCCCACCAACGGCGACCCAGCGTCCACTACAATAGGTATGCGCTAATTGATGTGCCGTTTTCATCTGGCGTGTAATACCTCGCATGGTCAAGTGAAGGTGTGTGAGTGGGTCCCATGCATGCGTATCACATCCATGTTGGCTGATAATCACGTCTGGCGCGAACGAGGTAATAAGTGGAGAAAGCAAAGAATCCATGGCCTCGATATACGAATTGTCCTCGGTGAATGGCTCCAATGGAATGTTAACAGAATATCCCCTACCAACACCGTTGCCCATTTCTAACACATCACCTGTCCCTGGAAACAAATAGCGACCCGTTTCATGAAAAGAAATTGTCATAACACGTGGGTCATCATAGAACGAACGCTGCACTCCATCGCCATGATGTGCGTCAAAATCAATGTACAAAACCTTTGCTTCGCTCGCACGCAGGACATGCGCGATAGCGACAGAGGTATCATTATAGACGCAGAAGCCCGAAGCACGCTCTGCCCATGCATGATGTAGACCACCCGCGGGATGAAAAACGTGTAAAGGTCGTTCCTCTTCAGTCGCAAAGCTACCGCCCTCAAGCAGCCCCATGACAGCACTCAACGCGATCAATGTACCGCCAACGATGTTTGCGGTGACATCATGCATTCCTTCAAGTACAGGGGTATCTCCATCGCCAAAGCCATATTTGAGGGCTAAGCCCGCACGTTCCTCTTGTTCTGCGTTGCTCGCATAAATGTCTTCTGGCAAGCTGAGCGCCTGGACAGCTTGCACGTACTCTTGAGTGTGAACGAGATGCAGTTCCTCAAGAGTTGCCGAACGGAGAGGCAGGCGCGTTTGCTCATTCTCATACTGCCACAGATGTATCTCTTTCAACAGATCGATCAGTGCTTCGATACGGCTTGGTTGTAGTGGGTGCCCCACACCAAAATTGTACTGTAACTCTGTTGGCTCAAACACGAGACGCGCTCTATCAGGAGCCTTGCTTTTTTCTGTTTTAGTCATGCGTTTCTGCTTTCTAAAATGTGTTAAAACATACTTAGTTGTTGCACTTCACACGGGTGAGGTACCTTCGTGATACCTACGTCAACACATATTCCCTGCAATACACCGTGTTCACTTTCATGAACATGTGGCTCTAGCCGAGCAAGAAACCGATTGAGAATGTTATGAGCAGAGTTCACGTCTCTATCCATCACCAATCCACAAACAGTACAGCAATACGTTCGCTTCCAAAGTGGCATCGGTTGACGATTACCACATCCTGAACAGTCTTTAGAAGTGTATCGCTCATCTAGGAATACCAGTTCTTTCCCGTACAGGTCACATTTGTAGCTCAACATCTGTGTGAAGGTATAGAACCCCCACTCGTTATAGACCGCTCTATTCAAAGACTTATTGCGCTCTACATGCTGACGCGTCACCATTTGCCTCTGGGAAAGGTCTCCCACAATCACAGTTCTCTCAACCAATGTGTGGGCGATAAGGTGTGAGGCTTTATGTAGACTATCCCTTCGCTTGTTCTGCTTCTTCTCACTCACGCGCTTATACACTTTACTCAGATGAATATAGCGGCGTGATTTCTTCTTGCACTTGTCACGTTTAGAACGCAGCTTGTCCAGTTGCTTGTTGTACCAGTGGTGCCCCTTAAAACCACCAACGGTATAGACACGGCCTTGCTCATTGACGCCCGTTGCCAGTGTCTTGATCCCTAAGTCAAAGGCGACTACATCTGGTTGCTCTTGTGCGTGTGGTGCTACCTGCTCATCCTCTTTGTAGGTGAAAGAAGCGTAGTAGTTGCCTCTCGCATCTCTGGATATCGCAACCTCTCCATACTCTATAGGGGGTGTATCCATCAGTTTTGCTACCACGTTAGGAAACCGTTTGTTCTTGCCACGTCCTCCCGTTGGCAAAGTAAGACGGTTCCCTTCAATCTCCAGGTACATCGCAGGATAGCACAGTGTGAAGAAGACGTGACGTGGGCGTACTCTTGGAAAGCCAGGGGTTTCACCATTTTTGATTCGGCGAAAGAACGCGCCCATCGCAGCATCAAGACGGTAGTACACCTCTGCGAGCAACTTGCCGTACACGTCGTCAAGTTCAGGGTCATGGAGTCGGCTTTCGGCTAAGGTCTTCTTGCAACTTTTGAAATTCCACTTGTCGCCAGCACGTAGCCGCATAACCCACCAGTTGTACAAGCCTCGACACTTGCTCTGCATGAACTCCAACGTAGCGGCGTCCTGTTCAGACACCTCTAGCTTAATCTTTGTGCAAAGCAGCATCTTTAATCCCTCTTTTGTACGAGCGTAGTCCGGGAAGACGAGCGCTAAAAACGGTGGTGATAGCGATTAAGTCTTGTACCATTTCCTGTTCAGGTGAAAGCGTATCGCCATTGATAACGACAATTTCGCAATTGTGCCGTTCGCAAAACGCTTCAAAGTAGCTATACCCAAAGCGAACTAAACGGTCTCGATGAGCAATTACAAGGCGTCTCACTTGCCCTAGTTCTACCATTTCCATGAGCCGGTTGAACTGTTTGCGTTTGTAGTTGAGACCGCTCCCAACGTCCTGTAACCACTCATCAACTGTGATGGTGTGAGTTGTACAGTACGCTTTTAATGCCTCAATCTGATTGAGCAAGTTAGGCTTTTGAGCAACCCCTGACACTCTGGCATACACAAGCGTTAGTCCTTTCTCTACCGCTTTCAATCCTCGATACTCAAGGTATTGATCGTGTGTATAGTAGCGTCGGTTGGATTGCGGAGACCGATGAGCAATCAATTTGCCTTCACGGTCCCACTTTTGGAGCGTCTTGGTAGACTTGCCTATGAGCTTCCCAAACGCTTGTACGTTATATGTGTTTTCCATACACACATATTAACACAATTGAGTTATGTCAACACTGTCTTTCTCCTCCGTCAGTGGGTTGGTTCACAAGAGAATATTCGATGCCCGCCTCTTGTAGACGCACAAGGAGTGCTGAAGGATTAATTGTGCCAATACGCAAGTTCGCGATGAAAGGCACTGTACTCGTTAGAGGCGCCGCTATGATACTACGTACCTGTATGTGCAGTTCTGCCGCGATGCGTAACGTTTCTACAAGCGGCTTAGTCGCACCCAACGGAAGCTTTATGTCGAGTTGCATCCCTGGCTCAAATGCCCCCATCGAACGAGCGAGCGCGAGTAGAAAATCGCTACGTGTCAGTAGCCCAACTAGCAGTGGTTGCGTTTCCTGGTCTACTTCTCGGTATTCGACAACAGGCAGATAGTTCAAACCTCGATCCACGAGTATTTGCGCGGCAGCCGCCACTGATGTGTTGGGTGTCACGCGAATGAGTGCGCGGTGCATTACCTCGATGACGCGTCGCTCCTGCCAGGAGCGATGTGCAGTGTCATTAGATGTATCTTGCCGTGCTAATGCAACAACTAGATCAACATCCTGGGAGGTGAGCATTCCTTCAAGAATAGGCAGCGTTTCGTGTGACTGATACTCTTTATGCTCAGGTGATGGAATGGTGACTGTTCGCACGACAGGCAATTGATGCACTTGATGCTGACGCAACAAATTTGTCGCGTGACTGAGTGTATCATCAGGTGCGACAGTGGTTAATTTTGTAGTCATGATATCACGTACAATCATGCTTCACCACGTCTTTCATGAAGAGAGGCCATTCTTAAAAAGAAACATTTCTTCTTATCATAGCACAGTCCCTACCGACCGATGATGAATACTTGTACTATATAGTAGAGGGAGGCAAGCGCGAGAAAGATGCTATAGCTGCCTGCAATGATACGAGAACTGGGGAATGTACCTGTCGCTATGCGGGGCCGTAGGCTGCGATTGGCAAGACGTACAGCAACAAAGAGAATGACCAGCAACAAAAGTACTGCGAATATGCGAATACCGATGCCCCCACTAAAGAGTAAAAGAGGGATGATAATACCACCAAAGGCGAGCAAAGCACCTACTATGTCGAGTGCAGCTATTCCCATAAAGAAGCCTTCGTCATAATGCCGATGGAGAAGCATTGGTGTGACGCGCAGGAGTATGTAGACTCCTGCGACGTATGCGATAAGACTAACAATTACCCAGAGGACATACTGCATATTTTTTTCAACCCCATGTGAAGTTATGGGCGTTCGCGAGGAGCATACGCCCATGTGTATCTCCTGGTGAAAACACGTAGACATCAGGAGTGGTCGTTGTATCCATAACCTCAGTATTCTGTAACACAAACGCTGTACTATCCGTACGCCACGTCACCTGACCAGCTAAATTTGGCGCATATTGCTGCGTAGACGTTGGGTTTGCCAGCGATGTCGTATAGGGACCACGTTGTGTGGTCATCGAATTTGCCGTAGCAACCACCGTCTGACTATCAGGCCCCCAGACTAATGCAACATCCTGGCTAAGGGTGTCAGCAGGTACCTGAGCAAAAAGACCAGTTGTCGAGTTATCATTCAAGTTCAGTGCCTGTACTGTGCCAACTGCTTGCGACGAACCCGTGGCGGTTATCATCTGTGCCACCAGTTGCTGTCCATCGGGCGCGACATCCCACCCTGGTTTTACAAACGAACCAGCCTGTGGAGTTGCGCACCATGGCTCACTCCCCATTTGCAAAATTTGCTTACTTTGCATCTCAGGATGTGCTATTGAGTGGCTATAGAGTATAAACTGACTTTGCTGCTCAAAAGGATGTACGATGACCTGATAAAAAAGTTGCCCACTACTGTAACGTAAAGAAAGCAACAGTGGCATGTCCTTTTGAGGATCAAAGAGCGTTACCGCGTGTAATGCACTTACCGGAAACACAAGAGACAATGTTTGTGCATGTACATCATAGCGATACAACCCTGTACCCGTTTTACCAGGTCCACTATTATACCATGCCAATAGGTGTGTTGAGTTCTCCCAGAATGCGTATTGCCAGGAATCCAAATGTGGAGTACCGCTCGTTTGTACATTGCTCATAATTGATGGAAGTGTTACCTGTGTAAACTGCTGTGTTTTGGTGTTCAGAACGTAGAGTGCACCATTCGCACTAAAATCGGGTGCGGGACACCCTCCGCCACCTACTCCGTTAGGGACAGCAGTCGTGATGCTTGCAATATAGGCGTCATCAGAGGACCAAAGCGGCTGGTGCCAGAAAACAAGCGGATATTTCGTATAATCGAAGTGGGTCATCTGACTGGGCTGCGCACCATGCAACGCAACCCATAATTGGTCTTTACGCACAAATGCATAGGAAGAACCAAGTGTACCAGCAGGTGCCGCAGATACATTTTGTGCAGACGACGTAGAAGTTGGAAGAACAGCAGGAGTACCACTGCCATGATCGGGCGTACCGCTTGGTATTGCTCCTACCCCCGATTGACCACAGGACGACAGTAGAAATAAAAGTGAGAGCAAGAATGGAAGCACAACTATTCCCACGATTTTTTTAGACACGGAGTAACTCCTCTTAACTACGTACATCTCTCTGTTGCTATTACGCAAGGACCAACAAAGGTATGAAGAACAAATTAGTATACTTTCGCCAATATGTATCAACGCATTTCATCCACTCAACAGTATACTAGTAGGTAATTCGGTTTATCCAAAAAGTGTTTGACGATAGCCATAATTTC
Organism: uncultured Chloroflexia bacterium; assembly: GCA_963791655.1. Taxonomy (GTDB): domain Bacteria; phylum Chloroflexota; class Ktedonobacteria; order Ktedonobacterales; family Ktedonobacteraceae; genus JBBQVS01. The sequence goes on along the minus strand of CAWBSZ010000001.1, from coordinate 37,760 downwards.
CTCTATGATGAATGCATAGCGGATATGCATGTTCATCGTTACGGGATAAAGTAAGGTAAAGAATGTATGGCGGAACTCGTGTGGAAAGGCAAGACCCCCTCTTTGAATGGCTTGCAGGATATCACTACCTTACATCGCTCCAATTTAAGCACAACTTCACAGTACCTTGCGACCTCTAGTCAAGAGTCTTTAGAAAATCCACTAATCGCAGAAGATTGGCATAATCAGCTTATTCTAGGTGATAGAGCAGAAATCCTTTCCGCTCTTCTTCGAGATTTTGCATCGAAGGTAGACCTTATCTACATTGATCCGCCCTTCATGACTGGCAGAACGTTTTTGAACGGCTCTCAAGTGGCGTATAAGGACATTTGGGGAAAAGATATAGATACCTATCTTCAATGGCTATACGAGACTTTGCTCTTGCTCTATGCACTCTTATCCGAACATGGAAGCCTCTATGTTCACTTGGATTGGCGCACAACACATTATGCTAAACTGCTCCTTGACGAGGTTTTTCACGAAGCATTACTTGCTGGCGGTGGATTTAAAAACGAGATAATCTGGCACTATCGATCAGGTGGACGCTCACAAAAAGGCTTTGCTCGCAAACACGATACGCTTCTGCTCTATACAAAATCGGCACAGGCATGTTTTCATGGTGAGAGAGTAAGTGAACGACGTGGAGCGCAGAAACGCAACAACATGCGTAAAGAGACTGATAGCGATGGCCGTGTCTCATGGACAATACGTTCTGCTGGACGCCTCTATACCTATCACGAAGATTCGCTGATGATACCAAGCGATGTTTGGAGTGACATTCATCATCTACATCAACGTGATCCCGAACGAACAGGCTATGCAACACAAAAACCAGAAGCCTTGTTGGAACGTATCATCACCGCCTCCTCTGAAGAACATAATCTCGTTCTTGACTGCTTTTGTGGCAGCGGGGTGACACCCGTTGTCGCGGAAAAGCTGAAACGTCGCTGGATTGCGTGTGATCAGAGCGATGTGTCAATAGCTACAACACGTTCACGCCTCCTCACCAATGAACTAAGCCGACCGTTTAAAATTCAGAAAATTGTGGAATAGTTCACAGACAGAGGCACTATGCGTCATATATACTTGCGCGGAAGAAATATAACATACTGTTCCATTGTACTGTATAATGTATCATATCTATTCTTAATACCTACCTAGAAAGCACTTTTCAACTATTATGAATATGGAAATGATGACACACAATCAAGAGCATGCCACACAACATAACTCACATCGTTTAGTTGCACCTGTGATGAGCCTTTTCGTTTTATGTCTCCTGCTACTCAGCGCATGTAGCACTCCAGGTACGGCTTCAGTGAGTAAACCTGATGTACCTACAGTCGTTCCGACTCCAACGATTGACAGCACGCTTAGCCAGCAAGGTAGTGCACAGTTGCAAACGTTTCAGCAGTGGATTACCCAGATGAAGCAGTATGGTGGTGATACTACGACCTACCAGCAACAATACGATGCCGACCAGCAAGCATTACAACAAGCAAATACAGATACAGCATATAAGGCTAGCTTGACAACACTCAAGAGTCATATTGCGGCGATTCAGCTGCCTACTTTGAAAGCCGAAAGCGTGTATCTTCAACAACAACTCAAGCAAGAAGTCGCCAACTGGGGCCAGCAGCATGTGTACCATAATGCCTTCAACAACACCAATTATCCGCTTGGTTATGAATATGGGCCAGACGGCATGGGTGGCTGGGTACAAGACGAGTTGAGTTCGGCAAAGACACAGGCTGATTATCAACAGGCTGTCGATGATATCAACATGTACCTCACGAATTTTAAAGCGTATATGATAAACAGCAGCGACAAAACCCCATACAATCAAATTCACCAAACAGATACGCAACTTATCCAGCATTATGGGAAAACCGGAAAGCGCGTTGTCGTTATTTCGCTGGCAGAGCAAGCGATGCGTGTCTACGATAATGGCAAACTCGTCAAATCTTTTCTCGTCACAACAGGGCGTCCAACCAAGCCGAGCCTCCCCGGAGTATGGTGGGTCGAGGGCAAACTCTCTCCGACGGTCTTCAAATCGGGGGTTCCAAAGAGTTCGCCAGACTACTATGATCCTACGCCTATTAACTTTGCCATGCAGTATCACAGCCAGGGATATTTCTTGCATGATAGCTGGTGGCGTGTCAACTATGGTCCGGGCACGAACTATCCCCATGCGGACGATAGTGGCGATCCATTCTCGTCTCAAGGTTCACATGGATGTGTGAACCTCTCAAAAGCTGATGCCGGTTGGCTCTACGGATTTGTCAAACTATACACACCAATTATTATGTATTAATGGAATATTGACAATCGCATAGTATAAAATCGGTAGGGGCAGCAATTCATTGCGCCCAAATATGGCCTGGGAGGGGGTCTCATTACAACCAAATGCGTTTTAGGGACGTTTGCCCCGCCGCCCCCATATTTGGGCGCAATGAATTGCTGCCCCTACCGACCATTATTCCAGTCGTCGGGCGTCAAAGCTCATAAGATGTTTGTTTATTGATGAGGGGTGAGCACCGCGCTGAAGCCTTGCCACATGCCAAGAAACATGCTGTGTGACATGCGCTGAAAATTGGCGCGAGAAGAGTCGGCAATATAGACATTCTGGTCATCACCGCCGAGAACCACAAAAATATGACCACCAGGATAGTAGTAGCTGTCGCGCACACCAACAATTACCGGGGTACCTTTGTTGCCGAGCGCGATGAGGTCTTGAAGTGTGCGTGTATGGTTAGCATTTGTATCGAAACCGTAATATGCAGCGGTCAACGCAATGCCTTCTTCACGGAGTAGACCAAGATTCACATCCCAAACACCTAAATTCTGCTCTTCTTGTAATACATCACCTGCAACAAGATGGCGTCCATACGAGTTCATCACCATCGTCATCGCGATGCCTGAACAAGATGAATACGACCATACTTGCCATTGGTAATCGGTTCGATATTGTGCTCGTGAAGCCGAGTCTAATCGTACCACTCGTGCACTCGCACCTCCGGGTTGAACGGGAATAGGTGTAGCATGCGCGTTTGTCTGTATGTCATTTGCATGTGAGGCACTTAGGAAGGTAGAACTGATACCTTTACTTAACGTACTTAGTCCCCCTTCGGTGAGTCCATCTTGTAAGAATAGGGCAAGCAGGATCATGGTGAAAAATCCAAGCGAGACAAGCATGCGACGACGTGTATACCAGGAAGCTGGGAGCGAAACTGGAGGGATATAGGCAGACGTTTCTAGCTGAGTAAGAGGGTAGGTTACAGCAAACGACCGCTGTAAGAAGGTTTTCTTGTACCGATGATGTTCGCGCCATCCCCCAATAATGAAGCTTGTGACGATGGCGATCATGAGCACAAGCAATAGGGCCGTAACGACGGCAGACAACATACGTTTCCCTCACAAATAAATTTTTCTCATTCGGTTTCTTCCTAATTACTATAACGTATACCGTTGAGAAGGTGCCTTATTTATGTAGGAAATAACCCAATATGGCTATATTTTCACCAGGGGCAGTTAAAATTAAGCACAATTAAACCTACGTTACCTCATATTTAACTACTTTTTCTGTCGGAGGAAAGGACTAGATTTCGCGCATGTCGTAGATTTCTACTTCTTGTCCCATGTGTCTTTTGTAGATGAGGACGCGATTCACATAGTAATCGAGCGATAGCACAAGATATTCAACTGTGTCCTGTGAATTCATAGGACGCACGTTGAGTGAACCATGCTTACAGATGTGAAAGACGAGGAGTTCGCCAGAGTCGATGATACCTAGCTGATGAAAGTCTTTGTAGATAAGCCAGGGAATAGACGTTTCATTCTCAATCAGGAGCATTTCATCGTCGCTACCTAAATCGAGGCCAATACGTGGTTGCGGTTTTAGCGACCAACCGCCTGTGTGACGCTGAGGAAGCGTTTCTGTGGGAGGAGCATCAAGTTCCTCAATCTCGGGAGCATAGGTGATCGCCATGTGTATGCCTTATACCTTTCAAAATCGTTCAACGTTTGAAGAGGAATGTGCTTAAAAGAATAAACATCTACAGCGACCACAGCACAAACATATTTTTAAATTACAAGCGTCATATACAGTACATCACCTGAATTTTTGTAACCCTCGATACTATGACACACATCCGTACCAGTGTCAAGCATCTTGCAGAACAAGAAGAAGTTCACTACAATATACAAAAAAAGAGGTGAATACATGTTCTACATTGGATGTCCAGCATGGGGCTATAAAGAGTGGGTGGGACACGATAACTTCTTTCCACCAAAGACGCCAGCAAGCGATTTCTTGCGGGTCTACAGTCGGAAGCTCTCGACCGTCGAAGGAAACACAACATTTTATGCGATCCCATCAGGAGATACCGTCGCGCGTTGGCAGCATGAGACGCCTGAGACATTTCGTTTTTGCCCCAAGCTTCCACGGAGTATCAGTCATGAACCAGGTTTAGATATGCGAAAAGACGATACACTCGCATTTGTAGAGCGTATGCGAGGACTTGGAACGCGCTTAGGACCGATGTTTTTACAACTTCCACCAGCATTTTCGCCAAATCAGCTTTCTGCATTAGAGACATTTCTTACCTTCTGGCCGCATGATGTACGGCTTGCGGTTGAAGTACGGCATCCAAGTTTTTATGAAGAGAAGGAAGCCGAAACACTAGACATGTTGCTTCGCCATTATAATATTGGACGCGTACTCATGGACACACGTCCAATTCGCACAGGAACAGAGCAAGAGCAACATATGCTACAAGCACGCGAGCGTAAGCCGAATTTACCACTACACATTGTTACAACAACGGATTTCGCCTTTGTGCGCTACATTGGACATCCAACGATGGAAGTAAATGGACTATTTCTTGACCAGTGGGTTCAGCAATGTGAACAGTGGCTCACGCAAGGCTTGACGGTCTATATGTTTTGCCACTGTCCATTCGAGGAACATTCTCCGAACATCTGCCTGGAACTGTATACCCGTCTTACGAAGGTGACTTCTCTTCCTGCTTTACCCTGGCAGGCAGAGCAATCTGATAAGGAGGAGATTGAACAAGGACATCTGTTCTGAATGTTGCCGAGTCAGGAACAGGCAACGCATGAGAGGGAGTGCCTCTCTTTGTTCTACCTGTTCCACGTGTCGGTATAGATTTTTTCGATGCAACAACTTTTTCATAGACTTGGAGATACTGTTCCGCCATGGCTTTGACTGAGAAGTTTTGTAGCACATAGTCACGGACAGAAAAACGGTCGAGTTCTCCTAGTTGAGGAATCCGCTCAACCATCTCCTCCAGTGTATCAACGAGAAAGCCGCTTTTGCCCTGTGCCACGATTTCAGGTGCCGCACCGCGATTAAATGAGATAACCGGACAACCCAGTGCCATAGCCTCGATCATCACCATGCCAAATGGTTCTTCCCATTGAATAGGATTGAGGAAACCATGCGCTTTACTCAATAGACGTATCTTTTGCCTTGTATTCACTGGACCGACATACTTTATCTGCTCGCCATCAATATGTGGCTTTATTTCCTCTTCGAAGTACGCTACAGATGCCGCGATGTGCTTATCGACAATTCCAGCTAACACCAGCGAGATATTTGCTCGTTGAGCTGCATGAATTGCAAGATGTGCGCCTTTTTCAGGAACAAAACGCCCCAACCAGACAAAACAAGCATCTGGTTTTTTCACAGCATGTTTGAAGAAGTCCATAGGCAGGCCGTGATGTACCACACCAACAAAATTAAGTGGATATGGCGTATCCCGACGAGCATTCTCGCTGATGGCAACGACAGGAGCTGAAAGAAACCACTCTTTGAAAAACTCGTCAGCATCTCCTGTCCACGACTGCACACGATCAAAAGGGAAGCGGCTATGTAAGGTTGTAACATGGGGTGTTTTAAGGGTAGCTGTTAGTGGAAACAGGTACATGTCCGAACTTGAGGAGAGATGCATATGCACAATATCAAAGTTGTGCGCTTTAATATACTCTATCGCTTTGTGGTAATGATAATACGCTTTGAGGTGCCCTTGCCAGGGGACTCCTGCATCGAGCAGTGATTGTGGAAAAAACGAGACAAGTTGTGCTGATGTACGCGCATCGCCCGGAGCGAGCAATGTAACAGTATGGCCTTCAACTACTTGTTCCTCTATGAGATTAGCGATCACAGCTTCTGTACCGCCATAATTTTTAGGTGGAATACGTATCCATGGGGGTGCGATATGTGCAATTTTCATATGTATCCTTTTACTTGTAGGTCACGTGCATTAGCGTCCTTCATCCTTAAAGTATTACGGCAACCCAATTTCTATACGGATGAGGCTATAAAAAAGTTTCTCTTCAGAAAGAAGAGTTATACCTCCACGGGAAAACAAGAAAGGTCTCCACTCTATTCACAAAGAATAGATAGCGGAGACCTTTCCAAGGACCAGAGAAGGAAGGAGAAGGGGTATCTTTGTCTCAACTTCCTTACTGAATAAAAGTTAGCGAGCACAACATAATTTGTAAAAGGTTTTGGTACCCACTTCAAGGTCTAAGAGTCATAGAAGCTGCGACGGTCTGAAGCGTGATCGCAAGATTGCTACTTCTACGCCATCCCCCCCTTAAACCCGGCACCATAAACTAAGATACGCTAAGTCTCGCAAAGTGGATTACTTTCCTTCATACGTTGGATATGAAATCATGAAATGGCTTCGCTTGACTTTTGGATACTGCGATGCCTATACTCAGGGCGGACACAGTACATTCCTCAAGAAATATGAACAATATTGAAAGCGGATTGATGAAGGAGAACTTTTATGGACCCTGCCCCTTGTAGCGACAGGAGTCAACATCTTTCCGTGGCATACATGCTTGTGACTTGATAGCTCCAATCTAGCTTGCTATCACCTCGCCTCTCGCTTCTGCTACGGATATATATTTTAACCAAGCGAGATGCGCGAGGAACATTTCTTGCTATGCGGAATAGCTCCTGCAACGCAACATTTTCCTCTTGTGCCTCTCCCATCACTCACTTACAAACAGACTGAACAATCTTTCTGACCGCTCTATCAAGCTACTTAGTAGCTTGTATAAGTGTGTCATTGAGAACAAAATACAGACCAGCAGGAGAGCAATCATGAGTCTATTCATATTCAGCCAGATGATAGGCAAGCCAATTTTTGATCCCAATCGTGAAAAAGTGGCCGTGCTGAAAGATATCGTAGTCTATGTCAATCCCGCGGAAGGGAAAAGCGAAGAGACCTATCCTTCACTTGCAGGTGTGTTAGCGCACGCGGCAGGACGGAACATCTGGCTACCCGCCAGTCAATTGGCCTCATTCGAGGATCACGGTATTATCCTCTCGTCTACAAAGATCGACCTGGAACACTTTTTGCGTCGGGATGGGGAGATATTGCTAGGGAAAGATGTACTCGATAAGCAACTGGTCGATGTCGAGGGACGACGTGTTGTGCGAGTCAATGATTTGGCATTGGGACAAGTGCCAGGAGAACCACTTCTACGCTTGCTCGCTGTCGATGTGTCGTTTCGTGCACTTTCACGCCGCATTCTTCTCTCTATAAGTGGGGTACATCCACAGCGGAGTGAACGACTCCTCGACTGGGCAAATGTTCAATACTTCGCGAGCAACGCACCCGCGGTTCAGCTTGAAGTATCACATTCGCGTCTGGGAAAACTCCATCCAGCAGATCTTGCACGCATCCTGGACGAACTCTCCTATCAACAACGAGATGAGGTCGTTCGTGGCCTGGATGATGCGCTTGTTGCCGATGCGCTTGAGGAACTCGATTCAGATGATGCGGCTGATATTCTCGAAAAGATTGATGACGAACGCGCCTCTGACATTCTCGAAGAGATGCGCCCAGATATGGCGGCTGATGTCGTCGCAGACCTCGATGAAGACAGAGCCGAAGCACTCTTGAACTTGATGGATCGTGAAGAGTCCGACGATTTGCGAGAATTGCTTGCCTATCCCGAAGCTAGCGCGGGTGGTGTTATGACGAACGAGTTCTTGCTGTTACCCGCTTCGTTAGAAGCCGCGGAAGCACTGCGCACAATTCGAGCAATGGAAGAGCAACCAGAGTTCGCGGACTACCTGTACGTAGCTGAACCGGGGACAGAGCGTGTACTTGGTGCTGTCTCGCTACGTGATGTTGTTTTTCATCCCGACCGCACAATAACACTCGAGCAACTGATGGAGCGGGACATCGTGAGCGTACATCCGACAACAGACGCGAAGGAAGCTGCCGCATTGTTATCCACATACAGTCTGCGTGCGATTCCCGTCATTGATGAGCAAGGTATTATACTTGGCATAATCACCTTCGATGACGCATTGGATATCCTCTTGCCTGATGATTTACGTGAGCGTATTGGTCATCTCTTTTTCTACCGCCGTCGGCGTTCAGCGCGGGCCGAAACACCACAAAAAGCTTCATAGCGTTTAGCAGAAACGAGGTTATGATGACACAGAGTAGTTCGCGTAAAGGTCTCAAGGAGGCATCCTCCCTTCCTTCAGAAGAAACACGTAGTAGAGCTACGGGAACGTTGCCACGCCTCCGTGCGCGTCGTCGCTCTCGCTGGCTCATCTATCTCAGCATCCTGGGTCCAGGACTGGTAGCGGCCAGTGCAGGCAATGATGCAGGAGGTATTTATACATACAGCACAATGGGTTCTCAGTTTGGCTATTCTATGATCTGGGTCATGGTTGTGCTAACTGTGGGCATGGGGATCGTACAAGAGATGTGTACACGCATGGGAGCGGTGACAGGAAAAGGATTGTCGGACCTCATTCGGGAAAACTTTCCCATTCGTCTCACCGCACTTGTAATGCTCTCATTTTTGCTGGCAAATGGTGGAGTGATTGTCACTGAATTTATCGGGATTGTGACGGCACTCAATCTTTTCAACATTCCTTCCTATATTAGTGCGCCTGGTGCTGGAATTCTTCTCTGGTTGCTGGTCGTGCGCAGTTCATATGCACGAGTCGAAAAAGTATTTTTAGCATTGACGCTAGTTTTTATTGCCTATTTTATTGCCGCGTTCATGGCTCATCCCAACTGGGGGCAAGTGGCATACGGCACTGTTGTACCGACAATTCAAACCAATAGTGGCTTCCTCTTAACCCTGATTGCCGCAGTTGGTACAACGATTAGTCCTTACATGCAAATCTATGTACAAAGTGCCGTCGTCGAGCGAGGGGCGAACATGCGTGAGTACAACAACGAGCGTGTCGATGTATATAGTGCTGCTATCTTCTCAAACCTTGTTGCAGCGTTTATCATTATAGCAACGGCGGCAACATTGTTCGCGCATAGTGGTGGAAAAGGAGTTGCCTTATCTTCGGCGGCTGATGCAGCATTAGCGTTAACGCCATTTCTAGGTCGCTTTGCTACCGATGTATTCGCGGTCGGCTTACTCGGCGCATCCTTTCTAGCGGCCGGCGTGTTACCAATCTCTACATGTTACTCAATCACGGAAGCCTTGGGACTGGAGAACGGTGTAAATAAACGCTTGAAAGAAGCACCGGTCTTCTGGGGGTTGTTCACTGGATTGATTGTCATAGGCGTTGTGATTGCAATGCTGCCAAATTTGCCAGTTGTGCAGGTTCTGCTTAATCTCTATTTGCTCAATGGCATCTTACTTCCCATCATTCTGTTCTCTATTTTGTCCCTGGTCAACAACAAACGCCTGATGGGAGAGTATACCAATGGGCCAATTTTCAACATCTTAGCCTACGGCTTGACCATCATAGTAAGCCTACTTGCAGTCGCATATGTAATCATTCAAGTAGTGGGCTTGTTTGGCATTCATCTATTGGGATAGGCGCACAGAGTTTTCCTTGACTTTTCAAAATGGCAGTGTCTATACTTCAACAGGGATGGCTACCCCTTGCGGAAGAGCTAGAACGCACATACGCGACCCTCTTTTCCAGGTAGCGTCTCATGAAAGCGCATCAGTACAAAAGAGTCGAAGAGAAAGAAATAGCTTCTTTTTTTTTGACTCAAAGCCTATATGAACGGAAGTAATAAATGGCTCAAGTTTATGTACCAGAGAATCCTCGCGAGCGTGATCAGTTGGAAGGCACAAGGTCAGCACCTGAAGAAACTAGCCACGCTCGTCACGTTTCACATACTCCACGACCATTTAGCGGCGTCGATCTGCTCGTTATCCTCGCACTTTTAGCGGCACTTGCGTTTCTTGTAACAGCAGCTAGCCGATGGACGGCACCGCTTTCTCCTGTCGTCTCGATCAACCTTTCGCCAACAGTATTGCCACTTTACGCTGGATACTCGTTACTGCGTATGCTCCTGGGCTATATTCTTTCGTTGATTTTTACGCTCGTCTATGGCCACTTCGCGGCAACGAATAAACGCGCAAGCATTGTTATGGTGCCAGTGTTAGACATTCTACAAAGCATCCCGATTCTTTCATTCTTACCGGTAGTTATTCTCACACTGGTCGCAATCTTCCCACATTCAAATATCGGGCTTGAACTTTCGAGCATCATTCTCATTTTTACAAGTCAAGCCTGGAATATGACATTCAGCTTCTTTCATTCGGTACGTACCATTCCCGCGGATTTACAAGAAGTCGCGACAATCACACGCTTACGCCCCTGGCGGCGCTTTTTCACCCTAGAAGTTCCAACCTCCGCGATTGGTCTCATCTGGAATAGCATGATGAGTTGGGCCGGTGGTTGGTTTTTTCTCATGGCCTCTGAACAATTTACGTTGGGTAGCCGCTCATTTCAACTGCCGGGGCTTGGCTCCTATTTACAAGCGGCGGCAAGTACAGGGAACACAGGCGCAATCCTTCTGGGACTCCTCACGCTCATTCTCTTAATTATCCTCCTCGATCAGCTCTTCTGGCGTCCTCTTGTGGCATGGGCGGATAAGTTCAAGGTAGAATTAAGTGGCGGAGATGCTCCCCAATCGCCCGTACTGGATGCACTGCGTCGTTCCGCTGTAATCGACACGCTTTCGCGTCGAGTATTCGCTCCGCTTGGAACCTTTCTTGCTCGTATTCTAGACCGACTTCAACCACTTCCAGATGAAGCAGCACAGGGAAAGAAAAGAGAGCAACGTACTAACCGCTTCACTTTACGCAGCATTATCACTGGCCTCGTTATGGCTATTCTTGCGGCACTTGTCCTGTATGGCCTGTATATTATGGTGCGTCTGCTCATACAAGTTTCATTGGCGACGTGGGGAACCTTAGCTCTCGCTGCGTTAGCAACATGGCTTCGCACGCTGACCGCGCTTGTTATTGGAGCAGCCTGGACGGTGCCACTAGGCGTTGCGATTGGACTATCACCGCGCTGGTCACGCCGTTTGCAGCCCGTAGTACAAGTGGTTGCCTCTGTTCCAGCGACGGCTATCTTTCCCATTCTCTTATTAGCACTTATCGCACTCCCGGGCGGTCTCTCAATTGCGGCAATCTTACTTATGCTGCTGGGGACACAGTGGTATATCCTCTTCAACGTAATCGCGGGGGCAATGGCAATTCCAACAGATTTACGTGAAGCTTCAACAGTCTACCATGTCACAAATTGGCGACTCTGGCGCACACTGATTTTGCCCGCGATCTTTCCCTACCTCATAACGGGATTGCTCACCGCGAGTGGTGGTGCGTGGAACGCAAGCATTGTCTCAGAATATGTCCAATTTGGAAATCACACGCATAGCACGTTTGGTCTTGGAGCGAGTATCGCAGAGGCAGCCGGGGCAGGGGCAAGCCGTTTTCCAGAACTGCTCGCGGCCACGCTCCTCATGGCGATTTTCGTTGTTATCATTAATCGTCTGCTCTGGAAGCGTTTATATACTCTTGCGGAGCGACGTTACACATTGAGCTAGGAGAGACCGTTTCATGACACAATCTAATCAACAACCTCTTGCCTCAAGCAATACAACCGAAGTTCTTCTTGAAGCACGTGAGTGTAGCAAGAGTTATGAGCAAGAGACAAAGGGTCAACAAAAGCCTTCATCTCATCTTGTGTTGGATAGTGTTGATCTACAAATTCGCGCAGGTGAGTTTGTTGCGTTGCTTGGGTCCATCAGGGTCAGGTAAGTCAACGCTGTTACGCATCCTTGCAGGGCTACTTGCGCCTTCTTCGGGTGAAGTGCTTTTCAAAGGCAACCCTCAGCGTGGTGCGAACTCGCATGTCGCGATTGTCTTTCAATCCTTTGCGCTTTTCCCCTGGCTCACGGTACTACAAAATGTTGAACTGGGGCTAGAGGCCCAGCCTATGACCAAGACACAGCGGTTGAAACGTGCGCTTGCCGCGATAGACCTTATCGGACTCGATGGCTTTGAAGATGCCTTTCCCAAAGAACTTTCAGGCGGAATGCGTCAGCGCGTAGGCTTTGCGCGTGCCCTTGTCGTTGAACCCGAACTGCTCTTCATGGATGAACCATTCAGTGCCCTTGACGTATTGACAGCGGCAAACTTACGCAAAGAATTACTCGGCTTGTGGCGTCAACAAAGCATTCCAACACGTGCAATTGTCATGGTGACACACAACATCGATGAAGCCGTGAGCATGGCAGATCGTATCCTTGTACTGGGAGCGAATCCAGGCCATATCCGTGTCGAGTTACCCGGGCTTCCCATTGCGTTACGAACGGTTCAAGATGAGGCGCATACGACGCTTGTAGACCTGATCTATCGCATTATGACCAGTCCACAGGAAGATATGGCGACGCTTCTGCCAAGCCATACGCCAAAGGTACAATCTGGAACACTTACTCCACCTAAACCACGAGCCTTTCAAACCTTACCTCATGTCGCGATTAGCGATGTGACCGGGCTGATAGAGTTGGTACATGCGCGAGGGGATCGTGAAGACTTGTACCATCTTGGTCGTCACCTCCAGCTAGAACTCGACGAATTACTGCCACTTATCGATGCCGCCGATCTGCTCGATTTAGCGGATGCGCAGGAGGGTGATCTTGTACTTACCCCGCAAGGGACGCGCTTTGCTGAGGCGGGTGTACTGGAGGAGAAGCAAATATTCCATACACAAGTTCTTGCCCGAGTGGGTATTCTTCGTCGGATTGTACAGATGCTACAAGATACGCCGGGGCATGTGTTGCTTGAAGAAAATGTATTGAGCATTTTAGAAGAACACTTTGGTGAGGAAGAGGCACAGGCACAGCTAGAAACAGCGATTAACTGGGGTCGCTATGCCGAACTCTTCTCGTTCCAGGATGAACGTGGTATTTTCCGCCTGGAAGAAACCGAAACCTCCCTGGCTAGAATGACCTGATGTAAAGTCACATCAAATTTCTCGATAGCTTGACTTCTCTCGCGTGGTGTGCAATTATTAGCATTATTTGACGACGTTAGGAAGGGGAATTTCGCGCTTCTCCATCTGCTCAAATGCATTGCGTAACGAGTGTGGGAGCGGATGAGGGCGCCCGGTACGGTAATTGCACCAGACCATAGCAGAACGGCCAGTAGCAAAAATACGTTCTGGGTCCTGTATGTCGCGTATCTGATGGTCCATAGCAAAGCTCGTACGACCAATAGCTACAACACGCACGCCAACTTCCACGCGGTCTGAGCGTACGAGCGGGAGTTCATAGGTACATGTTACCTCTTTGACAAGAAGCCCATAATGACTCCCCCTCGGTCCAGTCTGAATGCGAGGGTTATGAGGAGATTGCGACACAATACCTTCTATCTGCTGGTGCTCTTCCTCAGACGGCCATTGCTGCAACCAGGGTTCGAGCTGATCGAAGTAATAGCTTCTTGCTTCTTCGTAGTAGGTAAAGTAGACGGTATTGTTCACATGCGCAAGTGGGTCTAAATCGCGGAAGCGGATATGGATAGGATACCAACAAGGAAATACTGTACTCATAAAATGTTTATGCACTCCTGTCGTGTATGATCGTTGTATCTGCTTACATAGTATCAGAAGCGGATGAGAAGCGACAACTCTATAGAGGAAAGCATGTTTCTATAAACTCTACATATATTTTATATGCTTTATATTTTCCCTATACTACATCAGAATATACTTTATTTGACCTTACAGCACATATTGTAGGATACCAAAGAAGAAGGGAATGATGCAGAGATTTACCAATGGCGGCAATAGTGACAATGATGAGATTAGCGATGAAATGCTCATTCGTGCGATTGCGGGTGGAGCAGTTTGGGCAATGGAGCCACTTTACGAACGGTATAATCGTATTCTCTATTCGCTCATTTACCGTATGGTCTCAGACCATCAGATAACAGAAGACCTGATCCAAGACGTATTTGTATCAGTCTGGAAGCGTGCCACATCTTACTCATCGCAATCAGGAGCTGTTCGTAGTTGGTTAGTCTCCATTGCGCACCATCGTGCGATAGATTATTTACGAGTTGTGCAAAGACGTTCAGTCCTCAAAGAGGCGACATTTGAAGAGGTTGAGCGCGATGAACGTACAGCGCAACCGGATGCAGAGGAAGGCGCATTACTCTTAATTCAAAGTGATATAGTACGCGAAGCCATGTCGGAGATTCCCGCTGAACAACGTTTGGTCATTGATCTAGCTTATTTTCAAGCTTGGACACATTCAGAGATCGCGGTTGGATGTAAGATACCACTTGGGACAGTGAAAGCACGTATGCGCCTTGGTATCAAACACTTGAAGCGTATACTTGAACAAAAGGGCATTACTGAATTGTAGTATAATGTATGTGAAATTTTCTCCCGCTCCTCTTCCTATATTTTAGAAATAGGGATTTCTCCTGATAGACGCCTCTCAAAAATTCGTTTATGCTATAGATAGCTTTTATTATGCATGTAGTAGATGTAAAATAGCATAGCTTGACACATTCCCTTTCCTGAAAAGAGTTATTATGCGTGTACGTCCGTTTTTCTGGTGTTTGCTGGCTTTCGTATGTATAAGTACACTTGCTTTTGCAGCAACTTACCAGACACATAGTTCTAATATTCTACACGTTCGCTTAGTGCAGCCACATCTTGTATCCAACAAGCCAGCTATGATAGAGATATCTTTAACAGATACACAGGGTCTCCCTATTGAATATGCTCACATATCTTCACAAGCGCATATGACAAATATGCAAATGCCAGCACAGGAAACGAGTAGTCGTTCATTAGGAAAAGGACGCTATATGGTACAAATGTATCTTTCAATGGCAGGTGCCTGGGCGATTGAAATGCAAGCGCAGGCAGAGGGATTTCTGCCCTCGCAACAAAGCCTTTGCGTTCAAGTAGAATGATGTGGAGATGATGATAAGAAAACGCCTCCAACTTTCTCTCTTTGAAAAGGTCATTCTTGGCAACAGTATTCTTCTTATAAGTGAAGCCCTCGCAGGTCTCTGGCTCACGAGTCATAGCCTAGAAACACATCATTATCTTATTGATACCAGCTTTATCGTTGTCGCGACACTCCTCATTCTTCTGACAAACGCCTTGTTGTTACGTGCGAGCTTTCGACCGCTTTTTACACTATTGACAACGATTAGAGAGATTAGTAAGGGAAAGACGGACGCACGTGCAAAGCTTGTTGCTTCAGATTCTGAGGTTGGTGAGCTAGCACAAGCCTTTAATACAATGCTTGACAAGCTCGATGCTGCAAGGCGAGAACAGGCAATGCTTATTATGCAGGCACAGGAAGAGGAACAACGTCGGATCGCGCTTGAATTGCACGATGAAGCAGGACAAAATCTTACCGCACTACTCATACATA
Source organism: uncultured Chloroflexia bacterium (assembly GCA_963791655.1). Lineage (GTDB taxonomy): Bacteria > Chloroflexota > Ktedonobacteria > Ktedonobacterales > Ktedonobacteraceae > JBBQVS01. The sequence goes on along the minus strand of CAWBSZ010000001.1, from coordinate 21,996 downwards.
CCGAACTTTTGCATCAACGTATACAAGCCTTCCCTTCAACGGCTATCAGTCAAGAGGCTCAGAGACAGATTGAGCATGGTCTCGCACAGGTAAACGAGTTGACACAGCAAACATTAGAAGGTATTCGCGTACTTGCCCAGCAGCTACGCCCGAGTGCCCTCGATGATCTTGGTCTCGTGGCCGCGTTTCGCTGGCTTGCTGAGGATAGCCGCCAACGCTTGCATCTTACCGTGGACTTGACCATTCATGGTGTTGAAGGAGTTCATAAAAAAAGCATCTTCCCTCGTCCCATGAGATAGCACTATTTCGGATCGCGCAGGAGAGCCTGACAAATATTGCTCGCCATGCTCATGCACAGCATGTTTTTCTTTCACTCAGCCAATATCCTCATACCATCGTGGTCTGCATAACAGATGATGGCGCTGGATACGATATGGAGCAGACAAAAACTGGCTTTGGGATCTTTGGCATGCAAGAGCGGGCCGCATTGCTCAGAGGAAAGCTAACTATAACATCACGGAGAGGAGAAGGTACAACAGTAGAAGCGACCTTACCTCTCTGTTCCTTTGATGGAGAGGAGACTGGCAATGACGGCTGAAGAGAGACCGCAAAACATATCAACTATTCGTGTCTTGCTTGCGGACGATCACGACATGCTACGGCAGGGGCTACAACTCCTTTTAGAAACACAGCAGGATATTGAGGTTGTTGGAAAAGTACGAACGGGCCGAGAAGCTCTTGAGCTTACGCTAAGCCTTAAACCTGATGTCGCAATTGTAGATATTACAATGCCAGGCCTCGATGGCCTGGGAGCATGTCAACGTATTCGTCATGAACAGCCTGCGACACAAGTTCTCATCTTGACAATGCACGAGAGCGAAGAATATTTTCTGCAAGCATTACGTATGGGTGCCGCTGGCTACCTTGTAAAAAAAGCGGCTCCCACTGACCTTATAGCAGCAGTACGGATCGTCGCCAGTGGTGGTGTTTATCTTTATCCCGGCCTGGCAAAAGTCCTTGTAAGTGCCTACCTCTCCCCTCTGGAACATTCACCTTCGTCGGAAGTACGAGACGTACAGCAGAACAGCCCTAAAAGCTCAAAGCTTGTACAAGCAGTGCGTATACTGACGCCACGTGAAATGGAGGTCCTTAAACTCGTCGCGGAGGGATGCACAAATCAAGAGATTGCCAATCAGCTTGTGCTGAGCATCAAAACGGTACAAGCGCACCGCGCAAATGTTATGGACAAGCTAGAGCTTCATGACGTAACCCACCTTGTACGCTTCGCCATTCGTCATGGTCTCATCGATCCAGAATAATAAAAATGCGGAAGACATATATGTTTGTCTTCCGCATTGCTCAAGAGTAAGACCTATCCAAGTGCGGCGTCCAAGAACATCTCCCCCAAGACGTTCATGTCGCATGCACCATGTTCACAGAAAAAGTATTTCGCTTTGTGAGCGTAGCATACATTATTTCTTTCCAGTAGCAAAGCGTTTACAATCCAAAAATATCGAGGGTTGCAAACTCTTCAATACAAGCATCACATCCCGCCGAACAAGCGGTAGACATCCCTTACCGTGTGTTACGCTTGTGGTTGGACATCCCCCCCAGGACGTTTTTCCGCGTAACACGTTTCCCCATGCATATATTACCCAATGGGGGAGGAAGATACTATTGAGAACACGTTAAGAAACAGTGTATATTTGTTCGTCTGTGTTGAGAAAATGGCATATACAAATACGAGTGCCCTTATATGATGGAAAACGAATTTTTCGTCTAACGTTAACCATGGATAGACTCTTGCGACCTCCCCTATTCCCATATGGTGGGCAATAAACGCTTTGCGCGAGCTAAAAGGGTGTTTTAGCGGAACAGGCGACGACGGCGATGTTCTGGACGGCGTACGTAAGAACCTCGGCGATAGTAGCGCTCACGGTATGGGCGATAGACGCGATGGTAAGCGAAGGCACTCCACAGAAAGACAAGAATAGCAGCGGCAATGATTGAGGTAATAATGGGTACACCCACAAGCCGTGGTTCGCCATGGATTGAGATATGGAATACGTCATTCACAAGAAAGATGGCGATGAAACCAAGAATAATGGCTCCAATGATACCTTCGGGAGCACGCCGCCGCGAGATCAACTCGCCCAGGAAGCCAACGATGGCAGAAATGATGATCCAAACAAGGATGGCACTGAGACTCATACTACTACTCCTTAAAAGACTGTATATATGAATAAAACAAGCATAGTTTTAATACGTACAAGCACAGCTTTACGCTTCAAGACCCATCTTATGGGCATGTCTCTTAGCAAGTTGGTTCGTTGTTAAGCGATACAGGAAGATGAAGAAAAGCAGACAGAGCACACCTTCAAGATAGCCGCCGAGTACATCAGTTAACCAATGATCGCCTTCGAGGATGCGCGAATAGCCAATAGCAAGGATATCGAACACGGCATAGAGTTGGAGTGGTAGAAGGAGCCAGCGATATTTCCACTCGCGTACATGTTTTGTACAACTAAGATAGAGTAGAAAACCGTAGTAGGCAATATCGTGTTCGGTATGGCCAGAAGGATAGCTAGGGAATGGCACTATGGTTGTATATACATGGATGGGTTCGATATGAGAGTTAGGTCGTGGTCGCCCCACAAGATCATCGACAAGGACGTTGATACCAGCAGAACTCATCACGGTAGCGAGAAGAAAGAGCGCGGCTTGCAACCAGTTAGCGGCAGAAGTTGTAATGTGGCGCAGACGAAAAATCAACGCACCCAAAGCCATGAAACCAAACCATGTATATAAGGCAATGGCGGAAGGAACGGGGTTGTTTAATACACTGGGAAATTCAAGAACAGGGTTGACCCAACTCGCAAATGGGTGTAGTGACTGTACAGTTTGCGTTGTCGAAAGGTCAATCGCATAGGGTTTCGGGTGTGCATGCATGACAAAACAGGAAAGGATAAAGAGAACAGTTCCGATACCCCAAAGTATAAACTTCATTATGTGCTGATGCGGAGCATCTTGCCGATTATTGCTACCCGTAGTATTCGCTATGGTTTGTGACGAATTTTTTGTACTTGACATACTATAGCCTCATATCTAAAAAGATGAGTAGGAGGATTTGTGTGCTGGATAGAACACGCGTTTGTTTTGCTTCTTAGATACTAACGTTCGACAGCAAGCGATTTTCACACAGAATCGTTGCCGACCCGTTGCCCCTCACACATCCCGCCCCCTGGACGCGATAATGCTCTTTGATAAAATAATAGGGATACGTCGTAGGGACCACATTTATGGCGTCCTCCGCGCAATTCATTGCGCGAAATCCTTTCGCAAGGCATTTTTTATGGAATCTCGCCCAATGAATTGGGCAACGGACGCCATAAATGTGGTCCCTACTAATTTGTTAAATTGCATCATCGGTCCCTACCGACGACGTGTAGCAAGATATCCAAGCAGAGTAAGTACAGACGTACACATGAGAGTTACAAGGACAAGTGGGATAGGAGAACTCGACGTTGCTGCTGGCGGTGCAGGTATGTGTGAACGTTCTTCTTTGGTTGTTGCTCGCCGACGTGCGAGTTCTAGCTTGAGGCTCTCTTCGCCTCGCGCCATTGCCCAATGGTGGTTGGCGGAGAAGATAGGCTTCATAATGAATGAGAAATCGCGTAATAGGGGCTTTTCCGCGCTAATCTTCCAATCATATGTAACATCTGTCCATGGCCCATTCTGCTTAAAGGTCCAGATACCACGACCCTCGAAATCGCCATAGGCGACAAGCGAGAAGCCATCAGCAGAAATAGCGGAAATACGAAATTGCCAACGTAACGTATAGGGGAGCCAACCCTTCGTGTCGAGACGAATAACTTTGCCGATGCCATCGACATCTCCTGGTTCCAATTCCTCTACGTTCAAGTAAACAGAGGGCCACCAGCGTACAAGAGCTTCGCTATCGCCGATAATATCGGTGACTTCTTTGACTCGCCCAAGCACATGCCAATGGGTAATGAAATGATAATCTTTACTAGCCATAGAAAAACCTCGTCCTGGTAGATATGTAAATCCACCCGTTCTCAATAGTATACCAACCTGTTCATCTATTAATACATTTGGGAACATATGTACACTAGAGTTATAGAGTTGTCAAATGCAGATGGTTTGTTGATACAATTTTAGCAATTCCACAATTCTTAATGAAACGAAAAGACTCTGTAGTTCGTGTCACAAACACAAATTCTATTCTTTTGTGTGTAACAGTTATCATTTTAGGAGGACGACATTGGTACAACGAAATGACTCCGTTTGGACCCCAAACCGTATTCTTGCACTCACTCTCGGCATTGTCTTCACACTGGTTGCTATTATTGGCTTTTTGACGCCGACAGAGAATGCTACTGGCGTACGTGCAGAACTGGGTATCTTCGATGTTGATACAATTCATAGTATTGTTCATCTTCTGTTCGGGTTGCTTGGCATCGCTGCAGCATTCATGGGCTTCTCACGACGCTATAATCAAGGCTTTGGCGTCATCTACATCGTGCTGGCATTGCTCGGTCTTATCCCTGCGCTTTACTTCCCAGCGGGTGCCTACGGTCATGATGGTGGCTTGTTTCTGGGTCTTATGCACCTTAGCATCGCAGACCACATTCTTCACTTCGTAACTGGCCTGGCCGCCGCAGCCGTTGGCTTCGGTGTAGCCGACCGCGTGGAGCGAAGAGCGACACTATAAGTAATAACTTTTCTTTCCGTTGAAAATGGAAAAGGGAGGCCAGATGCGTGGGCATCTGGTCTCCCTTTCTTGCGCTAGTCGAGCCAAGGCATCCCCTTGCCGATGCCCTACTGTCAGTACTGCTACTTGTCGTTTGATAAATTCATGAGTCGGGAATGATGGTATATAATGAGGATGAGCTATTCTCCCGACACGTCAAAGGGATTCTTTAATCCGCCAACGAGGAGACGTGCCGTGCTTTCACCAATCTCTTCGGGAGAAAGTGGCCCATCAGGCGAATACCAGAGCGGAATCCAGTTGAGAGCACCAAGCAAGGTAAACGTTGCAAGCTTTGCATCTGAAACGTGGAAAATGTGCTTTTCGACGCCCTCAACGATAATATCTCTCACCGACTGCTCATAGCGATCCCGCAATTCTCGAATTTCTGGAGGAATGCGACCAAGAAGATAGCCCTGATGCAAAGTAAATGCTCGCCCTTCTGGATAGACACACAGGCTCAAAACGTGGGCGACAATGAGTTGCCGAAGCCGCTCATCAGGCGATGTTGTTTGTGCAACGTCTGCTTGTACGCGCTCAATGGTCCGTTGAATAATATCTTCGAGTATCTGCGCAAGTACGTCCTCTTTACTTCTGACGTAGTAGTAGAGACCGGGCTTTGACAAATCCAGTTCTTCGGCGATCATTTCCAGTGTTGTCCGCTCGTAGCCTAGTTCAGCGAACATACGAGCGGCAACTTTCAAAATCTCCCGTCGCCGACGGTTCATTCGCCGCTCACGTCGGCTCGTACCTTTTTCAGAAGGGTCGTTTTCTTGCACGTTTCCTCAAAAATCTATTGATTGATTATACTATTACAACAGCCGAGGATGAAGGACAGAAAGGCTATAAGAAGTACATGGCATAGTCTCTCTGCCCTTCATCCTCGACCTCTCCCTAGCTTATGCTTACGTGGTGGATAGTTTTCGAGCGCGGTGAGTGTTCCGAGAAGCTGTCGGCGAAGCGTTTGATGTCACGTACGGTCGCGAAGTAGTCCTCGGGTATGGCTTGCCGATAGATCATTTCGGCACCGTGGGTGAGGCCGAGGTTGACACGACCCGTAGTTGGCACGCCAACAGCAATAAGTTTGCGATAGTAGGCCATGCCCTCGTCCCGTAATGGGTCCAACTCGTTGACGGAGATGACGTGGGGTGGAAGTCCGGCGAGATCGGCTTCGGTCGCGAAGTAGGGCCAGGCGAGCGGGTTCTCGGCGTTCTCGTTGGTCGGGTCATAGGTGAACACGAGCATATCCATCATGGCGCAATTGATGAAGTACCCGTCGTTTTCGATCATGGACGGCAGTTCTCGCAACTTGCGGCTGTCGCTCCAACCATAGCCGCCACTGATGTAAGGGACCATCGCGTATACTCCATCGATGGCGTCGAGGTGTCCGTCCTGCTTGGCCTTCAGCGTGGTCGCAAGCACAAGATTAGCACCGCCGGACTCGCCTTGCAATACAATAGTGGTGATGTTGAGTTGTGCACGGTGGTCATTGACCCATTCCAATGCGCTGGTACAGTCGTTGAGACCCGCAGGGAACGGGTGCATTCCTTCAGCACTGTAGGCATTTCGGAAGTCAACGCCAACAACAACCATGCTAGTTGCAGCCAGGTCTTCGCACCACCTCTGGTGAACCTTCGCGAACGCGTCGAGAATGGTCATGCCGCCACCATGGATGTAGATGGTGCATGGCAACGGACCAGTGACGTTGGTCGGGCGGTAGATGCGCAGTGCGATGTCGTTACCGTCCACGCCGCGAATGGTCTCGGTGCTGAATTTGACGCTATCGTCGTCGCCTGGAAGGTCGTTGGGCAATGCCTCGTACAGACCACCAAAGCCAACATGATTCTGTCCAACAAGTTCAGCAATTGCCTCGGGCGGGGCCGTTCGATCAATTGGCGATGCTGCAGCGGGGGCATCTAAGCCGAAAGCCGCCAGTGCTGCCCGTAAGCGAGGCTTTAGCCGCGGGTCCGTTCGCAGGTCTCTGCTCGGATCATCGAGTCGTCCTGACAATTTGGGATGTGTTGTTGTGTCGTTAACTGATGCGGACATCACCGCTCCTTGAGGTTGGCCAGAGTGAGGTTCGTGGCTGTTGTTGCTCATCGTGTTTCTCCTCTTCGAGAATGCCTGTACATGAGATATTCCAGTAGTAGAGGGTAATGGTACGAGGGAAGAATTAACAACCAAAATACTTTTTTTCGACTTTAGGTTGTTTTTTCGTCTCGTGTTAAAGTATAATGAAGAAAGGGGTATTTGTCAAGTAAAGTGAGCCAAAGAGTACATAGTACAAGGGCATCCCCTTGCAGATGCCCTGGTTTATTTACCGCATTTTACATTTTCCACTGGGAGCGGACCTCTTGCGAGACGAAGCCGTCGAAGAGGAAGAGCCAGAGGCCTTGTATGAGGATGCCCAGGCCCATGCCGCGAAGGTTGGGGCGGGTGCTGAAGTGTTGCATAAGCCATACTCCAATCGCAACATAGCCAATGTCTAAACCTGTATTGATGAGAAGGATGCGGTAGAAGCTACGGGCGTCTTTTTGTTGCTCGGTTGTATTAAGCTCGCAGAGGGCGTAGCGTTCTTCCTTTTTGTTGGCACCGTTGAGGCCGAAAAGGGCAAGCGCGGCGTCGATTGCGCCCCAGAGTAGCGACTGTATGCCAAATTGTTTCCAGAAAGGTTGAGAGTTGAGTTGTAGGGCGGAACCTATGATAATGCTGAGTATGCCCCAGAAGAGCAGGAGTAGGAAGCATTGTTGTTGATAGCCGTAGAAGTTGCCGTGCATATGGAAGTTGCCTTTCTAAATAGTGTGCATGGTTTTAAGATAACATAGAGGGGCAAGGGTGTCATGAATGAGACCCCTACAATACGTTCTTGCCGAACATTTTTATGTTTCGATATAACGGATTTAGTGAAGTTGCGCGGCTACCTGGGCACAAATGTGACGAACGATGTTTTGGCCAGCGAAGAGGGATGAGTCGTCGCGGGTGTAGGAAGCGATGACGTACACTTCGTTACCGAGTATAACGATGCCGGACGAGTTCATGACCCAATAACCATCTGGTCCAACGACCCAACCGTCTTTGAGCGCGACGGTAGCTCCTCTGGGAGCGGTGTCGCCTACTCCTACGCGTTGATCGGCTTGTACGTGCTCCATGAAGTAAAGGGCGATATTGCGATCATGTGCCGTTAAGATGCTACCGCGATATAAGCCAGTGAGCAGTTGTACCATTGTCGAAGGGTAAATCAAACTATAGCCCCATGCATGTGGATTTGCCCATAAGCCCGAAATGCCAATCCTCTGCATGAAACGAGTGACCCCGGTCGCGCCACCGATGATGTTGTAGTAGAGTTCTGAGGCTGAGTTGTTATTGGAGTTCTCAATCATGGTCGCGAGCAGGTTGAGTTCGTGATTGGTTGGTCCTCTATGTTGTCGCTCGATCATGTCGAAGAAGGTGAGCATGATGGGAACTTTCATAGAACTTGCCACGATGAACGGGCCGGTAGCATTATAGTTGTAGCTACGGTTGTGTGTTATGTCGTAGACATAGGTGTTCATGATGCCATACGACTGATTTGCAGTAGGCGTCTTTGCCGCAGGTATAGTACCATAGGCTTCATCTGTACCAGTATCTGCCTTCGCCACGGGCATATTGACTCCTTGCACAAATACGCCTAAAAAGCTTCCAATACACAACGCAATAAGCACCAAGACAAGTTGTACGCTTCTTCTCGCCAGAGGGTGTACGTGGATTCGCGAATGCATAACTGGGCCTCCTTCACATAAACTATTCATGATATACTGCCCATATGGAGAACACGTTAAGTATACATGAAAAATTTCACGATGCAGCAGAATTGATGCAGCATGCCCAAAGGATAGCAGTACTTTCGGGCGCGGGCATCAGTACAGAGTCGGGTATTCCTGATTTTAGGAGTCCTGGTTCGCCGTGGGAGAAGAATCCGCCGACGAGTTATCGTGATTTTCTTGAGAAGCCGGAGGCACGCCAACGCTACTGGCAAACGCGAAGAGGACTTTATAGTCTGGTAAGTATGGCGAAACCGAATGCAGCACATACGGCGTTGGCAGAGCTAGAGCGTCGGGGCAAGCTGAGCGGTATTATTACGCAAAACTTCGATGGTCTGCACCAGGACGCGGGAAACAATCCAGAGCATATTGTAGAATTGCATGGCACCTCGCGTCTGGCAGGATGTACGCAGTGCGGAAGACGCTCTTCGATGAGCGAACTGCAGCGGCGTATAGATGCAGGCGAGATTGACCCGCGCTGTGAGGTGTGTGGAGGCTTGCTCAAGGCCGCGACGATCCTTTTGGACAGCGTGTCCCGGACGCGGAATTGGCTCAAGCAAAGCAGTTGACCGAGATGTGCGACCTTTTCCTGGTGGTAGGTTCGTCGCTCAAAGTCATACCTGCGGCAACTCTGCCACGCCTCGCGCTCAACCGCCGCGTCCCGCTCATCATTATCAACTTACAAGCAACGACTCTCGATCCAGCCGCCGACGTGGTTATTCATGAGAAAGCGGGTCTAGTGTTACCTGCGATTGTGGAAATGATGGAATGATTGGTGGGACATGAGTAGTATGGAGCGAGCATGACAGGGGCATGTGGAACATGACAGGGCTTGCCCCTGTCATGTTTACTATATACGGAGGACGTGGCAAGCCACGAAGTGGCGGAAAGTATAGTAGTGACAGGGCTTGCCCCTGTCATGTTTACAATGACCTGCTAAGTTCTAATATACGGCAATTATTCTTTATATTTTTTCTCACCAGCAGGGAGCGCGACGGGCAATCTATTCTCGATAGGGGCAAGAGGACATGTCCAGGCATCGTTGTACGCGCACGATGGATTGTATGCATAGTTGAAGTCAAGCGTGATCTGCATTTGACCATGTTCGTCTGTTGTAGATAAGAAGTCGCTGCCCTTGATGGTGTCAAAGAGGTAACGTCCCCCGCCATAACTTTCTTGTGGCGAGGTAGTGTCGCGGAAAGGTAGGAAGAGGCCACCACCGTAGATATCGAGCCAGTAGAGGGAAAGAGTCACCGTTTGCTGTGCTACTGTGAACTGAATATGGCCTATAGTTGTCGTCATCATAAATTCGGTAGCGTTCATGACGACCTCTTGACGATGTGGCTCTATGTTGGTATTCACAGTGGTGGTGAAACGCATATCGGGATTGAACGGGAAATAGTGTAATCCCGTAAAGGTATGCTTCTGCTCTCCGTCCAATGCCGATTGTGGGTGCGTGGCGAACAAGTTGTCCCGCTCTTGACGGAATTGTGACAGGGTGATTTGAGGGTCTTCATTTCCCTTTAGTGCGTTGTTACGTTGACGATAGAGCGTCGAAACGCGATTACGATAGTCATAGAGATCAAGATAAGACGACATGATACATCCTTATATAAAAATAAGTGGTACTCAAACGTTTGTAGTCTCTTTATACCACGCTTGAGTACCGCTCAGATTTACTGCTCTAACTGAGCATGGACGCGAATTTCGAGATTATTACGTAGCGCATTAGAAACCGGGCAATTTTGCTCCGCAACCTGTGCGGCTTTTTCAAACGCAGCCGCGTCGAGTCCTGGCACATTCCCATTCACAGTGAGGTCCATGCTCTGAATTTTGAGACCGCTGGCGCTCAATTCCAGGGTGCAAACAGCGTTTACGTCTAGTTTCGTGGCAGGCGTGCCGCTTTGGGCCAGACCATGTGCCAAACCCATGGCATAACATTCGGCATGGGCTGCGGCGATCAACTCTTCCGGGCTTGTCTTGCCATCAGGTCGCTCCGTACGGGATGCCCACGTTACGGGTAAATTTTGTAACGCGCCACTGCTGGTGCTAACGATTGCTCCATGACCCTTGATAAGGTCGCCTTCCCATGACACCTGGGCGCGGCGTTCTGCGTTTGGCATGTTTGTTCATTCCTTTTTACAAAATAGGTCACAGTTTCTCGTGAAACCATGATTTTACTCTACGTCGTATGCTAGTCACTGTCGAGCATACAATGTTTATAGTAACACCTCGAAGGACTTAGTACAAACTCAAGCATAGACATATCCATCGTCCGGTAGGGGCAGCAATTCATTGCGCCCCTACCGGGGGTTTTATGGTTATAATAAAACATAGAGCATGATAAAAATGGAGATTTTATCTATAGCCATCAACGATGTGCTATAGTGCATGCAAGGAATATTTTTATCGTTAGCGAGGATGATGTATGCAGTCAAGACATGCCGATGCACCTGATTTTAAGATTCGCCCGTTGGAAACTACTGAGGAACGAGACGCCTATTCACTCTTAGCTATACAAACATTTAGCCCTCATCTGAACGCGGAAGTAGCACTACCGCAACGGCGTAGGTTTGTTGAGAACAACCCAACATTTCAGCCGCATCAATTGCGTGGTGCCTTTCTTGGAAACACGTTACTGGGTGGTTGCCATGTTGATGCACGTATACTGCGCATCGGTTCGTCACGTTTGCTTACGGCATGTATTGGTGGGGTCGTCACGGCGGCGGAACACCGTAATCAAGGTGTGGCGGCTGTATTACTGCAAGATGCAGTTCGATATGCACAGCAACAAAAACACGCCCTGTTACTCCTGGATGGGATCGCGGATTTCTATCATCGTTTCGGGTTTATCGACGTATTCGATACCATCGTCCATACAATTGAAAGCAAGACGATCCTGGCTCAACCACGTAGTCCTTATACGGTGCGCCAGGCAACGTTTGAGGATATTCCCGTCCTGTTTGGACTCTATCAACGGCACTATAGCTCGTATGCAGGAAGTTTCGAGCGCGATCAAGCATTTCAAGAACGCCTATTTCATGAGCGAGGAGGCATGAAGCCCTATCTCGCGATTGACAAAAAGGGTGTTGTGCAAGGCTATCTGATGCTGAACAAAAGGCCTGAAAAGCTGGTGGCGTATGAGGTTGCCGCGAATGATTGGCATGCCACACTCGCGCTTTTACAGCAGCACGTAGCGTTGACCACAGAGCGCGGTGGTGCCGAGAATAGCGTAGATATCGCATGGCCTCTTCCCACTGACTCCGCAACGTTTTATCTTTTGTCTGATCATCTCTCCTTGAAAAGTCAGGCGACGCACACGCCCGATGCCGACTGGATGGCGCGAACAGCACATTTGCCAACACTTGTTAATGCACTGCTTCCGCTATGGAACGAGCGATGGCAACGGAATAGCCCTATCCGTTCGGGTGTACTTGCCGTAACGATAGAAGATGTGCCGTTTTTGTTTGGAGCGGATGCCGTTGGCATTCATTTGCTCGACCCGATGACGAGTAGTGCACATGCGGCACGACAAGTTACCATGAGTCAACAGGTCTTCACGCAACTGCTCTTTGGCTATCGGCCTACCTCATGGGCTGCCAAACAGCCTGGACAAGTCATCCCAGAGGATTTGCATGGCGTATTCGATATCTTGTTTTCTAAGACACAAGCATGGATAGCTGGTAGCGACGCATTTTAGTGAGGTAAGGCCAGGCATTGTTTGGAGGCAGCACTATGGGCGTTCTTGAACGTCTGAGACAGATATCACGTCGTCTTTTGGGACGCGACAATGGCATACGCATACAGTATGGACAAAAACCGTTTCAATATGGCGAACTCTATGTAGCGTACGGCAAGCAGAGCAAAGCACCTGTTGTGATCCTAATTCATGGTGGGTTCTGGCGTTCAGCATATAACCTCTCTCTGATGAGACGCTTAGCACGAGACCTGGCACAACATGGTATTGCGGCATGGAATATCGAATATCGGCGGGTTGGCAACAACAATGGTGGCTGGCCCGCAACCATGCTCGATATAGCTCTCGCAACCGATTATATGCGCACACTCGCGGCACAGTATCCCATAGATGAAGAACGGATTGTGACAGTAGGACATTCAGCCGGAGGACATCTCGCCCTATGGGTCGCGGCAAGACATCGTATCGAGGCTGGGGAGTTGATGGCCCAAAACCCGTTGAAGGTTACAGGCGTGATAAGTCTTGCGGGTTGCGCCGATCTTGAGTATGTTGCGCAACTTGGTCTTGGAAGAGACGCGGCAGTGGAACTACTGGGTGGAGAACCGCAGGCGGTGCCTGAACGCTATGCCACGGCTTCGCCAGCGGCTTTGTTGCCATTTGGTGTGCCACAAGTCCTCATTCATGGCACGCGAGATAACAACGTGCCATTCGACGTGAGTCAGTTCTACGCACGGAAAGCGCAAGAAGCTGGCGATGATGTTACCTTGATCGAACTCCCGGGGGCAGACCATTTTGTCGTGATTGATCCCACGTCTGAGTCATGGGCAATCACGCTGAAAGAGATACAGCGAGTTCTTGCAATTTGAGAATGGTATTCCAATTTCTGACGGTACCACCTGTTTTCAGCTTTTTCTCAAGAAGTGTGTGCGTGAGTTTCGAGCGTCCCATGCCTTCTGGATAGTAGATAAAGACCTCTTTGCCGAGGATGAAAATTTCTTCGGGACCAGTATATGTGTCGAGAAGGGCTGACTGCGCCGCGCTATCAGGCTGTGTCGCGAGAAAAAGCACGGCAACCCACTTCGACTCTTTGTCGAGTTGACCCTGAAATGGATTTTTCGCGATGGTTTCGTGTATATCTGAGGCAGAACGAACCAGGACAGATGCACGAAAACCAAACCGTTCTTCAAAGGCTTTCTCGATCCCGCTTTGAAGTTGTGGCACGTTGGCATCATCACTGGTAAAGACAACATTCCCGCTTTGTATGTAGGTGACGACGTTCCTCAATCCTAGCAACTCATGAAGTGCTTTAAGCTCTGTCATTTTTACAGGATGATTTCCACCAACATTGATGCCACGAAATAGTGATACAAAGACTGTCATTTTCAATCCTTCTCATTGTCTGTTTACCTAGTGCATTTCATCAAAGCAATTCTCTTCTATTGTGTACAAGATGTCAATAAGAGCATACAAGGAGACCGCAAAGGCCTCTCTATTGAGCAACTCACAGTTATTTTGAGAGGAAAATAACAGTTTTTCCTGGCACGTTCAAGTATACTAAGAGCAGTTAGTGAACGATCTGAAAAAATACTTATGCAAAGGAATAATTTATTATGAGTTACCAGGAACCAGAAGTAAATCCACAACAACAATACCCGCAAGCAGGAGGACAATATAGCAATTATCAGCCAGTGCCACAGCAACCAAGTGACCCATATAGTGCTCCACAAAATGGACAAGCACCTGTGTACGGGCAGCCGCCGAATTATCAGCAGCCAAACTATGGACAACCACAAGGGTATCAACAGCCAACAGGGTATGGTCAACAACCAGGATATAATTCACAATATGGCGCACCGGGATATCAACAACCAACGCCTCTAACAGGAGTAGCGACAAATCTTTCCTCGAATGTTGTAGCGGCACTTAGCTATGCATTTGTGTGGATTGGAGCGATTATCTGCCTTGTAATCAGGAAACGCGATCATTTTGTGAGTTTTCACGCGATGCAATCGCTGCTTTTCTTTGGCAGTGTAACGGTACTCAGAATTGTGCTCCAAGTGTTTTACTATAGTATCAATGATCCAGTTACCGATACGCTGTTACCAATCCTCTGGAACCTTGTCACGCTGGCCGGAGTTGTAGGCTGGATTGCGATGTCGATTATGGCGTATCAAAGCAAGTACTTTAAGCTACCGATTATTGGAGCCTACGCCCAGCGATATGCTGATAAAAGTGCAGGTCCTCAGGGTCGGATATAAGCGAAGGGCGCGACACGATCAAGTTCTATACATGTTAGTGAGAGCTGCCTGAACTCGACTAAGTACGTTCGCATACTCAAAACTGTGAGGCGTTGTGGTATCTACTTCAATAAGCTGACCTTGCACGGCAAGAGGTGAAAGCAGCCCTTGTAATAGACGCGTTTGGTTTTGTTCGAGCCATTCCAAATCACTCTGACTATGACCTGCGTGTCGTTCTACAGACTGAGTACGCGCAAGAAAGCGTTCCACGAGGACAACACCATCAGCCTTGCACAGAATTTGGAATGGCTCGAAATCGTGAACTTGTTGTAGTTGGAGGAACTCGGCACTTCTCAACTCTGGCCGCCCAAAAAATCCCTCGACAATCAATGATTGACCTACCGCTAAGAGAGAACCAGCGATGGAGTAAAGAAACGTAAACGTAGCATGACCTAGTGAAGGGGGAACGCAATTATTTTGACATTCCAAAGCGTCGTAAAGTGTCTCGTATATGCCATCTCTTGAAAAGACTGGAAGCCTCACATCTGTAGAGAGCCGTTTTGCCAATGTTGTTTTTCCAGAGCCTGGAAGCCCATTGACAATTATCAACACAGGTCTTGCCATAGAGATGCACCTGCCTTCCTCAGCAGTTCTTATTCCGGTTTCACCACTGTTTTATAATAGTCACAAAGGTTTGTTAACATGCACTGATTACAGCGGGGACGTTCATAGACGCAGACACGCTGGCCGTGTCGTAACAAGCCCTTATGGAAGTTATAAATAGTACGAGCGTCCTGCGGAAGTAGGGCCTGTAAGAGAGGATGAGCATTATCAGCAGTCACTTTTTTCCCGATCAGCCCTATACGCCCAGTGGTTCTGTGGACGTGCACATCAACTGGCAATAGGGGTAA
The DNA here is from genome assembly GCA_963791655.1 of uncultured Chloroflexia bacterium. Classification (GTDB taxonomy): domain Bacteria; phylum Chloroflexota; class Ktedonobacteria; order Ktedonobacterales; family Ktedonobacteraceae; genus JBBQVS01. Next base: position 6,580 of record CAWBSZ010000001.1, on the reverse strand, counting down.
CCTGCACGAGAACAGCAGCACACATGCAGTCGTTTTCGGACCAACTCCATCGAAGCGATTGAGCCATGCCGCCGCTTCATCTACTGGAAGTTCACATAAAAAGTCCAGATCAAGCTTTCCACGTTCCTCTGTGATCTGGCGCATAATGGCCTGGATACGGGGAGCTTTGACCTCGGGGAAGTTGACATTGGCAATGGCGTCCTGTACTTCGTTGACAGGTGCATCACGTACTCCCTCCCATGAGCCAAAGCGTTTCAGCAGGTTATCATAACCGGCAGCCGTTTGTTCGTCGCGTGTGCGATGTGAAAGAAGAATGTCTACGAGCATACTCATAGGATTTTTGCTTGACCAACGAGACTCACCATACTGTTCCGTCAAGCGGCGCGTTATCTCTAACGCTTTTACTGAAAGGGCCACAATATCGGACGAAGGGTAGCCGTAGTCGGCCGGGTTGCGTACACGCGGCGTCGTTTGCTTCACACCTATCTCCCATCATTCTTAAATACAATACATGCTGTTTATACGTAGTTGTGAAAGGAACCGTTACAGAAGACAGGACAAATGAGACTTTGTGCGCTTTCTACATAATATCCCCATCTCCATAGAGCACCGCATCAGAACTGTAAACCAATTCTCTCCCCTGCTTCTGTAGCAAGCAGAATATGCCCGCTCGCAGAACATGACCAGTTTGTAACCAGAACATAAACAGAAATACAAGGAACGAAATCACACAGCATCTCTCTCCACAGGGTGAGATGACAAGGAGGAGACGACGCGCTCAGAACATGTTCAGAACAGGGTAAATATGCGTGTTCTGAACATGTTCTGAGCGGGGTCTTACACAACTTTGGTGAAACCTGTACAGTTTGTGAGTTTCTTCAGAAAGAAACCAGGTTGTCCCTTTTCTCTGGTTTATGAAGAGATAACCTAATTCCCTTCTGACCCAGCTTCCATCCACTACTCTAAGTATTCTTGGTTCCCTTGAAACAACGTGCTCAACTTATATTGACCATGTACAGACGGCTTCAAAGGACCATCGACAGTTATTGTACGAAGTTTCCCGTGTAGTGTTATAGCCGATCTTATCATTCCTCTATCAAAGGAACCATTGACGATAAGTTCTCCTGAAGCGTGTAGCAGTTGCAATGCCTCTCTCGTCGCAATCTCTAGTTGGATTTGTTTGAGAGAAGGGTGTATGTATTCAAATTCCTCTGGATCATGAAGAGGGCTTTGAGCTACATCACGATCTCTCTGCAAAGCATCAACGACAGAGACAAGTATTTTTTCTGTTGAGAGATAATCACCTTCGTTTACAACGTTAGAACGAAGTGCCTTGATGACAAGGATTTTTGCTTTTTTTACCATTGCTGCGCTCGGTAGCGTTTGAGTGCGAATATACTCGCCAATCTCACTTTCTTGCATGAAAACTCCTCCAACTTCTCATAAGTTGCTAGACAAGAGGCATCGAGTGATACTTTCCAAACAGGAGACTCCTCTCACAGAGGTCCATAGAGTATTATACATCTTCTTGAGATACTCTCTTCAATTTGTGAGTTTCTTCATAACGCATGCAGTACGCGCTGGCGTAGAAGAGCAAAGCTGGCTCGACCATATCCCATCCGTTTAATCAGCTTGAGCTTGTTCACTTGTCCTTCTACTTGCCCATTTGAACGAACTGTCAACTACACCTGATCACACGAATGGTGAGCATAGCTTTACCATTACCCATCCCTTTCATCCTCTGTGTGGGCAAACCTTTCTTTTACTGTCCCAGCGTTTTGCCTGGGGAGAAGAGCGGGTGTTCTTTTCTGATCCGCAGACCCATCAGGTTCGCTCCCTGCCTCAGGCTTGGACGAGCCTCGCCCTGCCTGATCCTTTTCTGGTTGTTGCTGCTGGCAAAGCTGTGCTACGTTTTAGTGACTTACAGCAGCTCGCACAGCTACTCCGGCAGAAGCAGACACACGGTCAGGAGGGACACTGATATGGTTCAGCAGGTAACCGCTCATCATCTTACCAGGCTCGCATGTTTGTATGTCCGTCAAAGTACGTTGCAACAAGTGTTAGAGAATACGGAAAGTACCTTCCGCCAATATGCGTTGCGTGAGCGAGCTCGCGCGTTGGGATGGGCCGACGAGCGCATTGTCGTGATTGACCAAGATCTGGGCCACTCAGGTGCCTCAACGGTTGACCGTCTTGGATTCCAAAGACTCGTGGCTGAAGTCGGACTCGGGCAAGTCGGGCTGGTCTTGGGGCTGGAGGTCTCTCGCTTGGCGCGTAACTCCAGCGATTGGCATCATCTGCTGGAGATTTGTGCGCTCACCCACACCTTGATTTTGGATGAAGAGGGGCTCTATGATCCCTCTACGTTCAATGATCGCCTTTTGCTCGGGTTGAAAGGCACCATGTCAGAGGCGGAGCTGTTTGTGCTGCGTGCCCGTCTACAAGGGGGAATCCTCAACAAAGCACGACGTGGAGCCCTCAAACTGGTCTTGCCCATGGGGTTGTGTTACACCGAAAGCGAGACCGTTGTTCTTGACCCGAACTTGCAGGTGCAGGCCACCATTCGCGAGGTCTTTCACCGCTTTGAGCACACTGGATCGGCTTTTACGACCGTTCGCCACTTCCACCAAGAGCATCTGCTCTTTCCCAGGCGGGTTCGGTGCGGACCGCATCAAGGAGAAATTGTGTGGGGAGAGATCGAACACCATGATGTCTTGCGGGTTCTGCATCATCCAGCCTATGCAGGAGCCTATGTCTTTGGACGCACACGTTCCACGAAAACCGCTGATGGCAAGGTACATATTGTCGATGTGCCTCGCTCAGAGTGGTTTGCCCTTGTGAAGAATGCGCATGTAGGGTACATTACTTGGGAGGACTACGAGAGAAACGAGGCACAACTGGCAGTGAATAGTCAAGCGTATGCTCCCGAGCGCTTGTCTCCACCCCGGGAAGGACCGGCGCTTTTACAAGGACTCATCATCTGCGGCAAGTGCGGAGAACGAATGACGGTGCGCTATCATCAGCGCGGCGGTCAGCGCATCATGCCCGATTATCTCTGTCAGCACAAACAGATTCAACAGGGAGAGCCTCCTTGTCAACGCATTCCTGGGTCTGACCTGGATCGAGCGATTGGAGCACTACTGGCAGAGCGGATAACTCCAGAAGCATTAGCATTAACGATTGTAGTGCAAGACGAGATCGTGAACCGAGCGGCAGAAGCCCAGCACTTACGGCATCTGCAAGTTGAACGCGCGCAATATGAAGCCGATCTCGCGCAACGCCGCTACTTGAAAGTGGATCCAGACAATCGCCTCGTCGCGACCATCTTAGAAGCGGAGTGGAATGCTAAGCTGCGTGAGTTGCAAGAAGCCCGAGCCATCGAAGAGCAGCACAACCGAAGCGATCAGCATCAAGTGAGCAAGCAAGAGCGTGCCGAGATCGAGGAGGTTCCAGAACGCTTTCGCCAGTTCTGGAATGATCCCAAGACCACCGTGCGCCAACGCAAACAAACGCTTCGTCTCCTGATTGAAGATGTAACCGTCCACAAAGCTGATCAGATTATCGCGCATATTCGCTTTAAGGGGGGAGCAACGCAGACCATCACGGTTGCGCTTCCCCCTCCGTTCGCCCAGTCGCGCTTGACAGCACCGGCGACGCTGGAAGCCATCGATCGTTTGCTCGATGAGTATACCGATGCCCAAGTCGCTGAGCAACTCAATCAGCAAGGCTACCGCACCTTTGACGGCTTGCTCTTTGAGAGCATGCATGTGTGCCAGTTGCGTCGACATCACGGTCTGCCTGATCGCTATGCACGCTTGCGTGCCCAAGGCATGCTGACAGCCGAAGAACTGGCGCAACGTCACGGCGTCACGGCTCAAACGATCTGGCGCAGGTATCGGCAGGGGCGCATTGTGGGAATATGTTACAATGATCGTAGGTCATCTCTCTTCCCACCTCAAGAGGTGGATCAACAACGACCGACCGAGTTGAAATGATAGTGATCCGAGCAACGAGGTGCATTATGCAACATGATCGTTGTTTTGAGGAAGCGTGAGTCCTGCCGTCACAGCTGCTTTGTCCTGTTTCACTCCGATCACAAACCCCTGCAACTCCCGGATATTGCTGGCTCTCGCACTGACGAGCCAATCATCAAGCAGCTCGCCCGTAAGCGTGCGAAGCATCTGAGCAAATTGCTGGACGAACTCATATGCTTGATCGACTTCTGGATGCAGAGATCGAAGCAGAGCCAGCGTCTCTTGTTCTTCAGCCGAGAGTTCTTCAAGCCGACGAAGAAAAAGAAACATTGCCTGCCGTGCAAGAACAGGAGGTCGTGGAAGTGGATCAGTTGCGCCTTGTTTTTTCTGTTCTTTTGCAAGGGAACGAGTATATCTCTTCTTCGGCCCCTCTGGAAAGGAACGAGCAAGCCGCCTATACACTGAGTTATACTGATGCGAGTACCCAGCGGCTACCAGTTCCCGGTGCAACTCCGCAACGGTGGAACTGCCAGTTTTCCATCGTTGGACGAGTTGGGGCAGATGGGGATCAACGCTGGCGGATCGAGGGCGCGGCTTTTGTTCGGGAAACGTGCCATTGCTTAACCAGCGCGAAACGGTCGCATGACCGATCCCTACCTGCTGAGCGATGGCGGTTTGCGAAAAACCTTGTTCGCGGAGGGCTACCATATGTTGGTATTGAGCTTGGCGTTGCTCCCGTTTTGCCTGACTGAGCGCACTACTCTTTGGAAGCTCTTTCGGCGGTTCCCCAGGCTGCGGACTCTGGATGAGGGAGACTCTTGCTGTTTCTGTCTGGCGTTTGCGATGAGCCGCGAGATGGCGTGCTAATACGCCCTCTAGAGCCTCACCAAGGTTTTTAAGCAGATGGAACCGATCTGCCGTTTGCATGGCTGCTGGAACCGCTTTCCTGGCGGCAGCAGCATAATCTCCTCCTCGATCTCGACTTACCAACTCAATTTCCGGGTGCGCTGCCATCCAAGCGGCTGAAGTGTCTGCCGTCCGATCTGGCAGCACGTCGAGTATCTTATGAGTTTGCAGATCTACCACGATGGTCCCGAACTTGCGTCCACGTCTGAACGAGAAATCATCGATGCCAATGTGGGTGACATGACCAACTGGCTCGGTAGGCAGCGCCATGATACGTCGAAGAATGGTGAACCTGCTCGTCTGAATACCCATACGATCTGTGACACGTTGGCCTAGCCTTCCACCGGTCGCCAGACCAATGATCTGTACCAGTTGAAAGAGCCGTGCAGTCACACGCGCGCTGGGAGCAACAAAGGGGGCCAGTCGCTCTGTAAAGATTTTTCGTGGGCAAGTGGACTCATCGCAGAAAAATTTCCGCACCGAGAGTTGAAAGCGCACAGGCTGCCCAGTACTGGGCAGATCGGTCAGTCTGCGTTGATAGTGACTATGAATACGTGTAGCGGCAGTGCCACAGAAGGGACAAGGAGAACTGGACTGCGTAGAAAGCAGAGACACACACAGTACTCCTTCTTGAGGAGAGCATGCGGTTATTTCAATGCCCGAAGGCAAGGCAAACAAGGGAATGATGGACATCTGGGTTGGGAAACACTCCATGAGAAGAAATGGTGAAAGAACACGTGTTCTCTATTTTATCACACTTGGCTCTATCACCAAAAGTGAACCAAATCCAAATCATGAGCAGGGGCCATGTAGCGTCTGAGTACATGGCTCCTGAAGCGTATTCTCGCATTCCACGGTTGGAAATTCACGGTGGAAGAGAGAAGACTGAGGTTGACCCAGAGACTATTCTTGAGATGGATTGGAAGAATCAGGGGGCCTTCCCAGCTCAGAAGCGTGGATGGTCCACAATGGCTCATAATTCGCGGTGGGATCGAATTGCACGCCTATCCGTTCAGCATCAGGAAGCAAGGCGAGTATCGGTGCCAGCGTGTCCATCTGCTTGGCGGCGTCGAGATCGGTCCAGATGCTTACATTGACGACGGTATTGGTGACCGGATCAACGGCGACATGATAATACAGAAGGCCGCGCAGTTGCTTAATCGCAGGAACCAATGGTTCGGCTGACGCCTCGTCGAACCGGCGAACTTCGTCGTACTGTGTGGGCGGGAAGTGCCCCCTGGAGATACGCACGACTGGATACGTTGTCATGATTTCTTTTCCTTTCGATGTAGAATGCCATTTAGAACTTCCACATCAGTCTATCACGTGCCACCAAATTGACAAAAACGGCGTCGAGACGGTCGCTTGTGGAGCGGCTTTTCAGGGTATCAATGGGTGTGCTGCTCACGATTCGAGTCTGGCTCACTTTTGGTGATTCTGATAGTGCAGAGCTATGAGCAAGCATTTAGAAACCGCTTCTGGAGCGGATCAAAGTTTTCAAGAGACGCTGCTGATGGGCTTGCATCACCAAAAGTGAACCAGATCCACTTGTGAGGGCAAAACCTGCTCATTTCGTAAGTCATTTACCACCCTCCTGGCCTGTTTCCCTTAGTATAAAGGGGGGCGTCAGAGAGGGCGATGAACAGGGAGATAAAGCGACATGGCGCGACAGTGACGCCGCTAAGGGCCTCATTGCAGAT